>NZ_JAUCZF010000001.1 GCF_030373245.1 Hydrogenophaga sp.
AGGCATGCAAACCGCGGGCCAGAATTGAGGCTCAGCGGAGTTTTTCAACACAATACAGCGATTGCCGTCGGTCGCGGCCGGGAGCCGAGTTCACGGTGCTTGGCAACAAGCTGTCATAGGCTCACCCGGCAGCGCGTCGGCATCAACGACCGGTAGCAAGGGGGCTGCAGTCATCCAGCGTGGCAGGCCAGAGGTTGCACAGCCAAGCCTCGGTCGAATGTTCGTTCCTAGAAGGGCCGACCCCACGCTGTCGACCCGTTCTGGTTCTTCGCCAGCGACGGAAGCGAAACGTCACCACTGTCCCGTCTCGACTGTCGGGTGACTGAACGAAATAGAGCCTGAGTTTGCAAAACAAGGCCAGCCGGGCCGTTGTCGCATTGGGCGAGGAGTGTTGGTTGACTCAGAGCTTCTAGGTGCACGCCCAACCTTCGCCTCAATTGATGGTGAAGACGTTACCGTCTCGACGCAAAAAATAGGTCGTGCCTAACCGCGTCCCATATAGACGCGTGTTGGTGGGGCAGGTCCGACTAGCGGCGCTGGTTTCATCCGGTTCTCACTTCTTGGCCTGACGTTTTTGGCAGTTATGTCTGCCAAGTTGACGGCTTCACTTCGCTTTCCAGCTCAAGTCTGCGGCGATCGATATGTAAGTTGTTGATTTGTATAGGTTCAGAGCGAATCTATCCCTTGGCACGCTTCTTGTTGATTCCTCCTAACACCCTGTCGGGCATTCCCCCGCAGCGGCGACATCGAGGAAGACAAGAACATGGACATGATCGGTCTGTATCCCACCTGGTTTGAGCCGGGAGTGGGCAGTGGCTGGATCGTGGGCTTCATCGCCACGATCCACGTGCTGTTCTCCCACACCTCGGTTGGCGCAGCCATTTTCTTTGCCTGGCTGACCAACCACGCGCACCGCCACAACAAGCCCGAGCTGCTTGAATTCATCAAGCGCTACGGGTTGTTCTTGCTGGTGTTCAGCTACGTGCTGGGCTCCATCACCGGTCCGGGCATCTGGTACTCCACTACGGTGGCCAGCCCGCGCGGCATTTCAGCGCTGATCCACAGTTTCGTCTGGATGTGGGCCACCGAGTGGGTGTTTTTCGTGATTGAAGTGGTGGGCGTCTACATGCTGATCTACCTGGT
This sequence comes from Hydrogenophaga sp., assembly GCF_030373245.1. GTDB lineage: Bacteria > Pseudomonadota > Gammaproteobacteria > Burkholderiales > Burkholderiaceae_C > Hydrogenophaga. The sequence goes on from NZ_JAUCZF010000001.1 coordinate 1,144, forward strand.
GGGCAAGGTTGATGTGAAAACACACACCCGCATCTCGCTGATCTTCGGGTTGACTTCGTACACCACCATGCTGGTCATCGTGGGCATCCTGAGCTTCATGATGTGGCCGGGCAAAGCGGAATGGACCGAGACCGGCGGCGTGCTCAACGCCTTCTACGGCCCCAACACCTTCGCCCAGTTGGGCATGCGGACCGCGTTCATGTTCACCATGACGGCGGTGGTGGGCGGCATCGTGGCCAGCCAGTTCAAGGACGCGGCGCTGAAGAAAAACATTGCTACGAAGCTGGCCTGGCTGGGTATCGTCGCCACGCTGGCCGGGGCAGGCATGCTGCAGTGGTACCTCGCCACGCTGCCCGAGACGGCCGACGTGGTGCTGCAGAATCGCCTGCCAGAGCACTTCCCCATCGCGCTATTGAGCGTGGTGGCGGGTACCTTGGCCTATTTCATCCTGACGCTGGTGCAGCCTCGCGCGCTGGTGTCCAGCCTCGCCGCTGTCATGACCGTGGCGGTACTGGTCTTCGGTCTCTGGCCCGAAGAGGTGGCGCGCGAATCCATCCGAAAGCCCTGGGTAGCTGGCCAGTATGTGTACTCCAACCAGGTGATCGGTCGCGATGTGCCGGGCATGGGTGTGAAGTCCGAGATTCCGACCATCGAGGCGCACGGTTTCATGAAGACGCTGGTGTTCGTGCCCGAGGCGCTGCGCGCCATCGACGACGGCAACCGCGTCGAGGCCGGCCGCCTGCTGGCGCTCAACACCTGCTCCAACTGCCATTCGCTGAGCAGTACCGGCATCCGCCCGCTGCGCAACTACTTCACTGGAACACACACCGAGGCCGAGATGGCCGAGTATCTGCAGGCGGCGCTGTCGGGTGGCAACACGCTTTACATGCCGCAAATCCCTTTCAACGATGACGAGGCCCGAGCGCTCGCCAGCTTCATCGTCACGCTGTCGCCCACCCAGGTGGTGAGCACGGTCCAGGTGCCCGCCGCCAGGACCGCGGCCAAGGAGTAAGACCATGACCCCCGAAATGCTCTATGCGTTGCGCGATCAGGCAGGTGTACCGTCCCACCCGCTGGTGTTCCTGGTGTTGGGCGTGCTCACCTTCGCGCTACATATGGCGGCGGTGCAGGTGATGCTGGGTGCTGCCTCGCTCACACTGCGCGGCGCCTTCAGCGCCAGCACCCATTGGCGTCGCCTGGCGGCTGCCATGCTGGTCACCGCCAAGATCGCGGTGTCGGTCGCCATCGTGATCGGTGTGGCGCCACTGCTGTTCGTGCAGGTGGTGTACGACCCGTTCTGGTACACGTCCAATGTGCTCTCGGCCTGGTGGGTGATCGGCTTCATCGTGTTGCTGATCGCCGGCTACATCGCGATGTACATCTTCTACTGGAAGAACCATGACATCATGGCCGATGGCGGGCGCGGTGGCATCTGGATGCTGCTGTCGCTGGCCCTGCTGCTGGCCGTGGGCTTCATCGTGCACAGCCTGACCAACCAGATGCTGTTTCCCGAACAATGGATGGCCTGGTATGCCCCCAAAGGCGTGGTCAACCCCGATGGCCATTCGCTGCACTACTGGAACCTGCCGCGCTTCCTGTTCTTCATCGCGCTGTCGGCCCCGGTCACGGGGGCCTGGCTGTACGGCTACCGCCGCTATCTTCAAGGTGGTGGCGAAACCGATGCCGCCTACCTGCGCTGGGTGCGCGGTCTGGCCCAGAGCCTGATGCTGGTCGGCGGTGTGGTGTCGGTGCTGATCGGTGCCGTCTGGATGCTGACCCTGCCTGAAAAGATGACCTGGTTTGCGTCCTCGGTCTGGATGCTGATGGCGCTGGTGGCCTTGCTCGCCGTGGTGGCCTTGCCCCTGGTGCTGCGGGACCGCATCGACAGCGGTGTTTGGGGCTACGGCATCTTCGGTGCCGGCGCCCTGGGCTTGATCGTCGTAGGCGCTGCGCGCGAGATGTTGCGTTTTGTGACCCTGCTGGGCAGCCACGGCTACGACGCCATGGACTACCGGATCAACATGGACTGGTACAGCACCTCGCTGTTCTTCGTCACCTTCGGGGTGGTCGGCGGCGTCACGCTGGCCTACCTGCTCACCGTCGCCTGGCAGGCCGGCCAGAGCAAGGGCCTGTACACCCCCAGCTCCACCGTCACCCGCATCGGTCAGTGGTCGGTCGGCCTGCTAGTGGCTTGGACCGTGCTGTATTTCGCCGTTGGCTTTTACGTTTGGGCCCGCTGATATGAAACAACCACTCGACATGTCGACCTTGCCATCGGCACACCCCTCGCTGCCATGGCGTCAGGTCTTGGTCTGGACGATTCTGGTGGCGCTCGGTGCCACCGTGGCGACCTCGCTGGCGGTGCGCGCCATCGCGCAGACCTCGCCCACACCGGTGGCCGTTGCAAACGCAATCGCATCCCCGACCAGCGAGCCGCTGGTCTCGGGCGAAATGATGGCCCACAGCTGTGCCGCCTGCCACGGCACGCTGGGACGACTTGGCGACGAGTCCTTCGTGCCCTTGGCCGGCATGCCGGTGCGGCAGTTCGTGACCACCATGACCGACTTCCGTGAAGGTCGACGTCCGGCCACGCTCATGAGCCACGTGGCCCAGGGCTTCAGCGACGCCGAGATTCGCGCCATGGGCGACTTTTTCGTTGCCGTCCCGCCCCAGGCGGTACCCGAATCCAAAGGAGGTCAGTGATGGCCCACGCTGATCTATCCAAGTCTTCCCTGTCGCGTCGCGACTGGCTGATGCAGGCCCTCGGCCTGCTTTCGGTGGCTGCGGCGCCCAGTCTGTCGTTTGCCGCCGAGACCGCCCACATCGTCATCGTTGGTGGCGGGGTGGGGGGTGCCACCACGGCGAAATACCTCAAGCTGTTCAACCCGTCGCTCAGGGTCACGGTGATCGAGAAGAACCCGGTCTATGTGCGACCGTATGGCTCCAGCGAGGTGCTGAACCAGCACGCCAGCATGGATGAGCTCAACGTGAGCTACGACGCGCTGCGAAACACTTACGGCATCAATTTCGTGTTCGACACCGTCACCGGCTTCGCCCCGGTCGCGCGCACCGTGAATACCGCTGGCCGGCAGAAGATCGCCTACGACCGACTGGTCGTCTCCCCTGGCATCCAGTTGCTCTACGAAAACTACGCCGGTTACAGCGAGTCCGTGGCTCGCACCGCCGTGCCTTCGGGCTGGATTCCTGGCGATCAGACCGCCTTGCTGGCCAGGCAGCTGCAGGGCATGCGCCGGGGCGGCACCTTCGTCATCGCGGCGCCACCCAGCCCCTACCGCTGCCCGCCGGGACCCTACGAACGCGCCGCGCTCATGACCGAGTGGTTCTCGAAGCACAACCCGACGGCCAAGGTCATCATCGTCGACCCGAAGGACAGCTTCGTGACCGACCAGACCATGATGCTGGGCTGGAACCGGCTCTACAACTTCAACCTGCCCACCGACTACGTGGAGAAGATGCAGGGTCAGGTCGAAGTAAAGCAGCACAGCGGCACCAGCATGCTGAGCTGGGTGCGTGGCAAGGAAGGCGGCCGCACGCTCAAGATCGACGCGAAGAACATGCGCATCGAGACCGAGGCCGAGACCATCAAGGCCGATGTGATCAACGTCATTCCACCCATGAGGGCCGGGCAGGTTGCCATGACCTTGGGGCTGACCGATGGCAGCGGCTTCTGCCCGGTGGATCGGCGCACGTTTGCTTCCACGCTGCAGCCCAACGTGCATGTCATTGGCGACGCCTGCATTGCGGATGCCATGCCCAAGAGCGGTTTCTCCGCCAACAACCAGGCCAAGGTGGTGGCGCGCGCCATCGTCGAGGAACTGGCCGGGCGCAGCGCGCCCGAGCCCCTGTGGGAGAACACCTGCTACGCGCTGGCCGGCAAGGACTACGGCCTGTTTGTGGCCGACGTCTTCAAGATCGTCGACGGCAAGATCGCCCGCATCAACACGAAGCAGCGCTACCTGCCGCTGAACGCCACGCCAGCTCAGATCAAACTCGGTGCCCGCTACCAGCAGGCCTGGCTGCGCACTTTCACCGCCGACTGCTTCACCTGAACGGAATCCGCCCCATGACCCACGATCCTTACCTGGAAGAGCTGGCGGCAGCCACCGATGGCCTGTTTCGTCGATCGCTCAGCGCGATCGCTCTCACCGCCGTCGCTTTTGTGATCGGTCTGTCGGCTGGCAATGCGTTGGCCAACGATTCGACCGACAGCGGCGTTGCGAAAGGCTGGACGCCCGCCACCTTGCGCCACGCCCTGGCGGCACTGCCAGCCGGTGACGAGGTGCGCGGGCGGGAAGTGAACCAGCAGCTGTTCTGCGCCTCCTGCCACGGGGACAACGGTGTGGCACCCACCCAGAACTGGCCCCATCTGGCCGGGCAGAAATCGGCCTACACGGCCAAGATGCTGCTCGACTACCAGAGCCGCCTGCGACTGGAGGGCAAGCGGGCTGAACTCATGCACGACATCGCCGTCATGATGACGCCGCAGCAGATCGCCGACGTGTCGGCGTTTTACGCCGCCTTGCCAGCACCGGGCGACGATGGCACGCCGCGCCCCTCAGTCCTGGGCGAGGGCATGAGCGCAGCGCAGCTGGTGCGCAAGGGCGACCCCTCACGTTTGCTCACACCCTGCGCCAGCTGTCATGGTGTGAAGGGTCAGGGCGGCAAGCTGGAAGCGTCGGCCTTGGCAGGGCAGAACCCGCTGTACTTCACCCGCACCCTGCTCGACTACCAGAGCGGCGTGCGTTCGAACGACGCGGCCAAGGGAATGAGCACCTTTGCGAAAAAACTCACGCGCGGTGAGATCGAGGCATTGGCGACCTACTACGCCGATCTGCCCGAGCGCAATCGGTAGACTGCTGGTGATGAACTTCTGGGATCAGAACTTTTCGATCGGCGGCTACAAGTACGGCACCGCACCCAATACGTTTCTGGTGGAGCAGCAGCAACGCTTCCAACCCGGCAGCGATGTGCTGGTTCCGGGCGACGGCGAGGGCCGCAACGGTGTCTGGCTGGCCCAGCAGGGCCACCGGGTGACGGCCATGGATGGCTCGGCTGTGGGCCTGCACAAGGCGCAGGCGCTGGCGACCGAGCGTGGCGTCGCACTGCACACCGTGCTCGGTGACCTTGCCGACTGGACGCCCGAGCCTTTCAGCTTCGATGCGGTGGTGCTGGTATTCGTCCATCTGCCGCCCGCCGTCCGTGTTGGGTCCCACAGGCGTCTGGCCGCTGCTCTGCGTCCGGGCGGCTGGTTGCTGCTGGAAGGTTTTCATCCACAGCAACTGCAGCATCGCAGCGGTGGTCCGAAGGACCCAGCCATGCTGTTCACCCCCGAATTGCTGCGGGACGACTTCGCGGGCCTGCTCGAGGAAAAAATGGCCTGGGAGGGCGAGGTGGCGTTGGATGAAGGACCCGGACACCAGGGCCTTGCACACACCACCCGCTGGCTGGGTCGGGCCTCTGATTGAATGGTTTACAGCCCAGGCAGATGCCAAGGGCCGATTCGAGAGGGATCGCGTTTGGGAGCAGCTGCAGGTCAGCTCCTTCAGCAGTTCCCCTGGGCTGAGCTACCCGGCTAAGTTTCGGAAGGTTTGCCTGGGAAATCCAATGCCTTGATTTTTCGGTAGAGCGAACGCTCGCTGATGCCCATCTTGGTTGCGAGCTCTGCCCGACTGCCGGTATGTGCCGAGAGGGCTGCACGCAGAGCGGTGCGTTCCAGGGCCCTGAAATCCAGCACAGGTTCGGCCCCAGCGCTTGAGGATGGGTTGGCGGCGGGCGGCTGGTTCAGCTGGAGCGGTGCGCCAGCCGGGCGGCGGCCAGTGTCGATGGCCTGCTGCACATGGTCGGCCTCGATCAGATCGCCGTCGCACAGCAGCGCTGCGCGCTCCAGCAGGTTGCGCAGCTCGCGCACATTGCCGGGGAACACCTGCGCATCCAGCCGCTTGAGGGCCGAGGCGCTCAGGTGCAGGCGGCGCGGCGCGGCCACACGCTCCAGCAGCGAGGGCGCCAGCAGCGCCACATCGCCGGCACGATCGCGCAGGCTGGGCAGCCGGATCGGGAAGATCGACAGCCGGTAAAAAAGATCTTCGCGGAAGCGGCCGTCGGCCACCATCTGGTCCAGGTCTCGGTGGGTGGCCGAGACGACGCGGATGTCGGCATGGCGCAATTCGGTGCTGCCCACGCGGCGGTAGGTGCCGGTCTCCAGCAGCCGCAGCAGCTTGACCTGCATCGGCAGCGGGATGTCACCCACCTCATCCAGAAACAGCGTGCCACCGCTGGCCGCCTCCACCAGGCCGCCCTTGGCGGCATTGGCGCCAGTGAACGCGCCGCGCTCGTGGCCGAAGAGCTCGGATTCGAACAGTGTCTCGGGCAGGCTTGAGCAATCCACCGCCACCAGTGGCTTGCCCGCGCGCGGACTGGCTTCGTGCAAGGCCCGCGCGACCAGCTCCTTGCCGGTGCCCGATTCACCGAGCAGCAAGACGGTGGCGCGCGAAGGTGCCGCTCGCGCCACCAGCCCCAGCATCCGCTGGAACGCGTCCGAGCGCCCTATCAGGCCCTGTGCCGCCGGCTGACCCTGGGCCACGCGCAGCGGCTCCATCTTCTCCACAAAAAACGCCGGCTCACCGTCTGGCCCGGGCAGGGGCGAGAGCTCGATGTTCACGTACTCCTCGCCCTGGGTGGTGTGGTGCAGGTGCAGCACGCGCTCGCGCTGGCCCGAGACCAGCGACTGCGCCAGCGGGCAGGATTCCCCGGCCTGATCGCAGGGCACCGAAAAGTTATGCGAGACCTCGTGGCAGGTGCGCCCGACCACGTCGCGCTGGCCGCCGTAGGTGCGCCGGTACGCCGCATTGGCCGCGAGGATGCGGTACCGCGCATCGAACAAGATGTGCGGCTCAGGCAGGCCTTCGAGAAAGGCGGTGAGTTCGGGCAGGGGTTTCAAGGCGTGTTCCTGGGCATGGTCGAAAACGGCAAGCCACCGGCATTCTCTGCCATAAGTGGCAGTTGTAGCGGCAGTGGCAGAGAAAGCCCCTGACAGGCTCAGTCGAAAGACCATTGAATTCATTGCACTTTTGAGTCCGCGCTCGCGAGGCACGGATCTTGATAAGTAATGGGTGATGAATATCTCCGTTGCCCGTCGCACAGATCCCGAACACGGACCGCTTCAGACTCCAGAGCCGATTCAGGCCAGCCCCGAATGACGCAAGGACCCCAAGATGTTTGATGTAACCGACGCGCTGCTGCTGGCGCGAATCCAGTTCGCGTTCACGGTGAGTTTTCACTTTCTCTTTCCCGCCATCACGATCGGTCTGGCCAGTTACCTGGCGGTGCTCGAAGGCCTCTGGCTGAAAACCGGGCGCGCCGACTACATGGACCTGTTCCGTTACTGGATCAAGATCTTCGCGCTGGTGTTCGCCATGGGGGTGGTCTCGGGCATCGTCATGTCGTATCAGTTCGGCACCAACTGGGCGGTGTTCTCCGACAAGGCCGGCCCGATCATCGGCCCGCTGATGGCCTATGAGGTGCTGACCGCCTTCTTCCTCGAAGCCGGCTTCCTGGGCGTGATGCTGTTCGGCATGAACCGGGTGGGCAAACGCCTGCACTTCACCGCGACGCTGATGGTGGCTTTGGGCACCTTTGTCTCCGCCTTCTGGATCCTCTCGGTCAACAGCTGGATGCAGACCCCAGCCGGTTACGCGATGAACGCCAATGGTCAGTTCATTTCCGCTGGCAGCTGGCTGGCCATCATCTTCAACCCCAGTTTTCCCTACCGGCTGGTGCACACCTTGTCGGCTGCTTACCTGACCACCGCGTTCCTGGTGGGCGCTGTGGGTGCCTGGCACCTGCTGAAGGACCGCACCAACCCGCGCGCGCGCCTCATGTTCTCCATGGCGATGTGGATGGCTGCCATCGTGGCGCCGCTGCAGATCGTTCTGGGCGACATGCATGGCCTGAACACGCTGGAACATCAGCCCGTGAAGGTGATGGCGATGGAAGGCCACTATCAGAGCCACCCTGAAGGGGCGCCGCTGATCCTGTTTGGTATTCCGAACAGCGCCGAAGGCCGTGTGGACTACGCGGTGGAAATTCCGAAGCTGTCCTCCCTGATCCTCAAGCACGATCTCAACGCCCCGATGCAGGGCCTGGACACCGTGCCTGCGGCCGATCACCCACCCGTGGGCGTGGTGTTCTGGTCCTTCCGCATCATGGTCGGGCTGGGTTTCCTGATGGCCGGTCTGGGCATGCTCAGCTTGTGGGCTCGCGCCAAGGGCCGTCTGTACGAATGGAAGTGGCTGCACCGCTTCGCGCTGGTGATGGGCCCGTCCGGGTTGATCGCGGTGCTCGCGGGCTGGATCACCACCGAGGTGGGTCGCCAGCCCTGGACCATCCAGGGCCTGATGCGCACGGCGGAGTCGGCCTCACCGCTGGCAGCGCCGGCAGTGGCGGCCTCGCTGGTGGCCTTTGTGATCGTGTACTTCGCGGTCTTCGGTGCCGGGGTGATCTACATCCTGAAGCTGATGGCCAAGCCGCCAGTGGTGCACGAGTCGGCCCCTCCCAACATTCCCGCACGCGCTGCCGGCACCACACCCGCCGTGGCGCTGCGGCCCGATGCGCTGGCAACCGAATAAGGAGATCCGCATGAACATCGATCTCACCCTCGTCTGGGCCTTCATCATCGTGCTGGCCGTCTTCATCTACGTCGTACTGGACGGTTTTGACCTCGGTATTGGCATCCTGTTCAACACCTTCGAGGTGGGCCACGATCGCGACACCGCGATGAACAGCATCGCGCCGGTGTGGGATGGCAACGAAACCTGGCTGGTCATGGGCGGGGGCGGTCTGCTGGCGGCCTTTCCGCTGGCCTACGGCCTGATCCTGTCTGCCCTGTACGCGCCCATCATTGCGATGCTGCTGGCCCTGGTCTTTCGCGGCGTGGCGTTCGAGTTTCGCTGGCGCGACCCGGCCCACCGCGGCTTCTGGGATCTTGCGTTCACCGGTGGCTCGCTGCTGGCAGCGTTCTCGCAAGGCGTCATCCTCGGGGCGCTGCTGCAAGGCGTGCGCATCAGCGAGCGGGCGTATGCCGGCGGCTGGTGGGACTGGCTCACACCGTTCTCGCTGCTCACGGGCCTGAGCGTGGTCGTGGCCTACGCCCTGCTGGGATCCACCTGGTTGGTGATGAAGGCCGAAGGCACGCTGCAGCGCAAGGCCCGGGCCATGGCCTGGTGGCTGGGTGGCGCCAGCCTGGCGGCCATCGTCGCGGTCAGCGTCGCCACCCTGTTTCTGAGTGCGAACTACTTCGCCAACTGGCTGCACTGGCCCAACATCTTGTGGGTGGCCCCGGTGCCCATCCTGGTGGCGCTGGCCAGTGTGGCCTTCGTGCGGAGCCTGAAGACGGGCCGCGAGGTCGCCCCTTTCTTGCTCACGCTGGGTATCTTCCTGCTGTGCTTCATCGGCCTGGGCATCAGCGTGTTCCCCGACGTCGTACCGGGCGCCGTGACCATCTGGGACGCGGCCACTGACCGCAGCAGCCAGGTCTTCATGCTCTGGGGCACGGCGGTCGTGCTGCCCATGATCCTGGGCTACACCGCCTGGTCTTACTGGGTGTTTCGCGGCAAGGTCACCGCAGACGGGTACCACGCATGAAAAACCACCTTTTCCGCTGGCCGGATATCAGCACCACCCGCCCCGATGAGCCACTGCAACCTTTGTGGAAGCGACTGCTCTGGATGGCCGGTATCTGGGCGGCCAGCATCGGCACGCTGCTGGTCGTGGCCATGCTGCTGCGCTGGGTGCTGAAGACGTAGCGCACTGCTCACGATGCACTGCGCGATTCATCGCCAACCCACCCACCCGCCAGCCACAAGGCAAGGAGCCAGACATGCCATTCACCCCGATTCTTCCTCAACTCATCGCGCCCGGCGACCCGCAGCGCCGCACCTGGCTGCTGGCCACCAGTGCCATGGGCGTGGCCGCCGCATCGACCGTGGCGGTGCCCTTCGTGTCCAGCTTTGCCCCCAGCGAGCGGGCCAAGGCGCAGGGCGCCAGCGTGTCCATGGATCCCGCGGTGGTGGCTCCTGGTGAAATCAAAACCGTCGAATGGCGAGGCCAGCCCGTGTGGGTGATGCGCCGCACGCCCGATATGCTGGCCACCCTCGAGGACATGCCGGGACTGGCCGACCCCGATTCTGAAAAGCCGCAGCAACCCGCCTATGCCACCAACACATACCGCTCGATCAAGCCCGAGTTGTTCGTGACGGTCGGGATCTGCACCCACCTGGGGTGTTCCCCGGTGACCCTGCCCGAAGGTACGGCCAACGCCAGCGTACCCCCCGATTGGAAGGGTGGCTTTTTCTGTCCTTGTCATGGATCGACCTTTGACTTGGCGGGTCGCGTGTTCAAGAACAAGCCTGCGCCCACCAACCTGGTGGTACCGCCGCACCAGTACCTGGCCGACGGCAGCTTGCTGATCGGTGAGGATGGCCTCGGTACGGCCTGATTCGTGCCGGAGAACAACATGTGGTTTCTCATCCGGATGCGCGGTGCCGGGTTCGTGTCGCGCTGCGTCCTTTGGCGCTGGGAGCACTGAAGTGCTGTTTCGCATCCTGCACGATGAGCGCCGCAGCGAGCTGAGCTATCTGCTGGCCGATGTCGAGGCACGCGAGGCGGTGGTGGTGGACCCGCACGGTCCCGACCTGCCAGTCCTGCAGGCCCTGCTGGCCGAGCGTGGCCTGCGCCTGCGCTGGGTGTTGCGGACGCACCACCACGATGGCCTGCAGCCGCTGGAGTTCTCCTCCCTGTGTCGACTGGACGCCCCGGTGGTCCAGGGTGAGCCGCGGCCCGGCGCTCACACCGGGTCCCACGGCGAGTTGCTGCCGTTCGGCAACGAGTTCCTGCAGGTGTTGGCGACCCCCGGCCACACGCCCGACTGCCTCAGCTTCGTCTGGCGCGATCGCGTCTTCTGCGGCGGCCTGCTGTCGGTAGACGCCTGCCCGCACCAGCCCCAGCCCGCGCAGCCTGAGACATTGTGGGACAGCGTCACGCAGCGCATCTTCACCCTGCCTGACGAGACGCTGCTGTTCGCGGGTCACGAGCGCCAAGCCCGCGCAGTGAGCACGGTGCATGAGCAGCGCCGCTGGCATCCTTTTTTTGCTGCGACCTCTCGCGACACCTATCTGGCGCGAGTGATCGCATTGCAGGACAACGCCTCAGGCGCGCAAACTCCACGAGCCCTCAACGCATGACATCCCCTTCCCATATCACCATCATCGGCGCTGGCTTTGGCGCGCTGTCCAGCGTTCGAGAAATCCGTCGACGCGACGCCAAGGCCGAGATCACGCTGATCGCACCCCGCGCCGAGCTCCACTACCTGCCCGGCATCATCTGGATCCCCAGCGGCCTGCGCACACGCGAACAGCTGATCGTGCCACTGGCCAATTTCTTTCAGCGCATGAACGTTCGCCACCTGGCGGCAGAGGTGACCGGGCTGCGCAACGGCGGTCGTCTGGTGGACACCACCGGGGGTGAAGTCCCCAACGATGCCCTGGTGATCGCCAGCGGCGGGCGCTTCATCAAGAGGCTGCCTGGTATTGAACACGCCATCACGCCCTGCGAAGGCATTGCGGCTGCCGAAAAGATCCGAGATCGTCTGCAGACCCTGCAGGGGGGCACCATCGCCGTGGGTTTTGCCGGCAACCCGAACGAACCGAGTGCGGTGCGCGGTGGCCCGATGTTCGAGTTCCTGTTCGGCATCGACGAGCAACTGAGGCGAGAACGCCGGCGCGACAAGTTCGAGCTGGTGTTCTTCAACCCGTCCAACGAACCCGGGAGCCGGCTCGGTCCCAAGGCGGTGCAGCACCTGCTCGATGAGATGCAGCGGCGCGACATCCGCACACGCCTGGGCCACAAGATGAAGGGGTTCGAGGCCAATCGCGTGTTGACCGAGGGCGGATCGTTCCCGGCCGATCTCATCCTGTTCATGCCCGGCATGACCGGTAACGCCTGGTTCGATCAGACCGAACTGGCGCGATCGCCGGGCGGTCTGCTCAAGGCCGATGCGCAGTGCCGCGTCGCCGGGACCGAGCATGTCTACGTGGTGGGTGACTCGGGCAGCTTCCCAGGCCCGGACTGGATGCCCAAGCAGGCGCACATGGCCGACCTCCAAGCTGCAGCAGCTGCGGAAAACCTGCTGGCGGGTTTGCGCGGCGACACGCCTCACGCCACCTTCAAGGTCGAGCTCATTTGCATCATCGACGCCATCGATCACGGCACGCTGGTCTTTCGCAACGCCAAGCGCCAGATCATCCTGCCTTCGACCCGCCTGTTCCACTGGGCCAAGCGGTTCTTCGAAGGTGCTTACCTGAAGAAATACCGATGACCACCATCCAAACTACTGCCACGCCCTATGACGCGCTGGGCGGCGCGCCGGCGCTGCATCGCCTGGTGAATCGCTTCTATGAGCTGATGGACACGCTGCCCGAAGCCTATGCGGTTCGGCAGCTACACCCCGACAGCCTGGCAGGCAGCGCCGAAAGCCTCTTCGAATTCCTGTCAGGCTGGTTTGGCGGCCCTTCGCTCTACATAGCCAAGAAGGGTCACCCACGGCTGCGCATGCGCCACGCGCCCTACGCCATCGACCAGCGCATGCGCGACGAGTGGGTGCTCTGCATGACGCAAGCGCTCACCGAGCAGGTCACCGACACCGATCTGCGCGACGGCCTGATCCACACCTTCGCCCAGATGGCCGACCACATGGTGAACACCGAAAGCCAGGGCGGATGCCCCGCCCAGATGGCACATTGAGAACCCCTGCCGAAGGAACCCAATTGCGGTGTGCCAGCGCGCGGCAATGATTGCTGCCGGCGATCGTTCCCCTTTTTTCTTTCACGCTTTTTCCATCATGAACATCCAGTCGCTAATCCTCGCTTGCGCTCTGGCGCTGCCCGTCGCCTCATGGGCCGAACCGCCCACGCCGGGGCAAAGCATGCCCACCGTGGTCGTTCAAGACCAGCACGGGCAAACCTGGCGCATGGCTGCGGACACCCGTTTGTTGCTGTTCGCAGCCGGGCGAAAAGCATCCAACCTCGCGATGGAAGTCCTGGGGCAGCAACCCAAGGGTTTTCTGGCCACGCGCCGTGCGCTCTATCTGGCCGACATGAGCAAGATGCCCGGGTTCATCACGCGCACGTTCGCGCTTCCTTCGCTCCGTGAACAGCCGTTTGAGGTGGGTGTGGTGCTCGATGCAAAACGGTTGGCAGACTGGCCGCGCCAGGAAAACGCGGTGACGCTGATCCGGCTGGAGGCGGGCCGGGTCGTCTCGGTGGAGTACGCCGCCAGCGCCGAGAGCCTGCGCGTCGCCTTGGGGCTCGCACCATAGGAACTCCTTCAACCACCACCCTTCAGGAGACTCGCCATGGACGCATTCCAGAACCACTACCCGGAAAACGTGTCGCACTGCTACGGCTGCGGCAGCCACAACACGCACGGCCACCAGATCAAGACGGTCTGGGAAGGCGATGAAACCGTGACCCGGTTTCAGCCCAAGCCGTTCCACACCTCGGTGCCGGGCTTTGCCTATGGCGGGCTCATCGCCTCGTTGATCGACTGCCACAGTACCGGAACCGCTGCGGCGGCCATGTACCGACAAGCAGGGCGCGACCTCGATTCTTTGCCCCCGTTCCGCTTCGTCACCGGTTCCTTGCATGTGGACTTCCTCAAGCCAACGCCGCTGGTGGAGCTGGAAATTCGCGGCACGGTGAAAGAGATCAAGGGCCGCAAGGTGGTGGTTGAAACCACGGTATTCGCCGGGGGCGTGGCCACGGCGCGGGGCGAGGTGGTGGCTGTGCAGATGCCGGAGAGCTTTGGGCAGCCCTGAATGCACAACGGCGCCCAGAAGGCGCCGTTGTGTGCGGGATGTGCGACGCTCAGAAGCCGAGCGTGTGCATGCCCGGCTTGAGCAGGTGGGCCGCCACATCAGCGGGCTTGGCTGTGCTCACGCCGGGAATCAGGTCGCTGGCCTTGAGGCCGGAGTTGGGCAGGTAGAGCGCACACACCTCCACCGTAGCACCCGCCTTGATCAGACCTTGCAGCATTTGCTGTGGCGTGACATCGCGAGGCTTCAGCTTGGGCATCTCTTTGCCCGCCACCGCGATATCGCCCGCCGCGTCGCACAGCAACACACGCACGTCGGCTTTCTGCTCCAGCGCCTGACCAGCCAGTACCAGGCCAGCGCCCTGGGCCATGGCGTTGCCGCTGTGGATGTTCACAAACAGGCTTTCGGCCTGCGCCGCGCCCGCCACCAGTAACGCCGCAGCACCCAGTGTGATCAGCTTCTTCATGTCAAAACTCCTAGAGAGGATGGTTGGAAAATCGGGTAGAAAAGCGATCTTCCCGGATACTATGGTGGGTATCCATGACAAAACGCAATTACAACGAGATTCCCCGAAAGAAGCCCTGATGAATCCCAGCTCTGCCGACCCCGATCTGCTGCCGATCCAGAACGACGAGCTGGAGGTGCTCAACGAGCTGGTGCCGCTGCAGGCTCAGTCCATCATCGAGCTGGGTTGTGGCAGTGCACGGCTCGCACGCGACCTGTTGCGGCGCTGGCCGCTGTGCCACGTGAGTGGTCTGGAGGTCGACGCCGTGCAACACGCCAAGAAACTGGCGGTACCACAAGACCGGCTGGTGTTTGTGGCTGCGGGCGCTCAGGCGGTGCCGCTGGCCGACGCATCGTTTGATCTCGCGCTCATGCTCAAGTCTTTGCACCATGTGCCCATGGCGGCGATGGATCAGGCGCTGGCAGAGGTTGCGCGGGTGGTCCGTCCCGGCGGTCATCTGTATGTGTCTGAGCCGATCTACGGCGGCGCCATGAACGAGCTGGTGCGCCTGTACAACGATGAGGGCGTGGTGCGACCAGCCGCACAGGCCGCGCTGGACCGTGCGCTGTCTTCGGGCCAGCATTGGGAAGCGGTCGCAGAACGCCGGTTTGCACAAGCGGTGCGGTTCGCCAGCTTCGACGACTTTGTGCAACGCATGATGTACCCCAGCTTTGCCGACCACCGCATCGATGAAGCGATGTTGGCGCGGGTGCGCGCCGCGTTTGAGCCGCATGGTGGCGAGCAGGGCGCCGCTTTCGTGCGGCCCATGCATGTACGCCTGCTGCGCCGAAAGGGTTGATCGCTTCAGGGTCTGTTTGGTGTTGACAGGCCCTGGTCGGTTGGCGCTGTCAGTGCCGTCACGGCCTGATGGTGGGTAAGAAACACCTGACCTGTCAGGTGTTCAAGAAAATCGCTGCGCCGCAAGCCGTCCATTACCGGACCTTTGACTTCGCTTAGGTGCAGCTTCACGCCCGCATCTTTGAGCCGCAGCGTGATCGCCTCCAGACTTTCCATGGCGCTGGCATCGATCGCGTTGATCGCGTTGCATTGCAGCACCACGTGTTCAATGCGCGGGTGCGCGGCCACCTGGGCGGCGATGTGGTCTTCGAGAGGACGCACGTTGGCGAAGTACAGGCTTTCGTCGACCCGAAGACTGAGCACGTTGGCGTGGGTCTCCACCGCGTGACGCAAGACGTTGCGGTAGTGCTCGGTACCCGGTACCCGGCCGACCGTGGCGATGTGCGGGCGGCTGGTGCGCCACAGGTGCAGCAGCAGCGAAGCGCCCACGCCCGTCACCAGACCGGCTTCAACGCCCACCAGCAAGGTCAACGCGAAGGTCAGCGCCAGCGCGGTGAAATCGCTGCGCGCATAGCGCCAGGTGCGTGCGAAAGCTCCGAGATCCACGAGCGTGAGCACGGCCACCACGATCGTGGCGGCCAGCGTGGCTTGAGGCAGGTAGTGCAGCGCGGGCGTGAGCAGCAAGGCAGCCAGCAGCAGGCCGATGGCGGTGAAGACGCCGGCCGCCGGGGTGCGCGCTCCGGCATCGAAGTTCACCACCGAGCGCGAGAAGCCGCCGGTGACGGGGAAGCCGCCCGTGAGCCCGGCAGCGATGTTGCTGGCGCCAAGCGCACGCAGTTCAGCGTCAGGCTCGATGCGTTCGCGCCGCTTGGCCGCCAGCGACTGGCCCACCGACACCGACTCAACAAAGCCCACGAGGCTGATGAGCAGCGCCGCGGTGGCGAGCTGTTGCAGCTGTGGCCAGAGGGTGGCGTCCAGCACCGGCAGCGTGAGCGGCGGCAGGCCGCCAGACACCGCGCCCACCACGCGCAGTCCGCCTTCGTCCAGCCGCAGGGTCCAGGCCAGCAGGGTGGTCACGGCCAGCGCCAGCACCGGGGCCGCCTTGGTGAGCACGTCTGCCGCCAGGGGGGCGAAACCCAGTGCGTACAAGCGGGCCTTGAGCGAGCGCCGTACCCACACCAGAAAGCTCAAGGCACCGAATCCGATGGCCACGGTGGGACCATGCCATTGGCCGATGTGTTGCCACAGGCTGAGCATGATCTGCGGCAGCGTCTGGCCCTGCAGGGGGATGTTCAGCAGGTGCTTGAGCTGACTCCCTGCGATCAGCAGGCCGGAAGCCGACACAAACCCCGAGATCACCGGGTGGCTCAGGAAATTGGCCACCACACCCAGGCGCAGCGCGCCCATGACAAACAGCATGGCGCCACTCAGGAGCGCCAGCAGCGCAGCGGCGGCGGCGTAACCCACACTGCCGGCAGCGGCCACGCTGCCCAGCGCAGCCGCCGTCATGAGCGAGGTGACGGCCGCCGGACCCACGGCCAGGGTGCTGCTGGTGCCGAACACCGCATAGACCACCAGCGGCGCCATGCTGGCGTACAAGCCGGCTTCGGGGGGCATGCCGGCCAGCAGGGCATAGGCCAGACTTTGCGGGATCAGCATCAGCGTGACCACCGAGGCCGCCACGGCGTCGGCGGTGAAGAGCTCGACGCGGTAACAAGGCGCCCAGCGCAGGATGGGCAGCCAGTGGCTCAACGGGTTGTTCATGGCGGGGCGGCGTCGATGCGGCGTTGGTTTGAGCGGCTGCTTCTGGCCGGTCAGACAGCGTTGATCGGAATCTTCAGGTAGATCGTGCCATTGCTCTCCGCAGGTGGCATGTGGCCAGCGCGCATGTTGACCTGGACCGAGGGCAGGATGAGCACCGGCATGGCGAGGGTGGCGTCGCGCTGCTGGCGCAGCCGCACGAAATCAGCCTCACCGACCCCCTGGTGCACATGCACGTTGGCGGCCTTCTGCTCGGCGACCGTGGTGATGCATTGTGGCTCTCGCTCGCCAGGCGGGTAGTCGTGGCAGAGGTAGAGTTCGGTGCTGTCGGGCAAGGCCAGCACGCGCTGTATGGATCGGTAGAGCGTGGC
Organism: Hydrogenophaga sp.; assembly: GCF_030373245.1. GTDB lineage: Bacteria > Pseudomonadota > Gammaproteobacteria > Burkholderiales > Burkholderiaceae_C > Hydrogenophaga. Next base: position 18,464 of record NZ_JAUCZF010000001.1, read on the forward strand.
GGCATCGCCGCCCGGGAAGTCGCACCGGGCGGTTCCGTAGTCGGGCATGAACAGGGTATCACCCACAAAAGCGGCGGTTCGCAACGGATCGACACTGTGGTCGCGCACCACATAGGTCATGCAGGCTGGGGTGTGCCCTGGTGTGTGCATGGCCACCGCTTGCAAACCACCGATGGTGAAATGATCGCCGTCGTGGAAGAGGCGGTCGAACTGGCTTCCGTCGCGCGCAAACTCACTGCCCGCATTGAACAGCTTTCCGAACGTGTTCTGCACGGTGGTGATGTGTGAGCCAATGGCCAGTTGACCACCCAGGCGCTTCTGCAGGTAGGGTGCAGCTGACAGGTGATCAGCATGCACATGGGTTTCCAGCAGCCATTGAACTTTCAGGCCGAGTTCGCTGACGCGATCGATCAGGCGATCGGCACTGCGCGTGTCGGTGCGGCCGGACTTGGGGTCGTAGTCGAGCACGCTGTCGAGCAGCGCGCACTGTGCTGTCGCCTGATCCCAGACGATGTGGCTGAAGGTGAAGGTGGCAGGGTCGAAGAAGGATTCGACGTGCAGTCGCGATGGGGTGGTCATGGTGGGCAACTCCAGGCATCAAAGAAGAAAGGGGCCCAGCCTTCCCGGGCGGGCCCCTGCTGAGAGCACGGGTCGCTTACAGCGACTTGGTCGAGTAATACCAGTCCACAGTCTTGTAGCCTTCACTGGCGCGCTTGGCCAGTGCTTCGGCCGTCTTGGGTGGTGGCACGATCACGTCGCAACCCGGCGTCCAGCCCTCAGGAGTGGCGATGGCGTTCTTGTCGCTGGTCTGCATGGCTTGCAGCAAGCGCACGAACTCTTCGATGCTGCGGCCGTTGCTCATCGGGTAATAGACCATGGCACGCAGGATGCCGTTCGGATCGATGAAGAAAGTGGCGCGAACCGCCTGTGTGTCCGCGGCACCAGGGTGCACCATGCCGTAGGCGCGGGCCACATCCATCTTGATGTCTTCAATGATGGGAAAACTGATCTCCACACCAAACTTTTCCTTGATGCTCTGCGTCCAGGCCAGGTGCGAATACAGGCTGTCGATTGACAAGCCGAGCAGTTCGCAGTTCATGCTGCGGAAGGTGTCAGCGTGCTTCTGGAAGCCGATGAACTCGGTGGTGCAGACCGGCGTGAAGTCGGCGGGGTGCGAGAACAGGATGAGCCACTTGCCCTTGTAGTCGGCCAGGCTGCGGTCGCCGTGGGTGGTCTTGGCGCTGAAGGCCGGGGCAGGTTCGTTGAGGTGGGGGAAGGTGGAAACGTTTTCCATGGGGAACTCCATTCAGGGGTAGTTTGAGAAAAGCGGGGAAAGCAGAATTGCTTGACCCATGAATGCAGTTTATGAAGCGCCAGACTTCGATAGCTTGCGTTTTGTCAAGCGAGTCATTGGGATATGCAAACACGTCGATAGCCAAGAACGTTTGGTTCGTTTGCAAGGCTTAGCGGTCGCTTCAGGACGTGTTTTCGCATGGAGCATGAGCCACGCTGCCGCTCTTTCCAGCCGGGATCTTCAGCAAGTTGCACTGCATTCTGCTCATGCAGGACTTGTCGATATTCAAGGCCAGCCGGTGGTAAGGCTTCGCACTTCCGCCCAATTCAGTTTTTCCTGTGTGGGCCTCCTTCTTGGTCGGGAGTTCCAGTTCATTCTTGGCTTGAGCGCTCTCGAAGACGGCGTCACAGCCCTGACGTAGACGTGCACATGGCAGGGGGTGGCAGGCCACCCGTCAGCTGCGTCTGCGACGCATGGTCCCCGTGTCGTAGATGCGTAGCTCTGGGTGGGCGATCCTGCCGTCGTCCCCTGGATTGACGCGCAGCGCCTTTGCGTCAAGACCCTGATCAGGAAATCGATGATGCCCTGTGCGTCATGGATTCTCTTTAGTGAGGCTCACCAAACGAATAGGGCCTCCGATGACAAACAGAGAGTCGAGCGATTGCAGGCGCGTCAACAGACCTCAGTACATGTCGAATGCGGCCTGGATCTCGTCGGCTTGTTTGCCGTGGGCCAGTGCCAGCGCAAGCAGGACCCTTGCCTTGGCCGGTGACAGTGTGTCGCCGGCAACGGTCCCATGCAACGCATCGTCAAACTCCATGTTTCGCATCACTATTCCTGTCGCAGTGCGCGGGGCACGCACGACTACCACGCCTTTTCGGGTCGCGCTCAGAACGGCCTCCGCCATTGCTTCACTCAACGACGCAGATCCGGCTCCCGCTACAACCAGGCCTTTCGCTCCGGCCTCGACCAGTGCAGAAACTGCAACACCTGAATCATCCTGATGCCCCACGACAATATCGACACGTGGCAAGCTGTTCAGATCGATCACGTCGAATTCGGTATCACAGGTGTGTGTGCGAGCAGACCTCTTATAGAGCCGCACCTGGTTGTCAAACACCCAGCCCAGTATGCCAAAAACAGGGGCCCTGAAGCTGTCAACCGTCATGGTGTCCATCTTGTGCACATCGCGGGCAGCGATGATCTGGTCGTTCATCACGACCAGCACACCCAGCCCCACCGTCTGGATGCTGACCGCCGCAACGACTGCACGGTAGAGGTTCATGGGCCCGTCAGCGCTCAGGCTGGTGGAGGGGCGCATCGCTCCAGTCACCACAACGGTTTTTCGGCTCTTGACGACCAGGTTCAGAAAATAGGCTGTCTCTTCCAGAGTATTGGTTCCCACTGTCACAACCAGCCCGGTGCAATCGGTCTGGTTGAGCCAGAAGTTGACCCTTCTCGCGAGGTGCAACAGCGTTGCACCTCCCAGGTTCTGGCTGGCCACCTGAGCGACTTGCTCGCTCTCAAGATCGGCGACATCTTTCAAAGGAGGAATCGCCATCAACAACTCGTCGACACCAGTGACAGCAGCGCGGTAGCCAGCGTACTGCGTGCTGCTGGCTCCCGAGCCGGCAATGGTTCCGCCGGTGCCCAGCACCGCGACCTTGGGTAGTTTGCTTGTTTTCATGCGCAGATCATGCATCCCAATGCGTCGATACCCATTCCTTGCCAGGGACTGCCGCCAACAAGCTGCGTGTGTAGGCATGCTGAGGGTTGGCAAAGATGTCGGCTGTGGAACCGGATTCCACCAGTTGCCCCTTGCTCATGACGGCGATCTCTTCGCAAACCGTGGCGGCGACCCGAAGGTCGTGCGTGATGAAGAGCAACGACAGACCCATTTCGGCGCGCAGTTCGTCTAGCAACTCCAGCACCTGCTTCTGAACCGATACATCGAGTGCAGACACGGGTTCATCGGCCACGATCAGTTTGGGCTTGACGGCGAGTGCACGCGCAATGCCGATCCGTTGCCGCTGGCCACCACTGAACTCATGAGGGTAGCGGTCGATCGCCTCTGGCTTCAGTCCCACCCTGCGCAGCAGCTCGCGTGCCTCCGTGTAAGCCTGTTCCCGCGGAACGCCTTGCACGCGAGCCCCGAGGGTCACGATTTCCCCGACCTTGTGCCTGGGGTTGAGCGAGGCAAACGGATCCTGAAAGACCATCTGAACCTGACTGCGCAGGGGCAGCAGTTCGCGCCGAGTGCGGCCGGTGAGATGGGCTCCATCGAGCAGAATTTCGCCGCCGTCGGCTTTTTCCAGTCCGATGATGCACCGTGCCAGCGTGCTCTTGCCGGAACCAGACTCGCCCACCAGTGCAAGTGAGCTTTGTCGCTTCACCGTTAGGCTGACGCTCTGCACCGCTGGTACGGTCCGTCGGTTGCGTGCGAAGAGTCCGCCAGAACTTCGATAGGTCTTCTGCAGAAGCTTCACCTCCAGCAGCGGGGTTTCCCCGGCAATATCCGGTACGTCGGCATTGCGGCTCCGCGGCGCGAGACGGGGCACGGCCGCAATCAGGGCTTTGCTGTACTCGGCCTGCGGGTTTCCGAGCACTTGTTGGGTGGTGCCTGTCTCAACGATTTCGCCATGTCGCATCACCACCACCCGGTCGGCAATCTCGGCCACCACGCCAAAGTCATGGGTGATGAAGAGCACGGCCGTGCCGTGGCTGCGCTGCAGCTCCTTCATCAGGTGGAGAATCTGGGCTTGCGTGGTGACATCCAGGGCCGTCGTGGGCTCGTCCGCGATGATCAAGGCCGGTTCGAGCGCCAACGCCATCGCAATGACGACTCGCTGTCGCTGCCCGCCCGATAACTGGTGTGGAAAGCTGTCAATCAGCCGCTCAGGTTCGGGAAGATGGACATCTCTGAGCAGGGCCAGAACGCGTTCCCGGCGTTGGGCAGGCACCAGATCCGTGTGAATTTCCAGCACCTCATCGATCTGCCGACCAATCTTCATCAACGGGCTCAGCGCTGTCATGGGCTCCTGGAACACCATGGCGATGCGACCGCCGCGAACAGCCCGCATGTCGTCTTCGCTGAGATGTACCAAATCACGTCCTTCAAACATGATTCTTCCGTTCGTGACGCGCAGGTGCGGCTTGGGCAACAGGCCCATGATGGCTTTTCCCATGACCGACTTTCCCGATCCGGATTCGCCCACGATGCAGAGGATCTCGCGGGGGCGCACTTCGATCGAAATGCCGTTGACCGCGTGGGGCCTGTCCGACCAAGGCGGCAGCGCCACCTTCAGGTCTTCGATGCGAAGCACCGCGTCGCCATGTTGTTCGGTGATGTGATTCATGATGTTCTCAGAGATCGGCCAACCGGGGATTGAGCGCGTCGTTCAGACCCTCACCAACCAGATTGATGGCCAGTACCGTGAGCAGAATGACAATGCCGGGAATGGTGACAAGCCACCATGCGTCCCGCAGAAACGAACGGCCCGCGCCGATCATGAAACCCCAGCTCATCTGATTGGGCGCTCCCAGACCCAGGAATGACAGGGCACTCTCGACCAGGATGGCTGTGGCCACCAGCAAAGAGCCTGTCACGATCAGCGGACTGAGCGTATTGGGTAGCACTTGGGTAACGAGAATGGCCAGGTCGCGCTGCCCAGCCACCACAGCCGCTTGCACAAATTCGCGCGACTTGACCGACAGCACTTCACCCCGCACCACTCGCGCTATCGGCGGCCAACTCACCACCCCGATCGCGATCACGAGATTGGTCGCCGACGGCGACAGCACAGCGATCAGCACGATGGCAAAGAGAAAGGAGGGGATGGTCTGAAAGAACTCGGTCAAGCGCATCAGGACGTCGTCTATCCAGCCCCCGAAGTACCCTGCCAGCGCACCGACCGCAGTGCCGAAGACGACCGCAGCCAAGGTAGCCAGGACTGCGATCAGCAAGGTGGTTCGGGACCCATGAATCACCCCCGCCAGCACGTCTCGGCCCAGGCTGTCCGTTCCGAAAATGTGCTGTCCTGCAGGTCGGTCAAAGGGTGATCCGACAATGGCAAACGGATCGACGGGCGCCAGCAGGTCGGCGAACACGGCCATCACGAGCACCAGCGCCAGCCATGCAAGTCCGAAAAGAACGCGGGGATTGCCCAGGAATTTGCTTGAAAAACTCTTCATGTTTTGTCCTCAGGACATCTTGATTCGAGGATCCAGCCACACGTACACCACATCAACCAGCAGGTTGATCAGGACGACCAGGCAAGCCGACATGAAGAAGATGCCCAGCAGCAGGTTGTAGTCCCTTGCAAAAAGCGACTGGTACGCCAGTTGACCGAGACCAGGCCAAGCGAAGACGGCTTCGACGACGACCGATCCCCCCAAAAGGGCACCGAACTGCACGCCGGCCATGGTCACCACCGGCAACAGTGCGTTGCGAAAAACATGGCGGGTGGTGATCTGTCTGTGGGTCAGGCCCTTGGCTCTGGCGGTCGTCACATAGTCCAGCCCACGCTGCTCCAGCATGGAGGCTCGCATCAGGCGTGCGTACAGCGCGATGTAGAACAACGAGAGCGTCAGGGTCGGAAGCACCAGATGGTGTGCAATGTCCTTCACGCGCGCCCACCCTTCGTGAAAGGCCACCACATCTTCCATGCCCGAGGTGGGGAACCAGTCCAGCTTGATGCTGAAGAACAGCACCAGCATCAGCCCCACCCAGAACAAGGGCATGGCGTAGAAGACCACGGCGGCCACGGAAATCAAGTGGTCCTTCCAGGTGCGCACCCACAACGCTGCCAGCACGCCCATACCGATGCCCACCGCAAGTGACACGATCAACGTCGTCCCCATCAGCAGCAAGGTGGGACCGAGTCGATCGAGAACCAGATCGAGAACGGGAGCGCTCTGGCGAAACGAGTAGCCCAGATCCAGGGTCAGGAGGTTTCCAAGGTATGCAAGCAGTTGCACGTGGATGGGCTGGTCCTGCCCGAAGCGCTCCCGCAGTGCATCGATGTACTCTTTGGGCGCTCCGCCCGCTTCGCCCGCAAGGACCGTGGCCAAGTCTCCTGGCGCGAGCTGCAAGAGCAGGAAGTTCACGATCACGACCAGTAGCACAACCGGCACGGTTTGCAACAATCGACGAAGAATGTATTGACCCATGGGCGTGGTTCCACTGCACCGCTGGTGTTCCTCCAGCGGTGCACAAGTTGAATTGAAGAAGCAGAGGGGATGACCCCCTCCAAGTCGCGGCTTACTGCTTGTGAGCCGTCGCGAAGTTGCCGTAGATGCCCAGCGGCGTGTCGATCACGCTCTTGAACTGCCGGTTGATCACCGCCGGGTAGCGCAGCTCCAGCACATAGACCACCGGGCTGGCCTCGCTCACTCGCTTGACGAGGTCGGCATACAGCTTCCCTCGCTCCGCTTCATTGGTGGCGACACTGGCCTTGTCCATGAGCGCGTCGGTCTCCGGGCTGCTCCAGCGCGAGCCGTTGACGAACACCGTACCGGGCTTGATTCGGTCTGAGTGCAGGCCGCGATGGACGCCCAGCACCGGGTCAGCGAGGTTGAACAGGAAGTTCGACGTCAGGGTGAAGTCGTAGTCGGTGTAGGTGCGCTTGAGCCATTTAGGCAGGTCTTCGTAGCGCAGGGTCACCTTGATGCCCACCTGCTGCAGTTGCTGCTGCACGGCTTCGCCGAAGCGCTGCCATTCTTCGCCGTATGGGGTGATGTCATGCGTGATCTCGAAGCGCACACCGTCGGCCTTGCGGGGCAGGCCGGCCTCGTCGAGCAATTTGTTGGCGCGTGCCACGCGGTCAGCGACCGTGAAGTCGGTGCCGGCGGCGTAAAGGCCCGCTGGCTGGAAGTTGCTGCTGATCGGCCCCATGGCGGGCTTGCCAAAGCCAAACCACACGTTGTCGATCGCAAACTTGCGGTCGACGGCGTAGTTGATCGCCTGACGGACCTTCGGGTTGTCGAAGGGCGGCTGCTTGGTGTTGATGACCATTTCCACCATCGGCGAGATCATTTCAGTTCCGGCGGTCGTCACCTCCAGGCTGGACAGGGCGCTCAGGCGCTTGACGTCGTTGTACGGAACAGCACCGAGTCCGGCCACGTGGGCCTCGCCCCGCTCCAGGGCCGCGGTGCGGGTAGATGCATCAGCGATGAAACGCACGACGACACGGTCGAGATAGGGCAGGCCCTTGCGCCAGTAGTCCGGATTTTTGTCCAGGCGCACCAATTCGCCGCGACGCCATTCCACGAACTTGAACGGGCCCGAACCGATCGGTTGGTTGGCGTTGGGGTGGGTCTTGATGTCACCCTGACCATACACGTGCTTGGGCAGCATGGGGCTTTCTGAGCTGGCCAGCGCCTTCAAGATGTAGGGCGCCGGGTTGGCCAGGCGAAAGATGGCGGTGGTGGCGTCGGGGGTGTCCACCGCCGTCACGTCGCGGAAGGTGGCGATGCCGCGCGGGTGGTTCTTCTTCAACACATCCATCACCGTGAACTGCACATCAGCAGAAGTGAACGGCTTGCCGTCGTGGAACTTTACATCGCTGCGCAGCTTGAAGGTGATGGCCTTGCCATCGGGCGAGACTGTCCAGCTTTCGGCTAGGCTAGCCTTGGGTTTCAGGTCAAAGCCGTACTCCAGCAGACCATCGAATACCTTGGCAGTGACCTGGCTGATCGGGCCAGCTGTGCTGATGTAGGGCGCCAGGTTGGGTGGCTCCGGCTGCGTGATTTGCACCAGCGTGCCGCCGGGCTTTTGCGCCCATGCCGATGAGACTGGCACGGCCAGGGTGACAGCGGCGTACGCCGCAAACAATATGGAACGGTACATGGCAGAACTCTCCAGGTTGATGAAACCGCAGCGAAAGTACGGTCAATCAACTTTAGAAATCTTCTGCTTGCACGGGTCAGCGGTTCAAAGAATAATATGTCGCAAACTGTCGCACTGAAAGCAACAACCTGTGGTCGACCTGCAAGCCGATAACGCGTCCGATTTCGTGGCCAACCTCCGGTTTGCTGCGAGCCACCATGTATCCATCAGTGAGTTGTGCCGCCAACTGGGCATCAACCGCCCCCAATTCATGAAGTACCTGGCAGGGAAGACCCACCCGTCCCGGAACAACCTGAGACGCATTTGCGACCATTTCGGCGTCGACGAGTTCGAACTGCTCATGCCGCATGAGCAGTTCAAGAGCCTCCTTCGGCTTCGTCCTGGTCGGGACAGCGAAACACTCAACTTGCCAGGCCTGATGCGTGGTCTGCTCCAGCAAGCGCAACGCCAGCGCGCGGAACTCAGTCGCATGCTCGGCTGGTACTACGTTCACTACCACTCTGCTACGCGTCCCGGGATGATCCTGCGCTCCCTGATGACCATCCACCCCTGGAGAGACTACACCTGCTACAGACGCATAGAGCGCCTTAGTCTGCAAGGGGAAAAAAGGCGTCCCGACGTCTATAAGTATTCCGGCGTCATCGTCATGGTCGGAGACAGGTTGCACCTGGTTGACCAGGAGACAGTGACCGCCAGCGAGCTGAGCCACACGATCCTGTATCCAAGCTACCGCAACCGTGTGCAACTCCTAACTGGGATGACCATGGGTGTATCGGGTTCGGACACACACCACACTTTCGCCTCCCCTGTCCTGATGGAAGCCTTGGGGCGAGTGATCGACCCGCGCAAGGCCCTGAGAGGATGCGGACTATTTGAAATTGACAGCACTGAATTGTCAGCGCCAACGCGGCGCTATCTCGCACACATCGAAGATCCGGCGCGCCCATGGCAGTTGCGTGCGCATCCGCTCTGAAGTCATCTGCAGTTGCGTCTCAAGGCGATCGAAACGCACTTCACACATCAGTCAGCATGACTATCGATGATGGATCCTGGCATGCTCGGACTCTGCGAATCGCTGCTGCGACACAAGGGATCGTATCAGTGCCCTCTTCAATGAATGGAGTTGGCATTCGCGGCGAAAGACCATGGTCCCTCAGAGGCGGAAGTCATGAACATCCACGCACTGACTGCCCTGTTGATTTGCACCAGTTCCCGTTGTGTGCAACTTTCGCTAGCGGCCTCGCAGAAGGCGGTGAGGTGAGGGGGGAATACCAGTACCACGCTCGTCAAGCATCATCCAACGGCGCAAGGCCAGCTTGAGCCAACCACGGCGTACGTCGTTCTCGAACAACTGCAGCAACGCCGTGTCAGTGGTACTTGTTTTCATTGAAAAACCATTCGATGACCTGGTCATCTCAGCAACCTTCCATGTGCGCCGACCATGGCCAGCTCGACGAACGGTGAGCCATTGCGCGTCGAAGGCGGGTAGCCGATGGGGAAACCGCCTACCTGGTCAGAGGGAGGTGTTTCCAGCATGGCAATGAACTTTGCCCGATTCAATTGGGGGCCAGTCGCCTGCAGCGCTCCGGTGATCACGCGCGCTGATATGAACCCCTCAAGCCCGAAACTGCTGGGTTCGCTGGATGCGCCAAGGTAGTCGCGCACGACGGGCATGGCACTTGCCCTCAGGCCCGGCATCACCTGCGTCATCACGACGCCTTTGCTCAAGGGGCCAAGCGCCTTGAACAGCCGTCCCACGTTGCTGACCGACAGGCAGTAGTAGGTGGTGCGCAGACCCAACTGGTGGCTTGCTGAAACAAAGTTCTCCACGCTGGCGCCCGCACTGCCGACAATCACGACATTTGGACTGACGCTGTGGATCAGCCGGGCTGCGGCCTGAACTTCGGTAGGTTGGTTGAACGGTATCAGTCCGACAGCCGAGAGCGACAGAGCTGCATCCTGCATGGCTGCTTCAACCTGCGCCCGGATGCCATGGCCGAAGGGCTCATCTTCATGTACCAGGGCAACCCGGAAAATTCCCAGCGTCTGCAAATGGTGAATGATCCGCCGGACCTCCTGACGATAGCTGGCCCGCAAGTAAAACGTCTGGCGGCTGCTCAGGGTTGGGGCGCGCAGTTCCTCTGCCCCTGTCAACAGGTGCAGGCAAGGAATCTGCCTGGACTCCAGGAAAGGAATGAGCTCGCTCGCAATCGCTGTGCCAACAGAGTGCAGCATGGCGAAGACGGGCATCTGCGTCAACCGACGTGCGTTCGCCAAGGCACGTTCAGTGAGTTAGCCATCGTCGAACTGCACAGTCCTCAACAGTCGACCATGAACGCCGCCGCGTTGATTGACTGCATCAAAGTGAAGCCTCGCGCCAGCGCTGTAGGCCAGTGCGACGGCTGCCCGGCTGGCCGACATGTCGCAGATCTGGCCGAACGTGATCTCGCGCGGACTGACTCCAGGCTCGCCCTTCACCGCCTGGTTGCGCGATGTCGAAGCCAGACCAGGCAATACGAACGACTGACCTGCCAATGCAGTTCTTCGTTTCACAAGGCCTCCGAGGGCTTGCACCGGGATGCGCCACTTGGCAGGGCAACCACCTTCCCGGGGTTGAGAAGATTCAGGGGATCCAGCGCCTGCTTGATTCGGCGCATAAGCTCCGCGCCCTCTGGCCCATGTTCTTCCTGCAAGTAGGAGATTTTGTGCATTCCCACCCCGTGCTCACCGGTGCAGGTTCCCTCCATGACAATCGCGCGTTGCGCGATGCGGTGAGCGAGAGCCTCCGCCGAAGCCACTTCTTCGGCGTTGGCGGTGTCCACCAGCAAGACGCAGTGAAAGTTGCCGTCGCCCACGTGGCCGAACAGGGGGGCCATCAGACCTGAAGCCTGAATATCGTCCAGCGTTTGAGCCACGCAGTCGGCCAGGCGCGAAAGCGGCACGCAGGCGTCTGTGGAGACCGCGCGGCTGCCGGGGCGCAGTTGAAGACACGCAAAGTAGGCATGGTGGCGGGGTGTCCACAGGCGCCTTCGTTCTTCGGGTCGATCGGCCCACTGAAAACCATGGCCGCCATGCTCGGCCAGGATGTCTTTCACGGTCGTTGCCTGCTCCGCAACCTGTACTTTGCTGCCACAGAACTCCAGAAACAGGGTTGGCTGTTCTGCCAGTTCTGTGTGGCTGTGGGCATTGATGGCTTGGATCGACAGCGCATCCAGCAGCTCGGCCCTCGCCAGCGGAACCCCCACCTGAAGGCAGACGATGACCGCGTTGACCGCGCTTCGCACATCGGGGAAATTCACCACGGCTGCGGCCACGGCCTCCGGATGCGGGTGAACCTTGACCACCACCTCGGTGATCAGTCCCAGGGTTCCCTCGGAGCCCGCAAACAGCTGTGTGAGGTTGTAGCCGGCTGAGCTTTTCCGAGCGCGTTGCGCTGTGCGAATGACCTCGCCATTGGCCAGCACAACGGTGAGCGACAGGAGGTTCTCGCGCATGGTTCCGTAACGCACGGTGTTCGTACCAGAAGCCCCAGTTGCCACCATACCCCCCAGGGAAGCATCTGCTCCGGGGTCCACCGAGAAGAAATAGCCGGTGCCTGCCAGTGCGCTGTTGAGAGTTTCGCGCGTCACACCGGCCTGCACACGGCAGCTCAGGTCCTGCGTGTCAATTGACAGCACCTTGTTCATGCGGGACATGTCCAGGCAGACGCCACCGTGCAACGCCAGCACATGACCTTCTACGGAGGAGCCGGCTCCAAAGGGAATGACGGGTGTGGCGTACTTTGCGCACAAACGCATGATGCGCGACGCTTCGTCAGTGGATTCAGGCCACGCCACCGCATCGGGCGGCATGCAGGGGTAGCTGGATTCATCGCTTCCGTGCTGCTCCCGAATGGCGCGGTTCTGAGTGAAGCGATCACCCAGCAAAGTTGTCAGGCCGACTGCCAGTGCGTCGGGCAGCTGTCCGATCGGGCCAAGAGTTGGGTTCCGTGTTTCCATGCTTGTCTGCCGTTGTGACGATGGGCGGCAGTCTAGGCAGCGCGCACGCACTTGGGAAATACGAAATTTGTCTGGGCCCATCGCGCAATCCGATGGAGTGGAGTCCCGGTGGTTTGCCCGTCCCTAGAGTAGCTTGACGCCCTCCCAAAGACCTGCGTGCACCCGACGGCGCGTTACTTCCAGCAGCAGGTCATGAACAGCCTTCGCGGCGAGTGAGAGACCGGCATCGGGTCCGGCGCACACATGCACGCGGCGGGTTAATGCCGGCGTAATGGACGTCAGCGTCAACCGACCGGCTTGCACATCGTCGCAGACAGCCCCCCAGGGCATGACGCCGTGAGCCAGGCCTTCCAGCAAGGCATGACGCATGATGCTCATGGAGTTCGCGCACACGGCCAATGGCCCCAGCTTCAGGCCGCGTTGCGCCAGTGCCTGGTCCAGGATCGGACGCACCCCTTGTCCGGAGCCCGGCAAGGCCAGTGGCAAACCCGGCAATTGACGCAGGGACATCGTCTTTCGCGTCGGGCGGGCGTCGGGCCGAGAAACCAAGAAAAGCCGCTCGTCCATCAGCTGCACCCCAGGCAACAGCAACGCGTCTTCGTCATTGACCAACACTGCGAGATCCAGTCTTCCGCTGTTCAGCCCGTGAATCAGGTTGCCACTGATTTCGTCAAAAAACTCGATCTCAATCCCAGGGTTGCGTTCCCGCACCGCAGCCAGCAATGGCAGCGCGTATTGGGACGCGGTGCTCAGCGGGAGCCCAACACTCACTTTTCCCACAGGCTGAGCTGCGCTGTGTTTGACAGCACTGAAGGTGTCTTCGACCTGTCTCAACAACCGCTGCGCATGGCTGTACATCGCCCGCCCGGGCTCGGTAAGGCGTACACCGCGAGACTCCCGCAGAAACAGCTGGTGTCCCAGCTCAGCCTCCATCAGAGCAATCTGCTGACTCAGCGCGGGTTGAGCAATGTGCAATGCGCGCGAAGCCTTGGAGAAGCTGCCAAGATCGGCGATCTTGATGAAGTATCTGAATTGCCGGAGTTCCATCTGCGATGCGCCTTGCCGGAGGAGGTGGAATTGATGGCGAGAATGCCGATGCCAGCTCGTCGGATGAATCGCACGAACTATATCGGGTTGACACTGCATGCGTTGCCTAACGAAGGCAGACCGATTCCACTTGCCGATCAAGTCGGACATCCGATGAACTGGTCGATGTCCCTCTCGACCCAGCAGGCATATGCTCGAAGGGATAAACGCCCTATCTATGGACGGCGGAATCCTGCATGTAGGCGAAGGACTGATCGCCGAGCGAGCCGATAGATCGACACACACGTGGGTCGACGACATCCCCTTCGTCAAACTGATCTTCGTCGTCCCACCAACCATGTACATGGGGTTCCCCCTGCCAACGACACAGAAGTTCGATGTCGTCCAGTGTCTCAGGGCGAAAGCCGTATTGAGGGGTGTACATCATGAGCGCCTCGGCTCTTGCACCACCCGATATCGCTGCAGCGCTGCGCCGGTGTCCATCACCCGCACCTCGGCAAGCTCCAGATTGCGTCGCAGCCCGTGGCCCTCGAAGAGGCGTGTGCCGTGGCCGAAGAGCTCGGGGATCACCAGAAGTGAGAGTTCATCGACGACGCCAGCGGCCAGCGCTGTCTGCGCGAATCGGGCGCCAGGAAAGATCCCGATGTCGCGTCCAGGCCTGGCCTTTTCCCGTGCAACAACTGCGCGAATGTCGGTGTCCGCGATCTCCGAGTTCACCCATTTCCCCGCATCCTGCAACGTGCGGCTGAACACGATCTTGCGTGCGCCATTCATGAAGCGAGCCAGGGCCTGGGCGGCTGGCGGTGTCGCGGGGTCGGCCTCGGCATGAGGCCAATAAGCTGCCATGCCCTCCCAGGCAGCGCGACCATAGAGAAGGGTGTCGAACCGCTCGGCCACTTCGCTGGCCCAGTTGTCGAGATCGGCAGTCCATCGCGGCCCGATGAACTCGCCGCCAGGGCCATTGATGTAGCCGTCTACGCTGACCACCATCCAGAGCACGCAGGTACGGGTCATGTCAGAGACTTCCTTTCATATCGCAGCGGCCAGCAGGTCGGTGATTCGGCGATACTGCTCGTAAGGCTCATGCGGCGAGTCGTTCGCCAGCGTCCGGGCGGCTGTTTCGATGAACGCCGCCTTCACGCCCAAACTGGCTTCCTCGCCTGTTGAACTCAGGCATCCTCGAACATGGCCTTGAACGCTGCCACCATCTCTGCCTCGGGAACCTCGCGGAGTCGTGTGGCGATGATCCAGTGGTGGCCGAATGGGTCCCGCACACGCCCCGCCCGGTCGCCGTAGAACTGATCAGCAAGCGGGTAGATCTCGGTCGCTCCGGCTTCGAGTGCTTTGCGAAACACCACATCCGCTTCGGCCACGTGCAGATCGAGCACGACTGAGGTGCCCGCCAGCGTTTCAGGGCTTGTCGAACCGATCCTGGGCATCTCGTCGGCCAGCATCAAGCGTGTGCCCTCGATCTCGATCTCGGCGTTCATGCAGGTTCCGTCTGGCGCGACCAGCCGGGCGCGGACCTCGGTGGCGGCGAAGACGCGCACGTACCATGCAATCGCTTCGCCCGCGCTCTTCACTTGCAGGTAGGGGGTTATTCCTCGCATTGGTCAGCCTCCTTGGTTTGCAGGCCCTATGCCTGGGACAGGACTTCAAAACCGCCAAAGATCATCCGCGAGCCATCAAAGGGCATCGGGTTGACGTCGGGCTGCATGCGCGGATCGGCCATGATCTTCTGCCAGCCGGCATCCCGCGTGGCCTTGTCCGGCCACAGGGTCCAGGAGAACACCACCGTCTCATCGTCCTTGCGGATCACAGCCGTGTGCAGGGAGTTGATCTTGCCTTGCGGCACGTCGTCGCCCCAGCATTCAACGAGGCTGAGCGCCCCATGCTCCTTGAAGACGACAGCAGCCGCTTGGGCGTGCTTGCGATAGGCCTCCTTGTTGGCGGTCGGCACGGCTGCCACGAAACCATCGACATAGGTCATTTTCTCTCTCCTTCAGCTTGGGTTAATGCAGCCTCAAGGCCGCAGTTTGGAAATTCGTCGGCCGCGGCATGCGACCGGCGCTTTCAGTCAGAGGCGGGCAATCGCGATGCATAGGATGCAAAGCTGTCAAGGATCGGGTTGATGGTTCGAACTGCCTCGCCCTTGTGTTCGCCGACTCCAAAATCGACTTCGACAATCTCACAATCGATCTCGAGTTCATTGATGAGCCAAAGTGCGCGTACCGCGAGCGTCGGCGGTGTCCCATAGAGCTTCATTGGGTGGTCTCCTGTTTGGCCTTGAGCGCTTCGATGCGGCTAGCGAGTTTCTCGAATGCCGAAGTCCAGCCGCCGCGATGGCTGTCGCGGCGCTCGTTGTCCAGGAAAGTTGCCTGGTGGAAAGTCTGGGTCGTTCGCCCATCCCGCTCTTCAAAGCTGAGCGTGATCAGCGTTTCCACGCCTGCCGATGGTCCAGAGTTGTTCCAGGTGAAGGTGAAAGCCAGGCGGGTATGGGGAGCGATCTCCTGATAGACGCCGCTGAACCAGCTCTCACCCGTCTCCTCAGACACAATCAGCGCGCGGTAGGCGCCGCCCTCTCGGAAGTCGATTTCGACAACTGGGCAAGTGAAGCCTTCGGGCCCCATCCAGGCTGCGAAATGCTTCGGATCCGACCACATCGAAAACACAAGCGCTGCAGGTGCATCGAAGGTGCGCTCGATCTCGAGTTCGGGGCTGTCTGAGACGATCATTCTTTCGCCTGCTCTTTCTGCAGAGTGAGTAGATATGCGGCCATGCGATCGAATCCTCCCTCCCAGAAGGGTCTGTAGTGCGCGACCCAGTCATGGACGTCTTTCATGGGGCTTGCTTCCAGCCGGCAAGGGCGCCATTGCGCTTCCCGGCTGCGGGAGATGAGACCGGCGGCCTCTAGCACCTTCAGGTGCCGAGAGATCGCAGGCAGGCTGAAAGGGAAAGGCTCGGCCAGTTCATTCACCGTCGCCTCGCCTTCAGCCAAACGAGCCAGAATGGCGCGTCGCGTCGGATCGGCCAGAGCCGAGAAGGTCGCTGTCAAGCTGTTGGTAATGTTTAAAGGTCTATGCTTCATTTAACTAAAATGTTAAATACGTTCTTCAAGAATGTCAAGCCGTCGCATCGCCCCGCCTTTTGTTCGACCTCCGCCAAGGCCACAACCGGATATCTCTACCCCAATGCGCTTAGCCTGTCTCTGGCTGGTGACCGCTCAGGGTCGCGAAAAGCTGGTTGCTTTGGCGGGTTAGGAGTCACTTCTGACATGAAGGTGTTTGTGATGTCTCAGATGATGCAACTTGCAAAACCTGCGGCATAAGCTGGACGGTACGTGTAGTCTGGTCATCCGGTCCTTCTGCCCACTCGTTGGCAAGCCAAGAAGACTGTACAGGTGACCGGATTGAGTACGAGATTCCACCGTCGCCTCAGGGTCGCTACTTGCAGCTCGCGTCAGAGTGAAGCGGTCATCGGCCGATGGCCGCCTGAAGCGCCCGGTGAGCAGCGAACGCAGCGAGTGTGGCTTGGTCGGGTGCACCGTAGTCGATGACTTTCAGGGGCGTCTTGGCCAACCAGAGCGATTGCGCCATCAGAGTTCGATCCGGGGAGTTCATCATCCCAACTTGCAGCTGAAATGCCAAATCGTTGAGCGATCCGAGGACTCTGCGATTTGCCGTCTTTCCAACTGCCCAAAGTTGCATTGCACCGCGCTCGGCAGCCGCTTCGTCCGCTGGAACGCCGATTTCGGCGAGGATCGGTTCCAGGGCCTCGCAGAGTCGCTGAACGAGGGCTCGACTATCCCGTGCCGGCACCACCACGGGCAACAAGCTTCGCTCGCTGACAGCGAGTACAACCTGGATTCGGCCTACGCGGATCAGATTGGCGTACCAGTCGCCGAGGACTGTGTCCGGCGGTGCCGATTCTGGATCAGGCTTTGAGCTCAGCCGATCAAGGAGCTTTTGGGTGCAGCGAAGGACAAACACAGTGCAAAGGCAGAGAGCCAAATGGCAAGTATCGGTGCATCAATGTTTCGTTTCGGCGGTAGAGCGGTCATACCTTTCCTAGAGCATCGAATGGCCGGTGATGAACGTCGTCGCCGCTCAGGACTCAAGTGCGAGTGACTCAGTTCAGCCTTGAAGCGACCTTGCCCGCGGTCGAGCGCGCTGTTGCTACTGGCCGAATTCAGTCACTCGCATGCGACTACCATGCGCCGTGTGAACAACCCGGCGCCGACCTTGGTCGCCAATCAGACCCCGCTCAGTCGCCCTGGAACCCGCCTCGCCGGTAGGTGAGCACCAGGGTGTCGCGCCAGCCCAGTGCGCCGTCTTCCAGCGGCTGGATGGGTGTGCTTTCGTGGATCACGCGCTCGTCGTCCAGAAGCAGCACCGACCAGGGGTCGCGCAGCGTGAAGCGCTGGCCGCTGGGGCCGTGCGCTTCGAACACGCGGGTCTCGGCGCCCTTGATGCCGTGGCGCCCCAGCATGAACACGGCCACCAGGTCCACACCATCTCGGTGCGCGCCTTCGGGCGTGGGTCGGCCGATGCCGTCGGTGGTGTCAATGCGAAAAGGGTGCGCTTCCACAAACCAGGGCTGGGCGCTGCGCAGGCCGCTGGCGGTTTCGCCCAGGCGCAGCAGGATGCGCTGCCACAGAGGGTGGCTGACCACCGCATCGGCCATGGGCTCGAACCAGCGCTGCATGCCGCCGTGCAGTGCGTTGTAGGCCAGGGGTTGCCAGTGGGGCCGGTGGGGCATTTGCGTCACCGTCTCGGCGTCGACCACAAAGCAGCTGTGGCGCCGGCGCCGGTAGTGGCCGCCGTCTTTCAGGTAGGCGTCTTTGGGCAGGTCGTTCCAGCTGGTGTGCAGCTGACTGAGTTCGTCGGGTTTGGCGCCCAGCCAGTGACGCACGTCGTCCGCGCCGAGCACGGCAAAGCCCTGGGAGCCAAGGGTTGGCACGAGGGCACTGACCGGGGTGCAGGGGGGTGAGGGTTCCAGGGGCATCATGGCCGGGCAGTGTACCGGTGAGCGGATCGGCAGCGGCCTGGCCCCCGAAGCGACCCGTTTCTGCGCTGGATCAAAGCCCTGGCGGGCGCTCGCTGCGAAGCTCGGAACCTCAGTGCAAGAGGAGTCCGTGATGAACACCCTGGAATGGTCCGATGCCCTGGTTCTGGGTTTTGAACCGATGGACCGGATGCACCGCGAATTCGTGGCCCTGCTGGGGCAGGCCCAGAGCGCCAACGACGCGCAATTGCCCAGCGCCTGGTCCGCAATCGTTGACCACACCGCGCGGCTGTTCGAACGCGAAAGCCAGTGGATGCGCAAGACGCACTTTGCCGGTGCTACCGATCACATGCTGCAGCACCGTGTGGTGCTCAACCTGTTGCGCGACGGCCTGGCCATGACGCGCCGCGGCAACTTGCCGCCGGTGCGCGAAATGGCCCAAGAGCTGGCGACCTGGTTCGTCAAGCACACCCAGTCGCTGGACGCGGCCCTGGCTGTGCACCTGCGAGGTCAGGCAGAAACCTCGCTTCGGCGATCCTCAGCCTGAGACGCGCAGAGCGCCGCCTGCTGGACCCCGCTTCGGGGTAAACCATGTGCGCCGAATATTCGGCGATGGTTATATTGATCTGGATACAGGAGATCGCCATGGCCCGCGCAATGCAAGTCGGGGAGCAAGCACACGGTGACGCCGAACCCGCTGCCTCCACCGACCACCTCACCCCAGACGCCGACACCGGCACGGAGCCCCGCCGCCCTTCGGTGTTCGACCTGAAGCTGACCGATCTGAAGCCCAGCGACCCGTTCACCTGGCTGCGCCTGGGCTGGCAGGATTTCAAGCGCTGCCCGCGCATCGGCCTGTTCTACGGGCTGTGCTTTTTTGCCATGGGCCATGCGCTGCTGGCGGTGTTCGAACGTGCGCCGGCCTATGTGCTGGCGCTGAGCGCAGGTTTTCTGCTGCTCGGCCCTTTCCTGTGCCTTGGCCTGTACGACGCCAGCAAGGCCATGCAAACCCACAGCCACCGCCCTTCGCTGAGCGCTTCGCTCACGGCGTGGCGCCCTACCAAAGGCGCAATGGGCATTTTTGCTGGCGTGCTGCTGATCCTGGAGATGTTGTGGGGCCGTGCGTCGATGGTGGTGTTTGCTGTGTCGTTCAACAACCTGCCCGAAGGCAACCTGTTGGCCCATATCTTTGCGTGGGAGAACATCGGCTTTCTCATCACCTACACCGTGGTGGGAGCGGTGTTTGCCGGCCTCATATTTGTGACCAGCGTGGTGTCGATTCCGATGATCATGGACCGCCAGACCGACGCCGTGTCTGCCGGCCTCACCAGCATCCGCGCCTGTCTGCAAAACCCGGGGGTGATGCTGATCTGGGGAGCGCTGATCACCGCGGTGATCGGCCTGGCCATGCTGCCCTGGTTCCTGGGCCTGCTGATCGCCGGGCCGGTGATCGGGCACGCGACCTGGCACGCGTACCGGCACATTGTTCCTGAGGAAGTCTGAGCCCCCACGCTCCACCGCTGCGCGGGTCGCTGCCCCCCAAGGGGGCTGATTCACCTTGGGGCGGCCCAGCGGTGAATCGCTCGCCCACACGCTCCACCGCTGCGCGGGTCGCTGCCCCCCAAGGGGGCTGATTCACCTTGGGGCGGCCCGGTGTGATCAGGCGTTGACGTTGACCACCAGCCGCCCGCGGACCTTGCCGGCCAGGATGTCGGGCGCTGCTGCGAGGGCTTCAGCCAGGCCCACTTCTTTCGTGATGGCGGCCAGCTTCGCGCGATCCAGATCGGTCGCGAGGCGTTGCCAGGCGGCCTGGCGTTTTTCGAGCGGGGCCATCACGCTGTCGATCCCATAGAGCGTGATGCCGCGCAAGATGAAGGGCGCCACCGACGACGGAAAGTCCATGCCCTGGGCCAGGCCGCAAGCGGCCACGGCACCGCCGTAGCGGGTGCTGGCACAGGCATTGGCCAGCGTGTGGCTGCCCACCGAATCCACCACACCGATCCAGCGTTCTTTCTGCAGCGGCTTGCCCGCCACGCTCAAGCCAGCCCGGTCCATCACCTCGGTCGCGCCCAGCCCCTTGAGGTACTCGCTCTCTTCCAGTCGCCCGGTCGATGCCACCACGGTGTGGCCCATCGCCGCGAGCAAGGCAATCGCCACACCGCCTACGCCGCCGCCCGCGCCGGTCACCAGCACCTCTCCGCTGCGCGGCTTCACACCGGCCGCATCCCAGTGGCGCTGCAAGGCCATCACGCACAACATGGCGGTGTAGCCCGCGGTGCCGATGGCCATGGCCTCGCGGGTGCTCAGAGCGTCGGGCAAAGCCACCAGCCAGTCCCCCTTGACGCGCGCCATTTGCGCCAGACCGCCCCAGTGGTTTTCGCCCACGCCAAAGCCGTTGAGCACCACGCGGTCGCCCACTTTCCATTGGGGGTGATCACTGGCGGTCACCACGCCGGCAAAGTCGATGCCGGGCACCAGGGGAAAGCTGCGCACCACGGGCGCCTTGCCGGTGATGGCCAGGCCGTCTTTGTAGTTGATGGTGGACCACTCGACGCGCACCGTCACATCGCCGCTGGCGGGCAACTGGCTCTCGTCGAGCTCGCTCAGCGTGCAGTGGTATCCGGCGTCATCGGTCTTGTTGACGAGCAGGGCTTTGAACATGAGGGTCTCCTGAAAGGGGGGATGGAGCGCTTTCGCGCCAAAGAATCGACAGCAGCCACCAGCCCATGAACACGTTGGCCAGCGCGAGCAGCGTCAACGCAACCAGCAGGCCGCCGGTGGGTTGCAGCAGATGGAGCATCCACGCCAGCACCGATGACAGGGCGTTGAACGCCACCATGAGCCAGAACAGCGGGCGCCGCGGCTGCCAGAGGCGCGTGAAGGCGCGGTGCAAGGGGTTTTCCGTCGAAGGCATGCCCTATTCTGCCGCCCAATGCCGGGCGCTGCGGGCAGGCTGGAGCTCAGGGCGCAGGCTCCTGCTCCTGCAGCAGGCGCCACATCACCTTGCCGCTGCCGCTCTTGGGCAAGGCCTCGATGAACTGCACCACGCGCGGCGCTTTGTAGACCGCCATGTTCTCGTGGCACCAGGCCATGATGTCTTGTTCGCTGACGCGCCCACGCGCCTCGGCGCGCAAGACCACCACCGCCTTCACGCTCTCGCCGCGGTAGGCGTCGCGGGTGCCGATCACGCATGCTTCGGCAATGGCCGGGTGGCGGAACATGAGCGCTTCCACCTCGGCGGGCCAGACCTTGAAGCCGCTGGCGTTGATCATCCGCTTCAGGCGGTCGGTGATGAAGAAGTAGCCGTCTTCATCCACCCGCCCCAGGTCACCAGAGCGGAAATAGCGCTGACCCTCGAACATGACGAACGCGGCCTCGGTGGCGTCGGGCCGCTTCCAGTAGCCCGAGAACACCGACGGCCCACGCATGATGATCTCGCCCGCCTCGCCCGTTGGCATTTCCTGAAGCGTCTCGGGATCCACCACGCGGGCGTCCACGCTGACGAAGGGGACACCCAGGCACTGCTGCTTGGGCGCATCGGGCGGGTTGCTGTGCGAAGGTGCGGCAGTCTCTGTCAGGCCGTAGCCCTCGGCGTAGCGCAGGCCATAAGCGTCGAGCAGCCGCTGCGCCACGGCCTGCGGCATGGCCGCACCCCCACCACCGATGTAGGCCAGGCTGGAGAGGTCGTATTCGGAAAACCGGGGGCTGGCCAGCAAGTCGATCACCATGGTGGGGATGTTGGTCCAGCTGGTCACGCGCCAGTTTGAAATCAGGCGCCCGGCCAGGTCGCGGTCCCAGCGTGGCATGACGACGACGGTGGCTCCCGCGTAGATGCCGGCGTGCATGCCGGTCACCATGCCGGTGATGTGAAACAGCGGCACCACCAGCAGGGTGACGGCCTCGGCCGTGCTGTTGCCCCAGAGGCAGCTCGCCACCGCGTTGTGCGCGATGCTGGCATGGGTGTGCATGCAGCCCTTGGGCAAGCCGGTGGTGCCGCTGGTGTAAGGCAGCACACACAGGTCATCGGGAGTCCGGTCGTGCACACCGGGCGCGCGCGGCGTGGCGAGCGCATCGAGCCAGTCGCTCACCTGGCCACCGGGTAACTCGGGCAGCGGGTGTCGGGTACCGAGCCAGGTCTGCCAGGCCTCAGGCACCTCGGCGGCCGGCCCCATGGCGTCGCTGTAATGGCTCACCAGCACATGCTGCAGGCGCTGTTCGGCGGGCAGCTCGGCGCTGGCCTTGAGCAGGTCGGGCGCGAGGTCGGCGGCGCAGATGGCAACCCGCGCATCCGGGTCGGTGATGTAGTGCTTGAGCTCTTCGGCCCGGTTCATCGGGTTGACCGGCACCACCACCGCGTTGGCGCGCAGGATGGCGTAGCAGGCGATGACCCACTGAGGACAGTTCTGCATCAGCAAGATCACGCGGTCGCCGGCCTTGACGCCCTGGACCTGCAGGTGCGCCGCCACACGCTCGGCCTGGTCGTGCAGCTCGCGGTAGCTGATCTGGCGGTCAAAAAACACCAGCGCCGGTTTGTCGGGGTACCTCTGGGCGCTCACCACCAGGTTGAACCAGAGCGAGGTCTGCGGCGGTCGGATGCTGCGCGGCAGGCGCTTGGGCCAAAACACGTGGTGCGCGCGCTCGGTCATCGGCTCGGGGGCCTGGGCGTCGGACATGGTCGGGGCTCCTGTCTCTTGGATGTGCGCCCGAGCATACGGTGGCCTCACCGCGCATCAAATCCACCTATGTCGCAGCTGAGACCCCGAGACAGCGGATGTGTCGGTGGCACGAATTCTGCAAGCCGTTTGGGCACAGGCGTTTCACATGGCTGGCAGTTGTCGCGGCATGCATTTTTCGCATGAAGTGCCCACGTAAACCCCGATGCGAGGGCACTTGAGGCAGCAATACAGTCTCGAAGCGGCTTCGGATCGCACCGACCCGGTGCGTCATGAACCTGTCAACCAACCTGATCCTCACCAACGGAGAGACTCGATGAAATTGAAATCCATGAAGCTGGTCCTGGCGGCCGCAGCGGCGGCAACTACCCTGGTCAGCCTGCCGGCACATGCCGGTAAAGACCTGGACGCGATCAAGAAGCGCGGGGAACTGATCTGCGGCGTGAACACCGGCCTAGCTGGATTTTCCGCTGCCGACAGCCAGGGCAAGTGGAGCGGCATGGACGTTGACGTCTGCCGTGCCGTGGCTGCGGCCATTCTGAGTGACGCCAACAAGGTGCGCTTCGTGCCCCTGACAGCCCAGCAGCGCTTCACCGCCCTGCAGTCCGGCGAGATCGACATGCTGGCACGCAACACCACCTGGACGCTGACCCGCGACGCCTCGCTGGGCCTGAGCTTCACCGGCGTGAACTTTTACGACGGCCAGGCATTCATGGTGCCCAAAAAGCTCAACGTCAAGAGCGCCAAGTCGCTCAAAGGCGCCACCGTCTGTGTGCAGTCCGGCACCACGACCGAGCTGAACCTGAGCGACTACTCGCGCGCCAACAAGCTGGATCTCAAGCCCATCGTGTTTGAGAAAGTGGAAGCTGCCACCGCCGCCTATGTGGCTGGCCGTTGCCAGGCCTACACCACCGACGCCTCTGGCCTGGCTTCGATTCGCGCCAAGGAAACCACCAATCCGGCCGATCACGTGATCCTGCCCGAGCTGGTGTCCAAAGAGCCTCTGGGCCCAGTGGTCCGCCGGGGTGATGACGACTTCTTTGCGATCGTGAAGTGGGTCGGTTTCGCCCTGATCGAAGCCGAAGACTACGGCGTGACCCAGGCCAATGCCGACTCCATGAAGAGCAGCACCAACCCCAACATCATGCGTCTGGTTGGAGCCGGTACCGAAGACACGGGCAAGTTCCTGGGTCTGGACAAGGAATGGGCGCTGCGAGCCATCAAGGCCGTCGGGAACTACGGCGAGCAGTTTGAGCGCCATGTCGGGCCCAAAACCGCCATTGGCCTGCCGCGTGGCATGAACAACCTTTGGAGCAACGGCGGCCTGATGTACGCCCCGCCTGTCCGCTGAAAACAGCGCCTCCGACCCTCGCCTGACTGCCGAAACTGGCCAGTCGGCGAGGGTCGATTCGTTTTCCCAACAGGCCTTGAGCAAATGCCCAAGGCCTGTTTTGTAACCATCTCCCTTGTTTCCGCTCCCCGAATGTGAGGCCGCATTGAATCACCAACCGCCCCCTCCCAAACGAGCCTGGTCGCTCAACAGCCGCGCCACGCGCGGCATCATCTTTCAGGTCGTGACCCTCGCGCTGGTCGCGGCAGGTGTCTGGTTCCTCTGGCACAACATGCAAGAGAACATGCGCATCCGCGGCATCGAAAGCGGCTGGGACTTCCTGGGCTCCACCGCGGGCTTCGACATCGGTGAAACCCTGATCGAGTACCAGCCCAGCGAAAGCTACGGCAAGGCGATCTGGGTCGGCGTGCTCAACACCCTCAAAGTGGCGGTGATCGGTATCGTGCTGACCACGCTGGTGGGCGTGCTGATCGGTGTAGGCCGTTTCTCGCGCAACGCCCTGGTGCGTGGCCTGTGCTATGGGTATGTGGAGCTGTTTCGCAACGTGCCCATCCTGCTGCAATTGCTGATGTGGTACCTGATCTTTATTGAGGTGCTGCCAGCTTCCAACGAAGCCTGGAACCTGGCCAATCTGGTCTTTCTGAGCAAAGGCGGCCTCTCGTTCCCCTTTCCCACTGAAGGTGTGGGGCATGTGCTGGCTGGTGCCGGCATCGGCCTGGTCGGCGCCTGGTTCTGGCGTGACCGCAAACAGAAGCACTTTGAACTCACGGGCCAGGACAGCAACCGGATTTGGGGCCCTGCCGCGCTGGTGCTGGCCTTCGCCGCAGCAGGCTGGGCCGTGGCCGGCATGCCCATGACGTGGGACGTGCCCGAGCAACTGGTGTTCATGGTCGACGGTGGTGTGGCCGCCACACCCGAATTCATGGCGGTGCTGATTGGGCTGACGATCTACACGGCAGCCTTCATCGCCGAAGTGGTGCGCAGCGGCATCCAGTCGGTCAGCGCGGGCCAGGTGGAAGCGGCGTCTGCGCTGGGCTTGAATCAGAAACAGAGCATGAAGCTGGTGGTGTTGCCGCAAGCCCTGCGCGTGATCATTCCGCCGATGACCAACCAGTACCTCAACCTGACGAAGAACTCTTCGCTAGCCGTGGCCGTGGGCTACCCCGACGTGGTCTCGATCGCCAACACCACCATCAACCAGAGCGGCCGCGCGGTCGAGTGCATCGCCATCATCATGCTGGTCTACCTGACCACCTCGCTGTCCACTTCGGCCTTCATGAACTGGTACAACCAGCGCATGGCCATCAAGGAGCGCTGAAGCCATGGCCGACACCTTCACCCCCATCGCCCCGCGCCCGTCGCCGGTCAAGGTCACCGGTTTCGTGCCCTGGGTTCGGCGCAACCTGTTCAACGACTGGCGCAGCTCGCTCACCACCCTCTTCGTCATCGGTCTGGTGCTGTACGTGCTGCCAGGCCTGGCCAACTGGGGTCTCTTCAACTCGGTCGTGCGCGCCGACGCCGACGCCTGCCAGGCCGCGCGCGGCACGGGCGCCTGCTGGGGCGTGGTGACCGAGAAGTACCGACTCATTCTGTTCGGGCGCTTCCCCTACGAAGAGCACTGGCGTCCCTTGCTGGCCACGTCCATCATGATCGGCGCGCTGGTGTTGAGCTGCATGCGCTACTTCTGGAAGCCGTGGCTGGCCATCATGTGGGTCGGCGTGCTGGCCGTGTTCTTCACCCTCATGGGCGGAGGCGTCCTGGGGCTGGAGCCTGTGCGCACCGACGTCTGGGGTGGCCTGCCACTGACCGTCATGCTGGCCACGCTGTCCATCTTCCTCGCGTTCCCGATCGCGATCATGGTGGCACTGGGCCGGCGCAGCAACCTGCCCGCCATCCGCTCGGTCTGCATCGTCTACATCGAGCTGATACGAGGTGTGCCGCTGATCTCGGTGCTCTTCATGGCCTCGTTCATGTTTCCGCTGTTCATGCCGCAAGGCGTGACGATCGATGTGCTGGTGCGCGTGGTCGCCGGCATCACCCTGTTTGCCGCCGCCTACATGGCAGAAATCATCCGCGGCGGCTTGCAGGCCTTGCCCAAAGGTCAGCTCGAAGCTGCCGACACCCTGGGCCTGTCCTACTGGCAGACGCAGCGCAAGATCGTGCTGCCGCAGGCCCTGGCCATGACGGTGCCCAGCATGATGGGCAACTTCATCGCGATCTTCAAGGACACCTCGCTGGTGTTCATCGTCTCGCTCTACGAACTCGTCGGCGCCATGTCGCTGGCACTCAACTCGGACGTGAACTGGCGACCTTTCAAGATTGAGGCCTACCTGTTCATCACCTTCATCTATTTCATCTTCTGCATTTCCATGTCGCGCTACAGCCTGTGGGTTGAGAAGCAACTGTCGGCCAGCAAGGCCCGCTAAGGATCGAACACCATGTCCCAAGCATCCATCATCAAATTTGACAAAGTCAACAAGTGGTACGGCAATGACTTCCACGTGTTGCGCGACATCGACCTCGACGTCGCCAAGGGTGAGCGCATCGTGGTCTGCGGACCTTCCGGCTCGGGCAAGTCCACCCTGATCCGCTGCATCAACCGCCTCGAAGAGCACCAGCAAGGCCACCTGACGGTCGACGGTATCGAGCTCACCGACGACGTGAAGGCCATCGACAAAGTGCGAAAAAACGTCGGCATGGTGTTTCAGCAGTTCAATCTCTTCCCTCACCTGACGGTGCTGGAAAACCTCACGCTCTCGCCCATGTGGGTCGGCAAGATGCCCAAGAAAGAAGCCGAGGAGCGCGCCATGCAGCAGCTCGAGCGCGTGCGCATCGCCGAGCAGGCAGCCAAATACCCGCTGCAACTCTCGGGCGGCCAGCAGCAGCGCGTGGCAATCGCACGCGCCCTCTGCCTGACACCCAAGATCATGCTGTTCGACGAGCCCACCTCAGCGCTGGATCCTGAAATGATCAAGGAAGTGCTGGACGTGATGATCGAACTGGCCAACCAGGGCATCACCATGATCTGCGTGACGCACGAAATGGGTTTTGCCAAAGCGGTGGCCGACCGGGTCATTTTCATGGACCAGGGCCAGATCGTCGAACAGAACAACCCGCATGAGTTCTTCAACAACCCGCAGAACGAGCGCAGCAAGGACTTTCTGTCCAAGATTCTCGGGCACTGAAATCGAGACGGATACGGCGCTGCACGCCGATGCGAGGTGCTGCCACAATCGTGCCCAGCACCATGCACGCTTCGCCCTTCTTCGTTCTTGACCCGGCCCGCCGGCTGCGATCGCGCTTTGGCTCGTGTCTGGGCGTGATCCTGCTGGCGCTCAGTCTCGATTCCGCCGCTGCCTTCGACCTGCAAGGGCACCGGGGAGCGCGTGGTCTTGCGCCAGAGAACACACTGGCTGGCTTCGAACAGGCACTGGCGCTGGGCGTGAGCACGCTGGAACTCGATGTGGTGATCAGCGCCGATGGCGTGCCAGTGATCACGCACGATCCGGTGCTCAATCCCGACATCACGCGGGACGCCGCGGGCCGCTGGCTGCAGGAGCGCAACCAGCCCATTCACGCACTCACGGTGCAGGAGCTGCAGACCTGGGATGTGGGTCGCATCAATCCCGCCAGCCGATATGCGCGGGACTTTGCCGAGCAGGTGCCGCGCGACGGTGAGCGCATCCCCACGCTCTCCAGCCTGTTCGAGCGGGTGCGCCAGCTCGGCGCGGACGGTGTGCGCTTCAACATCGAGACCAAGCTGCAGCCTGGCAGTGCCGTGCCCGCGGCCACGCCCGAGGCGTTCGTGCGCGCCATCGTCGAGGTGGTGCGTGCGCACGGCATGGAGCGCCGCGTCAGCCTGCAGAGCTTTGACTGGCGCACGCTGCAGATTGCCCAGCAGCTCGCGCCCGCGATCCCCACTGCCTACCTCACCGCCCAGCTGCCCCGATTCGACACCGTGAGCAGCGGCGAGTGGACGCTGGGTCTCAGGCGTGAGGCGTTCGAGAGCACGCCCGACCAGGTCGCCAGCGCTGGTGGCAAGATCTGGTCACCCCACCACAGCAACCTCAGCCAGGCCGTGCTGCGGCGCGCGCGGGAACTCCGGCTGCGCGTGATTCCCTGGACCGTCAACGAGATCGCCGACATGGAGCGGCTGATGGACTGGGGCGTGGACGGCATCATCACCGACCGGCCCGACCGTTTGCGCGCGGTGATGCAACAGCGCGGCATGGCGCTGCCCGCCGCCACTGTGCCGCTGACACCGCTGCGCTCGGTGCAAATCCTGGATCGGTGAGGCCGCCTGCCTGCTGTGCACCCACTTCGATGGGACTCGGGTGTAAGTTCTGACGGCGCGGCGCGACCCAGGCTCCAAGCCACTGGAGAAGCCCATGAACCGCGTCCATCACCCCCTGCTTGTCGCAAGCCTCGCGCTGCTGTCCCTGCCCGCATTCGCGGCTACTTGCGAAGTGACGGCGGGGGTCCGACCGCCGACCGTGGTCGAGCTCTACACCTCACAAGGCTGCAGCTCCTGCCCGCCTGCCGACCGATGGCTCTCGGGTCTGAAGAATCAGCCGGGCGTGATTGCGCTGGGCTTCCATGTGAACTACTGGAACCACCTGGGCTGGAAAGATCCGTTTGCCACGCCGCAGACCACCGAGCGCCAGCGCCAGATCAAGGAGGCGATTCGCGGCCAATACGTCTACACGCCGCAGGTGGTGCTCAACGGCGAAGACTACCGGGGCTGGCGTGGCCAACGTGCTGATCAGCTGCCGGCACTGAAGGCGCCGGACGTGCCCGGCCTGCGGCTGGTGCGCTCGGGTCAGCAGGTGACGGCTCAGATCGGCGCGGGCAAAGGCTCAGCCATGCTGGGCGGCTACTGGGCGGTGCTGCAGGACGATCAGAGGAGCGCCGTCACACGGGGCGAAAACGCCGGCGAAACGCTTCGCAACGACCATGTGGTGCGGCTCTACCAGCCGGTGGCACCCTGGGCCGCCGACCAGACCAGGCAACACACGCTGAGCCTGAGCGGGGTCACTGGCCAGCGGGTGGTGTTTGTCGTAACGCAGGCCGACGGGCTGAAGCCCGTGCAGGCGGCTGCGCTCAGCTGTGACGGCTGAGCGGCTGACCTTTCAGCGCAGTTGGCGTTTGCGCGAGCGCCAGATCAGCCAGCCCCAAACCCCCGCGAGCGCCAGGTAATTCGCCCAGACAAAGCCCGGGCGGTTCCAGGCCACGCCGTCAAACCCCCAGTACGTCAGCGGGTACCAGACCGGCGAGGGAAAGAACTCGGCCGAGTGGGTGAACACATCGATCACGATGTGCGACCACCAGCCCAACAGGGGCAGCCACAATGCACCCCGACGCCACCACACGATGGCGCTCACCAGCGTGGCCACGATCGCGCTGTGAAAAACGCAGTGCAGGTGATGAGCCCAGAAAAGGATCGCGTGTGGCATCGGCGGCTCCTGCCCGGGCGATGCGGTGGCGTATTGCCACCATTCGGTGCTGGACAGCGTGGTCAGCGCCCAGCCACTCACCGGCAGCATGTGAGCCAGGTCGGGCACCACAGCGAGCGCCACGGTCCAGCCCAACAGCGAAGCGGGAGGGCGCTGGCGCGAAACGGCCACCACCGCGGCCCCCGCCCAGAGACCGTGCGCCAGGATGTCCATCGGTGAGTGCTGCCCGCGGGCTCATCGGCGCCGGATCATTTCGCCGGCTGGATGTCGGTGACCACCATCTGCCCGCCCTGGTCGACCGCCACAAAGCGCACCTTGTCACCCACCGCCACTTTGTCGAGCAGGGCTGGATCCTTGATGGTGAACACCATGGTCATGGGCGGCATGTCCAGGCTCTTGATCGGACCGTGCTTGATGGTGAGCTTGCCGGTGTCTTTGCTGACCTTTCGGATTTCGCCATCGGCCATTTCGGTGGCGGGCGCAACAGCCGACGGCGTGGCCTGGGCGGCGGCTGGCAGGCTCCAGGCAAGCGGCGCGGCGAGCGCGGCGGCCAGGGCGAGGGTGCGGATCGGAGTCATGTGGTTTTCCTTCAGGAGTAATGTTGAAACACGGTGGTGTTGCCGTCTCGGGTCACGAGCAACACGTCGTAGGGGTCTTTTCGGCCTCCGTACTCGGGGCCGTCCATGCCAGGCGAGCCGATCGGCATGCGCGGCACCGACAGGCCCAGGGCCTGCGGCTTCTCCTTGAGCAGACGCTGGATATCGCGCGCCGGCACGTGGCCCTCGATCACATAACCCGCCACCAGGGCGGTGTGGCAGGAGCCGTATTTCTGCGGCATGCCGAGCCGGCTGCGAATCGCGCTGTTGCCGGTATCGAAGGTCTGGGTGCGAAAACCGTTCTTCTCCAGGTAAATCACCCAGTCCTTGCAGCAGCCGCAGTTCGGGTCTTTCCAGACCTGCACCAGCGGACCGGCGGGGGCCGTGGCCGATTGCGCGAGTGCCCAGCCGGGCAGCCAGGCAGCCGCCGCGAGCGCCGCAAGGTGGCGGCGGCGAAGGCCTTGAGGTTCGGTGCGGGAGGTGGCTGTGTTCATCATGGCTTGGCTCCAGATTGAGGCTTTGACCAGAATCTTGCCCACCATGCCAGCTTCGAAGTGGCCGGGCAGCAGGCAGGCGAATTCAAAGTCGCCGGGTCGGTTGAATGTCCAGACGATCTCACCGGTCTTGCCCGGCGCCACGTGGGCCATGTAGGGCTCCTCGTGTTCCATGTTGGGGAAGCGCTTCATGAGCGCCGCGTGTTCGGACAGCTCCTGCTGGGTGCCAATGACCAGCTCGTGCATCACCTTTCCGGTGTTGGTGAGGGTCAGGCGCACGGTATCACCCTGGTTGACTTCGATGCTCGCGGGCGTGAACCGCATGTTGTCGCTCATTGCAATGGCGATGGTGCGCCTCACCGCCCGGGCATCGCCGGCAATGCCCCAGGCCTTTTGTTCTTTGACCACGGGGCCTGCCTTCTTGGCATGGGTTTCTTCGCCGTGGGCCCACGCGGGCGAGGCGACGAACAGGGTCAGCGAGACCAACAGAGGGGTAACAAGCGCATTCATCGGCACAGGCTTTCAGAGGGATCGGACATCGAAAAAGTTCATGACGGGCAAGACTGCCAGCGGCTGGAGTTCAATGTGAGTGACCCTTGGGCTTGACCGCCTGGGCGTTCGCTGGCGACGGTTTCTCCATGGGCACGGGCGCCGGATTGTTGAGCCCGGTCACGGGTCGACCGCCAGCCTTCACCTCGGACTGGAAACGCGCTGGTTCGGCCAGGGCGCCGGTGTACTCGAAGGCCGAGGTGCCAGGGGGATGGGCATACCAGCCCTGGTCGCTGTAGTCACCGGGTTTCTGGTCTTTGCGAACCTTGAACACGGTGAACATGCCGCCCATCTCAAGCGATCCGTACTGGCCGCGGCCGGTCATCATGGGCGCGGTGTTGTCCGGGATCTGCATCTCCATTTCACCCATGTCGGCCATGCCGCGCTCGCCCATGACCATGTAGTCGGGCGCCACCTGCTGGATCTTGTTCACCAGACCGCGGTGGTCGATGCCGATCATGGTCGGCACGTCGTGGCCCATGGCGTTCATGGTGTGGTGGCTCTTGTGGCAATGCATGGCCCAGTCGCCCTCTTCGTCGGCCAGCAGCTCGATCTGCCGCATCTGGCCCACCGCCACGTCGGTCGTGACCTCCCACCAGCGCGAGCCCGGTGCAGTGGGTCCGCCGTCGGTACCGGTCACCTGGAATTCGTGGCCATGCAAGTGGATCGGGTGGTTGGTCATGGTGAGGTTGCCCACCCGGATACGCACCTTGTCATTGAGCCGCACATTGAGTGTGTCGATGTCCGGAAACACCCGGCTGTTCCAGCACCAGATGTTGAAGTCGAGCATGGTGTTGATCTGTGGCGTGCGGGCGCCGGGCTCGACATCGAAGGCGTTGAGCAGGAAGCAGAAGTCGCGGTCGACTTCGCTGATGTGCGGGTGCCTGGCCTTGGGATGCGTGACCCAGAAGCCCATCATGCCCATCGCCATCTGCACCATTTCGTCGGCGTGGGGGTGGTACATGAAGGTGCCGGGCCGGCGCGCCACGAATTCGTAGACGTAGGTCTTGCCCACCGGAATGGCCTTCTGATTGAGACCGGCCACGCCATCCATGCCGTTGGGCAGGCGCTGCCCATGCCAGTGGATGCTGGTGTGCTCGGGCAGCTTGTTGGTGACGAAGATGCGCACGCGGTCGCCTTCGACCACCTCGATGGTCGGTCCCGGGCTCTGCCCGTTGTAGCCCCACATGTTGACCTTGAAACCCTTGGAGACCTCACGCACCACCGGCTCGGCCACCAGGTGGAACTCCTTCACGTTGTTGTTCATGCGCCAGGGCAAGGTCCAGCCGTTGAGCGTGACCACCGGGTTGTAGGGGCGTCCGGTCTGAGGCGTCAGGGGCGGTGCGGTGTTGACAGAGGTCTGGATCACCGGCTCGGGCAGTGCCGCGAGGGCCGATCGGGCCACGGCCACGCTGGCCAGCGAGACAGCGGCACCGGTGAAAAACTGTCGTCGGGCGTTGGGAGACGTCATGTGGGGTCCTGAATCAGTGAGCGGGTGCGGCTGCTTCTGTGCCACCACCACCGGGCGAGACAAAGCTGGTGGGCGCGCCACCTTGCAGCGTCCATTGCAGATCGGTCTCGGCGAGCCAGAAGTCGCGCTGGGCTTCGATGGCATCGACCTCGGCGCTGGCCTGGTTACCGACCTCGCCCAGCAGGTCCCACACGCTCTTGAGCATGCCGTTGTAGTGCAGCAGCGTTTCCTCGGTGATGAAGCTTCGCAGCTGGAGCACCTCGCCTCGGCTGGCGCGCGCGATCGCGTGGCTGGTCTGGAGCACCGCGAAGGCGGTCTCGGAAGCGATCCGGTTGCGCACCGCATCGATGCCGGGCACGTGCGCCTGAACCGCGGACAGTCGCTGTTGCCAGGTGTCACGGGTCAGCGACTCTGTCGGCAGTTCGGGCAGATCGGCGGGCAGACCCAGGCGCGTGTCGGACCCGCTCAGACGCAGCAATTGCAGCAGCGCACCATCGGCCTTCATGGAAGCGACCTGCGCCCTCTGCAGCGCCACGCGGGCCGAGGCGCGCGCCAGCTGGAAGGGCGTGGCCTGCAAGGGGCTCCAGTTGCCCACGCTGACCATGCGCCGGCCGAGTTCTTCGCCGGCCTCGGCGCTGGTGAGCGCCGCCTCCCGAAACCGCAGCAGCTTGCGCGCAGCGACCGCGTTCAGCCACGCCCTGCGCGCGTCCGTAGCCACTTCCAGCAGCTCGTCCATGTCGTCCACGCGCCGCTGCAGGCTGGGGTCGACCGTGTCCCAGCGGCCATCGGCCACGCGCTGTGTGGCCTCGGCGCCAAGGCGGCTCTGGGTACGCGCCAGCTCGCGGTGCACGCGCCAGGCCTGACGCACCGCATCGGCTGGCGTCATGAGCATCAGGTTGGGCGCGGCGGCCGGCGCGGCCGAGTCGGCCTTCAGGTTGGCGCTCTCCCACTTGAGCAGGTCGATGTGGCCGCGCTTGAACTGGGCCACGGCGTCGTTGGCGCCGCGCCAGTCGGTCAGGGGTGGGGGCATACCGGCCTGGGGCGGCGCGTTGGCCGTCTGAGACCAGGCGCTCAAGGGCAGCAGCAACGCAAGGGCGGCGTGACCGATCCGCGTCCGCCATGCGCGGCGCGGGTGGGCAGGCAATAGGCGTTTTTTAGGCATGCCCGCAGTGTCACGGCTGCTGCCCGACAGGCGTCTGTCGGCAACATGACAAATTTGTCATGTTGGGCTGGACCGAGCGCGAGCGGGCACACTACAGGCCGTGAACATCCTGATCGTCGAAGACGAGCCCAAAACCGGCGAGTACTTGCGCCAGGGGCTGCGCGAGGCCGGTTTTGTCGTGGACCTCGCCACCCGAGGCAACGATGGCCTGCATCTGGCACTCGTTGGTCAGCACGACCTGGTGATCCTCGACGTGATGCTGCCCGGGCTCGACGGCTGGCAGGTGCTCAAAGGCCTGCGCAGCATGGGGCGGCAGATGCCGGTGCTGTTTCTCACTGCGCGTGATCAGGTCGAAGACCGGGTTCAGGGCCTGGAGCTGGGCGCAGATGACTACCTCGTCAAACCCTTTTCTTTCGCCGAGCTGCTGGCCCGCGTGCGGGTGATCCTTCGCCGGGGGCGCCCCGGGCAGGAGCTGACCACCTTGCGTCTGGCCGATCTGGAGCTCGACCTGCTGCGCCGGCGCATCACGCGCGCAGGTCGGCGCATCGACCTCACCGCCAAGGAGTTTGGCCTGCTAGAGCTGCTGATGCGGCGCCAGGGCGAGGTGCTGCCGCGCTCGCTGATCGCCTCCCAGGTCTGGGACCTCAACTTCGACAGCGACACCAACGTGATCGATGTGGCGGTACGCCGACTGCGTGCCAAGGTGGACGAGGGCTTTGAGCCGCGTCTCATCCACACCGTGCGCGGCATGGGCTATGTGATGGAGATACCAGAGGCCGAAGCGTGAACCAGCGCCTCACACTGACCGCACGCCTCACCCTGCTCTACAGCGTGGTCTCGATGGCCGTTCTGTGCGGGCTGGGCGCGCTGGTGACGCTGGCCAACCAGGCACACTTTGTCGATCTGGACCGCGACTACCTCGCCGACAAGGCCGCCCTGGTGCGTCAGGTGGTGGGCAGCAGCAATGACCTGGGCGAACTGTCACGGCGGCTGGCCGAACTGATGCAAAGCCACACCGGCCTCACGGTGCGGCTGGAGCAGGCACAGCGCACTCTGTACGGAGCAGTCGCCGAGACTTTCCCGGCCGAACTGGCGCCCTCCCCGGGCAGCCTGCAACCAACCGACTGGGCCTGGGACGGCACCCTGCTGCGCGGCGCGGCAGTGACCTTGCCAGCGCCGCTGTTTCTGGGCGGCGACAGCGCGCCGGCCCTTCGTCTGCTGCTGGCCATGGACACGCACCACCACACCCACTTCATGGAAGAGCTTCAACGCAGCCTCCTGATCTACCTGGTGGTCGCGGCGCTGCTCAGTGGAGTACTGGCCTGGTGGGCTGCACGGCGCGGCCTGGCGCCGCTGCGCGACATGCGCGAACGCGCCCGGCGGGTGACGGCCCACCAGCTGGATGAGCGCATGCCGGTGGCCAGCGTGCCAGTGGAAATGGCCGAGCTCGCCGCCGAACTCAACACCATGCTGGAGCGGCTGCAACGCGACTTCCAGCGCCTGTCGGAATTCTCCAGCGATCTGGCGCACGAGCTGCGCACCCCCATCAGCAACCTGCTGACCCAGACCCAGGTCACGCTGGCGCAGCAGCGCGAAGCCCCGGCCTACCGCGACACGCTGGCGTCCAACGCCGAGGAGTTTCAGCGCCTGGGCCGCATGGTGTCCGACATGCTGCTGCTGGCCAAGACCGAGCACGGCCTGGCGCTGCCGCACCGCGAGCCGATCCGCCTGCGCGAAGAAGTGCAGGCGCTGTTTGATTTTTATGACGCGGTGGCCGACGACAAAGGCATCTGTCTGGTGCTGGAGGGCGACGCGACGGTGACCGGCGACAAGCTGATGCTGCGCCGCGCCATCAGCAACCTGCTGTCCAACGCCATCCGCCACGCGCCGGCGCAGTCTCGCGTGGCCGTTCGCCTGAGCCAGACGCGCGGTGAACCCAGCCTGTGCGTGGAGAATGCCGGCCCCACGATTGCGCCCGAACATCTGCCGCGCCTGTTCGACCGCTTCTACCGGGTCGACAAATCGCGTACCCAGCTTGGCGCCGAGGGCACCGGTCTCGGGCTGGCCATCACCCAGGCCATCATGGCTGCCCACGGCGGCCTCGTTTCGGTCGATTCGTCGAACCAGCGAACCTGCTTCTGTCTGAGATTTCCAGTCCATTGACGCTCAGAGGCCGCTGGGATTGGCCTTGCGCGAACGCGCCTTCCCCAAGCGTCGATATGAGGCCAGAACCGGGCTGTATTCCACGGATTGAGCGGCCGCATGGCCCCTAGCATCATTCCATCCCTTCTCTGTCCACCCTCACGGAGCCGCCTGAACCAAGGCCAAACGCCATGCGCACCAATTTGCCAGTGACTGAGAACGAATACGAGATCCAGGACGGCGACACGCTGGTCTCCACCACCGACCTCACCAGCCACATCACCTATTGCAACCCGGCGTTCCTCGCCGTCAGCGGATACGACCGCGAAGAGCTGATCGGACAACCCCACAACCTGATCCGGCACCCCGACATGCCATCCGAAGCGTTCCGGGACATGTGGGCCACGCTCAAGAGTGGGCAGCCATGGTCGGCACTGGTCAAGAACAGACGCAAAAACGGCGACTACTACTGGGTCGTGGCCAACGCCACGCCGGTGGTGGCGAGCGGCCAGACGGTGGGCTACATGTCGGTGCGGACCAAACCGACCCGCCCGCAGATTGAGGCCGCGGAGTCTTTGTACAAAGACATGCGGGCCGAGGCGAAAGAGGGTCGCGCGACCCTCTCGTTGCAGCGCGGGCAACTGGTGCGATCCAGCCTGCTTGGCCGCCTGCAGTCCCTCACGCGCATGACCCTGGCGCGCCAGCTCGGAGCCATTTGCCTGAGTCTGGTCACCCTCGGCTTCGTGATCAGCCACCTCACCCGCGATGTCGGACCAGAATTGCAGGCGGTTTTCATGGCGGCGCTGCTGGGTCTGGGACTGATGGCAACGTGGTGGCTGCGACATCGCATCGAGCAACCGATGCAGGAGGCCGTGCGCTTTGCCAACCTGATGGCTGCCGGCGATCTCAGCGCCCGACTGGAACCCAAAGGCGCGGGCGTGACGCGCGAGCTGAACCAGGCACTCAACCAGTTGAACGTCAACCTGCAAGCCGTTGTCTCCGACGTGAGAGAAGAGGTTCGAGGCGTTCGGCTGTCTTCGGCTGAAATCGCCAGCGGCAATCAGGACCTGTCCTCGCGCACAGAGTCCCAGGCCAGCAGCCTGGAACAGACCGCAGCCTCGATGAACGAGATCAACAGCACCGTGCAACAGAGCAATCAGTCTGCGCGCGAGGCCACCCTGCTGGCGGGTCAGGCCACCAACGTGGCCGAGCAGTGCAACACCGCGGTGTCCGAGCTCGTATCCACCATGGGAGAAATCAGCCGCTCTTCAGGCCGCATCGGTGAAATCATCCAGGTGATCGACAGCATTTCCTTCCAGACCAACATCCTGGCGCTGAATGCCGCTGTCGAAGCGGCCAGAGCCGGTGAGCAGGGCCGTGGTTTCGCCGTGGTCGCGGCAGAAGTGAGGCAACTGGCGCAACGCACGCTGGACGCGGCCAAGGAAATCAAGGCGCTGATCGAAGAGTCTTCCAGCAAGGTGCACCGGGGGACAGCCCAGGTGCATTCAGCAGGGCAGAGCATGAGCGGCATGGTGCAGACCGTCGGCCAGGTCAGCGCCCTGATCGCCGAGATCACCCACGCCAGC
The DNA here is from genome assembly GCF_030373245.1 of Hydrogenophaga sp. Taxonomy (GTDB): domain Bacteria; phylum Pseudomonadota; class Gammaproteobacteria; order Burkholderiales; family Burkholderiaceae_C; genus Hydrogenophaga. The sequence goes on from NZ_JAUCZF010000001.1 coordinate 56,131, forward strand.
GACGAGCAGTCGCTCGGCATCTCCCAGATCAACCAGGCCGTGAATCACATGGATTCGGTGACGCAGCAGAACTCCGCCATGGTCGAGCAACTTGCCGCAGCGGCCAGCAGCTTGCAGGAGCAGGCAAAAACCATGGAAGACGCGGTCGGCATCTTCCGCCTGGACGGTAAACGTCAGAGCAAAACCTGAGGCGTTTCCATCGCCGGCTGAGCCGGTCGGCATGCTAACGTAGCGGACATGACCACCGGCATCCGCTACACCCTGCTGTCCATCCGCGACCTGGCCGTTTCGTTTGGACCATTTGCCTTGCTCACGGTGCTGCTGCTGGCGCTGGCCTACTGGTGGCTCAACCCGAACCCACCCAAGCGGGTGGTCCTGGCCACTGGCCCCGACCAGAGTGCTTACGACGAGTTCGGAAAGCGCTATGCCGAGGCGCTGGCGCGCTACGGCATCACGGTTCAACTGCTGCCCTCTGAAGGATCGTCGGACAATCTGGAGCTGATCCGCAGTGGCAAGGCCGACCTGGGCTTTGTGCAAGGCGGCACGGCCGACATCGGCTACGACGAGGAAGACACCATCGTCTCGCTGGGCAGCCTGTTTGTGGAGCCGCTGTGGCTGTTCTACCGGGAGGACACCGCGCAGAAGCTGGATCAGACGGGCACCATCGACAACCTGGCCGACCTCAAATCCTGGCGTGTCAACGTGGGCACGGCCGGCAGCGGCGTGCCGCGTCTGTTCTCCACGCTTCTGGACGTCAACCGCATCAACAGGGAAGAGGTCCAGCTCAGCGAACTGGCGCAAACGCCCGCGACCGTCGACTTTCTGAATGGTCAGCTCGATGCCGTGGTGTTCGCCTCTGCGCCCGAGTCACTCATGGTGCAGATGCTGCTGCAGTCGCCAGGCGTGAATCTGCTCGACTTTGCGCAGAGCGAGGCGTATTCGCGCCGCTTTGGCTACCTCACGCCGGTGGTGATGCCGCAGGGTGTGGTGGACCTGGCCAACAACATCCCCGAGCGCGACATGCGGCTGGTGGCCTCGACCACCAGCCTGCTGGCCAGCGCGAAGACGCACCCGGCCATCCTGCAGCTGTTTGCCCAGACCGCCGTCAACCTGCATGGCGGCTCCAGCTGGTTCAGCCGGGCCGGTGAATACCCCAGCCTGGAACACAGCGAAGTGCCCCTGTCGCCTGAGGCGGTGCGTGCCATCCGCAACGGCCCGCCGTTTCTCCAGCGCTACCTGCCATTCTGGCTCGCCAACCTCGTCGAACGCATGTGGCTGGCGATGGGTCTGATCATTGCGCTGGCGCTGCCGCTCTCGCGCATCGTGCCGCCGCTCTACAGCTTTCGCATCCGCTCACGCGTGTTCCGCTGGTACGCCGAGCTGCGCGACATCGAACAAAGCCATGAGAACGGCAGCAAGCAGCCTATCCAGTCGCTGCTGGATCAGCTCGACGCGATGGAGAGCAAGGTGGAGAAAGTGGTGGTGCCGCTGTCTTACACCGACGAGCTCTACGCGCTGCGCAGCAACATCGGTCTGGTGCGCAAGAAACTGCTGCGCAAGGCCTGATCGCGGCCTGCGCCGCAGCCGCGTGGCTCAGTGGCGCACCGCCATGGCGTCGGGCGCGCCGGCCACCAACCGCAACCTGCCAGCGATGTGCAAGCGCTGCAGCCCGGTCCTGCTGAGTGAAATCGACCGGCCCTGCGGCGCAACGAACTGAAACAGGCGACCGTGCGGGCTGGCCCAGTTCAACTGGCAACGCAGGGTCCGGCCAGACTCGTGCAGATCGACCCAGGCCCCCACGGACAACCCATCGGCCACCGGCGGTGCTTCGCGCCCGTTGAGGGCCAGCCAGTCGCTGGTGACCGGTTCGGTGTCGACAAAATCGGGTGGCGTGTGGAATTCGCCATCCACAAACTGGGACCTGTCATGCGCTGCATTCGGGCGCACCCGAATGCTGTGACCAACGCCGCCCGCCTGGGCGCTGCTGCCGGCATCGGCCCACACCGGTTCATGCACCAGGTCCACGCTGTGCTGCGTGAGGTAGGCCGCATCCTGCAGCCCCAGCAAGGTGTGGAAAAACGCCTCGGCCTTGGGGCGCGGGTAGTCGATGGTGTCCAGCCCTTCGCGCAAGGTGCGCAACACATTGGGCACCGCCTTGATCAGGCGCGGCCGGTTGCGGCTGGCCAGCACCAGCTGGCTGGACCACAGCAGATCGGTCAGCACGTCGATGTAGCGCAGCACCGGCGCATCCGATTCCAGCGGCCTGCCGGAAGCTTCCAGGCTCAGCCGGGCCTGCGCCACCACCTGGGCCCAGGGTCCGGTGACAAAGCGCCGCACCACGCCTGGAGCACGCGCGAAGTCGTCGCGCGCCTGGAATTCGGCGGCAACCTGCTCCGCAAGCACATCGCAGGCGCTCTGGGGCGCCAGGCGCGGCTGAGCCGAGCCAGTGGGCATCAGCGCGGCGGGCTGGGTGGCAGGCGGCAACTGCCCGATGGCAGCGGACAGCAACGATGGCAAGCGGTGCGCTGGCGCTTGCAGGGAGCGCACCACGGCCAACAGCGAGCCTGCAAAGGTCTCGAAGCCGGCGTCTTGCTCGGTGGCGAACTCCAGGCCTCGGGTGGCGATGCTCTCCAGCAGCCGGCGCGCCGGATTCTGGCGATCTGCAAAAAAACGGGGATCGGTGCGCGCCAGCTGGCGCAGCGGCTCCTTGAGCTGCAGCATCAGATCGCGCACCGAGGGCAGCAGGTGCGGCTCGCCAGTGGCCTGGCGCAACAGGCGATTGACCAGCTCGCCGGCCAGGGTGCGCACCATGGCGTTGCCCGAGCCGGAGCGTCCCTGGTCGGAGACGGCGGCACCCGCCTGGGCCAGGTTGCCTGCGAGCAAATCGTGCAGCCGATCAAGAGGCAGCAGCGCGTGCAGGTCCATCAGGGTCTCGACAGGCATGGCGCTCGCCGTGGGGCCGGCAGGGCTGGCGCGTTGGGTCTGGCGCGGTGTGGGCGACTGGATCACCACGTAGCCCGCAGGGGCCACGCCCTGATGATCCAGCCACTCTTCAAGCTGCTGGTAGAAGCGCGAGAGCTGTTGTCCCAGCGGTGCCGCGCCGGCTGCGAGCCAGTGCGAGCGGATGCCATCAGCCACATGCAGACTGTCCAGCGCCGCCACCAGCGCGGTCATCACCGCCTCGGGTCGCAGCGGATTGGCGTCGGCACGCAGCACGTCAAAGCCCTGGGCGCGACTCAACCGGGCGCTGAAGGCAGCCAGTTCGTCGGCCGCTTCCAGCTTGATGATTTGCTGCACGCGCGTCAGGTTCACCGACTGCTGCATCTGGTCGTCGTCCATCAGTTCCAGTTCGTCGAAGCTCAGCGAGTGGAGCTGGCGGGCAGCTGGCGCAGCGGTCGGCGCAGGGGGTTCGCACTGCTCCAGGCCATCGCACAGGGCATCCAGAAAGCGTTGACCGAGCAGGGCTCGGTGCGCCATCAAGGCGCTGCGCGCCTGGCCCAGGCTGTGTTTTTCATGACCGTGGCGGGCGTTTGTCTCACGCTGAGCCAGCGCGGCCTGCGTCTGGTCCAGCCAGCGCGCAATCCAGCCGCGCGCCAGCCCCAGCGCCACGGCCAGGCAGGCTTGCAAGGGTGTGTCGGTGCGGGCGGTCATGGCAGGCGGGTGAACCCACGAGGGGCAAGGTGGAACCTGCTTCCCATTGTGAGCAGACCGCCCCGACGCAAAGCGCCGAAATAGGGCCGGAAACCAGCCAGTTCAGGGCTTTGCGAGCAGTTCGCGCCAGCCGTCGGGCCCCAGTGCGCGCAAGGTGGCCAGATTGCGCTCGACGATGGCGTCGGCGTCCCCGCCCTCGGTGGCGACAGCGCGTTCCACGCTGTCCTCGCGCAGCAGGTGCAGCGCGGGGTAAGGCGCACGGTTGGTCGCGTTGGTGATGTCGTCGGGCTCGGTACCCGCGAACTGGTAGGCCGGGTGGAAACTGGCCACCTGGATCACGCTCTCCAGATCGTGTTCGGCCACCACGTCGTCGACCACTCCGAGAAAGTCGTTGAAGACCTCGAAATCTGGAAACAGCGTGGCGTGCACCAGCAGCGTGGTGTCGATCTGTTCGGCCGGTGTGTTCTTCAGCAGGTCCAGCTCGGCATCGAGTTCGTCCAGAAACGCATCGAGATGCCGCGCGCGGCTCACGACGATGCGCACCTGATTCTTCACATAGACGGCGCGGGCGAACGGGCACAGGTTGAGCCCGATCACCGCCTTCTCGATCCAGTGGCGGGTGTCGGCGAGGACCTGTTCGTCGAGTGGTTCCAAGAGCAACTCCGGAGCGAGTGAAAGTTCAACCCAGGATGTCGTGGAACCGGCTTCGCCGGGCCACAGACATCACCCCCTTGAGGGGGTGACGCGCCGCAGGCGCGGCGCGGGGGTGGGTCAAGCCAGCGACTTGAATCGAGCCCGCTTCGGCTTCGCGCCCTCTTCGCCCAGGCGCTTCTTCTTGTCGGCTTCGTACTCCTGGTAGTTGCCGTTGAAGAAGGTCCATTGGCTGTCGCCCTCGGCGGCGAGGATATGGGTGGCGATGCGGTCGAGGAACCAGCGGTCGTGGCTGATCACCAGAGCACAACCCGCAAATTCCAGCAGCGCCTCTTCCAGCGCGCGCAGGGTTTCCACGTCCAGGTCGTTGGACGGCTCGTCCAGAAGCAAGACGTTGCCGCCTTCGGCCAGGGTCTTGGCCAGGTGCAGGCGACCGCGCTCACCGCCCGAGAGGCTGCCCACGCGCTTTTGCTGGTCGCCACCGGAGAAGTTGAAGCGGCCGCAGTAGGCGCGGCTGGGCATCTGGAACTTGCCGACCGTGATCATGTCCAGACCCCCGGAGATGTCCTGCCACACGGTTTTTTCGTTCGCCAGGTCTTCGCGGCTCTGGTCGACCACCGCCATCTTGACCGTCTGGCCAATCTTGACCTCGCCGCTGTCGGGCTGCTCTTTGCCGCTGATGAGCTTGAACAACGTCGACTTACCGGCACCGTTGGGGCCGATGATGCCGACGATGGCACCGGCCGGAATCTGGAAGCTCAGGTTGTCGATCAGCACGCGGTCACCGAAGCTCTTGGTGACGCCCTTGAATTCGATCACCTCGTTGCCCAGGCGCTCAGCGACCGGGATGAAGATTTCGTTGGTTTCGTTGCGCTTCTGGTAGTCGACATCGCTCAGCTCTTCAAAGCGCGCCAGACGCGCCTTGCTCTTGGCCTGGCGACCCTTGGGGTTCTGGCGCACCCACTCCAGCTCTTTTTTCATGGCCTTGGTGCGCGCATCTTCGGTGCGGTTCTCCTGCTCCAGACGGGCTTCCTTTTGCTCCAGCCAGCTGGAGTAGTTGCCTTTGTAGGGGTGACCGCTGCCACGGTCGAGTTCCAAGATCCACTCGGCGGCGTTGTCGAGGAAGTAGCGATCGTGGGTGATGGCCACCACGGTGCCCGGGAAGCGCGCCAGGAACTGCTCCAGCCAGTCCACCGACTCGGCGTCGAGGTGGTTGGTGGGCTCATCAAGCAACAGCATGTCGGGCTTGCTGAGCAGCAGGCAGCACAGCGCCACGCGGCGCTTCTCACCGCCAGACAACACGCCGATCTTGGCGTCCCAGGGGGGCAGGCGCAGCGCGTCGGCGGCAATCTCGATCTGGTGTTCGCTGTCGGTGCCGGCGGTGGCGATGATGGCTTCGAGCTTGGCCTGTTCGGCAGCAAGTGCGTCAAAGTCGGCATCTTCCTCTGCGTAGGCGGCGTACACCTCCTCCAGCCGTTTCTGGGCTGCGCGCACTTCGCCCAGGCTCTCTTCCACCGCCTCGCGCACGTTTTGCTCCGGGTTGAGCTGCGGCTCCTGCGGGAGGTAGCCGATGCGGATGCCCGGCATGGGGATGGCCTCGCCCTCGATTTCCTTGTCGATGCCGGCCATGATTTTCAGCAGCGTGGACTTGCCAGAGCCGTTGGTGCCGAGCACGCCGATCTTGGCGCCCGGGAAGAAGGACAGGGAAATGTCCTTGAGGATTTGTCGCTTGGGCGGCACGATCTTGCCGACCCGGTTCATGGAGAAAACGTATTGAGCCATTGCTAACTGTCCGATTCGGTGCTGGGTGGGATCAGGGGAGTGGCTTCGGACGCAAAGTTTCGCGCCCGGGGCCTGATCGAGCCGACTCGACCGAGGGCTGCCACAGCCAAAACCTCGATTATCCCCTGCCGCTGCCGGGCCGGCCTCGAGTCAGCTCAGGCTGTCCGGTTCGCCTGCATTACGCAAGGCGGTCTGGGCCACCGCGTCGAGCGCACCTTCGATCACATCTCCGCTCGAGATCACGCGCAGCACCTCGTTGTTGAGCAGCCGCTTTAGGGTGCGCCGGGTCATGGAGTGCGCCAGGCCGTGGGTGGAGATGAACATGAACAGCGTGCCGTGGGGGCTGGCCCAGGTGAGCTGGGCACGCACCCAGACGCCTTCGATCAGCAGGTCGACCCAGGCACCAGGCAGCAGATCGGTGGCGACGGACTGCAGCGGCTCCAGCGGCATCGGGCCGGATTCGTCGGACACATAGCCCGCGTCCACTGCCTCCTGGCCTGCCATCCAGAAACCCCGCCCCGCCTCGTCCAGCGGCGCCGGTGCCGACGCCGCTTCCACCCGCTCCACCAGCGTCGGCACCACCGCCACCAGCGTGGGCGGGGCTGGCGAAGGCGCAGCCACCGGCGGGTCAAACGCCTGCTCCTGCAGGGCCACCAGCGCATCAAAAAACTGGGCGGTGCGGTCGGCCGGGTAGTCGATCAGCTGCAAGCCCTGGCGCAACTGCCCGAGCAGGCGCGGCACCAGCTTGACCAGCCGGCTGCGGTCGCGGCGGATGAGCGAGGTCTGGGCGCTCCAGATCAGGTCATCGGCCACGGCGTCGATCGGTGGGCCATCGTTTGCGCTGAGCGCGCCGCTGAGTTGCGATTCGGCCACCGCCTGTGCCCAGGGCCGACGCAAAAAGTCAACCACGAAGTCGGGCACTTCTTTTTCAGCCAGCCGCTGCTGGAACTCTGCGGCCAGCCGCTCGGCCAGAAGGTGGCGCTGCTCGGCGTGCAGCAGGGCGCGCGCGGCTTCGGTGCGCATCTGGTTCTTGCGGGCGTCATCCTCGTCCCAGCGGCGGCGAAGCCGGCGCAGCAGACGGGCAAACACCTCTTCGGTGGCCGGTGCGCTGTTGATCGCCTTGACCGCGCCGACCACCGAACGCCTGAGCTCGGCAAAACCTTCGTCGTTCTGGCTCAGGTAACCCAGACTGCGCTGGGTGATGGCCTCGAGCAGCTGGCGCGCCGGATGCTGACGCTCGCTGAAGAACCGCGGATCGGCATGGGACAGCTTCACCAGGACCGGCGCCAAGAGACCAATCTGCTGCCGGATCGCGGGCAGCAGGCGCTCGTCCTGCGTCAGGTTGTCAAGCATCAGGCGCACCACTTCCTGACCCAGCAAGCGTCCCAGGTGCTGCTCGTCAATGATGGGCAATTCGGGCGCGGCCGCCTCCGGCGCCTGGACGACCCGCTGACGCAGGCGCTGGATCAGCGGCTCGACCATGTCCATGTCTTCCAGGGCCGTCATGGACAGCGGCACCGTGTGCAGGAACTCCTGCCCGGCGCCATCCAGCGCTGGCCGTTCCAGATCGCCAGCAAGCAGTTGGCGCAAACGCCCCAGGGTCAGCAGGGTGCGCCCCACGGCGCCGCGAGGCAGGTGCTCACGGCGCAGTCGCACCACCGGGCTCTCCAGCGGCTCCACACCGTGCACCAGCAGCCACTGGATCAGTTCTCGGTAGACCTGTCTCAGGCTCTCCGCCAGCGCACCCGCGGCTGGGGCAAAAAGCGCGTTGCGCTGAGCCACATCGGGCACATGGTGCAACAGCACACCACGAAGGGCGCGGGCAAAGGCAGCAGGTTTGAGCGGGTTGAGGTCCGCCTGCACCGTGAGCCAGCCCAGCAGACTGCTGACCAAGGCATTGAGACGGGGCAACAGGTCGGCGCTGACCCGCGTGAGCTCCTGTTCTGCCAGCGCAAAGCCGATGGTGGCGTCGATCTGCTGTTCGTCGAGCAGGCGCAAATCGTCAAATCGAACCGGCGAGCGTCCCACCGCGTCAAGTTCGCCGCCGTGGTACAGCGCTCGGCGCAGCTCTTCGTGCCAGGTTCGCTTGAGAGCGTCTTGCTGTGCCACCAGCCGCCGCAGCAGCCCGGGATCCACCCGGCCGTGGGTGCGGGCCATCTGGCCCGCATGTTCGGGATCGATCGACTCGCTCAGGCTTTCGAGCAGGTCTTCGACCATTGAATCCGAAACGGACAGCACCGACTCCAGGCAGTCCTGCAACGAGGGTCGCAGGCGGCTCATGTCGTTGGCCACGCCCAGGCGCAGCATCATCGGGGTCTTCATCGGGACAACGGAAAAAGGCGGTCGGCAGGCATCAGAAAAGGGAAATCAGGGCATTCAGCGCAGTGTGGCCGAACACATTTACACGATTATGGAAGTGGTGGGGGGTTTTTCCCTGCCTGACCGCCTGACCGGTCGCTGGCGCAGACGTGCGACAATATGACCGTTGCGCTGCTTCAGTGACTCGCAACACCAGCACCCTGCTGGAGGACCAGCGACCCACCCACTGGGGCGCGCCGGTCCACTTTCTGACCCCAGTCTGCCTTCTACTGAGCGGATGTCTCGGCATCCGAACGGGCAGATGCCCCCAGCGCCCAGGAAGGGCGCCTCAAGCAAATGACTTTTGACGATTTGAATCTGGCCCCGGCCATTGTCCAGGCGGTGCGCGAGCACGGCTATGAAACCCCCACCCCCATCCAGATCGAGGCCATCCCGGCCGTGCTGGCCGGGCGCGACCTGCTCGGTGGCGCCCAGACGGGCACCGGCAAGACCGCCGCCTTCACCCTGCCCATGCTGCAGCGACTGAGCCAGAGCGAGCGCAGCAAGAGCAAGTTCGGCGGCATCGGCATCCGCGCCCTGGTGCTCACCCCCACCCGCGAGCTCGCGGCCCAGGTGGAGGAATCGGTTCGCACCTACGGCAAACACGTGGAACTCAGCTCCACCGTGGTGTTTGGCGGCGTCGGCATGAACCCGCAGATCAACGCCATGAAGCGCGGCGTGGACATCCTGGTGGCCACACCCGGCCGCCTGCTCGACCTGCAGCAGCAAGGTTTCCTCGACCTCTCCGGCGTGCAGATGCTGGTGCTCGACGAAGCCGATCGCATGCTCGACATGGGCTTCATCCACGACGTGAAGAAGATCCTGGCCCTGGTGCCCAAAGAAAAGCAGAGTCTGCTGTTCTCGGCCACCTTCAGCGACGAAATCCGCGATCTGGCCAACAACCTGCTCAAGGATCCGCTGAGCATCCAGGTCACGCCGCGCAACACCACGGTGCAGCGCATCACCCAGGTAATCCACCCGGTGGGCCGCGGCAAGAAGAAGGCGCTGCTGGCGTACATCATCAACCAGCACAACTGGAGCCAGGTGCTGGTATTCACCCGCACCAAGTTCGGCGCCAACAACGTGGCCGAGTTCCTGACCAAGAACGGCATCCAGGCGATGGCGCTGCACGGCAACAAAAGCCAGGGTGCGCGCACCCAGGCCCTGGCCGGTTTCAAGAGCGGCGAGATCCGCGCCCTGGTGGCCACCGACATCGCGGCACGCGGCATCGACATCGACGAGCTGCCGCACGTGGTGAACTACGAAATCCCCAATGTCTCGGAGGACTATGTGCACCGCATCGGGCGCACGGGTCGCGCGGGCAAGAGCGGGGAAGCCGTCAACCTGGTGAGCCTGGACGAAGAAGGCTTCATGATGGACATCGAGCGCTTCACCAAGCAGCAGATTCCGGTGCAGATTTTTCCGGAGTTCATGCCCGAGCCCGGTGAGCGTGCGGAACCCATCGCCATGGGTCGCCAGACCATCTGGGGTGGCGCCGGCAAGCCACCCAGCCGCGAAGTCATGGCCGCTGCGGCCAAAGCCGCGCGCACCGAGATGCTGCAGCGCGTGCGCGAGAAAAAGGCCGCTGATGGCGGTGGCAACGGAGGCGGCGGACAGCGTCAGCGCCAGCGGCCTGCCGGTGGCGGCGACGGACAGCCCCGTGCCGATGGCGAGCGCCAGGCACCGCGCGGCGAGGGCCGGCGCGCCGGTGGCCGCAATGGCGGCGGCGGCAACCGACCCAGCCACGGCCAGCCTCGCCATGCCGAGCCGCGTGCCGAGCGCGCGCCCCGTGAAGACCGCGGTCCGCGAGAAGACCGCGAACCACGCGAAGAGCGCCAGCCCGGACCCAACGCCCACCTGGGGAGCCTGCGCATCCGCGAACCCCGTCCTCGCAGCGCTGCACCCGGTGGCCAGCCTGACCCGCTGCGCACCAGCATCGACTCCATGCGCGGCGGCGGTGGCAACCGCGGCAAGGGTGGCGGTGGCGGCGGCGGTGGTCGCGGCAAGGGTGGCGGCGGTGGTGGTGGTGCAGCCGACCCGCTGCGCACCAGCTTCGGCCGCATTCGCTGACACGATAAGGCACCCGAAAAAAAGCGGACTTCGGTCCGCTTTTTTGTGCTCGCCATCGAGCCACGTCGATAGACGGCGCAGGCAGCGCTGAGACCATCAGCCCGGGTGCCATCTCACAACCAGCCACTTCAGAATCTGCGACCGTCAGACAGGGTACCAGCCAGGGGGATCTCAATCACCAAGCGCAGAGTAGCTACAGTGCGGACATGACTTCGCCCTCCCCATCCGGTCCGAATTCGACCCAGCCGCGCTACGCCACCCTGATGCTGGCCACCGCCAACCTGCTCAACCTGGCGCAGGCTGGCCGGTTTTTCTACAGTGGCCAGGATCCGTACAACGAGACGGATTTCCGTCGCAAGGTCGACTGGCTGGGCGAGCGCATCCAGGTGCTGAACGCTGACGTGCTGGCGGTACAGGAGGTGTGGGACGAGGTGGCGCTGCGCGCCGCGGTGGCAGCCAGTGGACTGAACTACGGATTCGTTTCCGTGCCCGGTGCAGAAAACGGGCCCGGCCAGAGCGGTGCACAAGGCACGCCGCGAGTCGGCATCGTCACCCGCCTGGCGGTGGAGTCGGTGGAGTCGCTAGTCGACTTCCCGCCGCAGGCGGTGGTGCAGGTGCCGGGTCTTGGCGCGCACAACCGTTTCGAACGCCCGCCGCTGCTGGTCACGCTCAGGCTCAAGCACGGCCAGCCGGTGGCCGTCATCACGGCCCATCTGAAATCCAAGCGACCCAAGTTCCTTCAGGACGCCGACGGTCGAACCTCAGAAGACACAGAAGACCCGGCGGTGCAGGCCCTGGGGGCGCTGCGATCGCTCATCATGCGCGCCAGCGAAGCGATGGCGTTGCGCCTGAAAGTGGTGGAGTTGTTGCACCGCACGCGCCTGCCGCTCATCGTCATGGGTGACCTCAACGACAGTCCGCACAGCGTGACCACCCAGCTGATCGCCGCCACCTCACAGACCGCCTACAACAGGGGCGCGCGGGACAGCGCGCTCTACAGCGCGTGGGATGTCCAGGGTGAAGCCGCGCTGCGGCGCGACGTGGCGTACTCCCATATCCACCAGGGCTACCCCGAAGTGCTGGACCAGATGCTGGTGAGCGAAGAATTCGTGGCCACCAGCCGCAACGCCATCGGCGATGTGAGGCGCGTGGAGGTGTTCAACGACCATCTGTTCGAAGGCCGCGACCGCACCCGGAGCGACCACGGTTTTGTGCGCGCGTTGCTGCGACTGAAGCTACCGGACAGCTGAAGCCTGCAGCCGCGCTCAGGCGCCATCGTCAACCGCGCACAAACAGTGTCACCAGCGGCTCGTCGCCCACCTGCCGGCTGCGATGACCGTGCCGCTGAGGGTCAAACACGGCGCCTTCGGGCAAGGTGTCGGCCGAATAGAAGTGCTCGCCGGGACCGAACTCGCGGGTGCTGCCATCTTGCAGGCCGATCTCCATGCGACCCTGCAACACGAACAGCCACTGCGGCGCTCCGGTGCAGTGGAACTCGCTGCGAAAACCCACCGGGCTCTGGCGCAGCTGGTAGCCGCCGCTGGCCATCAGTGGAGATAGGCGTGCGGCGGGCGTGCCTTCAGAGAGCGCCACGGTCTCTTCGCGAAAACGCGCGCGGCCGTCGGTGTCGGTGAACAGCACGGTCTTGTGAAACACGGTCATGACAACTCCTGAGTACATCGGCGCCGGACGGCGGCACGGCTTCGGTTTTAACAGACGGTCAGAGGGCAGTTGATTTAAATGTTCCCTAAGTCTCACAGGCACAGAATGCGCTCCGTCGCGGTCGCCGACCCACGACGATTTTTTCATTCATCCAACGGACCCTCCATGAGCAAGACCCTGATCGCCCTGATTTCTTCCGCACTGCTGTCGATCGGTGTGGCCCACGCCACCACCCCGGCCGCCCCCGCTGCCGCCAAGCCTGCTGTCGCAGCCACCGCTGCCGCTTCGGGCACCGCCACCGGCACCACCACCGCCGCTCCAGCCAAGAAGGAAGAAATGAAGAAAGAAGAGAAGAAGGAAATGAAGAAGGAAGACAAGAAGTCCTGATCCATCTCAGCCGGATCGACTGGTCCAAGCGGGGTTCTCCCCGCTTTTTTTTCGCGCACACTTCAATCGATGAAGATTCTGCTGGCTGAAGACGACTCGATGCTGGGAAGCGGCATTGAGCGTGGCCTGCGCCTGGCAGGCTTCAACGTCGACTGGGTGCGCGACGGCAAGGCCACGGAGGCAGCCCTGCACGCTGTGGCCTACGACCTGCTGCTGCTTGATATCGGCCTGCCAGGCAAAGACGGCCTGCAGGTGTTGCGGTGGCTTCGCAGCCAGCAGCAGGAGGTGGCGGTGCTGGTGGTCTCTGCGCGCGACGCAGTGAGCGACCGTGTGGCTGGCCTCAACCTGGGTGCCGACGACTACCTCACCAAGCCGTTTGACCTCGACGAGCTGATCGCCCGCATCCACGCCCTGGGGCGCCGCCGCAGCGGTCGGGGTGAGCCAGAAATGCGCCTGGGCCGGTTGGTGGTTCAACCGCTCAAGCGCCAGGTACTGCTGGACGGCAAGCCGGTGACGCTGGCCGCGCGCGAGTTCGACCTGCTCGCGGTGCTGATCGAGCGGCCCGGCACCGTGCTTTCGCGCGAGCAGTTGGAAAGCCGCCTCTACGGCTGGCAGGACGAGGTCGCGAGCAACGCGGTCGAGGTCCATCTTCATCATCTGCGCAAGAAGTTGGGCGCCGCGTGGATCAAGAACGTGCGCGGCGTCGGCTACAAGCTGGTCGAGGCCGATTGAACTCGATTCGTCAGCGCTTGCTGCTGTGGCAGATCGGCGCTCTCATCGTCACGGGCGTGCTGGTCAGCGTGCTGACCTACCTGCTCGCCTGGAACGGCTTCAACCGCATCCGCGACTATGGTCTGGAGCAGATCGCCTATTCGGTGGTGCGCCACGGCATCAAGCCGGCGCTGGTGCGCCCGTTGATGACGCCCGCCCCCGAAACCGCACTTCGGGACCACTCCATCGCTTCGGACGCCATTGACAACGGCGAAGCGATCGAGATCGAAGACCTGGGTCAGTTCGTGAGCCAGATCTGGGACGACGCTGGCCAGCTCGTGTATTCCTCGCTGGACAACGTAGGCCCGCCGCTGCAGCCCACGGGCTTTCACGTGGTGCGGTGGGAGGACGAAGACTGGCGGGTCTACACCGTGGCCGACCGTCGCCAGATGGTGCAGGTCGCGGTCACCTCGGCCAACCGGGCCCAGGGGTTTGCCGACCTCGTGCCCTGGCTGCTGGTGCCGCTGGGCCTGCTGGTGTTGCTGCTCAGCCTGCTGATCCATGCCGCGGTCACCCAGGCCTTGTTGCCGCTGGATCAGCTTGGCCGGGAAATCGGAAGGCGCGAGGTCAATGATCTGCACGCCGTGGCTGCCGACGAACTGCCCGACGAATTGCAGCCGCTCGCCAGCGCGCTCAACCAGCTGTTGGAGCGGGTGGATCAGTTGCTCTCGGGTCAGCGGCAGCTCATCGCCGACGTCGCCCACGAACTCAACACCCCACTGGCCGCGGTGAAGCTGCAGGCCCAGCTGGCTCGGCGGGTCAGCGTTGGGGAGCGTTCGGCGGCGCTCGACGAGCTGGACCAGGGCATCGCCCGCGCAACCCACCTGGTGGCGCAGCTGCTGCAGATGGCACGGCTGGAGCCCGAGCTGGCGCAGCGGCAGAACGAAGTGGTGCGCCTGGACCACCTGGCCAGCCAAGTGGTGGCGGCGTTTTCGGCCCAGGCGGAGGCCCGCCACATCGACCTCGGCCGCGTCGGCAACGACTGCGCCTCTGTGCTCGGCAACCCCGCGGAGCTGCGCGTGCTGCTCAACAACCTGGTGTCCAACGCGCTGCGCCACACGCCCGAGGGCAGCCGGGTGGACGTGCGCGTGACGCAAGCCGGTGACGAAGTGAGCCTGGTGGTGAGCGACAACGGTCCAGGCATAGCGCCAGACCAGCGCCAAGCCGCGTTGCAGCGCTTCGTTCGCCTGACCCCTCAACAAGGTCACGGCAGCGGGCTGGGCCTGGCGATCGCCTCCCGCATTGTTCAGCAACACCAGGGTCGCCTGGAGCTGGAGGAGACGCCCGGCGGCGGCCTCACGGTGCGGGTTCACCTGCGCACAAACGGATCGTCGCTGCCACCCGCGTGAGGTCCTGGCGGGGCCCCGTCGCCGGCGCGCTTGCAAAGCGTTACAAAAAGCGCCCGGTCGCGTTCAACCCCTTTTTGCGCTGGCCAACGTTTCAGTGAGCTCCTTCCACTTTCTCGGAGTTCACCCATGCGCCCTCTTGCTTCCTCCACCCTGCCCCGCCACTTGCTGCTGAGCGCCTGCGGCGTGATGGCCTTGCTGGTCACCCTGCGCGCCCACGCCCTGGGTCGCCTGGCCGATGTGCAGCTGATCGACCGCGACAGCGGCGAAGTGCTGCCGGTCTACCGCCACCAGGGTGAACATTGGGTCGCCGGGCGCAGCGGCGCGCGCTACGCCGTGGCCCTGCGCAACACCAGCTCGGGGCGCACGCTGAACGTGGTCTCGGTCGATGGCGTGAACGTCATTTCCGGAGAAACCGCGGCCTTGCACCAGACCGGCTATGTGCTCGGCGCCTGGCAGAGCTACCAGGTCACGGGCTGGCGCAAGAGCGACAGCGAGATCGCAGCGTTCCACTTCACCGCCTCACCCGCTTCCTACGCTGAGCGAACCGGTCGCCCCGCCAACCTGGGTGTGATCGGTGTGGCGCTGTTCCGCGAGAAGGTGGTGCCACCACCGGTGTTGATGCCGGCACCGCGTCCCTACAGCCCATCGCAGAACCGAGAGCGCCTGGGCGCAGCCGCGGGCGAAGCCAGCGCCGAGAGCGCCGCCCCCATGGCCGAGCAGCGGGCATCAGCCGACGGCGCATCCGCCGAGAGCCTGGCCGACTCGCCGGTGGCGTCTCGCCGCATGGCACCCGCGGCACCCGCGCCACGCCTGGGCACGGGACACGGCGCACGCGAAGGCGACCGGGTCGGTCACACCAACTTCGAGCGCCGCAGCTCGCGGCCCGACGAGATCATCCGCATCCGGTACGACAGCTTCGACAACCTGGTGGCCATGGGCGTGATTCCACAGCGCGCAGTGCCGCCCCGCCCCAACCCGTTCCCCGAACCCGCGGTGTCGCGCTACGCACCCGATCCTTCCTGAGCCAACAGGTGGCCGCTGTTGGGTGGCTGGAGCGAGATGGCAGCCAGGTGTCGCCGCCCATAATCCAGCGCATGCACGACAGCGCCGAGCCCAGCGACGGGCACCTGATGCAGGCCTATGCCCATGGCGACGCGCGTGCGTTCGAAACGCTGTACGACCGGCATGCCTTGCCGGTGTGGCGTTTCGTGCTGCGCAGCGTGCAACAGCCCGAGCTGGCCGACGAGTTGGTGCAGGAAGTGTGGCTGACCGTGGTGCGCGAAGCGGCGCGCTACGAGGCGCGCGCTCGCTTTCGAACCTGGCTGTTCACCCTGGCGCACCACCGCGTGGTCGACCACTGGCGCCGCCACCGGCCCCACGCCAGCCTGGATGCCAGCACCGAAGACGGCGCGTCGCTCGCCGACACGCTGGCCGCCGAATCGGGTTTTGGTCCGGAGCGCCGGCTGGATTCGCGCGAGCAGGCGCAGGCGCTGCTGGACGCGCTGGCCGCTCTGCCGCCCTTGCAACGCGAAGCTTTTCTGCTGCAGGCCGAAGGCGGCCTGAGCGTGGCCGAGATCGCGGCCACCACCGGCGTGAGCGCCGAGACCGCCAAAAGCCGCCTGCGCTACGCCCGCACCCGCCTGCGCGAAACCCTGGAGGCTTTCGCATGAACCGCCCCGACGACACCCGAAACACTGCCTCTCGCGACCACGATCCGCTGCTGCAGCGGTACCACGAGGCCAACGCGCTGGACAGCGCGCGTCCGGCGCCCGCCCTGCGGGAGCAGGTGCTCGCCAAGGCCCGCGCGGCTGCGGCGCCGCGTGCGCCCTCGGCCACCACCCGCCCGGCCGCCAACGACGCCCAATGGACGCTCCGCGCACTGGGCAGCCTGGCCGTGCTGGGTCTTGTTGGCCTGCTGGCGCTGCAATTCGACCGCGGCAGCGAAGCCGAGCGGGACACCGCGCTGGGCCGTCCCAGCCCCAGCGCGCCGAGCACCTTGCCGCCACCGGCACCTGTTCCCGAAGCGTCGCCGCCAGTACCTCGCGTTGGCGCAACGCCCGAAGTCGGTGTGGCGCCAGCGAAGCCTAACGACCACACCAGCGAGAACACCATCGCCCGCGAGCGGGTCGCCAAGCCTGCGCCATCCAGCCCCGCAGCCGCGTCCGCCAGCCGCCCAGTGCCTGACACCCCCATGCCGCCAGCCGCCGTGCAAACACCCGCGCTGAGTGGCGCAAGCCCGGAGCCCTTCCCAGCCCGTTCAACGGCCAGCGCATCAGCCACATCCCTTTCCACGCCTTCACGGGACCGCGCGCCCGAAGCGCTGGTCGAGGCGGCACCTTCGGCAGCGACCCCGAGCGCCGAACCGCGCGCAGAAAGTGCCGGTGCCAGCGCCCCCGCCGCTCCCGCGCAGGCGCCTGCGGCCGCAGCGATGCGCCGCGCTGCGCCTGCAGCGGCTGCTCCCTTGGCTGCCGAATCGGCAGCCGATACCGCACCCCTCGGCGCGACTCAGGCCCAGCCAAGCACCGCCAGCGCCGCATTGCTGGCCGCAGCGGCGCGCGGGGATGTCCTGGCCAGCCGAACCGCGCTAGAGCAAGGCGCAGATGTCAACGCGGTGAACCGCAGCGGCCAGACCGCACTCATGCTCGCCGCCCTGCGAGGTGACGACACGCTCGCTGAGCTGCTGCTCCAGGCTGGCGCCGACACCCGCCGCGCCGACCGCACTGGCGCCAGCGCCGCCGACCTGGCGCTGCGCGCAGGCCACGATGCGCTCGCCCAGCGCCTGCGCCCGCGGTGAGTAACATCTCAGCATGAGCCCAGCACACACCCCGCCCGATCCGCCACGTATCCAGTTCGGCCACCAGGGCCGCGTCGTCATCGTCACCGGTGGCGCGCAAGGCATCGGTGAAGCCTGCGCGCGCCGCTTTGCGCAGGAAGGCGCCCTGGTGGTGATCGCCGACGTAGCCGATGTGCCGGGCAAGGCGCTGGCCACCGAGCTGGGCGCGATGTACCGCCACTGCGATGTCGGCGACAAGCTTGACGTTGACGACCTGGTGGCCAAGGTCATGACCACCCACGGCCGCATCGACGTGCTGGTGAACAACGCCGGCATCTTCAAAGCGGCCGATTTCCTGGACGTGAGCGAAGCCGACTTTGACGAAGTGCTGCGCATCAACCTCAAGGGCTCGTTTCTCGTGGGCCAGGCGGTGGCGCGCGAAATGGCGGCCGAGCGCAGCGGCGCCATCGTCAACATGAGCTCGGTCAACGGTGTGCTCGCCATTCCCAACATCGCCAGCTACAACGTGAGCAAGGGCGGCATCAACCAGCTCACGCGCGTGATGTCACTCGCGCTGGCGCCGCACGGCGTTCGCGTCAACGCGGTGGCGCCAGGCACCATCGCCACCGAGCTCGCCGCCAAGGCGGTGCTCACCAGCGACGCCGCGCGCACCAAAGTGCTGAGCCGCACACCCATGGGCCGCCTGGGAGAGCCGGATGAAATCGCCGACGTCGTGGCCTGGCTGGCGAGCGACGCGGCCAGCTACGTCACCGGCGAGATCGTCACGGTGGACGGCGGACGCATGACGCTGAACTACACCGTGCCGGTCTGAGCTCCCGGGGTATTGCAAGCAGTGCCAACGCCCGGCACGGCCCGCGCACTACCATTCAGGCATGCGCATCGCTCCGCTTTTCTTGCATCTGCCTCGCTGGGCGCGTCGAGCGAGCGCCGCCTCGGTAGCCTGCGCCAGTCTGCTGACCGTCCCCCTCGCGACCGCCCAGCCCGCCCGCGCTCCAGAGGCCGCGCCTGTCATCGTCTCGCCCAGCTCGGTGCTCTCCGACAGCGTGACGCTGGACGTGCTGGGCAGCGGACTGGCACAACGCTCGGTCACGCTGTTTCCCCAGGTCGAGGGCGAAGTGACCCGGGTCCTTTTTCGCACCGGCCAGTCGGTTCGGGCTGGACAGCTGCTGTTGCAGCTCGATGATCGCGCACAGCGGCTGGCGGTGGACCTGGCCGCTGCGCGGCTGGAGACTGCCAACCTGCTGGCGCGGCGCTTCGAGTCGGCTCGGGGCACGGGGGCGGTGCCCGAGATCGAAGTTGAAGAAGCGGTGGCCGCACGGCGCAATGCGCAGATCGAGCTGGCTCAGGCCCGACAGGCACTGGACGAACTGAAGGTGAATGCGCCGTTTGCGGGCGTGGTGGGTATTGCCGCGGTGGAGCTGGGTGACCGGGTCTCGCCCAGCAGCGCCATCACCACGCTCGACGACCGGCGCAACCTGGTGGTGGAGTTTTCGCTGCCCGAGGCCTACCTCGCCCGCCTGAAGCCGGGCCAGCCGGTGCAGGCGACCAGCCCGGCCTACCCCGGCGCCCCCATTGCCGGTACCGTGCGCGAGGTCGACAGCCGCATCGACGCCACCCTGCGCACCGTGCGGGTACGCGCCACGCTGCCCAACGCAGACGATCAGCTGCGCTCAGGCATGTCGTTCCAGGTGCGCCTGGTGCTGGCGGGCGAACCGCGCATCAGCGTGCCCGAGCTGGCCCTGCAGTTCGACCGAGACGGACCCTTTGTCTGGGCGGTGCGCGAGGGCAAGGCCGAGGCAGTGCCGGCCCGCGTATTGCGCCGCGCCGCCGGGCGGGTGTTGATCGACAGCGCGCTGCGCGCGGGCGAGCCCGTGGTCGTCGAGGGCGTGCAGCGGCTGCGGCCAGGGCGCGCGGTGCGCGTGGTGGGCGAGCGCAACGCCGCCGAGATCCGCTGATGGACGACCGCGCAAGCGACTTGCCGGCGCTGTCGATTCGCCGGCCCTGGCTGGTGATCGTGATCAACCTGCTGATCGTGATCGCTGGGGTGGGGGCCTGGCTGGGCGTAGAAGTGCGCGAGCTGCCCAACATCGACCGCCCGATCGTGGCGGTGCGCGCCGACTACCCTGGCGCTGCACCCGAGACCATCGACGCCGAGGTCACGCGGGTGGTCGAGGGCGCTGCGGCCCGGGTGCCGGGCGTGTTCCTGGTGCGCTCGGCCAGCGAAGAGGGCAATTTCCGCGTCATCATCGAGTTCAACCCTGGCGTGGATCTGGTGGGTGCGGCCAACGATGTGCGCGACGCCGTGGCCCGCATCGAAGGCTCGCTGCCCGATGGCGTGGAGAACCTCACCATCGTCAAGGCCGATGCCGACGCCGAGCCGGTGGTGCAGCTGGCGGTGTCGAGCAAATCGCTGGCCATCGACGAGCTCTCTCGCCTGGTGGAAGACCGCATTGAGCCCGAGTTGATCTCGGTCGAAGGTGTGGCCGACATCACGCTGTTTGGCAACCGGGAACGCGTGATGCGGGTGCGCATTGACCCGCTGCGTCTGGCGGCCTACAACCTATCGGTGGACGACGTGGCCACGCTGCTGCGCTCGGTGCGGGTCGACGTGCCCGCGGGCAGCCTGGCATCGGGCGAGCAGGAAGTGCTGGTGCGCGCCAACGCCACCGCCAGTTCACCCGAGGGCCTGCGCGCGCTGCGCCTGGGTCCGCAGCTGTTGCTGGGCGATGTGGCCGACATTTTCTACAGCCCGGCCGATCCCAGCGCCTATGTTCGGCTCAACGGCGAGACCGTGATCAGCCTGGGTGTGGTGCGCCAGGCGCAGTCCAACAGCGTGGCGATTTCCGAAGGCGTGCGCGCCGTGGTGGAGCGGCTCAACCGAGAAGGCGACGACCTTCGGCTGAGCGTGGTGGCGGACGATGCGGTCTTCATCCGCGGCGCCATCACCGAAGTCACCACCAGTCTGGTGCTCGCCGTGCTGATCGTGGTGGCGGTGGTTGGCATTTTTCTCGGCCAGTGGCGCGCCACCCTGGTGCCGGTGGCGGCCATCCCCATCGCGCTGATCGGCACGCTGGCTGCCATCTGGCTGCTGGGCTTTTCCATCAACCTCATCACGCTGCTGGCCCTGCTGCTGGCCACCGGTCTGGTGGTGGACGACGCCATCGTGGTGCTGGAAAACATCCAGCGCCGACGCGCCCTGGGCGCACCGCCGCGCGCCGCGGCGGTGCTGGGTACGCGCGAGGTGTTCTTTGCCATCGTGGCCACCACCGCGACGCTGGTGGCGGTGTTCGTGCCGATCTCCTTCCTGCCCTCGGCCACCGGGCGCCTGTTTGCCGAGTTCGGTTTTGTGATGGCGGTGGCGGTGGCCATTTCCTCGTTCGTGGCCCTTTCTCTGGGCCCGATGATCGCCTCGCGACTGCCTGAAAATCGCACCCCCGGCCCCGTCTGGCGGCGCCTGTCTGCCTTGGGCGAGCGCGGCGTGCACCTTTACCAGCGACTCATCACCGCTTCACTGGCCCATGCCTGGTGGGTACTGGGCGTGTGCGTGGCGCTGGGGGCGGCCGCTGCGTTCGCCTACACCCAGCTCGACCAGGAGCTCACCCCTACCGAAGACCGCGGCGTGATCTCGATCCGCATCGATGCGCCTGATGGTGTGGGGCTGGGCTTCACCGACCAGCAGCTCGAATCCGCGCTGGCGGTGGTGCAACCGCTGAAGGACCAGGGTCTGGTGACCAACCTCTTCACCATCACCGGACGCTTCGATCTCAACCGCGCCGAGATCGTGGCGCCGCTGGCCGACTGGGGCGAGCGCAGCGAGAGCCAGGCCGAGCTGGCCGCGAAGCTGCAGCGCGAACTCAACAACCTGCCTGGTGCACGTGTGCGCATCCGCGGTGGCAATTCGCTCGGCGTGGGCGGCGGCGACGGCAGCGTGCAGATGGCCATCACCGGCGACGACTACCCGCGCATCGCCGAGGCTGCCGACGCGTTTGCCCGTGCCATCGAAGAGAAGCTGCCTGCGCTGCGCGATGTGCGCGTGGACTACAACGCCACCCAGCCCCAGCTCACGCTGCAGATCGACCGCGAACGCGCCAGCGCGCTGGGTGTTCCCCTGGACGGTCTGGACACCGTGCTGCGGGCGCTGGTCGACGGCACCGAGGTCGCCGATGTCACGGTCAACGACCGCACGGTGCCGATCTTCCTGCAGTCCAGCGCGCGCGGCGCCACCGACCCGGGCGACCTGCTGAGCTACAGCGTGCGCGCCCGCACGGCGGACGGCGACCGGCTGGTGCCGCTGTCGCAGTTTGTGCGCATCGAGGAGACCGCCATCGCGCCTGAGCTGGAGCGCTTCGGCCAGCGACGCGCGGTCGAGATGAGCGCAGTGAACCGCGAAGGGGTACCGCTGCAGACCGTGGTCAACGAGCTGCGTACGCTGGCCGCCAGCGAGTTGCCTGACGGCATGGGCCTGCTGTTTCGCGGCGACGCCGCCACGCTGGAGCAGAGCGGGCGCGACATGGTGATCACTTTCGCTCTGGCGCTGCTGGTCGTGTTCCTGGTGCTGGTGGCACAGTTCGAGAGCGTCACAAGTGCCAGCGTGGTGCTGATCAGCGTGCCGTTTGGTCTGGCCGCCGCCGTGTTCGCCATGCTGGCCAGCGGCACTTCGGTCAACCTCTACAGCCAGATCGGGCTGCTGCTGCTGGTGGGCGTGATGGCGAAAAACAGCATCCTCATGGTGGAGTTCGCCGACCAGCTGCGTGACGCCGGGCGCAGCGTGGCAGAGGCCGCGCTGGAATCCGCCACCACCCGACTGCGCCCCATCATGATGACCATGGCCTCCACCGTGCTGGGTGCCCTGCC
This sequence comes from Hydrogenophaga sp., assembly GCF_030373245.1. Lineage (GTDB taxonomy): Bacteria > Pseudomonadota > Gammaproteobacteria > Burkholderiales > Burkholderiaceae_C > Hydrogenophaga. The sequence continues at coordinate 78,460 of NZ_JAUCZF010000001.1, forward strand.
CCTGGTGCTGGGCGCGGGCCCTGGCGCTGAATCGCGCGCCGCCATCGGCTGGGTGATCTTTGGCGGGCTGTCGATCGCTGCGCTGTTCACCCTCTTCCTCACGCCCGTTCTGTACCTGGGCATCGCGCGGCTGGTGAAGCCCCGCGCCCAGCAGGGCGAGCGGCTGGCTGCCGAGCTGCAACAGGTCGACAGCGCCGATCGCTGACGCTCAGCCCGCCAGCTCGCAGGCCTGCACCAGACTGTCGGAGCGCGCGCGCAATCGCCTGCTCCATCAGCTGCTGCGCCTGCTGCTGAGCTTGAGCCAGCGGCAGACTTCCGGGCAATTCGCACCACCCTGGTCCGTCTGTGGTCTTACCGGGCATTTCCCGGACGAGACAACCCACGGCAAAGAAAGCGGTTGGGCCCCCTGCGCAGGTGACAAGCCCTGGCGCACGGACTAGCTACACTTTTTCCCTGCTCCATCGATATCACCCCCATGACCACACATTCCCTGCTTGACGACTGGCTGGCCGAAGAAGCCTCCGTACTCCGACACCTGAACAGCGGCCCGGGCCCCGGCGTGGCGCGCCCGGAGCAGATCGCCGGCAAGACCGGTCTGGAACAGATGCAGGCCATGCTGCGCGGCGAGCTGCCTTTTGCAGCCATTGCGCGCACGCTCGATTTCATGGCGATCGATATCGGCGACGGCACCGCCACTTTCCAGGGCACGCCGGGACCAGAGCATCTCAACCCCATGGGCACGGTGCACGGCGGCTGGTTCGCCACCATCCTGGACTCTGCGCTGGGCTGTGCCGTGCACACCAAAATGCTGCCGGGCCGCGGCTACACCACCGCCGAGCTGAGCGTGAACATCGTGCGCGCGCTCACCCTCAAGGTGCCGCGCGTGCGCGCCATTGGCCGCGTCATCCACTCCGGGCGCCAGCTCGCCACGGCCGATGCGCAGCTGGTCGGACCCGACGGCACGCTCTACGCCCATGCCACCACCACCTGCCTGGTGTTCGACCTGCAGCACAAGCCGGCCGGCGGTGCGACGACATAATCACCCTTTGAATCCCCGAGCAAGGACTTTCGGCATGCGACTTCTTCACACCATGCTGCGCGTAGGCAACCTGCAGCGCTCCATCGACTTCTACACCCAGGTGCTGGGCATGCAGTTGCTGCGCACCTCGGAGAACCCCGAGTACAAGTACTCGCTGGCCTTTGTGGGCTACGAGGGCAACCCGGCGCAGGCCGAAATCGAGCTGACCCACAACTGGGGCACCGACAGCTACGAGATGGGCACGGCCTACGGCCACATCGCACTCGGCGTGACCGACGCTTACGCCGCCTGCGAAAAGATCAAGGCCGCCGGCGGCAACGTGACGCGCGAGGCCGGTCCGGTCAAAGGCGGCAAGACCGTGATCGCCTTCGTGACCGACCCCGACGGCTACAAGATCGAGCTCATCCAGCGCCCCGAACACGCCGCTGGTGTGGGCCTGAGCTGAACCCAGCACGCCGCTGAAACCGGCCGCCCAGCAAAAAGCCCGGACAACCGGGCTTTTTTTCGTCAGCTCTGCGCGCTTTACTGCGCGATCACCACCTCGACGCGGCGCGCCTCGGCGTTGTTGCCGCTGCCGGTGGTCTCTTCCGGCTTCTTCAGCTCGATGCTGGTTTCAGCCACGCCAGCGCCCATCAGCGCGTCGCGCACGCCCATGGCGCGCTGCTTGGCGAGCTCGGCGTTGAAGGCCGCGTCGCCAGTGGCGTCGTGAAAACCCGAAATCACCAGCTGCTTGCCGGCCTGGGCGGCGGCAATCGCGTCACCCAGCGCACCGAGCGCACCAGCGGCCAGGTCGGCCTTGCCAGACGCAAAGTAAAACTTCACCACGCCGTTTTCCACCACCACGCTCGCGTCTTCACCCACCGCCGCCATGGCAGCGGCTGGTGCCGCCTCCGCCGCTGGTGCGGACACCGAAGCGGAGGCCGCAGCGCCACCACCACGGGCCTTGTGGATGCCAAAGCCCAGGGCCACGCCCACGGCCAGCAAAACCGCAAAAATCACAACCACTGCGACGACGCGGCTATCCTCGTCGGTATCTTGGGAAGACATGAAACAGACTCCGTGAAAAAAAAAGAAATCAAAGCGCCAAGGCCTGTACAAGCCCGCTGGCGGCTGGCGAGCCATGAACATGGCCAACCGAAACAACCCACGATTGTAAATGCCCACCCACACTGCCCGGCCCGCCCCCATCACCCTCCCCCGCCTGCCGCGACTGCGCACTTGGGTGCCGGCCGAGCGCAATGGCGCGCAGATGATGGTCGACACCCTGGCTGCCTGGCGCGCCATGGGGCCGCGGCCCGATCTCTGGGTGTTTGGCTACGCCTCGCTGGTCTGGCGCCCGGAGTTCGAAGCGGCTGAAACGCGGCTGGCGCGGGTGCACGGCCACCACCGCTGCCTGCAGATGTGGAGCCGCGTCAACAGGGGCACGCCCGAGCGCCCCGGTCTGGTGTTTGCGCTCATGCGCGGCGGCAGCGTGCAAGGCCTGGCCCTGCGCATTCCGCACGAGCGGGTGGAAGCGCTGATGCCGGCGCTGTGGGCGCGCGAAATGCCCAACCCGGTGTACGACCCGAAATGGCTGCCCGCCCAGACCGCACAAGGCTGGGTGCCCGCACTGAGCTTCACGCTGTCGCACCGCAGCCCCAACCACACCGGGCCGCTGAGCGACGATCAATACCGAGAGATCTTCGCCCACTCGGTGGGCCGCTACGGCAGCACGCTCGACTATGCCCGCCAGACCCTGCACGGCCTGCGCGAGCACGGCATTGAAGACCGCGCCCTGGCACGCCTGCTGCGGCTCACCGCCCCAGAACAGGCTTCCGATTGACCCAGCGCAGGCCCTGTGGCGCAGGCCCTGCCTATACTGCCCGCATGAACATCGCCGACCTGCGCAAGAGCTACGAAAAAGCCGAGCTCAGCGAGTCCGCCTCTCACGGCGACCCGCTCAAACAGTTTGACCAATGGCTGACCGAGGCCATCAGCAGCGAGGTCCCCGAGCCCAACGCCATGACGGTCGCCACCGTGGGCAGCGATCTGCGGCCCAGCACCCGCATCGTGCTCATCAAAGGCTTTGATGAACACGGCATCGTCTGGTACACCAACTACGCCAGCCGCAAAGGCCGCGAACTCGCCGGCAACCCGTTTGCCGCGCTTCAGTTTCACTGGGTCGAGCTGGAGCGGGTGGTGCGCATCGAAGGCGTGGTGGAAAAGGTGAGCGAAGAAGAAAGCGACGCCTACTTCAAAAGCCGCCCGCTCGACAGCCGCATCGGCGCCTGGGCCAGCCCGCAAAGCGAGGTGATCGAAAGCCGCACGGTCCTGGTGACCAACGCCGCCAAATACGGCGCGCAGTTCCTGCTGCAGCCCCCCCGCCCGCCCCACTGGGGCGGCTACCGCCTCAAACCCGAGCGCTGGGAATTCTGGCAAGGCCGCAAGAGCCGCTTGCACGACCGGCTGCGATACACCAGCCAGGCCGACGGCGGGTGGCTTCGGGAACGGCTGGCGCCCTGAGCGCCGAGGCGGCTTTCAGCGACCGAAACACTGCAGGGCCAACGCCTTCGCCCGCGCCAAACCTTCCGGCGTGAGGTGCACCGATTCGGCACGCCCCATGGGTTCCGAGATCAGCCCCTTCGCGGCCAGGGCCTGCATCGCGCCAAAGTCAAACCGCTTCCACGCTCGGCCGTTGTCGAACGCAAAGGCGCCCAGCAGCGCCAACACCGCCTCTTCGATTTTCTGATCGTCGCACATGTGCGGACTCCACATTAGTCGGGTTCACCATTCCAGTCTCCACAGGGAAGGTCTGACTCAAACCTATAAAGATCCAAGAAAACCGGGGCGCTTTACAAGCGCAGCTTGTGGCGGTCCGCTTGACTGTAGAGTTAGGCGGCGTTCTCAGATGCCCCAACGATCCGCGAAGCAGAGGATTCATGGATTCAGAATGCTCCGTCACGCCACATCGCCACTCCGGCTACTAGCATAAAAAGCGCGAAGAAAAACCAGAAGATTGGCCACCACAAAGGCATTCGTCTGTCGAGTACAGCCTCCTCTGGTTTTCGTGGGTTGTAGTAGACGGTGACTCTCTTGCCAACGGGATAGGGAGATAGATGCTTCCTGGCGTCTCGCTCAGTGCTTCCGTTACTGAGGTGAAAGTAGAGCCGGTCGTTCGTGTAGTGTTTCCTCTCGACGGCATACGCATAGCGGACGTGAGGAGCCCAACCATCGGAGTCTTCTTCAATGTTGCTTTCCAGAATCTCTCCGATCGTTGTAGGCCACCGTTTTGACGAATGCTGACGGATCAGTGACCGGAGCAGGTAGGCGCCGGAACCAAGCCCTAAAACAATGGCGATGAGACTGGCGATTTGGGGGCTAAGTTGCATGAGTGTCGAAGTGGCGGTTCGGAAGGCACGTTGCGACGCCTAACGAGTTAACCGGCGCGCGGAGGCAGGGCGCCTTGGCCCGGTTGGCGAAAATGTACCGCGTACAGCCGACCGGGCCAAGGTGGCCTGCCGGAGCGCGTCCGGTTGAACGAGGGGTTAGGCTTCACCGCGTGCCCATGGCTTGACTTCGGGCTCCGCCGCAATGGTGAAGATGCTGCCGAACTCGTAGCCGCGGAGAAACCTTCTCTTAAACGGAAGGTAAAGCGCCACGCATAGTCCGTCTCTATGCTCAAAGAGCACCTTGATCGCGCACGTTCTGCTTCCGCTGTCTGGTGTGATCGTCACGTTCTCAGCCACACCAATGGCGCGGGACGATCTAGTGCGAACTTCTTGACGTAGTCCTTCATGTACCAGGGGAAGAGTTTGGGTCGAGCTACTTTTGCCAGTGCCGTTGTCTTCGACGGCTCCAACAACTGTGTCTTTGCCAAGGTCATGAAGTACAAGGCCGTGGGGTAGAAAGTTGCCATACTTTCTTATGAGCGCCTCGGAAAGACGGAAAAGCGGATCCGCGACGGCAGCAACATCGTCCTTCAGCGCGGCGTACAGAGACTGCTGGGAGCTTTGCATCTTGTGACGTCGCGACGGCGTTGTTTGTGAAGCCTAACGTTTGAGCTGAGCGGCCGGCGCCGGGAAGGCGCTTGGCGCGCGAGGCGGTGTGGTTCATCATCCGTCTTGCGGGCCAAGCGACTTCCCGGTGGCGGTCCGCTCGAGCGAAGGGTTAGGCGTTTCTACATGAGGACTCGCAGTTCCTCGTGCGTCCCGCGGCGGCACGCTGCTTTAAAGCGCCCTTTCGCATAGCGCATTCCTCCCAACTCCGGAGCGTAGCTCTCATGCCAAAGGAACTGACCTACGACCGCGAGGACGCCCTGTGTCAATGCCACAACTTCGACCAAGGCTTCCCGCGGGTCGTCGTGAGTGCCGAAGTAGAGGTGTGTGCTCGCCTCGTCAAAGCTCTCACGTTCACCCTGCGGGTAGGGGACGGAAAGCACCGCGCCCGTAGCAAGCCCACCCGGTATACTGACTCGCTCGAAGGTGAAGACCGCTTCGCCCATCAAAGGGTGGTTCTCAGACTCAATCGACATGCTGAATCTGCCGTCGGGAAGGATGCAGTAGACAGCATCCTTAACAGGGAGAGTGAAGGTCTCGTCAAAGCCCTCCAGCACAAGAGTGTTCGGCGGCGGATCTCGGAACATGCTGCAGTTCCTTGCGACTGGGTTGTGGCTGCGACGCTTAACGTTAAAAGTGAGCCGCGATGATGGCTGGCGCATTTCGTGCTGCTCGGAGCACGAAATGTGACAGCCATGCTCGTTGGCTCCACTGCTTTGTTAGGCGTTTTCATTTTTATTTCTGGTAATCGAATATTTGTATATATCGTCGCGCCTCTTCCAGCCTCGACGAATCCAATAACGATTCGCAATTTCGTTCGTCACGAATACATCAATATGAGTCTTTAGAATTCCTATCAGCTCTAAATTTCTTAAACATTTTTCGATTAGTGTATGGGCTATTTCTTTTCCGCGATATTCAGTCTCGACAATCACGTGCTGGAGATAACCACGTCGTCCATCATGACCGCACATGGCGCAAGCAACAATTTTTCCGTTTTCTTCAGCAAGAAAGTTTAATGAAGGATTACGCGTCAGATAAAATGCTGTTGCTTCTCGTGAGTCTGCATCGCGAATAGAGACACCTGGCGTCTTCTGCATTAGAGCTAATACCTCGTCGTAACGCTCGATAGTGTATTCGATGATTCTCATTTTTGCCTAACGTTCGAGGTAACCGGCCCGCGGAGGCAGGCGGCGTAAGGCGGGCGCGCGACAGTGGCGAAGCCGCTGCGCGCCCGCCTTACGCTGCCTGCCGTAGCGGGTCCGGTTGACCGAGGGGTTAGGCCGCATTCGGCACGCTCGTTGGCGGCTGGTTCGGTTGAATGAGGTGCGGGAACAGCAACTGGAAGAGCTCCCTGGTCTTCGGCGTCATCTTGGTGGGATCTGGGCGAAGCAGTTCGCTGTCGGGCACAAGTACTTTCGCATACCAAGCCTCGTACACGCGTTTAACGACTCCCGGCGCCACGAGCTCGCGGTCATAGCCGGGAGCGATCCCGAGCAACTGATAGCCGGCGCGCTCGAGAGCGAGTTGCATGCTCGCAACCTTCAGCGTTGCCAGCGTATAGATGAAGCCAGCGCCCATGGCGCGGGCGATCGTCTCTCCAAGTTGCATCATGCAGGTCGAGAGCTTGGCTCCTCGGTGAGCCGGGGAGATGACACCGAATCGGCCATACAGGGACTGCTGGGCGCGCTCGCGATCCCAGGACACGAAGCCGACGAGTTCTTCCTCCTTCCAAACCAGCACGATCAAGAGATCGCGCTCCGTCTCGCCGGCAAACGTAGCGGTTGTTTCGTAGAAGTCCTGTTCAAGGTAGCAACTGGCAGCGCCTACGGAGACATCGGGATGCCACTCAGCAATTGCCGCACGAAGGGCTGGAACGTCACTATGCCTGAGCTGGCGGAACCGATAGCCCTCCGGCAAGGGAACCTCGCGAAACGCTGCGTCAAGGTCAGGCCACTGCATGTTCAGTCCTCATCTTTCGCCGCGGCAGAAAGGAAGGTAGTTTCGGTTGGTCCACACGCACATCTCCGGTTATGCGGCCTAACGTTTGACATGAGGGGTGACTAAAAGGCGCAGCCTTTTGGGCATCCCCTCGATGGAAGGGTTAGGCGTCATTTTGCCGAAATGTACTCTTGCGTTGCCATGCCTACCTGGGCAAAAAGAGCTTGCTCTTCGACAATGAACTTCTCCTTTTGGAGGCGCGCGACGCAGGCCCTGAGGGCAAGCAGGACCTGACGGCTCAAATAGGATTTGAAGTCTTCGGCATTCATTGGCTTCCAGACCGCCTCCGGTATCTGAATATCGACGGTGACGTACCTGCGAGCCTTAGCCAAACGAAGGCGTGCTAAGCCTTCCTCCCCGAATTGGGCGAAGCGTCCGTCGAAACGCAAGACAAGAGCGTATTCATCAATAGCGGCGCAGTGTGTCGAGTTGACCCACTCGGAAAGCAGCCTGAACAGAGGAATCTTCAGATCTGCGAGCGCGTTTGCTTCAGGTTCACCGAGGTCTGCACCGATCGAAATGAAGGAGCGCGCGGAGTTTTGCATGACGCCTAACTTTGATTTAAACGGCAAAACGCCGGATACCCACAACCGCTGCCGTTAAACAAAGTCTCATGACATCCCCAAAATGTGTTTGAAATCAATCCTGTAGCGCCTCATACTGTATGCATAAACAGTTTTAACAGATCCGACAAACCCGACTGGGTCCCTCCCCGGTCCGCCCGGCTGCTGGATCAGGTGCGCGAACGCGTTCGCTACCTGCATTACAGCCTACAGACCGAGAAGGTTTACGTCTACTGGGCCAAGGCGTTTGTGTTGTGGGCGGCACGCAGCGGCGGCGGTTTTCGTCACCCGCGCGAGATGGGGCAGGCGGAGGTGAAAGGCTTCCTGACCATGCTGGCCAACGAGAAACAGGTGGCACCCGCTACCCACCGGCAGGCGCTCAACGCTTTGCTTTTTCTGTAACGGCAGGTGCTGGGCATGGAACTGCCCTGGATGCAGCAGATCGGTCGGCCGCCGGAACGCAAGCGCATTCCAGTGGTTTTGACGGTCCAAGAGGTGCAGGCTGTTCTGGGCTTGATGGCCGGCACCGAGGCGCTGATGGCTGCCCTGCTGTATGGCAGTGGGCTGCGCCTTCGCGAAGCTTTGGGATTGCGGGTGAAGGACGTGGATTTCGCCCGCAACGCCATTGTGGTGCGCAGCGGAAAAGGCGACAAAGACAGGGTGGTGATGCTGCCCAAGTCGCTGCTGGCACGGCTACAGGCGCAGCTGGCCCATGCCAGAGCCGTCTGGGGCCAGGATCGCGCCAGCGGACGAAGCGGTGTGTTTCTGCCTCACGCGCTTGAGCGCAAATACCCACGGGCGGGCGAAAGCTGGGCGTGGTTCTGGGTGTTTCCGTCGCACAAGTTGTCGGTTGACCCGCAGACCGGCGTGGAACGGCGCCACCACCTCTACGAAGATCGGCTGAATCGAGAGCTGAAGAAGGCCGTGGCACAGGCGGGCATCGCCAAGCACGTTTCCGTCCACACGCTGCGCCACTCCTTCGCCACGCACTTGCTGCAGGCAGGCACCGACATCCGCACGGTGCAGGAGTTGCTGGGGCATTCGGATGTGTCCACCACCATGATCTACACCCATGTGCTCAAGGTGGCGGCCGGGGGAACCGCCAGCCCGCTCGATGCGCCGGCGCTGCCAGCCTGAGATGGCCGCTGCCCGTCAATCGGTGGCGGCGAGCCGTTCTACACCCTGCCCCGCAACGGCTTGCAAGGCCTCTGTGTCCACCAGCTCGGGCGCCACCTGGCTCAATGGCACCAACACAAACGCCCGCTCCCCCATGCGCGGGTGCGGCACCGTGAGGTCGGGCGAGGCGATGTGGGCGCTGCCGTAAAGCAGCAGATCCAGGTCCAGCGTGCGCGGGGCGTTCCGGTAGGGTCGCTCGCGGCCGGCGGTGTCTTCGATGGTCTGCAAGGCGCGCAGCAAAGCGGGCGCGGTGAGCGTGGTGCTGATGCAGGCCACGGCGTTGGTGTAATCGGGGCCGGTGGCGTCAACCGGGGCGCTGCGGTAGAGGCTGGAGGCCTGCACGAGCGACACGCCGGGCGCGGCCTCCAGGGCGGCGATCGCATCGCGCACCGCCTGGGGCGCATCGCCCAGGTTGGCACCCAGGCCCACATAGGCCAGCACCTCGGGCCGCGCGAGGCGCTCTGCCCGGGTCATGTCAGTCGGCTGCCGGAGCGGGTCCACCTTCTCCCGATCCGCCGCCGGCACCTCCACCACCAGACGGCTTGCGGCGGCGACGGCGGCGCTTCTTGGCCGGGGCTGCGGCGGCACCGTCGCCACCGGCACCATCGTCACTGGTCTCGGTGTCGTCGGCGTCCTCTTCGTCGGGTGCGAACGCGCTGCCGTAAGAACGGGCTGGGGTGGGGCGCGGAGCCGGGGCTTTGTCGCCGTCTGCGGAGCGGAAGCGTGGGTCGTCGTTTGGCGCGCTGGCTGCATTCGCCGGGTGATCGGCGTCGGTCGGTTTGACGCGGCGGCTGCGCGAGCCGCCGGCGCCGCGGCCAGGCTGGTTGCTGCGCTGCGCGTCAACCATGTCTTCGCGCATGGCGTCGCTCACGTTCTGGAAGGTCTCCCACCAGTGCGCCAGTTCTTCTTCCACCTCGCCGACTTGCGCGCGCAGGCGCAGGAAGTCGAAGCCGGCGCGAAAGCGCGGCTGGTCGACCAGGCTGAACGGGCCGTTGCCCACGCGCTTGTCGAAGCGCGGCTGCATGAGCCAGATTTCGCGCATGTCGGCGCCGAGCTTGCCGCGGCCAGACACATCACCGATGCGGTTTTCAAACACGTCGTCCACCGCGTCGAGCAGTGCGGCCACGGGCGCGGGCGGGCGCTGGTTGCCACGCGGTTGCAGGCGCTGTTGCCAGCCTGAGCGAACATCGGACCACAACACGCAGGCGAGCAGGAAACTCGGCGCCACCGGCTTGCCTTCGCCCACGCGGCGGTCGGTGTCCTGCAGCGCGAGCTTCACAAACGGGTCGTCGGCGCGCTGCACCACCACGTCGAGCAGCGGGTAGATGCCGGTATCCAGCCCGACCTGGCGCAGCTGGGCCACGCTGTCGAGCGAATGGCCGGTCTGCAGCAGCTTGAGCATCTCATCGAACAGGCGGCTTTGCGGCACATCGGCCAGCAGGTTGCGCGACGAGGCCAGGGGTGCGAGCGTCTTGGCGTCGAAACCGAACCCGAGGTGGCTGAGCTTGGCGCCAAAACGCACGGCGCGGATGATGCGCACCGGGTCTTCGCGGTAGCGGGTGGCGGCGTCGCCAATCATTCGCAGCGTTTTTTTCTTCGCGTCGCGGATGCCGTGGTGGAAGTCGACCACGATCTGCGACTCGGGGTCGTAGTACATGGCGTTGATGGAGAAGTCGCGCCGGGCGGCGTCTTGCTCGATCGGGCCCCAGACGTTGTCGCGCAGCACGCGGCCGCTGGCGTCCACGGCGTGCGTCATGCCGGCGAGCTGGCCTTTGCTGGTGCGCTCGTTCCCTTTGACCTGATCGGCGTCGGCGCTGTCGAGATAGGCGCGGAAGGTGGAAACCTCGATCACCTCGTTGTCGCGCCCGCGGCCATAGACCACGTGCACGATGCGAAAGCGCCGGCCGATGATGAAGGCGCGGCGAAACAGGCTTTTCACCTGCTCGGGCGTGGCGCTGGTGGCCACGTCGAAGTCTTTGGGGCGCAGGCCCAGCAGCAGGTCGCGCACCGCGCCACCCACGATGTAGGCCTCGAAGCCGCCTTGTTTGAGGGTGTGCACCACGTCGAGCGCGCGCTGGTCCACCAGGCTGCGGTCGATGCCGTGCACCTCCACGGGCACGTCTTCGCGTTTGCCAAACTTCGGAGCCGGGGCCGATTTGCCGCCACTGGCTTTGCCCAGCAGCTTGTCAAAAAATTTCTTGATCATTCGAATAGGTTCAGGATGCGCCAGCCGCGTTCGGTGGCGATGGCGCTGAGGCGCTGGTCCGGGTTGGTGGCCACGGGCTGGTGCACTTTCTCCAGCAGCGGCAGATCGTTGATCGAGTCGCTGTAAAAACTGCTGTGCGTCACACGGTCCCAGGACAGGCCGCGTGAAACCAGCCATTGTTCCACACGCGCCACCTTGCCCTCTCGAAACGAGGGCGTGCCCCGGATTTCGCCGGTGGGCTCGCCCTGAGCATCTCGCTCAAGCTCAATGGCGATCAGCTCGTCCACACCAAAGGCCTGGGCGATGGGGCGGGTGACAAATTCGTTGGTCGCGGTGACGATGATCACCGTGTCGCCCGCAGCCTGGTGGGCTCTCACCAGTTCCAGCGCCTGCGGCTGCATGGCCGGACGGATCACCCGCTCCATGAAGCGCGCGTGGGCCTGGTCGGCACGCGTCTTGCCGTGTTCGCGCGCTGCGCTGGTGGCAAAGCGCACGTACTCGGCGATGTCCAGCGTGCCGGCTTTGTACTGCTCATAAAAAGCGTCGTTGGCGCGGCTGTGGGTCTCCGCATCGCGCCAGCCCAGCTCCACGGTGAAGGTGCCCCAGGCGTGGTCGGAGTCCAGCGGCAGCAGCGTGTGGTCGAGATCAAACAGGGCAAGGCGCACGGAAGAGGCAGACATGAAAGCGGGTTGAGCGAAGCACCGGGTCACCGGGCTTGCAGGTAGGTCAATCGTTGTCCAGCATGGACTTGATGAGCGGAATAGTGACGGCGCGCTTGGTGCGCAGCCCGTAAGCGTCGAGCTGCAGCAGCAGCGCCATCAGGCTGGACAGATCGCGGGCGAAGCGGTTGAGCATGAAGTCCATCACCTCGTCGCTCAGGAACAGGCCGCGCTCGTCGGCGGCGCGGCGCAGCACGGCGCGGCGCTCGGTCTCGCCCAGTGCCAGCAGCTGAAACACATGGCCCCAGCCGAGGCGGGTGCGCAGGTCTTCGCGCAGCTTCAGGTCGGCTGGCGGGCGGTCGGCGGCGGCGAGCACCCAGCGCGCCGGGCCGTGGGCCGGGCTCTGGGCATTGACAAACCAGTTGAAGGCAGCGGCCTGCTGGTCGGCGGTGTAGAGCTGGCAATCGTCAAGCAGCACCGCGTCCCAGTGCTCGTCGTAATCGGCCGGGTGCAGGGTGCTGGCATCGATCCAGCCGACGCGCGCGCCTTGGTCGCGCAGCGATTCGCGCACCGCGCGCAGCAAATGCGTCTTGCCGCTGCCGCTCTCGCCCCAGAGAAAGGTGGGCACGGGTGAGCGCAAGGGGTTGCCGGCCCAGAGCTTGAGGTGATCCAGCACCGCCTCATTGCCCGCCGGCACAAAACTCTCCAGCGTGGGCGTGGGCGCCAGGCCGATGTCCAGCGCGAGCTGCTTCATGGGCGGTGGGGCGCCGGTGGTCATGTGGTGCGGTCCGAGTCGCTGTCGCGAGGGGGGGCGGCGATGGCCAGGGGCGATGGCACCGGCGAGCCCTCCTGGTAAAGCTCACTCGCCAGATAGCTCGCCTTGGCGCGGCGGATCGCCACCAGCAGCACGGCGCTGGCCGGCAGCGCGATCAGCACGCCCACAAAACCAAACAGGTGGCCAAACGCCAGCAGCGCAAAAATCACCGCAATCGGGTGCAGGCCGATGCGCTCGCCCAGCAGGCGCGGTGTCACGTACAGGCTCTCCACGGTCTGTCCCACCACGTAGACCACGCCCACCAGCACCACACCCAGCAAGGCCTGAAACTGCAACACCGCCGCCAGCAGGCCCATGATCAGACCCAGGCCAAAGCCCAGGTAGGGCACGAACACCGCGAGGCCCGTGAAGACCCCGATGGGCAGGGCCAGCTTCAGCCCCACCAAGGCCAGCGCCACGGTGTAGAACACGGCGAGCACTCCCATCACCAGCAGCTGGCCACGCAGGTATTGGCCCAGCACCTCGTCGGTCTCGTCCAGAAAACTCTGCACCCCGGCGCGCCAGCGCGGCGGAATCAGACCTTTGACGCGCTCGACCAGGCGGGCCCAGTCCAGCAGCAGGTAGTAGGCCACGATGGGCATGAGCACCAGGTTGCCAAACACCGCCGCCAGGGCGCTGCCGCCAATGCGCAGGGACGAGAGCAGCCCCTGCACCAGTTCGCCCTCGTGGCCAGCGACGAGCTGGCGCAGCCAGTCGCGCACCATGACCACATCCACCTGAAGGTCGATGCCGAAGCGCGCAGCGATCGGCAACAGGGAGTCGTTGAGTCGTTCGAGCAAAGCGGGCACCTGCTCCTTGAGCAGTGGCACCTGTTTGGTGATGACCGGCACGATCAGCAGCAGCACCGCCGCGAGCACCAGCATCAGCAGGGTGATCGCCAGGCCAGCGCCCAGCCAGCGCGGGATGCGGCGCGCATGCAGCAGCTCGACCAGCGGGTGCAGCGCGTAGGCCAGCACCGCCGCCAGCAGAAACGGCATGATCACCGGCGCCAGCATCACCAGCAGCAGCCAGGACAGCACCGCAATGGCGGCCCAGGAAGCGGCGCGGATCTGGGTGGGGGTGAAGGTCATGAAGGTTCGATGGCCGCGGGGACGCGGCCCTTAAAATCAGGAGCAAATTCTATTCCTCGCACCCGCTCCGCCCTGAAACAGGCTGCCCGCAGCCGCAACCCCGCGTCTGGCCCCGTTCGCCAGGACCGCCCAACATGACCTCCAGCCTCCCCACCCCTCTCTCGTACAAAGACGCCGGCGTCGACATCGATGCCGGTGACGCGCTGGTCGAGCGCATCAAGCCGCTGGCCAAAAAGACCATGCGCGAGGGCGTGATGGCCGGGATCGGCGGCTTCGGCGCGCTGTTCGAGGTGCCCAAGCGCTACCAGGAGCCGGTGCTGGTGAGCGGCACCGATGGCGTGGGCACCAAGCTCAAGCTGGCATTTGAATGGAACATGCACGACACCGTGGGCATCGACCTGGTGGGCATGAGCGTGAACGACGTGCTGGTGCAAGGGGCCGAGCCGCTGTTTTTTCTGGACTACTTCGCCTGCGGCAAGCTCGATGTGGACACGGCCGCGGCGGTGGTTGGCGGCATCGCGACCGGCTGCGAGCTGAGCGGTTGCGCACTGATCGGCGGCGAGACGGCCGAAATGCCCGGCATGTACCCGGCGGGCGAATACGACCTGGCGGGCTTTTGCGTTGGCGCGGTCGAGAAAAGCAAGATCCTCACCGGCAAGGATGTGAAGCCCGGCGACGTGGTGCTGGGCCTGGCCTCGCACGGCGTGCACTCCAACGGCTTCTCGCTGGTGCGCAAATGCATCGAGCGCGCCGGGGTCAACCTGCCCGCCACGCTGGACGGCCAGCCTTTCAGGCAGGCCATCATGAAGCCGACGCGGTTGTATGTGAAAAACGTGCTGGCCACGCTGGCCAAGCACCCCGTCAAGGCGCTGGCCCACATCACCGGCGGCGGCTTGCTGGAAAACATTCCGCGCGTGTTGCCCGACGGCACGGCCGCACATCTGAAGAAGGGCAGCTGGCCGCAGACCGAGCTGTTCGCCTGGCTGCAGAAGACCGCCGGCATCGACGACATCGAGATGAACCGCACCTTCAACAACGGCATCGGCATGGTGGTGGTGATCGCCGCCGAAGAAGCAGCCGCCTGCGCCGCGACCTTGCGTGAACTGGGCGAAACGGTGCACGAGATCGGCACCATCGCCGAGCGTAGCGAAGGCGCGGCTGTCACCGTCGCCTGAGGATTCTGTGAGCGACGCCAGCCCGCGTCGCCTCCTGCCCCGGAGCATCTGGGTGCTGGGTTTTGTCAGCCTGCTGATGGACGTGTCATCCGAAGCGATTCACAGCTTGCTGCCCGTCTTCATGGCCACCGTGCTCGGCGCGAGCATGCTCACCATCGGCCTGCTCGAAGGCGCAGCTGAAGCCACCGCACTCTTGGTCAAAGTGTTTTCTGGCGTGCTCAGCGACTGGTGGGGTCGCCGCAAACCGCTGGCCGTGCTGGGTTACGGCCTGGGCGCGCTGTCCAAACCCCTGTTTGCGCTGGCCGGTGGCATGGGCCTGATCGTGACCGCGCGCCTGCTCGACCGGGTGGGCAAGGGAATCCGCGGCGCACCGCGCGATGCGCTGGTGGCCGACCTGGCACCTCCCGAGATGCGTGGCGCCGCGTTCGGCCTGCGCCAATCGCTGGACACCGCCGGAGCCTTCATCGGTCCGCTTTTCGCCATGACCCTGATGCTGCTCTGGGCCAACGACTTTCGCGCGGTGTTCTGGGCCGCCTGCGTGCCGGCCGTGCTGTGCGTGGCCCTGCTGTTGTGGGGGGTGCAGGAGCCCGAGCGCGCCCCGGCGGCGGCGCGCGTGAGCCCCATTAGCCGAGCGAACCTCAGGCGCCTCTCGGGCGTCTACTGGTGGGTAGTGGGCATCGGCGCGGTGTTCACGCTGGCGCGCTTCAGCGAGGCCTTTCTGGTGCTGCGCGCACAACAAGGCGGGCTGCCGCTGGCCGCGGCGCCGCTGGTGCTGATCGTGCTGAACCTGGTTTTTTCGCTGGGGGCCTACCCGCTGGGCAGACTGTCTGACGCTGTGAGCCACACCAAGGTGTTGATCGCCGGCCTGATGGTGCTGATCGCCGCCGACGGCCTGCTGGCGTGGAGCGACCACGGCGCGGTGTTCTGGGCCGGCGTGGCCTTGTGGGGCCTGCACATGGCGCTCACTCAAGGCCTTCTTGCCACCTTGGTAGCCAACGCCGCACCCGCCGACTTACGCGGCACCGCCTACGGCATGTTCAACCTTGTGTGCGGCATGGCCTTGCTGGTGGCCAGTGGCCTGGCGGGCTGGCTGTGGGACCGGCTGGGTGCACCGAGCACCTTCATGGCAGGCATGGGCTTTGGCCTGCTGGCGCTCCTGGCCATCGCATGGCGCAGCCGTACCGGCCGCCTGGCTCCCTGACCCACCAGGCCGCCCCGGCGCTCAAACCATCTGCTCGGGCATCACCACCTGCACACCCGGCCTCGCGGCGAGTGCGGCCTGCAGCAAGTGCTGAGCAATGCGCGCGGCCGGCACCACGCGGTAGCGGGACGGCAACAGCGGTCGCAACCATGTCGATACGGTGATACCGAACTGCTCGGCCGGGCGCGATTCGTTGCGCTCGCCGCCGATCAGCCCCGGGCGCACGAAGGTGAGCGAGGGGTAACCAAGCGCCAGCAGGTCGCGCTCCAGTTCACCCTTGGTGCGGGAGTAAAACACCCGCGACTGCACGTCGGCACCCAGCGCGGAGTTGAGCGCGTAGGCGCGCGCACCGTGAGCCAGCGCCAGCTGCCCGACGCGCAGCGGCAGGTCGTGATCCACCTGGTAGAAGGCCGGCTTGCTGCCGGCCTTGGCGATGGTGGTGCCCAGGGTGCAGATCACAGCGTCCACAGCCCACCATTCGGCCTCCTCTGGCAGGCGATGGAAGCTCACATCGGGATTGAGCAACTTGGGGTGGGTCGCCAAGGGGCGCCGAGTGGGCGCCACCAGCTGCGTCACCGCATCGTGGGTCAGGGCTTGGGCAAGCACGCGGCTGCCCACCAGCCCGGTGGCTCCCACCAGCATCACACGTGTCATGTTGCGTCCTCAGGCAAAGCCCGATTGTGGACGGCTTTGGGATCACGGCATGGCAATGCGGCGCTGCAGGCGCTGGTATTCGCTCAAGCGAGGACCACCCAGGGCCAGCGCGCGATCGATAGCCTCTGCCGCTGCTGCACGGTCGCCCTGCTCCAGCCGCACCTGGGCGAGGTTGTTCCAGGCGTCGGCGAAATCGGGGTGGGCCTGCACCGCCGCGACGTAAGCGGCTGCGGCAGCAGCCCGCTGGCCTTGTGCATACGCGCTGTTGCCCAGGCCGAGCAGGCTGATGCGGTGGTCGGGCCAGCGCGAGAGTGCGGTGCGCCAGCCGAGCCCGGCAGCAGCCGGGTCGACCCGTTCCAGGGGCGCGAGCGCCGCCGCCCAGCGGTCGGCCTCGGCCGTGGCCGGCAGCCGGTCGGGCGCGGTCACCCGCGCTGCCCAGCGGTCCGAGCGTGCCCAGGTGAGTTCAAAGGTCGACAGGGGCAGCACCAGCCGCGGCGTGGTGCCCGAGTGCAAGATGACGGTTTGCGCCGCGCGGTCGTAGCCGATCACCACCGCGTAGTGCCACTGCGGCACCATCGGCAGCGACAGGTTTTGCAGCACCAGCACCGGCGCACCTGAGGCCACCTCGTCGAGCAGCGCCGACAGCCGAGGTTCCAGCAGATACGGCACCAGTCCTTGGCGCCGCGTGGCGGCCAGCATCTCGATCTGCAAGCTGCCCTGCCGACCTGGCAGGTAGACCTGGGGCGTGAGCGCCTCAGGCGTGACGCTGCTGCCTGCCGCCTGGGCCACCATGGCCAGCGAGGTGGGGCCGCACAGCGTGTCGTCCTGCGGAAAAAAAGGCACCCGCTCCAGCAGCACGCGCTCGGGCCAGCGTGCCGACCAGCCCTGCTCGAACACCGCGACCGAGGGCGCAGTGGCGCAAGCCGTCAGCAGCAGCGCAGAAAGCAAAACCCCCGCCAGGGCGGGGGTGGTGCGCGGCGACCGTAGCGGTCGCGTCGTGGAGTCAGCGAATGGCACGGGTGAACGGGAAGACCTTGGTGAAACCCAGGATGTCGGTGATCAGCAGGATCACGAAGATGCTGAACAGCACCCCGACCACACCCGCGCCGGCCGGCGCCTGATCCACGCGTTGCGCCAGCTGGGCGACTTCGGCATCCGACATCGCCTGCACGCGGGCCACCGCGTCAGTGGTGCTCAGACCCTGCGCCTGCAACTCGGCGCGCACATCGTCGCGGCTCAGAAAGCTGGTCACGCGGTCGCGGTTGGCATCGGCCGCGTCTGCGGTCATGGCCTGCTCGGTGCTGACGATACCTGCCTGGGCCGTCAGCGGCAGGCCGGCCAGAGCGACGCAAGGAATGAGAACGGAGGCGACGAGGCGTTTGAGAAAAATGAGCATGACATGAATGGTTGGAAACGTTGAGACAAAGCGCCCAAACGTCGGACGGTCTTTCATCATCAGGAGTCGACTGGTCTGCGTCAACAAAGCTTACAACCTGAAACCCCACCGGGTGGTCTCAGTTCAGTTCAACTCGCGCCGCAGTTCCAGCAAGCGCTGCTCGATGGCATTGCGGTCGAGCGCATCGTCGGTCTGAGCCACATAGATCTCGAGATCGCTCACCGCCAGCCGGTTGTCGCCCATTTCGGCCCACGCCAGTCCGCGGTCGCGGTACTCGACCCACGCGTCGGGCAGCAGGATGAGCAGGCGGTCCTGCACCGCGATCAGGCGCAGCCAGTCTTCCTGGGTGCGGTGCACTTCCTTGAGGTTGCGCAGCATGCGCCCCAGGATTTCGCGCGGCCCTGCCGCCTGCAGGTACAACCCCACCGGCACGTCGAACTCGTCCACCAGGCCGTTGCGCCGCTTGTAGGGCTCCAGCCGTTCGGACAGGTCTTCACGACTCAGCGACTGGCCCGTGAACGGATCGATCACCACCTGGCCATTGGGCAGGTTGACCTTGACCATGAAATGCCCGGGGAAGTTGACGCCTCGGGCTTTCAGCCCCAGGCCCTGGGCCAGCTCCAGCCACAGCACGGCCAGCGTGATCGGGATCGCGCGCCGCGTCTTGAGCAGCACATTGACGTAGCTGTTGTCCGGATCATAGTAGTTGTTGACGTTGCCGCCAAAGCCCATGTCGCGAAAGAAGAACTGGTTGAGCACCCGCAGACGCTGCAGCGGATCGGTGGCTTCTGCGCTGCGCCGCTTTACGCGGGCGAGCAGCTGGTCCACATCGCCCAGCACCTGCTGCACGTCGAGCTCGGGGTATTCGTCCTGCGCAATGGACGCGGCGGCCTCCAGCAGCGGCAAGCTGTCGTCGTCCCCGACCAGGGCGGCGAAATAACCCAGCGGCGTGGCCGCTGAAAGATCGAACGCAAAAGACATGGGTCCAGACCGGGACGGCCCTCACTTACGCATGAACTGGCGCAACTTCACACCCGAGAGCATCAAAGCCGAGAAGTACACCACCACCGCGCCGATGATGCTCAGGGTGGTCAAGCCTACACGCTGAAGGCCATGGCCGTCAAAGGACAGCCAGTTCTGGGCCGATGCCACCCACATCAGGTACACCGCCAGCATGGCACTGGCCGCCACCACCTGCAAGCCGAAACGCGCCCAGCCAGGCGATGGCGTGTAGGCCCCTCTGCTCATGAGGCCAATCAGCAGCCAGGACGCATTGACCATCGCCCCGATGCCAATCGCCAACGCCAGGCCGGCGTGGGCCAGCAGCGGCACCAGCACCAAATTGAGACACTGGGTGAGCACCAGCACCACGATGGCGATCTTCACCGGGGTGCGGATGTCTTGCCGCGCATAAAAGCCCGGTGCCAGCACCTTGATCGCGATCAGGCCCACCAGGCCAGCGCCATAGCCCATGAGCGCCACCGACGTCTGCTGCACGTCGTGATCCGTGAAGCGGCCGTAGTGGTAAAGCACTGCTACCAGCGGTTTGGCAAAGGTCAGCAGCGCCACCGCACACGGCACGGCCAGCAGCACCACCAGCCGCAAGCCCCAGTCGAGCAGGCCGCTGTACCGGGCGGCGTCATTGGCGCCCTGGGCCGCTGCCAGCTGCGGCAGCAACACCACGCCCAGTGCCACGCCGAGCATGGCGGTGGGGAATTCCATGAGCCGATCGGCGTAGGTCAGCCAGCTCACGCTGCCGGTGACCAGGTGCGAGGCAATCTGGGTGTTGATCAGCAGCGAGATCTGCGCCACGCTCACGCCCAGCAGCGCCGGCAACATGAGCGTGGTCACGCGCCGGGTGCCCGGGTGGTTCCAGGCGCTGCGCAGCGACGACCAGCGCAGTCGGATGCGCGGCAGCAGGCCCAGCCGGTGCAAAACAGGGATCTGCACACCCAGCTGCAACAAACCGCCCAGCATCACGCCGCCAGCCATCGCATAGATCGGCTCGATACCCAGCTCGGCGAACCAGGGCGCTCCCCAGTAGGCAGCGGCAATCATGGCCAGGTTGAGCAGCACCGGCGTGGCCGCCGGCACGGCAAAGCGCTTCCAGGTGTTCAGGATGCCAGCAGAGAGTGCCACCATGGACATGAAGCCGATGTAGGGAAACATCCAGCGCGTCATGAACACCGCCGCGTCGAAACCCTCGGGGCTCTGTTTCAGGCCGCTGGCCATGACCCAGACCAGCACCGGCGCGGCGGCCACGCCGATCACGCAGGTGGCCGTCAAGGCCCAGGCCAGCACGGTGGCGATCTGGTCGATCAGTTCCCGGGTGGAGGCATCGCCGTCTTTCTCGCGCGTGGCGGCCAGCACCGGCACAAAAGCTTGACTGAACGCGCCCTCAGCGAACAAACGGCGCAGCAGATTCGGAATGCGGAAGGCGACGTTGAACGCATCGGTGAGCGCGCTGGCGCCAAACGTGGCGGCCATGAGCAGCTCGCGCACCAGCCCGGTGATGCGCGAAGCCAGCGTCAGCAGCGAGACCAGGGAGGCGGATTTGAACAGCGACACCGCCGGAGTTTAACCACCCCCTTGCGCTGCCTCTCGCGTCTTACCCCTCGCCCGCGGGAGGTGAGGCGCAGGTCGTGGCCCGAGCCAGCCGACTCCGCGCCCGCCCTGCACGCCCCTGCACCGCCAGCACTTGGATGGTAGAATCGCGGGCTTTGCTGGCATCATCCCCAAACACCAAAGGAAACACATCATGGCCACCAAGCCGAAGAAAAAGAACCCCCGACTTGCCTCGGGTCGCAAGCGCGCCCGTCAGGACGTCAAGCTCAACGCAGCCAACACCTCGCTGCGCTCCAAATACCGCACCGTGGTGAAGAACGTCGAAAAGGCCGTGCTGGCCGGCGACAAGGTCAAGGCCACCGAACTGTTTGCCAAGATGCAACAGGTTGTGGACATCGTGGCCGACAAGGGCATCTTCCACAAGAACAAGGCAGCGCGCGACAAGAGCCGCCTGTCCTCCAAAGTCAAGGCATTGGCCACCGCCTCCGCCTGACGCCCCACGGGCCTGACCACCGCGTCAAGCCCACAGCCCGGACCCACGTGGGTCTGCCGTTTGAAACGGGTGCGCTGCCAGCAAAAGCAAAAAAGCCGTCGCAAGACGGCTTTTCTGTTTCCGGATCGGGCTTCACTTCTTGCGGGCTGGTGCCTTGTCTTTCACGATGAAGGTGACCTTCATCACCACGCGGTACTCGGTAACCGATCCCTTGGTCACCACCACGCGCTGATCCTTGATCCAGGCACCAGTTACCTCGGTCACGCTGTCGTTAACCCGCTCAATGCCCTGCTTCATGGCATCGTCAAAGCTCTTCTTGCTGCCCGAGATGATTTCGATGATTTTGGCGACGGCCATGCGACGAACTCCTCTAAAGTGAATGAGTTCTTCTTATAGCACCTGCGCAGCCAGCGGCCAAACGAAAGCTCAGGCGGGTCGGTCCGGCAACAGGCAGCCTTCAACCACCTGCAACTGGTTATCGCGCGCAAAGTGCATGACGAAATCCCAGGCCATGGGCTCAGCCTCGCGCAGATCGGTATGCACCACCACGCACTTGATGCCGTTGATGGTGTTGGGCACGCACCAGGGCGAATAGCTCAGGTGACTGCCCGGACTGCTGGCGCCGCCAGGGCGAAACGGGCTCATCACGCCCGCCAGTCGCTCCGCCCAGTCGCTTGGGCGAAAGGTGCGGCCACTGGCGGTCACGCCCTGGATGAACACTTGTTTGGCTTGGGTGGGGGCCATCGATGGAGAGCCTCGGGATGGGGCGCAGAGTGGGTTGCTGGCCGAGGATCACTCGACAAGACCGTCTCAGGTATTCTATCTTATATAAGACCTGCGATCAGGGAAAACCCGCGCTCCACCACACCTCGCGTTGCAGCGGCTCGTTCATTTCCGGCTGCGGTCCGTGCAAGTCCCTGGGTCTCTGCATCGCTGTGATGTGCAGACAGCAAGGATCGGGCCGGCACCTGCCTCTAGAATCGCTTTTTGACGGCTCAACCGGCTCCTGGCCACGTTGAGCCGATTCGTTTTTCATGCCTGCACCGGAGTCCCCCATGAACGCTGCCCTGAATCCCGTGGCCTCGCCGCACGTCATGAACACCTACGGCCGCCTGCCGATCGCGCTCACGCACGGCCATGGATGCCGCGTGTGGGATACGAATGGCAAGGTGTATCTGGACGCGTTGGCCGGCATTGCGGTCAACACCCTGGGCCACGCGCACCCCAAGCTGGTGCCTGCCTTGCAGGACCAGGTGGCCAAGATGATCCACTGCTGCAACTACTACCACGTGCCCGACCAGGAACGTCTGGCGCAGATGCTGGTGGAGCGCTCGGGGCTGAGCAATGTGTTCTTCTGCAGCACCGGCCTGGAGGCGAACGAGGCGGCGCTGAAGCTGGCGCGCAAGTTTGGTCACGACAAGGGCATTGAGCGCCCAGAGATCGTGGTCTACGAAAAGGCCTTCCACGGCCGCAGCATCGCCACCCTCTCGGCCACCGGCAATCCCAAGATCCAGGCCGGGTTCGGCCCATTGGTCGAAGGCTTCATCCGCGTGCCGGCCAACGACCTGGCGGCGCTGAAGAAGGCCACGGCAGGCAACCCGAACGTGGTCGCGGTGTTTTTCGAGGCCATCCAGGGCGAAGGCGGCGTGAATCCCATGACGGTGGACTACATGCAAGGCCTGCGCGCGCTGTGCGACGCCAACGACTGGCTGATGATGATCGACGAGGTGCAGTGCGGCATGGGCCGCACCGGCAAATGGTTTGCCCATCAGTGGGCCGGCATCCTGCCCGACGTGATGCCCCTGGCCAAAGGCCTGGGATCGGGCGTGCCGATCGGCGCGGTCGTGGCTGGCCCCAAGGCCGCGAACATTTTTGCACCCGGCAACCACGGCACCACCTTCGGTGGCAACCCGCTGGCCATGCGAGCGGGTGTGGAAACCATCCGCATCATCGAAGAAGACGGCCTGCTGGCCAACGCAGAGCGGGTGGGCACGCGACTGAAAACCCGGTTCGCAACCGCTTTGATGGAGCACCCCGGCGTGCGCGATGTCCGTGGCCACGGCCTGATGCTGGGCATCGAGCTGGCCAAACCCTGCGGCGTGCTGACGCAGCGCGCAGCCGACGCTGGCCTGCTGATCTCGGTCACGGCCGACAGCGTGATCCGGATCGTGCCGCCGCTGATCATGACCGAGGCCGAAGCCGACCAGGTCGCTGACATCCTGCTGCCGCTCATCACCACCTTCCTGGCCGAGTAGTGCCCACCTCGCGCCGCTTCGCGTCACCCCCTCAATGGGGCGCCAGCAGCGGCCTGGCAAAGCGAGTTCCGCGCTGGCCTCGCCTGCCGCGCTGCTCACCGCCCCATTGAAAACCTGATGACCCCATGACCATCCCGCACTACCTGCAGTTCAAAGACCTCAGCGCTGACGAGTATGGCTACCTGTTCCAGCGCGCCACCTTCATCAAGCAGAAGTTCAAGGCCTTCGAAAAACACCAGCCGTTCGCTGACCCCGACCGCACGCTGGCGCTGATCTTCGAAAAAGCCAGCACCCGCACCCGCGTGAGTTTCGAAGCGGGCATGTACCAGCTCGGCGGCTCGGTGGTTCACCTGACCACCGGCGACAGCCAGCTCGGCCGCGCAGAACCGATCGAAGACAGCGCCAAGGTCATCAGTCGCATGGTCGATCTGGTGATGATCCGCACCTACGAGCAGAGCAAGCTGGAGCGCTTTGCCGAGCACTCGCGCGTGCCGGTGATCAACGGGCTGACCAACGAATTTCATCCCTGCCAGATCCTCACCGACCTGTTCACTCTGGCCGAACACCGTCCGGCCGCCAGCGGCCTGCCACTGGATGCGATACGCGGCAAGGTGGTGGCCTGGGTGGGCGACGGCAACAACATGGCCAACACCTGGCTGCAGGCGGCCGAGCTGCTGGGCTTCACGGTGCACGTGAGCACGCCCAGCGGCTACGAAGTTGACCCAGTGCTCGCCGGCATCAGCAACCGCAATTGCTACAAGGTCTTCAAGGACCCGCGCGAGGCCTGCGCCGGCGCCGATCTGGTCACCACCGACGTCTGGACCAGCATGGGCTTTGAGGCGGAGAACGAAGTGCGCCGCACCGCGTTTGCGCAGTGGTGCGTGGACGAATCCATGATGGCCGCGGCCAGACCCGATGCCCTCTTCATGCACTGCCTGCCCGCCCACCGCGGTGAAGAGGTGATGGCCGAGGTGATCGATGGACCACAAAGCGTGGTCTGGGACGAAGCTGAAAACCGCATGCACGCGCAAAAGGCGCTGATGGAGTACCTGCTGCTGGGCAAGCTGGCTTGATCACTCCCGCTGTTTTGGTACGGCCCATTGCCCTGGGTGACCATGGGCAATGGCGCTATCTCTGGGATGGGTACAACGCCTTCTACGGACGTGAAGGGCCAACGGCACTGGATGAAGCCATCACGCGCCAGACCTGGGACCGGTTCTTCATTGCGTCCGATCCAGTCAAGGCGTTTGTGGCGATGATGAATGAGCAAGTTGTCGGGTTGGTGCACACCGTCTACCACCCCAGCACCACCCGTTTGCATGACGTCTGTTACCTGCAAGACCTGTTCGCGTCGGCCTCGGTAAGAGGTCAAGGCATTGGACGTGCGTTGATCGAAAGGGTGTACGCCGAAGCGCGATCCGCAGGCTGTTCACGGGTGTATTGGACGACCTTCGAAAACAACCAGACTGCTCGCCGTCTGTACGACCGAATGACCCACTACAACGGCGCCATCATGTACTCGAAAGAGCTGTGAATGGCGTTTTCCTAAGAGGTCACCGCAAGGACATCCCATGGAACTGATGAACCGACTGCTGCCCGAATGGCAGTTCGCCGAGCGGCATGAACTGATGCCGAATGGCGTCTCCCCGGCACAGGCCTATGCCAGCATCGTGCCCAGCCTGAGCGCAGAGGACCCATTGATCGCCAAGGCAATTGCCTTGCGCGAGCTGCCCGGTCGGCTGCTGCGCGGGCTTGGCCTTTCGCACAACACACTGCCACCCCAAGCGTTCGGTTTTCACAGCTTCACCTGCCTCGGTCAGACGCCCGGTCGGGAGGTGGTTTTCGGTCTGGTCGGCCAGTTCTGGCAACTGGACTACGGCCTGCGCCCGGTGGCCGATGCCGTCGCATTCACGGCGATGACCGACCAGCCCCGGCTGCTGCTGAACGTCTGCGTCGAGCCGGTGGGTGATCACGGCTGCCGTCTGGTCACCCACACCCGCGTGCACTGCCCCACAGACGAACAGCGCCGCCGCTTCGCACCTTACTGGTATGCCATCCGCCCGGTGAGCGGCCTCATTCGCCAGCGCCTGTTGCAACGCATTGCCCGAGTGGCGCGCAGCACCAGCGCATGAGCCACTGCACCTCCTGCGGTGCCTGCTGCGCCAGCTTTCGTGTGGACTTCTCGGTGCTGGAGGCCCAGGCGCAAGGCGGCACCGTGCCCGACGGCCTGTGGGTTCCAGTCACGGACCACACAGCCAGGATGCGCGGCACCGACCACGCCAGCCCGCGCTGCGCTGCGCTGTGCGGAAAGATAGGCGAAAAAGCCACCTGCGGCATCTACGAATGGCGCCCCAACCCCTGCCGCGAGTTCGAAGAGGGCAGCGACGCCTGCGCCCAGGCGCGCCGCCGCCACGCGCTGGCGCCGCTGGGCGCATCCTTCGGCGACTGACGCGAACACCCCCATGCAAGCCTTGCTCGACACGATCGCCAACGCGCACATGCCCGCCGACGCGCAGCGGCTGTTCCACGGCCGTGGCGGCCTGTTTCCAGGCTGTGAAGCGTGGACGCTGGACGCATTCCCACCGGTGTGGCTGGTCACTCGGTTCGGAGAAGTCACGTCGGCCGAAACGACCGCGCTGACCGAGGCGCTGCTGAGGCGGCAAGCGCAGACCGCCCCCGACCAGCCGCTCAACGCCGTGCTGCAGACGCGGCACGAGGGCCGCAGCGACGCCACGGTGCTGGCCGGCAGCGTGCCCGAGTCGCATGTGGTCACGGAAGACGGCGCGAGGCACCGCATCAACCTGCAGCGCGGCCAGAACCACGGCCTGTTCCTGGACATGGCCGAAGGCCGGCGCTGGGTGCGCGCGCACGCGCAGGGCCACAAGGTGCTCAACCTGTTCGCCTACACCTGCGCCTTCTCGGTGGCGGCACTGCAAGGTGGCGCCAAGGAAGTGGTGAACCTCGACATGTCCCAGGGCGCGCTCACCACCGGACAGCAGAATCACCAGCTCAACGGCATCACCAGCGGTGCCAAGTTCCTCGCGCACGACCTGTTCAGTTCCTGGGGCAAGGTCACACGCATGGGGCCCTACGGCCTGGTGATCGCCGATCCGCCGAGTCACCAGAAAGGCAGCTTCGTGGCGAACAAGGACTGGCCGCGCCTGGTGCGCCGCCTGCCCGAGCTGCTGCGCCCTGGCGGACACGCCCTGCTCTGCCTGAACGCACCGGAAATCCCCGAACAGTTCCTGCGCGACGTGCTCGCCGCTGAGGCGCCTTCACTGTCCGTTCAACAGCGCCTTCCCAATCCGCCGGCGTTTGCCGATGTGTCCCGCGACCGGGCGCTCAAGGTGCTGGTGGTGCGCCTGCCGCCGTTGCCTTGACGGCCATTTGATTTGGGTCTGAAGTCATTTTTCTGATCGTTGGAAATTACCGACACCACGGTTTTTTCGCCGGTGCTACCTTCACCGGACCATGAAAAAGCTCTGGGACATTTCTCCACCCGTCCACGCAGCGTCGCCTGTGTTCCCGGGTGACACCGCCTACAACCAACAGTGGGTGGCCAGCATCTCCCCAGGCTGCCCGGTGAACGTCAGCGCCATCACGCTGAGCCCACACGTGGGCGCGCATGCGGATGCACCGCTGCACTACGAACCCGAAGGCGCGGCCATCGGAGCCGTGGACCTTCAAGCCTTCATCGGCCCCTGCCGCGTGATCCATGCCATCGACTGCGGGCCGCTGGTGCAGCCCGAGCACCTGGCGCATGCCATGAAACACTTGCCCGCTCGCGTGCTGGTGCGCGTTTACAAGCACATGCCGCAAGACCGCTTCGACAACACCCTGCCCGCCTTCGCGCCCGAAGCGGTGGAGCGCCTCGCCGACCTGGGCGTGGTGCTGATCGGCATCGACAGCGCCAGCATCGACCCTGCCGAGAGCAAGTCGCTGGAGAGCCACCAGGTGATTCGCCGGCGTGGGCTGCGAGTGCTGGAAAACCTGCTGCTCGACGACGTGCCCGAAGGCGACTACGAGCTCATTGCCCTGCCCTTGAAACTGACCACTGCCGACGCTTCGCCGGTGCGTGCCATCCTCCGTTCGCTCACATGACCACACTGCAAGACTGCCGCGCGCTCGACGCGCAAGACCCTTTGCGCTCGCTGCGCGATCTGTTTGCTTTGCCCCCTGGCGTGATCTACCTCGACGGCAACTCGCTGGGTGTGATGCCCCGCACCGCGCCAGCGCGCGTGGCCGATATGGTCACGCGCGAGTGGGGCACCGACCTGATCCAGAGCTGGAACAAGAACCACTGGTTCGAGCTGCCGCAAAAGGTTGGCGACAAGATCGCGCGCCTGATCGGCGCGGGCCCTGGCGAGGTGGTGGCGGCCGACACCACGTCGATCAACCTGTACAAGGTGCTGTCGGCGGCGCTGAATATCGCGGCGCAGGACGCGCCTACGCGTCGGCAGATCGTGAGCGAACGCAGCAATTTCCCGACCGACCTCTACATCGCCGAGGCGCTGTGCAGAGAACGCGGTTTCGAGCTGGTGCTGGTGGAGCCCGAGGGCATCGCACAAGCCCTGACAGCACAGGTGGCGGTGCTCATGCTGACCCACGTGAACTACCGAACCGGCGCCATGCACGACATGGCGGCCATCACCGCCGCCGCCCACGCCGAAGGCGCGCTGGTGGTGTGGGACCTGGCGCACAGCGCCGGCGCAGTGCCGGTGGACCTGTCCGCCGCGCGCGCCGACTTTGCGGTCGGCTGCGGCTACAAATACCTCAATGGCGGCCCGGGCGCACCGGCCTTCGTCTGGGTCAACCCCCTTCACACCGACCGCTGCTGGCAGCCCTTGGCCGGCTGGTGGGGCCACGCCGCGCCGTTTGCTTTCACGCCCGACTACCAGCCCGCGCCAGGCATCACGCGCTACCAGTGCGGCACGCAGCCCATGATCAGCCTGGCCGCGCTGGAATGCGGTGTGGACACCGCCCTGGCTGCCGAACCGCTGGGCGGCATGGCAGCACTGCGCGCCAAATCGCTGGCGCTGACCGACCTGTTCATCCAACTGGTTGAAGAACGCTGCGCCGGCCACAGCCTGGGGCTGGCCACGCCGCGCGAGCACGCACAGCGCGGCTCTCAAGTGTGTTTGACCAGAGAAGAAGGCGCCTATGCCATCGTGCAGGCGCTGATCGCGCGTGGCGTGATTGGCGACTTCCGCGCCGGCGATCCTTCGACGGGCTCAGGACGAACCGGATACCAGGACATCCTGCGTTTCGGCTTCACGCCGCTCTACATCGGTTTTCTCGATGTGTGGAACGCGGTCGAGCACCTGAAGCAGGTGCTTGAATCCAGCGAGTGGCAGCGCCCCGAGTTCAGCCGCAAGCATGCTGTGACCTGAGAGAAGTCGCCATGACCTGCCCCTACCACGACCAGCCCGCCACCTCGGCCACCGAAGCCATCGTGCGCGACGAGAAGGCGCAGCTCGATTTCAGCCGCGACATGAGCTACGGCGACTACCTGCACCTTGACGCCATCCTCGACGCGCAGCATCCGCTGTCGCCCGCACACGACGAGATGCTGTTCATCGTGCAGCACCAGACCAGTGAACTCTGGATGAAGCTCATGCTGCACGAGCTCACGGCCGCTGTGCACAACGTCGCCAGCGACGAACTGCCCGCGGCCTTCAAGCAGCTCGCCCGCGTGTCCAAGATCATGGAGCAGCTGGTGCACGCCTGGGACGTACTGGCCACCATGACGCCGCCCGAGTACACCGCGATCCGGCCCTACCTCGCCAACTCCAGTGGCTTCCAGAGCTTTCAATACCGCTGCATCGAATTCGCGCTGGGCAACAAGAACGCCACCATGCTCCAGCCGCACGCCCACCACCCGACGCGGCTGGCCAAAGTGCAAGCCGCCTTCGAGGCGCCTTCCCTGTACGACGAGGCCCTGCGCCTGCTGGCGCGGCGCGGCCTGGCCGTACCCGCCAGCCATGTGGAACGCGACTGGACCCAGGCCTACGGCGCCAGCCCGGCGGTCGAGCAAGCGTGGCTGCAGGTCTACAGCAGCCCGGAACAACACTGGGACCTGTACCAGCTGGGCGAAGAGCTCACCGACCTGGAAGACGCCTTTCGGCTCTGGCGCTTTCGCCATGTGACCACGGTGGAACGCGTGATCGGCTTCAAGCGCGGCACCGGTGGCACCGGCGGCGTGAGCTACCTGCGCAAAATGCTGGACGTGGTGCTGTTCCCGGAAATCTGGAGCGTCAGGACTTTGTTGTAACCACCGCGCGGCTGCACTTGGCGCACCCCTGGGCCGCACCTGCGTTGCGTCACCCCCTCAAAGGGGGCGATGCAAGTGGCCCGGCAAAGCCGGTTCCACCGCATCCCAGCAGAAGACTCTGCTGGCCTGAAGGGAAGTTGTTCCAGGGCACCGCGGTACCGGCTTCGCCGGGCCGCCAGTGCCGCCACCCCCGACGGGAGACGGCGCATCCGGAGCGGGGGGTTACCTTGCCTGAATGCCGTTCTTCACAATCACGTCCGACATCGCCGCGGTGTCGGTGCGGATGCGGTTGGCCAGGCCTTCGGGTGAGGTGCCGGTGACCTGCCAGCCTTGCGCCAGGATTTTTTCGCGCACTTCGGGGCGACGCACGATCTCCACCAGCAGCGCAGACAAGCGTTTCACGTGAACCTTGGGTAGGCTGTTGGGCGCGGCCACGGCGTTCCAGATTTCGAGCTGCAGGTTGGGTACGCCGGACTCGGTCAGGGTCGGCACTTCAGGCACCACGCTGCTGCGCCCGGCCGATGTCACACCGATCGCGCGCAGCTTGCCGCCACGCACCTGGGCCATGGCCAGACCAGGCGGCAGCAAGGCCATCTGCACCTGCTCGCTGATCATGGCGGTGATCACCTGCGGGTTGCCGGGGTAAGGCACGTGCACCGGCGCGATGCCGGCGCGCGACTTGATGAGCTCCATGCCCAGGTGAGCGACGGTACCTACCCCAGGCGTGCCGTAGTTCCAGCGGTCGCCGCCCTGGCGGGCCGCCGCAAAGAACGCCGCACCATCGGCCGGCGCGCTCGGCGGCGCGGTCAGCACCAGCGGCGCCACTGCGATCAGCGACACCGGCGTGAGATCGGTCAGCGGGTCGTAGGGCGTGGCGGGGTTGAGGATCTTGGCGATGGTGAGGTTGCCGTTGATCATCAGGCCCAGGGTGTGGTCGTCGGTGGCGCGTGCCACCGCCGCGGCGGCGATGTTGCCGCCGGCACCGGCGCGGTTTTCCACCACCACAGGTTGCCCCAGCGCCTGCGCCAGCGGTTCCGCCAGCGTGCGCGCCATCAGGTCGGGCGAGGAGCCGGCAGGGAATCCCACCACGAGCTTGATCGGCTGGCTCGGCCAGGCGGGCTGCGCGAACACGGATGAGGTGGCACACGCCAGCGCGATGGTGGCGGTGATGGTGAAGCGGCGGCGAAGCTGGAACATGGGAAGGTCCTTGGACTGCAGCAAAAAAAGAGATGCAGATTATCGGCAGCAGGGCAGGCGCAGGTCCAGCGCGCACCATGGAACGGGCTTTGCCTGGTCACAGGTGAGGTCCCTCCGCGAAGCAGGGGGAAGCGGCGTCAGCCGCGCAGGGTGCTATGCCGGATCTGGCGGGCCGGCGTAGAGCCAGGGGTTGTCCAGCAACGCTTCTCCCAGCATGGCCATGGCGGCATTGCGCCCCAGGCGCACCACACCGCTGGCGTGGAAGATGGAGCCGTTGCGCGCCGAGCGCTGCTGCACGCGCGCGTTGCGCTGCCAGCGCGCCTGTGCCAAGCGGTCAAAGAGTCGAGGCCAGGTGTCAGCTGAGGGTGCGCCCTGATGGGCCAACAGGCGGCCCAGCGTCCAGGCATCTTCCAGCGCCATCGCAGCGCCCTGGGCGAGGTAAGGGCGCAGCGGATGCGCCGCATCGCCGAGCAGCGCCACGCGACCCTGGGCATGTTCCGCGGGTCCGCGGATGGGCGGGCGGTCGTTGAGCGCCCAGAGCGTCCAGGCCGGCACCGCGTCGATCATGGCCAGCAGCTCGCTGTAGGCGGGGCCCAGCGCACACAACAGATCGGCCGCCTGGGCCTGGTGCGACCAGCTGCTCGGGTCGGCGCCCACCGCACCGCCGTGACCCTGACCCAGCACACCGTGCACCACCGCCACCACGTTGAACCACTCGCCACGCCTCACCGGGTAGTGCACCACATGCAGTTTTGGCCCGAGCCAGGCAGTGACCACCGGTGCGCGCAGGGCCAGCGGCAGGTCGGCGCTGCGCACCATGCCGCGGTAGGCCAGGTGACCACTGGCTCGCACCGCCTGCGCGCCCAGCATCTGGCTGCGTACGCGGCTCCAGAGCCCGTCGCAACCAATCAAGGCCGGCGCATTGAGCGCAGTCTCGTCTTCCAGCGTCATCTCAATGCCATCGGCTCGCTCGGCGTAGCCCGCCACGCGAGCCCCCAGCTGGAGTGTCACCGGGGCCAGTTCTTGCACGGCTTTCAACAACAGCGCGTGCAGATCGGCGCGGTGCAACGTGGCATAGGGCTGACCATACCGCTCTTGCATCGCCTGACCCAGCCTCAGCCGGCCCAGCACACTGCCTGCGTGGGCGTCGCGAACCATCAAGGCATCGGGAAATGCTGCGCAGCCACCCAGGGCATCGCTGAGACCCCATTCGGTCAGCACGCGCACTGCATTGGGCCCCAGTTGCAGCCCGGCCCCCACCTCACCAAAGGCGCTGGCCTGCTCCAGCAGCCGCACTCGAACCTGAGAGCGGCCCAGTGCCAGGGCAGCACCCAGACCACCAATACCCCCGCCCACCACGATCACGTCTTGCGTCATGGCTGTGGATTGTGCAGCGCAGATGAACCCAAGGATTTTCCGGGCGCAGCGCCGCCTGCGTCCAGGTGGGTTGGGCTCAGAGCACGCGGTTGAACCAGGCCAGCGACAGGCCTGCAGAAACCATCACCAGCAGTGAAGCGAACAAGGCCAGCAGGCCAGAGACCTCGGTCTCCTTCTTCTGCACCGTGAGGCGGGTGCTGAGCGACTGGTAGACCTGCTTGAGGTTTTCGGCGGTGCCGGCGTAGTAGTACTCACCCTGCGTGGTCTTGGCGACTTCCTTCAGCGTGTCTTCATCCAGCCGCACCCGCATGGACCAGCCCTCAAAGCCGATGATTTCTCCATCCACCGTGCCCACGCCCACGGTGTACACGCGAACGCCGCGGTCGGCCGCCATCTTGGCCGCCTCGGCCGTGTCGACGCCAGTGGTGCGCTGGCCATCGGTGAGCAGGATCACCGCTGCCGAGCCGTAAGAGCCCGGCGCCACGGGTTCGAATGCCTTTTGCTCGGTCTTGGGCTGATCGATGGCGCGCCCTTGTGGCGCAAAGGGATCGTTGTTGCGCCCGTAGGTCAGGCTGGCCAGATCAATGCCCTGGCCCGGGAACAACTCACTGAGCGCAACCACCAGCGCGCTGCCAATGGCGGTGGCGCGCTGAAGCTGAAACTTGTCGATCGCCGCCACCAGATCTTCGCGGCTGAGCGTCACCGGCTGCACTACCTGCGCCGTGCCAGCAAACGCGACAATGCCCACCTTCACATGGCGCGGCAAGTCGGCCAGAAACGCCTTGGCCGCGTTTTGTGATGCCACCAGTCGGTTGGGCTCCACGTCCTCGGCGCGCATGCTGCCCGAAACATCCATGGCCAGGATGATGGTCTGCTCGGTGCTGGGAAGCACGATGGTGGCCATGGGCCGCGCCGAGGCCAGCAGCATGGCGGCGAACGCCAGCAGCAGGAGCAGCGGCGGAACATGCCGGCGCCAGCCCGGACCCTTGCCCATCGCTTCGCGCACGATCGACAGGCTGGCAAACCGCAACGAGGCCTGGCGCCGGCGGCGCAACAGCCACCAGTACAGCAGCACCAGCAGGGGCAACGCCAGCAACAGCCAGAGAAACTGCGGCCAGAGGAAGGTGACGGGAAAGTTGGCGAAGTTGATGTTCACGATCGGGCTCCCAGGTGCGGTGCCCCGCGGCAGGCGGAACGCAGGAAAGGCAAAAAATCATTCGACATGGCAGGCATCAACGAGCCATGTGGGATGGCAGTGGCTGGCCGGCGCGCAAGGCACTGCGGCGGCGGCGCAGGTCCACAAAACGCAGGATGGCCTCGGCCAGGTCGTCGTCGGTGGCCAGCTCCAGCGTGTCGACACCGGCGCGAGTCAGACTCTCGCGCAGCTGAGCCTCGCGCTGCGCCGCGATGCGGGCAAAGCGCTGACGAAAACCGCTGTCATGCGTGTCCACCAGCATCTGCTCGCCAGTCTCGGCGTCTCGCACCGTCACCAGGCCCAGGTCGGGCAGATTGAGCTCCAGCGGGTCGAGCAGGCGCACCGCCACCACGTCGTGGCGCCGGGCCAATTCCCCCAGCGGTTTTTCCCAGCCCGGTTCGCTGATGAAATCCGAGACCACGAACACGGTGCTGCGCTGGCGCACCGCATGGGTGGCGCTGCGCAGCAGATCGGCCAGTCGCGTCACGCCGTTGTGCCTGGACGGTGTGGACGATGCGGCCACCCCTTTGCGCACCAGCTGCATCAGGCGCAGCACCTGGGCGCGGCCCCCGCGCGCGGGCAGCACCGCGTCGACCTGGGCCTGGCCCAGCGCGCCGTATTGCACCGCTCCCACGCGGTTGCCATGGCGGCTGATCAGCCGCGCCAGCACCGCCACAAAACCGAGCAGCAGCTCGCTCTTACGCTGCGCGCCCGAGCCGAAGTCAACCGACGGACTCAGGTCCAGCAGAAACCAGGCTGCCATTTCTCGGTCTTCGGTGAATACGCGAACATGAGGCTGTTGCAGGCGCGCCGTCACGTTCCAGTCGATGTGGCGCACGTCGTCGTGGTGCTGGTACTCGCGCAGGTCGGCCAGGTCCAGTCCGCTGCCGCGCATGAGGGTGCGGTGGTCCCCCTGCAGCAGGCCATCAAGCCGGCGAATCACAGTCCATTCGAGGCGCTGCAGCATGGCATCGGCACGCTCCTGCGGCTCGGCCAGCGGCGCCGGCGCGGCTTCGACTTCGGGGCGCTTCTTGAACAGGCCAAACATGGGGCAATGCGCCGTCAGGCCGCTTTCTTTTCGTGCTCCAGCGGCCGTGCGGGCGGCCTGACGCCGGCCATGATGCGGCTGATCAGCGCATCGCTGCTCAGCCCTTCGGAAAGACCTTCGTAGGACAGCACCACGCGGTGGCGCAACACGTCGGGCACCAGGTCAGTCATATCCTCTGGCAGCGCGTAACTTCGTCCGCGCAGCATGGCCAGGGCGCGTGCACCCTCCACCAGGCCGATGGTGGCGCGAGGGCTCGCGCCGTAGGTGATGAAACGCGCCAAGTCCTTGATGCCGTGCTTGTCCGGGGTTCGCGTGGCCGAAATGAGCTTCACCGCGTACTGCACCAGCGACGGGTCCACGTACACCTCGCGGCACTGCGCCTGCAGCGCGGCGAGCTGATCGGTGGTGGCGACCGCCTGCACCTGCACCGCTGGCCCGGTGACGCGCTCGACGATCACGAACTCCTCTTCATCGGTCGGGTAGTCCACCAGCACCTTCATCATGAAACGGTCAACCTGCGCTTCAGGCAGCGGGTAGGTGCCCTCGGTCTCGATCGGGTTTTGAGTCGCCATCACCAGAAACGGGGTGGGCACCTTGTGCGTCTCGCCGGCAATGGTCACCTGGCGCTCCTGCATCACCTCCAGCAGCGCACTCTGCACCTTCGCCGGCGCGCGGTTGATTTCGTCGGCGAGCAGCAGGTTGGCAAACACGGGGCCGAGGGCGGTGCTGAAATCGCCGTTCTTCTGGTTGTAGATGCGCGTGCCCACCAGGTCGGCCGGCACCAAATCGGGCGTGAACTGGATGCGCTTGAAACGCCCCTGCACCACATTGGCCAGGGTCTTGACGGTGAGGGTTTTGGCCAGCCCGGGCACACCCTCCACCAGCAGGTGACCCTGGGCCAGCATGGCGACCATGACGCGCTCCAGGAAACGGTCCTGCCCCACCACCACGCGTTTGACCTCATAGAGGATCTGTTCCATCAACTCTGCGGTGTCGTTGCTCTTGTTCGGCTCACTCATGTTGATCTCCAATCATTTATTCGGCGAGAAATGTCTTGTCCAAGGGCACCGCGGATCTGGCTTTGCCAGGCCGCCAGCGTCTCCGCAGGCGACGCGAGAGGAGCGCCTAGAAAGGCGGCAGCCCCGCCGCTGCCGCCGCACTCTCGATGGGCACAGCAAAACCGATGCCCACAAACGTGCGGTGGCTGGTGGGGTTGAGGATGCCGGTGACGATACCGACCACCTCACCGCTCATGGTGACCAGCGGCCCCCCCGAGTTCCCCGGGTTGGCTGCGGCGTCGAACTGGATCAAGTTGCCGATTTCCTGCTCACCCTCAGGCGAACGGAACGAGCGTCCGAGGCCTGAGATCACGCCGGCCGAGGTGGAGGGGCCGATGCCAAACGGGAAGCCCACCGCCACCACCTGGTCGCCTGGCACCAGATCGGCCGTGCCGCGCATCGTGGCGGCGATGAGATCGTCGGGAATGGTCTTGGCCTGCAGCACCGCCAGATCGTTTTCCGGCTGCGCGCCGGTCACCGAGGCTTCGGACTCACTGCCGTCGGCAAACACCAGTCTGATCACCTGCGCCGACTGCACCACATGCAGGTTGGTGAGGATGATGCCCTTGTCGACGATGACCACACCGGTGCCCACGCCTTGTTCCACCTCTTCGCCCTGTTTGTTCTTCGTGAACGACATCACGCGCACCACTGCGGGGCGAATGGCTTCGGCGGCTCGTGCCGCAGCCGATGGCATGTTCTGGGTGGTGAGCGTGCGCAACACTGCGGCGTCGATGTCTTTCTGGGTGAGGGCCTTGGGTCCCAACGCACCACGCTGGAGCACGCTGACCAGCAGCAATGTGGCCAGGAGGGCCAAGGCCGCCCACATCACCCGGGGGTTGACCGCCGCAGCCGACAGGGCACCGCGCCAGCGAGCACGCGCCGCACCAGGCACAACCGGGTCCGCCATCGGCGGCTCGGGGACCCGCACGGTCGGACCTCGGTCCGACCGGCTGTAGAGAGCGGGCTTTCGCATGACAGCTCCTTGGCGCCTCGGGTCCGGCTGGGCCGGACCCGGCGGCTAGGTCACCGCGTCAGGATGGGCGCGGTCGCATACATCATGCCGCGTTGCGGCGTCCCGCTCAAGCGCTCAACAATTGCCTGAGTACGTAGGGCAGGATTCCGCCGGCGCGGTAGTAAGCCACCTCCACCGGCGTGTCGATGCGCAGCACGAGCTGGAGCTCGCGCCGCTGGCCGCCCGGCGAAGTGACCACCAGCGTGGCTTCGCTCTGGGGACACAGCTCGGGGTGGGGCAGCACATCAATGGTTTCATCGCCCTTGAGGCCCAGGGCTTCCCAGGAGTCGCCGGCCTTGAATTGAAGCGGCAGCACGCCCATGCCCACCAGGTTGCTGCGGTGGATGCGCTCGAAGCTGCGCGCCACCACGGCCTTGATGCCCAGCAGCTGCGTTCCCTTGGCCGCCCAGTCGCGGCTGGAGCCGGTTCCGTACTCCTCACCCGCCAGCACCACGGTAGGCACGCCGGCCGCCTGGTAGCGCATGGCGGCGTCGTAGATCGAGACCTTGGCGCCCTTGCCCTCGAACAGGGTGAAGCCGCCCTCTTCGCGCGAACCGTGCTGATCGGCGGGCAGCATCAGGTTCTTGATGCGAACGTTGCCAAACGTGCCGCGCATCATCACCTCGTGGTGACCTCGCCGCGCCCCGAAGCTGTTGAAATCGGCCTTCAAAACGCCACGCTCTCGCAGCCACTGCCCGGCGGGCGAGCTCTCCTTGATCGAGCCCGCAGGCGAGATGTGGTCAGTGGTGATGGAGTCGCCAAACAGCGCCATGATGCGAGCCCCTTTGACCGCCGCATCCTCCAGCGCAGGCGTCTCGGGCGAGAAGTCTTCAAAGAACGGCGGTTCGGCGATGTAGGAGCTTTCCGGCCAGTTGTACACCTCGCCGCTCACGCCCTGAATCCGTTCCCACAGCTTGCCCGGCTCGCTTTTCACGCGTTCGTAGTTCTCGCGGTAGGCCTTGCCGTTCATCGCGGTCTTCATGAGGCGGTGGATCTCTTCGCTGGTCGGCCAGATGTCGCCCAGGAACACATCGCGCCCACCCTTGCCCTGACCCACCGGCTCGGTCATCAGATCTTTCATGACGGTGCCCGCAATCGCATAGGCCACCACCAGCGGCGGGCTGGCGAGGAAGTTGGCCTTGAGGTTGGGATGGATGCGCGCCTCGAAGTTGCGATTGCCAGAGAGCACCGCGGCGCAGACCAGATCGTTGCTCGTGATCGCCTCGTTCAGCTCGGGCGTGAGGTCGCCCGCGTTGCCGATGCAGGTGGTGCAGCCGTAGCCGGCCACCGCAAAGCCCAGCTTCTCCAGGTAGGGCAGCAGGCCAGTCTGCGTCAGGTACTCGGTGACGATGCGCGAGCCCGGAGCCAGGGAAGTCTTGATGTGTGGCTGGACCTTGAGGCCGGCCTCCACCGCCTTCTTGGCCAGCAGACCTGCGGCCAGCAACACGCTGGGGTTGCTGGTGTTGGTGCAGCTGGTGATGGCAGCGATCAGCACGTCACCGTTGCCCACCGTGATGTCCTTGGCGCCCGTGGGTGTACGCGCAGCCAGCGCGGGCCGGTTGCTGACCATTTCGGCCAGGTCGCGTGGCGCACCGGCGGTGGTCTCCCTCACACCCGACCCGACGGCGTGGCCACCGCCGGGATGCACCGACACGCGCAGCGCAAGCTTGTCGGCACGTTGGTTGAAGCCGTTCTCCTCGTTGGGCTTGCTGAACAGCGACTTGAACTGCGCAGCAACCTGATCCAGCTCAATGCGGTCCTGCGGCCGCTTGGGGCCGGCCAGGCTGGGCGTGACTGAGCCCAGGTCGAGCTTGACCACCTGCGAATACGCGATCTCGCCAGCCTTGATGGTGGCACCTGGCGCACCGGGCACGCCAAAGATGCCCTGGGCGCGAAAATACGCTTCAAAGGCCTCGATCTCGGCCTTGCTTCGGCCGGTGCCACGCAGGTAGTCCAGGGTCTTGTCGTCGACCGGAAAAAACCCCATGGTGGCGCCGTACTCGGGCGCCATGTTGGCGATGGTCGCGCGATCTGGCAGCGTGAGCGAAGCGGTGCCGGCACCAAAAAACTCCACAAACTTGCCCACCACCTTGTGCTGGCGCAGGATCTCGGTCACGGTGAGCACGAGGTCGGTGGCGGTGACGCCTTCGCGCAGCTGCCCGCTCATCTCAAAACCCACCACATCGGGCGTGAGGAAGTACACCGGCTGGCCGAGCATGGCCGCTTCGGCTTCGATACCGCCCACGCCCCAGCCCACCACGCCAATGCCGTTGATCATGGTGGTGTGGCTGTCGGTGCCCACCAAGGTATCGGGGTAGTACAGCCCGCCCTTCAGGTGCACGCCACGCGCCAGGTACTCCAGATTGACCTGGTGCACGATGCCAAAACCGGGCGGCACGACGCGGAAGGTGTCAAACGCCTGCATGCCCCATTTCATGAACTGGTAGCGCTCGTGGTTGCGCTGAAACTCCAGTTTCATGTTCAGATCGAGCGCGTTTTTGGTGCCGAAATGATCGACCATGATGGAATGGTCCACCACCAAGTCCACCGGCACCAGCGGTTCGATCTTCTTCGGGTCGTGCCCCAGCCGCTGCGCCACGCTGCGCATCGCCGCCAGATCGGCCAGCAGCGGCACGCCGGTGAAGTCCTGCAACACCACCCGCGCCACCGTGAAAGGAATCTCGTCGGTGCGCACGGCCTTGGGTGCCCAGTTCGCCAGCTGCTTCACATGCTCGCCGGTCACCCGCTCGCCATCGCAATGGCGAAGCACGCTCTCCAGCACGATGCGCAGCGATACCGGCAAGCGATGGATGTTCGGGAAGCGCTTGGCCAGGGCAGGCAGCGAATACAGGCGTCCGCTCTTGCCCGAGGCGGTCTTGAACCCTTTGACGGTGGCGGCGAACGGGTGGGCAAACGGGGATGGCGTGGGCGACACAAAGACTCCTGACAGCTGGGTGGCAATCTGTTCATTGTGGACCCCGCCAATGCCTATGCCAGCGGCGCGGTTTCTTTCCCTGCCCAAGACCGGAGATGCGCCTCGCACGCGCCTGAGCGACTCGGGCGATACCATCCCGCCATGAACACGATCACACCGCACTGCAGCACCCCGGTCGCCCGGGCCTTGCTCGACCAGATGGACGTGATCGCAGCGCGCTTTCCCCCAGCGCCCGTGGCACGCCTGCACATCCCCGCCCGGGCGCCCACCGGGCAGCCCCACGACGCCGAGTTTTGCGCCATCGAACTGGCCGACGGCAGCATGGGCTTGTCCTATGTGCTGCTCGGTGACACGCTGCACGCACTGTTGGCGCGCCACGACCACGCGCGAAGCACGCCGCCACTGGCCGGTGTCGATCCGATGGCGCTCGCTCAGCCGCTGGTCGGTGGCGACCCGGTGGAACGCGCACTTGCGCTGGCGGTCGTCAACGCGATGACCGACGCTGTGTGGCGTCGGATTGGTTACGAGCCGCCAGCCGCCGGCAATTCCCTGGGCGACATCGCGCTGAGCTCCAGCGATCACCTGGGCATGATCGGCTTCTTTCCACCGCTGGTGCGCCGCATCACCGAGGCCGGCGGGCGGCTGAGCGTGGTTGAGATGAACACCGAAATGGTGGCGCGCCAGCAAGCGCGCTTCCCGGGCGTGAGCATTTCCCAGGACAGAGACACACTGCGCGACTGCAACCTGGTCGTCGGCACCTCGACCATGCTGCTCAACGACACGCTCGACGCCATGCTCGCCGCAGCGCCGAACGCCCAGCGCTTCGCAGTCATCGGCCCGTCGGCAGGGCTATGGCCCGATGTATTGTTCGAGCGCGGCGTGACGCTGCTCGGTGGTACCCGGGTGACCGATCGCGCCGCCTTCCGCGACGCCCTGGCGGCAGGTGATTCGTGGAGCGCCTGCACGCAGAAGTTTGCAATCCATCGCGAGAGTTGGCCAGGCTGGCGATTGCTCGCCGGCACCTGAGGCGAGCCCCAAAAAAGAAAGCGGCCCGAAGGCCGCTTTCTTTGGACGACTCAGCCAATCAGCTTACGCCGTGACGCCTTTGGCCGTCTCTGCGTATTCCTCAATCTGGTCGAAGTTCATGTAGCGGTAGGTGTCGGCGGCGTCTTTGTTGATGACGCCCATGGCTTGGTGATATTCCGCCACGGTGGGGATCTTGCCCAGTTTGGACGCAATTGCCGCCAGCTCGGCCGAAGCGAGGAACACGTTGGTGTTCTTGCCCAGGCGGTTGGGGAAGTTGCGCGTGCTGGTGGAGACCACAGTCGCGCCTTCGCGCACCTGCGCCTGATTGCCCATGCACAGGCTGCAGCCCGGCATTTCGGTGCGGGCGCCGGCGGCACCAAAGCTGGCGTAGTGACCTTCCTTGATGAGCTCGCTCTCGTCCATCTTGGTGGGCGGCGCCACCCACAGCTTGACCGGGATGTCGCGGCTGCCGCCGAGCAGCTTGGCCGCCGCACGGAAATGGCCGATGTTGGTCATGCAAGAACCAATAAAGGCTTCGTCGATCTTGGTGCCGGCCACGTCAGACAGGAACTTGGCGTCATCCGGATCGTTCGGGCAGCAGAGGATGGGTTCCTTGATGTCGGCCAGGTCGATCTCAATGACGTGCGCGTATTCGGCGTCTTTGTCGGCTTCGAGCAGCTCGGGCTTGGCCAGCCAGGCTTCGACCTTCTCGATGCGGCGCTGCAGGGTGCGCTTGTCTTCGTAGCCGTCGGCGATCATGTTCTTCATCAGCACGATGTTGCTGGTGAGGTATTCCTTGATCGGCTCGGGGTTGAGCTTGATGGTACAGCCGGCAGCCGAGCGCTCGGCGGACGCGTCAGACAACTCAAAAGCTTGCTCGACCTTGAGGTTGGGCAGGCCTTCAATTTCCAGAATGCGACCGGAGAATTCGTTAATCTTGCCGGCCTTGGCCACGGTCAACAAACCTTGCTTGATGGCGTACAGCGGAATGGCGTGCACCAGGTCGCGCAGGGTCACGCCGGGCTGCATTTCACCTTTGAAACGCACCAGCACCGACTCGGGCATGTCCAGCGGCATCACGCCGGTGGCGGCACCAAAAGCCACGAGCCCGGAACCTGCGGGGAAGGAGATGCCAATGGGGAAGCGGGTGTGGCTGTCGCCACCGGTGCCCACGGTGTCGGGCAGCAGCAGGCGGTTGAGCCAGCTGTGGATCACGCCGTCACCTGGGCGCAGGGCCACGCCGCCGCGGCTGCTGATGAAGGCGGGCAGTTCGCGGTGCGTCTTCACGTCCACGGGCTTGGGGTAGGCGGCGGTGTGGCAGAAGCTCTGCATCACCAGATCGGCGCTGAAACCCAGGCAAGCCAGGTCTTTCAGCTCGTCGCGGGTCATGGGGCCGGTGGTGTCCTGGCTGCCCACGGTGGTCATCTTGGGTTCGCAGTAGGTGCCGGGGCGCACGCCCTGGCCTTCGGGCAAACCAACCGCACGGCCGACCATTTTTTGCGCCAGCGTGAAGCCGGCTTTGGTGGCCACGGGGGTGCTGGGCAGGCGGAACAGCGTGGACGCTGGCAGGCCCAGGAATTCGCGGGCCTTGGCGGTCAGCGAACGGCCAATGATCAGGTTGATGCGGCCGCCGGCGCGCACTTCGTCAAACAGCACATCACTCTTGAGCTTGAACTCAGCCACGGTTTGGCCGTTCTTGACCAGCTTGCCGTCGTAGGGCAACACGTCCACCACGTCGCCCATTTCGAGCTTGGAAACGTCCACTTCGATGGGCAGCGAGCCCGAGTCTTCCTGTGTGTTGAAGAAAATGGGGGCAATCTTGCCGCCCAGGGTGACGCCGCCGAAGCGCTTATTGGGCACAAACGGGATGTCCTGGCCGGTGGCCCAGACCACCGAGTTGGTGGCCGACTTGCGCGAAGATCCGGTGCCGACCACGTCGCCCACATAGGCCACGAGGTTGCCCTTTTTCTTCAGGTCTTCGATGAACTGCATCGGGCCGCGCTTGCCGTCTTCCTCGGGCTTGAAGGCTGCGTCCGGGCGGGTGTTCTTCAGCATCGCGAGGTAGTGCATCGGGATGTCCGGTCGCGTGGTGGCATCCGGGGCGGGCGAGAGATCGTCGGTGTTGGTCTCACCCGGCACCTTGAACACGGTGACGGTGATCTTCTTCTCGACTTCCGGTCGGCTGGTGAACCACTCACCGTCGGCCCAGCTTTGCATCACTTCCTTGGCGACGGCGTTGCCGGCCTTGGCTTTTTCAGCCACGTCGTTGAAGAAGTCGAACATCAACAGCGTTTTCTTCAACGCGGCACCGGCCACAGTGGCCACCTCGGCATCGTCCAGCAACTCGATCAGCGGGTGCACGTTGTAACCGCCCACCATGGTGCCCAGCAGTTCGGTGGCTTTGGCTTTGCTGACCAGCTGGACCTTCTCGTCGCCGTGCGCCACAGCGGCCAGGAAGCTGGCCTTGACCTTGGCCGCGTCGTCCACACCCGGTGGCACCCGGTGGGTGAGCAAGTCCATCAGGAAGGCGTCTTCGCCGACGGGCGGGCTCTTGATCAGCTCGATCAGCGCGGCCACCTGCTTGGCGTCCAGCGGCAACGGCGGAATACCCAGGGCGGCGCGCTCGGCCGTGTGGGCGCGGTAGGTGGTGAGGAAGTCGGACATGGTTTTCTCCAGAGAAGTGGGAGGGAACGAAGCTCAGAAAGTCAATGCAGCGCGGGCTCGGCGGTTAAGCTCTGAAACCAGTGCGCCACGGTGTCGGGCAGAGCGTGGCCGGTCTGATGGGCGCGCACCAGCACCTGCCAGTAAAAGCGGTAGGAGGCGCGGTCATGCAGGCGGCCTTCCACCGAGACCGGCGCCCAGTCGGCTGCGACCGCGCAGCCCAGC
This sequence comes from Hydrogenophaga sp., assembly GCF_030373245.1. Classification (GTDB taxonomy): domain Bacteria; phylum Pseudomonadota; class Gammaproteobacteria; order Burkholderiales; family Burkholderiaceae_C; genus Hydrogenophaga. The sequence goes on from NZ_JAUCZF010000001.1 coordinate 121,790, forward strand.
ACGGCCGCGGCTTGCTGTACCTCGCCGTCGCTGGGTGCAAACGCCGCCAGGATGGGTCGTATCTGGTCGGGGTGGATGCTCCACATGCGCGTGTAGCCGAGCTCACGGGCTGCGCGACGCGCCGCGATCTGCAGCGCATCGGTGTTGCGAAATTCGGTCACCACGTTGTGCGAGGGCACCTTGCCGTGGGCATGGCAGGCCGACGCAATGGCCAGCTTGGCGCGCTGCACCAGCGGGTGCGAAAACTGGCCCGCGACGCCCATGGCGTCAGCGGGGATGGCGCCGCCGTGCGCCGACACAAAGTCCATCAGCCCGAAGCTCAGCGATTGCACCCGCGGGTGGGCCGCGATGTCGAACGCGCGGTGCACTGCCGCTGGTGATTCGATGAGCACGTGCAGCGGCAGGGCCGAGGCACCCGCAGCATCCACCGCTTTGATGGCCCGCAACACGTCGGCGAGCGACTCGACCTTGGGCACCATGAGGTGACGCAGGCGATGGCCCGCGCGACCCGCGATTTCGGACACATCAGCATCGAACGAAGGGTGGTCCACCGGATGCACGCGTACCGCGACGCGGGCATCGGCCGCCGCACCCAGGATCAGCTCAGTGACCAGGGCAGCATGCTCAGTTTCGCCCCCTACGGGCGCACCGTCTTCGCAGTCCAGCGTTACGTCAAACACGCAGGTACCGAACTCAGCCGTCAACTCAGACTGAAGCTGCAGGCTCTTGTGCATGCGCGCCTCGACCCCGCTGTAGTGATCGCAAACAGGCAAAGCCCAGGCCGAAGCCTGGGCACCCAGCAGCACGTCACGGGGGTGGGCAGCGTTCATGGGCAGCGAGCGGCCATCAAAGCAGGTGCTTGACGCCGTCTTTCTCGCCCTCGAGTTCGGCCAGTGTCTTGTTGATGCATTCCTGCGAGAACGCGTCGATCTCCAGACCTTCGACAACCTTGTATTCGCCGTTGGCGCAGATGACGGGGAAGCCGAACATCACGTCCTTCGGAATGCCGTACCAGCCTTGCGACGGAATGCCCATGGTGACCCATTCACCGTTGGTGCCCAGCGCCCAGTCGCGCATGTGGTCGATGGCGGCATTGGCGGCGGAGGCCGCGCTGGAGAGGCCACGCGCTTCGATGATGGCGGCGCCGCGCTTGCCCACTGTGGGCAGGAATACATCCTTGTTCCAAGCCTGGTCGTTGATCATGTCCTTGACCGATGCGCCGTCGATGGTGGCGAAGCGGTAATCGGCGTACATGGTGGGCGAGTGGTTGCCCCACACGGCCAGCTTCTTGATGCTGGAGACGGCCTTGCCGGTCTTGGCGGCCAGCTGGCTGGCGGCGCGGTTGTGGTCCAGGCGCAGCATGGCGGTGAAGTTGCCCGGCTTCAGATCGGGCGCGCTCTTCATGGCGATGTAGGCGTTGGTATTGGCCGGGTTGCCCACCACCAGCACCTTGACGTCGCGGCTGGCCACAGCGTTGAGCGCCTTGCCCTGCGCGATGAAGATGGCACCGTTGATGGCGAGCAGCTCGGCACGCTCCATGCCGGGGCCGCGGGGTCGCGAGCCGACCAGCAACGCGTAGTCGGCATCTTTGAACGCTGTCATCGGGTCGCCGTGAGCGGTCATTTCCACCAGCAGCGGGAAGGCGCAATCGTCCAACTCCATCATCACGCCCTTGAGCGCCTTCTGGGCCTTTTCATCGGGAATTTCCAGCAGTTGCAGGATCACGGGCTGGTCTTTGCCCAGCATTTCGCCCGAGGCGATGCGAAACAGCAGGGCATAACCGATCTGGCCAGCGGCTCCAGTGACGGCAACTCGGACAGGCTTCTTGCTCATGTGAAAACTCCAGAATGGGACGGTGGAAATGAAGGAGAGACCGGGGGACCAAGCCCCAGGGGACGGCGGCCACCAGCCTGCGGGAAAACCCGGAAAACGGGGGTCAAAGTCAGCGTTGAAGTGTACCCGCGGAAACCCTGATACGTCAATTTGTCTTATGTCTTATATAAGATATGATTGCAACACTTGGCGGCCTCTGGCGCCATCAGCCTTCATGCCCACTTCGCCCGCCACTCCTCCCTCAATGCCAGCCGACCTGCCCTCGTCGGATGCCCGTGCTGGCAGCGCAGAAGTCGACACCGCGGGCCAGATCGCGCCGGCCTTCAGCCCCCTGTATCAACAGATCAAGACACTCATTCTGCGCAGCCTGCAGGCGGGCGAATGGAAGCCGGGCGACGCGATTCCCAGCGAGTTCGATCTGGCCGCACGCTTCCGAGTCAGCCAGGGTACGGTGCGCAAGGCGATCGACGAACTCGCCACGGACAACCTGCTGGTGCGCCGCCAGGGCAAGGGCACCTTTGTGGCCACCCACGCCGAGCAGCACATCCAGTACCGCTTCCTGCGCCTTTTGCCCGATACCGGTGACCTGGAAAGCCAGGGGCCAGCCGAGCGCCACATCATCGACTGCCGCCGCCAGCGCGCCAGCGCAGAGGTGGCGCGCCAACTGGGTGCCCGTACTGGCGACCCGGTGCTGCAGGTGCGACGCGTGCTGTCGTTTGACGCGTCACCAGCCATCCTGGAAGAGATCTGGTTGCCGGGCGGTCCGTTCAAGGGCCTCACGGTGGAGACCCTGTCTGATGACACAGGCCCGATGTACGCCCTGTTCGAAACCCAGTTTGGAGTGCGCATGGTGCGCGCAGTCGAGAAAATCAAGGCGGTCAGCGCCGATGCGGAAGCCGCGGCGCTGCTCAAGGTGGCCGAAGGCGCGCCTCTTCTGAGCGTGGAGCGGATCGCCTACACCTACAACGATGTACCGATGGAGCTGCGGCGCGGCCTCTACCGCACCGACGGCCGGCACTACCGCAACGAGTTGAACTGAGCTGAACACGCGACACCGAGTACGTTGCAGGTCAATCGCCCCGGCGTCAGCCTCCAGTATGTTGCCTTGCCCTAGAATTTGAGCCCTGCGCGACCGAGTTACCAAGCCGTCACATCGCCTGCCAACCTCCCGCTCCCACCTCCGCAAGAAAGCCCCCACCATGACCGAATTGAGCCGCAAGCGGCCCGAGTTCCGCAACATCAATGCGTTCAAGGACCTCACCACCTATCGCCTGCCTCCAGCTGGGTGGGTCTCCATTCTGCACCGCGCCAGCGGCGGCCTGATGTTTGTGCTGCTGCCCCTGATCGTCTGGCTGTTCGACACCTCCATCTCCTCCGAAATCTCGTTTGCCCGCTTCACCTCGGCATTTGCAGCTGGCATCGGTTTTTTGCCTGGCTGGCTCTTCAAGTTGGTGGTGCTGGCCCTCATCTGGGCCTATCTGCACCACCTCATCGCCGGGCTGCGCCATCTGTTCATGGACGCGCGCCACGCCGTGACCAAGGAATTCGGCAAGTCGTCGGCCATCGTGACGCTGGCGCTGAGCATCGGCCTCACCCTGGTGCTGGGAGCCAAGCTCTTCGGCCTGTACTGAGCCACACCAAAAGGATCACCCACCATGTCTGTCAACTACGGTTCCAAACGCGTCGTCACCGGCGCCCACTACGGTCTACGCGACTGGCTGGCCCAGCGTCTCACCGCCGCCGTGATGGCGGTCTTCACCCTCATCGTCCTGCTGCAGGTGTTGTTCACCTCGGGACCCATCGGCTACGAATCCTGGGCCGGCATCTTTGCTGCCCAGTGGATGAAGGCCCTCACCTTCGTTGTGTTACTGGCCCTCACCTACCATGTGTGGGTCGGCATGCGCGATATCTGGATGGACTATGTGAAGCCCGCCGGTGTCCGCGTCGTGCTGCACGTGTTCACGATGGTCTGGCTGGTCGCCTGTCTGGGCTGGGCCGTTCAAGTTCTCTGGAGGCTCTGATTTCATGTCCGCAACCGCAAATCTTCCCAAGCGTCAGTTTGACGTCGTCATCGTCGGTGCCGGCGGCTCTGGCATGCGCGCCTCGCTGCAACTGGCTCGCGCCGGCCTCAAGGTCGCCGTGCTGTCCAAGGTGTTCCCGACCCGTTCGCACACCGTGGCTGCGCAAGGCGGCATCGGCGCCTCGCTCGGCAACATGAATGAGGACAACTGGCACTACCACTTCTACGACACCATCAAGGGTTCGGACTGGCTGGGTGATCAGGATGCGATCGAGTTCATGTGCCGCGAAGCACCCAAGGTCGTGTACGAACTTGAACACTTCGGCATGCCGTTCGACCGCAACCCGGATGGCACGATTTACCAGCGCCCGTTTGGCGGCCACACCGCCAACTACGGCGAGAAGCCGGTGCAGCGCGCCTGTGCCGCAGCCGACCGCACCGGTCACGCCATGCTGCACACGCTCTACCAGCAAAACGTTCAGGCACGCACCACTTTCTTTGTGGAATGGATGGCGCTGGATCTGATCCGCGATCAGAGCGGCGACGTGGTGGGTGTGACCGCGCTGGAGATGGAAACCGGCGAAACCTACATCCTGGAAGCCAAGACCACGCTGCTGGCCACTGGTGGCGCCGGCCGCATTTTTGCGGCCTCTACCAACGCCTTCATCAACACCGGCGACGGCCTGGGTATGGCAGCACGAGCCGGCATACCGCTGGAAGACATGGAGTTCTGGCAGTTTCACCCCACCGGCGTGGCCGGTGCCGGCGTGCTGCTGACCGAAGGCTGCCGTGGCGAAGGCGCGATCCTGCTCAACAGCGAAGGCGAGCGCTTCATGGAGCGCTACGCGCCCACCCTGAAAGACCTGGCACCGCGCGACTTCGTCAGCCGTTGCATGGACCAGGAAATCAAGGAAGGCCGTGGCTGCGGACCCAACAAGGACTACGTGCTGCTCAAGCTCGATCACCTGGGGGCCGACACCATCCACAAACGCCTGCCTTCGGTGTATGAGATCGGCGTGAACTTTGCCAACGTCGACATCACCCGAGAGCCGATTCCGGTCGTTCCTACCATCCACTACCAGATGGGCGGCATCCCGACCAACATCAACGGCCAGGTCGTCACGCCCGCGGCCGATGGCAGCGGCAAGCAAGAAGTCGTCAACGGCTTGTACGCGGTGGGCGAATGCTCCTGCGTGAGCGTGCACGGCGCCAACCGCCTGGGCACCAACTCCCTGCTCGACTTGCTGGTGTTCGGTCGCGCAGCCGGCAACCACATCGTGCAGAACCACGACAAGACCAAGACCCACAAGCCGCTGCCGGCCGACGCGGCCGACAAGACCCTGGCACGACTGGCGCGACTGGACAATGCGACCGACGGCGAATATGCGCAGGACGTGGCCAACGACCTGCGCGCAGCGATGCAGCAACACGCAGGCGTGTTCCGTACCCAGGCCAGCATGGACGAAGGCGTGAACAAGATCAACGCCATGCGGGCACGCGTCAATGCCATTGCACTCAAGGACAAGTCCAAGGTGTTCAACACCGCGCGCATCGAAGCGCTGGAGGTGGAAAATCTGATCGAGTGCGCCCAGGCCACCATGACCTCGGCCGCCGCGCGCAAGGAATGCCGCGGTGCGCACACGGTCAACGACTACGAGCGTCCGGCCGATGACGCGCAGTTCCCGCTGGGTCGCAACGATGCCGAATGGATGAAACACACCTTGTGGCACAGCGCGGACAACAGCCTGACATACAAGGCGGTCAACCTCAAGCCGCTCACAGTGGAATCCGTTCCGCCCAAAGTCCGAACGTTTTGACCTACCCGCTCGCACGCAGCGCCGCGAGCCAGGCGCACCGCCGTTAACCGATTTCAGGATCACACCATGTCACTTCGCACCTTCAAGATCTACCGCTACGACCCCGAGAAGGACGCCAAGCCCTACATGCAGACCATCGAGGTGGAACTCGACGGTCACGAGCGCATGCTGCTGGACGCACTGGGCAAGCTCAAGAAGGTCGATCCGTCGATCTCGTTCCGCCGCTCCTGCCGCGAAGGCGTGTGCGGTTCGGACGCGATGAACATCAACGGCAAGAACGGTCTGGCCTGCCTGACCAACATGAACACGCTGCCCGGCGTGATCACCCTCAAACCCCTGCCCGGTCTGCCCGTGGTGCGCGACCTGATCGTGGACATGACGCTGTTCTTCAAGCAGTACAACAGCATCAAGCCCTACCTGATCAACGACACCGTACCGCCCGAAAAAGAGCGCCTGCAAAGCCCCGAGGAGCGCGAAGAGCTCAACGGTCTGTACGAGTGCATCCTGTGCGCCAGCTGCTCAACCAGCTGCCCGAGCTTCTGGTGGAACCCGGACAAGTTCGTCGGCCCGGCCGGCTTGCTCCAGGCCTACCGCTTCATCGCCGACAGCCGCGATCAAGGCACGGCCGAGCGTCTGGACAACCTGGAAGACCCCTACCGCCTGTTCCGCTGCCACACCATCATGAATTGCGTCGACGTCTGTCCCAAGGGGCTGAATCCGACCAAGGCGATCGGCAAGATCAAGGAAATGATGGTGATGCGCTCGGTCTGAGCGCCCATCCTCCGTCAGCATGAACGCCACCGGCGACCCACTGCTCGATGAACGGGCTCTGAGCAAGCTGCGCTGGCGCTGTCGGCGTGGACTGCTCGAAAACGACTTGTTCATCGAGCGCTTTTTCAGCCGGCATGAATCTGGCTTGACTGTCAGTCAGGCCGAAGCTCTGGGGGTTTTAATGGACCTGTCTGACAACGATCTGCTGGATCTGTTGCTGGGCCGAACACACCCCGAGGGCGAACTGGCCCGTGCAGACGTCAGCCAGGTCCTGGGCATGCTGCGCGCAGCCAGGACCACCATTTAACAGCGCCATTCGTTACCGCGCCACGTGAAGGAAACCGCATGAAACTCGTTGACAACAAAGCCACCCTGTCGTTTTCCAATGGCAGTCCCAGCGTCGAGCTGCCCGTGTATGCCGGCAGCATCGGCCCCGACGTGGTGGACATCCGCAAGCTGTATGCGCAGACCGGCATGTTCACCTACGACCCGGGCTTTTTGTCTACCGCGTCGTGCCAGTCGGCCATCACCTACATCGATGGCGACAAAGGTGAGCTGCTGTACCGTGGCTACCCGATCGAGCAACTGGCCACGCACTGCGACTACCTCGACACCTGCTACCTATTGCTCAAGGGCGAACTGCCTGACGACAAGGAGCGCTCCGACTTCCACAAGCTCGTGACCAACCACACCATGGTCAACGAGCAGATGCAGTTCTTTCTGCGCGGCTTCCGACGCGATGCCCACCCCATGGCCATCCTGACCGGGCTGGTGGGCGGCATGTCGGCCTTCTACCATGACAGCACCGACATCAACAACCCGGAGCACCGCGAAATCGCAGCCATCCGACTGATCGCCAAGATGCCCACGCTGGTGGCGCTGGCCTACAAGTACAAGTTCGGTCAGCCCTACATGTACCCGCAGAACAGCCTGTCCTACGCTGGCAATTTCATGCGCATGATGTTCGGCACACCGTGCGAGGACTACGTGGTCAACCCGGTGCTGGAAAAGGCGCTGGACCGCATCTTCATCCTTCACGCCGATCACGAGCAGAACGCGTCTACCTCGACGGTGCGCCTGTGCGCCTCGTCGGGCACCAACCCGTTCGCCGCCATAGCCGCGGGCGTGGCTTGCCTCTGGGGTCCGGCACACGGCGGCGCGAACGAAGCCTGCCTGAACATGCTGGAAGACATCCAGCGGCAGGGCGGCGTGGCCAAAGTCGGCGAATTCATGGAGCAGGTCAAAGACAAAAACTCCGGCGTCAAGCTCATGGGTTTTGGTCACCGTGTGTACAAGAACTACGATCCGCGCGCCAAGCTGATGCAGGAGACCTGCAACGACGTGCTGGCTGAGCTGGGTCTGGAAAACGACCCACTGTTCAAGCTCGCCAAAGAGCTGGAGAAGATCGCGCTGGAAGACGAATACTTCGTGTCGCGCAAGCTCTACCCCAACGTCGACTTCTACTCTGGCATCGTGCAGCGCGCCATCGGCATCCCGGTCAACCTGTTCACCGGCGTGTTTGCGCTGGCCCGCACCGTGGGCTGGATCGCCCAGCTCAACGAGATGATTGGTGACCCGGAATACAAGATCGGACGCCCGCGCCAGTTGTTCACCGGTTCGCCGCGCCGCGACATGCCGCAAGCCCTCAGCCGCTGATCGCACGCCGCACCCTGGGCCGAGTCATCGGCCCGGCCGCAGTGCCTGCGCCCGCCCCGCGACATGCCGGGCGGGCGTTTTTTCAGGTGAAGCCCTAAAATCACCCGTCACACCCTTCGACCCGACCAAGACCACACACAAGCCACATGGGACGCACCCTCTACGACAAGATCTGGGACGAGCACGTTGTTCACACCGAGGACGACGGCACCTCGGTGCTCTACATCGACCGGCACCTGGTGCACGAAGTCACCAGCCCACAAGCCTTTGAGGGCCTGCGCAAGGCTGGCCGCAAGGTCTGGCGCGTGAGCTCCATCGTCGCCACGGCTGATCACAACACGCCCACCACGGGCTGGGAAATGGGCTACGACGGCATCACCGACCCGATCAGCAAAGAGCAGATCGTCACCCTCGACAAGAACATCGCTGAATTCGGCGCAGCGGCGTTTTTCCCGTTCATGTCCAAGCGCCAAGGCATCGTGCACGTGATCGGCCCGGAAAACGGGGCCACCCTGCCCGGCATGACTGTCGTCTGCGGCGACTCGCACACCTCCACCCATGGTGCTTTCGGTGCGCTGGCGCACGGCATCGGCACCAGTGAAGTCGAGCATGTCATGGCCACGCAAACGCTGTTGGCCAAGAAGGCCAAGAACATGCTGGTCAAAGTGGAAGGCTCACTGGCCAAGGGCGTGACCGCCAAAGACATCGTTCTGGCCATCATCGGCAAGATCGGTACCGCAGGCGGCACCGGCTACACCATCGAGTTCGGCGGTAGCGCCATCCGGGCGCTTTCCATGGAAGGCCGCATGACGGTGTGCAACATGGCCATCGAAGGCGGTGCCCGAGCTGGCTTGGTCGCCGTGGACGACAAGACCATTGAGTACGTCAAGGGCCGCCCGCTGGCGCCCACAGGCGTGGCCTGGGAGCAGGCGGTGACCTACTGGAAGACGCTGAAATCCGATCCCGACGCCGAATTCGACGCCGTGGTCGAACTCGATGCGAGCCGCATCGTGCCGCAGGTCACCTGGGGAACATCGCCCGAGATGGTGCTCGGCGTGGACGGCATCGTGCCCGATCCCGACAAGGAAAAAGACCCGAACAAACGCGGTGCGATCGAGCGCGCGCTCACATACATGGCGCTGCAGCCCGGCAAGCCACTCAACGACATTTTTGTCGACAAGGTATTCATCGGCTCCTGCACCAACAGCCGCATCGAAGACATGCGCGAAGCCGCGGCCCTGGTGAAGAAGCTGGGCCAGAAGGTGGCCAAGAATGTCAAGCTTGCGATGGTCGTGCCAGGTTCGGGCCTGGTGAAAGAGCAGGCCGAGCGAGAGGGTCTGCACGAGATCTTCAAGGCCGCCGGTTTTGAGTGGCGCGAGCCTGGCTGCTCCATGTGTCTGGCCATGAACGCCGATCGCCTGGAGCCCGGCGAACGCTGCGCCTCAACCAGCAACCGCAACTTTGAAGGCCGCCAGGGTGCTGGCGGTCGCACCCACCTGGTTTCTCCCGCCATGGCGGCCGCTGCGGCCATCCATGGTCACTTCGTCGACGTCCGTCAATTTGTCTGAAAGGAAAACGCCATGAAAGCCATTGCCGCCATCTTTGCTGCCACCATCGCGCTGGCCCTGAGCGCCTGCAACACCGTACAGGGCGTAGGTCAGGACATCCAGAAAGGCGGGCAGGTGCTCGAAGACGCTGCCAAGAAGAAGTGATGCGAGCCTTCACCGTGCACAAGGGGCTGGTGGCGCCCATCGATCGTGAAAACGTCGACACCGACGCCATCATCCCCAAGCAATTCCTGAAGTCGATCCGCAAGACCGGATTCGGACCCAACCTGTTTGACGAGTGGCGCTATCTCGACAAAGGCGAGCCCGGACAGGACCCGGCCAGCCGCAAGCCCAATACCGACTTCGTGCTCAACCAGCCGCGTTATGCAGGCGCCTCGGTGCTGCTGGCGCGCAAGAACTTCGGCTGCGGCTCCAGCCGCGAACACGCGCCATGGGCGATCGAGCAATTCGGTTTCCGTGCCCTGATCGCGCCCAGTTACGCCGACATCTTCTACAACAACTGTTTCAAGAACGGCATCCTGCCCATCGTGCTGCCTGAGGCACAGGTCGACCGGCTGTTCGACGAGGTGGCGGCGTTCCCCGGCTATGAGCTGACCATCGACCTGGAGCGTCAAGTGGTGGTCAAGCCGCAGGGCGACGAGCTGCCATTTGACGTGCAGGCGTTTCGCAAGTACTGCCTGCTCAACGGCCTGGATGACATCGGTCTCACGCTGCGCCACCAGGACAAGATCGCCGCATTTGAATCCGAGCGGCTGGCGACCAAGCCCTGGCTGGCCAGCACGATGTAGGCCTCGGCGCCCCGGCGGCGCCTGCGGCGCCTCCCCTTCGTGGGGAAGTTGTTCTCGGGCCGGAGCAGCCGGACCCGCGATCACCTGTCAGCACACCTCTTCACTTCCCTACCCCCATGAAAATTGCAGTTCTTCCTGGTGACGGCATCGGCACCGAAATCGTGGCCGAAGCGGTCAAAGTGCTTGATGCGCTCGGCCTCCCGTTTGAGATGGAATCGGCCCTGGTCGGCGGTGCAGCGTATGAAGCCCACGGGCACCCGCTGCCCGAATCCACGCTCAAGCTGGCGCAATCGGCTGACGCCATCCTGTTTGGCGCGGTCGGCGACTGGAAGTACGACAAACTGGATCGCCCACTGCGCCCTGAGCAGGCCATCCTGGGCCTGCGCAAGAACCTGGGGCTGTTCGCCAACCTCCGCCCCGCCATCTGCTACGAACAACTGGTGGGCGCCTCCAGCTTGAAGCCAGAGCTGATTGCCGGGCTGGACATACTGATCATCCGCGAGCTCACCGGCGACATCTACTTCGGCCAGCCGCGCGGAAGGCGCACCGCCTTCGATGGGCACTTCCCCGGCGCCGAGGAAGCCTTCGACACCATGCGCTACAGCAAGCCCGAAATCGAGCGCATCGCCCACGTGGCCTTCCAAGCTGCGCGCAAGCGCCACAAGAAGGTGACCAGCGTCGACAAGGCCAACGTGCTGGAGACCTTCCAGTTCTGGAGAGACGTCGTCACCGAGGTGCATGCCCAGTACCCCGACGTGGAGCTGGAGCACATGTACGTGGACAACGCGGCCATGCAGCTGGTCAAGAAACCCAAAGCGTTTGACGTCGTCGTCACCGGCAACATGTTTGGCGACATCCTGTCCGACGAAGCCTCCATGCTCACCGGCTCGATCGGCATGCTGCCCTCGGCCTCGCTCAACAGCAAGAACCAGGGCCTGTACGAACCCAGTCACGGCAGCGCGCCCGACATCGCGGGCCAGGGCATCGCCAACCCGCTGGCCACCATCCTGAGCGCGGCCATGATGCTGCGCTTCAGCCTGAACCAGGAAGCCGCAGCGCAGCGAATCGAAGCGGCGGTGCAGAAGGTGCTGGCGCAAGGTCTTCGCACTCCGGACATCTTCAGTGAAGGCACCACCCAAGTGGGCACCGCCCAGATGGGCGACGCAGTGGTCCAGGCGCTGGGCTGATCCAACACGCTCCACCGTGATCCCGGGGCGGCTGTGGCCGCCCTTTTTCATGGACACAGCACGCCGCCGGCCGGACGGTTGTCAGCTGGCGTCAAGCCAGGCTCCGATACAATTCGGGTCTATGTCTGCGACCAGCCCGTTCGACCTGAACCTCGCATCTGCCGCCCCGGCGGATGTGGCTGCGCTCGCAACCACCATCAAAACCACGACCGTTAAGGGCTGATCCAGCCTGGTTCGTCGTGCGCCCTCCCCGGCCAGACGAGCCGGGGCAAGTCGGTCTGGTTTGGACCTGTTTATCTACTTGAAAGGGCGTTTGAAATGAGCAAGTTGGTTGGTTTGGTCGGCTGGCGCGGCATGGTCGGCTCGGTATTGATGGATCGCATGGTCGAGGAAAAAGACTTCGACCTGATCGAACCCCTGTTCTTCTCCACCTCCAATGCCGGCGGCAAAGCCCCCGCGATGGCCAAGAACGAAACCACGCTGCAGGACGCGCACGACATCGCCGCGCTCCAGCGTTGCGACATCATCATCACCGCCCAGGGCGGCGACTACACCTCCGCCGTGTTCCCCAAGCTGCGCGCCGCCGGCTGGAACGGCCACTGGATCGATGCCGCTTCCACGCTGCGCATGGAAAAAGACGCGGTGATCATCCTCGACCCGGTCAACATGCCGGTGATCAAGGATGCACTGAGCAAGGGCGGCAAGAACTGGGTCGGCGGCAACTGCACCGTCAGCTGCATGCTGATGGGTGTGGGCGCGCTGTACAAGGCGGGGCTGGTCGAATGGATGAGCACCCAGACCTACCAGGCCGCTTCCGGCGGTGGCGCACAGCACATGCGCGAGTTGCTCACGCAGTACGGCACGCTGAACGCCGAAGTGAAAGCGCTGCTGGACGACCCCAAGAGCGCGATCCTGGAGATTGACCGCAAGGTGATCGCCAAGCAGCGCAGCCTGAGCGGGGCGGAAACCGCCAATTTCGGCGTGCCGCTGGGTGGCAGCCTGATCCCCTGGATCGACAAGGATCTGGGCAACGGAATGTCCAAGGAAGAGTGGAAAGGCATGGCCGAAACCAACAAGATCCTCGGGCTGGGTGAAGGCTTCGGCTCAGCACCCATCCCGGTTGATGGTTTCTGCGTTCGCGTGGGCGCCATGCGCTGCCACAGCCAGGCCCTGACCTTCAAGCTGAAGAAAGACGTGCCGGTGGCCGACATCGAGGCCATGATCGCCGCCGACAACCCCTGGGCCAAGGTGGTGCCGAACACGCGCGAAGCCACCATCACCGACCTGACACCGGTGGCCGTGACCGGCACCATGACCATTCCCGTCGGCCGCATCCGCAAACTGGCGATGGGACCTGAATATGTGGGCGCCTTCACCATCGGCGACCAGTTGTTGTGGGGCGCTGCCGAGCCGCTGCGCCGCATGCTGCGCATCCTGCTGGTGGCCTGACTGTCAGCAATCGAAACCGCGCCGGGCGTCCTTCACGTCCAGCGTCTGCGTTGCGACTCCACAACGCAGAGGCACCAGAATCCCGACCAACGGGCGCCTTGGAAACTCAAGCGGATTCTCAGCTTGTCACCCTAATGCGTTGATGTTAAGGTCAATTCTCGGTTTTTTACGTCGAGGTCCACGTGCCATCCACCACCCGCAATACCCTATTCAAAACGGCCTCGTCGTCCCGAAAAAACCCCACTTCAATCGGCCTGACCCGGTTACACGCAGTTGCCGCGGCTGTGGTGCTTTGCACCGGGCTCGCGCACACTCCCGACGCCCTGGCGCTGGCGCTTGGCCGCATCGCGGTGCAGTCAGCCCTGGGTGAGCCGCTGCGGGCCGAAATCGACGTGCCCGACATCAGCGCGGAAGAGGCATCCACCCTTCGTGTGGGTCTGGCCTCGCCAGAAGCGTTTCGCGCCGCCGGCATGGAGTTCAATCCTGCGCTGGGCAATGCCCAGGTCAGTCTGCAGCGCCGTCCAGATGGCCGGGCGTTTCTGCGCCTGACCAGCCCGCGCCCGATCAATGAGCCCTTTGTCGACCTCATCGTCGAGGCCAACTGGGCCTCTGGTCGCATCCTTCGCGACTACACCCTGCTGATCGATCCGCCCAAGGCACGCGCTGCTGCCCCCGTGGCCCCGGTGCCTGCCGCCGCTGCGCCGCAGGCTGCGCCCGCACGGCCTTCGCCAGCCCCCGCACCCGCGCCCGTCGCCGCACAACCTCTGCCACCCGTGGTGGCGCCTGCCGCCCGCGCCCCAGCACCCGCGCGCGCGCCAGCGGCTCAGCCGCCTGCAGCACCCCAGGCCGCCGGTGGGCAGGTAAGAGTTCGCGCTGGCGACACCGCCGGCCGCATCGCCAACGCCAACCGCCCCGCCAACGTGTCGCTGGACCAGATGCTGGTCGCCATGTTGCGCGCCAACCCGGATGCCTTCATCGACGGCAACGTGAACCGCGTCAAGGCCGGCGCGATCATCGACTTGCCCAGCGCCGCCGATGCGGACAGCACCCCGACCGGTGAAGCCCGGCAAATCATCGCGGCCCAGAGCCGCGATTTCAACGAATTCCGCCGCCGTCTTGCCAACCGTGTTCCTGCCGCCGCCGTCGAAACCGGTGGCCGTGAAGCTGCAGGACGCGTGCAGGCCGAGGTGCAAGACCAAGCTCCTGCGGCCCCTGCTCAGGACAAACTCACCCTGTCCAAAGGCGCCACGCCAGGAGCGACCGCCAGCGAAGACAAGATCGCTCAAGAGCGCCAGGCCCAGGAAGCCTCGGCCCGGGTCGCCGAACTCTCTCGCAACATTGACGAACTGGCCAAGCTGGGTACCACCACGGCGGCCACCACCGCCGCCGCGGCCAGCGCTTCGCCCACCGGCGCAGTGACGCTGCCCGGCGCCGTCGCCACCACGGCGGAGGCCACGTCCACGGCCCCTGTGGCTGATACCGCGACGGCAACCACCCCTGCCGAAAGCACGCCTGCCGTGGCCGAGCCAGCGCCCGTCGCGGCACCCGCTCCGCAGCCTGCGCCAGCCCCCCCGCCTGCGCCGATGCTCGAAGAACCCTCTCTGCTTGAGCAGCTGCAGGAAAATCCTCTGGTGCTGCCCGCTGCGGGTGGCCTGCTGGCCTTGTTGGCGGGCTTTGGCCTGTACCGGATGCGCCAGCGCAAAAAAGGTGCCGCCGTCGACAGTTCGTTCCTGGAGAGCCGACTGCAGCCCGATTCGTTCTTTGGCTCCAGCGGTGGGCAGCGTATCGACACCGCCGAAGCCAGCGCATCGGGCTCGTCCATGGTCTATTCACCCAGCCAGCTGGATGCGGCCGGAGACGTGGACCCAGTCGCCGAAGCTGACGTCTATCTGGCCTATGGCCGCGACCTGCAGGCTGAGGAAATCCTCAAGGAGGCCATGCGCAGCACGCCCACCCGTGTCGCCATCCACAACAAGCTGCTCGAGATTTACGCCAAGCGCCGCGATGCCAAGGCCTTCGAGGTCGTGGCCACCGAGGCCTACGCCCTGACACAAGGCCAAGGGCCCGAATGGGAACAGGCGTGCGCGCTGGGCAAGGAGCTGGATCCGAGCAATCCGCTGTACCAGCCAGGCGGTGCGCCCGCTCAAAAGGTCGTGGCCATGACCGCCGCCGGTGGCGCCATGACGGTGCCGTTTGGCAACAGCACACTGTCCGAGGCCACGGGCCGGACCAACGAAGGCCGTCTGGATCTGGATCTCGATTTCTCGGCAGACGAACCCGCTGCGTCCAGCGGCGACGTGATGTCGGCGCTGGACGACCTGAAGAGCACCGAGGCACTCACCGCAGCCAAAGCGCCTGAGGTCGTGGCAGCCGATTCGGGGCTGATGGACTTTGATCTGGACTTCCCCACCAATCCAGCGCCATTGCAGGCGGCCAAAGCCGATACCGTCGCACCCGAGGCAACACCCGACGCGTCTATGTTCGACGACAGCGAGATCCTGCCTGACTTTGCGCTCGATGCACCTTCGGAGCCAACCCCGTTGGCTGAAGTTGAGCCCAAAATGCCCGCGGCAGCGGCCGCAGCACCGGCTGTCGAGAACAACGAGTTGATGTCCTTCGACCTGAACGACATCAACCTTGATCTGGAAACGCCCGAGACCGCTGAAGGCGTGGACAAAGGCCTGACGGAAGAGAACCCGCTGGAAACCAAGCTCTCGCTGGCCGAAGAGTTTCGGGCCATCGGCGATCTGGAGGGCGCGCGGTCGCTGGCCGAGGAAGTGCTGGCCGAAGCCTCGGGTACGCTCAAGACCAAGGCCAGCACCTTCCTCAGCGATCTGGCCTGAGCCCGGGCCCGGCCCGCGCGTCCGTGCCTTGAGCGCTTCCGCACCCGAGTCCACGGCCCCCGACGCCCCCACGCCGCAGCGCATGGCGCTGGGCGTGAGCTACAACGGTCGGGCGTTTGAGGGCTGGCAGAGCCAGGCCAGCGGCATCACCGTGCAAGACCACCTGGAGCAGGCGCTGGCGAGCTTTTGCGCTCTGCCGCGCGTGCAGACGCTCTGCGCAGGTCGCACCGACTCCGGTGTGCATGGCCTGATGCAGGTGGTGCACTTCGACACCCCACTGCAACGAGACGACAACGCGTGGGTGCGCGGCACCAACCGCTTCCTGCCCGAGACCATCGCGGTGCAGTGGGCGCAACGCGTGCCGTCCAGCTTTCATGCCCGCGCCAGCGCCCGAGCGCGGCGCTACGCTTACGTATTGCTCGAGTCGCCCGTGCGGCCCAGCGTGGATTGCGGCCAGGTGGGCTGGGTGTTTCGGCCTCTTCATCAGGATGCCATGGTGAGCGCAGCGCAGACACTCGTCGGCGAACACGATTTCAGCTCGTTCCGCGCCTCCAGCTGCCAGGCTCACAGCCCAGTCAAACACGTGCTGCGCATCGCCATCACGCGGCGTGGCGCCTACTGGCGTTTTGAATTCGAGGCCACTGCGTTCCTGCACCACATGATCCGCAACATCATGGGCTGCCTGATCGCGATTGGCACCGGCAAGCAGCCGGTGAGCTGGATGGCCGAGGTGCTGGCAGCCCGCAACCGAGATGCCGCCGCGCCCACCTTTTCGCCAGATGGCTTGTATTTCCTGGGACCGGTTTACGATGCGTCATGGGGTCTGCCGGACCGCACGCCCGCGTTTGACTGGTTGCCTTAGCTCCCCCCGCGCCGCCTTCGGCGTCACCCCCCAGGGCGACACTGGCGGCCCGGCGGAGCCGGTTCCGCGGCGTCCTTGATCAAGACACCTTTGCTGATGAAACACCTTCGCACGCGCATCAAGATTTGTGGACTTACCCGCGAGTCCGACGTGGACTCGGCCGTGCAGGCCGGTGCGGACGCCATCGGCTTTGTGCTTTACTCACACAGCCCGCGCTTCGTGCCGCCCGAGCGGGCGGGTGAACTGGCGCGCCGCCTGCCGGCTTTCGTCACGCCGGTGCTGCTGTTCGTGAACGCAAGCCCTGAGTTCATCGCGCAAGGCGTGCAGTCCGTGCCCAATGCCTTGCTGCAATTTCACGGTGACGAAACGCCCGCCGACTGCCTGGCCGCTGGCCGACCTTATCTGCGCGCCGCCCGCATACCCACCGGCCCCGCCGGGTCGGGCTTTGATCTCCTAAAATACGCAGAAGACTTTTCTGCCGCCCAGGCCATCCTGCTCGACGCCCATGTCGAAGGATTTGGTGGCGGAGGTCAATCCTTCGAATGGAACGCTTTCCCGTGGTCACACCCGCTTCTAAACGCCAGCTCTCGCCTCGTTTTGTCTGGTGGACTCGACGCTGCAAACGTGATCGATGGCATCAGCCGCGTGCGGCCCTGGGCCGTTGACGTGAGTTCTGGCGTCGAGGTGTCCAAAGGCATCAAGGACGCGGACAGGATCCACGCATTCGTCGCCGCCGTTCGCGCGGCCGACGCCCTCTTATCCCGCCCGAGCTGAACCCGTTTCCGAGTCGCTCGGGTCATTGAACCGAGACACCCATGGACACCTACCAGCAACCCGACGCCCGAGGCCATTTCGGCATTTACGGCGGCAGCTTCGTGAGCGAGACGCTCACCCACGCGATCAACGAGCTCAAAGCGGCTTACGCGAAATACCAGCACGACCCCGAGTTCCTGGCCGAGTTCCAGAGCGAGCTGGCCCACTTCGTCGGCCGCCCAAGCCCCGTCTACCACGCCGCGCGCATGAGTCGCGAACAAGGCGGCGCACAGATTTTCCTCAAGCGCGAAGACTTGAACCACACCGGTGCCCACAAGGTCAACAACACCATCGGTCAGGCCATGCTGGCCAAGCGCATGGGCAAACCGCGCATCATCGCCGAGACCGGCGCCGGCCAACATGGCGTGGCCACCGCCACCATCTGCGCGCGCTACGGCCTGGAGTGCGTGGTCTACATGGGCAGCGAAGACGTCAAGCGCCAGAGCCCCAACGTCTACCGCATGAAGCTGCTGGGTGCGACCGTGGTACCGGTGGAGTCGGGCAGCAAGACGCTGAAAGACGCGCTCAACGAAGCCATGCGCGACTGGGTCGCCAACGTCGACAACACCTTCTACATCATCGGCACCGTGGCTGGTCCGCACCCCTACCCCATGATGGTGCGCGACTTCCAGAGTGTGATCGGCAACGAATGCCTGGTGCAGATGCCAGAGATGCTCAAGACCGCAGGCTGCACCGGTGAGCAACCCGATGTGGTGGTCGCCTGCGTGGGCGGCGGCAGCAACGCCATGGGCATCTTCTACCCCTACATCAACCACGCCGCCACGCGTCTGGTCGGTGTGGAAGCGGCCGGCGAAGGACTGGAGAGTGGCAAACACTCGGCCTCGCTGCAAAAAGGGAGTCCGGGCGTGCTGCACGGCAATCGCACCTACGTGCTGCAAGACGACAACGGCCAGGTCACCGAAACCCACAGCGTGAGCGCTGGCCTGGACTACCCCGGTGTCGGCCCCGAACATGCGTTTCTCAAAGACATCGGGCGTGCCGATTACGTGGGCATCACCGACACCGAAGCGCTGGAAGCCTTTCACTACCTCTGCCGCACCGAGGGCATCATTCCCGCGCTCGAATCCAGCCACGCCATTGCTTACGCGATGAAGCTGGCCAAGACCATGAAGCCTGACCAGTCCATCCTGGTCAATCTGTCCGGCCGCGGCGACAAAGACATCGGCACCGTGGCCGATCTGTCGCAAGCCGACTTCTACTGCCGCCCCAGCTGCAAAGGCCAGTCGGTGAAGGGCGGCGCCGACACCTCGGTGATGAAGGTGACAGCCAGCGTGGCACGCAGCGCCACCAGCGTGGAGGCCAAAACACCATGAGCCGTATCGACACCACGTTCAGTGCCCTGAAGGCGCAGAACCGCAAAGCGCTCATTCCCTTCGTCACGGCCGGATTTCCTTTCGCCAACATCACACCCGAGCTGATGCATGGACTGGTTGAGGGTGGCGCCGATGTGATCGAACTCGGCGTACCGTTCTCGGACCCGTCGGCCGACGGCCCAGTGATCCAGAAGGCGGGTGACCGAGCCCTGGCGCTGGGCGTTGGCCTAGTGCAGGTGATCGCCATGGTCAAGGCGTTTCGTGAGCGCAACAAGCAGACCCCCGTGGTGCTGATGGGCTATGCCAACCCGATTGAGCGCTACGACCAGAAACACGGTGAAGGCAGCTTCGTGCAAGACGCGTCGGCCGCCGGTGTCGACGGGGTGCTGGTCGTGGACTACCCACCGGAGGAGTGCGAAGAGTTCGCCTCGACTTTGCGCGCGAACAACATGGACCTGATCTTTCTGCTGGCGCCGACTTCGACCGACGAGCGAATGGCACAAGTGGCCCGGGTGGCCAGCGGGTACGTGTACTACGTCTCGCTCAAGGGCGTGACCGGTGCTGGCACGCTGGACGTCGGGCAGGTCGAGGCCATGCTGCCGCGCATCCGCCAGCATGTGACGGTGCCGGTGGGCGTGGGTTTTGGCATTCGTGATGCCGAGACCGCCAAAGCCATCGGCAAGTCAGCCGACGCCGTGGTCATTGGCAGTCGGTTGATCCAGCTGATCGAAAACGAGCCGTACGAAAAGGTGATTGCGGTGGCATCGCAATTCATGCGGACGATCCGCAAAGCGCTCGATGCGTGATGGATGGCCCGCGCGTTCCACCGCTGCGCGGGACGCTGCCCTTGGACCCGCAAGCCACCAGCTGCTTTCCCGGCTTAAGGGTGCAGGGCCTCGCTCGGGAGCGGCCCGGCAGGCCAGTGACCCATCGCCTGCCTGCATGGTCTAATTTGCTTCGCTTTAGGAGAACCACATGTCCTGGCTAGAAAAACTGTTGCCCCCCAAGATCACCCCCACCGATCCCACTGAACGCCGCAGCGTGCCCGAAGGGCTGTGGATCAAGTGCCCGAGTTGCGAAGCGGTCCTGTACAAGTCCGATCTGGAAAAAAACCAGAATGTGTGCCCGCACTGCAGCCACCACCATCGCATCGGCGCCCGCGCGCGGCTCAATGCGTTTCTGGACGCCGAAGGCCGCTACGAGCTGGCGCAGGAGGTGCTGCCAGTCGATGCGCTGAAGTTCAAAGACAGCCGCAAGTATCCCGAACGCCTGAAGGAAGCGCTGGAGACCACGGGCGAGACCGACGCGCTGGTGGTCATGGGCGGCGCTGTGCAAGGTATGAGCCTGGTGGTCGTTTGTTTTGAATTTGACTTCATGGGTGGCTCCATGGGCTCGGTGGTGGGCGAGCGCTTTGTGCGTGGCGTGGAAGAAGCGATTGCGCAGAAGGTGCCGTTCGTGTGCTTTACCGCGACCGGGGGTGCCCGCATGCAGGAAGGCCTGCTGTCGCTGATGCAGATGGCCAAGACCAATGCGGCCCTGACCCGCCTGGCGAAGAAGGGCTTGCCCTACATCAGCGTGCTCACCGACCCCACCATGGGTGGTGTGAGCGCCGGCTTTGCCTTTGTAGGGGACGTGGTCATTGCCGAACCCAAGGCCTTGATCGGTTTTGCGGGTCCGCGCGTGATCGAGAACACGGTGCGGGTGAAGCTGCCCGAAGGCTTCCAGCGCGCCGAGTTCCTGCAGACCAAAGGCGCGCTGGACTTCATCTGCGATCGGCGTGAGCTGCGCGCCACAGTGGCCAATGTGCTCGCGATGCTGCAACGCCAGAGCGCCGACGCGGTGGTCGCCGATTGAGCGACACCAACGACGCGGCAGCGCCGCTCACCCTTCAGCAGTTGCCCCTGTTCCCGCTGCAGACTGTGCTGTTTCCCGACGGCTGGATGCCGCTGCGCATCTTTGAGGTGCGCTACCTCGACATGATCAGCCGCTGCCACAAGGCGGGCGCGCCATTTGGTGTGGTCTGCCTGTCCCAGGGCAGCGAGGTGCGTCGAATCGATCCCAAGGCGCCTCCCACCGGCGACGCGTTTGCACGCGAGGCGTTTTTCCCGGTGGGCACACTGGCGCGGATCGAGCGGCTGGAAAAGCCGCAGCCCGGCCTGCTCATGATCCACTGCCGCGGTCTGCAGCGCTTCCAGATCGATGGCAGCCACCAGTTGCCCCACGGCCTTTGGGTGGCGGATGTCACGCTGCAACCCACCGAAACGGTGGTGCCGGTACCCCAGGACCTGATGTCCACCCGCGACGCCTTGCAGCGCCTGCTGGACAATCTGCGGGAGCGCGAACCCGACAGCCTGAACGAGCTGCCCTTGCAGCCGCCCTATCGCTGGGACGACAGCGGCTGGGTAGCCAACCGCTGGGTCGAGCTGCTGCCGGCGCCGCCCGAACTCAAGCAGCGCCTGATGACGCTCGACAACCCCTTGCTCAGGCTGGAGCTGGTGTCGGATCTGCTGGACAAGATGGGTGTGGAGAGATAGCCCTCATGCTCCACCGCTGAGCGGACCGCTGCCCCCGAAGGGGCTGATCCGGCGTGGGCCGGACCGGCGCCGGATCGTTGGATTCCCTTCCAGCCGCGTCCTGCGCATATGTTTTGCTGCGCCACCGCAGCGCAGGCCTGGCCTCAGGGCAGCAACGACAAGGCGTGCATGTAGCGATCGCTCACCATCAGCTCGTCCCATTCGACAGCAGCGCCTGCGGGCAGCAGCGCCAGGCGCCTGGCGTCACTCGCAGCGCTGAGCGCCCAGTCGCCCTGAAGCACCGCGCGCGACAGGTCATCGATGGCCGCATCAATGGGTGCGCCGTCGTCCACGACGGACTGGTTGCACAGCAGCACCATGTCGGCGCCAGCCGCCAGCGCCGCCAGCGCCGCCTCGGTGAAGCTCACCCGCCGGCCATCGATGAAGCGCGCCGCCTCCATGCTCAGGTCGTCACTGAAGATGGCGCCGGTGAAGCCCAGCCGGTGACGCAGAATGTCCTGTAGCCAGCGTTCAGAAAAACCCGCCGGGCGGCGATCGACCCTGGGGTAGATGACATGCGCCGGCATCACCGCCTCCAGGCTGCTCGACAACCAGCCGTAGGGGGCCGCGTCCTCCGCCAGGATGGCTTTCAGGCTGCGCCCATCCACCGGGATCTCCAGGTGTGAGTCGGCCTTGACAAAACCATGGCCCGGAAAGTGTTTGCCGCAGTTGCCCATGCCGCTCTGCCTGAGCCCGAGCATGAGGGCTTGAGCGAGCAGCGTGACCACACGCGCGTCCCGGCCCAGCGCGCGGTCCCCAATCACCGAGCTGCCTCCGTGATCCAGGTCCAGCACCGGGGTGAAGCTGAGATCCACGCCACAGGCGCGCAGCTCCGCGCCCAGCACATACCCCGCCGCGGTGGCGGTGTTGCAGGCGAGCAGCGCCGACGCGCCTGCGATTTCGCCCTTTTTTTCCGGCCTCATCCACAGCGCACCCAGCGCCGCCATGGGAGGCAGGTGGGTGAAACCGTCGGTGCGAAAACGCTGTACCCGCCCGCCCTCGTGATCGACCGCGATGAGCAAATCCGCACGCACCGCCTTGATCTGAGCACACAGGTGGGTGAGTTGGGTGCGGTCTTTCCAATTGCGGCCAAACAGAATCACGCCGCCCACCAGCGGGTGGGCCAGACGCTGCTGGTCGGCTTCGGTGAGCGCGAGCCCGGCGACGTCAATGATCAAAGGGGCGTGGAGGTTCATAGCTAAGAGATAGTGAGGTTCGTTGGGTCGCGCTCGACCACCACAAAGCTGGCTGCGTAGTCGGTCTCGTCGGTCACCGTGACGTGGGCGCGCAAGCCCTGCGCCTCAAACCACGTCTTGAGCTCGCCGTGCAACACGATCATTGGCCGGCCACTGGGTTCATTCAGAATTTCACAGCGCCGCCAGCTCATCGGCATGCGCATACCCAGGCCAATGGCCTTGGAGAACGCCTCCTTGGCGGAAAAACGCGTGGCGAGGTAGCGCAGACCGCGCTGTGGCCAACGCACACTTCGCTGCTGCCACACCAGCCACTCGGCCTCGCCCAGCACCTTGCGGACAAATCGCTCACCCTGCCGCTGAACCGTGGTTTCGATGCGGCGGATATCGCAGACGTCGGTGCCGATGCCGTAAATCATGCAGGTTTCAGGCGAACGCCTCATCGATACAGCCAATGTACGCGGCCACGGTGGCCATATAGCCCTGCTCCAGCGCATCGGCGATCAGCGCGTGACCGATCGAGACTTCGCTGACGCCAGGCACGGCGCGCAAAAACGCGGTGAGGTTATCGCGGTTGAGGTCGTGGCCGGCGTTCACGCCCAGACCAGCATCCAGCGCGGCCTGTGCCGCCGCGCGGAAACGCGCCAGTTGCTCGGCCTGCCCGGGGGTTCCCCAGGCCGCGGCATAAGGCTCGGTGTAGAGCTCCACGCGGTCGGCGCCCACCGCCTTGGCCGCCGGCATGGCGGAGACTTCGGCGTCCATGAACAGGCTCACTCGAGCACCCAACGCCTGGGCCTGCACCACCAGCGGCGCCAGCCGCTGCGCGTCTTCGGGAAAGCGCCAGCCTTGATCGCTGGTGAACTGGCCTTCGCTATCGGGTACAAAGGTAAGCTGGTGCAGAGGCAGCCCGCGCGCGCGCAAGTCGGCGGCAATGGCCATGAGGTTGTGAAACGGGTTGCCTTCGATGTTGAACTCGCGATCCGGCCAGCTCAACATCAACTCGGCGAGATCCAGCACATCGTGAAGCCGGATGTGGCGCTCGTCGGGCCGCGGGTGCACTGTGATGCCGCGCGCACCCGCCTGCAGGCAGAGCGTGGCTGCACGGGTCACCGAAGGGATGCCCAGGTGGCGCGTATTGCGGACCAGTGCCACCTTGTTGAGGTTAACCGAGAGGGCGGTGTGCTTGGAGGAGGAACTCATGGTCACAGGGGTGGGTTGGGCAACGCATCGAGCTCTGGCAGGCGGCGCATGGCCTGGACATCGAGCATCAGCTGGCGGGTCTTGAACACGCGCACGCCGCAATGGTAGTGCAGCAGGGTGCGAAGCTGCGTGCGCAGGGCTGGCAGAGCGGGCGCGCAGGCACGAAGGGTGGCGATGAACACATCGTCGGACCGCATCGCTCGCTGCAGCGCCAGCCATTGCGCACCGGTCAGGCTGTGCGCCTCCTCGGGCTGCGCCAGCCGCAGACCGCTCTCGGGGACCAGCAGGTAGTTGGCCTGCGGATCGAGCGCCGCCAGCGAACTGCCCTCCTGCCCCAGGTCCGAGAGAAAACCCACCTCACGCAGCAGCAGCAGCTCAAAGGCGCGCAAGACCAACTGCTGCGCATCGCCCCGCTCGGCCAGCAACTGAACCGCCATCTCATAGTGGTCGAACAAGCCTGGGTGCGGATCATCTCGGGCCAGCAGCCGCATCAGCAACTCATTGAGGTAGCTGCCCGAGAGCAGCGCCTCGCCGGTTGGCATCACGTGGCCGCCCCGCCACTGCGCCGACTTGAGCGTGCGCACCTCGGCATCCCCCCCCCAACCCAGCAGCAGCGGCTGCAAGGGCAGCAGCACCGGGCGAAACTGCGAGGTCGGCCGCTTCACCCCCTTGGCCACCAGCGCAATGCGGCCCTCGCGGCGGCTGAAGACCTCCAGTATCAGACTGGACTCGCTCCAGTCGTAGCGGTGCAGGACAAAAGCAGGCTCTTCAGCCGAGCGACGCGTGGCCATCGTCGAGCGTGCTCAACGCCAAAATTCCTGGCAGCGGCCCGCGCAGCGGCGGCGCCGCAGGTCGCATCCGCGGGATGCAGCTCCCAAAGGGGCCAGCGGGCCAGCCGCCGGGCCGCCCCAAGGCAGGCCCAGCCCCCTCGGGGGGCAGCGACCCGCGCAGCGGCGGAGCGTGGGGGCACCTTCACTCATAACCGAACGACCGCACCCGCGCTGCATCGTCGGCCCAGCCCGACCGCACCTTGACCCACAACTCCAGAAAGACTTTGCAGTCCCAGAGCTTCTCCAGCTCCTGGCGGGCCTCGGTACCAATGCGCTTGAGTTTTTCGCCCTTGTCGCCGATCACCATGCCCTTGTGCCCTTCCCGCTCCACAACGATGGTCGCTGCGATGCGCTTGAGCGAACCTTCCTGCTCGAACTTGTCAATGATGACGGTGGAGGTGTAGGGCAGCTCGTCGCCGGTCAGGCGGAACAATTTCTCGCGCACCATTTCACTGGCCATGAAACGCTCGCTGCGGTCGGTGAGCTCTTCCGGCGCGTGCATCCAGGGCTGGCGGGGCAGGTACTTTTCGCAGATGCCAAACAGCCGCTGGATATCACGCGCCGTCTTGGCCGACATGGGCACGAACTCGGCAAAGGCACGGCGCTCCTGCATCGACTGCAACCAGGGCGCCAGGTCTCCCCGGCGATGCACCAGGTCGAACTTGTTGGCCAGCAGGACGACCGGAATGTTGTCAGGCAGCAGATCCAGCACCTTGGCATCGGCCTGGTTGAAGTGACCAGCCTCCACCACAAACAGGATCAGATCCACATCGGCCACCGCGCCCAGCACCGTCTTGTTGAGCGAGCGGTTGAGCGCGTTGCCATGCCGGGTCTGGAAGCCTGGTGTGTCGACAAACACGAACTGGCTGGCGCCAACGGTGCGGTAGCCGGTGATGCGGTGGCGCGTGGTCTGGGCCTTGCGCGACGTGATGCTGATCTTTTGGCCCACCAGCGCGTTGAGCAGGGTGGACTTGCCCACGTTGGGCTTGCCAACAATCGCGACCAGGCCGCAGTGCTGTCGATCCGGATCGATCACCTCAGGGTCGGCGGGCTCCTCGTCGGCGGCAGGCAAGCCCGCATCGGCACCTGCCTCACGACCCAGCGCTCGAGCCAGCATGGCATCGAGCTCGGGATTAGGTGGGATGGCGGCCTGGGCGGCGGTGGAGTCGGGTTTGGATCGGGGCATGTCGGGTCGGTTCACGCCGCCATCAGGCGGAGGGGTTGGGCGGCAGAGTTGCTGCTTCGGGTCGGGCTCGGTGCAGGTGCTGCAGCATCGCCGCTGCGGCAGCCTGTTCGCCAGCGCGGCGAGAAGCACCGATGCCGCGCTCACTGTGGCCCGTATCGGTCACGGTGCACTCCACGTCAAAGGTCTGTTTGTGGGCCTCGCCGAGCGTGGCCACCACCCGGTAAATCGGCAACTTCATCTTGCGCCCCTGCAGCCACTCCTGCAACTCGGTTTTGGGGTCCTTGCCCAAGGCACTCATCTGAGCGCTGAGCTCAACGCCGCTGAAGAGGCGTCGCACCAGGGCGGATGCGGCCTCGAAGCCGGCGTCCAGGTAGACCGCGCCGATCACGGCCTCCAGCGCATCGGCGAGGATGGACGGCCGCTTGTGGCCACCCGAGCGCTTCTCGCCATCGCCCAGTCGCAGGGCGGCCGCCAGATCCAGCCGAGAGGCCAGCTGAAACAGGGTGTCCTGCTTGACCAGGTTCGCGCGCACGCGGGACAGATCGCCCTCGGGCAGATCGCTCAGCTTTTCAAACAGCAGACCCGAGATCGCCAGGCTCAGTACCGAGTCGCCCAGAAACTCCAGCCGCTCGTTGTGATCAGCCGAAAAACTGCGGTGGGTGAGCGCGCGCTCCAGCAGGCGTGGATTGGCAAATGCCAACTCCAGTCGCTTCTGCAGCGCCTGCAGTTCCGTGCTCAAGCGAAACGCCGGCCGCCACGGCCCCAGTTGCTCCGCACCAGGCTCACTTGGAGCGGCCCTGGTACCTCATGACCAGGAAGGCAGGGCCAGCCAAGTGCACATCGCGCTCGTAGGCGAAAGACACCACCACCTTGCTGCCTTCCTTCCCCACTTCCAAGTCCTTACCCGAAATGGTTCGGATGTCGTCGATCTGGGCGGCCTTGTCAAAGATCGAACGCACTTCTGCCACCGTCTCACCGGCCGACGCCTTGTCCACGGCCTTCTGGACCGCTATGTACTCGATGTAGGTAGGCACCACCTGCGCGAACACCACGCCGGCAAAAGCCAGCAAGATGCCGACGAAGAGAAGGCCCAGAAAGGTCAGGCCGCGTTGTGATTTGCGCTGCATCATGTGTGTGTACTCCTGCTGTGCCTCAAAGCCCTCGCATCGCTCGTCATTCAAACGAGCCGATGCGTCCCAGATCACCAAAGTTCATCCAGACAAAAAACGCCTTGCCCACGATGTTGGCCTCGGGCACAAAACCCCAATAGCGTGAGTCCAGTGAATTGTCTCGATTGTCACCCATCATGAAGAAGTGGCCTTCAGGCACTTTGCACACCACGCCCTCGACGGTGTAGCGGCAATTGGACTTGTTGGGAAAATCGGTGGCACCTGGAATGAAGGCGGGACGATCTTCGTCATTCAGGGTGCCATACTGCTTGCTCCCCACCGTCTCGCGGAACTGCTTGGCGTAACGCATGCTGTCACCGTCGAAGAAGTCCGCCAGGGCTTCCTGAGGCACCGGTTGCCCGTTGATGATCAGCCGCTTGTTGAGATAGGCCACCTCGTCTCCGGGCACGCCCACTACACGCTTGATGTAGTCCAGACTGGGCTGCGGCGGATAGCGAAACACCATCACGTCGCCCCGCTGGGGCTCGTGGTTGGCCAGCAGCTTGGTGTTGAACACCGGCAAACGCAGTCCGTAATGAAACTTGTTGACCAGGATCAGGTCACCCACCCGCAGCGTCGGGATCATAGAACCCGACGGGATCTTGAACGGCTCGAACAGGAACGAGCGCAACACAAACACCGCCAGAATCACGGGGAACAGGCCCGCCGT
Source organism: Hydrogenophaga sp. (assembly GCF_030373245.1). Classification (GTDB taxonomy): domain Bacteria; phylum Pseudomonadota; class Gammaproteobacteria; order Burkholderiales; family Burkholderiaceae_C; genus Hydrogenophaga. The sequence continues at coordinate 149,552 of NZ_JAUCZF010000001.1, forward strand.
CCAGTCCAGCCACCAAGGTTGCGCCAAGAGCTGCTGGCGCGCAGGCTCCACATCACCTTCAACGTCGCTGAAGCCTTGTTTGCGCAGCGCTTCCTTGCGGCTCTGGTGCTCATGCAACAGGTGATCGGCGGCTCGGCGGCGCTGCGGCAGAAAGAACAGCTTTTCGGCGACCCAATACACTCCGGTCACCCCAACCGCCAGCATCAGCAGCAAGGCGAAGTTGCCCTCGACCGAGCCGGTGTACCAGGCGAAGGCGTAACCCACGAAGGCCACCAGGATCACGCCCGTGATCATGCTCATGGCGGCCTGCATCAGTCTTGCACCTGCAAAATGGCCAGGAAGGCCTCCTGGGGAACTTCCACTGAACCGATCTGTTTCATGCGCTTCTTACCCGCCTTCTGCTTTTCGAGGAGTTTTCGTTTGCGGGAAATGTCGCCGCCGTAACATTTTGCCAGCACGTTCTTGCGCAAAGCCTTGATGGTTTCGCGCGCGATCACGTTGCCGCCGATGGCCGCCTGAATCGCCACGTCAAACATCTGCCGGCTGATGATTTCGCGCATCTTGGCGACCACTGCCCGCCCGCGGTACTGAGACTGGCTGCGATGCACGATGATGGACAGCGCATCGACCTTCTCGCCGTTGAGCAGGATGTCGACCTTGACCACATCGGCCGCCCGATACTCCTTGAACTCGTAGTCCATGGAAGCATAACCACGGCTCACCGATTTGAGCTTGTCAAAGAAGTCCAGCACGATCTCACCCAGCGGCATGTCGTAGGTCAACATGACCTGTTTGCCGTGGTAGGCCATGTTGAGCTGCATGCCGCGTTTCTGGTTGGCCAGCGTCATGACGGCGCCCACATACTCCTGCGGCATGTAAAGGTGCACCGTCACGATCGGTTCACGAATCTCCTCCAGGCGCCCCTGGTCAGGCATCTTGGACGGGTTCTCCACCAGGATCACTTCACCATCGGGTTTGACCACCTGGTAGACCACGCTGGGCGCGGTCGTGATCAGGTCCTGGTCGAACTCGCGCTCCAGGCGTTCTTGCACGATCTCCATGTGCAGCAAGCCGAGGAAGCCGCAGCGAAACCCAAAACCCAGCGCCTGGGACACCTCGGGCTCGTACATCAGCGCGGCATCGTTGAGCTTGAGTTTTTCCAGCGCGTCGCGCAGGCCGTCGTACTGGTTGGCCTCCGTCGGGTAGAGGCCGGCGAACACCTGGGGCTGAACCTCTTTGAAACCGGGTAAGGCCTGGGCCGCCGGGCCGGCGTTGTTCGGCAGCTTTTTTTCCAGCGTGATGGTGTCCCCCACCTTGGCGGCCTGCAGTTCCTTGATGCCCGCGATGATGTAGCCCACCTCGCCCGCTTGCAGCGACTCACGCGGCTCGGTGGCCGGTGTGAAAACGCCCAGGGTGTCGGCGTTGTAGACGGTGTTGGTCGCCATCATCTTGAAACGCTCGCCCTTGAGCAAACGGCCATCAACCACTCGCACCAGCATCACCACGCCCACGTAGGCGTCGTACCAGCTGTCCACGATCATGGCGCGCAGCGGTCCATCGGGATTGCCGCGCGGTGGCGGGATACGTGCCACCACCGCCTCCAGAATGTCCTCCACGCCCATGCCGGTTTTGGCCGAACAGGGAATCGCGTCCGTGGCGTCAATGCCGATCACGTCTTCGATCTCGGCCTTGGCGTTCTCCGGATCGGCATTCGGCAGATCCATCTTGTTGAGCACCGGCACGACTTCCACGCCGAGGTCCAATGCGGTGTAGCAGTTGGCCACGGTCTGCGCCTCCACGCCCTGGCTGGCGTCCACCACCAGCAGCGCGCCTTCACACGCCGAGAGCGAGCGGCTCACCTCATACGAGAAGTCCACGTGACCAGGTGTGTCGATCAGGTTGAGGTTGTAGACCTGACCATCGCGCGCTTTGTAATGCAGCGCAGCAGTCTGCGCCTTGATGGTGATGCCGCGTTCTTTCTCGATGTCCATGGAGTCGAGCACCTGCTCGCTCATCTCGCGATCGGCGAGCCCTCCACAGCGCGAGATGATGCGATCGGCGAGCGTGGATTTGCCGTGATCGATGTGCGCGATGATGGAAAAATTGCGGATGTGATTCATCGAAAAAAACGGCTCAACTCAAAGACATAGGTGGGCTGACTTACCGCAGCACACGAGCATAAAAAAGGGCGCGTCAGGTGTTGACGCGCCCAGAACCAACAATCAATGGCAACTGCGATAGTTGGGGTTTCATTGTAGGCAAAAAGCCTGGAAGACACACCACCCACACCGCTTTCCCTGGTTGTCGCAGCGCTGCAACAAGCAACTTATCCACAGATTGATCACAGGCAATCCACACAATTGGTACGGCTGCTGTGGATGACCCGCGCAACGTCGCCTGCCATTTTCACATCGTGGACCAACCAACGCACCCAGCGCACAAATCTGGCCACAGATGCCAAGATTTTATCGAATTCGCTCATGGGCATGCTCATGTTTGTAAGCAACCACTGACTTTTGGGGTCGGGCCACTGACGGGAATGTCGCGGGTTCATGTGTCGCAAAACGACCAACTCGAAAAAATGCCCCCACATCCGACACGGGACTGTAGGGGCACATGGGTGCGGAAAGGATCAGCGTGCCGGGCGAATCACCGCGTACTGAGCCCACTCACCGCGGCGGAACAGCACGTTGATGGGTTTGCTCTTGTCCAGCTTGGCCAGTGCTGCGTCAAACTCTTTCAGGCCCTGAATCTCGGTGTTGGCCAACTGCACGATCACATCGCCTTCCCGCAGGCCGGCACGGGCCGCAATGCCGTCGGCGGCCACCACGCGCACACCGCCCTTGAGGTTCAACTCCTTCAGCTGCGCAGCCGTGAGCTCGGAAAGTGAAAGACCCAGCGACTGCGCTGCACCCGTGGCCGGTGCCTTCGGCGTCTCGGGCGCCTCTGCACGCTGCTCAGGTCGCTCCGGCTCCAGCTCCGCCACGACGATACTCAGATTGCGCTCGGCGCCGCGCCGGAACACCGTCATGCTGCTCTTGTTGCCTGGCTTGGTATTGCCCACCAACCGGGGCAGGTCAACCGACTTGTCGATCGACTTGCCATCGAACTTCAGAATGATGTCGCCCGGCTCGACGCCGGCTTTAGCGGCTGGCGAATTCGGCTCCACGCCGCGCACCAGGGCACCCTTGGGTGCACCCAGGCCGATCGACTCCGCCACGTCCTTGCTGACCTGATCGATCTGCACCCCGATGCGCCCGCGGGTCACGCGTCCAGTGCTTCTGAGCTGATCGGACACACGAACCGCTTCATCGATCGGGATGGCAAACGAGATGCCTTGAAATCCGCCCGAGCGCGAGTAGATCTGGCTGTTGATGCCCACCACCTCGCCACGCATGTTGATCAGCGGCCCGCCGGAATTGCCCGGGTTGATCGCCACGTCGGTCTGAATAAAGGGAAGGAAATCGCCGGTATCGCGCTTCTTGGCGCTGACGATGCCGGCGGTCACCGTGTTTTCCAGACCAAACGGCGAGCCGATCGCCATCACCCACTCGCCGACCCGCAGCCGATCGATGTCGCCGATCTTGACCGCGCTGAGTCCACTGGCTTCAATCTTGACCACGGCCACGTCGGTGCGCCTGTCGGTGCCGACGATCTTTGCCTTGAACTCGCGCTTGTCCGGCAAGGTCACGATCAATTCGTCGGCACCGTCGACCACATGGGCGTTGGTCATGATGAGGCCATCGGAACTCAGGATGAAGCCCGAACCCACGCCGCGGGGCTGCGCCTCGTCTGAGGGACCCCGGTCAGAGCGCGGTCCCCTTGGGACCGCGCCGGGAGGAACCGGGATACCAAAGCGGCGAAAAAACTCCAGCATCTGCTCGTCAGGACCCGAACCCGTCTCGGCCTTGGCCTTCTCCAGTGTGCGGATGTTGACCACGGAAGGACCAACCAGATCAACCAGGTCGGTGAAATCGGGCAGGCCCCGCACGCTGGGCGCGACAACGGCAGGCGTCTGCGCCCCCAGGGGCGCATGAGTCAGCAGGACGGCGCCACCAGCACCCGCGAGCGCAGCACTGGCCAGCAAGGCCATTTGAGGAAGACGAAGCCAACGACGAAGCATCATGAAAAACCTCTGCTCAAACAAAATCGAGTCAAACAACACAACGACGGTGTATCCGGAGAACGGAAACCCTGGAAGTCGCAGCAGAACACGAGGGCGCGAAGCGGTTCAGCGCGTTCGCTCCAGCGCGTCAGCAAACCGGCGCAGCGTGGCGGGTGGCACCTCGCCGAGCACGGTGAGCCAGTGCTTGTCCAGACGGCGTGTCACGGAATGGGTGGCGCCGACCGACGCCACTTTCTCCTCGCCGTGGCGACTGGCATCAAACGCCTCAACGAACAGCGATACCGAAGCCAGACCGTCAGAGAACACCCACTGCATGCCTGGGGCCTCGGTCGACCCAGCCACCGAGCCTCGGGTGTAGCAACTCATGGACGCAAAACCTGGCACGGACTCCTTCAGGCGCCAGCCCTCGGCGTCGGGCGTGGTCTTCTTCTGCACCGAGCGCTGCACGTCGTAGCCCTTGGTGTCGTTCATCTGCTGACTGAGCTTGTCCATGCGCACGGGTGCGTCCAGCTGCAGCTCGGAGAACGCCACCTGTTCCAGTACGACGCCTCGCTCACCCAGCGTCTGCATCTTGACCACCAGGCCCGAGTTTTTTTCCGCCCAGATGCGATAGCCAAAACGCAGTTCGTCGCGCGGCACGATCTCGATGCGATCGGCCTTGTGCCCGGCCACGCGGTCCACACCGGTTTCACGCACATCGTAGAACGCGGGAATGGCGTTGCGAGGAGTGCGCAGCAGCTCGGGAAAGAGACCCAACGATTCTCGCTTTTCCACCCAGGCCGTCTTTGTTTCCGGGGCGAAGGTGATGACCTCACTGTTGCGCCGCAGCGTGGTGCGCGGCGCACCAGTGAGCGTTTCTACCCGCTCCATCTGCTGCACGCCATCGCACACATGCCAGATGCGCGAGGCCGACATGGCCGATCCGGCGGAGACCACCAGCGTGCCCTGATAGGCGCGCTGCCGCGAGGCCTCGTGCATGCGGGTCAGCCAGTCGTTGATGCTGCGGGTCTCGGACGCAGCGGGTGCCGTGCTCTGGGCCATCACCGGCATCGCAAGACCAGTCAACACCGACACCGCGGCAACCACCGTCCAGCGCCGAACAGATGGCACCACCCGCGTTTTGCGGCAAGCGGAAAAAAGGCGACCACCCCCCGTTGATGCGGTGGCCAGCAACGACGTCACGTGCATGTGAGCAGTCATGGGATTCAGCGCTCGTTGGCGTCGTGGGTTGCATTGCGCAGAAAGCCGGCAGGCATCTGCAGGGCTGACACGCCACCAAACTGCCGGTGCTCGGCCATCAGGGCTTCGAGCTGAGCGTCCCGAATCAGTACACCTTGGGAGGTGTTGACCGCCACCGGCTCGGTGCCGACGCGCGCGAGCTGGGCTGCGGGTGCCGCTGCCGGGCCCATGAGCGCCAGCTGGGGGCTTGCGGAGTTCGTCGGACTGCCCGGCGTAGTGCCCAGCACGGTCCAGCTCACAGCCATCACCGCGGCCAGCGAGGCCACGCCCGCAAGCAGTTTCCAGCGGAACACCGCGTCGTTGGCAGCCTGCCCACGGACATGCTGGATCACCACGGCCCGTTCGGGTGCGACAGTGACCGAGAGCGGCTCCTGGGCCAGGCGCAGTTGCACCGCCGCCAAGAACTCGGCCGGCGTTTGCACAGGCAGTGCCGGGGCTTGACCGCGAAGCGATTCGCCAATGAGCTGATAGGCGTGCCAGCGCGTCGCAGTCGATGCTGACGAGGCCACGCCTTCAAGCCAGCCCTCAAGCTCGTGCGCAGGCAGTTCGCCATCCAGCATGGCCGACAGCGCGCTGTCCTGATACAGGTCTTCACCAGCACCCGCGGCGGTGGCCGCGATCAAATCCTTGTTCTGTTTGGCGTTCATGTCCTGACTTCCTGTTTCCGGCTCACTGGCCCCTGAGTTCTCGATGCCCTGCGCGTTCACCAGCGCTTGCCCGTCTGGCGATCCAACATGGGCTTGATGCGACTGGAGATCGCCTCGCGAGCCCGGAAGATGCGGGATCGCACGGTGCCAATGGGGCAATCCAGTGCCTGCGCAATCTCTTCGTAGCTCAGACCTTCGATCTCGCGCAGGGTGATCGCCATGCGCAATTCTTCCGGCAATGCATCCATGGCAGCATTGACCGCCTCGGCGATTTCCTTGCTGGCGAAGATCGCCTCGGGCGTTTCGCTGTCTGCCACGTTGGGGTTTAGTTCGCGATCCGAGCCGGAAGTTTCATCGTCATCGGCAGATTTCATCTGTGACTGGAAGATCAGCGGGTCGCGCTTGAGTTCCATCAGCTGCTTCTTGGCCGTGTTGACCGCGATGCGGTAAAGCCAGGTGTAGAACTGCGCATCGCCGCGGAACTGGCCCAGGGCGCGGTAGGCGCGGATGAACGTCTCCTGGGCAATATCAGGCACGAGGTCGACGTCGCGCACCATGCGCCCGATCAGGCGCTCGACCCGCCTCTGGTATTTGATGACCAGCAACTCGAAGGCCCGCTGCTCCCCTGCCAGCGTGCGCTGGACGAGCATGACGTCGCTGTCGGGCGGAGGTGGAGCAGTGTGATCTTCTTGGGTCATGCGCGGCAAAATATACCGCACGGCCTGGGCCGTGCCGTCAGGCGCTGCACAAGCCCCGCACCGATCAACGCGCGGCCTGGACCCAGGCGCGCCGCAAGGCGTGCCACCGGGCAGGATCGCTCGCCCGCTGCAAGCAGATCCAGGCCGGCACCTCGGCGGGACCATGCAGCCGCAACCAGGCCACGGTCTGCCCGTCGAAAGTCACTTCGACGCGCCTCAGGGGCGTGCCCTCGATTGCCGATCCAGCGCGCCACAACCAACGGCCGGCCTCGCCGTCGACCAGGCCGGGCGCCTGGGCATCCCAGTGCAGCTGGCCAACCGCAGGTTCTCGCCAGCTGCGCCAAGCCATCAGGCCCCAGATCCCGCATGCCGCGCCGCCGCTCGAAAACAACAGCCAGCCCGAGGGCGCGCCAAGCCACCACCAGGCGGCCCATACCAAAGCCAGTGCAGACGCGAGCCCCAACAGCAGACGCCCGTACCAAACACAACGCCCCACCGGGTACATCACCGATGGGGCGCGTTGCATGGGTCAGAGGTGAGCAGGAGCCGGCGACCCGCGATGCATTCACACGCGTCGGAAGACCAGCGAGCCGTTGGTGCCACCAAAGCCGAAGTTGTTCTTCAGCGCCACATCGATCTTCAGATCGCGAGCAGTGTTGGCGCAATAGTCCAGGTCGCACTCGGGATCTTGGTTGAAGATGTTGATGGTGGGCGGGCTCTTCTGGTGGTGCACCGCCAGCACGGTGAAAACACTCTCGATCCCTCCCGCGCCACCCAGCAGATGTCCCGTCATGGACTTTGTGGAATTCACCACCGTCTTCTTTGCATGGTCGCCCAGCGCGGCCTTGATGGCGTTGGATTCGTTCACGTCGCCCAGTGGTGTCGAGGTGCCATGCGCGTTGAGGTAGTGCACCTCGTCGGCATTCACTCCGGCGTTGCGCAGCGCGTTTTGCATGGCGCGTCGCGGGCCGTCCATGTTGGGCGCGGTCATGTGACCGGCATCGGCGCTCATGCCATAACCTGCCACTTCGGCGTAGATGCGAGCGCCGCGGGCCATGGCGTGTTCGTACGACTCGAGCACCATCACACCCGCACCTTCACCGAGCACGAAGCCGTCGCGGTCTTTGTCCCAGGGACGCGAAGCGGTCGCGGGGTCGTCGTTGCGGGTCGATAGGGCACGCATGGCGGCGAATCCTCCCACGCCCAGCGGCGATACCGTGGCCTCGGAGCCGCCGGCGATCACCACATCGGCGTCTCCGTATTCAATCTTGCGAGCTGCCTCACCGATGCAATGCAGACCCGTGGTGCATGCCGTCACCACGGCAAGGTTCGGACCCTTGAAGCCGAATCGCATCGAAACGTGACCGGCGATCATGTTGATGATCGAGGCCGGTACAAAAAACGGCGAGATTCGACGCGGGCCGCGGCCAACGTACTCGGCGTGCGTGGCTTCGATCAGCGGCAGGCCGCCGATGCCCGAACCGATGATGCAACCGATGCGATGCGCCGCCTCTTCGTCCAGCGCATCACCAATGGGCAAGCCCGCATCCACCACAGCCTGATGCGCCGCAGCGATGCCGTAGTGGATGAAGGTGTCCATCGAACGCGCTTCTTTGGCGCCGATGTAAGACTCCAAGTCGAAACCCTTCACCTCGCCCGCGATCTGGCAGGCAAACGCGGACGCATCAAACTTGGTGATGCGGTCGATACCGGAACGCCCAGCCAGCAGATTGGCCCAGGCCTCGTTGACGGTATTGCCCACGGGGCTCACGCACCCCAGGCCGGTCACCACGACACGACGTCGACTCATCAATTTCCTCTCAGGCCCGTGCCGGCGAGATCCCGGCAAGGCCAGTCTTGATCTGGCCGCGCGCCACGCTCCAGCAGGGTCACTGCGGAACGCTGGCTCGCTGACCGCTCACCGACCCATTCAGGCCTTCTGATGGGCCATCGCGTAATCGATGGCGTTTTTCACCGTGGTGATTTTTTCGGCGTCTTCGTCAGGGATCTCGATACCGAACTCGTCTTCCAGAGCCATCACCAGCTCAACCGTGTCCAGCGAATCGGCGCCGAGATCGGCCACAAAGGCCTTCTCCGGGGTGACCTGGCCCTCTTCCACGCCAAGTTGCTCGGCAATGATTTTCTTCACACGTGCTTCGATATCGCTCATAAGTCCCTCTGAGGGTGGTTGAAATACAGGCCGCCATTTTAGCCGGGCTAGGGAGCTGACCCTAGACGGCCCGCCGGGCGGCCATCCCGGCTGGCACAGATCGTTGGCAGTACGCGGGTTCAGGCCATGAACATGCCGCCGTTCACGTGCAGCTCCTGGCCCGTGACATAGCTCGCCTGAGGGCTGGCGAGGTAAGTCACCGCGTGCGCAATGTCCGCTGCCTTGCCGAGGTGTCCCAGGGGAATCTGACCCAGCAGCGCTTTTTGCTGTTCTTCCGGCAGCGCAGCCGTCATGTCGGTTTCGATGAAACCCGGCGCCACGCAGTTGACCGTGATGTTTCGGCTGCCAAGCTCCCGGGCCAGGGCGCGCGTCATGCCAGCCACACCGGCCTTGGCCGCAGCGTAGTTGGCCTGCCCTGCGTTGCCGGACGCACCGACCACGCTGGTGATGCTGATGATGCGGCCGTAACGCTGCTTCATCATGGGGCGGATGACGGCCCGGCTCATGCGAAAGACAGCCTTCAGGTTGGTGTTGAGCACGGCGTCCCAGTCATCGTCTTTCAGGCGCATGGCCAGCATGTCGCGCGTGATGCCTGCGTTGTTGACGAGCACCTGCAGACCGCCGTGGGCCTTGGTGATGTCCTCGATCAGGGCCTCGCAGTCAGCTCCCTGGTTGACATCCAGCACTGCGCCGCGGCAGCCTTCAGCGGCGCCAGCGACTGCTTTCAACGTCGCGGAAATCTTGGCCGCGCCGGCTTCGCTCGTTGCCGTGCCGATGACAATCAGGCCGCGCGCGACCAGTTCGTGGGCGATCGCTGCGCCGATGCCACGCGATGCACCGGTGACCAGGGCCACCTGGCCAGCAAATGTGGGTTCAGACATGTTTGTGCTCCCGGGCTCAGCCCAACAGATGCTTGACTTCGGCCAGGCTGGCCGGGTCGAACAGGGGGACGCCGGTCAGGCCAGCATCGATGCGTTTGGCCAAGCCCGCCAGCACCTTTCCCGGTCCACATTCCACCAGGGTGGTCACTCCGCGCGCCTGTATGGCCTGCACACAGGACACCCAGCGTACCGGTCCAAAGGCCTGGCGATAGAGGGCGTCGCGAATGCGGTCGGCATCGGTCTCGACCGCCACATCGATGTTGTTCACCACCGGAATACGGGGTGTGGCAAAAGGCGTGTCGGCCAGCTTGGCTTTCAGCGCCTCGGCGGCGGGCTTCATCAGGCTGGAGTGAAACGGCGCCGACACCGGCAGCGGCAGTGCCCGTTTGGCACCTTGTGCCTTGAGCAGCTCACAGGCCTTGTCCACCGCGGCCTTGCTGCCGGCGATCACCGTCTGCGCCGGATCGTTGAAGTTCACCGCCTCGACCACTTCGGAGCTGTCCGCGCCAAAGATCGCCTGGGCTTCGGCGCAACCTGCCACCACGCGCTCGGCGTCCATGCCCAGGATGGCGGCCATCGCCCCGGTGCCGACCGGCACGGCCGACTGCATGGCCGCTGCCCGGAACCGGACCAGCGGTGCCGCCTGGGTCAGCGTCAATGCGCCTGCAGCCACCAACGCCGCGTACTCACCCAGCGAGTGCCCCGCCATCAAGGCTGGGGCAGCGCCCCCCTCGGCCTGCCAGACTCGCCACGCTGCCACTCCGGCCACCAGCATCACAGGCTGGGTATTCGTCGTCAGCGCGAGTGCCTCTTTGGGGCCCTCATGAATCAAACGCCCGATGTCTTCACCCAGCGCATCAGAAGCCTCTTTCAGGGTGGTGGCGACAGCCGGGTGATCGCCCCAGGCGTCGAGCATTCCGACCGACTGCGAGCCTTGTCCGGGGAAAACCAATGCAAATGGGCTGCTCATGGATAGGTTCTTTGGAAAGATGGAGACACGCGCACGGTTGGGCTCCACTGGGCGCCCACCGGGCGCTCAGAAGTCGAGCAGCACCGAACCCCAGGTAAATCCGCCGCCCACGCCTTCGAGCAGCAGCGTCTGGCCACGCCGGACCTGCCCCGAGCGCACCGCATGGTCGAGCGCCAGCGGAATGGATGCCGCCGAGGTGTTGCCATGCTCGTGCACCGTGACCACGACCTTGTCCATCGACAGCTTGAGCTTCTTCGCCGTACTTTGCATGATGCGGATGTTGGCCTGATGCGGGATCAACCAGTCGACATCGGCCGCTGTGCGACCCGCTTTGGCCAGCGAAGCCAGCGCGGTGTCCTCCAGCACGCCGACAGCGAGTTTGAACACCGCCTGCCCGTCCATCTTGAGCAAGGGATCGCCCAGGATGTTGCCGCCCGACACATGGCCGGGCACGCACAGGATGTCGGCGTGTTTGCCATCGGCATGGATGTCGGTGGCGAGAATGCCGGGCGTGTCGCTGGCTTCCAGCACCACGGCCCCGGCGCCGTCACCAAACAGCACACAAGTGGTGCGGTCGTTGAAATCCAGAATGCGGCTGAACACCTCGGCACCGACCACGAGGGCTTTGCGAGCCGAACCGGTCTGGATCATCGCGTTGGCAACCGTCAGTGCATAAATGAAACCGCTGCAAACCGCCTGCACATCAAACGCCGGGCATCCTGCGATGCCCAGCTTGTGCTGGAGGATGGCGGCGGACGATGGGAACACCATGTCTGGGGTTGAGGTGGCCACGATGATGAGGTCAATCTCACCGGGCGCCGTGTTCGCCGCCTGCAAGGCCTGACGACAAGCGGTTTCGGCCAGGTCGCTGGTGAACACGCCATCGGCAGCGAAGTGCCGGGCCCGGATGCCGGTGCGCTCGACAATCCACTCGTCGCTGGTCTCCACACCGCGCTCCGCGAGCAGGGCCACCATGTCGTCGTTGTTCAGGCGTCTGGGCGGCAAACAACTGCCGGTGCCGGTGATGCGGGCAAAGCGGGTCATGTGGGCAAGAGGGTCAGAGGGTGGGGATGCTCTTGAATTCGCTGGCGGCCGCGGTGCCCGCGATCAGCGGAGCCGCATGGGCAATGCGCTCGCGCACGTTGTCGAGCATGCCGTGGTGTGCCGCATCATAAGCCCGCGCCAGCGCCTGCTCGAACGCAAACGCGTCAGCAGAACCGTGGCTCTTGAACACCATGCCGCGCAGGCCAAGCAAGGCCGCACCATTGTAGCGGCGGTGATCCACCCGCTTTTTGAATGCCATTAGCGAACGATAGGCAACGATCGCCGCCATTTTCCGAAAGATATTGCGAGAAAACTCCTCGCGGATGAAGCCACCTATCATGGCAGCCAAGCCTTCGCTGGCCTTGAGTGCGACGTTGCCGACAAAGCCGTCGCAAACGACGATGTCGACCGTGCCTTTGAACACATCGTCACCCTCGACGTTGCCAAAGAAATTCAAATCGCCGGTGTTGGCCGCATTTCGCAGCAAGATACCTGCTTTTTTGATGACTTCGCTGCCCTTGATGACTTCTTCGCCCACGTTGAGCAGGCCTACGGTGGGCTCTGAGCGGCCCGTCATGGCAGCCACCAGTGCAGAGCCCATCACCGCGAACTGCAGCAAGTGCTCGGCGGAGCAGTCTACGTTGGCACCCAGATCCAGCACCGTGGTGGCGCCACCTCGGGCGTTGGGCAGCTGGGTGGCGATGGCCGGGCGGTCGATGCCGTCGAGCGTCTTGAGCACATAGCGCGCAATGGCCATCAAGGCGCCGGTGTTGCCCGCAGAGACCATGGCCTGCGCGCCACCGTCTTTGACCTGCTGGATGGCCACGCGCATGGAAGAGTCCTTCTTCTTGCGCAAGGCCACCTCCACCGAGTCGTCCATCGTGACCACCTCGGTGGCCGGGAGCACGCGACAACGCACGTTGTTCAGCACCTGCGGCCAGGCGGCAAACGATTCGGGCTTGCCCACCAGCAGCAACTGTGCCTGGGGATGGCTGGTGAGGAAAGCCTCGCAAGCAGGCAACGTGGTCGCGGGGCCGACGTCACCCCCCATGCAATCAACCGCCAAAGTGATCATGCAGACTCCTGAAGCTGCGCCGCAGACGGGCGCCAGAAACGCAAAAAGCCCGCATGCAGCATGCGGGCCTGCGCCTCGACAGCTTCAATGACCCCAGCCACGCCAGCGCGGCGGGGCCAGAGGTGGCTTGTCATTCAGGCTTCGGACTTGTTCTTGAGCACCTGACGGCCACGGTAAAAGCCGTTGGGGCTGATGTGGTGACGCAGGTGGATCTCGCCAGTGGTGGGCTCCACTGCGATACCGGGCACGTTCAAGGCGTTGTGCGAACGGTGCATGCCGCGCTTGGACGGCGATTTTTTGTTTTGCTGGACGGCCATGACGGGCTCCTGTGGAAATGTGGTGTGGTGGCTTGCGTGCGAAGCATTCAGCCACTCGGACCGATCTTGATCGTCTTCCAGGCACACTGGAAACGCTGGACCGACGCGAAGCCTTAGATTGTAGCCCGAAACCGGCCACGGCAGCAAACCCGCCGAGGCAGGCGAGGGAGCTGCTCAGCCGCGAGGGCGCTTCAGCTGGGCCAGGGCCTGAAACGGGTTTGGCCGAGCTGGCTCCGTTTCATCCGCATCGCGCCGGTCAGCTGACGCCATGGGCACGGCCACGGGGCAGGTCTCGTGCATGGGCACAAGCGGCAAAGCCATGAGCAGCTCGTCTTCCAGCAACCCGATCAGGCTGGGTCGAGGCTCCAGCGCGAGCAGGTCCTCCTCACAGTCGTCGTCCTCGGCCTCGGCCACCGCTTCGGTCGCCACAAAACGGAACCAGCGATCGACCATCAACGTCGCCTGCACCGGCCCCAGACAGCGCTGACAGGTCAGCGGCACCTCGGCGCTGGCCTCCAGGTGCATCCAGGCGGCGGGCGCACCACCTTGCGCAGCGGGCCTCAGCTCGGCGCGAGCCTGCCAGGTCACTTGACCAGTCGCTGCCCCTTCGCCACCGGCATGAAGGTCTTCCCTGAGTCGAATCAGGTCCATCACCTGCACCTCACCGCGCAATTCGCCACCCGCCTCGGCAAACCGCCGGGCATCCAGGCGCGACGGGTTCCATGCTGTGGGCGGGTTCGGTTTCATGCGGGCAGTGTAAGAGATCGCTGGGACAATACGCCCATGTCAGCATCCCCATCAGACCCCCTTGCGGCCACGCTGCCCCCCCTCGCCCGCCCGCTGATCCTGGGGTCTACATCGCGCTACCGGCATGCCCTTTTGCAGCGGCTGGGCGTGCCTTTCGTCACCGACAGCCCCCACGTTGACGAAACGGCGTTGCCGGGCGAGCAGCCCGTCGACATGGCACTGCGCCTGGCACGCGCCAAGGCGCACGCGGTGGCCGAACGCCACCCGCAAGCCGTGGTCATCGGAAGCGACCAGGTGGCCGACCTGCACGGGCTGGCCCTGGGCAAGCCTGGCACCCACGAGCGTGCGGTGGCGCAGCTCCAGCAGATGAGCGGTCAGACGGTGGTGTTCCAGACTGCGCTGTGCGTGGTCTGCGGGGCCACAGGCTTTGAACAGGCCGAGGTGGCCGCTGTGCGGGTGGTGTTCCGTTCTCTTGGGCGTGAAGAAATCGAGCGTTACCTGATCGCGGAGCAGCCGTACGACTGCGCCGGCAGCGCCAAGAGCGAGGGCATGGGCATTGCGCTGCTGGAGCGCATCGACAACGACGACCCGACGGCCTTGGTCGGCCTGCCCCTGATTCGAACCTGCCGCATGCTCCGCGCTGCGGGCCTGACCATCCCATGAGCGAGGCCACGCTTCAACCTGGGACGCTGTACCTCGTCCCCACACCGCTGGACTTCGGCATCGCCTCCCTAGATCCAGCCCCGCTGGACCAGCTGCTGCCGGGCGATACGGTGGCCACAGCCAGCCGGCTGACACACTGGATCACCGAAAACGCCAAGAGCACGCGGGCCTTCTTGAAGCGGGTCGATCAGATTTCCCCCCTGGCTGCGCCCATCCAGGCCCAGCAGATCACCGAGCTTGCGCGTGCCACGCACAAAAAGGGCGATCACAGGCCCGATGCACAAACCGATGCCGCCGCTCGCGCGCTGCTGCAGCCGGCCCTGGATGGCCACGACATCGGCCTGGTGAGTGAAGCCGGCATGCCGGCCATCGCCGACCCGGGCAGTTCGGTGGTGCGCACTGCCCACGCGATGGCGGTGCCTGTGACGCCGTTGGCGGGCCCGGTGTCGCTGATGCTGGCGCTGGCGGCCAGCGGCATGAATGGCCAATCTTTCGCCTTCGTCGGCTACGTGCCGCAGGAGCCGGCCGAAAGGGCCAAGCGCTTGCACGAACTGGAGCGGCTGGCCACCCAATCGGGCCAAACCCAGATCCTGATCGAGACGCCCTACAGAAACACAGCTTTGCTGGAAGCGCTGGTGAAGACCCTGCATCCCGACACGCGGTTGGCCATCTGCTGCGGCCTCAGCCTGCCCGGCCAGGTGTGTCGGAGCGGAACAGTGCGGCAATGGCGCGCGCCAGCTTTCCAGGCGAAAGCCCTGCCGCTGGCCTTGCCCAGCGTTTTTCTCATCGGCCGCTGAAACGCTTTCGAACCCTCGGGCAAGCGACAGGGAGGCTTACTTCGTTACCCCTTCAGGCCCTGCAAGTGAGCAAGTACTGACGTACGTAACTCAGGGTTGGCCAGCGCCAGGTCAATCGTGGCCTGCAGGAATCCTTCCTTGCTGCCGCAGTCGTAGCGCACGCCGTCGTACCGAAACGCCTGCACCTTTTCCTGCCCGATCAAGGCTGCGATGCCGTCCGTGAGCTGGATTTCGCCGCCCGCGCCTCGCGGCTGGCGCCGGATGCTGTCAAAAACCGCCGGTGTAAGGATGTACCGGCCCGCTACCGCCAGGGTCGACGGTGCGGCTTCAGGCGCCGGTTTTTCAACCATGCCGAACACCTCGGCGAGCGGCTGAGTTTCGCCATGGACATCGACCACGCCATAGCGGCGGGTCTCCGCCCGGGGCACATCCTGCACCGCCAGCACCGTGCCAGGACTGCTTTCGTAGGCCTGCACCATCTGCTGGAGCACGGTCGCGCCGCCCTGCGCTTGCTCGCGCCCCAGCATCAGATCGTCGGCCAGCAAAACGGCAAATGGCTCATGGCCCACCACACTCTCGGCACACAAGACGGCATGACCCAGCCCCAGGGGGCGCGGCTGACGAATGAACACGCAGTCCATGTCGTCGGGCTTGATGCCGTGAACCACCGCCAGCATGTCCATTTTTCCGGACTTCTCCAACTCGTATTCCAGCTCAAAAGCCGCATCGAAATGGTCGCCAATGGCGCGCTTATGGCGCCCGGTGATGAAGATCATCTGGCGTACCCCGGCGGCATAGGCCTCCTCCACGGCGTACTGGATCAGTGGTTTATCCACCACAGGGAGCATCTCCTTCGGAATGGCCTTGGTGGCAGGCAAAAACCGAGTGCCTAGGCCCCCCACAGGGAGAACAGCTTTTTTGATCACCACCATGGTTCCTCCCAATTCAGAGTCATATTTCACGAATCTGCGGCTGAAGGATTCAGAAACAGTTTCGCTCGGGCCTACAGGTAAAATCACCGGTTAGCAATATTGCGGCGCAGCATTGCTGCCATGTACGCATTACACCCTCGAGACTGCTTGCCCAGCAGTGCTCGACGCAGATGATCAAGGGCGCACAGACTCCCCACGCTGCAAAACCTGTCACAAAAATGAACGCACCACTCGCCCACCGAGGCAGCATGGCATGACCGTCATCAAGTTCCCTGCCGGGCCCAAGGTACCTCAGCACGTCGCCATCATCATGGACGGCAACCGCCGCTGGGCGCAACAGCGGGGGCTGCCCAAAGCCGTGGGACACGCGCGCGGCGCGCAGCGGGTCAGAGGCACGGTGATGGCGTGCAAAGAAATGGGCGTGCGCCACCTCACGCTGTTCGCGTTCAGCACCGAAAACTGGCAACGCCCCCAGGAAGAAGTTTCAAGCCTCATGGGCCTGTTCGTTCACTACCTGGAAAAGGAAGTCGAGAGCATGCTCCAGGGCGGCGTGCGCCTGATGGTCGCGGGGGACACCTCTCGCTTTGACAACCGGTTGCAGGCGCTGATGAAGTTTGCGCAGGAAAAGACCGCTCACAACCGCCGCCTCACGCTCACCATTGCCGCCAACTACGGTGGTCGTTGGGACATGCTGCAAGCGGTGCAGCGCTGGCAAGAAGCCCACCCTGGCACCCCTGTGAGCCAATTGAGCGAAGAGGCTTTGAAGCCGCATTTGAGCCTGGCCTACGCACCCGACCCCGAACTGCTCATCCGCACGGGCGGTGAGTCGCGCATCAGCAACTTCATGTTGTGGCAGAGCGCCTACACCGAGCTTTATTTCACGCCCGCTCTCTGGCCCGACTTCACTTCACAGGTGCTGGAAGAGGCTGTTGACTGGTACGCCAAGCGGGACCGCCGATTCGGCAGCGAAACTCAGCGCACTGCGAGCTGATTCCCGAGCTCCTTTATTTGATTGATGGCATTGATGGCTTCTTCCTTGATCTCGCGCACTGTCGCCTTGCTGCTGCTGAGTCTGTCCGTCAGCGCCCATGCGCAGTTCAGTCTTGGGTCCCCCGTTACTAGCGGGGCTTCGACCACTTCAACCACGGCCACTGCGCTCCCCACCTCCATCGAGAGCAAAGAGACCAGCCGCCGCAGCCTGATGGAGCCTTCTGCTGAGCGTGCAGAGCCAGCGCCAATGCGCGATGCGCTGATTGAGCAACGCAAGGTCCCCGAACCGCTGCGCCGCCCACCAGCCGCCAGCCAGTTTCAGCGCTTTGTGCAGGAGTCCACAGGCCGCCAGCTGGACATCTTTGGCAGCGACCTGTTTTACGGCACACAGACCTACTCGCCCGACACGGCCCTGCCCCCACCTGCGGAGTATGCGATCGGCCCGGGCGACGAGGTCAGGGTTCAGATCTGGGGAGCGGTGGACTACAGCGGCAGCCACACGCTGGATCGCAACGGCCAGATCACCTTGCCCCGGGTGGGCGTGGTGCCCCTCGCAGGCGTTCCGGTGAAAAACCTGGATACGGTGCTGCGCGGCCAGATCGCCAAGGTGTTTACCAACTTCGAGGTCAATGCCAGCCTCGGTCGTTTGCGCAGCATCCAGATCTACGTGGTGGGCCAGGCGCAGCAGCCTGGCGCGCACCAGGTGTCGAGCCTCAGCACACTCGTCAACGCCTTGTTCGTCAGCGGCGGCCCCTCAACGAACGGCTCCATGCGCAACATCCAGCTCAAGCGAGCCGGGCGCACGATCACGACGCTGGACCTGTACGACTTCATTGCCCGCGGCGACAAGGGCCGAGACCTGTCGCTGCAGGCGGGCGACGTGATCGTCATTCCCGCAGCAGGACCTCGCGTGGCCGTCACGGGCGCATTCGACCAGGCCGCGATTTACGAACTGAAGCCAGGGGCCGACACCGTTGGCGACATCCTTGGCCTGAACGGCGGCCTGCCCTCCCTGGCCAATGCCAAAAAGGCCTTGCTCGAACGCATCGCGCCAGAAAAGAGCCCGCCCCGCCAGGTGCAGGACCTTGCGCTGGATGCCGACGGCCTGAAACAAGTCATGCGCGATGGTGACGTGCTCATCCTGCTCGGCATCAGCCCCGCGTTTGCCAACGCGGTGACGCTGCAGGGCACGGTGGCAGCGCCCCTGCGCTACCGCTGGTTCGAGGGCATGCGCATCCTCGATCTGATTCCCGAACAAGATGCGCTGATCACACCCGACTACTACCGCCGCAAAAACCTGCTGGTGCAAAACGCCGAAGTGGCCAAAACCGCTGGCGCCGGCGTGAGCAGCCGGGTGCGCGGTCTCGCGGACCAGATCAACTGGGACTACGCGGTGATCGAGCGGCTCGACCGCAGCAAACTCACCGCCGAGCTGATCCCCTTCAACCTGGGCAAGGCGGTGCTGCAAAAGGACCCTGCGCAAAACCTGGCGCTGTTGCCGGGAGACGTGGTCACCATCCTCAGCCAGAACGACCTGCGCCTGCCCCAAGGCAAGCAGACGCGGCTGGTCCGCGTTGAGGGCGAGGTGGGTGCGCCGGGGGTCTACCAGACCCAACCGGGTGAAACACTGCCCCAGCTCTTGCAGCGCATCGGTGGTCTGACCCCGCAGGCCTACGTGTTCGGCACCGAACTCAATCGTGTCTCGGTGCGCGAGCGCCAGCAAGAAAACCTGACCCAGCTGGTTCGTCGATTGGAGGGCCAGCTGCAATCTCAGGTCAGTACCGTCATTTCCAACTCGGGCACCGAGAACGCCGCGCAGGCCCAAGTGATTCAGCAGCAACAGCAGGCCCAGTTGCGCAGCCAGATCGAGCGGCTCAAAAGCTTCAGCAGCAACGGGCGCATGGCACTGGAGCTCGATCCCAAAGTGACCGATGTCTCCGCGTTGCCCGACCTGCCGCTGGAAGACGGAGACCGCGTGCTGGTTCCGGCCCGTCCCGGATTTGTCTCGGCGCTGGGCTCAGTCAACAACGAAAACGTGTTCATCCACCGCCCTGGCCGCACGGTGGGTGACGTGATGAAATCGGCTGGCCTGACCGAAGACGCCGAGCCCAGCCAGGCGTTCGTGCTGCGGGCCGATGGCTCCATCATCGCCCGGCGCGATGTGGGTGGCTTCTTCGGCAGCGGTTTTGAAAGCACGGAGATCATGCCGGGTGACACCCTGGTGGTGCCGGCGCAGATCGACCGCGAAAGCCGTTACAGCTTCATTACCCGCGCGCTCAAAGACTGGACACAGATCTTCGCCAACTTCGGCCTGGGTGTGGCTGCGATCAACTCGCTGTGAACACCATGAACGAGCCCATACACGCGGTTTCTGCTGCGGAAGATGAAGACGAAATCAGTCTGCTCGATCTGTTGCAGACCGTGGTGGAAAACCTGCGTCTGCTCGTGTTTGCGCCGCTGGCTGCTGGCCTGCTGGCGCTGGGCATCAGCTATTTCATCCCGCCCACCTTCACCGCCACCACCCAGTTCATGCCGCCGCTCCAGCAGCAGGGTTCGGCAGCCGCACTGCTGCAAAACCTGGGTGCGCTCGGCGGCCTGGCTGGCGCGGCCACCGGCATCAAGAACACCAACGAACAGTTTGTCACCTTCCTCCAAAGCCGCTCGATCCAGGATGCACTCATTCAGCGCTTCAAGCTGGTAGAGCGCTATGGCGCAAGCAACCTGCACGACGCTCGACTCGCCCTCTCTGGCCATGTTCGCATTTCAAGCGGGAAAAGCGGCCTGGTCAGTGTGTCGGTAGACGACCAGGACCCCGCGCTGGCGGCGCAATTGGCCAACGCCCATGTGTCGGAACTCAGAGACATGCTGGGGCGTTTGGCCTTGACTGAAGCGCAGCAGCGCCGGGTGTTTTTTGAGAAGCAGCTGGCCGATGCCAAGGACAAGCTGGTCAATGCGGAACAAGCCCTTCAGGCCACCGGCGTGAGTCTGGCCACCCTCAAGGCCGACCCGGCTTCGGCGGTGGAAGGGTTGGCCAAGCTGCAGGCCAGCATCACCGCACAGGAAATCAAAGTGGCCTCCATGCGCGGCTACCTGACCGAAAACGCCCCCGATTTCCGTCAGGCCATGACCGAGCTGGCCGCCTTGCGCAATCAGCTGAACAAAGCCGAACAGGCCCAGGCACCAGGCGCCGCCAGCAGCAACGAGTACATCGCCCGGTTCCGCAACTTCAAGTACAACGAAACCCTGTTTGAGCTGTTCGCAAAGCAATACGAGCTGGCCCGGGTGGACGAAAGCCGCGAAGCCGCGGTGATCCAGGTGGTGGATGTGGCCGTGGCGCCCGAGCGAAAGAGCAAGCCGAAGAAGGCCATGATCGCCGTACTCGCCACGCTGGCCACCGGCTTTGCGCTGCTGTTGTTCGTGTTCGTGAGGCAAGCGGTGCGCAACGCCGCTCAGGATGCCGAGTCCGCCGCCAAGCTGAGCCGGCTGCGCCAGGCCTGGGCGAGAGCGCTGGGCAGGCGCAGCAACACCGCGCCGTGAGCCTGGCCTGATGGAATCCTTCATTACCCTGGCCTTCGGCGTCGCGCTGGGCACCAGCCTGGTGCTGGTGTTCACGAAGCACTGGCACGGCCATTTCAGCCTGGACCACACCGAAGGCGTGCAGAAGTTCCACACCAAGCCCACGCCTCGCATCGGCGGCATTGCCATCGGCGCTGGCATGGTGGCGGGTTATGCGCTCGCACCTGCTGCGGTGCGGGCGCTGCTCGGGCCACTCCTGCTGGCCAGCATTCCGGCTTTTGCGGCGGGCATGGCCGAAGACGTGACCAAGCGCGTGGGTGTCAAGGCTCGCCTGCTGGCCACCATGGTCAGTGGCGCGCTGGCCTGTGGCCTCACCGGCTTCGCGTTGAATCGTGTCGGCATTCCGTACGTGAACGAACTGCTGGTCTGGACTCCGCTGGCTATTCTGTTCACGGCCTTTGCAGCGGCTGGCGTGGCCAACGCCATCAACATCATTGACGGCTTCAACGGGCTTTCCAGCGGCACCGCGCTGATCGCGCTGGCTGCGCTGGGCAGCCTGGCTGGCCTGCAGGGCGATGAGCCGCTGGTGTGGCTGTGTGCGCTCACGGCAGCAGCCATTGGCGGCTTCTGGCTTGTGAACTTTCCGCTCGGCAAGCTGTTTCTGGGCGATGGCGGGGCTTATTTTGTGGGCTTCGCGCTGGCCTGGATCGCCGTCTTGCTGCTGATGCGCCACCCAGCCGTGTCGCCCTGGGCCGCCCTTCTGGCCTGCGGCTACCCGGTGATCGAGGTGCTTTACAGCGTATGGCGCCGCTGGCGAAACAAGCTCTCGGCCGGCGCGCCAGACAGCATGCACTTGCACAGCCTGGTGAAGACCCAGCTGATCATGCCCCGCTTCCCCAACTGGCACCCCAGGCTGCGCAATGCTGCGGTTTCACCCGCCATGTGGCTCTATGCCGGACTGACCGCCTCGCTGGGCGTGGTGCTGCAAGGTGCCGCTGAGTCGACGCTCGCCGCCTCTTTTGCAGCTTGCGTGCTGGTGTACCACCTCGTCTACCAGCGCCTGGCTGCGCGCGCCCGTTTGCACCCGACCGCCAACAGCGACCTGGCCGGACTGACCAGCGCGCCTGCGCCTCTTGAGGGGCTGCCCGAGGCGCGTACGAAGCCGACCCACCAGCCATGAAACTGCCAAGGAGCTTGTCTTGACCCTCGACACCGCCATCACCCCGGTGATCCTCTGCGGTGGCTCGGGCACCCGCCTCTGGCCGCTGAGCCGACAGAGCTTCCCCAAGCAGTTCGTGCCACTCATTGGCAACCAGAGCCTGCTGCAGCTCACTCTTGGCCGCCTGGCCTGGTGTGGCCAGCCGGTGACGTGTGTGGCGGCGGAGGAACACCGCTTCCTGGTGGCCGATGCGCTGGGCAGCCAGTTTGCCGGCAGCCAGGTGGTGCTGGAGCCAGCCGGGCGCAACACGGCGGCGGCCATGGCGCTGGCCGCGCTGCATGCCAGCGCAGCAGGCGCTGACCCACTGCTGCTGTTCTGCCCGGCCGACCACCACATTCCGGACGCCACTGCTTTTGCGACCACCATCCGCCAGGGCATATCCGCCGCAAGGGCCGGCGCCATCGTCACCTACGGCGTGGTGCCCAGCTTTCCGAGCAGCGCCTACGGCTACATCGAGCAGGGTACCGACCGCGCCGACGGCAGCCACCGCGTGGCGCGCTTCATCGAAAAGCCAGCGCCTGCCGCGGCCCAGGCCCTGCTGCTGCAAGGCAGCGTGTTGTGGAATGCCGGCATTTTCCTCACCCGCGCCAGCGTGCTGCTGGCCGCGCTCAGGCAGCACGCGCTCGACATTCTGCAAGCCTGCGAACAGGCCATGGCCAGCCCAGGCAAGGAGAAGGTGAGCAGCGGCGGCGGTGCGGTGGCCTTCGTGCGCCCGGCCGCCGAAGCCTTCCTGGCCTGTCGCTCGCAGAGCATCGACTACGCCGTGATGGAGCCACACGACAACGTGGCCGTGGTGCCTTTCCAGGGCCAGTGGAGCGATGTGGGCAGCTGGAACGCCGTGGCCGAGCTCAGCCCGGCCGACAGCGATGGAAACCGCATCACCGGCCAGGGCCACAGCCTGCATTCGCGCAACACCTACATCCACGCCCCCGGCCGCACCGTGGTGGCGCTGGGCACGCAAGATTTGCTCATCATCGACACGCCCGACGCCTTGCTGGTGGCGAACCGCAACCACGCCGAGCAGGTGAAGGATGTGGTGGCGCACCTCTCGGCGCAGAAGATCCCCCAAGCCGCAGTCCACCGCCGCGTGGCCCGCCCCTGGGGCTGGTACGACAGCGTGGACATAGGCGAGCGCTTCCAGGTCAAGCGCATCGGCGTCAAGCCGGGTGCCAGCCTCAGCCTGCAAAAGCACCACCACCGCGCCGAACACTGGATCGTGGTGCAGGGCACGGCGGAGGTCACGCGGGGGCAAGAAACTTACCTGTTGTCAGAGAACCAGTCCACCTACATCCCCATCGGCGAGGTGCACCGCCTGCACAACCCCGGCAAGCTTGATCTGGAAATGATCGAGGTGCAGTCGGGCAGCTACCTGGGGGAAGACGATATTGTTCGGCTGGAAGATACGTATGGGCGGGTGAAGTAAAGGCCGATCCCTCTTCACCTGCACAACGCCCGACCCCCTTTGCAATCGACCAGACAACTTGTTTGCCCATGATGCCCCCAGAAACGACCACAGCGCCGCTCCAGACGGTCATCGGTGGGCGCTTCTTGCTGCTGCGAGAGCAGCGCGTGATGCTCGACGCCGATCCGGCCGAACTCTGCGGCGTTCAGACCAAGGTCCTGGTTCAGGCCGTCAAACGCAACCTCACGCGGTTTCCTGCTGATTTCATGTTTCAGTTGATCATCGACGAGTTCAGCGCTTTGAAGTCACAAACTGTGACCTCAAAACCTGGCAGCGGTGGCCGTCGCTCGGCGCCCTACGCTTTCACGTAGCAACGCGTTGCCATGTTGTCCTCGGTTCTCGGAAGCCCGCGCGCCATCGCGGTCAACATCGAAATCGTGCGCACGTTTGTGCGGATGCGCGAGCTGGCCGCCACACACGGCGAGCTTGCAAAGAAGCTCAGTGAGCTTGAAGAAAGAACCGGTTTGCTCTCCATGCAGCACGACACCTTCAGCCGCAACAGCCGCAACCAGCTCAAATAAGTGTTTACGCCCTGCGCGAACTCATGACACCACCCCAAACCCGCAGCCACCCCATCGGCTTTACGGCCGACATTGAGACCCCAACAAACCCTAAGCCCTTGCCAAAGAGTCCATGAAACACACACATGCAAACACAGCCATGGTCGGACGGGTCCAGCCCATACAAACAGCCAGCACCTACATCCCGATTGGCGAGGTGCACCGCTTGCACAGCCGAGACAAGCTGGAAGACACCTACGGCCGCATCCAACCAACCAAGAAAGCCTGAACATGCTGCGCGACAAAACCATCCTGATCACCGGGGGCACTGGCTCTTTCGGGAACACCTTTGTGCCGATGACGCTGGCCCGCTACCAGCCGCGCAAGCTCATCGTCTACTCGCGCGACGAGATGAAGCAATGGGAAATGGCCAAGCTGTTCCAGGGCGATGACCGTGTGCGCTTCTTCATAGGCGATGTGCGCGACCGCGAACGCATGTACCGCGCGCTCGATGGCGTGGACTACGTGGTGCACGCGGCGGCCACCAAGATCGTGCCCACGGCCGAATACAACCCGTTCGAATGCGTCAAGACCAACATCAACGGCGCCATGAATGTGATCGATGCTTGCATCGACACCCGGGTGAAAGGTGTGGTGGCGCTCTCGACCGACAAGGCCAGCAGCCCGGTCAACCTGTACGGTGCGACCAAGCTCGCCTCCGACAAGCTGTTCGTGGCGGGGAACTCCTATGCGGGAGCCGATGGCTGCAAATTTTCGGTGGTGCGCTACGGCAACGTGATGGGATCGCGCGGCTCGGTCATTCCGTTTTTCCTCACGCAAAAGGGCAAGGGCTCGCTGCCCATCACCGACGACCGCATGACGCGATTCATGATCACCCTGGAACAGGGCGTGGAACTGGTCTGGCACGCGTTTGAAGACATGGAAGGTGGCGAGATCTACGTGAAGAAGATCCCGTCGATGAAGGTGACCGACATCGCGCACGCGGTGGACCCCGACGCCAGGCACGAGATTGTGGGCATCCGTCCGGGCGAGAAGCTGCACGAGCAGATGATCAGCCCCGAAGACGCCTACTACACCTACGAATACCCCGAGCACTTCAAGATCCTGCCGGCCATCCACAGCTGGCACGAGGACTTCAAGCGCATCAAGGATGGCCAACGCGTACCCGAAGGCTTCACCTACGCCAGCGACAGCAACACCGAGTGGATGGACGCAGCCGCCCTGCAGACCTGGATCGCGCAGCACCAGGACAAGATCGGCCGCATCTGAGCCGGCTCACCATGAACGTCATACCCTACGCCACGCAGTCGATCAACGAAGACGACATCGCCGCTGTTCAGGAGGTGTTGAGTTCCGGGTGGCTCACACAGGGGCCTGCAGGGCCTCGCTTCGAAGAAGCCTTCGCTCAGGCACATGGCGTGGCACACGCGGTGGCCGTGTGCAATGCCACTGCCGGTCTGCACATAGCCTGCCTCGCGCTGGGTGCAGGTCCGGGCAAGACGGTCTGGACCAGCCCCAACAGCTTTGTGGCGTCGGCCAACTGCGCGCTGTACTGCGGCGCCGACGTCGATTTCGTGGACATCGACCCGCTCACGCGCAACATGAGCGTCGCAGCACTTCAGGCCAAGCTGGAGCAAGCCGAGCGCCATGGCTCGCTGCCCACCGTGGTGATCCCGGTGCATTTTTCCGGCCTACCCTGCGACCTGTTGCCCATGCGCGCGCTGGCTGATCGCTACGGCTTCAAGCTGCTGGAAGACGCCTCGCACGGCGTGGGTGCCAGCTACGAGGGCCAGCCGATCGGCAGCCGCTACGCCGATGCCAGCGTGTTCAGCTTCCATCCGGTCAAGATCATCACCACCGGCGAGGGTGGCATGGTCACCACCCAAGACCCTGCGATCGCTCGTCGACTGCAGCTGCTGCGTTCGCATGGCATCACGCGTGAGACCAGCGAGATGCAGCAACCCGACACGGGCGCCTGGCACTACGAACAGCACAGCCTGGGCTTCAACTACCGCCTGACCGACATCCAGTCGGCCCTGGGGTATTCGCAGCTGCAGCGTCTGGACAGCTTCCAGGCCGCGCGCGAACGCCTGGCCGACCGCTACGACCAGCTGCTGGCCGGTCTGCCGCTGAAGCTGCCCGCACGAGCGCCGTCGGCCAGCGCGACCGCCCAGTCGTCCTGGCACCTGTATGTGGTGGAGGTGGTGCCCAGCCCCGGCGTGGCCGACCGCGCGACCGTGTTCGCCCGTCTGCGCGAGGCGGGCATCGGCGTCAACATGCACTACGAACCGATCCCGCTGCAACCCTATTACCGAGGTCTGGGCTTCCGTCCCGGCCAGTTCCCGGTAGCCGAGGCTTACGCCGCGCAGGCCTTGTCGATCCCGCTGTATCCGTCGCTGACCGATGAGCAGCAGGACTACGTGGTGGCGGCGTTGAAGAAAGCCCTGCAAGCATGACAATGCTGATCATCGTGCAGGCCCGCATGACCTCGACCCGCTTGCCGGGCAAGGTGCTGTTGCCGCTGGCCGGTAAGCCCATGTTGACGCAGCTGGTGGAGCGGCTGCGCCGGGTGCAGCGCGCCGATGCCATCGTCATCGCGACCACCACCAACACCACCGACGACGCCATCGCCGAGCTGTGCGCGAAACTGGGCGTGCCCTGCCACCGCGGCAGCGAACTCGACGTGCTCTCGCGCTACGCCGATGCGGCCGGCCTGCACAGGGCCGACGTGGTGGTGCGCATCACGTCCGACTGCCCGCTGATCGACCCGGCGCTGATCGACCAGGTGATCGCGGTTTACGAAGAAGGCGACAGCGACTGCGTCTCCAACATGCTGCCGCCCACTTGGCCTTACGGCATGGCGGTCGAGGTGTTCAGCGCCGCCGCGCTGCAGCAGGCGCACGCCGAAGCCAGGCAGCCCGCCGAGCGCGAACACGTCACGCCCTTCCTCTACGCGCACCCCGAGCGCTACCGGCTGCGCAACGTCACCAGCCCGGTGGATCTGAGCCACCACCGCTGGACGGTGGACACGGCGGAAGACTACGAACTGGTCCGTCGCCTGTTCGAAGCGCTGTATCCGGCACGGCCCCACTTCACGCAAAACGACATCCTCGCCGTGCTTGATGCCCATCCCGACTGGATCGCGATCAACCAGCACATCCGGCAGAAGCCGGCCACCGAATCACAAACCCCACAGGAGACCCACCCATGACGTTCAAGACCGAGCAGGAAGCCTTCTGGGCCGGCGACTTCGGCACCGAGTACATCCAGCGCAACCAGGGCGATGCCTTGCTGGCCTCCAACCTCGATTTTTTCGGCAAGGCCCTGCGCCAGGCGCGCGGCATCAAAAGCTGCATCGAATTCGGCGCCAACATCGGCATGAACCTCAGGGCGCTCAAGCTGCTGCATCCCGGCATCGACGCGCACGCCATCGAGATCAACGCCGAAGCGGCCCGGCAGCTCGGCGAGGTGATCCCCGCAGCGAACGTGCACCACAGCTCCATCCTGGACTTTGCGCCCTCACGCCAGTGGGATCTGACGCTCATCAAGGGCGTGCTCATCCACATCAACCCCGAGGTGCTGCCTCAGGTGTACGACAAGCTTGTGGCCAGCACCAGCCGCTACCTGATGGTGGCCGAGTACTACAACCCGGCGCCGGTGGCCATTCCCTACCGCGGCCACAGCGACCGACTGTTCAAGCGCGACTTCGCTGGCGAGATCATGGAACGCCATCCGCAGCTGCAGCTGGTGGACTACGGCTTCGCCTACCGCCGCGACCCCAACTTTCCGCAGGACGACATCACCTGGTTCCTGATGGAAAAGCGCTGATTCCTTTCCAAGAGAAGAGCATGCTGACCTACTGCAAACACTGCGTGATGCCGGACACGAAGCCGGACCTGCACCTGGACGAACACGGCGTGTGCAACGCCTGCCGCAGCTACGAGAAACGCACCGAGGTCGACTGGGACGCGCGTTACCAGGACCTGCTCAAGGTGCTGGACAAGTACCGGCGCCCGGACGGCAGCCACTGGGACTGCATCGTGCCGGTGAGCGGTGGCAAGGACAGCACCTACCAGGTGGTGCGCATGCTGCAGCTGGGCCTGAACCCGCTTTGCGTGACCTCGTCCACCTGCGATCTCTCGCCGCTGGGCCGCGCCAACATCGAGAACCTCAAACGCCTGGGCGTGGACCACATCGAGATATCCCCCAACCCGCTGGTGCGCGCCAAGCTCAACCGCGTGGGCCTCACCCAAGTGGGCGACATTTCGTGGCCCGAACACGTGGGCATCTTCACGATTCCCGTGCGCGCCGCCGTGCAGTTCAACGTGCCGCTGATCGTCTGGGGTGAGAACTCGCAGAACGAATACGGCGGCCCCGCCGCCGCGGCCGACAACAACGTGCTCAACCGCCGCTGGCTCGAAGAGTTCGGCGGCCTGCTCGGCATGCGCGTGTCCGATCTGATTGGTCAGGAAGGCATCGAAGCCAAGCACCTGATCCACTACACCTACCCGAGCGACGAAGAGCTGCAGCGGGTGGGCGTGACCGGTCTGTTTCTGGGCCATTACCTGCCCTGGGACGGCCTGTCCAACACGCTGATCGCGCAGGCCAACGGCTTCCACAGTTACCACAAGGTGGTCGAAGGCTCGATGGTCAACTACGAGAACCTGGACAACCACCAGACCGGCATCCACGACTACTTCAAGTTCCTGAAGTTCGGCTTCGGCCGCGCCACCGACCTGGCCTGCCTGCACATCCGCCGCGGCCGCCTCACGCGGCAAGACGGCCTGGAAGCCGTCAAGCGGCTGGACGGGCTGTTCCCCTGGGAGTACCTGGGCAAGTCGCTCAAAGACATCCTGCGGCCGCTGGAACTGACCGAAGACGAATTCATCCGCATCTGCGACAAGTTCACCAACAAGAAGATCTTCAAGCGCGACGTGAGCGGTGCACTGATGAAAGACCGCGACGGCAACCTCACGAAGATCAATGACGACAACATCTGAACCATGAAGGTCGGCGTCATAGACTACGGCGTGGGCAACCTGGGCTCGGTGCTGCGCGCAGTGGAAGCACTGCGCGTGACGCCGGTGCTGGTCAACCGCGCACAGGACATGCACGCCACCGACTGTCTGATCCTGCCCGGCGTCGGTCATTTCGCTGACTGCGTTCAACTGCTTCAGGGTGGTGGCTGGATGCAGGCGTTGCGCGACGAGGTGCTGGGCTACAACCGCCCGCTGCTCGGCGTGTGTCTGGGCATGCAGCTGCTGGCCGATGCCAGCATGGAAGGCGCGAGCGACTCGCAAGGTGTCCCTGGCCTGGGGCTGGTGCCCGGCCGCGTTGAGCACCTGCGCACGCTGGGATGCACCGCGCGCGTGCCGCATGTGGGCTGGAACGGGATCGCCCAGACACCCACCCGCGATCACCTGTTCAAAGGCATTCCCGACGGCACCGATTTCTACTTTGTGCACAGCTACGCCTTCGTACCCGCCGACGCACACGATGTACTGGCCACCACCGACTGCGGTATCCCGGTGACGGCCGCCGTCAGACGCGGCCACGTCTGGGGCACCCAGTTCCACCCCGAAAAAAGCTCCCGCGCCGGTTTTCAGCTGCTGCGCAACTTCATCGCGGGACCGGCATGCTGAAGGTGCGCGTCATCCCCACCCTGCTCTGGAAGCAGTTCGGCCTGGTCAAGGGCGTCGGCTTCGACAGCTGGCGCCGCGTCGGGCCGGTGCTGCCGGCGATCAAGGTCTACAACCAGCGCGAGGTGGACGAGCTGGTGCTGGTCGACATCGTCGCCCACCTGGGCGACGATGACCCGGATTTCGAATCCATCGACGAGTTTGGTCAGGACTGCTTTGTGCCGCTCACCGTGGGCGGCGGCATCACGCGGATGGAACAGGTGCAGCGCCTTCTGCGCGCGGGAGCCGACAAGGTCAGCCTCAACACCGTTACCTACAGCCACCCCGAGCTGGTGTCCGAGATCGCAAAACGCCACGGCGTGCAGTGCGTCGTGGCCAGCATCGACGTGCGCGCGCAGATCGGCGGTGGCTGGACCTGCTTCAGCCACGCCGGTCAGCAAGCCACCCGCCGCGAGGTGGCGGCCTGGGCGCGAGAACTCGAAGACCGCGGTGCCGGCGAGATCCTCATCACCTCCATCGAGCGCGACGGCACCATGCAGGGCTACGACCTCGCGCTGATCGAGACCGTGGTGCGGGCCGTCAACATCCCGGTGATCGCCTCTGGTGGCGCGGGTGCCTACCAGCACCTGGTGGAGGCCGTGACAAAAGCCGGCGCATCGGCGGTAGCCGCCGCCAGCATGTTCCATTTCACCGAACAAACCCCGGCTGGCGCCAAGGCTGCGCTGGCCGCTGCAGGAATCCCAATGAGAGACTCCTTCAGGGAATCTGCCTCTACATGAAAGCTGTGTTCCGAACCCACGCCGCGCTGGAGATTGGCACAGGACACGTCATGCGCTGTTTGACGATGGCAGAAATCGCGACCGCGCCCGGCCCAAAGGCACCAACCCCGACCTCGACCACCGCCACTGGCTAGGCGCCACACAAGAGCAGGACTCCAAGGCCTGCGCGACCAAACAGGCACCTATCAAATGAGAGAAAAAATGATGTCGAACATTCCATCTATTTCCATCGCAGGGCGTCGTATCGCAGCCGACGAGCCGCCCTACATCATCGCCGAACTTTCAGCCAATCACAACGGCAAGCTCGACACGGCGATGAAAATCATCGAACAAGCCAAAAAGGCCGGTGCCGATGCGGTCAAGCTCCAGACCTACACCGCCGACACCATCACCCTGAACAGCGATGCCGAGGAGTTCCAGATCCACGGCGGCCTGTGGAACGGCAAGACGCTCTACCAGCTCTACCAAGAAGCGCACATGCCCTGGGGGTGGCACAAGCCGCTGTTCGAGCACGCCAGTAAGCTCGGAATCACTATCTTCAGCTCGCCCTTCGACAACACTGCGGTCGACCTGCTGGAAGATCTCAATGCCCCAGCCTACAAGATCGCATCGTTCGAGGCGGTCGACCTGCCGCTGATCAAGTACGTTGCCAGCACCGGCAAGCCGATGATCATCTCCACCGGCATGGCGGACGCAGAGGAGATCCAGGAAGCCATCGATGCTGCGCAGGAAGGCGGCTGCAAGGAACTCGCCATCCTGCACTGCGTGAGCGGCTACCCCGCCCCGGCGGAGGACTACAACCTGCGAACCGTCCCAGACATGATCAAGCGCTTTGGCCTGGTCACCGGGCTGTCCGACCACACCCTGGACAACACCACCGCCATCACCAGCGTGGCCCTAGGTGCTTCGATCATAGAAAAGCACTTCACTCTTGACCGCAACGGCGGCGGGCCGGATGACAGCTTCAGCTTAGAACCTATCGAAATGGCTCAATTGTGTGCCGGAGCCAAAACTGCTTGGCTGGCTTTGGGGAGAGTGGACTATGGACGCAAGTCAAGTGAGCAAGGAAATATGAAATTCCGCCGCTCGCTTTACATCGTTAAAGACATGAAAGCCGGTGATGTGATAACAGCAGACAGCGTGCGCAGCGTTAGACCTGGTTTTGGGCTACCGCCCAAATACTTGGACATGGTCATCGGACGCTGCGCTTCACGCGACGCAATCGCAGGCACGCCACTGACATGGGAATTCGTTGGCTAGTCGGAGCACATCTTTGGAGTCGTTAATGCGCCTGCGCGACACCATAAAGGCGCAGCCAGGTCTGAGCTCTTTAGTGCTGCACGGTCTTGGCCTCGTCATCAGGCTAGGTTTCATGTTAGCCATACTGCGCTGGAGTGGATCGACGCTACTAGGCGTGTTCGGTCTCCTAGTGGCCATAGAGATGGTGATTGTTTATCTTTGTGGTTTGGAGTTTCATACCTTCACAACACGGCGCTACGCCCGTCGCCCTTGTCGTACGATGCTGCGGCTGTGCGCTGCGAGCCACTTTCAGTTACTGACGGTGTGCGCGCCCCTGGCGGTTTTGGTGGCAGTTACGGTTGCCTTAGTGTTGCGGTTGCACCTCTCCGCCACAGAGCTCGTGCTACTGGGAACGATCGTCGCGACCGGCATGCTCTCCAATGAGGTCGGCCGTTTCATGGTACTGACAAATAGGCCGCTTCATTCAGTAACAATGACCTTCATCAGGACAGCAGGCTGGCAGCCGCTGTTACTTACCTATCTTGGCACAAACGAAGAGCTGACTGCGCTCTTAGCTCTTTGGGCATTGGCGTCATTGCTCAGTGTGAGCTGGGCACTATGGATCATGCGTGAAGCGCTCGGCTCGGCGGTGCGCCCACGATTTAGATATCTGGTACGCGGTCTTGCGCTGTCGCGCACGTACTATCTCATCGCTAGTGCATCAGTACTACAAAGCAACTTGGATCGATTCGTACTTCAAATGATGCTGGGACCGACTGCGGTGGGAATATTCACTTTTTTCCAAACTCTAGCCAACACACTCCCCGCGCTTGTTCAGTCGGCAGTGCTCAACGTGTGGCTGCCTCAGCTCCTGGGCGCTTTCGGTCGACAAACGCCCAATCGCATGGAGCTTTTATCAAGGGTAGGTCGTCGGAGTTGGGCCATCGGTATCGGGCTATCGGCCGCTATAGGGCTTACTGCTTTGCCACTAGTCTGGCTAACGTCGCATCCTGAATATCTTGGATGGCTATGGATACTGCCCTTGCTCTTGGCTGCGCAGATATTGATAGTAGGGTCACAGCCACTACATCTCGCCATTTACGCCGCACACAAAGATATATCGCTAATGTGGCTCGCCCTGGGCAGCCTTGCTTGTGGAATAGTTATTAGTGTAACGCTGGTGTCCAATCTCGGCCTTGTCGGCGCGGCAATAGCCTCGCCATGTTCGGCATTGCTGCTGTGGATAGGGCGTCGCTGGTTGTTTAAGTTCCTTTCAGCCAATAATCAAATTTAATAATTAAACTAAATAAAAGAGAATCATGATAAACAAATTCCTACGATCATTAAGGCGGATTAATCTACTAATCGAACCAACGCTCCGACATTACATTGTTCTGATACGAATTTGGTACTTTGTGCGTCTACGCGGTCAGCTCCACACGCTTGAAAGCCAAAATGCCGTCAAGGCAAATGTGATGCATAATCTCAAATCCCTGTATGGTGCAAACAACAGGACAAATCTCTTGATATATCCACTAGCCATCATTGAAACTCTAAATGTAAATTCTCAAATCCTCGTAATCGGCCCACGGAACGAGAATGACTTATTCGCTCTGAAGGGACTGGGCTTCAAGCTAAAAAACATTGTCGGACTGGATCTAATCAGCTACTCTAAGCATATAAAACTTGGGGATATGCACCAGATTCCATTCCCTAACGAAAGCTTCGACGCAATTATCTGCGGTTGGACACTCAGCTACAGTACCGACCCATTTCTCGCGGCCAGCGAGATGATTCGCGTAACTCGCCCTGGCGGAATCGTGGGTATAGGAGTTGAGTACTCAACGATGGGTCCAGACGATGAGAAAAAACTTTTAGGTTATCAGATTCAAGAATTTGAAAAAATTGGCGCCCGCGTAAATTCGACGGCACAGATACTGGCACTTTTTAAGGACAAGGTCGATCACGTTTACTTTAATCATGATGCACCACGAGGCGTGTCTCATAGCTCATCAGGCCTCGTAGAAAATGTCTCGAATGTAGCAGTAGTATTCAGCATTAAGGAGAGATCATGATG
This sequence comes from Hydrogenophaga sp., assembly GCF_030373245.1. Classification (GTDB taxonomy): domain Bacteria; phylum Pseudomonadota; class Gammaproteobacteria; order Burkholderiales; family Burkholderiaceae_C; genus Hydrogenophaga. The sequence continues at coordinate 183,300 of NZ_JAUCZF010000001.1, forward strand.
TCAGGCTTATCATCTATTGAAACGCTAAGGACTCGTCGCAGCGGAGTCCAGCCGTCCATCTCTATTCGCGTATGGCACAGAATTCAGGAGCGAATTCGCAATCCAGCATTGCGAAGTATGCTGTCCCGCATAATCGCAACTGTAAGGCCCAGCACGACAACGCAAACCGGCGTCGAAGATGCTGAACTAATGCGTTTGGGCTTATTCCGAATGCCAGGATTTATCGACCCTTCGCAGGCTGCTCAGCTTAGAGAAATTCTTTCAACGTTTCCTTGCCGTGATCCATGGAAACCCCATGTCGGTACGTTCAGGTTTGATGATGCACCTGCAGGAACACACGTTGCAGATATTCCTGCGGCACCAACGCTTCGGGTACTTCACGAACTGGCACTAGATCAGCGTTTGCTGCGCATGGCCGCTGCTTACTTCGGATGCCGACCCTATCTTGACAGTGTTCAGGCTTGGTGGTCATTGCCAGGAAACAAAGACCCAGAGGAAGCGGAAAACTATCATCGCGACAACGATTCCATCCGCTTTCTTAAATTTTTCCTCTACTTGACAGATGTAGATGACATGCATGGGCCTCATTGCTTCGTGACTGAATCACATACAGTCTCGAGTCTTCTTGATCGCCGTAGATTCACAGACAGCGAGGTTCAGGCATGTTTTGGCAATGAGCGTCTGCTAAAGATAACTGGTTGCGCCGGTGATGCGTTCATGGAAGACACGTTCGGAATGCACAAGGGCCAACTGCCGTACAGCGGAAGGCGCCTACTGGTCCAGTTCAGGTATTCGATTATGCCAACAGTCTTCAGATCTCCTTTGACTGTTGAAGAGGTTACTTCTTACAACCCAACTGAAGTTACTTCGCTTCTATATGAGCGACCCTAATCCAAACTCAACAAAAAGTCGAAATGTTGTAATGATAGGAAATGATGTGTCCAGCTCCTGTAGTAAACCAGTGATTCTTTGCCTAGTAAATGCTGCTGCTTATAGCCGGACGTATTTCCAACAATTAGAGCCGCTTTTGAAGGGGCTCGGGTATGAGGTGGCATATGCATTGGACTCACACCTATCCGACGTCATGTATTCCGATGGACTTCCGCTCGCAAATGCGGCGTACTTTACCGACTACTGCCGCAGCCGCATGCCCCTACCCGATGACTACACTGATGATTGCCAACCTGGTTGGTCTTTGTTGTTTTCAGATTTTGACCGCTTCTTGACAATGAATATCCGTCCAGCGCTCAAAGCGGATGGGCCCCTACGTTATGAGCACATTCCGAAACTACTTCGCGAGTTTTTCGACGATGCATTCGATCGCTGGAAACCAGTTGCCGTCTTGTACGAGCAGGCCAGCAACAGCTTTGCCCTCTCAGCACACGCTCGGGCTAAGAAAGAAGGTATCCCATTTTGCAGCATTGCTCCAGCCCGTATCCCGGGTCGTATCGAGGTAAGCTCAACAGGTGGGATCGAGGACTACAAAACTCTAGCAGAGCATTGTAAAAAGGCCCGAGATAGGCAGATAGACCAATCTTCTTGGCGAATAGCAGCAGAATACATTGCACAGGTTGATACAGCGGTTCCCGACTACATGAAGGCTGGGCAAGCCGGTGAGATGCTTTCACGGATCGGCCTGTTGGGACGGTACGCCAACATCAGCAAGTTAAAGCATCTTGGCCGTGCATGGCAATATCGACGCAAATACCCTGAGGATATTGCATTGGCATATCAACACGGAGACCCCTTCAAACTTTCATGGGCCTATTTCATGAGAGCGTTGCGACGGCGCATCCGTTTCACCTTTGTCCGAGAATTTTACAAATTGAAGCCGCGCCATGGACGCTTTATTCTTTATCCACTGCACTTCCATCCGGAAGCCTCCACCTCCGTATTGGCCCCTGACTTCATCGATGAAATGCACGTTATAAAATCGATAGCATTCCGTTTGCCATCTAGTGTTCGCTTGGTAGTTAAAGAGCATCCGTCTGCCGTTGCAATGCAGCCACGGGAGTTTTACCGGCAGTTGTCCGAACTTCCGAACGTAGATTTACTGGCTTCGCACGTTTCAGCTAAGCGCCTCGCACGCGAAAGCGTGGGTGTCGTCTGCGTGACCAGCACGCTTGGCTTTGAGGCGGCAGCGATGGGCAAGCCTGTGATTGCTTTGGGAGATGTGCTTTACGGATATTTTCCGAATGTTCGCATGGTGCAAACCTGTGCCGGTATAGGAGCAGCACTTGAGTGGGCCCTGAACTGTCCTGACTGTCCTCCGCAGGAAGTGCTCGAAGCTATGGCTGCGTATGCTGAGTTCACGGCTGCTGGCGCGTTCGACTTCAAGGCTTCTCTCGGCGATACGGTCGCACTGCAAAGCGTAGCCCGTCTTTTAAACGATCGTATCGCTGTCGGTAAGTGCAGAGTAAGTGCGGATTAAGCACGACGGCAACATGAGCAGACACCGTTTCGCCATCGTTGTGTTTATGGTGGCCATTGCGTTAGCTCAAAGTCTTATTGAACCGGCGTACCTGGGATATCTGGTCGCATTCGCACTGCTTTCGCTGCATAAGGTCCTCAATCCAAGCAACCTGCAATACCGAATACGACCTCCCTCAATGTGGTGGCTACCGTTCTGCATATGGCTCGTTTTCATGGGGATCATCACCTATCTCAACGAGGCACAATTGCGAGACGTGCTGCGTGACTTAGGAGCAATCGCAGCTTTCTTCGTCGGCCGTTTTGTTTTTTTGGGACATGGTGATCCGGTCAAGCAAAATCTTAAGGCGCTGTCTGAAGTTGGTCTCTTGATTGTTGTAGCTACACTTGTGGCTGCATCCCTAGCATACATTGCTGGTGCTAGTGCATATCAATGGCGCGGAGAGTTCATTCCGCCCTCACATTCTTGGCTTCCGTATCTGATGGTAGTTAACTATGTGCTGGCACAAACTGAAAAATCTCACGCAGCCGTTTATGTTCGGCGTTTTGCCTTTTGCGTCGTTGGCACACTTGCTTCGCTGTCACGCACCGATCTCATTCTGGTCGCATTGTTTCTGTTCGTTCTATTGGTCCGTCATTTGCCACAGTTATTGGCCAACCGCTTAGTGCGCCGCCGCATCCTATACGGCCTTTGCATAGTAGTATTATTGCTACCGCTGTTTATTTCGCTAGATGTCGTACAGAATCGAATAGCTTCCGGCGTTGGAGCAGACGATTCATCGGTGGGGTGGCGTCTCATGGAGAACGCATCCTTCTTGGATATGATGCTAGGGGCAGGTCCCGTTGAGTGGCTAGCAGGCTTTGGCTTCGGTGCACGCGTTCCTCTGCCATCTGGCGTACTCGATTTTAATGACAACACCTCCATCCCTCACCTTCACAACAGTTTTCTTACTATTATTGTGAAGTTCGGCTTGGTAGGAATTGTCATGCTTTTAATCTACCTTGCGCGCCACTGGTCTCTCTCTCATAGATCGATCGGCCGGGAATTGGAAATTCTGCATGCAGCTGGACGGTGGATCGTGCTATTCGTCCTCCTTAAGGCGGTCACATTGCAAGGACTTACAGAATGGAGTCACGTACTTTTTCTCGGACTCGGATGCGCTTTCATGGTTCGCGTCGAACGCAACCACAAGTAGCAACGCGCGCTCGTTGTAACACTTAATTATATAGTTCAACAATGCCACCAAAGGTTGATGAGTTAAAGAAAGTTCTGTGCGTTCATCTGTATGATGACTTTAGTGGATCATCCAAAGTGATGGCACAATCAATTGACGCGTTACATCGACACGGTCACAGCATTCTCACGCTCGTTGGCTCATACGGCGCCACCGGATTTATCAGGGAGTTTCACCCAGTAGTTTTGTTTAATTACTCTTTCGGCGGCTCAAAGTTCCGAATGTTGTTCTCCTTTGCTGCAGCGCAGTTTCGACTATTTCTCGCTACATGCAAATATTGTCGCTCGTGGAAGCCGAACGTTGTATATGCAAACACCGTACTGCCGGCCGGTGCCGTCATAGCGGCTGTGCTTTGTCGGGTCCCAGTTGTTGTACACATGCATGAGGTAGGCCTAGGCACTCCGACTCTATTTCACATGTTGATCCGGGTCGTCCACTGGGGGGCCGACCGCGTGATATGCGTATCAAATTACGTCGCGATAAATCTACCTCTAAACAGAGAAAAAATGGTCGTAGTTTATAACGCTTTACCACAGAAGGATCGCGAAATGGCCAATCGGATTGCTGCGCAGAATCTTGAAATTGGGCCTCATCAACCATTCACAGTGCTGATGGCTTGCTCTCTTAAATGGTACAAAGGCATCGACTCGTTCATAGAAGCGTCACGACGACTGAAAAATGCAGGCATCCGTTTCAAACTCGTAATCAACTGTGAGTTGCAGGAATTCGAGAATTTCATTTCATCTCAATACCTACCGGATAACTTAGAGCTCGTCAGGCGTCCAACTTCCGTGTATGAACATTATCGCGACGCAGGGCTGGTCGTCAATCTTAGTCATCGTGAAGCCTGTGTCGAGTCATTCGGTCTCACTCTGCTAGAGGCGATGGCGTGTGGTATTCCAGTTATTGCACCTCAGGTCGGTGGATGCACAGAATTAGTGCGGGACGGTGAAGGTGGTTGGCTCATTGATTCTAAGGATCTTGACGCACTGTGTTCACGCGTAACAGAGCTAGCAAGTAATGGCCAAGCTTGGGCACAAGCGAGTGCTGCAGCAAGCTCTTCCTCAGAGCGCTTTTCTGACGAAGGCTTTGCTCGAGATCTTCATAAAGTCATTCAATGTCTTCTTTGACTAATCTCGCTAAGTGCAAAGAGCCCTGCCATTTTGCGTTTATTGGCAGCGCTGGTATCCCCAACCGCTACGGAGGATTCGAGGCATTTCTCGAGCATTGCGCACCTGTCTTAGCTGCTCAAGGGCATTCTGTTACCGTCACATGCGACAGGTCTCTTTACAACGATAGGGAGGCCAGTTATCGTGGAGTAGTCCGGCTTTTTATCGGTATAAGGGCTAACGGGATTGCTTCAATAATTCATGATCTATGCGCCTTCTTCCGTGTCTATCGTTACACCACGCACATTGTCGTTCTCGGTGTTTCTGGAGGCCCTTGGTTCCCGCTTTGGCGTCTAATGTGCACTTTTTCTGGAAAACGTCTGATTGTTAATATTGACGGCGTAGAGTGGCGACGATCAAAGTTCACTACTTGGCACCGCTGCGCCCTTAGATTTTTCGACGCTTTCGCTCAGATATTCTCCCATGTCGTTGTCTACGATAATGTAGCGCTATTAGATTTTGTCTTACCTTACTGTCGAAGCAAAGCGGTGCAGATCGGCTACCCTGGAGATCATGTCTTGCGTTTTTCCGATTTACAACGTGACAGCAATACAGCCCTCACGATTTGTCGCATAGAGCCAGAGAACCAGATTAATCTTTTGATAGAAGGCGCTTTACTCTCAAAACTCAATATGTACACGGTTGTTGGCAATTGGAATGCGAGCGAGTATGGACGCAAGCTGCGTAACAGATATTCCGCCCACCCTCGGTTGAATCTATTGGACCCAATTTATGATTCAAAGGCCCTAGCTCAGTTGCGCGAGCAATGCGGGCTTTATCTTCATGGACATAGTGTGGGTGGAACAAACCCTTCGTTAGTTGAAATGCTGTTCTACGATTGCGTGATCCTTTGCTTCGACTGCAGCTTTAACCGCGAGACTGCTGGCCATGCGGCTTCATATTTTTCTGATGCTAACGAATTAGCTCGACTAATCGAAGTCACGGACACCACGCCAGACGGACGCGCTGAGCTTCGCAAGCGGTACACGGCGACCAATATAGCTTCTGAGTACGTGGATGCCGCAATAACATGAAATTGTTTTGTTGAAATTTAATCCTACATGTTAATGATAGGCGCTGAATGATATGCAAAGGCGTGCGTACTGGTAGGAGGTTCCGGAACCAGGCTTTATCTCTTTGTTCAAGCGGTGTGCAAGCTGCTAATACCGGTTTATGACAAACCCATGGTGTAAGACCTGTTGAGGACACTATTGCTGAGTGGTATTCGGGATGTGTTCCTCATCAGAACACTGTAGAACACGCCCTGATTCGCCGATCTACATCGCCTGCGCGCTGGCGAGGCAGCTCAACTCCCATCGACGCCGAAGCCCATCGAGCAAACTTGAACTCTAAAAGGTGTCCACGAGTCGTGGCGTGCCTGTCTAGAAGACTTTTGAGTTTGTGAAACAGTTCATCCAACCATGACCAAAATCGCCATAGCCGGTACCGGCTACGTAGGTTTGTCCAACGCCATCTTGCTGGCCCAGCGGCTTGAGGTGGTGGCGCTGGACATCGATGCCGCCAAGGTGGCATTGCTCAACCAGAAGCGCGTACCGATCCAAAATCCCGAGATTGACGAGTACCTGGCGAGCAAGCCGCTGAACTTGCGCGCCACGATGTACAAGCACGATGCCCACGCCGGAGCGGACTTTGTGATCGTCGCCACGCCGACCGACTACGACCCGCAGACCAACACCTTCAACATGCGCCTGGTGGAAGCGGTGGCGCGCGACGTGATGCCGGTCGACCCGCAGGCAGTGATGGTGATCAAGTCCACGGTGCCAGTGGGTTTTACGCAGAAGCTGAAACAGTCACTGGGTTGCGACAACATCATGATCTCGCCAGAATTTCTGCGCGAGGGCAAGGCGCTGTACGACAACCTGTATCCATCCCGCATCGTGGTGGGGGATCGCTCCGAGCGGGGCCAGGCGTTTGCGCAGTTGCTGCGCAAAGGCGCCATCAAGCAAAACGTGCCGGTGCTGCTCACCGACAACACCGAGGCCGAGGCGATCAAGCTGTTTGCCAACACTTTCCTCGCGATGCGGGTGGCCAACTCAACGAGCTGGACACGCGGCAGATCATTGAAGGCGTGTGCCTGGACCCGCGCATTGGCAACCACTACAACAACCCTTCGTTTGGCTCCGGCGGTTATTGCCTGCCCAAAGACACCAAGCAGCTGCTGGCCAACTACAACCAGGTGTCCCAGAGCCTGATGCGCACGATCGTGGATTCGAACTCGACGCGCAAGGACTTTGTGGCCGAAGACATCTTGCGTCGGAACCCGAAGGTGGTGGGGATTCACGGCTTGATCATGAAGGCGGGGTCGGATAGTTTCCGCGCCTCGTCGGTGCAGGGCATCATGAAGCGCATCAAGGCCAAGGGTGTGGAGGTGATCGTGTACGAGCCAGCGCTGGAAGCACTGGACTTTTTTAAGTCGCGCGTGGTGCGCGATCTGGCGGCCTTCAAGGCCGAGGCGGACGTGATCGTGGCGAACCGTTTGACCAACGAGATCCGCGACGTGCAAGACAAGGTGTACACCCGCGACCTGTTTGGTGATGACGCCTGAAAAGGCTTGCCGCCCGCGCTTTGATTCCATTGACCAGAGAGACCACATGTCAACGACCATCCTCCTCACCGGCGGCGCCGGCTACATCGGCAGCCACACCTTCATCGCCCTGCGCGAGGCGGGCTTTGAGCCGGTGATCCTCGACAACTTTGCCAACAGCCATCCGGTGGTGCTGGAGCGGCTGGAGCGCATCTCTGGGCGGCCGGTGTTGCTGGAGCGTGGCGATGTGCTGGACACGGCCTGGGTGGCAGATGTGTTGCGGCGCCATCGGCCGGCGGGCGTGGTGCATTTTGCGGGCGACAAGGCAGTAGGCGAGAGTGTGGCCAAGCCGCTGAAGTACTTTCACAACAACATCGGTGGCGCGGTGAGCCTGCTGCGGGCAATGACCACCGTGTTCGAAGACGGGAGCGCGCCCGCCTTGCCCACGCTGGTGTTCTCCAGCAGCGCCACCGTCTATGGCGACCCGGCTTCGGTGCCTATCCTTGAGAGCTTTCCGCTCAGCCACACCAGCCCCTACGGCCACAGCAAGCTGGTGATTGAAGAAATGCTCGCTTCGCTCAGGCGGGCCAGCCCGGCGTGGCGTGTCGGCGTGCTGCGCTATTTCAACCCAGCGGGCGCGCACCCCAGCGGGCTCATGGGTGAAGACCCGGCCGACATTCCGAACAACCTCATGCCTTTTGTGACGCAGGTGGCGGTGGGCCAGCGGCCGCATGTGAACGTGTTCGGTAACGACTACGCCACGCCCGACGGCACCGGGGTGCGCGACTACATCCACGTGCAAGACCTGGCTGCGGGCCATGTGGCGGCACTGCAGGCTTTGCTCTCCAAGGGCGAGAGCTTCACGGTGAACCTGGGCACGGGCCGGGGCGTGAGCGTGTTGGAGGTGATTCGCGCGGTGGAGCGGGCCTGTGGCAAGACCATTCCCCATGTGTTTGCCCCGCGGCGCGCGGGTGACGTGGCGCAGTGTTACGCCGATGCTTCGCTCGCGAAGCGCCTGCTGGGCTGGGAGGCGAAGTGCTCGCTGGACGAGATGTGCGCCGACGCCTGGCGCTGGCAGAGCGGCAACCCGAACGGGTACCGGGGCTGAGTCCTTGCAGCTCTATGGACTGGCGCGCAGCCTGCTGACCGACCCACTGTTCTGGGTCGTGACCCTGCTGGCAGTTGGCATGCTGCTGGGCACGCGCCGGCCTGCTGGGGGCAGACGCTGGGTCCTGGCGGGCTTGGTGATCCTGGTGTTGCTGGGCTGGCGGCTCCCGTCGAATGCGGTCATGCACCAGCTGGAAACCTGGCATCCCCCTGCCGTTCAGGACCCTTCTGCCTACGCAGGTGTGGTGGTGCTGGGTGGATCTTTCGAAAGCGCGCTGCTGCAGGTCATGCGAGAGAAGGTGCAGCTGAACGCGCATGCCGAGCGCCTGACGGAAGCGGTGGCGCTGGCCAGGGAACACCCGAGCCTGCCCATCGTCTTCACTGGCGGCTGTGTGGACACGGGCGAAGGCTTTGTGGCCGAGGCCGAGCTGGCCCACCGCTTCTTCACCCAAATGGGTCTGGCGCCAGACCGGGTGCAATATGAATCGGCTTCACGCACCACTTTTGAAAACGCTCTGCTGACCGCCCAACTGTCCGGAGTAGACAAGACGCAACCCTGGCTGTTGCTCACTTCAGCTTGGCACATGCCGCGCGCCATGGCGACGTTTCAGACCCAGGGCTGGAACGTGACTCCTTGGCCGGTGGATTTTCGTGGCAGTGAGCAGACACCCTGGACCGCCTATTCGCTGACCCGTGGCGTGCAGCAATGGCAGTTCGCCCTGCACGAGTGCCTGGGACTCTTCGCGTACTGGGTGTCGGGGCGGGCGACGCTGTAGAGATCGCGCCGCGGGCTGCGCGAAGCGAGCGAAAGCCCTGTGCGCACTCCAGACCGCATTTCGCCCAGCCCCCCGCCAACGCCCCTCACCTTCAAGCGACTGGTTTTTTGGGCGGCTCGGCACGCTTTTCTTCCTCGATCATTTCCAGAATTCTTGCGTACTTCTCTGGATAGCGGCCCTGTATCCAACACCCCACTTTCTGAGGTGATGTGTCGGGGCGCCTCTTCTTGCGCGAGCATCGCTTGGGAGAGAAATTTTCTCGCCAGGCAAGCAACTGCTCGGCTCGGGTGGATGAGTCGTTTGCGGGGGAAGGATCGTTCTGCATGACTTGTTTCTCGAAGAAGTTGATGAACGAGACAATCTTCGCGAAATCCAAAGGCGATTGCAAATCTTGCCTAGCCACTACCGATCCCCGCCCGCCAAGACCTTGTTCTGAGGCGAGGCATCGACCGAAGTGGCAGCGACTTGCTCGCGAAGAACGTGCTCTTAGCGGGCGCATAGTGCAGTTAGGCATTGGCCAAAAACGGCCAACTTGCTGCCTCACAAACATGATGCGCCGCAGGCTGGTCGCGGGCTGCAGATGCTGTCACGCCCACCGCAAGAAAACGCTTGGCTGACATGTCCTGACTGTAGTGATTTGATTTAGCTCTGCGGATCGGTGAGACTTTCTCGCAAGCGTTGCGAACAACATCAGCACACCACAGACCACTCATGTTCTCGCCGACCTTGACCCAAGCAACTGTCACAAATGCACTTCTACAGGAGTATTCAACATGGCCATCTTTCACTGCCACGTCAAGTGTTTCAGCCGCAGGAAAGGCGAATCAGGAACTGCGGCTGCCGCATATCGCTCGGGGGAGCGGATCGTCGATATCCGCACTGGCTTTGTTCATGACTTCGGTGGCCGGGGTGGTGTCGCATTGAAGCAATTGTTCTTTCCTGCTGGTGCCCCTGAGTTGTCACGAGGGGCATGCTGGAACCAGGCGGAGGCCGCTGAACGCCGCAAGGATTCCACCGTTGCCCGGGAAGTTCTGGTGTCCCTGCCGCATGAGCTCCCCAGGTTTCAGCAATACATGCTGAGTGTGAAGATGGCCAGATGGATTGTTGACAACTACGCCTGCGTGGTGGATCTGGCTATTCATGAACCAACTGAGTGCAACGACCACCGAAACTTCCACGCTCACATGCTGACATCGACTCGCCGTTTCGGGCCAGACGGCTTCACAAAAAAATGCAGGGAGCTTGATCACATTTCCGATGGCCCCAAAGAGATCCAAAAGATCAGGGAGCAGTGGTGCGAGTTCGTCAACCAGGCGCTCGCCGAGTGCCAGCTTGCGTCGCGCGTCGATCACCGGTCACACGCGACGCTGGGTCGCCTGGAGGTCCCGACCATTGCACAAGGCAGGGGGCCGGGCTCGGAGAAGCGCCGCAAACGCAACCGCATCATCCGCTCACTGAACCGCCGGCTTCTGAAGACCTTCACCCCAGAAGTCTGCGACCAGTTCTCCAGAGTCTTTGAGGAGAATGGGATTGCCTGGCCGTTCGACCCGAATCTTTACCCGCCAACCGCCAACCCCGAGCAGGACCTGGCCGATGACCAGTACCCGCAAGAAGATGTCCAGTGGTGGCGGGACATCCCCCGGGGCTGAGGACCGAACTCGACTGCGCGTGAAGCCCAGGGTCTTTGCCTGGGCACGGACCGTGTGTGCGGATGAATCGCATCATCCCTGGGATCGATCCGACCGAGTCCTGAGCCCCCAGACCGGGCTAGGCTGCTATTTCAACTGCATGCCAGTGGAGCGGGCCGCGAAGAACATGCCCTCGCCGATGCTGGCGCCGAAGCGCTTCGCCAGCCGCAGGCCGAGGTTTTCGCGCTGGGTGTAGTCCACGATGTCTTCGGCTTTCACCACCTCGCGTGCCACGTAGTCCAGGCTGCCCAGGCCGTCGGCCAGACCCAGGTTCACCGCTTGCTGACCGCTCCAGACCAGGCCGCTGAAGGTGTCGGGCGTTTCCTTCAGGCGATCACCGCGGCCTTTCCTGACCACCCCGATGAACTGGGTGTGAATCTCCGTGAGCATGGCCTGGATGTAGGCGCGCTGGGCTTCGTCTTGCGGGCTGAAGGGGTCGAGCATGGCCTTGTTTTCGCCCGCGGTCATGAGCCGGCGCTCGATGCCCAGCTTCTCCATCAGGCCGGTGAAGCCAAAGCCATCCATGAGCACGCCAATGCTGCCCACCAGGCTGGCCTTGTCCACATAGATGCTGTCGGCAGCGGCAGCGATGTAATACGCGGCGGATGCACAGGTCTCTTCGACCACCGCGTACACCTTCTTGTTGTGAAGCGCTTTGAGGCGGGTGATTTCGTCGTTGATGATGCCGGCCTGCACCGGGCTGCCGCCAGGCGAGTCGATCAGCAACACCACCGCCTGCGCGCCTTTGTCTTCGAAGGCGGAGATCAGGGACGCCACGACGTTTTCGGCGCTGGCTTCGGCCCCGGATGCGATCTCACCGCGGATCTCGATCACCGCGGTGTGCGGCGTGGTGATGGGCACGCTCATTGACTCGGCCTTGTAGACGAACCAGATCACAGCGCCAATGATCGCCAGCCAGAGCAGGCGCATGAACATCTTCCAGCGCCGCGCAGCCCGCTGCTCGCTGATCTGGGCCAGCACCAGCTTTTCGATGGTGGCGCGTTCCCAGGTGACGCCGCCCACCCGATCGGGGGAGTTGCTGGTGGAGGGGCCAAAGGTGGGTTCGGTCATGGTGGGTGCTCGTCTGGAAACTAGGCCGGCGATCAGAATGCCAGCGGCTGCAAGTTGTATTGTGACCGCCAGTGCACCACGCCGCCCTGCTCCAGCAGCTCGATCTTGACCAGTCCGCCCCGGCAAGGGCCGCCCGAACAGGCACCGGTGTCGGGCGCGTAAGTGGCGCCATGGGTGGCACACAGCAGCCAGCGGCCGGTGTCGTCAAAGAAACGGTCGGGCTGCCAGTCCATTTCCATCGCCACATGGGCGCAGCGGTTCAGGTAGGCGTGGGCCTGCCCCTGATAGCGCACCGCAAAGGCGCGGCAGGTCTGGCCGCCGTAGACGACATCGAATGACACCGCGCGGCCACCGTTCTGCAAGTCGCCGCTGTTGCACAGGGGGTGCAGGCTGTCGTCGCTGGGGCCAGACATGGTGTTGAAACGGTTTCAGGGCGCTCAGGCGTGGGTGTTGAGCCAGTCGTGCAGTTCGCGCACCGAGTGCGCGACAAAGCGCGGCTTGAGCGCGTGAAACGCGTCGGGCTCGTGCGCACCATAGCTCACGCCCAGGCTGGCGCAGCCGGCGTTGAGCGCCATCTGCAGGTCGTGCGTGGTGTCGCCGATCATGAGGGTGCGTTCGGGCTCAACGCCAAATTCGTGCATGAGCTGATGCAGCATCAGCGGGCTGGGTTTGCCGGCGGTCTCGTCGGCGGTTCGCGAGCCATCGAACATGCCTTTGAGTTCCACGGCGTGCAGGGCTTCGTTCAGACCGGCTCGGCTCTTGCCTGTGGCCACGGTGATCCAATGGTTGCGTTGTTTCAGATCGGCCAGCAGCGGCAACACGCCGTCGAACAAGGCCAGGTCGTGTTGATGCTTGGTGTAATGGTGTTTGTAGCGCTTGCCGAGCTTGGGGTACAGGTTCTGAGGCACATCGGGCGCCACATGAGCGAGCGCCTGCATCAGGCCCATGCCGATCACGTAGCTGGCGTCTTTGTCGTTGGGCACCGTGCCGCCCACATCGCGCACCGCGGCCTGGATGCAACGGGTGATGAGTGCGGTGGAGTCGAACAGGGTGCCATCCCAGTCGAAGGCGATGAGATCAAATTGGCGCGGGCGCATGGTTGGCAGGAAGTGGGACATGCCCAATTATCGGCGCGCGAACCTCAAGCCTGAGCCTACACCCCCTGAGCAGCACAGGCATGGCGACCGCGTCAAGCCGCCCTCAGGGTCTGGGCGTGATGCCGCAAGTGGTCAGCCACAAAGCTGGCGATGAAATAGTAGCCGTGGTCGTAGCCGGCATGCCGGCGCAGGGTCAGCGGCTGAGAGGCAGCGGCGCAAGCGGCCTCGAAGGCCTCCGGGTGCAATTGCTCTTGCAGAAACTTGTCGGCCAGACCCTGGTCGATCAGGATGCCTTCGGGGTATGGCGCCCGGGTCTGTGCGGCCATGAGCAGGCTGGCATCGTGGGCCGCCCAGGTCGACTCGTCCTGACCCAGGTAGCCGGTGAACGCCTTGTGACCCCAGGGGCATTGCGTGGGCGCGCAGATTGGAGCGAAGGCCGACACACTGGCGAACACGCCCGGATGCCGCAGCGCGAGGGTGAGCGCGCCATGGCCGCCCATGGAGTGACCAAACAGCCCCTGGCGCTCCTGGACCAGCCGAAACTCACCCAAGACCGCCGGCAACAGCTCCTTGAGCAGGTAGCTTTCCATGCACCAGTGGCCCGACCAGGGTGACTGGGTGGCGTCGAGGTAAAAGCCAGCCCCCACGCCAAAGTCCCAATGGTGATCCTCGCTGTCCACGCCGGTGTTGCGCGGGCTGGTGTCGGGCGAGAGCAGCGCCAGGCCGAGCTCGGCAGCCATCCGTTGGGCGCCGCCCTTCGTCGCGAAGGTTTCTTCGGTACAGGTCAGGCCGGCCAGGAAAGTGAGCAAGGGCACCTGACTGCCGGCCAGCGCCTGCGGCGGCAGAAACAGGCCAAAGCGCATCGGCAGGCCGATCTCGCTCGACGCATGTTTGTAGAAGCGCTGCACGCCGCCGAAACAGGCGTGTTCGCTGATGAGTTCGAGGCGCTCGAAAGCAATCGGCATCGGGATAGGCTCCAAAAAATAAAAGGCTAAGGCCTGGCCAGCGCGGCAGATCTCACCAGCTCAAGCACCGCGTCGGCAAAGGCCTGCGGCGCTTCCTGCGGCAGGTTGTGGCCCACGCCGGGAATGATGCGATGCGAGCGCGGCCCGCCAAATCGTGGCGCGTGAACCTCGGCCGCGTCGGGCGAGCGCACGCCGTCGTCCACCCCGTCGAAGGTGATGGCGGGCACGGCAATCACGGGTTGCTCGGCCAGGCGGCGCTCAATCTCGGCAAGTGCCGGATCGCCGGGCACCAGGCCAAAGCGGTGGCGGTAAGAGTGGATCACCACGTCAACAAAGTCGGGGTTGTCGAACGCTTCTGCGCTGCGATCAAAGCAGGCGTCGTCGAAGCGCCAGCTGGGCGACCAGAGCTGCCAGAGCAGCCGACAGACGCCGCGCCGCTCGGCCTGCAGCGCCGCTCTGCCGCGCTCACTGTGGAAGTAGTACTGGTACCAGAGCCGGTGTTCGTTGGCCGGCTGGTCGGGCACCATGGCCCGCGCGATGTTCTGGATGTTGTAACTGTTGAGAGACACCAGGCCGCTGCAGCGCTCGGGCCACAGCGCCGCCACCACGCAGGCGGCGCGGCCACCCCAGTCGTAACCCGCCAGCACCGCACGCTGAATGGCCAGCGCGTCCATCAGCGCCAGCAGGTCGGTACCCAATGCCGCCTGCTCGCCGGAGCGCGGCGTGTCGGCGCTCATAAAGCGCGTGCCACCGAAGCCGCGCAGGTAGGGCACGATGACGCGGCAGCCCGCGGCCGCCAGCATCGGCGCCACTTCGACATAGGCATGGATGTCGTAGGGGAAGCCGTGCATGAGCAGCACGGGCGGACCGTCGGCCGGACCGGCAGCGAAGTACGACACGTCGAGCACACCGGCTCTCACCGAGTGCAGGGGCACCATCAACCCGCTCATGGCCGCGGCCTCAGTACAGCACCACGCTGCGGATCGACTCGCCGCGGTGCATCAGGTCGAAGCCTTTGTTGATGTCTTCCAGCGGCATGGTGTGGGTGATGAGATCGTCGATGTTGATCTTGCCCTCCATGTACCAGTCGACGATCCTGGGCACATCGGTGCGGCCGCGCGCGCCGCCAAACGCCGAGCCTTCCCATTTGCGCCCGGTGACGAGCTGAAACGGGCGCGTGCTGATTTCAGCGCCGGCCTCGGCCACGCCGATGATGATGCTTCGGCCCCAGCCTTTGTGGGTGCATTCCAGCGCCTGGCGCATCACCTGGGTGTTGCCAATGCACTCAAACGAGTAGTCGGCGCCACCGTCGGTGAGCTGAACGATGGCGTCCACCACGTTGTCCACTTCTTTCGGGTTGATGAAGTGCGTCATGCCGAACTTCTTCGCCATTTCCTGGCGAGCCGGGTTGATGTCGACGCCAATGATCTTGTCGGCGCCCACCATCTTCGCGCCCTGGATCACGTTCAGTCCGATGCCGCCCAGGCCGAACACCACCACGTTGGCGCCCGCCTCCACCTTGGCGGTGAACAGCACCGCACCGATGCCGGTGGTGACGCCGCAGCCGATGTAGCAGACCTTATCGAACGGAGCGTCTTCGCGGATCTTGGCCAGGGAAATTTCAGGCGCGACGGTGTAGTTGCTGAAGGTGCTGGTGCCCATGTAGTGAAAGATGGGCTTGCCGTCGAGGCTGAAGCGGCTGGTGGCGTCGGGCATCAGGCCCTTGCCCTGGGTGCCGCGAATGAGTTGGCACAGATTGGTCTTGCGGCTGAGGCAGAACTTGCACTGCCGGCATTCCGGCGTGTAGAGCGGAATCACGTGATCGCCCTTTTTGAGCGAAGTCACGCCAGGGCCGACATCGACCACGATGCCCGCGCCCTCGTGGCCGAGGATGGCCGGGAAGATGCCTTCCGGGTCGGCACCGCTGAGCGTGTACTGGTCGGTGTGGCAGATGCCAGTGGCCTTGATCTCGACCAGCACCTCACCGAGCTTCGGACCCTGAAGGTCCACGGTTTCGATGCTGAGGGGCTGGCCTGCTTTCCAGGCGACGGCGGCGCGGGTTTTCATGGATGGAGATCTTGAGAGTTGAACAACTGCTCAAGGGTACCGCAGGAGGAAGACGCTGGAGCGCGAAATCCCTCAACCCATAACTCCGCGGAACTGGACTTGCCAGGCCGCAGGTGTTGCCCCTCGAGGGGTAGCGCGAAACGCTGCGGGGTGAACCAAGTTTCGCCACGGAGCTGGCTTGGCCAGGCCGCCAGCGTTGCCCCCCAGTGGGTGACGGCAAAGCCGTCGGGTGGGTCAGTCCACCCGTGCGCCGTCCCGGAACCATTTTCCGAACAAGGCCCGCTCTTCGTCGGTGAGGCCAGTGGCATTGTTCATGGGCATGAGCTTGCTCACCACCACCTGCTGGTACACCGTTTGCGCGTGCTGCTTGAGGGCCTCGGGCGAATCGAGTCGAACGTTCTTGGAAGCCAGCGCTTCGCCGTGGCACATCACGCAGCGCTGCTCGATCACTGGCTTGAGTGCGGCGTAGTCGACCGTCTCGGGCAGTGCCACCGCCGCCACCGGCGCCGGCCGCAGCCAGACGATCAGCGCGAGCAACACCACCACGCCCACCGCGGCATACGGCCAGGGATGGGCATTGCGGCCGAGCTTGAAGCCGTGACGCAACACGAAAAACTGGCGGATGGCGGCGCCAGCGAACATCATGCCGATCAGGATCAGCCAGTTCTGCGGGTGGACGTAGGTGAAGCTGTAGTGGTTGCTCAGCATGGCGAACAGCACCGGCAGCGTGAAGTAGGTGTTGTGCACGCTGCGCTGCTTGCCGCGCTGGCCGTGGATCGGATCCACCGGTTGGCCAGCCTTGATCTGCGCCACCACGGTGCGCTGGCCCGGGATGATCCAGAAAAACACGTTGGCGCTCATGGCGGTTGCGATCATGGCGCCCACCAGCAGGAAAGCGGCGCGGCCGGCAAACATGTGGGTGGCGGCGTAAGACGCCACACAGACCAGCACCAGCACAAGCGCGCCCACCTTGGAGTCGCCGTTTTCGCTCTGGCCCAGGGTGCGGCAGATGGCGTCGTAAAGCAGCCAGAACACCACCAGAAACGCCAGCGCGGCGGCAATGGCGCCCGCGGGACTCCAGGCCATGACGTTGGGGTCGATCAGGTAGACGCTGGGACTCCACAGGTAGGAGATCAGGAACAGCGCAAAGCCCGAGAGCCAGGTGGAATAGCTCTCCCAGTAGAACCAGTGCAGGTGCTCGGGCAGCTTGGGCGGGGCGCCCGCAAACTTCACCGGGTGGTAAAAGCCGCCGCCGTGCACCGCCCAGAGTTCGCCGCTCACGCCATCTTTCTTCAGCTGCTCGTCCACGGGCGGCGTGAGGCTGCTGTCGAGAAAGACGAAATAAAAGGAAGAGCCGATCCAGGCAATGGCGACGATGACGTGCAGCCAGCGCAACAGCAGATTGGCCCAGTCGAGCAGGTAGGTTTCCATGGCGCCTCCTCAGGACGGCATGACCGTCAGGGATTGCGACTCACCACCGCGGGCGCTCTGAGTCGACTGGGGGCCGCGTATGAGTGAGAGACCAAAGTCTGTTTCACCCGCACCGCTGCGACCGAAATCAAATTGTATACAGTTTTTGAGCACAACAAGTCCAGGGTTAACCCGCGATCACCCCGAGCGGGCGCTTTCGCTTTGGGACTGCACTTGCAACAACTGCGCCACCACCGAGGCCGCAATCACCGCTGGCGCCTTGCCGCGGATGCCAGGCAGGCCGATCGGACAGCTGACCTGGGCCAGCTCTGCGGGTGCAAAACCGCGCGCCTGCAGCCGGCTGCGAAAGCTGGCCCATTTGGTCTGGCTGCCGATCAGGCCCACGAACGGCAGATCGGCGCGCGCGCGCTGGCGCCGCAGGCAGGCGGCCACGATGTCCAGATCTTCGGCGTGAGAAAAGCTCATGATGAGGACGAACGCGCCGGCAGGCAGATCATTCACCGCGGCATGCACCGGGTCGGAATGCTCGGTGGCCGCCAGGCCCGCCAGTGCCGGCGGAAAGACTTCGTCCCGGCTGTCGACCCAGGTCACGGCAAACGGCAACGGCGCCAGCGCCTGCACGATGGCCTGGCCCACATGGCCACCGCCAAAGAGCGCCACCGGCTGCGAAACTTCGACCAGCCGCTGGCGCAAGTCGGACATGTTGTCTGCGCCGACCGGCTCGAAGTCCAGCGCGAGTGCGCCGCCGCAGCATTGCCCCAGCGCTGGGCCCAGCACCACGTCGTGCACCCAGGGCGCGCCACCCTGGGGCTGTGTCTTCAACTGCTCTCGGCAGGCGCGCAGCGCATCCCACTCCAGATGACCGCCTCCGATGGTGCCGACCTGCCCTTGGGCGAACACCGCCATCCAGGTGCCGGCCTCGCGCGGCACCGATCCGCGTGTGACGCGCACGCTGACGAGAATGGCGCGCTCAGTCGCCAGACGGCGCAGGAAATCGTCCAGAAGGTGGGCCATGGGCAGGCTGCATGTGGCGCTCAGGCCATGAAAATGTGTGAATTCGTAAACTTGGTCAACGATGCGCAGTATCGCCGCCTGGTAGCTTTCGCTGGCCGAAAAACCCTCCTACACTTCAAGCGCTCTTAGGCTTCGCCCGGCGGTAACTGACCGGATCCGGTCCCGATCGCAGACCAACACTTGGGAAGACCAATGATGAAAGACACACCGATCGCCGCCAGCCCGAATCGCGCAATCGCATCCCGTGCAAGCCGGGCGCTGGGCCTCTTGACCGCCCTGGTGCTTGCGTCCTGCGCCGCACCTCCGGCGCCTCCGCCGCCGCCACCACCACCGCCCGCTCCGGCGCCAGCCCCGCCACCGCCTCCGCCTCCGGTGGCCGTCGTACCGGCGCCACCTGCACTTATCTCGAACGCCCGCACCGCGAAGGACTACCGGAAAGACGGAGCGAAGCACCTCTATGGCCTCAACGCCAACCGGATCTACAAAGGCAGGCTGCCGCCGCTGATGCACGCTGTGGGCGTGTTGCAGGTCGACCTCGACGGCCGCGGCAATGTGCGCAACATCAACTGGATGCGCGCGCCCAGCCACGTGCCGGACGTCATGCGCGAGATTGAGCGCACGGTGCGCGCCGCGGCGCCGTTCCCTGCGCCGGTGCAACTCGGCGGCGTGACCTACACCGATGTCTGGCTCTGGGACCGCAGCGGTAATTTCCAGCTCGACACGCTCACCGAAGGCCAGCGAGACCGCTGAGCGCCACTTCGTCTCTTTCTCTGAGGTTGACAAGCCCGCGCTCGCGCGGGCTTTTTTTTGGCCCAGGAGCCTGCGCGGCGTCAGCTGCAGCCGACGTTCCTTGTGTGGCGCAGACGCCTAGCTTCCTCGGTAGGTCGAATAGCTCCAGGGGCTCACCAGCAAGGGCACGTGGTAGTGCTGGTCGGTGTGAGCCACGCCAAAGTCCAGTGCGACGCGATTGAGGAAATTGGGCTCGGGCAAGGCCACGCCTTTGGCTGCGAAATACCCTTTGACATCGAACACCAGGCGGTAGGTGCCGGCTCTGAGGCTGGCGTTGTCGTACAGCGGGCCATCAGGGTTGCGGCCATCTTGGTTCAGCGTGAAGCGCTTGACCAGGGTGGCCTGCTCGCCCTCGGTGGTGTACAGCTCAACCGCCATGCCGGCAGCCGGGCAGCCGTGCATGGTATCGAGTACGTGGGTGCTCAAGCCCATGGGGTCTCCTTGAAAATATGCGGACAATGCTTTCAGTCGACCGAAAGTGTATACACTTTTTGTTTTTCCCGATACCATGCGTCCATGGAAACCTCCAGCACCAACCACATTGTCGAATCGCTGACCCGCGCCATCGTGGAACACCGGCTGCACCCCGGCACCAAACTGGCGGAGCAGAAACTGGCCGACCATTTCGGCGTCTCGCGCACCCTGGTTCGACAGGCCTTGTTCCAGCTTTCGCAAAACCGGCTGATCAAGCTGGAGCCGGCGCGCGGCGCCTTCGTGGCAGCGCCTTCGGTGGAAGAAGCCAAGCAGGTGTTCGCGGTGCGCCGCATGCTGGAAGCCGAGATGGCGCGCGCCTTTGCCCGCTCGTCGACTCCGGCACGCATCAAGGCGCTGCGCGAGCATGTGGCGCAGGAAAAGCTGGCTGTGCAGCAAGAAGACGTGCCCAGCCGCACCGAGCTGCTGGGCGACTTTCACGTGCGCATGGCCGAGCTCATGGGCAACCAGGTGCTGGCCGAGTTGCTGAGCGAGCTGATCTCGCGCTGCGCGCTGATCACCCTCATGTACCAGAGCACGCACGCGGCCGAACACTCCAACGACGAACACGCCGACATCGTCAAGGCCCTGGCCGCCAAGGACGAAGAGCTCGCGGTCCGCCTGATGAACGAGCACCTGATGCATGTGGAAGAAAACCTGACCTTCGACCGCAAGATCCCGACCAACGACCTGTCGCTGGCGTTGACTTGACCCACCCCCGTCGCTTCGCTCCGCCCCTCAAGGGGCAACGCTGGCAGACCGGCAAAGCCGGATCTGCGGCGTTCTGAAAACAAGACACTCCATCAGATACACCCATGCCCTCCGTCTACGACTCCACCGCTGCCTACCCCCGTGATCTGATCGGCTATGGCCGCGATGTGCCGCACGCGCGCTGGCCGGGAGGAGCACGCATCGCGGTGCAGTTTGTGCTGAACTACGAAGAGGGTGGCGAAAACAGCGTGCTGCATGGCGATGGGGGCTCGGAGCAATTCCTGTCGGAGATGTTCAACCCGCCCGCCTTCCCCGATCGCCACATCAGCATGGAGGGCATTTACGAATACGGATCCCGCGCCGGCGTGTGGCGGGTGCTGCGCGAATTCGAGAAGCGGGGTTTGCCACTCACCGTGTTTGGCGTGGCCACGGCCATGCAGCGCTCGCCCGAGGTAACCGCGGCATTCAAGGAACTCGGCCACGAGATCGCCTGCCACGGCCTGAAGTGGATCAGCTACCAGCAGGTGGATGAAGGCACCGAGCGCGCCCACATGGCCGAGGCCATGACCATCATCCAGCGGCTCACCGGCGAAAAGCCGCTGGGCTGGTACACCGGGCGCGACAGCCCGAACACGCGCCGCCTGGTGGCGGACTTCGGTGGCTTCGAGTACGACAGCGACTACTACGGCGACGACCTGCCGTTCTGGATGAAAGTTCGCAAGACCGACGGCAGCGATGCCCATCTGCTCATCGTGCCTTACACGCTGGACAACAACGACATGCGCTTTGCCCTGCCCCAGGGCTATTCACACGCCGATCCGTTCTTCCAGTACCTCAAGGACAGCTTCGACGCGCTGTACGCCGAAGGCGACCCGGCCGGTCTGGACCGCCCCAAGATGATGAGCATCGGCATGCATTGCCGGTTGCTTGGGCGCCCTGGCCGCATCACCGCGTTGCAGCGTTTCATGGACCACATCCAGCGGCACGACCAGGTCTGGGTAGCGCGCCGCATCGACATCGCGCGCCACTGGAAGACCGCGCATCCCCTCGCCACCTGAGCACACCGCCCGAGAACCCCGACCATGCCCATCACCCTGGACCAACTCAACGCCGCGCCGCTGCCTGAAGCCGTGCAGCTGCTCGACGGCCTCTACGAGCATTCCCCCTGGATCGCCGAACTTGCCATGGCCAAGCGGCCATTTGTCTCGCTGGCGGCCTTGAAGCACGCCTGTGCGCAAGTGCTGCATGCAGCCGGGTCAGAGCTGCAGCTGGCGCTCATTCGCGCCCACCCGGAGCTTGCCGGCAAGGCCATGGTGAGCCAGACGCTCACCGCCGAGTCCACGAACGAGCAAAGCAAGGCCGGCCTCACGAACTGCACGCCCGAAGAGTTTGCCCACATCCAGCGACTCAACACCGACTACAACGCGCGCTTCGGCTTTCCCTTCATCCTCGCGGTGCGCGGGCCACGCGGCACGGGTCTGAGCAAGGCCGAGATCATCGCCACGTTCGAGCGCCGACTGCATAACCCGGTGGACTTTGAGCAGGCCGAATGCCTGCGCCACATCCACCGCATCGCCGAAATCCGCCTCAACGACAAGTTCGGTGCCGAGCCCATCCTGGGCCACGCCGTCTGGGACTGGCACGAATCGCTGGCTCAGCACACCGACCCGGGATACGCCGAGCTGGGCCAGCTCACCGTGACCTATCTCACCGAGGCGCACCGCTCCTGTGCCGTGCAGTTGCAGCAGCAGATGCTCGACTGCGGTTTTGACGAGGTGCACATCGACGCCGTGGGCAACGTGGTGGGACGCTACCTGGGCACCACGCCCGACGCACCGAACCTGCTCACCGGGAGTCACTACGACACGGTGCGCAACGGTGGCAAGTACGACGGCCGCCTGGGCATCTATGTGCCCATGGCCTGCGTCAAACAGTTGCAAGCAGCCCGACAGCGCCTGCCGTTCTCGATCGAAGTGGTGGGCTTTGCCGAAGAAGAGGGTCAGCGCTACAAGGCGACCTTCCTCGGATCGGGCGCGCTCACCGGCCACTTCAACCCGGCCTGGCTGGAGCAGCAAGACGCCGATGGCGTCACCATGCGCGAGGCCATGCTCCACGCAGGCCTGCCGGCCACGCTGGAGGCCATTCAGGCCCTGCAGCGCGACCCGCAGAAGTACCTCGGCTTTGTCGAGGTGCACATCGAACAGGGCCCGGTGCTCAACGAGCTCGACATCCCGCTCGGCGTGGTCACCTCCATCAATGCCAGCGTGCGCTACCTGGGCGCCGTGACTGGCATGGCCTGCCACGCCGGCACTACGCCCATGGACCGGCGACGCGACGCCGCCTGCGCCGTGGCCGAACTCGCGCTCTACGCCGAACAACGTGCACGGCAAGACGGCGACTCGGTGGCCACCATCGGCATGCTGCAAGTGCCCAACGGATCGATCAACGTGGTCCCAGGGCGCTGCACGTTTTCGCTCGACCTGCGCGCGCCCAGCGACGCCCAGCGAGACGCGCTGGCGCGCGACGTGCTTGCCGAACTAACAAAGATTTGCGAGCGCCGCGGCGTTCGCCACACGCTGGAAGAAACCATGCGCGCTGCCGCCGCGCCCAGCGCGCCGGAGTGGCAGTCGCGCTGGGAGACAGCGGTGAAGTCGCTCGGCGTTGCGCTGTACCGCCTGCCCAGCGGCGCCGGCCACGACGCCATGAAGCTGCATGAAATCATGCCGCAGGCCATGCTGTTCGTGCGTGGTCAGAACAGCGGCATCAGCCACAACCCGCTGGAGTCGACCACCAGCGACGACATCGATCTCTGCGTGCACGCGTTCTCTCATCTGTTGCAGCAACTGGCCACCGGGACCGCTTAGCCTGCGCCTTCCTCATCCTCCCATTCCCATTCCCATCCCCAAGAGACCCACCCACATGACCTCAGCCCTGGAACAACTCGACGCCTGGATCGACACCCACTTCGACGAAGAAGTGCGTTTTCTGCAGGAGCTGGTGCGTGTACCCACCGACACACCGCCCGGTAACAACGCACCGCACGCCGAGCGCACCGCCGAGCTGCTGGCCGCCATGGGCCTGAACGCCGAAAAACACGCGGTGCCCGATGCCGAGGTCAGGGCCGCAGGACTGGAGTCGGTCACCAACCTGATCCTGCGCCGCCGCTACGGCGATGGCGGCAAGACCATTGCGCTGAACGCACACGGCGATGTGGTGCCGCCCGGCGAAGGCTGGACGCACGATCCTTATGACGGCGAGATCGTGGATGGCCACATGTACGGCCGCGCCACCGCGGTGAGCAAGTGCGACATCGCCAGCTTCACCTTTGCCATCCGCGCACTGGAATCGCTGGGCGCCCAGCTGGCGGGTGGCGTGGAATTGCACGTGACCTACGACGAGGAGTTTGGCGGTGTGGTCGGTCCCGACTGGCTGCTGAACCATGGCCTGACCAAGCCCGACCTCCTGATCGCTGCCGGTTTCAGCTACCAGGTGGTGGTGGCGCACAACGGCTGCCTGCAGCTGGAGGCTACGGTGCACGGCGACATGGCACATGCCGCCATCCCCGACAGCGGCACCGATGCGCTGCAGGCCGCGACCCACATCCTGAGTGCACTCTATGCGCTCAACACCGAGTACCTGGGCGTCACGTCGAAGGTCGAAGGCATCACCCACCCCTACCTCAACGTGGGTCAGATCGCGGGCGGCACCAACACCAATGTCATCCCGGGCAAGGTGGTGCTCAAGATCGACCGCCGCATGATCCCCGAAGAGGACCCGGCCGAGGTCGAGGCGTCCATCCGCCGCACCATCGCCGAGGCAGCGGCGAGCTTCAACCCGCCACGTGGTGGAAAACAGGTCACGGTAGATGTCAAGCGCCTGCTGCTGTCTCGCGCCATGAAGCCGCTGCCAGGCAACCAGCCGCTGGTGCAAGCCATCCAGAAGCACGCACACGCGGTGCTGGGTGAAGCCATCCCTGCCATCGGTACGCCGCTCTACACCGATGTGCGCCTGTACGTCGAACGCGGCATCCCGGGCGTGATCTACGGCGCGGGACCGCGCACGGTGCTGGAGTCGCACGCCAAGCGCGCCGACGAGCGACTCGCGCTCAGCGACCTGCGTTGCGCCACCAAGGTGATTGCGCGTACCCTGTTTGACCTGCTGCAACCCAAATAAGTGAGAGAGACATGACCCCAGCCGAAGAAGCCCTGCGCGACGCCGCGCTCGAATACCACCGCTCACCCAGCAAGGGCAAGATCAAGGTCGTCCCGACCAAGCCGCTGTCCAACCAGCGCGATCTGTCGCTGGCCTATTCGCCTGGCGTGGCCTACCCCTGTCTGGCGATCGAGGCCGACCCGTCGCTGGCCGCCGAATACACCTCACGCGGCAATCTGGTGGGCGTCATCACCAACGGCACGGCTGTGCTCGGCCTGGGGGACATCGGCCCACTGGCCTCCAAGCCGGTGATGGAAGGCAAGGGCTGCCTGTTCAAGAAGTTCGCCGGCATCGACGTGTTCGACATCGAGCTGGCCGAGAAGGACCCGGACAAACTGGTCGAAATCATCGCCGCGCTCGAACCGACATTGGGTGGCATCAACCTCGAAGACATCAAAGCGCCCGAGTGTTTTTACATCGAGAAGAAGCTGCGCGAGCGCATGAACATCCCGGTGTTCCACGACGACCAGCACGGCACCGCCATCATCTCCAGCGCCGCCCTGCTCAACGGGCTGGAGCTGGTGGGCAAAGACATTGGCGCGGTCAAGATCGCCGTCTCGGGCGCGGGGGCGGCCGCCATCGCCTGCCTGGACGTGATGGTTGGCCTGGGCGTGAAGGCCGAGAACATCGTGGTCTGCGATTCCAAAGGTGTGATCCAGACCGAGCGCGACGATGCCAAAGCCGGCAAGCTCGATGTGTCCAAGCAGCGCTATTGCAGCGTTACCAGCGACCGCACCCTGGCCGACGCGGTCAAGGGTGCTGATGTCTTCCTGGGCTGCTCGGCTCCGGGTGTGATGACGGTGGACATGGTCAAGACCATGGCCGACAAGCCCATCATCCTGGCGCTGGCCAACCCGGAGCCGGAAATCCGCCCCGAACTGGCCAAGGCCGCGCGGCCCGACTGCATCATTGCCACCGGCCGCTCGGACTACCCCAACCAGGTCAACAACGTTCTGTGCTTCCCGTACATCTTCCGCGGCGCGCTGGATTGCGGCGCGACCCGCATCACCGAAGAAATGAAGCTGGCCTGTGTGCGCCAGATCGCTGACCTGGTGAAGAGCGAAACCAGCGAAGAGGTGGCCAACGCTTATGCCGGCCAGGAGCTGGTGTTTGGGCCTGACTACCTGATCCCCAAGCCGTTCGATTCGCGCCTGATCCTGAAGATCGCGCCGGCGGTGGCACAGGCTGCGGCCGACTCGGGCGTGGCCACGCGCCCGATCACCGACATGCCGGCGTACATCGAAAGCCTGGGTCGCTACGTCTACCAGACTGGCATTTTGATGCGGCCCATCTTCACCGCCGCCAAGGCGATGCCCGACGCGCAGAAGCGCGTGGCCTATGCCGATGGCGAAGACGAGCGCGCCCTGCGCGCTGCGCAAATGGCCATCGACGACCGCCTGGCCAAGCCCATCCTCATCGGACGCCCGGCCGTGATCGCCGCACGCATCGAAAAGGCCGGGTTGCGCATGCGGCTGGGCGTGGATGTGGAGAACTGCAACCCGGAAGACGATCCGCGCTTTCGCCAGTACTGGGAGCGATACCACCAGCTCATGGTGCGCAGCGGCGCGACCCCCGAGGTGGCCAAGGCCGCGGTGCGCCGCTCCAACACCATCATCGGTTCGCTCATGGTCTCGCTCGGCGACGCCGACGCGCTCATCTGCGGCCTGGCCGGCCACTACATGACGCACCTGGAGCGCATCGACAGCATCTTGGGCAAACGCGAGGGCGTGAGCAACTACGCCGCGGTCAATGCGCTGATGACCGACAAAGGGCCGCTGTTCGTGGCCGATACCTATGTGAACGAAGCCCCCGACGCCGAGCAGCTTGCCGAGATCGCCTGGATGGCGGTGCAGGAGGTGCAGCGCTTTGGCATCCCGGCCAAGGTCGCCTTTCTGTCGCACTCCAGCTTCGGCTCCAGCCGCCGCGCCTCAGCCAAAAAGATGCGCCACGCGCGCGACCTGTTCGTGTCCCAGCACCCCGAGATCGAGTGCGACGGCGAGCTGCACGGTGACGCTGCTCTGGAAGAAGACATCCGCAACCACTACAACGCCGACTCCACGCTCAGCGGCTCGGCCAATCTGCTGATCTGCCCGAATCTGGACGCGGCCAACATCCTCTACAACGTGCTGAAAACCACCACCAGCGGCGGCGTGACGGTGGGTCCGGTGCTCATGGGGTGCTCCGCCACCGCACACATCCTCACACCGGCGGCCACGGTGCGGCGTGTGCTCAACATGACGGCACTGGCCGCTGCTGGCGCACGCCGCTGAACGCAAACGCGCACCACCCACAGGGACGCTCAGGCGTCCCTTTTTTTGCGCCATCGGACAGATGGCGACCGCTCTCAGGGTTTACCCACAGAACGGTTTATCTCTCTGTACACATAATGTGTATACACTTTTCGCAGGCACCACGACCTGCGCCTTTTCACTGGAGCGATCGATGAACCACAACAGCCTGGGCACCCGCGAACAGCTGCAAGACCCCAACTACACGCCGCCGCTCGGCAAGGCGATTCCGCTGGGCATCCAGCATGTGCTGGCCATGTTCGTGAGCAACGTGACGCCGGCCATCATCGTGGCCGGTGCAGCTGGGTTCGGGTTCGGATCGAACTCGCCCGACTTTCCGAACATGATCTACATGATCCAGATGTCGATGTTCCTCGCGGGCATTGCCACGTTGCTGCAGACCATCGGATTCGGCCCGGTCGGCGCCCGCCTGCCCATCGTGCAGGGCACCAGCTTCGCCTTCATCCCGATCATGATTCCGGCCGTGGCGGGCGCTGGTGTGGCGGGCATGGCAGGCTTGATGACGGGCATCGTCATCGGCGGCATCTTCCATTTTTTCCTGGGCTTTTTCATCGGCCGTATCCGCCACGCGCTGCCGCCACTGGTCACTGGCCTGATCGTGCTGATGATCGGTCTGGCGCTGGTCAAGGTGGGCATCGAATACGCCGCCGGCGGCATCCCGCTCAAGGGCAAGCCTGAGTTCGGCAGCCTGGTCAACTGGTCCGTGGCGCTGGTGGTGATCGTGGTGACGCTGGTGCTGAAGTTCTTCACCCGCGGCATGCTGTCGGTTGCCGCGGTGCTGGTCGGTCTGGTCGCGGGCTACGGCTACGCCCTGCTGCTGGGCAAGGTCAACTTCGCCCCGATCGCCTCGGCGGCCTGGTTCACCGCGCCCGAGCCGTTCAAATTTGGCTGGGAGATCAACTGGGCCATCATCGTCGGCATGTGCTTCATGGCCGTGGTGTCTGCGGTGGAAACCGTGGGTGATGTCTCTGGCATCACCAAGGGCGGCGCCGGGCGCGAAGCCACCGACAAGGAGATCTCTGGCGCCACCTTCGCCGATGGCCTGGGCACTGCCGTTGCCGGTCTGTTCGGTGGCCTGCCGAACACCAGCTTCAGCCAGAACGTGGGCCTGATCTCCATGACGGGTGTGATGAGCCGCCATGTGGTCACACTGGGCGCCGTGTTCCTGATCGTCTGTGGCCTGATCCCGAAGTTTGGCGCT
This sequence comes from Hydrogenophaga sp., assembly GCF_030373245.1. Taxonomy (GTDB): domain Bacteria; phylum Pseudomonadota; class Gammaproteobacteria; order Burkholderiales; family Burkholderiaceae_C; genus Hydrogenophaga. Next base: position 211,588 of record NZ_JAUCZF010000001.1, read on the forward strand.
GTGATCGCCTCCATGCCCATCACCGTGCTGGGTGGCGGTGTGATCATCATGTTTGGCATGGTCACTGCGGCCGGTGTGAGCATGCTCTCCGACGTGACCTGGAACCGGCGCAACATGGTGATCTTCGCCATCTCCCTTTCGGTCGGCCTGGGCCTGCAGCTGGCGCCCGACGCCTTGCAGCACCTGCCCAAGATGGCTCAGGTGTTGATGACCAGCGGCCTGCTGCCGGCAGCCGTGATCTCCATCGTGCTCAACCTGCTGCTGCCTCAGGAACTGGACTGAGAGCAGGTCTGGCGGCTCGCCTCGCGGCGCTCCCCTGAGCACACCGTCGACTGGCATCGAAGCGGCCGAGCCGACCACGAAGCATCCAGGCTGACCCATGGTCTGGGCTCATGCGCACCACTTGGGTGCAAATGAGCCCAGACCATGCACCGATTCAGGGTTAGCCATGATGACGCTGGCCCGTACACGCCAAACAATATGTATACACGTTGTGTATTCAGGAGCCGTTGGCCGACTCCAGGCTGTCGTTCAGCCCTCGGCAGCTGGCACCCTTTTTGCTGACTTGGCTGTGCTGAACCCCGTGCATGGCGCCAACCGCCAGATGCCTTTTTCCTCACCTTCCCTGTTTCCAGGAGCCTTCATGAACAAGCGCCACTTCCTCAAGACCACCGCTGCACTGGCCGCAGCCGCAGCCTTTGGCAGCGCCCATGCCCAGACCGCGATCAAGTTCCAGCTCGACTGGCGCTTCGAGGGCCCTGCCGCTCTGTTCCTTCACCCGGCCGCCAAGGGCTACTTCAAGGCCGCCGGCCTGGACGTGACCATCGACTCGGGCAACGGCTCGGGCGGCACCGTCACCCGCGTGGCCTCGGGCACCTATGACATGGGCTTTGCCGACATGGCTGCGCTCATGGAATTCCACGCCAACAACCCGGACGCCCCCAACAAGCCGGTGGCCGTGATGATGGTCTACAACAACACGCCCGCCGCCGTGCTCGCTCTGAAGAAGAGCGGCATCACCAAGCCAGCCGACCTCAATGGCAAGAAACTGGGCGCACCAGTGTTTGACGCTGGCCGCAAAGCCTTCCCGATTTTCCAGAAGGCCAACAACATCAGCAACGTGACCTGGACCTCGATGGACCCGCCACTGCGCGAAACCATGCTGGTGCGCGGTGATATCGACGCCATCACCGGTTTTGGCTTCACTTCGTTGCTCAACCTGGAAGCGCGCGGCGTGCCTGCGGCCGACGTGGTGATGATGCCGTACGCCGACAACGGCGTGAAGCTCTATGGCAACGCGATCATCGCCAGTCCCAAGCTGATCAAGGAGAACCCGGCCGCGATCAAGGCCTTCCTCTCCGCTTTTGCAAAGGGCGCCAAAGAGGCCATGGCCAGCCCGACCACGGGCATCGAGTCGGTCAAGGCGCGCGACGGCATCATCAACGTGGGCCTGGAAACACGCCGCCTGCAACTCGCTATCGACGCCGTCGTGGCCAGCCCCGATGCACGCAAGGAAGGCTTTGGCCAGGTCGTGCCCGGCCGTCTGGCACTGATGGCTTCGCAGGTGTCTGACGCCTACGGCACCAAGGCCCGCGTCGACCCCAAGGCCGTGTGGGATGGCTCCATGCTGCCTACGGCAGCCGAGCTCAACGTGCTGCCTCCGGCCAAAAAGTAAACCACTCCCCTGGTCAGGCCACAGGCCAGCCCCCTTGCAGGACGGCTGGCCTTTTTTCAGGATTCTTCATGCCCGACACCGAAACCGCACCCCGCAGCGACACGCCGTTTGTCGATTTCAAGGACGTCTGGCTCGCCTACAACGACGAGCTCAAGGCCAAGAACGTTTTTGCGGTGGAAGACATCAACCTGCAAGTCAAGCAGGGCGAGTTCATTGCCATCGTCGGCCCTTCGGGCTGCGGCAAGTCCACATTCATGAAGCTCACCACCGGGCTGAAGATGCCCAGCATGGGCAAGATCACGATCGATGGCCAGCCGGTCACCGGTCCGCTGAAAATTTCGGGCATGGCCTTTCAGGCGCCTTCGCTGCTGCCCTGGCGCACCACGCTGGACAACGTGCTGCTGCCGCTGGAAATCGTCGAGCCCTACCGCAGCCAGTTCAAGGACCGCCGCAAAGAGTACGTGGAGCGAGCCGGTCGCCTACTGGAGAGCGTGGGTCTGGGCGGTATGGAAGCCAAGTTCCCTTGGGAACTCTCGGGCGGCATGCAGCAGCGCGCCAGCATCTGCCGCGCCCTGATCCACGAACCCAAGATGCTGCTGCTTGACGAGCCGTTTGGTGCGCTTGATGCGTTCACCCGCGAAGAGCTCTGGTGCACGCTGCGCGACCTGTGGGAGGCGCAGCGCTTCAACGTCATCCTCGTCACGCACGACCTGCGCGAGTCGGTGTTTCTCGCCGACACCGTGTATTGCATGAGCCGCAGCCCGGGTCGCTTCGTGGTTCAGCGCGAGATCCCGATTCCGCGCACCCGCGACCTGGAGGTGACCTACACCAAGGAATTCACCGACATCGTGCACGAACTGCGCGGGCACATCGGCGCGATGCGCAAGGCCGGCGCCGTGATCAACCAGTGACAGAGAGCCCAACACCATGACCAAGAAACAACTCGAACGCTGGTCGCCCCTGATCCTGCTGATCATCATCGTGGCCCTGTGGGAAGCGATCACGCGCGGCTTTGGTGTCTCGGAATTCATTTTCCCCAGCCCCTCGCGCATCTGGGAACAGACGCTGGAACACAAGACCACCATCCTGGGGCACGCCTGGCGCACCTTCTGGGTGACGATGGCCGGCTTTGGCATTGCAATCGTGGTAGGCGTTTTACTCGGTTTTCTGATCGGCAGCTCACGCCTGGCCTATGCCGCGGTGTACCCGCTCATGACGGCGTTCAACGCCCTGCCCAAGGCTGCCTTTGTGCCCATCCTCGTGGTGTGGTTCGGCATCGGGGTGGGGCCGGCGATTCTGACCGCCTTCCTGATCAGCTTTTTCCCCATCATGGTCAACATCGCCACCGGCTTGGCCACGCTGGAGCCCGAGCTGGAGGATGTGTTGCGGGTGTTGGGCGCCAAGCGCTGGGACGTGCTGACCAAGGTCGGCCTGCCCCGTTCCATGCCCTACTTCTTCGGCTCGCTCAAGGTCGCGATCACGCTGGCTTTTGTGGGCACCACCGTGTCCGAGATGACCGCGTCCAACGAAGGCATTGGCTACCTGCTGATCTCCGCTGGCAGCTCGATGCAGATGGGCCTGGCCTTCAGCGGCCTGCTGGTGGTGGGGGTGATGGCGATGGCGATGTACGAGCTGTTCAGTTTCGTGGAGAAGCACACGACCGGTTGGGCACATCGCGGGAGTCAGCACTAAGTAACCCCCTGAGCGCCTGACGCCGCTTCCCCCCCTGCTTCGCGGGGGGACGATACCTGTGAACCGGCAAAGCCGGTTCCACGGTGTCCCTGGACCAACTGCCCTTCGCTAGGCTTTTATGTTCCTTTTATGAACCTAGATCAGATCACCCGTCATCTTCGCCGTGCCAACGACGTGGCTCGACGCGCTGCTTCGATGGGGCGGCATCCGTTTGGGGCATTGCTGGTGGCGCCGGATGGTGAGACGGTGTTGGCGGAGCAGGGGAACATCGACACGGTGAACCATGCGGAGGCTACGTTGGCGCGCACCGCAGCGGACAACTGGCCGGGCGAGTATCTGGCGCGGTGCACGCTGGTAACGACGTTCGAGCCTTGTGCGATGTGCACGGGCACGTTGTACTGGGCGAACTTGGGGCGGGTGGTGTACGGGGCCAGTGAAGAGGCTTTGCTGGCGCTCACGGGCAGCCATGAGGAGAACCCGACACTCTCATTGCCATGCCGCGAGGTGTTGGCGAGAGGGCAGAAGCACATCGAGGTGATCGGGCCGGTGCCTGAGCTGGAGGCCGAGATGCTGGCGCCTCATCAGGGGTTCTGGGCTTCGCGCTGAGTTTTACTTCTCTGGCGAGTCCGGCCGACGGTGACCGGGGTGTCCGGCTCCGCCGGCGCGAAGTCAGCGATGCACCTCCGCCTCCCCCGCCTCCGACAACATTGCCATCAACTTGCGCCGGATGAGGATGCCGGGCCGGTCAGAGTCCATCGAGTATTCCACCCCCCGCCGCCGCAAATCCACCACTGCGTCGGGGTCGGTGGATTCGAGGATGTCCTTGTCTTCGCGCGTGATTTCTTCGTCGAAGTCGATCAGCAACTGCGCGGGGCAATCGGCTTCGGTGTCGTTGCGGAACAGCCATTGGCAGAGCTGCATGCGGCCATCGTCGATGGGTGTGAACGCGTTGATGATCACGTGGCGCACACCGCTGGGGTATTCGATGTCCAACCGGCGGGAGAACGGCTGAAAGTAGGCGTTGCGCATGTGGCGCTGGGTGATGGCATCCTGCACGCCGCTGATGCGGTGAAATTTTTCAGGATTCACCGCGTCGATCACGGTCTCGGCGTAAAAGCCGGCTTCGTTTTCGATCAATTCGTACTTGCTGGGCTTGGGGGATGCTGCCACGCCAAAAGTGGCGCGGTGCACGAAGCTGAAGTGCGAGTTGTCAAAGGAGTTTTCCAGCGCGCGCATCGGGCTGGTGTGCCAGGTTTCATAAAACTGGAAGATGGTGCGCCAGCCGTCCGCTTCGAATTCCGGGATCACCGGAATGTCGGCCACTGGATCTTCCAATGCCACCCAGGCGTAGCCGTAGCGCGCCACGCAGTGGTAGGCCGGCGTGCCGTAATCCTTGGGGATTTCGCGGTCTGCACCGTACTGGGGAATTTCGATCACGCGGCCGGTGCGGTTGTAGACCCAACCGTGATAGCCACACTGGAGGTTGCCGTTCTTGCACCAGCCTTTGCTGAGTTTGGCGGTGCGGTGGCAGCAGCGGTCTTTCAGGGAGGCGGGCTGGCCGTGCTCATCCAGGAAGAGCACGATGTTTTCGCCCAGCAGGGTAAAGGGCTTGGGGCCGTCTTGCAGGTGGGACAGCGGCATGACGGCATGCCAATGCTTGCGGAAGATGGGCTGTTGGGTGACCAGCATGAAACGCTCCTGAATGAAATGGCTTGAGGGATCTCAAGAGCAATTTCCTGCCCTGCGTGGTGCAGGGTGAACGCTTCTACTCTGGCGCTGGATGTTAGCAAAAGACAGGCCATGGCGGTGCACCGTTTTGGAGAACCATGGCGACCCAGGACTGGCATGACTCCTGCGTGCATCACTGGCAAGAGTAGAAGCGTTCAGCGTGGTGTCCCAGTGGCACGTGCCCGGAAATTGCTCTTGTACCGCCCCCTTCTGCCCGCAAGGCAGATGGGGGTGGCCACAAGTTGCACGCCCTTGGAGCACCTCATGCATCGCAGCCATTCCCATTTGCCTGCCTGGTTCCATGCCATGGTTCAAGGGCGCAGGTCTTGAGCAAGCAGTTTCAGCTTGGCATGAACGACTGCCTCATTCTGAACGCCACCGCCGTGCTCACCGGCCTGCCCGGAGACCGCGCGCGGCTTCCCCAGTGCGATGTGCGCGTGCGTCACGGCAAGATCGCCGCCATGGGGGCGCTGGTGCCCGAGCCAGGCGAGGTGGTTTATGACGCCACAGACTGTGTGCTGGCGCCCGGCTGGGTGAACTCCCACCACCACCTGTTCCAGAGCCTGCTCAAGGGCGTGCCGGCGGGCCTGAATGCGCGCCTGGCCGACTGGCTGGCGGCGGTGCCGGTGCGCCACCGGCGTGCGTTCGACCATGAGGCCCTGTTCCGCCTGGCGGTGCGGGTGGGCCTGAGCGAACTGCTGGCGTCTGGCTGCACCACGGTGGCCGACCACCAGTACCACCACTACCCGGACATGCCCTTCGACCCCACGGCCGTGGTGTTCGACGAAGCCGACAAGCTGGGCCTGCGCATGGTGGTGTGCCGGGGACTGGCCACGCAGGTTCGGCAGATTGATGCCACTCCTTCGCCACAAATTGCACCCGAACCGCTGGACCTGTTTTTCCGCCGCGTGGCAGACGATGCCACGCGCTTCAACGACACCGCGCCCGACGCCATGCGCCGCGTGGTGGTGGCACCCACCACGCCGAACTGGTCGGTGCGGCCGGATGAGTTGCGCGAGATCGCGCGGTTTGCGCGTTCGCTGGGCCTTCGCATGCACAGCCACCTGTCTGAAACGGCCGACTATGGGCGCCACACCAGTGAGGTGTACGGCTGTACACCGCTGGCCTTTGTGGAACGGCATGAGTGGGTGGGGCCGGACGTGTGGTTCGCCCACCTGGTGTGGATGGAAGAAGCCGAGCAGCGCCTGCTGGCGCAGAGCGGCACCGGCATGGCGCACTGCCCGCAGTGCAACGCGCGGCTGGGTTCGGGCACGGCGCCAGTGGTGGAACTGCTGCGCCTGGGGGGCAAGGTGTCGCTGGGTGTGGACGGTGCGGCCTCCAACGAAGCCGCCGACATGCTCAGCGAGGTGCACATGGCCTACATGATGCACCGGCTGCGCCATGGCCCTGAGGCCCTGAGCACCGACGACGTGGTGCACATGGCCACGGCTGGTGGCGCCGATGTGCTGGGACTGCCCGGTATTGGCACGCTGGAGATTGGCCAGGCCGCCGACCTGGCCAGCTACCGCCTGGACAGCGCGGCCGCCATCGGTCTGCACGACCCCGGCAGTGCGCCCGTGCTGTGCGGCCGCGCGCTGCAAACCGACACCGTGTGGGTGGCCGGAAAGCCCGTGTTGATGGGCGGGGAGATTCCCGGCCTGGACCGAGCACAGCTGGCCGCGCACGCGCGCGAAGCGGTGCAGCACATCACACAAACCGTGGCGGGCTGAACCGCTCATGCATGCCCTTCTTTTATTCCACCCCTCCCCTGCCCAGGCAGGTTCCTTCCTCTGAAAGGAGACTTGTTCCATGAAACGCCGTTCCCTCCTCTGCGCCTCTGGCGCCGCATCGTTGCTGGCCGTGTCGCCGTTTGTGCGTGCGCAAGGTTCGCTGCAGGAGTTCAAGTTCAACCTGGGCTGGAAGGTGGAGGCATCAGGTGCCGGCTTCCTGCTGGCGCAGCAGCGTGGCTACTACAAGGACGCGGGCGTGGACGTGACCATCGACACCGGCAACGGCTCGGCGGCCGCCATCAGCCTGGTGGGTGGCGGCGCCTACGACGCCGCGTCTGCCGACCTGTCTTCGATGATTGAGTTCAACCTGGCCAACCCGCAGGTGGCACTCAAGGCGGTGGCCATGCAGTACGACCTGAACCCGAACGCGGTGATAGTGCGCAAGGACGGCCCGATCAAGAAGCCCGCCGACCTAGCGGGGAAGTCCATCCTGGGTCAGCCTTTCAATGCGTCGCGCAAGCTGTTCCCGGTGTTTGCCAAGGCGCAGGGCTTCGACCCCAGCGGCGTGAAGTGGGAGAACGCCACCCCCGACATTGGCGACACGCGTTTCGTCAAAGGCGACTTTGACGCGGTGGCCTACTTCTTCTTCACCGGCCTGCTAAACCTGCAGTCCCGCGGCATGGGTCCGGAGCAGCTCACGGTGTTCCGGTTCTCGGACCACGGCATGAAGTCGTATGGCAACGGCCTGGTGGCCAACCCGAAGGTGATGAGCAAAAGCCCCGACGTGCTCAAGGCCTTCGTGAAGGCCAGCACGCGCGGCTGGATCGAATGCATCGCGGACCCCAAAGCGGGCGCGGCCGCCGTGAAGGCACGCGAGCCGCTGGCGAATGAAACCCTGGAATTCGAGCGGCTGAAGCTGATCGTGGACGGCACCATGAAGACGCCCGACACCCAGGCCAACGGCTGGGGCGCGGCCACCACCGCGCGGTTGCAGGGCACCATAGACGAAACCGTGGCGGCCTTCAACCTCAAGAGCTCGCCCACCGTGGCCGAGTTCTGGACGGACCAGTTCCTGCCCACAGCCGTCGAGCGCCGGCTCAAGACCTGAACGCAGGGAGCCACGCACCATGGGCATACCCGTCATCGACCTGAGCGGCGCGCTGGCGCCCGGTGGCCCGCGCTCTGCCGAAGTGGCGCAGCAACTGCGCGCGGCGGCCATGAGCGCGGGCTTCTTCTATGTTCGTCACCATGGGGTGCCGGCCGAGGTGGTGGCGCGCCAGTTCAGCATCGCCCGCGAACTGATGGAGCTGCCGCTGGAGCGGCGCGAGGCGCTGTCCATCCAGCACTCGCCCATCATGCGTGGCTTTGAAGCGCTGGGCGCGCAGACGCTGGACGCCAGTGCCAGGCCTGACCTGAAGGAGAGCTTCTACTGCGGTATGAACTGGCCCGCCGATCACCCCTATGTGCTGGCCGGCCACCAGACCTACGGCCCCAGCCAGTGGCCCGAAGAGCTGCCACATGCGCAAGCCATCTGCGAGGCGTACATCGACACCATGAACGCACTGTCGCTGCGGCTGATGCAGTTGCTGGCGCTGTCGCTGGGACTGCCGGAAGACCACTTCGATGCTGCCTGCAAGGACCCGATGGTCACGCTGCGCATGGCGCGCTACCCGGCCCACCCGGAAGGCGCGGACGAGCGCACCTTTGGTGCCGGTGCGCACACCGACTGGGGCGCCGTGACAGTGCTGGCGCAGGACGCCCACGGCGGCCTGGAGGTGCAGATGCCCGATGGCAGTTGGGTACCGGCCACACCCATTGAAGGTTGCTTCGTGGTCAACCTGGGCGACATGATTCCGCGTTGGACCAACGGCCTCTACCACTCCAACCCGCACCGCGTGCGCAACCTGCATTCCGGCGGCGCGCCGCGCTATTCCATCCCCTTTTTCTACGAGCCGGAATTCTTCGCGCGCATTGAAGCGGTGCCCGGCACGGTGGCGCCCGGCGAAGCGCCGAAGTACCCGCCTTGCACCGCCGGTGAACATCTCAACGAGATGTACCAGAGGACCTACAGCTTGAAACAAACCACCGAGCAGACCGAGGTCGCATGAAGCTCTATGTCAATCTGTTCTGCCACGACATCGCGCAGCAACTTCGCTTTTACCAGGCTCTGCTGGGCCTGGAAGAAGCCACGCACAGCCGCTCGCCCATCTACTGCGCGCTGGCCTCGCCCAGCTTCCAGTTCGGCTTCCATGCGCCTGCGGCCTACGACCTGCTGAACCTGAGTGGCCGCGCACCCGCTGTGGGCACGCCGGGCGATGTCACCGCCTACGCCACATTCATGCTGGACAGCGCGGCCGCTGTGAGCGAAGCCACGGCGCGTGTGCAGCCACTGGGTGGGCGCGTGATCAAGGGACCTTACGCCACCTACTACGGTGAATGGCAGGCGGTGCTGTGCGACCCGGAAGACCATGTGTTCCGGTTGAGCGCGGGCGAGCTGCCACCTGGCCTGACCGCGCCTGCCCTGCAACTGCCGCACTGATGCGGACTGGTCGCCGGAACACGCGCGCTATCCTTCGGCCATGACCACACCGGAAGACGACACCCTGTCCGAAAACCTCGCCGACAACCTGACCGGCCGAGGCAAGCCCGGGCGCGAACGCATGCTGGCGGCCATCCGCGAAGCCGCCATCGCGGAGTTCAGCCGGCATGGGTTCAAGGGCGCTTCCACCAAGGCCATTGCTGAACGCGCTGGTCTCACCAAGCCACACCTGCACTACTACATCAGCAGCAAGGAAGAACTGTATGAAGACCTGCTGTATTCGGTGCTCAACGGCTGGTCCAGCGCGTTCGCGTTTGACATCGAAAGCGACGACCCGAAGCAGGTGCTGAGCCACTACGTGCGCAAGAAGCTGGACTACGCGCTGGACAACCCGGGGCTCTCGCGCATCTTCACCAGCGAGGTGCTGGGCGGCGGGCGCAACCTGGGCCGGTACTGGCCAGTGGCGGTGAAGTCCACCCAGCAGAAGGTGGTGGTGATCAACCGCTGGATGGCCGAAGGCCGGATGCGTTCGCTCGACGCCAGACTGCTGCTGATGCAGATCTGGGGCATGACCCAGCACTATGCCGACTACGGTGTGCAGGTGCAGGTCATGCTGGGCCTGGCGCCCGACCAAACCCTGGACCGGGAGCCCATCGCCCGCGAGCTCACCAACTTCGTGCTCCTGGGCTGCGGGCTGGCACCAGACTGAGGCGGGTCGGGTCCGCCGCTTCCTCACCTCGGTGCGTTGGTGCACCCAGCCGGCCCGAGGGGCGGCCCAACGCCATTGGCACAAGGCTTGCTTGAGTTTGACCAACTGTTCAAACTTTTCTGCCAACGATGCCAGCACTCGCCGCCACCGCGCCCACGACCCGCCTTGACCGCGCCTTCACCGTGGTTCTGGCTCGGCGTGGCACCGAGTTGACCGTGGGTGCCAACGAGAGCATCACCGACGTGCTGCAACTGGCGGGCGTTCAGGTCGAGACGCTGTGTGAGCAAGGTGTCTGCGGCACCTGCGTCACGACCTGGCTGGCCGGTGACCCTGAACACCGCGACAGCTGCCTGGGTGCCGATGAGCGCCGCAGTCAGCTGGCGATCTGCTGTGCGCGAAGCCACAGCGATCGGCTCACCCTGGACCTGTGACCATGCGCGTGCTTGTCATCTACTGCCACCCGGTCGAGACCAGCTACAACGCGGCCTTGCACGCCGAGGTTCTCGCGGGCCTCACCGCCGCCGGTCACGAAGTGGACAACTGCGACCTCTATGCGGAAGGCTTCAACCCGGTGCTGTCGCGCGAGGAACGCCTGGGCTATCACGAGGTGCCGAGCAACCGCCTACCTGTGCAAGGGTATGTGGACCGGCTGATGCGCACAGAGGCGGTGGTGTTCTGCTTTCCCACCTGGTGCTTTGGCATGCCCGCCATGCTCAAAGGCTTTTTTGACCGGGTGCTCATGCCGGGTGTCGCGTTCGACATCAGCGATCCGCACAACGTCAAGCCGTCTCTCACCCACATCAAGCGCATCTCGGCGGTGGTCACCTATGGCCGTCCGCGCTGGACCGCCCTGCTCATGGGGGACCCACCGCGCAAGTCAGTGACCCGCTACCTGCGCCTGCTCACGGGCGGCAGCGCGCGCGTGGACTACCACGCCTGCTATCACATGAACGTGGCCACTCCGCCGAAACTCCAGGCCTTCAAGGCCCGTGTCGGACGCGCCATGGCGCAGTTTGCCTGAGCCGACTGCCCACCATGTTCAACAACGCGCCCACCCTCCTTCAACGCGCCCGCCTGCCGCACTGGTGTCTGCCGGCTGACTGGCCTTTGCAAGGGGTCGCACCCATGCTGGCCGACCTGCGCCTGAGCGCGGGACGCATCAGCGCTGTTGCACCACACACGCCTGCGCTCACCGATCCACTGGCCTGGGACTTGAACGGCGCCCTGGTTCTACCTGGCCTGGTGGACGCACACACCCACCTCGACAAGACCTTCACGCTGCCTCGCATGGGTCGGGTCACGCCGGGCCTTCTGGGTGCGATTCAAGCCATGATGGCGGACCGGTTGACCTGGACCGAGGCCGATGTGCGCGAGCGGGCCAGCCGCGCGCTGCAGTGGGCCCATGAAGCCGGAGTGGTGCACCTGCGCACCCACTGCGACTGGTGGGAACCCGAGGTGCAGCCCATGGCCTGGAACGTGTTGGGTGAACTGGCCCAGGACTGGGCTGGCCGCATCACGATCGAGCGCGTGAGCCTCATGCCTTTGCATTTGTTCGCTGAGCGAGATGCAGCGAATGCCCTGGCCGCCACCGTGGCCCGCAGCGGTCCAGGCGCCCTGATGGGGGGCTTTGTGCACTCGACCAATTGGGACCCGCAAGCCTTGCGGCACCTGCTCGAAGCCGCACAGCAACACGAGCTGGGCGTGGACCTGCACATAGACGAAGAGCTTGAACCCGCTGCCTGTGGCCTGGCCACCACCACGCGGTTGCTGCGAGACCTGCGCTTTGAGCGGCAGGTGGTGTGCGGCCACAACTGCGCCCTGGCCGCACAAGACGAAGACCAAGCCTTGAGCACGCTGGATGCCGTGGCCAAGGCACCCGTCACCCTGATCACCCTGCCCATCACCAACCTGCTGCTGCAGGACGCACGCACCGGGCGCACGCCCCGCCAGCGGGGACTGACGCTGGTGAAGGAAGCGCGCGCGCGGGGCATCCCGCTGCTGGTGTCCAGCGACAACGTGCAAGACCCGTTTTGCCCAGTGGGCAGTTACGACCCGCTTGACGCTCTCGCCACCGGCGTGCTCGCCGCGCAACTCGACGCGCCCTTCGACCAATGGAGCGATGCCGTGTGCCGGGCAGACCGGTTGCATGCCGGGGTCGCCACGGCACCACCTTTGACGGGCAGTCTGGCCGATCTGCTGGTGTTTCCCACAGCAGATGCCTGGGGCTTTCCCTCTCGTACCCAGCCGCGTGTGGTGCTGCGCGCGGGTCGCGTGGCCCACGGCCTGGTGCCAGCGGCCTGGATGGTGACCGAGGCCGCACTGGCCGGGAGTGAGGCATGAAGCCATCGGCACCGGGCATCGCACAGCCGCTGGCGCGCTACGCCGCCTGGCGGCGCGCGGGCGACTTCGTCTTTCTCTCCGGTGTGATCGCGGTGGATCCTGGCGCGAAGAAGATCGTGCTCGGCTACGACGACATTCCCGATGCGGCGGCCACGCTGATTGGCCGCACCGGCGAATTCAGCACCGACATGAAGGAAGGCCCCATCCTGGCGCAGAGCTGGTACGTGCTCGACCGCATTCGCCAAACCATGGAGGCCGCTGGCGGCCAGATGAGCGATGTGTTCAAGCTGGTTCAGTACTTCAAGAACCTGGACCACTTTCCGCACTACAGCCGAGTGCGCAAGCAGTTCTTTCCGGGTGAGCCACCCGCCTCCACCGTGGTCGAGGTCAGCGCCATGCTGCCCAGCGCCGACATCCTGATCGAAGTCGAAGCCACAGCCTGGCTTCCCCAACGCTAGCCATCCGAGGAAACACCATGCTGCATGGCTACAACCCACCCGCGCGCTTTCTCCCGTACCTGAGCTGGACGCAGGTTGCCGAATTGCCCGACAAGGCCAACACCGTCATCGTGCTGCCCACCGGTGCCACCGAGCAACATGGCCCGCACCTGCCCTGCGCGGTGGACACCGTCATCTCCGCCGGTGTGGTCGGCCATGCGCTGGCCCGCCTGCCAGACGACGTGCCGGCCTTTGCCATGGCACCCATCACCTACGGCAAGTCCGAAGAACACCTGCACTTTCCGGGCACCGTCACGCTCAGCGGCGAAACCCTTCTGGCCACCATGAACGAGGTCGGGGAGTCGGTGTACCGCGCGGGGTTCAAGAAATTGCTCATCGTCAACGGGCACGGCGGCCAGCCGCAGGTGATGGAGATGTGTGCACGCGAACTGCGGTTGCGACACGGCGACTTCATCGTGGTGCCCAGCTTCACCTGGCGCGTGCCCAACGTGGCAGGTCAGTACCTGTCGGACAAGGAAAAAAAGCTGGCCATGCACGCCGGTCATGCCGAGACCGCCATCATGCTGGCGCTGGCACCCGACACCGTGCGCATGGACCAGGCGGTGAGCAACTACCCGCCGGAATTTCCCTCCCGCCTGCTTTCGCCCGACGGCCGCCCGGCCTGTGCCTGGAGTGCGCGCGATTTCGGCCCGAGCGGCATCATCGGCGACCCCCTGCCCGCCACGCGCGAGCAAGGCCTGGCCATTCTCGATTCGCTGGCCGAGAGCTGGGCCAGCGCCATCACCGAACTGCACCAGCTGCACTGGGCGCCGCGCGCCGAACCCACCTGGGGCCGCAGCCAGCACAGCGGCCATGTGCAGCAGTCACTCGACTGAACCCCAGAGATCACCCTGACCCTCAACCACCACCAATGGAGTAACGCCATGACCCAGACGATCAGACCCCTCCACCGCATCGCTGCCAGCTTGCTGGTGGGCCTGGGTGCGATGACCACCGCCCAGGCACAAGAGAAGTTCACCTACATGACCAACTGGTACGCCCAGGCCGAGCATGGCGGTTTCTATCAGGCGGTGGCCACCGGCCTGTACAAAAAAGCTGGGCTCGACGTGACCATCAAGATGGGCGGGCCGCAGGTCAACATCGTGCAAATGATGGCCGCGGGCCAGTCCGACTGCGTCATGGGCTCAAGCGATCTGCAGATGATCCAGACGCGCGCCGGCGGCGTGCCCGTGACCACCCTGGCCGCGGTTTTCCAGAAAGACCCGCAGGTGCTGATCGCGCACGCCGATGTGACCAAGTTTGAAGACCTCAAGGACAAAACCATCCTGATCGCGTCTTCCGCCCATCGCGGTTACTGGCCCTGGCTCAAGGCCCGGTACGGCTTCAACGACGCCCAGACCCGCCCCTACACCTTCAACATCCAGCCCTTTGTGGCCGACAAGAACGTGGCCCAGCAGGGCTACCTGACTTCCGAGCCATTCGCGATTGCCAGGGCAGGTGTGAAGGCCAACACGCTGATGTTCAGTGACCATGGCTACCCCGCCTATGCCACCACCATCTCCTGCATGGACAAGACGGTGAAGGAGCGCAGTGCTGCGGTTGCGGCCTTTGTCAAAGCCACCATGGAAGGCTGGAAAAGCTACCTGGCCAACCCCGCTCCCGGCAATGTGTTGATCAAGCAGGACAACCCCAAGATGAGCGACGAGCAACTGGCCTACAGCGTGGCCAAACTCAAGGAACTGGGCATGGTCACCGGCGGTGACGCTGCCACCCAGGGCATTGGCGTGATCACGCCGGCCCGCGCCAAGGCAAGCTTCGACTTTCTGGTAGAGACCAAGCTGATCGATCCCGCCAAGGTCAACCAGAACGAGGCCTACAACCTGAGCTTCCTCCAGGATGCCAAGGTGCTGCCCTGATGTCTGAGGCAGCGGCGGACACCCCTGGGGTGTCCGCCCTTCAAGAGGATTCGCCCATGGCTCACGACCCGATGCCTCCGAACAACACCGGTGCAAGCTCGCCTGTGCCGGCGGTGGATGTCCTGTCGGTCGAGAAGACCTACCCCGACGGCACACAGGCCCTGCTGCCGGTGGATCTGACCATCCAGCAGGGCGAGTTCGTGACCCTGCTCGGACCTTCGGGTTGTGGCAAGAGCACCTTGCTGAAAATGGTGGCAGGCCTGCTGGAGCCATCCGAGGGTCGCTTGCTCCTCTGGCGAAAACCGGTCGCGCAGCTTGAGACCAGCGGCAAAAAGGTGGCTTTCGTGTTTCAGTCACCCACCCTCATGCCCTGGGCCAGCGTGCAGACCAACGTGCGCCTGCCATTGGATCTGGCCGGCGTGCCTCGCGCAGAAGCCGATGCCCGCGTGAGCGACGCGCTGACGCTGGTGGGACTGGCGAAGTTCGCCGCGGCGCTGCCACGTGCCCTTTCGGGCGGCATGCAGATGCGGGTGTCGATTGCGCGCGGTCTGGTGACCGAGCCCGACCTGCTGCTCATGGACGAGCCTTTCGGCGCGCTGGACGAGATCACCCGCCACAAGCTCGATGCCGAACTGCTGGACCTGTGGCGCAAAAAAGGGCTCACCATCCTCTTCGTGACCCACTCGATCCACGAGGCGGTGTTTCTTTCTTCGCGGGTGGTGATGATGGCCGCTCGCCCGGGCCGGGTGGTCGAAACCTTCGAGATCGACGAGCCCCACCCGCGCACGCCGGACTTTCTGGTGTCACCCCAGTTTTCGGTTTACGCCAAGCGCTTGCAAGACAGCCTGCTGCGTGCCAGCGAGTCCACTCAAGAGGCGGACGTATGAGCGCTCTGACCAACCCCGTGGCACCGCACCGGCCCCAGGACATCGGCAGCGCGCCAGAACCCCGCGCAGACGTCAACACGATCGCCATCGCCAACCCCAAACCGCAGGTCACCAAGCAAGCGCCTGCCAGGCCCGATCGACGCACACCGCTGCTGATGCAGCCGCGCGTTCAGCGCGTGGTCTATCCGGTGCTGGTGGGCGTGGTGCTACTCGGGCTGTGGCAGGGCATGGTCACGGCCATGGAATTGCCGCCTTATCTCGTTCCCTCGCCCGTGCTGATGTTTCAGACCCTGATCACCGAATGGGGCCCGCTCAGCGCCTCACTCTGGGTCACGGTCAAGATCACGCTGCTGGCATTCGTCTCAGCCACCGTGCTGGGCGTGCTGATCGCCTTTCTGTTCGTGCAGAGCAAAGCGGTGGAAACGGCGCTGTTTCCCTACGCTGTGCTGCTGCAGGTGACACCCATCGTGGCGGTGGCACCGCTCATCATCATCTGGGTGCGCGACCCCACCGCTTCAATGGTGATCTGCGCATCGCTGGTGGCCCTGTTCCCCATCATCAGCAACACCACGCTGGGCTTGCGCAGCGTGGAACCCGATCTGCAAAGCTATTTCCAGCTCAACCGCGCCAGCCGCCTGCAGACCCTGTGGCGACTGCGCGTCCCGAGCGCGCTGCCCTACTTCTTCGGGGGCCTGCGAATCTCCAGCGGCCTCGCTCTGATCGGCGCCGTGGTGGCCGAGTTCGTGGCCGGCACTGGCGGTGCCGGCGCAGGCCTGGCCTACCAGATACTTCAAGCTGGCTTCCAGCTCGACATTCCCCAGATGTTTGCCGCGCTGCTGCTGATCTCGCTGACTGGCGTGGCCCTTTTTGTGGCCATGGCCTGGCTGTCCAAACTTGCGCTGGGCGGCTGGCACGCCAGCGAGCTTTCCCACGACCGAACCTGACCATGAGCACCTCGACCGACACCATTCAACAGTTGACCACGCGGCTGCCCGAACTCGACTGGATCACCGAACCCCTGCGTCTGGCCCGCCTTTCGCAGGACTTCGCCTGGTTCAGCCCCGTCCTCAAGCAGGCGCTGGCGGGCAAACGCGGCGAGATCGCGGTGCGCCCACGCACCGAAGACGAAATACGCCAAGTGGTGGCCGTCTGCGCCGAACACGCCATCCCCATCACCCTTCGCGGCACAGGGACCGGCAACTATGGCCAGTGCGTGCCCCTGCACGGCGGCGTGATTCTGGACATGAGCGCCTACAACGCCTTTGGCTGGGTGCGCGCCGGGGTGGGCCGTGCGCAGGCGGGCATTCGCCTGTCCGAGTTCGATGCCCACGCCAAACCACTGGGCCATGAACTGCGCTGGCTGCCTTCTACCTTCCGCAGCGCGACGCTGGGTGGACTGTTCGGTGGTGGCTTTGGTGGCGTTGGCTCGATCAACCATGGGCCATTGGCGGCACCCGGCAACGTGCTGGGGGTGCGAGCCATGTCGGTGGAGCCCGACCCTCAAGTGGTCGAGTTGCGCGGCGCCGAGGCCATGCTCATGCACCACACCTATGGCACCAACGGCATCGTTCTGGAACTCGAAGTGGCGCTCACGCCCACCGTGGACTGGACCGAGTGCATCGTCGTGTTCGAGCATTTCGATGCTGCACTGAATTTCGCCAGCCGCATGGCGACCGCGCCCGGGCTGGAGAAAAAGGAGGTGTGTTTTCTGGGGGCGCCGATTCCCGACCACTTCACCGCGCTGGCCGAACACCTGCCCACCGGCTGCCACGCGGTGATGGTGCTGGTGGCGCCGCATTCGGAAGACGGCCTGCACGCGCTGGCCGCTCAGCATGGCGGCACCGTGAGCTACCGCAAGACCGCCGACGAAGTGGCTGCCTCCAACAAAACCTTGATCGAATACACCTGGAACCACACCACACTGGCAGCCCTGAAGACCGACAAGAACCTGACCTACATCCAGAGCGGCTTTGACCCCAGTCGCCATCTGGCTCAGGTGCGCGCCCTGGAGGCAGAGCTGGCCGGCGAGGTGATGATGCACCTGGAGTTTCTGCGCACCAAGGAGGGTGCCCACAATTGCAGCGGCCTGCAGCTGGTGCGCTACACCACCGAGTCCAGGCTGAACGAGATCATGCAGATCTACCGCAACCACGGCGTGCAGATTAACAACCCGCATGTATACATCGTTGAGGATGGGAAGCAAAACAACCTCGATCCAGAGGTCGTGCGCATCAAGGAGCGCTTTGATCCACAAGGCTTGCTCAATCCGGGCAAGCTGCGCAGCTGGGGCGAACGGGAAAACCGCGCGAGCGCCAGCGTGGCGGCAGCCGCCCAGGCAGCGAGCGCCTGAACAGCTGTCCAAGCGCCGCTTAAACTCGCTGCATGTCGTGGCACGCTCAACTCCAACTCGACTACCAGCCACAAGCCGGCGGTCGGACCGCCTTGAAGCATTCGCACACTGGCCCACTGCGCATCCTCAAAAGCCTGTATCCCGAAGGCGAGGCGATCTGCCACAACGTGATCGTGCACCCGCCAGGCGGTCTGGTCGGGGGCGATGAGCTGGACATCCGGGTGAGGGTCGACGAAGGGGCTCACGCGCTGGTGAGCACCCCCGGCGCCACCCGCTTCTACGCCAGCGATGCGCTGCAGGCCAGCCAGCGCGTGAGCATCGACCTGGCCGCAAACGCCCGGCTGGAATGGCTGCCGCTCGAGACGCTGGCCTACCCGGGCTGCCAGGCGCTGAACGAACTGCGCTTCACGCTGGCGCCCGGCGCCGAACTGTTGGCATGGGACGTGACCGCCCTGGGTCTGCCCAGCGCCCATCAGGCGTTTTCCCACGGTCGGTTTCAGCAACGACTGGAGATGCCAGGCCTGTGGATGGAACAAGCCCGTCTGGACGCCACCGACCACCGCCTGCTGAACTCGCCGCTCGGCCTGGATGGTCAGCGCTGCCTGGGCAGTCTGCTGCTGGCCACAGGCCACGCGATGGGCCGAGAACGCCGGGAAGGCCTGCTGGACGCAACCCGGCTGGCGCTGCGGTCTGCACCGGATGATGTGCGCTGGGGCGTCACCTGCGTCAACCCGCAGATGCTCGTGGTGCGCGCGGTGGCCCCGCTGGTGGAGCCGCTGATGGCGTCGCTGCAAGCCGCCTGGGCCGCGCTGCGCCACACCGCCTGGGGTCTGGTGCCCACCGCACCGCGCATCTGGCGCGTCTGACAGGGCACAGACTGGCCGGTGTTTCGGGTCCAGTTCTGGGCTTCAGCGAGCGGCGAGCTGGGCAGAATGGTTGCTCCGACCGCACAGTACCGAGACCGCCCTCCCCCACGCCCATGTCCGCGACCGTTTCCGATTTGCAGAGCACCCGTGCGCTGGTGGTCGATGGCAATCCCCGCTCCCGCTCCATCCTGGTGTCGCAGCTCAAGGAGTTTGGCGTGGGCACCATCGTGCAATGCCCCAAACTGGCGGATGCAAGGCAGCGGCTGGAGATGGCCAATTTCGATATCGTGATCTGCGAGCAGTATTTCGAGCGCGAGGACACCACCGGCCAGGAGCTGCTGGATGACCTTCGGCGCAACCACCTGCTGCCCTACTTCACCGTGTTCGTGATGGTCACGTCCGAAGCTACCTACGCCAAAGTGGCCGAAGCGGCGGAATCGGCGCTGGACGCCTACGTGCTCAAGCCCCACACCGCCCAAACGCTGTCGGCGCGCATTCTGCAGGCAAGAGAGCGCAAGGAGTCGCTCAAAGCCATTTTCAGCAGCATCGAGTGTGAACAATATGCCGAGGCAGCGGCCCTGTGCCAGCAGCGCTTCAACGAGCGCGGCGAGTACTGGCTGTATGCGGCACGCATCGGCGCCGAACTCATGCTGCGCATCGGGCAACTGACTGAAGCCCAGCAGCTGTACGAGGCGGTGGTCCAGGCCAACACCCTGCCCTGGGCCAAACTGGGTGTGGCCCGTGCCCAGCTGGAGCAAGGGTACCCGGCGCGCGCCACCACCACCTTGCAGAGCCTGATCGAAACCGAGCCGGGTTACTCCGATGCCTACGACGTCATGGGCCGCGCCCAGTTCGAGCTGGGCAATTTTCAGAATGCGCTGGCCACCTTCAAGATGTCCACCAAGCTCACACCCGGTTCGGTCAATCGCCTGCTCAAGCACGGCATGATGGCCTACTACGCGGGTGACCGGGCCGAAGGGCTGGAACTGCTGGATCGCGCCACCCGCATTGGCCTGGACTCCAAACTCTTTGACGCCCAGGCGCTGGTATTGCTGGCATTCGCGCGACTGGACAACAGCGACCAGCGCGGCCTGATGCGCGCCATCGAGCAACTGCACCACCTGGCGGGCAAAAAGCCGGACAGCGCACGGCTGCAGCGACTGATCGACGTGGCCAACTGCCTGATCTCCATCCACGAATACCAGACCGCTCGCGCCCTCGACGATATGCGGCGCCTGGCCAAAACCATTCAGGATCCGGCGTTCGACTTCGAGTCGGCGAGCAACCTGCTGGCCCTCATGACCCGCCTGGCCATGCGCAGCATCCAGCTCTACGAGGTCGACGCAGCAGTCGACACCATGGGCCAGCGCTTCTGCACCAGCCGTGCGCTCACCGAACTGCTGGCCTGCGCCGCTACCGGGCGCCCCGATTTCATCAACCGCATTCGCGCTGCCCACAGCGACATCCTGAAGTTCACCGAGCAGGCCATGACGCTGAGCCTCAAGGGCGAGCCGCAACGTGCGGTGGAAGCGCTGCTCGAGCATGGCGCCACGACCTTGAACGCCAAGCTGATCGAATCGGCCCACCTGGTGCTGCACCGCTACGCCGGCCGCGTTCCAGACGAAGCGGTCCTGAAAGCGCGCGCCCAGGCACTTCGCGAAACCTACCGCACGACCGAGATTCACGCCGGACTGGGCGAGCAGGCCCACACTGGGCACGCCGCCGGCGGTGTTTCGCTGCCCTCCGGCTATCGGCCGCCGCAGAACTCCGAAGGCCTGCTGGCCAAGATGGGCGCCGTCGGCGCCTAGAATACAGGCGCCGGACTGGCTCCTTGCGGGCCCATGCGCAGTGCCACCTCGCGTCCTCCCATGCGCTCGACCAGCCGGTTCTGGTCCTCCTTGGCCTGGCGATCAACGGCCTCCGGATCGAGCCATTCGCGCAACAAGGCCTCCAAATAGACTTGCACCTCCCGGTGCGCCGCCTGCCCCGCGAGGTTCTGCGCCTGCAGTGGATCGCGGGCAAGGTCAAAGAGCTCAGGTTCGAAACCGACGTAGTGGTGGTACGCCCATCGCCCCTGTCGCAACATGTAGGCTCCGGCGGGTGACCCGACCGCGTGGTACTCGCTGAAGGCCACGCGCTCGGGGTCATCGGGCTCGCAGGCCATGTCCAGCAGCGAGTGGCCGGAGAACCCTTCGGGAACCGCCAGACCCGCCCCCTGGACCAGGGTCGGAGCGATGTCGATCAGGTTCACCGCGGTCTGGCAGACACGCCCCTGCGGCACCTGGGGACCTGCCATCACCAGCGGCACCTGGACAGCCTCCCGGTAGAGCGTCGACTTGTTCCACAGCCCGCGGGCACCCTGGTTGTCGCCATGGTCGCTGGTGAACACCACGCGGGTGGAGGCCTCCAGTCCGGTCTCGTGCAGGGCGCCCAGGATGCGCCCCAGCTGCTCGTCGATGAACCCGATCAGCGCGAAGTAGCAGGCCAGCGCGAGGCGCCGCCGTTCGGGCGTGCCTAGCTCGGCATCGCAGTCGTAGAAGTCCGCGTGGCGCTGCACCCAGGGATGGCGCGCATGGCCGTCCTGCGGATGCAGCCTCGGCGGCGGCAGGGCCGCCATGTCGATGTGGTCGAGAAAGCGCTGGGGCACGACCAGCGGGAAGTGGGGCGCCACCAGGCCGACGTACAGCGTCCACGGCCGGTCGTCCGGGCGGGCAGCGCGGCCCTGCAGCCACCGGACCGCCTGGTCGGCGCTGGCAATGTCGTAGTCGTTGTAGCGGCTCTGGCCCTGTCCGAGCTCCCCGAACAGCTGCGAAGGCCGAGGTTCATCCGGCATCGGGTCCCGCACCGAACCCCAGACCTGACCGATGCCACCGGCCAGGTGGAGCGGACTGTGCTGGCGGTCGAACCCGGTCGGCGCCTCGGCGTTGGCGTAGTGCAGCTTGCCGATGGATTCCACCCGCTGCCCGGCCGCCTGCAGGGCATGCCCCCATCCTGGAATGCGACCGTCGTAACCCATGGCGTTGTCCCAGTAGCCGATCTGGTGCACCCAGCGGCCGGTGGCAAAGGCGGCGCGCGCGGGCACACAGATCGGAGACGGGGTGAACGCCTGCGCGAAGCGTGTGCCACGGGCGGCCAGGGCATCCATGTGCGGTGAACGCACAAAGGGGTGGCCAGCGCAGCCCATGGCCAGACCGTCCTGCTCGTCGGTCATGACGACCAGGTTGTTGCATGGCGCAAAATTCACGGGTTCTTCCATCAGGCGGGTCCGACCGGTGCGTCCGGCTCGGAGCGGATGTCGGACGGACGCGCCATGAGTCGGTCTGTCAGTTCCTGGCGCAGGCCACGGCAGGCGGGGTCGTCGAAGCGGTTCTCGCATTCGAAGGGGTCGTTGGCCAGGTCGTACAACTCGCCGGCGCGGCTGCCCAGTTCCAGCGTCAGCTTGGCGTCGCGAGTGCGCACCGTGCGCAGGTCCAGGGCCACGCCGCAGCGCGATTCGCCCAGGCGCCACTCGTTCAGCGCGTGGTCGCGCGCTGCGCCGGGCTGGCCTTCGATCAGCGGTCGCAGGCTGCGGCTGTGGGCGGCCGAGGCCACCGGCGTGCCGGCGTAGTCGCCGAAGGTGGCGGCCAGGTCGAGCGTGGACACCGGATCGCTCACCACCCGCCCCGCGGGCACGCCGGGGCCCTGTGCGAGCAGCCCCACGCGCATCAGGCCTTCGTAGTGCATGGGTCCTTTGAGCATCAGGCCGTGATCACCGAGCCACTCGCCATGGTCCGAGGTGAACACCAGCAGGGTGTGGTCCAGCAGCCCTTCTTCGCGCAGCGCGTTCCGGATGCGGCCGAGCTGGTGGTCGATAAGCGAAATCATGCCGTAGTAGTTGGCGATGATCTCCCGCAACTGGGTGTCGGTCTGCGGGCCGATGCGCGAATACGCTTCACGGATCCTGCGCGTCTCCGGAGTGCCGCCCGGCGTGTTCTCCAGCGCGGCGCGGTGCCACCAGGGGCGACGCTCCAGGTCACGCCTACGGTGCGGTGGCAGGTCCACGTCTTCCGGACGGTGCAGCAGGTTCCATGGCAGCGGTGCGTCAAAGGGATGGTGCGGATCGGCAAAGGACACCCAGGCGCACAGCGGGGCCGCGTCGCCGGCCCGTTCGCTCCGTCCCTGCTCGCGCAGCAGTTCCACCGTTCGGTCACCGACCCAGCTGCTGTTGTGCCAGGCGGTGGGCAGCGCGCTGGCATGGGTCTGTGCGGCGCTCACCGGCGCCCCGTGGTGCTGGCGGTACAGCGCGTCCTTGAGCGGCCCCAGGCCGTCGGCGTGGTACCAGCGTTCGTAGTGCAGGCCGCCCGGCGGCGGGTCGGGCAGCCAGTAGTTGTGCCCCAGCTGCATCAGCTCCACCCGCTCGAAGCCCATGTAGGGACCTTGCCAGTCCGGGCCGAACTGCGGCGCACTCGGGATGTTCTCGCAGCGCCCTGTCGGGCGGTTACCGTACGAATGGT
Source organism: Hydrogenophaga sp. (assembly GCF_030373245.1). GTDB lineage: Bacteria > Pseudomonadota > Gammaproteobacteria > Burkholderiales > Burkholderiaceae_C > Hydrogenophaga. The sequence continues at coordinate 234,971 of NZ_JAUCZF010000001.1, forward strand.
TGCTGGAGAAATGGGCCTTGCCCACGAAGCGGGTGCGGTAGCCACCGCGCCCGAGGCTGCCGGCAAAACCCCGTTCCGCAAGGTCTTCGTCCAGATCGATGCCGTTGTCGTGAACACCATGCGTCAGGGGCAGCAGGCCAGTGAGCACCGAGCAGCGCGCCGGCATGCACACCACGTTCGGGGTGATGCAGGCCGAGAAGCGCGTGCCCTGCTGCGCCATGAGGTCGAGGTGGGGCGTGTGCACCTTGCGCCCCTCGAAGCCGTAGGCGTCACCGCGGTGCTGGTCGCTCATGACCAGCAGGATGTTCGGTCGTCTCACGGACGATGCGGTCGCGCTCATGTGACTACCCTCCGTGCTCCGCACTGCGGGGCTGAGCGCTTTCGGAACGGCCGTGCAGCGCTCATTCCTTGGCCGTGTAGCCGGACTCTTTCACCACCGGACCCCAGCGGCGGATGTCGGCTTCCAGCCTGCTGCGGGTGGTCTTGGCGTCCAGCACCAGGGAGTCGAACTCCAGCTTGTCCAGCGCCTCGATCATGCGGGGCTGGCGTGCGGCCTTCATGAGCGCCGCCTCCAGCTCGGCCTGCACGGCTGCGGGGGTGGCCGCGCTGGCGAACACCGCGAACACCTCACTCAGCACCGCATCCGGGTGACCCTGCTCCTTGAAGGTCGGTACCTCCGGGAGCTTGGGCATCCGCTGCTCTCCTGTGAAGCCGACGATGCGCAGCCTGCCACTCTGGTGATGCTTCACCAGGTTGGGCAAGGTGGTCGCCAGCGCTGGCAGGCTGCCGCCGAGCACATCGACCATGGCCGCCGCTCCGCCCCTGTAGGGCACATGCAGGAAATCGATGTTGGCCTGGCGACCCAACATCACCCCCAAGAAATGCATGCCGGTGCCCGCCCCGGGCGTGCCATAGCTGGCCTTGCCCGGATTGGCCTTGGCCCAGTTCACAAATTCGGGCCAGGTCTTGGCCGGCGTGCCCGGCCCCAGTGCGAGACCAAAGTGGAAGGAACTCAGCGTCGCCAGGGGCGCCAGGTCGGCCAGGCTGTACTTGAGGTTGGGGTATACGTGCGGGTACAGCGAGACGTTGTCACCTGGCATCACCACCACGGTGGCACCGTCGGCGGGCGCCTGCAGCAGGGCGGCCACAGCGAGTTGCCCACCCGCACCGGTCTTGTTGTCGACCACCACGTTGTAGCCAGCGCTGCGCAGTTCCTCGCCCAACTGACGCGCCACCACATCCACCGCGCCACCCGCCGGGTAGCCGACCAGTATCTTCAGCGGTTTTCCGTTGGCCATGGCCGTCGTCGGCAGGGCCACGACCCCAAAGGTCAGGGCCAGGGAAAGCAGCAAGGTTCGGCGCGGCAGATTCATAATCGTCTCCATGTTTGGTCGGTTTCAACGCTGCTAAGTGTTGGCGGCGGGCATCCCGCCTTTCAGTTCCCGTGGGAACACAGTAACCCCGTGGATACCCGTAGCACCTGCCCATGGAACCCCCTTCCACCCCTGAAGTCCCGAGCACGGCAACGACCAGTCAGGCGACCAATCGCACACTCACCCGTGCACTGCAGGAGCGGCTGTCCCTGAACGAACGACCCCTGTGGCACTGTGCCCCCGGACAGATCGTCATCGCGGCAGGACAGAGGGTCACTCGCCTACCCGTGATCGTGCAAGGCACCATCGACGCTGTGATGCACGGTGCCCCGGGCCGGGGCCTGCAGACGGTGCCGATCCAGTTCGGCCCGGGCGAAACGGTGATGCTGTCCTACCTCTTCAGCGAACAGCCGAGCACGGTGGACATGGTGGCCATCTCACCCACGGTGCTGCAGTGGATCGGTTCTGACGACATCGAATCGCTGATCCTGTCGCAACCCGATCTGGCCGTCCTGCTGATCCGGTTTCTGAGCAGGCGGTTGCGCGAGGTTCAGGGTCGTGAACGCTCCTGGCTGGAGCGCAGTGTCCCAGTCAGGGTGGCCGCAGCCCTGGTGCGCATCGCCAGCGACCGAGCCCCGGTCGATGGCATATGGACGCTTGCGGTGACGCACGACCAGATCGCCAACCGGGCGGGCGTCAGCCGGCCCAAGGCGTCCACGGCGATGAAGCAGCTCGAACGGGAGGGCCACATCCGCCTCGGCCGCGGGGTGATCCACATCGTGGATTTGCCTGCGCTGCAGGACAAGTCCGGCTAGATCGCCACCAGCTGGCGCACCCCGCGCGTCTTCATCTCGCTACCCGGCCCGCTGGCAATCACCTCGCCGCGCTCCATCACCAGGTAGCGGTCGGCCAATTCCTCGGCAAAGTCGTAATACTGCTCTACTAGCACGATGGCCATGTCGCCCCGGTCGGCCAGCATGCGGATCACGCGACCGATGTCCTTGATGATGCTGGGCTGGATGCCTTCGGTGGGCTCATCCAGGATCAGCAGCTTTGGCCCCGCGGCCAGCGCGCGCGCAATCGCCAGCTGCTGCTGCTGTCCGCCTGACAAATCACCACCGCGCCGATGCAGCATTTGCCGCAGCACCGGAAACAGTCTATAAAGCTCCTCGGGCACCTTCGTGTTGCCCGGACGGGTCGCCAGTCCCATGAGCAGGTTTTCCAGCACCGTCAGTCGCCCAAAAATCTCCCGCCCCTGCGGCACAAATCCGACGCCCAGGCGGGCACGCTCATAGGGCGGCTTCTGATCAATTGCCTGGCCATTGAGCACGATGCTGCCGCTCTTGATCGGCACCAGGCCCATGAGCGACTTGAGCAGTGTGGTCTTGCCCACGCCATTGCGCCCCAGCACCACCGTCACCTGGCCCAGCTCGGCTTGCAGATTGACGTTGCGCAGGATGTGGCTGCCGCCGTAGTACTGGTTGACGTCTTTGACTTCAAGCAGACTCATCTTGTTTTCTCCGGCTGGCGGGTTTGGCCGGGTCTCGCCCCGGCGGGCGCCTCACTTTCTTTTGCTTCGCCAAAAGAAAGTGAGCAAAGAAAAGGCGAGCCGGATGCGCTGTCCCTCCGCTTCGCTGCGGGCACGCTGCGTTGCTCGGACCGGGCGAGGTCTGCGCAAACTTGTCCGCTGCGCGGCCTTCGGACATGCGCAGTCCTGTTCCCGCCCGGCCCTGCGCTACTAGCCAGCGCATGACGGCAGAGTTCGGATACAGACTCCCCCTCAGGGCACCATGCTTGCGAGAAGGGAAGCCCGAACCCGCTCCCGCCTTGCCGTCCGACCGGGCTGAACAGCGCAGGGGCGCCCGGGAAAAGGGGCGCGCATGTTTGAGCGAAGCGAGTTTGCGCGCACCCCGGGCGAACCGAGCAGCGCAAGGAACCGCGCAGCGGCCCGGTCGTCGGCTCGCCTTTCTTTTGGGTACTTTTCTTTGGCGAAGCAAAGAAAAGTGCCTCGGCCGCCGGGCCGAGACCCGGCCAAGCCAAGCCACCGGAGAACACAGACTCAGCGTCCAAGATAAACCTCAATCACCCGCTCATCCGCCTGCACTTCATCCAGCGTGCCCTCCGCCAACACCGAGCCATCGCACAGGACCGTCACCTTTTCCGAGATGGTTCGGATGAAGCTCATGTCGTGCTCAACCACCATCAGAGAGTGCTGGCCTTTGAGCGTGAGAAACAGCTGCGCAGTGCGCTCTGTCTCCTCGTCGGTCATGCCCGCAACAGGTTCATCCAGCAGCAGTAGCTTGGGGTCTTGCATCAGCAGCATGCCGATTTCCAGCCACTGCTTCTGCCCGTGGCTCAGCAGGCCGGCCTGGCGCGCCGCACTGTCTGCCAGGTGGATAGTGGTGAGCACTTCGGCCAGGCGGTCCTGCTCCTCGTCTGTGGGCCGAAACACCATGCTGTGGCGCACGCGTTTGTCGGTCGCCAGCGCCAGCTCCAGGTTTTCAAATACGGTGAGCTGCTCGAACACCGTGGGTTTCTGAAACTTGCGGCCGATGCCCAGCGCGGCGATCTCCGGTTCGCGGTACCGCAGAAGGTCGATGGTGCTACCGAAGAACACCTGACCGCTGTCGGGCCGGGTCTTGCCGGTGATGATGTCCATCATCGTGGTCTTGCCGGCGCCGTTGGGGCCGATCACGCAGCGCAGCTCCCCCGGTGCGATGTCCAGCGACAGGCCGTTGATGGCCTTGAAGCCGTCGAAGCTCACATGCACATCCTCCAGGTACAGGATGCGCCCGTGGGTGGTGTCGACCTGGCCCGGCGTGTGCACCCGGCCGTAGCCGGCAGCGCGGCCGCCTGACTCGGTCTGCCCGTTCGCCACAGCGCCTAGATGACGTTCGCGCCGCAAGGCGCCATCTTCCATGAGGTCCGGCGTCATGAAAGATCCTGCCTTCCTCGGAGCTTCTTCACCAGCCCGACCACCCCCTGCGGCAGAAACAGCGTCACCACGATGAACAGGCCACCCAGGAAGTACAGCCAGAACTCGGGAAAGGCCACCGTGAGCCAGCTCTTGGCACCATTGACGATGAAGGCGCCGATGATTGGGCCAATCAGCGTGGCGCGACCGCCCACCGCAGCCCATATCGCCATCTCGATGCTCGCGGCCGGACTCATCTCGCTCGGGTTGATGATGCCGACCTGTGGCACGTACAGCGCGCCAGCCACGCCGCACATCACCGCCGAGATGGTCCAGATGGTGAGCTTGTAGGGCAGCGGGTTGTAGCCGCAGAACATGACACGGCTCTCCGCATCGCGCACCGCCTGCAGAACGCGACCAAATTTGCTGTTGACCAGCCAGCGCGCCCACAGGAAGAAACCGAGCAAGGTCAGACCGGTGATCACGAACAGCGACATGCGCATGCCGGGTGTGGCGATCGGCATGTCGAGGATGCGCTTGAAATCGGTGAAGCCGTTGTTGCCACCAAAGCCGGTTTCATTTCGGAAGAACAGCAGCAGCGCGGCAAACGTCAGCGCCTGCGTGATGATGGAGAAGTACACGCCCTTGATGCGCGAACGGAAAGCAAAGTAGCCAAACACAAACGCCACCCCGCCCGGCACCAGAACAATCAGCAACAGCGTGGCGAGGAAGCTGTCCGACAGCGCCCAGTGCCAGGGCAGCTCCTTCCAGTCCAGGAACACCATGAAGTCGGGCAACTCGCTCTTGTAGTTGCCGTCCAGCCCGATCTGGCGCATGAGGTACATGCCCATCACATAACCGCCGAGTGCAAAGAACAGCCCGTGACCCAGGCTGAGGATGCCGGTGTAGCCCCAGATCAGGTCGATGGCCAGCGCCGCGATGGCATAGCACATGATCTTGCCCAGCAGGCCGACCATGTAGCCGCTGAGATGAAAAGGACTGCTTTCGGGCACCATCAGATTGAGCGCCGGTGCCAGCGCGCAGACCACGAGCAGCGCCACGATGAAGGTGCTCCAGCCACCGCGGGTGAGCAGCGGGCCAGGCACCGGAAGCGATACCGCTGGGCGCGTCATGCCTCGCGCCCCTTGAGAGCAAAAATGCCTTGCGGCCGCTTCTGGATGAACACGATGATGAACACCAGCACCGCGATCTTGGCCAGCACAGCGCCCGCCTGGCCTTCGATGAACTTGTTGAGCACGCCCAGGCCCAGCGCGGCGTAGACGGTGCCGGCCAGCTGGCCTACACCGCCCAGCACCACCACCATGAACGAGTCCACGATGTAGTTTTGCCCGAGATCAGGACCGACGTTGCCGATCTGGCTCAGCGCACAACCCGCCAGACCCGCCACGCCCGAACCCAGCGCAAAGGCGTAGGTATCGATGCGCGCGGTGTTCACACCCATGCAGGCGGCAATCGGCCGGTTCTGGGTGACGCCACGCACAAACAGGCCCAGCCGCGTGCGCGCGATCATCAAGGCCACACCGCCCAGCACCAGCGCCGCAAACACGATGATGAGAATGCGGTTCCACGGCAGCGTGAGGTTGCCGAACAGCACCACACTGCCGCTCATCCAGACCGGGTTTTCTACGCCCACGTTCTGCGCGCCAAACAGGCTGCGCACCGCCTGCATCAGCAGCAGGCTGATGCCCCAGGTGGCGAGCAGCGTCTCAAGGGGCCGACCGTAGAGGAATCGGATCACGCTGCGCTCCATCAGCGCGCCCACCGCAGCGGAGGCGGCAAAGGCCACTGGCAGCGCGGCCAGCAGATACCAGTCGAAGGCGCCGGGCAGCATTTCCTGGAACAGGCGCTGCACCAGCCAGGTGGCGTAGGCGCCGATCATGATCAGCTCGCCATGCGCCATGTTGATCACGCCCATGAGGCCATAGGTGATGGCCAGACCCAGTGCCGCCAGCAGCAGGATGCTGCCCAGGCTGATGCCGGTGAAGGCTTGACCGAGTGCGCTGGAGATGGCCAGAGAACGGTCCAGCGAGGCCAGTGCAGACTGCAGGGCCGCCTTGACCTCGGGATCGGATTCGCTCTCGATGCGCTGCAGCAGCAGCGGCCGCACGATCGCCTTGCGCGCCTCACCCAGCTTCTGCGCCGCAGCCAGACGCTGCGCTGCGTCTTCGCTGGCGAGCAGCACCGCTGCCTGCGCCAGCTCCAGCGTCTGGCGCGCGTCATCATCCAGATTCGCCGCGAGGGCGCGCTCGATCACAGGCAGCTGGTCGGCATCGGGTTCGTCAAAGCTGCTGCGTTGCAGCGTGAGCGCGGCGGCGCGCTGGCGCTGGGGCGTGCCGCCCACCAGCTCCATGCCGGCCAGCGCGGTGGCCAGCGCGGAGCGAATCCGGTTGTTCACGATCACCTCTTCGGCGCTGTCGCCGAGCGTGGCGGCGGCGCCTGTCACGGCATCGCTCGCATCGGCGTCGCCCACGATGAGCACCTGCTCGTCCTGCACACGCACACGGCCTTCAGCCAGCGCCGTCAACAAGGCCGTGCCACGCGCATCGGGACTCGCGGCCAGAGCGCCGATGGTGGCAATGCGCTCGTCGCTGTCGCCGCGAGCCAGCGCAAGGGCCTGCTCGGTGGTGAGCGCGTGCGCCATCGAACTGGCCAGCAACCAGAGTGCGCACAGCCAGACCGATCGCCAGGAGGACAGGAAGAGACGCATGGATCCGTCTTTCAGAGGGGCAGGCGGGCGGGCGTCAGGCGCGCCGCATGCGACCGACACAGTGGGCGCAGAGTTGAGCCAGGCCGACCCCGCCCAAGCAAGGCATGGGCAGATGGCGGCCAGGCTCAGACCATCACTTCTTCATGTCGGGCACGTTCTTCTTGCCCTTGTTCTCGGGGATGAAGTCGCTCCATGGGTCGGCCACCACTGGGCCAGGCGTTTTCCAGACGACGTTGAACTGACCATCGGCGCGCACCTCACCGATGAACACCGGCTTGTGAAGGTGGTGATTTTCTTTGTCCATGGTCGAGGTAAAGCCACCCGGTGCCTTGAACGTCTGGCCGTACATGGCCTGGCGCACCTTGTCCACGTCGGTGCTCTTGGCCTTGTTGGCCGCCTGCGCCCACATGTGCATGCCAATGTAGGTGGCCTCCATCGGGTCGTTGGTCAGTGGCTTGTCCTTGTGGCCGGGGATGTTCTTGGCCTTGGCGTAATCACTCCACTGCTTGATGAAGGCGGCGTTGGTGGGGTTCTTGATCGACATGAAGTAATTCCAGGCCGCCAAGTGGCCGACCAGCGGCTTGGTGTCCACACCGCGCAGCTCTTCTTCACCGACGGAGAAGGCCACCACCGGCACATCTTTGGCGCTCAGACCCGCGTTGCCCAGCTCCTTGTAAAACGGCACGTTGGAGTCGCCGTTGATGGTGGAGACCACCGCCGTCTTCTTGCCGGCAGCCGCAAACTTCTTGATGTTGGCGATGATGGTCTGGTAGTCGGAGTGACCGAACGGGGTGTATTCCTCCATGATGTCGGCGTCGGCCACACCTTTGCTCTTGAGGAACGCGCGCAGGATCTTGTTGGTGGTGCGCGGGTACACGTAGTCGGTGCCCAGCAGCACGAAGCGCTTGGCCGAGCCGCCGTCCTTGCTCATCAGGTACTCAACCGCGGGAATGGCCTGCTGGTTGGGCGCCGCACCCGTGTAGAACACGTTCTTGCTCAGCTCTTCACCCTCGTACTGAACCGGGTAGAAGAGCAGTGCGTTCTTTTCCTCGAATACGGGCAACACCGACTTGCGCGACACGCTGGTCCAGCAACCGAAGACCACCGCCACCTTGTCGTTGTCGATCAGCTGCTTGGCCTTTTCGGCGAACAGCGGCCAGTTGGAAGCCGGGTCAACCACCACGGCTTCGAGCTTCTTGCCCATGACGCCGCCCTTGGCGTTGATTTCGTCGATGGTCATCAGCGCCACGTCCTTGAGCACGGTCTCAGAGATCGCCATGGTGCCCGAGAGGGAGTGCAGGATGCCGACCTTGATGGTGTCTGCGGCATGGGCCGAATGCAGTGTGGCAAAACCCAGCGCCATCGAAGCGGTGAGTGTTTTCAGGGTGGCTCGACGGTTCAGCATGGGTGGCACTCCAGGAAGGTGGAAGGTAAGCGGCCCAACACGGGCTGCTGACCTTCCTTTGCAAACCCTGTGCCAACTTTTTTGCACCGCAGCAAACGAAGGGGCATTTCACCCAGTCTGTACAGTGGCACACCGCCTTGGCGCGGCGCCCGTCGCGACGGCACAGTGCACCCCATCCGGGTGCACAAGCGGTCACTCGCGCACCAAAAATCGGGGGTTCGCACCAATGCCGGGCATCGAGGAGGATCCGACCTGCGCACCGACCTGGCGCACAATTTGCGAACGTCAGCTCAACCGGACCGAACGACCATGGAACTCACCCCTCGCGAAAAAGACAAGCTGCTGATCTTCACCGCCGCCCTGCTCGCCGAGCGGCGCAAGGCACGCGGACTCCAGCTGAACTACCCCGAAGCCGTGGCCCTGATCAGTGCGGCGGTGATGGAAGGCGCGCGCGATGGCAAGACCGTGGCCCAGCTCATGAGCGAAGGCCGCAACGTGCTGACCCGCGCCGATGTCATGGATGGCATCGCCGAGATGATTCCCGACATCCAGGTCGAGGCCACGTTTCCCGATGGCACGAAGCTGGTGACCGTGCACCAGCCCATACTTTGACCCCCCCCCCCGCGCCTCGCTGCGCGCGTCACCCCCAGGGGCGGCGCTGGCAGCCCGGCAAAGCCGGTTCCTCGGCGCCCTTGATTCAGACACTTCGTTCTACCGCCGTTGCAGAGGTCCATATGAAACGCATCGCCAAGACCCTTTTCTCCGCCGCATTGGCATCCGCCGCGCTCGCTGCCCAGGCCCACTCCGGCCACGGCACCAGGAGCCTAATGGAAGGCCTGGCCCACCCCTTTGGCCTGGACCACCTGCTGGCCATGGTGGCGGTGGGCGTGTGGTCGGTTGCCGCACTGCCCCGTGACAAGGCCTGGCAAGGCCCGGCGGTTTTCCTGCTGGCCTTGATCGCCAGCGCCACCCTGGGCATGCTGGGCCTGACCCTGCCCTATCTCGAGCACGGCGTCGCGCTCTCGGTGGTGCTGTTTGGCGGGATGCTGATCGCCGCCACCCGCCCCCTGCCACCGGCTGTGGGCCTGGGCTTGATCGCCGCCGCTTCGGCACTGCACGGCCTGGCCCACGGGTCTGAAACGCCCGAGACCGGCTTCGCCGGCTACGCCGTCGGCTTCCTGTTCACCACGGCAGCCTTGCACCTGGGCGGCGTGGGCTTGGGGCTGGCCATCAAACAGCTGTTCAGCGAGCGTCGCGGCCCGGCCCTGAGCGGCCTGGGAACCGCACTCGGTGGCGCCGGCCTGTACCTGTTCGCCCAGCTCTGAGGACCTGACCATGATCCCCGGCGAACTCTTTGTTGAAGCGGGCGATCACGCCCTGAACCCCGGCCGCACGGCGCTCACGCTGGTGGTGCAAAACACCGCCAATCGCCCGGTGCAGGTAGGCTCGCACTACCACTTTGCCGAAACCAACGCCGCCTTGTCGTTCGACCGCGCGGCCGCGCGGGGCAAACGCCTGAACATCCCCAGCGGCACCGCCGTGCGCTTCGAGCCCGGCCAGCAACGCACGGTGGAGCTGATTGACTACGCGGGTGCGCGCATCGTGCATGGATTTCGTGGACTGACCCAAGGCGCTCTGGACTGACGAGCGCACCCATTGCCCCGGTCAAACCGATCGTTGTTCGGTGCCAATCGCTCAGTTCGTGATGGTTGTGCGCGTCACCACCGGTTGCCCGGGCGCAGCCAGCACGAAAAAGCCAGGCAAGCCGCTGGTACCAAAACGGGTGGCGGAATTGCGCGCAAACACCGAATCGCTCAGCGTCATGCTACCTGTTAGGTTGTTGCTCACATAAATGACAGCACTACCGCCTTCAGACGCTGTGTTGTCGGTCACTTGACTGCCATAGATCGACAAGGTGAAGGTGTTCCCGTCGTTGTAGATCGCGCCGCCGCTGCCACCGCCTGGGGTGCCGGGTCGCTGGGGATTGGCGCCATTGCCCAAGGCCGAGTTGTGCGAAAGAATGCTGTTGTAGATGCTGTACGACACCCCGATGCTGCTGAGTGCGCCACCATTCGAGCAGCTGTTGCCCAGGCCCGCTCCGCCGCCAAACGTGCTTTGCACCACATACACCGGCCTACCCTGGAACATATCCAGCACGCGCACCGCGCCACCGCCCATGTCGGGACCAGTGGCCTCGCAGCGGTTGTTGGTGAACACGCTGTTGACGATCTTGAACTGACCGCCCCGCACGAAGATGGCACCACCGCCACCGCCATCGGCTAATTGGCCAGTCGAATTGCCGTTCACAAACCGAATGTTCTGCACTGTGAGGCGCGGGGTTTCCTGGTTATCGCAAGACGCTGTGGTCCATACCTGGGCGGCATCGCAGGTGTTTTGGTACAAGATCCGGACATTGCCACCGCCATTCAGGGTGATCAAACCTTGACCATCCAAGGTCACATCAGGCCGGTTGTTGAACACCTTGGCTGTGCTCGTCATGTTGATGGTCACTGGGCTGGCGCCGCAGTTGAAGCGGATCTTCCCGCCCAGAGCCACGGCATTCACCACGGCCTGGCCAGTGCAGCTGGCTGGCGAGCCAGTACCCACCACCCGATCAGGCTGACTGGTGTCCACCGTGAGACCTGCTGCCGGCACGGGCACCTGGCCACTTTGAGCCCCGACATCCGATGGCCATCCCCCCACACCGGAAAGAGTCCCGCCCCCACTGCCGGACTCTTCCGGCCCTGGGGAACCGCCTCCACCACAGGCCGCCAAGCCTGTCAGTGCAACACACAGAAAACCTGCTCGCAAAGAAAACGGCAGGCGAAACTCGGGACAAAACATGGGTCGATCGGTCGCTGAATAAATGGAATGCCGGGACATGTTGCGCGGCTGATTGAGATCGAATGCTGGCACGATCTGTGCTGAAATCTCTGGATCGCAAGCCGACTGCTCATCTGAGCACCAAAGGACCATTTAGGCAACGCTGCCGTGTAGGAAGTTGTGTGTGCGTGTTACACACGACCAGCTTTAGCAGCACCGAAAGTACCCCAGGACGAAGACCCCCATGGCCACCATCCCCCGCAGCACTTATGCCGACATGTTCGGCCCCACCGTCGGCGACCGCGTGCGCCTGGCCGACACCGGCCTGCTGATCGAGGTTGAAAAAGACTTCACCCTGGCCGCGGGCGGCTACGGGGAAGAAGTCAAGTTCGGCGGCGGCAAGACCATCCGCGACGGCATGGCGCAGTCGCAAAGAACGCGCGCAGAAGGCGCGGTCGACACGGTGATGACCAACGCACTCATCGTGGACCACTGGGGCATCGTCAAGGCCGATATCGGCTTGAAGGACGGCCGCATCGTCGCCATCGGCAAGGCTGGCAACCCGGACACCATGCCGGGTGTGGACATCGTCATCGGCGCGGGCACCGAGATCATCAGCTGCGAGGGCAACATCGTCACCGCCGGCGGCATCGACAGCCACATCCATTTCATCTGCCCGCAGCAGATCGACGAAGCCCTGGCCTCGGGCGTGACCACCATGCTCGGCGGCGGCACCGGCCCGGCCACCGGCACCTTTGCCACCACCTGCACGCCCGGCCCCTGGCACATCGAACGCATGCTGCAGGCCGCCGACGGCTTTGCCATGAACATCGGTTTTCTGGGCAAAGGCAACGCCAGCCAACCGGCGCCGCTGCGCGAGCAGATCGACGCCGGCGTGATCGGCCTCAAGCTGCACGAGGACTGGGGCTCCACGCCCAGCGCCATCAGCAACTGCCTGGACGTGGCAGAAGAAACCGACACCCAAGTGGCGCTGCACAGCGACACGCTCAACGAGTCCGGCTTCGTGGAAGACACCATTGCCGCCACCAAGGGCCGCACGCTCTGCGCCTTCCACACCGAAGGCGCAGGCGGCGGCCATGCGCCGGACATCATCCGCGTGGTGGGTGAGGCCAACTTCCTGCCGTCGTCCACCAACCCGACCATGCCCTACACCGTCAACACGCTCGACGAGCATGTGGACATGCTGATGGTCTGCCACCACCTGGACGCTTCCATCCCCGAAGACCTGGCCTTTGCCGAGAGCCGGATCCGCCGCGAGACCATCGCGGCCGAAGACATCCTGCACGACATGGGCGCCATCAGCATCATGAGCAGCGACAGCCAGGCCATGGGCCGCGTGGGCGAGGTCATCATCCGCACCTGGCAGACGGCCGACAAGATGAAAAGTCAGCGCGGCACGCTGCCCGAAGACAGCTCGCGCAACGACAACTTCCGCGTCAAGCGCTACGTCGCCAAATACACCATCAACCCGGCGATTACCCACGGCATGTCGCACATCGTGGGCTCGCTCGAAGTCGGCAAGTGGGCCGATCTGGTGGTCTGGAAACCGGCTTTCTTCGGCGTCAAGCCCGCGCTGGTCTTGAAGGGCGGCAGCATCGCACTGGCTGCGATGGGTGACCCCAACGCGTCCATCCCCACACCACAGCCGGTGCACTATCGACCTCAGTTCGGCGCCTTCGGCTCTGCGCTGGCGCACGGCAGCCTGACCTTTGTGTCGCAGGCTGCTCAGCAAGCCGGTGTGCGCGAGCGCTACGGTCTGCAGAAGCAGACCATTGCGGTGCAAGCCTGCCGCAGCGTGACCAAAGCGCACATGGTGCACAACAGTTACCTGCCCACGATGGAGATCGACCCGCAGCGCTACACGGTTCGGGCCGATGGCAAACTGCTCACTTGCGAACCTGCCACCGAGCTGCCGATGGCGCAGCGGTACTTTCTCTTCTGACAACTGTCGACTCCGCGCGCATGCAACAAGCCTCCAAACTCATTCCCCAGGGTCGCGGTCTCGCGCCGACCCTGCTCAAACGTGCGCCACAGGTTGAGCTGGACTGGGACTTGCGCCAAAAAAGCCGCTTCGATGCCACCACGTCCGATGGCCAGCATATCGGCGTGTTCCTGCCGCGCGGCAGCGTGGTGCGCGGCGGAGACGTGCTGGTGACCGAGTCCGGCACGCTGGTGCGCGTGGTGGCGGCACCTCAGCCGGTGCTGCGCATCACCGCGTGCAACGAGCACGGTCACCACCACGACGGGGCTTTTGAACTCATGCGCGCGGCCTACCACCTGGGCAACCGCCACGTTCCGATCGAACTCAAGCCCGACCACCTCAAGATCGAGCCCGACCATGTGCTGGCCGATCTGCTGCGCGCCATGCACCTGAGCGTGAGCGAGGTCAACGAAGCGTTCGAGCCCGAGGCCGGAGCCTACAGCCAGCACGCGGGGCACGCCCACGCTCCCAGTGCCCACGCACACCACGATCATCACGCCGCTGGCTCGCATGAGCATGGCTGAACCCGCAGGCAACAGCGCGGCACGAACCTCTGGCCTGCTGCAACTGCTCTGGCTGGCCTCGCCCGCCCTGCCGGTGGGTGGCTTCTCGTACTCCGAAGGCCTGGAGTCTGCCGTGGAGGCCGGCCTGGTGCACGACGAGGCCAGCGCCGCCAGCTGGCTGCTGGACCAACTGCACCTGAGCCTGGCGCGCAGCGATCTGGCGGTGGTCGCGCAAGCGATTCCCGCCTGGCGCAGCCACGACCTGGCTCGCATCACCGCACTCAACGACTGGGTGCTGCAGACCCGCGAATCCGCCGAACTGCGGCAGCAGACCGAGCAAATGGGCCGCTCACTGCTCACCTGGGCGCAATCACTGGGAGAACTCGGGCGGGGTGTGGCCGAGGCGCTGGCGTCTGCCCGCCTGGATCCGCCGAGCTACCCGGTGGCCATGGCCTGCGCCGCTGCACTCAGCGGCGCACAAGCCCACGACAGCCTGACCGGCTTTGCCTTCGGCTGGTCCGAAAACATGGTGCAGGCCGCCATCAAGTCGGTGCCGCTGGGCCAGAGCGCCGGTCAGCGCATGCTGGCCAGGCTCGCCCAGGCCATTCCCGAGGCGGTGGCCCAGGCCCAGTCGCTCACCGACGACTCCCGGCAAGCCTTCACGCCACTGCTCGCCATTCTTTCGGCCCAGCACGAAACCCAGTATTCCCGTCTGTTCCGTTCCTAGATCAACCCCCGCGCCGTTTCGCGACTTCCAACCCCAAGAGGATCCACACCGACGGTCCGGCCAAGCCGGCTCCAAGGTGTGTGCTGAAGCTGCCCTTCAACCCGTCCAACTCCGTCTTTGCCATGACCGCACTCCACCACATTCCACTGCGCACCAAGACCCTGCCTCCACTTCGCGTGGGCATTGGTGGGCCAGTCGGCTCCGGCAAAACCACCTTGTTGGAGATGCTGTGCAAAGCCATGCGCGAGCGCCACGATCTGATCGCGATCACCAACGACATCTACACCAAGGAAGACCAGCGCATCCTCACCGTGAGTGGCGCGCTCCCAGCTGAGCGCATCATGGGCGTTGAGACCGGTGGCTGCCCACACACGGCGATCCGTGAAGATGCCTCCATCAACCTGGAGGCGATCGACCGCATGCTGGAGAAGTTTCCGGACGCCGACGTGGTATTCATCGAAAGCGGTGGCGACAACCTCGCCGCCACATTCAGCCCGGAGCTCAGCGACCTCACCATTTACGTGATCGACGTGGCTGCAGGCGAGAAAATCCCGCGCAAGGGCGGCCCCGGCATCACCAAGAGCGACCTGTTCGTCATCAACAAGACCGACCTGGCACCGCACGTGGGGGCCGACCTGGAAGTCATGAAAGCCGACACCGTCCGCATGAGGCCCGACGCGCAGCGCCGGCCCTGGGTCATGACCAACCTCAAGACACTGGCGGGTGTCGATGAGGTGGTGCGCTTCATCGAGGCGCGGGGCATGCTTGCACCTTCTGCGACACTGGAAACGCGATAAGCTGTCGCGGCCAAGTACATTGGCAGCATGCCCTGGAGGATGTCTCGATCGTTGGGCATGAGTCGAAGACCTTTCAAATGTGGATTTTGTTCAGCCGAACCCGCGCGTGGCCCTGCAAAGGGGAACCAGCGTCGATAGTCGCAAGTTGGCCCGACATGGGAACGAGCGAACCGATACCGGGATTGTCACGGTGAGCACTGACTTCTGCCTCGTACTTGCCATTTGGGGTTCCGCCTACCCCGACGCGAGCGTCAATGTGCTGGTGGATGCGGCGAAAAAGTCGTCGCCCAGGCTCAAGCACGTCGTCTTGTTCACCGATCGACAGCGGCCCCAGATCGCCACGGACGTGAAGCAGGTGCCGTTTCCACCTTTCTTCGATCGCCCAGAATTTTTCGGCCTGGGCTACCGGGTCAAGCTGGCCGTGTTCTCCCGTGCCTCACTGCCGCCCAAAACGCCTTGCGTGTACCTTGACCTGGACACCATGGTGACGGGTGACCTAGGCAAGATCGCCGATCTGGTCGAGCGCCCTTGCGACCTGTTCATGCTGCCACCAGGCAACTTGATTGGATTCGGGCCCATCCGCCGCAAGCTGTTCGGCTTGACCAAAGGCAAGCGCTTTGCGACTGGCAACTCATCCGTCATGGCCTACCACTCGGCTGCTGAACCGAGCATGGCTGATCTGTTCGAGCAGCGATTCATTGGTGGTGACAAGGGGCCTTACATGAACATCGACGACGAGTTCATATCCTGGGCGGGGCAACCCGTGGCTCGTGGGGTGCCGCGATCGATGGCGGTCATGTTCCGGCGGGAGTTTCTCGCCAGGTCCTCGGTCATCCTCTGGTTTCGCAAACATTCACCGTTTCGCCAGAAACACCGCAGCAATGTGGTGGCCATCACATTCAACGGAACACGTTACAAACCCGACGAACTGCTCAAGCTCAGGCCAGGAGAACGCATTTCAGACGCCAGAGGCCGCTTTGGCTACTGGTCGGACGAACACATGGGACCTCTGCGTCAGAAGATACTGGACTACTGCCAACGCATCACGGCGAGCAACTGACGCGGCAGCTGGGGCTTGCCTTTTGTCCATCGAGGTGCGTCAGGTGGACCTAGACCACAAAAAAACGGCCCCGAAGGGCCGTTCTTTCTTGCCAGCGAGGCGTTCGATCAGTTGCGCACGGGCATAGCCTGACCCTGCGCCAGGTTGTCGCCCTGGTTGGCGCGCTGGCCGGCCAGGCGGACTTGCTCCAACTGCTGGGCGGTGGGCAACACGGTCACCTCGCCGCGGGCGATCACGCCCAGGCGCTCGGCTGCAATAGCTTCGGCGCGAACCTGGTTGCGGGTCACGGTGCTCATGCCATCAGCCACGATCACGGGGGTGAACTCACCGCTGGCGATCAGACCTGCATCGCTCGCGGCAATGGCATCGGCCTGCACCGCGGCGCGGCTCAGAGTAGAGACAAAGGGTGCCTCGGGCGTGAATTCGGAGGCGATGGCACCAGCGGCAGCAAACGACAGGACCACGGGAAGGACGATGCGGGTAGAGAGTTTCATGACGGTTCCTAAATAAGACAGGTTGAAGAAGCGACTTGCTTGATGCCGTTTCGTTTCGGCATGGGATGAACTGTAGAAGTCGCACTTGTCGTTCAACGAACATCTGAATGACAGATTCGTAATCCAACGCCCAGTACCGATCCGCGACAATTTGTCGATCCCCAAATCGTGTTGCTCACCCACTCCCATGCGCATCCTGGTCATTGAAGACGAAGCCAAGCTTGCCGACTACGTCAAACGTGGTCTGACCGAGTCCGGGTACACCGTGGACGTGGCGCGCGACGGTATCGAAGGCCGCTACCTGGCCACCGGAGGCGACTACCAGCTGGTGGTTCTCGACATCATGCTGCCAGGTGTAGATGGTTTTGGCGTGTTGTCCGCCCTGCGCGAGAAGCTCAATACGCCCGTGCTCATGCTCACTGCACGAGACCGGGTGGAAGACCGGGTGCAAGGGCTGGAGGCTGGAGCGGACGACTACCTGGTGAAGCCGTTTGCCTTCTCGGAACTGCTCGCGCGGGTTGCCGCGCTGCTGCGTCGCGGGCCTGCGCCCGCGGATACCAGCCATAACGGGCGCATGACCGTCAGCAACCTCGAAATGGACCTGCTCAGCCGCAAAGCCTGGCGCGAGGGCCAGCGGCTGGAGCTGACCGCCAAAGAGTTTTCGCTGCTGGCGTTGCTGGCACGGCGCAAGGGCCAGATCCTGTCGCGCACCACGCTGGCCGAACAGGTCTGGGACATGAACTTCGATTCCGACACCAACGTGGTCGAGGTGGCGATCCGACGCCTGCGCGCCAAGATGGATGATCCCTTCAAACCCAAGCTGCTGCACAACGTGCGCGGCATGGGTTATGTGCTGGAGGAGCGCGCATGACTGCTGCAACTGCCACCAAAACGCCGTGCACCTATTCCATTGGGCGGCGCCTCTCGCTGCTGCTTGCTACCCAGACAGTGATTGGGCTGGGCCTGCTGCTGGCCACCATCTACGGCATCACCGCCATGCTGTTTCAGGCCAAGCACGACGAGCAATTGCTGGGCCACACACGCGTGCTCAAAGACATGATGCAAAGCGCCAGCGAACGCGCGGGCACTTTTGAAATGCTCGACAAGCTGGCGTGGTCAGCCGAGCGCAGGCCCGGCACCTTCCTGGTGGTGAGCCGGCCAGACGGCAGCGAGTTTTACCGCGACCCGCCAGCGAGCTTCGACACCGAGGCCAAGACCGCCCAGGCCAGCACCTTTCTGGTGACCGACAAGTCCACGGGCGATGTCTACACCGGCAGACTGGTGCTGGACTGCTCGCAAGACGCGAAGACCGGCCAGCGCATGGCCATCTTGCTGGTGGTGGCCACGCTTGCGGGTGGGATTTTTGTGGCCTGGGCCACGTTCTGGCGCGTGCGCTGCAGCCTGCGACCGCTGCTCGACCTGGCCGACCAGACCCGCAGCATCGACGTCGGGCGAGCGAAGCAACGCCTCACGCTCGAAGAGCCGGCCGAGGAATTGCAGCCGTTGATCGAGCAGTTCAACAGCCTGATGGGGCGCGTGGACCGCACCTACGCCCAGCTCGAAGGCTTCAATGCCGACGTGGCGCACGAACTGCGCACGCCACTGGCCAACCTGATCGGCCAGACCGAGCTGGCGCTCAGCCGCGAGCGCAGCAACGCTGATCTGGAAGACACCTTGACCTCAAACCTGGAAGAACTGCAGCGCATGGCCGGCATCATCAACGACATGCTGTTCCTTGCTCAGGCCGATCGCGGCGTCAAGGCCCGTCGGGGCGAACCGGTGAGCCTGGCAGAACTGGTGCGCCAGGTGGTGGAATTCCACGAGGCGCCGATGGAAGACGCCCGTCTGTCGATCGCCATCGACGGCGATATCCACCTGCCGGTGGACGAAGCCCTGATCAAGCGCGCCTTGTCCAACCTGCTGGGCAATGCCATCCGCTATGCCGAGCCTGGCAGCCAGCTCCATGTGCGCATTGGCCAGCAACCCGATGGCAGCGCGCGGCTGTTGGTTGAAAACGTGGGTCCGTCGATCGAAGCCGAACACCTGCCCCGCCTGTTCGACCGCTTTTTCCGCGCCGATGCCTCCCGCTGTGAAATGGCCAAGCCCCACCACGGACTGGGCCTGTCCATCGTGGCGGCCATCGCGCGCATGCACGACGGGTTTGCGCTGGCAGAGTCGGCCGAAGGCCGCACCCGGGTGGGCTTCAGCGTGCTCGGCACCGGCACGGCCGCGGCCTGATCCAGACCCATCCAGACCCTGGGCCGGGCCAACCGCTAAAATCCGGTCTGCAATGCATACCCGGAGACTTGGGTGAGTGGTTTAAACCAGCAGTCTTGAAAACTGCCGACCCGCAAGGGTCCGTGAGTTCGAATCTCACAGTCTCCGCCAAAAAAAACCCTAAGCTATTGATATACTTAGGGTTTTTTATTGTCATAAGTACAAACCCGCCCAAAGACCCGCCCAAATCTGAGCCGATATGACTTGCAATTGATTGCACTGTCGGGAAGCGGCTGGCGATCCCATCATGATGGCTTAGCAGCTTGCAGGCTCCAAGGCTAGATTTCAGATTTTGGTCGCGACCTGTCATTTACTTCACTGCGACCGAGGACAGCTGAAGGCTCGGAGCGAACGTTGAACCGCTGCTTAAACGCCTGGAGAACACATCACAGCCGAGCTGCCCCAACAGGAGGCAGGTCAGATTCAGCGCTAGCTCAAGATTTATCATCAGTCCGTACATAGGGCGCGGCAGATACGGCATTCGCCTCAAGGGAGACGGTAAACAACAGCCGCTCAATTGCTAGTCGCAGGAATACCTTGCAGCTCGGACCGAACAACAAGAATGACTACTGTTGGCCAACAGATCTCTAGCGCGGACCATGCGATCTGCCAGAACATCAAGTTACTTGCTGAAGAGCGCAAACTGCTCTCGCAAAACGTACTCTCGCAGCTCAGAAACTTGGTTGAGGGGGTTGCCGTCCGACTCCACCTCGGTAACCCCGATGCCGAACTTCGCTTCGCTGCAATCGAGCCGGCGCTAGCTTTTGTCAAGAGCAGGGCACAGCTGAGCTTCCTTGGAAAATTTCACAAGCTGATCCAGAAGAGCTCGTCGCACTACACGCTCGACGGCGACACCTCCGAGCGCCTGATGCTGAAGTACTACGAGTACCTCCATCGCATACGTGACGTGCTAGAGAACGAATGCGGGATTCGAGTTTTGGCAAACCTGGAAGACTTCCCGGTAGATCTCGACCCTTCACTGCGCGAGTACCACGAGAAGATCGCGGCCAAAATCAAGTCACCGCGTTTCTCTCGAAGCGACACTGAGGTGCGCGATCGGTATTACATCCATAAGACGCGCCCATTCTTCGTCGGTGGTCGCATCTATTACGAAGTGACATTTTTCCGGGCCGCCAATAAGGTCAGTAAGTTCGATCGCATCATCGCCTTCACACCTATAGACATGTCGGTCGAGTACTCAGCAATGTTGACACTGCAGAGGGACTCGATTGAAGTGCTTGGCCAAACGATGCCAATCATGATCATCCGTGAGTGGGAGGTCTCGATTCGGCCGTGTGAATTCGACAACTTCGCACGACTGCTGGGCATCAAAACTTCAATTCGAACGAACTCTCAGGAGTACCTGTATTTGATGCGCTGGCTGACCGTTGGGTCGAGAAGTCTGGTCGAGTTGATCGACATGAGCGAAGCCAACTATGCGGCAATGAGAGCAGCAGGTTCTGGTGAAGGCTTCAAACTGCAAATATTTCCTTGCTTAGACAAGGCAAGACAGGTCGCCAGATCGGGAGCCCCCGGGTCAAATATTCTTCGATATCTCATGCTGAGGATGCACAACCTGGTTCTCAAATCTCAGCACTCGAGGGACGAATGCAAGCTCCTCTCCGGACTGAACCTTCACTACGGCTGCATACCGTTCGACACGATGCCCTTCTGTACCTCTCTTCTCGGACATAACCCTCGGTACCTGGATCTGGTGGAGTGCCTCGACGTGACCGAGCGCAAGCACGAACTGCTTGCTCGACGTGTGAGACACAACGTGGAGCAGCATGGAACTCTATATACGACGGCGGCGGACCTAGAGGAGTTCGGGGAAGTCGAGAAACTGATCGCCACCTACAACCAGCTGCTGTACTACAAACATGTGTCACGACACCTAGTTCTCGACAAGAAGCATGTGTTCATCAAAGGGTATGAAGACGAAACGGTAGCCATTGTTGAGGCACTCCAGAAGCACGCTTCGGCTCGCATAGACGGATACACCCAAGCCGTCGAGCGTTGGTTCGCAGAAGCCCCTCGTAGCATCGACGACCCAGCGAAAGTCGCCGCACTCAAGCTGCTATTCAGTCAGTCGCGCGTGGCCCTCCTCTACGGAGCTGCAGGCACCGGGAAGTCAACGATGGTCGACCACATCGCTCACTACTTCAACGACAAGCAAAAGCTCTTCCTTGCGCACACCAACCCAGCAATCGACAATCTCAAGCGCAAAGTTACAGCTCAGAACTCCGAGTTCCGAACAATCAACAGTCAGATCAGAAAGAAGTCGTCCAACCAGGAATACGACATCCTCCTCATCGATGAGTGCAGCACCGTCAGCAACTCCGACTTTCTCGAGGTGCTGAACAGAACCTCCTTCAAGTTGCTAGTAATAGTAGGCGACGTCTACCAGATTGAGTCCATCCAGTTCGGCAACTGGTTCGAGATCATCCGCTCTTTCATCCCAAGAACGTCGGTATTTGAGTTGACGACGCCATTCCGAACCAAGAACAACGCACTCTTGGCCTTGTGGGACGGAGTGCGATCTATCGACAACGACATCGCGGAACTCATGGCTCACAACGGGTACTCGACGGTGCTGGACAAAACGCTGTTCGAAGCCCTAGGCCAGGACGAGATCATTCTGTGCCTGAACTACGACGGCCTCTATGGGATCAACAATATCAATCGATTCCTGCAGAGCAGCAACCCTGGCAAGGCGACGACTTGGCGCGTCTCCACTTACAAGATCGGCGATCCTGTTCTTTTCAACGAAACCGAGCGGTTTCGACCAGTGATCTACAACAACCTCAAGGGTTGGATTGTCGGTATCGAGCGTACGAAAGAGCGAATCCAGTTTGATGTCGAGCTGGATCGCCCGCTCAGCGAATTTGACGTCAACAACGAAGAACTCGAGTGGATGGGGGGATCGACTGTTCGATTTTCCGTGTATGACTCGGGAAGTAGTGACGATGACGACGACCAATTGAACACAAGCGTACCGTTCCAGGTTGCGTATGCGGTTTCGATTCACAAGGCACAAGGCCTTGAGTACGACTCCGTCAAGGTCGTGATCACCGATGCTAACGAAGACAACATCTCGCACAGCATCTTCTACACAGCAATAACGCGAGCGCGTGAGCGTCTACGGATCTTTTGGACGCCTGAGACTCAGCAAGCCGTTCTGCAGCGCCTGAGCCGAGGGGCTAACCCGAAGGACGTCAGTCTTCTCGCTAGTCGCCGCGGGCTTACGCCAGTCCGGATGTAGGGCGGGATTCCGCCGGCCGGTCTTTGACTAAATCATTTCCCACTTGAATGGAAGAACTGGGTTAGCACCGCGTCCACCGAGCGCGTGGCCTGCGATGTACTCGAAATGGACACAATTCAACATCAGGGAGGCACAGTGCGATGGCTAAAAAGGAAGCAGATGATGGTTCGGATCGAGGCGGGATGTCAGCTCAGGGAGTGCTATTCAATCGTCTGTGCGCAAGCATCGATCGATCGCTGGCCGGAAAGCGCGGCCCCTCCTTCACGTACTTGATCGGAAACAACGGAACGGGAAAGAGCCGACAACTTGCACGACTTGCCGAGCATTTTGGGGAGAGCGAGGCGAGTCATGCACCAAAGGTCGTAGGGTGCATCTCGAACGCTGTCTACGATCGTTTTAAGCTGCGTTTGCACGCCCGGATCCAATATCTTGGGGCCCGGACGTCGGGCAACGCGGTGTTCCACAGCGCGATCAGTCGACAACTGGCCAAGATCATTCTGAAGGGTATGGCGAGAGACAAGAAGTCAGTTGATCGTCTAGAAGAGGCGCTGGAGCTTCGATTCGAATTTTCCTTCGGGAAGGTCGGCGGCGATTTAGCCAAGCTCATAGACCGGCGCAAGCTGAAGAACGCGAAGATTTCGTCGGTCTTGCCGGTTGAATCGAGAAAGACCCTCGCCACACTTATGGGTCAGCCGCTGTCCTTCACAAAATTGACCAGGCAAAAAATCGCCGTTTTGGCTGAATTCCTCGACCTTAATCCCGACGTGCAACTATCCGTCGTGAAGAACGCCAGCGAACAGCGGATTGACTTCAATCAACTAAGCACGGGAGAGCAGAACCGTGTTCTGACGTACGCAAAGGTCCTGTCTGTTGCTGGCGAGAGCAGTCTGATCCTCATCGACGAACCCGAGATCAGTCTGCACCTACACTGGCAGATGGGGTTCCACTCTGCAATCGTCGACCTGCTGCGTAACTTCAAAAGGTTTCACGTCGTCGTTGCAACGCACTCGCCTATCATCATTTCTGAGGGAGCCAAGGGCCCCGACGCATCGAAAGCTGCGGTCGTAGTGCTAGAGGCGAATGATGACCTGGGTGCCTCCTCCGACGTGGATATACGTGAGCACCCCTTCAGTGAAATTTCCAGCCATGAGCGACTGGTGCTTGACCTGTTCGACACAGCGACCTACAGGACCCCAGCCGTGGATTTCGAGATCACCGACGCCATCTTGGAAGCGGTCGATCATCCTCAACTGCTAGAGCAAGTCCTGAAGCGCCTTGAAGCGCTTGAAGGCAAAGAAGGTCTGACCAGAGACGATTTAACGCACATCAGGGAAGCGATTCGACTTATTCAGAATCAGTCGTTGACCAGTGCAAACTCGGTGCGAGTCGAATGAACGAGCTGTGCGAATCTCCCGCCGAGACCGGGGTTCTTAAACGGCTCACTGACCTCATCGAGGATGGCACCCTGTCCGGAACAAATGCATGGACGTGCTTCTCCAAACCCCTAGCATCGCATCAGTTCGGCGAGCCCATCGTCCCCCCAGTTGTCTTTTCCTCCGACGAACAGAAGTCTTTGAAGGCGATCAAAAAGCGGCTCGTGGCGCTCTTGGTTAAAAGGGGAAAAGGCGCATGCGCATATTGCAAGCGACCGGTCGGACGCTATGGCTTTGGGTGGCACCTAGAACACGTGTACGCAAAGTCGCGCTTTCCTTCCAAGACGTTCATGCTGTCGAATTTGACGATCGGTTGCGTCGACTGCAATAAGTGGAAGGCCACCTCGGTAGATAAGACATCCGTGGAAGGGCAACTTGGCATCATCGACCCAACGAAAGAGAACTTTCGCTATGGTCAGTTCTTGAAGTACGTCCACATTGCCACCGAGTCTCTGAGCCTCGTTAAATACATGCCACAGCACCCCCTCGGCAAGGAAACCTGGACGCGTCTCAGGTTTTCGGAGATCGAAAGGGTCACTCTAATTGACAGCATGAACGCCGAGATGGCCAGCCTTCACGATCGTATGAATGATTTCTTGCTTGATCGAGATCCGAGTGATGAGGGTGATGAGGTAGCGACTCTGTTGCGCAAGCTGCAGAGTAGCATGTACCGACTTAGTTAGACCACCTGCAAGGCATGGTGAAACTGCACCCCTGCAGTTGATTTTCGTGCCGCTCGCGGCGCACTAGGTCGAGCGACTGATTGCTGGCGGATAGCGTGAGTTGTGCCCGTTCGGGCCAAGGACCGCAACGCTGCTGAGCCGTCACGATGTTGGTGACGTTACCTGCAACTTTAGAGAGCCGGTAGAACCGCCGAATGTCCTCAGCCGTTAGTGCCTTTTCCAGTGAAATGAGTAGGTGCTTGCGTGTTGTCATTGAGGAACTGGCGCGGCGACCGCTTGTGCCGTCGGCAACGCAGGGCCTAGTGCCGCTGCCCTCCAGGAAAGCCTGCGCTGTGCGCTCTTCAACTCCCATGTCCCTGAGTGCATGCCCACCACGATGTTCAGCCGGTAGGCTGTCTCCAATGCCTTGATCATTTTCAAGTGAAGCGCTCTGGCCGTTCCGCCCACGAACAGAGTTGGCGCAAGGTGCCCCATGGCTGCATCAGCCACCTGAGGCCCGTTAGGGTACCAAGCGTGAGCAGTCACCAACATACCGATGAAGTTGACCATGAGCTCTGGAAACGGATTCATGGACTTGCACTCGTGCGCGGCAACGACTTGGCTGCTCTTGACCGAGAACAACTTCCTTTTGCCTTGGGCGAAATCCTTCAGAATCTCCGCATTGATCGTCGCATCTTTGACTAGGACAACTAGATCAGGCGTGAAGCGGATGTCTGGGTCAACGTGAGACTCGATCCGCACTTGCTGCCTGACCTCGAACTCGCCATCAGATCCAGTCAAGCGCACGAACGAAAAGTTTGCAGGATTTCCAGATGGACTGGTCAGGTATCGATACTCCCCCTCGTGGAGGTGTTCAAGCGTCGGCGTGTAGCCTTGCTTCTTATAAAAGTACAGGAGCGCTTGGAAGCAAGCTATCTCAAACGCGGCCGATAGTTGCCGCTCGGTCGCGCTTAGGACAAGCGTGTGATCCTTTGCGAACTTCGCCATCAAGTCTTTCGCAGTGGTCAGCCACGCTGGGTCGACGGGAGGAGTCGCAGCACGTTTCGGTGCCGCCTTTCTTTTCGCAAATATGGTCATTCGCCGCGCTCGCTCGGCTCGTTGGTGGCGCCGTACAGCCGGAAGACGATGTCTTCACATGTGTTGAGATTCAGATGTTCGCGCTCGAAACCGAGGCTTGACATCATCTCATTGAAGTCCTTCAAAGCGTTTAGTGTGGCACCCGAGGTCTTGCTACTGAATGACGCACTACCGTGACGAATGGCAACAGACTTGCCGAGACCTTCGGGGCCGCCACGACTTGCGCCCTGCAGTGGCCCGAGTACCTGCTGGTAGATGCTGTTCAACACAAATAGCAGCTGAAGCCGCTCTTCGCTCCAACCATTACGACGGAGAGCAAAAACACGCCTATCTTCTTTGGCAGCGAGGAACGCCAGTTCGCGCTCCATCGCTTCGATTCTCCGAAGAACGCCTTTCCGAACTGGCTCAGTAAGGGCCATAAGGACAGGATTCGCGATCGTTTTTATGTTCGGCGTCATGAGAAAGCTCAAGAGTTAACGAAGCAAGGCAGACTATCCAGTTGGAGGTAGTTCTCAATGTGAACGGCTAAGCCGCCTGCATAGCGATTGGCGCTTTCAAGCTCTGCTGCCAGATGTGTCGATACACCAGTTGGGCCACGCGAGACTTCTCGTCTGCCGTGTACGGTGGCTCAGGGAGCGAGAGATAAACTTGGTCGAGAATGAAGGTCTCCACCTCTGCCTGTGTCTGTTCCTTCTCGGTCCAGTGGTCGAGTGGTGCAATCACGGCCATCACGCCGGCCAGCAAATCGCAGCTTGCCTGCTTTATGCGCTCACGATCTGTCTTTGACAAGTCGCCGCGCTGCACGAGATCGAACAGGGCCAGTTGCTCTTCGCTGAGCCCCTCTTCCAATGCCCGCATTTGTTCAGCGTCTAGACCACTCACGAGGTCGATCAACCTAGCGAATGTGTCCTCCACCGTCGCACGGTCCTTGTCTTGGTTGTAGGCTGCAATGATTTCCTGGTACTTCTTCTCATAGTTCATCCGCAGCGGATTACGGGCCAGCATCTGCGCCAGTTTCTCTTCCACGATCTGCCGGATGTCTTCAATTACCGTGGCCTTGCGCTTGACCTTGCGAGCGAATTCGTCGCGCAGCCGCTCCATGTTGATTTTCGACAGATCCACGGTCAAACCACTGGCCTGATCACCACCTGCGCTATGCGATGCGATGGCCTGATTGACGATGCGGTGGAGCACCTTGAGCAGCTCGCTTACATCGGCGGTGTCACGTCGCTCGGTCAGTTTCTTGTAGATCGCCTCGATGTTGTCGTGGCGCTCGGCATAAGCCAGTGCGGAGGGTTCCATCAAGAGCGCCTTGAAACGATTGAACACTACACGTGACAAGATCTCATAGCGGCGTTTGGTCTCATCGCTGGTGTAGACCGCTTCTACCCCGTCGGCCAACAACTCAATGCGAGTGAAGCCTCTTGCCCCTGCCAGGCTGCTTGCATCAAATCCCAAACTGAGCAGATACGCCTCAGTGACCCCAATGGCATCCGCGAGGGCGGCTACACGTTCTTCGATCGGTGCCACGATCTCAGCCTCACCTCCACCATCACCCAAAGCGTATTGGGCCAAAGCCTCACGCAGGCTCTTGAGCATGCCGTTGTAGTCCACGATCAACCCGAAGTCCTTACCGGGGTACACCCGGTTGGCACGGGCAATGGCCTGCATCAGCGTGTGCGCCCGCATGGGTTTGTCGATGTAGAGGGTGGACAGGCATTCCACATCAAAGCCAGTGAGCCACATGGCGCATACCACCGCAACGCGGAACGGGTGCCTGGGATTCTTGAAAGCCGTTTCGGCGTCCACACGCTGACCGTCGGCTGTTTCAAACCCGAGCTTCATCACTGAGCGGTGAGGAATGATGTCAAAGCCCCACGCCTTGAAATCAGCGACTTCGTTTTGTGCCTCGCTGATGATCAGCTCGATGATGGTCCCATCCATCCACTCCGCCTTGGCGAGCAGACGGTCTCGCTGCGCATGAAGTACCTGGCGGGCCTCTTCATCACTTGCAGCGGCAACTGCGGCCAGCTTGGCTTGCGCCTCCGCGTGCATAGCTGCTGCCTTGCTCTTCCACTTCGGCCCGATCAGCTTGAGCATCCTTGCGCAAGTGATCTTGTCGATGCACACCATCATGGCCTTGCCGGCTTCCCAGCGGGTGCTGCAGTGCTCTACAAAATCGGTCGCGATGCGTTCCAGACGCTCATCGGCGGTGATCACCTCGTAGTCCTTGCCCAGCAGCTTTTCCAGCAAGGCGGTCTGGTCAGGGTCCAGGTCGGCGGCATCCACAGCGGCTGCAATGCGTTCGTTCAGATCCAGCTTGGCCAGGCCAAGCTTTTCACCTCGGTTTTCGTAAACCAGCTTTACGGTTGCTCCGTCCTCTTCGCTTCGCTTGAAGTCGTAGCGCGACACATAGTCGCCAAAGATCCGCTTGGTCAGGTGGTCGTGCTTGAACAGCGGCGTGCCGGTAAATCCGATGAAGGCCGCATTGGGCAGTGCCATGCGCATGTTGCGGGCCAGCTTGCCCGACTGCGTGCGGTGCGCCTCGTCGGACACCACGATGATGTCGTCTCGATCACTGTAGGGCTCGGTGGCATTTACTTCCTGGTTGAACTTATGAATCAGGCTGAACACATAGCGGTGATTTTCAGATAGCAACTGCTTCAAAGCAGCTCCCGACGTGGCCCGAGGCGTCTGCTCGTCAGCCACACCACAGCCAATAAAGGTCTTGTAGATCTGGCTGTCCAAATCATCTCGGTCTGTCATCAATACGAAAGTGAAGTTACCCGGCACCGTGCGCCGCACCTTTTCGGCAAAGAAGGCCATGGAATAGGACTTGCCGCTTCCTTGCGTGTGCCACACGACGCCCAAGCGTCCCAGGTCCGGGTGGACACGCTCAACGATTTCCAGGTACTTCGGTGTTGGCTCCGCCGCCAGGGGATATTCGAGCTTCAGATCGCTGCCTGCGGCTTCGTTTGCGACGTACGGGATTTCAATGGTGCGATGGGTCAGGCGCTTGTCGGATGGGAATTCCAGCTTCAAAGCCTCTTGGCGCACCACGGACGCCACAGCCTGGTTCACGCCCAGCAACTGGTGGTTGCGCGCTACCACCTTACGCACGTCGCCCGCCTTGCTGGCGTCAAACAGAATGAAGTTTTCCAGGATGTCCAAGAACCGGTCCTTGGCCAACATACCGTTGAGCAGAACTTCAGCTGCCAGGTTACCTGTATCACTTTCATCCAGGCGCTTCCATTCGCCAAAGTGTTCCCAGGTGCTGGTGATGGAACCAAACTTGGCGTTGTGCCCATTGCTTACGATCAGGAAAGCGTTGTGGTGGAAGGCATGGGCCATCACGTCTTCGTCCATGTAGTCCTTCAGGTTTCCGTCGAAGCCAGCCCGGATATTTTTGTACACCGCCTTTAGCTCAATGAAGACCAGTGGCAGGCCATTCACGAAACACACCAGATCCGCACGGCGGTTGTAGTTAGGAGTTCGCAGGCCAGTCAGCTTGAGTTCACGCACCACCAGAAAGCGGTTGTTGGCGGGGTCTCGAAAATCAATCACTGCGGCCTGCGCGTGGCTCAGCACGCCCCGTGCATTTCTGTAGCTCACCGGCACGCCGTCACGCATCAGTTTGTGAAACGCCTGGTTGTGCTGCAGCAGCGAACGGGAGAACTCGTGGTGCGTTAGCTTGGTGATCGCCTCTTCAATGGCCGGCGCAGGTAGATCAGGGTTGAGCCTGACCAGCGCGGCGCGCAGATCCCTCACCAAGACAGCATCGCGTTCATCGGTGCGCCCAAGCGTGCCGCCGGGACCAAACTTCTCTTGGTTCCACGCGTAGACGCTGTCCCAGCCCAGAACCGCTTCGAGGTGCTCGGCAAAGGTGGCCTGCACCAGGCGGTCTTCGCTGTTGATGTCGGTGTAGGCCATTGTTTCTTGTTCTCCCTGATTGGCGTCGCTGAACCTATTCGGTGGTTGTTTGCTCCGCAGCTTGCTCGGGCGTTATGGACCTCAGCTTTACATTGAGCGCTATGGCGATGGCCCGCGCTCGTTGATCGATGAAGGTGCTGTAGTCATCCGTGGAGACGCCAAATTCCTCGATGTCATCAATCAGGTGCGTCTTCAAGGCTTTGGAGATGGACTTGTTGTCTTTCGCGAAGGCCTTGATGTACTTGCTCGGGGCTTTCTTGCCGATGCGGTGCTTGTTCGAATAGCCGTCGATCAAGGTGATGTTCGCGATCAGATTCGGTTCGTGATCTGTATCCTTCCCCGCCAGGTAGGCCTTCGGGAAAAAGTGATGGTAGTTGCGGCTGGAGGCAATCTTCAAGTTGCTGTTGTCCAGGATGACCAGGCCGCTGGTATCGAACGACTTGGGCTGCTGGTACGCCAGCAGGCAGAGGATCGCTTTGCAGTAAGCGTTGCCGGCGGAGAACCATGTTTCCGCAATCGTTCCCGAGGCAACCTTGAGCTCCGCCCGGGAGTAGCTTGGCATGTCGCCCTTGACGATGCTGTCCATCTTGTTGAAGTCTTCCGCGAGCTTGGACTCGGTGGACGAGCTGTATCGCAGGTTGAGACCAACCCAGTAAAAGAACTGCTCCAGAAGGCGCACCTGCTCGTTGGTCGGCTTCTTGTTGCCCGTCTTGTTGAAGAAGTAGGTCAGCGGGACGAGCAAGGCTGGATAGGGGACCAACTGCGAAACCGGTACGCACAGCTCTGATCGGATGAAATCGATGGCGGTGAACAGGGATGCCTTCATGGGCTCCCAGTTATCGATGAACAAGTCTCGACGGATTTTGAGAATATCCCGGCTTCGTACAGCCTTCAGGATGATGGCCGCCACGCATTGCATGATGATCGACTCGGGGACCGTTTCGAACTTGGCCGCAGTGAGGCACTCCTTGTCTTCATCCGATCCGTCGCGCAGCAGCTCGAATTTCTCGGCCAGATCAAACTGCCTTGTCTCGTCATAGGTCTTGGCGACCATGATCTCGAACACCGTGAGTGCTTTGCCGCCGGTATTGATGCGGGAAAACACCTCGCACGCCACCTCAATCGGATAGTCCTTGATCGTGATGGTGGAGAAATCGTAAGTCGTGAGCTTGTTCTTGTATGCGTCGACTTGATCGGCCTGGGAAGAGCTGAGCGTCTTGTAAAACGTGCCCATCGACTTGCTCAGGACGTCGTGCACCGAGACGTAACCTTTGCCGTCCACCTTTTCTGTGACCACGATCTGCTCGTCTGTGTCTGGGTCGTAGTCCATGTTGATGAAGATATCGCGGTAGTCAACTTCTTTCCCGTCTTTGGTGATGCGGATGCCCTTGCGGATGGCGTACAAGGATGTGATGCGCTGCTGCCCGTCCAGGATGTACTGCGCGTAGTCGCCTTTCGGAGTGTCGGGCAACTTGTGGTTACCCACCTCTTTGTAGCTGCGCAGCTCCTCCTTGGTTTTCCAGAATATAAAGGTCCCGATGGGAAAGCCTTTGAGGATGGAGTCGATCAGCTTGGCCGACTGTTCTTTTTCCCAAACGAACTCGCGCTGAAACATGGGCAGCTTGATCTGCCCGCTGTCGATTTCAACAAAGAGAGCTTCATATTTCTTGTTGTGGTTGTCTGGCTGCAGCAGCACCGGTTTTTCTTGGGCTGCGGCAGGCGCGGTTTGTGTCGTGTCGTTCATTGTTTTCCCTGAGTTGATCTAGACGGCAAGTTCGCCACTCATCAAGCGTGGCAACAGGAGGTCGCGGGCTGCGCGGAGCTTTTCATTCTGTTGTGTCAGGCTCTCGACCTGATCAAATATCGGTGCAGTCGCTTCATCGAACAGATGAAGAAGCGGCACTGGTGGAACCATCAAATTGATACGTTTGAACGTGTCTACAACGATGGCGTCAAACACTGCACCCACAGCTTGTTGGCGCAGTGCGTCTACACCGGCCTCCATCGCTGAATAAACAAAGCGCTGCGACAGGTGATCCTTACCAACAAGTGCATAGCAAGACTGGCTCATGGCCATGGGGACTTGCGCCATATTTAGCTTGCCTACGGTGCCTCGAGCCGTAATAAAAACAGTATCTCGTGGATACAGTTTGCTATTGCAGTTCTGGATTCCAAGTTCGGTCACTGAGCGTTCACAGGTGGACACCCAAATTCCGTCTGTTGCGTCTTTTGGGGTGAAAAATGGAGTCTCACCGTCCCAGTAGTCAGGCATGCTCGTCTTTGGTGTTCCACCGCTCAGCACATGCATCGAATCGAACGCAGTTCGGCGCTCCCACCCTTGCGGCACGCTATCCACTATTGGAGTGTGTTCATAGCCGGGGAAGCGCAAGCGGACGAACCATTCGCGGTAGAGCAGCCGGGCCGACTCTTCGAGCAGGGACATGCGGCGGCGGTTGTTTTCGATCAGGTCGTCGTATGTGGAAAGGAGCTCTGCGATCCGCTCTTGCATGCCCAGTGGCGGGTACTCAATCTCCAACTTGGAAAGGCTTTGCTTTGGGAGATGCTTAATTGTTGCACCAGTGAAAAGGGGCGCGAAGCCGCCAGTGCGACCAGTGTGGAGAAAGAAATAAAAGAGATAGCGGTAATCAAGGCACTTGTGCGGCCGAATTCGATGCAGTGCCTTCTGAATCATTGTTCCTGGTACAGATTCTTTCCATATTGCACATCGACCAGGCTCGCCTCCTTCACACATCACAATATCGCCGAACTTCAACCCATAGCGATCCATTTCGTTGTGGGCGAATCGCATTTCCCGCAAGTTCTCCAAATCAAACTCACCCCAACGCACATTGACATTCGCTAGGTATGGAAGCAGATCGCCCTTGTTCTTCTGCTCATCCAGCATCTTGCCGAGGCATAGGTCGGCAACATCGCCTAGGCGCGACTTGGCCCACCGGGTCATACCCCCAGCGCCTCAAAGCTAGTCTGAATTTTTTGGGCCAAATCGATCGACTCGCGGTTCAGGTCGGTAAGCTCCGAGTGAATGTCGAGCAGGGTTTGCTCAAAGTCGAAGTCGTCATCTACTTCAGCCGGGGCAACGCCAACAAAACGGCCGGGAGTCAGACTCCAGTCGGCAGCTTCAATCTCTGCGCGGCTAACCACTTTGCACAGGCCCAGCACGTCTTGCATTTCAGCTTTAGGGAAGCGATCTTGTAGCCAGGCGATCTGGCGGTGCACATAGCCGCAGGCCTTGAGCTGTTCGACGGCGGCCTTGCGTTCTTCGTCAAGCTGCTTGATGAGCTTGCTGATGGCGCGGCGGTCGTAATACTCAGCGGCCTTTTCATGGCCCGCCAGCTCTTGCGCCAGTTGCGCAGCGCGGGCAGCGAGCTTGTAGAGCAGGTCCACCTGCTTGATCAAGCCGCGTGCCGATTCGGCCAAGGGGTCGAAGGTTTGGCGGGTGGCGTGTTGGGCTTTGTTGGTTTGGGGTGGCTTAGCGTTGCTCTTGCAGAAAGTCGCCAGCCCTATCACCAAGGCGGCGCGGTCGGCCACATAGGCGGTGGCAGCGCTGGTCCATTCGGCCAAGGCATCGGCCAGCCCCTGGCGCTTGTCCTGTGGCAGGGCATCGAGACCCTTCACGCTGTCCAGGAAGGGCGGAAAGGGCAATTGACTAGCGGTCAGCGTGGTCTCAAAGGCAGTAAGAGCCGAGGCAACGGTGGAGGCATCTGCGCTCAGCCGCTCGATATAGCTTTGCACCAACCCCAGGAAGCGGTCTTGTTCGCCTCGGTACAGCCACACGATGGCGGCCAGGTTCGCTTGGTGCTCTGGCGAAAAGTCGTAGATCTTGCGGGTGACTTTGCGGTAAACGTTGCGGGCGTCCAGCATCAGCACCTGGTCTTTCCGTGAGTCAGGCTTTGAGCGGTCAAAGTGCCACAGCTCACAGGGCACGGTACGGGTGTAGAAAAAGTTGGAGCGGATGGCGACCATCACGTCCACATCGCCGGTTTCCACCAGCTTGCGGCGCACCTCTTTTTCGCCATGGCCGGCGCTGCTGGCCTGGGAAGACATCACAAAGCCGGCGCGGCCCTTGGGGGACAGGTAGCTGTGAAAGTAGGAGATCCAGAGGTAGTTGCCGTTGGAGACCTGTTTGTCTTTGTTGACGCCGGGCAGGCCAAACGGCAGGCGGCGATCGGTCTTGATGGATTCGGCGTCAACCTTGTCCACGTTGAACGGCGGGTTGGCCATCATGAAATCGACGTTGCCCCACAGCGGGCGGCCGTCTTGAAGACGGTGCTTGTCTTCGTAGAAGGTGTTGGCTTCCTGAATGTCGCCTTCCAGGCCATGCACGGCCAGGTTCATCTTGGCCAGGCGGATGGTGGTAGGGGTCTTTTCCTGGCCATAGAAGGTGGCCCGCTTCATGGTCTCGAAGCCTTCGTGCTCAATGAAGTGGCTGCTCTGCACGAACATGCCGCCCGAACCGCAAGCCAGATCGGCCACCACACCATGGTCAGGCTCGATCACATTGACCAGCGTTTGCACCAGCGAGGGCGGCGTAAAGAACTCGCCATTGTCCTGGGCGCCCTGCATGGCGAACTTCATCAGGAAGTACTCGTAGATGCGGCCAAAAACATCGCCGGTAGCGGTGCGCAGGGCCTGGGAGTCAAAGCAGCGCAGCAGGTTTTCGAGAAGCTTGTTGTCGAATCGGTCGTAGTCCTTGGGCAGGCTTCCCTGCAGCGGCGGAAAGTCGGCTTCGATGGCGTTCATGGCTGCGACCAGCGCGCCGCCCAAGCTGGCGCCAGAGGGAAGGTTGAGCAGCGTGTCGTATCGCGCTGCCTCAGGCAACAACAGCGCGCGGCGCTTGATGAAATCGGCCTTGCTCAAAGGGCGCTTGGGCATGGTGCCTGCGGCCTGATCCGCTTCAATAGCTTGCAGGGCGGACTGGTAGCGGTTGGTGGCGTGACGCAGGAAGATGACACCCAGCACCGGCATCGAATACTCAGTAGCGGTGAGGTTGGAATTGGCACGGAGCTGGTCAGCGGCTTCCCAAAGACTGGTTTCTATTTTCGCGATGTTTTGTAGAGCGTTGGCGGTCATTGAGTGGGTGCTATTTTGCGAACGTGGCGGCCTTCTCGCGCGCTTTGAGCGCGATTATGAATGACGGATATCAGTACACGCCCGGCGTTCGTTGCCACTTGTTTTTCCGCGCTTTGGGACACTTTCCCATTGTTTGATCGTCTGAAAGATGCGCGCCGATTGAACCGCTGCAAGTTGCTTTGGCCCTAGCCTCGCCATGCGAGAGGATCTAGCCGTGCATAGTCGCCGCCTTGTGCACCTGACCTGCATGCGTGCTTATCAAAGCACACCCCCTGCAGCATTGCTGTCAAACAGACTCGCGTCTCTGATGTATCGGTTCAACATGGCCAGCGACTTGTGTCCTGTCTGCTGTTGAATCTTGTGTACCGCCACACCTGCCTGGATCGCGCTCGTCACCAGCCCAGATCGCAGGCTGTGCCCCGAGATGTTGTTAGCGCTCAAGCCCACCGCGCTCGCACGGGACTTCAAGATCAGTGCAATTGATTGCGCACTTAACGCACTGCTTCTGATTCTCCGGTGCCGCGTCACCGAGCGGAAAACTGGCCCCTCAACAATGCAGGCCAAACTCAGCCAGTTTTCTAGCGCTTTCACCGGGCAGGCGCTTGTCCTGCCCCACGGCACGCCGATCTTTCGGCCGGCTCCCTCTTGGTCGGTCTTGCTTGTGCGCAAATGGATCACCAAGCCCTCTCGAACAAACTCAACATCCCCGAAATCCAATGTGGCAAGCTCAGACCTCCGGAGTGCCGCGGCAAAGCCCACCAGGATCAACGCGCGATCCCGCACACCCCTTAAGCCTTCCGTCTTTTCGGTCATGGCCAAAATGTCCGCTTTGAGCAATGGGCTCACCTGACGCTGGCTGGTGCCTTTGACGCGACGCACGCCCCGCATCACCGTTCTGACCAAATCTGTCTTGGCTGGGTCGGCATGGCCTTGGCTGACATGGGCACGGCCGATGCCCACCACGCGCCGAGTGATGGTGTGAGCCGATGCCGTGTCGGCTCGGTCTGCGATGTACGCGGCCAAGGTTTCCGGACCGCACGGAATGACACCACCCCAAGCCAGAAAATCCCGCAAGTCCTGCTGGTAGGCACGCCTCGTGTTGTCCGCAATGGCGGCGGTCAGGTACTGACTCACCGACGGAGGGGTGGGCGACGCTCCGGCTGCAATTGATTGCACTGCGGCCACTGCAATCGATTGCGTCCCACACATGCCAGACGGCAGTGCGTTCAGGGAAGGCTCAACTACCGATAACTGGGTATTACCGCTACTTACCTTGGGCAAAGGTCTATCCATGATGCGACCCCCATCGCAGCGAGCCGTTAGTGGCCGAGGGACCGAATTTAGGACGTGATGCCATCGGCAGAGTTGGGTACACGTTTTGCCAGTAGTCGGCCCCCATCACGACCTCCTGCTTTCTCTCGCCCATTGCAGGGCGACCCCACTCTATCCAACACCGTCTTGGCTTCGGACCGATGGTCAGGCAAAACACGTTGCTGCGCTTCCAGGTCATGCACAGATCTACATCCAAATGGTGCATGACCCAATGACCAAACGCCCGTTTGCCAACGTAGCCGTCTTCCACGCAGAAGGGCAGGATGTCCACCCGGGCATATACCTCATTGCCAAACGTTCCTCGGTCCCAATGGTGAGGACTGCTGGAATTGCAACGGAAAGATTTGGAGACTTTCGCTAAATCCAAGTCCATGGATTCACGCGATTGGTAGCCGTAGGTGACAGCGAACCGTCCGAACTCAGCCAGAATAGGCTCTAACAAGCGATCACATAACACTTGACCTGCCTTGATGGCTTCCGCAAGATCATCAGGAAAATTACTTAAACCCTGCGCCGCTGATGAGGCACAAAACAGAAAATCACGCAAAATGAAGTTTTTAGACAGACGAGTCTTTGCAACTCGATCTATGAAACCTGCATTCGGCGACTTCTTGAAAGACTTTAATCTGTGCTCGTCAAAAGCCAACGAATCATCGCTTGTTTTTGTGGTTTGCGGCGTGGTCGTTTTCATTGACTATTATACCTAATAGCAGGCGTTTTATCAATAAAACTCGAATATTTCGCCTCTCACTAGATCTTTGATCCAGGATATGTATTTGGGCAAAAGCAGCTCAAGCTCTGGCACTGAAAGATGCAATCGATTGCACTAGAGTTCAGCACAAGTTTGTCACTAGGACCTAGGATAAGGAGACCCCCGCCCGTCTGCAACTGATTGCAGATTGGATCACGGAACGATAGCTGCAAACGCAGCAGGCCACCCAGCCCAGGTCTTTGAGGAGTCCCACCAATCCACGCTGGCATCGTCAAGCCGAGTCTTGTAGAGCTTTCTGTTCTGTTTGCTACACGCACCTAGAGCCTGTGCGGTACCGACACAGCGGCACTGCTCGACAAAAGCAAGCCAAGCCTCCTCTTGTGAGGTACTCAGTAGCTTTTGAACCGAGAGTATCCTCAAACCATGGAAGGGATTTTCCAATCCCTCTAAGAGCTCATAGGGGCTCATGCCGGTTTTTCGGAGTCTGACCTCTACTCTTATTAGCTTCTCAAAGTTTGATCCACTTTGCTCTTCGACCAACTGCTTAGCCTTGTCGTACACACAAAACCTTCTCACACTTGCGACAGAACCAAGGTTGGTTGATCCTTTTTCGCCATCCTTTTTACCAAAATAAATTTTAGAAAGTTTTACATTGGGATGGTACGGAAAGAATTCAGGGTAGGCTTTGTTAACGAAATCCTTGGCAATCTCCAAATAGCTCACTCGAGATTGAAAAAGGAGCTTCTCATAGGCCCATTCCGAGAGTAAAACATTCAATATATGTTTAAAGTTTTCGAACTCTTCTTGCTTGAATTTGGTGAGATACAGGACTAACTTGAAATACAAGTGCTTGGATTTCGTGCTTCCTGCAATTATTTCTGCAGTTTTTCTATCCGGCGACTGCGAAAAATCCAACTGCGTATAGTAATCCTTCTTAATTAGTTTGATCTTTCCTGTAGGAAATATGTCCTCTTGAAGACTTAGTATTTCATACAACTGAGAAATGAGGAGGCCAAAAAGTGTTTTGCTAGGAACAGCCACTGTGACGTGGATCCGATCTATTACCAAAGGTAGAGACACAGACACTACATGCACTCCTTTGCAGTTCATCAAACCCGCTTACTAGTAACGGGTTCATATGTGTTCAACGACCAATCGGAAGACCGCCTCGAAGACATTGCAACCGGAAGACACTCGTCATCGCTTGCATCGTAGATCGAGTAAGGATCGCGCATGCTTTGTGAGTCCCTCAAATAAAGGGAGAAATCTGCGTGGTGATCCAGTAGGGAGCGGGCCGTTTGCCCGTACCGATGTGACCTGCCGGTTCAGGAATCCTTCCGGCCTTTCGCAGCTTATAAAATTGGGCCGCTGATACGGCAAACAGTGCAAGCATATGACCTGTGCGCAGACGCATTGGCAGATCCATGCGCACTCCGTCAAGTGGAAGTCGCTTTGCTTGCGGTTTTTTGGGTTGCCCAGCTGCTGCTGGTGCCTCCACTGCTGAGGCAGTGGGGAGTTGGGAAGCGTGTGCTTCGCCTTTCGAGACATAAGTGAGTGCCATTTTTCTGCCCTATGCAAATGCAAAACAAAGCAGGGCCTTTGGCACAAATATGGAGTGCATTAGAAGCCCCGCGGCTTTCCTCTGCACTCCATTGACTTATGAGGTTGCCTTATTGTATCAAGCAATCCACTATCGTCAACAGTCACTTATTCTTTGAGTTCAGTTGAATTAAATTATTCTCTTGCGGTTGCGGTAAATCGACGAAATCTGCCCAATCCTGCATAAGTTTTCGGCGTTTTTCAATTTGAGTGCCATGCATATAGGCAGCTTCAACCTTACTTTCCAGAGTGTGAGCAAGCGCCGCCTCCAGCATGTCCCGAGGGTGAGAGGTGTGTTCCCCGCCCCATGTTCGGAAGGTTGACCGAAATCCGTGGGGAACCGCCTGAACCTGCATTCGACGCATCACCGCGGTGAGTGTCATGTCAGAAAGCACCTTACCCCGTGGGGAGGGGAAAACGAGGTCGGTGCCTGCCATCGGTTCAATCGTGTCAATGAGCTGCAGGGCCTGCTTTGACAAGGGAACGGTATGCGGCTTACCCGCCTTCATCCGTTGACCAGGGACTGTCCATAGCCCTTTTTTCAGATCGAGTTCCTTCCACGTTGCTCCTCGAACTTCGCCACTCCTTGCGGCGCAGAGGACAGCGAATTCAAGAGCACGTGCTCCCGTCCCCTCTTGCTGGCGCAGCGCCTGCATGAAGGAATACATCGCAACGTAGTGAATCGCCTTGTGGTGTGCGGGCTTCTGAATCTTGTTCGGGGCCGGCAGAGCCGCGTCCAAGTAGCCTTTCCAACGCGCCGGGTTGAGCCCATCGCGGTAGCCATGAACCGTTGCCCAGTTCAGCACCGACTCAATCCGCCCGCGTAAGCGGCTTGCAGTTTCAGTTTTTGCCTCCCACAGCGGAGCGTTGTTCTTGTCGGCCTGCTGCTGGGTCAGCACAGTCATGATGTGGGCAAGTGCAATTGATTGCACTGGCAGCTTCCCGACGATTGGAAAGGCGTAGGTTTCTAGGGTAGCCAGCCATTGCGCTTGATGTTTGGCGTTCTTCCACTCCTCTTTGCGTTCGGAAATGAAGGTTCTTGCGCACCATTCAAAGGTCCTCAAGCTGGCTTGTTCAGCTAGCAACGCGGCCTTGGACGCCTGCCTTGCCGCCACTGGATCGCCCCCCTTCTCGATCGCCCCTCGTGCCTCTCTGGCTTTGTTGCGAGCGTCAGCAAGAGACGTCGAGGGGTACCCCCCCAGTCCGATTTCCCGGCGCTTGCTGCCCATCCTGACCCTAAGCAGCCAAGTCTTACCACCCTTAGCGGACACGTCCAGGATCAAACCTGCCACCCCACCTACGGCATGAGCACCAGGAGGAAGATGCTTGACCTCCAGAGCGCTCAGCTCCTTTGCTACCTTGGGCATATCTACCCCTCCTGTGTCCTTTGAGCCGACTGCAATTGATTGCATAGGAGCAAGAGCTTACCCGCCCAAACACCCGCCCAAAATTTTACGCTAGAGTGTAGATACCTGAACACATCTGAAGAGATATTTCTGATTTTTTTCGTTCTATATCAATGACTTGCTTGAGCGATAGGAGATGACTGGAAATCTTAGAAAGCTCTAGGAAAGCGGACACAGTCTCCGCCAGCCTCAAGCTGGCAGCCGATCTGCCGATACAACCCGAAACCCCTGCTTCCTGGATGGTCCAGGATCGGTTGACGGGTTGTTCAACATGCAGATCACACCTGCTGCCCCTGGCAGCAACCCTTTGTTGACGCTTCTCGACCTGGTCGAGACACCGTTGCTGCTGTTCCAGCCCGACGGTCGGGTGGTGTTTTCCAACCAGGCTGCGCGCGCCGACCCCAGCAGGCCGTCGCTGGTACTGGGCAGCGACCCTCAGGTTCGCGCCATCGTCCAGGGCATCGCCGCTGGCACGAGCATACCGGTGACCGACCTGCGGCTCGACGCCCTGTCCGACGCCGGGGCGGTGGGACTGACGGTCCGCTTTGCACCCAAGCCGGTCGCCGGACTGATCGCCGCCACCGCCAGGTCCACCACTGCGGCGGCCAGCCCGGCCGGCGAACGCCCGGTGGCCAGCGACGAACGCTTGAGCCTGCAGCAAGTTGTCGAGGTGCTGCGTGGCGATCTGCTGCCACCGATGCAGGAGGTATTGGCCCAGCGCGACACCACCCTGCCCGCCCACGGCGCTGCGGTCGAGCACCTGCGCGAACGTCTGGACCGCCTGGTAGACCTGGTGGACGTGTTCGGCGACGACGTCTTGATCAGCGATGAGCGCATGGTTGTTCCCGACCTGGTGCGCGCGACCTGCCAGGCCCTGGCTCCCCTGATGCAGGCGAGCGGTGTCTCGGTGGTTTTCAAGGGCGAAAAGGCCGATCTTCCCCCTGTCTATGGCAGCGAGCGCCTGCTGCGGCGCGCGCTGCACGAATGCCTGCACAACGCAGTGGCGCACTCGCGCGCCCAGATCCAGGCCAACCAGCATGTGGGCGTGGAAGTCGCGTTCCGCGCGGCCGGCCACCACTTGCTGATCGGCATCAGCAACATGGGCGCGCTGTCGACCGC
Organism: Hydrogenophaga sp.; assembly: GCF_030373245.1. GTDB lineage: Bacteria > Pseudomonadota > Gammaproteobacteria > Burkholderiales > Burkholderiaceae_C > Hydrogenophaga. The sequence continues at coordinate 275,718 of NZ_JAUCZF010000001.1, forward strand.
TGCGCTGCAGCGCCACGCAGCCACCTTGTTCCGCGTCGAGCCAGCAACGGGCTCGCGCAAGGCGGGCGAGGCGCCCGTGCTGCAGATCGGCCTTCCCCTGGCCCACCGCATCTTGCAATTGCATGGTGGCGCCCTGCGGATCGAGGATGACCGCGGCGAGGGGCTGGCCGTGATGCTGGAGCTGCCCACCGGCGCCCCGTTGCGCAATACCCGCCAGCTTGATCTGCTGCAGGCACAGATATACGCCGAAGACCTCTCCACCCTCATGGCGCGCACCCGCGCCCGGAGCACAACATGACCGCCAGGATCCTGATCGTCGATGACCAACCGGACATCCGAAAGCTCATCAAGCTCACGCTGCAGCATCTGGAGGATGCCGACGTCCACGAGGCCAGCGACGGCAGCGAGGGATGGCGGCTGGCGCAGAATCTGCGCCCCGACCTGATGCTGCTCGACGTGATGATGCCGGGCGAGCTCGATGGCTACCAGGTCTGCGAGAAGGTCAAGAAAGACCCGGTGCTGGGCTCCCATACCAAGGTCATCATGCTGACGGCGCGTGCCCAGCAGGAAGACCTGGCCCAGGGCAGCAAGGTCGGCAGCGACGCCTACCTCACGAAAGCATTCAGTCCGCTCAAGCTGCTCGACCTGGTGGACAACATGCTGGGGCGAACGGCATGACGGCGAGCAAGCTGAGCCGCTGGCTGGTCACCGCCTGCTGGCTGTTGGCCAGCCCCTGGGCGCTGGCCCAGGCAGGCAACGCCCAGCCGCTTCGCCTGGGTGTGGTGCCCCAGTTCCCCACACTGGAACTGCAGCGCCAGTGGGGGCCCATCGCCAGCGCCCTGACCGAGGCCTGTGGACAGCCAGTGATCTTGCAGGTGTCGCTCTCCATCCCCCAGTTCGAGACCCAGTTTCTCGCCGGTGAATTCGACCTGGCCTACCTGAACCCTTACCACGCGGTGATGGCCAACAAGGCGCAGGGCTACCTGCCTCTGGTGCGCGAAGGCCGGCGCGAACTCAAGGGCATCCTGGTGGTGCGGGCCAACAGCACGGTCCGCTCGGTCAGCGACCTGGCCGGCCAGCGCATCGCCTACCCGGCGCCCAACGCCTTCGGTGCATCGCTGTACCTGCGCGCCCTGCTCGAACGCGAGCACCGGGTGAAAACGCAGGCTGACTACGTGCGCACCCACAGCAACGCCTACCGGCACGTGATCGCAGGCCAGGCCGAGGCGGCCGGCGGCGTGAAGGCCACCCTCGCCAGCGAACCGCCGGCCCTGGCCAGCCAGTTGCGCGTGCTGTACGAAACGCCGCCAGCAGCGCCACACCCGATCGTGGCCCACCCCCGTGTAGCGCCGGCCGTGCAGGCCTGCATCACCCGAATCCTCACGCACCCCGAGGCCTTGCCCGGGATGCAGACGCTGCTGGACGCGGTGCACATGTCCCACCCGGTGGTGGCCACCTACGCGCGCGACTACCAGCCGCTGGAGCGTCTGGCGCTTGAGCAGTACGTGGTGATGGACACCAAGCCCTGAGCCATGGAGCCCACATTGACCCGACCACCGATGTCGCTTGTCCGCTGGATAGGGCGGCGCACCCTGAACACCCAGCTGCTGATCCTGGTCACTTCGGTGTGCGTTTTCGGGGTCGCCATCACCGGTGGCCTGTCCTACCTGCGATCGCAGCAAGAGACGCGCGACGAAAGCCAGGCCTGGGCCCTGGCGCTGGCACGGCTAGCGGCCAAGAGCAGCGCCGGCCCAATCATCGAACGCGACTACGGCACGCTGGAACTCACACTGCAGGAATTAACCGCCTTGCCCGGCGTGCAATCGGTCGAGATCGCCGCTCCCGGAGGTTTGGTGCTGCTGAACATCCGCCGCCAGGCCAGCGGCAAGCTGGGCGTCGAGTACCCGGTGGGTACGTTGCGCGCTGGTCCGACCGGAGCGCCGGCAAACCAGCAGGACGACGTGTTTGCGCACGCCAGCCTGATCAGCTCGGCCGCAGGCCATAGTGGCGCAGCAGCGGACGCGCAGACCCTCCGCAGCGAAGGCTGGGTCGAGGTGGCGTTCAGCCACCAACAGCGCCTGGCGCAGTCGAACCGCAACTGGCTGATCGGGGTGGGGGGCGCGCTGCTTGCGGCGGGGCTGGGCCTGCTGGTGTTCTACCTGTTTTTGCAGCGGGCGATCCGGCCGGTGGGCGAACTCGCGCGCTTCGCCAATCGCATGGCCACGCAGCCGGGTGACACGCTGAAGATCCGCTGGCGCAGCCGCGAAGTGCGCGAGCTGGGACAGGCCATCAACTGGGCCTCGCGCGAGCTCGCCAGCCGCATGCAGGACACCCAGCAAAAGCTCGCGCGCCTGCACGCCATCCTGGACACCGCCGCCGATGCCATCGTGGGCGTTTCGGCAGACGGGCGCATCGTGACCCTCAACCCGGCGGCCGAGCGCATGCTCGGACTGGACGCCGCTGTCATGCAGGGGCGACCCCTGGAGAATTTCGTGCCCGACATGAATCCGCAGCGGTTGCAAAGCGCGCTGGCGGAGGGTACCTTGATTTACAGCACCCAGTCGCGCATCGGGCAGCTCGAACTGACCGCCCTGCGCCAGGACGGTACGCTGTTTCCGATCGAGCTGCTGATCGGCGAAACCCGCGACGATCCCGAGATCAGCTTCACCTGCATCGTGCGCGACCTCAGCGACATGAAACAGGCTGAGGCCTACCTAACGCTGTACGGCCGAGTGCTCGACTGCACCATGAACGGCATCGCGATCAGCAGCGCGCGGCAGTTCCCACAGCCCATCGTGCACGTCAACCCCGCTTTCACCCGCATCACCGGGTACGAGGCATCGGAGGTGCTGGGTCGCAATCTGAGCCTGCTGGTGGGGTCGGCAACCGATGCGCAAGGGCAAGAGCAGCTGGAGCAGGCGATGCAGCAGGGTCAGGAGACCACGCTCACGCTGGCCCACGCCCGCAAGGATGGATCGGTCTTTTACAACAAGCTGTCGGTATCGCCCGTGCTGGACGATGCCGGCGCCATCACGCACTACATCAGCGTGATCGAGGACGTAAGCACCCAGATCGAGGTCAAACGCAAGCTGATCGAGCGCACCGCACGCCTCAATGCTTCGTTCAACCTCAGCCCGGGGGGATTTGCGGTGTTCGACGCCCAGGGCGTGCTGGTCACGACCAACCCCGCGCTGCGCGCCATGATCGGCGAGGTGCCGTCCTGGTGCACCCTGCAGCGCTTCGACATCTGGTTCCGCAACCTGTGTGATGACTACGAGAGCTATCCGCTGGTGAGCACCTCACTCAATGCCGGCGGCAAACACACGCTGGAGCTGGCCCGGCCCGGCCACAAGGTGCTGGAACGGGAAATCCGGCGCAACCTCGGCGGCAGCGGCGAGACCTTCCTCTACTTCCGCGACATCACGCACCAGTTCGAGGTCGATCGCATGAAGAGCGAGTTTCTGGCCACTGCCGCGCACGAGTTGCGCACGCCGCTGGCCAGCATCCTGGGCTTCACCGAACTCATGATCCACCGCCGCTACAGCGAAGAGCGGCAGAAGGACCTGCTGCAGACCGTGCACCGCCAGGGCACGCTGCTGTCCAACCTGATCCAGGAGCTGCTCGACCTCTCGCGCATCGAGGCGCGGCAAGGCAAGGACTTCCACATCGTGCCCAGCCCGTTGCAAGACATCGTGAGCCACGCAGTGAGCGGCATCACCGACCAGGACCTGGGCCGCATCGTGGCCTATGGTGAACTGCCCGCGCTGACCGTGATGGCCGATGCGGCCAAGATCCAGCAGGCCCTAACCAACCTGCTGAGCAACGCGTTCAAGTATTCGCCGGGCCAGGCCCAGGTGGGGCTGGCGGTGGAGACGGACATGCAGCAGCAACCGCCCATGGTCCATATCCGCGTGAGCGATCAAGGCATGGGCATGAAGCCTGAGCAACTGGCGCGCGCCTTCGAGCGCTTTTACCGCGCCGATGGGTCGGGCAATATCCCGGGCACCGGTCTGGGGCTCAACCTGGTCAAGGAGATCGCGGAGATTCACGGTGGCTCGGTGGCACTGAGCAGCCAGCCCGGTGTGGGCACCGTGGCCACCCTGTCGCTTCGCCTGGCTGTCACTGGCGCGATCGCGCAGCCGACCGAGACCGTGCCCGAGGCACAGGGCGCGTAAGTTCTTCCTCACAACAGGTGCGCTCAACGAACCCCATGCGCACACCCTGACCCAATGGGCGCACGGAGTCGGCAGAGTCTCCTGCAGCGGCGCCCTCGGACCGCGCTGTCCAACGCACCGATCAGCCGGTCAGGCGCTTGCCGATCCGTCGAACAGGAACATCGACTGCAGGTCGCTCAGAAAATCAATGCCGCGGGTGGTGGGCCAGACCCGTGCGGCATCGCGCTGCAGCAGTCCCTTGGCCACGCCTTGTTCGATGCCGGCCTGCACCGCCGACAGCGGTAACCCGGTGCGGTCCATGAAGTCCTGCAGGGGGAAGCCGTCGAGCAGTCGCAAGCTGTTGAGCATGAACTCGAACGGCAGGTCAGCCCGAGTCACTTCGCTCACGCTGGCCACTGGGTCGATGGCCGCGCGCTCCAGGTACAGGCGCGGGTCGCGCAGGCGCACCTGGCGCACCACGCGGTGAGCAAACGTGAGCTTGCTGTGGGCACCGGCGCCAATGCCCAGGTAGTCGCCAAATCGCCAGTAGTTCGTGTTGTGACGACTCTGATGCCCCGTCCGGGCGTAGGCCGATACCTCGTAGCGCGCCAGGCCGGCCTCACCCGTGAGCTCGGTGATGCGGTCGAGCATGGCGTAGGCGTCGTCTTCAGGCGGCAATTCCGGCGGGTACTTGGCGAAGTAGGTGTTTGGTTCCAGCGTGAGGTGATAGATCGAGATGTGCGGCGGCGCCAGCGCCAACGCAGTGCGGACGTCGACCTCGCAGTCCGCCAGCGACTGCCCGGGCAGCGCGTACATCAGGTCGAGGTTGAAGGTATCAAAGGCCATCGCCGCCTCCTCGACCGCGGCGATGGCCTGCGCTCGGTCGTGCACCCGGCCCAGCGCCACCAAGTGCGCGTCGTTGAAACTCTGTACGCCGATGGACAGGCGCGTTATCCCGGCCTGGCGAAAGGCGCGGAAACGGTCCTTCTCAAAGGTGCCGGGGTTGGCTTCGAGCGTGATCTCGGCGTCGGCATCCAGCCGCAAGCGCGCGCGCACATCACCCAGCAGGCGATCGATCGCCTCGGGTGAAAACAGGCTCGGTGTGCCGCCACCGATGAATACGCTGTGCACCGAACGCCCCCAGATCAGCGGCAGCGAGGCTTCCAGGTCGGCGCGCAGCGCATCCAGGTAGTCCTGCTCGGGCAGGGTCGTGCCGGCCGGGTCGCGCCACTCGTGGGAGTTGAAATCGCAATAGGGGCACTTCTTCAGGCACCAGGGCAGGTGGATGTAGAGCGACAGCGGTGGCAGCCCTTGCAACTGCAGGGTGCCAGGCCGCATCCAGTGCGCCACATCACTCCAGTGCGGCGCTTCGGGCGAGGGCCCTGATCGCGGACCTGGCCAGGCCACGCGGACTTCGCGCACGCTCATATCTTCTCGGTCAGTCCGAACCAGCGCTCGCGCATGAGCGCCAGCATCTGCCGCGCTGCGCGGCCGCGGTGGCTGTTCGCGTTCTTCACCTCGGTGGGCAACTCGGCAAAGGTCTTGCCAAACTGCGGCAAGTACATCACCGGGTCAAAGCCAAAACCCCCGTCGCCGACGGGCCGCTCGGTGATCAGACCCGGCGCGCGACCTGTGGCCACCAGCGGCTCGGGGTCGTCAGCACTTCGCAGTGCCACCAACGTGCTCACCAGGGCGGCGCGGCGGTCGGTCTGGCCTTGCAGCTGCTCCAGCAGCGCGCGCACATTGTTCGCGTCGCCCTTTTCGTAGCCAAACTGGGTCGCATAGTAGGCGGTGTCCACGCCAGGCAGGCCGCCAAAGGCCTCGACGCAGAGACCCGCGTCGTCTGCCAGCGCCGGCAAGCCGCTCTCTCGCGCCGCATGGCGAGCCTTGGCGAGTGCATTTTCAACGAACGTCCGGTGCGGCTCCGGCGCCTCCGCTATGCCGAGCTCTGACTGGCGCACCAACTCCACACCCAGTGGCGCAAACAAGGCTTGAAGCTCGGCCAGCTTGCCGGCATTGTTGGAGGCCAGGACCAGCTTCATCGCGAAAGTCTCACTTCAGGCCCAGCGTCTGCTTCTGCAGCTCGACCAGCTCGCCAATGCCTTTTTCGGCCAGGGCCAACAACGCATCCATCTGCGAACGGGAAAACGCCTCTCCTTCCGCCGTGCCCTGCACTTCAACGAAGTGACCCGCTCCCGTCATCACCACATTCATGTCGGTGTCGCAGGTCGAGTCTTCAATGTATTCCAGGTCCAACAACGGCAGGCCGCGCAACATGCCGACCGAAATGGCAGCCACATGGCCCTTGATCGGCGAGGCAGCGATCTTGCCTTCCTGGAGCAAATGGGTCACTGCGTCGTGAGCGGCGACGAAGGCACCGGTGATGGCGGCGGTACGGGTGCCGCCATCGGCTTGCAGCACGTCGCAGTCCAGCGAAATCGTGCGTTCACCCAAGGCCTTGAGGTCGAACACCGCGCGCAGCGAGCGGCCGATCAGGCGCTGGATCTCTTGCGTGCGGCCACTCTGCTTGCCCTTGGCCGCTTCCCGGTCGCTGCGGGTGTGGGTGGCGCGCGGCAGCATGCCGTACTCGGCGGTTACCCAGCCTTCGCCACTGCCTCGTTTGTGCGGCGGCACCTTCTCTTCCACAGAGGCGGTGCACAGCACCTTGGTGTGACCAAACTCGATCAGAACCGAGCCTTCGGCGTGCATGGTGAAGGCTCGGGTGATGCGCACAGGACGCAAAGCATCGGTGGCCCGTTGATCAGGGCGAACGTAAGTGGTCATGAAAGGGGCCTTTGTCAGCGGTTTCGAAGGGGGTTCGGCCCAGGCATCCAGCACACGGCCCAGAGCCGGCTTTGCCGGGTCACTGGCGCAATCGTTGCAAGGAGAAGTCGCGAGCCGGCGCAGGAAAAATCAAGCGTTCTTTTCAGCAGTGCGCCGGATCGCTTCGTTGATTTCGGCAATCGAGCGCTCGATGGCCGCATCGTCCAGATCTTCGATCGTGGGGTCGGGCACACCCGACTGGATGGTTGAAGCGAACACGCCGTCTTCAATGTCTTCGGTGGACACACGGGTGGTTCGGAATTCCTCAGTGGTTTCCCACTCCATCGCCAGCACGGTCACGTTGTCGCAACGAGCGCCACCGCGCTTGAGCGCCATCTCGACCAGCTCAGGCACCGACTGATCCAGCGTGCGGCGAGAGAGCTCGTTCACGATCTCTTCGTCGGTCACGGTGCCCCAGAGACCATCGGAACACAGGAGCACCCGATCACCTTGCTGCAGCTGCAGCGGCCCCGAGAGATCGAATACCGGTTTGGCGGGCGATCCCAGGCAGGTGAACAGGATATTGCGGTTGATGTGTTGGGTGGCGCGACCCAGGTGGGCCTGTTGCTCCATGTAGGAGTGGTCTCGCGTTCGCGTCACCAGCGCACCATCGCGCACGATGTACAGGCGCGAATCACCACAATGCACCCAGTGGACATGGTTGCGCTCCATCACCGCCGCTACCAAGGTGGTGCGGGGCGTGTCCAGCATGCCCTTCTCGGAGGCGTAGCGAATGATCTGGTGGTGCGCCGCCATGGTGGCACTGGAGAGAAACTCCGGCACTTCCTTGACCGTGGGGTTGGCGGCCTTCTGGAAGTAAGCCGAGAAGGTCTGCAAGGCCAGCTGCGCGGCCATCGCGCCTTCGGGGTGACCGCCCATGCCGTCGGCCAACACAAAAAGGCCCGCCTCTCGGGTGTAGGCGTAGCCCATGCGGTCTTCGTTGCGCTCGCGTCCGCCCTGCCGACTGATCTGGTAGACCGAAAACTTCATTTGAAGCGGGTTCCCGCTGCGGTGGACTTGCGTGCCGACTTTTTGTTGTCAGACACGATGTTGTCGAACTGCAACCGCATTTTTTCCGCTACCGTGAGCTTGGTGTAGCTGCGCTCGGTTTCTCGGCTCAATTCCTTTTGCAGCGCAAAGACCGACTGGGGACGGGACAGCGGATCGAGCGACATGCACCATTCGACCACTTCGATGAGGTTGTCCGAATAGACGCCGCGCAAGCGGGACAGGGCCAGCGACAAACGGTCTTTCTCCAGCCGCTGGGGCGCGTCGTTGGGTGGATAGCCCTGCATGCTGGCGTAGATGCAGGCGCCAATGGCGTAGATGTCGGTCCAGGGGCCCATGCTGGAATCGCGCCGGTACATCTCGGGCGCGGCAAAGCCCGGCGTGTACATCGGGCGGATGAAATTGCCCTCTTTGCTGAGTACTTCGCGGGCAGCGCCAAAGTCGATCAGCACAGAACGGTTGTCGTCGGTGACAAAGACGTTGGCCGGCTTGATGTCCAGATGCAGCATCTTGTGCTGGTGCACGATGCGCAGTCCGCGCAGAATTTCGTCGTACAGCGAGCGAATGGTGGACTCGCGAAACACCTTCTGCTTCTTGAGCTCGCGCGCGGTGATGATGAATTCCTGCAGGGAAGCGCCCTCCAGGTAGTTCATCACCATGTAAACGGTCTCGTTCTCACGAAAGAAATTGAGCACGCTGACCACCGAGGCATGGGAGATCTGCGCCAGCGCACGCCCCTCCTCAAAGAAGCTCTTGAGGCCCAGGCGGTAGAGCGAGAGTTTTTCGGGCTGCACCTGCGGCAGCAATTCGCCAGGTCCCCGGCTGGCCAGGGAGGACGGCAGGTATTCCTTGACGGCGACCTGCTGGCCTTCGGTGTCGACCGCGAGGTAAACCACGCCGAATCCGCCCGCAGCCAGCTTGCGGACAATGCGGTAACCGCCAATCACGGTGTCCGGCGGCAGCGGAGCGGGTTTGACCTTTGACATAATTCAAGCGGGTTCCGTAACGCCTTGTTGTGGACCTCTCAACCTGATCGGACGCATCTCCATGGCAGTTTACAGCATGACCGGCTACGCCACAGCCCAGCTAGGCGGGCCGTCTGCCGGGGTTGCCGCCGAGCCTGGACCAGCGGTCGGCATGGAATTGCGATCGGTCAACAGCCGCTTCCTGGACATCAGTTTCAAGCTCGCTGACGACCTGCGCAGCGCCGAACCGGCCTTGCGCGAATTGATTACCAGCCAGCTCAAGCGCGGCAAGGTCGAAGTGCGCGCCTGGGTTGAAGGCCGCCAGGACGCCAGCGTGCGCTCGCCCGGTGCGGCCGATTTGCAGAAGCTGGTGAGTCTTCAAGACCAAGTGCGCGCCTGGCTGCCAACAGCCCATCCGCTTTCGGTGGCCGAAGTGCTGGCACTGACGGCGCGCCCCACCAGCCACAGCGGCGCCATGCATGCACAGGTGGTCGAGCTGGGCGAGACGACTCTGAAATCGCTGGTGGCTGCGCGCGAACGCGAAGGGCGGCGCCTGGCCAGCATGTTGCTTGACCGCCTGCAGCAGCTGCGGCAGCTGGCCAAAGACGCTCAGCCGCTGATTCCACAATTGGTGGCGCAGCAGCGCCAGCGCTTCATTGACCGCTGGAATGAGGCCCTGGCCGCTTCGTCGGCCGATCCATCCACCTCTGGCAGCATGGGCAATGCAGTCACCGGCGACATGGCCCGCGACCGGGCTCTGACAGAAGCCACCGCTTTCGCCATCCGCATCGATGTGGCCGAGGAACTGACTCGGCTGGACTCGCACCTGACCGAAATCGAGCGGCTGCTGAAAAAGGGCGCCGAGGTGGGCAAACGGCTTGACTTCCTGATCCAGGAACTGCACCGGGAAGCGAACACCATGGGCTCCAAGTCGTCGAGCCTGGAACTTACCCGCATATCGGTGGACATGAAGGTGCTGATTGAGCAGATGCGCGAACAGGTGCAGAACATCGAGTAGCCCTGAACGCGCCAACTTTTCGTCTTGAACCTGCGCCACTGAGCTGAACTGACTGTTGATATGGACTATCCCGGAAACCTGTATGTCGTGGCAGCGCCCAGCGGCGCTGGCAAGTCGAGTCTGGTGAAGGCCTTGATGGAGCTGGATTCACGCGTCGTTCCATCGATCTCCCACACCACGCGGGCGCCGCGGGGCCAGGAGTTCCATGGGCGCGAGTACTACTTCGTGAGCCAGGACACCTTTGACCAGATGGTGATCCAGCAGGCGTTTCTGGAATGGGCCGAGGTCCACGGCAACCGGTATGGAACGTCCAAGCAGGTGATCGAGCAGCGCATGGCTCAAGGCGCCGATGTGGTGCTGGAGATCGACTACCAGGGCGCGATCCAGGTCAAACGCATTTTTCCGAATGCAGTCCTGGTGTTCATCCTGCCCCCCAGCCTGGAAGAACTGCGTTCGCGCCTGGAGCGACGGGCAGAAGACAGCGCCGATGTGATCGAGCTTCGCCTGCAGAACGCCGCCACCGAGATGCGGCACGCGCACGAGTTCGACTTCGTTATAATCAATGAGTTATTCGACCGGGCTCTGTTTGATCTCAAGGCCATCGTACACGCCCAACGCCTGAAATTTGCCGCCCAGCGCATCGCTCGCGGCGATACCTTCAAGGCGCTCAACATCCCCTGAACCCTGTTTCCACCGGAGCCCACCATGGCACGCATCACCGTCGAAGACTGTCTTCTTCAAATTCCCAACCGCTTTCAGCTGGTCTTGGCCGCGACCTACCGTGCCCGCATGCTGAGCCAGGGACACGCACCCAAAATCGAAAGCAAAAACAAGCCGGCCGTGACCGCCCTGCGCGAGATCGCCGACGGCAAGGTTGGACTGGAAATGCTCAAGAAGGTGCCGCTCTGAGCGCCTGGTCTTCCTCCCAAAAAACACCGCTGAGCGGTGTTTTTTTTTGCCTGCCCAGAGCCGTTGCAACAGCACGATAAGGACTTCAGGCGGAGACCAGCAGCGCAAGGAGCGCTGCCGCGCTAAAGTAGCGTCATGAGTCTCATGGTCGACACCTCCTCGCCCGAGCTGCCTGTGCCCCAGGCACGCCCGGCAGACAGCGCGGCTGCGGCCAGCTTTGCCGCGCTGGTGGGCAAGCTCGACTACCTCGGCCCGGACGACATTGAGCACATTCGTCAGGCGTACCGCTTTGCGGACGAGGCCCACCTGGGCCAGCTGCGCAAGAACGGCGACCCCTACATCACGCACCCGATCGCGGTGGCGGCGCAATGTGCCGAGTGGAAGCTGGACGCGCAGGCGATGATGGCTGCGCTGATGCACGATGCCATCGAAGACTGCGGCGTGACCAAGGAAGATCTGGTCCAGCGCTTCGGTGCGCCGGTGGCCGAGCTGGTGGATGGCCTGACCAAGCTGGAGAAACTCGAGTTCGACACCCGAGAGCAAAACCAGGCCGAGTCGTTTCGAAAAATGCTGCTGGCGATGGCCAAGGATGTGCGCGTCATCCTGATCAAGCTGGCCGACCGCACGCACAACATGCGCACCATGGGTGACATGCCGCGCGACAAGTGGCAGCGCATCAGCAGCGAAACGCTGGAAATTTACGCACCCATCGCCCATCGCCTGGGGCTGAATTTCACTTACCGCGAGCTGCAGGAACTGGCCTTTCGCTTTTTGCACCCGTGGCGTTTTGAGGTACTGGACAAAGCGCTCAACAAATCGCGCCACCGCCGTAGGGATCTGATCGAGCGGGTGAAGGAAGAGGTGGAGAAGCTGTTCATCGGGCACGGCTTGCAGGTGCGCATCATCGGGCGCGAGAAGACGCTGTATTCGGTCTACCGGAAGATGGACAGCAAGCATTTGTCGTTCTCCCAGGTGACCGATATCTACGGCTTTCGCATCATCGTGCCCGAGCTCACCGACTGCTACACGGGTATGGGTATCCTCCACCAGCTTTACAAGCCGGTGCCGGGAAAATTTCGCGACTATGTGGCCATTCCCAAGGTCAACGGCTACCAGTCGCTTCACACCACGTTGATCGGGCCGTTCGGCACCAACATCGAGTTCCAGCTGCGGACCCACGCCATGGACGTGGTGGCTGAATCGGGCGTGGCCGCCCACTGGCTCTACAAGGCCAGCGAGCCTGGCAGCGACACGTCGCAGCGCCTGGGCACGCAATGGCTGCAGTCGCTGCTCGACATCCAGCAGGAAACGCACGATGCCGCTGAATTCTGGGACCACATCAAGATTGACCTGTTTCCAGATGCGGTGTACGTGTTCACCCCACAGAGCAAGATTCTCTCGTTGCCCCGTGGTGCGACCGTGATGGACTTCGCCTACGCCATTCACAGTGGTGTGGGAAACCGCGCGGTGTCAGCACGCATCAACGGCGAAGAAGCGCCGCTGCGCACCGAGCTCAACAACGGTGACGTGGTCGAGATCATCACCGGCGACCACGCCGAGCCCAATCCGGCCTGGCTTTCGTTCGTCAAGACGGGCCGAGCGCGCTCCAAGATCCGCCACCACCTGAAGACCCTGGCTCAGGAGGAGTCTCACCTATTGGGCGAGCGCATGCTGACCCAGGCCCTGCGCTTCGAAGGCATTGCACAGCTGCCCAGCGAAGATGGCGAACACAAGGCGGCGTGGGAAAAGCTGTTGCGTTTTACCGGCAATCAGTCTCGCGGCGAGCTGCTGTCGGACATCGGCATGGGCAAGCGCATCGCCAGCATGGTGGGCAAGAAAATGGCGGTGTTGCTGTCAGAAAGTGGCCTCAAGCCCGATGCGCTGCTTATCAGCCACGAGCGCTACGCCAGCGGGCGCGAGGACTCGGCGTTGCAGGGCGTGGTCACCCTCGACGGCAGCGAGGGTGTGTCGGTCAAGTACGCCAACTGCTGCAAGCCGATTCCGGGTGACCGCATCGTGGGCTACCTGGGTCGCGGTGAAGGCCTGATGGTGCACGCAGAAGACTGTCCCACCGGTAAGCGCCTCCTTCTGCGCGACAGCGAGCGCTTTCTTCAAGTGGAATGGGCAGACGAACCCGTGCGCGCCTTCGAGACTGTGGTCACCATCACCGTCACCAACGGCAAAGGGGTGTTGGCGCGTGTGGCGTCGGCCATGGCCGCAGCCGAGGCCGACATCACCCACGTGGACATGGGGGATGAGCCCGCGCAGAATGCCACCGACATCCGATTCACCGTAGCAGTCCGTGACAGGCAGCACCTGGCCGCGGTGCTGCGCAGCCTCAAGCGCACGGCGTCTGTCCTCAGGGCGCAGCGCGCCAAGAACATGAGGCCTTGATCAGGCTGAGCCAGTACCGGCTGGGTAGCTCACGGACAGCACTTCCAGCTCCTGCGGTCCATCGGGCAGCACCAACCTGACCACATCGCCCTCGCGGGCCTTGATCAGCGCGCGTGCGACTGGCGAAATCCAGCTGATCTGCCCCTGGCTGGTGTCGGCCTCGTCCACGCCCAGGATGGTGACCTGAGTCTCACATCCTTCGCCATCGAGGTAGACCACGGTCGCACCAAAGAACACCTGGTCAGAGCCGTGATGCAACGAAGGATTCACCACCTCGGCGATTTCCAGGCGCCCGGTCAGAAAGCGGATGCGCCGGTCAATCTCGCGCAGCCGTTTCTTGCCATACAGGTAGTCTCCGTTCTCCGAACGGTCACCATTGCTGGCGGCCCAGTGCACGATGTCGACAATGCGGGGCCGCTCGTCGTCGATCAGGTTCATGAGTTCGGCGCGCAGTCGCTCGTAGCCACCCCGGGTGATGTAATTCTTGCCATCGGGCGCGAGCGGCGGCGCTGACGGCAAATCGTCGTCTTCTGGGTCGGTTTCTCGGGTGAAGGCCTTGCTCATGAGGTGGAGGATGGTGACACGATGGGCCAGAACCAGCCAAGCGCAGGACCCAAAGAAAAAGCCTGCAGCTTGTGGCTGCAGGCTTTTCATATGGTGCGGCTGGCAGGAATTGAACCCACGACCCCTTGGTTCGTAGCCAAGTACTCTATCCAACTGAGCTACAGCCGCTAAGCCTCATATTATAACCAGATTTCGGGTGGTAGGCCGTGTTGGACTTGAACCAACGACCAAAGGATTATGAGTCCTCTGCTCTGACCAACTGAGCTAACGGCCCGCAAGCTTAATTGTAGGCGCTGGGTTCAGCCGCCCTTGCTGTGGCTCAGCGCATTGCTCACCAGCTTGGCCGTGACGTCCACGATCTGGATCATGCGCTCATAGGGCATGCGCTGCGGGCCGATCACGCCCAGCGTACCCACCACCTGACCGTCCACCTCGTAGGGCGCAGTCACTACCGAGAGGCCTTCGTACGGCACGACCTGGCTTTCACCGCCGATGTAGATGCGCACACCATCGGCCTGGGCCGACACGTCGAGCAGCCGCAACAACTGCGTCTTCTGCTCGAACAGGTCGAACATGCGACGCAGGTTGCTCATGTCGCTGGAGAATTCGCTGACCGACAGCAGGTTGCGTTCGCCAGCCACCACCACCTCATCTTGCTCGGACGGATCGTCGGGGCTCACATCCACAGCGGCACGCATCAGGTCGGCAATTTCGCCGCGCAACCGGTCCACCTCGACCTTGAGCCGCTCACGCACCGCTTCCATGGTCAGCCCAGCGTAGTGCGCATTCAGGAAGTTCGCCGCCTCCAGCAGCTGCGACTGGGTGAAGTCGGTCTGGGTGTGGATGATGCGGTTCTGCACGTCGCCATCGGGCGACACGATGATCACCAGCACGCGCCGATCAGACAGGCTCAGGAACTCGATGTGACGAAACACCGAGCTGCGCCGCGGCGCCATCACCACGCCCACAAATTGCGACAGATTCGACAACATGTTGGCCGCGTGGCTGATCACGCGCTGCGGCTGGCCCGCTTCGATCCCAGGACTGGAGATGTCGCTGGGCACACTGAGCTTCTCACGCCGCACGGTCAGCATGGCGTCGACAAACAGCCGATAACCTCGTGCGGTGGGAATGCGCCCGGCCGAAGTGTGTGGACTGGCGATCAGCCCCAACTCTTCCAGGTCGCTCATCACGTTGCGGATGGTCGCCGGTGACAGCTCCATGCCAGCCGCTTTGGCCAGGGTGCGCGAGCCCACGGGTTGCCCGTCGGCGATGTAACGCTCGACCAGGGTCTTGAGCAGCAGATTGGCGCGGTCGTCCAGCATCGAGCCATTTTAAGGACAAGGTCACGGCCGTGGCGCTCCTTGCGGCAAGGGTTTCCGGGGAGCCGTCAACAGGCGCACGCATGTTGTAATCCGGCGATGAACCCGTCTGCTCCAGCCCGCTTCGCACTGGCCGCCATGCCAAGCGGGCTGCGCTTTGGGCACGTGGTCATCATCGGCAAGTACCAGGCGCCCGGCTCGCGCCACGCGGTCGAAGAGATTGCTCACTTTCTGCACGATGAGGGGTGTGAGGTCTCATTGGAGCGCGATACCGCCCTCAACACGGGCCTGAACCAGTACCCAGCGCTCGACGTGGCCGCCATGGGCAGTGCCTGCGACCTGGCCCTGGTGGTCGGAGGCGACGGCACCATGCTCGGAGTCGGACGGCAGCTGGCGCGCCATGGCCTGCCACTGGTGGGCGTGAACCAGGGCCGGCTGGGTTTCATCACCGACATCCCTTTCGAGACCTTTCGCGATTCGCTGCGCCCCATCCTGCACGGTGCATACGAAGAAGACGCGCGTGCCCTCATGGCAGCGTCGGTCTGGCGCGACGGGCGCTGCGTGTTCGAGGCCACCGCCCTCAACGACGTGGTGGTCAACCGGGGTGGCGTGGCCAGCATGATCGAATTGCGGGTGGAGGTGGACGGGCATTTTGTGGCCAACCAACGGGCTGATGGCCTGATCATCGCGTCCCCCACGGGTTCCACCGCCTACGCGCTGTCGGCCGGCGGACCGCTGCTGCACCCGTCCATCGCTGGCTGGGTGCTGGTGCCCATCGCGCCCCACACCTTGTCCAACCGGACCATCGTGCTGCCGTCGCACAGCGAGATCGCTGTCGAGATCGTCTCGGGCAAAGACGCCAGTGCCAATTTCGACATGCAGTCGCTCACCAGCCTGCTGCATGGCGACCGCATCGTCGTGCGCCGCTCGGAGCATGCGCTGCGCCTGCTGCACCCGGTGGGCTGGAGTTACTTCGACACGCTGCGAAAGAAACTTCACTGGAACGAAGGCGCCTGATTTCCCGGTCAGAATAGTGGCTTCGTTCCGTCCTGCCCGGACCTGCCAACGTCCCCGCTTCATGAGCCTTCGACGCATAGCCTTGCGCGACTTCGTCATCGTGCAATCCCTCGACCTGGACCTGTCCACCGGCTTTTCGGTGTTGACCGGAGAAACCGGCGCGGGCAAATCCATCCTGATCGACGCCTTGCAGCTCGCGCTTGGCGCGCGCGCTGAAAGCGGCGTGGTGCGCGAGGGTGCGGCGCGCTGCGAAATCGCGGCCGAATTCGATATCGGCGACAAAGTGGCAGCGTGGCTCGAAGACCAGGGATTCCCCATCGAAGACAGTCTGCTGCTGCGCCGCACGGTCGATGCCGATGGCCGCAGCCGTGCCTGGATCAACGGTGGCGCGGCAACCATGAGCCAGCTCAAGGCCCTGGCCGACGATCTGGTGGACATCCACGGACAACACGCCTGGCAATGCCTGACGCGTGCCGCCGCGGTTCGCGAATTGCTGGACGCCTACGCCGGCATCGATGGCACTTCGGCGCATACCGCCTGGGCTCACTGGCGCGAGCAACGCAAAGCGCTTCAAGCCGCCACCGAACGCCAGAACAGCTTGCGGCACGACAGCGAACGCCTGAGCTGGCAGATCACCGAACTGGACAAGCTCAGCCCCAGGCCTGAAGAATGGAGCGAACTCAATGCGCAACACGGGCGACTGGCCAATGCGCAGGGCTTGATTGACGCCGCAGAGCTGGCTGCCCGCTTGCTGGACGACCAGGAAGACAGCGCGATCGCCCTGATCCATCGGGCTCTCACCGCCTTGCGCGCTCAGGCACACATCGAACCCGCATTTGCCCAGAGCGTCGAAACGCTGGAGGCGGCGCTGGCTCAGGTGCAGGACATCGTGCACAGCCTGAATCAGGTCGCGCGCCACACCGACCAGGACCCAGCCAGTCTGGCCCGACTCGACAATCGGCTGTCGCAGTGGATGGCGCTGGCACGGCGCTACCGCAGCGCGCCCGAGGATCTGGCCGATCTGCATGCCCAATGGCGCGCGGAACTCGCCCAGATCGACCAGGCGCTTGATCTCGATGCCCTGCAGCGCGCAGAGCGAAAAGCCTGGCAGACTTTTGACGCCGAGATCCAGGCACTCAGCCGGTTGCGCCAGCAGGCTGCACCACGCCTGTCAAAAGCGGTCACCGCCACCATGCAGACTCTGGGCATGGGCGGCGGGCGCTTTGAGGTGAGCCTGCAGCGCCTGGACGAACCGCAAGCACACGGCTGGGAGCAGGTGGAGTTTCTCGTCGCGGGCCACGCTGGTGCGACACCGCGTCCCGTGGGCAAGGTCGCCTCAGGGGGCGAACTCTCGCGTATCGCTTTGGCCATCTCGGTCATCACCAGCCAGCTGGGGCAGGCGCCGACCCTGATTTTTGACGAGGTCGACGCCGGCGTGGGTGGCGCGGTGGCACAGACCGTGGGTCATCTGCTGCGCCAGCTCGGTCGGGATCGGCAGGTGCTGGCGGTCACCCACTTGCCCCAGGTCGCCGCCAGCGCCGACCACCACTTGCTGGTGAGCAAGCAGCGCAGTGGGCGCCAGACGCTGAGTTCGGTCCAGACAATTGCAGAAGACGCCAGGGTGAGCGAACTGGCCCGCATGCTCGGAGGCGGTGATGCTTCAGCAGCATCGCTGGCGCATGCGCGCGAAATGCTGACTTCCTGAGACCTGCGCCATGAACGATCCGCAAGAATCTCCCATCCGACTGGTGCTGGTCACAGGCATGTCCGGCTCGGGCAAGTCAGTCGCGCTGACCGCGCTGGAAGACGTGGGCTTTTACTGTGTCGACAACCTGCCACCCGAGCTGCTGGAGGCCTTCATCTCGCTTGAGCAAGGCCTGCGCGCGGACAAGGTGGCGATCGCCATGGATGTGCGCAGTGCCGGCTCGCTACCCGGTCTGCCACAACGCCTGGCACTGCTGCAGAACCGCCCTCAGCGCAGCGTTCACCTGACAACCGTGTTCCTCGACGCGACCACCGACACGCTGGTGCGCCGGTTCTCCGAGACCCGCCGCGTGCACCCGCTCTCGCTCAAGAGCGCCAACGACCAGCACCGCGCGCTCACCGACGCCATCGAGCACGAACGTGAACTGTTGGCCGAGCTGCGCGAGCAGGCGCTGGTGTTCGATACCAGCCTGATCCGACCGGCCCAGCTGCGCAGCCAGATCAAGGACTTGCTGGGTGCCACGCAGGCGCCGCTCACACTGGTGTTCGAATCGTTTGCGTTCAAGCGCGGCATCCCCATGGACGCCGACTTTGTCTTTGATGTGCGCATGCTGCCGAACCCGCACTACGAGCCCGAGCTGAAAGCCCTGACCGGGCGAGACGCTCCTGTGGCCCGTTTTCTGGCGGCACAACCCGAGGTGCTGCGCATGCGGGATCAGCTCACCGACTTCCTGCGCGACTGGTTGCCGCAAATGTTGCGTGATCACCGCAGCTACGTCACAGTGGCCATTGGTTGCACCGGGGGCCAGCACCGCTCGGTCTACCTGGCCGAGGCGCTGTCCCAAACCTTTGCATCCGACTGGTCCACCCGGGTGCGCCACCGGGAAATCGGCGACTGGCCGGCGCGCACCCAACGCGCCACCGACGTCGGCTGACTCGCGTCTTGGTCTCAGCTCGCGAGCTGCTGGTACAGACTGCGCACGGGCGCGGGCAAGCCAAGCGCAGCCAGTTCCGCAACGTTCACCCACACGCCTGGCGCCTGCCGCTCGGAGACCAACGCGCGGTCCACCTTAACCACCACCGGATACAGCCGCAGCTCGCGGTGGGTCAGGTTGTGGGTCATCGCCGGCAAGTGCTGAGCCGCCTGCCAGGCTTGCGCCGG
The DNA here is from genome assembly GCF_030373245.1 of Hydrogenophaga sp. Taxonomy (GTDB): domain Bacteria; phylum Pseudomonadota; class Gammaproteobacteria; order Burkholderiales; family Burkholderiaceae_C; genus Hydrogenophaga. Next base: position 294,758 of record NZ_JAUCZF010000001.1, read on the forward strand.
CACACGCTGCTGCAGCTCGGCTTCGCTGCCCAGCACCGGCGGACAGAAGAGCCCAGCCCAGATGCCAGGCGCGGGACGGCGTTCCAGCCAGAAATCCATGCCGTCCGGGACCAGCGAAGGGCTTTTCAGCACCAGCAACCACCAGCTTTCCGCGCGGCGCTTGACCCTGGATGACTTCACCGGAAACTGCGTCACTGTCTGATTCGAACGGGCCTGACAGAGCGCCTGCACCGGGCACCGTTCACACAGCGGCTGGCTGCGCCGGCACACGGTGGCGCCCAGATCCATCAGACCTTGCGTGTAGGCACTCATGTCGGCCGGCGTGGGAGATGGCGGCAGCAGGCCCTGCGCCAGCGCCCAGAGCTGGCGCTGACTCGCCGCCTGTGCAAGATCCTGATCAAACGCCAGCAATCGCGCCAGCACCCGCCGCACATTGCCATCCACGATGGACACCCGCTCGCCAAAACAGAACGCCGCGATGGCCGCCGCAGTCGAGGCGCCAATGCCCGGCAATGTCTGCAACTGGGCCGCTGCTGGGGGAAACACACCGCCATGGTCTTGCACCACCACCTGGGCGCATCGATGCAGGTTGCGGGCCCTGGAGTAGTAACCCAGCCCGGCCCACAGACTCATCACGGCGTCGGCGGGCGCCTCAGCCAGCGAATGGACGTCGGGAAATCGCTGCAGAAAACGGTCGAAATAGGTGAGCACAGTGCTCACCTGGGTCTGCTGAAGCATGACCTCGGACAACCAGACCCGGTAAGGGTCTCGCGTCTGCTGCCAGGGCAGACCGTGCCGACCATGTTCCCGTTGCCAGGCGATCAGGCGCGGCGCAAACGCGGCCGGCAGCGGGTCCTGGCCCGCCGCCGCGGGCAAGGCGCTCATGCGAGCGCGACTTCGGCCGGGGCTTCTTCAGGCGAGGCCAGCAGGTGGTCGGTGAGCTCGGTGAGCTTGGCGTCGAGCAGGTTGAGCTCGGCCTGCTGCATCTGAAGCTCGCGAATGCGCTCGTTGAGCCCACCAGCCGCCTGCTGAATGCGCGAGACCGCTTCGATGCGACGACCAAAATTGCGCCGGCGTTCGCGCAGCTGAGCATCAAGCTGGGCAGCAGCCGACTTGTTCCAGAGTTCGACCTGGTTGACCGCGCTCTCGAAAACCACGCGCAAGCGGCTCATCAGCGCACGCGCCAGGCGTTCGCCAAATTCGGGCTGGGCCAGGCGCAAGGCATTGCCCAGGCTCAGGTACTGCAAGTGGCTCTTCTCGACCAGGTCGAGCTCTTTGATGTACTGGGCCAGATGGGGAGGCTCAGGCGCCTGCAAGGAAAACCCGTACTCCGCGTTCAAACCCTTGAAGCTGCCTTCCAGCATGGACTGGATTTCGCCCGCCAGGCGGTCAGCCTGCTGCAGGCCGGCGCGCAGACGGTCAAAAGTGTGGCCGTACACGCGCCGCACGCCCAGCTTGACGCCAGGCTGCTTGAGCGCGCGCGCCAGCTCCATCACTTCGGTCTTGAGTTGGGTCGCGCTCAACAGATCAAACAGGTCTTTGAGCAGCCGCAGGTGCACCGAACGCACTGCCTGGATCTTGGCGCCGCTGGCGTCGAAGTCAGCCTGTTCTTGCTCAATCCGCAAACGCATCTGCTTGATCACACCGGCATTCTTGCCGCGCAGACCTTCCAGCTCCTGCACTTGCTCCACCAGATCACGCGCCCGGATGTGCACCAGCCGCCCGGTTTCGTCGCGCAAGGCGTCGATGCCAGACGAAACGGCAGCGGTGAGGATCTTGCGGCGCTGTCCCAGAAGGCCAACGCCAAGCGCTGCCTCCAGCTCCAGCAGGTTGCTGGCCTCCAGCAGCTTCTCGTCGCGGTTGACCTTGGCCAGCAGGCCTTTCTGCGCCGACACTGCCAGCACCTGCCGTGGTGACAGGCCCAGGATGTCGGCCGAATCGGTGCGCTGCGACGCGATTTGCAGCTGAACCTGCTCGGGGGTGCTCAGGGCATCCCACATGGTGTCAATCTTGTTGAGCACCACGAGCCGCGCTTCGCGCCCTTCGCCCAGCGTGGCCAGGTGCTGACGCCAGATGGTCAGGTCGGATTTGGTCACACCGGTGTCGGCCGCGAGAATGAACACCACCGCGTGCGCTTGCGGCAACAGGCTCACCGTGAGCTCGGGCTCAGCGCCGATGGCGTTGAGCCCTGGCGTGTCCAGTATCACCAGGCCCTGCTTGAGCAGCGGGTGCGCCATGTTGATCAGCGCATGGCGCCACTTCGGCACTTCGATCAACCCGTCCGGACCGGGCAGCGGATTGTCTTCTGGCGTCTCTTCATTCCAGAAGCCGAGCGAGGCCGCTTCGGCCCGGCTGACCCGACGCACTTCGGCCACCTTGTGAATCGCCTTGGCCAGCTGCTTGGGATCGTTCACATCCAGGTCGACCCGCTCCCATTTGTTGGGTGCACTTCTCCAGTCCAGCAGCGACTGGGGTTGCAGGCGTGTCTCGATCGGCAGCAGCCGCAGGCAGGGCGGAATCTCGGCGTCGTAGGACAGCTCGGTGGGGCACATGGTGGTGCGCCCGGCGCTTGCCGGCATGATGCGCCGACCGTAACCAGCGAAAAAGACCGCGTTGATCAGCTCTGACTTGCCGCGCGAGAACTCGGCGACAAAGGCCACCATGATCTTGTCGCTCTTGACCTCGGCGTGAAGCTGCTCCAAGCGATCGCGCACGCCAGGCTGCATGAGGTCATGATCGATCAGCCACTCGGACAAGAGCTTGAGCCGCAAAGCAAACTGCTTGCGCCAAGCCCCGTGCTCGTCGAAATCCTGAATGAAGCTCATACACCGTGCTCTGAAGGAATCAGTCAATATAGCATCGCACCCGCGGCCGCCAACAGCGGAAAATTCACGGAATGGGGCCTGGCCACGGCTCAGGGCTTCTGACAGACCGGGCAAAAAAAGCTCGACCTCTGACCCTGGCGAAGGGTCTTGACCCGTGTCCCGCAAACGCGGCAGGGCTGGCCCGAGCGGCCGTAGACCATGGCATCGAGCTGAAAGTAGCCGCTCTGACCTTCGGCGCTGGAGAAATCTCGCAGCGTGCTGCCACCCAGCGCCAGCGCGCGCTGCAGCACCGTCACCACGGCTTGATGCAACCGACGTGCGGCGGGTTTGCTCAGCTGATCGGCGCGCCGGGTGGGGCGGATGCCGGCAAGGTACAAGGCCTCGGAAGCATAGATGTTGCCTACACCCACCACGATGTCGCCGGCCAACAGCACCTGCTTGATGCTGGCACGCCGCTGTTTCAGCCGCTGGTGAAAGGACACCGGATCAAAACCGGCCTCCAGCGGCTCCACGCCGAGCCCGCCCAGCAGCTTTTGCGCTACCGGGTCGTCCAGGGTCGCGGCGAATACCACCGCCCCAAACCTTCTGGGATCGTGCAACCGCAACCGTCCACGCGTGGTCACCAGTTCGAAGTGGTCGTGCGTGCCGCGCGGCGGCAGCTCGGCTGCAAACTGCAGGCTGCCCGACATGCCCAGGTGCAACAGCAGGCAGCCTTCGCCCAGCTCCACCAACAGATACTTACCGCGCCTGCCTACCGATTGCACCACCTGCCCGATCAAACGCTCGCGCTCCACTCCCAGAGGCCAGCGCAAGGGTTTGCCCAGTTGCAGGTCGATGATGCGGGCACCGGCGATGCGATCGGCAAAGCTGCGGCGGGTAACTTCGACTTCGGGCAGTTCGGGCATGAAAACCGTTCGTTGACTCAGGGTTCGGGAACGCCCGTGGGGCCATGGAATCTCAAGGCACGGGCTCTTTGGCCTTCCATTATCATGACCCGATGACCACTTTGCGCCGCGCCGATCAGGCCGAGTCCTTCTCTGATAAACCGGTGCGCAGCGAGGTCGGCTGGATGCTGGCGGCGGCGGTGGGACTGCTGGTGAGCGCCACGCCCCTTCACGCCCAAACTGCGACACCGGCGCCGACCCAGGCGGCGCCTGGGGTGACCAACTCGGCACTCACCGCGCCCCTTTTTTACCAACTGCTGCTCGGCGAACTCAAGGTGCGCGATGGTGACGCAGGCGCGGGTTTCTCGCTGCTGCTCGATGCCGCCCGCAAGCAACGCGATCCCGCGCTGTTCCGCCGTGCGGTCGAGGTGGCACTGCAAAACCGCTCGGGAGAGGCTGCCCTGACCGCTGCGCGCGCCTGGTCTGCCGACCTGCCGCAAGACCCCGAGGCCGACCGCTACCTGCTTCAGATTCTGCTGGCTCTCAATCGGGTGAGCGAAACCCCGCCGGTGTTGCGAGCTATCGTCGAGCGCAGCCCGGCGAACGAACGCAACAACACCCTCAACGCCATCCCGCAGACCTACGCCCGCATTCCCGACAAGGCGGCGGCGCTCGCGGCCGTGCGCGAAGCACTGAGCGACTCGTTGAGCAGGAACGACCGGGCGGCAGCGACCTGGACCACCATTGGTCGCATGCAGCTAGCGGCCGAGCAGGAGCCGGCTGCGCTGGCATCCATGCGCCAGGGTCATGCAGCCGACCCGGCCTCGCCTTTTCCCGCCTTGCTGGCGCTGGAGCTGTTCGAGCGCGGGCAGGCCGACGCTGAAGCGGTCATCCTGCGTCATCTGAAAGCCGCCGAAACGGGCGCCGGAACACGCGAACACTCGGTCGCCCTGAACTACGCCCGCGCGCTGCTGGACCTGCAGCGCAGCGCCGAAGCGCGCACCCAGCTGGACGCGCTCACCGCCCGCCATCCCGACCTCCCTGAACCCTGGCTGCTCCTGGCCACCTTGCAGGTGCAGTCCAACGCCCTGCCCGCGGCCACGCAATCCCTGCAGACCTACATGACGCTGGCTCGCCAGTCCAGCAACGAGCGCACTGCGCGCGGACTCACCCAGGCCTACCTGCTGATGGCACAAATCGCCGAGAAGCAGAAAGACTTCTCCGCCGCCAACGCCTGGCTGGACCGGATCGAAAATGCCGACGACATCATGGAGGCACAGATGCGGCGCGCCTCGCTGCTGGCACGCCAGGGGCAGCTTGACCAGGCACGTGCGCTGCTGCGCAACCAGCCGGAGCGGCGCGAGGGTGACGCGCGCCTGAAGCTGGTGGCCGAGGCGCGGCTGCTGCGCGACCTCAAGCTGTACGAGGCGTCATATGAGGTGTACGGCGAGGCGGTCAAGCGCTTCCCGCAAGACACCGACCTGCTTTACGACCAGGCCATGATGGCCGAGAAGGCCGACCGCCTGCCCGAGATGGAGCGGTTGTTGCGCCAGCTGATTGCCGCCAGGCCCGACTACCACCATGCCTACAACGCGCTGGGGTACTCGCTGGCAGACCGCAACATCCGCCTGCCTGAGGCCAAGCAGCTGATCGAAAAGGCGGTGTCGCTGGCGCCCAACGACGCCTACATCCAAGACAGCCTGGCCTGGGTCGAATACCGCCTGGGCAACAACGAGCGCGCACTGGAGATTCTGCAGGCGGCCTACGCCAAGCGGCCCGACGCCGAGATCGCTGCCCACCTGGGTGAGGTGCTGTGGGTGCTGGGACAGCGCGAACAGGCGCTCAAGATCTGGCGTGAGGGTCTCTTGCTGGCGAGCGACAACGAGACCCTGCAAGAAACGCTCAAGCGATTTCAGGTCAAACCGTGAGCGACCCGACAGCGCCGGCCGGCCTCGCCCAGCGTCGCCGGCTGCTGGGTGGTCTGTTGGCTGCGCCGCTTGTGCTGGTGGCCTGTGCGACGCCGCCGGACTCAAGCTCCTCAAAGACTGAAGCCTGGAGCGGGCGGCTGGCCTTGCGCGTGGACAGCGTCCCGCCTCAGTCGTTCTCTGCCGGCTTCGACCTGCGCGGCGCGCCCGACGCCGGCGAACTGCTGCTCAGCTCGCCATTGGGCAATACGATCGCCCAGGTGCGCTGGTCATCAGCGGGGGCAGAGTTGCAGCAAGGTGGTCAGGTACAGCGCCGCGCCAGCCTGGACGAGCTCACCACCGAGCTCAGCGGCACCGCGCTTCCTGTGGCGGCCCTGTTCGGCTGGCTGCGTGGCGACAACCCGGCAAGCGCGGGCTGGACAGCTGACCTGTCTCAACAAAGCCAAGGCCGTATCACTGCGCGACGCGAAAGCCCCTTGCCCACCGCCGAGCTGCGCCTGCTGTTTTTGCCATGACGACGTCAGGGGCTGTCAAACCAATGAACTCGCTGCACGATGTGCCGGCGCCAGCCAAACTCAACCTGTTTTTGCACATCACCGGTCGCCGCCCAGATGGCTACCACCTGCTGCAGTCGGCCTTCATGTTGATTGACTGGAGTGACCGCCTGCATTTTGAACGGCGAGCGAGCGGTCAGATCAGCCGGGAAGACCTGAGCGGTGTTGGTCTGCCGGCCGATGACCTGTGCACCCAGGCGGCCAGGACGCTTCAAAGGGTGACGGGCTGTTCTTTCGGGGTGCACATCGGTCTGGACAAGCGTTTGCCGGCCGAAGCGGGCCTGGGCGGCGGCTCATCCGATGCCGCCAGCTGCCTGCTGGCGCTCAACCGGCTCTGGGGCCTGGGGCTGCGCCGACACCAGCTGGCCGAGATCGGCCTCCAGCTCGGCGCCGACGTTCCATTTTTCGTGTACGGGCGCAACGCCTGGGTGGAAGGCGTGGGCGAGCAGATCACACCGATCTCGCTGGCGCCTGCCCGATTTGTGGTGGTCAAGCCACCAGCAGGTGCTTCCACCCCACGCATCTTTGGTGACGCCTCACTCAAACGCGACACGGAAACTGCTACAATCCAAGGCTTTGCTGCAAAAGACCAAACCGACCAACAGTTTGTGCCGTTGCGGTGCGAAATCGGGCAATTGCTGGATTTTGGCCACAACGACTTGCAACCGGTGGTAGAGCGCTTGTGCCCGGAGATGTCGGAATGCCTGCAGTGGCTTGCAACCCACGGCCTGCAGGGCCGAATGACCGGCTCGGGCACCGCGGTTTTTGCGCAGCTGCCGCAGGCGATGGACTTCTCCGATGCCCCGCCGCATTGGGTGGTTCAAGTCTGCAGCAACATGGATGCGCATCCATTGCTGGACTGGTGTTCCGATTAGAATCGGATTTCGCATCAGTTCGGGCAGTTGATGCGTGACCTGCGACGTTTTTGGGTGGACTGAAACAGCCTTGGTGCCGATCAGTTGACCTGCGTAGGGGAGTCGCCAAGTTGGTAAAGGCACTGGATTTTGATTCCAGCATGCGAGGGTTCGAGTCCTTCCTCCCCTGCCACTCACTTTGTTCACATCACGCACCGGGTCTGCCGCTGCAAACACCGCCAGCGCCGCGCTTCAACGCTATGGATGCAGCTTACACCGCCATGCAGGTTCAGCCTCCGGACTTCATGATCTTCACCGGCAACGCCAACCCGGTGTTGGCTGCGGAGATCGCACACAGTCTGGGTACCCAGCTCGGCTCGGCCAATGTGGGTCGGTTCTCGGATGGCGAAGTCACGGTGGAGATCACCCAGAACGTGCGCGCTCGCCACGCGTTCGTGATCCAGTCCACCTGTGCCCCGACCAACGAAAACCTGATGGAGCTCATCATCATGGTCGACGCGCTCAAGCGCGCGTCTGCGGTCAGCATCTCTGCGGTGATTCCCTACTACGGCTATGCCCGCCAGGACCGCCGTCCGCGCTCCAGTCGCGTGCCGATATCGGCCAAGGTCGTGGCCAACATGCTGCAGGCTGTGGGCGTGAGCCGCGTACTCACCATGGACCTGCACGCGGACCAGATCCAGGGCTTTTTCGACATTCCGGTGGACAACATCTACGCCTCGCCGGTGTTGCTGGGCGATCTGCGCCAGAAGAACTACACCGACCTGCTGGTGGTCTCGCCGGATGTGGGTGGCGTGGTGCGCGCACGTGCGCTGGCCAAGCAGCTCAACTGCGACATGGCCATCATCGACAAGCGCCGTCCCAAGGCCAACGTGTCGGAAGTGATGCACGTCATCGGCGACATCGAAGGCCGTAACTGCGTGATCATGGATGACATGATCGACACCGCCGGCACCCTGGTGAAGGCGGCCGAGGTGCTCAAGGAGCGCGGCGCCAAGAACGTCTACGCCTACTGCACCCACCCCATCTTTTCCGGTCCCGCCATCGAACGCATCGCCAAAGGCGACGCACTGGATGAAGTGGTCGTGACCAACACCATTCCCTTGTCGCAAGCCGCCCAGGCCTGCAAGAAGATCCGCCAGCTCTCCGTGGCACCGTTGATGGCCGAAACCATCGCGCGCATTGCCTCGGGTGAGTCGGTCATGAGTTTGTTTGCCGATCAGGACAACCTGTTCTGACGGCAGCAAAAAGCGAACTGTGCAATCGGCACGGTTCTTTTCAACCCGAGGCGTTCTGGTCGCGGAACCCCTCAACAGGAGTCAGTCATGCAATTTGTCGCTTTTGAGCGCGCCAAGCAGGGTACGGGTGCGAGCCGCCGTCTGCGCAACACCGGTCGCGCGCCCGGTATCGTGTTTGGTGGCGAGGCCGCACCGGTCACCATCGAACTGGATCACAACGCCTTGTGGCACGCGTTGAAGAAGGAGACGTTCCACGCCTCCATTCTCGACATGGAGCTGGCTGGCAAGACCCACAAAGTGCTGCTGCGCGATGTGCAGTACCACCCCTACAAGCCGCAGGTGCTGCACGTGGACTTCCAGCGCGTGGACGAAAAAACCCGGCTGCACAAGAAAGTGCCGCTGCACTTTGTCAACGCCGAGAACTCGGAAGCGGTCAAAACCGACAAGTGCGTGGTCAACCACGTCATGACCGAGATTGAAGTGGAATGCCTGGCCATGCAACTGCCCGAATTCATCGAGGTGGACCTGGGCAATGCCAAGAAGGGCGACACCATCCACGCCCGCGACCTCGTCATGCCCAAGGGCATCAAGCGAGTCACCCACGGCCGCACCAACCTGACGGTGGCCACCCTGGTGCCACCGAAGGTGGAAGAGGTCGTGGCCGCTCCGGTGGATGCCGCACCTGCCGACGACAAAAAAGGCAAGAAGAAAAAGTAAGCCGGCCGATGGGGCGGGGCAACAGGTCCCAGCCACCCAGCCCGCACAGCAGCCCGCTCACGCGGGCTGTTGCTTTTTGGCTCACCCATAATCCCGACCATGATCCGACTCATCGCCGGCCTGGGCAACCCGGGTCCCGAATACGAAGACACTCGCCACAACGCCGGCTTCTGGTGGGTCGATGAGGTGGCGCGGGCGCTCAAGACGCCGCTGCAAATGGAGCGCGGGCACTTTGGCCTGCTGGGTCGCGCCAACGTGGCGGGGCAAACGGTGTGGCTGACCGAACCTCAGACCTTCATGAACCTCTCGGGCAAATGTGTCGCCTCGGTGGCGCGCTTCTACAAGATCACGCCCGAAGAAGTGCTCGTGGTGCACGACGAGCTCGACCTGCCACCGGGTGAAGCCAAGCTCAAGCGTGGAGGCGGTCACGCAGGCCACAACGGGTTGCGCGACATCCACGGCCAGCTCGGCAGCGCCGACTACTGGCGTCTGCGCATCGGCATCGGTCATCCTGGCAACAAGAGCGAGGTGGCCAACTGGGTGCTGAAGAAACCTTCCCCAGATGACCGAATCGCCATCGCACAGACGCTGGACCGTTGCCTGAAGGCACTGCCCCACCTGATCGCGGGCGAGATGGACAAGGCCACCGCGCTGATCCACACCAGCAAGCCCCCTCGGCCCAAGCCAGCGCGCCCTGTGCCCAAGGCTTCAGCCGACGATCAGACACCGCCCCCGGACGAGGCCGGCGAAGGCCTGGCAGACCCCGATCCCGCTGGCTGAGCCTCGCCCTGCAGGCGCTGGTACTTCTGCCACAGCGTCTCGCGCGACTCCACATGGTCGGGGTGAATGGGAATGCAGCTCACCGGGCAGACCTGGACACATTGCGGCTCGTCGAAATGCCCCACGCACTCGGTGCACTTGGACGGATCGATCTCGTAGATCTCCTCGCCCATGTAGATCGCCTGGTTCGGGCATTCGGGTTCGCACACATCGCAGTTGATGCACTCGTCGGTGATCATCAAAGCCACGGCGTACTCCCAGTGATCTCGGAACAGGCAAAAGCGCTTTGCATGGCTAGGCCTGCACCGGAGGCGTAAGCAGGCGAGCGGCCACATGGGGGCTCACCATCTGAGACACATCGCCTCCCAGATAGGATATTTCGCGCACCAGCGTGCTGGAGATGCACTGCAACGGCGCATCAGGCAGCAAGAACACGGTTTCGACCGAGGGCAGCAGCTTGCGGTTCATCGCGGCCATTTGCGCTTCGTAATCAAAGTCGGTCAGGTTGCGGATGCCGCGCACCACCGCACAAGCGCGCTGCTCGCGGCAGAAATCCATGATGAGGCCGTCAAACGGCAGCACGCGCACCTGGCCTGGCAGCTGGGCGGCCGCCTCACTGGCCATCGCGAGCCGGTCCTTCAGGCCAAAGCGGGTCTTTTTGTGGTGCGCCATGGCCACCGCGATGATCACCTCGTCAAACAGCTGCGCCGCGCGCCGCGCCACGTCCTCGTGCCCGCGGGTGACGGGGTCGAAGGTGCCGCTGTAAACCGCGATGCGGGGCGTGGCCGTGTCCATGGAAAGGATTATGCGTGAGGCCTCGTGCCCAACGCCTCACTGGGCACTCAGTAGCCGCAACAGGTGAAAGGCCACCGCGCCGGCCTTGCCTTGCCGATGGACCTCCAGGCCCAGCGGGTCCAGCGCTTCTGCGCTCCAGGGGTGAGGCGCTTCCAGGTAAATAAGGCCCTCGGGGCGCAGGGTGGCGCGGGCGGCCAGCAGGGCCGCCGTGAACAGCGCTTCGTTCTCACCCTCGGCAAACGGTGGATCCAGAAACACCAGGTCCAGCCCTTGTCCGGCTCGCTGTCTCAGGGAGGCCACTGCGTCGCCACGCTCGATGCGCAGGGCTTGCGCATCCTGCAACCGCGCCTTGAGCTGGTTCAGGCGGGCCAGCAGCGCCGCGTCCTGCTCCACCAGCACCACCTCGGCTGCGCCCCGCGAAGCCGCTTCCAGCCCCAGCGCACCGGTGCCAGCAAAGGCGTCCACGCAACGCCAGCCGCTCAGGTCCTGGCCCAGCCAGTTGAACAGGGTCTCACGCACCCGCGCCGGCGTGGGGCGCAAGCCGGGACGCTGCAGCACCGGCAGCGGTGTGCGCTTCCAGCGCCCGCCGATCAGGCGCACTTCCTGGGGTGCGGCAGCGGTGCGAGGTGGTTTGGAGGGCTTCATGGCCCGAGCTTACGCCGCGAACCCGACGGCCTGATGACAGGCCCGATCAGGGCTTGGCGCCCACCACCACGGTGACCATGCGCTCTGGCTGGATCACGCGGGAAAACGCGCGGCGGATGTCGGCCAGGCTCACCTGCTGAACCTTCTGGGTCCAGCGGTCCAGGTAGTCGAGTGGCAAGTCGTTCCAGGCGATGTTGGATACGTTGTCAAGCAGCTTCTTGTTGCTGTCGATGCGCAACGCAAAGCCGTTGACGAGGTTGTCCTTGGCGGCCTGCAACTCGGCTTCGGTCGGTCCCTCGGCCACGAAACGCTGCACCACTTCACGCGCGACGGCGATCGCCTGATCGGCTTGGTCGGGTCGTGTGCTCAGGCCGAGCTGGAACGCGCCTGCGTGCAGGCCTGGGGAAAAGTAGCTGTAGACGCTGTAGCTCAAGCCCCGCTTCTCGCGCACTTCGGTGGTGAGGCGCGACACAAAGCCGCCACCACCCAGGATGTGGTTGCCCACGATGAGCGGGAAGAAGTCAGGGTCGTCGCGCTTGACACCAGGTTGACCGATCAGCACCTGAGCCTGAGCTGCATCAAACGGCAGGCGCTGCTCCACCGCCTGAGTCAGCGGTGCGACCTCGGCCACGGGTGGCAGCGGTTCACAGCCGTGCGGCTTCACCGCGGCCATGAATTGCTCCACGATTTGATCGGCCTGTGCGCGGTCGATCGCCCCCACCAGACTCACCTGGGCCCGGCAGGCCGCCACGTGGCGACGATAAAAGCTGCGCATGTCGGCCACGGTGATGGCGTTCAGCGTGGCGGGTGTGATGTCCTGGCCGTAGGGGTGCTGGCCGTAGACGGCGCGGGAGAAGGCGCGCCCGGCGTGGGTGCCGGGGCGGTTCTCGGCCTCTTTCAGGGCTGCGAGGGCGCGCTCCCGGTCGCGCTGCCAGATGCGCTCGGGCCAGGCGGGCGCGGCCATCTGCCGCGCGGCGAGCGCCACCGCACCGCGCATCAGCTCAGGCTCGGTCAGGGTGCGCAGCGAAAAGCTGAACCGGTCGTCACTGGCCTGGGCACCAAACTGGGCGCCGAGGTCTGCCCAGGCTTCCCCAAGCTGGTTTTCGTCCAGCGCGGGTTGGGCGCCTTGCGCGGCCACGCCGTCGAGCAGAAGACCGGCGGTGATGCTGGCGAGACCGGCCTGGTTCGCCGGGTCGCGCCGGCTGCCACCATCGAAGTTGAGCTGCACGTCAAGCATCGGAATGCTGGGGCTGGGCACCAGGTAAACGCGGGCGCCGCTGGCGTGGGTCCAGTGCTGGATCGGGATGGCGGCCTGCGCAGTGCCCGCCAGCGCGAGCCATGCAACAGCACCCACCAGAACCAGACGGCGCGCCACGGCAGGCCAGACCAAAAGCGTGAGGTTCATCAGTGGCGTCCTGGTGTGGAAGGGGCTCGCGCCGGTGCGGCCGCCTGGCGCTTGCTGGCGTCGGGCACGAGCACCGCGGTGGTGAGCTGTTCCTCGCTGAAATAGCGCTGTGCCACGGACTGCACCTGGGCCGGTGTCACGCTGCGAAGGCGCTGCATCAGCCGGTCGCCGGTGTGGATATCCATGCCGTTGATCCAGTAACTGCCGAGCTCACGCGCCTGGTTGAACACCGAATCCAGTTGATACACCTCACCCGCCGTCCACTGGGTGATGACACGCTTGAGCTCAGCCTGGCCAATGCCTTCACGCGCCACCCGCTGCAGTTCGGCTTTCAGGGCGCCAGCCGCCATTTCGGGGGTGACGCCGGTGGCAGGCACGGCCGAGAGCGAAAACAGCTGGGGGCCTCGGCCCATGAGACCGTAGGACGCACCCGCGCTGTCGGCGATGCGCTTGCCGCCCGTGCCCGAACCCTGCACCAGGGCTCGCTCCAGGCGAGCGCCGCTGTAGCCGCTGAGCACGGCCGACAACACGGTCAGCGCCAGCGCGTCCTGATCGGTGGCCGTTTCGCCGCCAGTCCAGCGCGGCACCTTGTAGACCAGCGCGACCAGCGACTGGTCGGCTGCGGCGCGGTACTCCATGCGCCGAGGGCCCACCTGTTCCGGCTCCTCGCGCGGCTTGCGCGCGGGGACGGCACGCGCGGGGATAGCGCCATAGTGCTTTTCGGCCAGAGATCTCACCTGGTCCACGTCCACATCGCCCGCGATCACCACCGCGGCATTGCCCGGTACATACCACTGGCGGTAGAAGGCGCGAGCGTCGTCCGGTGTCATCGCGTCGAGATCGCTCATCCAGCCGATCACCGGGCGGCGGTAGGGATTGGCCTGGAACACGATCGCATTGAGCGCTTCAAACATGCGCGCGCGCGGCGATTCTTCGGTGCGTTGGCGGCGCTCTTCCTTCACCACCTCCAACTCGCGCACAAACTCTTCGTCGGCCCACTGGTTGTTGGCGAAGCGGTCCGCCTCCAGCCGCATCACGGCTTCGAGCTTCTCGGCCGGCAGCTGCTGGTGGTAGGCGGTGGCGTCGCGGCTGGTGAAGGCGTTTTCGCGCGCGCCCAGCGCAGCCATGCGGCGCGAGAATTCACCCGGCTTCAGACTGGGTGTGCCCTTGAACATCATGTGTTCCAGCACATGGGCCACGCCCGATGTGCCATCGACCTCGTCCATCGAACCCACGCGCACCCACAGCATGTGGGCCACCGTGGGCGCGCGCCGGTCAGGCCGCACGATCAACGTCATGCCGTTGGAGAGGGTGAACTGCTGGGCGGTGGGCGATGCGCCCGAAATGGCCGCGGTGGATGCTCGCGCGGGCATCTGGGCCATCATGATCCCTGCCACGAAGAACAGACCGGCCAGGAGGCGGGCAGACGACAAGGGTGTGGTGCGTTTCATAGAATGCAATGGATTCTAGAGATTGGCCAATGTTCTCGTTCTTTCGAAAAAAATCCCCTCCACCCAGCGCCGACAAGGCCCTGGAACCCGCCAGACCGCCCGCAAGCGCAGGTGAAACGGCACCCGATACCTCCACCGAGACCAGCGCGCCAACGGTGCCGATTCCGGCAACGGCTCCTGCCGTCATGTCCGCGCCGGCAGTGCCCGAAGCCTCGCCCGCGGCCAAACCACCCCGCCAGGGCTGGCTGGACAAGCTCAAGGCCGGCCTGCGCAAGACCGGCAGCGGCATCGCCACCGTGTTCACCGGCACCCAGATCGACGATGCGCTGTACGAAGAGCTGGAAACCGCGCTGCTCATGGCCGACACCGGCGTCAAGGCCACCGAGCACCTGCTGGCCGATCTCAAGCGGCGCGTGAAAGAGAGCAAGACCACCGACCCGGCGGCCGTCAAGGGCTTGCTGGCCGATGCCATCACCGCCCTGCTCACGCCGCTGCAAAAGCGGTTGGTGATCGGCGAACACAAACCCACGGTGATCATGGTCGCGGGCGTCAACGGCGCGGGCAAGACCACCTCCATCGGCAAGCTCACGCGCCACCTCGCCAACAGCGGCGCGAGCGTCTTACTGGCCGCGGCCGACACTTTTCGCGCCGCCGCCCGTGAGCAGCTCGCGGTCTGGGCCGACCGCAACACGGTGGAAATCATCACCCAGGCCGGCGGCGACCCCGCCGCCGTGAGTTTTGATGCCGTGACCGCTGGCCGCGCACGCGGGCGCGACGTGGTGCTGGTGGACACTGCTGGCCGTCTGCCCACGCAGCTGCACCTGATGGAAGAGCTGCGCAAGATCAAGCGCGTGGTGCAAAAAGCGGATCCGTCCAGCCCTCATGAGGTGCTGCTGGTGATCGACGGCAACACCGGGCAGAACGCACTGGCGCAGGTGAAGGCCTTTGACGAGGCCCTGGGCCTGACCGGCCTAGTGATCACCAAGCTCGACGGAACCGCCAAGGGCGGTGTGATCTGCGCGATTGCACGCGAGAAGCCGGTGCCGATCTACTTCATCGGTGTCGGCGAAAAGCTGGAAGACCTGGAAACGTTTGACGCCAGAGAGTTCGCGCAGGCCCTGCTGGCCTGAGCACGGTCTCCGAGTCCTCAGTCGCTCTCGCGGTAGTGGCGCCACTGCTTCATCGCGTTGCGCATGGTCAGCATCTGCCGCTCGAAGTTGGGGCAGGCCTTGCAGATCACCATGTGGACCCGCAGCGCGGCCTGCTCCAGCGCCGGCAGCTCGCGGTCCTCGCGCGCCACCACGAGCGCGGTCACCTCCTTGCAGGTGCGCATCAGGGGCATTTTTCGGAGCAGGCGATTCATCGCGACGAAAACCAGTTGAGTTCCAGACATTCGCGCAGTCGCAGCCGGGCTCGGTGCAACTGAACGTAGAGATTCGTCGGGGTCAGGTCCAGTTCCTTACAGATCTCGTCGCTGGAGAGCTCCAGCCACTCGCGCATGAGGAACAGACGCCCTTGGGTGGACGGCAGTTTTTCGGTGCAGGCATCCAGCACCGCCATGAACTGGCGGCTGCCCAGATCCTGCTCCGGGTTGCCCCAGTCGGATGGGCGCTGGGCGAAATGCCCGTCGGCCTTGAAGGCCATGTGCTCCAAGGGGTCGAAACCGTCGTCCTCTGATCCACCGTCCAGCACCACCTCGCGCTTGCGCAGGCGCATGCTGTCGATGATCTTGTGCTTCAGGATGCCCACCAGCCAGGTCTTGAGCTGTGAGCGGCCCTCGAACGCCTGCGGCTTGGCCAGGGCGGCCAGCAGCGTGTCGGACACCGCGTCTTCGGCCCAGGTGGCGTTGCGCAGTTGCAGCCGGGCGTAGCGCAGCAAGTCTTCGCGCAGCGCCACCAGCTGCTGTTCAAAATCGGTCATGGGCATGGAAAGGCAAAAGACATCCTGGGGCTGAAGTGTAAGGACTGGTCAGATGGCGAGACAAAATGCGATGCACCCGGAGTCCGCCATGCCACCAAACCTGATCCCGAGCCCTCTCCTGAGCCGTCGCCAGCTGCTCGCCTGCTTGCCCGCGTTGGCCTGGCCGTTGGCACAGGCCCAGCCCGCCGAAGCGCCGGGCCCGACGCTGGAAGGCAGCAGCGTGGACGGCACGCCGCTGGGGTTGAGCGGACTGCGCGGGCGCGTGGTGCTGCTCCTGTACTGGTCCACTGGATGTGCGGTCTGCCGGGACAAGATGCACGAAATGCGCGCCAACGTCGCGGGCTGGCAAAACCAGCCTTTTACCCTGCTGGGCGTGAACATGGACCCCCGCCAGGCCGACCTGGCCAGCTACGAAGACCTGCTGCGCCAGACCGTGCCGGCGGCGCAGCGCCTGCGCTCGGTCTGGGCCGCAGGCCCGTCATTCACATCCAACCTGGAAATGCCCCAGCAGTTGCCCAGCGGCGTATTGATCGACAAGTCTGGCAGCCTGGTGGAGCGCTACAGCGGGCGCATCCCGCCCGAAGCGTGGGACCGCATCGCCGAGCTGCTGTGAGCGGCCACATCACAGATTTGTTATGTGGCCACTGTAAGAACCCGCCTGTGTGCGCTGACGAAACTGCACCGGAGGCGGTCGCTGACGTGCCCACCCTGGTTAATTCAACCCTTCAGGAGATTTTCCATGACCCAACGCACCATGATCACCGCCGCCGCTGCCTCGCTGATGACCCTCGCCATGCTGTCCGGCCCCGCCCTGGCCCAGAACGCTGGTAAAGAAAAGTGCTACGGCATCGCCAAGGCCGGCCAGAACGATTGCGCCAACCTCGCCGGCACGCACTCCTGCGCCGGTCAGTCCAAAGTGGACAACGACAAAGGCGAGTGGAAGTACGTCGCCGCCGGCACCTGTGCCTCCATGAAGGGTTTGACCCAGGCAGAAGCCAAGGCCGGCATGATGAAAAAAGACGACATGAAGAAGGACGAGATGAAAAAAGACGACATGATGAAGAAGGGCTGATCAGCCATGTCGCACGCCACGCCGAAGCCCTCCCTGCATGCGCCCGCTGGCGCTGCGGTGGGCATCGGGTGGCGGCACCCGCATTACGCGGCGCTGCTGGAGCAGCAGCCCGCACTGGACTTCATCGAGGTTCATTCCGAAAACTTCTTTGCCGACGGCGGTGCGGCCCTGTCGGTGCTGCATCAGGGGCGAGAGCACTACCCCGTGAGCCTGCATGGCGTCGGTCTGTCGCTGGGCTCGGCGATCGGCCTTGATGCCTGGCATCTGGACCAGCTGGCGCAACTGGTCGGCCGCATCGAACCGGTGCGCGTGAGCGACCACGCCTGCTTCGCTCGTGCGCCGCTGGCCGGCCAGCCTGCGCACGCGTCCGATCTGCTGCCCGTGCCCCTGACCAAGGCCGCCCTCGATGTCATGTGCGCCAACGTGCAGCAGGTGCAAGACCGGCTGCGCCGACCGATTGCGGTCGAAAACCTGTCGGCCTATGTGCAGTGGCGCGAGTCCGACATGGACGAACCCACCTTCCTCAATACCCTGGCAAAACGCACTGGTTGTGGACTCCTGGTGGACGTGAACAATATTTTCGTCAACGCGCTCAACGCCCAGCTTCGCGGCGAGCCACTGGACCCGCTGGCGGCGTGCGAAGCATGGCTGGACGCCATCGTCCCCGCCACCGTGGCCGAGCTGCACCTGGCCGGCCATGTGCACACCGGCGACATCGTCATCGACGATCACGGCAGCTGCGTGGTGGATGCCGTCTGGTCGCTCTACGGCCATGCCCTGCAGCGCTTTGGCCAGGTACCCACGCTGATCGAATGGGACACCGACGTGCCACCTCTGTCGGTGCTGCTGGACGAGGCCGATCGCGCGCGACAGGTCGCCGCCCAAGCGCACACCAACACCCGAACCCCGCTGGACGCGCTCGCATGAGCAACGCATCCGTCAGTGCGCTGCATGACCAGCAAGCGGCTTTGTTGAGCGCCTTGTTCACCCATCCCGCGCACCACGACGCGCGCCTCGCCAGCGAGCACCTGCTGGCCCAGTTCACCACCCAGGGTGTACAGGCGGCGCGCGGCCTGATGGCTTACCAGTCCAATGGCCATGCACTCGCCGAGCGTTCGCTGGCGGCGACCTACCCCGTCATCGAGATGATGCTCGGCCAATTGAACTTCGTCGCGCTCGCCCGCGACCTCTGGCATCGGCACCCGCCCATGCGGGGCGATCTCGCGCACTGGGGAGACCGCCTGCCCGACTTCCTGGCCCACAGCGAGGCCCTGCTCGATGCGCCCTACCTCGCTGACGTGGCGCGTGTGGAATGGGCGCTGCACCGCGCCGCCAGCGCGGCCGACGCGGTGACCGATCACGCCAGTTTTGCGCGCCTCGCTGCGGAAGATCCCAGCGGCCTCACGCTCACGCTGCCACCCGGCACGGCCGTGATCCACAGCGCTTTCCCCGTGGCCAGCCTGGTGCGCTCGCACCGACACGCCCAGCCCAGCCTGGCGCAAGCCGCCCAGCGCCTCAGCGAAGGCATCGCCGAGTCGGCGCTGGTCTGGCGCCGGGCCTTGCAACCGCGTATCGCTCTGCTCTCCCCGGTTGAGGCATCGCTGCTGAGTCAGCTGCTGGCTGGAAAAGACCTGGAGACGGCGATCGACATCGCGCTGGCCACCGAAACCACCGACACGCAATCGTTTGATCTTTCTGTCTGGCTCACCCAGGCCGTGACCACCGGCCTGGTCATTGGCGTGAGCGATGCCAGCCCCACCGCTTCAAAGGAAACTCCATGAACCAACCCACCTTGCTGCACCGCAGCCAATCGCTCTGGCTGGGTTTCACCGGCATCATCGACGCGCTGCGCGCGCCCGCCGCGCTGGCCGCACGCCTCTACCTCGCTCAGGTGTTTTTCCTCGCAGGCCTCACCAAGATCCGCGACTGGGAAACCACCGTGCTGCTGTTCACCCACGAATACGCCGTGCCGCTGCTCTCGCCCGAGGTGGCGGCGGTCATGGGCACCGGCGGGGAACTCGTGTTGCCGGTGCTGCTCTTGCTCGGGCTGGCCGGGCGTTTTGCGGCCATGGGCCTGAGTGTGGTCAACTTCGTCGCCGTGATCAGCCTGTCCGAGATCGCACCCGCCGCGCTGCAGCAGCACATCACCTGGGGCGTGTTGCTCGCGGCGCTGGTGCTGTACGGCCTGGGCAAATGGACCCTCGATTGCGGCTGGATTCGCCCACGCCTGGAGCGACGTCTGGCCCGCGCCGCCCGCTGAACCGCCGTTGCGTTTTTTGTTGTCAATTGGAGAACCGTTTTGCCTTTGCATCTGCCTGCCTCGAATCTGCCCGCCGTCTCGCGCCGCCATCTCCTGTTGGGCGCTGCCGCGGCGTCTGCCCTGCCCGGTGCCTGGGCACAGTCCAAAGCACCCGACTGGGCCGAGATCGAGAAAGCCGCGCGTGGCCAGACCGTGTTCTGGAACGCCTGGGCTGGCAGCGAGCAGACCAACGCGTACTTGCAATGGGTCGCCGCTGAGGTGCAAAAGACCTTCGGCGTGAAGCTGGAACACGTGAAGATCACCGACACCGCCGACGTGGTCAAGCGCGTGCGCGCTGAAAAGACCGCTGGCCGCAAGGACACCGAGGGCACGGTCGACCTGGTGTGGATCAACGGCGAGAACTTCGCCGCCATGAAACGTGAGAGCCTGCTGTTTGGCCCATTCGCCGAAACCCTGCCCAATTTCCGCTACGTGGATGTGGACGGCAAGCCCACCACCCGCAACGATTTTTCCGTGCCCACCGATGGCATGGAATCACCCTGGGGCATGGCACAGTTCACCTTTTTCGCCGACGGCAAGCGTCTGCCCAAGCCGCCCCAAAGCATGGCTGAGCTGCTCGCGCTGGCCCGCCAGCAGCCCGGGCGCATCACCTACCCGCGCCTGCCCGACTTCACCGGCACCACCTTCATCAAACAGGCGCTGATCGAACACGTGAGCGATGTGGCCCTGCTCAGCAAGCCGCCGGTGGAAGCCGCGTTTGGCCAGCAGACCGCCGCCCTGTGGCAGTTTCTCGATGCGCTGCACCCGCACCTGTGGCGCGGCGGCAAGCAGTTCCCGCAGAACCCCGCCGCCATCCGCCAGATGATGGCCGACGGCGAGCTGCTGCTGGCCCTCACCTTCAACCCCAACGAGCCGGCCAACGAAGTCGCGGCCAAGCGCCTGCCCGCGTCCACCATCGCCTGGCAGTTCGCCAAAGGCACCATCGGCAACACGCACTTCGTGGCCATTCCTTACAACGCGCGCGCCAAGGCCGGCGCGCAGGTGGTGGCCAACTTCCTGCTCTCGGCCCAGGCGCAGGCGCGCAAGGCCGACATCAGCCACTGGGGCGACCCGACTGTGCTCGACCTCAAGCGCCTGTCCCCGGCCGATCGCGCGCTGTTCCCCGCCAAGCCTTTGCCCGGCCAGGTGGCCCAGGGCGCACCCACGCTGCCCGAACCGCACGCGGCCTGGGTGGAGCCGATCGAGCGAGAGTGGACCCGTCGCTACGCGGTTTGACCACGTGCCGCGCGCCTGAGGCGATGCCAGACTCGGGCGCATGAATTCGCCGTTGAGCTCACTGCGCACTGCCTCCGCCACCGCCCTGCTGCTGCTCGTTGGCATGCCTTTGCTGGCGGTGGCCGCCCTGTCGCTGCGCGCGCTGTTCGATGCGGCGGCCTGGGTGTCGCTGATGGGCGACGCGCAATGGCTGCCCGCACTCGGCCTCACACTGTGGACCGGCCTGGCCTCCACCGCGCTGGCGTGGTGGATCACCGCCGGGCTGCTGGCCCAGGGTTTTGTTCGTCAGCGCCTGGGCGCCTTGTTGCGGGGTCTGCCCGTGATGCTGGCCACGCCCCATGCGGCGTTTGCCATTGGTCTGGTGTTTCTGATCGCGCCCAGCGGCTGGATCCTGCGCGCGCTCTCGCCCTGGCTCACCGGGTTCGACTGGCCGCCGCCCTGGCCCACCACGCAAGACCCCTGGGGCCTGGGCCTCATCGTCGCGCTCACGCTCAAGGAAATTCCCTTTCTGCTCTGGACCGCTGCCACCCAGCT
The DNA here is from genome assembly GCF_030373245.1 of Hydrogenophaga sp. Taxonomy (GTDB): domain Bacteria; phylum Pseudomonadota; class Gammaproteobacteria; order Burkholderiales; family Burkholderiaceae_C; genus Hydrogenophaga. The sequence goes on from NZ_JAUCZF010000001.1 coordinate 315,910, forward strand.
GCAGCGCGACGACGTGCGCCAGCGCTGGCGCGCCGAGCACACGCTGGCGCAGACGGTGGGCTACTCGCCGCAACGCGCCTGGTGGCGCGTGGTCTGGCCGCAACTGGCGCCGCGCCTGTTCTGGCCGCTGCTGGCGGTGCTGGCCTATGGCCTCACGGTGGTCGACATGGCACTTGTGATTGGTCCGGCCTCGCCGCCCACGCTGGCCGTGCTGGCCTGGCAGTGGCTGCAAGACGCCGACCTGGCCATCAACGCGCGCGGCGCGGCGGCTGGCGGCGTGCTGGCGCTGGCGGTGTTGGCTGCAGCGCTGGGCTGGCGCGCGCTGCAGGCCACCATGGCGCGGCGCGCCCGGCGTGCCAGCGGCGAGCGTGGCCGGCCCACACGCACCGCGGCGACCCTGCCCGGCCTGTGGCTGCTCGGCGGTGTGTATGCCGCCGTGCTGCTGGCGCTCGCGGTGGGCAGCGTGGCCGGCGTGTGGCGCTTCCCCGCGCTGTGGCCCGAGGCACTCACCGCCCAGGCCTGGCTCAGCGTCTGGGCCAGCCTGGACACCGTGGGCACCACGCTCGGCCTGGCGCTGGCCTCAACCGCACTTTCGCTGGTGTGGTGCGTGGCCTGGCTGGAACTCAGCCCGCGCGCCTGGGACCAGGCGCTGCGCCCGCTGCTCTACCTGCCGCTGGTGTTGCCCGCCGTGTTGTGGGTGGTGGGTCTGTACAGCGTGGCGTTGCAGTGGCAGCTGGAAGGCCAGTGGCTGGGCCTGATGCTGGCGCACACGGTGATGGTGTTGCCCTATGTGTTGCTCGCGCTATCGCCCGCCTACCTCGGTTTCGACCCGCGCGCCGCCCAGCTCAGCGACAGCCTGGGTCACAGCCGCGCCGCTTTTCTCTGGCGGGTGAAGTGGCCGCTGCTGCGCCGCTCGCTGACCGCCAGCGCGGCGGTGGGCTTTGCGGTGAGCGTCACCCAGTACCTGCCCACGCTCTACATCGGCGCGGGGCGTTTCGCCACCGTGACCACCGAGGCCGTGACCCTGGCCGCGGGCGCGCAACGCTCGCTCACCAGCGCCTATGCTGGCTTGCAGTTTCTGCTGCCGGTGCTGGCCTTTGGCCTGGCGGCGTGGGTGGGTCGGCCGCGGCGGTTTAGAGTGGCCACGGCATGACCCTCTCTGTTCACCTCAGGCAACTCGGCAGCGCCCAGCGCGTGCTGCTGCGCGACCTGCGCTTTGACGTGGCGCCCGGCGAAACGCTCACCCTCATGGGCGCCAGCGGCAGCGGCAAGAGCTCGGTGCTCGCGGCCATCGCTGGCACGCTGCACAGCGTGGCCGAGGGCGCGCAGGCCCTGCGCTTCGACGGCACCATCACGCTAGACGGCACCGACCTCACCCAACTGCCCACTGCCCGGCGCGGCATCGGCCTGCTGTTTCAGGACCCGCTGCTGTTCGCCCACATGACGGTGGCCGAGAACCTGCTGTTTGCCGTGCCGCCCGGCCCGCGCGCGCAGCGCTGGCAGCAGGTGGAGCAAGCACTGGCCGACGCCGAACTGGCCGGCTACGGCGAGCGCGACCCGGCCACGCTCTCCGGCGGCCAGCGCGCCCGCGTGGCGCTCATGCGCGCCCTGCTCGCCCGGCCCAGCGCCCTGCTGCTCGACGAGCCGTTTTCCAAGCTCGACGCTACGCTGCGCGACCAGTTCCGCGCTTTTGTGTTCGACCACATCCGCGCGCAAAACATCCCTGCCGTGCTCGTCACCCACGACGCCGCCGACATCGCCGACGCCGCCCTGGTGTTGGAATTGAAGTAGCCATGCTGGACCGCACCATCCAGTCCGCCATCAAGCCCGTGCTCAACCGGGCAGCGCAAGGGCTGGTGCGCCTGGGCATCGGCGCCGACGCCGTCACCGTCACCGGCTTCGTGGTCGGCATGGCCGCCGCCGTGGCCATTGCATTTCAGGCCTATCTGCTGGGCCTGGGGCTGCTGCTCGCCTCGCGCCTCATGGACGGGCTGGACGGCGCGGTGGCCCGCGCCACCCAGCCCACCGACCGCGGCGGCTTTCTGGACATCACGCTCGACTTCCTGTTCTACGCGTCCATCCCGCTGGCCTTCGCCATCGCCGACCCCGCGCACAACGCCCTGCCCGCCGCCGTGCTGCTCGCCGCCTTCATCGGCACCGGCAGCAGCTTTCTCGCCTTTGCGGTCATCGCCGAAAAACACCAGGTGCCGTCCACCGCATTTCCCGACAAGAGCTTTTACTTCCTGGGCGGCCTGACCGAAGCGACCGAAACCCTGATCGCCTTCGCCGCCATGTGCCTCTGGCCGCAATGGTTCCCGCAGATCGCTTATGGCTTTGCGGTGTTGTGCGCGATCACGATTGCCATGCGCATCGGCTGGGGGTGGCAGCGGTTCCGGTAGGAGCGGTTCACAGCGCGTATTCCTCCAAAGCCTTGATGCGCTGCTCGGCATGGTTCTGCATGCACCCGATGTACATCACGGTGCGGATCGTGCCGGAGGCGTGCAGCGTGTAATAGGCATCGCAGTCCTTCTGCCGGAACACCACCCAGGCCCGCTGCGCCTCGATCAGGCCCTTCTTGATCTCGGCGTAGGCAAGGCCTTCGTCGGGCTTGCTGAGCGACTTCATCACGCGGCGGTAGGTGTCGTTCAACTTCTTCTCGACCACCTCAAAATCAGCCTGCGCACACGCGTTGATGTCCAGCGTGGTCATGGCCTTCTTGCAGTCGACCTTGGCGTGCGACAGGGTGACGATGGAAACGGTGGCCAGGGCCAGCAAGGTGCAGCGCATGAGGTACCTCCATAAATCGCGGCGATCTCGTAGCCCTTTACGCGCCGGTCCGACAGCTCACAGATCATGAACATCTCGCTGCGCCATCGACAGCGGGATACGGATCTTCTCCTCTCAACCAACACGGACCGCAGGCATGGTATCTGCTGGCGATCGTTCACCACCGCCTAATCCGGCCGGCGGGACCGATGAACAGTCCACCTTCGCCTTCCCTCACCTAGGGCCACGGTGTGGCCGTCTTTGATCGGCTACCGTCGCTGAAAGTTGAACGAGGCGAAGTGCAATCCGACCCTAGTTTCCCCTCATTCGACACGGGAGACGTGCTTCTTGTTTGTCTTGGACCGCTCGAGCTTGCCTTCTCGCATGAGGATGCCGAGCAAACTGTATGACAAGTAGTCCTTCGAGCCGCCTCCGTAGTCGCTGCGCAGCCCGAGAAGGCTTGCGGTTTCGGAGTTTGAAACTCCGGTTGGATTGGCCCTCGCGAGGTCAAGCACTGCTTCCTTCAACAGCGAGAGGCCGACTTGAGCTTTCTCTTTGACTCCAGATGGAACAACCACTGAACCACGAGCCTTCTTGGAAAGACCCGATGGCACTACCGAATTGGTCAGGATCCCGCCTGTGTCGATTGTTCCGAACGCGGCAATCAACTCGGCTTCGAGCTTCATTGCTTGATGCTCATCGAGTGCGTCAACCAGCCGACTGACCAACACCTTAGCGCCAGAGGCCTCGATCTCTTGAATCAACAGCTTCAGGCCCTTTCGGGTCTGGTCTGGCTTAACCAGGTGATCGAACGAGCGCGTTCCGGTCCCCTTGCCGATGTAGAACGGCATGGCAGGTGAAGTCCGCGGATCTTTCAGCGCGTAAACGTAGTACGAGGTGTCGCCGGACATATGGGTGGGATCCTTTGAGCCGCCAAACGCAACGTGTTCCGAAAACCCCGCGGGGCAAGCTGGGCATTGCGGAATACTCTGACCACTGATCTCATATTTTTTTCATTTGAAATCAACAGGTTGCCTGCTGCTCGAGCACCTAATGTACCGACAAAGACCTGACCCAACCCGGCAACGCTGCCGATCTGCTCAGATCTTGGCCCAAGCCCCTATGGCAGAGGCAGCCACCCTAGCCAAGGTCATTCGTACTACCTAGCGCTGGTGGCGTTGCAACTGTCCCCCAACCGACTGAAGGGCTCTGCGACCTGGCGCACGATGCTCCCAGGGCGCTTGAGCAACCCACGCACCCAGCCCCACAAACAAGGAGACCACCCATGACCACCCACACTGCCACCCCCCTCGCCGACCAGCGCTACTTCTGCGAAGGTCCTCGCTGGCACGATGACCGTTTCTGGTTCAGCGATTTTTATGCGCACGAGGTGTGTTCGGTCGGGCTGAGTGGCGATGTGCGGCTGGAGCTGAGCCTGGGCGACGAGCAGCCCTCTGGCCTGGGCTGGTTGCCGAATGGCGATCTGCTGGTGGTGGGGATGACGAAGCGGCAGGTGCTGCGCCGGGCTGCCGGCAAAGACCTGGCGGTGCACGCCGACCTGAACGGCATCGCCACCTTTCACGCCAACGACATGCTGGTGACGCCCGAGGGCGATGCCTATGTGGGCAACTTCGGTTTTGATCTGGATGCGTTCCTGATGGCCCACGGCGTGGAAGGCCTGCTGGCGGCGCTGGGCACCGACCCGTCGCCGTTCCTGGGCAGGCTGGCCCATGTGAAGGCCGACGGCACGGCGTCGGTGGCGGCCGAGCCGGTGCTGTTCCCCAACGGCATGGCATTGCTGAACGGCGGGCGCACGCTGGTGGTGGCGCAGACGCTGGGCTTTGAGCTCACCGCGTTTGACCGCGCGCCCGATGGCAGCCTGTCGAACCGCCGCGTCTGGGCCTCGCTCAAAGAAGCCGGGGTCGCGCCCGACGGCATTTGCGCCGATGCCCAAGGCGGCATCTGGGTGGCGAATGCGCTGGCGCCCCAGGTAATCCGGGTGGAAGACGGTGGCCAGATCACAGACACCGTGACCACCTCGCAAAACGCCTACGCCTGCGCACTCGGCGGCCCGCAAGGTCGGCACCTGCTGGTCTGCACCGCGCCGACCTCGGTGCACGCTTTGGCGGCGGCAGCGCGCAACGGGCGGCTGGAAATCGTGGAAATCTGAGACCTGCTGCCCGGCGGGGCGTGTGTCGTGTGGCCTCGCACTTCTGCGGTGACCACTCCCCCGCTGCTAACCTCCCCGCCATGGTCACCGCTTCAGCGCCTCGCCTCATCTGTTTCAACAAGCCCTACGGCGTGCTGAGCCAGTTCACCGCCGAAGGCCGGTGGCGGGGTTTGAAAGACTTCATCGATGTGCCGGGCGTCTACGTGGCGGGCCGGCTGGATGCGGACAGCGAGGGCCTGCTGCTGCTCACCAACGACGGGCAGCTGCAAGCCCGCATCAGCGACCCGCGCCACAAGATGGAGAAGACCTATTGGGTGCAGGTCGAGGGTGTGCCCGATGAGGCCGCGCTGAGCCGCCTGCGCGAGGGCCTGCAGCTGAACGACGGCCCCACCCGGCCCGCTCGCGCGCGCAGCATGCCCGAGCCCGCCGCACTGTGGCCGCGCGATCCACCGGTGCGTTTTCGTCAGCACATTCCCACCAGCTGGATTGAGCTGGCGATTGCCGAAGGGCGCAACCGACAGGTGCGGCGCATGACCGCGGCGGTGGGCCACCCCACGCTGCGGCTGATCCGCGCGGCGATCGGGCCTTATGCGCTGGATGGCCTGGCTCCGGGTGCTTGGCGATGGAGCGCGGCCGAGGCGAGCGACCGTTGAGGGCGACCTTTTGCGGCCAGGCACTGGTGCGACAGGCTACCGGGTCGCGGCGGGCAACGGCTCAACTCGCCGCGTCAAGCGCCAGAAGCGCACGTTGAGCACCAGCGCGGCCACTGCCAGGCCGCCCACCAGCCCGACCCACAGGCCCACCGGACCCAGGGGGCCAAACACGCCGAGGCTCAGGCTCAGGCCCATGCCGATCACCCAGTAGCCGAACACGGTGACGAGCATGGGAATCTTGGTGTCCTTGTAGCCGCGCAGCACGCCCATGGCGCCCACCTGGAGACCGTCGACCAGCTGGAACACGGCGGCAAACACGATGAATTGCGCGGCGACCGCGATCACCTGCGCATTCGGCGTGTAGAGGCTGGCCAGAAACTCATTGGCGCTCCAGAGCACGATGGCCGACACCGCCATGAAACCGCTGCACAGTGCGATGCCCAGGCGGCCGCGGTAGCGCGCGGCGAGCGGATCGCCCGCACCCAGTGCCTGACCCACCCGCACCGTGAGCGCGATCGAAATGCCCAGCGGGACCATGAACGCAATGGAGGCGATGTTGATCGCGATCTGGTGGCCAGCCACCGCGTCCACGCCGAAGCGGCCCATGAGCAGCGCGGTGGCGGTGAACATGCCCGACTCCATCGCCATGCCGATGGAGATGGGCAGACCCAGGCGCACGATGCGGGCGATGTGCGCCCAGTCGGGTCGGGCCCAGGTCTGGCGCAGGCGGTGCGCGGCGTAGCGCGGTGTGCGCAGGGTGTAGGTGAACAGCGCGAGGCAGCCGATGGTCTGGGCGATGCCGGTGGACAGCGCCGCGCCAGCGCCGCCCATGGTGGGCCAGCCGAAGTGGCCGTACATGAACACATAGTTTCCCAGCACGTTGAGCGGCAGCATGAGCAGCTGCGTCCACAGCATCGGCATGGTGTGGCCCATGGACTCGTTGAGAAAGCGCGGCACCAGGTACAGGCAGGTGAACGGCAGGCTCCAGCCCACCCACAGCAGGTAGCGGCGCGTCTCGCTCACGATCTCGCTCGCAATGCCCAGGTGCGGCATCAACAAGGCCAGCGCCAGCAGCGTGGCCATCTGCACCAGCGAGAGCGCCAGCGCCAGCCAGAGGCCCTGGCGCCATTCGCCACCAATCAGATGGTGGCGGCTGGCGCCAACGTGGTGGGCCATGATGGGCGTGAGCGCCAGCATCAGGCCCAGGCCGGCGATGAAGGTGAAGAACCACATGGCCGAGCCCATGGCCACCGCGGCCAGCGCGAGCGGGCTGATGCGCCCGGCCATCAGGGTGTCGGCCACGCCCATGCCCATCTGCAGCAGCTGCGCGGTGATGACGGGCAAGGCGATGAGGGCGACGGCGCGCAGCTCGGTGCGCGCTTTCAGGAAACGGGGGGAATTCACGAAGACAGAAAAAGAAAAATGGCGCCGACCCAGAGGGCCACGGCGCCAAGCAATACAAGCGTTTGAATGGCACCCACTATACCGGGCCAGCAACCGGCCAGCGCTCACATGCGCTGAACGCCGCGGCGGCGCAGCAGCGCTTTTTCGGCCTCCACCGCCAGGAAGATGGCACTCGCCAAGGCGATGATCAGAGCCCAAGCCGTGAGATCCAGCGCGCCGGTGCCAAAGAGCTGCTGCATCGGCGGCGCGTAGATGAACAGCGATTGCAGCACCAGCGTCATCACCGCTGCCGCCACCGCAATCGGGTTGCCCATCAGCGTCTCCCAGCGCAGCGCGCTGGCGGTGAAATGGCGCACATTGAAGAGGTAAAAGACCTGGCTGACCACCAGCATGTTGACCACGGCGGTGCGCACCACCTCTAGCGAGCTGCCTCGCCCCAGCTCCCAGTGGTAGACCCAGAAACACGCGCCCACCATCAGCAGGCTCACGTAGCCGATGCGCATCAGCAGCAGGCGCGTGATCAGCGGTTCGCGCGGCGGGCGTGGCGCGCGCTGCATCACGCCCGCCTCCTCGGGTTCAAACGCAATCGCAATGTCCAGCGTGACGCTGGTCACCATGTTGACCCAGAGGATCTGGCCTGCGGTGATGGGCATCGCCAGGCCGGCAAACACCGCCAGCAGAATGATCCCGGCCTCGCCACCGTTGGTGGGGATGATGAACAGCAGCGCCTTCTTGATGTTGTCGAACACGCGCCGGCCTTCGCGCACGGCCGCGGCGATCGAGGCGAAGTTGTCGTCGGTCAGCACCAGATCGGCCGCCTGGCGCGCGGCATCGGTGCCGCGCTGGCCCATGGCCACGCCAATGTCGGCAGCCTTGAGCGCGGGTGCGTCGTTGACGCCGTCGCCCGTCATCGACACCAGCTGTCCGCTGGCCTGCAGGCTGGCCACCAGGCGCAACTTGTGTTCGGGGCTGGCGCGGGCCACCACGTCGGTCTCGCCCAGGCGCTGGCGCAGCGCGGCGTCGTCCAGCTGGTCGATCTCCGTGCCGGTCAGCGGTTTGCCGGCATGCAGGCCAATGCCTGCACCGATGGCAGCCGCGGTGGCGGCGTGGTCGCCCGTGATCATGAGCACACGGATGCCCGCGCGCTGGCACTCGGCCACCGCTTTCACCGCCTCGGGCCGCGCCGGGTCCATCAGACCCACCAGACCCAGCAAGGTGAAGCGCGGCGTGATGTCGTCCATGGTCAGGGCCTCGGCGTCCGGCGGCATCTCGCATTCGGCCAGCGCCAGCACGCGCTGTCCCTGGCCCGCCGCTTCGCGCACCCGGGATCGCCAGGCCTCGACATCCAGGGTCTGTCCCTTCGCGTCCCGGGTGCACAGGCCGATCACCCGCTCCGGTGCGCCCTTGAGCAAAGCCATCACCTCTGCGCTGGCGTTGCGGTGCAGCGTGGCCATGAAACGGTGCTCGGATTCGAAAGGAATGGCGGCGATGCGCGGTGACTCGCGCTGGGCCTGCTCGGGATCGAGACCGGCCTTGAGCGCCAGCGTGAGCAGGGCGCCCTCGGTCGGGTCGCCCGCCAGGGTCCAGACACCGTCTTGATCGGGGTGCAGGTGCGCGTCGTTGCACAGCAGCGCGCAGCGCGCCAGGCGCATCAGCTCAGGCCGCTGAGAGGGGTCGATCGCCCGCTGCGCCACCGAGAATTCGCCCTGTGGTGCATAGCCTGCACCACTCACCTCGATCATTTCGCCCGCGAGGTGCACCTCGACCGCGGTCATTTCGTTCTTGGTCAGGGTACCGGTCTTGTCGGTGCAGATCACACCCACCGAGCCCAGCGTTTCCACCGCCGGCAGGCGGCGCACCACCGCACGGCGCCTGGCCATCGCGGCGGTGCCGATCGCCAGCGTGATGGTGACGATGGCCGGCAGGCCTTCGGGAATGGCGGACACCGCCAGACCCACCACCGCGAGAAACATCTCCAGCACCGGCCGCTCGCCGATCTGGCTGCCGTACCAGAAAACGACCCCGCTCAACACGAGGATGGCCAACGTGATCTGGCGCGCAAACTGGTCGAGCCGGCGCGTGAGCGGCGTGGTCAGACTGTGCACCGCTGACACCAGCTGGCCGATGCGCCCCAGCTCGGTATCGGACCCGATGGCCACGACCACCCCACTGGCCTGGCCTTGCGTGACCACGGTGCCGGCGTAGGCCATGCCGCTGCGGTCACCCAGCGCAGCGGCCTGTAACACCGCCTCGGTGTTCTTGTCCACCGGCACCGATTCCCCAGTGAGCGCAGCCTCGTCGATGCCCAGGCTGTTGACCTGCCACAGGCGCAGATCGGCTGGCACGCGCGCACCCGATTCGAGCCACACCACATCGCCCACCACCAGGTCGGTCGCGTCGATCTCCAGCCGACGGCCGTCGCGCCACACGGTGGCCTTGCGCGCCAGCATCGCGCTCACCGCCTCCAGCGCGCGCTCGGCCTTGCCCTCCTGCACAAAGCCGATCACCGCGTTGATCAGCACCACACCGAGAATGACCGCGGTGTCCAGCCAGTCGCCGAGTGCGGCGGTGATGGCGGCCGCGGCCAGCAGCACATAGATCAGCAGGTTGTGGAACTGGCTCAGCAGCCTGCGCAGCGCGCTGGGTCGGCGTGCGGCAGGCAAGCGATTGGGACCCTGCGCCACCAGTCGACGCCGGGCTTCGGATGCACCGAGTCCTCGCTCCGTGCTGTCCAGGCGCTGCCAGACTTCGCCCGGCTCCAGCGTGTGCCAGGCCGTGGAGGGGGCTTGTTCAGGGTGGCGAGGTGACTGCTCCATGGCCAAACCATAGCGCCGCGCGGCGTGGTTTCACACCGAAACCGTCAAGCGCGGCGCAAATGGTCGGGTGTTGCGCTGGCCAATGTCTGCCAACGGGTCCAGTCTTGCGGGTCGTCCACGTCCCACAGCGCCGGCAACTCCTGCCAGCGGGCGCCCACCTGGGTCAGGCGCAAGCGGGTCTGGGCCATCACCCGGGGCGTGCTCCAGTCCACCCGCTCGAATACGGTGGGTAGCGCCACCCGCAGGCCGATCAGCACATAGCCGCCGTCTTCCGCCGGGATCAGAACGGCGTCGTGCGTCTGCAGCGCATCGGCGGCCTGTTGCAGGTGCTCGGGCGTGAGCACCGGGCAGTCGGTGCCGACGATGATCAGCGGCAGGTGGGGCGTGTTCGCGAAGTGCTCGACCATGACCGCAGCCATTCGCTCGCCGATGTCACCCTCCACCTGTGGCCGGCAGGCCACGCCCCAGCGGTCGCGCAGCAGGTGAAACAGGCGGTGGTTGGCCCCCTGGGCGCCGTGCAGTGTGAGCGGCCCGGTGCTGGCGTGGTGCGCGGTGGTGAGGGTGCGCAGGATGAAGCCGCGCTGGGCGCGGGCCGCGCCGGCATGCCCCAGCAGCGGCGCCAGCCGCGTCTTGGCCTGGCCGGGCACCGGTGCCTTGGCCAGCACCGCCACCGCAGCCGGCGCGCGCACGGTGTAGCCATAGCGACGAGCCAGCGCATGGGCGTCGCCTCCCATTGCCCAGTTGGCGCGCAAGCGCCACATCAGCCACACGGTGCGCCAGAAACCGCGCTGATCCCAGCGACGGCCCGCGGTGATGACTTTTTCGCGCAAACAAACCGGTGGTGAGATGCCCTTGAGGCGGGTGCTGAGCTCGATGTCCTCCATCAGCGGCAGGGGCGCGAAGCCACCCAGCGATTCAAACACCGTGCGTTGCACAAACATCGCCTGGTCGCCGGTGGCGATGCCGCTCCAGCGCGAGCGCCGGTTCATAAACGCCGCGACCATGGGCAGCAGCGGGTGCCGGCCTTCGATGCGCACGTCGAAGCGGCCCCAGGTCGCACCGTCAGCCAGGGCTTTTTGAATGCGTGCGTGGGCGTTTGCCGGCAAGGCGGTGTCGGCATGCAGAAACAGCAAGCCATCGGCGCAGCGCGCCAGCGGATGGCAGGCACCCGCGTTCATTTGCGCCGCCCGGCCGCGCGGTGCCTGCAGCACGGCATCGGCACCCGATCGAGCCACCGCCACGGTGTCGTCGTCACTGCCGCCGTCGACCACGATCACGGCAGCACCTTCGCGGCGCAGCTCCGAAAGCGCCAGCAGGCGCGCGGGCAAGGTCGGCGCTTCGTTGAGCACCGGCATCACCACCGCCAGCTTCATGCAACCGACCTCATGCGGCGAGGGCGCGTTCGAGCGCTTCAAATTCCTGGCGCACCCGCTCGACCACCGAGGCGCTGAGGTAGTGGTCGACGCGGTCACGCACATGGTGGATCAGCGCGCTGCCGCTGCGCTCTTCAGACCAGTCCTCACCGGCCGACGAGGCGCGCAGCGGTTGGCGTGCCAGAACGCGCCACTTGGCGCACCAGGTGACCGACCAAAGCCACATGGCCCGGCGCAGCGGCACCGCCCAGGACTGGGCCGCGTCCGCGGCCGACCCCATCGCCTGGCGCCAGGTGCGGTAGGCCGACGCGACCTCATTCAGGCTGAGTACCGCGTGGGTTTCCACGTCCCAGGTGGTCGAGGTGTAGAGCGTGGCGTGGGCCAGGTCCAGGCCTGGGTAGCTGTAGCGGCACTTCTCCAGATCCACCAGCACCGCCGAGCCCTCATCGCGAACGATGAAGTTGCCGGGGTGCCCATCAAACGCAATCAGGTGCCGCGGCGGTCGCTCCACCCGATCGCAAAGGTCCGCCAGCATCTGCAGCTCGGCTGCCACCGCGGTGGCCACGGCGGGCGACACGCGCGCCGCACTCAGGTGTTGAGCCTGGGCGCTGATTTCCTGGTGCAGATCCCGCAGCGGATCAGCCGCTGCGAGCAACGGCGCCCGCTGAGATGCTGCGGGCAGAGGCAAGGCGTGAATGGCTGCCAGTGCCGCGACGATGGCGCCGAGGTCATGCGGCAGGCGCGCGGGGCGGCCGTCGATGGCCTGCACCAGCAAGGCGCCGCGCGGCAGATGGTCGGATGGCGGCAACACACCGTGCAGTGCGGGCGTGTGGCCGCTGGGGGCCGCGCGCTCGAAGCAGGCGCGCTGGTAGGCCAGGTTGTGCGCCGCGTCCAGACCCATCTGGCTTTGCTTGGGCACGCGCGCCAGCCAGCCGCTGCCCACCAGGCGCACATGGTCGTGCGCCAGACCTTTGTCGGGCAGCGCTTGCAGCTCGCAGCCGCGCAGCGGGTGCTGAGCGCGGCGAAGCGCGGCCTGCAAGTCGGACAACAAGGAAGAGCGGCTGGACATGGAGAAGACAGTATCGCTGGCGGTTCGGAAGCGGGTCACGGGGGGGGTGTAAGAATGGCCTCACGCTGTCGACTCAACCAGAACAACCCACAAGGAAATGGTCGTGAACCCTCGCAAAGTCTTACTGCTGATCGCCCTGGCGCTGGGCATTGGCGCCTTCTTTTTCTTCGACCTGGGTCGTTTCCTGAGCCTGGACTATCTCAAGCAAAGCCAGGCCAGCTTCACCGAGCTTTACGCCAGCCAGCCGCTGAAAGTAGCCGGCGCCTACTTCCTGATCTATGTGGCGGCCACCGCGCTCTCGCTGCCCGGTGCGGCCATCATCACGCTGGCGGGTGGCGCGATCTTTGGCCTCTTCTGGGGCACGGTGATCGTGTCGTTCGCTTCCAGCATCGGCGCCACGCTGGCGTTTCTGGTGTCGCGCTTTGTGTTGCGAAGCACGGTCGAAGACAAGTTTGGCAAGCGCCTGGGCGAGATCAACCGCGGCGTGGAGAAAGACGGCGCGTTTTACCTGTTCACGCTGCGGCTGATTCCGGTGGTGCCGTTCTTCGTCATCAACCTCCTCATGGGTCTGACGAAGATGAAGGCGCTCACCTTCTACTGGGTGAGCCAGGTCGGCATGCTGGCCGGCACGCTGGTGTACGTGAATGCGGGCACACAGCTGGCCCAGATCGAATCCCTGAAAGGCATTCTGAGTCCGGGGTTGATCGGCTCTTTCGTGCTGCTCGGCATCTTCCCGCTGATCGCGCGCAAGATCGTCGAGGCGGTGAAGAAGCGCAAGGTCTATGCGCGCTGGGCCAGCGTGCGTCCGAAGACCTTCGACCGCAACCTGATCGTGATCGGCGGCGGTGCCGGCGGCCTGGTGTCGGCCTACATCGCGGCTGCGGTCAAGGCCAAAGTGACGCTGATCGAAGCCCACAAGATGGGGGGCGACTGCCTGAACTACGGCTGCGTACCGAGCAAGGCGCTGATCAAGAGCGCCAAGCTGGCCAGCCAGATGCGCCATGGCGAAAAGTACGGTTTGTCCGACACGACGCCCACCTTCAGCTTCAAGACCGTGATGCAGCGCATCCACGACGTCATCCGAGCCATCGAGCCGCACGACAGTGTGGAGCGCTACACCGGGCTGGGCGTGGAAGTGCTGCAGGGCTACGCCAAGCTGGTCAACCCCTGGACGGTCGAGATCGCGCTCAACGATGGCAGCAAGCAGACACTCACCGCACGCAGCATCGTGATCGCCGCTGGCGCGCGCCCTTTTGTGCCCCCACTGCTGGGTCTGAACGACGTGGGCTACGTCACCAGCGACACGCTGTGGGACGAGTTTGCGAAACTGGATGAGGTGCCCAGGCGCCTCGTGGTGCTGGGCGGTGGTCCGATCGGCTCGGAGCTGGCGCAGAGCTTCGCTCGCCTGGGCTCGCAGGTGACGCAGGTGGAAATGGGTCCGCGCATCATGATTCGCGAGGACGAAGAGGTGAGCGAGCTGGCGAAGAAGGCGCTGGAGGCCGACGGCGTGGATGTGCGCGTGGGCCACAAGGCGCTGCGCTGTGAGATGGTGGGCGGCGAAAAGACGCTGATCGTCGAACACCAGGGCCAGGAGCAGCGCATTGCGTTTGACCAGCTGCTGTGCGCCGTGGGCCGCAGCGCGCGCCTGACCGGCTACGGCCTGGAAGACATCGGCATTCCAACCAACCGCGTGGTGGAAACCAACGAGTACCTGGAAACGCTGTACCCCAACATCTTTGCCGCTGGCGACGTGGCCGGGCCCTACCAGTTCACCCACGTGGCAGCCCACCAGGCCTGGTACGCGGCCGTCAATGCGCTGTTTGGCGACTTCAAGAAATTCAAGGCCGACTATTCGGTGATCCCCTGGGCCACCTTCGTTGACCCAGAGGTTGCGCGCGTCGGTCTCAACGAACAGGAAGCCAAGGAAAAGAGCATCGCCTACGAAGTCACGAAATACGGCATCGACGACCTCGACCGCGCGATTGCCGACAGCGAGGCCCATGGCTTCGTGAAGGTGCTGACCGTACCCGGCAAGGACACCATCCTGGGCGTGACCATCGTAGGCACGCACGCTGGCGACCTGCTGGCCGAGTACGTGCTCGCGATGAAGCATGGACTGGGTCTGAACAAGATCCTGGGCACCATCCACACCTACCCCACGCTGGCCGAGGCCAACAAATACGCCGCTGGCGAATGGAAGCGCGCCCACGCGCCCGAGAAGTTGCTGCTGTGGGTGAAGAAATTCCACGACTGGCGCCGCGGTTGAACCAGCCGCCTGCATTCAACTCCAAGGCACTCACCATGAACACGCAACGCCTCACCCGTCGCCACACCCTCCGCCTGTTGACCGCACTGGCGAGCACCACCTTGATGCCGCTGGGCGCCCTGGCCCAGGCCGGATTCGACCATCAGTACAAAGCCTGGAACACACTGTTGAAAAAGCATGTGCGCTGGTTGCCCGACGGCAAGCAGTCGCGCGTGAACTACAAGGGCTTTGCAACCGATCGCGCGGCGCTCAAAAGCGTGCTGGACGGTCTGAGCGCTGTGCCCAAAGCCAGCTTCGACGGCTGGAGCAAACCGCAGCAAATGGCGTTTCTGATCAACGCCTACAACGCGTTCACGGTCGAGATCATCCTCACCAAGTACCCGGACATCAAGTCCATCAAGGAACTGGGCTTCCTCAACCGCGGTCCCTGGAAAAACGAGTTCTTCACCCTGCTCGACGCCAAGCGCCACCTCGACTGGATCGAACACGAGCAACTGCGCCCTGTCTACAAAGACCCGCGCATCCATGCCGGCGTGAACTGCGCGAGCATCGGCTGCCCGGCCCTGCGCGACGAAGCCTTCACCGCGACCCAGCTCGATGCCCAGCTCGACGACGGCATGAAGCGCTTCATGAGCGACCGAACCCGCAACCGCGTCCAGGGCGGCGAGGTGCAGATCAACAACATCTTCAAGTGGTTCAAGGAAGACTTCAACAGCGGCTACCGCGGCATCAACCGGCTGGAAGACCTGCTGGCCCAGCACGCCGAGCACCTGAGCGACAAGCCCGAAGAACAAGCGGCACTGCGCGCCAAGAGCCTGCCGGTGAGCTACCTGGAGTACGACTGGTCGCTCAACGACGTGGGGCGGTGAACATGAGACGGCTGGCCTTGGCCACGCTGGTGGCAGGCTGCACGGTGGCCGCGCTCGCGCAGTCCAATCTCCCGCTGCCCCCTTTGCTTCAAAACGGCGGCGCGCTTTCCTCCGACTGGCGCTTCGTGGGTTTCCCCAAGAACCAGGCCGACATCCCGCCCACGCGCTTCGAGCCTGGCACGGTGGACGGCGAGCCCGCACTGAAGGTCGTCACCGAACGCTCCTATGGCACCTGGGTCAACGGCTGGCGAGGCGCGGCACCGGAGCGACTGCAATGGCGCTGGCGACTCGATGAACCGCTGTCGGGCGGTGTGGCGCCGGCCAACCTGCTGAGCAAGGCTGGCGACGACGCTGCGCTCAAAGTCTGCGTGATGTTCGACCACGCGCTGGACCGCGTGCCCTTCGTGGAACGCACCCTGTTGCGCGTCGCCCGCAGCGTGAGCGGCGCGCCACTGCCCGCCGCCACGCTGTGCTACGTGTGGGACAGCGTGGGTGCCGCGAGCGTGCAGGGCGCCAACCCGTACACGCGGCGTGTGCGCTTCATCAGCCTGCAAGGGCGCGATGCGCCACTGGGCCGCTGGGCCAACGAATCGCGCGATGTGGCGCGAGACTTCGCCACCCTGTTCGCCGACGAACTGCCGCAAGGTGCGCAGACGCCGCGCGCCGACCTGCCCCCGGTGAACACGGTGCTGATCGGCGCCGACAGCGACAACACCGCCAGTCGCAGCCTGGGCTGGGTGGCCGATCTGCGCTGGGCGCCCTGAGCGCAATGCTCGGGAGATAGGCCAGGGTTCAGCAAGCCAGCGGGTCGCCGAGTCACGGCTACCATGGAGCATGCCGACCCCCCGTCGAATGTTCACCGCCCGCCTTGCACTTCGGCCGGTGACCCCTGCAGACCGAGCCGACCTCATCGCGCTGGAGGCAGACCCCTCTGTCATGCGCTACCTCAACGGGGGAAGACCAGTTGCGCAAGCGGGCTGCGCCCATGGCGACTTCCTGACACCGCGCGGCACAGAGTCTGAGGTCCTCGCGGCTCACGAGCGCGCAACCGGCCACTTTGTCGGGTGGTTCGCGCTGTTTGACGATGGCATGGTCGACGGCATCAGGACAGCGGAGCTGGGCTACCGGCTTCGTCGAGCAGCCTGGGGCCAAGGCTATGGGTCCGAAGGCGTGCAGGCACTCGTTGCCAACGCCTTGGGCTCCATGGGCTTTGGCAGAATCCAGGCCCGCACCATGACAGCGAACCTCGCTTCTCGCCGCTTGCTGGAGAAGTCGGGCTTTCGACCTGTTGAGACGGTGTTTCCATCCTTCCCTCAACCCCTACCCGGGGAGGCAGAGGGCGAGATACTTTACGAGGTTGGGGCCAGCTAACATCCATGCCCATGCAAAACCCCGGCATCAAGAAACTTGTGTTGCTCGGCGCCGGTCATGCGCACGTGCATGTCCTGTCCCGGCTGGCTCAGAACCGCCCCGCCGATCTGGACGTGACCGTGGTTACGCCCTACCCGTTCCAGACCTACAGCGGCATGACGCCCGGCCTGGTCGCCGGCCGCTACGAAACGGCCGAGTGCCAGATTCCGCTGGAGCCGCTGGTGAAAGCGGCTGGCGCGAAATGGGTGCAGGCGCGCTGCACCGGGCTTGACGCCAACGAGCAACTGGTGCGGCTCGCTGCCGCCGGCGGCGCCAAGCAGGTCCCGGCAGAGTTGCCCTACCACCTGCTGTCCATCGACACCGGCGCGGTCATCGACCGGCAGCGGCTGGAGGCCGAGATGCCGGGCGCGGCTGCGCGCGCGCTGATCGTGCGCCCCATCGAGGCGTTCGCAGCGCTGTGGCCCCAGGTGCTCGGTCTGGCCGAGAAGAATCCTGTGTCGGTGGCGATCATCGGCGCTGGCGCTGCTGGACTGGAGCTGCTGTTCGCGGCCGAGCAGAGGCTGCGCCAGGCGGGTCATGCATCGGCTCGCTTTACCCTCATCACGGGCGGTGGTGAGGTGGCCACGAACTACCCCAAGGGCGTGCAGGCCCGCGTGCGCCGCCTGCTCAAGCGGCGCAACATCACCGTGCTGCGCGAAACCTGTGTGGGCGTCAGTTCTGATGCCTTGTTGCTGGGCAGCGGCGCCACCCTGGCCTGCAACGTGCCCATCCTTGCCATCGGTACCCACGCGCCGCCATGGCTTCAGGGCAGCGGGCTGGCGCTGTCAGCGGCTGGCCATGTGCTGGTCAACGCCTTCCAGCAAAGCACCAGCCACGCCAACGTGTTCGCCGCGGGCGATGTGGCCACGCGCGCCGACAGCGAGCACCCCAAGAGCGGCGTTTACGCGGTGCGCGCGGGCCCGCCACTGGCGCGCAACCTGCTCGCTGCCCACGAGACTCAGGCGCTCAAGGCCCACCACCCGCCGAAGCACACGCTCAACCTGCTGTCGTGTGGCGCCGGTCACGCCATCGCCAGCTACGGCCCGCTGCACCTGGAAGGCGCCTGGGCCTGGCGCTGGAAAGACCGCATCGACCGCGCTTTCGTGGCGAAATACGCCCTGCCCGCCGCATGACGCCGGTATCCGATCGCAGCGCCTGGCGCATCTTCCTGATCTTCCTGCGGCTCGGGCTCACTTCGTTCGGTGGGCCGGTCGCTCATCTCGGCTATTTCCGGCAGGAATTTGTCGAGCGCCGCCGCTGGCTAAGCGAAGCGGCTTACGCCGACCTGGTGGCGTTGTGCCAGTTTCTGCCCGGCCCGGCCAGCAGCCAGGTCGGCCTGGCACTGGGCCTCTCGCGCGCCGGCTACGCGGGCGCCTGGGCCGCCTGGGTCGGCTTTACCGTGCCCTCGGCCATCGCGCTGATCGCACTCGCGATTGGCCTCGCGCAAGCCGGCGATGCGGTGCCTGCCGGCCTGCTGCATGGCCTCAAGGTGGTCGCGGTGGCGGTGGTGGCGCAGGCCGTATGGGGCATGGCGCGAAGCCTGTGCCCTGACACCCCTCGCCGAGCGCTCATGCTCGCCAGCGCCGCGCTGCTTATTGCGTGGCCGGGCACCGCGATGCAACTGCTCGCCATTGGCCTGGCCGCCCTGGTTGGTCTGGCCTGGCTGCGCCCGGCGGCCGACACCGCGCCTCAGCCGATGGGCGTACCGGTCAGCCGGCGAGCTGGCGCCGCCTGGCTGGCGCTGTTCTTCGCACTGCTGCTCGGCCTGCCGCTGCTGGCCGTGGCCCTGCCCGGGCAGGCGGTGGCGGTGGTGGACGCCTTTTACCGCGCTGGCGCCCTGGTCTTCGGTGGTGGCCATGTCGTGTTGCCGCTGCTGCAAGCCAGCGTGGTACCTAACGGCTGGGTCAGCGCCGACGCTTTCGTGGCCGGCTACGGCGCGGCGCAGGCCGTGCCCGGTCCGCTCTTCACCTTTGCCGCGTTTCTCGGCGCCAGTCTGTCGGGTACGCCCACCGGGTGGACCGGCGGCGCCCTCGCGCTGGCCGCCATTTTCCTGCCCTCCTTCCTGCTGATCGCAGGCGCATTGCCGTTCTGGGAACAGCTGCGCGCCCAACCCCAGGTGCGCGCCGCCCTTCTCGGCATCAACGCCGCCGTGGTCGGTCTGCTGCTGGCTGCGTTGTGGAACCCGGTTATCACCAGCGGCATCCACGGCGTGGAAGACGGCTTGCTGGCAGGCGTGGCACTGCTGGCGCTGATGCGCTGGAAATGGCCGCCCTGGCTCGTGGTGGCGGGGTGCGCACTGGTGGGCGCTGCACTGATGGGCTGATGCGGATCATCGGCCTGCGGCTCTCAGCCAAGGTCCTGGGCTACAAGGGGGTGATCCCGCCGCCCGAGGGTTTCGAGACGTTGATGGTGAGCGCGGCACTGGGGGGTGCTTCACTGCACCGGCGCGGCCGTCGTCTACCTGGGCTGGCAAGCCAGCCAGGTCTGTCTGCTCAACCCAAAGCTGCAGGCCAAACTGCTGCGGGCGAGGCTGCTCAGCGCCAATGCGTTGGTGCTGCAGCAGCGGTTATTCCCCATCCTGAAGCGCTCGCGCCCGTTGTCCCGCGGAGGTCGGCGCGACGGATCGACCGTGGCGCTCAGCGTGTCGCGGTCGAACAGCCTGTGGTTCTTTTGCGCTTTCCTGGGAACTGCCCGCCTCTAGAAGGGTACCGTCTCCTTGATCTTTGTGTTGCCCATCGCGACCGCGTCGTGAGGGGTGGCATTTTTTTGCTCATCATTTTGCTGATGCTTGCGTCGCGAGAAGAGCCCAAGTCCAAACCCGACTGGATAGACTCCATGAAAGCGACCCTCAGCGATCTTGCCGACCTGAGCGAACGTTGAACACCTCAGACGCGGCCGGTCCGCTGTCACACCCAAAGCAGAAGCTCCATGACCCCACGTTCATTCCGCTCCCTGGTCGTCGCTGCCGCGGCGCTGGCCCCCTTGCTCACCCTGGCCCAGACCGCCACCGCATCCGGCCTGCATCCCTGGGAAGTGCCCACACCGCGCCTGAAAGCCGACGCCTACTTCACCAACCTCAAGGACGGTGATCAGATCGAAACCCCCTATGTGCTGAAGTTCGGCCTCTCGGGCGGCTGGGGACTCGCACCCGTGGCCAAGCCCTCCAGCGGCAAGGCGGGCCATCACCACCTGCTGGTGAACCGAGACCTGCCCCTCAATTTCAAGGAAGCGCTGCCGTTCAATGACCAGTACATTCACTTCGGTGGCGGTCAGATGGAGACCGTGCTGACGTTCGAACCAGGCACCTACACCCTGCGCATGTTGCTGGCCAACCAGCAACACTTGCCGCACTTCGTGTACAGCAAGCCGGCCAGGATCACCGTCACCAAAAAGAACCCTTCCGATCCCAAGTCCCTGCAGACCGCAGGCATCAGCCTGATGCTGCCACCGGGCGAAGTGCGCGCGCCTTTCCGGGTGCAGTTCCATGCCTCGAAACTCAATGTGGCTCGACTGGACCAGCAACTGCCTGATACCGGCCACTTCAAGCTCCAGGTCACCTCGACCAGTGGCAGCGGCAACGCAGACCTGAACTACACCAACGGCCAGACCGAGGTGCACCTCTCGCCTCCACCCGGCACCTACCGCCTGCAGCTGCTTTGGGTGGACAACATCACCGGCCGCACCGACGTGATCGAGCCCGCCACGGCGCAAGTGCAGGTGGTGGGCCGCTGAGACGCCTTTTCGGCGACGGTCGGCCACGTGCTGGCGCCAAAAGTCAGGTTCAAGGGTGACGCCACTTGAACGCCATGCGCGGTGGGGGTCGACTCGCGAGCCTCAACACCCCATCAGATCCGCCAGCTGCTCCAGATCCCGCGCGTGGTGCGTGTTCGCCGGATCGGGTGAGACGTCTTTGGGCTGGCCTGTGCCGAATTCCAGCGGCCGCTCGATGTAGGCGGTCTGCAAGCCGCAGGCGCGGGCCGCGGCCAGGTCGTCCTGGTGGGCGGCGACGAGCATGACCTGCGAGGGCTTCAGATCAAATGTCTCAGCCACGCCCAGGTAGGTGCGCGGGTCGGGCTTGTAGGCACGGAACACCTCGGCCGAGAGCACACAGTCCCAGGGCAGCCCAGCGCGCTTGGCCATGTTGGTGAGCAGGCCGATGTTGCCGTTGGAGAGTGTGCAGATCGTGAAACGGCGCTTGAGCCGGGTCAGCCCCGCCACCGTATCGGGCCAGGCATCGAGCCGGTGCCACGCGCGGTTGAGCTCGCGGCGCTGCGTTTCGTCCAGATGGTCGAGGCCGAAACGCGGCAGGATGCCGTCCAGAATCAAGCGGTGCAGATCGTCGATGCGGGTCCAGCCGAGTTCTCCCGAGCGCACCCGTTGCATGGCAGGTTGGTAGCCCGCGCGCCAGGCGAGCGCAAAGGCATCGGCATCCACCTTGGGATCGATGACCGCGATCTCGCGCGCGATGCTGCCGTGCCAGTCGACCACGGTGCCGAAAATGTCGAAAGCGAGTACCTGGGGCTGCATCATGTCGGCCTCGACCGGGTTCAGAACCAGCGGCGCACCCGGGCGCAATAGTCGGTGTAGGCCTCACCAAAGCGCTCGCGCATCACCCGTTCTTCCGGCTTGATCTGAAAGCGGTTGATGTAGGCCACGAAAGCCGGTGGCCCCAGCAGCGCCAGCGGAGACCACAGCATCACTGCGCCCGCGGACAGAAAGAACGCAAGCCCCAGGTACATCGGGTTGCGCGTGAGGCGGTAGACACCACTGCTCACCAGGCTGGAGGTTTTGTCGGGCTTCATCGGGTTCACCGTGGTCTTGGCGCGGTGAAAGGCCCACAAGCCAGACAGGTCCAGCGCGGCGCCCGCAGCCACCAGCAACAGCACCAACGGAATTCGCCATGCGGGCAGATCCAGCACCGGCCACCAGGCCGACGCGTTCCACATCAACAGCGCCACGATGAGCGCCACCACCGGCGGTGGGATTCGGATATCCAGGACGTGGGTGTTCATGGGCTCACCAGTCGACCAGGCTCAGGCCGGCGGTAAACACGGTGCGCCTGCGGTTGTAGTCGATCAGGCTGTCGCCATAGCCGCTGAAGAGTTGCGCGTGAAAGCGCAAGCCGGTGTCGGCTCGGCCGATGCTGCGCAGGTAGTCCAGGCGCGCCGAACCACGGCCACTGGAGCGCAGCGAGTGACGCAGCGCGAGGCCCAGGGTGTGCAAGGTTTTGTCGGTACCCACACCGCTGTCAAAGCTCCAGCGGCCCACGATCTCGCCACGGCCCACAAAATCGCTGATGTCGGGGTTGTCGTCCTTGTCTGGCTTTTCATCCATGCGCCGCCAGACGCGGGCCTGCAGCGTGAAGCGGTCTCCGTTGTCGGCGATCTTGTCGGCGGCACCCATCACAAAAGCACGGTTCCAGCTGCGCGACAGCGGCAGACTCTGGCCGTTGGACTGGTGCACCACACCGGCTGCACTGAGCCGGTAGGTCCAGCCGCCGGGCAAGGCGATGAAGTGAGGAAAGACGTAGGTGAGGTCAGGCTCGTGGTCGGTGTTTCGAAAGGGACGCGAGATCTCGCCGTTGAAAAGCTGCCAGTAACTCTGCTGGGTGTAGCCAAACCAGATCGAATCGCGCAACGGGTCATCACCGCCGCGCAGCAGGCCGCTGGCGACCTTGGTGCGCACGCTCAGATTGATCTTCACCTCGCCGGGCTGGTAAGGCCTAGCTTCGCTGGGTGTGCGCCCCGGCGCGGGCGAGTCGGGCAAGGTGTTGACCGGGTGACCACCCACGACGCTGAGCGACACCGGCCGGTAAGCGCGCAGCTCGAAGTTGTCGCGCGCGGTGGCGTGCTCGAGGTCCCAGAAACGCGTGATTTCGCTGGGCTGCGCCTCGGCGCGCTGGGCGGCCGAGGCCACTGGCGGCTCAGGCGACGCGGTCGCAGGGACGGTGTAGGGCACGGGCGGCGGGCTTTGCAGCTGAACCGGGTTGGCAAACTGTTTCGCTTTCTGATCGAAGCAGTCCAGGCGCTCGGTGCCGTCGCTGATGCCGGCGCAAGTCAACCAGTCGTTGGCATGGGTGGGGGGCAAGGCGGCCAGCAACGCAACGGGCAGCAACAGGGGCAACAGCTTCATGCGTGTATGTTATTTCAGGTGCACGCCGTGGCGCTGTCACACACCGCAACCGTTGTTGCAGAGCGGTTCAGGCGCCAGAACGAGCCCGCGCAAGTCCACACTGAGGCGAACACCGTCGCTGCGCGAAGCCCGGATCTCGCGGACATCGGCCGAGGCAGGAAAACCGTGGTGCAGATGGGTCATCGACGATAGGCAAGAAAAAGTCGGCGGTGCCATGAACGCCTGCTCGCCGTGGAGCAGGAAGTCCGCAGCGTGGTCGGCAGTCTCTACGCCCACCAGCAATTCCTTGCCATGGGCATGGCGCCGGCGCCCTTGAGGATTTCGCCCATGCAAGCCTGGCGCGATCTAGCGGCCGCAGCCGCCGCCTTGCGAGAAACTGATCAGCCGCGGCTGGGTCGCCGCGGGGTGGATGCGTTCAAGTCGAGACCCATTGAAGTGGGTCCAGGTTGGTCTGATGGACCGGCGTCCGGGCACCAGGCCTACACCTCTGCGGTGCCAGGCAACCCGGCCAGAGCCTGCAACAGATGGCGTTGTTCGGAGGCGCGCTCGAACAAAGGAGATCGTGCTTCACATTGCGCTTGCAGTCTCGCCAGCGAGCCTTCCGGCTGACCGATGCCCGCACGGCAGGCTCGCAGCAGCGCGACCAGCTGCGCGGCATCACCAGGCGGGAAGTAGCCCGCGTAGTCCGATCCCAGCATGCCGACATTGCCGGGAATCTCAGAGGCCAGCACCGGCGTGCCACTTTGCACGGCCTCGATGATCACGTGTGCCCCGCCTTCCATTCGGCTCGGATGCAGCAACACATGTGCACGCTGGATGCGCTCACGCGCGGCGCCGTGCGGCACGCCGCCCAGCCACCGATAGTGTGGACAGGCGACCTGCGTGGCATGCGCTGCATCGCCCAGCGCCGGGTCCAGAGCCTGGCCCAGGTGATCGATGCGAATGCCTTCCTCAGGCGTCAACAAACCGGCGGCCTCAAAGATGGATTGCGGCGACTTCTCCTCGCGCAGGTGACCGACCACCACCGCGCGCAGGTGCCGCGTGGTCTTTTCCAAACTGCGCCGCCGCGCGCTGGACTGGAACACCACGCGGCACTTGTCGCGCCAGGCCTCGGGCACATCGCGCGGCGCCTGATCTTGCAAGACGATCAGGCGGTGCGCCAGCGCGAGCGAGCGCTGCGCGTTGGCGTCGTGCGCGATATCGCGGTACAGGTCGGTTCCGGTGAGCGCCACCACCAGCGCGCGTCCGGGCCGCAAGCGGGCCCAGGCCGCGATCGAGTCGGCCGAACGGCGCGCGTGCAGCGCCAGCAACGCGTCGGTCTGCCGATCTTGCGCACTGTCGCCGGACCAGGTTTTGCTCAGGTGCACCCGATAATGACCGGAGAGCAGCTGCGCCCAGCGGCGTGCAGTCTGCCAGTTGCCGTTGTTGGCGTCGGCCAGCGCGGGCGTGACGATACAGAGAGAAGGTTTTTGCATGAGCTTGATGGGGTCAGGCATTGTGTCCGAAGCACGGGCGGCGCGCCGCGCAGACAAAGCCACGCTGGAGGCTTTGCTGCTCGATGCGCGTGCGCGCACGCTGCGCCTCTTTGCAGCCTACGAGGCTGCGCTCGGCCCTGAGCTGCGCGTGCCATGCACGCCCGAACTCAACCTGCCGCTTTGGGAACTGGGCCACGTGAGCTGGTTTGCCGACTGGTGGATCGCCCGCAACCCGCAGCGCCACCTGGGCGCACAGGCCGACCCGGATGTGCCGCGGACCCAGCCACACCAGCCCGCACGCGGTGCTCGCAGCGACAGCCTCTACAACTCCAGCACCGTGGCCCACGACCACCGCTGGCAGCTCGAGCTGCCGGATGCCGCTGCAACGCGAGCGCTGCTGGAGGCCAGCCTGGCCGATACGCTGGCGCTGCTGCAGACCGCCGAAGACAATGACCAGGGCCTGTATTTCCACCGCCTCGCGCTGTTCCACGAAGACATGCACGCCGAGGCCGCCGTCTACATGGCACAGACGCTGGGCTTTGACCCCGGCGAGGCCGCCCACCAGCCACCAGCCACCATACGCGCCACGCCGACGCTGCACCTGTCCAGCGGCACCTGGACACTCGGCAGTGCGCCCGGCGGTTTCTTGTTCGACAACGAACTCTTTGCACACGCCGTGCCGGTGGCCGCGTTTGACATCGACGCCCAGCCGGTTCGCTGGGCGCAGTTCCTCCCGTTTGTCGACCAGGGTGGCTACCGGGACCGCGCCTGCTGGAGCGACGCTGGCTGGCAATGGGTATCGCGCAGCGGCGTCACCGCGCCCCGCTACCTGCGCTCGACTGGCGAAGGCTGGGAACAACAGCACCACGGGCGCTGGCAGACGCTGAACATGGAGGCGGCCGCGTGCCACCTGACGGCCTTCGAGGCCGAGGCCTGGTGCCGCTGGGCGGGCCGGCGACTGCCCACCGAGGCCGAATGGGAAAGCGCTGCGCACAACGCCGAGGGCTTCGCCTGGGGTGAGGTCTGGGAATGGACCAGCAGCCCGTTTGCGCCCTACCCCGGCTTCGTCGCCCACCCCTACGTGGATTATTCGCGCCCCTGGTTCGACGGCAGGCCGGTACTCAAGGGCGCCAGCCCGGCCACCGTGCCGCGCATGCGCCACCCCAAGTACCGCAACTTCTTCCCCCACGAACGCAACGACATCGTGTCGGGCTTTCGCAGTGTGGTGATGTTGCCCCCACGCTCCGCCGCTTCGCGGGTCGCTGCCCCCCGAGGGGGCTGATCCGCCTTGGGGCGGCCCGGCGGCGGATCGCAGCGCCCCCATACTCCGCCGCTTCGCGGGTCGCCCAGGTCCAAGGCTTACTTCGCCACCGCGGCTTCGGTGATGGCGGCCAGCGCCTTGGCGATGTTGCCGGCCACCGGGCAGGACTCCACCGCGTGGCGTTTGGCGATCCAGGCTGGGTCGTTGTAACCGACCCAGACCTGCGCAGATGCGTCTTCCCACACGAGGGCCTTGAGCGGCAGGTCGATGCCCACCGACTGCGCGCATTCCATGAACGGCGTGCCGCCCTGCGGGTTGCCGAAGATCAGCACCTCGGTGGCGCGCAAGCTCTTGCCCACTTTGCTCGCACCGGCTGCGTGATCGATGCGGGCAAACACGTTCAGACCCCTTTCCTTGGCCACGGCTTCAAACTTGTCCATGGTGGCTTTGGCGCTGTGCGGGCTCTTGACCGCGATCAGGCCGTCGGCCGCTTGGGCGAGCGAAATGCTGGCAGCCAGCATCCATGTGGCAACCAGTGTTTGGCGAACGTTCATGGTGAATCTCCTTGGGTGGGTTAGAAAACAGATCAGGTCGCTGGCGCCCAGAACACGCTGAACCAGCCTTGCGAATCGGTCCATTGCGTGGCAGGGGCAAAGCCCGCCTCGCTCAGCAGGGCAGCAAAGGCCTCGGGCGTCCACTTGTAAGAGTTCTCGGTGTGGATGCGCTCCCCGGCTGCAAAGCGGCGCTCGCCTTGCGGCCATTGAACGGCAAGCGCTGAACGGGCCTGCAAGTGCATCTCGATGCGCGACTGCGCTTCATCGAACAGCGCCACATGGTCCCACTGCGCAGGATCAAAGTTGGCGCCCAGCACGCGGTTCACATGCAACAGGAGGTTGCGGTTGAAAGCAGCGGTCACGCCCAGCGCGTCGTCGTAGGCTGGCTCCAGCACCGCCTTGGGTTTGACACGATCCACACCGATCAACAGGCCGCCACCGGAACCACCCCCTACGCACAGCGCATGCGCCTGGCGCAGCAGCTTCAAGGCCTCGGGCGGCGTGAAATTGCCGATGCTCGACCCGGGGTAGAACACGGTGCGGGGCGCAGCGGCCGCGCCCTGGGTGGACAGCCAGCGAAGTGCTGCCTCGGGCAGGGCCAGCTCGCTGGAAAAATCCTGCCCCAGCCCAAGCATCGGCAGGCCCAGGTGACGCTGCTGCAACGCACCCAGGCTGGCGCGCAGGTAGTCCACCGAAATGTCCACTGCCACGTAGGCTGCGGGCTGCAGCGGCGCAAACAGGCGCGCGGCCTTGGCGCAGCTGCCGGCACCCAGGTCGATCAGCACCGAACCCGGTGCGATACAGCGCGCCATGTCGCCGCCGCGCTGCGAAAAAATGAGGGCTTCGGTGCGGGTAGGGTAGTACTCGGCCAGCTCGGTGATCGCATCAAACAGGCGCGAGCCCAGCGCGTCGTACAAGAACTTCGGCGCCACGCGCGCCGGCATCTGCGCCAGGCCGGTCAGCAATTCGGCCCGAACAGCCTGCTGATCGTGCTGGTGGAGCTGGATGAAGTGGGGTTGCGGTGTTTCGAGGGACATGGGAGGCGCGCAGGCGGGCCTGCAGGTAGGGGCGTGAGAGCGCCATGGAGGGAGTCGGTGCTGGCGAAAATTTCTTACAGGGGATTTCACCCAATCCCCACCAGCCACTTCAAAGGCATTCTCAGGTTTTAATACTTTCTTTGCCCGTCTGTCTGTCACCACCGAGGAGTCCCCCCATGTTCAGTCTGAATCCGACCATCCGTTTCAAAGCCCTGATGGTGAGCGCGCTGTTCTGCGCCGCCACCGCCGCGCAGGCCCAGCAGGTGTTTCGCGTCACCACCATCCCCGAAGAAGCGGCCACCGAACAGATGCGCAAGTTCACCCCGCTGGCCAACTACCTGGAGAAGCAGCTTGGCGTGAAAGTCGAGTTCACCCCGGTGAGCGACTACCCCGCAGCGGTGGAAGCTCTGGTCAACAAGAAGGTCGACCTGGCCTGGCTGGGCGGCTTCACCTACGTGCAAGCCAACATCCGCGCAGGCGGCAAGATCGTGCCGCTGGCGCAGCGCGAGGAAGACACGAAGTTCCAGTCGGTCTTCATCGCCAAGACCAGCTCCGGCATCAAGAGCCTGGCCGACATGAAGGGCAAGCAGGTCTCGTTTGGCTCGCAGAGCAGCACCTCCGGCCACCTCATGCCACGCAGCTTCCTGCTGGCGGCCAACATCAACCCCGAGAAGGACTTCGCACGCATCGCCTACAGCGGCGCGCACGACGCCACCATCGCCTCGGTGGTCAGCGGCAAGGTGGACGCAGCAGCGCTGGACGTCACGGTGTGGAAGAAGTTCGTCAACGAAAACAAGGTTGACACCAAGGCGGTCGATGTGTTCTTCACGACGCCAGGCTACTTCAACTACAACTGGTCGGTGCACGCCGACATGCCACAGGCGATGCAGGACAAGGTCAAGGCCGCGCTGCTCGCGCTCTCGCCCAGCGTGCCCGAGCAGGCCGAGATCCTGAAGCTCAACCGCGCCACCCGTTACCTGGAAACCAAGCCAGAGAACTACAAAGGCCTGGAGACCGCGGCCAAGTCGGCCGGCCTGCTTTGAGCGCGGTGGCTTGAACATCGAACTTGACGGCGCCTCTGCGCGCCATCCTGCGGCGCGGCCGGGAGCGTCACCGGCCATCCGGTCGATCCGGCTGAGCATCGGTCATGGCGAGCAGGTGGCCGTGATCGGTCCTTCGGGCGCTGGCAAGACCACCTTGATGCAGGTGCTGGCCTGCGCGCTGCCACCGAGCAGTGGTGTGTTCCGGCTCGACGGAGTCACGCCCTGGCAACTCTCGCGCAGCGCCTTGCAGCGCCTGCGCGGCCAGCTGTTCATGGCGCCGCAGGTGCCACCGCTCCCACCGCGTCAGCGCGTGGTGACCTCGGTGCTCGCCGCACGCCTGCCGGCCATGGGTCTGCTGTCCAGCCTGCGCTCCCTGTTCTACCCAAGCGACATTCCCGCCGCCTTCAACGCGCTGGACCGCTTCGACCTGGCCGACAAGCTGTTTGAGCGCGTCGACCGACTCTCGGGCGGCGAGCGCCAGCGCGTGGGTCTTGCGCGTGCGCTGCTGGCGCCCGCCAAGGCCTGGTTCATCGACGAGCCGCTCTCGGCGCTGGACCCGACCCGTTCGCGTCAGGCCATTGACACGCTGGTACAAGGTGCGCGCGAACGCGGCGTCACGCTGGTGGCCACACTGCACCAGGTGGACATGGCGCTGGCACATTTCCCGCGCGTGATCGGCCTGCGCGACGGCCAGGTGGCATTTGACCTGCCGGCCGATCAGGTCACGCGCGCCCGACTGGCGGCGCTCTACGACCAGTTTGAGCACGAGCTGCGCGGCGAGGTGCCGTCAACAGCCGTGCCCGAGGAGGCCGCCGCGCCCCAGCCGGTGGTGATGCACTGCCGTTAGATGGTGAACACCCCCCTGCGCCGCTTCGCGTCTTCCCCCCTCTCCTGCGGGAGGGGAGACACACCCTGTGGCCCGGCCAAGCCGGTTCCACGGGTACCCTGCGGCAGGCACGCGCTCCGCAAGCGCACAGGCTTTTCGCTGTGCGGGTATTCCGGTTGCCGATTGGCCAAACCATCGCAGGCTTTTGTGCCTGTGCGTGATCGGCGTTCATGAACACCCACCTCTTGCGCTCCGCCCCCGATCGCGATCCAGCCTGGCTCGGGCGCCTGTTCTGGATCAGCGCCTTGCTGGTGGTGCTGTGGCCCTTGGGTGTGGCCACCGAGTTCAAGCCCTGGATCCTGTTCGAGCCGCGCAACCTGCAGGTCACCGGTCAGTTCCTGGGCAGTTTCTGGCCGCTCACGCTCAACGCCGAGTTCATGGGCCTGGTGCTGAAGGAAACCTGGCGCACCGTCGCCATGGCCACGGCCGGCCTCACGCTGGCGCTGGTGGTGGCGGTGCCATTCACCCTGCTCTCGACGCGCGTGCTGTCGATCTCGGCGCTGTCGGGCACCATGGCGCGCGGGCCGGCCTGGCTGCGCCAGGGCGTGCGCTGGCTGCTGGTGTTCCTGCGCAGCATCCCCGAGCTGGTGTGGGCGCTGGTGTTCGTTCGCGTGGTCGGCCTGGGGCCGACTGCGGGCGTCCTGGCCATTGCACTCACCTACGGCGGCATGCTGGGCAAGGTGTATGGCGAAATCCTGGAAAGTGGCGAAACCCAGGCGACACAAAACCTGCTGCGCAATGGCTCGGGCCGGCTACAGGCTTTTTTCTATGGCTTGCTGCCGACCAATGCGGCCGAGCTCACCAGCTACACCGTTTACCGCTGGGAATGCGCCATCCGCTCTTCGGTGGTGCTGGGCTTCGTGGGCGCGGGTGGCCTGGGCCAGCAGATGGACAACTCGATGAAGATGTTCAACGGCGGCGAAGTCGCGACTTTGCTGCTGGTGTTCATCGCGCTGGTGGCGCTCGCTGATCAGGTCAGCGCGTGGTTGCGCAAGGCACTCGGATGATGGGGAGCTCCCCCCTGTGCCGCTTCGCGTCTTTCCCCAGGATGCGAACTCCCGCCTGCGCCGCCTCGCGTCTTCCCCCCTCTCCTGCGGGATGGGGGACCACACCAGCCGCCCGGCGAAGCCGATTCGGCGGTGTGTGCTGCATCGGGCACGCGCTCCGGAGACTGGTTTGGTTTTCTCCCATGCGTTATGGGTTTCAGCCATGACCAAACCGGTTTCTGCCAACGAGGTCTACCGCCTACCGCCGCCGCTGTTCAGTGCGCGCTGCAAGGCCTGCTGGTTCGTAGCTGGCTTGCTGGTGCTGATCGTGGCGAGCTTCTGGTCGCTCGATTTGCAGTGGGCACAGTTTCTTTCGCTGGATGCGGCGCGCAGCATGGGCCGATTTCTGGCGGAGTTTTTTCCGCCAGACCTGTCGCCCGAGTTCGTCACCAAAGTCGCCATTGGCGCCTGGGAAACCCTCGCCATGTCGGCGCTCGGCACCCTGCTTGCGGCCGCGCTCGGTCTGGCACTGGCTCTTCCCGCTAGCCGTCTGCACAGTGGCGACGCGGCCTGGGCCCGTGCTCCGACTCGCCTGGTGCTCAACGCCCTGCGCAGCATCCCCGAGCTGGTGTGGGCTGCTTTGCTGCTGATCTCGGCCGGACTGGGGCCTTTCGCTGGCACGCTGGCGCTGGCCCTGCACACCAGCGGCGTGCTAGGTCGCTTGTTTGCCGAGGCGATCGAGAACGCACCCGCTGGCCCGGGCGCTGCGCTGCGCGTGCAAGGCGTTGGCAACGGTCGCGTGTTTCTGTTTGCCACCTTGCCGCAGGTGCTGCCGCAACTGCTGAGCTACACGCTTTATCGGTGGGAGAACAACATCCGCGCCGCCGCCATTCTGGGTGTGGTCGGCGCAGGCGGGCTGGGCCAGTTGCTGGCGTTTCACATGGGCCTGTTTCAAATGAACAAAACCGCCACCGTGCTGGCTGCCATGCTGCTGCTGGTGGGACTGGTGGACGCGCTGAGCAACCTGTCGCGCCGCCTCTTGACGAGATAACACCATGCTGAACCTCACCGTTGCCCAAGCCTGGGCCGTGCTGTCCGGTGCCATCCTGCTCGAAGTCGCAGGCACCACCTGCATGCGGCTGTCCGAGGGCTTCACCCGGCTCACGCCCTCGATCCTGATCTTCGTCTTTTATGCGATGTCGTTTGCGCTCAACACCTTGGTGATCCGGGTGCTCGGCCTGAGCGTGGTCTATGGCGTGTGGTCGGGCGTGGGCACGGTGCTCACCGCGCTGATCGGTGTGTACTACTTCAAAGAACCGGCAACGGCCATCAAGCTGGTGAGCATCGGCCTGATCGTCATCGGCGTCTTGGGCCTGCACTCGGCATCGCGCATCCCGTCAGCGTAAGGTCTTGGCGCATTGAGCGACGAATGCACACATGACCGACAACGAACTCTCCATCGAACGTTACCGAACCAAGGCGGCAGGCTACGACGCCTCGGCCGAGTTCACCATGCCGCTGCGCCGGCGCACCATCGCGCTGCTCAAGCTGCAGCCCGGCCAGACGGTGCTCGATGTGGGTGCTGGAACCGGTCTGAGCTACGCGCTGCTGCGCCAGGGCGTGGGTGAACAAGGGCGGGTGCTGGGCTTTGAACAAAGCCCGGAGATGTTTGCAGTGGGGCAGCAGCGGGTGGAGAAGGAAGGCTGGGCCAATGTGTGGCACACCAACCAGCCAGCCGAAACCGTGGTGCTGCCGGGCCTGGCCGACGCGGTGCTGTTCAACTACACGCACGACATCTGCCGCACGCCCGAGGCGGTGGCCAACATCTTTCGCCAGGTGAAGCCCGGCGCGCGCGTGGCGATGGCCGGTATCAAGTTTTTTCCGTGGTGGACCGGCCCGCTGAACCTGCTGGCCTGGCTCAAAAACCGACCGTACAACGCCAGGGCGGCCGATCTCTGGTCGCCCTGGAGCCTGGTGGCCGAGCGTTGCGACGGCTTTGAATGGCAAAGCACGCAATGGGGCATGGGCTACATCGCCAGCGCCACCTATCGAGGAGACCGATCATGACCGCACCCGTCCCACAATCCCGACCCGACTCCCCGCTGGCAAAGCGCTACGCAGAGGTGCGCGCGCAAACGCTGGCCCTTGCCGCGCCCTTGTCCGAGGCCGACTGCCAGGTCCAGTCCATGCCCGACGCCAGCCCCACCAAATGGCACCTGGCCCACGTCACGTGGTTTTTCGAGACCTTCATTCTCGAGCGATTCGAAGCGAACTTCCAGCCGTTTCACGAGGCGTACCGGGTGCTGTTCAACAGCTATTACCAGGGCGTGGGCGATCAACATCCTCGCCCGCAGCGCGGCCTCATCACCCGTCCCGACCTCACCGACATCAAGGCCTACCGCGCACAGGTGGATGCGCGCATGGCGACGCTGCTCGCCCGGCCCGCGTCCGACGAGCTGGCCGAGCTCGTCACGCTGGGCCTGCATCACGAACAGCAGCACCAGGAACTGCTGCTGACCGACATCAAGCACCTCTTGGCGCAGAACCCGCTGGCGCCGGTGTACCGAGCGCCCTGGCCGCTGTCCAGCGTGGCCAGCGTGCCCGCGCAATGGGTCGGTTTTGCTGGCGGCACGGTGCAGATCGGTCACAAGGGCGACGGGTTTTCGTTCGACAACGAACTCCCGCGTCACGCCGTGCTGCTTGCGCCCTACGCGCTGTCCAACCGGCTGGTGACCCACGGCGAGTGGCTGGCCTTCATGGAGGATGGCGGCTACACCGATGCGCGCTGGTGGATGGCAGCCGGGTGGGACTGGGTGCTGGCACAGCGCGCGCAAGCACCGCTGTACTGGCAGACCGATGGCGACGGGGGATGGACCAACTTCACCCTGCACGGGCGCGCGCCCATCGACCCCCACACCCCGGTGGTGCACATCAACTGGTTCGAGGCAGACGCTTACGCCCGCTGGCGCAGCGCGCAAGACGGCGAGGCGATCCGCCTGCCGACCGAAGCCGAGTGGGAACACGCCGCCGAAGCATCGGGCGCTGCCTGGACCGAACACGGCAACTTCTCGGAGAGCCGCGCGCTGCACCCCATGCCGCCACCGCGCGCCCGCGCCGGTTTGCTGCAGATGGGCGGCGACGTCTGGGAGTGGACCGCCAGCAGCTACCTGCCCTACCCCGGCTACCGAGCCTGGGCCGGCGCGGTGGGCGAGTACAACGGGAAATTCATGATCAACCAGATGGTGCTGCGCGGCGGCTCCTGCGCCACGCCACGCAGCCACATCCGCACCAGCTACCGCAACTTTTTCCCCACCGACGCCCGCTGGCAATTCAGCGGCCTGCGCCTGGCGCGCGACGCCTGATCCACCCCAGGAGATCTCCATGAACCGACGCCAAACCCTCTTGTCCCTGCTCTGCAGCGCCGCCCTGCTCGGCACCGGCCTGCCCGCCACCTCCCAGGCAGCTGGCAACGCCGACCAGGGCCCGCCGTTTCGCACCATGAGCGACGCTGGCGCCGAGCGCCTGATGCTCTTGGGCTACGACCCAGTCGCCTACTTCACGCAGAACGCCGCCGTGCTGGGCAACCCGGCGATCCAGAGCGAGCACCAGGGCGTGACCTGGCGCTTCGCCAGTGCCGAAAACCAGGCCCTGTTTCTGCGCGACCCCACGCAGTACATGCCGCAGTTCGGCGGCTTCTGCGCCAACGGCATCAACTACGCCGTGCCCTGGGGCGCGGGCGGTGGCCCCAACACCTGGCGCATCTACCGCGGCAAGCTCTACGTGTTCGGTGGCCAGTCCTCACGTGACCACTTTGAAATGGCCACCGAGGAAAACCTCAAACTCGCCCACCAGCTCTGGCGCGACGAAATCGCTGGCTCCAACGCCGTGTTCGTGCGCTACAAACGCCTGATCTTCCGCGTGCCGCACTACAAGAGCGACGGCGCGCTGCAGGCCGAGTGGGAAGCCAAACTGGCCGCGGGCACACTGCCGGTGATGCCGGGGCAACCCCAGGTGGTGCCGGCCGCGCCCTGAGGCAGGGGAGATTTTTGCCGAAGACTGCGCAGGCGCACTCGGTTGGTCAACACCGCAGCGCGTGGTCAAGTGGGTGGCTGGTCGGATCTCGAACCTGAACTTCGCCAAGTCCGAAACGATGGCGAAGTCGGGGGCTTGGGCACTGCACAGGCCTCGAACGGCGTCGCTGGCCTGAGCGCACCCAGTACAGCCCATGCCGCTGCGTGAGCTCCGGTCACTTCCAGGCGCCAGCACTCGCATTTGACAGCGCCCGGTTGCGAGGCGCTTGCTGGCGAGCAAACGCCTCCAGGGAGGGAGTTCCCAGGTCTCCTGGACAGCGGAATCTCGCCGGCCTTTTCCCCAGCAAAGACGGCGCAATTTGCCCCTCGAAGAGGGGCCAGAGCGCATTCACTTTCTGCATGGCGATCCGCTCGCCCCAGATCCGCGACAGTTGCTGGTGCAGATTGGTGCGCAAGAACCACAGGCTCCTGACGTCAGAGGCGACCAGCAGATGCCTCCGCACGCGATCGCATTCAAGGCTGTGGCCCATGGCCGGAAGCAGACTGAGCATTTCCTGGCGGATATGCCCCAGCGTAGAAGGGTTGCCAGCTTTGCCCGATGCTTGCTTCAGCCGTTGGGCGAAGGTGTCGGCGACGGTACTGAAGAAGTGCATGGTGGTGGTTCTCTGTAGCGGGCCAACGTGACCTGTTGACATGAGAACGAACCAGCTCAGGATTTATTCCGAAGAAACAAAGATGCATGGGACTTGAAGCGCCTTCGCCGCATGAAAGGTTGCCACGGCTGCACAACGGCAAATGCGGACAAATGCTTACAAGCACGATGGAATAGCCCGCCTCGCCAATCGTTGTCAGTGCACACCGGTTACGACCAGCAAATGTCGAACCTGGTGTCTTCGCGGAGCACCGTACCGAATGGTTACGCGCACTCCATCTTCTGACGATCAACGCAAGAGAGGTACAGCATGAACACGAAACACACGGCTTTGGTGACGGCAGCGATGGTGGGGGCGCTCAGTGTCACCGCTGCGCAGGCAGACGACGCCAAGGACGAACGCCGCGCCCTCACACCGGTGCACGGCTTCTTCAACGCCTGGGAGCGGGGTCTGACCTCCGCGGCTCGCAGCATCGGACTGGACAACGAGCGGCGCGGCCGCGACGGCGCTGGCGCGGGCACTCGCGGCTCCTCCAATTCCAGCGTGAACAGCTCAAGCAACCGCAGCTCCAACAGCTCGAGCAATTCCAGCTCGAACCGTTCATCGAACAGCTCTTCGAACTCCAGCTCCAACCGCTCCTCAAACAGCTCTTCAAACTCCAGCTCTAACAGCTCTTCGAACAGCTCTTCGAATTCCAGCTCCAACAGCTCTTCGAACTCGGGCTCGAACAGTTCGTCCAATTCGAGCTCGAACACCAGCAACTGATCGACACGGCTGGCGTGCTGTCCTGCAGGCCCGCGCCGCCGTTTCCCTTCGAGGCCCAACCATGTCCGTTTCAGACCTTGCTCCCATCGAATTCCTCTGCGCACCTGAAGATCTGGGCGTCATCGCGGCGCCCGTCCCTGCGCGCGAGGCCATGCCCGAATGGTTTCGTCGCCTCGCACCGGTCGACAAGCACCACCTGTCGACCACCGACAACGCGCTCACTGTCAAGCGTTGCATGCCGTTCCTGGACGCCCTCATGGCCGGCTGGATCCTGCCGCTGGCGGCCACGGTGCGCATCGACATCCGTGACAACGGGCAGACGGTGGACACCGGCTGGGACTTCGACAAGACCATGGTCAGCAACCACCACGCTTACCAGGTCAACGGCCACCCGATGCAGCCGCGCCCCCCTTGCAAGTTCCACAACCACTGGACCATCCGCACGCCCAAGGGCTGGAGCTGCCTGTTCGTTCCGCCCATGAACCAGCCCAACGGGGTGATCGAAATCGCTGCGGGCATCGTGGACACCGACGAGTACACGTCTCTGATCAACTTCCCCTTCTTTGCCACCGCGCCCGATGGCCTGTATACGCTGGAGAAAGGCACGCCGCTGGTACAGGTGATTCCGTTTCGCCGCGACGATCTGCAGTTGCCCGGATTGGTCCGTGCCGAAACCGCCGCCGAGGCGGCCGAGCGGCAGCGCATCCAGCGCGCGACCGGCGCGGGCGAAGGCTGGTACCGCAAGGAAGCCAGAGAGCGCCGCTGAAGTGCGCGCCTGCTGGCGCGCGCCTTGCGCGTTCCATCGCTACTGAGCGGGCGTGCTGAAGTCGACACCCCGGTCAAGGCGGTCATCACCGCCCTTGGTCAAGGACTTCGGTTTCGTTCGCACTTCCCGGTCTCACGGCCAAACCGACGGTGCGGCTTCGCATCAGGGCAATCGGGATGGGCGAAGCAAAGCTCGGTAGGCCTGTATCGCCGCCAACGCATGTTGCACGTAGTCGATCCGGATCTCGCTGGCGCGAGGATCGGCTGAAAAGCAGCTGGGCGTGACGCGGCTGAAAGCGCCTTTCACAGGGGCGCTCTGTAGCTGCGCGTCGAGCAGAAAACGCATGCCAGCCTCGACGGCTGTGTGGACCTGGGCGTGGCGCTCACCCGCTGGCAGAAATGCGAGCAACGCAAGCAGCCCTTCAAGCCGCGTTGCCGCCGGTGTGGTGCGACCATCAGCCCCGAATCCACCCTGGGCACAAACCGGTGTCTCGCCGGGCCGCTGTTCTGCCACCATGCCTTGGGCCACGGCCAGGGCGTGGTCGGTCAGCAGCCGCTCGACACCCAGAATCCCGGTGGCTGGCTGCCAGCTGAAACCCTTGGGCAAAGCCGCCTGAAGTGCTGCTGGCGAGACCCGCTGGAGCTGGGCGGTGGCGACCAGTGCCCAGTGATCTGGCGGAGGTACGGCCTGTCCCTCCCGCTCACGCGCCAGTGCCAGCAGCGCATCGACCGCACCTTCCAGCCAGCGGGCGTCGCCGTCCAGCTCATGCAGCAGCACCAGACCCAGCGCAGCTTCCCCCGGGTAGTAGAGCGACACCCACGCCGGATCATGTTCGCCCTCGTCGAGTGCATGAAGCGAGTGAAACAACCCATCTGAGCGCTGCATCGAAAGAATGAAGTTGCCCAGCGCCTGCATCTCGGCCATCTCAACACCACCGGGATCCATCGGCCGCCAGCGCGCCATCGCCGCCAGCACGAGGCCTGCGCCGCCCAGTTTGGCCACCGGGTACGAGCGCTGTCCACCAATCACCTCGGGCTCAGACCAGAGCGCCAGATCGTTCGCTCCGCTGCGGGAAGGGCGCAGGCAACAGCTGCGAAGAAACCCGAAAGCCGCCTGGATGGCGATGCGCTGCTCGCGACTGGGAGCAAATTCGGCGTGGTACTCGGCCAGCGCGAGCAAGGTGCCCGCATGGCGCAAGAGGTTGTACCGTGTCGACGGGATCGGCTGCGCCGTTGTGGCACTGCGCAAGTAGACCATCTTGCCGCTCGACCCGATTTGCGCATGCAGATAAGACGCCGCCGCATGCATGCGCGCCTCCAGCGGCCACTCCACCCGCTGCGACGGCTCGCCGCTCCAGGTCGCACCCAACCGCAACGCCAGCAGCAACGCCAGCGCCAGCCTGAGCAATCTGCGGTCTACTGGCATTTGGCTGGCGCGCGCAACAGGCCCCAGCCATACAGCGGGTCGTAGCCGCGCACACCGAGATCGACCACCGAGCTTTGCAGGCTGGTCTTGACTTCGTTCGGTGTGAGCTCTTGCTGGCTCAGCAAGACCGCCACGCTGGCGGTGACAAAGGGCGCCGCAAACGAGGTGCCAGTGCGGTAGGAACCTTCGCCAGCGGTTGGCACAAACACCGAAACCCCCGGCGCGGCCAGGGCGATGTGTTCGCCCCGATTGGCGCTGGCGTACAGGCGCCGCCGGGCATCGACCGCGGTCACGGCGATGGCCTGCGGGTAGGCTGCTGGGAAAAGGGGCTTCGCACGCGGGCCACCGTTGCCCGCGGAGGCGACCACCACCACACCCTGGCGGTTGGCCGCAGCCATGGATTTCTGCAAAAGCAGGTTGTCCGGCCCGGCCACGCTGATGTTGATCACCTGCGCCTTGCGGGCGACCAGCCAGTTCATCGCCTCGGCCACGGCCGAAGCCGAGGCACTCAAGCGCCCGTCGGAGCTCTTGACGAACACATCGGCGGCCAGCAGCTCGCTGTAGGGCAGCAGGCCGATCCCGCCGTGACCCTGTCCCGCGAGCAAAGCCGCCACGGCGCTTCCGTGGTCGCTGTCTGAAGCTTCTTTCCCGCCAGGAAAGCTGCGCTGCAACAACCGGCCGCTGGCCACGCCCGATATCTGCGGGCTTACGCCGGAATCGATCATGCCCACACGTGCGCGGATGCGACAACGGTCGGCCTGATCAAGCGGCCAGGCCACCATGCTGCGGTCCAGACAACGCTGGCCTTTGCAGGCTGGCTGGGTGAGCCGGTACACGTGGTTGAAGTCGAACCGGTTCGCAGCCACTTCCGCATTGAGCAACGCCACCGCCTGCGCTTCCGACAGCCCCCTGGGCACAGCCAGGCGGGTGTAGCTGATGTCACTCTGACGCAGCGACGCGGACTGGATGACTGAAAAGCCACGCTGCAGCGCCTGACTGATCTGGCCTCGGCTCAGGTCGACGCCCAGCACCTCGGCCTGCACGGCATTGCCACCATCCACGCTGGCAATCGCCATGGTAGCCACTGGTGCCGACGCGGAATAGGACGATCCGCCATCGTCGTCGTCATCATCGTCATCATCGTCATCATCGTCATCGTCATCGTCATCGTCATCGTCATCGTCATCGTCATCGTCACCGGCCTGGGCCCAGGCCTGGCCAGGTATCGCGTCGTCGCCAGTGGACCACCCCGGTGCCCAGAGCATCGGCGCGAGCGCGAGCACGAGGTACAGCAGCCATGCGCGAGCGAAGAGCCCGCGACGGTGTTGGTTCGTCATGTCCATTCACTCCTGTTTGTCTGGTGTCCTGGCCCGCACACAGTGACCTGAACTGAAACCGGTGGATTCACACCCGGGCATGGCGCGAACCGCAGCGATCGCTGGTGCTTTCGGTGGGGCCTTCATGGCTGTCATGGGTGTGAACACGCGGCTTCATGGGCAAGTGAATTGCGAGAAAGAACACCACGGCCTGTTCACGCCACGCAGGTCATCGAGGCGTGGACAGTCTATCGCCGCCTGCATGGCGAATGGTCTGAGCACTGCGCAAAACCATGGGCCCAGATGAACCACCTTCCTCCAGCAGTTCCCAACGGGCGTCCGCCAGCCGCTGCAAGTCCGGGTCGTCGCTCGCATACACCACGGTGGCCTCGGTGCTGCACAGCCAGTCTTGCCAGGCGGCGCGCGTGGTGTCGTCCAGCAGCCTGTCCAGCTCGTCGATGAGCACCAGGTCTGCACCCGACAGCGCAGCACGCGCCAGCACGAGACGGCGCCGCTCGGTGTCCGACAGGTTCGCGCCATCTTCCGCCAGCCGCGCGTCCAGCCCGCCCAGCCGTTGCAGCAAGCCCTGCAATCCAAACGCCGTGGCCACGCTGATGATCTTGTCATCGCCTGGACGCTGGCGGCACCCCAGCGTAAGGGCGCGCCGCAGGCTGCCCATCAGCAGCGGTACGCGCGCACCGAGCCAGGTGATGCGCAGTCGGCTTCGGGCCGCGGGTCCGCGCACCATTTGTCCCCCTGGAGGCGCACCCAGCCCGGCCAGGGCGCGCAGCAGCCTGCTCTTGCCCGTGCCAGACGCGCCGCTGAGCACCACCCTGCTGTGGCGCAGCAGCTCGAAGTGCCATGCCAACGGTCCCTCTGCGTGCCACACCATGAGGGCACCTGCATCCGCCGGGATTTCCGCGGCACGGCCCAGAGCGGGCACGGTGGGTCGCGCCAGCAGCGCCAGCAGGCGCACGCGCGCGCGCCGCCAGGCCGTGCGACGCTCCCAGAACCCGGCCAGATCGCGCAACGCGGGCATCAGCAAGCCCACCGCAGCCAGTGTGGCGGCGGCGTCGGCGGGGGGAGCGCCCACGAGAAAAGCGGCGCCCAGCACCCACGCCGCCGCCACGCCCCGCACCAGGTCGGGCATGGCGCGCATGGCCGCTGCGCGCCGCTGGTGGCGCATGGCCGTTGTGCGCAGCCGGTTACCCAGTCGCGCGAGCGCATCGCTTTCCCGGTTGATGCGTCCCGCCAGCCGCAAGGATTGCGCATGGGGCACCCGCTCACCCATAAAGGCATGCAGCCGCCCCTGCGCGCGGCGCAACTGACCCTGGCCGCGCGGCAGATCGCGCGCAATCACCACCATCAGCAACAAACCGGCCAGCACGCTCAGCAACACCCCGACCACCAGCGCCGGAGCCATCCAAACGGCCAGCAGCGCGCACACGATGGGCAGCGTGACGAGAGCCGACAGCCCGTGCGCCTGGCCCTTGCCCACCCAGACGCGCACCGCACCCATGTCGCCAGCCAGCCGCTGCTGCAAATGGCCGCGCCGCAGCCAGGTCAGCGTTTCGTCCGACAGGCGAGCGATGTGCGCAAACAGTCGCTGGCGCAGCGCCAACACGTAGCGCTGGCTGAGCGACTCGGCACAGAGCTGTTCGGCCCAGCGGGTGAGTGCGATGCCCAGACCCATGCCTGCGATCAGTGCCAGGGCGCCCCAGGGCAGCGCGTCACCGGCGTGCAGCGCCACAAACGCGTTGCGCACCCCCAGAGCGAGCAGGCCGGCCATGAGGGCCTGCGCCAGCGCCAGGCCGATCAACGCCAGCCACAGGGGGCGGCGCCCGTCGGCCGACACGGCGGGCAGCTCGCGTCTGGCTTGTGGCGCGACCTTCAGCACGCGACGGCCTCGGCGGACAGGCTGTGCAACAGGCTGGCGGCCTGGGCGGGGTCGCGCAGCGCCTCGCGCGCCAGCACCGGCAGGCCGGTGGCCGCCTGAGCTTCCAGCGCGTTCAGCGGGGAGGCGCTGATCAGACCCGTCAGCGCAGCGGGTTGGATGCCCAGGCGCTGCAAGCTCAGCTGGCCTCCCACAGCGGCCAGCGCATCGGGCGTGGCGTAGAGGAAGCCAGCGAACTGCCCGCGCACCTCAGGCTTTTCGAGCAAAGCAGCGGTCTCTCGCTGCAGCACCCCGTCGGCAAACTCGACCACCGCCACTTCGCATGCAGCCTGTTCGGCAGCACCCAGCAGGTGCTGCAGCGCTTGCTCCAGGCGTTCAACGGGTTGCAGGTAAGTCGAGACCATGCCGGCGTCGGTGAAGTCGGTCACGAAGCTGGCACCCGCGTCTTCGTAGGCGTTCCAGTCACCGAAGGCACCGGTGCCGGTGACCTTGATGGCAGCGGTTCGGTAGCCTGCGCCTTCCAGACCGTGCACCAGCGAGGCCACGGCCGAGGTTTTGCCAGCGTTCATCGAGGCACCCACCACACCGATCACGGTGAGTACACCGCTGGGTGCGGCCAGGGGTGTGGCGTAGCGGGCCAGGTTCAGGGTGCAGCCATCTGCATCCTGCAGCAGTCCGATCACCTGCACGCGGGTCGGCATCTTCATCTTGGCGTGGCGCTGGCGCATCTGTCCCAGGCAGCCGCCACCGGCCAGCAGGTCGGCGCCTTCGTCGCTGAGCACAGCAATGCCCTCGAACTGGTCGCTGGCGTAGCGGGCGCCGCACGCCACCACGATCAGGTCGCCTTCGTAGAGGTCGCTAGGGCGGCCATCCTTGAGCTGCAGGCGCGGGTGGGCGCCGACGGCCAGCACGCGACCCAGCACCAGGTCGCCCGAATCCGC
Source organism: Hydrogenophaga sp. (assembly GCF_030373245.1). Lineage (GTDB taxonomy): Bacteria > Pseudomonadota > Gammaproteobacteria > Burkholderiales > Burkholderiaceae_C > Hydrogenophaga. Next base: position 357,871 of record NZ_JAUCZF010000001.1, read on the forward strand.
CTGCGCGAGATCGTGGCTCAGCTGGCTGGCGTCGGTGCGCTGAACACGGCGGGTGGAAAAGGCCCATTTGGCCGTTTGAAGCGTGTTTTGCAGCATGCGGGTTTGTTCGTTTTTCATGGGAAGCCTCCAGGTGTTGAAAGAGTCAAGAAAGTTGACGGAAAACGAAAAGGGGACGAGAGGAAACGGTGCCGGGTGACCTGCAACGGGAACGGAAAGCGAATCGCCTGGCGTGCACCGACAGACTTCAGGCCGCCAGCCGCAATCGGGCCGGCGCCAGGGCGGGCAAGGCCAGCTGCGCCAGCGCACCGGAGCGCATGCATTGCCCAAAGTCGTGGCCGGCATCGGGCAGCACATGCAACTGCGCAGAGGCCTGCATGCCGCGCGAGGCCGCCGCGCTGTGCAGCGCCTGAACCCAGCGCTGCGCCCGTTTCAGGCGGTGGCTGCCTTGAAGTGCATCGAGGTGGGGATCGCGGCGGGTGAGTGCATCGGCCTGGTTGTCCAGCGCGCCTACGGTCACCCAGGTCGGAATCTGCAGGAAGCGACCCAGGTTCGCTGCTGCCACCTCGCCAAGACTCAGCCGCCGGCGTGCGCTGGCCTCAAGGCCGCGCGGAAACGCGCCTGCTCCCGCTTCCACCCAGGTGTACCAGCCGGCTGCGCAGGTGCACAGCTGGGCGACGCGGTGAGGGTGCAGCATGGCAAAGCGGTGCGCGAACTGAGCACCACCGGAATACCCGAACAGGGCCACCTGGCGGGTGGAAACGCCGAGCTGGAAGCTCACCGATTCGAGCAACCGCAACAAGGCCAGGTCGGCCCGCTGACCTTGCGCGAGGATGCGCTGATAGCCAAACCAGTGGTGAGTGTCGAACAAAGGCGCGATCACCAGCCGCCCTTGTTCATGCGCGGCCTGCATGAACTGCCTGGCCTGGTTTCTTGCACCCCGGCGCACACCGTGCACCGCCACCAACGGCGAGAGCGAGGGATTCAAGTGCTCGGGCACCGCCAGCCAGGCACTCAGGCTGTGGGTGGGAGCGCTGAGATGGTGCAGCCCAGGCTGCAGGCGGCTGGCCTCAGGGGGTTCGGTTTTGCTGGGCGCCGGTGGCGCAGCGGAATGGACGTGCATGGTTTTCTCCGAAGGGCTCACCCGTGTGATCGGGTATTGCGCTGACAACGAAGCTGGCTCCCGCCTATTCCGCCCAGCCCTGCGGTTTTGCACTTGCTTACAGATCTTCCCTGGCCAGCATAGGCATGGAGGGGGTCACACGTGGCGGGCATACTTGTTGGCCTGGATACGCCCTGGGAATAAAGCGCGATCCCGACCGTTGTCACCTGCATGGAACCTTTGACCAATGAGCGATGTGCGCGAAGAACTGGTGGCGCTGCTGCCGCGATTGCGGCGCTTTGCCCACGGCCTGACCAGCCATCGGGAGGACGCAGACGACCTGGTTCAGGAAGCCTGCGAGCGAGCGCTCACCCGAACCGAGCTGTGGACACCCGGCACCCGGCTGGACAGCTGGATGTACCGAATCATTCAGAACCTTTGGTACGACCGGCTTCGCAGCCGGCGCGTGCGCGGAGAAACCGTCGATGAAAGCATGCTCGAGCTGCAAGCAGACGAGCAGGCCCACCACCTGCCAGAACGGCGAGACGAACTCAGCGAGGTCTCCCGCCGGCTGCAGGCGCTGCGACCAGAGCACCGGGAGGTCGTGATGCTCGTGTGTGTAGAAGAACACTCTTACAAGGAGGCGGCCGACATCCTGCAGGTGCCGGTCGGTACCGTCATGAGCCGCCTGGCGCGTGCGCGCCTGCTGCTCCAGGAACAGCCCCTCGATGCCGCTCAGCTGCGTCGCCCCAACACCACGGAGAGCCGGTCATGAAGACCCACGACATTGAACAGCTCATGGCCTACGCCGATGGCGAGCTGGACGCTCAGACAGCGAAGCAGGTCGAGCTTGAGTTGCAGGATGATCCTGAGGGTCAGGCGATCGTGGAGCGTTTTCGGCAGACGCGATCGCAGCTGGCGCCCGGTCTGGATCCCCTGCTCGACGAGCCCGTCCCGCAGCGCCTGATCGACGCCATCCGGCGGCATCCTGGGCCACCAGTGGCCATCGCGCCACCGACACCGATCCACCCACCTTCACGCACAGCGGCCAACGACCGCTGGTACTGGCCCTCGCTGGCCACGGCCGCCAGCGTGGCGCTGGCGCTGGTGGTGGGGGTGTTGGGTGGCCAGTGGTTGGGCGGCAGCACAGCCCCCGGCGCCGACGCGGTGGCTCAGGCCCTGCAGACCGTTCCCAGCGGCCAGGTGCTCCGGGTCGGCGAAACGCAGGTCATGCCACTGGCCAGCTTTGTTTCGGAAGAAGGCTTTGTCTGTCGCGAGTTCGAACAGACCGCTGGCGGCCGGGCCGCGCATGGAATCGCCTGTCGCGATGGCCAGCAGTGGGTCACCCGACTGCTGCTGGACCACGGACCGGCTCAGTCCATCGAGGCCTCACCGCCCGCATTCGCCACGGCCAGCGGCGAAGCGGACGCCATGGGTGCGATGGTGGAGAGCCTGCGGCTGGGCCAGGCCTTCACGCCAGAGCAAGAGGAGCAGGCGCTTCAACGAGGATGGGCAAAAGTGCCTTGACGCGCGCTTGCGCACAAAGTTCGGCCCGACTCGTTGCTCGGTCTGTCGGCACAGTTTTCTTTCCGGACCGCCGCAGTCGCAAGGCGCCAGTCAAGACAAGCGCCGTCGGTCAGACCAGGTGCCTGGCCCTCGTGTGAGATCCTGAAGGGCGCTTGGAGCGCCTGGCTTCTCAGCATCGCGAAAAAAAGGGGGGCGGAAGCGCCGCACCGCAGGCCGAGCCAATACCGGGCTGACGGCAAGTTGGCGGCCGCAGACGCCGGGCCAGTCCCAGGTGATGCCGGCTGCGCCCGGTATCAAAAAGAAGTGGTCGACAGCGAATGGGTTCGTCCAACCCGTTTTCACCTTTCAGCCGACGCCACTGAGCGTCAGCACTGCAGAGAGACCGTGTGACAACTGACTGGGGAGCCCGCGCATGTCGGGTGCAGGTTGATGACTTGGCTGTGTCTGCGAATTGACGCCATCAAGGCGATGCTGGGGCTCTCCTGAGGCCGTGATTCGGGCCTGCAAAAATCGCAAAGAGCGCCAATGCGCCCAACGACCGCACTGCCTCTTTGATCGGCTCGAAGCCCAGGATGCTGAGCATGCCGTTGAGCTTGTGCGTCAACACGTTCAGGCTCATCTCGACAGGCACGCTCTGGATGCCTGGTCTCAGGAAGTGTGTCCAGCCGATTCGGTGTTTGAGCGTGCCCGCCAGCTGTCAAGCAGGCTCTTGCACACCGTCAGGGCGGTGGGGATCTGGTCGAGCCGTCGCCGGATCGTGTCCATGAATTCATCCTGCTCGCATCGCCTGATGCGTCGGTCGTCGCTCGCTGTGTCTGCACCTTCATCCCACCACTGCGGCAGGCACCGGACCAGCAGATGCTGACCTGCGGTCCAGCCTCTTCGCGGCTGACGCGGCGGATCGACCGCTCGCCTGAACAGAGCCCGAATGCAGAGCCTTTCGAATCGCTGAACCGCACGCAAGCGGCGCTGCCGCTGGCGAATGTACCCGGGCCGGCGCGGCCTGCCTGCCTGCCTGCCCTGGTCATGAGAGCAGGCAATGCTGCCCACGCAGGCTCACCGCGCGCTGCGACTCGCTTCGAATTCGCCATGAAGCGAGGCCGTCCAGGTCGTTTCCCTGAAGCCCTCCGTATAGACCCCAGTCAGCAAAGGTGCCATGCGATCGCTGTCGACCGCACGATCACGCAACGCCAACAGATGGCGGTGCTGATCCACGATCAATCGGTCAAGGTGATCAAACACCAAACCCTCGAAACCATCTGCTTCAAGCACGCGATGGCGCAAATCGAGCAACCTCTGAAGCAGGCGACTCTTGTCGTCGACCATCTCGTCGTTCAGAAACCGAAAAATCCGCTGGCGCTCCCGGTTCTGGCAGACCCTGATGCGCCAGCGGGCCATATCCACCGCCAGACCGGCCACGACCGTGGGCACAACAATCCACAGCCATGCCGAGCTTGGTTTTCCGTCCCAGTGCCCGTCCAACACCAGCCAGCCCAGCGCGCCCGCAACAAGCAGGGCCACCGCAATGCCAGCATGGCGGACACACAGGCGCTTGAACGATCGACCAAGGGTGGTACGCATCAGGAGTCAGACCCGGATCACCGACGGATGCATCGCGGCTGAACGCTCAGCCCTGAGCCGGCTGCTTCGATCTGACCGGCAACTTCGTGGCTGCTGGTCGAGCAGGTTGCACACCACCCGTGGCCTGGGCTTCCTGGGCAATGCAGGGTCGGTAATCGACTCCGAAGGCCCTGGCCATGTGGACCATGACTGCAGCCTCCGCGATGCGGCGCTGCGCAAACTGGGGGCCTTCATTGTGTTGTTGCGAAAAATCCAGCGAGAGTTTCCGGTCACCATCTTCCACTTCAAGGTTCATGCCAGCCCGGGCTGACGAGACCACCACACTGATGGCCGCTGCATGGACTACCTGCCCGTTTCGGCTGGAGACAAAATCACCCGCGATGACATCAAACGAGCGGCGGGCACCCAGTTTGAGCATTGCCTTGGGCACCCAGGCCTTGATGCCACCTTCCTGACGACCAAGTTCCAGATCGTCCTGCGTCCAGGCACCCGAAAGCACCAGAGGCGACCGGTTGTCGGAATCGGCTTTGCGGCTATCTCTCGTGACCACCCGGATCTTTTTCGCATTGATTTTTTGCAGCGCGGTGATCAACCACCACTTTCCACCGCCGCTGAGACGGCGGTCTTTGAACTCGGCGGGAACCGTCAGATCGCGGATACTGTCGACGTAAACCTCAACAGCAGGCCTTGCACTGCGGTCGATGCGCTGCCCCAGGCAACTCAGGCCCAGCGAATAGTCGGTCTGCACATCCTTGACCTGTCCCACCGGCAGTGGACTGGACATCTCGCCCATGCTTGCGCAGCCGCTCAGGGTGAGCAGGGTCAGCCCAGCGACTGCGGTCGTGGTCCAACGCTTGGTTTTCATCGCAATTTCCTTGTCGCAGCGCAAAGTTGTTGGCGTCGCAGGGACACCGGGTGTTGGAGAGACAACGGTGGGCTGTCCGGTTTATTCCCGGCTGCGCGTTTTTCAGATCGCCCCAAAGGAAGAACGATGGGGATCGCTCCTCTGCTCTGGCGAAGACAGGCAAATCCTGTGCTGGACGAACCCCCTCGGCGCCGCAAATGTTCAACTGAACATCGCGCCAGGAGCCTCGCCAAGCTCTCGCTCCACATCTGGAGAACGCTGTGAAAGCAAGCACGCTGCTGGGAGCTGTTGCCATCTGTCTGCCCTTTTCAACCCCGGCCCAACACAGCCACGGAGCACAGACACCCTGTGCGGGCATGCAAAGTCGAGCCATCAATTCGCTGTCTGACCAAGACTTCAAGGAACTTCGGCGAGGGGGTGTCTGGGGACTTGCCCTGGCAGCCGAACTCAATGGCATGCCCGGACCGGCACATCTTCTGGAACTCAAGGACCAGATCCCTTTGACGCAGGATCAGGTGGACAAGACCCAGGCGTTGTTTGTCGACATGCGCAAGGCAGCCGGATCGACCGGTGAGCGCCTGATCGCGGCGGAAACAGCCCTGGAAGCCGCTTTTGCGAAGGGGCCGTGGACGAGGCATCATTGCGCCGTCTGTTGGCGCAAACCGAGTCCGCGAGGACGGAGCTTCGCTACATCCACCTTTCGCAGCACTTCAAGACGGTGCGGTTTCTGAAACCCGACCAGATCAAGCGGTACAACGTGCTTCGCGGATACGCCGAGATGTATCGGCGTCACATGGGATGCAAGTGACCCCTTCTGGCTCCAACCCGCGCCGCCTCTCTGCGAGCGAAACGGCTGGGACCCTTCGCCCTCCTGACTCTGCGAAGCTTGCGGCCTGACTCTGACGGCACCTGCGGCCTCAACCAGCGTGCAGGGATTTCAGGGAAGCCGCTGCCGCCAGCGTCTCCCGGTACCCTGCCTCGATCGCCCGCTCGCGGAACTCGCGCGAGAGGCTGACCCAGTAACCGAAGTCGGGCTTGAGCAGTTGGTCGGCGAGCGTACCGTCGGCGTCCACCAGCGCCTTCTTGCGCAGGTCGCTCAGCCGGTAGCGCTCGGCGCCCGGCGGTGCGCGGTCCAGGTGCACGCTGGCGTCGATGGCCAGCACGCGCTGCGCGCCCAGCGCTCGGGCCATGCGCACCGGCAAGGGCGTTGTCCAGTCGGCATCCACATAGCGCGCGCCGCGGATGCGCACCGGCGCAAACTGGCCTTCGATGGCGCTGGACGCCTGCACGGCCACCCCGACATCGCCAGCGGTGAAGGCCACGGCGGTGTTGTCGCGCTGGCGTGCGGCCACACAGGCCATGGGCAGGGGCATGCGCTCCAGCCGGGTCTGGGGCGCGTGCTCACGCACCAGCTCGGCGATGGCGGCGCCGCTCAGGCGCTCGTCCTGGCCCCAGGCGAGGCGGGCCAGCGAGAGCGGTTGCAAGTCGAGCGCCAGGGTTTCGATGCGGCGGGCACTCAGGCCGGCGGCGTACAGGCTGCCAACCAACGCACCAGCCGAAGCGCCCACGATGAGGTCGGGCACCAACCTCAGTTCATCGAGCGCCTTGAGAACGCCCACATGCACAAAACCTCGCGGTCCGCCTGAGCTGAGAACCCAGGCGATGCGCGGTGGGCTCGCCAGCGGCAAGGCCTGCGGCGCGTCGGGCCCACTGTGGTCTCGGTCGGGATTGAGTGTGCAGCCAGAAATCACCACGGCCGCGCTGGCCGATCCTGCCAGCAGCAGAGACCGTCGCGTCAGCGGCGTATGCAGCATGTCGCGTTCACTGGCGCGCGGCTTTCGCAGAGGCCATTTCGCGCGCCAGTTCTTCGCCACTCTTGTAGTGCGGCACGCGGAGCACCATGCGCTTGGCGCGCTGGAAAAAGCTGTTGCTGCCTTTCACTTCTTCCGCCCAGTATTTTTCGGCCAGCGCAAGGTTGACTTTTTCATCGAGCTCCCAGCCGTCTTTGCTGGCCTGGCCGCCGAAGATGTAGAGCTTGCCATCGGTGATTTTCCAGGTATCGGCATCGCCGCCCCACGGAATGCCGTAGGCGATGCCGTTGGCGCAGTAGCCGCCGTACTGCGGCAGGTAGCGCGGCGGCGACTGGTCGAAAAAGGCCTTGTGCGCGGCGCTGGCGAACCAGAAGTTCACACCCTCGTAGGTGCTCTGGTGCTCGGCGCTGCCCTGCCGATGCGCGCCTTCGGTGAAATAGGCCACCACGTCGGCGCCCTTGAGCATGACGCGCTCGCTGGGGGGCAGCTCGACCGCGTTGACGGGTTTGAGCGCACCCGACGGATTTTGGGCCGACATCGCACCGCAGCCGGCCAACGCGCTCAGCAGGAGCAGGGCAGTGAAGCCTGGGACGACACGTAAAGCAGTCGGGTTCATGGCTCAAGAAGATGCGGTGTGGATGGACGGTTGCAACACGGTCACCGCGGGAGCGGAAGGCGCAGTTGCCGGGATGGGATCGATGGAGGACGGGGGAAATTCGGCATAGGGCGCGACCCAGCCGAGCAAGGCGCTGGCGGCTTCGCAGCGTGCGCGCAGGTCGGCTTCGTCGCGCCCGCCCAGGTGGGTGATGCCGTAGCGATAGCTGCCCAGCCACTTGTAGTCTCGAGCGATCGAGCCGGCCGACTTGGGGTAGGGAAACAGCAGCGCATCGGGATAGGCGCGGGCAAAGGCACGGGTCTGCCCGGCATCGGGCAGGTGCACGCGCTGAGCAGGATCGAAGGCGCGGTAGACGAAGCTGGCAGCAGCGCCTGCGGTGGGCACGGCGCGCGGCAACGCTGCCGGGTCGCGTCCGTGCGCCAGCGCCAGGCCCATGGCGTGCAGATCAACGCCGAGCACGCGCTGGTAGAGGTCGGAATACTGCGAGGCCATGCGCGGGTTGAACTCGATCACGGTGAGCCGGTCGGTGGCCGCATCAAAGAAGAACTCCATGTTGAACAGGCCGTGGGTGAAGCCCACCGCTGCCAGGAAACGCCTCGCCACGTCGAGCGCGCGCGCCTGTACCGCTGGTGCCAGGCGCGTGGGCAGCTGGTGGCGCATGAAGGCCTGGGTGCCGGGGTACATGATGGCGTCGACCACGCCAATGGCCTTCGTCTCACCGTTGAACACATAGCCGTCGAGGTTGAACTGCTCGGCCTGTACCGGCGCCTCCAGCAGCATGCGGTGGGCGCTGGGCACGTCGGCACCCAGGCGCTCGCGCACCATGCGCTCGAAGGGCTCCACCAGGCGGCGGATCACCCACAGCTCCCAGGCGCCAAAGCGGGTGTGGCGGTGCAGCTCGGCGTGGTTGTCCACCCGGCGCGCCAGCACCGAAAACGCGGCCTTCACCGGCTTGACGAAGCGCGGGTAGTCCAGCCCCGACGGAATGGGTGCGCCGTATTCGGCGTCGAGCAGCTCAAACGGCACGTTGGCCTCGGGCGCCACGCGCTGCAGCACCTGGCGCGCGTAGAGCTTGTGCTGGCAGGCCAGGATGGCGTTGACCGGTGTGCCGGGCCAGCCCATGCGCTCGGCCAGAAGGGCCGCGGCCAGGGCGCCAAACTGTTCGTGGTGCGAGGCCACTGCCTGCCAGCCGCGCAGCCTCGCGCGCTGCACCAGCGTTTCCACGTAACGCCCCATGTCGAACCAGGCCAGACGCGCGTTGCTGGGGAAGGTGAAAAGGTCAAAGCCGGAGCGGTCCAGCGCCAGCCCTTGCGCCTGCGCCGCATGCGCGTGCCCGAGGGCATCCCAGTCGTAGTCAAAGAGGATCAGGGTGCGGGGCTGGAGGGGCATGGGCAGTGGGCGAGCGGATTCGGCCAGAGGGTAAACCAATCGGAGCCGGTACCTGGATGCACCGGGTCGAACCCCGAAATCCTCTGCCAGCCCGCATCAGTCGCTCAAGCCACCGGATTCTTACAAGCGCTCAGCGCGGCAGCAGGCGCAGCAACTCTCCGTTGCGCGCGTCGGTCAGCAAATAGATGAAGCCGTCCGGGCCCTGGCGCACATCGCGCACGCGCTGGTTCAGGTCGGGCAGCAGGCGCTCTTCTTTCACCACCCGCGTGCCATCCAGCGTGAGCCGGGCGAGGTAGCGGAACTTGAGCGAACCCACGAGCAGATTGCCGACCCAGTCCTTGCCATAACGCTCGCTGCTCACAAACGCCATGCCGGAAGGCGCGATCGAAGGCGTCCATTGGTGCAGTGGCTGTTCCAGCCCGGGCTTGGTCGTGATGCCCTCGCCAATCGCGCCGCCGCCGTAGCTCTCGCCGTAAGTGATCACTGGCCAGCCGTAGTTTTTGCCGGGCTCGATGCGGTTGATTTCATCGCCGCCCTGTGGGCCGTGCTCCAGCTCCCAAAGCTGACCATCGGGACCGAGGGTGGCACCCTGCGGGTTGCGGTGACCGATGCTCCAGATTTCCGGCAGCGCGCCGGCGCGGTTCACGAAGGGGTTGTCGGTGTGCGGGCTGCCGTCGGGCTTCACGCGCACCACCTTGCCGTGGTGGTTGTCCAGCGTCTGCGCATCGGCCATGCGCTGGAAGCGGTCGCCCAGGGCGAGAAACAGGCTGCCATCGGCAGCCTGCGCGATGCGGCAGCCAAAGTGCAGCCGGCTGCTGTACTTTGGTTTCTGGCTGAAGATCACGCGCACCTGCTCCAGCGAACGCGCGTCGGCCGAGAGCACGGCCGAGGCCATGGCGGTGGAGTTGGCCGAGCCGCTGGCGGCGGGCTCGGCGTAGCAGAAATAGACGGTTCGGTTGCGGGCGAAGTCGCGGTCGGTGATGAGATCGAGCAGGCCGCCCTGGCCTTGCGCGACCACCGGCGGCACGCCAGCCAGCGGCTCGCTGACCCGACCATCGGCACCAACCACCCGCATCGTGCCCGGGCGCTCGGTCACCAGCACCCTTCCCTCGCCGATGAAGGCCATGGCCCACGGGTTCTCCAGCCCCTTCGCCACGACCTCAGTGCGTATCGCAGACGACTGCGCAGCCGACAGGGCCGGCCATGCGCTGGTGGCCAGCACAAGTGCGGTGGTGAACAGGGCAGATTTCATGGGTGGACTCCGGTGAATGGGCCTGTGGGATGTCTGCGCACCGCCGCAGGTTCCCGGATCAGCCAAACGGCCGCACGCCGAACAGGACCGCATGCAGCCAGAAGGCGAACAGCAGGTACACCGCCAGTCCACCGGCGAGCGCGATCGCGTCGTTCCGTGCGCGCGGTGGTCCCAGCGGCAGGCTGCGCAAGAGGCCAGCGGCGGCGCGGCGCTTGACCGAGATGCGGTCGGCAATGGCCCAGACCAGAAACCCGCCAAACAGCAACACGTCGGCCAGGGTGCCGCCGGTGACGGATTGGGCCAGCAGGTGCGCCAGGGCCCAGAGCTTCACCGCGAGCAGCATGGGGTGTTTCGCCGCGGCCTGGATGCGCCCGGGCAGGTAGGCCGCAAACAACAGCACGAACACCGGCAGCATCAGCAGCGCCGCCAGGTGCCGGAACCCGGCGGGCAGGCTGTACAGCAGCACCGGCGCCTCACGCGCCGGCCCGTAACCCCAGACGATCAAGCCCAGGCCCACCAGCGACACCAGCGTGTAAAGCCCTTTCCAGGCCCCTTCGCCCAGGCGCTGCGCCCAGCGATCGCGCACCAGCGGCGCTACGATGGCCACCGAGTGCACGCCAAGAAACAGAACCAGACCCAGGATCAGCCAAACCATGTGACAACTCCTACTGCGTGATTCAACAAGGCAGACCACGCCGCGCCTGAAGCCAGAGGGGCGGATCTTGAAGGCAGACAGGTCGCAAAAAGCGGTCAAGCGCAGCGTCACCCAGCGAGGTGTGTTGCGGCTCGGTGGTCACCGGCCAGGGGCCGCCATGGTGCTGCGCCGGCGAGATGGTCACGCCGGTGGGCACGCCGGAGAACAGCACCCGGCCGGCGATGGCGGTGGCGGTGCGCACCAGCGCATGGTTGTCCGGCGTGTCGGCGTCCGCTCCCCACAGGGTCACGGTGAGGCTGGCGCCCACTGCGCGCAACACCGCGATCACGTCGGCGCGGCTCTCGGCACGCACCAGCAGACAGGCCGGGCCAAACACCTCGCCGCGCAAAGCCGGGCGCTCCAGAAAGCGCGCCGCACTCACCTGAAACAGCTGGGCTGAAGGCGCCAGCGGTGTACCAGGTGGTGCGAGCAGCGGGTGTGCGCCCTGGTCGAGCCAGGCGCGCACGCCGGCATCAAATGCCGAGCGGGTGCTGGAACTCAGCATGGGCTGGGGCTTGTGCTGGCCAAGCAGGCGGGTCAGCTGGGCCACGAATTCATCTGATGCGGTGTCCTTGAGCAGCACCACCACGCCTGGGCTGGTGCAGAACTGCCCGCCACCCTGGGCGATGGTGGTGGCCAGAGCGGTCGCCAGCTCCGCACCCCGCAACGCCAGCACCTCGGGCAGGGCCACCACCGGGTTGGTGGAGCTGAGCTGTCCAAAAAAGGGAATGGGCCTTTCACGCGCCTGCACCAGTGCCTGCAAGGCCAGGCCTGAGCGCTGCGTACCGGTGAAGGTCACCGCTGCCAGCTGCGGGTGACGCACCAGGGTCGCGCCGATCTCGGGTTCGGCCCCTTGCACCATGCCCAGCAGGCCTTCGGGCAGACCGTTGAGCGCAAGCACCTGCCGCGCCACCGCGTGCAGGCGCTGCGACAAGCCGGGGTGAGCGGGGTGCGCCTTGACGATCACCGGACAGCCTGCCGCCAGTGCCGACGCGGTGTCGCCACCGAGCACCGACGAGCCAAACGGGAACGCGCTGGCAGCGAACACCGCCACCGGCCCCAGCGGCTGGCGCTGGCGCATCAGACCCGGATGGCCGCGCGGCGGGGCGCCAGGTGCTGCAGGCTCCACCAGAGCGGCAGTGGGCACTCCGGCTTCAGCCAGCTCGGCAAAGCGGCGCAACTGGAACGCACAGCGCTCCAGCTCGCCGGCCAGGCGCACCGGGCCCAGCGCGGTCTCGAGTTCGGCCCAGGCCACCAGGGTCTCGGCGTCGATTTCCAGCGCGCCGGCCAGGCCTCGCAACAGCTGCGCACGCTTGATCGGGGCGCTGCTGGCCCAGCTCTCAGCGGCAGCCGCGGCGTGCGTCACCGCAGCGTCGATCTCTTCGTGGGTGGAGGCGGGTATCGGCTTGCCGCGAGGCTCACCGGTGCGGGCATTGACAGTTTGCAGGGTGCTCATGAACTTGGACAGCGCGGCCGCTCCAAGCGGCGACCATCGTCAAGGGTACCCCGAAAGCACCGTGTCGATGAAGGCGCCCATGACGCGCCCGAGCTTGCGGTAGCCCGTGGGGGTGAGGTGGATCTCGTTGATCCAGTCCCCCGAGCGCCCGGAGGTGCCTGGACTGGCAGGCACCAGGGTCTGCAGTCCGGCCGAATCGAACACATGCACCTGGGCCAGCGCACCCGGCTGACCGCTGCCCTGATCGAGGGCGAGCAACAACTGGCGCAGCCGGGTGAACAGCAGCTGAGCCAGCGACTGCCAGTCGGCCTCGGGGATCGCATAGGCCACCATGGCCGGGTACAGCCAGCCGCGCGGAGCGCCCACCGTACCCGAAGGCCGCACCACCGGTACCGCGTAGGTGTGCAGGAATAGCGGCCGGCCACGGCTCGGACCCTGGTCGCGGCGCAGGACGAGTTCGGCGTAGTTGGCGCGCAGATAGGTGGCCAGCCGGTCCCAGCCCGCCTCGCTCACATAGCGGGCTGCGCCTGCGACTACGCCATTGGCTGCCACCTCGGCAGGTGTCAGGAGCAGGCGACCCTCGACCGGCACCAGCTGGCCCTGACCGTCCTGGGCAGGGCTCTGGGCAGCGTCGATCAGGTCGTTGCCACCGCCCGAGATCAGCAGCGCCTCCCAGTAGCTGGCGAAGTTGGGCTGGCGCAGGAAACGATCGAAATACGGATCGTGAAGGTTGTCCACCATGTGCTGCAGCGTGTGACCCGGGTAAGCACAGTTCACCACGGCGGTGGAGCGCTGGAACTCCAGGTTGAGCAGGATGTTGGACGAACGCGGCAGGTTCAGCGTACCGATGGTGAACCACGAATCGCCCTCGGCCAGCAAACGCCGGCCGTAGTTGCTGAATGGCGGCGGGTAGGCGCTGAAGATTTCGTGGGCTTGAAACACATCGGGGCGCATGCGGTCTCCTCGGCTCGGGGCGGTCTGGCTGTCCAGAATAGCTGCCGCTTCGGCCAACAACAACCCAAAGCCCGAAGCACATCCGTGCGCGGGCGCTCTGGCATCCCCCGCCCGGGGGAGGTTGAAGTCCTGTTTTCCCTCGCCTGGGTGTGCTGCTCCCTTACGCGATGGATGCGTGGCCTTGAGCAGCGGCCTACGCTGCGCCTCGCATGGTGCGTGATTCCTATCGGCAAGCCCGACTGGCACCACCCGAACCATGCACCCACCCGTTACCAACTTTCATTCAAGAGGTCCACCATGAGCAACGTCATCGGCCATCCGCAACCCGATCGCGACGAACGCGCCACCCAGGCACAGGCGATCCGCAACGCCGCGCACAGCGTCCCGCAGCGCGGTCAGGCCCGCACCAGCACCAACGGGGAGGAGCTGGCCTACGGCGAAACCTTCGCCAGCTGCTACCACAAGGGCCTGCCGCACGGGCCCACTGGTTTTGTCGACCCGGCCTCCTACCGCGAGTACACCGATGCCCTGCTGCAGCAGGACCACGCCCGTTTCGAAGGTCTGCCGGTGGGTGCCAACTTCCCCAGCGTCAGCCATCCGCGCCGCACCAGTGGCGGTGGCAGCGGTCAGCGCAAGATGACCAGCCCGTTCACCGGTCACGTGTACGACCTGCAGGGCCTGGACGCCGCCGCCCAGGCCATCACCGCCGCGCCGACGCTGGGCAGTGACGAACTGGCCGCCGAAATGGCCGAGGTCTACGCCATGGCCTTGCTGCGCGATGCCAGGTTTGAAGACATCGCCAGCGGCGCTGGCAGCGCCGGCACGCTCGCCACTGCACTGGCCGGCATGCCGTGGTTCGCCAGTGCCGCGGGCTACACCGGCATTGGCGACCGCCACCGCCCGCTCACCGGACCAGCCGACCTGTTCCGCGGCTCCACACCGGGCTCGCGCAACGGCCCGTGGCTGTCGCAGTTCCTGCTGGTGGGCAACCGCGGGCCCGGCGGCGCCGACACCTCGGCGCCGCTGCCGGTGCGTGCCCTGCCCGAGGTGGACGACGGCTACGTCTACTACGGCACGCAGATGGTCGACCAACGCAGCGCCGTGGCCGTGGCCGGCAACGACTGGATGCAGACCTGGGCCGCCTGGCTCGACGCACAAAACGGCGCCGACTTCGGCGGGCTGGACCAGTTCGAAAGCAAGCGCCAGTTCATGACCACGCCGCGGGATATCGCCACCTACGTGCACTTCGATGCGCTGTACCAGGCCTACCAGGTCGCCAGCCTGCTCATGCTGGCCGGCGGCGCGCCCTTTGGCAAGGACCGTGGCATGCCGGAGTCGAACAGTCGCACCCGCTCTGCCTTTGCCAGCTACGGCGGCCCGCACATCCTGGCCCTGGTCACCGAGGTCTCCACCCGCGCGCTCAAGGCGGTGTGGCGCCAGAAATGGCTGCACCACCGCCGCCTGCGGCCCGAGGTGGTGGCAGGCCTGCTCACGCTGCACGCCAACGATCCGGCCGCCATTCCCGACCCCGCCCTGCAGACCGCGCTGGCCGAGCTGCAGGCCAAGATCCCGGCGTCCATCCTGGCAGCCATCGCCGCCAAGAACACGGCGGACACCTCGGGCTCGCCGACCGCGTCGGCCGGCATCGTGGCGCCCAACGGCAACACCGCCGGTCTGCCGACCATCGCTGCCGGCAAGAACTACCTGCTGCCGATGGCCTTCCCCGAGGGCTCGCCCACACACCCGGCCTACGGCGCTGGCCACGCCACGGTGGCAGGCGCCTGCGTCACGGCGCTGAAGGCGTTTTTCGAGATGTACCAGGCCGACGGGGAAACCGAACTGGAGTGGCCGCTGGCCGCTGGCCAGGGCCCTGGCGGCAGCGGTGCCTATGGATTCGGCAAGGTCTACGTCGGCAACAAGGCCACGCTGAAAAAGGCCGCGGGATCGCCCAAACTCACGGTGCAGGGCGAACTCGACAAGCTGGCCGCCAACATCGCGATCGCGCGCAACGTGGCGGGCGTGCACTACTACACCGACTACTTCGCGTCGCTGCGCATGGGCGAACGCATCACCGTATCCATCCTGGAAGAGCAGGCCAGTCTGTACGGAGAGCGCATGTCCATGAGCTTCACCAGTTTTGATGGCGACCGCGTGCGCGTATCGGGGCAGGACGGGCATGCCACCGTCTCGGTGGTGGACCGCACGGGTCATGCGCTGTCGGCAGCCGACTGGTACCAGCGCTATCGGTGATGCACCAACCTGCGGCCGGCTTCAACCAGCGGGCCGCAGGGTCGACTGGGGCAAGCCGAACACGCGGTCAAAGCACCAGGTGAACACGACCGTGTAGACGAGGAAAAAGAGCAGGATGCCCAGGTCGGCCACCAGCGCCTGCCACAGCGTGATGTCCAGCCAGAGCGCCATCACCGGCACCAGAATGAGCGCCAGACCGCCTTCGAACCCCAGGCCATGGGCGGCGCGCCGCTTCCACGAACGCCCCGATAGGGCCTGAGTCGCCTCCCAGCGCTCAAAGGCTGCGTTGAACACGTAGTTCCACCCCAGGGCAATGGTCGACATCAGCAGCGTGAGCGCGGCGGTGGACCAGGGGGAACGAGCGAAAAGCCACGACAGCATAGGCGCCACGAAGGCCAGCGCGAAGGCTTCGTACAAGACCGCCTGCACCACGCGGCGGGCTCTGGGGGAAAGGTTCAAGGTGAGTGGCACCCCTCGATGGTAACGAGCCAGCGGCGCACGGGTGAGGGGCGGGGACACCCTCGCGTCACACTCGGCCATGCCAGGCTGGGTAACATCCTCGTTTACCCAAACAAGAGGAGACCTCACCATGTTCAGCACCGCCATCGCAGGCAGCCTGCCCAAGCCATCGTGGCTGGCCGAGACCGAAAAACTCTGGCCACAGTGGAAAGCGCAAGGCCTTGAGCTGCAGCAGGCCAAGGCCGACGCCACGCTGCTCTGGATCAAGGCCCAGGAGGATGCCGGCCTGGATGTGATCGGCGACGGCGAACAGGCGCGCCAGCACTTCGTGCACGGCTTTGTTGAACAGGTCGAGGGCATCGACTTCGTCAACAAGGTCACGATGGGGATCCGCAACAACCGCTACGACGCCATGGTTCCCCAGGTGGTCGCTCCGCTCAAGCTCAAGGGCCGGGTGCATGCGTTCGAAGCGCAGCTGGCGCGCGCACACACCAAGCGCAAGCTCAAGTTCACGCTGCCCGGCCCCATGACCATCGTGGACACCGTGGCTGACCGCTACTACGGCGACAAGGTCAAGATGGCCATGGCCTTTGCCGAGCTGCTGAACCAGGAAGCGCTGGCGCTGCAGGCCGATGGCGTGGACATCATCCAGTTCGACGAGCCCGCGTTCAACGTCTACATGAGTGAGGCGGCCGACTGGGGCGTCAAGGCACTGGAGCGCGCCGCGCAGGGCCTCACCTGCACGACCGCGGTGCACATCTGTTACGGCTACGGCATCGAGGCCAACGTAAAGTGGAAGGAAACCCTGGGCGACCAGTGGCGGCAATACGAACAGGTCTTTCCGGCGCTGGCCAAGAGCAGCATCCAGCAAGTCAGCCTGGAATGTTTCCACTCGCATGTGCCGCCCGAGCTGATGGCGCTGCTCGAAGGCAAGGACGTGATGGTGGGCGTGATCGACGTCGCCAACCCGGAGATCGAAACCCCCGAGCAGGTGGCTGACACGATCGGCCTGGCGCTCAAGTACGTGCCGCGCGAGCGCCTGATCGCCTGCACCAACTGCGGCCTGGCGCCGATGAGCCGCGAAGTGGCCATGGCCAAACTCGAGGCGCTGGGCAAAGGCGCTGCGCTGGCACGCCAGCGCTACGGCGGCTGAGCCGGGGAGGGCGACCACATGAGTGCACGCCAACACCTCTCCCCTGCAGAGCCGGCCGATCTCGGCCTGTGCGCTGATCGCACGCAACGCCTGGTTGACGTGCTGCAAGCCGAGGTCGACCGCGGCTACATCCCGGGGGCCGTGGTGCTGCTCGCTCGCCACGGGCAGGTGGCGCTGCACCAGGCCATGGGTCAGCGCGATCCCGGCACCGGCAGCGCCATGACCACCGACGCGATCTTCCGCATCTACTCCATGACCAAGCCAGTGGTCTCGGTTGCGGTCATGATGCTGGTGGAACAGGGTCGCCTGCTGCTCACCGATCCGGTGGCCCGGTTTCTGCCCGAGTTTGCGAACCAGCGCGTGGCGGTAGAGCGCGACGGGCAGGTGACACTGGAGCCCGTACACCAGCCCGCCACCGTGCAAGACCTGTTGCGCCACACTGCGGGCCTCACCTACGAGTTCCTCGGCAGTGCCCACGTGCAGCGCCTCTACGCGCAGGCACAGATCGGCTCTCGCGAACGCAGCAATGCCGCGTTCTGCGAAACGCTGGCCAGCCTGCCGCTGTTTCACCAGCCCGGTAGCCAGTGGGCCTACAGCCGTGCCACCGACGTGCTCGGCCACTTGCTCGAAGTGATCACCGGCCAGACCCTGGGTGAGCTGCTGCAACACACCATCTTCGGTCCGCTGGGCATGCGCGACACCGCGTTCAGCGTGCCCGAGGCCGACCACGCCCGCATCGCTGAGCCGTTCCCGCACGATCCCGATGGCGGCATCCCGATGCGGGTGCTGAACCCGCGCGAGGTGCCGGCGCTGGAAGCTGGCGGCGGAGGGCTGATGTCGACCACCCGCGACTACGCGCGCTTTCTGCAGTGCCTGCTCAACCGCGGCCAGCTCGATGGCGTGCGCCTGCTCGGTTCGCACACGGTGGACTTCATGACCGCCGACCATCTGGGATCCATCCCCAGCCACGACAACCTGCTGCCACCCGGGCACGGCTTTGGCCTGGGCTTTGCGGTGCGCACCCAGGCCGGGGTGTCGCCCATGCCCGGTTCGGTCGGCACCTACCACTGGGGCGGCATCGCCGGCACCACCTTTTTTGTCGACCCTGCCGAAAACTTCTTCGGCATTCTCATGACCCAGGCACCGAACCAGCGCGACCATGTGCGCAACCTGTTCCGTTGCCTGGCCTACGCCACGCTCGCCAACTGATCGAGGCCACCATGTCACACGACCACGAACATGACCACCCGGCCCACGAGGCCGCGTGGAAACACGACGGCGTGCGCGTCGTTCCAGGCAACCAGCTCGATGGCAACGTGCCCAGCACACCGGGCATGGACCGCAAGGCCGCGATCAATTTCGCCCGTGTCGGTGCCCAGAAACTCTGGGCCGGCACCGTGACCATCCACCCCGATGCCAAGACCGGCGCCCACCACCATGGGCCGCTGGAAAGCGTGATCTACGTGGTAAAGGGGCGGGCCCGCATGCGCTGGGGCGAACACCTGGAGTTCACCGCCGAGGCTGGCCCGGGCGACTTCATCTACGTGCCGCCGTTTGTGCCGCACCAGGAAATCAACGCCAGCGCCACCGAGGTGCTGGAATGTGTGCTGTGCCGCAGCGACGGCCAGGCGGTGGCGGTGAACCTGGACATCGATCCGGTGGAAAAACCCGAGCAGGTGCTCTGGGTCGACCCCACCCACCCCACTGGCGGTTTGTAACGGCGCGCCCGCCGCTGCACCCACGCAGCGACACCGCCCGGATGCCGCGGCCCATGATGCGCATGAACCCGAGCACGAGCACCACCCATCACCCACTCATGCCACCTCAGATTCACGACCTTCACATCGCGCAGTCCGAAGCACTGCCCGAGCCGCGACAGCTGCTCAGCGAGCTCCCCGCCACCGAACAGGATGCGGCGCTGATCGCGGCTTCGCGCGCGGCCACCCGCGCCGTTTTGCGTGGCGAAGACGATCGTTTGCTGGTGATCGTGGGTCCTTGTTCGGTGCACGAACCGGCCTCAGCCATCGAATACGCCGACCGCCTGCGGCAAGTCACGCCCGATTTCGAGCACGACCTGCTGCTGGTGATGCGCGTGTATTTCGAGAAACCACGCACCCGCATGGGGTGGAAGGGCCTGATCTACGACCCCAGCCTCGACGGCCAGGGTGACATTGGCGAAGGCCTGCGCCAGGCAAGGCGCCTGCTCATCGAGTGCACGCGCCGAGGTGTGCCAGCCGCCTCGGAGATTCTGGATCTGGTCACGCCGCAGTACTACGCCGAGCTGCTCACCTGGGGCGCCATCGGCGCACGCACGGTGGAGAGCCCGCTGCACCGCCAGATGGCCTCGGCCCTCTCCGCGCCGGTGGGCTTCAAGAACCCGACCCACGGCAGCCTGACCACGGCCATCGACGCCATCCACGTGGCCGCCCAGCCGCATCGCTTTCCCACCGTGTCGCTCGAAGGCCGCGCCACCGTCATCACCACCACCGGCAACCCCGACGGTCACCTGGTCTTGCGCGGCGATGTCAACGGCCCCAACCACGGCGCGGACCAGGTGGCTCAGGCCAGCCAGGCACTGACAGCGGCCGAGCTCTCGACCCGGCTGGTGATCGACTGCAGCCACGGCAACAGCAGCAAAGACCCGGCACGCCAGCCCATCGTGGCTGCCGATGTGGCACGGCAGGTGGCCGGTGGCAACCGGGACATCTGCGGCGTGATGCTGGAAAGCCACCTGGTCGCAGGCCGGCAAGACATTGTTCAAGGCCGCACCGGCCTGACCTACGGTCAGAGCGTGACCGATGCCTGCATCGACTGGACCACGACCGTCGGGGTGCTGCGCGACCTGGCAGAGGCCGTTCGCACACGGCGCAGCGCCACAGCGGGTTGATTGAACCTAGCGATGCGATCGGCATCAACCCCCTGCTCACCCCGTCAATCTGCTCACCAGGAGTCTTCATGCGCACCCAGACCCACACCGCCGCTCCGCCATTGAACCGCCGCCACTGGGTACTGGGCACCGCAGCCGGCCTGCTGGGCGCGGGCGCCGCGCAAGCCGCAGACCCGCCCATGCCGATCTTCGATGCGCACCTGCACTACAGCCACGACGCCTGGGAACGCCTCCCCCCCAAAGACGCAATCGCCTTGCTGCGCAAGGCCGGCCTCAAGCGCGCCATGGTCTCCAGCAGCAGCGACGACGGCACACAGATGCTGTACCGCGAGGCGCCCGATCTGATCCTGCCTTCGTTGCGGCCCTACCGCGTGCGCGGCGAGCTCGGTACCTGGATGCGTGACGCCAGCGTGGTCGGCATGCTGGAAGAGCGCCTCCAAAAGTACCGGTACGTGGCCATTGGCGAGTACCACATCTTCGGCCAGGACGCCGACCTTCCGGTGATACGCCGCGTGGTGCAGCTCGCCAGACAACACAAGCTGTTTCTGCACTCGCACTCCGATGCCGAAGCGATCGATCGCCAGTTTGCCCAGGACCCGGACGCACGCATTCTCTGGGCCCATTCGGGCTTTGACGCGCCAGAGAAAGTGCGCGCGATGCTGGGCAAGCACAAGAACCTGTGGTGCGACCTGGCCTATCGCAGCGACCACGCCACCATGGGCAAGGTGAGCAGCGACTGGCGCGAAACCTTTCTCGCGTTCCCCGACCGCTTCGTGGTCGGCACCGACACCTTCACGCCCGAGCGCTGGTACTACGTGGGCGAACACGCCAACTGGACGCGCGCCTGGCTGGCCGACCTGCCGCGCGAGGTGGCCGAGCGCATCGGCTACCGCAACGGCGAAGCCCTTTTTGCCTCGCTGCCGCTGAAGTGATGACGCAGACGCGCGCCTCCCTCAGGGCACTGGCCGTCGCGGGTCTGATCAGCGTGGCGGCTCTTGCGGCGCACGCCGCCTGCCCTTTCCCGGCCGATGCACCGGCCCACGCCACCACCGGGCCGGTGCAGGCGCGCTGGACCACCGAGCCCCAGCCGATGCAGGTCGGTGAGCCATTTGTGATGCGCGTGTCTCTGTGCCCGGCGAACGCACAGCTGCTGCGGGTGGACGCCACCATGCCCGAGCACCGCCACGGCATGAACTACCGGCCCAGCATCGAGGCGCTGGGGCCAGGCGAGTGGCGTGTGCAGGGGCTGGTCTGGCACATGGCCGGGCGCTGGGAACTGAAGCTGGACACCCGGCTCATCGACACCACCCACACCCTGACGCAATCCGTGAACTTGAAGTGAACCAGCGACCCGGCCGGATGAACCGACTTGCGCAAGTGGTCCGAGCGGCTCGCGCCCGCTGGGCACTGTCGATCGGCGCCGCAGCGCTCAGCCTGCTGGCCCTGCCCTCGATGGCCGCAGGCACGACTGCGGAGCCACCCGCGCTGCTGGATTTCAGCGCCACCGAGCGCGCACAAATCGTGGCCCACGGTCCGTGGCCGCCCCAGCCTCGGACCGATGCCTCCAACCGCGCCATGGGGCAGGCCGCCGCTCAGGCCTGGGGCGCTTCGCTGTTTTTCGACACGCGCCTGTCGGCCAACCAGCAGCTCTCATGCGCCAGCTGCCACCAGCCCAATCGCGCGTTTCAGGACGGCTTGGCCACCGCCGTCGGCCGCACCGCAGGCCAGCGCAACACGCCCGGCCTGCTCGACGTGGCGCAGTGGCGCTGGCTGGGCTGGGACGGTGCACACGACTCGCTGTGGTCGGCCAGTCTCACGCCGCTGCTGTCCGATGGCGAAATGCAGCAGACCGTGCCTGGCCTGGCCGAGCGGGTGCGCCGCACGCCCGAACTCGCAGCGGGCTACCGCGAAGCCTTTGGTCAGTCACCGCCGGCCGACAACACCACGCTGGTGGTCAACCTGGCCAAGGCGCTGGCGGCTTACCAGGCCACACTGGCCTCACCGCGCTCGGCCTTCGACGCTTTTCGCGATGCCCTGGCCAGCGGCAACTCCGCCCGCGCTGCGCGTTACCCAATGGCCGCGCAGCGCGGCCTGCGCATTTTTCTTGGTGAAGGCCGGTGCACCGTCTGCCACGCCGGGCCGCTGTTCAGCAATGGCGAATTTGGCGACATCGGCGTGCCATTTTTTGTGCCAGGCGGTGTGGACCCGGGCCGTTATCGCGGGTTGCAGCAGCTGCTGGCCAGCCCCTACAACCGCCTGGGTACGTTCAACGACGCCGGCGCCACCGACGCGGGCGCGGTGGGCACGCGCCACGTGATCCTGGAGCCGCGCCACTTCGGCGAATTCCGCGTGCCCAGCCTGCGCCAGCTGGCGCACACCGCGCCTTTCATGCACAACGGCAGCCTGCCCAGCATCGAAGCCGTGGTGCAGCACTACTCGCAGCTCAACGAAGACCGACTGCACGCCGATGGCGAGCGCATCTTGCGCCGCTTGAACCTCAGCGACGAGCAGGCCGCCGACCTCGCCGCTTTCTTGCGCAGCCTGAGCGAGTAAGGTCTGTTCAGGTCCGGCGGCCACGCAAGCGGTGCAGCCACACCTGGGCAACGACACCGCACAAGGCCAGCACCAGCATCAACACCCCGAGGTTGACCGCATCCTCGTGGCTGAACAGGCCCACCGCAAACCCACCCACCGCGCCCATGAGCTGCTGCATCAGCCCGGCCACTGCGGCGGCGGCTCCAGCCAGGGCTGGCAGCAGGCCGACCGTGCCGGCCAGCGCTGGCGGCACCAGCAAACCATTGCCCAGCCCCATAAAAATCAAGGGCAGGGCAAATGCCAGCGGGTTGTTCAGGCCGGCCAAGGCCAGCACCACCATGAGAGCGATTCCGCCCACGGTGAGCGACTGGCCCAACCGCATGATGGTGCGCTCATGCAGCCGGTGCACCAGGTGGGTGGTGATGAAGTTGCCGACGATGTAGGACAGCGGACCGACCATGATGTAGAAGCCCACGCCACCCGGCCCCACGCCATAGCTGCCCAGCACCACGGGCGCCCCTGCCAGAAAGGCGTAGAAGGTGGCGGTGGTCGCCGACAGGATGACCACATAGCAGATGAAGACCGGCTCGCGCGCCAGCCGCGCATAGGCCGACAGCATGGCGCGCAGCCAGTGCGGCTGCACCGTGGTGGACTTCTGGTGATCGGGCAGGCCGCGCCAGGCGGCCACGAACAGCGCCACCGCCAGGATGGCGATCAACACGAAGTTGGCCTGCCAGCCCAGCTGCACATGCAGCTGACCGCCGACCACCGTGGCCAGCGGCGGGCACAGGCCCATGGCCATGCCCACGTAGGCCATCACCCGGGTGCGCTGCGGCCCTTCAAACAGGTCCTGCACCAGCGCACGGCCCACCACCATGCCGGCGGCTCCGCCAGCGCCCTGCAAGATCCGCGCGGCGATCAGCGTGTTGAGGTCCGTCGCCAGGGCGGCCATGACCGAGGCGATGAACGTCAACCCAAGGCCAAACAGCAGCACCCGCTTGCGCCCCATCCGGTCCGACACCGGGCCGTACACCAGTTGCAGCAGGCCCATCGCCACCACGTAGCCGCTGAAGGTCAGCTGCACCGCCGCCTGGCTGCTGTCGAACAGGGCTCCCCACTCCTGCATGGACGGCAGGCAGATGGTCATGGTCAGCAGGCCGAAGGCCAGCTGCGCGAGCAGGTTGGCGATCAGCCGGCCGCTGGCGGCTGGAGGGGACTGGGGTGGTGGCATCAGGAAGCGGTGGTCGTGCGGCTGGTGTGCGCGCTGAGGACTCCACCGTCGAGGCTAACCGCAATCGCAGGCCGGAGTGTGGCTTGTGGCCGGGGTGCCGCCTGACCTGCCCAGGGCGATCCGATGGCAAACGGATCCGCAGGCCAGCAGCATCAGGCCAGAAATGGTGGGCAAGCAGGATGCTTTTGTCGTCTTTGCTGGCGCGCTCGGCACCCAACAATGGGAGGCCGTCAGACCTCTCACTTCCCCGCAAGGCCTTCGATTGAACCCGTCCACCCTCATCGGCATGATCGCCAGCGCGCTGTTCATGGGCGTGATCCTGCTGTTTGCGGCCGACGACCCGGGCAAGTTCGTCGACCTGCCAAGCCTGGCCATCGTGTTCGGCGGCACCCTGGCAGCCACTTTCCTGAGCTACCCGCTGCGCGAAATCAAGCGGGTGTTGCCCCTGGTGGTGCAGGTCATGCGCCAGGAGCGGCTGGACAGCGTGCGCGAGATCGAGGAGCTGGTGCGCATGTCGCGCCTGTGGATCGCGGGCGACCTCAGGGCGGTGGAGCGCGCGCTGCCGTCGGTGAGCAACCCGTTTCTTCGCACTGGTGTGCAGCTCATCATCGACCGCACACCCGAAGATGAAATCGTCGACCTGCTGCAGTGGCGCATCGCCCATCTGCGCTCGCGCGAAATGGCCGAAGCGGCGATCTTCCGCACCATGGCCAGCTACGCGCCGGCTTTCGGCATGGTGGGCACATTGCTCGGTCTCATCAACCTGATGGACCTGGTGGGCGCGGGCGATCTGGGCGCCATCGGGCGCCAGCTGGCGGTGGCGCTGATGACCACCTTCTACGGCGTGCTGCTGGCCAACCTGGTGTTCAAGCCGGTCGCCGTCAAGCTGGAGCGGCGCACCGAGGAGCGACTGGTCACCATGAACATGGTGCTCGAAGGCATTTCCATGATGTGTGCCGGGCGCAGCCCGTCGATGATGCGCGAGACCCTGAAAGCCTTTGTCGCCCAGTTCGACGACGAGATGTTCGACGGCGGCATCCACGGCAAACCCGGCGCCAAGATCCGCAAGGCAGCCTGACATGTCGGCCACGCTGAGTGCCGACGGCACCCCAACGCCCGCCGCACCCATGGCCCCCGCGCTCGCGCAGCCCCGCGCCAAGGCTGCAGGCCGGCGCTTTCGCCGCTGGCACCTGGACACGCCCGCCCCAGCCGAAGAAGAGGGCTGGTTGCTGACCTACCTGGACGTGATCACGCTGATGCTGGTGATGATGGTGGTCATGCTGTCGCTCGCAGGCCCACCCGACCAGCAGCCAACGCCAGCGACCACGGCACCGGTCGCTATGGCAGCGCCGACAACCGCTGCGGCCAGCGCCGCCCCCGATGTGCCCGGCATGATCCCCTTGCCCGTGCTCAAGTCCGACGCCGCACCGCGGCAGGAGAGCCCAGCGCAAGGCCTGCCACAACACAGTCTGGGTAAGGAAGTGCAGGTGACCGAAGACGCGAACGCCGTGCGCTTTCGGCTCAGCAGCGAGTTTCTGTTTGGCCCGGGTGGGGCCGAGCTCACGCAGGCTGGTTACCCGGTGCTCGACGAGCTGATTCCGGTGCTCAATGCCGACCCCACGCTGCGCTTGGTGATCGAGGGCCACACCGACAACACGCCGATCCAGAACGCGCGCTTCCCGTCCAACTGGGAACTCTCCACCAGCCGCGCCGCCGCCGTGGCCCGCTACCTGGCCGAACACGGCGTGGCGCCCCAGCGCATCCAGGCCACTGGCTTTGCCGACACCCGGCCCCTTGGCGGCAAAGACAACCCGGTGGACCGCCAGGCCAACCGCCGGGTCGATCTGGTGATGGAAAAATCGCAGGTGGCACCAGCGCAGCGCTGAGGTTCACAAGCCCGCATCACGCGGCCGCGCGCCACCGCTGGCCCGATAAACTGCCGCCATGAGCCGCGCGAAGTACTGGTTGATGAAATCCGAGCCCGACGAGTGTTCGATCGACGACGCGCTGGCCGCGCCGGGCGCCACCGTGCCCTGGACCGGCGTGCGCAACTACCAGGCCCGCAACTTCATGCGCGATGCGATGCAGGTGGGCGACGGCGTGTTGTTCTACCACTCCAGCTGCCCAGAGCCGGGCATCGCTGGCATCGCCGAAGTGGCCTCGGCCACGCGCCCCGACCCGACCCAGTTCGACCCGGCCTCACCCTACTTCGACCCCAAGTCCCCACCCGACCAGCCACGCTGGCTGCTGCTCGATGTGAAGGCCTTGCGCAAAACCCGCCTGCTCGGCCTGCCCGAGCTGCGCGCCACGCCCGAGCTGACCGAGATGCTGCTGCTCAAGCGCGGCAACCGGCTCTCGATCACGCCGGTGAGCGAGGCGCACTGGGATCACATCACCCAGCGGCTGCTGAGCGGCTGAAGCGGGTTCGACGCTCCAGCAGGATCGCAGGGCAGCTAGGGCATGCAGCCGAACGGCGGTGGCGAATGCCCAGGCGCGGAGGGCACTCAATCAGGAGGGTCTGCCTGGACTTTGAACGGCTCTTGGCGACCCTGAGCGGGCATCTGGCCAAGTGCCGCAAAGCCGTCCTTCCGATTGCAGTGTGCAGCCACGAAGAAGATCGGAATCCTTGTTGAACGTCGACACGGCTACTCCCCAGCAAAGCGAAGAGGCAAACTCAAGAAGACCTATTGGCGTCCAGAGCTGACTGGGCATCGTGAAGGGCGATTTAGGGCAAGTCTTCTGAGACCCAGCGCCCGAGCCTGTCCTGAATTTTGTGTTTGAGGCATAAACATGACCGACAGGACCAATTGTGCCAAGCAAGACGAAGTTGAAGAACGCGGCCAGCGCCGCCAGAAGTGCGGCGCTGCCGAAGAACTCGAACGAGCTGATTGACCAGTTTGTGACCGGGCCAATGACGGGCAAGGGCGTGGTCAACCGCATCGTGATCGATCTGGCGGTGATGGACGTCACCACCGAAGGCCTGAAGCTGGTGGAACTGGCGCCCAAGGTCACGCGCAAATTCGTGCAGTCCAAGACTGGCGTGCCGCCAATCTGACGCACTGGACCGCCCAACAAAAAAACGGCCCTCAGGGGCAGTCTTTTTCGTCTGGAGCGGGTGAGGGGAATTGATGAAACCCTGCAGGTCCCACTCTTCTTGGTGCTTCACCGCCGGGCCCGTCCCATGCCTGGAATAACAGCGACATTGCCGCTGCCGCCGTGGCTGTTGGGCCCAGTGGGCGGCTCAAGGCCCTCAACGAGGGCGTTGCGGCCAGGGCGAGAGCGGATTCCCTGCATTGCCTGGGGGTGACGAAGGGCGGGGCTACCCGCTGCCCCGGGCGCCAGAGCCAGTGCATGGCCTGGCTTGGAAAGGCCCAGCTTGGCGTTGCCTGCCGCAGCGACGGGGTCCAACACCTTCGGCGGGAATAAATGGCATTCCCACGCGTTGTCGTCGTACAGCACAGCCGGACACACCGGCCGCGTCGCTGCCACGCCAGCCAAAGGATGCCCCATGCGATTGCCCTGCCACCCGACCGCGATCTCGGTCACGAGCCTTGTCCACCATGGCTGAGCGGAACCACGACGACGTCAGCACCGTCACGCTGGACATCTCGCCCGGGCCCATGCTGCGGACACCGCAGCGCAGCGTGGGCAGCACCGCTGCCGCAGCGCCCAGGTCGCGCCTGAGGTGGTGGTGGCCGGCGGGTGCTGCGGCCATGTGCTATGGGGGTCTTTTTGTTCATCAGATGGCGATCGGAACGACCGGCCAGGCGCTCGATTCGCCAGGTTCTTGGGGCTTGGCCCTGCTGCTGCACCTGCCCTATCTGCTGATCCTGGTGATGCTGGCCTTCGGTCTGCTGGAGCGGATCGGGTTTTACTGGCGGGGAAGAACCCCTCACCCTTCTGGCCGGCTGCCGATGCACCTGCCCAAGGTGTGCATCCAGTTGCCGATGTTCAATGAGCATGCAGTCGCCAGCCGCATCATCGAGGCCGCAGCAGCCATCCGATGGCCCCGGGAACTGCTGGTCATCCAGGTTCTGGACGACTCGACCGACGAGGCAACCCGCAAAATGGTGCTGGGTGTCTGCGCCCGTGTGCGAGAGCGCACCGGTATCAGCTGCACCTGGATCCACCGGCCCATCCGCACCGGCTACAAGGCTGGCGCACTGGAGCACGGGCGCCAGGAGACCGATGCCGAGTTCATCGCCATCTTCGACGCCGACTTCGTGCCGCCGCCGGACTACCTGGAGCGTGCGCTGCCGCACTTCTACGACGCCGCAGGCCGCGGCATTCCCAGCCTGGCGCTGGTGCAGGCCCAATGGGGCCATCTCAACGACGACGAGTCGCTGCTCACCGGTGCGCAGGCGCTCTGGGTCGACGACCACCACTCGCTGCAGCAGTCCTGGCGTTCCGCCAACATTGACTGGGTCAACTTCACCGGCACCGCAGGCGTCTGGCGCGCCTCGGCGATCGAAGCGGTGGGCGGCTGGCGCTCAGCCAGTCTGGTCGAAGACTGCGAACTCAGCGTGCGCGCCCTGCTGCACGGCTACCGCAGCCGCTTCATCCGGCAGCTGGCGGTACCAGCGGAGCTGCCGCAGACCCTGGCCGCGTACCGCCTGCAGCAGAAGCGATGGACGCAGGGCTGGGCGCAGCTGCAGCGATTGCATCTTCGCGGCCTGGTCTTCGACTACCGGACCCACTGGGCACGCAAGGCCTTTCTGGTCTATCTGGCCTGCATCTCCTGGCAATGGCCTTTGTGGACCGCCTGGATCGCAGTGCTGCCCTTCCTGATGGCCAAGGGTCTGTGGTTGGGCTCCTACGGCACCGAGGCCGCGCTGCTGGCCTATCTGGTGCCACCACTGCTGTTCGCCTTGCTGGCGGGCGTGTTGGCCACGGCAGAGACACGCCATGGCCAAGGTTCCAATCGTGGCAGCTTTGCGCGCCGCTGCGCCAGACTGGTTCCCTATCTGATCATCAACACCGGCATGGTGCCGCACCACTTCTGCGCGTTTCTGGAAGGCCTGTTCGGCCCGATGCACGCCGAGTTTGAGCGAACGCCCAAGACCGCGAGCGCCACGGCCGCCGACGGAACGACTGGCCCCACCGCGAAACCGAAAGAGGCGGGCCCGGCAAGCGCGCCAGCACCAGCCGCTTCGCGCTCGAAATCGACACGGATGGCCTACCTGACGACCGAGGTCACCCTGTGCGCCGCGCAGGGCGGCTGGATCGTCTACTTCATCAGCCAGGGCATGAACCTGGCAGTGATGGGCGCTGCCTGGGTGCTGGCCTGCGTCGTGGGCCTGCGCTTGGCACCCGCCGCGTCCGCCTTGCTCCAGCGCCGCCAGCGCACCACGACGGAGCTGCAGTCATGAAGCGCCTGTTTCGACACCTTTGTGCACTGTGCTGCGGCGCGTTGCTGGGAGCGTGGGCACCCGCACAGGCTGCCGATGCGGCCGACCGGGCGGCACAACAAGCGCGTGAGGCTGCGCGCGCCGACCGCCATGCCGACGCCATCGCGGCCTTCGGGCGCGCCGTGCAAGCGGCGCCGCACCGCCGACCAGAGTGGTTGCAGGAATGGGCAGACCAGCACACCTGGGCCGGCCAACTCGATGAGGCCATCGCGCTGTACCGCGAAGCCGGGGCCACGCAGGACCCGGTGGCGCAGTACCGTGCGCGGCTGGGAATGGCGCGCGCGCTGTCGTGGGCTGGCCGGCAATCGCTGGCCCTGGCGCAGTACGAGGCTCTGCTTCGTGACTTGCCGCTCGACGCAGAGGCGCGCCGTGGCGTGGGCCGCGTCCAGAGTTGGCGCGGCCGCCACCGCGAAGCGGCGGCCCTGATGCAGGAGTACCTCCAGGATCACCCGCACGACCGCGAGGCGACTGTGATCTTGGCCGAGTCGCTTTCCTGGATGGGCCGGGCCGACCGCGCCCAGAGCGTGCTGCGCGCGCAACTGGCGGCCGATGCCGACGACGCACGCGCAGCCAAGCTTCTGAAGCAGCTGGAAAACGACTCGCGGCAACAAACCACGTTCGACTGGCGCGAGTTCGACCAGTCCGACCGCCTGCGCATCCGAGACCTCTCGCTGGCCACACAACACCCGGTGGCACTGGGGCGCGGCCACGTCGGTTTGCACCTGCGCACCACCCGCTTCGTTCCGACCGCCGGAACGGTGAGCCGCATCGATGTGGTCCGCCCCAGTGCCCAAGCCCGCTGGCGGTTGAACGATGACCTGGAATGGAACGGCCGCGCAGGACTCGACCTGATCGACACCACCGGCAGCACCGGCGACCACAGCCGCCTGGTGCACGACACCTACCTGACCTGGTGGCCCAGCGATCTCCTGCGCCTGGACCTGGGCTCCTCGCGCTGGACCTTCGACAGCGAGGAGACGCTGAGAAAGGGGCTCACTGCCACGCAGATCAAGCTGTCGGCCGACCTGTTGCCAGACGAACTGACGCGCTGGACCGTGCGCGTGCACAGCTCACGCCTGTCAGACAGCAATCGCGGTGACGGCTGGCAGTTCGAGGCAGAGCGCCGTGTGCGGGACGTGCCGCGCGTTCATGTCGGCTACCGCCACAACCGCTATGGCTTCAGCCTGCCCGGCCAGAGCGGCTACTTCAACCCGGCAGACTACCGGTCTGACGAGCTCACGCTGCAAGCGTCGGGCCGGCTACCCACAGGCCTGCGGTGGCAGCTGGGCTGGGCCACGGGGCTGGAAAAGTCCCGGCCTGGCGACGAGAGGCCGATACGCAGCGCCAACGCCAGACTGACCTGGGAAGTCAGCACGCAGCTGGCCATCGAAGCGGCGTATGACCACTCCACCTCCCGAACCCTGTCCGACGGGGGCTTCAGTCGGGGGATCGCCCGCCTCACGCTGCAATACAGGCACTAGCAGGCCAAAGGCACGCGGGTCGATGCGACAGGTGGTCACACATCGCGTGGAATACATGCCCTCTCCAGGCGTTGTCGTTACAGAGCGAAGCCAGTCCCCTCTGCCAGCTCACTGCGTCGCCACCTTCAGGAGGACCCATGTCATTGACCCCAAGCGAGACAGCCCAGACCAGCGCGGCGTCCCACACCGCCATATCGGCCCGCAACACGCCTTCAACAGCAGAGCGCAAGGAACCCGCTGCGCCACCAGACGCGCCGACCGAGCGCTGGCAATCGTTCAACCCCAACGGATACTCGACATGAACCTTCTCGTACAACCGGTGGTCATGGTCGGCGGTTCGGACACGCGCCTGTGGCCGCTGTCGCGGGCCGCCCATCCCAAGCCATTTTTGGTGCTGTCTGGCCACACCAGCTCGTTCCAGCAGGCCGTGGCACGGATTCACGGACTGGCGACGTCTGGTCAGACGCTGCTGGCGCCATTGATCGTCGGCAACGAAGATCACGGCTTCCTGGTGCTGGACCAGATGCGCGAGGCACGCACCGAGCCGGCTGCCGTGTTGCTGGAACCGATGAGCCGCAACACCGCGCCGGCGCTGATGCTGGCAGCCCTGCAAGCGCTCGATGCGGCGCGTGCCACCCACGGGGACAACGCAGACCCGGTGCTGGTCGTCACTGCCGCTGACCAGACCATCACCGACCAGACCGCCTTCACCGCTGCCGTTCAACGCGCCGTGGTGCAAGCGGCCGACGGCGCTGTCGTGATCCTGGGTATCAGGCCCGACCGTCCCGAAACTGGCTACGGCTACATCCGGGCTCAAGGAGCGGCGCCGAGCCAGACGGTGGCGCAGTTTGTCGAGAAGCCCGACCTCGCCACTGCTCAGCGGTATCTCGCGGCCGGCAGCTACTACTGGAACGCCAGCATATTCGTCTTGCGCGCTTCGGTGTGGATCGCAGCGCTCGAACGCTTTCGTCCGGACATGGTCGCCGCTTGCCAGAGGGCCTGGGCCGCAAAGACCAGCGACGCCCAGTTCGTGCGTCCAGGCAAGCACGAGTTTGCGGCCGTGCCCGCTGAGTCCATCGACTGCGCGGTGATGGAGAAGTGCCCGGGGGTGCTTGACATCCGCATGCAGGAGCTCGACGCTGGCTGGAACGACCTCGGCGCGTGGGAAGCGGTCTGGCAAGTCGCCCCCAAAGACGCCGCTGGCAACGTGGCCGTTGGTGACGCCATCGTCAACGACAGCTACAACACCCTGGTGCACGCCACCAGTCGCCTGGTCACCGTGGTCGGCATGGACGACGTGGTGGTGGTAGAGACCGCCGACGCGGTGCTGGTCGCTAGCCGCAAGAAAAGTCAGGACGTGAAGCAGATCGTCAGTCAGATCGGTGCTGAGCGACGAGGCGAGCAAGCCTTGCACCGCAAGGTGCAGCGTCCATGGGGCTGGTACGACGGCATCGACCAAGGTCCGCGCCACCAGGTCAAACGAATCATGGTCAAGCCGGGTGCGTCCTTGAGTCTGCAGATGCACCACCACCGTGCGGAACACTGGATCGTCGTCAGCGGCACGGCCGAGGTCACCAACGGCGACAAGGTGATCATGCTCACGGAAAACCAGAGCACCTACATCCCGTTGGGACAGACACACCGCTTGCACAATCCCGGTCGGGTGCCGTTGGAGATCATCGAAGTGCAAAGTGGTGGCTACCTCGGCGAGGACGACATCGTGCGCTTCGAAGACACCTACGGACGCGTCACGACATGATGCGGTCTGGCAAGGTAAGAACCGCCTTGGAGGCGGCTCCTTGTCAGCAACAGCTTTCCTTCTATCAGCTTCGGCATCCGCTGAAGGGCGCCGCCAAGAAACGAACGATTTGCGTCGACCCGGGTGAGTAGTCCGGGCGGGTTGGCTGATCCGATGCCTGGCGCGAATCGCTGTGGATCAGACACACGCATCGGCAGACTATCCCGGCCCGTTTAAGCATTGGGCTTTGCTTTGCCTAGATCACATCGCAAAAGTTGTGTCCATGAATGAACCCAAAATCAAGGTCACACATGCGGTTTAACACGTCGGCCCAAGCAGACACACAACAACAGGTTGCCGCTTCGCGGCGCGTGTTGTGCGCCGTTGGCCATGGACGCTGAGCGACTGCATCCCCTTTTGGACTTCGACCGCTCCTGGCCGCCTTCCGACATTCACCCCCCTCAATGAAAATCCCGGCTGCGTCCTGCCGCCAGCCGGCCGAGCAGCGGCGTCGGATCTTCCAGGTGGCCGGCGATCAGGTTGCGCACCTCGCCGTCGCGTTGCCAGGTGCCGTAGACCGCAAGCAGGCGTGAGCGGGTGAGTGCGGCGCGCTGGCGTTCGCGCAGCGCTTTCCAAACGATGACCTGCACCACGCCGCTTGCTGGCCGCGCCAGGCTCAACCATGCCCTGGACCGACACGTAGGCAACTACCAGGCGCGCAACTTCATGCGCGATGCGATGCGGGTGGGTGATGGCGTGTTGCGCTACCACTCCAGCTGCCCGGAGTTGGGCATCGCCAGCATCGTCGAGGCGCCCTCGGGCATTCGCCCGGGCCCGACCCAGCTCGAAACGGCCTCACCCTACTTCGATCCCAGGTCCCAACCCGACCAGCCGCGCCGGCTGCCGATCGATCTGAAGAAGGCTTGGGAACACACGTGAGGGTCAGAAAGAAAGCAACTCGCGGCTTAGACAGGTGCTGTCCGGTGGGACTCTTCCCGGGTGGCCGGCCCTGCGGCCTGGGCACACACGACTTGGTCCGTTAGGAGCAACGAGCCAGCCTGCCCAACACGCCGCCGCTACCGCGCCACCGGGCCGCTGCGCTGCAACCACACCAGTGCGGTCAGGCCGACCAGGCCAACCCCGGTGGACACCCAGAGGGCATCCCCCCCGAGCCGGTCAATCGCCAGGCCAAAGGCCAAGGGCGCAACGGCCTGTGCCACTCGCGCTGGCACCATCAGCAAGCCCTGCCGCGCGCCATACCCTTGCGGCCCGAAGATCACCAGGGGCAAGGTTCCCTTGGCGATGGTGAGGATGCCGTTGCCCGCACCGTGCAGCAGCGTGAACAGCATCGCCGCCGGGCCGCCGATCGCCATCAGGAGCAGCGCCCCCACCGGGTGCGCCGCTGTCGCGAGCTGGGCCGAAACCAAGGGGTGTACCTTGCGCAGAAAGCCGAATTCCAGCAGGCGGGCCGCTACCTGGGCTGGCCCCACCAAGGCCGCCAGGGCCAGCGCGGCGGCCAGCGTCAGCCCGTGGGCCTGCAGCAGGCGCGGCAGGTGGGCCGCCATCGCGGTGCTGGTGAACCAGGTGACGGCGAAGACCAGCGACAGCAGGACCGTTGGCCAGAACGTGGCACCTGGCGCCACCGCCGGTGCTGCTGCGGCGATGGGTGACACAGCCACTGGCACCGGGTTTACACCGGGCGCTGCTCCGCTGCGCGGCAAGGACGCGTTGAGCGGCAGTCCGAGCAGCAGGTGCAGGCCCGCCCAGCACAGGCAGGCCCCGCGCCAGCCGAATTCGAGTTCCAGCCAGGCCGTGAGCGGCCAGCCGACCGTGCTGGCGAAACCGGCGACCAGGGTGATGCCGGTGATGCTGCTGCGCGCGTCGTGGCCATACAGACGCACCAGGGTCGCAAACGCAGCGTCGTACAAGCCCGCAGCCATGGCCACCCCTATCACGCCCCAGGCCAGGAACAGCAGCACCGGGCCCTGCGCCATCGCCAGCGCCGCCAGCCCGGCCGCGAACAACCAGTTGGTGCCGATCAGCACCGGACGGCCACCATGGTGGTCGATCAACTGCCCTGCCCAGCGGCCAAACACCGCCGAGACAACAAGGCCAAAAGAAAACGCACCAAAGACCATGGGCACGGACACACCCAGGTCCGCGGCCATCGCAGTGGCCAGCATGGCCGGCAGGTAGTAAGACGAGGCCCAGGCCAGCGTCTGCGCGGTGCCCAGGCGAGCGACCACCGAAGTGCGATGCGAGATCAGCATGGTGCCGACTCTACGTCGGGCACAGCACTCAGACGAGCACTTTTCGAATGCGAGAGGAGATGAGGTCGATCACGCTCACCGTGACAATGATCATCAGCATCACCGCGCAGGTTTCGGCGTACTGGAAGCCGCGGATGATTTCCCACAGCACCACACCGATGCCGCCGGCGCCCACCATGCCCACCACCGAAGCCGAGCGCACATTGGACTCAAATCGGTAGAGCATGTAGGAAATCCACAGTGGCATGACCTGCGGGATCACGCCGTAGACGATCTCGTGCAGCGCACTCGCACCGGTCGATCGGATGCCCTCCACCGGCTGC
This sequence comes from Hydrogenophaga sp., assembly GCF_030373245.1. GTDB lineage: Bacteria > Pseudomonadota > Gammaproteobacteria > Burkholderiales > Burkholderiaceae_C > Hydrogenophaga. Next base: position 392,850 of record NZ_JAUCZF010000001.1, read on the forward strand.
GGGTCGATGGCCTCCACCGCCTCAGAGAACAGCTTGGCCAGAACGCCCGCGGTGTGGATCCACAGCGCCAGAACGCCGGCAAAAGGCCCGAGGCCAACTGCGACCACGAACAACATGGCGAACACCATTTCGTTGATGGCACGAAACGCGTCCATCAGGCGGCGCACCGGCTGGTGCACCCACCAGGGCGTGATGTTGCTGGAGGCCAGCAGGCCCAGCGGGATGGCGGTGATCACGGCCAGCGCCGTTCCCCAGAGCGCGATCTGCAGCGTGATGATGATCTCGCTCAGGTACAGCTTCCACTGGGAAAAATCGGGTGGAAAAAAATCGGCCGCGTAGGTGGCCATGTTGCCCGAGTCGCGGATCAGGTCGAGCGGGCGCATGTCGGCGCCGTTCCACGAGCCCGCCAGCAGCAGCAGGAGGGCAGCCCACGAGAGGTACCAGATCAGGCTGCGTTTCGGGGCAGGAACCACGGCCGGTGTCAGGCGGTGGACGTTGAGCGTGGTGGACATGGTCGTGGGCCGGGTAAGAGAAATCGAGGGCAAACTTCTGCCGCAGACCGCGCGCAGCAGGGTGCCGCGAGCGGTCCGGGTGAACAACGCCAGGGAAGGCGTGCTGAAGGAGGAAGGATCAGTTCAGCGCGGCCAGCAGCTTGTCGATTTCGGCCAGCTTGGCCATCTTGTCGGCTTCGCTCAGCGCGGTGTCGGACTCGATCTTGGTGCGCTTGCCGAACAGGTCCAGCTGGCGGATCGGCAGCAGCTGGGCGTTGGTGGACGGCTTAAAGCCCGTGATCTTCGAAAGCTTCATGAGGATCGCCTTTTGATTGGGATCGGTCTTGCCGTAGGTGAAGAGGAAGTTCTTGATCTTGGTCTTGGTGGCTTCCGGCAGGTCCTTGCGCATCACCAGCGGATCCGAAGCAATCAGCGGAGATGTCCAGATCACGCGGATGTCCTTGCGCTTCTCAGGGAACCTTTGCTCGATCTTGGCCAGGTTCTCGCTGTTGTTGGTGGCGATGTCGACCTGCTGGTTGGCCACGGCCAGGGCGTTGGTTTCGTGGTTGGCGGAACGCACGACCTTGAAATGCGTGCGCGGGTCGACCTTGTTCTTGGCGAACACGTAGAAGCTCGGCACGACAAAGCCGGAGGTGGAGTTCGGGTCGCCGTTGCCGAAGCTGTAGCTCTTGCCGTTCTTGAGTACGTCGTCGAGCGACTTGATCGGACTGTCCTTGTGCACGATCAGGTGCGAGTAATAACCATCGGTGCCGTCGGCGTTGACCATCTGGGCAAACACTTCGCCGCTGGCGCGGTCCACGGCCTCGATGGCCGACTTGTTGCCGTACCAAGCCACGTGCACTTTGTTGAACCGCATGGCTTCGATCACGCCGGCGTAGTCGGGCGCGAAGAAGGCCGTGACCTTGAAGCCGGTCTGCTTGGCCATGTCGTCGAGCAGGGGTTGCCAGTCTGCCTTGAGGTTCTGCGTCGACTCGGTCGAGATGATGCCGAAGTTGATGTCCTGCGCCAGGGCGCCGGTGAGGGTGAGACCGAGCGCGAGGCCGGCCAGGGTTTTCTTGAACATGGGAAAGACTCCGTGAGAAGGGGTTGAAAACGGAAAACGGATGACAGCGGGAAACGGGGGAAACAAAGGCGGGAAACTGGGTGCGGCTCTCAGGCCACCTGGGCCAGCGGTGCGGGCCACTGGCGCCCGGGCAAGTTGGACGCGTGGGCCGGTGGGCCAACAGGTGCCTCGCCCATCAGCATTTCGTCAGCCTGCATGCCATAGAGCTCGCGCAACAGGGACGGGGTGAGCGACGCCGCAGCGCCGTCGAACACCACCTGGCCCTGGCGCAACGCAATCACGCGCGGGCAGTACTTCAAGGCCATGTCCACCTGATGCAGCGACACCACGACGGTGGAGCCGTCTTCGCGGTTGATGCGCGTGAGGATCTCCATGACATTGCGCGAGGATTCGGGGTCGAGCGAGGCGATCGGCTCGTCGGCCAGCACCACCTTGGCGCCCTGCACCAGCGTGCGGGCGATGGCGGCGCGCTGCTGCTGGCCACCCGACAGCGTGGAGGCGCGCTGCGCGTGGCATTCGGCGATGCCAACGCGGGCGAGCGCTTCAATGGCCAGCGCCCGCTCCTGGGCGTTGAACCATCGGGTCAGGCCGCGCCACAGCGGCATCTGGTGCAGACGACCGACCAGCACATTGGCCATCACCGGCAGTCTGTCCACCAGGTTGAACTGCTGGAACACGAAGCCAATCTGCGAGCGCACCTTGCGGATGTCCCGGTGCACTCGGCCGCCTTGCTGCACGCACTGGCCGTCGATCTCGATCAGCGAGCCTTCGCCCGCGTCGGCCACCACCAGGCCCGCCACATGGCGCAGCAACGTGGACTTGCCGGAGCCGGAGGCACCGATCAGGGCCACCATCTCACCCTGGCAAATCTCCAGGTTGATGTCGCACAGGGCGTGTTTGCCGTTGGCGAAATGCTTGTTCAGTTTGTGAATTCGCAGGGCATTGGTCATGGGTGGGCTCCAAAGTTGTCTAGACACGCTGAGTTTGGTTTCGCGTTGTGACAGTCGTTTGACGGTTCACGGAAGATTGGAAGACACCCCCTCCGGCGCGAAGTGACTTCACCCAGGATGCGGTGGAACCGGCTTTGCCGGGCCACTCGCATCGCCCCCTGAGGGGTGACGCCGCAGGCGGCGCGAGGGGTCATAAAACCCGCATGCCTTCTCTCCAGACCGCACGCACGACGCCGTGGCGCACGCCGTTGGGCATGTCCACCACGCGCACCTGGACCAGGTCGGCGCGCAGACCGGACTCGATAGCGCCTCGGTCGTGCAGACCGGTGGCGCGGGCCGGGTTGCGACTGACGATGGCTACGGCCTCGGGCAGGCTCAGGATCTCATCGGCCACCAACCGCAACACGGCGCTGAGCAGGCTGCCCGGCACATAGTCGCTGGAGAGGATGTCGAGCAGGCCGTGGCGCGCCAGATCGGCTGCGGCCACGTTGCCCGAATGAGAGCCGCCGCGCACCACGTTGGGTCCACCCATCACCGTCAGCAGGCCACGCTCGCGCGCGGCCTGTGCGGCGGCCAGGGTGGTCGGGAATTCGGACATGCTGGCACCTTCGGCATGTGCCTGTTCCACATGCGCGACGGTGGTGTCGTCGTGGCTGGCCAGCGCGATGCCGTGCTCGCGGCAGTAGTGCACGAAGTAGTCGCGGTGCGGCTCGGCGTATTGCGCCTGCAGGCGCTCGGCGTGCGCCACCTGGTGCTCGAACTTTTGCTGGCTCCACCCCTTCTTGCCGGTGTAGTAGATGCGCGCATGTTCGATGTTTTCCCACTGGCGCTGACCGGGCGTGTGGTCCATTAGCGAGATCAGCGACAGGCGCTCATGCCCGTGGAAGGGCTGGAACAGGTCAATGGTGTTGTGCGCCGGCAGCTCGCAACGCACGTGCAGGTGGTGGTCGGCGCGCAGCACGTTTTCAGCCGCGCAGGCGTCCAGCGTCTGCAGCACTGCGTCCCAGGCGGTGCCGCGCAGGCTCTCGTGGTCGGCATCGCCCACCCCCAGCGCATCAAACACGGTGGTGATGCCGGCGGCGGCGATCTCTGCGTCGTGCGCCAGCAGCGCGGGCATCTCGGCCCACTGCACCTTGGGACGCGGCATCAGGTGGCGTTCGAAATTGTCGGTATGCACCTCGATGAAGCCGGGCATGAGGAAGTCGCCCTCCAGGTCGATGGCCTGCGGCAGTGAACTGTTGCTGGCACCGAACCCGGCGATGCGACCGGCCTCCACCGAAAGGCTGCCGGTCTGCACCTCGTCGGGAAGGACCAAACGGGCGTTCTTGAACACGATGGGCGGGTTCATGCTGCACTCCTGAAATCAGCGACGTTGACGCGGCGCGTGGCCACGGCGTCGCCGACATGGGCGTCATGAAAAATGCCGACCAGTGCGGCGCCGCGCGCGGCGGCCTCCTGGATCAGCTCGATCACGGTGCGGGTGTTGGCCGCGTCGAGCGAGGCCGTGGGCTCGTCGAGCAGCATCAGCGGGCGTGGCTTGATCATGTTGCGAGCGATGTTCACGCGCTGCTGTTCGCCGCCGGAGAATGTGGCCGGCGGCAAAGCCCACAGGTGCTCAGGGATGCGCAATCGGGTGAGCCAGGCGCGTGCCTGCTCGCGGGCGGACTCCAGCGCCGCCGGGTCGTCGCCGCTGTCTTCCATCAACGGCTCAGCCACCACGTCGAGCGCCGACACGCGGGGAATCACGCGCAGGAACTGGCTCACGTAGCCGATGCTTTCGCGACGCAGCCGCACCAGCTCGCGCGGCGTGGCCTCGGTCACCTCCACCGGCGCGCTGCCCGGAGGCGCCACCGTGATGCGGCCTTCGGTGGCGCGGTAGTTGGCGTAGATGAGCTTGAGCAGCGTGCTCTTGCCCATGCCAGAAGGGCCGTCGAGCACCACGCATTCTCCGGGCCGGACATCCAGATCGACGTTGTTCAGCACCGAGAGTTCGGCGCCGCTCTGGTGGTGCAGGGTGAAGCGTTTGGCCACCCCTTTCATCTGAAGCAGGGGTGGGTTCATGGTTGCAGTACCGAAGAGACGAGGAGCTGGGTGTAGGGGTGTTGCGGGTCGTCGAGCACCTGGTCGGTGAGGCCCGCTTCGACCACGCGGCCGCGCTGCATCACCATCATGCGGTGGGCCAGCAGGCGGGCCACAGCCAGGTCGTGCGTGACGATGATCGCGGCCAGGTGCATCTGGCGCGTGAGCTGGCGCATCAGGTCAAGCAGGCGGGCCTGCACCGACACGTCGAGGCCCGACGTAGGCTCATCCATGAAGACCAGTCGTGGCTGGGTGACTAGGTTGCGCGCGATCTGCAGGCGCTGGCGCATGCCGCCGGAGAAGGTGCGCGGGGCGTCGTCGATGCGGATCGGGTCGATCTCGACACGCTGCAGCCACTCTTCGGCGGTACAACGCAGCCGCCCGTAATGGCGCTCGCCCAGGCCCATCAGGCGCTCGCCCACGTTGGCACCGGCTGACACGTCCATACGCAGACCATCGGCTGCGTTCTGATGCACGAAGCCCCAGTCGGTGCGCGCCAGCAGGCGCTGCTGCGCCTGCGACATGGTGTGCACGTCCTGCAGCAGGCCATCGCGGCCCAGGAACTCGACGCTGCCGGCGTCGGGTGTGGTGCGCGCAGCGATGGCGTTGAGCAGGGTGGTCTTGCCCGAGCCGGACTCGCCCACCACGGCCAGCACCTCGCCCGACCAGAGATCGAAAGACGCCTCGTGGAGCGCGACACGATCGCCGTAGCGCTTGGCCACGCCGCGCACACGCAGCAAGGGGGTTGAAGACAAAGAATTTTTCACATCAGTTTCCTCTTGGTGATCCGCAGCGCCTGCCCAGGCGCCATCCGGGAACGCCTTGAAACCGGCTTTTCCGGGCCAATGGTGTTGCTCCCTGGAGGGGTTCACGCAAAGCGCGGCGGGGATTTTTCATATCTCTACGACGAAGCTGAAGCCGTGGCGCTGGAAGCCGAGGGATTCGTAGAAGGCGTGTGCGGCCTGGCGTTTGGCGTTCGACGACAAGGCCAGCTTGTAGCAACCGGCATCGCGTGCTTGCTGCAAGGCATGGGCCATAAGCAGGCGGCCAATGCCCTGGCCCTGGCGCTCGGGTGCCACGACCACGTCCTCGGCGATGGCCGACGGCGTGCCGTTGTGAGCCAGGTTGTGCATCACCAGCAGCGCGTAGCTGCCGACCACGGCACCACCTTGGGCGTCGCAGGCAACAAACAGCCGGTAGCTGGGGTACTCGGCGAAGCGGCGGAACAGCGCACGCGCCTGCGCGGGCTCCAGCACCCGGCTGTCGAGGCCGGACTGGAGATAGAGCGTCAGCACATGGTCCAGATCGGCCTCAGTGGCCTGCCGGATCAGGGGGTGTATTGACGTACCTCCGCCCTGCGGGCTGCGGTGCGAGCTTGCTTGGGAGCGGCCCTGCGCGGCGCTCATGTCGGCGTCCCGCCAGTCGGCTGGCGCGACTGGCAATAGTCCGAGTCCGAGCACACATGCATGCGCGCACCAGCGTCATCGGTGATCACCTCGTCGAGGAAGGAATCCGTGGCGCCGCACAGGGCGCAGGCGGCGTCCCAGCGCTGCACCTCGAACGGATAGTCCTCGAAACCCAAGCTTTCGACCGACGTGTACGGCGGCACGGCGTAAATGCGCTTCTCGCGCCCGGCGCCAAACAGCTGCAGGGCGGGGTTCATGTGCATCTTGGGGTTGTCGAACTTCGGGATCGGCGACGGCGCCATCACGTAGCGGCCGTTGACCAGCACGGGGTAGTCGTAGGTGGTGGCGATGTGGCCATAGCGCGCGATGTCTTCGTAGAGCTTCACGTGCATCAACCCGTATTCGGCCAGGCCGTGCAGGGTGCGTGTCTCGGTCTCGCGCGGCTCCAGGCGCTGCATGGGCTCGGGCACCGGCACCTGATACACCAGCACCTGTCCTTCAACCAGAGGGATCTCGGGGATGCGGTGGCGCGTCTGGATCAGCGTGGCGTCCACAGTGCGCGTGGTGGTGGCCACACCGGTGGTGCGCTGGAAGAAGCGCCGGATGTTGACCGCGTTGACGGTGTCGTCCGAGCCCTGGTCGATGACCTTCAAGGTGTCGTCCGGCCCGATCACCGAGGCGGTCACCTGGATGCCGCCGGTGCCCCAGCCGTAGGGCAGCGGCATCTCGCGCGAACCGAACGGCACCTGGTAGCCAGGAATGGCCACGGCCTTGAGGATGGCGCGGCGGATCATGCGCTTGGTGCGTTCATCGAGGTAGGCGAAGTTGACCTCGGCCGCGCGTTCGACGGAGGGCTCGGGCAGGCGCTCCAGCGCCACGGCTTCGTACGGTGCGTTCATGCGGCATCCTCTTCTTCGGCGATGGGCTGTGTGACGGCCACGGCGCGCATCTTGCGCACCAGCTCCAGCTCGGACTGGAAGTCGACGTAGTGCGGCAGCTTCAAATGCTGCACAAAGCCCGAGGCCTCCAGGCTGTCGCTGTGCGAGAGCACGAACTCGGGCATCTGGGCCGGCGACGACACGGCCTCACCGAGTTCGTCGGCACGCAAGGCGCGGTCCACCAGGCTCATGGCCATGGCCTTGCGCTCGCTGTGGCCAAAGGCCAGGCCGTAGCCGCGCGTGAACTGCGGTGGCTCGGTCTTGCTGCCAGCGAACTGGTTGACCATCTCGCATTCGGTCAGCTCCATGTCACCGATGGAAATGGCAAAGCCCAGTTCCTCGGGCACGATCTCCACCGCCACCTGCCCGAGGCGGATTTCGCCGACGAAGGGGTGCGAGTTCGCATAACCGCGCTGCGTCGAATACGCCATCGCGAGCAGAAAACCTTCATCACCGCGCGCCAGGTTCTGCAGTCGCGTGGCGCGGTCGGCGGGAAAACGCAGCGGCTCACGCGTCAGATCCACCGGCGAAGGATCGCCTGGCGGCACCGGGCGAGTTTCGATCAGGCCTTCCTGGTTCAGCAGGTCCACCACGCGCGGCGAAGCCTCGGGCTGAGCGCCGCCCGCAGCGACCGCGTCACCCGATACCACCGGTGCGCCGCTGGCCAGCAGGGTGAAGTCGAGCAGTCGCTGGGTGTAGTCGTAGGTGGGGCCGAGCACCTGGCCACCAGGCAGGTCCTTGAAGGTGGCCGAGACGCGGCGCTCCAGCGCCATGCGAGCCGTGTCCAGCGCGCAGGTGGTGCCCAGGCGCGGTAGCGTAGCGCGGTAGGCGCGCAGCAGGAAGATGGCTTCAACCAGATCGCCCGAAGCCTGTTTGATGGCCAGGGCGGCGAGCTCGGGGTCGTACACCGAGCCTTCGGTCATGACGCGATCAACCGCCAGCTTGAGCTGCTCGCGGATCTGCGCCACACCGAGCTCGGGCTGGGCCGGGTCGCCACGGCGCTGGTCGGCCAGCAGGCGGTAGCTGTTGAGGATGGCGGTTTCTCCGCCCTTGACGGCAACGTACATGGTCAGGCCTCGACAGGTGTGTGAATGCGCGTGGTGCGCGGCAGACCCACGAGCTGGTCGTGGGTGGCGAGGAACAGGTCGACGCCGCGCGGGAAGCCAGCGTTGTTGAGCGCCCATTGCGCGGCAAAGTCAGCGGGCAGGCCGGTGACGCCGAGCGTCGCCTGCTCGCGAATGCCGGGGCCGCTGAGCGTCCAGTGCTGCGCATCAGCGTCATCAACGGGCCCGGCGGACAGGCAACTCACATCGACCACGCAGGTGGCCGACTGGTCGGGGCTTTCGTCGCTGCCCTGCTGCAGGCTCTGCAGTTCGGGTAGCAGATCGCCAGCGCCCACCCAGACAAACTGGGCCATCTCGGCGTGCTCCAGCAGCTGGCAGCCAGTGTGAAAACGCAGCCACATGGCGGCATCGCTGTCGCGCAGCGAGGGGGACAGCCAGAGGCCACAGTCGGCGTCGAGCATGGCGAGCAGGAACACCGCAGCGGCGGCGTTGCCGCGTCGGGGCAACTCGGCATCGTGTTCCACCGGGATGCAGCGACCGGGGTGCGACAGGGCCATCAAGGCAGACCGGAACACCGCCTGGCTGCCAAAGGCCTCATGGGAAAAACCGGCCCCCACCGAAGACAGATCGTGAGCCATCATTCGCCCTCCTCTTCGCCGTCGGCACCGCCCGACTCGCGTGCCACGGTGAAGAACTCGACCTTCGTGCTCTGAACGCGCAGCAGGCGCCGCGCCTGCTCCTGTGCCAGATGGTCGCGCACCGGCTGCAGCAGTTGCGCCTCCAGCGCCGGCTGTTGCAGCGGGTCCTGCAACATGGCATCGGCCAGCGCCGCAAGCTGAGCGTGGCGGTGCGAACGTCCCATCACATAGGCCACGCCCACTGGGTCCTGCTGGGTGGCGCCGGGTAGGCGCAGCGCGCAGCGGGTCACGGTGACTTCACCGAGGTTGAAGCGCTCGCCGGTGCCGCCCGCGCGGCCCTGCACCATCATGAGCCCGGTCTCAGGAGCGCGCAGCCAGCGCGGCGGCGCCACGCTGTGGGGTGCCAGCGCGACCTCGAGCACCGGCATCGGTGCGCGCGCCAGCAGGGCCATCCAGTCGGGCCTGGTCAGCGGAGATTTCGGCCGGCTCGGCGCTGAACTGTCAAATGCGTGAAACATGTCCGTGGTACCTTGTAAGACGTCTAGACAAATTGAATCCAGGCCTTGAGCGTAGAGCCGGCAAATGTCCCTTTCATGACAAAACTTCTGACCCTCACAAACACCCTTCCGGATGCCCCTCGCGCCAACCAGAGCTTCTGGTCGCGCATCGCCAATGAGATCTCCGAGGCCATTGCGCGCGGCGTGTACGAGCCCGGCCAGCGTCTGCCTTCGGAGCATGTGCTGGCCGAGCAGTACGGCGTCAACCGCCACACCGTGCGCCGCTCCCTCGCCAGCCTGTGCCAGAAGGGCCTGGTGCGCATCACGCAAGGCAGCGGCACCTATGTCGAGGACTTCGCGGTGGACCTGATCATTGGCAAGCGCACGCGCCACCGCCAGAACATGGCGCAGGCCGGTCTGCAAGGGCGTTTCGAGGTGCAGGACGCCCAACGCACCCGCGCCTCCGCCGCGATGGCGCAGGCTCTGCAGGTGCCCGCGCGCAGCCCTGTGTTGCGCCTGCAGGTGCTGGGTGTGGGTGCGGGTCAGCCGCTGCACGTGAGCGACCGGGTGTTCCCCCTGCCTCGCTTCGACCGGTTCGAAGCGGTGTTGCGCGAGACCGGCTCGATCACCGATGCCTTCACCGCTCATGGTGTAACCGACTACACCCGCAAGGAAAGCCGCATCACCGCGCAGATGCCCAGCCCGGAGGTGGCGGCCTTGCTCAAGCAGCCGGTCAACCGGCCGGTGCTGTTCGTGACCAGCGTGAACGTCGACAGCGAGGGCGTGCCGATCGAGTTCGCCAGCACCTGGTTCGCGGGCGACCGCGTCAAGCTCACGGTGACCCACGATGAACATTGATCTCGCCCAGGCCCACCGCTTCGCCGTCTACTTCGCGCCACCGCCTGGCTCGGCCTGGTGGGAGGCGGGCAGCCACTGGCTGGGCCGTGACGCGGCCAGCGAAACCCCACTCGAACAGCCCGCCTTCGACGGTCTCGGGCCCGAGCTGCAACGGCGGCTCACCGCAGAGCCTGCGCGCTACGGATGGCACGCCACACTCAAAGCGCCGTTCGTGCTGAGCGAGGGCGTGGGCCTGGAAGACCTGCGAGGGGCGCTGCAAGCGTTGGCAGCCTCGTTCACCGCCTTTGACATGTCGGCCCTTCAGGTGAGACAGCTGGGGGATTTCCTGGCCCTGTGCCCGGAAGGCGGCAAGGACGCCATCAACGCGGTGGCCAGCGCCTGCGTGACCCAGCTGGACCGGCTGGCCGCGCCCTTGTCGTCAGACGAACTCGAACGCCGGCGGCGCAAGAGCAGCCTTTCCACACAGGAAGACGCCTTGCTGGTGCGCTGGGGTTACCCCTATGTGCTGGAGCGCTACCGCTTCCACCTCTCGCTCACCGGCAACCTGCAAGGGGCCGATGCCCAAACGGTACAGGGCCTAGAGCATGCGGCAAAGGCCTGGTTCGGTGCGCTACCGCGCTGCCTTTTTGATGGACTCTCGCTGTTTGTCGAACCCACCAAGGGCGCCGACTTCGTTTTCGTCGAGCGCTGGGCGTTTTCTCAATGAGCGCGGCAACGGGCACCGCCCATCCTGTCCGCAGGGCGGAGGTCAAGCGATGAGCCGTCGCCTCGTGTACGTGGTCGGCCCGTCGGGCGCGGGCAAAGACAGCGTGCTCGGCTGGACGCGCCACCAGCTCGCGAACACGCCATCGATCCACTGGGCACGGCGCACCATCACCCGCGCGGCGCGTCCGGGTGACGAGGTGCATGAGGCGGTGGACGAGACGCAGTTTCTGGCACTGCGGGAACGGGGTGCCTTCGCGCTCAACTGGCAAGCCAACGGGCTTCACTACGGCATTCGCCACTGTGAAACCGCGCCGCTGGACCATGGCCACTGGGTACTCGTCAACGGCTCCCGAGGCTACCTGGAACCCACCCGCAGCCGCTTTCCGGGGCTGACCGTGGTACACGTCTGTGCCAGCCCCGAGACCCTGCGCCAGCGACTGCTGGCGCGCGGCCGGGAAGGCCTCGCGGAGGTCGAGGCGCGCATCCGGCGCACGCAGTCGCTGCCGCCGGTACAGGCCATCGAGATCCTGAACGACGGCGCGCTGGAAGACGCAGGCCGCATGCTCCTCAACCACCTCCAGCATCTGCCCGGATGGCCCGAATGACCCACACCCACATTGCATCGTTCAACGTCGGCGAAGTACCGCGGCTTGGCGTGGCGCCGAGCATCGCCCCCACCGCCGTTGTCAAGGACTGCCGCTTCGGCCGCTACACCGAGGTGGGCGATCAGGCGCGCCTGACCGACAGCGTGCTCGACGACTACTCCTATCTGGAGCGGGGCTGCGACATCATGTCGACCGACATCGGCAAGTTCAGCAACATCGCGGCCATGGTGCGCATCAACCCGGGCTTCCATCCCATGGAGCGCCCTACGCTGCACCACTTCACCTACCGCCGTGCCCGGTACGGCTTCGCTCCGGACGACGATGCGAGCTTCTTCGAGTGGCGCCTTCGCCAACGCGTCAGCATCGGCCACGACACCTGGATCGGACACGGCGTGGTCATCATGCCGGGCGTGAGCATCGGCAACGGGGCGGTAATCGGCAGCAACTCGGTTGTCACCAAAGACGTGCCCGCCTACGCCATCGCGGCAGGTGCCCCGGCGAAGGTGCTGCGCCAGCGCTTCACCCCGTCGATTGCCCGTGCCATCGAGTCCACTGCCTGGTGGGACTGGGACCACGCCACACTGGCCGAACGCATAGACGATTTCAATGACCTGAGGCGCTTTCTGTCGAGTTACGCCCCATGACCGCAGAACAGACTGCCACCGACACAAGCCCCACCCGGTTGAAGGTGGTTACGTTCAACACCTGGAAGTGCGACGGTGAATACGCCATGCGCCTGGAGGCGATGTGCGAGCAGATGAAGGCTCTGGACGCCGATGTTTTCGCGCTGCAGGAATGTTTTGCCACGCTCGACGGCAGCACCGACACCGCTCGCTTCCTGGCACACCACCTGGGCATGCACCTGCACACCGCTCCTGCCCGCCGCAAACCGCGCTGGTTTCAAGGTGGGTGGGTGGACAGCTTCTCCTCGCTGGCCGTGTTGTCGCGCGAGCCGATACGGTCCGGCGAAGCGCTGGAACTGCCGTCTTCGGTGACCGATGGCGGCCGAGTGGCCAATTTCTGTTCAATGGAGGTTGCCGGGTGGTCGGTGTTACTGGTCAATGTCCATCTGTCGCACCTACCCCATCCAGATGGCGACCCGCTGCGCACCGAACAGCTGCGAACGCTGTTGAATCGACTGGGGCAGATGCCGCGGCACGACCTGAGCCTGGTTTGCGGCGACTTCAACGCATCGATGGACTCGCCTGAACTGGCCCCATTTATGACTCATCCCTGGGGCTTGTTGGATGCTTTTGCACAGTCTGGAGGCGCGGAGAAGTTCACCTTCTTTGCGCCCGGAGGGCAGGGCCTGAACCTGGACCACATACTTTGTGTGCCCTCTTGCTCACGAGTGTCCGTGAGCTATCGCGAGGCCGTGATGGTGCTGAATACGGCTACAACGCCGTGGGGCGCAATGCCCAGCGATCATTCAGGGGTCAGCGTGACCTTCGCCCTCGGCTAAATTGAGCTTGGCTTGGCAGGAGCAGTCAACCAAAGTTTCTGTCAAACGCTGCAAACACAATTCGCGCAGCAAGGCTGCTTTCATTGTTGTTCTTTTTCTCCGGTTGCAAGCCGCTCAAAGTGAGGCAACAGTTCAACCTGTTTTCGGGGATTGCCTCACCCCTCACTTCGAGAGAAGTCGGCGATCCTGGGTCGTTCGATGAGATTGATTTTTGTCACGATGACCTCGGCGACGGCGCATGAGTTTTTCAACACAACTGGCCTCCCTCCGACATTCACCTTCCTCAATGGAAATCCCGGCTGCGTCCCGCCGCCAGGCGGCCCAGCAACGGCGTGAGGTCTTCCAGATGGCCGGCGATCAGATTGCGCACTTCGCCTTCGCGTTGCCAGGTGCCGTAGACCGCAAGCAACCGTGAGCGGGTGAGCGCGGCGCGCTGGCGTTCGCGCAGCGCCTTCCAGACGATGACCTGCACCACGCCGGTTTCGTCTTCCAGGCTGACGAAGACCACGCCGTGTGCGGTCTCGGGCTGCTGGCGCAGGGTGACGATGCCGCAGTGGCGCACCAGACGACCGTTGGGCGCTTCCTTGAGTTCTTCGGCGGTCTGCAGGCGGCGCCTGGCGAGCAGCGGGCGCAGCAGCGCCAGCGGGTGGCGGCGCAGGGTGAGGCCCAGGCTGGCGTAATCCCACACGATGGCTTCGCCTTCGGGCGCTTCGGGCAGGGTCAACACGTCTTCGTCCACCGGCGCGTGGCTGAGCAGCGCAGGTGCTGGCTTGAGCGCAGCGGCGTCCCACACCTGTTGCCGGCGGTGGCCGCTCAGAGACAACAGCGCGTCGGCTGCCGCGAGTTGGCGCATGTCTTGTTGGTTCAGTTCCGCGCGACGGGCCAGTTCGTCGGCGTCAACAAAGCCACCCCCTGCGCCGCTTCGCGTCACCCCCCTGGAAGGGGGGCCACACCAGCGGCCCGGCAAAGCCGGTTCCGCGGTATGCGCTGAACAAGACCCGGCACGCGCTGTGGCGATGCGATCGGCTGCCGCCTTCGACAGGCCACTGACCAGCCGCAGCCCCAGGCGCACGGCTGGTTGCTCGCCAGTGGTTTCCTCCAGCGTGCAGTCCCAATCGCTGGTCATCACGTCCACCGCTCTCACTTCCACGCCATGCCGTTTGGCGTCCTGCACCAGCTGGCTGGGTGTGTAAAAGCCCAGCGGCTGGCTGTTGAGCATGGCGGCGAGGAATTCGGCCGGGTGGTGGTGCTTGATCCAGCAGCTGGCGTAGACCAGCAGGGCGAAGCTGGCGGCGTGGCTTTCGGGGAAGCCGTAGCTGGAAAAACCTTTGACCTGCTCGAACACGCTTTGCGCAAACTCGGGGGTATAGCCGCGCTCGGTCATGCCGTCGATCAGGCGGCGCTCGTATTTCCCCAGACCGCCCTTGCGTTTCCAGGCGGCCATGGCGCGGCGCAGGCCATCGGCCTCGCCGGGGGTGAAGCCGGCGGCCAGAATGGCGATCTGCATGCACTGCTCCTGGAACACGGGCACACCGAGCGTGCGGCCCAGCGCCTGCTCCAGCGCCGCGCTGGGGTAACTCACCGGCACCTTGCCTTGCCGCCGCTCCAGATAGGGGTGGACCGCGCCGCCCTGGATGGGCCCAGGGCGCACCAGCGCCACTTCGATCACCAGGTCGTAGAAACAGCGCGGGCGCAGGCGCGGCAGCATGCTCATCTGCGCGCGGCTTTCGATCTGGAACACGCCCACGGTGTCGGCGGCGCAGATCATGTCGTAGGTGCTGGCGTCTTCGGCCGGGATGTCCTGCATCTGGAACACCTGGCCCTGGCGCGCGCCGATGAAATCGAGCGACTTGCGGATGGCCGTCAACATGCCGAGCGCGAGCACGTCCACTTTCAAGAGGCCCATGGCGTCGAGGTCGTCCTTGTCCCACTCGATCACGGTGCGGTCGGCCATGCTCGCGTTTTCGATCGGCACCAGGCGCGAGAGCGGCCCGCGCGTGAGCACAAAGCCGCCGGTGTGTTGCGACAAATGGCGCGGAAAGCCCATGAGCTGGGCGGTGAGGCGAACGAGCTGGCGCACCGCGAGGTCCTCAGGCTCCAGCCCGGCTTCTTTCAGGCGCTCGGGGTCAATGGCTTTGCCGTCCCACCAGTAATGGCCCTTGGCCACGGCCGAGAGCGTGGCTTCGTCAAAGCCGAGCGCCTTGCCCACGTCGCGGATGGCGCTGCGTGGCCGGTAGCTGATGACGGCAGCGGTGAGCGCGGCGCGCTCGCGCCCGTATTTGGCGTAGAGGTACTGGATGACTTCTTCGCGCCGCTCGTGTTCGAAGTCCACATCGATGTCGGGCGGCTCGTTGCGCTCTTTCGAGATGAAGCGCTCGAACAGCACCGCCGTGCGCGCCGGGTCCACCTCGGTCACGCCCAGGCAGTAACAGACCGCGCTGTTGGCCGCCGAGCCACGCCCCTGGCACAGGATGCCCTGGGCGCGCGCGAAGGCGACGATGTCGTACACCGTCAAAAAATAGTGCTCGTAGTGGAGCTCGCCGATCAGCGCGAGCTCGTGCTCGATCTGGTGGTGCACCGAGGCAGGCACGCCCTGCGGCCAGCGTCGCCCAGCGCCTTCCCAGGCCAGGCGCCGCAGATAGCTGGCCGGGGTTTCACCCGCGGGCACCACCTCATCCGGGTACTGGTAGCGCAGCTCGTCGAGCGAAAACACGCAGCGCTCGGCCACGCTCAGGGTTTCCCGCATCAGGTCTTCTGGATACAGCTGCGCCAGCGCCAGGCGCGAGCGCAGGCGCTGCTCGGCGTTGGGCGCGAGCGCGTAACCGCATTGGGTGAGCGGTCGGCCCACGCGCGTGGCGGTGAGCACGTCGTGCAACGGCTTGCGCGAACGCAGGTGCATCTGCACATCGCCCAGCGCCACCAGCGGCACCGCGGTGAGCGCGCCGCTCTGGCGCAAGCGGTGCAACAGCAGCTCGTCGTCCAGGCGGCGCAGTTGCTCCACACCCAGCCAGCAGCGTCCGAGAAAGTGCTGCAACAACCAGCGGGCGGTGTCGTCCATCTGCGCCTGGGTGTTGCCGCGATCGGGCACGGCAATGACCAGGTTGTCGGCCAGGTGCTGCGCGTGAATGTCGCTCAGGCCGAGGTGGTAGCTGCCCTTGGGCGATGCCCGGCGCAGCCGGGTGATGAACTCACACAGGTTGCCGTAACCGTTGCCGTTGCAGGCGATCACCACCAGCGTGAACGGGTGGCTGCAGTCGACCCGGAACTGGCTACCCACCAGCAGTTTCAGACCCTGCTCTTTCGCGGCCACATGCGCGCGCACGATGCCAGCCAGCGAACACTCGTCGGTCAGCGCCAGCGCGGCGTAATCGAGCACCTTGGCGCGCTCGACCAGCTCTTCGGGGCGGCTCGCGCCGCGCAGAAAGCTGAAGTTGGAGAGGCAGCGCAGCTCGGCGTAAGGCGGGATGGCGTGGCCAGACTGGACGGACTTCATGGCGCCGTCCCACACGAGTCGCCATGGCGCTTGAGCGGTGGCTCTTGGGCTAGGTCCTGGGTGGGATCACGGTCGCGATCCTGGGCCATTGCCGCAGCAGCCACAACAGCCCCGCGCTCACGCCACCCACCGCCAACAGCACCAGCGACAAGCCCCAGAAGCCTTGCAGCGAATAGGCCCAGGCCTCCAGCGAGACCAGTACCGCCGTGGCCAGCCACAGGCGGCGCGGCGTCACCGCGCTCGGCGCCACGGCACGGAGCTGCTGAAAGATCACGCCTGCTGCCACCGCAAACGCCAGCGCCACAGCGGCGGCGCCCAGCATCACTTCCTTGAGTGGCAGGCGCGCCTTGATGGCTTCGGTGTCGACCTCGGTGATATGGCCGTTTTGCGTGACGCTCACACCCGGCGGCGCCTGGCCTGTGGACTGAAACGCTTCGGCCGCTTCGATCACCTGCGTCTGGTAGTGGGTTTGCACACCGTCCAAAACGATTTGTGAAAACGACGACTGCACGACCTGGTTGAGCAGAAAAGCCGAGATCGGGCTTTCGGTCTTGATGACCAGCGCCGTCAGCAAGACCAGCACTGCGGCCACCGCCACCGTGGCCGTGGCCATGAGGCCAATCAAACGAAAACGCTGCTGCGACACAAACACCAGCACAGGCTCCCAGTGCTGAGGCCAAGGCACCTCGGGCGCAGCGGGTGAGGCCGCGGTGGCAAAACCCGGCGATGGCGCGCTGGCCTGCGTGTGCTGACTCACCAGGCGAGCGAAGTCGCCGTCTTTGGGTTCTGGGTTCATGGTGTGTGGGCAGGTGTGCGCGATGGGCAAGATCGGTCGCGACGCAGGACCCAGATGGTAATGCGGGATGACTACCAACAGGGGTGGGTATGGAGGGCGCAGCCCCTGCGCAGAAGAGCAAGGACGACGCAGCGCGGGAGCAACGGGCCAGCCGCCGGGCCGCTCCCAAGGCAGACCCAGCCCCCGCTGGGGGCTGAGGGCCGCGGCTCCGAACCTGCCTGCGCAGGCTCGGACAGCCCGAAGAGGTACGGCCTGCGGCCGTGACGCGCCCTGCAAGGGGCGACCTGCGCAGCAGCGGAGCGTGGGGGTTCTGTCTCATGCGAAATGCCCGTGCAGGTACCAGGCGGGTGCTTCGTCCAGCCGGGTTTGAAACACCCACAACACACCCGCTTGTTCCGACAGCGCCACCCAGTAGTCGCGCGTCACGTTGCGCGTGTGGCCGGGCTCGGGGGCGACGGTGATCTCGACGCGATCCCACCAGCCGCCTTCGATGCGCTGCGGACCGGCGAGCATTTGCAGTTCGCCCTGGTACAGCGGCCGGTTGCCGTGCATGGCGAGCTTGAGCGGTTGTGGCAGCACAAAGGTGGGTTGGGGCCCATCCGGCGCGACCGCGGGCTTGCGAGGCAAGGTCTGCAGCGCAGGCTGCCAACGGCACATCCACTCGGGCCGGTGGTCTTCCAGCAGCACCGGGCGCAACACGCGCTCGGGGCCCAGGCGTGCCGCCAGGCGCTCGAGCACCAGGTGCAAAGTTTCACCCTGGTGCACACTGTCAGGCAGCAGCGAGTGGCTGGTCGGCTGGAGCTGGTGGACCTCGTCGGCGGTGAGCCGCAAATCACCCACGGGTGCGGCCAGTTCAATCCGAGCGAGGTGCTCGGCCAGCAGGCGGCACAGGTGCTCCACATCGCGCATCGGCTGGGCGGTGCGCACGGTATGTGACCCCCACCCTGGCTGCGCCTGGCCCCCCAAGGGGGTGCAGCCGTTCTTGGGGCGGCCCGGCGGACGGCTGGCATCGCCCTCGCCCACCGACCGTGAACGCATCGCATCAAACGCCCAGTGCAGGGTGAAAGCCGTCACGCCACTGTGGCGCGCGCTCAGCCAGCCGCACAGCTGCAGCAGCAGACGCCGCGCGCCGAACAGCAGGGCGCTGGCGTCTTCCACGCGGTGCATCAGCTCCAGCCGCGCGTCAAACGTCTCGGGCAGCTGCACCCATTCGTGCACCTCGGGCATCAGGCCATAGGCCTGATCGAGCGCGTGCAGCAGCTGCTTGTCGAAGCGCCTGGCCACGCCGCCGCGCGGCAGCGCGCGCAGGTCGCCCAGGGTGCGGCAGCCGATGTGGGCCAGCGTCACCGCGTGCGGCCGCACCGCGCTCAAGACAGCGAGCGGCAGCGCGTCGAGCACGGTTGACAGGGGAGCGCGCCCGCCGTGCTGAATACCGGCGCGCGACAGCGCCAGCGCGGCCAGGCTGTTGGGTGCCCAGGCCAGGCGCTGCACGCCGAGTTCTTGCCCCTCGGCCCACACGCGCTCGGCGAGCGCACGCCGGCCACCGAACAGGCGCAGGCTGCCCGCCACCTCCATGACCACGGCTTCGTCGGCGACGGCGACCCGGGGCGTGAACTGCAGCGCCCAGACCGCCAGCGCCTGCAGCGCCGCGTCAATGGAAGGGCACGCGTCGTCGGGGCGGGGCAGCAGCAGCGCGGACCAGAGCATGGTCGGCTTGGGCAGAGGCGTTGGGGGACGCCACCGGCGCGGGTGCGCGGTTCGTGGTCTGAGCGACCGCTGGCGCACCACCGCTCGCGGGCGGGCGCAGCCGCAAGGCGCTGGGCCGTTGCAACCGCGGCGTGAGGATGGCCTGCAGACCGGCGGGCACCGAGGGCAGATGCAGCGTGTTGACCAGCGGCGGCCCCTTGCGCTTGAGCAGGTCGACCTGCAGCGCCCAGTCAGCCCCCACGCGGGCGAGCAGGCGCAGCGGCGCGGCGGACGATTCCTGCGCCGCCGTGCTGGGACGGCACACAAACACCGGCCCGGCGTGGCCGGCGGCCAGCACCTGCAGGCGGCGAACCTGCTCGGGTCGCACCTGCGGCAGCCAGACCAGCAAGGCACCACCCGCGTTGGCCTTGACCAGCTGCTCGGCCGACCACAGGCGCTCGGCCGGTGTCTCGGCCTGCACCCAGACCAGGTGCCGCTCATCCAGCCCCGCCAGCCGCAGACCCGGCAGATGCGGCGTGCGCGGCGGGCCGACCACCACCACCGTGCGCGCGGCGGCGCACACGCGCTGCAGCGCGGGACCGAGCAGCCGCCACTCCAGCGTGCTGCTCTGCGGACTCAGGATCTCGGTGAGGCTGTGGCCCGGCCAGCCGCCGCCAGGCAGTTCGGCGTCAAGCGCATGGAAACCGCTCGGGTGCACGGTGACCACCGGCGCACCGAGCTGGTCGCCGCGCCACAACGCCGCCGACACCGCAGCCGGCAAAGCGCCCGCCGCGAAGACTGGGCGGCTGGCGCAGGGGACAGAAGGTCCGGCCGACGGCGTGTCGGCCAGCAAGGCGGTGGCGGGAGGCATGTAGGGGCAGCAAGGGCAGAGAACGGCTGGAACAAGGAAAAGGAGAAGGCGATAGATACTGTTTTTTCGTACAGTATCAAAGATGCTTCTGCCTGTCCAGAAAAACTTGAAAACCCGACGGGCAAGGACCTGTTCACACCATGTTTCTGAGTGCAATGAGGTGCAAAAGGCGCAAACCGCAGCCAGCGTGTCCCCCGGTCAGGCTTCGCAACGTCGCGTGGCCTTTTTTTTCCAAGCCCCACCCCAGTTCGCACCCAGAAAACGGTGTTGACAAGCTCTGGCGCGCTGAAGGCTTCTTGCATCGATGAACATCTGGTCACGCTTGCACTCACCTGTCCGCCCCAATGTGGCTATGGTGGGACTCTTCAAGTCAAGGAGGCTCCCCGATGACATGCCATGCGTTGCCCAATGCGGGTCTTGCCGAGCACAGCGTTGCGCCGGCGGCATCTGAAGCGCGGGTCGCCACGCTGATCGGGCAGGTGTACGAAGTTGCGCCCGCCGCGGACCGGCGGCGCTTGCTGGAATACCTGTTGCCCCGGGTGGGCGTGTTATCGCTGGCCGTGGTGGCCGACGGCCTGTTTGCCCGCATTCTTTTTCGCAACGAATCGTCGCGCATCCGCGTGGGTCTGGAAGACGTCGGGCAGGTGCAAGGCAACGATGTGAGCGCCCTGGTTGAGCGCCTGCAGCAGGTGAGCACAGACGCCATCTACGGGCTGGCTCAGATCGTGGCGGCTTCGCCGGTGATGGCCTCGTCAGCGGCGGCGGCCCTGCTGGTGACCGTGCTGGTGCAGCGAGCGCGAGCCCAAGCTGCAGACGATGCCGACCCGGGCAATGCCCTGGCTCAGGCCGCCGCCCCCAGCGACGCGCCGTAGCGCGCGATGGTCAGGCCTTCGGTGTCGATCTCGGGCTGCCCTCCGCCCATCCAGTCGGCCAGCAGGCGGCCGGTGCCGGCGGCCATGGTCCAGCCCAGCGTGCCATGACCTGTGGCCAACCAAAGACCGGGCAGGCGGGTGGGACCGACGATGGGGGTGCCGTCCGGCGTCATGGGGCGCAGGCCGGTCCAGAACTCGGCGCGAGAGACATCGCCCCCGCGCGGAAACAGATCGGTGCACACATGCTCCAGTGTCCTGCGGCGACTGGCGTCCAGCTTCAGATCAAAACCCGAGAGCTGCGCCGTGCCGCCCACGCGGATGCGGTCACCCAGCCGGGTCACAGCCACCTTGTGCGTCTCATCCATGATGGTGGACTCGGGCGATTGGGTGGCGTCGGTGATCGGCACCGTGATTGAAAAGCCCTTGACGGGGTAGATCGGCACGTTCAAACCCACCGGTGCCAGCATCTGGGCAGAGTAGCTGCCCAGCGCCAGCAGGTAGCGGTCGGCCGTGACCAGCCCGGCGTCGGTCTCCACGCCGGTGATGTCGGCGCCGTTGGACCGCAGGCTGCGGATGTTGACCCCAAAACGAAACTGAACGCCCAACGCCTTGGCCATCTCGGCCAGGCGGTTGGTGAACAGAAAACAGTCACCGGTTTCGTCGCCGGGCAGGCGCAGCGCACCGACGAACTTTTCTTTCACGTCGGCCAGCGCCGGCTCGTACTGCAGGTACCCAGCGCGGTCCAGCAACTGATAGGGCACGCCGTACTGCTGCAAGATCTCTACATCCTTGGCTGTGCCGTCGAGCTGCTTCTGGGTGCGAAACAGTTGCAGCGTGCCTTGCATGCGCTCGTCGTAGGCGATGCCGGTGTCCGCGCGCAGCTGCATCAGGCAGTCGCGGCTGTATTCGGCCAGTCGCACCATGCGCGCCTTGTTCACCCGGTAGCGCGCCTCGGTGCAGTTGCGCAGCATGCCCAGGCCCCAACGCCACATGGCCCAGTCCAGCATGGGCTTGATGACCAGCGGGCTGTGGTGCATCAGCAGCCACTTCACCGCCTTGATCGGCACACCCGGTCCTGCCCAGGGCGCCGAATAGCCCGGCGAGACCTCGCCGGCGTTGGCAAAACTGGTCTCCAGTGCTGGCCCGGCCTGGCGCTCCAGCACCGTGACCTCATGCCCGGCCTTGGCCAGGTAATAAGCGGCTGTCGTACCGATGACGCCACTGCCCAGAATGGTGACTTTCATGAATGCACTATAGGCCTTGGGTGGCTGGCTGCTGAAATGAGCGGGCGTCTCGACGGCAAGCGTGGCCGTGCCTTGAGCTTTTTGACCAGACACCCGGTCTGATGACCGAGCATCGATGATCAAAGCCTCATCAAGCTATTTTTTCAATTGAATCAAGCACTTAAGACACATCTCGACATCCAGACTTGAACCAGCCCACATTTGTCACATTCCGGGAACCAAAGCACTTAGCACTCTCTCTCATAGAGTGCTAACATTTCCAGAAGAGCACCCTTAGGAGGGAACACACCATGTCTGCTGCAACTCTTGCTTTCAACGCCGCACCGTCCACCACCCTGGCGGTAGCCAGCCCGTGGGCGAGCCGCTCACTGAGCTTGCCTGCGCTCGGCAACCTGGACGCCTACATTTCCGCCGTCAATCGCATGCCGCTGCTGACGCTGGAAGAAGAGCAGAGCGCCGCGCGGCGCCTGCGCGACGACAACGACATCGAGGCCGCGGGTCAACTCGTCATGTCCCACCTGCGGCTGGTGGTGTCGATCGCCCGCCAGTACCTGGGCTACGGCCTGCCCCATGGCGACCTGATTCAGGAAGGCAATGTGGGTTTGATGAAGGCGGTGAAGCGCTTTGATCCTGACCAGGGCGTGCGCCTGGTGAGCTACGCCATGCACTGGATCAAGGCCGAGATCCATGAATATGTGCTGAAAAACTGGCGCATGGTGAAGGTAGCCACCACCAAGGCCCAGCGCAAGCTGTTTTTCAATCTGCGCTCGCGCAAGCAAAACTTCCGGGCCGAAGCGCTGGACGGCGACACCCACCGCGAGGTGCTCTCCGATGGCGAGGTCGAGGTGATGGCGCGGGAGCTGCGCGTCAAGCCGGAAGAAGTGCGCGAAATGGAGACCCGGCTGTCGGGCGGTGACGTGGTGCTGGACCCGTCGCCCGGCAACGACGGCGAAGAGAGCTACGGTCCGATCGCCTATTTGGCCGACGTGAATCACGAGCCCACCGCGGTGCTGGAGAGTGCCGAGCGCGACGCGCTGGCCACCGAAGGCGTCGCGCGTGCGATGAGCGAGCTGGACGACCGCTCGCGCCGCATCGTCACCGAGCGCTGGCTCAAAGTGAACGACGACGGGTCGGGTGGCATGACGCTGCACGAGCTGGCCGCCGAGTACGGTGTGAGTGCCGAGCGGGTGCGCCAGATCGAGGTGGCGGCGATGAAGAAGATGCGCAAGGCGCTGATCGAATTCGCCTGACACCGCGCCACCCAGCCAGCCCGGTCAGACCTTGGTCTGCCCGGGCTTTCTTTTTGCGCCAGATCAAGCCGTCGGCACATCGGCTTGACGCGCCAAGCTCCGCTCTGCACCATGAACTGGCAGGCTGGCTCATCCCGAGCCGGTCACATTCTCCGCAGGTCTGTTCATGCTTCGCCCAAAAGCCTTCTGGGCCGCCCTCTATCTCTTGTTGATGCTGCTGCCGCTGCTGATCGGCGAGTGGGCGGCGCGCACCGCGGGGCTGGAGCGCAGGCCCTGGCTGGACGAATGGGCATCCGGGCTGGGCATGATCGGGTTTGCCTTGGTCTTGCTGTCGTTCTTCCTTCTGGGGCGGTTCAAGCCCTTGTCGGGCTGGCTGGGCAGCGACTTGCTGATGCAGACACACCAGTTGTTTGCGAGAACTGCTGTGCTGATGCTGTTGCTGCATCCGTTCTTCTACAGCCTGTGGCGTGCGCCACCCGGGCCGACAAGCACCTCCGCGGCGGAGGTGCTTCGCATCGGTGGCGGCTCCTGGGGCCTGGTCACCGGCGTACTCGCCCTGGGCTGTCTGCTCGTGCTGGTGGCCAGCGCGATCTGGCGGCAACGCAGCGACACGTCCTACGAACGCTGGCGGCTGATGCACAGCGCGCTGGCGCTGGCGGTAGTGGGTTTGGGCCTGCACCACACGCTGGTGTCGGGCCGCTTCGCGCAGTTCGGCGCGGTGGCTTCCGTCTGGTGGGCACTGGCAGGACTGGCACTGTTGTCGTGGCTGTGGGTCTACGGGGTGCGTCCGCTGTGGCAAGGCGCGCACCCCTACCGGATCGAAAAACTCGAGCGCTGCGCCGACCGCATCTGGCGGCTGGAGATCGCACCGCGCTCGCCAAAAGGGGCGCGTTTTCGCGCCGGCCAGTTCGCCTGGCTCA
The DNA here is from genome assembly GCF_030373245.1 of Hydrogenophaga sp. GTDB lineage: Bacteria > Pseudomonadota > Gammaproteobacteria > Burkholderiales > Burkholderiaceae_C > Hydrogenophaga. The sequence goes on from NZ_JAUCZF010000001.1 coordinate 416,759, forward strand.
AGCTGGGCCACCGGTGGCCGCACCGCGACAACCCCTTTTCCATCAGCAACGCGCCGGGTGAAGGGGGACGGGTGCAATTCCTGATCAAGGAGGCGGGCGACATGACGCGCGGGCTCGCCCAGCACACGGTGGGCGATACTGCCTACCTGGACGGGCCGCACGGGCGCTTTGACCTACCGCCCGAGGCCACCGCCGTGGTGATGCACGCGGGCGGTATCGGCGTGGCGCCGTTTGTGAGCCTGCTGGCCGACGCAGTGGCGCGGCAGGATCCTCGACCGCTGCGCCTGATCTACGCCGACAAGCTCCGCGACCAGATGGTGGACGTGGTGGCGCTGTCAGGCGCCGATGCCCTGCCCGACTTCCAGCTGCTGCCCATGGTGGAGCAGCCGGATGCCGCATGGGAAGGTCTTGCAGGGCGACTCGATGCGATTGGCCTGGCGAAGGCACTGGCTCACCCAGCCGTGGCGCCGCTGGCCAACACCGCGTACCACCTGGTCTGCGGACCCGAGCCCATGATGGACGCGGTGGAGACCGCGCTGGTGACGCGCGGCGTCCCACCGGAACGCGTCGTCTCCGAACATTTCAAATACGACTTCTCCGGCCTGTCGCCTTTGGCCAAACGCATGCGCCAGACGTGGTGGGGGTTGTCGGCCGCAAGCCTGCTGGGCTTGGTGCTGGCGCTGGTCTGGCGCTGAGCAGGCGACGGGCTCAGGCCTCGCGGCGCAGCGCGGGGAAAAGGATCACGTCGCGGATGCTGGAGCTGTCGGTCAGCAGCATCATGAGGCGGTCGATGCCGATACCGCAGCCGCCTGCGGGCGGCATGCCGTATTCAAGCGCGCGGATGAAATCGGCGTCGAAGTGCATGGCTTCGTCGTCACCGCCGTCTTTGCTCGCCACCTGAGCATGGAAACGCGCGGCCTGGTCCTCGGCGTCGTTGAGCTCGGAGAAGGCGTTGCCGAACTCGCGACCCGTGATGTAGAGCTCGAAGCGCTCGGTCACGTCCGGGTTGGCATCGTTGGCGCGCGCCAGAGGCGAGATCTCGGTCGGGTGGTCCATGATGAAGGTGGGGTTCCACAGCTTCTCCTCCACCGTCTCCTCGAAATACAGCACCTGCAGGCTGGCCAGGCTGCGCTGGCTCAGCTGATGCTTGGCTTCTGAGAGACCCAACTTTTTGAGCTGTGGAATCAGCCACTCGGCTGAGTCGACCTGATCACCCGCTTCGGTGTACTTCAGGATCGCCTGGCGGATGGTCAGGCGCTCGAACGGTGACATCACATCAACGGGCTGGCCGTTGTAGGTCAGCGGCGTGTCGCCATGCACCTGCTTGACCACATGGCGGATCAGCTGCTCGTTGAAGTCCATCAGGTCCTGGTAATTCCAGTACGCCGCGTAGAACTCCATCATGGTGAACTCGGGGTTGTGTCGAACGCTGATGCCTTCGTTGCGGAAGTTGCGGTTGATCTCAAACACGCGGTCGAAGCCACCCACCAGCAGGCGCTTGAGGTACAGCTCGGGCGCGATGCGCAGGAACATCTGCTGGTCAAGCGCGTTGTGATGCGTCTCGAAGGGCCGTGCATTGGCGCCGCCCGGGATCGGGTGCAGCATGGGCGTCTCGACCTCCAGGAAACCGTGGCTGACCATGAACTCGCGCAAGGTTGAGAGCGCCTGGCTGCGCACCACAAAACGTCGGCGCGTGGCCTCGTCGGTCATCAGATCCACATAGCGCTGGCGGTACTTCATCTCCTGGTCATGCAGGCCGTGAAACTTGTCGGGCAGCGGCCGCAGGCTCTTGGTGAGCAGGCGAATGGAGTCGGCGTGTATCGTGAGCTCGCCCTTGCCGGTGCGGAACACCACGCCCTCGGCGGCCACGATGTCGCCCAGGTCCCAGTGCTTGAAGGCGGCATGAACCGCCTCGCCCACGCTGTCGTTGTTCAGGTATATCTGGATGCGCCCGCCGCTCTCTCCCAGCGAGGCGTCCTGCAGCGTGGCGAAGCTGGCCTTGCCCATGACCCGCTTGAGCATCATGCGTCCGGCCACACTGGCGCGCACCGGCGCGGCTTCCAGCGCCTCCTTGCTGGTCTGCCCATGCGAAGCAAACAGCTCGGCGGCCTTGTCAGCAGGCTTGAAATCGTTCGGAAAGGCGATCGCGCCACCCTGCTTCTGCATCTCGCGCAAGGCCTTGAGCTTGTCGCGGCGCTCGGCGATGAGCTGGTTTTCGTCGTGCGCCGGGGCCTCTGCGGGCGGGACGCTGGAAATGGGAGCTTGGGACATGAAACAGACCGGTGAGAGCCAAAGCGGCGGGAGACCGTCGGCGCAAGCGGCCAACGCGGGTCGAACAAGCGCTGTCGCCGACCAACCACGCATTTTAGTTGGGCCGACCGGCCGATGCCGGCAACGCGCTGGTGGCCCGGATAATGCGGGCCATGTTCCTGCGTGCTGGTCTGGTGTCACTCGCGTTGTTGCTGGCCAGCCGCTTGCTGGGGCTGCTGCGCGAGTCGGTTCAGGCCGCAGCCCTGGGCGCCACGGGCCTGGCCGACGTGGCTGTGCTCATGCTCACCCTGCCCGACCTGCTCACTGGCATCCTGGCTGCGGGCGCGCTGAGCTATGTGTTGCTTCCTCTGTGGGCACGCCAGCAAGCGGCTGAGCAGGCCGCGACCCAGATACGGCTGTTGCGCTGGCTGCTGGTGGCGGGTGTGGCGTCGGGCGTGGTGCTGGTGCTCGCGCCTGAGCTGGTGACGGCGGTGCTGGCGCCCGGCCTGAGCGACATCGGCCACGCCACCGCCCACGGCGCGTTGGTCTGGAGCGCGGCCGCCATGCCGCTGGCCCTGGTGGCCGCCCTGTGGACCACCCGCCTGCAACACGGGCGCGACTTTCTGGGCATGTACGGCGCCAACCTGGTCGTCAACGTCTGCATCGTGGGCGCCTTGCTGCTGGTGGCCCTGGGCGGCTCGGTGTCAGCGCCGATCGGTCTGGTGGGCGGCGGCTTGTTGCTGGGCATGGTTTTGCGGCTGGCCTGGCTGCGCTGGCGGCTGCACAGGACGGATGGCCCGCCGACGCGCGTCGAGCGAGACATCGCGCAGCGCGGCGCCAGATCTGTGGGGTTTCCCGCTGCCTCGATCTGGCTCTGGGCCCTGGCCAGCGCAGGTTTGCCGCTGCTGCTGCCCCTGCTGGGCCGCAGCCTCGCCTCCACGTCTGGCGAGGGCGCGCTGACCACCTTCAACTACGCCTGGAAGCTGGTGGAACTGCCTCTGGTGCTGGCGATTCAGCTCGTGGCGACGCTGGCTTTTCCCAGCATTGCAGCGGCGTTTGTCGCGGGTGACGCTGCGCTCAACCCTGCCCGGCGCGAGCAACAGGTACGCGCCCTGCGCGGCGCATTCGTCCTGGCCTGGGCGTTGGCCTGTGCCGCGGCGGCAGCCATTGCGGGCATGGCCCCGGCACTGGCGCAATTGCTGTTTGGCTGGGGTCGCATGACGCCAGAGGCCGTGGCCCAGGTGGCCGCCTGGGGCCGCATCGGCGCCTGGTCGCTGCTGCCGCAGGCACTGCTGGCGGTGTTGCTGACGCTGATGGCCAGCACCGGGCGTCTGCGCGGCGCGGTGGGGGCCTACCTGGGTGCGCTCGGTCTGTTGCTGCTGTTGGGCGCACTGTCCTACGCCGGGGGCCGGCTCGACGGTGCGCAGGTGATGTGGGCCCTGAACGCAGCCTTCAGCGCGGCGGCTGTGGCGCTGCTGGTGCGCGAGCGTAACTTTCTGCGCGGCGTGCTGGTCTTTCGGGATCTGTTGCCGGCGCTGCTGGCGGCGGTGATCCTGGCCGCACTCGCCACCAGTCTGCCCACGCCGCCACGCCTGCCCGGCCTGGGTATGGCGGTGGGCTTGGCGCTGTCGGTCTTGCTCGTGGCTTGGGCACTCTCCCCTGGGCTGCGTGAAGCCCTGCGCCGATAATTCCGGACTGACATGATTGACCTGATCCAGATCACCAACGACCCCGAGATGGCCCGACGCTGCGATGCGCTGCCGGGCATGCGGCTGATGGTCGACCTGGAGCAGCAAGGCAAGGCCGAACGCCAGGCTGGGCGCAACACCTTCATCAGCACGCACACCATCGCTGATGTGGGCCGAGTCAAAGCGGTGCTGCAACAAGCGCCCTTGATGGTGCGGGTCAACCCTTTGCACGCTGGTACCGCGGCCGAAGTGGACGCGGTGCTGCGCGAGGGCGCAGACCTCCTGATGCTGCCCATGTTCAGCGACGCGCATGAGCTGCGCAGCTTTTGTCACCTGGTCGATGGGCGCGCACCGGTGGTGGCCTTGCTGGAGACGGCGGGCGCGTTCGAGACGCTGCCGATGTGGATGGATGCACCCGGTCTGCACGAGGTCTTCGTGGGGCTCAACGACCTGCACCTGTCACTGGGTCTTCGCTTCATGTTCGAACCCTTGGCCCTGGGGCTGCTCGACAGTGCTGCGCGTCTGCTTCGGGCTCAAGGGTTGCGCCTGGGATTTGGCGGCATCGCCCGTCTGGACGAGGGCCTGTTGCCCGGGCGCGATGTGCTGGCCGAGCACCTGCGATTGGGCTCGCAGGCGGTGATTCTCTCGCGCACCTTTCACGGCAGCGCGGGTACAACCCGCTTTGAGGAGGAAGTGGCCGCGCTGCGCGAGGCCGAGCATTTGCTGAGCCAGCGCAAGCCTGACCTTGTCGAAGCCGACCGCCAGCGCATCGCTGAGATCATTGGCCGCATCGCGATGCAGGCGGCCGCGCGACCTGCAGCCGCGGCATGAAGCGGCTGATGGATGTGCTGATCGCGCTGATTGCGCTGCTGGTGCTCTCGCCTCTGTTGCTGGTCGCTGCAGCGGTGATCGCGGTCGAATCGGGCGCGCCGGTGCTGTTTCGCCAGACCCGGATCGGATTGAGCGGCCGCGAATTTGGCATGTTCAAGTTCCGCAGCATGGTGAAGAACGCGGCCAGCCTCGGGCCCTACTTCACGGCAGAAAACGATCCGCGCATCACGCGCGTCGGCCGCTTCCTTCGCCGCACCAGCATCGACGAGTTGCCGCAGCTGATCAACGTGTTGCTGGGCGACATGAGCCTGGTCGGCCCGCGTCCCGACGTGCCGGCCCAACGCGGCCTTTACAGCGAAGCCGACTGGGCGCAGCGCTGCAGCGTGCGACCCGGCATCACCGGTCTGGCGCAGGCCCTGTACCGCTCCGAATCCACCGAGGCTCAGCGGCTGGAGGCCGACCTGCGTTACACACGCGAGCACTCGCTGTGGCTGGACATCAAGATCTGCTGGTGGACGTTTCGCCGACTCTCGGGGAAAGGGGCGAACTGATGTGTGGCATCTTTGGCTACTGGGATCGCGGTCATCGCTCGCTTAGCGACGACGCCCTGCGCGCCATGGCACACGCGCTGGTGCACCGAGGGCCGGACGACGAGGGTATCCACCACCAGCCAGCGCGGGGCGTGGCCATCGGCAACCGGCGCTTGTCCATCATCGACATCGGTCACGGCCACCAGCCGTTCGTGAGCGACGATGGGCAGATCGCGCTGGTGCAAAACGGCGAAATCTTCAACCATGTGGAGCTGGCCGCCGAGTTGCGCGCACAAGGCGTTCGACTCGACACGCACTCCGACACCGAAGTCATCCTGAGGCTGTACGAGCTTGAAGGCATCGCCTGCTTGAAGCGGCTCAATGGCATGTTTGCCATCGCCATTCACGATGCGCGCGAAGACGCGCTGTACCTTGCGCGCGATCGCATCGGGGTCAAACCGCTCTACACGCTGGACGACGGGCAGCGCGTCCTGTTCGGGTCGGAACTCAAGGCGCTGTGGCCCGCTCGCGGTGGACAGCGGCGACCCATGGACCTCGAAGCCATCCACCACTATCTGAGCTTCAATTACATCCCGGCTCCGTGGACCGCTTACGAGGGTGTGCGCCATGTCATGCCGGGCACCTGGCAGAAGTTCACGCGCGGCCAACACGTGCGGACCGAGCGCTGGTGGAGCCTGGCCAGCCGGCAAGAGCAGGACCACACCTTCGAGCACTGGTCGGAAGAGTTCATGGCATTGCTCGACGACGCCACCCGCATCCGTCTGCGCGCCGACGTGCCGTTTGGCGCCTTTCTGTCTGGCGGGGTGGACTCCAGCACCATCGTCGGCCTGATGGCACGCCACGTGAAAGAGCCGGTCAAAACCTTTTGCATTGGGTTCGAAGACCCGCGCTACGACGAGTCGGCGTTCGCCCAGGACGCTGCAGACCGGTTCGGCTGCCAGCACACCCGCGAAGTGGCTGAGCTCAACATGCTCGACCGCTGGCCACAGGTGCTGCACCACCTCGACCAGCCTCACGGCGATGCTTCCTTCCTGCCCACGCTGAGGGTGAGCGAGCTGGCCTCGAAACATGTGAAAGTGGTGCTCACCGGCGATGGCGGAGACGAGCTGTTCGCAGGCTACGACAAATACGCGCAGTTTTTCACTCGGAACGATGCCGCTGCGCTGTCGCAGGCCAGTTTTGAGCGCAGCTACTTCGACAGCATTTCCCTGTTCTCTCCTGAGTCCAAGGCCGCGCTGTACCGGCCCGAGATAGGTCGTCGGCTGGCTGGCGTCGACAGCTTTTGCGCAGCCGCGCAGCCGTGGTTGAAAGAAGCCGCTCATTTCGACCGCATCAACCAGGCGCTCTACCTCGACATGCAATTGCTGCTGAGCGGCAACAACCTCGTAAAACCCGACCGCATGGGCATGGCGGTGAGCATCGAGGCCCGCACGCCGTTCCTGGACTGGCGCATGATGGAGTTCGCCTTTCGCTCCCGCGGCCACACCAAGCTCTCCCGAGAGGGCGACAAAAAACACTGGTTCAAGCGCGCTGCCGCACCCCTGATCGGAGAAGGTCTGGCCCACCGCAAGAAGCAGATGTTCACCGTGCCGGTGGGCGACTGGTTCAAAGGTGAGCTGCACAGCTGGCTGCGCGGCACCCTGAGCGACAGCGAGGTGATCAGTGAGCTGTTCGAACCCAAGGCAGTACAAGCCATGCTCGACCAGCACCGCGACGGCCAGGCGAACTTCACGCGCGAGTTGCGCGCACTGGCGGCATTGGCCATCTGGCATCGGGAGGCCTTTGCATGAGTCGCGCTCCTCTTGTGCTGTTCGTGACCTACGGTGGTGGTCACGTGGGCATGGTGCTGCCAGTGATCCGCGAACTGGAAGCCCAGTGGCCCGGCGTGGACTGCCAGCTGATGGCGCTGACCACCGGCCACCTCAAGGCAAAAGCGCAGCGACCCACCCTGGGATACCTCGACTTTCTGCATCTGGTTGATGGCCGCGCCGCCCGCCAATGGGGCGAGCGCTTGAGCGAAGGCAACACCAGTCCCGACGTCCCCATCGAAGAGACCTTTGCCTACCTCGGCATCAACTACCTGGACCTGATCTCGCAACATGGCGAGGCGGGTGCGGCCGACCACTACCGCCAGCATGGACGATACGGTTTTCTTCCCTTGCACTTCATGCGCCAGGTCATCGGAGCCTTGCAACCCGATGTGGTGGTCGCCACCAACTCGCCGCGCAGCGAACAGGCGGTACTGGAGACGGCGAAAACCCTGGGCGTCCCCAGCGTGGGCATGGTGGATCTGTTTGGCCTGGACAGCGACACCTATGTGATGCGCAACATCAAGCCCGACTGGACCTGCGTGATTGCCGATCGCGTGCGCGAGCGGCTGGTGGAGCGCGGCTTTCCTTCAGAGGGCGTGGTGGTCACCGGCAACCCTGCGTTTGACGGCCTGTTCACCGAAGACAACCGACGCCGCGCCAAGGCCTTTGTGACCGAGCGTGGCTGGCAAGACCTGCGACCCGTGCTGTTCGCCGGCCACTGGGAGCCACAGGCCCACCCGGCCACGCCGGTGCCTGTCGGCCAGGCCCTGCCGCGGGAGATCGAGACGGTGCTGCGAGACCATGTGCGCCAGCGCCCCGATCTCGCGCTCATGGTCCGCTACCACCCCAGTGACTGGACCCAATACCCACGACTGGCCGACGAGCCTCGCATCCACTTCAGCGAACCGCCGAAGGAGCCCATTCACCCGTTGATCCTGGCCTCGGAGGCGGTGGTGGTCCAGACCTCCACCGTCGGGCTGGAGAGTGCGGTGGCGGGCAAGCCGGTGATCTCGGTCGAGAATTCGCCCGCCGCTCACATCTGGTTCAGCCTGGCGGCACAGGGCGTGTCCACCGGCTGCGCTGAGCCGAGGGACTTGCCCTCCACGCTTGCTCGCGTACTCGACGGCAGGATCACAAGCGCCAGCCCCGCGTTTCGCAGCGACGGTCGTGCCGCTTCGCGCGTGGCCCAGGTGGTGAGAAATGCGGCGGAAAAAGGCGCCCACAATCGCTTTTTGCCGACGGCGGATCGGACAGAATAGTGCTTTGGTTACACCCGAGAGCGTCAGGCACCCCACCATGCTGAAGAACTCCACCATCCTCGTCACTGGCGGCACCGGCTCGTTTGGACACACCTTTGTGCCGATGACGCTGGCCCGCTACCAGCCGCGCAAGCTCATCGTCTACTCGCGCGACGAGATGAAGCAATGGGAAATGGCCAAGCTGTTCCAGGGCGATGACCGTGTGCGCTTCTTCATAGGCGATGTGCGCGACCGCGAACGCATGTACCGCGCGCTCGATGGCGTGGACTACGTGGTGCACGCGGCGGCCACCAAGATCGTGCCCACGGCCGAATACAACCCGTTCGAATGCGTCAAGACCAACATCAACGGCGCCATGAATGTGATCGATGCTTGCATCGACACCCGGGTGAAAGGTGTGGTGGCGCTCTCGACCGACAAGGCCAGCAGCCCGGTCAACCTGTACGGTGCGACCAAGCTCGCCTCCGACAAGCTGTTCGTGGCGGGGAACTCCTATGCGGGAGCCGATGGCTGCAAATTTTCGGTGGTGCGCTACGGCAACGTGATGGGATCGCGCGGCTCGGTCATTCCGTTTTTCCTCACGCAAAAGGGCAAGGGCTCGCTGCCCATCACCGACGACCGCATGACGCGATTCATGATCACCCTGGAACAGGGCGTGGAACTGGTCTGGCACGCGTTTGAAGACATGGAAGGTGGCGAGATCTACGTGAAGAAGATCCCGTCGATGAAGGTGACCGACATCGCGCACGCGGTGGACCCCGACGCCAGGCACGAGATTGTGGGCATCCGTCCGGGCGAGAAGCTGCACGAGCAGATGATCAGCCCCGAAGACGCCTACTACACCTACGAATACCCCGAGCACTTCAAGATCCTGCCGGCCATCCACAGCTGGCACGAGGACTTCAAGCGCATCAAGGATGGCCAACGCGTACCCGAAGGCTTCACCTACGCCAGCGACAGCAACACCGAGTGGATGGACGCAGCCGCCCTGCAGACCTGGATCGCGCAGCACCAGGACAAGATCGGCCGCATCTGAGCCGGCTCACCATGAACGTCATACCCTACGCCACGCAGTCGATCAACGAAGACGACATCGCCGCTGTTCAGGAGGTGTTGAGTTCCGGGTGGCTCACACAGGGGCCTGCAGGGCCTCGCTTCGAAGAAGCCTTCGCTCAGGCACATGGCGTGGCACACGCGGTGGCCGTGTGCAATGCCACTGCCGGTCTGCACATAGCCTGCCTCGCGCTGGGTGCAGGTCCGGGCAAGACGGTCTGGACCAGCCCCAACAGCTTTGTGGCGTCGGCCAACTGCGCGCTGTACTGCGGCGCCGACGTCGATTTCGTGGACATCGACCCGCTCACGCGCAACATGAGCGTCGCAGCACTTCAGGCCAAGCTGGAGCAAGCCGAGCGCCATGGCTCGCTGCCCACCGTGGTGATCCCGGTGCATTTTTCCGGCCTACCCTGCGACCTGTTGCCCATGCGCGCGCTGGCTGATCGCTACGGCTTCAAGCTGCTGGAAGACGCCTCGCACGGCGTGGGTGCCAGCTACGAGGGCCAGCCGATCGGCAGCCGCTACGCCGATGCCAGCGTGTTCAGCTTCCATCCGGTCAAGATCATCACCACCGGCGAGGGTGGCATGGTCACCACCCAAGACCCTGCGATCGCTCGTCGACTGCAGCTGCTGCGTTCGCATGGCATCACGCGTGAGACCAGCGAGATGCAGCAACCCGACACGGGCGCCTGGCACTACGAACAGCACAGCCTGGGCTTCAACTACCGCCTGACCGACATCCAGTCGGCCCTGGGGTATTCGCAGCTGCAGCGTCTGGACAGCTTCCAGGCCGCGCGCGAACGCCTGGCCGACCGCTACGACCAGCTGCTGGCCGGTCTGCCGCTGAAGCTGCCCGCACGAGCGCCGTCGGCCAGCGCGACCGCCCAGTCGTCCTGGCACCTGTATGTGGTGGAGGTGGTGCCCAGCCCCGGCGTGGCCGACCGCGCGACCGTGTTCGCCCGTCTGCGCGAGGCGGGCATCGGCGTCAACATGCACTACGAACCGATCCCGCTGCAACCCTATTACCGAGGTCTGGGCTTCCGTCCCGGCCAGTTCCCGGTAGCCGAGGCTTACGCCGCGCAGGCCTTGTCGATCCCGCTGTATCCGTCGCTGACCGATGAGCAGCAGGACTACGTGGTGGCGGCGTTGAAGAAAGCCCTGCAAGCATGACAATGCTGATCATCGTGCAGGCCCGCATGACCTCGACCCGCTTGCCGGGCAAGGTGCTGTTGCCGCTGGCCGGTAAGCCCATGTTGACGCAGCTGGTGGAGCGGCTGCGCCGGGTGCAGCGCGCCGATGCCATCGTCATCGCGACCACCACCAACACCACCGACGACGCCATCGCCGAGCTGTGCGCGAAACTGGGCGTGCCCTGCCACCGCGGCAGCGAACTCGACGTGCTCTCGCGCTACGCCGATGCGGCCGGCCTGCACAGGGCCGACGTGGTGGTGCGCATCACGTCCGACTGCCCGCTGATCGACCCGGCGCTGATCGACCAGGTGATCGCGGTTTACGAAGAAGGCGACAGCGACTGCGTCTCCAACATGCTGCCGCCCACTTGGCCTTACGGCATGGCGGTCGAGGTGTTCAGCGCCGCCGCGCTGCAGCAGGCGCACGCCGAAGCCAGGCAGCCCGCCGAGCGCGAACACGTCACGCCCTTCCTCTACGCGCACCCCGAGCGCTACCGGCTGCGCAACGTCACCAGCCCGGTGGATCTGAGCCACCACCGCTGGACGGTGGACACGGCGGAAGACTACGAACTGGTCCGTCGCCTGTTCGAAGCGCTGTATCCGGCACGGCCCCACTTCACGCAAAACGACATCCTCGCCGTGCTTGATGCCCATCCCGACTGGATCGCGATCAACCAGCACATCCGGCAGAAGCCGGCCACCGAATCACAAACCCCACAGGAGACCCACCCATGACGTTCAAGACCGAGCAGGAAGCCTTCTGGGCCGGCGACTTCGGCACCGAGTACATCCAGCGCAACCAGGGCGATGCCTTGCTGGCCTCCAACCTCGATTTTTTCGGCAAGGCCCTGCGCCAGGCGCGCGGCATCAAAAGCTGCATCGAATTCGGCGCCAACATCGGCATGAACCTCAGGGCGCTCAAGCTGCTGCATCCCGGCATCGACGCGCACGCCATCGAGATCAACGCCGAAGCGGCCCGGCAGCTCGGCGAGGTGATCCCCGCAGCGAACGTGCACCACAGCTCCATCCTGGACTTTGCGCCCTCACGCCAGTGGGATCTGACGCTCATCAAGGGCGTGCTCATCCACATCAACCCCGAGGTGCTGCCTCAGGTGTACGACAAGCTTGTGGCCAGCACCAGCCGCTACCTGATGGTGGCCGAGTACTACAACCCGGCGCCGGTGGCCATTCCCTACCGCGGCCACAGCGACCGACTGTTCAAGCGCGACTTCGCTGGCGAGATCATGGAACGCCATCCGCAGCTGCAGCTGGTGGACTACGGCTTCGCCTACCGCCGCGACCCCAACTTTCCGCAGGACGACATCACCTGGTTCCTGATGGAAAAGCGCTGATTCCTTTCCAAGAGAAGAGCATGCTGACCTACTGCAAACACTGCGTGATGCCGGACACGAAGCCGGACCTGCACCTGGACGAACACGGCGTGTGCAACGCCTGCCGCAGCTACGAGAAACGCACCGAGGTCGACTGGGACGCGCGTTACCAGGACCTGCTCAAGGTGCTGGACAAGTACCGGCGCCCGGACGGCAGCCACTGGGACTGCATCGTGCCGGTGAGCGGTGGCAAGGACAGCACCTACCAGGTGGTGCGCATGCTGCAGCTGGGCCTGAACCCGCTTTGCGTGACCTCGTCCACCTGCGATCTCTCGCCGCTGGGCCGCGCCAACATCGAGAACCTCAAACGCCTGGGCGTGGACCACATCGAGATATCCCCCAACCCGCTGGTGCGCGCCAAGCTCAACCGCGTGGGCCTCACCCAAGTGGGCGACATTTCGTGGCCCGAACACGTGGGCATCTTCACGATTCCCGTGCGCGCCGCCGTGCAGTTCAACGTGCCGCTGATCGTCTGGGGTGAGAACTCGCAGAACGAATACGGCGGCCCCGCCGCCGCGGCCGACAACAACGTGCTCAACCGCCGCTGGCTCGAAGAGTTCGGCGGCCTGCTCGGCATGCGCGTGTCCGATCTGATTGGTCAGGAAGGCATCGAAGCCAAGCACCTGATCCACTACACCTACCCGAGCGACGAAGAGCTGCAGCGGGTGGGCGTGACCGGTCTGTTTCTGGGCCATTACCTGCCCTGGGACGGCCTGTCCAACACGCTGATCGCGCAGGCCAACGGCTTCCACAGTTACCACAAGGTGGTCGAAGGCTCGATGGTCAACTACGAGAACCTGGACAACCACCAGACCGGCATCCACGACTACTTCAAGTTCCTGAAGTTCGGCTTCGGCCGCGCCACCGACCTGGCCTGCCTGCACATCCGCCGCGGCCGCCTCACGCGGCAAGACGGCCTGGAAGCCGTCAAGCGGCTGGACGGGCTGTTCCCCTGGGAGTACCTGGGCAAGTCGCTCAAAGACATCCTGCGGCCGCTGGAACTGACCGAAGACGAATTCATCCGCATCTGCGACAAGTTCACCAACAAGAAGATCTTCAAGCGCGACGTGAGCGGTGCACTGATGAAAGACCGCGACGGCAACCTCACGAAGATCAATGACGACAACATCTGAACCATGAAGGTCGGCGTCATAGACTACGGCGTGGGCAACCTGGGCTCGGTGCTGCGCGCAGTGGAAGCACTGCGCGTGACGCCGGTGCTGGTCAACCGCGCACAGGACATGCACGCCACCGACTGTCTGATCCTGCCCGGCGTCGGTCATTTCGCTGACTGCGTTCAACTGCTTCAGGGTGGTGGCTGGATGCAGGCGTTGCGCGACGAGGTGCTGGGCTACAACCGCCCGCTGCTCGGCGTGTGTCTGGGCATGCAGCTGCTGGCCGATGCCAGCATGGAAGGCGCGAGCGACTCGCAAGGTGTCCCTGGCCTGGGGCTGGTGCCCGGCCGCGTTGAGCACCTGCGCACGCTGGGATGCACCGCGCGCGTGCCGCATGTGGGCTGGAACGGGATCGCCCAGACACCCACCCGCGATCACCTGTTCAAAGGCATTCCCGACGGCACCGATTTCTACTTTGTGCACAGCTACGCCTTCGTACCCGCCGACGCACACGATGTACTGGCCACCACCGACTGCGGTATCCCGGTGACGGCCGCCGTCAGACGCGGCCACGTCTGGGGCACCCAGTTCCACCCCGAAAAAAGCTCCCGCGCCGGTTTTCAGCTGCTGCGCAACTTCATCGCGGGACCGGCATGCTGAAGGTGCGCGTCATCCCCACCCTGCTCTGGAAGCAGTTCGGCCTGGTCAAGGGCGTCGGCTTCGACAGCTGGCGCCGCGTCGGGCCGGTGCTGCCGGCGATCAAGGTCTACAACCAGCGCGAGGTGGACGAGCTGGTGCTGGTCGACATCGTCGCCCACCTGGGCGACGATGACCCGGATTTCGAATCCATCGACGAGTTTGGTCAGGACTGCTTTGTGCCGCTCACCGTGGGCGGCGGCATCACGCGGATGGAACAGGTGCAGCGCCTTCTGCGCGCGGGAGCCGACAAGGTCAGCCTCAACACCGTTACCTACAGCCACCCCGAGCTGGTGTCCGAGATCGCAAAACGCCACGGCGTGCAGTGCGTCGTGGCCAGCATCGACGTGCGCGCGCAGATCGGCGGTGGCTGGACCTGCTTCAGCCACGCCGGTCAGCAAGCCACCCGCCGCGAGGTGGCGGCCTGGGCGCGAGAACTCGAAGACCGCGGTGCCGGCGAGATCCTCATCACCTCCATCGAGCGCGACGGCACCATGCAGGGCTACGACCTCGCGCTGATCGAGACCGTGGTGCGGGCCGTCAACATCCCGGTGATCGCCTCTGGTGGCGCGGGTGCCTACCAGCACCTGGTGGAGGCCGTGACAAAAGCCGGCGCATCGGCGGTAGCCGCCGCCAGCATGTTCCATTTCACCGAGCAGACGCCAGCCGGCGCCAAGGCCGCGCTGGCCGCGGCCGGCGTACCGGTGCGCCAGGCGTTCCAGCCCGATACGGCAGCCTGAGCATGGCGAGCCGTGTGAGCATCCGGGTCGACGCGTCGGCCCACATCGGCACAGGGCACCTCAAGCGCTGCCTTTCGCTGGCCGAGGCCTTGCAAGCGGCAGGTGCGTCGGTGGACTTCCTGGTGAGGCCGATCGACGCGGTGGCGGCCCAGGTGCTGAGGGGGTTGGTATGGCCGGTGCACTGGTTGAGTCGGCCCGACGAGGACGTTGACAAAACGCCCCGAGCAGACGATCCGCCCCACGCGAGCTGGGCTGCGATCGACTGGCAGCAGGATGCGGACGAAACCGTCGCCGCGCTGCAAGCCAGCCCACCCAACTGGCTGGTGCTCGATCACTACGCCTTCGATGCGCGCTGGCACCGCCAGGTGAGCCAGGACCTGAATACCCGCCTGCTGGTGATCGACGATACGGCCGATCGAACCATCGACGCGGATGCGCTGCTCGATCACAACTGGTCCGCCGACCACCGAGCCAAGTACGCGGGCCAACTCGGGCGCGAACCGCGCTGGCTGGCTGGCCCGCGCTTCGCGCTGCTGGGGAGGACTTATCGCGATGCGCCCAGGTACCGGCAGGCCCCCGAGGTGCGCAGCATCGGCATCTTCATGGGCGGCACCGATCCAGGTGGCATCAGCATGCGCGTATTGGCCGCGTGTCGGGAGGCCGGATTTGCCGGTGAGATCGAGATCGCCACCACCTCGGCCAACCCAAACTTGGCCGACTTGCGGACCGCATACGCAGACTCGCCACCGGCGCGTCTCACCATCGACCTGCCTGATCTCGCAAATTTTTTTTCACGGCATGACCTGCAGGTCGGTGCTGGAGGGGGCGCCACCTGGGAGCGCTGCTGCATCGGCGCGCCCACCATCGTCCTGGCCTTGGCCGAAAACCAGACCGCGGTGGTCCCCGGCTTGACGCAACTCGGCGCTGTTCGCGCTGCGTCTTTGCCCGGTACAGCTCTGCCAGATGCTCCGCCGCTGACCAGGGTGCTGATCGACCTGCTGACCCATGCGCCCGCGCGCGCTCGGCTGGCCGAGCGCGCAGGCGCCCTCGTCGATGGACGTGGCGCGCAGCGCGTGGCGCTGCACCTGCTGGCGTCCACGCTGCAAGTCCGGCCAGCCAGCCAGGATGACGCCGGACAGCTTCATCGCTGGAGAAACCACCCGACGGTGCGGGCGGTGTCGACCCAGGGCGAAGAGATCGCCCTGAGCGACCATGAGGCCTGGCTCGACCGGGTGCTGGACGCACCTGACCGATGGCTTTTGATCGGCCAGATCGGCGAGTGCGCGGTGGGCAGCATTCGATGGGACCGCGTCGCCGACGACCAGCAGGAAGTCTCGCTCTACCTTGACCCCGATCTGCTGGGTCTGGGCCTCGGTCCACCCCTGCTGCTCGCAGGTGAGCAAGCCATGGCCAGGCGCCTGGGTCACCCCTTCTCCGTCCGCGCCACGGTGTTGCCTGGCAACACCGCATCGCAGCGGCTGTTTGAAAGCTGCGGCTACCATGGGGGCCCGCTGCAGTACGCCAAATCCGTTGAGGACAGCCATGAAGATTCTTGACCGCACCATCGGCCCCAGCGAGCGCCCTTACCTGATCGCCGAGATGTCGGGCAACCACAACCAGTCGCTGGAGCGCGCGTTGGAGATCGTGGACGCAGCGGCCGCGCATGGCGCCGATGCGATCAAGCTGCAGACCTACACCGCCGACACCATGACGCTCAACCTGCGCATGCCCGGCTTCGTGATCGACGACCCCAAGAGCCTGTGGGCCGGGCGCCAGCTCTATGAGCTGTACGAAGAGGCGCACACCCCCTGGGAGTGGCACGCGCCCATCATGGCGCGCGCGGCTTCGCACGGCGTGGCCTGCTTCAGCACACCCTTTGACGCCACGTCGATTGACTTCCTCGAATCGCTGAACGTCCCCGCTTACAAGATCGCCTCGTTCGAGAACACCGACCTGCCTCTGATCCGCCGTGTAGCCACCACCGGAAAACCGATGATCATGTCCACCGGCATGGCCACCGCGGGCGAGATCGACGAGGCCGTGCGCGCCGCGCGCGAAGCCGGCTGCCAGGACCTGGTGCTGCTCAAGTGCACCAGCACCTACCCTGCCACCGCGGACAACACGAATATCAGCACCATCCCCCACATGCGCGCACTCTATGGCTGCGAGGTCGGTCTGTCGGACCACACCATGGGCTGCGGTGTGTCGGTGGCTGCTACCGCCCTGGGCGCGACGGTGATCGAAAAACACTTCACCCTGCGCCGTGCCGACGGCGGTGTGGATTCGAGCTTTTCCATGGAACCGCTGGAGCTGCGCCAGCTTCGCGAAGAAACCGAACGCGCCTGGCAAGCCGTGGGACGCATCGCCTACGGCCCCACCGCCGCCGAAATGAAATCGCTCGGTTTTCGACGTTCGCTCTACATCGCACAGGACATGAAAGCTGGCGATGTACTCACTGTGGAAAACCTGCGCTGTGTTCGACCTGGCTTTGGCCTACCACCCAAGCACCTCGACAGCCTGCTCGGGCAGCGCATCGGACGCGACGCGGTGGCGGGCACGCCGATGGCCTGGGCGCTGCTTTCCCCCGCCGCATGAGCACCAGCAACAAGGTCCACAGCCTGATCCGGCTTGACAGCCGCTGGCTGCAGCTGCCCATCGACCTCGCGCTGGTGGCTGCGGTCTGGTGGTTTGCGTTCTGGTTGCGCTTCAACCTGGACACACCCGACGAGTTCCAGTCCATGATGGTGCAGACCCTGGTCTGGCCGCTGCTGGCATTTGCCGCGAGCTTGCTGGGTTTCGGTGTCTACCGCCACATCTGGCGCTACACCAGCGTGGCCGAGCTCACCCGCCTGAGCTACGCGGTGGCGCTCGGCGGTCTGCTCACCGCGGCGGCGATCCTGATGTTGCGGGTTGAGTTTTTCCCCCGCTCGGTGCTGCTTCTGCATCCCTTGCTGGCCCTGGTGGCACTGGGCGCAGCGCGCGCACTCGCACGCATCGCCCTATCTGGCGCCGAGCCCTCATTTCTATCGGGCAAGCCACTGTTGCTGGTGGGCTCGGTGCAGGACGCAGCCGCTGCCCTGCCGGCCTTGCGGGGCTTGCGTCAGTGGACGCCCGTGGGCATCGTGAGTCCCGTGGCCGCAGAACAGGGGCGCTCGCTGCAAGGCCTGAGCGTGGTCGGCGTTCTGGCGGATCTCCCGCGTCTGGCCCAACGGCTGGAGGCGGCGGCCGCCTTGGTCGTATCAGCACCAGGAACCGATGCCCGACGAGCCGCCCTGATGGGCGCGAGCGAGGTGGGTCTGCCTTTGCTCACCATGCCGCGACCCGACGAATGGCTGCGCAATGATCACAGCCAGCCGCGGCGAGTCGAACTGGAAGACCTGCTGGGGCGGGCGCCGGTGGCGCTGGACGAACAAGGCCTGTCCGAACTGCTCACCGGTCAGACCGTGATGGTGACTGGCGCAGGTGGCTCCATCGGCTCGGAGCTTTGCCGCCAGATCGCACGCTTTGGGGTACGGCGGCTGGTGTGTGTGGACGTGTCGGAATACGCGATCTATCAGCTGGAACGAGAGCTCGCCGCCTCGCATCCGCAAATGCAGGGCCTGTACTACACAGGCAACGTTCGCGAGTTCGAACGACTGCTCGCCATCGCCGAGCAGCACCGGCCCGCCACCGTCTTCCATGCCGCGGCCTACAAGCATGTGCCCCTGATGGAGTCGCTGAACGAGATCGAGGCGCTGCGCACCAATGTGCTGGGCACGCTAAACGCTGCGCGCGTGGCTGGCCGCGTGGGTGCACAGCGCTTTGTTCTGATCTCCACCGACAAGGCGGTGAATCCGACCAATGTCATGGGAGCGAGCAAGCGCCTGGCCGAGCAGGTACTGCAATCGGTGGCGGTCGAGTTTGCGCAGACGCGTTATGTAGCGGTGCGTTTTGGCAATGTGCTGGGCTCCAGCGGCTCGGTGGTGCCGCTTTTCACCAGCCAGATTGGGCGCGGCGGTCCCGTCACGGTGACGCACCCCGACATCGTGCGCTACTTCATGACCATTCCCGAAGCCGCACAGTTGGTGCTGCAAGCCAGTCTCATGGGCCAGACGCGACAGATCTTTGTGCTGGACATGGGCGAGCCGGTGAAGATCGTGGACCTTGCGCGTTTGCTGATTCGGCTCTCAGGACAAACCGAGCAGAATATTCCCATCAGCTTCACCGGCTTGCGCCCGGGCGAAAAACTGTTTGAAGAATTGCTGGCCAACGACGAGACCACCGAACCCACGCCCCACGCCAAACTGCGGGTGGCCAAAGGCGCGGACACGCAGGTTGATACCGAAGCGGTGTTGCAATGGATCGCCAGCGCAGGCCCCGCACCCAGCGCGGCCGAGCTGCGGGTGTGGCTCCAGTCGCTGGTGCCGGAGTATCAGCCCGTCCAATAGCAACAACGGGCCGCGACCCCAGGAGCGCGCAACACCAAATGCAAGAACACCGTGGATCCGGCTTAGCTAGGGCCTGTTCACACTATTTTCCTGAGTGCGAACGAGGTGCAAAAGGCCCTAATCTAATGGCGTTGGCCCTCGCGATGCCGAGCGCTCAAAGGGGCGTGGTCCAGGAGCACCGCGGAACTGGCTTTGTCCGGCCGCAGGTGTTGCCCCCTCTCAAGGGGTTCGCGCGCAGCGCGGCGGGGGTTAGTGACCCAAGTACGCTTCGCGCACCTTCGGATCCACCAGCAGGTCCTTGCCGGCACCGGTCATGGTGATCTCGCCCGAGTCCATCACGTAGCCTCTGTCGGCGATCTGCAGAGCGCGCTGGGCATTTTGCTCCACCAGCAGCACGGTCACGCCTTGCTTGGACACATCGCGCACCACTTCAAAGATCTTGTCCACCATGATGGGCGACAAGCCCATCGAGGGCTCGTCCAGCAGCAACACTTTTGGCCGGCTCATGAGCGCGCGTGCCATCGCCAGCATCTGCTGCTCGCCGCCGCTCATGGTGCCCGCGAGCTGGTCCTTGCGCTCTTTCAGGCGAGGAAAAATGCCGAACATGCGTTCGATGTCGCTGGCGATCTCGGCCTTGTCGGTGCGAATGTAGGCACCCATCTGAAGGTTTTCGATGATCGTCATGCGGGTAAACACACCACGGCCCTCCGGCACCATGGCCAGGCCTTGCTTGACCATGTCCCAGGCCCCGCGCCCCTTGATGCTCTGCCCCAGGTACTCGATGTCGCCGCCTTCAAAAGCCAGCGACCCGGTCACCGCTTTCATGGTGGTGGTCTTGCCCGCGCCGTTGGAGCCGATCAGCGAGATCAGTTCACCCTCGCGCACCTCCAGGTCAACGCCTTTGACCGCCTTGATGCCACCGTAAGAGACCTTCAGGCCGGTGATTTTGAGCAGCGTGTTTGCCATGTAAAACTTCCCTCTTCTGTGCGCTCAACGGTCTAGCCGGAGCAAGTGCCATAAACCAAGGATGCTGCTGGTCCGGCTGAACCGGTCCGCCAGCATCACCCCCTGGGGGGTGACACGCGAAGCGTGGCGCTGGGGGATCTCACCCACCACCCGTGCCCAGATACGCTTCGATCACCTTGGGATTGCGCTGCACCTCAGCGGGCGTACCCGACGCCAGCTGCTTGCCGTAGTCCAGCACCGTCACGCGGTCACACAGGCCCATGACCAGCTTCACATCGTGTTCGATCAGCAGGATCGTCCGGTTGTCCTTGCGGATCTGGTCGATCAACTCACGCAGCTGCAGCTTTTCGGTCGCGTTCATGCCCGCGGCCGGTTCGTCAAGCGCAATGAGCTGCGGGTCGGTAGCCAGGGCGCGCGCGATCTCCAGACGGCGCTGGTCGCCATAGCTCAGTGTGCGCGACTTGTAATCGGCCAGCTTGCCGATGCCCACATACTCCAGCAACTCCTGTGCACGTTTGGCGATGGCCGCTTCCTCACGCTTGAAGCTACCGGTGCGCAGCACCGCGCCGATCAGACCCGACTGCGTGCGCACATGCCGACCCACCATCACGTTCTCCAGTGCGGTCATCTCGGCGAACAGGCGGATGTTCTGAAACGTGCGCGCGATACCGGCGCGCGCCACCTCGTGCACCGCCTTGGGTGTGTAGGGTCTGCCGGCCAGCTCGAACGAGCCACTGTCGGGGGTGTACAGGCCTGTGAGCACGTTGAAGAACGTGGTCTTGCCCGCGCCGTTGGGACCGATCAGGCCATACACCTGGCCACGCTGGATCTCGATGCCCACATCGCTGAGGGCTTGCAGGCCTCCAAATCGCTTGGAGACGTTGGCAACCTTGAGAATCGTGTCTGACATTCAGTTGCCTCCCTTATTTCGCCAGCGACTTGCCGTGTTCCGGCGAAGGCCACAGACCTTTGGGACGGATCAACATCACCGCCACCATGGCCAGCGCAATCAACAGCTGCCGCAGGATTTCCGGCGACGGCAGGCGACCACCGGACAGCGCTTCCAGCGGACCCGCCACGTGGCGCAACAGTTCGGGCAAGCCAGCCAGCAACAGCGCACCCAGGATCACGCCAGGAATGTGTCCTAGCCCGCCCAGCACCACCATGGCCACCACCATCACCGACTCCATCAGAATGAACGACTCCGGGTACACACCGCGCATGAACGAGGCGAACAGCACACCGGAGACACCACCAAACGTGGCGCTCATGCCGAAGGCCGCAAGCTTGAGGTTACGGGTGTTCAAGCCCATGGCCTTGGCGGCGATTTCGTCTTCGCGGATAGCCATCCAGGCACGACCGATGCGCGAGTCCTGCAGCCGGTGCGCGATCACGATCGCCACCAGAACAAAAAAGAGGAACAGGTAGTAATACAGCGTGACCGACTCGAAGGTGTAACTCCAGTCACCCCAGCCGATGGTGAGCCGGTTACTCATGCTGTGTCCAAACACGCTCACCGCATCTATGTTGCTCAGACCTTTGGGGCCGTTGGTGATATTGATCGGGCGGTCCAGATTGAGCATGAAGATGCGCACGATCTCGCCAAAGCCCAGCGTGACGATGGCCAGGTAGTCGCCACGCAGCTTGAGCACGGGCGCACCCAGTATCAGCCCGGTCACCCCCGCCACAATGCCCGCAATGACCATCACCAGCCAGAAGTTCATGTGCAGGCCATCGGGGAAATGGGCCGCCATGAACGCAAAGGTGGTGGTGAGGTGGGGTGAAGCGAGCAGGCCGTACAAGTAGGCGCCGACCGCAAAGAAGGCGATGAAGCCCAGATCGAGCAGACCGGCGTAGCCCACCACAATGTTCAGGCCCAGCGCCAGCAGCACATACAACAGGGCCACATCCAGAATGCGCACCCAGGAGTTGCTGCCCGTGGACTGCAGCACCAGCGGCAACGCGAGCACCGCGATCGCCAGCACCGCATAGACGAAAAATTTACCGGCTTTGGTATTCATCATGGTGTTTTCCTCGATCGTCAGGCGCGGTCTGCCACCCGCTCACCCAGCAAGCCCGAGGGCCGCAGCGTGAGCACCAAGGCCAGCACGATGAAAGCAAAAATGTCGGTGTACTGACTGCCGAGGAAGCCGCCGGTGAGCTTGCCCAGATAACCGGCGCCCAGCGACTCGATGAGGCCAAGCGCAATGCCGCCCACGACCGCACCGGCCAGGTTGCCAATGCCGCCCATGACCGCGGCCACAAAGGCCTTGAGGCCGGGCATGAAGCCCATGGCGTGCTGCACCGTGCCGTAGTTGGACGCCCACATCACACCAGCAATCGCCGCCAGCATGGCGCCGATGATGAAGGTGGCGGAAATCACCACGTCGGGCTTGATACCCATGAGCGCAGCCACCCGCGGGTTCTCGGCTGTGGCTCGCATGGCACGACCCAGATTGGTGCGGTTCACCAGGTACATGAGCAGCGCCAGGGTAATGGCCGTGGTGGCCAGGATAGTGATCTGCGTGATCGTGATCACAGCCCCGCCAATGGGGATCGGTTCGCGCGGCAACATGCCGGGATAGGGCTTGGGATTGGGCTCCCAGATGATCATGGCCATGGTTTGCAACAGCAAGGACATGCCGATGGCGGTGATGAGCGGTGCCAATCTCGGTGAATTGCGCAGCGGCCGGTAGGCCAGTTTCTCGATGCTGAAGTTCAGCACTGCGCACACCACCATCGCGATCATCGTGGCGACCAGCAAGATCATCCAGCCTGGAAGACCCGCCCAAGACTCCATCATCCAGCCGATCAGCGTCCAGCTGGTCAGAGCGCCCACCATGAGCACGTCACCGTGGGCAAAATTGATCAGGCCGATGATGCCGTACACCATGGTGTAGCCCAGTGCCACCAGCGCGTACATACTGCCCAGAACCAGACCATTGATGATCTGCTGCAGCAAAACGTCCATAAAAAACCTCTTCGGATTGTTGTTGTGCTGCCGCGGCGTTTGCCGGGCTGCCTTCAACTTAGCAAAAAACCCGCCAGGCTCGACCTATGTACAGGGCAGACTGCGGGTTGGTGGCCGGATTGTATCGAGGCGTATACCCCGTCTCATGCGTGTAAGCCCTTAGGCGCCTCGGGTTAACCCTGGCTTCTCAGCCGCCAAAGCCCCGTCATCAGCGGGATTGTTGTTGCATTAGTCGTCTTGATGGTTCAGGCGCCGAAGGCTGCGCAGCTTATCGGCAATGCGGATCTCAAGCCCGCGTTCCACAGGCTGGTAAAAACCGGGATCGACCATGCCCTCGGGCAGATAGCGTTCGCCGGCCGCAAAACCGTCGGCTTCGTCGTGGGCATACCGGTAGTCTTTGCCGTAGTCGAGCTGCTTCATGAGCTGGGTGGGCGCGTTGCGCAGGTGCAGCGGCACCGGGCGCGTGCCATCCTTTTTCACCCAGGCGCGAGCCGCCTTGTAGGCGGTGTAGACCGCATTGGACTTCGGCGCCATGGCCAGATAGATCACGCACTCAGCCAGGGCCAGCTCGCCCTCGGGTGTCCCCAGGCGCTCGTACACCTCCGCTGCATCCAGCGCCAGGCGCAGGGCTCGCGGGTCCGCCAGGCCGATGTCTTCGCTGGCCATGCGAATCAGCCGACGTGCCAGATACCGCGGTTCGGCGCCACCGTCGAGCATGCGCACCAACCAGTACAGCGCAGCATCCGGGTCGGAGCCGCGCACGCTTTTGTGCAATGCGCTGACCGTGTCGTAAAACTGCTCGCCACCTTTGTCGTACCGGCGCATGCGTTCGCCCAGCACTCGCAGCAACCACGTGTCGGTCACTTCTGACACCTTCTCGCGACCCGCAGCCACGGCAAGTGTTTCCAGGGTGTTGAGCAGGCGGCGCGCGTCACCGTCGGCGTAGGCAATCAGCCGATCCGCTGCGGCCCGCTCCATGGCCGGCACCGCGCCCATGCCCTGCGCGCGCACCAGCAGCTGGCGCAAGTCTTCTTCGCCCAGCGACTGCAACACATAGACCGCGGCGCGCGATAACAGCGCGGAATTGACCTCGAAGGATGGGTTCTCGGTGGTCGCACCGATGAAGGTGAACAAACCACTCTCAACGTGCGGCAGGAAGGCATCTTGCTGGCTTTTGTTGAAGCGGTGCACCTCGTCCACGAACACGATGGTGCGACGCGCCTCCAGCCCGTCCCGCGCGGCTTGCGCCAGCTCCACCGCCTCGCGAATATCCTTCACCCCGCCGAGCACCGCGCTGATGGTGATGAACTGGGCGTCAAACGCGCTGGCCATGAGACGCGCGATGGTGGTCTTGCCGACACCGGGTGGGCCCCAGAGGATGCAGCTGTGCGGCTGGCCCGATTCAAACGCCAGCCGCAGCGCCATGCCCTCACCCAGCAGCTGCGACTGCCCGATGACTTCGGCCAGCGTGCGAGGCCGCAGCCGTTCGGCCAGAGGCGTCAGGGCGGGGTCCGGGGCGCGACTCACAGGCAGCGGGAGCACCCGCTCAGGGACGAATCACATCCGCACCCGCCGGCGGCGTGAAGCGAAAACGCTCAGTGGCCACCGACGACGCGGGTTGCCACTCGGTGAAGGTCAGCACGGAGCGCTGGCCCAGGCTGTCGGCGATCTCCAGCACCGCGAGCTGGCCTTGGCGCCATCCCACGCGAACACGCTGCAACTGGCCATTTTGCTGGCGCGGCTTGGCGTCGATCCAGTCCAGGCCTTGAGCCGACGGAGCAGACTTCAGCTCAAACGATTCGCCAAGTGCCTTGAGGTCGGTCCCGGACGCGATCAGCGCGGCGGGCGTGCTGCCCAGCACGTCCTGCTGCCGGCGCGCAGTCACCTGATTCAGGTCCACATCGTGCAGCCACAGCGTCTGACCATCGGCCACGATGGCCTGCGGGAACGGATTGTTGTAGTCGAAACGGAAGCGGTTCGGCCGCAGGAATTCAAACGTGCCGGTGGATGTTTTGGTGCGCGCCTGCGTCTCGCCTGCGCGCAACGGCGAAGTAACCACCTGCGTGAAGCGCGCCTGGCCGCCCGTCACGTCACGCAAAAAAGTCTCCAGCGTCTTCAAGCCATCGGCGTGCACCACAACACTGGTGAGAGCCAGCGAAAGTGCCAGAAAAATTTTGATCATGCGCAGTCAGACCAAGACGCGGGCACAAGGTTCAGCCTGAAGACGCACATCAGTCCCCACGCGAAGGCACCAGGATATCGCGTTGACCACTGGAGGTGAGCGCGCTCACCAGTCCGGCGTTTTCCATGTCTTCGAGCAAGCGCGCAGCGCGGTTGTAGCCGATCTTCAACTTGCGTTGCACATAGGAAATGCTGGCTTTTCGGTCCTTGAGCACGATCTCCACCGCCTGGTCGTAGAGCGCGTCCTTTTCGCTGCTGTCGCCGCCCTCGCCGAAAACATCACCACCTTCACCATCGCCGACCGTGCTCTCCAGCACGCCATCGATGTAGTTGGGTTCGCCGCCCTGCTCTTTCAGATAGGCCACGACGCGGTGCACCTCTTCGTCGCTCACGAACGCACCGTGCACACGAATGGGAAAGCCCGTACCAGAAGGCATGTAGAGCATGTCGCCCATGCCCAGCAGGCTCTCGGCGCCCATCTGGTCAAGGATGGTCCGGCTGTCAATCTTGCTGCTGACCTGGAAACTCAGACGGGTCGGGATGTTGGCCTTGATCAGGCCGGTGATCACATCCACGCTGGGACGCTGGGTCGCCAGAATCAGGTGGATACCGGCCGCGCGCGCCTTTTGCGCCAGCCGGGCGATGAGCTCTTCGATCTTCTTGCCGACCACCATCATCAGGTCGGCCAGCTCGTCGATCACCACCACGATGTAAGGCAGGCGCTCCAGCGGCTCGGGCTGCTCGGGCGTGAGGCTGAACGGGTTGCCGATGATCTCGCCGCGCGCCTTGGCTTCGTCGAGCTTGGTGTTGTAGCCCGCCAGGTTGCGCACCCCCAGTTTGCTCATCAGCTTGTAGCGCTTTTCCATTTCGCCCACACACCAGTTCAAGCCGTTGGCGGCGTGCTTCATGTCGGTGACCACCGGCGCCAGCAGATGAGGAATCCCTTCGTAGACGCTCATCTCCAGCATCTTGGGGTCGATCAGCAGCAGGCGCACGTCTTTCGCGTCGGCCTTGTAGAGCAGGCTCAGGATCATGGCGTTGATGCCGACCGACTTGCCCGAACCGGTGGTGCCAGCCACCAGGCAATGCGGCATCTTGGCCAGGTCGGCGACCACGGGCAGGCCGCCGATGTCCTTGCCCAGGCCCATGGTCAGCAGCGAGCGTGCGTCGTTGTAGACCGATGAGCCGAGGATCTCGCTCAGCTTGATCATCTGGCGCTTGGCGTTAGGCAACTCCAGCGCCATCAGATTCTTGCCTGGAATGGTCTCGATGACACGGATAGACACCAGCGACAGCGAACGCGCCAGGTCGCGGCTGAGGTTCACGACTTGCGAGCCCTTGACGCCGGTGGCGGGCTCGATCTCGTAGCGGGTGATCACTGGGCCAGGCGCTGCCGCCACCACCCGCACTTCAACACCAAAATCCTTGAGCTTCTTCTCGATCAGGCGACTGGTCATCTCCAGCGTCTGGCTGTCCACACCCGCCTGATGCTGCGGCGCGCCGTCCAGCAAGTCCACCTGCGGCAGCTTGCTGTCGGGCATTTCGACGAAAAGCGGTTTCTGCCGCTCCTTCGCCACCCGCGCACTGGGAGGCAAGTCAACCCGTGGAGATTCGATCACCACCGGTGTTGGATGGTGGTCTTCGATCTCTTCGCGCTCGACCGCCACCACCTCCTCACGCTCGCGCGCCGCCTGCACGCCAATGCGCTGGTCTTCCACCGCTTCGCGCTTCTCGCGCCGCGCTTCGAACCAGCCATCCAGCTTGTGGCCCATCCGCTCGGACAGATGACCCCAGGAGAAACGGAACACCCGCGGGAGACACACCAGCACTAAGGCCAGCATGGCCAGCGCCGAACCAGTAAAGCCGAGCCAGCGCATGGTCAAAGGACCCATCGCGTGACCCAGCACGCCGCCCGCATGGCCGGGCAACAAACCCTCTAGCCGGTACAAGCGACTCCATTCCAGCACCGTACTGGCGACCAGCAGCAACACCAGACCCACCCAGAAACTCGCCGGATGCCGCCACAGGCGCCACCAGCGGCTGGGCGCCTCGCCTAGGGGCTCGTCGCTCTGCACGCCCTGCTGACCCCGGATCCAGCGTGCAAGCCCCGACAGCCAGGCGCGAACACCGGCCAGAAAACACCACCAGACCGAGAAGCCCAGCAAAAAGTAGCTGCCGTCGGCGATCAGCGCGCCGAAGCGGCCCGCCCAGTTACCCACCAACGGCTGGCTGCCAGTCGTGCTCCAGGCCGGGTCAGCCAACGAGTGGCTGAGCATGGCGAGCAGCCAAAACGCGAGCAATGCAGCGCCAAGCACCAGCCCAATCTCCTGGGCGAATCGACCCACGCCAGAAGGCGCCTCGTTGGCGCGGTCGGCATTGAGTGTGTTGAGCGAATAGGTCATGGGCGTCGAGGGGAATCGACACCAACTTTAACCCAAGCAACCCCTTGCCCCAGGGGCTTCGCTTGGTTATCAGCCCAGGGAGTTGAGCCGTTCCTTGATGATGGTGCTGCCGTTTTCGGTCACCTCGATGAAACCCCGATCTTCGAGGTCCTTCATGACCCGGCTGACCATCTCGCGCGAAGCACCAATCATCTTGGCCACGTCCTGGCGCGACACGCGTTCCTTGATCACCAACTGGCCTTCGTGATCAGGCTGGGCCACCTCCAGTAGAGCACGCGCGACCCGGCCGTAGACGTCCATCAGCGCCAGGGACTCGATCTTGCGATCGGCGTGGCGCAGGCGTTGCACCAGGCCCTTCATCACAGCGTAGGCCATAGAGGTATTCTCTGGCAAGCAGCGCGCGAACTCCACCCGGCCAAGGATCAACACATCGGTCTGCACCTCGGCGCGCACGGTGGCCGAGTGCGGCTGGTTGTCGATCAGACTCATCTCGCCCACGTAATCACCCGGGTTCATGGTGGCCAAAATCACCTCGCGTCCGCGACTGTCTGTGGTGACCACGCGCGCCCGGCCGGTGAGCACAATGGCCAGCATGTTGGACTTCTTGCCCTGCTCGACGATGCACTCGCCGCGCTTGAAACGGCGCTTGATCACCGCATCGGCCACCGATTCGGCTTGCGCCTGGGTCAGGGTAGAAAACAGGGGGACCCGGCGAATCAGATCCAGGTTCGACAAGATGGACATGCGTGTATTCCTCGGGTTGGTCCGCAGGGGCGGCACACTTTCATACAATCTTGCTATTGCGATGCTTACATCCTATAGGGACGCACCTCACATCATTCAGCACCCGCTGATCTTCTCATTCAATCCCGCAGGACCCAAGTGTTTCGACGGGTCGCCACAACATGAAGCATTCTAAAGTTCTTATTCTGGGTTCCGGACCCGCCGGCTACACAGCGGCCGTTTATGCGGCTCGCGCCAACCTCAAACCAGTGCTCATCACCGGCATCGCGCAGGGCGGCCAGCTGATGACCACCACCGATGTGGACAACTGGCCGGCCGATGTTGACGGCGTGCAAGGCCCCGAGCTGATGCAGCGCTTCCTGTCTCATGCCGAGCGCTTCAACACCGAGATCGTGTTCGATCACATCAATGCGGTTGACCTTTCCAAGCGGCCTTTCGTTCTGACTGGCGACAGCGGTCAATACAGCACCGACGCACTCATCATCTGCACCGGCGCTTCGGCCAAATACCTGGGACTGCAGTCCGAAGAGGCCTTCATGGGCAAGGGCGTCTCGGGCTGCGCCACCTGCGACGGTTTCTTTTACAAAAATGAGATCTGCAGCGTGGTTGGCGGCGGCAACACCGCCGTGGAAGAAGCGCTGTACCTCTCTAACATCGCCAGCAAGGTGTACCTGATCCACCGGCGCGACACCTTCAAGGCCGAAGCCATCATGGTCGACAAGCTGATGGAAAAAGTGGCCGCAGGCAAGATCGAGCTTAAGCTGCACAGCACCCTGGACGAGGTGCTGGGTGACGCGTCTGGCGTGACCGGCGTGCGGCTGAAAAACGTGCAGACAGGCGCAACCGAGGAACTGACCGTCAAAGGCTGTTTCATCGCTATCGGTCACAGCCCGAATACCGACATTTTCAAAGGTCAGGTCGACATGAAAGACGGCTACATCGTCACCCGCTCGGGCCTGCAAGGCCTGGCCACCATGACCAGCGTGCCTGGCGTGTTCGCCGCGGGAGATGTGCAGGACCATGTTTACCGCCAGGCCATCACCAGTGCCGGCACAGGCTGCATGGCCGCGCTGGATGCCCAGCGCTTCCTGGAAAGCCAGTAACCCCCCGCCGCGCTGCGCGCGCCCCTGCTCTAGCACCTTCGGCTTGGCCGGTGGGCGGCACCTGCGGCCGGGCAAAGTCCTTTCCGCGGTGCCCCTCGAACAAGGCACGCGCTCCGGCCAGGTGCTTGCCGCTGGTCGGCGCACTCGGGAACCCTGCCTCCACCTTGCATATAATTGAGAGCTTTGCTGCAAATGGCCCTCGGGTTTTGCGCTGCAAATTCTGGGTTACCGCCACCCTTTCTTCTGGCGAGGTGAGGCCCCTACCGCACGGGTAGCGGCCGTTTGACAATATCGGAGTGTCCTCATGGCACGCGTCTGCGACGTCACGGGCAAGAAGCCCATGGTCGGGAACAATGTTTCCCACGCCAACAACAAAACCAAGCGCCGGTTCTTGCCGAACCTGCAATACCGCCGTTTCTGGGTCGAGAGCGAGAACCGCTGGGTGCGCCTTCGCGTGTCGGGTGCCGCGCTGCGCCTGATCGACAAGAATGGCATCGACGCTGTGCTGGCCGACTTGCGCGCCCGCGGGCAGGCTTAAGGAGAACCGACCATGGCAACCAAAGGCACGCGCGAGAAGATCAAGCTGGAATCCACCGCTGGAACCGGCCACTTCTACACCACCACCAAGAACAAGAAAACCACGCCAGAGAAGCTGCTGATCAAGAAATTTGATCCCAAGGCCCGCAAACACGTGGATTACAAGGAAATCAAGCTGAAGTGATTCGGCAAGGCTCCCCCAATGAAAAAGCCGCTGTTGTCACAGCGGCTTTTTTTTTCAGATCAGAGCGTGACCTGGTACCTCGGCAAGGCCTTGCCCCAGGCCAGCAACCGGTATTTGCGCGGATTCGCCAAGAAATAGGGGTCGCTTTCGATCAAGGCCACTGCCCGCTTTCGGCTGTCCACCTCAAACACCCACAAACCTCCCACGTATGGTCCGCCGTGCTCGTTGCGCAAGCCACCCGCCATCCGGATTTCGTCCCGGTGCGCCTCCAGAAACGCCAAGTGTGCTGGTTCCAGCTGCTCACGCACCGGCACCATTTCGTCACCCTCTTCAAAAATCACGACGAAACGCATGTGTCGGGCTCTCTTTGCTCAGAACGAGCGGGCCGCCCGCCCCATGCAGACGTGGCACATCGCCAGGTCCGTCGGGTCGCCAACTGAGGGTTTGACGCGCTGCAAGGGCGGCGCAGGCGTGGGCCTGCTCTATGCGTGCGCGGAGCGCAACCGGATCGAAAAGTCGCGCAATGCGGCGATGCCGCTATCTTCTGCACGGCGGCACCAGGCCTGCAGGTCGGTCGCGAGCTGCTCACGGGTGGCGTTGGTGCTGGACCAGAGCGCACGCAACTCCTCACGCATGGTGACCATCTTGTCGAGCACCGGGTGCTCGGCACGGGCCAACGCCAACTGGGGCAACAATGCCTCGGGCACCTTGTCGTGGTCGCGATGCAACCAGCGACGCGCGACCTGGAGTGGGCCAACGTCGGCGCTGCGCGCCTTGAGGCCTTCGAGCTCCCGCTGGCAGGCGGCACGCATTTCCCGCGCATATCCGGCCATCACTTCATAGCGATTGGCAATGATCGCCTCCAGTGTCTTCTCGTCGGCCACGGGCTTGACGGCACCATACGCCATCTTGGGCGGAAGCTTCTTCACAGTGGCCAGCCCGACGGACTTCAGCATGGTGATGTACATCCAGCCGATGTCGAACTCGTAGGGCTTGACCGACAGTTTGGCCGAGGTCGGATAGGTGTGGTGGTTGTTGTGCAGCTCTTCGCCGCCGATCAGAATGCCCCAAGGGGACACATTGGTGCTGGCGTCGGCCGCCTCGAAGTTGCGGTAACCCCACCAGTGACCAATGCCATTGATGATGCCGGCGGCGGTGATCGGGATCCAGGCCATCTGGATCGCCCAAACGGTCAGACCGATCGCGCCGAACAACGACACATTGAGGATGAGCATGAGGCTCACACCCAGGCGGGAGCGACCGGTGTAGATTTGGCGCTCGACCCAGTCGTCTGGCGTGTTGTGACCGTAACGATCCAGAGTTTCCTGGTTTTTGGCCTCGGCACGGTAGAGCTCGCTGCCTTCAAAAAACACCTTCTTGATCCCGAACACCACCGGGCTGTGCGGGTCACCCGCGTGTTCGCACTTGGCGTGGTGCTTGCGGTGGATGGCCGTCCACTCTTTGGTGACCATGCCGGTGGTCATCCAGAGCCAGAAACGGAAAAAATGGGACACTACCGGGTGCAGGTCCAGGGAGCGATGGGCCGAATGGCGGTGCAGGTAAATGGTGACGCTGGCAATGGTGATGTGCGTCATCACCAGCGCGGCGATCATCGCCTGCCACCAAGTGGCGCCCGTCAGACCGTTGGCCAGAAACTGGACCAGTCCATCCCAGAAAACGACCAGAAGGCCGGGATCAGATGCAATCATGAAATTCCTATTCGACCGCCCTCAGGACGGATGGGGATGCAGACCATCTCCGATCAGGGAAACGGATGTCGCAATTTTACTGGCCGGGGTGTAAATCACCAAGCCAGGGGTCGGTCGACCCCTGGCACTGTATGAAACATTGCGTCAATCGCTGCGGTTTCAAGGCTTTTTCCGCCAAATAGCAGCAAAAAAGCCATCTGTAGCGTGCCGTTGAGGCCACAAACGCAGCCATTGCTGCATTTCGCCAGCACACAGCCGCTCTGGGTCAGGCACCTGGGCGCCTGCCAGCACATCGCAAGCGGCGACCACCTCAAAATCGGGATGAGCGGCCCCGAAGGCCTCAGCCACCGCTTCGTTCTCCTCCCGCAGCAGGCTGCAGGTGGCATAGACCAGGCGACCGCCCGGCTTGAGCAGGCGCGCCGAGCTGTCCAGGATGGCGCGCTGCAACGCCGTCTGCGCCGCCACGGTCTCAGGTGTCTGGCGCCATTTCAGGTCTGGGTGGCGGCGCAACGTGCCCAGGCCCGAACAAGGAGCGTCGACCAGCACCCGGTCGATCTTGCCGGCCAGACGCTTGATGCGCTCGTCTCGCTCATGGGCAATGGCCAGCGGATGCACATTGGACAGGCCACTGCGGGCCAGCCGAGGTTTGAGTGCGTCAAGCCGGTGTCCCGACGTGTCCATCGCGTAGAGTCGGCCGCTGTTGCGCATGCTCGCGCCCATGGCCAGCGTCTTGCCGCCAGCCCCGGCACAGAAGTCCACCACCATCTCGCCGCGCTTGGCATCGACCAGCAGCGCCAGCAGCTGTGAGCCCTCGTCCTGCACCTCGACATCACCCTGCACAAATGCAGGCAGCTTGGCCAACGAGGGCTTGCCGGTCACGCGAATGCCCACTGGTGAAAAAGGTGTGGGTTCACAGACCAGACCCGCCGCGCGCAAGTCCGCGAGCACCGCCTCGCGCTTTTTCTTCAGCGTGTTGACACGCAAATCGAGCACCGAAGGCTGGTCCAGGCTGGCCACGAAGTCATCAAATTCCTCACCCAGCTGCTCGCGCACGGCGCTGGCCAGCCACTCGGGCAGGTTGTGCCGGTGAGGAGCGAGCAGATCGGCGTCGGTCGCTGCATGACAGTGGTCCAGCCAGGTTTTTTCCACATCAGTGAGCACACTTTTGAGGAAGTCGACATCGCCGGGGAAAGCCAGGATCGCCAGCCGCCGCCACTTGGACCCGCTGCCCGACCGCGCCAACCATTCCAGCCGCAGGCGCTGACGCAACGCGGTGTAGACGGTGTCGGACAGGGTGGCGCGCTCGCGCGGGCCCAGCGATCGGTTCTCACGAAAGTAACGCGCGACCACAGCGTCGGCGGGGTGGTCAAACTTGAACACACGCTCGATGAGCGTGGCGCAGGCTTCTATCAGGGCTTTGGGGTGCATAACAGGATTGTCCCCCCTGCGCCGCGGCGCGGCTTCCCCCAAGGGGACATTGCCTGTGGCCCGGCCAAGCCGATCCCACGGCATCTCTGAGACAAAAACCCTTCACGCCGGACGAGCCTGTGCCAGCAGGCACCGCGCAACTGGCTTTGCCAGGGCGCTGGTGTCGTCTCCCTCTGGGGGAAGCCGAACAGCGGCGCAGGGGGAGTCGATAATCATGGGTTATGTCTCAAATTGCCGACCAAGTGCGCCGCAGGCGCACGTTTGCCATCATTTCCCACCCCGACGCAGGCAAGACCACCCTGACCGAAAAGCTGCTGCTGTTTTCAGGCGCGATCAACATCGCCGGCAGCGTGAAAGCGCGCAAGGCGGCCCGGCACGCCACCAGCGACTGGATGGAAATTGAGAAGCAGCGTGGCATTTCGGTCGCCTCCTCAGTGATGCAGATGGAGTACCGCGATTGCGTGATCAACCTGCTCGACACGCCCGGTCACCAGGATTTCAGCGAAGACACCTACCGCGTGCTGACCGCGGTGGACGCGGCGCTGATGGTGATCGATGCCGGCAACGGCGTGGAGCCGCAGACCCGGCGCCTGCTACAGGTCTGCCGCGCGCGAAACACGCCCATCCTCACCTTCGTCAACAAGATGGACCGCGAGGTGCAGGCCCCGCTGGACCTGATGGACGAGATCGAGCGCGAGCTGGGCATGACGGTCGTGCCCTTCACCTGGCCGGTGGGCATGGGCAAGACTTTTCGAGGCGTGTTCGACCGCCGCACCGATCAGATGCGCGTGTTCGCCGCCGGAGATGACCGCCGTGGTGGCGATGAAGACGTTTTGGCCGGCCTCGACAACCCCGAGAGCGTGAAGCGCTTTGGTGCCGAGTTCGAACAGGCCAAAGGCGAGCTGGAGCTGGTGGAAGGTGCTTCGCCACCGTTCGACGAAGAGCAGTTCCTGGCCGGCAAACAGACGCCGATGCTGTTTGGCTCGGCGGTCAACAACTTCGGCGTGCGTGAGGTACTGGATGCGCTGGTGGACCTGGCGCCGCCGCCTGGCGACCGGCCCGCCCTGCAGCGCGTGGTGCACCCCGAAGAACCCAAATTCACCGGTGTGGTGTTCAAGATTCAGGCCAACATGGACCCGGCTCACCGCGACCGCATCGCTTTTGTGCGGGTGGCCAGCGGTCATTTTGAACGCGGCATGAAGCTCAAGGTGGTGCGTTCGGGCAAAGACCTGCGGCCCAACACCGTGGTGTCGTTCCTGTCACAGCGCCGCGAACTGCTTGACGAGGCCTTTGCTGGGGACATCATCGGCATCCCCAACCACGGCGTGCTTCAGCTCGGTGACACGCTGACCGAAGGCGAGAGCCTGCAGTTCACTGGCCTGCCGTTTTTTGCGCCCGAGATCATTCGCAGTGTGGAAGTGGCCGATCCGCTGCGCAGCAAGCAGCTGCGCGCTGGCTTGACCCAGCTGGGCGAAGAGGGTGCGATCCAGGTGTTTCGTCCGGTGGCGGGCTCAGTGCTGCTGCTGGGGGCCGTAGGCCAGCTGCAGTTCGAGGTGGTGGCGCACCGGCTGGAGCATGAGTACGGCGTCAAGGCCCGCATCATGAACAGCCCCTACCAGGTGGCGCGCTGGGTGACCTGCGCGCCCGAAGACGGCGGCGAGATCGAGCTCAAGAAATTCATCGATGCCAACAGCCACCGGGTGGCGCTGGATGCGGTCGATGCGCCCACTCTGCTGGTGGACCATGCGGCCACCCTGCGTGCGGTCGAAGCCAACTGGCCCAAGATCAAGTTCCACGCGATGCGGGAGCATGCGGGCCTGGTGTTCCACAAGAGTATGTAACCCCCCGCGCCGCCTGCGGCGTCTCCCCCCAGGGGGCAACGCGTGCGGCCCGGCGGAGCCGGTTTCGCCGCGTTCCCGGTGGACTACCCTTCGTTGGCCAGCAAGCGCTCGATCGCTCGGGGGTAGACGATGTGCTCCTGACTGAGCACACGGGCCGACAAGGTGGTCGCATCGTCGCCCGGCAGCACCGGCACCACGGCCTGGTCCAGGATCTCGCCATGATCCAGATCATGGGTCACGCGGTGAACCGTGCAGCCAGCGAAGCAGCAGCCCGCGTCGATGGCACGCTGGTGGGTATGCAATCCGGTGAAGGCTGGCAGCAGGCTGGGATGGATGTTGATCAGGCGGCCGGCGTAGTGCGCCACAAAACCGGACGTGAGGATGCGCATGAAGCCGGCCAACACCACCAGCGTGGGCGCATGGCGATCGATTGCGGCAATGAGCGCGGCGTCGAACGCTTCGCGGTTGGGGTAGCCTCGGTGGTCGAGTGCGGTGGTGGCCAGGCCCAGCTCCCGCGCAAGCGACAGGCCAGGCGCATCGGGTTTGTTGCTCAACACTGCAACCACGCGCGCGCCGTGCCGCTCTTCCCAGTGCTGACGCCGAGACGCCTGAACGATGGCCGCCATGTTGGAGCCACTGCCCGAGATCAGAATCACGATGTTTTTATTCACGCCAGCGCGCACGCGCCAGCGTGCAAGTTCTTTCTAAAGGCCAGAAGTGTAATGACCCAAGACTCCACCGCCCCAGCCTCGCACCGGCACAGCATCTCCCAGCGCCCGTTCACCCCGGTCGAGGCGCGGGTGCTGGGCACGCTGATGGAAAAGGCCCGAACCGTTCCCGACAGCTACCCGCTCACGCTCAACACGCTGGTGACCGGCTGCAACCAGAAGTCCAGTCGCGATCCGGTGATGCAGTTGCCCGATGCCGCGGTGCTTGAAGCCCTGGACGACCTGCGCGCACTCCATCTGGTCTTCGAAAGCAGCGGTGGCCGGGTCACTCGCTACGAGCACAACTTCCTTCGTGCAATGGGTCTGCCAGAGCAGTCGGCCGTGCTGTTGGGCATGCTGATGCTGCGCGGGCCCCAAACAGCGGGCGAGCTGCGGCTCAATACCGAACGCTGGTACAAGTTTCTCGACATCGCGTCGGTCGATGCGTTTCTGGAAGAACTGCAGGACAGAGCGCACGAGAAGGGCGGCCCGCTGGTGGTCAAGTTGCCCCGTGCGCCCGGTGCGCGGGAACAGCGCTGGGCCCACCTGCTGTGTGGACCGGTGGACCTGACCGTGGCCGACGCCATGGCCAGCACCTCTGGTACCAGCGCCACCGAAGATGACGTGATCCGGCTGACGCGGCGCGTGGCCGCGCTGGAAGACAAGGTCGCCACCCTGCAGGACCAGCTGCAAAGCTTGAACGAACAACTAGGTCTGTCGCAGCCCGGACAGGAGTGAAACGAACGGTCGTGCGAAACTGGAAAGTGATACCGGCTCAAGCGAGCCGGCCACCGAACAAGGAGACATTGCATGGACCTGGCATTCACGCCCGAAGAGCAGGCGTTTCGCGAAGAAATTCGCTCGTGGGTCAAGGCCAACCTGCCGGCCGACATCGCCAAAAAGGTGCACAACGCTCTGCGCCTGTCGCGCGACGACATGCAGCAATGGGCCAAGATTCTGGGCAAGAAGGGCTGGCTCGGCCACGGCTGGCCTAAGGAGTTTGGCGGTCCAGGATGGAACGCCGTGCAGAAACACCTGTTTGAGGAAGAGTGCGCGCTGGCCGGTGCACCGCGGGTGGTGCCCTTCGGACCGGTGATGGTGGCGCCAGTGATCATGGCCTTTGGAAACCAGACACAGCAAGAACGGTTTCTCCCGGGCATCGCCAGCGGCGAAGTCTGGTGGAGCCAGGGCTACAGCGAGCCTGGCTCGGGCTCGGACCTGGCCTCGCTCAAGTGCAAGGCTGAGCGACAGGGCGACCATTACATCGTCAACGGCCAGAAGACCTGGACCACGCTCGGCCAATATGGAGAATGGATCTTCTGCCTGGTGCGCACCAGCAGCGAAGGCAAACCACAGACTGGAATCAGCTTTCTGCTGATCGACATGAGCTCGCCCGGCGTGAGCGTGCGGCCGATCAAACTGCTGGATGGCGAATGCGAGGTCAACGAGGTCTGGTTCGACAACGTCAAGGTGCCAGCCGAAAACCTGATCGGCGAAGAGAACAAGGGCTGGACCTACGCCAAGCACCTGCTCAGCCACGAGCGCACCAACATCGCCGATGTGAACCGCGCCAAGCGCGAGCTGGAGCGACTCAAGCGCATCGCCAAGGCCGAAGGGATGTGGGGTGACGTTCGTTTCCGCGACCAGATCGCGCTGCTGGAGGTCGACGTGGTGGCGCTGGAGATGCTGGTGCTGCGCGTGCTGTCGGCCGAAAAATCGGGCAAGAACTCGCTCGACATCGCCGGACTGCTCAAGATCCGCGGCAGCGAAATCCAGCAACGCTACAGCGAGCTGATGATGCTCGCCGCCGGCCCCTACAGCCTGCCCTTCATCGAAGAAGCCATGGAAGCCGGCTGGCAGGGCGACTTCCCTGGTGGCGAGGTGGCCAATGCGCCACTGGCTTCGACTTACTTCAACATGCGCAAGACCACGATTTACGGTGGCAGCAACGAAGTGCAACGCAACATCGTCGCCCAGACCGTTCTGGGTTGACCTCAAGGAGCTGAGATGGATTTCGACTTTTCTGACGATCAGGAACAGCTGCGCGATGCCTGCACCAAGTGGGTGGAAAAGGGCTACAGCTTCGAGCGCCGCCGGTCCATCGTTGCCGCGGGCGGTTTCGACCGCTCGGCCTACGGCGAGCTGGCCGAACTCGGGCTGACCGGCTTGTACATTCCCGAAGCCCTCGGCGGCATGGGCATGGGCCCGGTTGAAGCCATGGTGACGCTGGAGGGTCTGGGCCAGGGCATCGTGCTCGAACCCCTCACCCAGACCCTCATCAGTGGCGCGGTGCTGGCAGGCTACGCACCCGAAGGCGTGCAGGCCGACTGGTGCCCCCGAATCGCCAGCGGCGAGGCCCTGGTGGCACTGGCACACCAGGAGCGGGGTGCCCGGTATCGGCTCGATGTCTGCACCACCCAGGCGCAGGCCAGCGGCGACGCGTGGAATCTGACCGGTCACAAACACCTCGTGCCCGCCGGTGACCAGGTCGACGGCTACCTGGTACCGGCCCAGGTAAGAGGCAAGATGGCGCTGTTTTTGGTCGCCCGCAAGACCCCAGGCGTCTCGGCTCGGGGCTATGTCACCCAGGACGGCAGCCGTGCGGCCGACGTGAGTTTCGACGAGGCAGGCGCCATCCTCGTGACGCTCGAAGGTGCAGCCGCGCTGGAACACGCGGTGGACATCGGCATCGCCGCCACCTGCGCCGAGGCGGTGGGCGTGATGGACAAGACGCTGGCGATCACCGTCGAGTACATGAACACCCGCAAGCAGTTCGGCGTGGCCATCGCCAGCTTCCAGGCCCTGCGCCACCGCGTCGCTGACATGAAGATGCAGCTGGAGCTGGCGCGCTCCATGAGCTACTACGCTTCGCTCAAGCTCAATGCCCCTGCGCCGGAGCGCCGCGCCGCCATGTCGCGCGCCAAGGTACAGCTGGGACAGTCCATGCGCTTTGTCGGGCAACAAAGCGTGCAGCTGCATGGCGGTATCGGCGTGACCGACGAGTACATCGCCAGCCACTACTTCAAAAAGCTCACCCAGATGGAAATGAGCTTTGGCGACACCTTGCACCACCTCGGTGAGGTCAGCGCTTGCATGCAGGACACCGCTGGCGTGTTCGCCTGAGGCACTCGGCCTGATGCCGACCCGGCCTCAGGCCGAGCCTGTTGGGACAGACCTCGACCGGCGATTGTCGATGGATCCCAAGGCGTGAGAAATGGCGCGCATGCGGTCGAAAACAGCCTTTGAATGGCTGCGTTCGAGATAAAATTTGAGTACTTTTTTATCCAGCGTTGCCCCGAAACGTTGATGTGCCCAATTTCTCGCTGACCGCTGTATGAACAACCTGTTGCGCCACCTCCTGACTGGCCTGGGATCGCTGAGCATTGCGCTCACCTTCGCGTCGACTGGCCATGCCCAGGTGGTGTACGGCGTTGGTCAGGCAGGAACGGCCGGAATCACGATCCCAGGCTCCAACCGCTTGTTCAGCATCAACACCACCACCGGCGCAGCCACCAACATCTGCGCACTCAGCAGCCCGTCCACCGCGGTTTCGGTCTCCAGCATCGACGGGCAGGCCTACTACATCGACCGGGATGGCACCGGCGTGCCCAAGCTCTACCGCATCAACCCGCTGACCTGCGCCAACACCTTCGTCGGCAACATCACGGGGGCCGCATCGGCTGTGCTGGGCGACGTCACCTTGCGCGCCACCCACTGCCCGGACGGTCGGTTCTACGCAGCCACCAACGTCGGCCAGTTCTTCGAGATCAACGCCAACAACGCCGCGACGCTTCGCTCCCTGACCTGGACGGGCCTGCCCACCGGCGGCAGCGGCGACTTCGCCTGCGTGAACAACGGTGACCTGTATTCCGTGGCCCCCATCACCAACGGAAGTGCAACCTACCGTCTGTACCGGGCCAATGCCGCCAGTTTTGCGACTGTTCCCAGTGGCTCCGCTGTGCCGGTGACCCAGATTGGTGCCAACCTGGCTCTGACTGGCGTGCCCAACGGCATTGCCGAAGGTCCGACTGGTGCGGGCTGTGCCGCGTCCCCGGCGCCGTGTCTCTACGCCAGCAACAGCACCAACGATCTGTGGCGCATCAACAGCACCACGGGTGCGGCGAGTGTGGTGGGACCCACCAACAACGGTCTGACCGATCTGTCCCGCTCGTTCCCGGTCGATCTGTCGTTCACCAAGACCGTCACGCCCACCACCGCGTTGCAAGGTCAGACGGTGTTCTACACCCTGACCGCAACCAATCCGGGGCCAGGCGTGGTGCAGAACATCCTCATCCAGGACGCGTTTCCGGCCGGTGTCGCCAACGCCAGCTGGGCCTGCGCCGTTCAGAACCCAGGCAGTGCGACCCTCGTCGCCACGAGCTGCGGCACCACACCCACTGGCACCGGCAACATCAACACCACCGTATCGTTGTCGCTCAACGCCACCCTGCGCTACAACGTCACCGCCACGCTGAGCAACACCTTCTCGGGCACCCTGACCAACGTGGGTCAGGCCACCATCACCGTGCCGGTGACCGACCCCAACCCGAACAACAACATCGGTACCGCGACCGCCACCATCACGCCGGCAGCCAACCTCACCGTATTCAAAACGAATGCCGTCGGCACGCTCACGACAGGTCAGACCACTACCTACACCCTTGACGCATTCAACAACGGTCCTGCCAACGTGGCCAATGCGGTCGTGCGAGACCCCGCAGTAACTGGCTTGAGCTGCACGGCGGTGACCTGTGCACCGTTGGGCGCAGGGACTTGTCCGGCACCAGCGACTCTCACCATTGCCAATCTGCAAGGACCCGGTGTTCCCATACCCCTGATCAATAGTTCTTCAGGCGTTCGCTTCTCCGTGACATGCACCGTCACGGCAACCGGTGTGCCATAGCGCTCCGCCTGCGCAATGCCAATAAAAACCCGCCTCGGCGGGTTTCTTGTTGGCAGGGTCAGGTGCACTCCTGATGGCTCATCAGCTGCCGGGCTGTTGCAGCTCTGTCAGAACATACACACCATGACCTGTCACCGGCGAGGAGAATGTGTAACTGACGCCGTTGTAGACGCTGCCAACACTTTCGCAAGTCCACGCATCTGCGCTGCTCAGTTGACACAAAGACAGGGCTTCGGGTCGTGCAACTTCACTGGCGTCCAGCGTGAAGTAGATGGTGGGGTTGCCGGGTTCGAAGTTGCCGAACCACTCAAGCCCCGCCACCGGTGTGCCCGGCAAACTCTGGACGGGCAGTTGCGGCCAGGCGTCGCTGAACCAGTGCACCTCGGTGCGGCCATCCACCACGGTCACGCGCCCCACACCCTTGACGCAGGCGAGTGCACCGACCAGAAACGGACCATTCATGGCCACGCCCATCCGGTGGGTGTCATGCCCCTGGCTGAGGCTGGCCATCCGGAAGTCGGTCTGGGGAATGGCCACATCCATTCGCACCGACGTGTCAAAGTAGTCTCCTGAGGCCAGGTAGCCCACGACCTGAGACAGACCGTTGAACGTCGCCAGAAAGCTGCCGCTGTTGATGGTGGTCGCGCCAAAGTCCTCAAAACTGTTCACGCCACACCGGTTCGCCACCGAACCCAGCTGTCCGGCGTCTGCCGTCGGCCTCAAATCGACCACGGGCGGCGAAACAGGGTCGTTCGCGACCGG
The DNA here is from genome assembly GCF_030373245.1 of Hydrogenophaga sp. Classification (GTDB taxonomy): domain Bacteria; phylum Pseudomonadota; class Gammaproteobacteria; order Burkholderiales; family Burkholderiaceae_C; genus Hydrogenophaga. The sequence continues at coordinate 458,199 of NZ_JAUCZF010000001.1, forward strand.
CGTGGTGAGCTCTTCGCCTCCACCGCCACAGCCTGCCAGCAGCAGGGCGCCCAACACGACCACGATGCCGCCCGCACGCAATTCGCTGAGTGATACCGACATGAACTTCCCCTTGATCTGATTGGTTGGACGTGGCTTCAACTTCGTCCGGGTGGACCGGCCTGACCTGCCTTTCCTTCAGTCTTCGGTCTTTGGCCAGCGTTCTTGAGCGCTTATCCCGGTACTTTTCCGCACCTATCGGGCTCAGGTTCAAATTCTTTTGTAGGTCCGGCTACACTCGCATTAGTACCAATTCATGCATCCTGGCGGTCTCGCTTCATCCCGCCTGGGCATGCTCCTGATCGATTCCGAGAGACCACGATGCACCGCTTCCTGAAGTCTTTGCGCCTAGTCACGCTGGCGCTAGGCCTGTCTGGTCTTGCCGCACCGATCTGGGCACAGGTCTGCGCGGCCCCCGGCAAGGACGGCGTGAATTTCTCCCGCAACACCTACTTCCCGGGCAGCGGTACAGCCAGTGCTGGGTCGAGTGTGGTGAACTTCGGCGCAGCGCGAACCGACACCAATGCCGCGTCGACCGCCTTCGCGGCGGGAGATCTGGCCCTGGTGATCCAGATGCAGGACGCACTGATCAACAACACCGATTCGGGTGCCTATGGCGACGGTGTCGCCGGCGATCCCGCCACCGGATCGACCAACCTGCGCAGCGTGGGCTTTTACGAGTTCAAGCAGGTGGTTGTGGCCAGCGCAGGCTCGATCACCCTGGACAGCCCGCTGGCCAACACCTACACCACCGCCAGCGCCAACGCCACCTCAGGCAATCGCCGCTTCCAGGTGGTGCGCGTACCGCAGTTCGCCTCTGTGTCCTTGCCGGGCGGCACGTTGAACGTGACCCCCTGGGACGGCAGCACCGGTGGCCTGTTTGTGCTTGATGCGTCGGGCGTGCTCAACCTCAACGGCACGACCGTCAATGCCAATGCCACGGGTTTTCGCGGCGGTGGTTCGCAAAATGCGACCGTCATCTCTGGCAGCAACGTCACCACCTATGCGAGTGCCCAGACAACAGGCACGCCACCCGCCAACCTCGGAGCAGCCAAGGGCGAAGGCATCGCCGGCACCCCTCGCTTTGTGCGCTCCGACACGGTCATCAACGCTGGCTTCAGCGGTCTCAACCTGGGCACCTCCGGCTACCCCAATGGCCTGGATCTCGCACGTGGTGCCGCGGGCAATGCAGGCGGCGGTGGTACGCAGCACAACGCGGGCGGCGGTGGCGGTGGCAATGCCGGTACTGGCGGTCGTGGCGGCAACACGTTTGCTGTTTTCAGCACCACCAACACCGGCGGTTGTGTTCAATTTGGCCCAGGCTTCTTTGCTTGTGGCGGTGATGGCGCTCGGGCCATGGGCGGGTTCGGCGGGCTGGGTGTGACGCCTACCGCGGCCCGCCTGTTTCTGGGGGGCGGCGGCGGAGCGGGCGAAAACAACAACGCCAATGACAATCCGACCTTGGCGCAAGGCAGCGGCGGCAACGGCGGCGGCCTGATTTTCGTACGCGCTCGCAACATCACCGGCAGTGGTCAGTTCAGCGCCAGCGGTGGCAGCGGGCAACCAGCGGGACGGGACGCGGCGGGCGGCGGCGGCGCCGGGGGAACGGTGGTGCTGGTGACCGAATCCACGTCGGTACCGGGCCTTCAGGTCAACGTTTCTGGCGGTGCAGGCGGCAACACCGGTCTGCCGCTTCGAGGCAACGAAACCCAGGGTACTGGCGCCGGCGGTGGCGGCGGTGCTTTTATCCGCTCGACCGGCGTCACCGTCGGCGCGACCACCTTTGCCGGGGGTATTGCCGGAGTCAACGTACCGGTCAGCGGCGTTTCCAACACCTTCGGCGCCTCGGGCGGCGCGGGTGGCCAGGCCAACGTGACCTTCTCGGGCACGCAGTTTCCCAACCCAACCAGCTGCTTCCCGGCGCTCACCGTGATCAAGAGCACCTCGACGCCCACGCGCACACTGCCGGCTCAGCCCACCGCGGTCTATGCCATCAGGGTCAGTAACACGGGGGGTGGGGGCGATGCAGTGGGCGTCTCCCTGAGCGACGAGCTGCCGGTCCCCTTCACGCTGGCCAGCAGCACCGCCACCGTGGCGCTGGGCGCAGGCGCCTCCGGACCCACTGCGGCACCCGCTTCGGGCACCTCCACCGTGATCATCGGCACCCCGGGCGGCAGCGACGCCAACAGCTTCACCATTCCCCCGGGAGGCACCCTGACGGCCACCTTTGTGGTCAACCTCAACAACGCCGCGCCAGGCACCTACCAGAACCCGGCCAACACCCTCTACAGCGACCCCACGCGCAGTGTCGCGAATGGCACCACCACGCCGGGCGCGACCTACGCCACCGGCGGCGGCACAGCGGGAGGCTCCAACTACGCCTCAGGCGCCAGCATCCAGGAAGACGTGTCGATCACCGCCACCACCCTGCTGACCATCACCAAGACCAATGCGGTGGGCACCCTGACCGCCGGCACCACCACCAGCTACACCATCACCGTGGCCAACGGCGGACCTTCTGCTGCGGCCAACGCCGTGCTCAGAGACCCGGCTGCCACAGGCCTCAGCTGCACGGCCGTGAGCTGCATCGTCAGCGGCGGAGCAGCCGTCTGCCCGGTGGCACCCGTGCTCAGCCTCGCCAACCTGCAGTCGCCGGCAGGCGTGCCCCTCGCCAGCTTCCCGGCAAGTTCCAGCCTGAGCTTTGTGGTCACGTGCGGCGTGACCGCCAACGGCGTGCCGTGACGGTTCCTCGATCTCTCTGACCCATGAAAGAACCCGCCTAGGCGGGTTCTTTCTTTTGGTTCTTACGAGGGGGTCAGGCGTGCAGCCGCGAGGTCTTGGGCAGGTGCGACATCAGGAACTCCATCTGGTCGACCAAGATGCGGCGGTTGCGCAGGATGAAGTCTTCCCACAGGCTGGGCACATAGGGCGCGTAGAGCAGCGGCATGTGGGCCTGCTCGGGGGTTCGGTTGCCCTTGCGGTGGTTGCACGACTTGCAGGCTGTGACCACATTCATCCAGAGATCGCGCCCGTTCTGGCCCAACGGCACGATGTGCTCGCGCGTCAGTTCGTCTTCGTGGAAGTGCCCACCGCAGTAGGCGCACAGGCAGCGGTCGCGAGAAAACAGCTTGCTGTTGGTGAGCGAAGGTCTCAGTTCAAACGGGTTGATGCGCGGTACGCCGTGGGTGCCGATGATGGAGTTGACGGTGATGATGGATTGAAGCCCGGTGAGCGCGTTGTGACCGCCGTGGAAAACGGCCACCTCGGCGCCCATTTCCCAGCGCACTTCCTGCGCCGCGTAATGCAGCACAGCTTCTTCCAGGCTGATCCACGACTGGGGCAAGCCCTGCGCGGACAATTTCAAGACCTTCAAGACCCACCTCCATGTTGAATACTGAATACCAACCGGACAATCTGTCTTCGCGACCGCCCGCTGACCCGGTGACAGGGCGCAGGCATTTGCGTGTGTCAATATACCGTGCTTCCAAGCCCATCCGCCGCTCGCTGGCGATTTCCCTCTGGTCATGAACATCATCCGAGGCCTGCGCGGCCTGCCTTCTCCAGGTGGCGCCGGCTGCGCCCTCACCATCGGCAATTTTGATGGTGTGCACCGGGGCCACCAGGCCATGCTGGCCTTGCTCAACAACGAGGCCCGGCACCGGGGTGTGCCCAGCTGCGTGATGACGTTCGAGCCCCATCCGCGCGACCACTTCGCCGCCCTGCACCAGAAGCCAGAGCTCGCACCTGCGCGCATCGCCACCTTGCGAGACAAGCTCGAAGAGCTGGCTCGCTGCGGCGTTGACCAGTGCGTGGTCATGCCGTTCGACTCCACGCTGGCCGCCCTGTCGCCGCAGGCCTTCATCGAAGACATCCTGGTGGGGCAGCTCGGTGTGCGCTACGTGCTGGTGGGCGACGATTTCCGTTTTGGGGCCAGGCGGGCTGGCGATTACGCCATGCTCGATGCCGCCGGCCAACGCCTGGGGTTCGATGTGGCGCGCATGCAGAGCTACGAGGTGCACGGCACGCGGGTCTCCAGCTCGGCGGTGCGCGAGGCGCTGGCCCGTGGCGACATGGAGCGGGTCACGGCCCTTCTCGGTCGGCCCTATGCCATCAGTGGCCATGTGGTGCACGGCCGCAAGCTCGGTCGCGAGCTGGGCGCCACCGCGACCGGTGCGGGCGACGGTTTTCGCACCCTCAACCTGCGCTTCGCCCACTGGAAGCCTGCAGCCAGCGGCATTTTTGCGGTGCTGGTGCACGGACTGCTGCCCGACGGCCAGGCCTTGACCGGTGTGGCCAACCTGGGTGTTCGCCCCTCGCTGGACCCGCAAGATGTCAACGGTGGCCGGGTGCTGCTGGAGACCCACTGCCTGGAATGGCCAGCAGCCTTGGCGCAGCACCCGGCCGGCGCAGAGGCCTACGGTAAAATCATCCGCGTGGAACTGCTGCACAAACTGCATGACGAGCTGAAGTACGACAGTCTGGACGCCCTCACCCGAGGCATCGCTCAGGACTGCGATGCAGCGCGCCAGTTTTTTGCCACCCTGCCCGAACAAGCCTACGGCCAGACTCACCGCCAGACCACGCGCGACCGAATTTAGACCGGTTGGTCCGCCCGGTCGCCGCCCTCGACAGGCTCAGGGCGAACGGTTCACCCTCTTCCCACTTGTCCGCCCTATCCCAGCGACCGGGCTGAGCCTGTCAAAGCCTTCACCGAGCCGAGCCCATGTCCGACACACCACACACCGCGGCTGCACCCACTGCCAGCAAGCCCGAAGCGAGCGCCTACCGCGCCACGCTCAACATGCCCGACACCGCCTTCCCCATGCGCGGCGACCTGCCCAAGCGCGAACCGGCCTGGGTGGCCGACTGGAACGCCAGCGGTGGCAACCAGGGTCTCTACATGCGTTTGCGCGAGGCGCGCAAGGGCGCACCTCTGTTTGTGCTGCACGATGGCCCGCCCTACGCCAACGGCAAGCTGCACATCGGCCACGCGCTGAACAAGATCCTGAAAGACATGATCGTCAAGTCCAGGCAGCTCGCCGGCTTCGACGCGCAGTACATCCCCGGCTGGGACTGCCACGGCCTTCCAATCGAAAACGCGATCGAAAAGCTGCATGGGCGCAACCTGTCGCGCGACGACATGCAGGCCAAGAGCCGCGCCTTCGCCACCGAACAGATCGACCAACAGCGCGAAGACTTCAAGCGCCTGGGTGTACTCGGCGACTGGGAACGCCCCTATCGCACCATGGACTTCGCCAATGAAGCCGGTGAAATCCGCGCCTTCAAGCGTGTGATCGAGCGCGGCTTTGTCTACCGTGGCCTCAAGCCGGTGTACTGGTGTTTCGATTGCGGCTCGTCGCTGGCCGAGTTCGAGATCGAATACGCCGACAAGAAGAGCGACACGCTGGACGTGGCCTTCGAGTCGAACGATGCGGCTGGCTTGGCCAAAGCCTTCGGCCTGAGCGCCCTGCCGGTCGGCAAGCAAGCCTTCGCGGTCATCTGGACCACCACCGCCTGGACCATCCCCGCCAACCAGGCGCTCAACGCCCACCCCGGGCTGGAATACGCCCTGGTGGACACGCCCAAGGGCGTGCTGCTGCTGGGGGCCAGCCTGGTCGACAAGTGCCTGGAGCGCTTCGGCCTGAGCGGCAACGTGCTGGCCACGGTCCATGGCGAAGCGCTGCGTGGTCAGGTGTTCCGCCACCCGCTGCACGATCTGGACAGCGGCGTTGGCGCCTACAGCTACAAACGCCTCTCGCCGCTGTACCTGGCCGACTACGTCAGCGACAGCGACGGCACCGGCATCGTGCACTCGGCCCCTGCCTACGGCGTCGACGACTTCAACAGCTGCGTCGCCCACGGCCTGGCCTATGACGACATCCTCAACCCGGTGCAGGGCAACGGCGTTTACGCCGAGGAGCTGCCGCTGTTCGGCGGCCAGCACATCTGGAAGGCCTGCACGGTCATCATCGATACCCTGCGCGAGCACGGTCGCCTGATGGCCACCCAAGGCATCACCCACAGCTACCCGCACTGCTGGCGCCACAAGACGCCGGTGATCTACCGCGCCGCCGCGCAGTGGTTCGTTCGCATGGACGAGGGCGAAGGCGTGTTCACCCAAGACAAGGCGCCCAAGACCCTGCGCCAGCTCGCGCTCGACGCCATCGACCACACCAGCTTCTACCCTGAGAACGGCAAGACCCGTCTGCGCGACATGATCGCCAACCGGCCCGACTGGTGCATCTCGCGCCAGCGCAGCTGGGGCGTGCCGGTGCCGTTTTTCCTGCACAAGGATTCGGGCGAGCTGCACCCCAACACCATGGCCATCCTCGATCAGGCGGCCGACATCGTGGAGCAGGGCGGCATCGAAGCCTGGAGCCGCGTGACGGCGGAGGAGATCCTCGGCGCCGTCGACGCCCCGAACTACACCAAGAGCACCGACATCCTGGAGGTGTGGTTCGACTCCGGCTCCACCTTCTGGCACGTGCTGCGCGGCAGCCACGCCAAGGCTTACCCCAACGGGGCCTTCCACGCCAGCGGCCCAGAGGCCGACCTCTACCTCGAAGGCCACGACCAGCACCGTGGCTGGTTCCACAGCTCGCTGCTGCTGGGCTGTGCGCTGCACGACCGCGCGCCCTACAAAGGCCTGCTGACCCACGGCTTCGCCACTGACGGCCAGGGCCGCAAGATGAGCAAGAGCCTGGGCAACACGGTCGACCCGCAAAGCGTGACCAGCAAGCTCGGCGCCGAAATCGTGCGCCTGTGGGTGGCCAGCACCGACTATTCGGGCGACCTCAACATCGACGATAAGATCCTCGCTCGCGTCGTCGACAGCTACCGCCGCATCCGCAACACGCTGCGCTTTTTGCTGGCCAACGTGAGCGACTTCGACCCGGCCAAAGACGCGGTGCCGCTGGACCAGATGCTGGAGATCGATCGCTACGCGCTGGCGCGCGCGGCCGAACTGCAAGCCGACATCCTGAAGCATTTCGACGCTTACGAATTCCACCCGGTGGTGGGCAAGCTGCAGGTGTACTGCTCGGAAGACCTGGGCGCGTTTTACCTCGACGTGCTCAAGGACCGGCTCTACACCACCGCACCCAAAAGCCTGGCACGACGCAGTGCGCAGACCGCGCTGCACCAGATCACCCACGCCATGCTGCGCTGGATGGCGCCCTTCCTCAGCTTCACCGCCGAAGAGGCCTGGCCAGTGCTGGCAGGCGACCAGACCCGGGGTTCCATCTTTTTCGAAACGTTCTCGCCACTGCCGTCGCCGAACGAGGCGCTGCTGGCCAAGTGGTCGCGTATCCGCGCCATCCGCGATCTGGCCAACAAGGAAATCGAAGCCGTGCGCAGCACCGGTGGCGTCGGCGCCTCGCTGCAGGCCACGCTCACCATCACCGCTGGCGCCGACGATGCGGCGCTGTTGCGCTCATTGGGTGAGGACCTGCGCTTTGTCACCATCACCTCGGCGGTCGAGGTGAACGACGGGACCGAGCTGGCCGTGGCCGTCAAACCCAGCGGCGCCACCAAGTGCGAGCGCTGCTGGCACTACCGCGACGACGTGGGTTCCGACCCAGCCCACCCCACGATCTGCGGCCGCTGCGTGAGCAACCTGGCCGAAGCGGCAGGCGGCGGCGCGGGTGAAGTTCGAAAGGTCGCCTGATGGCTTCGAAACACCACAGCAGCTTCTGGCCCTGGATCGGCCTGGCAGCGGTAATCCTGCTGGCCGATATGTTCACCAAAGCGCTGATCCTGGGCTATTACCAATTGGGCGACAGCACCTACGTGACCTCGTTCTTCAACGTGGTTCGGGTGCACAACTCGGGCGCTGCGTTCTCCTTTCTGGCAGGTGCCGGTGGCTGGCAACGCTGGTTCTTCACCGCCATCGGCATCGGTGCGGCGATCTTCATCGTCTGGATGCTGAGGTCGCACAGCGGGCAGAAGCTGTTTTCATTCGCCCTGGCCTGCATCCTGGGTGGTGCGATCGGCAACGTGATTGACCGCGTGGTGCATGGCTACGTGATCGACTGGCTGGACTTCCACTTCGACTTCCTGTCCGGCATCTTCCACGGCGGTCACTTCCCCTCGTTCAACATCGCCGACGTGGGCATCTCCATCGGCGCGATGTGCCTCATCCTGGATGAAATCCTGAGGGTGCGTCGTTCCCGGTGAGCAGGGTGGCGCACGGCACCCAAGTCGTGCCAGAATGACCGGCCAGGCTGCCATGCAGCCACCATGGCGCTGTCAACCCGACCGCCATACGTTCAGGAGACACCCATGCCCGGATTGCTGCCCCAGATCGACCCCGACGGCCTGCTCGAGTTTTCGGTGGTGTACACCGACCGCGCGCTCAACCACATGTCCAAGCGCTTCCAGGGCGTGATGACCGACATCTCGGCCATGCTCAAGCGCGTTTACGGGGCCCACTCAGCCGTGCTGGTGCCAGGCAGCGGAACCTTCGGCATGGAGTCGGTGGCGCGCCAGTTTGCGCACGGAAAACACGTGCTGGTGATCCGCAACGGCTGGTTCAGCTACCGCTGGACGCAGATCTTCGACATGGGCTCGATTCCCGCCAGCCACACCGTGATGAAAGCGCGCCGCACCTGCGAGGGCTCACAGGCCCCTTGGGCGCCGGCACCCATCGAGGAAGTGAAGGCCACGATTGCCAAGGAAAAGCCCGCACTGGTGTTCGCGCCACACGTGGAAACCTCGGCCGGCATGATCTTGCCCGACGACTACCTGAGCGCAGTGGCCGATGCGGTGCACGCGGTGGGCGGTCTGTTTGTGCTGGACTGCATTGCTTCCGGCGCCATGTGGGTCGACATGGCCGCCACCGGTGTGGACGTGCTGATCTCCGCGCCTCAGAAGGGCTGGAGCAGCTCGCCCTGCTGCGCCATGGTGATGCTGAGCGAACGGGCCAGAAAAGCCATCGACGCAACGCAAAGCACCACCTTCGCCATGGATCTGAAGAAGTGGCTGCAGATCATGGAAACGTATGAGGGTGGAGGCCACGCGTACCACACCACGCTGCCGACCGATGCGCTGGTCCGCCTGCGCGACACCATGAACGAGACCGAAGCCTACGGTTACACCCGGGTACGCGAAGAGCAGGTGGCGCTGGGTCAGGGGGTGCGCGATCTGGTGGAGCGCCACGGTTTCCCCAGCGTGGCCGCGAAAGGTTTCCAGGCACCCGGCGTGGTGGTGAGTTACACCACCGATCCCGACATCCAGTCGAGCAAGAAATTTCTCGCTGTGGGCCTGCAGACCGCCTCGGGCGTGCCGCTGCAGTGCGACGAGCCGGCCGATTTCCGTACCTTCCGCATCGGCCTGTTCGGGCTGGACAAGTGGCACGACGTGCCGACCACTCTGCAACACCTGGAGACGGCGCTGGCCGAGGTCGCACCCGCTGCCGTGTCGGCCTGAACGCCTCGGCATCCAGTCAATGAAAAGGCCTCGCTGCCGCCGCAGCGAGGCCTTTGTTCTGGATCAGGCAGGTCAGGGCAGCAACACGGTGCAGCCGGTGGTGGCGCGCGCCTCCAGGCTCTTGTGCGCAGCCTGCACCTCGGTCAGCGGGAATCGCTGGTCGATGCGGATCTTGACCTGACCATTCAGCACCACCGCAAACAGATCGTCGGCCATGGACTGGGTGCGCTCGCGGCTGGTGATGTGGGAAAACAGCGTCTGCCGCGTCACATAGATCGAGCCCTTGGGACCCAGAATCCCCGGCGCAAACGGCGCCACCGGGCCGCTGGCGTTGCCAAAGCTCACCATCAAGCCAAAGGGCATCAGGCAGTCGAGCGATTTGTCGAACGTGTCCTTGCCCACCGAGTCGTAGACCACCTTCACACCCTTGCCACCGGTGATCTCTTTGACCCGGGCGGCGAAATCTTCGGTCCGGTAGTTGATGGTGAACTCGGCGCCATGCTCCCGGGCCAGCGCGCACTTTTCATCTGATCCTGCCGTACCGATCAGGCGCAGGCCCAGGGCCTTGGCCCACTGGCAGGCGATCAGGCCGACGCCGCCGGCGGCGGCGTGGAACAGCACAAAATCGCCCGCCTTCAAGCCCTCGACTGGCGGGCAACGCTTGAGCAGGTACTGAACCGTCAGTCCCTTGAGCATCATGGCCGCGCCGGTTTCGAAATCGATGCCATCGGGCAGCTGGCAGACGTTCATGGCCGGCATCACCCGCACATCGCAGTAGCTGCCAGGCGGGTTGGCGGCGTAGGCGGCGCGGTCGCCCACTTTCAGGTGAGTCACACCCTCGCCCACCGCTTCGATCACGCCTGCGCCTTCCATGCCGAGCGCCAGCGGCATGGTGTTGGGGTACAGGCCGCTGCGCTGGTACACATCGATGTAGTTCAGGCCAATGGCGTGGTGGCGGATGCGCACCTGGCCCGCTGCGGGCTCGCCCACCGGCACGTTGTCGATCACCAACTGCTCGGGGCCGCCGGTGGCGTGGATGCGCACGGCGCGACTGGTCTGGGTCATGAGGTCTCCTGGCCGGTGGTCCGGCAATGTGTTGTGGGGAAAAGGGCCCACATGCTGCCACGAAATCGCCGCGCCTGTGCGACAGCACCCATCGCGCTCGGCGTGGGAACGCGGCGCTGCGTTGTTACAGTGCCTGCCATGTCCTCGCCTTCTTCCGGTCAGCTCACCGCCAGCACCGCCGCCCTCTTGCTGATCCCGCCCCTGATGTGGGCCGGCAATGCGGTGGTGGGCCGGATGATGCAGGGCGTGATCCCACCGATCACGCTCAATTTCGCGCGCTGGTCGCTGGCCTTGCTGCTGTTGCTGCCGCTGGCGGGCTGGGTGTTGCGCCGCGACAGCGGCATGTGGCCCCACTGGCGCCGTTTCGCCTGGTTGGGCCTGCTTGGTGCCGGGCTCTACAACGCCTTGCAATACCTGGCCCTGAAGACCTCGACCCCCATCAACGTGACCCTAGTCGCGGCCGCCACCCCCATCTGGATGCTGCTGCTGGGCCGCGTGTTCTACGGCGTGGCCATTTCGCGCCGCGCCGCGCTCGGTGCCGCGCTCTCACTCAGCGGTGTGGCGGTGGTGCTGTCGCGTGGTGAGGTGACGCAACTGATCGGTGTGAAGCTGGTGCCGGGCGACGCCTGGATGCTGCTGGCCTCACTGGTCTGGGCCACCTACAGCTGGCAGCTCGCCAAACCGCCTGCTGGCGCCGAGCCTGCAGCAATCAAGGCCGACTGGGCGGCCTTCCTGCTCGCCCAGGTGGTCTTCGGCGTGGCTTGGTCGGGCCTGATGAGCGCTGGCGAGTGGCTGGTGCTTCCCCCCGCGCCTGCTGGCCAGCCACACATCGTCTGGGGCTGGCCGCTGTTGCTGGCGCTGGTCTATGTGGCCGTAGGCCCGTCGCTGCTGGCTTACCGGGCCTGGAGCGCCGGCGTGGGACGGGTGGGACCAACCATTGCAGGGTTTTTCTCCAACCTCACGCCGTTGTTTGCTGCCGTGCTCTCGGCCACCCTGCTCGGCGAGGCGCCGCGCCTTTACCACGCAGCAGGCTTCGCGCTCATCGTGGGTGGCATCCTGGTGAACTCACGGCGCTGAAACCTCAGTACGTCCCCGGGTAGGCCCCGCCATCGGCCAGCACGTTCTGGCCGGTCATGTAGCCGGCGTGAACGCTGCAGAGGAACGCGCAGATCGCACCGAACTCGGCGGGCGTACCGAAGCGGCGCGCAGGGATGGTCTTGCGACGGGCGTCCATGACCGCCTCGATCGGCTGACCGGTTTTGGTCGCAGCGCTTTCCAGCGTGGTCTTGAGACGATCGGTATCGAAGGCGCCGGGCAACAGGTTGTTGATGGTGACGCCCTGCGCCGCCAGGCCGCTGCGGGATACACCCGCCACAAAACCCGTGAGGCCACTGCGTGCGCCATTGGACAGGCCCAGGATGTCGATCGGCGCCTTCACTGCGCTGCTGGTGATGTTGATGATGCGACCAAAGCCGCGCTGCGCCATGCCGTCCACCGTGGCCTTGATGAGCTCGATCGGCGTGATCATGTTGGCGTCCAGCGCTTTGAGCCAGATCTCGCGGTCCCAGCCACGGAAGTCGCCCGGTGGCGGACCGCCCGCGTTGGTGACCACGATGTCAAACGAACTGCCTGGCCCAAGCGGTGCCGACAGCGCCGCTGCGCGGCCCTCCGGGGTGGTGATGTCGGCGGCCACCGCGATCACCTGAACGCCGGGACTGGCCTCGCGCAGACCAGCCGCTGCGGTCTGCAGGTCGCCCGCGCCCCGCGCCACGATCACCAGGTTGGCGCCTTCAGCCGCCATAGCCTGCGCACAGCCCAGCCCCAGCCCTTTGCTGGCGCCGCACACCAGCGCCCATTTGCCTTTGATGCCGAGATCCATCGTGTTTCCTTGAAAAAATGAGTTGAGAAAACCTGAAGCGCTACTTCGCTGGCGCCCTGCCAAACCGCGTGACCAAGAACACGCCCGCCACCACCAGCGCGGTGCCAACGACGATCCAGGCGTTGAACGGTTCGTCCAGGATGACCACCCCCATGGCGATGGTGGACATCGGCCCGATCATGCCGGTCTGCGCGGCCAGGCTGGCGCCAATGCGCTCGATCGCCATCATCACCATCAGCACCGGCGCGAAGGTGCACAGCGTGGCGTTGAGCAGCGAGAGCCAGATCACCTCGGGCGCGACCAGCGCAGCGCTCATGGGCCTGAGCAGCACAAACTGCAGCAGCACCAGCACGCAGGCCACACTGGTGGCCAGCCCCACCAGCCGCAATGAACCGAGTCGCTTCACCAGCTCACCGCTGTAGACTAGGTAGATCGCGTAGCTGATCGCGCTGCCGAACACGAGCATCGCGCCGACCACTGCGTCAGGCCCTTGCAGGCCAGCTTCATGGCCAAAAACCAGCAACACGCCGGCGTAGCTGATCGCCATGGCGGTGGCCTGCAGCTGCGTGATGCGCCGCTTGTAGATGAACCAGCCGAGCAGGAGCACCAGCGTGGGGTTGAGATAAAGAATCAGCCGCTCCAGGCTGGCAGTGATGTACTGCAGACCCCAGAAATCGAGAAAACTCGCCAGGTAGTACCCGGTGAAACCCAGGCCCAGAATGCCCAGCCAGTCGCTGCGGGTGAGCGGCGGCTTGCCGCGGCTGGCCCACCAGGCCAGCGCCAGAAACAGCGGCAGCGCAAACAGCATGCGGTACATGATCAGCGTGACCGCATCCACCCCGTACTGGTAAGCCAGCTTCACGATGATGGCCTTGCCGCTGAACGCGATCGACCCCAGGCCGGCCAGCAGCAGGCCGCTGGCGAGGTGGGAGGGCGGCACATGCACGGCGGCGGTCATCGCGCGATTATCCGCAGTCCATCGCGCGGCGGCTGTCGCCCAGCCATCCTGCGTCAGCGTTCAGGGCTTGGGTGCCACCAGCGCTTCGGCATCCACCACCCGGTACACGCGGCCGTGGTTGTCGAGCGCCTCAAGGCTACCCTCTCGAAGGAAGGCGTTGAGGGTGCGGCTCACGGTCTCCAGCTTGAGGTCGAGCATGGCGCCCATGTCTTCGCGCGAAAACAGCGTGCTGACCGAGGCGTCGTGGTCGGCTCGCATCTTCAGGATCAGTCCGGCCACCCGCTGGCGGGCGGTGCCGAAGTTGAGGTCGGCCAGCCAGTCGTCGGCCTCCTTGAGGCTGCGGTGCCAGCGCTCCAGCAGGCGCTGGTGCAGGCGCGGCGTCTCGCGGTTCAGGCGCTGGATCACTTGCAGCGGCAGGCGGCAGACCTTGATGCTGGTCAGGCCGATCGCGTCAGACTCGTAGGTGGGCGCCATCAGCGCTTCAAGCCCGATCACGTCGCCCGCGCGCAGCACACGCACGATGCGCTGGCGCCCGTCCAGGGTGTTGCGCACCAGCTTGACCACGCCCGCGCGCAGGGTGTAGAGCGAAGTCGCGGTCTCGCCCATGCGCACCAGCGCGTGGCCAGCCGGGTGCTCCAGGTCGTCAATGGGCGCGTGGATGAGCTTGAAGTCTTCTTCGTGCAGGTCGGCAAACAGCACCATGTCGCGGATGCCGCAGCTGCGGCAGTCGGCGGTGCCGCGCCAGGCGGATTCGGTTTTGACGGGGATCATGCGGTGGGTTGCATCGGGTCGGAAAGAACATCGCACTGTAGAGCAGCGACCCGCGCAACGGCGCAGCGTGGGGGCAATGAACGGGCCAGCCGCCGGGCCGCCCCAAGGCAGGCCCAGCCCCCTCGGGGGGCAGCGACCCGCGCAGCGGCGGAGCGTGGGGGCATCAACTGACCGGCGGCGTGGTTGCCAGCACCTCGTCCAGCGTGGTGAGGCCTTCTGCCACGCGGGCCGCGCCGGCCAGGCGCAGCGGGCGCATGCCGTCTTTCACCGCCTGCTTGCGCAGGGTTTCGACGCGTGGCTCGCGGTTGACCTGGTCTTTGAACTCTTCGGTGACCACCAGCAGCTCGTAAAGACCCATGCGACCGCGAAAGCCGGTCATGCGGCAGTCCACGCAGCCCACAGGCCGGTAGGGCTTGTATTTGCCGCTGACTTGCCACGGCTTGACCAATTCGGCCAGTGCCTCGCGCGAGGCCTTGGTCTGGGCCTCGTCCTCGCGCGTGCGGCAGGCCGGGCACAGGGTGCGCACCAGGCGCTGTGCCAGCACGCCGAGCACCGTTGCGTTGATGAGGTAAGGCGGTATGCCCAGCTCCATCAGCCGCATGATGGCGCTGGGAGCGTCGTTGGTGTGCAGCGTGGTGAACACCAGATGGCCGGTGAGCGCAGCCTGAACGGCCATCTCGGCGGTGGGCAGGTCGCGCACTTCGCCCACCATGATGATGTCCGGGTCTTGCCGCATGAGAGCGCGCAACCCCTGGGCGAAATCGAGGTCCAGATGGGCTTGCACCTGGGTCTGGTTGAACGCAGGCTCGATCATCTCGATCGGGTCTTCCACCGTGCTCACGTTCACCTCTTCGGTGGCCAGGCGCTTCAAGGTGGCGTAGAGCGTGGTGGTTTTGCCCGAGCCGGTGGGCCCGGTCACCAGCACGATGCCATGCGGCCGCTTGGTCAGACCTTCCCAGCGCTGCGCGTCGTGCGGCGCAAATCCCAGCGCGCTCAGATCCTTCACCGTCGAGTCAGGGTCGAAGATGCGCATCACCAGCTTTTCACCAAACGCGGTGGGCAGGGTGGACAGGCGCATTTCCACCTCATCGCCCTTGACCGCGCCGACGCCGGGGCGCAAGGTCTTGATGCGCCCGTCCTGTGGGCGGCGGCGCTCGACCACGTCCATGCGGCCCAGCAGCTTGATGCGCGCCGTCATGGCGTTCATGACGCCGATGGGCATCTGGTACACCGGGTGCAACACGCCGTCGATGCGAAAGCGGATCACGCCCTGCTCGCGCCGCGGCTCCAGGTGGATATCGCTGGCGCGCTGGTCAAACGCGTACTGCCACAGCCAGTCCACCACCTGCACCACGCTCTGGTCGTTGGCGTCGAGCTGCTTGTTGGCCTTGCCCAGCTCCACCAGCTGCTCGAAGCTGCCAAAGCCGGCCTGGCCGCCGCTCTTGTTGGCCGCGCGCACCGACTTGGCGAGCGCAAAAAATTCGGCGGTGTAGCGGGTGATCTCCAGCGGACTGGCCAGCATCAGGCGCACGGTCTTGCGGGTCTGGCGCTCCACCTCGGGCACCCAGTCGCGGATGAACGGCTCGGCCGTGGCCACCACCACCTCGGTCGGACTCACCTGCACCGGCAGCACCTTGTGGCGCTCGGCATAGGCGGCGCTCATCACGTCGGCCACCTTGCCGACGTCTACCTTGAGCGGGTCGATGCGCAGATAGCTCAGCCCCGCGCGCTCGGCCAGCCACTGGGTGAGCGATTCGACGTCGAGCACACGACCATCCGCCGCGCGTGCCATGGCCACCACGGCCAGGCGCTGCAGCGGGTGCTGGGCGCTGTGGGCGGACGAACAGCGCGCGATGGTGCGGCGCGCTTCGTCGGCCGAGATCACCTGATCGGTGCGCAGCCAGTCGACCAGCATGCGCCAGTCCAGCGGACCCGGGGGGACTTCGGCGGCGGCTTGGGCAGAGGCTTGGGTTTTCATGCAGTCCTCAGGATACCGGTTTGAACAGCTTGAGCCACTTGACCGCCGGCAAACCCCAGCGCAACTGCACCGCCTCGGCGCGCGCCAGCAGCTGCATGCGAGTGGGGCGCTCGGGCGTGCGCTGCGCCAGCACGATGGTGTTGCCTTCGCGCGTGGGCTTGAAGGCCCAAAGCGCGTCTTCGCCAAACGCGGTGGCCATGCTTTGCAGCGAACGCTCATAGCTGGCGTCGCGGCCAAAGAGGTTCACGGTCATCAGCCCATCGTCGCTCAGCACCGAGCGGCAGTCGACGTAGAAGTCAGGGCTATCGAGCACGGGCGCCGCCGCTTCGTGGTCATAGAGGTCAACCTGCAAGGCGTCGATGCGGCCCGTGTGCTCGGGCTTTCGAACCTCCTCTGCCGCATCGGCCAGCACCACACGCAGGCGCGGGCCGTCGGCCGGCAACTTGAACCAGCCGCGGCAAGCGGCCAGCACCTGCGGGTTGATTTCCACCGCTGTGGTATCCATTCGGCAGGCCTTGAAACAAAACTTGGTGAGCGCCGCAGAGCCCAGCCCGAGCTGCATGGCGCGGCGCTTGGGCACCGAGTCGGGCTCGACAAACAGCAGCCAGGCCATCATGCGCTGAACATAGTCGAGTTCAATGACAAAGGGCGCGTCGATCAGCATCGAGCCCTGAATCCATTCGGTGCCGAGGTGGAGAAAGCGGACCTCGCCATCTTCTGAAAGGGTCACCTCGGGCAGGGTCTGCGGACCGCTGCGCCGCCGAGCTGCCGCGTTGGCGCCAGCCTTCACGCTGCCGCCTGTCTATGGCATGAATGCAACATTCGCGGGTACAACCCCACGATTGACGCATCGCATCGTAGAGCAGCTGAGCGAGCGCATCCGATAGCAGCAGACAGAGACATAGAGTTGAACGTCACCATGAAAGGCTGAATTATGAACACCGAAGTGATCTTGAACTTTCTGACCACCCAGGGCGCCGACTTCGCGCTCAAGATCGTAGGGGCCATCGTCGCCTGGATCATCGGCCGCTGGCTCATCGGGCTGGCGACAAGGCTGATGGGCAAGGCCCTGGAGCGCGCCAACAAGCTGGATGCCACGCTGATCACCTACCTCAAGTCCATCGTCTCGGTGGGCCTGACGGTGGTCCTCATCCTGTCCATTCTGGGCATCTTCGGTGTCCAGACGACCTCCTTCGCAGCTTTGCTGGCTGGCGCAGGCCTGGCCATCGGCGCGGCCTGGAGCGGCATGCTCGGCAACTTTGCCGCCGGCCTGTTCCTGCAGGTGTTGCGCCCTTACAAAGTGGGAGACTTCATCAACGCCGGTGGCACACTGGGCACGGTCAAGGAACTTGGCCTGTTCGCCACCACTGTGCTCACGCCCGACAACGTGCTGACCGTGGTGGGCAACAACAAGGTGTTTGGCGACAACATCCAGAACTTCAGTGCCGAGCCCTTCCGGCGCGTGGACTGTGTGGCCAAGGTCGCCAACAGCGTGGATGTGCAAGACGCCATGGCGCGCCTGCGCCCGGCGATCGCTGCCATCCCCAACGTGCGCACCGACCCAGCCCCCGACATCGAAATCCTGGAGTTCACGCCCGAAGGCCCCAAGCTCTGCGTGCGGCCTTACACCCACACAGACCACTACTGGCAGGTCTACTTCGACACCCACAAAGCCATCGTCAACACCTTTGGTGCGGCCGGCTACCCTGTGCCAGAGACGCCAGTGGCACACCGGACGGTGTAACCCCCACCGCGCCGCGCTTCGCACGTCACCCTCACGGGTGGCGGCGCTGGCGGCCTGGGTCATCTGCAGTTCCTGCTCTTACTGCCATTACTGCTGCTTCTGGTGCCCCTGCAACGCCTGCGGCTTCGAGCACCGTTCGCCAAGCGTGAAGCTTTCGCTCTAAAGACCAGCTCGCGTTGGCGGGGCTGGTCGAGGGTAGTTTGTGAACGGGAAGACCCAGCGCCTGCGTGTGGCGCGCGTGCCTGAAGCTCTCGCCGCCGTTGTGCGCGATGGCCTGCAGCAGCGGGCATTCGCGCAGCACACGCGCGAAGTCGTTGAGTTCGGCGCGGCGAATGGCGGTGTCCAGGCTGCCCTCGCGCTCGCAGGCCCGGTACACATCCCAGATGCCCAGCCCGTGTGCCTGCGCAGCTTCGATGCGCTGCGCATAGGGCAAGGCCATCAGGTCCTGCGACCAGAGCGCACCCAGGATCTTCCAGAACGCATTTTGCGGATGCCCGTAGTACTGCTGCGCGCGCAGCGACGCCACACCCGGGAAACTGCCGAGCACCAGCAGGCGCGTGTTTGCGTCCAGCACCGGAGGCAAACCGAACAGTCGCGTCATCTCAGCCCGCCTGGGCCAGCAAGGCCGTCAGACGCGGCAAGGCCGCGCAGGCGTTGGCGCGGGTGGCTCGCGCCAGCTCATGCGGGTCCATGCCGCGCAGACCCGCCACCACTTCAGCGATGCGCGGCAACTCGGCCGGCGTGTTGAGCCCTTGCGCCCGACCTGCCGCGCGCTCGGCGGCGGTGGCGTACAGCCACTGCGGCGGGATGTCGGGCGCGTCGGTTTCCAGCACCAGCGCCGACAGCGACAGATCCACCGCCATTTGACGCAGCTTCAAGGCGGGCTCGAAGGTCACTGCACCGCCAAATCCCAGCTTGAAACCGAGGTCAATGAAGGCCTGCGCCTGCTGGGCGCTGCCGTTGAAGGCGTGCGCGATGCCACTCCCGGTAGGCAGCTCGCGAATGTGCTTAAGCAGCACATCGGCACTGCGGCGCACGTGCAGGATCACCGGCAGCCGGTGCTTGCGCGCCAGGCGCAACTGCTCGCGGTAGAAAAACGTCTGGCGCTCGCGCATCGCAGGTTCGCACAACGTTGGCACAAAGAAGTCCAGCCCAATCTCGCCCACCGCCACCAGGCGCGGATCGTCGCGGTGTTCGCTGAGCGCGGAGTCGAGCGCCAGCAGATCGTCTTCTTTCGCCTGCGGCACGAACAAAGGGTGAATACCCAGCGCGTAGGCATCACCCAGGCGGTGCGCCAGGCGACGCACAACATCGAAGTTGGCGCGTGCTACCGCAGGGATCACGCACAGCTCCACCCCCAGGCTGGTAGCGCGCTCACGGGCCTGTACGGCCAGCGTTTGATCGGGGCCGAACTCGGGCGCGTCAAGGTGACAATGGGTATCGATCCACATCCTCCCCATTGTGCCCAGGGGTGGTGTGCTCGCGCTGCATGTCATCTCCCAACCCTGCTTCAGGAAGCGTTTCATGACCCTCGCAAACCCATGGCCGTTGTCTCGACGCCGCCAGGCGCTGCTTTGCCTGGCCCTACCGCTGCTGGGTCTGGCCAGCTGTGCCATGCCCAGAATTCCCACTGCCGAGGCGCTTTGGGGAACCGAATGGCGCCTGGAGATGCTGGGAGGTGAGCCGGTGTTGGCCACGGCACCGGCCACGCTGGCGTTTCCCGAGGCGGGGCGCGTGGCCGGCCTTGGCACCTGCAACCGGTTCTTTGGCGCGGTCAGCCTCTCGGGTGAGCGCGTGCGCTTCGACCAGCTGGGCGCAACCCGGATGGCCTGCCAGCCCGACGCCATGGAACAGGAAAGCCGCTACCTCGCCGCGCTCCTGCAGGCGCAGCGCATGCAGCGTCAGGGCGACACCCTGACGCTGCATCTGGCGGGCGGCGAGCCACCGTTGCGGTTCGTGCGCGTGAAGTGAGCGCAGCGGCGCAAGCTGCAGAGCGGCTCAGCCTGCGCTCAGTACGCCCGCTGTCAGGCGCAAGACACGGCTGCAGCGCGCAGCCAGTGATTCGTCGTGCGTGACGACGATGAACGCCGTGCCCTGGTCGCGGGCCAGTTCCAGCATGAGCGCGAACACGCCGTCGGCGGTGCTGCGGTCCAGGTTGCCGGTGGGCTCGTCGGCCAGCACGCAGGCGGGCTTCGTGACCAGGGCGCGCGCGATCGCCACGCGCTGGCGCTCGCCACCCGAGAGCTCGGCGGGCCGGTGGTGCAGCCGTTCACCCAGACCCACGCGGGCCAGCACCTTGGCAGCCTGCTCGCTGGCCTGGGCACGCGGCTGGCGGCGGATCCACAGCGGCATGGCCACGTTGTCGCGCGCGCTGAACTCGGGCAGCAGGTGGTGGAACTGGTAGACAAAACCGAGGTGCTGGTTGCGCAACACGCCCTGGCTCGACGCATTGAGACCGTCCAGCCGCTGGCCCATCAGGGTCACATGGCCACTGGTGGGGGCGTCCAGCCCACCCAGCAGGTGAAGCAAGGTGCTCTTGCCCGAGCCCGACGCGCCGACGATGGCCACGGTTTCGCCCGCGCGCACGATGAGGTCGACACCCTGCAAGACGGTCACATCCAGCCGGCCTTCGGTGAAGCGCTTGGTCAGGCCTTGGGCCTGGAGAACAACATCGGTCATACGGATTTCGCAGTCGCGCAGCGGCGCAGCGTGGGGGTGAGGATTTCCCGCCGGGCCGCCCCAAGGGAAATCAGCCCCCTCGGGGGGCAGCGACCCGCGCAGCGGCGGAGCGTGGGGGCCTCATTCATATCTCAACGCTTCGGCTGGGTTCACGCGACTCGCGCGCCAGCTCGGGTAAATCGTGGCCACGAACGACAGCACCAGGGAAATGATGGCCACCGGCAGGATGTCGGTGCGCTGGGGATCGCTGGGCATGCGGCTGATGAGATAGACATCCTGCGGCAGGAAGCTTGCTCCGAGCATCCGCTCCAGCGCTGGCACCAGGGTATCGATATTGAAGGCCACGCCCAGGCCGAGCAGCAGGCCCAGCCCGGTGCCGATCACGCCCACCATCGCGCCCTGCACCATGAACACACCCATGATGCTGCGCGGGCTGGCGCCCAGGGTGCGCAGGATGGCGATGTCGGCGCGCTTGTCGGTGACCGTCATGACCAGCGTGGACACCAGGTTGAACGCGGCCACCGCCACGATCAGCGTGAGGATGATGAACATCATGCGTTTTTCGAGCTGCACGGCGGCGAACCAGGTGCGGTTCTGGCGCGTCCAGTCGCGCACCAGCAGACCGGGGTCGAGGTCGGCGGCGATCGAGATCGCGACCTCGCGCGCGGCGTGCAAATCCTTGATCTTGATGCGCACGCCGGTCGGCCCTTCCACCCGGAAGATGCGCGCGGCGTCGTCCTGGTGCAGCAGCGCCAGCGCCGAGTCGTATTCGAAGTGACCGGAGTCGAAGGTGCCCACCACCGTCATGCTGCGGATGCGCGGCACCACGCCAGCCGGTGTGACCTGGCCGCTGGGCGCGATCAGCGTCACCGTGTCGCCCGGGATGACGCCCAGGCTGCGCGCCAGTTCGCCGCCAAGGATGATGTTGAATGCGCCGGGCGCCAGCTGGGGCAGCAGCGTGGGCGCCATCTCGCGCACCAGGTCGGTCACGCGCGGCTCCAGTGCGGGGTCGATACCGCGCACCAGCGCGCCCTTCATATCTTCCCCGCGCGCAATCAGCGCCTGCGCGCCGACGAAGGGCGCGGCGCCCAGCACCTCGGGATGGCGCTCGATGGTGGCCAGCGTCGTCGCCAGGTTGGGAATGGCCTGCCCGCCCGGTTCAAACACTTCGATGTGCGAGAGCACGCCCAGCATGCGGTCGCGGACCTCCTTCTGGAAGCCGTTCATCACCGAGAGCACGATGATGAGCGCCGCCACGCCCAGCGCAATGCCCAGCATGGACACGCCCGAGATGAAGGAGATGAAGCCGTTGCGCCGGGTGGCGCGGCCGGCGCGGGTGTAGCGCCAGCCGAGAATGAGTTCGTAGGGAGTTTGCATAAATGGGGTTGAGCCAAGAGATTGTGGCATCCCCGACAATCGCGTCATGCCCGCTTCCCACCCAGCACCTGAGTCCGCTCACCACCTGCTGGTTCCCTTCGCCACCGCCAGCGCGCCTGAATGCCGCGCCCTGCTCAGCGGTCTGGCCCTGCCCGGTCTGACCGCCCTGCTGGCCGAACTGACGCAAGTAGCCAGTGAAATCGGTGACGATCAGCACCTGGATGCACCGCACGAGCGTGCGCTCGCGCTGGCCATAGGCCTGCAGGCTTCCGGCGAGGCTCGCCCAGGACGTTATCCCTGGGCCGCTGCGGCCAGCGAGCAGCCACTGCAGCCTCAAGCCTGGTTCACGCCCAGCCACTTCCAGGTCGGCATGGATCAGGTCACGCTGCTGCCAGGCGACCGGCTGGCTTTGGCGGATACCGATGCGCGCCCGCTGTTCGACGCGCTCGCGCCCTTTGCTGCGGAAGACGGCATTGAGCTGCTCTACGAATCGGCCACCCGCTGGCGCGCCACCGGTGAGCCGCTGCGCGAGCTGGCGTGCGCCAGCCTGGACCGCGTCAGCGGCCGATCGGTGGCCGACTGGACGCCCGCCCAGGGGCGCCACCCCCTCATCACCCGTCTGCAAAGCGAAGCGCAGATGCTGTTCTACACCCACCCGGTGAACGACCGCCGCGAGGCCGCGCGCCAGCCCATCGTGAACGGGTTCTGGGTACACGGCGCAGGCGCGCTCTCGCAACCCATCGCGAAGCCCCATTGGCCCACGCAACCCGATGCGCTGCGCCAAGCCGCTTTGCTCGGCGACTGGGCCAGCTGGCAGCGCGCCTGGGAGGCGCTGGACAGCGGCCCCATCGCCGAACTGCTGGCGCGCGCGCGCGCCGGCGAGCCCGTCACCCTCACCCTGTGCGGCGAACGCGGCTGGACGCAATGGGCCTGGCGACCGCGCAGCCTGGGTCAGCGCGTCCGCCTTGTCATGCAGTGGCTGGGCGGTGCACCGTCCGCCTGGAAACACCTTGAACCCCTGTGAATCAAGTCTCATGAAAATCATCACCCGAGATGTCCCCCCGCGCGCGGCCTGGGCGCTTGAGCAAGGCGGCGTGCACCCGTTGCTGGCGCGCCTGTTTGCGGCGCGCGGCATCACCGCCAAAGAACAGCTCGACGACGCGCTGTCGCTGCTGCTGCCGCCCGCGTCCATGAAAGGCGCGGCAGAAGCTGCCCGAGCGCTGGCCGAGGCCGTGACCGCGAACAAAACCGTCTGCATCGTGGCCGACTACGACTGCGACGGCGCCACCGCCTGCGCCGTGGGCGTGCGTGGCCTGCGACTGCTGGGAGCGCCCCTGGGCTTTGACCGGGTGCGCTACCTGGTACCCGACCGCGTCACCGACGGTTACGGCCTCACGCCCTCGATCGCGCAGCGCGTCAAGGCCAGCGGCGCCGACGTGCTGGTCACTGTGGACAACGGCATCGCCAGCCTCGCTGGTGTGAGCGCTGCGCGTGAGCTCGGCCTGCAAGTCATCGTGACCGACCACCACCTGCCCGCGCTGCAAGACGGCGCGGTGGTTGTGCCCGAGGACTGCATCATCGTCAACCCGAACCAGCCCGGCTGCGACTTCGAGAGCAAGAGCATCGCCGGTGTGGGCGTGATGTTTTATGTGTTGCTCGCGCTGCGCGCCGAGTTGCGCGAGCGCGCTGTGTTCGATCTGAAAACTCAACCCAAAATCGACGCACTGCTTCCTTTGGTGGCACTGGGCACCGTGGCCGATGTGGTGAAGCTCGACGCCAACAACCGCCGACTGGTGGCCCAAGGCCTGAAGCGGGTGCGCGTCGGCGCCATGCCGCCCGGCATGAGGGCCTTGTTCAACGTGGCCGCGCGCCGGCCCGAGATGGCAACCAGCTTCGACTTCGGCTTTGCGCTCGGCCCGCGCCTGAACGCCGCGGGCCGCCTGGCCGACATGACGCTGGGCATCGAGTGCCTGATCACGGACGACGCGCTGCGCGCCGACGAGCTGGCCCGCACGCTCGACGGCATCAACCGCGAGCGCAAGGCCATCGAGGGCGACATGCGCGAGCAGGCACTGGCGCTGGCCGAAGACCTGTTCGACGCCTCAGAAGAGCCACCGCCAGCGGTCACCGTCTTCGACCCCGATTTCCACGAAGGCGTGGTCGGCATCGTGGCCTCGCGCCTCAAGGACAAGCTGCACCGCCCCACCTTCGTCTTCGCCGCCAGCCGCGCCGAGGGCAAGGAACACGAGCTCAAGGGCTCGGGTCGCTCGATCCCCGGCTTCCACCTGCGCGATGCGCTCGATCTGGTGGCCAAACGCCACCCGGGCGTGCTGCTGCGATTCGGTGGCCACGCCATGGCCGCGGGCTGCACCATCGAAGAAGAGCACCTGGAGACTTTCGAAGCTGCCCTGCAGCAGGTGGCCCACGAATGGCTGGACGCGGCCACGCTCCAGCGCCGACTGGAGGCCGATGGCGTGCTCGACAAGCAGTACCGCCGAACCGATCTGGTCGACACCCTGCACAAGGAGGTCTGGGGCCAGGGCTTTGCGCCACCGGTGTTCTGCGAAGAGCTGCAGATCGTCAGCCAGCGCCTGGTCGGCGAGAAACACCTGGCCTTGAAGATGAAGCACCAGGGCGAGCCGGTCGACGGCATCTGGTTTGGCCATACCGATCCCTTGCCCGAGCGCGTCAGGCTCGCTTTCCGGCTCGACGCAGATGAGTGGCAGGGTCAGCGACGGGTGCGGTTTCTGGTGGAAGCTGCGGAGATTTAGTTGCCCCCCGCGCCGGCTTCGCCGTCACCCCCAGGGGGCGGCACTGGCGGCCTGGCAAAGCCAGTTCCGCGGTGCCCTTGAAAGGCTTCCCTTCGATTCACGAGGCTGGTTTCCGGCGCGCAATGTCTCAGCTCAGAACGCCGCCGATCCGGCTCTGCCGGTCGGCCAGCGTTGCCCCCTGGGGGGTGACGCCGCAGGCGGCGCGGGGGGTCACTACTTCAGGTCATCAACGCTTCCCGCACCGCCGCCAGTTGCCGCCGTGAGACAGCGAGCCGCTCGTCCACGCCATCGAGCCGCACGGTCCAGCCCTCGCCTTCCACCGGGTCGTTGTGCTTCTCCACCGCGCGCACGGCGCGGCGGGCCACCAGGGCGTTGCGGTGCACCCGCACAAACAGGTGGGCGTAGCGCTGCTCCAGGTCATTCAGAGCGCCGTCGTAGATGTGTTCCTTGTCGGCGGTGCGCACGGTGATGTACTTGAGTTCGGCCTTGAGGTAGACCACTTCCGTCAGGGCCACACGCTCGCTGCGACCGCGTTCCTGGATGATGAGGTGCTCAGTGGCACCGCCGGTGTCGGTGCCGCTTTCGGATGCACTGCGGGCCCGCTGCACCTTTTGCAGCGCCTGCTGCAGGCGCTCGCGGCGCACGGGCTTGGTGAGGTAGTCGATCGCCTCCAGCTCGAACGCTTCGACCGCATGTTCCGCGTAGGCGGTGACGAACACGATGGAAGGCGGCGCGCCCATTTCGCGCAGACGGCTGGCGAGCTGCACACCGTCCACTCCCGGCATGCGCACGTCGAGCAGGATCAGGTCACAGGCCGTGCGCTGCATCTGTTCCACCGCCTGCACCGCATTGGCCGCCTCGGCCACCACGTCGGCACGCGGTTCGGTGCATTCGCTCAGCAGTGTGCGCAAGCGGCTTCGCGCGTGCGCTTCGTCGTCAACGATCAATACCCTCAGTGTCATACCGTGCTCCGTTGCCGTCTTACATGCACCTTATACCGGGATTTCCAGGCGCACCTGGAAAACATCCTTGACCAGCGCGCTCTGAAAACGCCCCTGCACATCGTGCAGCAAGGTCAGCCGCTGGCGCACATTGTCCAGCGCCAGCCCGTGGCCGCGCCGTCCGCTGCCCGCAGGCACGGTGTTGGTCACCTTGATGATCACCACGCCGCCGCGCCGTTTGGTGCTGATGCGCACCATGGCGCCGCCCGGGCTGGGCTCGACACCGTGCTTGACCGCGTTTTCCACCAGCGGCTGCAAGATCAGCGGCGGCAGCTTGGCCCGCGACGCGGCCTCATCCACGCTCCACTCCACCTTGAGCCGATCGCCAAAGCGCACCTGCTCGATCGCCAGGTAGTGCTCGGCCAGCTCCAGCTCCTGCCACAGCGGCACGGATTCCTGGGTATCGGCCAGTGCGTGGCGAAACAGCTCGCTCAGGTCTTCGAGCAGGCTCTCGGCCTTGGCAGGCTCCTCGCGCACCAGGGCGATCGCGGTGTTGAGCGTGTTGAACAAAAAGTGCGGTCGGATGCGGGCCTGGAGCTCGGCCAGCTGCGCCGTGGTGCCGGCAGGCATGCGCGCCTTGGCGCGCCAGACCAGCGCCGCCACCAGCACCGCAGCCAGCAGGGCCCCCGCGGCCGAACTCGCCAGCCAGGGCGCCGGGTCGACCAGGCCCATCCAGCTCAGCAGGCCACACCCGTACAACCCCGCCAGCAGACCCAGGCCAATGCCCACCGCCCACTGCGCCGGCAGCGGCAGCCGGCTGATGGGCTTTTTCACCGCGCAAGCACTCAGCAGCCAGGCCAGCGTGGCGGGCAGCGCGGCGCCGGTCAGCACCGCCATCTGCGTCAGCCAGCCCCAGGCGCTTGGCGCACCAAACAGCGCAGCCACCGCCACCACCGCCTGCACGAAGAGCACCGCGCGCAGGACCACGCCCACCTTGCAAGTGTCGAACACCAGCTCGCGCACCACCTGCGGCATGTCCGACAGCGGCAGGGCGCCAATCGTCGGGTGCAGGTCCTGGTAGCTCGATAAAATCTTCGAATCCTTCATGGCTGCACACTATAGGCGCACCGCGCCGCGCGTCCAGCCGCGTCGACGCACCTTGAAACACATCCCCTGGACCAAGGGGCCACTGACCGACGATTGCGCCGACCCGATCCTCACACACCCGCCTGACCCCGCGGCGCCGAATACCGATTCCAACATGAGCCACCCCAACCAATTCGACAAGAAATCCGAAGCCTGGTCCGCCTTGTTCTCCGAGCCCATGAGCGAGCTGGTCAAGCGCTACACCGCCAGTGTCTTCTTTGACAAACGCCTGTGGCTGGCCGACATCACCGGCAGCCTGGCCCACGCCGAGATGCTGGCCGCGCAGGGCATCATCGCCGCGAAGGACCGCGCCGACATCGAGCGCGGCATGGCGCAGATCCGCTCGGAAATCGAAGCCGGTACGTTCGAGTGGAAGCTCGACCTGGAAGACGTGCACCTGAACATCGAGGCGCGCCTGACCCAGCTGGTGGGCGACGCGGGCAAACGCCTGCACACCGGCCGCAGCCGCAACGACCAGGTCGCCACCGACGTGCGCCTGTGGCTGCGCGGCGAGATCGACCTGATTTCGGACCTGCTGACAGAACTGCAAAAGGCGCTGGTGGACGTGGCCGACAAAAACGTGGACGTGATCCTGCCCGGCTTCACCCACCTGCAGGTCGCCCAGCCGGTAAGCTTTGCCCACCAACTGCTGGCCTATGTGGAGATGTTCAGCCGCGACGCCGAGCGCATGGCCGACGTGCGCCGCCGCACCAACCGCCTGCCGCTGGGCTCGGCGGCCCTTGCAGGCACCACCTACCCGCTGGACCGCGAGCGCGTGGCGCGCACGCTGGGCATGGTCGATGAGCAAGGCAACCCACAGGTCTGCCAGAACAGCCTGGACGGCGTGAGCGACCGCGACTTCGCGATCGAATTCACCGCGGCTGCCTCGTTGTGCATGGTGCACATCAGCCGCTTCAGCGAAGAGCTGATTTTGTGGATGAGCCAGAACTTCGGCTTCGTGAAGATCGCCGACCGCTTCACCACCGGCAGTTCCATCATGCCGCAGAAGAAAAACCCCGACGTGCCCGAACTCGCGCGCGGCAAGACCGGTCGCGTGGTCGGCCACCTGATGGCGCTGATCACGCTCATGAAAGGGCAGCCACTGGCCTACAACAAGGACAACCAGGAAGACAAGGAGCCGCTGTTCGACACCGTGGACACCTTGAAGGACACACTGCGCATCTTTGCCGAAATGGTGGGCGGCCAGCTCAACCCGGCCACCGGGCAGAAGGAAGGCGGCATCACCGTCAACGCCATCGCTATGGAAGAGGCCGCCAAGAAGGGCTACGCCACCGCCACCGACCTGGCCGACTATCTGGTCAAGAAAGGCCTGCCCTTCCGCGACGCCCACGAAACCGTGGCCCACGCCGTCAAGGCTGCGCAGTCGCACCAGTGCGACCTGTCCGAGCTGCCGCTGGCGGTGCTGCAAGGCTTTCACGCCAGCATCGAAAAAGACGTGTACGAATGCCTGAGCCTGCGCGGCAGCCTAAACGCCCGTAACACCCTAGGGGGTACGGCACCGGTGCAGGTCAGGGCTCAGATCCAGCGCCACCGCCAGCGTCTGGCCTGAACCCCTCGCCGAGGCACGCAAACGGGACTGAAACCGCCCCTTTTCAGACTCAAGATCGGGCCCGGCGAGCCGATGACATGAGGAGAACCCAGGCTTGCCCTGCCCTGGTGCCCTTTTTGTAACTGGAGTCTCCGCGTGTCAACCCTCTACCTCTGGATCGCCCTGGTGTTTGCCGCCGCCTTGGGCTGGTGGGCCTGGCGGCGCCCGGCGTCGCGCCCGATGTCGGCTCCAGCCTCCACCCTGACCGCTTTTTCCCCCCAGCCCACCCGCGCACCCCGCGCCGCGCGCCCGATCCCCGCACCGCTTACGACCCAGGCCCCCGCTGCACCTGCCGAGCCAGTGCCTCCCGAGCTGGCCGCGCTGGTGTGGCGGCGCGAAGCCGATCTGGAGGCGCCGCGGCGCGCTACCTTGCTGGCCACCGTCAGCGGCATCCCCCGTCCGCCGGGCTCGCTGCAGCAGCTGCTCTCGCCCGAGTTTGTGGCCCGTGCCGGCTCGACCGAACTCAGCGAGCTCGTCATGGCCGAACCCCTGATCGCCGCCAAGGTGCTGGGCACGGTGAATGCGCCTTTTTACGGTCTGCACCGTCCAGTCAATGGCGTCGGTCAGGCCGTGACTTTTCTGGGCATGAACACGGTGCGCAACATCTGCCTGCAATACATGCTGGCCGAAGCGTTCAAACCGCGCCTGGCCTCTTCGCAGCGGGTGTTTGACGAGATCTGGAAAGCCAGCGCCATCGCAAGCGAACTCAGCGTTCGCCTGAGCAAGGCCTTGAACCTGCCCGACCAGGGCGGCCTGGCCACCCAGGTGGTGCTCGGCTTTGTCGGCCACCTCGCCACCGCCTCGCTCATGCCGCCCGCTGAGCTGGAGGGCTGGCTGACCCGCAACCGCGTGGAGCGCACCGAACACGAGCAGGCCCTAATGGACCTGAACGCCAGCGAAATCGGAAGCCTGCTGCTCCAGTCGTGGTCCTTGCCAGAGGCCCTCATCGACGAGGTGGGCGACATGAGCCGCCTGCTGGTCACGCCGGTGGCCAGCGTCGACCCGGCGCGCTTGCCGCGGCTGGCGCTGGGCTACCTGTGTGCGCGCCTGGGCGAGCGGCTGGCGCTGGGCCAGCAGACTGGGCTGGCCAACTACGACGCCGCGCAAGACATCGGCCCCGACACCCACCACCTGCGCAGCTGCCTCGCCCACCCCGCGCTTGCCGGCCTCAACGCCGCCCTGCAAGCGCCCGAGCTGCAAACCGCGCTGCAGCTGATGCTGAACAACGCACCCCGGGCGCAGTAAGCCGCTCGCCCGCGCTGGCCTTCGCAGCCGATGGCCAGGCTTCGCAAAGCGGCGTGGCCTTGCTGATCTGCATCGCATCTCAGAAAACTGCTGTGAGCAGGCCCTAAACTGCCCCCTCGATTCAAGAGGGCCGTTCCATGCAGGTGTTCACCCCCGAGGGCTGGCTGGAAAAGCTGCTGGCCGGCTTGCAACGCTTGTTGCTGCAGGCGCTGATCAAGCCGGTGTTTTCGCCACGCTTCTCGATCGGCTTTCAGCGCCGCTGGCTGTCGCTGCTCGCCAGGCTCTCGTTGCCGGTACCGCGCGCCGCGGTGGCCACAGCCGACCAGGTGGGCGGTGTGCCGGGCGAATGGCTGCGCCTGCGCAACAGCAGCAACACCACTCCACCCGCCGCCATCCTCTACCTGCACGGTGGTGCTTTCTGCATCGGCTCGCCGCGCACCCACCGCTCGCTCACCGCGCGCCTGAGCCTGGCCAGCGGCCTGCCGGTGTTCGCGCTCGACTACCGGCTCGCGCCCGAACACCCCTACCCCGCTGCTCTGGAGGATGCGCTCGCCGTCTTCCGTGCGCTGCGCACAGAAGGCCCGGTGATCGTCGGTGGCGACTCGGCCGGCGGCAGCCTGGCGCTGGCGCTGGCGATGGCCTTGCGCGACGCAGACGAGCCCGGACCCGCTTCGCTGCTGCTGCTCTCGCCTCTGGGCGATGCGGTCACGCCCGACCCGCTGCCGGTGCCGCCGCCCGGCGAAGCCATGCTGAGCACCGCCTGGGCGCAAGCCTGCGTGGACTTCTACCGCGGCCAGCACAGCGCCGCCGAGCCCGGCATCTCACCCCTGCGTGGCGACCTGAACGGCCTGCCACCCACGCTGATCCAGGCCGGCACCGACGAGCTGCTGCACGACCAGGCGCTGGCGCTGGAAACCGCCCTGGTGGCCGCTGGCGTGCACGTACGTTGCGAGATCACCCAGCACCGCTGGCACGTGTTCCAGCTGCACGGCGGCGTGCTCAAGAGCGCGGACGAGGCCATCTTGCGCCTGGCCAGCTTTGCCCATGCGCACCTGCCGCTCGAGGCGAACGGTACAGCCGAACACGAGATCGTCATCCTCGGTGCCGGTATGTCCGGCCTGTGCATGGCGATCCAGCTGCAGAAGGCCGGGATGCACAACTTCGTCATCCTGGAAAAACAGCCCGGCCTGGGCGGCACCTGGTGGGACAACACCTACCCCGGCGCGCATGTGGATGTGCCGTCGCCGGTCTATTCGTTTTCGTTCGCGCCCAACCCGGGCTGGACGCGCCGCTTCGCCTCAGCGCCCGAAATCCAGGCCTACATGCAGCAGCTCGCCGAGCGCCACGGCCTCACCGAGCGCATCCGCTTCAGCACCCGGCTGGCCGAGGCGCGTTTTGACGAAGCCAGCGGCCGCTGGCACTTCACCACCGAAGACGGGCGCCAGCTGCGCTCGCGCTTCTTCGTGTGCAGCACCGGCCCGCTCAACCAGCCGCGCTGGCCCGACATTCCCGGGCTGGACAGCTTCCAGGGCCGGCGCCTGCACTCCGCGCGATGGGACCACGCGGTGCCGCTGGCGGGCCAGCGCGTGGCCGTCATCGGCACTGGCTCCACCGCGTCGCAGCTTGTTGCCCCGGTGGCCGGGCGGGCCAAGCAACTGTTTGTATTCCAGCGCACGGCCAACTGGGTCATGCCGCGGCTGGACCGCCGCTACGGCGCGCTCGACCGCGCGCTGGCTCAGTTCACGCTGTACAACCGCATCACGCGCTGGAGCTGGATGCACCTCCTCGAATGGGGCCGTCGCGGCTTCGACGACGGCACGCTGGCGCGCAAGGGCATGCTCAAGACCGCTGCCGCGCACCGCAAGCGCCAGGTACCCAATGCCACGCTGCGCGCCCAGCTCACGCCCGACTACCCGCTGGGCTGCAAACGCATCATCTATTCCAACGACTTTTTCCCCGCGCTGGGCCAGCCACATGTGGAGCTGGTCACCACACCCATCGAGCGCTTCACCGAAACCGGCATCGTCACCACCGACGGCACCGAGCGCGAAATCGATGTGCTGGTCTGCGCCACCGGCTTCGACACCCAGCATCTGCTGTCCAGCATCACCGTCACCGGGCGCGGCGGACAGACGCTGTCGCAGGCCTGGCAGGCCGGCCCCGAGGCCTATCAGGGCGTGAGCGTGGCGGGCTTCCCCAACCTCTTTCTCATGCTCGGCCCCAACACCGCCACCGGCCACACCTCCACCTTGCTCTACATCGAGCCCGAGGTGCAACACGCCATCGCCTGCATGCAGGCGGTGCGCGCCGGCGGGTACCGCACCGTGGAGGTCACCCAGCAAGCCATGGTGGCCTACAACCGCGAACTGCAGTTGCGCCTGGATGGTTCGGTCTGGAGCCAGTGCCGCAGCTGGTACCGCATGGACAGCGGCAAGATCGTCGCCATCTTTCCCGGCTTCACCGCCGAGTACGTGAAGGCCGTGCGCCAGCCCGACTTCACCAGCTACCGCCTCGCTTGACGTGCGTCAAGCCCCACCGCCCCGCCCGCCGCTAAGCTCCCAGCCCATGCACACCGACAGCCCCACCGCCTCCTCAACAACCCTTTCAGCACCCGCCGCCAGCTTGGTGTGGACAGACCAGCTTCAAGTAGGCGATGCGCGCATGGACGAGACCCACGCCGAATTCGTCGACCAGCTCAACGCCCTGCTCGCCACCCCGGTGGACCAGCAACTGCCGCTGTACCGCGAATTCCTGGCGCACACGGTGGAGCACTTTGCGCAAGAGGAGCGCTGGATGCTGGCCACGGGTTTTGCCACCGACAACTGCCACGCCAGCCACCACGCCACCATCCTGGACACCATGCACGCGGTGATCCCGCTCTTCGAGAACGACGACCCGGAAATCATCACCCGGCTGGCCGAGGCGCTGGCCGAATGGTTCCCGCAACACGCCGCCAGCATGGACGCCGGCCTGGCCCAACACCTGCAGCAGGTGGGCTTCGACACCACCACCGAAACCCTGGCTGACCCTTCGGTGATCCGGCCCGCGAGCATGAGCGGGTGCGGCAGCGTGAGCTGCAGCTGACAGCACGGGTAGGTGTTGCTGCCGCCGCTGATGAGCAGTCCCTTGCTGCGGTCCTTGAGGTCGAGGACGATGTCGGCGTCGAGTACGCCCTTGTTCCCCGGTCTACTGCCAGTTCATCCCACCCCTGGCGCCAGCCAAGCGCGCAGATAGGGCTGCAACCGGGCCTTCATGGACTTGTCTTTGTGCAAGGCGCAGAAGTTCAGCGCCAGGGTCTGCACCAGAAAAGCTTCCACGCCCTCGACCAGGATCTCGAGCGGCACGTCTTTGCGAAACGCTCCCTGGGCCAGCCACTGGCCCATGAGTTCGGCCAGCCGGCCGAAGGTGCTGGCAATGGGGCCGATCTCTTCCACGGCCATCGCGCCCGAGCGGCGCAGGATGACGTCGAACACATAGCGCTCGGACGACATCAGCTCCACCAGCGGCATCAAGCGCCGGGCCAGCTGGTCGGCGTCACTCGGCGCGGGGCCGGCCGCCATGCGGTCGAGCAAGGTGTTGATGCGCTCGCCGACGAGCAGGTCCATCAGCTCGTCTTTGTCCTTGAAGTGCGCAAAGAACGTGCCTTTGGCCACGCCTGCGCGCTGCACAACCTCTTCGATGCGCAGGGCCTCGAAGCCTTTTTCGGCGGCGAGTTCGTCCGCCACCGAGGTCAGTCGGGAACGGGTTTCCAGGGTTCGCTGCTGGACGGCTTTTTTCATGGTGCCCGGGTGATCATAAACTGACCTCAGTCAATTTATATTGACCTTGGTCATTTTTTGACCTATAAATTTGACTCCGGTCAATTTTATAGGAACCACCGCCGTGAAACGCATCTTCATTCTCAACGGTCACCCGGCCGAACGCTCGCTGTCCCGCACCCTGGTGGAGGCCTATGCCGACGCCGCGCGCCAGGCCGGGCACGAGGTTCGCCTCACCCACCTGCACGATCTGCACTTCGATGCCGACTTCGGCTGGGTCAACTTCGAGCAGCCCAAGCCACTGGAGCCCGCGTTGGAGCAATTGCTGCAAGACCTGTCGTGGAGCGAACACTTCATGATGTCCACGCCCATGTGGTGGGGTGGGCTGCCCGCCAAGCTCAAGGGCCTGTTTGACCGGGCGCTGCTTCCCGGCCGGGCCTTCGACACCCGCAACAAGAGCCTGCTCGGCCTGCCGCTGCCGATGCTGACGGGGCGCAGCGCGCGCGTGGTGATCACCTCCGATACCCCGGGCTGGTTCATGCGGCTGGCCTACAAGAATGCCCTGATCTGGCAGCTGCGCCGGCAGATCCTGGAGTTCATCGGCCTCAAGCCCACCAGGCTGACGCACCTCGGGCCAGCCAGCGAGGCCAAGCCCGAACAGGTGAATCGCTGGGTGAAGCAGATCCAGGATTTGGGCACGCAGGCGGCCTGACGGGGCCAGGTCCCAGAGGGGATCAGACCCGCTCCCGCAACACCGTCTTCAACACCTTCCCATAGTTGTTCTTGGGCAGCGCCTCGACTAATTCGTAGCGTTTGGGCCGCTTGAAGCGGGCGATCTGGTCCAGGCAGAAGGCGTCGAGTGTCTTCGCATCCAGTTCCGCACCGGGCTGTGGCACCACGAAGGCCACGACGATTTCGCCCCACTCGGCATCGGGCGCGCCGACCACGGCCACCTCGGCCACGCCGGGGGCGTGCAGCAACACCTCTTCCACCTCGCGCGGGTAGATGTTGCTGCCGCCGCTGATGATCAGGTCCTTGCTGCGGTCCTTGAGGGTCAGGAAGCCGTCGACGTCGAGCGCACCCATATCGCCTGTCCAGAGCCAGCCGTTGCGGATGGCGGCGGCGGTGGCCTCGGGGTTGCGCCAGTAGCCGGCCATGACGCTGTCGCCCTGGATCAGCACTTCGCCCACCTCGCCCACAGGCAGTGGCAGGCCGTCCTGCCCCGCGACGCGGATGCGCACGGGCGTCTGCGCCACACCGACGGAGGCGATGCGCGCTTCAAAGCGCGGGTGCGCGGTGTCAACCAGTTGGGCACGGCCGAGGGCGGTGCCGGTCATGGGGCTTTCGCCCTGGCCGTAGATCTGCACGAAGCGCGGGCCCATGGTGCGCAGCGCGCGGCGGATGTCGGCGGCGTACATGGGCGCGCCGCCGTAGACGATGGTCTTGAAGCTTTGGCCGCACTGCTCGGACGTGAGGCCCTGCGCCTCGGCCTCGTCCACGATGCGATTGACGATGGTGGGCGCGGCAAAGAGCGAGAGCGGCCCGATCTGCCGGCCGAGGTCGAACAGTTCGGCCGCATCAAATCCACCCGAGGCCGGCACCACATGGCGCGCGCCTGCCATGAGGTGGGGAATGGCGTAGAGACCGGCGCCGTGCGACATGGGCGCGGCGTAGACGATGGCATCTTGTGGATCGACCTGATCGACGTCGTTGAAGTAGGTCAGCCCCATGGTCATCAGATTGCGGTGCGTGATCATCACGCCCTTGGGGCGGCCGGTGGTGCCGCTGGTGTAGAACAGCCAGGCGGTGTCGGTAGGCGCTCGCTCGGCCACGGCGGGCAGACCCGCGCCGTTTTCCAGCCAGGCGGTGCAGGCGGGTGAGTCGGCATCGATCACGCCGTCCAGCCCCGTCAGCGCTTCGGGGTCGGGCAGCACGTCGCCGGTCACGAAAGCCCAGCGCGCCTGGGCGTTGTCCACGATCCACTGCACCTCTTTAGGGTGCAGCTTGGCATTGACCGGCACCACCACCAGCCCGACCCACCAAGCGCCAAACAGCAGCTCCAGGTAACGCGGGTGGTTGCGCATGAAGAGCGCGACGCGGTCACCCGGCACCAGACCGGCGGTCAGAAAATGCGCACCCACTCGCGCAGCGCGCTCTGCCCACAGGCCGTGAGTGGCCACACACTGGCTGCCGCTGAAAAGAGCAGGCCGTGCGCGGTGCTGCTGCGCGGCGCGCTCCAGCAGGTGGGCGAGGTTCATGGGGTCTCCGTCGGGCGGTGTCGATCACTTGAGCTACTGTGACCTGATTTTCACAGGTCCGGCCGCTGTCGCTGACGGTCGTCAGGCTGCTTGGGGGTGTGCCCCACTACAGTGAGCGGCATGACCGACGCGCTGCCTCCCCTGATCGACGCCCTGCTGGACCCGGGTCGCTACGCCGGGCTGCAGCCAGACCCGGTGGACCAGGTGGAGCTGGTCGAGACGCACGGCGCCTGGGTGCTGCTAGCGGGCGAGTTTGCCTACAAGATCAAGAAGCCGGTGCGCTTTGCCTTCATGGATTTCAGCACCCTGGCGCTGCGCCATCGGGCCTGCGAGACCGAGATCCGGGTGAACCGGCGCTTCCAGTTGCCCGACCAGCCCGCCACCCATCTGTACCTGGGCGTGCGGCCCATCGTGGGCACGCCCAGCCAGCCGCGCTGGGGCGAGCCGGGCAGCTCAGACGACGCCCGCGCCATCGAGTTCGCGGTGCAGATGCGCCGTTTTGACGAAGCAGCCCGCCTGGACCACCTGTGCCAGCGCGGCGCGCTCGCGGCAGCTCACATCACCACGCTGGCGCGGCGCATGGCGGCGTTCCAGGCCGGCGTCGCCACCGCCGGCGCCGAGAGCCGCTGGGGCCATGCTGCAGCCGCCATGCGCTGGCCAAGAGACAACTTCAGCACACTGCGCACTGCGCTTGTCGATCCGGCCGATGCCGCCCTGCTGGAGGCGCTGTCGGCCTGGACCGAGCAGCGATTCAGCGCCATCGAGCCGCTGCTCTCGCGCCGCCGCCAGAAGGGTCGGGTGCGCGAGGGCCATGGCGATCTGCACCTGGCCAACGCGGTGCTGATCAACGGCGCAGTGCTGCCGTTTGACGCCATCGAATTCAACGACGAGCTGCGCTGGATCGATGTGGCCAACGACATGGCTTTTGCCTGGATGGACTTGTTGAACCACGGCCAACCCGGGCTGGCGAACCAGCTGCTGAGCGACTGGCTCGATGCCAGCGGCGATGTGTCGGCGCCCACCGTGTGGACCTTCTTCGCCTGCTACCGCGCCGGCGTGCGCGCCAAGGTGGCGGCGATCCGCCTGGGGCAGCTGGGCGGCGCCGGTGCTTCGCCCGAAGCCAACGCCAGCCTGGCCGAAGCGCGCCGCTACCTGGCACTGATGCAGGACATGGCCCACCCGCCCAGACCGCAACTCCTCATCACCCACGGCCTTTCGGGCAGCGGCAAAACCTGGGCATCGAGCCGCTGGCTGCAGGCCGAGCCCAGCGGTCGCGTGATCCGCCTGCGCTCGGACGTGGAACGCAAACGCCTGCATGGTTTGAGCGCGCTGGCCAGCAGCGGCTCAGGGCTGAACGCCGGCCTCTACAGTGCCCAGGCCCATGGCGAGACCTACGCTTCGCTGCTCTCGCGGGCGCGCATGCTGCTGGGCGAAGGCTGGACGGTGCTGGTGGATGCG
Source organism: Hydrogenophaga sp. (assembly GCF_030373245.1). Classification (GTDB taxonomy): domain Bacteria; phylum Pseudomonadota; class Gammaproteobacteria; order Burkholderiales; family Burkholderiaceae_C; genus Hydrogenophaga. Next base: position 495,301 of record NZ_JAUCZF010000001.1, read on the forward strand.
GCCTTTCTGCGCCACGCCGAGCGCCAGGCTTTCGCAGCGCTGGCCCAGTCCATCGCATGTCCGTTTCACATCCTCGCACCCGAGGCCTCGGTCGCCGTGCTGCGCGAGCGCATCGCCGCGCGCCAGGCGAGTGGCGGCGATGCCTCTGAGGCCACGCTGAGCGTCCTGGAACAACAGCTGGGCTGGGTCGAACCGCTGAACGAGGCCGAGCGCGCCCAATGCTGGCCCACGCCAGACTGACGGCGACACCAAGAAATTTCAAACCCCTTCGGCGGGGTTTCACAAGCCAGCGGCGCCGGCTCTCGCTAACATCGTCGCAGATCGACACATTCCAACACCCCCGGAGACAAGCCACCATGTCCGTGATCACCACCGTTGAAGACCTGCGCGTCCTGGCGAAAAAGCGCGTGCCGCGCATGTTTTACGACTACGCCGATTCCGGCTCCTGGACGGAGGGCACCTACCGCGCCAACAGCGAAGACTTCCAGAAGATCAAGCTGCGCCAGCGCGTGGCGGTCAACATGGAAAACCGCAGCACCGCCACCGAGATGGTTGGACAGGCCGTGAAGATGCCGGTGTGCATTGCGCCCGTGGGTTTGACCGGCATGCAAAGCGCAGACGGAGAAATCAAGGCAGCAAAAGCGGCCGAGCGCTTCGGCATTCCTTTCACGCTCTCGACCATGAGCATCTGCTCGATTGAAGACGTGGCCGAGCACACCACGGCGCCGTTCTGGTTCCAGCTCTACATGATGCGTGACCGCGAAGCGATGGCGCGCATGATCGAGCGCTGCAAGGTCGCCAAGTGCAGCGCGCTGGTGCTCACGCTTGACCTGCAGGTGATTGGCCAGCGCCACAAAGACCTGAAAAACAAGATGCGCGCGTCGGTGATCCCGTCGCTCGGCAACATGGTCGACATTGCCACCAAGCCGCGCTGGGTGCTGGGCATGATGGGCACGCGCCGACACACCTTCCGCAACCTGGTCGGCCACGTCAAAGGCGTGAGCGACATGGCCTCGCTCGCCTCCTGGACCAACGAACAGTTCGACCCCCGCCTGTCATGGGAAGACGTGGCCTGGGTGAAGCAGCAGTGGGGCGGTAAATTCATTCTCAAGGGCATCATGGACGTGGAAGACGCCAAGCTGGCTGTGGCCAGCGGGGCCGATGCCATCGTGGTCAGCAACCACGGCGGCCGCCAGCTCGACGGCGCGCCCAGCAGCATCGATGCGCTGCCCGCCATCGTGGCTGCGGTGGGCGATCAGATCGAGGTCTGGATGGACGGCGGCATCCGCAGCGGCCAAGACGTGCTCAAGGCCTGGGCTCTAGGCGCGCGCGGCACCATGATCGGGCGCGCCATGGTTTACGGCCTGGGCGCCATGGGGGAAGAAGGCGTGTTGAAAGCGCTGCAGATCATCCACAAGGAGCTGGACGTGACCATGGCGTTTTGCGGCCACACCGACATCCGCACGGTGGACAAAGGCATACTCCTCCCCGGTACCTACCCAACCTGATGCTTTGCCCCTGACCTGCCCCCGATGACCGAGACCTCTGTTCCCCGCGATCGCCGCGTCAGCCCGTGGTGGCGCGCCCTGTCCATCCTGCTGTTGATCGCCCTGCTGCTGGGCTGGGCCACCAGCGCCAGCATGACCGAGCAACTCAAAGCCCAGATCACCCACCTGCAGGGTCGGCTGGTCCAGGTACCGCAGGTGCGGCAGGTGGCGGTGCTCTTGGATGATCAACAACGGCCCGCCATGCTGGTCACGCACGACCCGCAACAGGGCAAGCTGTTGCTGCAGCGGCTCAATGAAGTGCGCGAAGGGCGTGAAGACAGCATGCAGCTCTGGGCCCTGGCTGGTGAAGATGCCCCGCGCTCGCTCGGCGTGATCACCAGCAAGTACCAGACGCTGGAAATGCCGGTGGCCGAGACAGACCTCAAGCACGTGACGCAACTCGCGATCAGCGCCGAAAACAAGGGTGGCGTACCCGCCGGCGCCGGCCCCAGTCTGCCCTGGCTGTTCAAGGGCTGGTGGGTGCAGAAATCGATCTGAGCAGCAGGGGTCTCAGCGCAGCTCGTATTCGAACGTGCTCACCACCCGCAGCCGCTTGCCGCGTGAGCTGCCGTCATCAAAGTCGTTGCCGTCATCGCCCGTGATGCGGATCACACCCTGATTGGCGTTCTTCAGCGGGCCGAGCTGGGCGCCGGCTTCGGCAGCGAACTTCTCGGCCTGCTCGCGCGCGTTGCGGGTAGCTTCCGCCAGCAGCGGGGCTTTCACGTCGTTGAAGCCGCGCAGCTGAAAGCGCGGGCCACTGCGCCCACCCTCGTTCTCACCACCGAGCTGAATGCCCTGCTGGATCAGCGGGTCCACCGCCAGCGCGGCTTGCTCCACCTCAGCCACCCGGGCCGACTTCACCAGCACCTGGCCAGTGCCGTTGAAGCGGAACGGAACATTGCCTTGCGCGTACTCGCGCGCCAGCAGGTCTTGCACCTGCAACGGCCGCGCCTCCAGTTCCGCATCGGTAAAGCCGCGCGCCTTCAAAAACGTCAGCACCTTTTCTCGGTCGGCAGCCAGGGCCTGCTGCACGCCACTGAACTCAGCGCCCGCGCGACGAAAGCTCAGCGTCCAGATGGCGAAGTCGCTCTCCACATCCTTCTCGGCCAGGCCTTTGACGGTGACCGAGCGGTCGGCCATGCGAAAGCGCTCCAGGCCCTGGCTGACGGCAAAGCCGGCGATGGCGATGCCCGCGGCAACCAGCAGGGCGGTGAGAAAACGGGCGATGTGGTTCATGGTGGAGTGCTCCCGGTCTGGGCGGCGCTGCTGCCAGCGAACACGCCGCGTTGTGAGGGGAGTTTAGCCCCCTCGGGTGGACCTGCTCGTGACAAGCTGGCAACCCTAAGCGAGGGTGCTATCCCTTCGCTGTGCTGTGCTTTGCTGCGCAGAGCGGGCCACGCGGATCAAGCGATGTCTGCCGAGGCCAGCGCTCCAACCGACAACAACCGACCCGCCTTTCGAGTACCCTTGCGCGCATCGCAAAAATGCGGGGTGGAGAGGCAAGCATGGCTGTCAAAAGTGGGCTGGTGAGGCGGCTGTTCAAATGGCTGGGCATCGGCCTGGCGGTGGTGTTGGTGGGCATTCCACTGGTCTTTGCTCTGGTGTTTCTGGGCATTCAAGAAGCCACCGAACGCCAATGGCTGGGAAAAGCCCCGGAGAGCGAAGCAATTGCAGCGCGTTCAAAGGCGCCGCACCGCGTGGCACTGCTCGATGTGGGCTTCGATTCTCTGGCCGAGCGCCTGCGGCTGATCGAGTCGGCGCAGAAAAGCATTGAACTCGAGTTTTTCATCTACCAGATCGACACCTCCAGTCGCTTGCTCACCCAGGCGCTTGCTCGCAAGGCGCAGCAGGGTGTGCAGGTGCGCATGCTTGTGGATTTCGCCATGCCAGTTTTCAAGCTGGCGCCGCAGTATGTGAAAACGCTGGAGGCCGCTGGGGTGCAGGTGCGCTACTACAACACCGCGGGCATTCAGCGCATTTTTGCAGCCCAGCACCGCACCCACCGCAAGCTGCTGGTGGCCGACCGCGATCGCGCCATCGTCGGCGGGCGCAACATCGGCGACGAGTACTTTGATCTCTCGCCGCACTACAACTTTCTCGACAGTGATCTTGCGCTTCAAGGCCCGATCGCAGGCGCCATCACCGACAGCTTTGATCTCTACTGGAACTCGGCATGGGTCACCCACCCCAACACACTGCCCGATAGTGCCCCGGCCACTCAAGATCTGCTCGCCGAGCTCAGTCTCACCGAGACCGAGCTGTCGCGCGAACTGGCACAGCACCAGTCCGATCTCAGGAGTTCCACCTGCAACGACATGGAGTTCATCACCGACTACCCAGGCTCGGGCGTGGAGCGGCGCAAGGTGTTCACGGCGGTGAGCAAGCTCGCGCTGGAGGCGCAGCGCGAGATCACGGTTGAAACCCCCTACCTGGTTTTGCTCGACGACGGGGTGGATGTGGTTCGCAGCGTGCTGGCGCGCGGCGTGCAGCTGCGCTTTCTCACCAACAGCCTGCACTCCACCGATGCGTTCTACACCGTCTCGCACCTGGCCAGTCACCTAGAGCAGTTGCAACTGCCGGGCCTGCAAGCCTGGGCGTACCAAGGCGCGGGCATCCATCACCGGCCCGGGTCGTCGCAGCGCTGGGGTGTGCACGCCAAGCGCGCTGTTTTTGACGAGGACACCGTGATCGTGGGCACCTACAACATCGACCCACGTTCAGCCAACCTGAACTCAGAGCTGATTGTGATCTGCCGCGGCAACCCCGACTTGGCAAGCGCCATGAAGGTCAGCATGCAGACGCGCATCGCCAACTCGAAGGCGGTGATCGGTGGCCCCTCGCCCGGTGGCATGGAGGCGCTCATGGGCGATGCCGACGCCACCAGCTTGCGACTCATGCGCTTGACCGCACCTCTCTCGGACTGGCTGGATTTCCTGCTCTAGGCCATGCGCTTGGCCTGGCCGTATGCTTGTGCCGTGGCCACCCTTGAACACCCGCCCCGGCGCATCGCCCACCTGGACATGGACGCGTTTTTTGCGTCGGTCGAGCTGCTGCGTTACCCGCAGCTCAAGGGCCTGCCGGTGGTGATCGGCGGCGGCCGGCGGCGCGCCGACGACCTGCTGGCGCAGCTGCGCCAGACCTACCCCGAGCGCGACTGGAGCGAGACCACACTGGACCGCATACCGGTCGACTTTTTTCCCCGCCTGGCTGGCTACACCGGTCGCGGCGTGGCCACCACCGCCACCTACGCGGCTCGGCAGTTTGGCGTCGGCTCGGCGATGGGGTTGATGAAGGCCGCCAAACTCTGCCCGCAGGCCATTTTGTTGCCGGTCGATTTCGACGAGGTGCGCCGCATCTCGCGCCTGTTCAAGAGCACCATCACCGAAATCGCGCCTGTCATGGAGGACCGCGGCATCGACGAGGTCTACATCGACTTCACCGAGGTACCGGGTGGCCAGCGCGAAAACGGCAGGGCACTGGCGCGACTGATCCAGCGCGGCATATTTCAGGCCACTGGCATCACCTGCTCGATCGGGGTTGCGCCCAACAAGCTGATCGCCAAGATGGCGAGTGAATTCAACAAACCCAACGGCATCAGCATCGTGATGCCTGAGGACTTGCAGACGCTGATCTGGCCGCTGCCCTGCCGCAAGATCAACGGCGTGGGGCCCAAGGCCGACGCCCGCCTGCAAAGCCACGGCATCCATACCATTGGCGAGCTCGCCGAGCGCGAGCGCGGCTGGCTGATCGAGCACTTTGGCAAAAGCTACGGCGCCTGGTTGCATGAGGTGAGCTGGGGCCGCGACGAGCGCCCGGTGGTGACCGAGAGCGAGCCGGTCAGCATGAGCCGGGAAACCACCTTCGAACGCGACCTGCACGCGGTGCGCGACCGCGACGAGCTGGGCGCCATCTTTACCCGCCTGTGCGAACAGGTCGCTGCCGACCTGCAGCGCAAAGGCTACGCGGGCAAAACGATTGGCATCAAGCTGCGCTACGACAATTTTCAGAGCGTCACGCGAGACATCACCATCGACAGCTTCACCGCCGATGCAGCCACCATACGGCGCCAGGCCGGGCTGTGCCTGAAACGGGTGGACCTGAGCCGGCGCATCCGCCTGCTGGGCGTGCGCGTGGGCAAACTGGTCAAGCCAGGGGCTGCTGCTGAGGGTCAGGCCAGCGAGGCAGATCCGGACGCTGAGCAGCAGACGCTCAACGCGTGGCTGTTCTGATTCAGCTGCTGTGGGCCAGGCGGAAGGTTTTGACCACGTCGGTCAGCCTGGCGGCCTGCTGTTCCAGGCTCGCCGCAGCGGCAGCACTCTGCTCAACCAGCGCGGCGTTTTGCTGCGTGCTGTGATCCAGTGAGGTCACCGACTCGCTGACATGACCAATGCCCTCGGTCTGTTCGATGGTTGACGCACTGATTTCGTTGATCAGATCGGACACGCGACGCACCTGGCTGACGATGTCTTCCATGGCACGGCCCGCGTCGCTCACCAGGCGCGATCCCGCCTCGACCTTGTCGACGCTGGCACCGATCAGCGCCTTGATTTCCTTGGCGGCCTCGGCGCTGCGCTGGGCCAGGCTGCGCACCTCGCCCGCCACCACCGCAAAGCCCCGGCCTTGCTCGCCGGCGCGAGCGGCTTCGACCGCCGCGTTGAGCGCCAGGATGTTGGTCTGAAAAGCGATGCCATCAATCACACCAATGATGTCGCCGATCTTGCGCGAGCTGGTCGTGATGTCGTCCATGGTCGCCACCACCTGCCCCACCACCTCACCGCCCTTGACCGCGGCACCGCTCGCTGCGCCGGCCAGCTGGGCGGCCTGGCGCGCGGTGTCGGCGTTGCCTTGCACCGTGTTGTTCATTTGCGCCATGGCGTTCGAAGCCTGCTGCAGACTGCTGGCCTGAAGCTCGGTGCGCGACGAAAGATCGGCATTGCCACTGGCAATTTCCGACGAACCGGTCGCGATGGAGTCGGAGGCATTTCGCACCTGCCCAACCACGTTCGCCAAGCTGGCCTGCATCGCGCCCAGCGATGCCAGCACACTGCCCGCGGGCGCACCGCTGGCACCAAGCACCGGACTCAGATCACCCTGTGACACGCGCTGCGCCACCTGTCCGAGCTCGGCTGGCTCGGCACCCAGTTGCTGAACCAGGCTGCGGGAGATGATCCACGCCAGCACCATGCCGCAGCCGAGTGCGCCCGCAAGGGCCGCCATCATCACGTAGAGAAAGCTGCTCGCCTGATCCATGGCGACGCTGTTCATGGCCTGAATACGCGACTCTTCATAGTCGATGAGTTTGTTGATGGCGCCGAGCCAGGCCACGTACTGCGGCTTGGCTTCGTTCCACAGCTGCGCCTGGGCTCCCGCGTTGTCGCTCGCCTCCACCTTGGCAATCACCGCCTGGGTGGTGGCAACAGACTGGTTTTCAATGTCTTTGATTGCACCGTACAGCACGTTCAGTTCGGCCACATCGGCCGACTTCTGCACCAGGGCCTCCAGCGGGCCGGCGGACTTGGCGTAGAACCCAGCCAACGCTTCGATGGTGGCGACCTCCTTCGCTCGGTCGGCGCTGGAAGCGCTGAGCACCACGTCGCGCACGGCGATCGCGCGATCGTGCGCCGAGCCACGGAAATTGATGGCGTGGCGCTGCAGGGCAGCGTGTTCGCCGCTGTTGGCTTGCAGCGCGCCGTTGATGGCCGAGACCTTGGCAATGGCCACCAGGGCCACCCCCATCAGAATCGCCAGCATCAGGCCGAAGCCCAGGTAAAGGCGCTTGGCCACCGTCATGGAACTGAAGAAAGTCATGTTGGAATCCGTGAACAATTTGAAAGGATCGGAACGCACGGGACCCCCATGATCTCGACGCTTGGAAGTGCCCTGACGGCTTCGCGTCACGGCACTCACCCTGCTTCGACCTCACCCGTCAAAACTTGATGAATCAAGTAGATAGCAAGAATCTATTGGCGCGAATGAGACAGATCGCGACGCGCGATCTTGAACACAATGGTCGCATCCCCCGAATCGTCACGATCCTGAAAGCCTTGCCATGACCCCCACGTGTTTCACCCTCGATTCCACCGATCAGGTGGCCCATCTGGTGCTCAACCGCCCCGAGGCGATGAACACCATGCACCCGACCTTCTGGCGCGAGCTCGACGACATCCTGAGCGAGCTGCACCGCAATGGCTCGGCGCGCGCGCTGGTCATCAGCAGCACCGGCAAGCACTTCAGCGCCGGCATGGCGCTCGAGACGTTTGCTGGCGCCATCGCCATGGACGACCAGAGCCCCGAGGGCCGAGCAGCGATGTTCGACATGCTCACCGACATGCAGTCCACGTTCAGCAAGATCGAGGCCCTGCGCATCCCGGTCATCTGCGCCATCCAGGGCGGATGCATCGGCGGCGCGGTCGACATGGTCACCGCGGCCTGCATCCGCTACGCCACGGCCGACGCCTTTTTCTGCATCCAGGAAATCAACATCGGCATGGTGGCCGACGTGGGTACGCTGCAGCGCCTGCCCAAGCTGATCCCGTTCGCGGTGGTGAAGGAACTCGCCTACACCGGGCGCCGGTTGCCCGCGAGCAGGGCGCTGGCTTATGGCCTGGTCAACGAGGTGTTCGAAACGCCTGAAGCGATGCTGAGCGCCGCGCTGCAATGCGCCAAAGAGATCGCCAGCAAGCCCCCGATCGCGATCTGGGGCACCAAACAGGCTGTGACCTACGCACGGGACCACTCGGTGGAGGACAGCCTGCGCCAGATGGGCTGGCTGCAGGGTGCGATCTGGAGCAACCAGCATGTGCGCGAATCCATCGTGGCCTTGAAAGACAAGCGTGCTGGCCAGTTCACCTCACTGGCCAAGCTGCAGTCGTTCAAGGAACTCGACGCCGGTTAGGCACGAACTGACTGCATGAAGCGATTCACCTCGACAGCGATGCGCTGATCTCAGCGAAGTTGTGAGCGTGCTCGACCACGTCGATTGGATGCCCGAGCTGGCGCTCGATCTGCGCCTGCGAAATCACCCCGCGCAGCACCGGGGTCTGCCCGTCCTGCCCATGATCGACCACCAGCATGTGACGCCGACCCAGGTGCCGGATGGTGGCGATCACCTTGGCCACCGTGGCATGGCGCAGCTGCTCCATGCCCACCGCGTCGAGCGAGCTCAGCGGCGACATCACATCGCCCACCACCAGATCGTCGTAAAGCACCCCTCGTCGCGCAATCACCTGCATCGGCCGCTCGCCGTCCAGGTCGAGGGTGGTGATGAGCCCGTCCACACACGGCATTTCGCTCACCACGAACAGCAAGCGCACGCCCTGGTGGATCATGTGCTCGCGCGCCATCAGGAGCGACTCTTCTGGCCGCACCGTCGCCGCACGCACCAACGCAAGGTCGGTCATGACCGACAGCGCTGGCGAGGCCAGGGTGACGCTCTCTGCGGTCGTTGGTTTCGACTGGGCAAAACGGGTGCCGGCAGGGAAGTGGAACGAGGGCAGGATGTCGTGGTTCACGGGGGTTCCTCAAGCTGGGGCCAAATGGGCATTCAGTGGACGCCCAAACCCTTAGGAATCCCTTAAGGCACGACCCCGACGCGGCGCTTCAGATGAAGCCACGCAACTGGGCTTTGCGTCATCATCCCGGCGACCGCCAGGCCGCCACACATGCCATCAGGTCTTCAGCGCGCTGCCGACGGACAGCTCCCGCCGCGCGACACCGAACCATCCCTGCACTCGGTCAGGATCTCGGTCTCGGGCGTGGGCCGCCGCACCGGTCGCACCTGCGGCGGGCTGCCCACTGGGGCAGGCTGGGCGGTGAGAGGCGAGGGGATCGCTGGCACGTCCGCGCCAACGCCGCGCGTGTAGACGATCTTCTGCTTCCCGTTGCCACACGAGCCGACCACCTCGCCTGTGACCGGCATGTCGTTCGGCACCACGGTCACGCTGAAGCGCGCCACGCCAGCGTCGCGGATCTGGGCTTCGATCCTGGCGCGGATCGGCTCGCAGTTGTCGGCATGGGCTGCGCCGACCTGGGCGAGCAACACCAAGACAGGCAGGATGCGGTATCGAAACAACATGGGCTCAGTGTAGTTTCACCGAGGCTTGAGCACCTTGGGCACCGCATTGGGCCGAAGCCGGAAGGCGTCGGGCATGCGCGAACCCAGCAGCGGACGCAAGTACAGGCGAAAGGCGTCCGTCACGTCGGTGCCGTTCGCCGCTATGAACTCGTCTTCCATCACGCGCGTCTTGCCCGCGACTGCGGAGAGCGGCAGCAGCTCGTAGTCGGCCGAATAAAAACCTGTGCGCTTGATCGCCACCGAGCCGTCCACTTTGCCCCACATCGCGTACTGAACCGCCTTCTCACCCACTTCACGCGCTTCGCGCTGGTCCACATCGCTCACGCAGCCGATGAAGCTGCGCTGCAGGTAGCCAAAGGTGTCGCCGCGCACACGTTTGATGCCGAGCTTGAGCTTGATCTCTTCGCACAGCAGATCGGCCAGGGCACCTGTGCCGGAAAGCTGCACATTGCCATGCGCATCCTTTTCGATGTCTTTTGCCAGCTGCGTGATGATGGGCTGGCCCGACGCATCGTGGATGCCCTCGCTCACCGCGATCACGCAGCGCCCATGGCGCTCGTACACCGCTTTCACGTCGGCCAGGAAGGTCGGGATGTCGAACACCCGCTCGGGCATGTAAATCAGATGCGGACCATCGTCGTCAAACTTCTTGCCCAGCGCCGACGCTGCCGTGAGAAAACCCGCGTGCCGCCCCATGACCACGCCCACATACACGCCCGGCAGCGCCGCGTTGTCGAGGTTGGCGCCAGCAAAGGCCTGGGCCACGAAACGCGCTGCTGAGGGAAAGCCCGGTGTGTGGTCGCTGCCCACCAGGTCGTTGTCGATCGTTTTGGGAATGTGGATGCTGCGCAGCGGGTAGTTGGCCTTGTGCGCTTCTTCGCTCACGATGCGCACCGTGTCTGAAGAGTCGTTACCGCCGATGTAGAAGAAGTGCTCGATCTCGTGCGCGCGCAACACCTTGAAGATTTCCTGGCAATATTTCAGGTCGGGCTTGTCGCGTGTGGAGCCCAGCGCGGACGACGGCGTGCTCGCCACCGCCTCCAGGTTGTGGCTGGTCTCCTGGGTGAGGTCGACAAAGTCCTCATCCACGATGCCGCGCACGCCATGGCGCGCGCCGTAGACCAGCCTCACGTTGCGAAAGCGCCGCGCCTCCAGCGCCACGCCCACCATGGACTGGTTGATGACGGCGGTGGGGCCGCCACCCTGGGCGACGAGGATTTTTCCGGATGACATGGAACGGACTCCTTCAATGCTGGTTGGCCAAGTGTGAGCCCAATTGCACCCACCCTTCAACGGTCACGTCCGAAACCGCGGCGCACGCCTAGCACCAGGACGGTACCGAATCGGTCTACTGCTCAAAACAAGTGGGGCGCGAGAGCCTCATCGAAACCCTGGACAACGCCCCTCTCATGCCGGTGCGACACTCTTGTCCATGAAGACCTTCCACAACCCCCACCAAGCGCTGCACCAAGGCCAGCAGGAAATGTTCCGAGGGCGTCTGGTGCCCTGCCACGAAGTGCCTGCACGGCTCGACTTCGTGCTGAATGAGCTGCAGCGCCGGCCGCTGGGCGCGCTGGAGATCCCAATGGTCGCTGACACCGAACTGGAAGCCGCGATCGCCCGCGTGCACACCCAGCGCTACACAGACTTTCTGGCCAGCGCCTGGGACCATTGGGTGGCGATGGATCCAGCGAACGCGCAGCGCGACGTCTTGCCTTCGGTCTGGCCCTTGAGCAACCAGCACGCCTTCCGTGCCGACGTCCTGCCCACCAATTTCGCAGCTCGCCTGGGTCTGTTTGCCTTTGACGCCGGTTCGCCCCTGATGGCAGGTACCTGGATGGCCGCGCGCGGGGGCGCAGCCTGTGCGGTGGCGGCGGCGCGCGAGGTGTTGGGCGGTGCGCGCTCGGCGTTTGCCCTCACCCGTCCACCGGGCCACCATGCCGGCCCCGACTTCTTGGGCGGCTACTGCTTTCTGAACAACGCCGCCATAGCCGCACAGGCTTTAGTGGATGGCGGCGAGTCGCGCGTGGCGGTGCTCGACGTGGACTACCACCATGGCAACGGCACGCAAACCATCTTTTACGAACGCGCCGATGTGCTCACCGTCTCTGTCCACGGTGACCCCATGACCGAGTACCCTTTTTTCCTCGGTCATGCCGATGAACGGGGCGCTGGCCCGGGCACGGGCTTCAACCTCAACCTGCCGCTGCCCCGCGGCACCGGCTTTGCCGCCTGGCGCGCCGCGCTCGATCAGGGGCTGCAAGCGGTGAAGGACTTTGGTGCCGGCGCCCTTGTGGTGCCCATGGGCCTGGACACCTTTGAAGGCGATCCGATCTCGGGCTTCACGCTCAAGACAGAGGACTACCTCGCCGTCGGCGAAGCGCTGGCCAGCGCCGGCCTGCCCACCGTCTTCACCTTCGAGGGCGGTTACGCAGTGGACGCGGTGGGCGTGAACGCAGTCAACCTGCTCGAAGGATTTGAGCGCGCCGCCTGAAGGGGCCTATGTTCTGCATGGCTTCAGCGCAAGCCCCCCGAGCCCGATTCAATGCACACCCACAGACGCCATCGGGCCCGCTTTGCCAGCACGCCAGTGCGGCCGCCCTTGAGGGGTTGGTGATGCGAAATGGCGCGGAGGGCACTGCCTGATCAGACCGCTTTCCAGAAGATGTAGTCGGCCTGGTAGTTCACGATCTGCTTCGCACCCATGTTGGTGGCTGCGCAGGCGCTGCCCGGTGCCACGCCGCCTCGTGTTTTCAGGCGCTGGATGTAGGTCGTGCCGCTCATGGCGCCCGCGCCCATGGCCGGACTGGCCTGCACCAGCTGCAGCGGGATGTTGCCCGCGCCGCCCGGCGCCACCGCCAGTTGCTTGCCGGTGATCTTGGAGCCGTCCATGGCTTCCCAGGTCGCGGGCGGACCGTAGTACTTGCCCACCGGCTTACCGCTGCGGTCGAGCAGCCGGGCGTCGGGGCCGGCAAAGACCCATTCGAACTGACCGGCCATGTCCTTCTTAGCACGGCATTCGTAGGTGATCTGGCCGACACCCACGGTCTCCAGGGCCACCTTTTGGCCAGCGGGTACCTTCATGGTGTCGGGCAGGCCGTCCTGAGCAGATGCCATGCCCGACATGGGCCCGGCGCTCATGCTGGAAGCGCAGGCGGACAGGGCCACCAGGGCAGCGGTGGCGAGCGTGGTTTTGATGATCATGAAAATTCTCCTGGCTTGAACGGAAACGGAAAGGCTGGGCGGTGGGAAAAGGATCGCGCGGTGCAACGCTCAGGCGCCAAACGACAGCGCACCCGCGGGCAGCTGCCGGCCCAGCGCGTTGTTCAGGATGGTGAAGTGCATGGTTTCGTCAGCGGCCAGTCGAGCTGCGACCTGCGCCAGCTCGCGGTTGCCAAACGCTGGGATCACACCCAGGTAGGCATTGGTCGCACCCAGCTCCAGGCGAGCGGCCAGGCTCAACACGTCGGCCTGGCTCTTCAGCGACGCGGCGTTGAGCGACTGCGCATAGGCCTCGATCTTCTGCTCGGCCACCGGCTGGCCGCCCAGCTTCTGGATGGTGGCGATGAGCGCGTCGCGGTGCGCCTTGTGGTGACCCTGGAACTGCACCGCGATGTCGAGCGCCGGCTTTTGCAGCAGGCCGCTTCCAGCGCCGAGCTGGTAGGCGTTGATGGCCTCGTGCTCCAGGCCGAGCGCCACGTTGAGGATGGACACGTCCTGGCTCATGTCGCCCTTTGCACCGGCGGCCAGCGCTTCGCGGCCAGCAAGCAAAGCCACGGCGGTGGCAGACAGGGCGCCGCCAGCGCGCAGGAAATTGCGGCGCGAGGCGGGCACGGCGATGAGGTTCGAACGGGTAGAAGCAGTGAGGTTCATGGGGTTTCCTGTGGATCGAGGGAAGTCGAAGGGGTGAAGCAGATGCCGGCGCAGGCTTTGGCGTGGCCGACACCCTGGGTACGCAGCGATCCCCGACCCGGATTCAGAAAACCCCCATCTCAAACCGGGAATTGAGCGCGAGTGAATCCAGTGAGCCCCCTCGCCCGTAGTGGGTGAGCCGGTCAGAAGGTTCTGCACTGGCCGCTCACCGGTCCACCCCTCACACCTCCACCCTTTCACTCCTCTCGAACTCCTTTCGCCATGTCCAAGACCCACACCTCTCTACCCCACCGACGGGCATCCTCTCTGGTCCTACTCGCAGCGTCTGGCTTCCTGGCCGCGGCCCTACCAGCCCATGCCGACACCGGCAAACTGCTGCTCACCGGCGGTGTCTCCACCATTGAAGGGGCGGCCGGCGGCGGCCTGTCCCCCTGGGCCGTGATCGGTACCCAGGCCGCCGAGGGCGAAACCGGCGCCTCCGCCTTCGTGAGCCGCGCAGTCACCCGCGACTACGGTCTGAGCGTGGTGGGCGCCGCGGTGGGCATCCAGGACCGCGTCGAGCTGTCCGTGGCCCGCCAGGACTTCAACACCGGCATCACCGGCACCCTGCTCGGTCTCCCCGGCCTGCACCTGCGCCAGAACGTCTTTGGCGCCAAGCTGCGACTGGCTGGCGATGCCGTGCTCGACAGCGACACGCTCATGCCGCAGATCGCCATCGGTGCACAACACAAACGCCTGCAGTCCAGCGGCCTGGACGGCACGCTGGCCGCGCTGGGCGCAAAACGCAGCGGGACCGATCTGTATGTGAGTGCAAGCAAACTCTTTCTCGCGCAAGGCATTCTGGTCAACGGGACGCTGCGCGCCACCAACGCCAACCAGAACGGCCTGCTCGGTTTCGGTGCCACGCTCGGCGGCTCGGAAAACGGCTACCGCGTGCAGCCCGAGCTGTCGGTGGCCTGGCTGCTGCGCAAGAACCTCGCAGTCGGCTTCGAGTACCGCGCCATGCCCAACCGGCTGCAGCGCGCCGGCAACGTCGCTGGCCTGGGCGATGGCCTGGCGGCCGACGACTGGAAAGACCTGTTCATCGCATGGGCGCCGAGCAAGAACCTGTCGCTGGTCCTCGCCTACGTCGATCTCGGCCGCATCGTGCCGGCCACCACCAACCAGCGCAAACAATCCGGCGCCTACCTCTCGGCCCAGCTCGCGTTCTGACCCTCCTGTCCATTTTTTTCCCACCACCATGAAACAACTGCTTCTTGCCATCACCCTCACCGCCACGGCCATGGCCAGTGGTCACGCCATCGCCCAGGCCATGAGTGCGCCGACGCCCTCACCCGCCTCGGCTTATCCGGTCGCACCCGCTGCGGGTCTGTACAAGGCCTTTGGTGAACAGGCGGGCATCCGCTCGCTGATGGACGACTTCGTAAAACGGCTGCGCGCCGATGCCCGTATCGGTGACCAGTTCAAGGAGACCAACTTGGACAACCTGGCGAAGTCACTGACCGACCAGCTTTGCCAGTTGTCCGGCGGGCCCTGCATCTACCAGGGTCCCGACATGAAAGAGGCACACGCCAACATGGACGTGAAGCGCAGCCACTTCAGCGCGCTGGTCGAGGTGCTGCAGCAAAGCATGGACGCGCGCGGCATTACCTTCCAGCGACAAAACCAGATGCTGGCCTTGCTCGCCCCGATGCACCGCGACGTGGCGAACACGCGATGAACCCGTCTGCCCGCACCCGACCATGGGCCTTCGCGCTGGCCCTCTGCCTATTGGCTGCTGGCGCCGCACCGGCCGCCACCCTGCAAGTGACCGTGCTCGCGCGAGATGGCCAGCCCCTGTCCGACGCGGTCGTGATCCTGGAGCCGATGGACAGTGTCTCCCGCCCCAAGGCACCGACTCCCGTCGATGCGGTGATCGCCCAGCAGAAGATGCAGTTTGTGCCCGCCCTCAGCCTGGTGCCAGCGGGCTCGCGGATCACCTTCACCAACCTCGACCGCTGGGAGCACCATGTGCGAGGCCTGCCCGCCGGCCTGGCGGCGCTCGCTGGCACGGCCACGGGAGGCTTCGAGCTGCGCTTGGGCGGTAAGGCCGAGGGCAAGGCCGCCGAAAGCAGCACGCTCACGCTCGACCGGCCTGGCCCGATGCAGCTGGGCTGCCACTTGCACGGCTCCATGCGCGGCAGCATCTACGTCACCGACACGCCCTGGGCGGTGAAGACCAACGCCCAGGGCGTGGCCACCCTGCCCGACGTGCCCGAAGGCGCCGCTCGCCTGCGGGTCTGGCACGCCGACCAGCTGCTGGACGCGGTACCCACGGCGATCACCGTCACACCGGTCACCGCAGTGAGCCTGGAAACGCGCATCCAGCCGCGCCGGCGGCGGTCCTGATGGAGGCGCCGCGCACCGGGCACACAGCATCGACAAGCCCCGTGTGCGAGCTGTCGCACAATGCAGCCATGGCAGACATCCAAGACGCTGAGCTGATGGCCTTGATCGAACGCGTGGCCGCGCAAGACCAGACCGCCCTCAAGACCTTGTACGGATTGACCTCGGGCAAGCTCTACGGTCTGGCCCTGCGGGTGGTGCGCAGCCACGAATGGGCCGAAGACGCGCTGCAAGACACCTTTCTGCAAGTCTGGCGCACTGCTCCTGACTACCGCGCCTCGCTGAGCCCGCCGATGGCCTGGCTCGGCCTGATGGTGCGCAGCCGCTCGCTCGACCTCTTGCGCAAGCGCAAGACCGAGCGCGAACACCTGACCGACGAGATCGACGAGGCCATGGCCGAAACGCTCGAAGGCGACTCACCCAACCCGATGGACACCAGCCTGGCCAGCCAGCAAGCCCGCGCGCTGCAAAAGTGCCTGAGCCAGTTGGACAACAAGCAGCGCGAGGTGGTGAGCCTGGCTTACCTGCGCGACCTCAGCCACGGCGAGCTGGCCCAGCAGCTCAAACTGCCGCTGGGCACAGTGAAGACCTGGATCCGGCGCGGCCTGGACCAGTTGCGCACCTGCATGGCGCGCTTCGCGTGAGGTGTCAGCCATGAACCTCAGCCAACACCCCGAACTCATGGACAGGCTGGCCAGTGCCTACGCACTGGGCACGCTGCGCGGCGGCGCACGGCGCCGCTTTGAAACCCTGGCGCGCCAGCAGCCTGTGGTGCGCGCCGCCGCGCTGGTCTGGCAAGGCCGCGTGGCCGGCATGAACGAGCTGCAGACGCCGCACGAGCCGGCTGCTGCGGTCTGGTCACGCATCGACAACCTGGTGCGTGCCGATCAGGACATCGCGACCATGGCCGCAGCGCGCGTCGAGCCGTCCAGGCCCGAAACACGGGGCTGGTGGCGCAACCTGGCGCTGTGGCGCAGCGCCAGTGCGGCCGGCGCGCTGGCCACGGTGCTCGCGGTGGTGACCGCCGTGGGCCTGCGCGATGACCTCGGGTCACAGATCGGCGAGCTGCAGGCGCGCCTGGCGAGCACGCCCGCGGTGGAGTATGTGGCGGTGCTGAACGACGATCAGGCCAGCGCCTCCATGCTGGTGACCTTCGATCCGAAGAACAACAAGCTCACGCTGCAACGGGTAGGAGGTTTTCAGGAGGCCGCCGACAAGTCGCTGCAGCTCTGGGCCTTGCCACCTTCGGGCGGTCCGCGCTCACTGGGTGTGCTGAGCCAGGAACGGCTGTTGCAGCTGACTGCCGGCGAGGCCGACGTGCGCGAAGTGCCCGCCCTGGCGATCAGTCTGGAACCCAAGGGCGGTGTGCCGAGCGAGACTGGCCCGACCGGCCCGGTGCTGTTCAAGGGCGCGTTGATTCAGAAAATGCTCTGAGACCGGCCATCAGGCGCGCGCCAGGCTGGCAGCGCGCGCGGCGGGCTGGTCCTGGAGCCGCTCGTGAATTGCTGCCTGGACTTCCCGACGCATACCCAGCGCAAACGCTCCTTCGGCCACCAGAAACAGCGGTCCCACAAACAGACCCACGATGTCGTCGACGAAAGCGGGCTTCTTGCCTTCGTACCAGTGGCCCAGAAACTGGATCGCCCAGCCAAGGATGAACATGCCCAGACCCGCGCTCAGCCACACGGCAGTGGTCTGCACCGCCAGCACCTGACCGGTCCACAGCGCAGCGCCGATCAGCAGTGCCATCACCGCGCCAAAACGCAGATCGAGCCGCAGGTGGAACACGATGGTGCCCACGCCGACCAAGGTTGCGATCGACATCGGCCACTCGCCGACCAACACGCTCGGGCGCGACAGCAGCGTGGCAATGGCGAGCACAATGAGCGGGATACCCACCACATGGGTCGCGACGTTGCGAGGGTCCTGGTGGTAGGCCGCGTACTGAGACAGGTGGTCGGTCAGGGTTTTCATGATGCTGGACAAGCGGTGTTCGTGACGCATGATGGTCGCTCGCCCGCTGCCTGCGCGTCTGTCAGCCTGCCGACACAAGCTCTACTGGAAAACCCTCATCCGTGCTCCCGCCGCCCGCTTCAGCCGACTTGAACCCACTCACGCAGGGGCGCTGGTTCCAGCGCCTGCCGATTGAGTTCGCCCAGGCCTTGCTGAGCCTTGGTCGGCTGCGCACGCTCCAGGCAGGCGAAGCGCTCTTTCTGCGCGAAGGTGCGCCCTGCGGCCTGTATGGCCTGGTGTCCGGCGCGATGCGCTTCTCCGGCCACGGCGGAGGCAGCGAGTCCGCTCGAGAGGCGGTGCTGACTGTGCTCACGCCACCCGAATGGTTTGGCGAAATCGGTCTGTTCGACGATGCACCGCGCACACACAACGCCCATGCTGCCGAGACCACCACCTTGTGGCACATCCCGCAGGCGGCGCTGCGCGACTGGCTGCACGAGCACCCGACACACTGGCGCGAGCTCGGGCTGCTGATGGCCAACAAGCTGCGGCTCGCTCTGGTGAGCATGGAGGCGCAGATGCTGCTGCCACCCAGCCAGCGGCTGGCGCAGCGCCTGCTGGTGCTGGCCCAAGGTACGCAGCCCATTGCCACCCAAGGCGGATTTCGCCGCCACATCAGCGTGACCCAGGACGACCTGGCGCGCATGCTGGGAATCTCGCGCCAGACCACCAACCAGATCCTGCAGGCGATGAAAGACCAGGGCCTGATTGCGCTGCAACGCGGCGAACTGGAAATCCTGGACATCGACGCGCTGCGTGCGCTGTCAAAGTAGCACTACTGTCGCGCAGTGCGCACGTTGGCGGGTGGCAGCTGTGGGTGGCTGCTGCGCCAGGGATTGATGTCGAGTCCACCGCGCCGGGTGTAGCGCGCATACACACTGAGCTTGGTTGGTTTGCAGCGCGCCATGATGTCCATGTAGATGCGCTCGACGCACTGCTCGTGAAATTCGTTGTGGTTGCGAAAGCTCACGATGTACTGCAGCAGGCCGGCCTGATCGATCTGCGGCCCGCTGTAGCGGATCTGCACGCTGCCCCAGTCTGGCTGGCCCGTCACCAGGCAATTGCTCTTGAGCAGGTGGCTCACCAGCGTCTCCTCCACCGGCTGCTCGTGCAGCGCCGCGCTCAACAACTGCGGTGCAGGCTGGTACAGCTCGCACTCCACATCCAGCCGGTCGATCAACAGACCGTCAAGCTCACGCACCGATTCGCTGCCAAACTGCTCCGGCAGCAACAGCCGGACCCCGGTGGACGCCAGCATCGGCCCACCGTGCCAGATGGCGGCGCTCAGGTCTTCTCGCAATCGATCACGCACCGCCTCGGCACTGGCGAAGCGACTGTTGTTGAAGCTGTTGAGGTAGAGCTTGAACGACTTGCTCTCGACAATGTGGGTGCTCTCGCAAGGCACGGTGATGTGAGCCAGCGCCACCTGGGGTTTGCCGCGCAGGTTGAGCCAAGAAAGCTCAAACGCGGTCCAGAGGTCAGCCCCGAGAAAAGGCAGGCTGCCCTGGATGCCAATCTCAAGGCGTTTGGTCTCGCGCGGCAAGGGAAAAAGCAAGGACGCGTCGTACTGGTCGACATAAGCCGAGACCTTGCCGAGCTGGGAGTCTTCTGGTGTGGTCAAACGAGAGGTCACGTGAATTCGCCTTCGCGCAGCCATTTGGTCGCCACCCATTTTTCGCCGGCGATCACGGGCGCGCCGCCATGCAGCGTGCGCGTGGCAGGCGAGGGACGGTCGTAGCTGAAAAACACCGCGTTGCCACGCTGTGGCGCGACTTCCAGACCGGCATCGGGAAAGGTCGTGCCACCGCCCTGCTCGGGCTGATTGAGGTACATGACCAGTGTGGCCACTCGCTGGCCGCCGCGCTTGAGAATGGTGGGCGTGCCGGGCTCGGCTGGATCGAAGTAGTCGTAATGCGGCTTGTACTCGGCGCCTGGGCGGTAGTGCAGCACCTGCAGCCCTTCGCCGTTTTCCACCGGCCAGTTCAGCAAGCGCGCGATGCGCCTTTCGATGTTCCTCAACAGCTCGCTTTCGCCGCGGTTGAAAAACATGCCATTGCTGGTGCGGTCCGGGTTGAGCTCTTCACCGCCGGTCTTCGTCTGCACCGTGAGCGAGCGCGCCAGGCGCGGTCGCGCAGCGGCAATCAATGCATCGCATTCTTCGCCCGACAACAGACCACCGAGCACCAGCACGCGCGGCGACTGCAGGCTGGCCACCACCTGCACCCGGCGATCACCCACATCCACCTCACCTGATGAGACCGACAAGTCCACATCAGGCACCCGCACGCCCTGCGCGGTCGTCGCCTGGGCGGGGGCCACCACCTGCGCCACCGGCTTGCCTGCAGCGCGCTGGCGCAGGTGATCACGCAAGGTTTCTTCCAGCGCGATCGCCGCGACGTCCTCGGTCCAGCCGGCCTTCACCATGGCGTCCAGCACCGCTTCGGGCTGGTGGCCCGCCAACGCCTGCTCAACGATCCATTGCCGCAGTTCGGGGGTGACGCTCTGGCTCATGTGCGCTGCTCCTGAGGTGGCGCGCCAGTTCAGCTGGTCGACTGGCGCCGAAACACCAGTCGGTCAGGGCCCGATGCGCCGGGTGTGAAACGGTAGCCTTCCGCATCGAAAGCCTGCAGTTGCGCGGGTGTGGAAACCCGGTGTTGCACCGCGAACCGCACCATCAGGCCGCGCGCCCGCTTGGCGAAGAAACTCACCACCTTGTGCTGCCCAGCCTTGCTTTCCTCGAACACACAGGTGACCACACGCGGCTTGAGCGCCTTCAGGTTCACCGACTTGAAATACTCTTCGCTCGCCAGGTTGACCACCACCGGCGACTTGTCGGCCAGGGCGCGCTCGTTCAGGTAGTCGGCGATCTGCCGGCCCCAGAACTGGTACAGGTTCTTGCCTCGTGATGTGGCCAGGCGCGTACCCATCTCCAGCCGGTAGGGCTGCATCTGGTCCAGCGGCCGCAAAACGCCATAGAGGCCGCTCAGGATGCACAGGTGCTGCTGCAACCAGTCGAGGTCTTCAGCGCACAGGCTCTTGGCGTCCAGGCCGCCATACACATCACCATCGAAGGCGAGCACGGCCTGCTTGCTGTTGCGCGCGGTGAACTTGGGCGACCAGGCCTGGTAACGCGCCACATTGAGGCCCGAGAGCGCATCCGACAAGTTCATGAGCTCAGCCACCTGCTGCGGCGATTTTTCGCGCAGCACCGAAATCAGCTCCGCGGCATCGCCAGCGAAAAGCGGTTGGGTGTGCGTCTTGACGGGTGGCGGCGTGGTGTAGTCCAGCGCTTTGGCGGGAGAAATGAGGAACAGCATGGTGGAGTGGGCTCGGCGTGCCGGCAGATCGGGCCGAAAAAAAGGCCTCCCGCAGGAAGCCTTGATTATGGCCAAAGCGGCGCTTTACTTGAGATCACCCGCCAGGCTGGCCAGGGTTTCGGGTCCGATCTGTACATGGGCCGGGTAATGCGTGTGGTCACAACCGAGCTTGACGGCTGCGCCCGCCTGGATTGCGGCCTTCATGGGCGGCGTGAACTCGAAACGCACGAAGTGCACCGCGCTGGTCTTCTCGTCGTTCTCGCGGTCCAGGTCTTCATCGGCGATCGCGTACACGCGTTGCATGCCTTCGACCTCGACAAACAGCCGGTCTTCCACGCCGATCAGCCGAGCCAGCTCGCGCTTGCGTTCGTTGATGTCGGTGTACTCGATCATCATCGTGGCTTTCCAGTTGCTGCCGTCCGGCACGAGCGGCGCATAAGCCTCGATCTCTTGCTGGATGCCCTCTTCCTCAAACACCTTTTCGATGCGCAGCATTTCCTGGATCTGGTATCGGATGGTGGTTTCGCTTTCGAATTGCAGGTTGATGTGTTCGCCCAGCGTCACACTGCGCAGCTTGCGGTGCGCGATGACGTCGGCTTTGTGCAGCTTGCGCCACTTGGTGTAAGCCTCCAGCGTCATGAGGCTGTCGGCGGTGATGTGTCCGGTGAGTTGCATGTAGATCACTCCTGTGCGATTTGGGCCGAATGGTTGATTTCGCCCAAGAAATACCAAGTTGCCGCCGGGCCGTCCCAAGGCAAAACGCATCTCCCGCAGCGAAAGAGCGCGGGCGTCATTTCAACCCGTAGGCTTTGGCCACCAGACTCAGCGGGTGCTGCAGCTCGGGTGCTCCATGGCCATTGACTTCAAAACCCTGCGCGATGTGGTGGCCGCCAAGTGGGCAGTCCGAGCTGATGTAGTCGGGCTTGGCACCGTCTTTCATGGTGGCCATGGCCTGGAACACCGGCTTGCCAATCTTCATCGCCTGCTGGTGGGTGGCCTTCTTGACGCCGAAGGTACCGGCATGGCCAGAGCAGCGTTCGATCGTGTTGATCGTGGTCTCCGGAATCATCTTGAGCATCTCTTCGGTCTTGCGGCCGATGTTCTGCACGCGGCCGTGGCAAGGGATCTGGTAGCTGATGTTGCCCAGCTTTTGAGGGAACTCGGTCTTGAGCAGGCCATCGCGCTTGCGCGCCATGAAGTACTCGAACGGGTCCCACATGTGTTCCTTGACGAGCTGGGTATCTGCGTCGTCGGGAAACATCAGCGGAATTTCCTGCTTGAACATCAGCGCGCAGCTGGGCACAGCCGCGAGGATGGCATAGCCGTCTTTGGCGTACTTCGCCAGCACCGGGATGTTGGCCTCCTTGCTCGCCTGCACCGACTCCAGGTCGCCCAGCTCCAGCTTGGGCATGCCGCAGCATTTTTCTTTCTCGACCAGGGTGTACGGTATGTCGTTGTGATCCAGGATTTTGAGCAGATCCAAGCCGATGCCAGGTTCGTTGTAGTTGATGTAGCAGGTGGAGAAGATCGCCACCTTGCCCGGCGTCTTCTCGCCGTCGACCACTTGCTTCGCCTGTGCATCGGGCGCAGCCGAGCGAAATTTCTTGGTTGCCAGCTCAGGCAGCCAGGCATCTTTGTCTACACCGGCAAACTTCTCCATCAGGCCGCGCGCCGTCTGGGTCTTGTTGATGGCGTTGACTGCCTGCACGACGATGGGAATGCCGGCGAACTGGCCGTGCACATCGGTGGAGGCAAGCAGCTTCTCAGCGGTGCCGACCTCGCCCTTCTTGAACTTGATCGCCTTGGCGCGCAACATGGTGTGCGGGAAGTCCAGGTTCCACTCGTGCGGCGGCGTGTACGGACACTTGGTCATGTAGCACAGGTCGCACATGTAGCACTGGTCGACAACCTTCCAATAGTCCTTTTTGTCGACCCCGTCGACCTCCATCGTCTTGCTCTCGTCAACCAGATCGAACAGCGTGGGAAACGAGCCGCACAGGCTCACGCAGCGGCGGCAGCCGTGGCAGATGTCGAAGATGCGCTCCAGCTCGTCGAAGCACTTTTCCTCGTTGTAGAAATCGGGGTTCTTCCAGTCCAGCGCGTGCCGGGTGGGGGCTTCAAGGTTGCCTTCGGTGGCCATGGGAAAAACTCCTCTTGAGGGGGATGTTGTCGCGGACTTTTGGAAGCACTCTGAAAGGTCTCAAAGCACTTGCAAGAACACACCAGCGAAGGGGAAATTCAGCTGACCCCGCGGACCCGGCTTTGCCGGGCCGCAGGTGTCGTTCCCCTGAGGGGAAGCCGCGTCAGCGGAGAAGGGAGGACTTCAGTCCACCAGCTCTGAAAGAGCTTTCTGGTAACGGTTGGCGTGCGAGCGCTCGGCCTTGGCCAGCGTCTCGAACCAGTCGGCGACTTCGTCGAAACCCTCTTCGCGGGCGGTCTTGGCCATGCCTGGGTACATGTCGGTGTACTCATGCGTCTCGCCGGCCACAGCGGAGGCCAGGTTGTCGCGAGTCGAGCCGATCGGCATGCCGGTGGCGGGATCACCCGATTGCTCCAGGAACTCCAGGTGGCCGTGGGCGTGTCCGGTCTCGCCTTCGGCGGTGGAACGGAACAGGGCTGCCACGTCGTTCTGGCCTTCGATGTCGGCCTTGTTCGCGAAGTACAGGTAGCGGCGGTTGGCCTGGGATTCGCCGGCGAAGGCGTCTTTCAGGCACTGCTCGGTTTTCGAGCCTTTCAATGCGGCCATGGATATCTCCTGGTTGGGGTTGAAGAAACGCTCAATGGGCCAGCCGGGATGGGCAGCCCCTGAGACGAAAATGACCTTACGCGCCTGGGCGCACTGCGTCTAATTGTTCTGCCCTATGTGACAAATTGCTCAGGACTATCGGGTGTGCTCAACTGATAACCGTTCTCATCGCCATCAACAAGTGCACCACAGAATCCTCCTCAGACCCGTCACCCCGAAGCGCTGGTGAAGCCGCGGACACCGCCACCGGGAAACGGAGGGGCCACGGATTGAGCACGCGTGCTGGTTGTGGGCCACTTGAAAACCCGTTGGAGCCAAAATCCAAACTGCAAGGCGTGCCCGCGATGCGCCATGCCGTGGTGATCGTGAAAGGGGATCGCCGAGCTCTACCGCTGACGGGTTCGCTGCGCCGCTAGGCGACTGCATCGCCCCCGCTCAGCACGCCTTCGCTGAACGGCTGATTCAGCGCAAGCTCTCGGGCCGAGGCAGCCAGCCCAGCGCCCGCGCGTGCAGGCTCTGCACATAGAGCCGGTCTGGCGTCTCGGTGATCGCGGTGGTTTCCGGGTAAGCCCCGCTCGGATCCTGCCAGTCGGCGACCACCCGCCCGTCTTCGGTGAACGCAAACACGTGACCGTAGGCCCGGGGAATGGGCCACAGCGCACGCGGCAAGCGCAGCGTCATCTCACGCAGCAGCGGGTGCGCGGCCATGCGGTCCACCAACGGGCTGCGGGGTTTGGTCAGGCCGACCCAGATCCGACCGTCCAGACCGCGCATGAGATTGTCCGGATAGCCAGGCAGGTTGTCGAACACGATGCGCGCGCCGCCCGCTGGTCCCTGGGACAGGTCGAGATTGCGCGCGGACGCCGGTACGGCCCAGATGCGATAGCGCCCAGTCTCCGCCACGAACAGCGTCTGCTCGTCGGCCGACAGTGTCACGCCGTTGGCGAACGACAGGCCCTCCACCACCACCGCCGTCTGGCCTGTGGCCGGCTCATGCACGAGCACCCGGCCGGTGGCCGACTGTTCAATGATGTCAAGCAAGCTGGCCTCGAAGGTACCTCCCCAGTCGCGGGCTCCGAAGCGCTGCGAAGCGTCCGACACATAGAACCGTTCCGCAGACCCTTCAGCGCGACTCACCGCCACCGCGTCGGCGTACAGCATCGGCACGCCTTCCACCAGGTCCACCAGCACCGTGACCTGCCCTGCCGGGTCGATGCGCAACAGACCTCGCACCGCATCGGCGGCGATCAGGTGGCCGGCGCGGTCCACATCAAAACCGAGCACGCGCCCCCCGGTATCGGCAAACACCTGGCGCTCAGATCCGTCTGGCCGCATGCGCAGCAGCTTGCCGCTGGCCACCGCCACGTACAGCCAGCCATCCGGCCCCACCTGAACGTGTTCCGGGCCCTCTTCTCCACCCAGGTCCAAGGTCTGCAGGTCCGCCAGCGCCGTGTTGACCGCGTGCGGGCCCGTGTGGCCAGCATCCGCTTGCGCCACCCAGACCCGGGCCTCGATCGGCACCGGCCAGGCCAGCAGGTAGGCTGCCAGCACGCCCACCACGGGCAACAGCGCGACCAACCAGCGTCTCATGGGGCATCTCCTCAAGGATCAGCCATTGTCCCGGCGCGGAGCGGCCCGCGCCTGTCGCACAGGCAGCCCCGTAAAATCGACGCTTCGCCCGCGCGCACCCCGCAGCGCCTCGGGCCAGTCATCCAATCCCGATCACAGCATGTCCAGCCCATCCGAACAGCCCGGCCTCAACAGCCTGTCGAAGTCTTTCGAACCCGCCGCCCTGGAAGCCCACTGGGGCCCGGAGTGGGAACGGCGCGGTTACGGCGTCGCGGGCTTTCGAGGCACGGGCAAGCCCAAGGCGGGAGCCCCAGCGTTCGCCATCCAGTTGCCGCCCCCCAACGTGACCGGCACACTGCACATGGGGCACGCTTTCAACCAGACCATCATGGACTCGTTGACGCGATACCACCGCATGATGGGTTTCAACAGCGTCTGGGTACCTGGCACCGACCACGCGGGCATCGCGACCCAGATTGTGGTCGAGCGCCAGTTGCAGGAACGGGGCATCAGCCGCCACGACATGGGACCCACGCCGCTTGAAGCGCGCAAGAACTTCGTGGCCAAGGTCTGGGAGTGGAAGGAGCAAAGCGGCCACACCATCACCACGCAGATGCGCCGCATGGGCGACTCGGTGGACTGGAGCCGCGAGTACTTCACCATGGATCCCAAGCTCTCGACCGTGGTGACCGAGACCTTTGTTCGTCTGTATGAGCAGGGCCTGATCTACCGCGGCAAGCGCCTGGTCAACTGGGACCCAGTGCTGATGAGCGCGGTCTCCGATCTGGAGGTGGAGAGTGAGGAAGAAGACGGCTTCATGTGGCACATCGCTTACCTGCTGTCCAGCGGCAGCGGTTCGCTGACCGTGGCCACCACCCGCCCGGAAACCCTGCTGGGCGATGTGGCCGTGATGGTGCACCCGGAAGACGAACGCTACAGCGCGCTGATTGGTCAGTACGTGAGGCTGCCGCTGTGCGATCGCGAAATCCCGGTGATCGCCGATGAGTACGTGGACCGCGCATTCGGCACCGGCGTGGTCAAGGTCACGCCGGCACACGATGCCAACGACTACGCCGTGGGCCAGCGCCACCAGCTGCCCATCATCGGCGTGCTGGCACTCGACGCCACCATCAACGAACACGCGCCCGACAAATACCGCGGCATGGACCGGTTTGTGGCACGCAAGGCGGTGGTCGCCGACCTGGAAGCCGCCGGCCTGCTGGTCGAGACCAAAAAACACAAGCTCATGGTGCCGCGCTGTGCGCGCACCGGCCAGGTGATCGAGCCCATGCTGACCGACCAGTGGTTCGTCTCCATGCAGTCCAAGGGCAACGAGAAAAACACCAGCGGCACCTCGATCGCAGACAAAGCCATTGCGGCCGTGAAATCGGGCGAGGTGAAGTTCGTTCCAGAAAACTGGGTCAACACCTACGACCAGTGGATGAACAACATCCAGGACTGGTGCATTTCCCGCCAGCTCTGGTGGGGTCATCAGATTCCGGCCTGGTACGACGAGCAAGGCCAGGTCTACGTGGCGCGCAACGAGGCCGAAGCGCAGGCCCAGGCACCCGGCAAAAAGCTGCGGCGCGACGACGACGTGCTCGACACCTGGTATTCGTCAGCGCTGGTGCCGTTTTCAACCATGGGTTGGCCCGAGCAAGGCGATGCCGTTACCGACGACTACAACCTCTACCTGCCCAGCAGCGTGCTGGTCACCGGCTACGACATCATCTTCTTCTGGGTCGCCCGGATGATCATGATGACCACGCACTTCACCGGCCGAGTGCCGTTCAAGCACGTCTACATCCACGGCCTGGTGCGAGATGCGCAGGGCCAGAAAATGAGCAAGAGCGAAGGCAACGTGCTCGACCCGGTGGACCTCATCGACGGCATCTCGCTCGCCCCTTTGCTGGACAAGCGCACCACCGGACTGCGCAAGCCCGAGACCGCGCCCAAGGTGCGCAAGCAGACCGAGAAAGAATTCCCAGACGGCATCCCGGCCTACGGTGCCGACGCGCTTCGTTTCACCTTCGCTGCACTGGCCTCGCTAGGTCGCAGCATCAACTTCGACAGCAAGCGCTGCGAGGGTTACCGCAACTTCTGCAACAAGCTCTGGAACGCCACCCGCTTCACGCTGATGAACTGCGAGGGTCAGGACTGCGGACTGAAGGAGCATGGCGCGGCCGAATGCCTGCCGGGCGGCTACCTGGAGTTCAGCCAGGCCGACCGCTGGATCGTCTCGACTCTGCAGCGGGTGGAGGCCGAGGTGGCACAGGGCTTTGCCGAGTACCGCCTCGACAACGTGGCCAACACCATCTACGAATTCGTCTGGAACGAGTTCTGCGACTGGTACCTGGAAATCGCCAAGGTGCAGATCCACACCGGCAGCGAAGCGCAGCAACGCGCCACACGGCGCACGCTGATCCGCACGCTGGAAACCATTTTGCGGCTGGCTCACCCGGTCATCCCCTTCATCACCGAGGCGCTGTGGCAGACGGTGGCGCCCGTGGCCGGGCGCGCGGGCGAATCGGTGAGCATCGCCGCCTACCCGGTGAGCCAGCCAGAACGCATCGACGCAGAGGCCGAGGCGCATGTGAACAGGCTCAAGAGCCTGGTCGATGCCTGCCGCACGCTGCGCGGCGAGATGAACGTCTCGCCCGCGACCCGGCTACCGCTCTACGTACTGGGCGATGCCGAGTTCATGACCGCCGTGGCACCTGTGTTGCAAGCACTGGCCAAGCTGAGCGAGGTTCAGGTGTTTGCCGACGAAGCTCGCTGGTCGGCTGCGGCGCAGGCTGCTCCGGTGGCGATGGTCGGGGCTGCGCGCCTGTGCCTGTTCATGGAAATTGACGTGGTCGCCGAGAAGGCCCGCCTGACCAAGGAAGTGACCCGGCTGGAGGGCGAAGTCACCAAGGCCAACGCAAAGCTGTCGAACGAGGCCTTCGTGGCCAAGGCGCCAGCGGCGGTGATTGATCAGGAGAAGCAGCGTGTGGCCGACTTCGGCGCCACACTCACCAAGCTGCGCGAGCAGATCGCACGCCTGTGAGCGCGCACCAGGCACCAGACCTCAGCGCTGGTGAGACTCGATCGAGTCCCACTGCGACGGCGTGACCGACTGCGGATCTTCCTGCTCGGCGTAATCCAGGCTGTCGAGCACGGAGAAGTCGCTGTGACGGCTTTCTTCCTTGGCCACCGAGGGTGACAGGGTTTCGTGAATGCGGTGCGCCACGTACCAGCTTGCGCGCAGCTTGGCCTCGCGGGTGTGTGAGCCCAGCCGCGGCGTGAGGTGCAGGTTGGGCAGGTCGTACAAAGGCGTGCCGGCGGCCGCGAAAGAGGGGTTGGCACCGTCGAGCAGGCAGGCGTCGATGCGCCCGTCGCTCAGGGCCAGGGCCAGGGCCTCGATATCAAACAGCGAGCTGCGACTCACGCCCACCCAGAGCTGGCCAGGTTTGCAGTGGCTCAGCAGGCGCTCGTTGATCCAGCCACGAAAACGCGAGGCGTAAACCACCTGCAGCGAAACCGCATCCGAGCGCGCGAGCAGCTCGTTGATCGTCACCGGCTCCACACCCAGCTTGTCCCAGAGAGGCGCAGCGTGGTGGACCGCGGGGTCGTAGCCCAGCAGGCGAACGCCAAGGCTCTTGAGCATGGGAGCCAGGGTGTGCGCCACTGGCGCCAGACCAAGCAGGCCCACGGTGCTGCCCGCGAGCTCGCGGCCCATGCGCACCTGAGAAATCTTGCGGCCCAACAGCGCGCTGATCATGCCGCGCCGGTACAGCATGAGCAGGCCGTACAACAGGTACTCGGCGTTGGAGCGCACCGTCGCACTGCGCGCCTGCACCACCCGCACCCGGCGCCGCGCGCAGGCTTCCAGATCGGTGTTGTCGCTGGAGATCTGCATGCGGGCAATCACCTGCAGCTTGGGCGAAAAATCGAGGAATTCCTGTGACACCACCACGTGCGGCGGCAGCACCAGGGCGCGGGTCTTGTAGGCGTTCTTGCGCAGCTCGATCGGATCGTCACCCCACTCGGGACGAAAACTCACCTCATGTCGCTCCTGCAACCAGGCCAGCGCCTCGGGCACCAGGGGATCAATCAGCAGGACTTCCATGGCCGGTGAAGAGCAGGAACGGTTCAGATCCGCCGGTGGATGGTGAATTCAGCGGCGCTTGAGCACCGAAATGTGTTCGTTGCCCTGGGTCTGCTGCTCCAGCAGCTCGTTGCCGGTCTGCTTGGCAAAGGCTTGAAAATCGCGCACCGAGCCGGCATCGGTGGACACCACGCGCAGCGTCTGACCGCTGGTCATTTCGGCCAGGGCTTTCTTGGCCTTGAGAATGGGCAATGGGCAGTTGAGGCCGCGTGCATCAAGTTCTTTGTCTGCGTTCATGGTCAATCCTTGGGAGACCCGATTCTAAGCGGCCTGACCGGGCGGTGCCGACGGATGCAAACCTGGCTGGCCGGCGCCATCGTCCGGCGCGGGGGCACTCGGCTCCGCGGCGGAGGCCCATTCCATGAACACCGGTTCGTGGCCTCGACTGCGCAACCAGTCGGCAAGCGCCAGACCGGTACCTGCTCGCCAGCACTTCACCTGCTCGGGTCTCAGAAGCCGGTACTCGGCCAGCTCAGGCGAGAGCCGCACTTCTCCGTGGGCAACCGCGTGGTAAGTGATGATGACCTGGTTCATGCGCTGAAAATCATGAACCCCCACCAGAGCGAGTGCACTCACGCTGAGCCCGGTCTCCTCGCCGATTTCGCGCGCGATGCCCTGCTCTGGCGTCTCGCCCGCCTCCATGAATCCGGTGATGAGCCCCATCATGCGATGTTGCCACGCCGCATTGCGCGCGAGCAGCACATGGCCGTCGAGCTCGACGATGGCCGCCAACACTGGCGTGGGGTTGTTCCAGTGCGTGAAGTCGCATGCGGGGCAGCGCAGCCGTTCGGTCAGGCCCGCGTCTTCCAGCTCGCTTCGCAAGGCCAGCGGCGAGGCACAAATCGGACAAAACCGGTACTCAGTGATCATCGGATTCGAAGAGGTGCACTTCTCGGGGCCAGAAATGCTGAGGATGAAGGGGAGTCCTTCTCAGGGATACCGCAGAACCGGCTCCGCCGAGCCGCAGGTATCAGCCCGTGGGGGGGTGACGCACAGCGGCGCGGGGGTGGTCATCCTCATGCCGGGAACACGCCAGTCGACAGGTAGCGGTCACCCCGGTCGCAGACGATGAAGGCAATGGTGGCATTTTCCACTTGCTGCGCCACCTGCATAGCCACCCAGCAAGCGCCGGCAGCCGAGATGCCGGCGAAGATGCCTTCTTCGCGTGCCAGGCGCCGGCACATGTCCTCGGCATCCGACTGGCTCACGTAAACCATTTCGTCAACGCGGCTGGGATCGTAAATCTTGGGCAGGTATTCCACCGGCCATTTGCGGATGCCCGGAATGCGCGAGCCCTCCTGCGGTTGCGCGCCCACGATTCGCACGGCCGGGTTCTTTTCCTTGAGGAACCGCGAGACGCCGGTGATGGTGCCGGTGGTGCCCATGGCACTCACGAAGTGGGTGATGCGCCCGTGCGTCTGTGCCCACAGCTCGGGGCCAGTGGTCTCGTAATGAATGCGCGGGTTGTCTTCGTTGGCGAACTGATCCAGCACTCGACCTTTGCCCTCGGCCTGCATGCGCTCGGCCAGGTCGCGCGCCGATTCCATGCCTCCGCTTTTGGGCGTGAGGATAAGCTCGGCACCAAACGCCTTCATGGTCTGCGCCCGCTCGATGGACAGGTCCTCCGGCATGATGAGCACCATGCGGTAGCCCTTGATGGCCGCGGCCATCGCCAGCGCAATACCGGTGTTGCCCGAGGTGGCTTCAATGAGCGTGTCGCCCGGGTGGATGTCACCGCGTTCCTCGGCGCGCCGAATCATCGAGACCGCGGGCCGGTCCTTGACCGAGCCGGCGGGATTGTTGCCCTCGAGTTTGCCCAGCAGCACATTGCCTTTCGCGCGGTTCTCCGCAGCACCGATCCGCTGCAGTGCGACCAGGGGCGTCTGACCGATCGCGTCTTCAATCGTTGGGTAGTTCATGGATGGCACTGTGCCATAATTTCGGGCTGCACGAGTTTCAGCCCGGGTGGTGAAATTGGTAGACGCAGGGGACTCAAAATCCCCCGCCGCAAGGCGTGCCGGTTCGATTCCGGCCCCGGGCACCACCTTACAGGCCGCACAGCGCTTCAGCGCTGTGCGGCTTTTTTTTTGCCGCCGTCCCCAGCGGCCTCGCCACGCTCGGCACGGTCCAGTTCGTCGCTCAGCAGTCGACGGTACAGACCTGGCAGTTCGCGGCTCATGCTGTTGGTCTCGATGCCGTAACCCAGGCTGGTCCAGGTGCCAGAGAGCCGGCGGAGCACCGGCACCACGCGCCCCTGGCGCAACTGCGCTGAAAGGTCGGTTCGCCACGGCCGCGGGTCGGCCAGCCAGGCGTGCACCACGACGTCCTGATTCAGCGCCGAAAAGCTCAGGCTCACGGCGTCGAGCGCGTCGTCTGTTCGATCGGGGTGGTAACGCGCCGCGAGCTCCAGCCAGGTTCTGTAGAGCAGCTGATATCGGCCCGCGGCGGTCGAGCAGTTGCCTCGGTTGGGCCCCTGGCCGATGGCCTCACAGCGGTTCGGGTGGCGCTCCAGCGTACCCACCGCACCACCGCCGTGCAACACGTGGTACGGCCGCATCACATTGGACTCGGCTGCCGAGATGGTGCGCATGAGCGCGCGCAAGTGCGGGTCACCTCCGGGCATCACCAGTTGCTGCGTACCCGGGATCAGCATCAGCGGGCGCCAGACCCACAACAGCAGCAGCATGAGCGCCACCGCCAGTGCCATCAGGGCCCAGCGCGAATGCAGCAGACGCCGCCCCCAGCGCCGCGCCTGCGTGGCGGACGAATCGAAGGCAGACGTTTCGGCGTCGGGCAAATGCATGGTGGGATGGAACAGGCGTGGCGCGCCAAGTCGGGAGGCCGAAATTGTGCTGAGACAATGGGCATTGTCATTCACCGGCTCAGCCCGCTTTCAGGTTTTCTTCATGCTTTTGCCATCCCTCGCCGTGCTGGCAGGCCTTGTCCTGCTGGTGTGGAGCGCCG
The DNA here is from genome assembly GCF_030373245.1 of Hydrogenophaga sp. Taxonomy (GTDB): domain Bacteria; phylum Pseudomonadota; class Gammaproteobacteria; order Burkholderiales; family Burkholderiaceae_C; genus Hydrogenophaga. The sequence goes on from NZ_JAUCZF010000001.1 coordinate 527,936, forward strand.
ACCGATTCGTGGACGGTGCATCAGCCACCGCCCACCACTTCGCCATGCCGCCGCTGCTGGTGGGCATGCTGATCGTTGGCTTTGGCACCTCGGCCCCGGAAATGGTGGTGTCGGTACTCGCGGCCTCACAGGGCAGCCCCGGCCTGGCGCTGGGCAATGCCTGGGGCTCCAACATCCTGAACATGGCACTCATCCTGGGCATCACCGCGCTGATCACGCCGATCGCGGTGCAGTCGGTGATCCTCCGCAAGGAGCTGCCGATATTGATCGCAGTGACGGCGCTCTCCGCGCTGCTGGTCTGGGACGGTCTGCTCACGCGATGGGACGCCGTGTTGCTGCTTGCCGTGTTTGGCGGGTTGATCGCCTGGTCGATCGTGGCCGCGCGCGGGCAGGGCCGCGACTCGCTGGCGTTGGAGACCGCCACCGAGCTGAGCGCCGGCGCGATGCCGCTGAACCGCGCCCTGTTGTGGCTGGGACTGGGCTTGCTGGTGTTGGTGGGCAGCTCGCGCCTGATGGTGTGGGGCGCCGTAACGATCGCACAGACGCTGGGCGTGAGCGACGTGGTGATTGGCCTCACGGTGGTGGCCATCGGCACCTCGCTGCCCGAGCTGGCCTCGTGTGTGGTCGCGGCGCGCAAGGGGGAAGACGACATTGCGTTGGGCAATGTGCTCGGCTCCAGCCTGTTCAACACCCTGGCGGTCGTGGGACTGGCAGCGGTGATCGCGCCGATGGACATCGAGCCCACGCTGCTCACGCGCGACCTGCCGGTGATGGCGGGTCTGACGGTGTTGCTGTTTGTTCTGGGCTGGGGATTTCGCGGCCCAGGCCGGATCAACCGCTTCGAGGGCGGATTGCTGGTGGCGATCTACCTGGGCTACACCGCTTGGCTGCTCAGCACCCTGGCGCCGACCGCTTGAGCCTTCACGCCTCCAGCCCCTCGCGCACGGTGGGATAGCGCAGGCGCAAGCCCAGTTCGTGCTTCATGCGCTGATTGTGCAGGCGGCGCGACTCGCTCATGAAGCTCAGTGCCATGGGCTGCAAGCGCTCGCTTGCTTCAGCGCGCGGCACGCGCGGCGGGCGCGGCAGACCGTAGAGGTCGGCGGCGAAGTCGAAATAGTCGCCCATCTTCATCTCGGTGTCGTCGCTCACATTCACGTTGCGCTGGGGACGGGCACGCCACAGCGCCAGCGCACAGGCCCGCGCCAGATCGTCGGCATGGATGTGGTTGGTGAACACATCGTCTTCGGTCTGCAGCACCGGAGTGCCGCGCATCAGGCGCGCGCGCGGCGTGCCACCATCGCGGTCAACGGCGTAGATGCCAGGAATGCGCAGCGCCGTGGTGCGCACGCCGCTGGCACGACCCAGCCAATGCACCGTCGCCTCTGCATCCACGCGCCGCCAGGCCCGAGGCGTGAGCGGCGCCACGGGTGTGGCTTCCGAAACCCAACGCCCTTGCTGATCGCCATACACACCGCTGGTGGACCCATAGACCAGGGTGCTCGGCAGCGAGCGCAGCATCAGCGCACGCACCAAGCCTCGCGTGCGCGGATCCAATCGCCAGTCGACCGGCTCGCCCGAGGGCGGAGGCGCCAGGTGCAGCACGCGCGTAGCCAGACCAGCCAGGCGCGCCAGGCCGCGCGCATCGTCCAGGTTGCCCAACAGCGGCGTGATGCCCCGCGCGCGCAGTTCGGCGCGGCGATCGGGTGACGAGGTGAGGGCGCGCAGCGTGAGGCGCCGGCCTGCGCCCAGCACTGCTGCCGCCCGCTGCCCCACATCACCACAGCCCACGATCAACACCCGCTCGCGCCGAAAGCGCGCGGGCAATGCGCCCATCAAGCCCATGCCAGTCCCCAAGCCATTGCCGCATCGCGGCCTTTGTCGAATTTGCGAGAATGGCGGTTTGCCATTGCCACACCGCAGCGTGCAGGTGTGCGCTCTCCTGACAATCAGTATGACATTCACCATCACCATCGAGCCCAGCGGGCGCAGTTTCAGCGCCGGCCCGGATGAAGCCATCTTGGCCGCCGGCATTCGCCAGGGCATCGGCTTGCCCTACGGCTGCAAGGACGGCGCCTGCGGATCTTGCAAGTGCAAGAAGCTCAGTGGCAGCGTGGTCCACGGACCTCACCAGTCCAAGGCGCTGAGCGCCGAGGAAGAAGAAGCCGGCTTTGTGCTGACCTGCTGCGGTGTGGCGCACAGCGATGTGGTGCTGGAGTCGCGCCAAGTCACGGAAGCTGGCGCCTATGCCATCAAGAAGATGCCGGTGCGCGTGAGCGCTTTGGAGCGCGCCTCGCCCGACGTGATGGTGCTGCGCCTGCAGCTGCCCGCGAGTGACACGTTTCAGTACCACGCAGGTCAGTACGTCGAGTTTCTCCTGCGCGATGGCGAGCGCCGCAGCTATTCGATGGCGAACGCGCCACATACCCAGAGCGCCGCACCGCAGATGGAGCTGCACCTGCGACACATGCCAGGTGGCAAGTTCACCGACCACGTGTTTGGTGCGATGAAGGAAAAAGACATCCTGCGCATCGAAGGGCCTTACGGCAGCTTTTACCTGCGAGAAGACAGCCCCAAGCCCATGGTGCTGCTGGCGTCGGGCACCGGCTTTGCACCGATCAAGGCGCTGATCGAACACATGCAGTTCAAGGGCATCAGCCGGCCCGCCACCTTGTACTGGGGCGGCCGCCGCCCGGCCGACCTGTACCAACAAGCCTGGATCGAAGCGCGCCTAGCCGAGATGCCGCAGCTGCGCTACGTGCCGGTGGTGTCGGACGCGCAACCCGAAGACGCCTGGACCGGCCGCACCGGCTTTGTTCACCGCGCGGTGCTGGAAGACTTTCCCGATCTGTCCGGTCATCAGGTCTACGCCTGCGGCGCACCCATCGTGATCGAGTCGGCCCGCACCGACTTCAGCGCGCTGGCTGGGCTGCCAGCCGAAGAATTCTTTGCCGACTCGTTCACGAGTGCGGCGGACAAAATTTGACCCACCCCCGTCGCTGCGCTCCGTCCCTCAAAGGGCAACACCTGCGGCCCGGCAAAGCCGGTTCCGCGGTGTTGATTGGAGAAGACCCGTCGCGCGCACAGGCCCTTTAGACTCCCACTTCACCCTTCCACTCACAGCCACCTCGCGATGGCACAGAAGCGAAAGAGACCAATCCATGATCCACCGCCGCATCCTCAACACCGCACTCGCAGCCGCCCTGGTCTGGCCCGCCATCGGCATGGCGCAGACCACCACGCGCATCATCGTGCCGTTCGGCGCTGGTGGTCCCATTGATGTAACCACGCGCGTGCTCGCCGAAGCCGTCAAGGGCTCGCTGGGCACAGTGATCATCGAGAACCGGGCCGGAGCAGGCGGCAACATCGGCGTGGCTGCTGCGGCCAAGGCCGCGCCCGACGGCCTCACCATCGGCGTGGCCACCACCGCTTCGCATGGCATCAACCCTTGGCTGTTCAAGACCCTGCCATACGACCCGGTGAAGGACACGGTGCCCATCACCCAGATGCTGCGTGTGCCCAACGTGCTGGTCATCAATGCCGATGCGGCCAAGCGGCTCAACATCAACTCGGTGGCCGACCTGATCGCGTACGCCAAAGTCAATCCAGGCAAGCTCAACTACGGCTCGGGCGGCAACGGCAGCGCGGGTCACCTCGCTGGCGAGCTGTTCAAGAACCAAGCCGGGTTCTTCGCGGTGCACATCCCCTTCAACGGCGGCAACCCTGCGCAGACCGCACTGCTCGGTGGCCAAGTCGACTTCAACATCGACAACCTCGCCACCGCCGCGGCCAACATCCGAGCTGGCCGCATCAAGGCCCTGGCGGTCACCACAGCACAGCGGAGCGCGGTGATGCCCGATGTGCCGACCCTGGCCGAGACTCTGCCCGGGTTCGAAATCGACACCTGGTGGGGCCTGTTTGCACCGGCTGGCACGCCGCCAGAGACCGTGCGCAAGCTCAACGCCGCTTTCACCGAGGCGCTGCGAACGCCTGAAGTCAAGGCCCGCTTCGCCACCCTCATGGCCGAACCTGCACCCAGCACGCCAGAGGCTTTCGACGCCTTCATGAAGAGCGAGCGCACCAAGTACGAGCGTGTGGTCAAGATCAGCGGCGCGCGCGTCGACTGATTCGCCAGAGCAAGCAACCCAAAAGAAAACGGCACCCAAGGGTGCCGTCTTTTTGAATGCGAGCAGCGGGCGATCAGCCGCCGGCCAGCAGCTTCTTCAAGTCGTCGGCCAGTGCCTGCGCACCCGTGCCGTAGCGGTGGTAGAGGCGCACGCGACCCTGCGGGTCGTACACGTAGCTGCCCGCCGAGTGGTCCATCGTGTAGGTCTCGGGCGAGCTGCCCACCACCTTCTTGTAGTAAATCTTGAAGCTCTTGGCCACCTCGGGCAGTTCCTCTGGCTTGGCGTAGAGCGCGAGAAAGGTGGGGTCGAAGGCGGCCATGTAGGCCTTCATGATCTCGGGCGTGTCGCGTTCGGGGTCGATGCTGACAAAGAGCCCCTGAAAACGCTCGCCGTCAGCACCCAGCATCTGTTTGACCTGTGCCATTTCGGTCATCGAAGTCGGGCAGACATCGGGGCACTGGGTGAAGCCGAAGAAGATGACCACCGCCTTGCCCTTGAAGTCGGCCAGGGTGCGCGGCTGTCCGTTGTGATCGGTCAGCGAGAACCCGGTGGCGTAGTCGGCACCCGTGATGTCGATGCCGGTGAACGGGACCTTGGTTTCACCGCAAGCCGAAAGCGCCAACGCCGCAGCGCCAGCCAACAAGCAACGACGACGGGAGACAGAGAGGAGTTTCATCGTGATTAGACCGGGGTGAGGTGCTTGGTTCCCAGGCACCGCGGAACCGGGTTAGCGGGCCACCCCCTGGGGGGCGACGCGCGCAGCGCGGTGCAGGGAGATCAAATGTAATGATCGATCAGCAGTGCCGCAAACAACAACGACAAATGGATGAGCGAGAAGCGAAAAGTCTTGCGCGCGAGCGCATCGGAGTAATCGCGCCACAACACGAACGCATAGGTACAGAAGCCGATGCTCAGGATCACGGCCGACAGCAGATAAAACCAGCCACTCATCCGCATGATGAAGGGCATGAGGCAGGCGGCAAAAAGCACCACTGTGTAGAGCAGGATTTGCAACCGGGTGAACTCCGAACCGTGCGTGACTGGCAGCATCGGCAGACCGGACTTGCGGTAATCCTCCACCCGGTACAGGGCCAGCGCCCAGAAATGCGGCGGGGTCCAGAGGAAGATGATGAGGAACAGGATCAGCGCCTCGGGTGCGACCACACCTGTCATCGCAGCCCAGCCCAGCACCGGCGGCATGGCGCCTGAGGCGCCGCCGATCACGATGTTCTGCGGCGTCAGTGGCTTCAAGATCACGGTGTAGATCACTGCGTAGCCCACGAATGTCGCGAAGGTCAGCCACATGGTCAGCGGGTTGACCCAGAAGTACAAAATGGCCGAACCGGCAGCGCACAACACGGCCGAGAAGCTCAGCGTGCGCGTATTGCTCAGCTCTCCCTTGGCGGTCGGCCGCCACGAAGTGCGCTTCATCCTGGCATCGATGTGCTGTTCGACGACGCAGTTGAACGCCGCGGCCGCGCCAGCCACCAGCCAGATGCCGAAACAGGCAATGGCGGCCAGTTGCACGTCGGCCCAGCCCGGCACTCCCGGCACCGCCAGCACCATGCCGATCAGCGCGCAGAACACGATGAGCTGGATCACGCGCGGCTTGGTCAGCGCGTGGTACTGGCGCCAGGCCGAAGGCAGGGCGACAGCAGAGGAGGAGACGGTGCTCATGGAGTCGATCGTGACAGGTTCAGGGCGGGCGCAGCGCTGGTTTGGTCGGCGCTGCGGGTGCTCATGAGCGCGCTGGTCGTGAGAATCACCAGGGCAGCGGCGCCCGCGATGTGCGCCAGCGCAGCCAGCAAGGGCCAGTCCAGCACCACATTGGTCAGTCCGCTGGCGAATTGCCAGGCAGCCAGCAGCAGCAGTCCCTTGGCGATGCGACGGGTTTGCGGCGTTGACCACAGCAACCAGGCCAGCCAGCCCATGCCAGCAAACACCAGATAGGCGCTAAGGCGGTGAACATAGTGAATAGCCGTGAGGGCGGCAAAAGGCAGACCGTAGCCGGCCTGTGTCATGCCCAGTTCGCGCCACAGGGTGAAGCCGTGTGCGAAGTCCATTTCTGGCCACCAGCTGCCCTGACAGGTCGGGAAGTCGCTGCAGGCAAGCACGGCGTAGTTGGTGCTCACCCAGCCGCCCAGCGCAATCTGGACCCAGAGCAACGCGACCACGCCCACCAGCACCCGGCGGGCCAGTGCAGGAACGCCGATAAGTCCCACGCTGTCGGGCGCGGACAACTCGTAGGCCACGGACTGCGCGCGCAACAGGGCCAGCAAGGCCATGCCCCCGAGCAGGTGCAGCGTGACGATGGCGGGAAACAGCTTCATGGTCACGGTGAGCGCACCAAAAGCACCCTGCAGGCAGACCCAGACCAGGGTCACCATGGGCCACCAGAACGACACCGTGAGCCTGCGCCGCTCGACCCAGCTCACCGCCGCCAGGACCAGGATGAGCACACCCACGCCAGTGGCGAGGTAGCGGTGAATCATCTCGATCCAGGCTTTGGAGAAGGTGACCGGTCCGGTGGGCATGGCGGCCTGGGCTGCCGCAATCGATTCCTTGGCACCGACCGGGCTCACGCTGCCGTAGCAGCCCGGCCAGTCGGGGCACCCCAGTCCGGAGTCAGTGAGCCGGGTGAAGGCCCCGAACAAAACGAGGTCGAAGGTGAGGAACAGCGTGACCAGGGTCAGCACGCGCAGGCGCTGCGCGGGCGCCGCATCGCGGTTGCGAAGCCAGACCCAGGCCAGAGGTCCGAGTGCAATCACCACGCCCAGCAGCATGATGCGAGCGATGGGAGCGAGGTCGTAGAGTGGCTGGATGTCCATGTCAGGGATGCCCGGCTCCGGCGGGAGCGGCGATCTCGGGTGCGTGCAGCAGTTTCATGTCAGGGCAGTTTGCGACCTGGCGTGTCCCAGAACGCCGAGGCGCGCAGCAGACGATCCAGGTCTCGTTTGGCTTGCTTGGGGTCAAGGTTGGCGGGAAAACGCATCATCCAGTTGCCCAGAGGGTCGACCACGTACAGGTGGTCTTCCAGGCGCTGACCGGGCGCGGGCTCCAGCCAGCTGGCGAGCTCGGAGGCGTCGACCCGCAATACATCGGCGGCGGCGGTGGCTTGTTGCAGCGGCTCGGTGAGTGCAGCGTCGCCGGTGCGCAGCCAGACCCAGTCGAGCCGGCCTTTCTCCCGACCCAGGGTCTCGCGCAGCTGGCGCTGCAGCAGGAGGTGGTCCTGACACGCGTTGTCGCACGCACTGTCGGCCACGCTGATCAGCAGCCACTGGTCTTTCAGGCTGGACAGCGGCACCGTCTGCCCCGCAGCATTCACGCCCGTGAGGCCGGGAATCGGGCGCTGCGGCTGGATCAGCTCACCGTAGTTGCGCCGGCCTTCGGGCCGGATAACGTAGTAAGTGAAGTAAGACGCAATCACCGGCGCCGCACACACCAGGAAGAGCGCCAGCATCTTCCAGCGGCCTGATCGCGTGGCGGCGGCTGAACGCGAGCTCGCCTGGTCCAGCTGCGGCAGACTGTGCACGGTCAGGGTGAGGGGTTCGTCAGGCAACTGGGCCATGGGGATCGGGCTTTCGGCGGGGGGAAATGAACTGGAACCAGAGGTACAGCAGAGCGGCCAGTGCACACAGAGCAAACCACTGCACGGCGTATCCATAATGCTTTTGCACGCCTGCATTCACTCGAGGCCACTCGCGCAAGAGGCCGTCTGCGGTGTCACCGGTCTGCACGACCGAGACCTCCAGCAGGCGCAAACCAAAGGACTCGGCCATCGCCGCCACTTCGATATTTTGCCGGATCGGTCCCGGCGTGGCCTCGCCGAGCTCGTATAGCTTGGCTGGTGGCGGGGCCAAACGGCCTTCGATGACCACTTCGCCAGTGGGCGTGTGCACGGTGGGTACCCGGCTGCGGTCGGTGAAGTCTCGCGGTGCCCAGCCCCGCTGCACCAGTACGGCCTGATCGCTGCCGGTCAGCTGCAGCGGCGTGATGAGGAAAAAGCCGGTGCGGCCATTCATCTGGCGGTTGTCTAGGAACACGCTGGCTTGCGGCAGCCAATGGCCGCGCAAGCGCACAGCCCGGTGAATCTCATCCTGCAAGTCACTCGAAGCAAGCACGGCCTGCTCATTGAGGGCTGGGAGAGCGGATCGCTGATCTACCGTGGCCTGCAGCGCTTCCTTCTGCGCCGCCCGGTCCAGTTGCCAGCGACCCAGCGAAGCGGTGATCGCCAGGGTGATCACGGTGGCTGCGGTGACGATCCAGAAGCGCCGCCCTCGGTGACTCATGACCACGTCCCCATGCGAACGGGCACGGCACCGATAATGGTGGTCATGAAATACTTTGTTATCGCCAGCTTCGTGGCCATTATCGGCAGTCTGGGCGCGGCGCTGGTCTTCATGATGCGGGGTGGCCAGCACGATGACGAAAACGCCGACACCCAGACCCCTCCCCGCAACGGCATGGCGCGCGCCCTGGCGTTTCGAGTCGGGCTTTCGGTGCTGCTGTTTGTGGTCGTGCTCATCAGTTACTGGATGGGCTGGATCCAGCCCACCGGATTGCCGGTACAGCCCTGAACTGGCGTTCGGGCCCATCTCAAGAAAAAAGCGCCGGTCGGCGCTTTTTTTCCTGGGCCAAGAGGACGCCGGGGCGCCCCGGTCATCACATCCAGTAGACCAGGATGTAAAGCCCCAGCCACACCACGTCCACAAAGTGCCAGTACCAGGCTGCGCCTTCGAAGCCAAAATGGCTCTTGGCGGTGAAGTGGCCTTTTTGCAGGCGCAGGGTGATGAACAGCAGCATCAACATGCCCACAAACACATGGAACCCATGGAAGCCGGTCAGCATGAAGAACGTGGAGCCGAAGATGCCTGAGCTGAGTTTGAGGTTCAGGTCGGTGTAGGCGTGGTAGTACTCGTAGCCCTGTACGCCCAGGAACACGATGCCCAGCAACACCGTGATCCACATGAAGCCAATGGTCTTGGCGCGTTGGCCGGCCTGCAGGGCGTGATGCGCAATGGTCAGCGTCACGCCCGAGGTGAGCAGCAACGCGGTGTTGATCGTGGGCAGCCAGAACGGACCCATGGTCTGGAACGGGTCAACGATGCCGGCCGGTGAAGCCGTGGCACCCGCCTGAACGCTGGGCCAGACTGAGCTGAAGTCGGGCCAGAGCAGCGCGTTCTCGATGTTGCCAAGGGCCGGTACCGAGTGGGTGCGAGCCCACCAAAGTGCGGTGAAGAAGGCGCCAAAGAACATCACCTCGGAGAAGATGAACCAGCTCATGCTCCAGCGATAGGACAGGTCAATCTTGCGGCCGTAGAGACCGCTCTGGCTTTCGCTGACCGAATCGCGGAACCACTGGTAGGTCACCACTGACCAGAACGCCAGGCCAAAAGCGACCGAGTAGGCGCCCCAACCCACCCCGTTCACCCACTGCCCCGCCCCCATGATGACGAAAAACAGGCCGATGGCTGCCATCACCGGATGGCGCGAAGGGCCCGGGACGAAGTAGTACGGCGTGGTGCCGTGTGCGGCTGAAGACATGCTCACTCCTAAACGCTTGTCGCTTGTTAGATTAAAAATACCGAGAGTTGCGATGATCCGCAATCAGCGAACCACCCAGTTGACCAGCGCGATCAGCCCGCCCACAAACAACAAGGCCATGACCACGCCAACCACGATGATGTGAATCGGGTTCAGGCTGGCGATGTCTTTTTGGTAGTCTGCTTGGCGACGCACACCGAGAAACCCCCAGAGCACGGCCTTGACCGTGCCCACAATCGAGCCCTTGCGAAGGTGGATCGGCAGATCGCTCACACCGCCCCCTCCACCGCTTTGGGCAACTGTACGGGTGTGACCGCCACTTCCTGAGGCGCCGCTGGCACCTTGCCACCGACTTCAAAGAAGGTGTACGAGAGCGTGATGGTCGACACGTCCTTGGACAGCTTGGGGTCGATCACGAATGCAACCGGCCACTCTTTCTTTTCGCCAGGTGCCAGGGTGTACTGCGTGAAGCAGAAGCACTCGAGCTTGTTGAAATGCGCCATGGCCTGTTTGGGCGCGTAGCTGGGAATAGCCTGCGCCGCCATGGTGCGGTTCTGGATGTTCTGGAACTCGTAAAGCACCGTGGTCAGCTCACCCGGATGCACCTGCAAAGAACGCACTTCGGGCTTGAAGTGCCAGGGTCCACGCACATTGACGTCGAACTCCACCGTGATGGTGCGCGAGCGGTCCACCTGGGTGTTGGCGGGCGCCTTGGAACGGCCGGGCACATCACGCTCGGACAAGGCCAGGATGTTGATGCCCGTCACCTCGCAGATGGCGCGGTAGATTGGGACCAGCGCATAACCGAAGGCGAACATGCCCAGCGTGATCACGCCGAGCTTGCCCACCATTTTGAAATTCTCGCGTTTCAATCCCATGGTCAATGCTCTGGTTAAAAGGGCTCGCCGGACTTCAGCCGCCGAACAGGGTCATCTTGCTCACGAAACCAAGAAAAAAAGCTGCGGCCACCGAAGCCAGGATCAGCGCCAGGCGCAGGTTGTGCTTCTTCTGCTCGTTCGGTTTCATGGTTGTCGATGCCAATCAACCCACCACTTTGGTAGCGGCTGCGTTGAGTTTCGGCGGGTTCTCAAAGGTGTGGAACGGCGCTGGCGAGGGCACTTCCCACTCCAGACCTTCGGCACCTTCCCACGGGCTCTGAGGCGCTTTTTCACCCTTGCCACGCATGGCGGGAATGATCACGGCGACAAAGAAATAGACCTGGGCAATGCCGAAGACGAAACTGCCCACCGACGCGATCGCATTGAAATCGGCGAACTGCATCGGGTAGTCGGCGTAGCGGCGGGGCATGCCGGCCAGACCCAGGAAGTGCATCGGGAAGAAGGTGATGTTGAACGAAATCATCGACACCCAGAAGTGGATTTTTCCGCGGGTCTCGCTGTACATCACACCGGTCCACTTGGGCAGCCAGTAATAGATGCCAGCGAACATGGCAAACAACGAGCCTGCCACCAGCACGTAGTGGAAGTGGGCCACCACGTAGTAGGTGTCCTGCATCTGGATGTCGATCGGAGCCACCGCGAGGATCAGACCGGTGAAGCCGCCCAGCGTGAACACGAAGATGAAACCCACGGCCCAGAGCATGGGGGTCTCGAAAGTCATCGAGCCTTTCCACATGGTCGCGATCCAATTGAAAATCTTCACGCCCGTGGGCACCGCGATCAGCATGGTCGAGTACATGAAGAACAGCTGACCGGTCACCGGCATGCCGGTGGTGAACATGTGGTGCGCCCACACGACAAAAGACAGGATGGCGATCGAACCGGTGGCGTAGACCATGGAGGCGTAGCCGAAGAGCTTCTTGCGGGCAAACGCCGGGATCACCTGGCTCACGATGCCGAAGGCCGGCAGGATCATGATGTAGACCTCGGGGTGACCAAAGAACCAGAAGATGTGCTGGTACATCACCGGGTCGCCGCCGCCAGCGGGATTGAAGAAGCTGGTGCCAAAATGGCGATCGGTCAGCGTCATGGTGATGGCGCCGGCCAGCACCGGCATGACGGCGATCAGCAGGTAGGCGGTGATGAGCCAGGTCCAGCAGAACATCGGCATTTTCATCAGCGTCATGCCGGGGGCACGCATGTTCAGGATGGTCACGATGATGTTGATCGAGCCCATGATGGAACTCGCGCCCAGGATGTGAAGCGCGAAAATGGCCACGTCCATCGACGGACCCATTTGCAGCGTCAGCGGTGCATACAGCGTCCAGCCTGCAGCGGGTGCACCACCGGGCATGAAAAACGAGGACACCAGCATCAGCGCGGCGGGGATCATCAGCCAGAAGCTGAAGTTGTTCATGCGCGCAAACGCCATGTCGGACGCGCCGATCTGCAGCGGCACCATCCAGTTCGCGAAGCCCACGAAGGCCGGCATGATGGCGCCGAACACCATGATCAGGCCGTGCATCGTGGTCAGCTGGTTGAACAGCCCTGGGTTCACCAGTTGCAGGCCAGGCTGGAACAGCTCGGCACGGATGCCCAGCGCCAGCACACCGCCCACCATGAGCATGGTGAAGGCGAACAGCAGATACAGCGTACCGATATCTTTGTGGTTGGTCGCATAGACCCAGCGACGCCAGCCCGCGGGGGCATGGTGATCGTGGTCATGGCCGTGGGCGTCGTGGTGGTCGAGAACTGCACTCATGATCGATTCCTTTGATGCTCAGTATGTGTTGTGCTGTCGACGGATCACTGGCGAGCAGCCAGCACCTCGGCCGGTTGCACGAGCCGCTGGGTCTGGTTCGACCAGCTGTTCTTGGTGTAGGTCATCACGGCCGCCAGCTCGGTGTCGGACAGCTGTTTCCAGGCCGGCATGGCGCCGTTGTTTTGACCATTGAGCAATACGTTGATCATTGGGGACTTGTCCATATTGACCACCAGGGCCGAGCCGTCCAGCGCCTTGATTGGGCCGGCGCCTTTGCCTTGTGCACCGTGGCAGGCCAGGCAGTTGGCGGCATACACCGACTCGCCACGCTGCACCAGGTCGGCCAGGTTCCAGACCTTGGTCGGGTCGTCCGCGGCAGCGGCCATGGCTTTCTTCTGGGCGTCGACCCAGGCGGTGTATTCCTCCGCCGTCACCACTTTGACGTGGATGGGCATGTAGGCATGCTCCTTGCCGCACAGCTCGGCGCACTGACCATAGTAGTCGCCGGTCTTTTCGGCGCGGAACCAAGTGTCGCGCACAAAGCCGGGGATCGCGTCTTGCTTGACGCCAAAGGCTGGCACCATCCAAGCGTGGATCACATCGTTGGCGGTGGTGATGATGCGAACCTTCTTGTCCACGGGCACCACCATCGGATTGTCCACCTTGAGCAGGTAGTCGTCGGTAGGCGGTGGCTTGCCGCTGCTCGACATCAGGCGGTGGCTGTTGTCCAGGGTGGAGAGAAAACCAATGCCCTCGCCTTCGCCCTTGATGTAGTCGTAACCCCACTTCCACTGCATGCCCGTGGCCTTGATGGTCAGGTCGCTGTTGGTGGTGTCCTTCTGGGCTACAAGCACCTTGGTCGCGGGCAACGCCATGCCGATGACGATCAACAGCGGCACGATGGTCCAGCCCAGCTCGACCCAGATCGGCTCGGCCAGCACTTGAGACTTGTGACCTACCGACTTGCGGTGTTTCAGGATGGAATAAAACATCACGCCGAAAACGACCACAAAGATCACAGCGCAAATGACCATCATGAACCAGTGCAGCCAGTGCTGTTCTTCGGCGATCTTGGTCACCGCTGGAGCAAAGTTGAGCTGGTTGACGGCCGGACCGCCTGGCAGGTCATTGACCTTCTGCGCCAGGGCAGTGCCCCAGGCGCCAAGTGTGGCCGCCAGCGCGATGCCTGCCGAGCGCCAAGTCGCGCCTTGATTCCCTGGGTTCACCACCGTCTTCATGGTCTTGCTCACGTTTTCCGCCTCAATATAAGTATTGATTTATATCAACACCGATTAGAACAAATTTTTCTGCCCTCGCCCAGCCAAACCCGCCAGCGCCGAACGCGTTTCCCCAACCTCACCCCATTCTCAACGCCTGCCGGATCTCCCTCGCCAGCACAGGGCGCAGGTCAGACCGCAAGTAGCGACCGACCCGCACCGAGCGACCTCCAGCGTGCAGTTCCACCAGGCCGTGCCCGGTGCATGGCTCGACGCGAACCCAGTCACGCGCGAACTCACAACGCTCGGTGCGCCCGGCAGTCTCCAGTTCCACGACCAGCCGGCCTCCGTGAACGCTGATGCGCTCTCCGTCGGCCGCGTGGCGCGCGTAAACCAGAAACGCAGTGGCAAGTGCCATCAGCTCCAGCGCCGCAAAGGGCAGCACCAACACCGCCCCCTGAAACCAGAAGAACAGTGCCACCGACAGCGACAAGGTGCTCAGCAACCCGAAGGTCAAGCCCAGCTGGGCTGGGCTGACTGAACAGTTGCGTCTCAGGATCCAGTGCAAGCCGTCTGCAGATGCTGTTGCCAATCGGAACGAATTGCTGGCTTGAACCACCACCGACTCCAGTCAAGGCGCCTCGCACCTGAATGGGCGGACGGCGTTGATCAGGGAAGATGCCCCATCTGCGTTGATTTCCGACAATTGTAGCGAGCGTCATCGACCAGCCGGACCGCAAAGGCTCCACTCCCGAGTAGGACAAGGTGAGATGTCGCAAAACGCCCGCTCAGCGCCGGCCCGATCGCAACATCGCGCGCATCTCTTCCATCGTCACCGCCGCTTCACCCGCCGGGCCTCTGGACGGTTTGGGAGCAGCCTTGAAGGCATGACCGTAGATCAGTTCCACCGTCAGCACCAGCCGGCCATCGGCATCGCGCGGCAAACCGGTTTCGAGGGCAATCACCAGCGCCTGGCGCCAGCAGCGCGGCCTCAGGCCCGGATGGCGGGCGGCATGCAGGTTGCGCCCGAGCTCGCGCAGATCGTCCAGCACCGCCTGGCCCGTGCTGTAGGTGAGCGTCAGCCGCTCCATATCCATCACTGGCTCGGCAAACCCGCTGTGCACCAGCATGTCGCCCCAGTCGTGCATGTCGGTGAACGGGTGGTGGGGCATCGGCCAACCCTGCTGGCTGAACACCGTTCTCAACTCGCGCAAGGTGTCAGGCCCTAAGCACGAGAACATCAGAAATCCGTCGGTCCGGATGTGACTGTTCCATTGACGCAACAGCCGCTGGGGGTGCGGCTCAAGGTGCAAAACCATATTGGCCCACAACATGTCGACCCGGGTCTCTGCTTTGGCGAGTGCCGGCGCCCGGCGCCGACCCCACTCCAGCGGGTTCCATGAGCGGCGCCCCCCCGTCTGCAAGGCTTTCAGAGCAGCCGGCGCGGCGTCCGCCGCGATCCAACAGGCAGCGCCGGGATACAAATCAAGCAGGCGCTGATGCGCCTCGATACCGCCCAGCAGCGGCTCCCAGTGCAACCAGCTTTCAGGTGACTGGCGGAACCACTGCAGCCGATCGGCCATGCGTGAGGCCACCTCTTCATGCAACCAGGGACTTCGCGTGCGCGGCAAGCAGCGCCATCGGCGCGCGGCCAATACGTCGAGATCCGGGACTGGCGGTTCGATTTCGGTGGGCGAGGGCAAGCGGACTATCCGGATGGGGTATGAGATGGGGCGTGCAACACGCTTGAGAGCGAGCTGACCGCTATTGTTGGTCCGATGTTAAAGACCTTGTGGCAAGCGGCAGGCATGGGACCAGGGATTTGTCAGGTGTGTGGCCGCTGGCCGGCGCAGCCCATTTGCGATGGCTGCGTGCGCCGGTTCGGCACGCCGCGCATGCGCTGCATCACCTGCGCCGCCCCGCTGAGCCGGACCGAGACGCTTTGCGGCGCCTGCCAGACGCGCGACCCATCGCTCGCGCTGTGTCGCTGCGTGGCGGCAATGGATTACGCGTACCCGTGGGACAACCTGATCGCTCGCTTCAAGTTTCGCGACGGGCCCGGCTGGGCCAGACCCCTGGCTCAACTGATGTCGCAGGCATCGGACACGCCGGCCTTGTTGCGCTCCAGCGACTGGCTGGTGCCAGTGCCCTTGAGCCCCGGTCGACTCGCCAGCCGCGGCTACAACCAGGCCTGGGAACTGGTCAAGGCCTTGCGAGCCCTGCAGCCTGATTCGCCACCTGGATTGGCCAATGCACTGGTGCGACTCGGTGACGCACCAGACCAACACAGCCTGCCGCGCGAGCAGCGGCTGCGCAACCTGCGCGGCGCGTTCGCGGCACATCCCGACCATGTCGCCCGCCTGCTTGGCCGCAAAGTGCTGCTGGTCGATGACGTGAGCACCACCGGCGCCACGCTGCGCAGCGCCGCCTTTGCCTTGCGCCAGGCCGGCGCCGCACAGGTCCAGGCCCTGGTGATCGCGCGCACCCTGCCCCATTGACACCAGGACGCCCCGCGCAGGGTCGAACCGACACCCTGTCAGATCTGACGCCACAAGGGCCGCCTGGGCCATACATCCGGCGGTATCATTCTTTTCACAGGGAGAGCCAAGAAGTTCCGATGACGGATCCGCGCTGACCACGGGCCACCGGCCCGCCACCGCCCTGCCCGATGTTCCACATCGTCCTTGTTGCACCCGAGATCCCGCCCAATACGGGCAATGTGATCCGCTTGTGCGCCAACATTGGCTGCACGCTGCACCTCGTGGAGCCGCTGGGCTTCTCGATGGACGACAAACAGATGCGCCGCGCAGGCCTCGACTACCACGAGTACGCCGAGATCAGGCGGCACAGCAGCTGGGATGCGCTGCTCGCGACCGAACAGCCCGATCCGCAGCGGCGCTTTGCGCTCACCACCCGCGGCAGCCAAAACCTCTTTGACATCCGCTTCCAGGCAGGTGACTGGCTGGTCTTCGGATCCGAAACCCAGGGCCTGCCCGACTCGGTGCGTGAGCAGTTCCCTGCCGAACAGCGCCTGCGCCTGCCCATGCGCGCGGGACAGCGCAGCCTCAACCTGTCCAATGCCGTGGCGGTCACGGCATTTGAAGCGTGGCGCCAACAACGCTTCCAAGAGGGTAAAGCGTGAGAAAACACACTGTTGCACTGGGGAGCTCGCCCAACCATCCGAACACATCCGGCCCGAAAATACGAGTTGAATTCACGGCGTGCCGTCCGTCACAACCCACGGACGATACCCACCCAACAGCGGTTTACCCAGCCGCGCGGAGACTGTCTTGATCGCTACCCTTGCCCGAATGCTCGGCATTCAGCCCAACGCCCAGCCACCATTGCGCAGTGCGCCCAGCCTGAAGAACTTGCTTGCAATCCGGCAAGCCATGTTGACTTGCATCAGCGACTGCGACACCACCGCCTCCTCACGCCTTCGCCACAAGATCGACCACACCCAGACGCCGCAAGAACTCTGGATGCTGCGCAACGATGCTTACCAGCTGATCTCCCAGCGACACAACCAGACCGTTGCGGCCGAGCGCATCAACGCGCTTATTGAGCACTTCGAAGGCTGGGTCGATCCGAAACAGCTGGTGCGCATCGGCTAATGCGCGGACCCGCTCAGGGGTAACGACGCACCAGCGACTCGGCCACGCAAACCGGCTTGTCCACGCCTTCACGCTCCACCGCCACGCCCCACGTCATCTGAATCCCGTCGCCCTCAATGGGCTGAGCCGTCAACAGCGTCATGCGCGCGCGCAAGCGGCTGCCCACCGGCACCGGGGCGGTGAACCGCACCTTGTTGAGCCCGTAGTTCACGCCCAAGGCGGACTGACGCACCGTCAGCGCCGATTCAAAAAACACAGGCAAGAGCGAGAGCGTCAGAAAGCCGTGCGCGATCGGCGCGCCGAAAGGTCCTTGCTGCGCCCGCGCCACGTCCACATGGATCCACTGGTGATCACCTGTGGCCTGGGCAAACTGGTTGACCTGCTCCTGAGTGATCGTGACCCAGTCGCTCACCGCCACTTCCTGACCGACACACGCGGCCAGATCGGCCAGGGTTTCAAAGGTTTTCATGGGCCCAACTCTAGTGGCGGTTGGAGCACCGGCCTGTCTGGGTCGGGACAGCGACCCGCGAAGCGGTGGACCATGAGGGCCCTATGTGTCCAGCCACTCTCGAATGCCCTGCCACTGCAGCAAATCCTTCTCGACCCGGCTCGGCGCCACATCGAACAAGGTGAGCCCACGTGCGGCGAGATGGATGTAGTTTTGCGTGTCTCTCAGGTAGCCCAGCACGGGCAGGCCCAGGCTGTCCACAAACTCGTGCAGCTTGTCGGCCGCGATGGTGCGCGCATCGACCCGCATGCCCACGATACCGACCTTCAGCTTGTCGGCATGTCGTGATTCAGCCAACTCGTCCAGAAAGGCGCGCGTGGCGTAGATGTCAAAGATGCTGGGCTGCAGCGGCACCAGGATCTTGTCGGCCAGCTTGAGCACGTCCTTGAAGCGCCAACCGTGCAGGCCAGCCGGGGTATCCAGCACCACATGGGTGGTATCTCTGGGCGGGCGGGCAATCAGATCGGCCGAAACCGCCCAGGTGTTGATCGATCGCGCCTGCGGCGGACGCAGCTTGAGCCACAGGGCCGAGGACTGCTGCCGGTCGGCATCGCCCAGCATCACCGCGTGACCCTGGCTGGCAAAGTAACCCGCCACGTTGGTCGACAGCGTGGACTTGCCCACGCCTCCCTTGGGATTGGCCACCACCACCACCGGCATATCAAGCTCCTCGGAAACTGGGAATGAAGCGTGATGTTACGCCTTGTGCCTCAGCGAAACGCGTCCCAGATCAGCTTGAGGCCGGTGAGGAACATGCCCAGGTACAGCAGCCGGTAGAACAGGCGGGGCTGGATTCGGTGAGCGATCCGCACCCCCAGCCACACACCCAGTGGCGCCAGCGGCAGCAAAACCAGCGAAGTCAGCATATTCTGCATGTCGAGCAAACCCAGCCAGGCATAGGGAATCCACTTGGCCAGGTTGATGAAGAAGTAGAAGAAGGCCATGGTGCCGGTGAACAGCAGCGGCGAGAGCTTGAGCGGAATCACGTAGGCATTGAGCGGCGGTCCGCCAGCGTGGGCGATGAAGCTGGTGAAGCCCGAGGTGACGCTCAGCAGGCGGCCAAGCCATTTCGGAGGCGGCGGCGCATCCGACTGAGGCGGAAACAGAAGACGCTGCGCCAGAAAGAGCAGCGTGAACACGCCCACGATGCCTGCCACCCAACTCGGCTCCAGCAACTTGAACAGTCCAGCACCGATCACGATGCCGACCAGGCCGTAAGGCAACAGGAACTTCAGCAACTCACGGTCCACGTTGTTGCGGAAAGCTGCCATGCCAAGCAGATCCATGAGCAACAGCACCGGCATCAGGATCGCCGCCGCCTGCGGCACCGTGACCGCAATGGCCATCATGGGCACGGCGAGCGAGCCAAAACCCGCGCCAAAGCCGCTCTTGCTGATGCCCAGCAGCAGCACCGCAGGGACTGCCACGGCGTAGAAAAACGGATCGGTGTTGATCAGCATCGTGGCGCGAGCATAGCGGGCCAGGCGCGTCGCGTAGCCCACCGGGTACGCCCCATGGACCACAATACTGGCCATGTTCAATCCGTCCCAGGCCGACGTCCGGCGTTTCTTCTGCGGCGTTTACCGCAAGCAAATCGGCGCCGAGCCCATGCAGGCCATCGAAACCCTGGCAGGCCAATGGATCGCCGAACACCCTGCCTACCACCCCGAACTGGCCGACGAGGCCTCTGCTCTCGAGCGCGTGGGCGAGGCCCAGACCGCCTCCGACAACCCGTTCCTGCATCTGTCCATGCACTTGTCGATCAGCGAGCAATGCAGCATCGATCAGCCGCCCGGCATCCGCCAGGCGGTGGAGCTGCTGGCGGCGCGGCGCGGCGATCTGCACGCCGCCCACCACGAGGTGATGGAGTGCCTGGGCCGCATGCTGTGGGAAAGCCAGCGCGCAGGTCGCCCCCCGGACGGCGAGTCCTACATCGAACAGGTGCGCCAGCGCGCCACCAAAGACTAACCCTCCGCGCCGCTTCTCGGCACCCCCAGGAGGCATCACCTGCGGTCCGACGGCGACGGATCAGCGGTGATCCGGGTCATGACATCTGGGTCCGGAAAAGCGCCATTCCTCCCAAGAAAAAAGCCGCTCAAAGAGCGGCTTTTTATTTCAGGCTAGAGCTATCAGCGGAAACGCGACTGAGGCACCACCGAAAGCTCGGTCTCCAGGGTGGACAGGTACTTGGCCATCTCGCGCATCTCGGCATGGGAATACTGCTTGGCAATGCCGGCCATGATGGCGTTGTTGCGACCCACCACCTGGTTGCCTTCGACCGTGTAGGCCTTGAGCGCCACGTACAAATAGTCGGCGTGCTGGCCCGCAATCTTGGGATAACTCGGGTCGATCGGCTTGCTGAAGTTGGCTCCATGGCAGGAAGCGCAAGCACCCTTTTCGAGCAGCGCCGCCGTCTTCACACTGGCGGCCTTCGGTGTCTCAGGCGCAGTCTTGTCGGCGTGAGATGCGTAGAACGCGGCGAGGTCGGCCATGTCCTGCTCAGACAGTGCGGCGGCTATGCCGCGCATGGTCGGGTGCTTGCGATCGCCCTTCTTGTAGGCCACCAGCGAGGCCACGATGTACTTGTCCGACTGGCCCGAAATTTTGGGCACTTTGTGAATTTCCGGAAAGCTGTTCTGGTAGCCCGGGATGCCATGGCAGCCGATGCACATCTCGGCTTTCTGCTTGCCGGCCTGCACGTCGCCCGTTGCGCCCTGGGCCATGGCGGAAGTGCCCATCATCGCGAGCGTCGCGGCTGTGACAAGGGTACGAACGGTGGCAGTCAACAGGTGGATCATTTTGCTAGCACAATGGGATGGACGTTGATAAAAATCAATCTGTGATTATATAGACCCGTTCCGGAGTCTCCCCGCAATGCCCCCGCCACGGGCACCGGCGGCCGCCGCCCCACCCAGTTGACCTCACCGCACACCCACCATGAAATTCCAAGGCTCCGAGAACTACATCGCCACCCAGGACCTGATGCTGGCTGTGAACGCCGCCATCACCCTCAAGCGTCCGTTGCTGGTCAAGGGTGAGCCCGGCACCGGAAAGACCATGCTGGCCGAGGAGGTGGCGCAGGCGCTGGACATGCCGCTGCTGCAGTGGCACATCAAAAGCACGACCAAAGCCCAGCAAGGCCTTTACGAATACGACGCGGTGAGCCGCCTGCGCGACTCGCAGCTGGGCGACGAGAAAGTCAAGGACATCCACAACTACATTGTCAAGGGCGTGCTGTGGCAGGCCTTCACCGCAGACCAGCCCGTGGCGCTGCTGATCGACGAGATCGACAAGGCCGACATCGAGTTTCCAAACGACTTGCTGCGCGAACTCGACCGCATGGAGTTCTACTGCTATGAAACCCGCGAGCTGGTGCGCGCCAAACACCGTCCGCTGGTGTTCATCACCTCCAACAACGAAAAAGAGCTGCCCGACGCCTTCTTGCGCCGCTGCTTTTTCCACTACATCAAGTTCCCCGA
This sequence comes from Hydrogenophaga sp., assembly GCF_030373245.1. Lineage (GTDB taxonomy): Bacteria > Pseudomonadota > Gammaproteobacteria > Burkholderiales > Burkholderiaceae_C > Hydrogenophaga. The sequence goes on from NZ_JAUCZF010000001.1 coordinate 549,083, forward strand.
CGCCGAGACCATGCAGCGCATCGTCGACGTGCACTTCCCCAAACTGAAAAAGGAATTGCTGGCCGCCGCCATGAAGACCTTCTTCGATGTGCGCAATCTGCCGGGTCTGAAAAAGAAGCCCAGCACCAGCGAACTGCTCGACTGGCTCAAGCTGCTGATGGCCGAAGACATTCCCCTCGAGGCGCTGCAGAGTGCCGACAGCAAAGTCAGCATCCCGCCGCTCGTGGGCGCCCTGTTGAAAAACGAGCAGGACACCTCGCTGTTCGAGAAGCTGGTGTTCATGAACCAGAGAAACCGGTGAGCTTCGTTCAACCGATTGTTCTGAGTGATGACGGTATCCGCCTGGAGCCGTTGACCCTGTCGCACGAAGCGGGTCTGAGCGAGGCGGCGGCCGACGGCGAGTTGTGGAACTTGCGCATCACCTCGGTGCCTGCGCCTGACGAAACCCGTGCCTACATCCAAACCGCCTTGGCGATGCGCGAAGCCGCAGAGCGCTTCGCCTTCGCTGTGATCGACGAGGCCTCGGGCAACGTCCTGGGCAGCACCAGCTACCACGACATCCTGCCGGCGGTGAAGCGGGTGGAGATTGGCTACACGTGGTACGCCAAGCGCATGCAGCGCAGCCATGTCAACACCACCTGCAAGCTGCTCATGATGGGCCACGCCTTCGACACCCTGGACTGCCGAACCGTGGGCTGGCGCACCGACAACTTCAACTTCGCTTCGCAGCAGGCGATCGAGCGCCTGGGCGCGCGCAAAGACGGCGTAATCCGGGGTCATGCTTTGCGGCGCGACGGCACCATCCGTGACACCGTCATGTACAGCATGACCGCGGGCGAGTGGCCCGAGGCCAAGGCCCAGTTGCTGTACCGGCGCGCGCGCCACGCCTGACCCAGCGCAACAGGAGATCACCATGCTGATCGATTTTTTCTACACCCTGCGCTCTGCCAAGTTGCCGGTTTCGGTCAAGGAATACCTGATGCTGCTGGAGGCCTTGCAGGCCGATGTGGTCGGGCCGCGCAACCCCGATGCCTGCAGCATGGACGACTTCTACTTTCTGAGCCGCACCGCGCTGGTCAAGGACGAGAAGCACTTTGACAAATTCGACCGCGCATTCGCCGCCTACTTCAAGGGCGTGGAGATGGTCGCGGACTTCACCAAGCCCATTCCGGCCGACTGGCTGCGCCAGGAAATCGAACGCATCCTGTCCGAAGAGCAGAAGGCCAACGCGCCCAAGATGGACTGGGACGAGCTCATGGAAACGCTCAAGAAGCGGCTGGAAGAGCAGAAAGAGCGCCACGAAGGCGGCAGCAAGTGGATCGGCACCGGCGGCACATCGCCCTTTGGCAACAGCGGCCAGAACCCGCAAGGCGTGCGCATCGGCGGCAAGGGCGGCAACAAGAGCGCGGTGAAGGTCTGGGAGCAGCGCGCCTACCGCGACTACGACGACACGCAGGAGCTGGGCACGCGCAACATCAAGGTGGCGCTGCGTCGGTTGCGCAAGTTCGCGCGCGAGGGCAATGAGCTGGAGCTCGACCTGCCCGACACCATCCGCAGCACCGCGGCCAACGCGGGCTGGCTGGACATCAAGATGATTCCGGAGCGGCACAACAACGTGAAGGTGCTGCTGCTGATGGACGTGGGCGGCACCATGGACGAGCACATCCAGCGCGTCGAAGAGCTTTTTTCTGCCGTCAAGAGCGAGTTCAAGCACCTGGAGTTTTATTACTTCCACAACTGCGTCTACGACTTCATGTGGAAGAACAATCGGCGCCGCTACGCCGAGAAGTTTCCCACCTGGGACATCATCCGCAAGTACAACAAGGACTACAAGCTGATCTTCGTGGGCGACGCCACCATGAGCCCCTACGAGATCCTGCAGCCCGGCGGCAGCGTGGAATACAACAACGAAGAGGCTGGCGCAGAGTGGATGCAGCGCCTCACCCACGCGTTTCCGAGATTTGCCTGGATCAACCCGGAACCACAAGGCGTGTGGCAGTATCGACAGAGCATCAGCATCATCCAGCAGTTGGTGAGTCAGCGCATGTTCCCGCTGACCCTCAAAGGGCTGGAGGACGCGATGCGAATGCTCTCGAAATAGCTGTTGCATGAACTCTTTCCTTCTGCGCCGCGTCCTGCGGGCGCGGCGGTACCTGCTGGGGTGCGCTCTTTGCCTGCCGGTGCTGGCTTTTGCCCAGGCCCCGCCAACGGCTGCGAGCGTCAGCAGCTCGACTGCCCACACCGCAACGGCTTCAACCATCTCAAACGCCGCGGCCACGGGCACGACGGCGCGTTTCGACATCGAAGTCCAGACCGAGTCCGATGAGCTGCGCGACTTTCTCCTGCGTCACATCGAGTTGCAGCGCTTTCGTGAGCTGCCCGACCTCGACGACAGCGAACTGAGTCGCCTGGTCGATCAGGTGCCCGACAACCTCGGCGACCTGCTGGGCACGCTGGGCCACTTCAACCCTGTGGTGGCGGTGCAGGCCTTCCCGTCGGGTGGCGAGGTGACCGCGCCGCTGGGGCGCGTGGTGATCCAGGTCGAGCCCGGCCCCTTGACCCGGGTCGAATCGGTGCTGATCGCGTTTCGGGGCGAGATCGCTGATTCGCCACAGGCCGCCGAGCAGCGCGCCGCGATTCGAAACGCGTTTTCCATGAAGGCCGGTGACCGCTTCACCCAGGCCGACTGGGACAGCGCCAAGGCCGCCGCCCTGCGCGCCCTCACCGCCACCCGCTACCCTGCTGGCCGCATCGACGGCAGCCTAGCCGATATCGACCCGAGCAGCCAGACCGTGCGCCTGGCCCTGGAGCTCGACTCGGGGGAGCCGGTGCGCATTGGCGAGGTGCGCATGGAAGGCGCTGAGCGCTACGACAGCGAAGCGGCAGAAAACCTGGTTCGCCTCTCGGGACTGGTCGAGGGCAGCGACTACGACCTGCGCCAGTTGCAGGAAGCCCAGCGGCGCATCGCCGAGACCGGCTACTACGACTCGGTGTTCGTCTACGTCGAGCCCAGTGCTGACCAACAGGTGGCGCCGGTGCGGGTGCAGGTGCGGGAAAGCCCGCGCCAGAAACTGGTGTTCGGCATCGGCGCCAGCACCGACAACGGCGCTCGCCTGTCCATCGAGCACACCCACCATCGTGTTCCAGGCATCGACTGGCGGGTGATGAACAGGCTGCTGATCGAGCGCGATGACCAGCTGATCGCCACCGACTGGACCTCGCCGGTCGACCGTCGGGGCTGGCGCTGGATCGCTGGCGCCCAGGTCGCGCGCCAGATCGATGGCTTCGACACCACCACCAGCCAGCGTCTGCGCCTGGGCCAGGCGCAAGACAACCTGGCGCTCGACCGCAGCTTTTTCCTGCAGTACGACCGGGCCATCTCGAAAAACTCGCTGATCCGTTCGCTCGGGCCGGGTGTGGCGGAGTCCTCACTCACCGGCAACTATGCCTGGACGCGTCGGCGCTTCGACGATCTGGTGCAGCCCAACAGCGGCCATGGCCTGGGCATCGACCTGGGTGTGGGTACCACGTTGTCGCCCATTCGCCGGCCGTTTGTGCGCAGCCATCTGCGCTGGCTCGGCTACTGGCCACTCGGCTCGGCCAGCGATGACACGATTCAGACGGCCGAAGTGGCGTTGGGAGAAGCCCGGCCCGCACCCTCTTCCAGCAACGCGGGTCGCCTCGCGCTGCGCCTGGAGGGGGGTGCGGTCTGGGCGCAGAAAGACGCACCCGTGCCCGAAACCCAGCTGTTTCTGACTGGCGGAGACGGCACGGTGCGCGGATACGGCCTGCGCGACATCGGCATCGCACAAGCCGATGGCGGCGTGCGGCCGGGTCGATACCTCGCTGTGGCCAGTCTGGAGTGGCAGCGACCGCTGGTCCGCCAGGGCGTGCGCACGCCTTGGGAGTCGGTGCTGTTTGTCGACGGCGGCGCGGTGGCCGACCAGCCGGGAGATCTGCGTCCGAGCTGGAGCGTGGGCACCGGCCTGCGCTACAAAAGTCCGGTCGGTCCGCTGCAGGTCGACCTGGCCTACGGCCTCGATGACAAGCGCCTGCGCCTGCACCTGAGCGTGGGTTTCACGTTCTGATGACACCCGCCTCCAACGAACCGCGCCCAGCGGCAGACCCGGCTCCAGCGCAGGTCAAGCGCGGAGCCCTCGGCCGTCACGCGCTCGGCGGCGCCCGAGGCCTGGGCTGGCTGCTGGTGTGGTTACCCGGGGCCCTGCTGGCCCTGCTGCTGGCGGCCCTGATCGTGCTCTGGGTCTGGAGCGGCACATCTGGCTCACTGGCGCAGGCGCTGGCCTGGACCCAGGACTGGATGCAGGAGCAGCCCGCCGAGGCAGGCCGGCTCGATACCCAGGGCGTGCAAGGCACGCTGCGCGAAGGTGGGCAGATCGAGCGCCTGCGCTGGACCCAGCCGGGGCTGACGGTGGAGGCCGACGCGGTCCGCCTGCGCTGGGGCAAGGGCGTCTGGCTCGCCGCGCTGCGAGGTCAAGGCGTGGCGTTGCAGGAACTGGCCATCGGTAGCCTGCTGGTCCGGGATGAGCGGGCGCCCAAGCCCACCGAGCCTTTGCAGTCGCTGAGCTTGCCCATCGACATCACCCTGCCGTGGTCGGTGGGTCGTTTCGAGCTGGCAGGCAACTCGACCCTGATACTGAGCGAACTCAAAGGCCTGTACCACTACGGCCTGCTGACCCCGGACAGTCCCCCCAGCCAGGGTCTGATGCCTGGTGTGGACGCAGCGCACCAGCTCACACTCGACTCGCTGCAACTGGCCCAAGGCCGCTACCGCGCCCAGCTCGTGCTCGGCGCCGCCGCGCCCATGCCAATCAAGCTCAGCGCCCAAGGTGAAGTGAGCGCCACGGTGCCCGGCGGCGAAGCCCTGACCCTGTCCGCCACAGCCGAGGCAACGGGCATCCTGGCCGGGGCCAGCGCCTCGCTGGACGTGAGCGCCCAGGTGCGGGACACCCGCGCTGCCCAGGCCAGCCCCACCCTGCAGGCCACTGCGCGCATCTCGCCCTGGGCTGCGCAGCCCGTCGTTCAGGTCAACGCGGTGGCGCACCAGCTGGACCTGTCCCAGCTCTGGCCACAGGCGCCGGTCACCGCGCTCTCGGGCGATGTGCAAGCCGCGCCCCAGGACGGTGCCTGGATCGCCCGAGCCCAGCTCAGCAACCGTGCCAGCGGGCCCTGGGACCTCAAACGTCTGCCGATCGACCGCCTGCAAGTCGAGCTGGAGCAGCGCGGCAGCCGCTGGCTGGTGCCCAGCCTGACAGCGCGTGTGGGAGGGGCCGAGCTGGTGGCCCAGGGCGACTTCGATCCGGCCACCACGCAAAAGACGGCCACCTGGAATGGCACGCTCAAAGCAGCGGGCCTGAACCCCGAGTTGCTCTGGAGCACGCTGGCGCCGCTGGCGCTGGACGCCGACCTCAGCGCCAGCACCACCAGCCAGACCGACACCATCGCCCTACGGGCGCGCATCGTGCCATCGGCCTCGCAGCCTTCTCGAGCGCAGGCGGGTATTCGCCTGCGCGAAGTGCGGATGGAAGGCCAATGGCTGGCCAACACCGGGCAAGCCGGTGTATTTGCGTGGCAAGAGGCTTTGCTGAAAGCCACTGACCTGAGCCTGAACAGCCAGGGGCGCCTGGACGTGGCGAGCAAAGCATTCAACGGAGCGGTGGCTTTGCAACTGCCCGGCGCCCAGGGCGCGTTCAAGGGCGAGGTGGCGCACGCACAAGGCTCGGGTGAGCTTTCACTCAAAGTCGACAACGCTGCGCAGGTGCTGGCCTGGGTGCGCAGTCTTGAAGCCTTGCCAGTGGCAGGCCCCGCCCTACAAACCTGGCTGCAGGCGCAGCCCGCGCTGCGCGACCTGCAGGCCCAAGGGAGTGCCCAGCTCAGCGCCACCTGGCAAGGCGGCCTGGGCGAGCTGGGCTTTCCCGCGCCGAGCCCGGCGAGCGCGCCGCCAGCCCGTGGCAAGCCTTTGCAGCTGCAGGTGAGCCTGACCGTGGCGCGCCTGGAGGGCCGCCTGCCCGCGGTCTCCAAGGCGTCCACCGCCAGCACGCCTGCCACCAGCGTGAGCGCAGCAGGCACCAGCGCCTGGTCTGTGCGCGATCTGCGACTGAAGGCGGACGGCCGCCTGGCCGACCTCGCGCTCAATTTGCAAGGCGAAGCCGCGCTGGCCCCCTGGCGCGCACAGTTTTCGACCGCGGCGCGTCTGAAGAATGCGCTCGCGGGGATGAGCGGACAGGGGCCCAGTCCTCGCGGCAGCGACAGCAGCGGCATCGACCTCACCCAGCTGGAACTGCAGCTGCAAGATGCCTCCCAACCCCTGCGCCCGGTGGACTGGCTGCTGCGCAGCGAACAGGCGGTCTCGATCACCTGGTCCACCGCGGCCACCGGGCCCAGCGTGCTGGCCGGGCCCGGTCGGCTGAGTCTGCTGCCCACGTTCTCGCCCGCTGCCGCGCCTGCCGGCCGCGCAGCCAGCCGCATCGCGCCCAACCCACCCGCCACCAGCCCGATGACGCTGGCCTGGGACACACTGCGCTGGCAAGCCAAGGCGCTGCAGACGCGAGGCCAGCTGCGCGGCCTGCCGCTGTCGTGGATCGACGCGCTGGCCACCGCCCCGGGCGCATCGGCCGGACCGTTGGCTCTGGCTGGCGTGCGGGGCGAGTTGGTGTTCGACGGCGACTGGGATGTGTTGCTGCCCGAGCCCGGTGCCGCTGATGCCGCACCCCTTCGCTTGACCGCGCAGCTGCAGCGGCGCACAGGCGACCTTTCCGTGCAAACCGACACCGCAACTGGCGCCTCTGCGAACGGTGGTGCGCGCGAGTCGCTGAGTGCTGGCGTGAAAACAGCGCAGCTGGCGATCAGCGCGCAAGGCAATCAGGTCGAAGCCAGCCTGCGCTGGGACAGCGAGCGGCTGGGTCAGGCCCGTGCCGATGTCCGCACCAGCTTCAACGCCAACGCACAGCCGGCGCCCGGTACCTCCCCGCTGGACGCCTGGTGGCCCGCCAGCACGCCGATCAGTGGCACGCTCCAGGCCGAGCTGCCGCAAGTGGGCGTGTGGTCGGCGCTGGCGCCGCCAGGTTGGCGCATGCGCGGCACGCTCAAGGCCGAGGCCGCCATCAGCGGCACACGCGGTCAGCCCAATTGGCGCGGCAGTCTACAAGCCGAAGAGCTGGCTTTGCGCTCGGTGGTCGACGGCTTTGAATTTTCGAACGGCCGGTTGCGCGCGACGCTGCAAGAGGAGCGCATCACCATCGAGCAGCTCACCCTCGAGGGTCCCGGCGGGCGCGAATCAGGCGGCCAACTGCAGGCCAAGGGCCAAGCCCAGTGGCGGGCCCCGACACCAGGCGCACCCCGCGAGCCGCTGATCGACCTGGAGGTGAGCGCTGATCAGTTGCGCGTGTCCAACCGGCCCGACCGGCGCCTCACCCTCTCGGGCACGGTCAAGGCCCAGCTGGCGGGTCCGCGCCTGCAGCTGCGCGGCCAGCTCACCACCGACTCGGCCCTCATCATCCTGCCCGACGAACTCGCCCCCACACTGGGAGCCGACGTGATCGTGCGCGGCGGGCGCAACCTGCCGCAGGGAACGGGCACGGTGCAGGTGCAGCCCGACATCGAAGTCGTGCTCAACCTCGGACGGCAGTTCGAGGTCCGCGGACGCGGACTCAAGACCCGGCTGAGGGGCGAGGTCACGGTGCGGGCCACGCCCCTGCAGCCCACACCTCGCGTGCTCGGCGAGGTGCGCACCGTCAGCGGCACCTACCGCGCCTACGGTCAGAACCTCATCATCGAAACCGGGGTGTTGCGCTTCACCGGCCCCTACGACGATCCCACGCTGGACATCACCGCCATCCGTCCGCAGATCGGCGAGGGTCAGCGCGTGGGTGTGCAAATCACCGGAAGCGCCCAGGCGCCGCGCGTGCGCCTGTTCTCCGACCCCGAGCTGCCCGACAGCGAAAAGCTGGCCTGGCTGGTGCTGGGCAGGCCCGCCACCGGCGCTGGCGCTGAAGCTGCGGTGTTGCAACAGGCCGCGCTGGCGCTGCTGGCACGCAATGGGGGCCAGCTCGACGGCGGACTGGCCAGCGCCCTGGGTCTGGATGAGCTCGGTTTCCGCGGTGAAGGCACCAACGCCGACGGCAGCACCAGCGCCGCCGCCCTCACGCTGGGCAAGCAGATCTCGAACAAGCTCTACCTGAGCTACGAGCGCAGCGTCATCAGCACGCTGGGCACCGTCTCCATCTTTTACGACGTCTCACGGCGCCTGACGCTGCGCGCACGGGCGGGTGAGGAAAACGCGATCGATCTGATCTTCACGCTCCGGTACGACTGAGCGCGCTGGCAACGCGCGCTGCGTTCGATGAGCCCCCGCCTTACAATCCCCCGCTGCTTTCGCCGCCATAGTTCAATGGATAGAACGAGCGCCTCCTAAGCGCTAGATACAGGTTCGATTCCTGTTGGTGGTACCAGATCAAGATCCCAGAAAGTCCCAGAAAGCTCTTGAAACCCGCATCTTCACTGGCATTGCGGGTTTTTTCTTGTCTCACTGGGTGCCAGGACATACCATTACATACCGCCCAAAAAGTGGCACTTCTGGCGGTATCGAAAAACTTGGCCAGCGGAGATACCGCCAAGGGGGTTGTATGGGACTCACCGACACTTTCGTCAGAGCCGCCAAACACAGCGGTGCGGCTGCGGGCGACAAACACACGGATGGCGGGGCTATGTACCTGCTGGTCAAGGCCAGCGGAAAGTACTGGCGCATGAACTACCGCTTCGCTGGGGCGCGCAAAACGCTTGCGCTGGGCGTCTACCCCGCCGTCACACTGGCCCAGGCCAGACAGCGGCGCGACAAGGCCAGAGCCTTGCTGGCCGACGGCGTCGACCCGAGCACTGCGAAGCGCCAGGAAAAACAGGCCAAGATCGCCGAGGCAGCGAACACATTTGAGGCCGTGGCTCGGGACTGGCTGGCGCGCACATCGGCCAAGCGCGCGGAAATCACCCAGGTGAAGGTCCAGACCTGGCTGGAGAAGGACGCCTTCCCCTTCATCGGCAACATGCCCATCGCCACCATCGGCCCGCGCGACGTGCTGGAGCGAGTAGTGCGCAAGCTCGAAGCTCGCGGCGCGATCGACACCGCGCACCGTCTGAAACAGCTGTGCGGCCAGGTGTTCCGCTACGCCGTGGTCACCGGGCTTACGGAGCGCGACGTCACAGCCGACTTGCGCGACGCGCTGACCGCCAAGACCAAGTCCAACCACGCCGCCATCACCGACCCCAGACTGCTGGGCGAGCTCTTGCGCTCCATCCAGGACTTCAAGGGCCATCCATGCACTCTGGCCGCCTTGAAGCTGTCCCCGCTGGTGTTCGTGCGGCCCGGAGAACTGCGCACGGCGGAGTGGGCCGGAATCGACCTCGATGCCGCCGAGTGGCGCATGCCCGGTGCCAAAATGAAAATGAAACACGATCACATCGTGCCACTGTCCCGCCAGGCTGTTGAAATTCTGCGTGGCGTGCAACCAGTCACCGGGCATGGTCGCTACGTGTTCCCAAGCCTGCGCACTGGCGAGCGCCCAATGAGCGAGAACACGGTGAACGCCGCATTGCGCGCCATGGGCTACAGCGCCGAGACCCACACAGGCCACGGCTTTCGCGCGACCGCCCGCACGATCATGGACGAGGTGTTGAACGAACGTGTGGACCTCATTGAGCATCAGTTGGCTCATGCTGTGAAGGACGTCAACGGTCGGGCCTACAACCGCACCGCACACCTGCCCGCGAGGCGGCTGATGATGCAGCGGTGGGCAGACTATCTTGACGGGCTGCGTTTGGGGACGGAGTGTGCGGGGCCGTCTGGACCGGCCTAGTTGAAGTGCTTCGTGGAGGGCTACTTGAGTTGTGTTTTTGCTCGGCCCTGCAGGCGTTCGTTGCGCTGGAGTCAATGGCGCTTGTGCAGCGATAGCTGCCGGTAGTTGCCTCCAGGCTTACGAACGCTGACTGCCACGAAAAGGCCCTTTGAAACAGCGACCGGCTCTGCGCTGAGTGGCGGCTGTCGTAGGTACTGAGGCCATAGGACGACTGCGACCGGGTATGTGTGCCTAAAGGTGAGGTCGAGGCATCGTTTACCGCCTTCAATCTCGCCACGGCGATGCAAGGCAACGTGCGCTAGCGTTCTATGCGCTCATACCCAGCCACAGCAATGGACAAGATCCTCGCCAAGCTGCCGTAGCACCACTACACCGAATCGCCTCCGTGCGGCTGCGGCCGCACGGAGGCTCTTTTTGAGTCATTCGTCGCGGCCGTCTTGAATAGCGGGTATGTGAAGTCGGTCAGGACCGGTTCTTTGGCCGCCAGAGGTCACTCGGATGCAGATGTTTTGCCTGCTGCTGGTTTGATATCAGCCCTGGGGTGTACTGCGATCTGCGAACGAACTTGTCCAGGCGAGGCAACAAGCGCCTGGATATGAACACTGAAAAACTGGAACTGGTGCTCATTTGGAATTTGGTGTCCCGATACTTTCTACCCGTCAGGACCGGCGGGCAAAGTGAAGTATGCGCAGGCAATATGACACCTTGATTGCAGCGCCAGCCTACGCGGTGTGGGTGAGGCAAAGAAATGCGGGTGACACATTCGGCAGGCTCAATGGTGGAATGTCGACACACCCTGAACTCCGTGCCGAACACGCCCTCCAATCGGGTCGATCCCGTGATGTTGCGTGGTTTCTCTGGATGGGTGCTGGTCAAACCGACCGCCCCTTGCGCCTGAGGTGTGCGATCGTCACGGCCGACTGGAGCTGGTTGCCATTGGCCGCCGTGCTCGGACTTACCCTGGTCGTCAGGACGAACTCCATCGGCCCCGTGCTGCAGGCCTTGGTGGTGGCGACGCTGCTGCAAGTACTGGTCAAACGGTTGGCGAAAAGACTTTCCTCGCGGCGCCCGTTCGCCATCGGTCTTTGCGCCAACCACCTCCAGCATTCGGATCGGGGCGGAATGCCCAGCACTCACGCCGCGGTGATGGCCTGTCTGGCCGGGTCGCTGTCTCCATGGATGGTTGTCTGGCCCGAAATCGCCTTGGTGCCAATCATTGCTGTGATCACCGCATGGGCGCGGGTTCACGCAGGCGCCCATTTCCCCTCGGACGTGCTGGCGGGACTGATGCTGGGAGCGTCATGTGGGTACACAGCTTCACAAGTCTCTTCTTGGGCCTGATGATCTGCACCTCGATTTCGGGCAACTCGCCACGCGGCTGAGGCGTGCCTGGAGAGAGGCGGCGTTGCAGGCCAACGACCGACTGCGAGCACCCAACAACCTTCAACACCATTTGTCCGAGCGCTACGCGTGCCAGCTTGTGGGGCTATCCCGCGACAGCTATCTGTCAATCACTTCTTAGGGCGGCCAGTCTTCAGCTTTTCCACAGTAGCGACAGCTTTGAGCAGTTTTTGATTGTCCAGAGCAGCGAGCAACTCAAGGCCGGCCCGCACCAACTCACCCTTTTTCACGTCGGTGCCCAGAGCAATCAATCGCTTTTTCATTTCAACAAGTCGCTTGTGCTCGGCCTCTGGGAACGTGAAACTGTCCCGAACCATTTTGGCTTTTTGTGGCCGTTGAGTCGTCTTGCCTGCCTTCGGCTTGGGCGCGATTGCCTTGACAGAAGTCCGCTTGACAGGCTCCGCAATGCCGCTCTCGTCTGCGGTCCTGATGCCGCGTTGTTTGACCACGATTCTTTTGGGTGCCTTCACAGCGGCCCTTGGCGCTTTCTTGACAGGACTTGATGCTGTGGTCTTAGGTTTAACCTTGACTGGCTGTTCCACTGGGCCAGCAGCAGGGCCGGTTGGCTGGGTGGCTGCGTTTTTGTTCATGCTCTTGATCCTTGGAGTTAACTGTATAAACAGTTTATATCAAGCGCGATCCTGGCATCAATAGGAAAAGTATCATTCCCCGCCCTGGCAACGCCAAGTGCCACTTCTCATCAAGATCGAGCGCATAACGTGCGCAGGGCAGACATTCTCTTCGCATTCATTTGGACAGCCCGAGGAGACAGATCCGGCAAAGCCCGGACCTGGAATCGACGTCTTCTAAGTACGATCCGTTTGACACGCCCAGGGGGTCAGGCCCGAGCGTCACCCCACCGCAGGGAGTGCGAATCGTCGCCCGCATAAAGCGTCTGCCCGTGACGATCCACGCAGTACTGACGCGAGACGATGGTTTCAACAAACTGCATGTCGGGTGCGATGCGCGTGTACTCAAAAAGAATACTTCGCTCGACCCGGGCGTTCTCGCGAATCACACAGCCGTGTCCGATCCAGGTCGGCCCGACAATTTCCGCGCCATTCTCAATGTGCACGCCCGAGCCGATATAGACTGGCCCCTTCACCTTGACCTGGTCCCAATCCACACGGGTACCGATGCCCACCCAAACACCCGGCCGAATCTCGCGACCCGGCATTTTTAATCTTACGATTTCGCCCTGAAGCACGCGCTGCAGAACGGTCCAATAATCGCTGACTCGACCAATGTCGATCCAGTTGAACGGACGGCTTTGCACATAGAAGGGCGCTTGCTCCGCTGCCAGGGCGGGGAAGAGCTGTGAACCAAAGTCGTAGACCACGCCGGGTGGTACCCGATCCAGCAATTCGGGTTCAAAGATGTACACACCGGTGCTCACCAAGTTGGACTGTGCTTCCTCGGGACTGGGCTTTTCCTGGAAGGCCAGAATGCGCCCGCTGTCGTCGGACACCACCACACCGTAGTTGGCTACGTCAGCGCGCGGCACTTCCAGACCCACGATGCTCGCCAGCGCCTGTTTCTGTCGGTGCTCGCTCAGGGCTGCACCAATGTCCAGGTCGATGAGAGCATCGCCGCACAGCACGATGGCGGTGTCGTCGAAGAAGCCGCTGAAGTCCTGGATACGCCGCATACCGCCAGCCGAGCCCATCGGCCTCGGAAGAATATCGCCGTGCTCTCGTACTCCTTCGTAGGCATAGCAAATCTCGACGCCCCACCGTCGACCGTCACCAAAGTACTGTTCAATGCGCTGGTAGTGGTAGGCCACATTGACCATGATCTCGTTCACACCGTGAGCGGCCATGTGCTCAATCAAGTACTCCATCACCGGCTTGCCCAGAATAGGCACCATGGGCTTGGGCAGGTCTTTGGTCAGGGGTCGTACCCTCGATCCTTGACCCGCTGCAAGAATCATTCCTTTTGCCATGCTGTGAATCCTTAGAGTGTTGGTCGTTTGCAGGACATTTACCAGCGCATCCAAGTGCAAACGTGGGAACGAAAAAGCACTAAGGCGTCACAGGGCTTTTGTTCGCGTCGAGCTGGTCGCGCACCGCTTCCAGGCGGTTCTCCAGATCGACGCGGCCCATGCCGCTGAAGGGTTCCAGGCGAAGCACGGTGTCAGACGCACTGCGGTCGCGACACTGATCAACCAACTCACGGCCCGTCGCGTACAGCTTTTCATTGCGCTGTTCGCATGCTTCCACCCGACCCGTCAGCTGGGTTTGCTGAGCTTGTGCCTGGGTCTGAGCTTGTTGTGACCTCTGCACCGAAGCAGCGAGCTCCCGCTCCAGGGAAGACACCCTGCCCTGCAGGGCCTGAACCTGTGCGGCTTGCTCCTCGTTCAGCGCCTTGAGGCGGTCCCGCTCGGCCGAAAGACCACTCACCTCGCGCTGCATCCGCTGGCGACCCGCCGACTCTGCCCGCTCCCTGGATTGCGCGCGCTCCACCGAGGAAGCGAGCTCAGCGCGCTCGGCCTCGGCAGATTCAAGTTTCTCTCGAATTCCTGCCAGTTCCTGATTCGCCTGTTGTACCTGCTGCTGCGCTCGACGCAGCACTTCGCGCTCGCGGCTTGCACGCTTGTCGTCCTGGGCCCAGGAAGGCACCAAGGACGTGGCGACCAGCATCGCCAACACGGTGAATTGAAGTAATCGCCTGTTCATCAGCTGTCTCCCATCGGGTAACCACGGCTCTCCTGCACCTGAAAGCCTTCTTCCTGAGCACCTGCTTGCTCAAGCCGCTTGGAGATCGTTTCGCGCCCGAGCTGGCGAGACCAGTAGAGCGGCGTCAATCCATCGCGATCAGCCATGTTTGGATTCATCCCACGGCGAAGCAACAAATCGGTCATCGCAGGAAGATCATTGGAAATGGCCAACATCAACAGGTGGTCACCGGTGCGATCCCTTACATCGGCGCGAGCGCCAGCCTGCAGCAGCGCGTCTGCGGTCGCCAATTGGTTCATGCGCACCGCCAGGACCAATGGCGCCACGCCGTTAAGTCCCATTGCATCTGGGTCGGCACCTCTGCTCAACAGCAGATTGACCACTTGCACCCGACCGTTGAGCGTAGCCCCGGCAAGGGGAGTGAGAGAGGCCGCTCGGCCGTCGACGTCAGCACCTTCCTTGAGCAGCAGTCGCACAAGTACCAGATCACCCGACGCTGCAGCGTAGGTGAGTGCGGTATTGCCCAGCGCATCCAGTCCGTTGACCTTGGCGCCTGCTTGCAGTTGCCGCCGCAGCTCGCTGGCGTCGCCTTTGCGCGCAGCATCCAGGAAAGCCTGATCGCGCGCTGAAACGCCTGGCTGCGAATACTCCCGAATGGCGTCACTCATGGCCCTAAGCTCTTGCGGTGACGTCCGGAAACGAGGCACATCCTCGGGCGCCAATGCGCTCTGCGCGATGCGGTCGCGCAGAGCCAGTGTCTGAGGGTCTCTTTGGGCACAAGCACTCAGCCCAAAAGAGATGATCAGCGCCAGTGTGCATAGACTGGCGACGCGCTTCGATTGAAAAACTTCAGAACCGCGCATTGAAATACACCTGCAAGGTGTTGATAGACAACGGCAACCCGGAGATCTCGCGGCTGGAGAGCCAGCGCCCACTCAGCCAGGTGTTGCGGCTCAGACCGTACTGCGCCCCAACGATGAACCCCTTGCTGTTGGTACCCCCGAGGTGGAAGTCCGAGTCGGTGAAAGCGTCTACCACCGCATCTGACTCAAGGTAGCGGTAGGCCAGCGAGAGTTGCCAGTCGTCTTTGAGCAGCATGCTCGGCATACCCACGGCCACTCGCACCAGATAGCCCTTGTCCTCTCGGTTCACGGCTAAGCCGCTCCGAGACTGGATGCGCGCTGCGTCAAACCCAATGTTGCGCACAAAATCGGCCGAGAGGATCACGTGCGCCGGATCAAAGAGGCGGTAGTCCACCACGCCCGTGAGGCTCAGGACCTTGTAGTCAGACGCCAGTGCGAACGGCCCCCCCGCCACCTGCGGGTTGGAAATATTGAACAGGGTATTGCCCTTCTGGCGAACGCGCGGGGCGGTTTCGTCGTTCGCGCTCAACCCGACCGGGTTGAGTTCTCCGCTGATATTGCGAAAGTCATAGACAGCCAGTCCCAGCTTGGCACGCAGGTCGTTCGATGGCACCCACTCGACCCCGGTCTGCGCACCGATCATGTACTTGCTCTTGGCGCGGTTGCTCAGCGAACGCTCTATATCCTGTAATGGAAAAACGCCAGCAGTCGCAAACGGACGCCATACCTTGGTCGAGGCCACACTGTCTTCCAGTTGCACGGCAAGACCGTCGAAGCTCAGGTCATCGTCCCAGACCAGGTCGGTGCTGAAGAAGGGATTGGGAATTCGGCCTGCTGAGGCGCTCAGGCCAGCGTAATCCTGGGTTGGACGCCAGCGCAGGAAAGCCCGATCCAGAGCGAAGCCCAGTTTGCCATTCGAATTGCCCAGCGTCTGGTTGGTCGAGACCGGGTCGCCGGTGCTGCCGGTGACAAGACGAAGATTGGCCGATAGGTCTGTCGTCACCCGCGCTGCGATGCCAAGGCGAGCGCGCAGGCGGCCGCGGTCGCGGTCTTCGGTGGTGTTGTCGACATCCTGACCGGCGGCCTGAAAGAAGAGCTCTGGCGCGTTGCCGTCGGCAAACATGTCGCGCTGGTAGCCCAGTCGAACATCGCCCTCGAGGCGGAAGCGATCGACCCACTCGGGCACCGCATTCACATCACCCCAGCGCTCGGCCTTGGCCTGACTCACCACTTCCTCGCGCACCTGCTCAGCGATCTGTTTGCGCACCGATTCGGGCACCAGCTGCACCCGCACAGTGGACGGCTCAATTCGCTGGACTTCAGCCACAGTGGCCTTGGCCTTGCTTTCCGCCTGCTTGACCAGCTGATCGGCCTTTTCAGCCGAGAGCACACCCTGCTGAACCAGTGCCTGAATCAGGTTGAGGGTGGTCTGCTTGAGGGTTTCCAGGTCCTCTCGGTCTTGGGCCTGTGCCAGCCCTGTCGACATCAGTGCCGCGATCGCGACGGCTCGCAGTACAGGCAGTTGGTTTAGCTTCATGACATGTATCCGTGGTTCAAGTGCGTTTGGAGGAAAAATCAGGAACGCGCCGACACGCGCAATCGAATCGGTTGTGGCATGTCACCGGGCGCTCCCTCGCGCACCGCGCCCGCTGAACGAAGTGCCAGACGCAAAGCCTCGTCGAGATCCGGGTTGTCTGACGGACCAACCAGCTCGACGCGTGTGATGACGCCATTGGCGTCTACCCAGACGTTCACATTGCGCTGGTACTCGGGAGCACTGCTCAGCTTCTTGTCGCGCGAAACGGCGTCGGTGATGCGCTCTTTCACCAGAGCGCCATACCAGGCGAAGCGATCGGTCCCACCGCCCCCTCCTCCGCCGCTGCCACCGATCAGATCGCCACCTCCAGGTTTGCCCACCAGGCCAAACGAGTCACCTGTTCCACTTCCAGCAGCGTCTACGCCAAGGTCCGGACCCGGCGGTGGCGCCTCCGACGGTTTGTCGGGTGTGGCATCAGGTTTAGGCACATCGATCTTTTCCTGCTGCTTCGGAGGCGGCGGCGGAGGAGGAGGTGGAGTCTTGGGCGGAGGTGGCGGCGGTGGAGGTTTGAGCAGCTCGATCTGCTGCACGGAGCGGCGTTTCGTAGCCTCGACCGGTTTGCTTAGCCAGGTGTAGAGCCAGACGCCCAGGGCAACCAGCAAGGCCACAAGGCCCAACCACAGCAGCAGCCGAACAGCGCCCCCGGCGCTCGGTTTTTCAGATGTCACTTCACCAACCGCTGCGTCACCAGGCCAATCTGGTTGAGTTCCAGCCGCCCGAGCAGATCCAGCACCTCTACCACTTTGGCATATTGCACTGCAGAGTCGCCCTTGACCACGATCGGAAACTCAGGCGTCCCCGCCTTGAACTGCAGCAACCTGGCCTCAAGGTCTTGCAAGGTGGCCATGGGATAAGCGTCAAGATAGAGAGCGCCCGTGTCGGTGATCGTGATGGCTCGGGTGGCGGGCTTGGCCAGGCTGGGCGTGTTGCTGGCCTTGGGCAGATTGATCTTGATGCCCTGCACGGAAGCGGTCGTCATAAGAATGAAAATGACCAACAGCACATAAGCCAGATCCAGCATCGGCGTGATGTTGATGTCGTCGTAGACGGCACCGTCTTCTTGAGCTTTGGACATGTTCAGCCTCCGTAGTTCTCAGCCATCTGCGTGACGAACTCATCCACGAACACGTTCATGTCCACCGCGATCTCCTTGATGCGCGTTTGCAGGTAGTTGTATCCAAAGAGCGCGGGGATGGCCACACCCAGACCCGCCACTGTGGCAACCAGCGCGGCAGCAATGCCTGGTGCGATGGCGTTCACGTTCACATCGCCGGCTGCCGCAATTGCTGCGAACGTGATCATCACGCCCACCACCGTGCCCAGGAGACCCAGAAAGGGCCCGCCGGAGATGGCAATGGTGAGCAGCACCATGCTCTTGTCCAGGCGCTGACGCTCGCGGGTGAGCTGCGCGTCCAGGCTGGCCCGCACAGCAGCCATGGCGTTGGCAGAGACGACCGGGAGCCCGCCTTCGGAGTGCGCCGCGGTGGAAAAGCGGCCCACCAGCTCGCGCGCACCCACCTGATAGATGCGGTGCAGGGATGATTGAGCAAAGTCTTTTTCGCGCGCTGCGAGTTGATCCAGCCGTTGCACGTGTCCTTGGGTCACCGGTTCGGCCTTGCGCAGCGAGGTCGTCAGCTTCACAAAGGCTTCGGAAAACTGCAGGTTGTTCTTGGTTTGGGCAGATATCAGGACCGCCTTGCGGTACATCACCCAAAGGGCAATGAAAAACATAAACACACAAATCACCACCACCACCCAGCCATCGATGGTGAGGTTGTTCATGGTCGCCATGAAATAGCCGGTTTCGCCGCCCGCTTCGGTGGTTTCCTCAGGACTGAACTTCACCAGCTGGCTGTTGAGGCCTTGAGACGTGGCCTGCAGCCGCATCCAGTCGGCGCTCCGTGCGCCGCTGGCGACGTGGACTTCGTCGATCTCACCCCTCAGGCCTGCACCCACACGCAAAGCACCCCCTGGCGCAAATGCGGCCGCCAGATCGGCTGCTGGCAAACCGTCGAGGTACAGCGCGGCACCGCTGGGGCCATGCACCACCGCCAGATGATGCCACCCGCCAACACTCAAGGAGCCCGTGGCCTGGGCGCGGGCGCCCGCCATTTCCAGAGACGGTATGCCGGCCTGCAGCGCCAGCGTGAGGTCTCCATAGCGCAGCAGTTCACCGTCAGCGGTATCGGGCTTGAACCAGGCTGAGAACGTGAAGGCGCTGGCCGATTGAAGTGACGCACTGTTCAGTTCCAGACCAGCGCCGTCGGCCTGCAACCGGGCCGCACCAGCGATCAATCCGCTGGCGCTGAAGGTCACGGTCCCAGCGCTGGCCGGGTTGCCTGCTGGCGAGGCGTCTTGCGGCAGGCCCGTGGAATCGCTGAGGTGCCAGGTTGCGACCTGGGTCTCGTCGTACACCGGCGCCGCATTGGCGGCCACAGCCTGATCGTTGCCGTAGTAGAGCCAGATGTGCTGGGCACCGCTGCCGGGCGAAATCGTTGGCACCCGCACCCAGACAAAGGCCAGCTCGTTGAGCACATCAAAGCGTTCAATCTGAAAGGGCAACTCGGTCTTGTCGTCCTCGGCCACGAAACGGATGTCGATACCGTTCTCGCCCGCGCTCAGGAAGTCGAAGTTACCAGTGGACAGGCGAATCAGCACCGGCGCGCCTTGCACTTCTGCGGACAGCCCGATGGACTGGGTGTCGAGCGAGATCTTTTTCCGGATGGTCCAGGCTTCGTTCCACCAGGCGTGAGCCGACAGGGGCAGCAACAGCGCGCACAAGGCAATGGTGATAAGGCGTTTCATGTTGATCAGAAAGGTTGAAATGCGAGCCAGGGTCTCGCCGGGCACGAGCACCAAGATACGAACGAACCGCGACGTTCGTGTTACAGCGAACCAGGATTAGCCGTTCGGACTATTCGCCATAGCCCAGTACGTCCACGCGCACCACCGAGGGGCGCAGTGAAGCCGCGATTTCCTGTGCCGCCTTGGCCGACTCGGCAGCAGCCTGATTCAAAGCCTCAACCACCTTGCTGGTGTCGTCGCCGCCTGTGGTGGCGCCAGACGATGCCGCCGTCACTGCGCTGGTATCGGCCACGGGCGTGCCGGCCGAGCTGCCGCTTACCGTGATGTTGTCGGCGCCCAGCACCACTTGAGCGGCGATGTTGAGGTTGCCCGCGCGAATGCCCGCGTCGCCAGCGTTGACCGTGCCCTTGGGCGCGATCAGATCCACATCGCCGGCGGTGATGCCGTTGGTCGACAAGGCGCCGATGCCAGAGCCAGAGGCAGCACCCAGGAGCTCCTGCGTCACCCGTCCCTGCGCGTCCACTTGGATCACGGGCGGCGGCACAGCCGAAGCCGTCTTGGCGCCTTTGCCGGCATCGATGTCACCCTCGCTGGACCACAGCAGCACGTCACCCCCGCCTACGGTGAGCACGCGCGACTGGTTGACCAGCATGTCGTCTCGGGTGAAGGCGCGGATGTCGCCGGTCTGCGATGCCACCACACCCAGCACGTTGTTGCCCACGTTCACGAGGTTGGCCGGTGTGTTGGCCAAGCCCACTATCAGGCCACCGCCGGGGACCAGCACATCGATGTTGCCGCCGCGCTCGGTCTTGATGCGGCTGGCGAACAGGTTGAGGCTGCCCTCATAGTTCGTGAACCGACCCTGGTCGTCTGTTTCACCGATCCCAGGGAACACCAGTTCCAGCGCCGCGTAGCCGCGCTCGAAGCTGCCCGCAAACTCACTGCCAGCCTCGTTGGCTTGTCGCCCGGTTGTTCGCAGTGCCGTGAAGATGAATTCGCGCACCCGGTCGCTCTGAGCCTGTGCCGGCAGTTCGCGCAATGCGGTCACAGCGGCTGGCGCGGCCTCGGCGGTCAGCGTCCCGTCGCCGGTGAGCCAGCGCGCCAGGGTCAGATCGGTGTCGCTGATCGGGCCGGCGCTGAGCCGTTCCGAGAGCCGTTGCAGCGAGCCGGCGGCGTCAAACCCCTGGCCGCCCACGCCCGCCAGCACCTGAAGATCGGCGCCGCGAGGGCTCAGGTTGGGGTTGTCCAGATCACCCCGGCTCACAATGCCCCCTGATGTTCCGAGGTTGATATTGCGTTGCGCACTCACCGTGAGCACACCTTCGCCGCCCACGCGCACGCCGTCGTTGTCGGTGCGCTGCGCACCCGAGGTGTAGATCACATCGCGACCAGCCTGCACGGTGCTGCGATCGCCCGAATTGGCGTGCTGGATGTTGAGGTTGAAGTCGGTGATGTCGCGTCCTGCGCGAACCTCGATCGCCTGGGCCACGGAAAGTGTGGTGGCCGGCAGGCCGCCTGTGGCCGCCCCAGCTGCCGACACGCCTCGCACATCGCCCGCGACTGCGTAGACCTTGGCGGTGCTGCTGTCGCCAGCGTGTACGGGTACGGCGCCGTTGAGTGCAGCTGCCGTGGGAGCCAGCAGCAGCGCCACGTCTTGCGCTGGCCGCAGCACGCCAGCCACCGCAGCGGGATCGTTATCGCTTTGCCTCAGTGAGTCGTTGAGCTGCACCCCCCCCTGGGCCAGGATTTCGAGTCGCCCCGTCGCTGAGGGCAGCAAGGTGGTCGACCCTTGCCCGCTGCCGTTGACCGCCACATCGCCTGTGAAAGCGGTCGCCCGCAGAGAAGGGGCCAGCAAGTTCAGTGTCGGCACTGTGGTCGCCGGAAACTGCGACGAGAACACCCTTTGCAGGCCAGCTGCCCCGTCGCCCAGGGTATTGCCGGTGCCCCCCTGCAACACCGCGTTGCCATTGAGGCTGGACAAGGTGGCTCCGCTGTCGGACCCGTAGGTGGAGAAGTAGCTCACGCGCTCCGCAGGTCTGCCTTGCGTTGCACTGGTTCCACTGCCGACGTTGGCGAGATCCAGAAACCGATTCGAGAAAGTGCTACTGAAGGACTGCGGCAAGAGCGTCGGGTTGATCACTGCCTGAAGATTCACGTCACCCCGAGCGCGCACGCTCGCCTGAGCATCGCCCAGTGCCACCACGGTGTAGACCGCACCACCGGACGCGTAGCCGCTTGCCACCTGGCCGCCTGCCACCACCCGCAAGCTGCCGTTGTCAGCGTAGTACTGCCCGCTGAGCACGTCAGCGCCTGCCTCCACCGTCACATTGCCGCCACCGGTCCTGACCAGTCGGCTGGCGTCGGGCGTGGCAGAGGCCATGCGCCCCTGCGTCGGCGCGCTGGCCGACAGGTTTCGCACGGTGTTACCAGCGCTCACGCTGACGTCACCGCCGCCCAGCGCACCCACGCCTTGCCGGAACTGGTCAAAACGGACCCACCAGGCCAGACTGCCCTGTCCGGTTTCGTACTGGCCTGTTTCGGTGTTCAACCGTCCCTGGCGAAACAGCCATTGGGAATAGAGCTGGTTGGAAGGCGCCCCCTCAATGTTGCGTCCTGCGCTCAGGCTCACATCGCCCCCCTGGTGCGTGAACAGAGCGCGCTGGCGGGCAATGGGTTCGACGAAGTTCTCCAGCGGATCATTCAGGCGCCCAGCGGTGTAAATCACCGAGCTGTCGGAAGCGAGCCGGATGTCTTGCGCCGCCGCCAGCTCGATGTCGCCCGTGCCGGTGCGGATCAGCTTGCCCGCGGCCAGCGTGAGGTCGCCCGTGCTGCTGCTGGAGGTCTGCATCGGGTTGGCAGCCCCCGCATCAGCCCCAGCGACCAGGCGGTAGCTCCAGGACTCGCCGCCGCGTACCGCTGCACTCTGGAGTTCTGCCGAGCGGGCCGCATTGCCGCTGCCCGTGGTCGGCGTGGCGACGGCAAAACCGTCCGACAAGTTGCTGTTGACGGTGACGTTACCCTGAGCGCGCAACGTCAGCACGCCGGCCTCACCACCGGCTGCGCTGTTGACCAGGTTCCAGTCTGGCGCGGCCGTGTCTTCGCCCAGGTTCAGGTTGCCCTGCGAGCGCACCTCGGTGCCGGAGACGATGTGAAAGCGGGGGTCGTCAGCCTGGCCCAGGCGGGACTTGATCGCCGCGTGGTTGGTGGCGAACGCGTCGTCGTTTTCGTTGATGGTGGTCAGGCTCAGCGTGGTGTCCGTGCTGTCACCCGTGGCGTTGAGCGTGTTGATGTTGTTGTAAACCCGCACGGCTTCCAGATCGACACGGTCTGCGCCAATGATCTGGCTTTGCAGCGCCGTCACCGCCACGTCGTTGCCCTGACGCAGGGCGCGCAGCTTCACATCGCCAGCCTCGCCACCAGCGCCGGCGGACACATCGATGACCGAGCCCGCACGCAGGTCGAGCGTGCCGCGCTGGGCAGACAAAGCCACCCGACCGCCATCGCCGCCCGTGGCAGCGGTGGCTGCGCTCACCCGCGCCGTGTTTTCCAGCACCACCGATTCACCGGCGTACAGCCCCACCTGGCCGGCGTCGCCGCGGCGGTCGGCGGTCGCCGCCACCACCGCACCACCTGCCACGCGGATCGAGCCCGCATCGGCGCTGATCTGCACCCGGTTGGCCGCCACGCTGTCGCCAGCTGCCACCACCACGTCGCCGGTCCGTGCGCGCACAGCAACCTCGCCGTCCAGACCGCTGTTTTGAAGGGCCGAAAACAAGGTGGACGCGTTATCGAGCACATTCACGTCGATGTTGACTCGTGCACCCTCGCCGCGCTGCGCCAGCGCGTCTTCGGAAGTCTGGCCTGTCAGGTTTTGATCGGCCAACAAGAGCCTCCCCTGGGTGGCACTCGCGCTCAGGGTGCCACCGTCTGCACCGGGTGCGCCCGAAACATTGATGCGGGCGTCGTCGGCCAGCACGACGTTGCCGACATCGCTCACCAGCGTCACATCGCCACCCGCGGTGCCTCGGGTGACGTCGAAAAACGCCACGGACCGGCCCGCCACGTCGATGCGGGCGTTCTCGCCCAGCGTGAGGTCACCCTGGGTCGCGTTCAAGACCATGGCGCCGCTGGGCAGTTCCGCGGCGGTGTCGAAGTTCAGCGAACCCGCGCTGGCCGACCAGCTGGCGCCCAGCGCGCCACTGGGCGCCAGCGCCTGGCTGGGCGCCAGGCTGGCAATGTCGAGCCGGCGCGCACCGGCCTCCAGCGCCTGCGAAGCACCGCTTTCGCCGCTCAGCCGAGCCGTGGCGATACGGGTCTCTGCCTCCAGCCGGGTCGTGCCGCGCTGGCCCTGCGCCACGACTTCGTCGGCTTGAAGCTCGATGCGATCAAACCCGCTCAGCGTCTTGTTTCCCTCACCCAGCACCAGCTGGCGCGTGACCACGTTGAGCACGCCTGCACCGCCCGATGCGGTCGCAGCGGTCACCGCCTGCGGATTCGAGAGCTGCACACGGTCAGCTTGGAGGGTCGCCGTGCTGCCTGCGTTGTCCACGCCCGCTAGCCCGGCGGCCTGCACCGAGAGGCTCTTGAGCGTGTTCTGGCCCGATCCGTCGGTGCTGCCCACGCGCACGTTACCGTGCAGGTCAACGGTAGAATAACTCGTGAGCGTGAGTTCATCCAGTTGGCCCAGGTTGTCAAGCTCCGCCTGGGTAAAGTTCACGCCACCCACAGGCGCGCTGTCTGCACCCAGGCTGACGCGACTGGCACCCACCGAGAGCAGGCCATCGTTGCGGATTTCGGACTGGCCCACGAAACCAAAGTTCTGCGTCGCATCCAGCACAATGGATTTGGACGACTTCACCGAACTGGTGGTTTCGCTCAACAGGGTGCCAGCGCTGCGATCGGGCGCACCCGTGCGGTTAAAACTCACCGGACGCGACGAGGCAATCAGGGCGGCGCCATTGCCCTGCGTTTCGTAGCGTTGTACGGGCTGGTTGGCATCGCTGAGTGAACCGCTGGTTTCCACCGCCGCCTCAGCGCCCAGCCTCAAGGTGTCTTGCGCGGCCAGGATCACCTCGGGTGCACGAAGGGCACTGGCCGCGTCGTTGGCCAGGGTCAACCGGTTGGTCTGCACCTGCAGCTCAGTTGCATCTGCGTTGCGCACGCGGGTGCCACCCAGGAACAAGCTGTCAGCGCCCAGCACATTCAGCTGATCGACCTGCACTTGCGTGGCGTTCGCACCCATTGCAGGCGCAACCCCTGAGCCACCCGCGATCACCAACTCGGGGGCACTGATGTCCACTGTACTGCCGCGTCCTCCCCCGGCGGCCGCGCCGAGCACGCGGCCATCCAGCTCCAAGCGAGACAGTGTGGCCAGCGAAAGCTGCCCGGCATCGCGCGCCAGCGAAGCGGAGCCTTCGAAAAAGTCAGAAGCCTGCGTCAGCGTGAATTCGGAGCGCTGTTGCACCTGATCGCGGGTCAGAACCTGCACGCTGCGCCAGTCACCCTGGCGCGGAGCATTGGCGCGACCGTCGGTGATGTAGCCCGCCGCCACACGCACTCCATCCTGGCGCGTGTAGGACTGGCCCGGGAATAGTGGCGTGGCATCGCTCAGCCGCACGGCCAGCGCACCCGGCAGCAGCGCGTAGTGCGCGGGCAGCAGGGTATACGTGCCATCTGCCAGACCCGGTACGCCCGCGAGGTACACCGCCTCACCCGGTGAGAGGTCCAGTGGCTCCTGGGGGTCGGCTGGGGCAAAACTGCTGGTGCGCCCGGGCAGGATGGCAAAAGTGCCAGCATCTCTGAGGATGTCGCGGCTGCCGCCTGGGCCGACCGTGAATTCGTAAGCCTGCAAGTCGCCGCCGCCCGACACATTGACCTCGGACCCGGCTTGCAGCAACACGTTTTGTCCATTGAGGCGCACAGACTTCTCTGGCAGCCTTTCGATCTCGACCTGGGCCGCCGGGCTTTCACCCAGGCTCACCACCCAGTCGGTCCCGTTTCGGATCTTTCCCAGCGGCGCGGTTTGCGCGCCCCCCGCCACCGATGTCATGCTGTTTTCTGCCAGCACCAGATCGCCCGTGGCATTGAGCTCAATCTGGCCCAGCGGTGCTTCGAGACGCCCAGCCTGCGTGATGTTGTTGGCATTGATCGTCAGCGAACCCAGCACCGACAGCGCATCGGCCGGCGCATTGCCCACCGATTCGATGCGCACGTCGCGCCCGATGGCGTCCACCTGCACATCGCTGAAGCTGTTCGGGCTCACCACGCCACCGCGCAGCAGCAGGTCGCCGCTGGTGCTGATGCGTGCGACATGTTCGATGGAGCCAGATGGTGTGCCGGCACCACCGGGTTGCTTAACAGCATTGAGCTGCACCTGCTCGGTACCGGTGAGTTCGGTGCTTGCCATGCCCTGCAAGCGCACATTGCCGGCCAGCTCCACCAGCCGACCCTGGGCGCTGAGCGTACCGCCGTTGAGGCTGCTGCCTGCAGTGCCCGTCCGGCCGGACTGATCGAAGTTGCCCAGACGGATCGCGTCAGCGCGCAAGGTCACATTGCTCTGGTCTGTCTCGATGCGTGCGGCGTCGAGCTGCAACTCGGCCAGTGGCTGGGACCGGCCCTCGCCCAGATTCAGGCCATCGGCCAGCGTGATGCCGTCGCGGCTGGCGAAACGCAGGCGGTCAAACCCGGCGGCTTCTAGCGCGTCGGTGCCCAGACGAGCACGCACCTCGCCGGAATCGGCCAGTGGCGCGTCGGGCGAAAGCCCCGCCGCCTGCGGTGCCACAGCGTTGGACAGCAGCATGGTGCGGGCGGGCGCATTCGCCGGGTCGGCCTGGGTGACCCTGGCATTGGCGGACAAGCCCACCTCCAGCGTGCCAGCGCGCTGCGCTGGCGAGCCGCCTTGCGCAGCGAACGCACCGTCCAGCAACAGACTTTCCTCGGCAAACAGGGCCACCTGCCCCGCGTCGCTGGCGCGCTCGCGTCCAATACCGCCTGCGGCATTGACTTCGTCCAGGCGGACCGGCGCCGCCCCCGACACATCGATCAAGGACCCCGCCTGGGTCACCAGAGAACCCGTCTGCGCCCTCAGGTTCACACGGCCACCTGTGCGCACCTCACCCTGCAGTCGGCCCTGGGTATCCTGAAAGGTCTGCACCGTACCGCTGACGTCGAGCAGCGCTTGCGAGCCCAGCCACAGGGTGTTCGCGTCGGGCGCGGCGCCGAGCTCGGTCGCGGGCTTGTTCAGGTTGGCAGTGATCTCCCCCCCGCGCGCCACCACGGCTCCCTCCACCAGGATCTGGTTTCGCGCATTCAGCGCGACACGTTCTCCGGGATCGACCTCCACACGAGCGCCGCGTTCGATGACCAGCGCACCAGTGCCCGCGGTGCCGCCATTGGCCGTGAGCGAGAGCGATGCGCCCTCGCGTTCGACCGCGTCGCGCACAACCGTTCTGCTGACGTCGGCGATCGCACTGCCAGTGGGCAGTGCAGGGGCCAGGGGCAGCAGCTCACGCTCGCGCACCACCGGTGCCAGGGCAGTGCCTTGCGCCACCACCAGGCGGTCCAGCGCCGAGACGTTGTACTGCGCAAAGCCGCCTTGCGTGAAAAATCTCGGATCGAGCTGCAAGGTGTCTGCCGCCGTGGCGCTGGCGGAGCCGCCGATCTGCACATTCCCAGCACCGATGGTCAGGCTTCCACCCGCGCCAAACCCTTCGGCCAGCAGGCTCGTATTGCCCAGACCCGTGACGTTGAACCCGCGCACCGTCAGGTCACCACCCTCGCCATAGCGTGCGCTGCCATCGGCTTCCATCACGACACCCGCGCTGGCGTCCAGCACCACGCCCTGCCCCAGTGCGACCGTGCCTCGAGATAGGTACTCACCCACCGTAGATCCGCTTGCCGTGCTCTGCGCCGTGACGGTGATCGACCCGCCATCCACTGGCGGCAAGGCGCCGTTTGGCGAAACGCCCGCTCCCGGCAGGCGGTTCACAAAGCTGCCGCGTGCCGTCAACTGCACACCGTTGTCGACGCGAACCTGGGAGTCCCGACCACCCAGGTTGGCGCTGCGAGCGTCGAGAACGATATGACCTCCGGGAGCATCGACGTTGGCCTTGACCGTGATCTCAGGCGCGGTGATGCGCACCGAACCACCCGGCGCGGCGCGCAGCGCATCTCGCACAACCGCGGCCTGGTTGCTGAACACGGTGAGATCGGCGACGCGGTCTTTGCCGAGCAGCTCGGCATCAATGCTGAGCGTGGTGTTCTGGGTGGGAGACAGGAGGTTGCCGCTGCTGAAGTCGCGCGGCAGGTCCGGACGCTCGCGCGTCAGGACGACTTGCTGATTGAGGCGGAAATCACCAGTGGCCTCGGCGCCCACCGTGAAGCGGGCCCCGCGCGGCGCCTGACCGCTGAGCAGTTGGCGATCTCCCACCACGGTGCGCCCTTGCACCTCGCCCTGGAAGTAGGCGGCTCCCGCGCTCTGCAGGTTGAGGCTGCCGGCATCCTTGCCTTCGGTATAGCCTTGCACTACCCGCCGCGCACTGGGCAGCTCGATCACTTCGCGCTCGTTCCAGCGGCCGTAGTCCACTTCGAAACGGCTCACGATCGCGTCGTATCGGGTGTCGGCATTGGCATCGGCCAGGTCGACCAGCTGGCCGTTGGCAGACAACACCGTGGTTTTGGCCACGCCTTGCTGGAACGCCACGCTGCCACCCGAGAGGTCGAACACAGCGCCTTGTTCCACCACCGTCTGACCTTGCGAGCGCAATGTCACCTGGCCGCCTGCGGTCGAACGCTCAGCGATGCCGCGCTGCAGCTGACCGCGGTAGTTCTCCAGGCTGTCGCGGGCAATCAGGGTGTTCTTGCCCGCGTCGGCGTTGGCAATTGCCTGCTCGATGTCCACAAACGCCTTCTCACCGCGCAAGGGACCGTTGCGGTTGACGGGCGAGTCCTTCAGCTCGTCGCCGCGCAACTCCACTTCCACCGTGTTGCGCGCGGCCGATACGTTCACCCCCGCCAAACCTGCGACGTCGACCCTCGTACCCTGCTCGATGTGCAGGCGCGCCGCGCCAGAGGGCGTCAGAACGCCTTCAATGTCACCGTTGATCCTCACGGTTTGCGGGTCGTCCACGGCGGTCAGCACCACATCGCCTGATGGCGCCTGGATCACAGATCCGCTCTTGAGCGTCACGGTCTGGCCCAACACCCGGATCTGCGAGGCAGCGGCCTGGCCCACACCGGTGTCGCCATCCACGGTGGTGGTCGCGTCCTGCACATCGGGCAACACCTCGGTGCGGCTGCCCGCTCCCAGCGTGACCTGTCCACCGCGCGAAGAGCCAATGTTGGCGGCGACACCGGCCTTGGTGTCCTTCGCCATCAGATACACCGACCCATTGGCCACCACGGAGCTGGTGGCGCTGGCCAGACCCAGCTGGTTCACCGCATAGCCGACCATGGTGACGTTGCCGCGCGGCGTGCTCAAGGTGCCGGTGTTGGTGGCGTGGCCCAGCAGATCGTCGACAGCGTTGGTGAGGCTGACCGGCTGACCGTCGAGTTCGCCATCCCTGACCGAATCATTGGCGGTGGCAAAGCCGCTGAGGCCAGCCGCGCTGTCGACCTCCACCAGCAAGCCGCGCAGGTTCAGGTCTTCGTTGTCGTCACTGCGCAGAAAGGCGCGCGTGCCCGCCGCCAGAATCACCTGGCCATCGGGTGCGCTGATGTTTCCGCGGTTGACCACGGTGGGCGCAATCAGCATCACGCGGCCCTGGCTGGTCGCTGACAGGTTGGCACCTTCGAATACCTTGACAAACCCGCGCGCCTCACCGCCATCAAGCGACCGCTCGAACTGAGGGAACAGGTTGTCACCCAGCAGCCGGTCGAGCACGAAGCGATCGGCCATGTTGAGCGTGGACGCCGTGAAGCTGTTGAGGTTGACCTGCGATCCGCCCATGAAGGCGATGCCGTTGCTGTTGACCAGGATCACGTTGGCGTTCTGGCCTGCCGCCTGACCGATGTTGCCGGCGATCACGCTGGGGTTGATGTCCCAGATGCGGTTGAGCGAGGTGAAGTTCGCGCCCTGCACCAGCTGCGGGTTGGCCAGGCTGTCGACCTGCCGAAACTGCACCGACTGGCCAGCGCCGATGTTGAAACGTTGCCAGTTCAGGATCGCCTTGTTGCCCACCTGGTTGATCAAGGCCTGATTGCCGTTGATCACGTAGCCCACCTGGCCCGCGGTCACAAAACCCGGGATGTTGCCGCCAGCGCTGGGCACTGGCAGCTCGGCCATCGCCGGCAAGGACAGCATCAGTCCGCCCACGAGCGCCCCCAGCAAAGCGCCGGCACTGCGCACACCGGCACCGGTGGCCGACTTGCCGCGTCCGCGAGCATGCTCGGCCACGGCGACCAGGCCGCCCTGGCGGGTGTTGAAAACGAGGCGGTAGCGTTGGCGGTTCATGTCGTTGTGCTCCGGAATTTTTCACCACTCGTAGGTGACGCTGAAATGGAAACGGTGGTCACCGCGCTCGGTGTTGCCAACGGCTTTGAGCGGATAGGCCCACATAAAGGCAGCGTCCAGGCCCTTCCAGGCTTGCAGGCGAAGGCCCAGGCCCAGGCTGGCGAGGCTGAAGCGGTCGGTGGCGGTGATCGGGTCTTTCACTCTCACATGGCCAGCGTCAACGAACGCCACGCCGTTCAGACTCGTGGGCGAATCTTTGAGCCCGAGCCAGGCTTCGGCCAGGTTGGGCGTGCGACCCTCGACGCTGAGCGCCATACCTTTTTCGCCCAGCGCGGCCGACTCCAGGTAGCCACGCACCGTGTCCACCCCGCCAATGGCGAACTGCTCGTTGGCGATCAGCGCCTGCCCGGCGAGCTGCCAGCTGCCACGCAGCGTGAGCCCGTAGCGGTTGTCGAAACTTCGTTCTTCAGAAAAGCTGCCGCGCAGGTAGGCGTAGGCCGGGCGACCCTTGAAACGCTTGTCGGCAAACTCCTGCTCGTCGCCCGAGAGGCCTTGCAGGTGGAAGTTGAACGACACGCCGGCTCGGGTGGTTCGTTTGTCGCTCAGCCAGGTGCTGTCCCAGCCGATGGTGAACGGCGTGTAGGTGATGGGTGTGTTGAATCCGCCGCTGCCAATGAGGTTGACCGACTGGTCAAAGTCCTTGTGGTCCACACCGAATGAGGCGCTGTGAAAGTGCGTTGCGCTGCCTGGCAAAGGTCGGATGTAGCGCGCACCCAAGATCACGCCACGACCCACCACGTTGAGCGTACCCACCGCCGCCACGTCGCTGTCGGACTTCACGCCGTAGAACGCCACAAAGTCGCCATTGCGTTGCGGCCAGGTGTAGTTGAGCGAGACTACCTGGCTCTCGTTCGGCGCGCCTGGCACGGTTTGCAGGGTCAGGCCAATGCTGTGTTGCCTGCCCCAGAGGTTGTCCCAGCGCACACTGGCCGAGGCGCGGGTGCGCGAGGTGTCCTGGCTGTAGCGGTCGTTGAGCTCCAGGCTGCCATGAAAAGGCAGCGTGTCCTGCACTTTCAGGTCGACCTCCACCGTGCCCGGGGTCTTGCCGGGGCGCAGCACTGGTGTGATGCGGCGGTCGGGGCTGCGGTTGAGCGCGGCCAGCTCGGCCTGCATGTCCTGGAAGTTGGGCACATTGCCTTCGGCCAGTTCGGGCGCGGCGGCCTTGATGTCGCTGGGCAGAAAGTAGCGCGAGTCCGTCACGCGCAGGCGGTCCACCGGCGCTTCGGTCACGGCCAGGCGCACCAGGCCTTCGTTCACCCGCTGCTGCGGAATCGTCACCAGCACGGTGAGGTAACCCGCGCCGTGGTAGGCCTTTTCCAGCGCGTCGCGCGCCATTTCCACGTCGGCAATCGATTTGCCTTCACCCATGTGCGGATACACCGCCGCCTCCACCGCGATCGCGGGGATCAGGGTGGTGCCTTCCACGCGGAATTCCAGTATGTCGAAGCGGTTGTCCTGAGCAGAAGCAGAACCCGGATTCAGGTTCCCGCACAGGCAGGCGAGCAGCAACAGCAAGGTGGGCAGTTTCATCTTGTGCGCAAGCCCCGCGGGGTGAGCCGAAGGGCGTGGTGGGTTCTGCCAGCAAGGCAGAAGAATCAGCAAAACAGGCGAAACGCGGTTGCCCGCGTTTCGCCAGAAAAGCCCAGCCCTTGGGAGGGCCGGGTTCCGAGGACTCAACTCAGAATCAGAAGTTGCGGTTCAGCGGGGCGCACTGGTCGCCGCCAGCGTAAGCCGCGCGCAGGACCTGGCCGGTGCCTGTCGGGTCAGGCGTGCCAGGGATGGCCGCGGCCACGAAACGCAGGCCCGACAGACTGTTCAGGATCGCCGGCTGCTTGGCGGCGGCCGCGAACTGGTTGGCCAGCGCCAGCTTGTTGCCGGTCGTGGCGGCAGGGATGTTGAAGGAAATCCAGCCCTGCTGGTCCCAGGTGGCGTCGATGTAGCTGGCCAGGGTGGGGAAGCGGCCGGTGCCGGTGGTCACCGGAGGGGTGGCCACGTTGCCGTTCCAGGTGATCTGGCCAGCGCCGTCCAGCGAACGGAAGCTCCAGCCCGTGGGCGAGGTGGTGGAGTTGTTCAGGCTGTCCATGGACAACACACCAATCGCCTTGTGCGGACGGCCATTGCGGATGCGCACCGTGACCGGGTTGCCCGCGCGGTCTGCGGTGGTGTAGCTGGTGTAGCCCACGCCGGTGGCCGGGTTGGCGGCGGCATTGAACGGGGCGGCGGCGGCAGCAGCAGCCGTGGACAGGCAGGTGCGCACGTTGCCCGAGGAGCTGTTTTCCACCACATCCAGGAAGCCGGTATCACCTTCGACGATGAAGGCGTTGCTGCCGTTCCAGGCCGAGCCGGAGGCGCGGTCGGCTGGGACGTTGGATGCTCCGCAAGGGTAGTTGCCGAAGTACAGGTTGCTCACCGCCTGGGTGCCCGAGCCGTTGACGCGGCGGCACAGCAGGATGTCGTCGCCTGGCAGGCTGGCGTCCACTTCGGCCCAGGTGCCCACGTTGCCGGTCATGATGGCGGACACAGCGGCCTTGTTGATGTTGAACAGTGGCAGGGTGTTGCTCATGGGCACGCCAAACGCCAGGCCGTAAATCGGCTGGGCCGACAGCGTGGCCAGCTCGGCGGGGTTCAGGGCGGGCTCGGACGGCTCGCCTTCGGTGTTGAACTGGCCGTCAAACAGACGGGGGGCCACGTCAGACACGCCGGCATCGGGCACTCGGTTTTCCAGCGTGTTGCACTGGAAAGGCGCGGCGGAAGTGCCAGCACCGGCGGTGCACGAAGCGGCCGTGATCTGCAGCGATTCGATGGACTCACCGCGCGCAACCGGGTTCACACCCTGCACCGAACCACCGCGGGCGCGGTTGACGATGATCACCGGGGTGCCGGCGGTCCAGCCACCGGCGGCCACTGCCAGGTTGCCGGCGAAGGCGCGGTAGTCGCTGTTGGTGCGGCCGCTGGCGGCCGAGGGGATGAAGGCGTAGTTGGTGCCGGTGAACAGGGTGGCGGCAATCTGGGCCAGCCCGCCTTGCACGGCGGAAGCGCCAGACACGTACAAGATGCGGCCGTTGGCGTTGGCGCTGTCCACCACCGCCAGGGCAGCGGCGTTGGACGACACCTGGGCGGCGGCCTGGCCAGCAAAGCCCAGGCAGGCAGCGGCGCACAGGAGGGAGAGTTTGTTCAGCTTCATGGAAAACCTCTGGATGAAAAAGAAAAAGACGCAGGAATCCCTGACCCCCGCACGCCAGCCAGCTGGCCCGCGCGGGGTGGGAGAAGAAAAACTTGGGGACTCGGAACTCAATATCGCCGGGCGCAGCCTGTTACGCGCGCGCCCGGGCGAGCATCAGGCCTGGCCCTTGTTGCGGCGGCGGCGGGCGATGGCGCCCATCAGACCCAGGCCGGCCAGCAGCATGGCGTAGGTCTCTGGCTCAGGCACGGCGGCGATGGTCAGGTTGCCGCTGGCGCTGTCGAGGTAGGCGCGCACAGCAAAACCTTCGTCGGCGTAGGGGGTGTAGACCGTGGGTGCAGTGCCACTGGGGTTGCCATTGACGCGCACCAGGTTCATGCCCGAGGCGTAGGAGTTGTTGGCGGCGGAGCCGGCGATGCCGAAGTTCAAAAGGCCGCCGATCGTGTTGCCAAAGGAGAAGTTACCGGCGTAGGCGGTTGTGCCCGCGGCGAACACACCCGAATCAGCGCCAGGAGCGAGCCCTTCATTCACCCTCAGCGCAATGGCTCCGGCATTCCCGATCGCGTTGCGAAAATCGCCGGCATTGACTGTCGTGGCCGGCAGAGTCGAGTAGGTGTAGATCGAGCGGCGTGCGCCTGAGGCATCTGACGCCACAATGTTCCACGCGGCGCTGGCCAAGTTGGCGGTGCTCAGGTAGCTGGTGAACAGGGCGTCGGCCGCGACGGCAAAGCTCAGGCCACCAGGAGCGGCCAGGGCGGCTTCAAAACCGTCGAGGGTGATGCCGAGGTCGCGGGTGTAGGAGTTGGCGCCGTCCCAGATCGAGAAGAACAGGTCACCGTTTCCTTGGGCGCCGAGGTCGATGGCGGCGTTGGCGGCGCCAGAGGCCGCGAGCACGGCGGCAGCGGCGATGAGTTTGAGTTTCATGTGGGTTCCAATCTTTCAGGTTGAACAGAAAAAGGCGAGAGGCGGTGGGAACTTTTCCCGGCGGCAACGCCACGGATTGGCTTTGCACAGCTAAGACTTTAGAAAGCGAACGTTGCACCGCTCGGCCAAGGTTCCTGAAACTGAATAGTCCGTTCAGACCCTGATTTGCATCACGATGTATCGGCTTGAGCCGGCGGGCACGCGCCTCACCAGGCTTGTCGTCCTCACCCCAGATCGGAATGCGCGAGCAGGCGCAGCGTGGCGGCCTTGCCTACCGCCTGCGCACGGTTGTTCACATTGAGCTTGCGCATGATTTTTTGCAGGTGGTTTTTCGCCGTGGGCGCGCTGATGCCCAGGATCTGGCCGATTTCGGCGTTGGTCTTGCCGTTCTTGACCCAGTGCAACACCTGGATCTCGCGTCGCGAGAGCAGCACGGTGGGGGCCACGGGCAAGGTGTGACGCTGGTCTTCCAGCATGCGCATGCGCTGCAAGGCCAGGTGCAGATAGGGCATGAGCAGCTCGATGAGGTAACTCTGGCGCGCCTCGGGCTGTGACTGCAAGCCAGCAAACACGAAAAAGCTGGCATGGTCGCCTTGGACCTCGCGCACACCATGCACCAGAGCGTGCTCAAACCCGCAGCCCTGCAAGTCGCTGAGCAACTGGCGCCGGCCCATCTGGCGCTCGCTCTGGCTGCTGAGCAGCAGCGGTTGGCGCCCGCTGCGCAGCCAGTCATCGACCAGGCGAGGCAAAAGGCCGTCGACTGGGTCGGTCAGCAGCGACTCCACTCGCGGGCTGGAGACGGTGCGGGCGAATGAGGCCACTCGCAGGCGGTTGGCCTCAATGTCACCAAAGCCACACCACAAGGCTTCGTGCTCGATGAAGCCCTGCAGCGCGCCTTGAGACCACAGGAAGAACTGCGATCGGGTCTGGATCTCGAGCGACTTCTCGACCGTGATGAGCAGGTGCTCCAGGTCGCTGGGACTCAGGCGCACAAAGGACTTTCCTGTGTTCATGGACGAGTGCCTGCGGGTGGATTGGCATTGGCTGCCTCTGCCAGTGGCCGTGCCGGCGCGGCGGCGGTGAACACCCACTGGTCATAGCTGCCGAGACCGGCAAGGGAGGCGTTGGCGGAGTCGAATGCGGTGCGCAGTGGCTCGCGGGTGGAGCGACTGTGGACGCCGACGATGCGGCCGTCGGCCATCAGCAAGCCCCAGTCGTCGGTGTTGGTCATGGGGTCTCGCCAGCGGCGGCGCAGGTGATGAACCGGCTGGGGAAAGCGCTGGTCTTCCAGCAGCGCGTCGAGACTGGTGGGGGCAGTGGGTGTGCCAACTGGACTCCGATCTCGGTAGGAGGCCAGTGCAGCCCGAAATTGCTGCCCGATGAACAACAGCTGCGCCTCTTTGTCGCGCCAGACCAGGGTGTGCTGCACCTGGCCAGCACCTGCCAGCGAAAAACCGATCGCCGCCACCGCCAGCAGGACCATGAGAAAGCCCACGCCGCGCTGCGCGCTGCGGCGCTGATGTGCGCGCGGATTGGACGCACTGCGTGGCCATGGGGCGCGCTCACCACTGGTCATAGCGCTTGCCCTCCACTTCCGCGCCGCTGCGCAAGTCCCACACCGAGCCTTC
Source organism: Hydrogenophaga sp. (assembly GCF_030373245.1). Classification (GTDB taxonomy): domain Bacteria; phylum Pseudomonadota; class Gammaproteobacteria; order Burkholderiales; family Burkholderiaceae_C; genus Hydrogenophaga. The sequence continues at coordinate 584,533 of NZ_JAUCZF010000001.1, forward strand.
CGGCAGGCCGCCTTCGACCCGGGGCGGTGGAGGCACCAGGGTCCAGGTCTCGCGGCTGTCGGTGATCGGGTCCAGTGGAAGCTGGCGCAGATAGCGCTTGTCCACCAGCTCGGCCAGCGTACCGGGGTAGCGGTCGTGGTCGGCGTGGAACTGGTCGATGGCGTCGCGCGTGACCGCCAGGGTTTCGCGCAAAGCGGCCTCTTTGGCACGATCGAGGTGGTCAAAGTAGCGCGGCGTGACGAGTGTCAGCAGAGTGGCCACGATGGCCATGACCACCATGAGCTCGATCAGGGTGAACCCCCGCGGGGTACCCGGGCGCGTTCGAATGCGCTCGCGGTATTCGGTTTGCGTCATGGATCTCACCATTCGCGGTAGGGCTGGCCGTTCAGACCTACCCGCTCAGACCGCGAATACACGTCGTACACGTCCTCACCCTCGGTGGGGGCATCGGGCGGGCTGCCGTAGGCTCGCAGACCCCATGTTTCCTCGGCGCTGAGGCTGAGATCGCGCTCGAAGGGGTCACGCGGCAGGCGTCGCAGGAAATGGATTCGCGCACCTGCCGGCCCGCTCACATCGGTCACGCCCTGCACCAGATCAGACAGGCGCGCCGGGTAGCCCGATCCGCCGGTGCGCGCGCGCACGCGGCCCTCGTCCACCGCCTGCTTGTGCTCGTCCAGAGCGCCGCGAATCTGGCGCAGTGCCGATCGAAGCTGGAACTCCTTGTTGCGCTGTGCCGTCACTTCCACCAGCGGCACCGCGACCGAGGCGAGCAAGCCCACGATGGCCACCGTCACCACCAGCTCGATGAGGGTGAAACCAGCTGCCCAACGCGTCGATCGGCGCATCACGGTGCTTTGGCCGGTGATGGACTTGCCGTCGCAGGAGGATCGGCCACTGGAGCCAGCGGCGCGACCGGCGTCAGGATGACCGATGAATTCGGCGCCGCAGGTGGGGCTGGGGCCGCAGGCGAAGCGGGGGTCACCGGTTGCCCTGCTGGTTCGGTACCCGAAGCAGCCGGCGCAGGCGCAGCGTCGGCGGGCGCCTCTATCGCGGGCTGCGCAGCGCGCGACTCGGCGGCGCGCGGGTTCACCCCAGCGGGACGGGGGGGTGAGGTCCCGTCTGTCGTACTGCTCACCGGTGCAACGCCCGGAGCGGCGCTACCGGACACTGACAACGAACCGGGTGCCGTGCGGCGAAGCTGCAGCGGCAGTGTGCCTACGTTGGCCTCGGAGCCAGCCGGATAGGCGTTGATCGCGCTGTCGGGTCTGGTCACGTTGCGCACCACACGTGGCGTGATGAGCAGCACGATTTCGGTTTTGCTGGCGTTGTCGCGCGTGCTGGAAAACAGCCGGCCGATTCCAGGCAAGTCCCCTAGGCCGGGCAATCGGTTGGCGCTGCTGCGCTCTTCGTCGCTGATCAGCCCGGCCAGCACCTGGGTCTCGCCGTCTCGCAGGCGCAGCACGGTAGCGGCGCTGCGGGTACCAATCTGATAGGCCAGCGAGTTCGAGGGACCCACAACTTCGCGCGTGACCGAGCTCACCTCCAGCGCCACGCGAATCGCCACCTCGTTGTCGAGGTAGACATTGGGCTCCACGTCGAGCTTGAGGCCGACGTCGAGATAGGACACCGAAGAAGACAAACCCACGTTGGCCACCGAGGTGGTGGTGAACACGGGCAGCTTGTCGCCAATGTGGATCTTGGCCTTCTCGCGGTTTTTGACCCGGATGCGCGGGTTGGCCAGGGTATTGCCTTCACCAGCTTCGCTGCGCAGGTTGAGGGTGAGTGCAGGGTTGGTCACGAACGAGGTCAGGCCCACGCGGTTGCGCAGGTCAATCACGCCCTCTGCCAGCGTGCCGCCTGGCGTGGTGTTGCTTTGCGTGACGCCGTTGTTGACGATGGTGGTGCTGAGATCGGACTGCAAGCGACCGTACCCAATCTGATCGGGAAAGCGCAGACCGAGCTCCAGGAGGCGGCTGCGTGAGATCTCCAGCACCTCCACGTCGAGCACGACCTCAGGATCGGCCACATCAAGCGATTCCAGCAGGCGCTCTGCCAGCGCCACCGCGTCTGCCGTGTCCTTGACCACCAGCAGGTTGAGCTTTTCGTCAACAAAAATATCCTTGGACTTGACGATGGTGCGCACCAGCGCCTGGGCCTGCTTCACATCCGCATTGGCCAGGAAAAAGCTTTTCGTCACCAGCTCCTGGTACTCCCGCGCCTTGACCGGGGTATCCGGATAAATCATCAAGGTGTTGTCGTTGAGAAGCTTGCGCGCGAGCTGGTTGGTGGTGAGCACCAGGCGGATCACCTCTTCCAGCGTGGCGTTGCGCACGAAGATGGTGATGCGCGTGTCGGCGCGCACGTCTTTGTCGAACACGAAGTTGACGCCAGCGGTGCGCGCGATCACGTCGAACACCGACTTGATCTGCGCGTCCTTGAAATCCAGCGAGATCGGCTTGGCCAGCGCCAGAGTCAAGGCCTTGGGCGGTTCGTCAGGCCGGGGCGCCTGCGCGCGCAGTTCTGCCAGCATGCGCCGCGCCTGGGCATGGGTGGGCGCCTTGGACAGAACGTCGCGCAGCACACGCTCGGTACCTGCTGCATCGCCCTTGTCGCGCAGAGATCGGGCATCGGCCATGCGGGTGGCCATGTGACGTTCAGCTTCCAGCGCTATCAGGCCGTCGCGTACGCGCGGACTGTTGGGATCCAGGCGTTGCGCACGCTCCAGCAGGCTTTGCGCAGCGTCAAGGCGGTCGGACAGGCGCTCGGTTTCGGCCTGCAACACGAGGTGTTGAACGACACGCTCACGCTGTCGAAAGTAGGTGGTGCGCAGCTCTGGATCGCTGGATCCGCGCAGACCCTCGGCCAGCCGCACAACACTCTCATCGGCCTGGCCAGCATCGAGCAGCGCCTGGCTTTCCTTGATGGCCGGATGCGTGCTGCACCCGGCGAGCACCAGCAGGCCGCACAAAAGCGGATACGACCGCGAACGGAATGGGAAGTTCTGGAACAGGTTTCTCAATCGGAGCTTCCAAACAGCATGCGCTGTGTTTCGTTGAGGGGCAGGTAGGTCAGTCGCATGCCACGGCGGTTGATTTCGTCGACCCGGTAGTTCGGCCATTCGTCGCCCTGTCGCACCACGCGCTCGCGGTTACCGTCCATCAGGAACACCACCACCTGATCACCGTCTTCCATGCGGCCCAGATAGCGAAAGGGCAGCGCCGGTGCGCGCGGGGGTGCGCTTGGCTCAGCGGCAGGGGCAGGGGGCGGTGGGGGTTGCCAGCTGCGAGCTGCAAACAAATCGCGCACCGCGTGCGCTGGCAGCGGCTCGCGAAGGCTTGCCGCCTGCGAAGAAGAGGCGAGCGCTGGTTTGGCAGGCGCGCCCGCTGGCGGCAGAGACGCGGCTTGCACGGGCGGCTGTCGTGCAGACCTCTCCCGGACATTCACCACCGATTCAGCCACCTCATCTTCCAGGCCAGCGGCGTACCAGGTGGCGGCGAGGGTGCCCGCCAACGCGATCAGAAGCCCCAGGCGCGGTGCATTCATTGCGGCACCACAAAGTAGAGCGACCAGCGCACACGTGCTTCAACCAAAGGACTCTCGGCCGCTTCGCGAGCCAGGGTCAGCTCATCCAGCGCCAAGGCGGGCTGGGCGTTCAGCGCATCGGCCAGCCAGGCCCGGAGCGCAGGGTAGTTGCCCGCCGCGGGCAGCGTGATCTGGTAACGACGCAGGCCTTGCTGGCCGTCGCTGAGCAGCCGATATTCGCCGCTGGCCAGGGTCACACCATGGCGCGCCGCGCTGCTGTGCAGCAGATCCACCACCTGGACCGTGGCATCGGTGCCGGGCAAGGCGCGCTGGAACTCAGCAAGCGCCGCACTGGCATTGACTGCGGGATCCTGCGCAGGCGCGCGCAACAGCCGCTCGCGCTGGGCCCGCAACTGGGCCTGAAGTCCATCGGTTGCTTGGCGCTCGGCGTCGGCCATACCAAACAGCAACCCACTTGCGCAAAGCAGAAAGAAGCCCAACCAAGCTGGCCAACCGTGTTGACGCAAGGCAAAGCGCACGCGCAGCGACCAGGGCAGCTTCATGGCATGGCCTTCCAGCGCAGATCGATGTTGAAGCGAAGCACATCGACCTCACCCACCCGCACCAGCTCGTGTGCAGACAGCTCTGCCGAAGCCACCTCAGGGGAGGCCCGCAATGCCGACAGGTAGGCCAGGGCTTGCTGCATGTTTCTCGCCTCAGCACTCAGTCGAAGGGTTGCACCGTCACCTTGCAGGTCCAGCGCAAGCAGAGCGATGCGATGCCCCGGCAAGGCTTCCAGCGCACCCAGCCATCGAGCCCAGGGGAGCGATAGCTGGGCCATGGTGACCTGGCGCATCTTGAGCGCCTGTGTCTCACCTGCGGCCACTGAAGCTGGTGTTGCCCTTGCGCGCGGTGCAGGAGCCTTTTGCGCCAACCGAGTCTGCACCACCGCCTGTTCGGCGCTGGCATCGCCATAGTCCCACCACGCAACGGCGAACGCCATGACACCCGCGGTCAACAACAGCCAGCCCAGTGTCGAAGGTCGGGCAGACAAGCCCAGCAGGTTGATGCGCAGTGCTTGCATGGGATCAGACGCCCCAGGCCAGGCGGGAATTTGCACTTGCGCCCTGCAGTGCACCGCCTGGCTGCAGCCAGCGCGCGCTGCGATCGATCTCACCCAACGCAGCGTCCTTCTCTCCAATGATCCAGAGCGGCAGATCGTCTGAGGTGTCACCCTCCCACACCGAGCGCAGCTGCGCCTGCGCTGAGCGCAGCTGATTCAGGTCCAGCGGATCCGAACCGATGCGGCGCATTTGACGCACGCCGAGCCACTGGCCGCCATCCATCAGGGCCAACGTGAGGAGCTCTGGCTCCGCCACCAGCACCCAGGCGGCACGACGTCCCAGGCGGGATCGCCAGCGGTCAAAAGCGGCCGAGACATAGGGCTCAATCCGCAACAGTCGCGCACCCAGATCGGTTTCCAGCCCCATCAAGGCGAGCAGCAACGCCTCGTCCACCGCACAAACCAGCGAGGGCTGGCCCGGCACTGGTTGCGACAAGCCGAGGCGCCAGCCGGTTGCCACCTCGCCGAAGGTGGCACGAAACTGCAGCTGAGCGTAGGCCTTCAGTTCCTCCATCGAACTCAATTGCGACGACCAGGGTACGAGCAGCCACCGCACCAGGTCCGACGCCAAGTTCAGGCGAAGCAAAGGCTTGCCACCCGCCACCTTCAGCCTGCTGGCCAGCGCATCGACCGCAGGCTGCCATACGGGCACCGCCTCAGCCGTACCCTCCACCTCGATGCGTTCGACTTGGTCAGCACTGAAACGCCCAAACCAGCCGCGTGGCTGCGCCACCACGACTTGACTTGCAGACAGGCCGAGTCGCCATGCGCGCGCCTCATCGAACCACACGGTTGAGCTCCTGCAAGGTTGTCTCGCCAGCACGAACCAGGTCCAGGCCGACATCGCGCAACAGCCGCGTGCCCTTCTGGTAGGCCTTTTCCTTGATGCGACGCACCGGTTCACGCGCCACGATGAGCTCTCGGAGTTCATCGTCGAGCAGCAGCAGTTCGGCAATGGCCTTGCGGCCCTTGAAGCCGGTGCCACGGCAGCTGGCGCAGCCTCGCCCGGCCTTGAAGGTCCAGTCCGACGTGTCGCCAAGGCCGCTGGTCTGAATCAAGTCGGCTGTGGGCTGGTCGTCAACCGAGCAGCCGGGGCAGTTGGTACGCACGAGGCGCTGCGCCACGATGCCGTTGAGAGCGGACACCAGGCTGTAGGGATCAACGCCCATGTGGGTGAACCGACCCAGTACGTCGAACACGTTGTTGGCGTGTACCGTGGTGAGCACGAGGTGACCGGTGAGCGCCGCCTGTACCGCGATCTGCGCCGTCTCGCCGTCGCGAATCTCACCCACCATGATTTTGTCGGGGTCGTGCCGAAGAATGGAGCGCAGGCCACGCGCGAAAGTGAGTCCCTTTTTCTCGTTCACGGGAATTTGCAGCACACCACCCAGCTGATACTCGACCGGGTCTTCGATGGTCACGATTTTTTCGTGGCCATGATTGATCTCGTTGATGGCGGCGTAGAGCGTGGTGGTCTTGCCGCTGCCCGTGGGTCCGGTGACCAGCAACATCCCATAGGGTTCCTGGCACAGGGCGCGCAGCACGCACATGCTGTGCCCGTCAAAACCCAGGGCATCGAGCCGCAAGCCATTCACCTCGTCGGCCAGCCGCTCTTTGTCGAGCACGCGCAGCACCGCGTCTTCGCCATGGATGCTGGGCATGATCGATACTCGGATGTCGATCTTTCGCGCCAGTGCGGCCACTTTGAAGCGCCCGTCCTGTGGTACACGGCGCTCGGCAATGTCGAGTTCAGCCAGCACCTTGATGCGCGAAATCACCTGCTCGGCGTTCTCGCTGCCGGCGATCGCTCCCTGGTGCGCAAGCACCCCGTCGATACGGTATTTGATCGCTATGCCAACAGGCGTGGTCTCCAGGTGAATGTCGCTCGCTCCAGCTTTCAGCGCGTCGTAAAGCGTTGAGTTCACGAGACGCACCACTGGGCTGCTGTCTTCGCTGATGCTTCGCAGCGAGATATCTTCTCCCTGCACCTCAGTGCCCGTGCCAACGGCCAGCTTGGCCATCGCATCCATGGCGCGTTGGCCGTCTTCGTGACGGGCCAGGTAGGCGTCGATGTCGGCGCGACAGGCCACGCGCAGCTGCTTGGGCTTCGCAATGCGCTCGTCGGCCCAGGCCAGCAGACCAGCGTCAAAGGGGTCAGCCACCACCAACAGCAGATCGGACTGTACTTCTGCATCGTCTGAGCGCATCAACAAACACTGCCGTTGTACGCAATCGGCGTAAGGCAGCGCATCGAAGGCTGGCTCAAGCGCATGCAGCTGCGACATGAATACAGGCCTCATGCGCGCTGTGGCGGCCACACGATGCAGATACGCCTGCGCATCTTGCGTAGTCGACGCCAAAACGTCGACCAGCCGAACCCCCTCTCGCCGTGCGCGAGCCCTGGCGTTGCGCAATTCAGCGATGGAGAATGCAGCTCCCAGCTGGTCCGAATCGGGGGCTGCGCTCATTGGATGCTCTCGGCGAGCTGGAAGATGGGCAGGTACATCAATACCACAATGGCTCCGATCACCAAGCCCATGATCAGCATGAGCGCCGGCCCCAGCAGCCGGGTGAGCCAGTCGGCCCAACGCGCCATTTCCTCGTCGTGGAAGGCAGCAGCTCGGTCCATCATCTCGCCCATGTTGCCGGCGCGCTCAGCCACTCGCAGCATTCGGCTGGACACCGCAGTAGAGAGCCCGTGGGCCTCGAAGGCCTGCGAGATCGCCTGACCTTCCCGCACAGCTCGACTGGCGGCAGCCAAGCGAGATTGCAGGGCAGCCGACAGCAGGCCAGAGACCATCTCCAGTGCGGTGGCAATGGGAACACCACCGCGCAACAGCATGCCCAGGGTGCGGTAAAGACGCGCCAACTGGAACACCCGCATGCGCTCACCCATCGAGGGCACGCGCCAGAGCGCCCGGGCCAACACACCTGCAATACGACGCCCGCCGCCCAGAGCCAACGCCAGAAGCACCGCAACCGCCAGGCCCAACAGCAGGAAGCCGTTGTCCTCGACCCATTGTCCCCAGCGCAGCATGATCTGCGAGGCCAAGGGCAACTGATCGCCCATGTCTTCATAGATGTGCGAGAAGCGCGGCACAACGTAGCCCATGAGGAACAGGATCACCAGGCTGCTGACCCCGATCAGCATGGCTGGGTATATGGCTGCACTCACCAGTTTGTTCCGTATGCCCTGAAGCTGATTCGCGTAAGTCACATACCGTTGCAAGGCCTCACCCAGATTGCTGGTGCGCTCGCTGGCTTTGACGGTAGCCACCAACAGGGGAGGGAAAACATCGGGCCTAGACTGCAGCGCAGAAGACAACGTGCGCCCCTCTCGCAGCTGCGTGAGCACACCCTGGAGAGTTTCTCGAATGGCGACACGCGCTTCTTTCTGGGCCAGCGTCTCAAGCGCTTCGACGATGCTCACTCCCGAACTCAGCAGAGCAAGCAGCTCCTGGCAGAACAACACCACCGGAAAACCATGCTTTCGCTGCCCCAGGCCGGCGCGCCAATTGCCCTCACGAACCACAGCGACCACAGCGTGACCGAGCGCGCTCGCCTGCTCGCGCGCTTGTGCCTCGCTGGCCGCCTCAACCGTCGCTGATGCGAGGCTCAGGTCGCCCTGCATGAACTTGACGCGGTAGCGCACCGCTACCAACTCACGATGTCTGCGGCTTCCCCGGTGCCACCAGGTTGACCGTCCCTGCCTAGGGACAGCAGGTCGTAGTCACCGTGTTCACCCGGCGACCGGTACACATACGCGTTGCCCCAGGGATCCATGGGAACCGATTTTTTCAGGTAGGGACCGGACCAACGCGCATTGCCCTCAGGCGGCTGATTGAGAGAGATCAGCCCCTCCTCGGTACCTGGATAACGCCCCATGTCCAGTCGATACTGGTCCAGCGCTTTGCCGAGCGAATCAATCTGCGCTCTGGCGGTCTTGACTTCCGACTTGCCGATTTGTGCAAAGAAGCGTGGTCCCACAAAGCCTGCCAGCAGGCCAATGATGACCATCACCACCAGCAACTCCAGCAGCGTGAACCCATGTGACCTTGAGCCCGATCCGATGTGCGCGTTTGACATGTGAACCCTTGTCGCAACCTGTTGACCACTTTGGTATTGCTTTCAACAGATGCTAGGAATGTTGTGTGAAGGACGGGTTACACCGACCGAACGTATGGGTTAAAACCAGCCAAGATGTGCGGATGCATCCGAACGGACTATGCGGGCACCAACATCGCTCACGCAAACGACACACGGATACGCTTCAGGACGGTGGCGAGAGGCTGTAGCCGCTCCCTCGCACGGTGCGGATGATCTCCTTCATGCCGCCCGACAACAGCGCATTGCGCAGGCGACTGATGTGGACATCAACCGTTCGGTCATCACCTACAAAATCCGCACCCCAAACGTGATCGAGGAGCTGCGAACGGCTGTACACGCGATCGGCGTGCGTGATCAGAAAGTGCAACAGGCGGAACTCAGTGCCGCCCAGCGCCAGGGGCACACCACTGGCCGTGACCGTCCGCGCAGCCGGGTTGAGTACCAGAGATCCGACCCGAATGGCCTCTGCAGAAACCTGCGGCGCCCTTCGGCGAAGAATGACCGCGATCCGCGCCAGCAATTCCCGAGTTGAAAACGGTTTGGTGATGTAGTCATCGGCCCCAGCATCCAGCGCGGCAATCTTGTCGCGTTCCTCACACCGGGCCGAAAGCAAGACGATAGGAATCTCGCGCGTGCGCGACTCAGATCTCAGCAAGCGCAGGTAGTCCACGCCCGACATGCCCGGCAACATCCAGTCCAGAAGAACCAAGTCGGGGAGCCATCTCGCGACCACATCGCGAGCCTCCTCCACGTTCAATGCGCACTTAACAGAGTGACCTGCGCCCGTCAGGTTGACGGTCAACAACTCCTGTACGTGCGGCTCATCTTCAACAACCAAAACTTGAGCAGACATGTGTTTCGTTCCGCGACGTGATCAGCGTTTGATCGTAGGCAGAGGCCATGACGTTTTGATTGCACCATGCATCCAAACGGACTACATGCGGTCATGAGACTGACGCATTCGATTTCTAAAGTGGCAAGTCCCAGAGGCACCAAAGTCAGCGTTTCATGTTCAAGCTTTCTTCCCGGATTTGCTCAATCGTCGTGGCCTTGGCAGCCAGCCTGATGTACGTCAATTTGCACGCACAGGAGATCACTGGCGCCGGCGCAACCTTCCCCGCTCCAGCCTACTCAAAATGGGCTGAAGCCTACGCACGTACGGCCTCGGTAAAAGTCAATTACCAACCCATCGGATCATCTGGCGGGATTCGTCAGATCGATGGCCGCACCGTGGACTTCGGCGCCACAGACGCCCCACTGCAAGACGAAGAGCTGCGTCGCAAGGGTCAAATTCAGTTTCCCACGCTGATTGGAGGCGTGATCCCCGTTGTCAACCTTCGTGGCGTGCAGCCTGGACAACTAAAGCTCACCGGCGAGGTGCTGGCCGATATCTATCTGGGCAAGATCGCGCGCTGGAACGACCCAGCCATTGCCGCCTTGAATCCTGGGCTCAACCTGCCACGCGCCAACATCGAGCCGATCTACCGTTCTGACGGGTCGGGAACCACCTTCATCTTCACCAACTACCTGAGCAAAGTGAGCGAAGTGTGGAAGGACAAGATCGGTGAGGGCACTTCGGTGGGTTGGCCGAAGGGAAGTGGTGGAAAAGGCAATCTGGGAGTGGCGGCGCTCGTGGGCCGCATTCCGAATGCGATTGGCTATGTCGAGTATGCCTACGTCAAGCAAGCGCGCATGAACTTCGCGCTGGTCGCCAACAAAGCCGGCGCCTACGTAGCCCCAGGCACCGAAGCTTTTCGCGCGGCAACCGAGGGCATTGACTGGGCGGGCAGCTTTCATCACGTGCTGACCGACCAGGCCTCTCCACAGTCCTGGCCCATCACCGGGGCCACCTTCATCCTCATGTACGCCAAGCCACAGGACGCGGAGAAAGCGAAGCAGGTACTTCGATTCTTTCACTGGGGCCTCACCCAAGGCGAGGAGATCGTCACCGGACTTGGCTACGCCTCCATGCCGCCGTCAGCCGTGAGATCCATCGAAAGTCTGTGGGCTCAGGTGCGGGATGGCAACGGACAGCCGATCGCCTTCAAGTAACTCTGAGTCGCTCTCGCGCTTCACCCTTGACAACCAGCCACCATGAAACATTCTCTCTTTCGTCTGCACTTTTCCCATCGACCAACACGCCTGACAGGCGCCTGCCTGTTGTGTCTGGGCATTCTTTCGCTCAGCGCCTGCGGTGACAGCGAGGCGCCCAAGGCTGCCACGCAAGTGGCGGTCAAGGTGGGATCCTCCGAGATTTCCATCCACCAGATCAACCAGGCACTGGCGCGCACGCCATTGAACAGCAGTTCCAAGGATGAAGTCCAGGCGGCGCGACAGGCCACGCTCGAGCGCCTGATCGACCAGCAGCTCGCCGTAGATCAAGCCACCGAGCTCAAGCTGCACCGCTCACCCGATGTGGTGGCCAAACTGGAAGCCGCACGGCGTGAGGTGCTTGCCCGCGCCTACCTGGAGCAACTCAGCCAGAGCGTGACCAAAGCAAGCGCGGAAGAGGTCAAGCAGTATTACGACAGCAACCCTGCATTGTTTGCAGAGCGCCGTATCTTCAATCTGCAGGAACTTCGCATTCCGCGTGTCGGTGAAAGTCTGGATCAGCTTCGCACCATGGCTGAGCAGGGTCGCAATCTCGACGAAGTGGCCGCTATGCTCAAGGCACAAAATGTGGGTTTTGGCGCTGGTGGAGGCGTGCGCAATGCCGAGCAGGTGCCGATGGAGATCCTGCCGAAACTACATGCGCTCAAGGACGGGCAAAACCTGTTGGTCGTGCAGGGTCCAGGCGCGACGTTGCTGCGGCTGGCTGCGTCGAGCAGTTCACCAGTGACACTGGCGACGGCCACGCCAGGCATCGAGAAGTTCATCTCCAACCGACGCACCACAGAAACGGTGAGCGGTGAGATCAAACGCCTGCGTGCTGCCACGACGATTCAGTACGAAGGTGACTTCGCCCAGGCCAGCGCCACCGCTGCGGATGTTGCTGCACCTGCCGCAGAAAACAAGGTGAGTCCCTCCGCCTCTGAGTCACCTGGCAAGCCCGACGCTGGGCAGATCGAGCGCGGCCTGCAAGGCCTGAAATGACGACTCTGGCATTTCGCCCAATGCCGTTGACGCGCTGGCTGATGGCGCTGCTGTTGGCGATCGCGCCATGGTCAGCAGTGCTGGCCGAGGCGGGGAGTGACTATTCGCTCGCGGCTGGCGACTCGATCCGAATCCAGGTCTTCCAGAGCCCAGACCTCTCACTGGATGCCCGAATTTCCGAGACGGGCACCATCAGTTTTCCGTTGATCGGTACGGTTCGCCTGGGTGGTCTCAGTGTGACTGCGGCCGAGAGATCGATTGCCGCTGCGCTGAAGGACGGCGGCTTCATGCAAAACCCCCAGGTCACCGTGCTGCTGACCCAGGTGCGCGGCAGACAGGTTTCGGTGCTTGGACAAGTAGGCCGCCCGGGTCGCTTCCCGCTGGAGAACACCACCACGCGCCTGAGCGACATGCTGGCTACAGCTGGTGGTACCACTCCTGCAGGTGACGACGTGGTCATCGTCACCGGTGAGCGCGACGGCCAGCCGTTCCGCAAGCTGGTGGATCTCCCTGCACTCTTCCTGAAGCCTGGCGACGAGGATCTGTTGCTGCAGGGCGGTGATGTGATCTACGTACACCGCGCTCCCGTTTTCTACGTGTACGGCGAAGCGCAGCGCCCTGGCTCGTTTCGCATCGAACGCGGTATGACGGTTATGCAGGCTCTGGCGCAAGCCGGCGGTCCTACGCCTCGCGGCTCTCGCAATCGCCTGCAGATCAACCGCCAGCAGCCTGATGGATCGGTGCAGACCACGGTACCGACGATGACGGATCTGATTCAGCCCAACGACGTGCTTTACGTGCGCGAGAGTCTCTTCTGAACGGACGCCTGCCATGTCTCCAAAACAGTTCTTCATGATCCTGCGCGCCCGCTGGCTGGTGTGGTTCGTCACGCTGGTGCTGGTGGTTTCGGTCACCACCTTGATCAACCTCACGACCGACAAGCAGTACACCGCCACTGCCGCTGTGGTGCTGGATGTGAAATCACCTGACCCAGTGAGCGGCATGGCGCTTGCCGGCCTGATGGCTCCAGGCTACATGGCAACTCAGGTCGACATCATCAAGAGCGACCGCGTAGCCAAGCAAGTCGTCAAATCACTCGGCCTGGACACCAACAGTGCGGCTCGGTCGCAATGGATGGAGGCAACAGAGGGCAAGGGCCAGCTGATTGACTGGCTCGCGAATCTGCTGAAGCGCAATGTCGACGTCAAGCCTTCGCGCGAAAGCAATGTCATCAGTATCGAATATGTTGGGGGCGATCCCAACTTTGCTGCCGCCATCGCCAACGCGTATGCACAGGCCTACATTGCCATCAACCTAGAGCTGCGTGTCACCCCCGCGCGCGAATATGCTGGCTTCTTTGAAGACCAGACTCGCAGCGCGCGCGAGCGGCTCGACCAGGCTCAGAAGGCGCTGTCCGACTACCAGCAGGCCAACGGCATCACCTCGGCCGACGAACGACTGGACTTCGAAACCACTCGCCTGAACGAAATCAGCGGTCAGCTCACCGGCATCCAGGCGGCGACCACCGACAGTCGCAGCAAACGCTCGCTCAGCGACACCGACTCCGTGGCCGAGGTCATGCAAAGCCCGCTGATCAATGGCCTGAAGGCCGATATCGCCCGCCTTGAAGCTCGCCTGACAGAGTCGAGCGTCAACCTCGGCAGGAACCACCCCCAAATCCAGCGCCAGGAGTCCGAGCTGGGCAGTCTGAAGCAGCAGCTCGAAACCGAGTTGCGCAAGATCACCAGGTCAATCGACACCAGCTACACCGTCAACCGCGAGCGCGAGATGCAGCTGCAGGCCGCCCTGGCCAGCCAGAAGCTGCGCGTGCTCGAGCTCAATCAGCGACGCGATCAGATCAAGGTTCTGCGCGGCGACATCGAAACGGCCCAGCGCGTGTTCGATTCGGTCAGCCTGCGAGCATCACAAAGCAATCTGGAAAGCCAGACCAGCCAAACCAACATCGCCATTCTCAATCCTGCTGTAGCACCCACCTTTGCTTCAGGCCCCAGGGTCAAGCTCAACATCGCCATCGCCGCGTTTCTCGGTGGTTTGCTGGGCGTGATGTTGGCACTTGCCCTGGAGTTCTCGAATCGGCGGGTGCGTTCCTCCAGCGATTTGGCAGAGCTTCGCAATCTGGTGTTGCTTGGCAGCATCAGCCCAGCAGGGGGGATGATGAAGCGACTTGAGGGGGCCCGCACATGAACGCCCCCGAGCGCGCCATGCCCCGAGGCACCATCGGCGAGATCCTGATCGAGCGAGGCTTGATCAAGCCAGAGGACGTCAAAACCATTCTCGAGCGCCAACGCATCTTTGAAGAGCCGTTCGGTGAAGCGGCGATCGCGCTCAAGTTGTTGAAGCGCCACGACCTTGATGCGGCCCTGACCAAGCAGTTCAACTACGGGTACGTGCTCGACGCCGACACCCGGCTTGATCCCGCGCTGGTCACGGCCTTTAAGCCCTTCTCTCGCACCTCGGAAGAGTTCCGGGCACTCAAAAGCCAGCTCATGCTGCGCTGGTTCAACGGTGACCCCCGGCGGCGCCTGTTGGCAGTCGTGAGCCAGCGTCCGCGAGACGGGCGCAGCTTTGTTGCTGCCAACCTGGCCGTGGTGTTTGCGCAGCAAGGTCAGCGCACCCTGCTGATCGACGCCGACTTGCGAAAACCCAGAATCGCGACCTGGTTCCACACCAATCACACCGCCGGGCTGACTGGCATTCTCAGCGGTCGCACTGGTCTGGAGGCTGTTCAAGGATTCAGCGCCTTGCCCGGACTGCGCGTATTACCCGCCGGTGCGACACCGCCAAACCCACAGGAGTTGGTGAGCATGCCCGCCTTTGGTCAAACGCTCGATCAGGTGCAAGAGCACTTCGATGTGGTCCTGATCGACACCCCGGCCGTCGACGGGGTGAGCGACGCCGAAATCATCGCGGCGCGGGCGGGTGCGGCCCTGATCGTCGTGCGCAAGCACCGGAGTCCTCTTCGGGGCGTGTCCGATGTTGCCGGCCGGCTGCAGGACACAGGCGTCGCCGTGGTCGGCACCATGCTCAACCACTACTGAGGGGATGATCGTGTTCGCGAACAGTCTGCCGAAGATGCACCAGCACCGCGAGTGGCAAGGTACCCAGAGCGGCGCCCACCGCGTCTGCCATCAGGTCTTCCACATCGGCCTGTCGACCTGCTGCCCAGAACTGCAACAGTTCGTCCGCCAGTCCAATGGCCATGGCGCCCAGGAACCCCACCGCAATCAATCTCGCACCGTCCCGGCCGCTGGCCAGGCCGATCGCGCAAGACAGCACAGCGTAAACCGCTGCGTGGGCCAGCTTGTCCCAGGGTGCCGACACCAGGTTCACCGCAATCGGCAGCGAGCCACCCGCCCACAACGCGACCACGCCTGCAACCGCCAAAGCGGCAGCTGGAACTTGCACTCGCACCGCACTCGGAAAGACTGAGTTGGACATGAACATCTCTTCTGCGCCGTTGCATGTTGCTCCACGATGGAGACAGCTTGTGCATTGGGCGCCCATTGTTATCGGGTTTATCGTCCTGTTTGGACCAACTCTTTACGACCTTTTCACCGGTACATGGACCAAAGACGAAAATTTCCATGGTCCTGTCGTGCTGGGGATATCGATCTGGCTGCTTTACCGTGGATGGGGCGCCATGGAAGCGGCCTCAGCAGGTCAGTCCGGAAGCCTTTGGGGCTGGCCAGTGGTCCTGCTGGGGATCGTGTTTTACGCGGTGGGCCGCTCTCAGATGATTGGGATTCTGGAGGTTGGATCAGCGATCTGGCTGCTTGCGGGTTCCATCCTCATCTTGCGCGGATGGAAAGCACTGAAATCCCAGTGGTTTGCGCTCTTCTTCATGCTGTTCATGGTGCCACTGCCCGCACAGGTGGTGGACCTCGTCACCATGCCGATGAAGATGGCGGTTTCGTACGTCGCCGAAAACATTCTGTATGCCGTCGGTTATCCGATCGGCCGCAACGGAGTCGTTCTGCAGATCGGGCAATACATGTTGCTGGTCGCGGATGCCTGCGCTGGACTTCACACCCTGCTCACGCTGGAAGCGCTGGGCCTGCTCTATTTGAATCTTGTCCGACGTGACTCGTTGTTTCGCAACCTCACCTTGGCCATTCTGATCGTACCGATCTCGTTTACCGCCAACGTCATCCGCGTGATCGCACTGAGTCTGATCACTTTCCATTTCGGGAACGAAGCCGGGCAAGGCTTCTTGCACGGATTTGCCGGCATGGTGCTGTTTCTCTCCGCCTTGCTCCTGATCATCAGCTTCGATACCTTTTTGCAATGGATCGAGGGCTTCAGAAGACGGCCAATTTCAACCGCTTTGGGTGGTTCCTCCAAGGAATCACCGAAGGTGGTCAACCAGGTCTGGCAGAGTCCTGCAGCCTTGAAATCGCTGGCCATCAGGCACCGTGCTCTGCTCTTGTTGATGGTTGGGTGCGCCGCTGTAGCGCATACGCTCAAGCCGACGACCAACCTGGCTGACGAACGCGCACCCATCGATCTGGCCACCATGATTCCATCGCAGTTCGGTACCTGGCGCGAACAGCTCAATCTGGCCGTACAGATCATTGATCCCGAGCTGCAAGTCACAGTCGACGAGATTTACACCGAGACCCTGACCCGCAACTACATCGATTCGCGCGGTTATCGCATCATGTTGTCGATCGCCTACGGGAAGAATCAAAGCGACAACCTGCAGTTGCACAAGCCCGAGGTTTGTTACCCCGCGCAGGGCTTCAAACTCGACAACCTGTACCGCACTTCCCTCGATCTTGCTGGCCAGAACATCACGGCCACCCGCATGGATGCGCACCTGGGCACACGCTTCGAACCGGTGACCTACTGGACCGTGGTTGGCGACCACATCACCACTGGCGGAATCAACAAAAAGATCACCGAGATGCGCTATGGCATGCGAGGCCGGATCCCCGACGGCATGTTGGTGCGTGTGTCGTCGATCGACCGCAACACCGAACTGGCGCACCAGATCCAGGCCGAATTCGCCGCCGCAATGATCGCGGCCATTGCTCCTGAACACCGGTCCCGCTTCGCAGGCCTGGACCCCGAACCCAATGCTCTGAGAACCACCACACCATGAAAAGAAAAGTCGCTCTCATCACCGGCGTGACCGGTCAGGACGGTGCGTATCTCGCCGAACTGCTGATCAAGAAGGACTACGAGGTGCACGGTATCAAGCGTCGCGCATCCTCCTTCAATACCGACCGGATCGATCACCTGTATCAGGATCCCCATGTATCGACGCGCCGCCTGATACTTCACTACGGCGACCTCACAGACAGCAGCAACCTCATCAGCATCATCGGAAAAGTACGCCCAGATGAGATCTACAACCTGGGCGCAATGAGCCATGTTGCGGTGAGCTTCGAGTGCCCTGAGTACACGGCCGATACAGATGCCCTGGGCACGCTGCGCATCCTGGAAGCGATCCGGATTCTGGGCCTCGAGAAAACCTGCCGCTTTTATCAAGCTTCGACCAGTGAGCTCTATGGCCTGGTGCAGGAATCGCCGCAGCGCGAAACCACGCCCTTCTATCCCCGCAGTCCTTACGCCGTGGCCAAGCTCTTTGCCTACTGGACCACGGTGAACTACCGGGAGGCCTACGGCATGTATGCATGCAACGGCATCCTGTTCAACCATGAGAGTCCCTTGCGTGGCGAGACCTTCGTCACCCGGAAGATTTCCAGGGCCGTCGCGCGCATTGGCCTGGGACTTCAGAACTGCCTCCATCTGGGCAACCTCAGCGCCTTGCGCGACTGGGGCCACGCTCGCGACTATGTCGAGATGCAGTGGATGATGCTGCAGCAGGAGACCCCGGAGGACTTCGTGATCGCCACTGGCGTGCAGCACAGCGTGCGTCAGTTTGTAGAGTTCGCCGCTGAGGAGATCGGTTTCTCGATTCGATGGATCGGCGAAGGGGTGGACGAAGCTGGTGTTGTCTCGGCCGTGCAGGGCGCCGATCTGCGGGTCCAGGAAGGTGATGTTGTGGTGCGGGTCGATCCGCGCTATTTCCGTCCGACCGAAGTCGAAACGCTGCTGGGTGACGCCACCAAGGCGCACACGAAACTGGGCTGGCGCCCAACCGTCACGTTCCCTGAACTTGTGCGCGAGATGGTTCAGGCCGACCACCGGGTTGCTCGCCGCGACCTCATCGTGAAGCTGGCGGGTTTGCCGGCCATCGCTTTCCAGGATTGAACCTTCATGAATCCCGATTCCAAGATTTTTGTCGCCGGACATCGAGGTCTTGCCGGCTCGGCCATCACTCGGTATCTCAAGGCAAACGGGTACCGCAACCTTGTGCTGCGCACTCGCCAGGAGCTCGACCTGAGCGACGCTCGCGCCACCGCAGCGTTTTTTCAGAGCGAGCGACCTGACTACGTATTCATGGCTGCGGCAAGGGTCGGCGGCATCCTCGCAAACCGCGATCTGCCGGCGGAGTTCATCCAGGAAAACCTGTTGATCCAGACACATGTGATCCACGAGGCATGGCGCAGCGGTGTGCGTCGCTTGCTGTTTCTTGGCTCCAGCTGCATCTACCCCCGGATGGCTCCCCAGCCCCTGAAAGAATCCAGCCTGTTCGGCGGTCCGCTGGAGTCCACGAACCGCGCCTACGCCATGGCGAAGATTGCAGGCATCGAAATGTGTTGGAGCTACAACCGACAGCATGGGGCCCGCTTCCTGGCCGCGATGCCGACCAACCTCTACGGCCCTGGTGACAACTACGACCTGCTGAGCAGCCACGTCATTCCCGCTCTGCTGCGCAAGTTCTGGGAGGCTCGGCGAGACGGTCAGCCCCACGTGACCGTCTGGGGCAGTGGCACGCCGCGTCGAGAGTTCATGTACAGCGATGACATGGCGGCGGCCTGCGTGTTTCTCATGAACCTGCCGGATCCCGAATTTGACCGGTTGCTTGGCAGCGACAGTGAGGAAGACTCCCCGCTCAACCCGCCCGTCGTCAACCTGGGTGTGGGCCACGACATCACCATTCGCGAACTCGCACAGACTATTTCGCGGGTGGTGGACTACCCCGGCACCATCGTCTTTGACCGCAGCAAGCCCGATGGCACACCGCGAAAGTTGATGGACGTGTCGCGCCTGACCGGACTCGGTTTCAAGGCCAATACTCCGCTGGAAGACGGCTTGCGGCTGGCGCTGGACCGGTCCGGATTGGTGACCTCAGCCACACTCGCATGAACGCCGGCCGGAAGCAACCCTGGTGGGCCAGTGCGGTGCTGCTCGCGGCTGCACTGGCCATAGGGTCCGAAGTGCTGACCCGCTGGGTGCTGGGTCTTGGCACGCCTCCTCTTTACGAGGCCGATGCCGGTTATGAATACCGCCTGCGCCCCGACCAGGACCTTTACCGCTTTGGCAACCACATTCTGGTCAACCGCTGGGGCATGCGCTCCGAAGATTTCGGCAAGACCAAGGCCAACCCCAGCGAACGCCGGATCATGGTGTTCGGCGATTCGGTGGTCAATGGCGGCAGCGAGATTGGCCACGAGGCTCTCGCCACCACCCAGCTGCGGCAGGAGCTTCAGACAACCCTGGCGCGCCCGGTCACGGTGGGCAACATCTCGGCAGGCAGTTGGGGGCCCGGCAACTGGTTGGCTTATGCCACCCGTTTCGGCTTCTTCCAGGCCGACCTGGTGATCCTCGTGGTGGGCAGCGGCGACGCGCGCGACAACCCGGCGTTTGCGCCCCTGACCATCAACCAGCCCACCCACAAGCCTGCACTGGCGCTGGAAGAAGCCGTGACGCGCTACCTGCCGCGCTACCTGCCCGAAAACCTGGCGCGGATGGTCAGCGGCCAGCCAGAGTCGCCACCTGCCAACCAAACCAGCGCACTGGCCTCAGGCCCAGACCCCATCGAGCAGGGGCTGGACGACTTGCGCCGTTTCCTCACCCTGGCGCGAAGCGAAGGCCGCCAGGTGGTGGTGCTGCACCACCCCGACCGCAGCGAGACCGAGACCGGACGCATGGCCGCCGGCCACGCCGAAATCGCCGCGCTGGTGGAAGGCATGGGCCTGCCCTGGATTGGCCTGCGCGACAGCTACCGCCAGACAGATCAACCGGTGTACCGCGACGCCGTGCACCTGAGCGCGGCGGGTCAGCGCACACTGGCCCGCGAGCTGTTGCGGGTGGTGACACCGCTGCTTTCCGCTGACGAGCCGGTGGCCAGCAGCAGGCGCGATTCCCGCAGGGATGTGGCATGACGCGCCTCTCGCTCAGGGTCCTCTACCTGGGCTCGCTGCGGGGGACCAGCCTCGACCGTGCGCAAGCGCTGCGCCGCATCGGCTGCACAGTGGACCACGTCGATCCGCGCGACCTGCTGCCCAGCACCCGCTGGGTGGACCGCGTCACCTGGCACATGGGCGGCCACTGGCTGGGCGGGATGCTGGCCAAGGCGCTGGACCGGCGCCTGGGCAGATCGCGCTACGACCTGTGTCACGTGGACGGCGGTGAGTGGATCACCCCGCCCATCATCGGCCGGCTGCGCCAGAACGTGCGCTGGATCGTCAACTACAACATCGACGACCCCACCGGCCCGCGAGACGGCCCGCGGTTTGCGGCCTATCGCCAGTCGGTGCCGCACTACGACCTGGTCACCGTGGTGCGCAACGAAAACCTGCCCGAGCTGAAGGCACTGGGTGCGCGCCGCACCCTGCGCGTGTTTCGCAGCGCAGACGAAATCAGCCACGCGCCCCGGTTCGTGAGCGAACACGACCGACTGGCCTGGAACACCGACGTGCTCTTTCTGGGCACCTGGTTCCCCGAACGTGGCCCCTTTCTGGCGGACCTGATCCGCCTGGGCGTGCCGCTCACCATCCGCGGCTCCAACTGGCACAAGGCGCCGGAGTGGTCGGTGCTCAAGCCCCACTGGGCGGGCGGCGCCATCTCGGGTGACGACTACGCGCTGGCCATCCAGTGCGCCCGGGTCAACCTGGGGCTGCTCTCGCGCGCCAACCGCGACCAGCACACCACCCGCTCGCTGGAGATTCCCGCCCTGGGTGCCCTGCTGTGCGCCGAGCGCACACCAGAGCACCAGGCCATGTACAAAGAATTTGAAGAAGCGCTGTTCTGGGACAGCCCGCAAGAATGCGCCGAAATGGTCGCCTTCGCGCTCAAGAACGAACCCAGGCGAAGCGCCATGGCCCGCGGCGGCCACCACCGCTACCTGCGCGACGGGCGTCGCAATGAAGTGGTCCTGAAGCACATCATCGAGACAACGATCGCCGGTGCCCAAGTCAACGATTCGTTGGTTGCAGCATGAATGCTGCACTCTCGTTGTCGGCCCACGACCTGACTACCCCACCACTGAACGTCGGGATCCTGAACCCTTCGTGGACGGTGCTTCGACACAACACCGATCAGGTCTGCGTCAACGACCTGGCGACCATGAACCCGCGCGCCACCGGGCTCATGCTTCAGTTTCTCGGCACGCCCTGGCAACAGCTCTGGGGCAATCTCGGCGTGGGCAGCCAACGGGTCTTCAAACGCTCTGTGCTTCCTGCCCTGACGCTGGAACCCGACGAGCGGAAGATCCAAGTCCTCTACCGCTATGGCCTGAAGGTGCCCGGCCTTGTTCTCTCGGATCGCAACAAGGTACCGCTGATGTCAACCGTGGGCTATCCCTGCCTTCGGCATGTGATGTCCCGGGGAGATCTCTACATGGAGGAAGAGGCCCAGCGCCTGGACCGGCACACCAGCGACAGCGCACTGATTCACTTTCATACCGATGCGATGCGGGAACAGTACCTGCTGCGCCGTCCGGCACAGGCGTCTCGCTGCCTCAGCATTCCGTTTTACCTTCCGCAGCTCGAATTCCTCAGCGAATCCGAAGTCCGGGCAAAGTTCGACG
The DNA here is from genome assembly GCF_030373245.1 of Hydrogenophaga sp. GTDB lineage: Bacteria > Pseudomonadota > Gammaproteobacteria > Burkholderiales > Burkholderiaceae_C > Hydrogenophaga. The sequence goes on from NZ_JAUCZF010000001.1 coordinate 606,279, forward strand.
AACAGGAAACGCGTGTGCTCTTCGTCGGTGCCGACGGGTCGCGCAAGGGGCTTGAGGACCTTTGCCGTGCGCTCGACCTGAAGGCCAGGTGGCTGCACGCAAACGGCGTGCATGTGCACGTGGTGAGCCGCCATGCACCCAACTGCCAGCTCTTCAAGCACGTGAGCCACCAGGTCAGAGTGGGGCGCGATGCGGTGCAATCGCTCATGCGCCGATCGCACGTCTACTGCATGGTGCCGCGCCACGAATCCTTCGGTCTGGTCTATGTGGAAGCGATGGCAGCCGGGTGTGCCGTGATTGCCGACGATGACCTTCCGCGCCAGGAGATTCTGGACGGTGGGCGCTGCGGCAGACTGGTGCCCGCCCGTTCCCCCCTGGCCATTGCAGATGCCCTGAGCGGCCTCGTCCAGGATCGCGCAGGCGCGTTGTCCTTGGCGTTGTCGGGTCAGCGACGCGCAGCGCAACGATACGAGCCCTCGCGTGTGGCGGCAGCCTACGCTGGTACGTTTCGGCGCATGGCCGGCTGAGGTGGACTGACTGTGGGTGCAGCCGCGCGCGTGCTTTCGGGGAGCCTGGCCGCCTGGATGAAGATCGGGGTGATGGTCGCGACCCAGATCGCACTGGTGCCCGTGTTCCTGGCCCACTGGAGCGTGGAGCAGTATGGCTGCTGGCTGGTGATCCAGTCCATCGCCGCCTTTGCCAACATCTTCAGTGTTGCCCACCACAACTACGTCGGCAACGAGTTGCTCCGCGTCCCCGGGCGAAACCCCGGCGGCTTGGGTCGGCTGCTGTCGGCCGCCTTGCCCTTCAGCCTGGCCTTCGGCATCTTTGAGCTGTCGCTGCTCGCGGTGCTTGTGCTGGGTGGACACAGTGCATGGATCTTCGACCCTGATCAGCAGCTGAGCGCATCCTTGCTGGGCGAGGCGGCTCAGGCGCTCCTGCTGCTTTCCCTCGCAACCATGCTGTCGGTCTTCTCGACCGGCCTTTACGCCCGCGCCGCTTCTGCGCTCGGGCTCTTTCCCCGAACCGCCTGGTGGGGTGTGGGAATCACAGCGCTGCAGGCGCTGAGCTCTGCTCTGTTCGTGACCGCAGGCGCCGGCCTGTTCGAAACCGCCATGGGCATGGCCGGCACGACATTGGTCGTTTATGGGCTCTACCAATGGGACCTGCGTCGTCTCGTCCTCCATAACGAGGTGCGTCTGGCGCGCAGCGACCTTGCGCTGGGCTGGCACAACCTGAGGCTGTCATGGTTTCTGGGCCTGACCTACCTGCTGGTCCTGGTCCGCCAGCAGGGCGCGCGCATCCTGGTCAGTACCCAGCTCGGCGTGGCGCCGGCGGCGGACTTCAGCACCATGCGCACCGCCAGCAACGTGGCCATGCAGGGCATCGCCACCGTGGTAGACCCGGTTTTCCCCGAATTCATGGGGTTTCTGCGCGACCGCAGGCAGTCTGCGGTGGTGGGAACCATGGCGTTTGTCTGGCTGGTGGTGGTGTTCATTCTGGCACCTGTCCTGGTCATGCTGCAGCTCTTCGCCCCGTTTCTTTTCGAGATCTGGACCCACGGCAAGCTCAACTTCGACCCCGTCGTTTTTGCCCTGCTGTCGGCCACCCTGATGGTGTTTGCCATCGCTCGACCGGCCGACTCTGTCGTCCTGGGCAACAACCTGCTGCGGGTCCAGCTCGTCACATCGATGTCACTCGCTGTGCTTACCGTTGTCGGGATTGTGTGGCTCGATGGTCGGCACGGTTTGCGCGGGGTGGCCGCCACATTGCTGCTCGCCGAGGCGATCAGCGCCATCGTGTTGCTTAGAAGGGCCTTTCTGTGGATGCGATCCAACGGTCTGCAATGGCCCAGCCGAATGTTTTCCCTTGCGCTGACGCAGACATCCTTGTGCGCGTTGGCGGCTTTGCTGATCGCTGCTGAGCCTCACTGGCGGCTTCAAGTGTGCTTCTTCATGATCCTGTTCACCTGCGCGCTTTCTGTGTGCTTCTTCGCTCAGGTGCCCATGGACCAGCGCAACTGGCTGCGTCACAGAGTCGGACGCCACGTGCCCTTTCTGAACCTGAAAGGTGCTGCCAATGATTGACAGCGCAGACGCTCCTGCTGGCAACAGCATCGAGGATCAGGCCGTCACATCGCTGGGCTATGGCCGCCTGTTGATCCTGTGCCTCATGGCGTTGGCGACGCTGGCGCTCTTCAGCCAGTTGCTGATCGATTTCAACGCCATCAACGTAGGGGCCGCCTCCATCGCGTATGCGTCGTCCATGGCGGTTCTGCTTTATCTGCTGTGGACACCCGCGCTCAAGACCCATCCGCTGTCCACCTTCATCGTCTTCGGGTTCTGCTTCACCACCCAGCTTGGCGCTCTGCTCGGGCAGTCGGCCTACGCCACCTCGCTGACGGACAACCTGCGCCAGCCGCTGGAAACCTTTGCCACCCTGGCGGGCTTCCAGGCGCTGGCGCTGCTGGCGCACGTGTTCTACCGTTGGGTGCTCAATCCGGCGGGGGCATCTGCACGCTCGCTGCCCAGACTGTTGCTGGACAAACTGGGGGTCTACGACACACCGAGCACCGGCGTGCTCTGGTTCATGGGCTATGTGGGTCTGGTTGCTTTCATTCTGGGAGCGGGTCGAGAAGGCGCCTTCGGCAAGATCATGCAGGGCCTGAGCTTCATGGCCTGGGCGCCGTTCCTGATCCCGATCTACATGGCGCAGCTCGGGGACGCCTATGCGCGCGTGGGCCGGCAACTGCCGTTTCTGCTGCTGTTCTCCACGCTGGTGGTGCTGCTCGGTCTGGCGGCCAATGCGCGCATCGTCATGCTCTCGGGCTTCATCACGATCGTGCTGTTTTCCCTGCTCAGTGTGTTGCGCAGCGAGCAACCGGTGAAGGCGCGGCGGGTGTGGCAGGTGGGCGGCGTGGCGCTGGTGCTGGGAGCGCTGGCCATTCCCATGAGCGATCTGGCCACCGCCATGGTGGTGGCGCGCAAGGTGCGCGGCAACGTGTCTGCACCCGAGATGGTTCAAGAAACACTGCGCCACTTCCGCAGCCCCGAGACGCTGGCCGAACAGCGCGAGACACAGGCGATTGCCACTTCGCGCCGCTACGACGAGCACTACTTCGACAACCCGCTGCTGGCGCGACTGGTGGAGACCAAGTTCCAGGACAACGCGCTGTACTTTGCCTCCACGCTGTCCAGCGGCGACGTTCGCCAGCTCGCGCAGGTGAGCGTGGACCAGGTATGGGCCATCCTGCCCGACCCGGTGCTCTCCGCGCTGGGGGTGGGCGTGAACAAACGGGATCTCAACTTCTCTATGGGCGACTACCTCAGCCACCTGAGCCAGGGCGGTCCGCTGGGCAGCCGGCGCACCGGCTCGATGCTGGCGCAGGGGCTGGCGATGTTTGGGGCGGGCTTCATAGCCTTGCACCTGCTCATGTGCCTGATCGCGTTTGCCCTGATCGACCTGCAGGCGAAGCGAGACCGTCAGGGCGCGGTGGTGCTCTCCGCGGTGGGCATGCTGGCGATCTGGAAGCTTTTCCAGTACGGCGTGGCCGCAGAGTCGCTGCACGCCTGGGTCGGTCTGCTGCTGCGCGGGTTACCGCAAAACATCGTGCTGTTCCTGCTGGTGGCTCTCGTGGCGCGCGCGCTGGGCAGCCTCTTTGGGCCAGGTCGCTCGCGCGAGGCTTCAGCGCCACTACAAAACGCCGTTGGCTGACCATGCGCATCGTCCTCTTCGCCCACCCCAGCTTCATGACCTCTCAGAGCATGCCGCGATTCGCCGCCATGCTGCAGCAGGCCTACACCACCCTGGGCCACGAGGTGCAGGTGTGGTCACCCCAGGCACGGGTGCGCGCCCTGATGCCTAGCGGTCCGCTGGCGAAATGGGTCGGCTACGTGGACCAGTACCTGCTGTTTCCGATCTGGCTTCGCCGGCGGCTCAGGCAGCAACCCGCCGACACCTTGTTTGTGATGACCGACCAGGCCCAGGGCCCCTGGGTTCCGCATGTGCTGCCCAGGCCCGTTGTGGTGCACACCCACGACCTGCTGGCGTTGCGCTCGGCGCTCGGCGAGATTCCGGAAAACCCGACCGGCTGGTCTGGGCGGCTGTACCAGCGCTACATTCGCCGCGGTTTCTCGCAGGCGCAGCACTTCATCTGCATCTCCAAACGCACGCGCTCGGATCTGCTGCGCCTGTCCAGCGTGGCGCCGCACAGCGCCGCTGTGGTCTACAACGGCCTGAACCAGCGGTTTGTGCCCATGCCCCGCGCCGAGGCTTGCAGGGTACTCGCCGCGCACGGCTTGACTGCGCCCCCCAGTGGCTGGCTGCTGCATTTGAGTGGTGGCCAGTGGTACAAAAACGTGCCCGGCGTGATCCGCCTGTACGCCCACTTTGCCCGGGAACAGGAGTTGCCACCGCCGCTGTGGCTGGTGGGCGTGAAACCCACCGAGGCGGTGCGGGCCGCAATGGCCGAGCTGCCGCCGCAGGCGGTGGTGCAGTTTCACTATGGCCTGCCACACGACGCCCTGCAGGCCGCCTACGCCGGCGCGCTGGCCTTTCTCTTCCCCAGCCACGCGGAAGGCTTTGGCTGGCCCATCGTCGAGGCGCAGGCCTGCGGTTGCCCGGTGGTCACCACCGATGACGCACCCATGAACGAAATTGGCGGGCCAGAGACCACGTACCTGCCCCGCCTACAACGCGGGGAAGACCCGAAGCGGTGGGCCGCGCAGGCGGCGGCTCGCCTGGCCGATTTGCTGGAGCGCACACCCAGCGAAGACCTGCGGCGGCGCCTGGCCTGTGTGGCCTGGGCTCAACGCTTCTCGGCCGAGCAGGCGATCTCAGGCTACCTGCGGCTTTACGAGCAGGCCCTTCAGGGCCAGTTCGCCGCATCCACCACTCCGCTGACCAGGCAAGCCTCGTGAGACCCGTTCGATGAAATTCCTTCACGTGATTCCCACCGTTGATCCTCGTGGAGGCGGCCCCATGGAAGGCGTGCGTCAGCGCGGGTTGCGGCTGCAGGAAATGGGTCACTCGGTGGAGCTGGTCACGCTGGACGACCCTGCAGCGCCCTGGGTAGCGGCCTACCCGCTGAAGGTGCATGCGCTCGGCCCCACCCGCGGCACCTACCGGTATTGCAGACAACTCACGCCCTGGCTGCTTCAGCATGCGAGCGGGTACGACCTGGTCGTCGTCAACGGGCTGTGGCAGTACCACGGCCTGGGCGCCTGGCGGGCGCTGCGCCAGCTGCAGCAGCCCTACGTGGTGTTCACACACGGCATGCTCGATCCCTGGTTCAAGCACACCTACCCGCTCAAGCACCTGAAGAAGTGGTTGTACTGGCCTTGGGCGGAATACCGAGTGCTGCGCGACGCGGCGGCGGTGCTGTTCACCAGCGAAGACGAGCGTCTGCTGGCGCGCGAATCTTTCTGGCTCTACCGCGCCCGGGAAAAGGTGGTGGCCTACGGCACCAGCAACCCGCCGGACGACCGCGCTGGCCTGTCTGCGCGCTTTCTGGAGCAGCACCCCCAACTCAAAGGCCAGCGCATCCTGCTGTTTCTGAGCCGCATCCAGGAGAAAAAAGGCTGCGACCTGCTGATCGCCGCGTTTGCCGACCACCTGGCGCAGCCCGGTGCCGACTCGCGCCTGCAACTCGTGATGGCCGGACCCGACCAGAGTGGCTGGGTGGCCGCGCTGAAAGCACAGGCCGAGCGCCGCGGCGTGGCCCAACGCATCCACTGGCCCGGCATGTTGCAAGGCGATGCGAAGTGGGGTGCGTTCTACGCTGCCGAGGCCTTCGTGCTGCCGTCTCACCAGGAGAATTTCGGGATCGCCGTGGCCGAGGCGCTGGGCTGCGGTCTGCCCGTTCTGATTTCCGACAAGGTGAACATCTGGCGCGAAATCGAGGGCGATCACGCCGGTTTCGTGGCGCCAGACACACTGGAGGGGACCCGTGCGACCCTGGACCGCTGGCTGAACGCCAGCCCTGGCCTGCGCACACACATGGCGCAACAGGCCAGGAAGAGTTTTGAACGGCGCTTCACGGTCGACGCCATGGCGCATTCGCTGCTGGAGGTAGCTGATCGGCTCAGCCGAGCCCCCGCACCGAAGATCAGTCCCGCGGAGTCCATGGGATGAATGCGCGCAGCAACTCGGTTGGACAGATCCGTTCCGTTTCCGCTTGGGCAACGGAGAACTGGCGATTCTTCCGCATGCGAGTGGCGGGGCTGACCAACCAGCGCGCCGCAATGCAAGCGTTGTTGGCCGAATTAGACGGATACGCAGCAACCTACAAGGAGGTAACGGGACGATCCATGCGAGATGCCACCATCTTTGAAATCGGATACGGCGCAAGGCCCTTGAGGTTGCTGGCACTTACCTCGCAAGGATTGAACGCATACGGCATTGACCTTGACACGCCAATGCTCACGACTTCTCTTGGAAACCTCGTTCAGATCAGGCGGTCAAATGGCTGGTTGCGGTTCGGCAAGAGCGCGATCCGAAGCCTGATTTTCGATCGCCACGAGAGACGGGCCCTGGATGCTGCCCTCGGCGCAAGAGGCGCGAAGTTGGTGGTCAAGTCGGAGCGGTTCCTGGTGGGAGATGTGGTCAATCTTCAATTGCCTGAAGGTTCTGTTGACCTCTTTTATTCAGAGGACGTCTTTGAACACATTCCCTTGACTTCGATGGATGCGGTGTGCGCAAGTCTTGCTCAGGCTCTTTCAGAGAACGGTGTTGCGCTGATTTCCCCCGTCGTGTTTACGGGACTTAGCGGCGGTCATCTGCCTGAGTGGTACCCCCATACGCTCCAGAAGACTCAGAGTCGACACTCCAAGCCTTGGGAACACCTGCGAGATCGACGGTACACAGCCGATTGCCATCTCAACGAGATGCGGCTTTCCGACTTTGAAGCCCTGTTCGCACGTCATTTCGCGGTGGAAGCCATACGCAACCTCCAGCCTGACCATGGACGGGCTTTCCTCTCGGACGAAATCCGCAATGAACTCCACTCATACAGCCACGAGGAGCTGCTTGGCTACAAATGGTGCTTCGTCTTGCGGCGCCGACCGCACACACCATGATCCTGCAAGGTGTCGATCCCACAACGCAAGCCTCGTTTTCTCTGGGTAACCGGCTTGCCCGGCTCGTCTGGGGATGGGTCTGGCTGTTGCTGTTCCGACCCAGCCCCCGACCGATGCACGCCTGGCGATGTGCGCTGCTTCGGCTCTTTGGTGCCCGCCTGGGTGAGCACGTTCACGTGTATCCCGGCGTCCGAATCTGGGCGCCATGGCAGCTGATCATTGGCTCGCGAGTGGGCGTGGCCGACGGAGTGATCCTCTACAACATGGCGCCGATCCGCGTCGGCGACAACTGCACCATTTCGCAGGGAGCCCACCTCTGCGCGGGCAGCCACGACATCGCCTCACCTCACTTCCAGCTGGTGGCCAGACCGATCGCACTGGCCGACAACGTGTGGATCTGTGCCGAGGCCTTCGTTGGTCCGGGCGTGCACATCGCGAGTGGTTGCGTGGTGGGAGCCCGCGCGGTGGTGATGACCGATATCGAAGCACCTTGGAGCGTGTGGTCGGGTAACCCGGCCAAGTTGCGCAAGCAGCGCCAACTCAGGGAGGCCAGGTGATCGAGATCTCTGTGCTGATCCTCACGAGAAACGAACAGCAGGACTTGCCTGGCTGTCTGCGCAGCGTGGCCTGGTGCGACGATGTGCACGTGCTGGACTCGTTGAGCACCGATCGCACGGTATTCATCGCAGAAGCAGCTGGCGCGCGCGTCACGCAGCGCGCGTTTGACGGCTACGCCAGCCAACGAAACGCTGGTCTTAAGCTCCCGTTTCGCCACGAGTGGGTTCTGATCGTCGACGCCGACGAACGCATTCCAGCTGATCTGACTGCCGAGCTCAGGCAGTGGGTTGCAAATGCTCAACCCGAGCTGTCGGCGGCGCGAATGCGGCGGCGCGACATCTGGTGGGGCCGCTGGCTGAAGTATTCGCAAATCTCGCCTTACTTCGTTCGCCTGGTGCGCCGAGGTCGCGTCCACTATGAGCGAGAGATCAACGAGGTGCTGGTGGTGGATGGCCCCATCGCCGATCTGACGCAGGCGTTTGATCACTACCCGTTCTCCAAAGGCATCGACCATTGGCTGAACAAGCACAACGCCTACTCGCGGATGGAAGCCGACTTGATCCTGTCGGGATCCATCATCCGGCCATCTCTGAAGACAGCGCTCTTCAACCGCGACTTCAACGAGCGCCGCGTCCACCAGAAGGCGCTCTTCTACCGACTTCCAGCCCGTCCGCTGATCAAGCTGTTTTACATGCTGCTGTGGCGTCGCGGTCTGCTCGACGGCGTAGCAGGGCTGCGGTACGCACTGCTGCAGGCCATCTACGAATACATGATCGTGCTCAAGGTCAAGGAGCGCGAGCAGCAGGCGGACTCCGCCCCCATCGATCCGATTGTCCCTACAAGTTCACGGCCACATTCACCATGAAGATCCTGATCTGCAGCGCCAACTTCGCGCCTGAACCAGTAGGCATCGGCAAGTACTCAGGTGAAATGGCTGAATGGCTGGCGGCGCAGGGCCACCAGGTTCGGGTGGTGGCCGCGCCTCCCTATTACCCAGCGTGGAAGCTGGACCCAGCCTACCGATGGCCGCCCTACCGGCGCGAAAACTGGCGTGGCGTGGACGTGTGGCGCGCCCCGTTGTGGGTGCCAGCCAGGCCCGGAGGGGCGAAACGGGTGCTGCACCTGCTCACTTTTGCTGCGTCTTCCCTGCCGTTGATGTTGCGCCAAGTGTTGTGGAGACCAGATGTAGTGCTCACAGTGGCCCCAGCCCTGGTTTGCGCGCCTGCCGGCTGGCTCTCGGCGCGCTTGAGCGGCGCTGTTGCGTGGTTGCACGTGCAGGACTTCGAGCTCGATGTGGCCCTGCAGATGGGACTGCTCAAGGGTGAGCGCCTGGCAAGCGTGGCCAGGCGGATGGAGTCGTGGCTGCTGCGGCGCTTCGACGTTGTCTCAACCATTTCCACGCGCATGCAGCAGCATTTGGCGAGCAAGCGCGTGCCAGCCGCTCGCACGTTCCTGTTCGCGAACTGGGTCGATGTAAAAGCCATCCGGCCTCTCACTGCGCCCAGCAGCTACCGCGCCGAGCTGGGCCTGGGGGACGGCGTGCAGGTGGTGCTGTTTTCGGGCACGCTGAGCGCCAAACAGGGGCTTTCCATCGTGCCAGAGGCGGCGCGCCTGATGGCGGCGCGAAGTGATGTGCTGTTTGTGGTTTGCGGAAACGGCGCGATGCAGGCTGACATGGAAGCCGCGGCCAGGGAGCTTCCCAATTTGCGTCTGCTGCCGCTGCAACCCCTGGAGCGCCTGGGTGACCTGCTCGGTCTGGCGGCAGTGCATCTGCTGCCGCAAAGTGTGGAAGCAGAGGATCTGGTGCTTCCCTCGAAGCTGACGGGTATGCTGGCAAGTGGCCGCCCGGTGGTGGCGACCTGCCGTCCTGGCACCGAGCTTGCGGAGGTGGTGAGCCAGTGCGGCCGGGTTGTTCCACCCGGTGACGCACGGGCGCTTGCGGGAGCGCTCAGCGATCTGCTCGCAGCGCCCGAAGAAGCCAAGGCGCTTGGAGCGCTGGCACGCAGCTACGCCGAGAAACACCTGACCCTCGATGCCGTGCTGGGCAGCCTGGTCAACCGCATGACGGCGCGGGTTGCTCGCCGCGAGGAGGTCATGCCTTGACTGAAGGGCCGGACACTGCAGGGCCGCGGCCAGAGGAAGTGGTGATCTTTCAGCCCGAGTTCGTCGAGTTCGGAGGAGAAGAGCGGGTGATTTTGGCGCTGTCGGAGGGGTTGCACGCAGCCGATCTGCCCCACCGGGTGGTGTGTTACCGCGACCACATCGACCTTGCACAGCATGCGCGCGAGCCTTTGCAGGTTCATGCACTCAACCCGGCAGGCTCCAGCTCGTCCAAGGTCAGGGCTTTGCGCGGTCTGCTGCTGGACCTGCGGGCCATGGGTGCGCCAGTACCCATGCTGTTCAACATCCAGTCGGCCTTGCACGCAGGCGCAGCCCGGCTCGCGGGCGGTCTGCGCTACCACCTGCGCATTCCTGACACTTACAGCCTGCTCAGCCCTTCTGCCGAACACCAGGTTCTCAACGGTGGGCTGGCCCGGTGGACACGCGAAACCCTGACGGGCAACGGCGTGCGGGGCGCACTGGATTTCTTCACCAACACGTCCGCCCTTGCCAACGAGATGGAGCAACTCTATGGCCGACGCGCTGAGGTGCTCTACCTGGGCGGATTTGGCGAGGGCGCCTCGCCGCCGCCGCAGCGCGACGCCAGCCGCGTGCACCTTCTTAGCGTGTCGCGGCTGCAGAAGAGCAAACGGGTGGACTGGATGTTGCGGGCGCTGGCCGGTCTTCGGGCCGACTCTGACACACTACCCTGGCAACTCCATATAGTGGGAAATGGACCGGAGCGGGATGCACTGGAACAGCTGAGCCGCACACTTGAGCTCGGCGAGTGGGTGGTTTTCCACGGTTTCGTGGACGACCTCACCCTCAAGGGGCTCTACAACCTGGCTCACCTTTTTCTCATGCCGGCAAGACAGGGCTACGGCTTGCCAGCCATTGAGGCACTGCACCATCACTGCGCGGTGGTCATGAACACTGAATCGGGGGTCGCCGAGGTGCTGCAGGGCAGCCCCTGGGTCGGGATTGCCGAGCCTGGTGAGCAGGCCTTCGGTGCCTGCCTGAAAGCGATGCTGATTCGCACAAGTCAGCCCAGCTTCTTTGACCAGAAGCTACCGAGGCTACCCAGCATGGAAGCCTGGGCAAGCCAGCTCATTGATCGGGCCGGCTGGTGAAGGGGAGCAGGCACCGATCCACTATGCACCCAATGCCAAACCGACCATGACACAACACACGCTCCACGAGTCCGTCACACCTTGCACGCTGGGCAAGCTCATCGATCGCCGTGTCGCCAACTGGATCGGGGCGCGTTCGCGCCAGCTTCAGCAAGAGAGGGGCTACCGCATGGCGGTCTTCGCCAACGATCTGATCGGTATCAACATCAACCAGTTTGGCGTTTACGAATCTGAGGAGCTGAACCTGCTGTTCGAGTTTCTGGAGCCTCTGCGGTCAATATTTGCTGCTGGCCTTGCGCTCGACATTGGCGCCAACGTCGGGAATCACGCCAGAGTCTTTGCGCAGCGCTTTCTGTCGGTGGAAGCCTTTGAGCCCAATCCGCCAACGCTTGAACTGCTGCGCATCAATACCCGGGGCGCGCCCAACGTAACGGTGCACGGCCACGGTCTGGGTGACCGCCCCGGCACCTTCGACCTAATGGAAGACCCCGGCAACATGGGTGGCTCTTCCATGGCAGCGGCGGCTGTCCCTGGCACACCTGCGGTCCGCGTCAGGGTGGAGCGGCTGGACGATATGGATCTGAATACTGCCCGCTTGTGTTTTGCGAAAATCGACGTGGAGGGGTTCGAGCCTGCGGTGTTGAGGGGCGCGGAGCGCACTTTGCGCGAGGCTCAACCGCTGATCGTGATGGAGCAGCACACACGGGAGTTTGTCGGGGGCAGCAGCCCGGCCATCGACTTTCTCCTGGCGCTGGGCTACCAATTCTGCTGGCAACAGGTTTCGGCGGCGCGCGGCCCGCGCTGGGTGCGCAGGGTGATCCGGCTCTGGAGCCTGCTGGTAGGGGAGCAGCGCCGCATCGTTTGTGCCGAGCAGGTGCCTCCGGGTCACTACTCGATGCTGATCGCCGTGCCCCCGCGCTTCAGCAGGGTGCTCGGCCTCAAGTGAGACGTCAGGGTTTGAACGGCACGTTGGGTGGCAGGGCAGCTTCTGTGCCTAGAGGGTTCGCCTTCGGGGAGGCAGCGGTGGGTCGCTGAGCGGCGAGTGCCTCTTCGATCCAGTGCCGGTGGCTGGCCAGCACCACGCCACCTGCACCTCGGTTCCGTCCGATGCGCAGTTCGAAGGTATTGATGCCTGCAAGGTGCCATTCGCCATCTTCGAACACGAAGGCTGCACTGCCTGAGTCGCCACTGACGAGCGAAGCCTCGCGCCCGGCACCCAGGCTGCCATTGGCTGGATGGGCTGGACCGAGCGCGTTGCTGCCGAGGTCGGGGCCATCGAAGTCGAACAGGTAGGTGGCCTTCTGCCCCTGGCTGCCGGTGAATACGGCATCTACCCGGTTGACGCCTGAAGTGATCAGCGTGGTGCTGCCGCCGTGGCTGACCAGGGTCACAAGGCGACCGGTGATCGGCCCCGTCCACACTGGGGCCGCACGAAGAACCGCCGGTACTTCTTTCGCCAGTCTCACCACTGCGATATCGGCATGAACCGTCGGATCGCCGGGAAATTTATCGCTGGCTTTTCCCGTGTAGGCAGGGTTCACCCATATCCACTGCGCGGGCACCACCAGTGCTCCAGCAAGCGGCGTGCGAAACACCACCTTTTCTGGGGCTGAGCCAGCGACCACGTGGGCCGCCGTGAGCACATGCTGAGGACCAATCAATACGGCACTGAACAACTTGCCATCAACCGACAAGCTGCCGACCAGCGGCATGTCGGCCGTGGGCTCAGCAGGACCCCGACCGCCCTCAAGCGCATGTGCCTGGGTGATCGCGAGACAGACAGCCCAACAGGCTCCCGCCCAGCGAAGCACCAATCGAGCTGCTGTGACGCAAAAACTATCCATTCGGACCATGTCGAACCCCTGCAGACAAGCGTTTCCAACACACTGAGCCAAGACTAACCGTCCAGAATGTTGGGAACATGACGCAACCGCCGAAGGCCCAGTGGGCACTCGGTCAAGCGATCAGCAAGGGTGCTTTCGATCTTTTAACTTTTCCGGGTCTTTGAGGCTCGGCCTTCCTTGGAGAACATCAATGAAAAAGCTTTCGATTTTGGCCAAAGCCTGCCTGCTGGCCGCAGGAATTTCCGCGGTGGGAATTGCGAACGCCGCGCAGCTGAACACCAGTGGAGGTTCCACCTTGGACCTGACCGCGCTCAGCGACCGATTTGATCCCAGCTGGCTGGGCAGCATTGGCGACTACGCCAGCCGCTTTGACCTCACCTCGGTGCTGCGCGGCGCGACTTTGCAGGCCAGCGCACCCGGCAACCTGAATTTCACCCTCGTGGGCTTTGAGGCGGGATTCAACAACGCCTTCACCGCTGGCGGCCAACGCCTGGACAACCGAACCGGAGCCACGCCTTTGCTGGGCGCCAGCTTCAGCTTGGCCAGCGCTGCGGCCGGTTCGATCAACTACGGTTTTCTGTCCAACGGCGTCGGAGCATTGTTCGGCAACGGCAGCAACAGCACCGGCTTGATCCTCTCGAACGATCGCACCGAAGCGCTGGTGCTGTTCAACGATACCTACATTGATCGTGACTACGACGACATGGTCGTGCGTGTCTCGATCTCCCCGGTGCCCGAACCCGAGACAATCGCCATGCTGCTCGCCGGCCTGGGCGTGCTCGGTGCAGCCGTGCGGCGCAAGAAGCAACGCCAGGCGCTCACCAACAGCCTGGTCTGAACGGAAATGCTGCGTCGGGCTGTACACGGGTGGGTGGGTCGCTGACCAGATCAGACCGCCGCCTTGGTGGCCAGTTTGCGTCGAGAAACAGCGCCGGCCACCATGCCAAGACCCGCCAGCAACATGGCAATGGTCTCAGGTTCGGGCACGGCCGAAACGGTGATGTTGTCCACCCGCAGCTCGGTGTTGCCGACATAGTCGCCAATGTCGAGCACACCAATGGCCACGTTGGCCAAGCCGCCGGTTGCGAACTGGTAGCTGAAGGCGCCCATCCCGACGGTAGCCATTGGATCGAGCACGGAAATAACGTTGCCATTGACCGACACAAAACCAACGTCGGCTGGGAATCCGGGTGTGGCAGGCTGCTGAGTGAGCAGGCTGAACCAGAAGTTGAAGTTGATCGCATCACCAGCCATCACGCTGAACGTCTGGCGCATCACAGAGCCCTCGAAGGCTGGACCACCGATATCCAGCCCAAAAGGTGCGACACCTGCAAAGGGTTCAATGAGAGAGATGTCAGCGGCGGAAACACCTGACTTGTTGTCGAGGCCTTCCTCTGCGTTGGGATCCAAAGGATCGAAGAAGGCAGTGGTCAGCACGGCACGCGGGTTACCTCCTGCAAACAACCCTACCGACACGTCACCCAGCGTATCCCAACCGGTCAGGCCGGAGTCAAATGTGCCGTTCTGAAAAGTGGTGCTTTGTGCGAAGCTGGGCGCTGACCCTAGGCTAAGTACAGCAGCGGCCAAAGCGATGGCGTGCAGTTTTTTCATGATGGACCTTTTCGTGAGTGAATGAAATCAGGGAGGTTGTTGAAACGTGTACGGGTTGGATCACTGCACCAGCGCGACCGGGTCTACGAGGTCGCGACCGGCCTGGAGTTGACGGGCCGTCAGCCCCTTGAGCGTGACAAACGGGCGCGGTACGGCAGGGCCGGCTGATCCGTCGGGATCAATCTCCAAAATGGCACCGCCCAAGGTGTCGACGAAACGCACGTGACCGGTGGCAGCGCCGTTGCCGACGATGCCCAGACCGGCCAGGACAACGGTGAGATCCAGCTTGTCGGCGTAAGGCGTGAAATCGGTGATGGTGTCGCCGGCATCGCGCAGACTGGTGAAGCGGAACTGGTCACCGCCTGCGCCACCCGTGAGCAGATCTGCGCCAGGGCCACCCGAGATCACATCGTCGCCAGCGGTTCCGCTCAGTGTGTCGCGCCGCGAGGTCCCGTTGATCACCAGGCCCGGCGTGGGCTGTGCAATCGCCAGATCGATCAGACGCCCGTGGCGGTCAAAGGCGTTTTCGCTGCCGTACATGTTGGGTGTGATTTCGTCGCCGTCCACTGCGCTGATGCGCTGCAGGCCGCCGATCGACTTGGATGCCTTGATGAAGTTGGCCAGCGCTTCCTGGTAGGTGATCGAATTGACGGTGTTGTTGAACACCACGTTGTTGAAGGCGAAGGGGTAGCCATCGCCACCGTTGGCGGTGAAGTCGATGGTGGCGAATGAGAAGGTTCGGGGCGACACCACGGCACCGTTGTCGACCAGCACCGTTCCGTCGTCGAGCACGATTCGACGCACACGGTCTCCGGTGCCCACCGAAGAGGACACAGCCGCGCTGGCGCGCGCGGTGCGCGTGGTGTCGTAAACCACCGTCATTCCTGCGATCTGCGCAAAGCGGCCCTGCGCCGAACCGCCCGCGGTCGAAGCGGCTACCGAGTGCTCCAGCAAGTCCTTGAGCTGGGTGGCGTTCATCACCGGCGCGGTCTTGACCAGATTGGTGAAGGGCAGAACGTTGAAGGTGTCCCCGGTGGTGACGCTGCCGGCAGCCACGCTCACCCGAACACCGCCGCCGTTCTGGATGGCCACGTCTGCACCGCCAGCGAAGCGCATGGCGTCGGCCACCAGGTTGCCAAGGTTGGTCTCGGCGTTGCGTACCCCCGTCGGGAAGGTGCATGGCGTGGGCGAGCAGGTGTTGCCTCGCTCCCCGTTGAGCAGCACGGCGCTGGTGCCGATGAGCTCGGCATTGAGCGCAGCGATGAAGGCAGACACCGGAGTGATCACAGCGGCCTCCAAAGCTGGATCGCCGTCCACCCGGTCAGCATCCGCCAGGGCACCGCTGACGCGGATCATTCTGGTGTCACCCACACTGGTGACTGCTCCGGTGGTGTCGTCGAGGTTGAGGTTGATCTCGCCCACGTACCGATTGCCGAAATGGCCGGTCACCAGAGGCACAGCCCTGCCGCTGCCGTCATTGGCAATGAACGGGTGGGCGGCGAACGAAGGCGCGACGCCGCCATTGATCAGCAGGTCATCGCTGTCGGTCATGAGCTCATGGCCGCCACCGGAAATCACCAGATCCACACCGGTGAGTCCTGGAATCATGACGTTGCGCTCATTGGCCGCGTTCTGCAGGTGGCTCATCACGATCACTGCGCCAACGCCTTGGTTGTTGCGCAGATCGTCAATTTCGGCCTGGATCAAGGGCAGCAGCGCTTGGAGGTTCTGAAGTTCGCTGTTGCCGGCACTCCAGTTTCTCATGATGCCTGCTGGCGGAGATGAGATGCTGGGAAGCAGCGGCGTCGTCACACCAATGACAGCCACGTTCTTTCCCCCAGCCGTGGTGAACACCTTGGACGCGCCAATCTTGCCGGTGGCCGCCAGGGCAGCCAGCTCAGGCGTGACGCTGAAGTCAAGATTGACCGAAAGGTAGGTGCTGCCAGAGACATCGGCAAAGCGAGCGGCCACGGGACCGGTGTTGTCGAGATCGAATTCGTGGTTGCCAAAAGTGGTGGCATCGATGCCGATCGACCGCGAGGCGATGGCATCGTAGAAGTCCTGCCCGCCATCGGGTGCGGCTGTGCCCAAATTCACAAAGCTGGAGGTCAGGCGCGGTCCGGGGAGGAAGGAGTCACCCGCGTTGAGTGTGAGCACGGTTCGCCCTGCGGCTGCAGCCGCTGCCTTGCGGCCTTGTACGACGGTGGCCAGTCGATCGACACCGCCGTAAAAGGAGATGGCCTGTGCCGAGGAATCGCGCAGGTTGCCCTGGGCCGACAGCAGCCACGACTCCTGGTCACCGATGTGGAGCACGGTCACGGTCTCGGCCCAGAGCGCCTGAGGTGAGAGCGAAAACAAGGCCATGGAGACGGCGGCAACCGATACCTTGTGACGCCAGTGCTTGTGGATCATGAACATGTGAGGTACTCCGAAACTGAGGTGATGGATGAAACGGGTGAGGTCGATTCGGCGCCTAGCGCGGAGACTGGACCTCGGCGGGTACCAGGTCGCGCTCCGGGACAAACTGGTTTACCAGCACGCCCGGAAGCAGGGTGAGCACCCGTGGAACGGCCGGACCCGCGAGGCCATCGGGGTCGATCTGCAGGCTGAGCCCAGCTGCGCTGTTCACCAGGCGCACAAAGCCATCGGACACTGGCCGATCGGTGGTCACGCCCAGGCCTAGCAGCAACCCACCCAGGGCGATACGGTCGGTGCCGGGTACGAAGTCGGTGATGCGATCTTGCGCATCGCGCAGACTGTTGTAGACGAAGGTATCTGCACCCACTCCACCAGTCAGCACATCGGCGCCAGGCCCGCCTGTGATGCGGTCATCGCCCGGCGTGCCGATCAAGGTCTCGCGCAGGGCAGTCCCGTTGACGGTCTTGACCAACGAAAGGCCGATCAACACCGGATCATGGTCCGAAGATCGGTATGGATCTGCCGAGAAGTAGTCAGGGCCACAGGTGGCACAGGCTGGCTGCCGGAACTCCGTGTTGTAGTCGATGATGGAGGGCTCATCGGCGTTGATCGCCCAGGGCGCCGCTCCCGTGACGGCCGCGCTTGTTTCAGCCGTCGTGAGGCCGTGGTCCAGGTAGCCGGCTTCGCCGTCGAACACGTATGAGTACGCTTGGCTGTCGAAGCGCGCCAGCTGGTCGACCAGACCCGCGCTTGTCAGGCGAAGAATCGGATCTTCTTTGCCATAAGCGTTGAGGTCGCCCACCACGACCACGTCGGGGTCAGTGCTTCGAAGCTGGTTGATGAAGCCGATCAGCGCGTCGGCCTGCGCGACACGAGTCGGGTTCCAGCAGCCCTGTCCATCTCCCTGGTCAGCATCGGGATCGCCCGCGGCCGGACAACTGCCTTTGGACTTGAAGTGGTTGACCACGACGGAGAAGCGCTCGCCATTGGGCGCAGCAAAGGTTTGCGCCAGCGGCGGCCGGTTGTGAACCGGGCTGGTGTCGCTCAAAGATCCGCCCACCAGGGACAGGCGCGCCGGCTGGTACACCATGGCAACCCGGATCGCATCGGTGCCCGTTCCTTGGACCGGCATTGGCACAGCGGCCCAGCGACCCGCTCCGGCGGCGGCGTTGAGGCGGTTCACCAGGTCCTGTACCGCGCCGTTGCCGTTGTTTTCGATCTCCATCAAACCCACCACATCGGCACCCAGACCCAGGATCGCTGGCACGATTTTCTGGTGCTGGCGGGTTAATTCGTCCTCGCTGTCGGCGCCCCGGCAATCGCTTCGGGTGCCACTGGGCAAGCAACCGGGCGAGCCTGCAGCGTCCAGCGTGGTGAAGTAGTTGAGTACGTTGAAACTGCCTACCTTCACATTGCCGCCGACCGATGGTGGTGTCGCGGGTCTCGGGTTTTCGCGGACGAAGCTCACCGCCCCTGTGGGATGAATCTTGTAGTCGCTCAGACCACCCGTGAGGTTGGTCGCCAGCCCGTAGTCGATCACTCCCACCACACCATTGGGCAACAGGTCACCCGCTCGCAAGGTGTCGTCAGCGCCGAGGTAAGGGGTGGGATTCGGGTTCTGCAGGCTGCTGCCATCGTCAAGCAGGATGCTGCGGCGTGCGTTTTCTTCGGCCAACGCGAGTGCCTGCAGCGAGTTGGCCGGAAACAGGTTGGTGGGCTTGAACAAGCGACCCTCAGCCGAAAGCGTGACCTGCCCGTAGCGTCCCAGGAAGAAGTTTTGCGACGCGGTCAACGGCACCTGAATGTCGACCAGCATGCCTTCGAAGCGCTCCAGGTCTCCCTCCGTTGCCTCGGGCAGGAACACCGGTGTGGGCGCGACCGACTGACCGGTTGCCAACAAGGTCAAGACCGGTGAGACCAGCTGGGTCGTGGGCCGGTAGCCGAGCGCGCTGCCTGTCGGCGCAAACTCCGCGACCGTGCCGGCTACCCGCAGCAGGTTGCCTTCAATGACCGACGCCCCAGGCGCAGCGCCTGTGAAGACGAAAATGCCGTCCGATGTGGCCAGGTCACCGTCACCAACCGGGTCCTGAACAAAAAATCCGTTGTTCAGCACCTTGGTCACCACACCGCGTGTCGTCACCAGCTGTCCCACCAGCGGGCTGGTGTCTCCAGCTCCCTGAATCTGCGGAATGGCCGTGGCCTCGGTCACTGCCACCGTGATGTTGCAGACCGCGGTCTGCAACTCGTTGTTCGAAAAACTCAGTTGCAGGGGGTAGTTGCCTGCGACAACATCCGGCGCCACCAGCAAGTTGGCGGTGGCGGCATCGCCGTCCGTCAAAGCGGAAGTGAACGCACCAAGTTCGATGCCTGCGAAAGCCGGCCCCACCAACGTGGCGGCATTGACAACGCTGTCGACGTCCCTGGCAGAAACCGCGACGCTGGCGCCCAGCCCGGCATCCACCGACACCGTGGCGGGACACTGGGTGGCGATCGGCTGATTCACGCCGCCGCCCGTCGGCGTTCCAGTGACCGAAATGTCGTCTATCCCCACCCACTCGTCATTGCCGCCCGCGTTGGTGGTGATGATGCGAACCTGCACCTCGGCCTGGTTGTCCGCTTCTGCGGGAAGGGTCACCGACACCGGAAAGCTGGCAACCGCCAGGCTGGGTCCGGTGGTGGCATCGGCCACGAAACCGGCAGGCAGGTTGATGAAATTACCGCTGCCGCCCACTCTGTACTGGATGGCCACAGGCTGGATCGCGTTGTCGGCGGAGCCATCGAGGTCGCGCAGCAGGTACGACACGCGGACGGCTTGCTGGCCCCGGGTATCCAGGTGAAGCACCAGGGAAGGTGCGTCCGCCGTACCAGAACCGGCAAGGGCGACAGTGGGGTTGGGCAACACGAAAGCCGTCACACCGCCAGTCGAAAAGCTGTCTGGGCTGGTGGATACGTTGGCGTTGAGGTCAACGACCGCTGTTCCCGTGATCAACACGGTCTGCGGATCAACCCCGGTTGCTGATGTCAGGCCATCACCGCGGTAGCCCACCACACCGGGCACACCGTCCCAGTTGTCGTTCGCGACGACAAGGGAAAGACCGCTCCAGTCTTGGCTAAACGGCAGCGGTTGTGCAACGTTGTCGGCATGCGCTGGGAGGCTGAAGCTCAGAAGGGTGAACAGGCTCGCGCTGCAGAGCCCCGTTCGACGGAAACCGCGCATCCAAGGTGACATGTGCATGGCAAGACCTGACAAAGTCGCTGGGTGCGTGGAATACGTCACCTCTTGGCTCGATGATGCTCAGGCTGGGTAACGCCACGCGGTGCCAGTTCCCTCAATTTACTGGTCCGAACGGTTCATCTATTTCCCGTTCACGCAAGCATTGGGCCGCCGGAAAAGCAGCGGCGGTGACGCTCAGGGCTGGGCGCCGGCAGACACCGCCTGGCTCAGCACCTGAGCATTGGAGGCGCCGTCAATGCGACCGCCTTTGGCGTTGAACACAGTGGGCGTGCCCTTGATGCGGTAGTGATCGGCCAGCGCCGCATTGCGATCAAGTGCCGAAAAATCGCAGGCGACGGCAGCCTGGGCGGGAGGGATGCCCTCCATTACCTCACGCCAGGCCCGGGCGCGATCGCTCGAGCACCAAATCGCCTCATTGAAACTGCGAGACTGAGGGCCAAGAAAGGAAACAGGAAACGTGTGCACCACCAAATCCTCCATGGTCAGAAGGGTCTGATGCAGGCGTTTGCAGAATCCACATTGCGGGTCCTCAAAGGTTACGAGCAACCGCCCGGGAAGCTCGCGCCCGTACACCGTTTTGATGGCGTCACCCAGGTTCAGCTTGCCAACGTCCATCACCGGCGTGATCGACCTTTCGTATGCGGACTTGCGCTGTGCAGTGAGCGATGTCCTGGCGGCCACATCGACCAGATGGCCCTGAAAGAGATGGCGACCGGAGGCGTCGATGTACAGCACTTCCCCGCGCACGATCAACTCGTACCAGCCCGGCATGGGCGCAGGCGCAAAAGCGTCAACCGGCGCACCCACCAGATTGGAAGCGATCGCCTTCAACACATCTAGGTCTACCGCCTTTTCGGTGGCCTCCGCCTCAGCCCAAGCGGGGTCGACGAACCAAGTCGCCATTGAGGCAGTCAGTGCGCTGCGCAAGGCCGAACGGCGACCGAAGGCTGGGTTGGATTTCATGAAGGATTCCTGTAAAAAATGCAAAGAGGACTTGACCGCCTTGGGTCATTCGGACAGGCAAGCTGGTGAATTCGGGTGTCTGTATGGCGCCGGACTTAGGCCCTTCCATACACATCATCGAAACGGACAATGTCGTCCTCACCCAGATAGCCGCCCGATTGCACCTCGATCATTTCGAGCGCAACCTTGCCCGGGTTCTCGAGCCGATGCGACTTTCCCAGAGGTATGTAGGTAGATTCGTTTTCGGTGAGCAGAAATGTCTTGTCGTCGCAGGTGACCTGCGCAGTTCCCTTGACCACGATCCAGTGTTCAGCCCGGTGGTGGTGCATCTGCAGAGACAGTGCGGCGCCTGGCAGCACGAGAATTCGCTTGACTTGGAAGCGTTCACCCGAGTCCACGCTGTCGAACCAGCCCCAGGGCCGGTGAACCTTCTGGTGGACCTGCCACTCGCTTCGGCCGTGCTCTCGAAGATGCTCCACCACGGCTTTCACCTGCTGGGCTTTTTCGCGCGGCATCACCAGCACTGCGTCTGGCGTTTCAACAATGACCAGACCGTCAATGCCGCAGCAGGCAACCAACCGGTGCTGGGAGACGACGAGCGAGTCGCGTGAGTCGATCAACAGCACATCCCCCTGCTGGGCGTTGGCTCGTGCGTCTTTGGGGAGATGGTCCCACACCGCTGACCAGGATCCAACGTCCGACCACCCTGCATCCAAGGCCACCACGGCTCCTGCGGGCAGTCCAGCGGCGGCTTGGCCCTGTGCAGGGGCCAGGTGTTCCATCACAGCGTAGTCGACGGATTCGCTGGGTGTGCGTGCGAACGCGCTGGCCGAAACACGCACAAAGTCCATGTCCTCCGAGCGGCCCACCCAGGCTGATGCAACTGCGGAAGAAATATCTGGCCTACACCGTTGTAGCGCGGCCAGCCACACCGAAGCTCGTAACACGAAAACCCCGGAGTTCCAAAGATAGTCACCTGAATCCAGAAAGGCTTGTGCCAGCTCCGGCAGGGGTTTTTCGCAAAAGCGCTGGATGGTCCAGGCCTCCTTGGTCATGCGGTCAGCGATCAGTGACCCCCGCTGGATATAGCCAAAGCCGGTCTCGGGCGCGCTGGGAGGAACGCCCAGTGCGACCACGGCCCCGCCCCGTGCCAGCGAGATGGCGCGCTGGAGGGCTAAATCCAAGTGATCAGGTGCACTCAGCACATGGTCCGAGGGCATCACGACAAGCACCGCATCTTCCCCGCCCTCCAGCGCCTGCAGGGCTGCCAAGGAAAGAGCGGGGGCGGTGTTGCGCCCCACAGGCTCGAGAATGATTCGTGCCTGATGCCCGATAGCTTCCAGTTGGTGAGCGATCACAAACCGATAGGCTTCTTGACAGACAACGAGGGTCTGCGCCAATGCGAGCGACGGGCATTGCACGATGCGCGTGAGGGTTCCTTGCAGGAGGGAGTCGCCCCCATCCAAGCTCAGCAATTGCTTGGGATGGGCGTCGCGAGAAATCGGCCACAGCCTGCTTCCGGACCCACCACAAAGCACCACTGAGAAGACTCGGTCAATCGACATACTCACTCGCTCGGTTAAAGCTGGCGAGCCTATGCAGCGCACGTGAAAACGGAATGACAGGTGGTTGCCATCACCCGAACGGCTCATGCTCACCGGGGTGGCACGCCAATGTCACAAACAATCGCTAGATTGAAATCTTCGACCTGAAGGCTACGCCACCTGCAGGCTCCGCTCGGTACTCAAGAACCCAGATGTACATCGATCAATCGTCATTGCAGGGACGCCTCTCGGAGAAGCCAGCCGAGGTCACGTCAAGCCGCAGCAGCGCTTTGTACGGACTGGAGCTTCTTCTCAGCCCAGCCATTGCAGTCTCTTCACTTTGGGCTCTGGCTTGGTGGCTCGATGGCGGCCTTTACCCAGAGTATCTCGTGCTTGCAGTGCTGGTCTTCTCTATGACCTTTCCAGGCGAATCCAGGTTGGCCTTGTCGTGGAAACTGCTGCTGTTTGAGGTCCTGCGAACGTGGTCGATCACGTTTGGCCTCTTGGTCGGTGCGGGGATGGCAACGGGCTATGTCCGAATGTTTCCCAACGACCTCATCTTTGTCTGGGTATCCCTGGTTCCCGCTGCAGACTTCCTCGCTTGGCTGATGCTGAAGCGGGCCGCACCGGTACTGGTAAAGCTTCAGGGCCCCCCAACCCGAGCCATCGTCATCGGCATGAACGAGCAAGGCTTGCTGCTCGCTGGCAACCTGAGGCGATCGCCTTACATGAATATCGAGGTCATTGGTTTTGCGGATGATCGGCCCCGCGAGCGTCTGCCCGAAAGCGAGGGCTTCTCGCTGCTGGGAGATTTCAATGCACTCCCAGATTTGGTGAAGACCTATCAGGCCAGCCTGATCTACATCTCGCTGCCCATGGTGACTCAGCCCAGGATTCTGAATATTCTTGATGGACTCAAGGATACGACCGCTTCGATCTACTTCGTTCCAGACCTGTTCGTCACCGACCTGATCCAAAGCAAACCAGCCGTCCTGTGCGGCGTTCCCGTGATCTCAGTCTGCGACACGCCTTTTCGCGGATTGAACGGGATGGTCAAACGAGGCAGCGATATTGCCCTTAGTGCTCTGATCTTGTTGGGCCTTTTACCGCTGCTGGTGGTGATTGGACTGGCCATCCGCATGACCTCGCCAGGACCTGCGATCTTCAAGCAACGTCGCTATGGACAGGATGGACAAGAAATCGTCGTCTACAAGTTCCGTTCGATGACGGTGGCAGAAGATGGGTTGAAGGTCCACCAAGTACAACGCAACGACAAGCGGGTGACTCGCATCGGCGCACTTCTTCGCAAGACCTCGCTGGACGAACTCCCCCAGTTCTTCAACGTCCTCCAGGGACGCATGAGCATCGTAGGCCCGCGACCTCACGCAGTGGCGCACAACGAACTTTACCGAAAGCTGATCAAGGGTTACATGGTGCGCCACAAGGTCAGGCCAGGCATCACAGGCTGGGCACAGGTGAATGGCTATCGGGGCGAAACCGATACCCTCGACAAAATGCAAGGCCGAATCGACTTCGATCTGGACTACCTTCGCAACTGGTCGCTCAAGCTCGACCTTCTCATCATCCTCAAGACGATTCGACTGGTGTTCAAAGACCAGGCTGCGTTCTGACCGTGATCGGCTTGCGCTTGATTCACAGGCTGGCCACAGCGTCGGTGGTGTTGATGCTCTTGTGTGGCCCGGTCCGTGCTCAGGAACTTGGTCTGCGCATCTCGGCAAGCCACTCGATCCAGCACGACAGCAATCTGTTTCGCCTCAGTCCCGACAGTGATCCCTTCACCGTTCTCGGACGCTCCTCGACAAGTGAGAGGCTCGATATCAGCGCTCTGCGCGTGCAGTACAAGTCGCAGTTCAGCCTGCAGGCGGTCGATCTCGACTTGACGCTTGTGGAGTACGACTACCAGCTCTACGACCGGCTCGATCTGCTGGCTCGAAACTACGATATTCGGTGGAACTGGGCTTTCACGCCTCGCCTGCGCGGAACTATCCGCGCAGAGCGCGACTCGTCTGTTGGAAGCTTCGATGATGCGCAGGCTATTGCCTCCAGCAATCAACGCCTTCGACGCAGTGAGATGGTCGACGCATCCTATGAGCTGGATGGTGCTTGGCGTCTCCTGCTGGCAGCACAACGCACCCAAAATCGCTTTGATCAACCCCAGCTGGGTGAGGACGGCACCTCGGTACGCTCTGCAGAGGCGGGCATACGCTTCGATGCATCCTCGGGAAGCGTTGCTTCGCTGCGCTTGCGCAAGGGTAGTGGTCGAACACTGGCGACCCAAACCCTGGCAGTCAGCGATACGGACGACTTCGAAGAGTCCGAATGGCTGATGAATCTTCGATGGCAGACTTCGGGCAAGACCGTTGCTACCGCGTCCTTGGTTCACGTCTCGCGCGACCACACTCAAGCTCCTACCAGGGACTTTTCGGGAACTAGCGCGAGTATCTCGACCTCCTGGGAGCCGTCTGCAAAGTCACTTTGGACCTTGCGCTGGTCAAGCGAGCTCTCCGCCTACAGCACGATCGGTTCAAACACTGCTCGCACCAACCGCTTCGCTCTTACCTACGCTTGGTCCATTGGTCCCAGGACCCGGTTGCGGTTGGGCCTGACCGAATCAAGGCTTCGCCTGAGCAATCCCCCACTGGGTGAGGCATTGAACCCCCTGCGAAACACCACTCGGGAACGTTCGTTGGGTTTGCAATGGGAGCCCACCCGAAACGTGGCCGTGGAGGCAGCCTTGGTCAACTCCCGACGCCTCAGCAATCTAGCTGACCAACGATTTTCCAACCTGCAGGCAAGTGCCTCGGTAACTCTTTTGTACTGAAGCTCCACTGCAGGTCAACTCCAATCATGGTGATGGGTGGTGTTTTGGCCGCGTGCGGTGCCTAGTGGGGCATCCACCCTCTTCAGAGCACACGATCCAATGAAAGACTGAGGTCTCGCGCCACAGCGTCCCGCGAACAAGACGATACCGCTGCCACACCGCGCCGGCATCCACTACCCGAGCCTCAGTAAGCTCCAGATTGCGTCGCAACCCGCGGCCCGCGAAAAGGCGGCTGCCGTGACCGAAGATTTCGTGGATGACCAGAAGCTCCCGTTCATTCACCAGGCGGTTTGGGTCTGGAAGCCCTGGGTTCAGGGCTCGTGGTGCACGGCTTGCTTTAGCGTCACGCCAGCCAATGCAGCAAGGCATTCCTGAGAACCAGCGCCAGGTCCCACGCCACATATCCGAAGGCTGCGGCGTACAGCAAACCCAGCGCACCAACCAGCAGCGACAGGCCCAGCATCAGGCCATCGGCCAGCAACCGTCCCAAACCCAGGGCAACAAGACTGAGGGCTGGCAACACATTGCCCAGCGGCAAGGGGAGGAAAATCACCATTGCCTGCAATGCGATCCAGGAAGCCCACCAGCCCCGCGTCCAGCTGGCCAGAAAACCCGCCGCCCGTGGGCGCATCCAGCGACCGCCCATCCGATACGCGCCCCCCAAGATACCCAGCAGGCGCAGGCTCCAGCGCTGGTTCAGTTGCAGGTCGGCCACGCGGGCAGGCAGATTGTGCGAGCGGCCATGCCCCCACTGCCAGGCCAGCCACCAAAGCGCCACACCCACCACGTTGCCCACCCCGCCGACGGGCATGACGCAGAAGATTGCATAGAGCATGAGCAAAGTGGCCGTAGACGCCTCACCATGCAGTTGCAATACCTTCGCCAGCGTCAGTCCCGGAGCACCGGCTGGCTGCGCCTTCAGGGCGTCGCCCGCATGCCGGAACTTCCGAGCCAGCCGCAGGGCGGCGTAGCGGGAGCCGTTCGGGTCTGGCCCGCTCATCACACGCTTCGCGTCTGCCAGAGCGCCTGACCAGCGCGCACCGTCTGCCCGGTGCCCAGGCCCGTTGCCAGATCAAATCCGGCCGGTACCAGCATGATGATGGTTGAACCGTGTTCGAACCAGCCCAGCTCATCGCCCCGCTGCACGCTAACCTGGCAGGGTATGACATTCGGCCCCCGGTAACGCAGATGCAGCAGCACATTGATGAAGTGCAGTCGGATACTGGCCACCAGAATGGCCGCCACCGGCACCAGGGCCATGGGCGCGCCGCCTGGGCCGAGCCGGGTTTCGATCACCGCGCGCTCGTTCTTGCAAAACAGACGCTCCACCCGTTTCAGTGCGACCGGATTGACGTTCCAGGTGTCGCCGCTGATGTAGGTCACGCGGTCCACCGTCAGGTCGGCCGGCGCATGAAAGCGGTGGTACATGGCCGACGTGAGGCGCAGCGTCACGTAACAGCCGTTGGCATAGCGTTCTGCGAGTTCTTCCGAGCCCAGCAGATCGTCCAGGGTGTAAGGGAAGCCTTTGGCCTGCCAGACCCGCGTGCCCTCGATGCGTCCGTGATCACCCACGATCCCGTCGCTAGGACTGCACAGCACCGGCTCGCGCGTATCAAACGGACGTGCACCCGGTTTGAGCCGTCGGGTGAAGCAGGCGTGCAGGCTGCCAAAACGCGTGTGCTCGGCTTCGCTCAGATCCAGCGGCGTGAACCAGCGCCAGACGGCGATCGACAGCCTCGCCAGAAGCGGGCTCTGCAACTGGCTGAACCAGCCCACCAACCGCGTCAGCGCGATGCGTGGCACGCGGTTGGTCAGCAGGAAGTTCAGGTCCTCATGCATGAGCAAGCGCTGCTTGAGGGACGGCCGGTCGGTGTAAGCAGCAGATACGGGCGGGTCGTTTTTCATCGGCTTGTCAAAGGAAGTGAATACAAGTTTCACACCGCAACTTGAAAGCCCGATGACATGAGCGCCGAACTGGTCTTGAATGCCGCCTGGCCCATGGCGGTGGCCGCCGCCCTGCCCTACGGCCTGTACAAGGGCTGGCGCCGCCTGCAGCTCTCGCGGGCCAAGCACCCGTCGCTGGCAGGCCATTCGCTGTGGGCCAAACGCATTGGTCGTCTGATTCCGGGCTACAGCTACGACGAAACCCGATTTTTCGCCGCCGACGGCGCGCCTCCCGACATCGTGGCCCTTCGCCGTGCGGGTTTCGAGCGCCTTTCCAAGGAACTGCGGGAGCGTTCGCCCCAGACCCTGGAGCTGACGACCCGCACCCGCGAGGGCCTGTCGGACCTGCAGTTCATCGCCCGCTACCGCGTGCCCTTCCAGTTCAGCGACTACGCGCGGGCCCATCTGCCCATGGGCGCATTCTGGTCGGAAGCCCAGGGCGTGCACCTGACCGATCTGGACGGTAACACCTACATGGACCTGACCGGCTCCTACGGCGTCAACGTGTTTGGCGTGGACTTCTACAAAGCCTGCATGTCGGAAGGCGCTAGGCTGGGCAGCGCGCTCGGGCCCGTTTTGGGCGGCTACCACTCCAGCGTGGCGCGAAACGTCGAGCGGCTGCGCGCGATATCGGGTCTTGATGAGGTGAGCTTCCACATGTCGGGCACCGAAGCGGTGATGCAGGCCGTTCGCCTGGCCCGTTACCACACCCGCAAACGCCACCTGGTGCGCTTCACAGGCTCTTACCACGGCTGGTGGGAAGACGTGCAGCCCGGCCCGGGCAACCCGCTGCCGCCGCGCGAGACTTACACCCTGAAGGACATGGACGCGGACACGCTGCGCGTACTGCGCACGCGCAACAACATCGCCTGCGTGCTGGTCAATCCGCTGCAGGCCCTGCACCCCAACCGCAACGCGCCGGGCGACTCGACCCTGATCGATGGCGTGCGCCAGGCCAGTTTCGACAAGGCCGCCTACACCGCCTGGCTCCAGGAGCTGCGGCGAGTCTGTACCGAACGCGGCATCGTGCTGATCTTCGATGAGGTGTTCGTGGGCTTTCGCCTGGCACCCGGCGGCGCGCAGCAGTACTTTGGCGTCAAGGCCGACATGGTCACCTATGGCAAAACCCTGGGTGGCGGACTGCCGGTGGGTGTGGTCTGCGGCCAGAAGGCGCTGATGCAACGCTTCCGCCCAGAACGCCCGGCCGACATCTGCTTTGCACGCGGCACCTTCAATGCCCACCCCTATGTGATGGGTGCGATGGATGCCTTCCTGAGCCGGCTGGAAACACCTGATGTCAAGGCCATCTACAACGGCCTGGACGAACGCTGGCAAGCCCGAGCCAGCGCTTTCAACCAGGCCTTGGAGCAAGCCGACCTGCCGCTGCGCGTGGCCGCGCTCTCCAGCATCTGGACCGTGAACTACCACAAGCCCTCGCGCTACCACTGGCTGCTGCAGTTCTACCTGCGCGAGGCCGGACTGGCACTCAGCTGGGTGGGCACGGGCCGCTTCGTCTTCAGCCTGAACTACACGGACGCCGACATGGCCGAGGTGACACGACGCGTGCTGGCCGCCTGCGAACGCATCCGCGCCGACGGCTGGTGGTGGCAGGCGCCGGGCGTCACGGCCAAGACGCACAAACGCCAGGTGCTCAAGGAGCTGTTGCTGCAGCGCCTGACAGGCCAGGCGGTCTGAGCACCACACCCCGGTAAGCGCCCGCTACCCGGCGGAGGTTGAGCACTGTCCGGCGCTCAGTCAGCACCAAAAAGATCTCGAGTGTAGACCTTGTTCAGCACGTCGGCCAGCGCCGGCGTCTTCCTGTTGGCAATGATGAGACAGGCCTCGCGCTTGAAAGCCTCCAGATCGTTGACCACCCGGGAGTTGAAGTAGCTGGGGTCGGACAACACGGGTTCATGCACGATGACTTCGAGGCCTTTGGCCTTGAGCCGTTTCATGATGCCCTGCACGCTGGATTCCCGGAAGTTGTCTGAACCGGCCTTCATGATCAGCCTGTAGATGCCAACCACCCGGGGGTTGCGACGGATGATGTCTTCAGCGATGAAGTCTTTGCGTGTCGTGTTGGCTTCGACAATTGCATGGATGAGGTTCTGCGGTACATCGCGGTAATTCGCCAGCAACTGTTTGGTGTCCTTGGGCAGACAGTAACCGCCGTAGCCGAAGCTGGGGTTGTTGTAGTGCTGACCAATGCGAGGATCCAGACAGACACCGTGGATGATCTGCAGCGTGTCCAGCTCGTGGATTGCGGCGTAGGTGTCGAGCTCGTTGAAATAGGCCACCCGCATGGCCAGGTAGGTATTGGCAAAGAGCTTGATGGCCTCGGCCTCGGTGCTGTCGGTCAACAGGACCGGCGTGTCCTGCCTGATGGCACCTTGCTGCAGCAGACCGGCGAAACGATTCGCACGATCGGACTTCTCGCCAACCACGATGCGGCTGGGGTACAGGTTGTCGTGGAGCGCTTTGCCTTCGCGCAGGAACTCCGGGCTGAAGATCAGGTTGTCGGTGCCGAGCTCCTGCCTGAGCCTGGCGGTGTAGCCCACCGGGACGGTGGACTTGATGACCATCACCGCCTGGGGATTGATGGAGACCACGTCCATCACTACCGATCGGACCGACTCGGTGTTGAAGAGCTGGGTCTCGGGGTCGTAGTCGGTCGGAGTGGCGATGATCACGAAGTCGGCACCGGCGTACGCCTCGGCCTTGTCCATCGTGGCGCGCAGGCGCAGCGGCTTGTGCGCCAGGAAGTCCTCGATCTCCCTGTCCTCGATCGGCGAGAGCCTGCGGTTGATCAACGCCACCTTGCCAGGGTCGATGTCGAGTGCGACCACTTCGTTGTGCTGCGCGAGCAACACGGCGTTGGCCAGACCGACGTAGCCGGTGCCAGCAACAGCGATTTTCATGGCTGCCTGTGCGCCCGCCCGTGTCCGGGGTCCATCATCTCTCCGCGCATCAGTGCCGCTGGCGCCTTGTGGTACAGGATGATGTCGTGAAATGGATCAGTGACGATCTTGGTCGCCCACACGATACCCGTGTACAGGTCTTTGATGACCCACAGCTGAAGCACACGGAACACCAGCCCACCGACCCCGACATAAAGCCACATCCAACCCACGTTGCGAACAAAGCCCCAGGCAGTCTGGTGAGGCTCGATCAGACCGAACATGCCCGGTTCCCACACCAGCAGCAGCGGTGACGCCGCCCAGATGGCCATCAGAACCACTTTTCGGCGCAGGTTGTAGCCGATCTTGATTTCCTCCTTGTGTTCGTGGGTCGCCTGGTTCAGGTGGTCGTAGCCCTTGGGCTCAAAAAAGAAGTGCCCGGACTGGCGGCTGACCATGGAGATCAGCCAGGCCACCAGCGCGGCCAGCGCTGGATCGACGAACAGCAGGACGTAGGCCACCACGAAACTGGTGGCGCTGATGAGGTGCAGCGTCTGGTTTATGGTGCTGTGGTGGTAGTAGCGGTGGTCGTCCCAGCGCTGCTCTCGCAATGCGGATACAAATGTGTTCATCTTGGCGGTGTCCAGATCAGAGAGGTGGTGGATCGAGCATGACCGACCCATGGCGCACGCGGCGGCTGAACGCATCGTGTGCGCACCGCGTGAAAACTCCATGACAAGGTGCACGCTGACGCGCAGCGTTCATGAAACCTTCATGCGACTGTTATGACGGTGGCTCAACATCACCGCCATGAACACCGACGCCCCAACGCCCCTGCTCAGCGACGATCTGCTTGTGGAGCACCTCTCCGCCCGCCACCCGCCGCTGCGCCTTGCCGTGGTCACCGAGACCTACCCACCCGAGATCAACGGCGTGGCCCGAACCCTCGCGCGCCTTGTGCACAGCCTGCAGGATTTGGGGCACGACGTGCAACTGATCCGTCCCCGCCAGCCGCCTGATGGGCGGCACATCACTCAACAGGAGCCGCTTGAACAGATACTGGTGCGCGGCCTGCCTATTCCCCGGTATCCGCATCTGCGTATGGGGCTGCCGGCCAAGAACGCGCTGGTCAAGCACTGGTCGCTGCAACGGCCCGATGTGGTCCATATCGCCACGCAAGGTCCACTGGGCTGGTCGGCCCTTCAGGCTGCGCGCAAACTGCGCCTACCCATTAGCACCGACTTCCGCACCAACTTCGACGCCTACAGCAAACACTACGGCATAGCCTGGCTGCAGCGCCCGATTGCCGCCTACTTGCGCAAGTTCCACAACCTGGCCGACTGCACGACCGTGCCCACCGAAGCATTGCGCGCAGCACTGGTGGCCAACAGGTTCGAACGGCTGAAGGTGATCGCACGCGGCGTGGATGTGGCATCGTTCAACCCATCGTTCCGCGACGCAGCCCTGCGGGCTTCTTGGGGTGCCGGCGAGCAGGACTGCGTGGCGCTGTACGTGGGCCGGCTGGCAGCCGAGAAAAATCTGGGACTTCTGGCCAGGGCCTTTCAGTCAATGAAAGCCGCCAATCCGCGCGTCCGGCTGGTGGTGGTCGGTGACGGCCCTGCACGGGAAGAACTGCAGGCCAACTGTTTCGATGCCAAGCTGTGCGGCAGCCAGAGTGGACAGGCGCTGGCCCGGCACTACGCCAGTGCCGACTGTTTTGTGTTCCCCAGCCTGACCGAAACCTACGGTAACGTGACGCCCGAAGCGCTGGCCAGCGGTCTGGCCGTGCTGGCGTTTGACCACGCTGCGGCCAGCGACCTGATCTGCTCGGGCCGCAACGGCCTGCTGGCACCGGTTGGCGACGAGGCCAGCTTTCTACGTATGGCCGTGCACCTGGCCACCGATCCGACCCTGATACAACAAGTACGCCAACAGGCTGTCACCGCGGTAGCCGAACGCAGCTGGTCACAGATCGCATCCCAGGTCGAGACCATGTGGATCGATCTGCTCAAGTCCCGACTGGGATCGCACCCCGAAAAGTACGCGAGAACGCCGGTTTCATTCGCGTGAACCCCGGCCGGCACAGTCCGGAAAATCGGCGCTGGCAGCCGCCTGGCCTCTGGGGTTGTCAATCTGATTGACAACTTGACCCGGAGCACCTACGACGCGCCAAGGCGCCCGGCATCGACGACCAACTGAGGAACGGACTCGGACTGTCCGAGTTCACGGGCCACAGCCCGTCGAACCAGCACCGACACGCTCTCCCGGCGGGTCTTATCGCAGCTCACCAGCGCGACCTTGAGGCCGCGCATGTCAACCGTGATGAAGTCAGGGTGGCGGGTGTTCATGGGTCCCCCAAAGGTCAAACGTGAGCGAAGGGAGTCGTTTGAGAAATCGGCGGCGGGCCGCCTATCTCTGCACTCATCCATGCAGACAGTCTGTCCCTGGATTGAGCACTCCGACGTGCTGGATTCGGGCGTAAATCCAGTGCGGAACTCGGGCGCTGAGGCGCCTAAGATCGCCTCAATCCCTCGATACGATCGACTCAGCAGCACGAAGACTGAACAAGCTGAACCACCAGCGAACCGCCAGTGCACAAACTGTACAGGGAGTGAATCGCCACTGCATAGGCACCCAGGCGCCGTTCGAGGTATGGCTGGCGATCCCTCCAAACACACCCACACCCCGACTGGACCAGCCGGCGCTGCGTGTGGAGCGCAGGTCGGGACCGGCTCTTACCGAAGGCATCGAACCGATTGAAATCGACGGGTTGCAAGTTCCGGTGTTCAACGCATCCAAGACCGTGGCCGACTGCTTCAAGTTTTGCAACAAGATCGGCCTGGACGTGGCGCTTGAGGCGCTGCGCGAAGGCTGGGCTCAGCGCAAACTGACCATGGATGCGCTCTGGCACTATGCCGCAGTCAACCGCGTGGTCAACGTGATGTGGCCCTACCTGGAAAGTGTCACGTCCTGAGGTGCAATCTGGCCGCTGTCATCGCGCGGCTGCGCGATGTCTTTTAGGATCTGGTCCGTCCCTGAAGACCCGAATTTCAGGTCTGACGGCTGCCAAAATATTGACGGTACTTTTGACGGTACTTTCTTTAGGATATTGCCTAGAATTCAGTCCCTATGAGGTATGAGGTCTAGTTTCCGACTCCTGTTGGTTGTACCACATCGAGCACCTCGGCCACCGCGTGCGCCAGTCTCTGGCCCAGGGCTTCGCGCCTGCGGCTGTGGTCGCGCGACTGCCCAGCCCGATGCTCCCATTCAGGATGCGCACGCGCCTGCTGCAATGGCTCTAGCAACTGCAACAAGGCCTTGCGGTACGAGCTGGACGGCGCCATGCGCAGCTCGATGGTGTCTTGCGCCGCATGCCCGCGCGCCTGCAACACCTGGCACAGGTGGGTCAGGTGGTCGGCCAGCAGCACGAGCACACTGTTGTCCAGCGTCAGCTCCTCAATGCCCATGATCTTGTTGCGCAGCATGCGCGGTGCCTGCCCCCAGCCCTGGCTGACAGCACCGCCGATGGCTGCGCCCAGCGCCGTGGCCGCACCGAGCGACATGCCCGCCAGCGCAAGGTCGAGCGTGAAACCCACGGCCGCGCCGGCCGCCGCGCCCCGGCCCAGCAATCGCCCGACGGTGGCCAGCGTCTCGGGATTGAACAGATCTGAAGCCCAGCGGTCACTGGTCCAGGGCAGGACTTCCAGGCTGGCATCGTCTCGCTCGAAGCCGTGCATCTGCAGCAGGTCGTGCACGCAGCGACGCACGCTGCCCACCAGCTCAGCGCGAAACGCTGTCACCAGGGCTTCTTTCGCCTGCGCATCTGCAAGGGTTTCGGGCGAAACCTCGCGGCGCATCGCAGCCGCCGAAATCAGCGTGTCGACCACGCGCTGCGCGCTCGCGGCGCGGCGCTCGCCGGCCTGGCGATCCAGATCGAGCAGCACGGTCTGCAGCGTGGCCTTGCGCTGGCGCATGAGCACGCTCAGGTCTTCGTAAAGCTGGCGCTCGGCGCCGACAAAGGGCGCCACCGCCTCGAACAGCACGGCGGCATGCAGACCGTAGGCGGCCAGCAACTCGCGCCACTCAGGCTCTCGACAGTGCTCGCTGCGCACGAAATTGAGCACAGGCATGATGGGGCGGGCGCAGGTGTTGAGCACCTCGATTTCGCTGCGGTACTTGGGCAGCAAAGGCTCGCGGCAATCGATCACGTAGATGGCCGCGTCCGACGTCAGCATCTGGCGCAGCACCTTGGCCTCCTGCTCAAACACGCCACGCGCTTCGGGCCCGTCCAGCAGGGCGCGCACCCGATCGGGCGGGGTGAGCGTCTCGGGCATTTGCTTCAAGTGGTACTGGAGCGCGACCGAGTCCTCCAGACCCGGTGTGTCGAAATAGCGCAGCAGCGTCTGGCCAGCGATATCCAGGTCGATCGCCTCCACATGCCGGGTTGTGCCGGGCCGGTCAGACACCTGGCCAAAACGGACCTGGCGCGTCAGCGTGCGCAACAGCGAGGTCTTGCCCGCGTTGGTGTGACCGACCACGGCGATGTTGATCGGGTCACCCGCTTTTTTGCGTTCAGCCACGGCGCTGCTCCATCCATTGCTTCGCTTCGATGTCGGTGCCGCAGAAGCTCACCGCCTGCAGATCGCTCGCGGCCAGCCAGTCGGCCCAGCGTTGCGGCTTGTTCGCGTCGGTCGCCGACTCGTCGCTCAGCGGCAGCAGTGCGCAGTCGACCGCCTCACTGCAGACCTGGCGCAGAAAACGCTCGGCACCCCGGTCTGGACTGGCTGCAGCGGAGCAGACGATCAGGGTGCGAGCGCCGGGTGAAGCGGCCAGTGCCGTCAGCAAACCCAGGCGCTCGCTCATGGTGCCTGTGATGGTGTGCACCTGATCGGCCAGCGAGGCCAGTGCGTCCGGTGGCCAGCGCAGGCCATCGGGCAACTCGAAGCCGATCAGCACCACGGGCGCGGCCTGGCCAGAAACATGCGGGCGGAACAGCGGCCCGCTGGCCCGCGGTCCGGCGTGTTCGGCATCCACCACCGAGGCCGATGCCATGGACATAAAGCGCGTGGCGAGCTGGCGGAAATAGGGTTCTCGCGTGTCAAGCGAGAGGCGGTGGGCGCGCCGCTGCCACACCGCGGAACAGACGACCAGCGCGAGCAGACGCGGCAGCAAGCCGTACAACAAGGCGCTCGCCAGCAGCCACCAGGCAATCGCCTGCGAATCGGCAGCGCTCGGTGCGGCGTGTACCACCGCCTGCGCCGGCACTGCAAAGCCCAGCGTTCGCGGCAGCCAGCTGGTGACGCTCAGAAAGGCGTCAAAAAACGCCGGGCTGAGGATGGTGGTTTCCCAGGTCAGCTGGTAGGACTGAAAGGAGAACAGCATCAGCAGCGTGAGAATCGCCAGGGCAAATGCGAGCGCCCACAGCCCGTGGCTGACGGCACCAAACACCCACAGCGACAACCGCTGCTGGCGCAGCACGGCGTTGGCGCCGCGCAGCAAGTTGAGCGAATGCGGGCCATGCAGCCAGGGCATGCGGGCCGCCAGCGACAACATCAACTGGCCCAGCGACCAGGGTGCCATGCCTCGGCCAGAGAGCGCCGAGGCCAGCGCCCACAGCAGCCAGACCAGCAGCGCCAGCACCGGCACACCCAGCATGGCCACAAACGCCAGGGCGGCGTTCAGCGTCTGCCCGCTGCCCAGCGCGCGGGTGAGCAGGCCACCCGCCAGCAAGTAGGCCAGCAGCGCCAGCAGGCCGGCGGCGATCCAGAGCCCAGCCTTCAAACGCGCCCAGTCTTCGAGCAGGCCCAGACGGCGCCCGAGCAGCCGGGCGCGCTCGAGGATGCGGTCCTGTTCGGTGTGCTGGCGTGCATGGGCCAGCACCATTTCGCCGGCGTCGTCGAGCGCGCCCGCCTCTTCCATCAAGCGAATGGTGTGGGCCAGGGTGACATCGCGAAAGCTGACGGACGATGGGTGGGAAACGGGTGGGCTGATGGTGGCTCTCCCCGGCTGGGCGCCGGCAGGGCGGTGGGTGGACGAGGTGCGCACCGCCACTGCCCGGCAGATGCAAGGCCAATCCTACCCCGCAGGCCACAGGCCTCGGGCAACGCGGCGCTTCAGAAACTGCGCTTGGTCTTGACCTGAAACTGCACGCTGCTGACGTCGGCGGTCCGGTTCAGCGGTACAGCCAGATCGATGTGAACCACCGTGCCGAAAGACGAGCGGTCGCTGACCACTCGCAAACCCACGCCCACATCGCTCAGCCAGCCGGGGTTGTCGTTGTTGGGCAAGACACCACCCCAGGCGCGACCCACATCCACAAAGGCCGCCGCGCCCAGCCGGAACAGGCGCCACAGATAAACGTCGGTGTAGAAGCGCTGCTCGGCAGACAGCAGCACGCGCCGCGAGCCACTCTGGTAGCGCAACGGATAGCCGCGCAGGCCACTGTCCCCGCCAAGCAGCAGTTGAGCGGTGGGCTCGGGGCGCACCAGCGCGTCGGCGGCGATCGACGCGTAGAACAGACGGCGCGGGCTCTGCGGGCGGTAGTACTCGGCTCCAGCGCTCAGGCGCTGGCTGCTGGCACCATCGCGCTGCAACTCGCCACTCCAGGCTGCGCGGGCCACCAGCGTGTCGCCAGGCGGGAATACAAAGCCGCGGCTGATGGTGGTGCCGATGCGCAGCGCGTTGCGATCGGCACCGAAAGCTGCGGCGTCCCAGTTCAATTGCAGACTGACCAGCAGACCGAGCTGGAAATACTCGGGCCGCCCGACCAGGTTGCGGTTCAACTCGCGCTCCACCCGGTCTTCGATCAGGTCGTAGCGCCAAAAGGGACCCGCTCGGCGTCGGTCTTGCGGCAGTTGCGGCGGTGCCACGAGCCCGGGCTCGGCTGCGTAGCGCACGCGGCTTGTGCTCAGGCCCAGGGTGTGGCGCTGCACCCAGCCGTTCACCAGGCCGTCTGACCAGCCGCCAAACACGTCCGCCTGCGATTGCGTCACCCGGTACTGGCTGGCGATCTCGCCAGCCTGATACAGAGGGTCGATGCGATCGTCCGACGAGGCCTGAATGCCAGCGGTCCAGCGGGCGTCCAGCGAATAAAACGGTCGCACGACCGCCAGCGCGCTGCGGCGTCCATCGCTGTTGCTCGCGTGGCTGGCGGCTACCGACGCCCGGGTACCGAAGGCCCGCTCGTTCGCGTATTCGATTTCGCTGCTGGAGCGGTCCACATCGTTGCTGCGCTTGAAGCCCAGCGTGGTGCCGGTACCGAACAGATTGTTGTCGCTGAACTCAAAGTTGCTGTTGCTTTCACCGCCGCTGGTGCCTACGCCTGCACCCACGCTGAGCGACCAGGTGTCGCGCGTCACCACCTCGATGTCGACCAGGTCACCGCGCACCGCGACAGGGCGGATGGCCACGTCGTAGAGATAGCGATTGCCGCGCAGCAGGCGCTCGGTTTCCTCGATCGCGCGCACCGACACCAAGTCGCCCGAGCGGAACAGGATGGCGCGCCGGATCACGCTCTCTCGGGTCTGGATGTGCAGGCGGTTGGCCAGGCGAAACAGCGCGTAGTCCTCAGCCGGATCGTTGGTGTCGAACACATCCATCGCCAGCACGCGGACATCGCCCACGCGCGCACCGGCGGCCTCCAGCTCGGCGAAGCTCGGCGAGGCCTGACCTGCCGGCTGGGCTTGCGTGACACCCGCGAGCATCGCCAGGCCGGCCACCACAAAGGGCAACCAGGCACGGCGCAACTCGCGCTGGACACGGGTGGCGCATCGCCCGATCGTCCGGTTGGGCAAACCCAAAAATATCGGCAACATGCCGCCATAGTAGGCCAGCCCGGCCAACCGGCCTGCAAACGAAGGGGGAATCAGCGGCTGCGCAAAGTCCGGCTCAGCAGGATCACCGGCACCAGGCCCACCAGCACCAGCGCCAGCGCCGGCAGCGCCGCCTCACCCAGGCGCTCGTCGCGCGCGAGCTGGTAAGTGACCACGGCCAGGGTGTCGCTGTTGAAAGGGCGCAGCACCAGGGTGGCCGGCAGCTCCTTCATCACGTCCACGAACACCAGCAAGGCGGCCGCCAGCGTGGCGCGCTTGAGCAGCGGCGCGTGCACGCGCCATGCGAGCCCCGCGCCAGTGGTGCCGAGCATGCGCGCCGAATCGTCCAGACTGGCCGGCATGCGGGCGTAACCCGCCTGCACGCTTTGAAGCGCCACCGCAGTGAAGCGCACCAGATACGCCCAGACGATGCCGAGTGCGGTGGCGGTGATCAGGTAGCCCACCGTCGAGGCGGGCCAGGCCGCCTGCACCCACCCAACCGGCAGCAGCAGGCCGACCACAATCACCGCTCCCGGCACCGCATAACCCAGGCTGGTGAGCTGAACTGCGGTGCGCGTGGGCCAGCCGGGACGCGTGCGCACGGCAAACGCCAGTGCCAGCGCCAGCAAGGTGGCCAGCAACGCACTCAAGGCCGCCAGCCACACGCTGTTGCGAGACCACTGCACAAACGCGCCCCAGGGCAGTTCGTCCCAGCCGTCGATCAGCGGGCGCAGCATGAAGAGCACCGGCAACACAAAGCCGAACAACACCGGCAGCGCACACACCAGCAGCGCCAGCGCCGCCTGCTTGCCCCGCAAACGCACCGGCATCGCCTCGGCACTGCTGCCGCGACCAGCGCGCAGTGTGGCAAAACGCATGCGGCGTTGGGCCCGATGCTCCAGCCACATCAGCAGCGCCACGGTGGCCAGCAGCATGGTGGCGAGCTGGGCGGCGGCCAGCCGATTGTCCATCGCCAGCCAGGCCTTGTAGATACCGGCAGTGAAGGTCTGGATGCCGAAGTAGCTCGCCACGCCGAAGTCCGCCAGCGTCTCCATCAGGGCCAGCGCCACGCCGGCGGCCACGGCCGGTCGCGCCAGCGGCAGCGCCACCTCGCGAATGCGCCGGGCCAGCGGCGCTCCCAGCAGTCGCGCGGCCTCCATGAGCTGGGCAGCCCGCTCGGACAGCGCAGTACGCGCGAGCAGGTAGACGTACGGGTACAGCGTGAACGTGAAGACCCAGACCGCTCCCGGTGTGTTGCGGATCTCCGGGAACACGCGACCTTCCCAGCCGAAGCTTTCGCGCAAGCCAACCTGAAGCGGGCCACTGAACTGCAGGAAATCGGTGTACGCGTAAGCCACCACATAGGCCGGCATGGCCAGCGGGAGCAGCAGCGCCCATTCAAAAACGCGCCGCCCGGGGAAGTCGAACAGAGTGACCGCGCTGGCCGTGCCCATCCCGACCACCGCCACACCCAGCGCCACGCTGACACACAGCGCCACCGACGTCAGCACGTATCCGGGCAACACCGTCTGCGCCATCTGGCTCAGCACATCGCGGCCCGCAGCGTCAAACTCCAGCCACGACAGGCCGAGCGCCACGACCGGCAGGGTCAGCAAGACCGCCAGCAACAGCAAGGCAACAGGAGCCAACCAGCGCAGCATGGACATTCGATCGGGAGAAGTCGGTGAAGGGGCCGGTGGCCGCAGGGGTTTGACGCACGTCAATACAAATGAGAATTGTAGTTATCTACAATCCTGTTCATGTTCCTCAGCGTTTCTCAGCTCAGTGTGCGCTACCCCGGCCAGACCGCGCCAGCTGTGGACGGCGTGTCGCTGGGCTTGCGAGCGGGTGACATTGGCGTGCTGATCGGGCCGTCGGGCTGCGGCAAGACCACCTTGCTGCGCGCCGTGGCCGGGCTGGAGCGCGCCAGCAGCGGCAGCATCCACCTGGGCGGTGAACTGGTCAGCGATGACGAGCACCACACCCCAGCCGAGCGCCGCCGCATCGGCATGGTGTTTCAGGACTACGCCCTGTTCCCCCACCTGGACGTAGGCCGCAATGTGGCCTTTGGTATCGACCGCCTGCCACGCGGCGAGCGCGAGCAGCGCGTGGCCGAGGTGCTGGCCCTGGTCGGGCTCGATGGCCTGCAGGCGCGTTTCCCCCACGAACTCTCCGGCGGCCAGCAGCAGCGCGTGGCCCTCGCCCGCGCGCTGGCGCCTCGTCCGCGCCTGCTGCTGCTCGACGAGCCCTTCTCCAACCTCGACGTGGACTTGCGCGAACGCCTGGCGCACGAAGTGCGCGCCATCCTCAAAGCGGCAGGTGCCACCGCCCTTTTCGTCACACACGATCAGCTCGAAGCGTTTGCCATTGGCGACCTGATTGGCGTCATGCACGAAGGCCATCTGCACCAGTGGGACGAGGCCTACGCGCTCTACCACCGCCCCGCCACCCGGTTCGTGGCCGAGTTCATCGGCCACGGTGTGTTCGCTCCGGCACAGATCCGGCAAATCGGTGACGAGGTGTCGGTGCAAACGCCGCTGGGTGCGCTGCAGGACATGGACGAGTGCCCCCTGCCCAACGCTTACGACGCTGGTCTGTGCGACGTATTGCTGCGCGCCGACGACATCGTGCACGACGACCACGCGCCGGTGAAGGCGCAGATCATCCGCAAGGCCTTTCGCGGCTCAGAGTTCCTCTACACGCTGCGCCTGGCCAGCGGCGAGGTGCTGATGACCCATGTGCCTTCTCACCACAACCACGCGGTGGGCGAATGGATTGGCATCCGCGCCGAGGTCGATCACGTGGTGACCTTCGCGCGCGGCGGCGGCGCGAGCAGCCCGCCAGCGCCTGGCGTGACCCGAACCCACGCTCCGATCTGAGCATGGGTTGCTCAGGGCGAGAGCAGGGCTTGGAGCTTGACCAGTACCCGCAGCGCCGCAAAATTCACCGATACCCCTGCAGCAGACTCACGCCCCGCCTCGACCCGCACATCGACCTGCTCACTGGCGCGCATACCGAGCATCAGTGTTTGGCGAGTGGCTGACTGGTAAACATTCAATCGAGTCTCGGCCATGATCAGACTGGCACCTGCGCCGTCGATGGCGTGGTCAGCCATCAGGCGTTCGCCACGCCAGCCCAGTTCCCAGCGGGGATGGATCTGCCACAGCGCTTCCAGCCAGCCACCGGTGCTGCGCCCGCGGTAGTCCACCAGACCGTTGACGGACTCCAGCGTGCCAGTCTCGCTGCGAATCCAGCCCGCGGCAGACAGCGTGATGGGCCAAGCCTGGGCACTTTGCGCGCCCTGCCATCTCACAGACGCGGCCAGCACGTCAGAACGACCTCGGAAACACACAACCTCGCGCAAGGCGCTGTCGCAGATCGGCGCATTGTGGCTGTGGCCTAGCGCCGGCTGAATGGCGCTGCCGCGACCGTCGGGACGGAACTGCGCCCACAGGCCATCGATCGACCAGAGGCCCTGGTCCAGCCCCAAGTGCAGGCCTGGCGCCACAGCACCGTGTTGCGCGCC
This sequence comes from Hydrogenophaga sp., assembly GCF_030373245.1. Lineage (GTDB taxonomy): Bacteria > Pseudomonadota > Gammaproteobacteria > Burkholderiales > Burkholderiaceae_C > Hydrogenophaga. The sequence continues at coordinate 647,778 of NZ_JAUCZF010000001.1, forward strand.
GGGAAACGCTTGCCCGCGCCACAGAGCCAGATCGGCTCTCCACTGTCGCGCGCCGCGATCGGCCCGCCAGCTCAACTGAGCGCCATCATCCACCCAGTCGCCATTGACGGCCATGCGCTGCGCCAGTGGCACTGGACCGAAGCGATCAAGGTGACCCGCCGCACCCAGCACCGGGCCCAGCGCTGGGCGCTGTCGCCCGAAGGTGAGCAGCCAGGCGGCATCGTCGCCGTCGTGCCGCGCCTGCAACCAGGCAGCCTCCACATGGACATCGTCGCTGGCATGCTGGCCCACGGCCAGGCGGGCGCCCCAGGTGTCGTTGAAGCGAGCCGACAAACCCAGCGCGGCATGCTCCAGCGGCTCCTTGCGCAGGTCGTGGCCGGCATCGCCCAGCAGCAGGTAGCCGTTGAGCGGCTCCGACGGCAGGGGCTGGTCGGCGCGGAGGGTGCGCAGCGCGATGGCCGCGTCCACCGACACACCAGCCTCGGCGGGCAACACATCGTCGGCCTCCCCATGCGCCCAGACGGTGGCGCTCAGGCACAGTCCGCCCACCATCACGGCTGCTGCCCGCAGGCGCTCATGGACGCGTAGCTGGCGGGTTAGAGAAAGGGTCGGACAGTGCCGGATTGGTGAGGAACTCATGATCGGTGAGGGTTTTGAGGAAGGCCACCAGATCGGCTCTTTCCTGGACGTTGAGATTGATGAGCGAAATCAGGTCGCTCTTGTTGGGATGCACTCGGCCATCGCCCGCGTTGGGACCGGTGGTGATCAATCGACCGCCAGCGGCGTAGAAGTCGAGCACCTCTTCCAGCGTTCCGATGCTTCCGTCGTGCATGTAGGGTGCAGTGACTTCCACATTGCGCAGGCTGGGCGCGCGAAACCGCCCCCGATCCTCGGGCTTGGCCGTGAATTCGAACAAGCCCTGATTCCCCTCGGGAAAGTTGCCAGTGCCTCCAATGTTGTACAGACCCGTGTTGTGAAACGGCAGATCGAGCACCCGGGTGGAGGCGTGCACCACCTGATCATTGAAGTTGTGCCCCGAATGGCAATGGAAACACTCGGCCTTCTCGCCAAAGAAGAGCGTCTGGCCTCGCTGCTCGGCGGCACTCAGCACCGTCTTGCCGGAAAGCGCCTGATCAAAGCGGCTGTTGCCAGAGATCAGCGTGCGCTGAAAGCTGGCTATGGCCTGTGTGATGCGGCCCCAGCTGATGCTCTCAACCTCGTCACCAAAAGCCTGAACGAACATCGCGGGGTAGCGTGTATCGGACCGGATGCGATCAAGCACCGAGTCGACATTGCCCTCGTTGACGCCCATCTCGACCGGGTTGTCTCCAAACAGCGGCACCTGCAGCTGCGCCTCAAGGCTCAGCAGCGAGGGATTGACCCAGGTCAGCGTCGGGTGGTACACGGCGTTGGCCAGGCTCTGCGCGTTGCGTGGATGCATCTCGCCGGTGGAGCCGATGGAGCGGGTCAACCCGTCGGTGAAGGCCTTGTCCTGGTGATGGCAGCTGGCACAGGCCTGCAAGCCATTGCCTGAAAGGCGGCGGTCGTAGAACAGGTAGCGACCAAGTTCCACCTTGGCCGGGCTGAGCGGGTTGCTCTCGGGCACGCGCGGCGTGGGGAAGTTGGCAGGCAGCACCCAGCGCCAGGCACCGCTGTTGCTGGTCTCGTTCACGCTGACGCCACCCCCGCCACAGGCCAGCAGGGACAGCACCCCACACAGGAGCGCGGTCCCGCCGAGCCCGCGCAGCGCCTTCTTGGTGCGCTGCGCCCCACTCATTTCGCCACGACCTTGAAGACAGTTTGCGTTGAGCCGTCGCCCACGGTCTGACCTGTACCAGCCAGGTCAATGGCCAAAGCCTCAAACACTTTGGGGCACTCGGGGTCGGTGGTGCCCGACATGCAGCCCGTCGGCCCCGAGCCGTTGACCGTCACATCGTTGCCCGTCAGCAAGGCCTTGACGTCCACCGCGATCTTCTGCGTGGTCGGATCGAAAGCACCAAATGCCAGATCGAGCCGGTTGGGCTTGCTGCAGGTGTCAACCTGCCCAGCCGCAGGGTTGACTCCGGTGCAGCCGGTGGAGCCGATGTGGACATTGAAGGTCGGAGCGGCCCAGCCGGGATCCGTGACCTCAATCTTCGCGAATTTGCGCCCACCGGCCCAGGCCCAGGCCATGCCTGGATTCACGGCATTGTTGATGGCGGCCGGTGTCACGCTGGTCGATGCACCCTGATCGGTGTGATTGAGCGCAAACGGCACACCCAACGTCATCTTCACGCCCACGTAATTGCCAGCGGGCACGGTACCGCGCAAAGTGGTGTTGGTCGCAGCCGTCCCCACACAGGTGCCCGTGTTGTCTTCCAGGTCAATCAGGGTGACGCCGTCGCTGCCCAGGGTCGCGTTCCAGTCGTCGTTGGGAGGCAGCGTGAGCGGTGCTTCCGAACCATCGGCTCGTACCAGCTTTACGTTGGCGATGTAGAAGCGCATGTCTTTGAGCCCGCCGCTGGCGTCGCTGGTGCCCATACCGGTGAGGCTGCTGGCGCAGGTGATGGGGTCGCTACCCGCCGTCGCGGCGAAGCTCAATTCGACCGCCTGGGTCGTTGCAACGGGGGTCTCAACCACGGGGTCGCCACCGCCACAAGCGGTGAGCAGACCAACCGCCATCAGGGTTGCGGCAAGAAGGGTGTATGTGTTTTTCATGGGGAAGCTTTCTCAGAATCGTGAACAGAAGGGTCGACGCGGCATAGCCCCACTGCGTAGGTACGGCGGTGCTGAGCGACACGCTGCCGTACGCAATACGGCCAAGGGGAATGCCAAACAAAGGGGAAGGGAGGGCTCAGGTAATCAAGCCCGGCGGAGCCCGCATGGCGGACATCAGCAGCACGCGCCGAGCGTGATCACTGGGCGGCCATGGTGTCTCCCACTCCCTGCGCTGAATGGCCGCCACGAACGGCAAGCAGGTCCGCAGACGGGGCAGTGCGTTGGCGATTGCCACGTGTGCCGATGACCAGGCGCAGGGCTGCAGTAGGTGATCCGTTGAGGTCGGCTGGTCGCTATCGCCTGGCGCTTGGTCTTCCAGACTGACCCACTGCAGGCCTTGCGGCGTGCAGATTTGCACGGCTTCCTGAGAGCTGATGACTGGAACGATCCATGCACCTAACGTCCCATGCAGCGCCGAAAACAACGCGCACATCAGCATCGCACGCAACCAGTGGCGCACGCGGGTCGCTTCCAGGGGCAGCAGTGTCTGCGGCTTCATGGCTCAGTGGCGGTGGCGGTGCTCGGCAGCCTTTGAGCCTGTACCGGACGTCCTGGGCGTCTGCACCCAGGCCATGACTTCGCGCGTGCCCGCTCTTTCAAATGTCAGGGTCACCGGAAAACGCTCACCATCCCTCAGCGGCGCCTTGAGATCGAGCAGCATCAGGTGGTGGCCATCGGCGCTTCCATGCTTCATGGGCACCGAGAGACCGGCTGGAATCTCCAGCGAAGGCACAGCACGCATCTGCATAACATCTGCCTTCATCGTCATGCGGTGGATCTCGACCCGCGCAGCCACAGGCGTGGTAGCCGAGAGCAACCGATCGGGAAACTTGCCCGTGTTGCGGATACCGCGGAAGTACACCGCGCCGGTGTTCAGACCTGGCAGGGTGGGTGTGGCGTAGGGGTGGTCAACGCGCAGGTCGCCGAGCTTGAAGTCGTGAGCCCATACCGGGGAGATCAGCAATACGGCACCGCACGCGACGGCGAGCAGCCGCGGCTTCACGCGGCACACCCGACAGGGCTTGCATTGGCTGCCCATTCGCCGAACCGCTGCCCGGGCGCGATCGCCAACAGGTCGCGCCCGGCGGCGCGCACCGGTCCACTCTTGCGACTGCGTGGCGGCAACAACTGGGCCAGGACGCGGCAGACGGTTTCTGTCTTCGCGTCCACCAGCAGCGCCACTTCCCGCAGCCTTGGCAGCACCTCGCGCACCGCGTCGGCCTGTCCGTGTCGGCCGGATTCTTGAACCGCGCGGGTTAACCCCATCAGACCCAGCAGGTGGGTCACGCGCTGCAGCACGCTCCCAGTGCGCAGCTGAGCCATGTCCTGACAGCGGACCAACTGCTGCAAAAGCGCCTGCCGCAACAAGGGCTCCGAGGTGGCTTCGGCGTGAGACCGCACAGCCTCCAGCCGACAGTTCGTGAAGGCGCTGGCGCTCAGCTGGTAGGCCTGCCCACACAGGGCTTCAGTGCCGATCAGGTCTCCCGCCAAGGCCAGCTGGACAGGCTGTCGAATCGGGCCGCTAGTGTGGTCCAGACGCACGACGCCCTCAACCACGCGCCAGACGGGACCGGATTCGCCGGACAGAAAAATCGACTGGTTGCTCGCGCAGGCCAGCGCGACGCCAGAGACGGATGAAGTCATGAAATGCTCCCGAGTTGTGCTGATGAAACGCACCAGCCACTGAACCTGCGGACCCAATCTTTGGGGCCGCGCAAAGGATTCAACTCAGCAGCGGGGGGCCACGCGCGCCTGGACTCGGGGCGTCCAGGGGAAGGAAAGTGGCGGCCTGGTGCAAAGGCACACCCCAGGTGCCCATGCTTGACGGCAACGTCGGGAAAGAAGGCAGCAAGGGTGCAAAACGCTCGGCCGTCAGGGCGCAATGGCCGCAGCCGTCGAGGGCGTGCAGCAAGTCACCTGCACCGACCGGTTCGGTCTCTACTCCCTCAGACGCCAGCTGCACCCAGCGCATGCCCTGCGCAGTACAGACCTCCACCCAGTCACCCACCACGCGCGTGCTGGCCAGCCCGCGCGAGATCGCGGGCGCAAGCATGGCCAGCAGCATCGCGACCAGGAGGCCACGCGTCAGGGCACGCATCATTCGGGTGGACATGGCCGGCAACCTGCGGGCAAAAGAAGTGGGTCAGCCCGCGGTCAGGCGCTCAGCGCAGACCACCAAGGTAGAGCTGGCTGAGCTGAGCAAACTGCCCGGCGCTCAGGGTTTTGCGCAACTGCTCCACGCAGCGCTCGCGCCCCTGAAAGTGCTCGATCTCGGCGTCGGCCACTTGCCGCATCAGCGCCTCGCGCTCGGCCGCTGGCTTGCCCTCCAGCAGGGCCATGCGCAACTCACCGCGCAGCGTCTGAATTTTCTTCTGCACCGAGATGCGCCCTGGCATAGCCTGCTTGCGGTAATCGGCCAAGGCCTGGATCTGCTCGGTGCTGAGCTGCAAATCGGCCTCGTGCTTGATGACCAGGGGCATCAGCTCGACCACGGGCAGGCCCTGGTCAGCGGGTACTGATTTCGCCATGGCGACATTGCCCAAGGTCAACAGACCGAGCGCCATCACAGCACGACACAGAAAAACAAGGGAACGGTTCATCGGAGTCTCCTGAAAGTGGGAAAGGGTACAGAGAGCCAACCGGTCGTCAGTGCTTGTGGCCCATGCCTGGCTTCATGTCGTGTTTCATAGGGGCGTTGCCGCCACCCAGCGCGGTCACCGGGGCCTTGACCTCCTGGGTGAAGCGCTGTTTGGCCGCGTCCTCGAACACCAGGGTCAGCGGCACCACATCACCGCCTTTGACCGGTGCTTTGAGGTCCATCAGCATCACGTGAAAGCCGCCCGGCTTGAGTTCGGTGGTGCGACCCGCAGCGAGGTCCAGGCCTGGCACCTGGCGCATCTTCATGACGTCGTTTTCCATCGCCATTTCGTGGATCTCGACCACACCCGCCACTGGCGAGCTGGCCGACACGAGGCGCGCGTTGGCGCTGGGTGTCAGGCGCATGAAGGCACCCGTGGCCTTCTGGGTGGCGACTGTTCCGCGCACCCAGGCGTCTTCCACCTGGACGGTGGTTGACTGGGCCCAGGCGGTGGCGCTCAGGGCGACGAGGGAGGCGATGAGAAGTTTTTTCATGGGGATACCTTGGATAGAAAAAAGTGGAGTGAAAAAAATTGAACAATCAGAGGGTTGACTCGGCCAGCAGCCGCCGCACATCGGCCACATAGTCGTCAACGGTCTGTTCGTGGCGCAGGGCGACGCGGATGCGACCAGCGGGATCAAACAGGTACGTGAGCGCGGTGTGGTCCACGGTGTAGCTGCCACCCGTGGGCACTTTCTTGAAGTGCACACGAAAGGTGTCGGCCGTGGCCTGGATCTGCTCCGGGTTACCCGTCAGGGCCACGAAGCGAGGGTCGAAGGCCGCCATGTACTCACGCAGCAGTTCGGGCGTGTCGCGCTCGGGGTCGACCGTGACGAACAGCAACCGCACCCGGCCCGCATCCGTCCCTAGCTGCTGCATCACCGCCGAGGCTCGGGCCAGTGCGGTGGGGCACACGTCCGGGCACTGCACAAAACCGAAGTACAGCATCACCACCTGGCCGCGGTAGTCGGCAAGGGTGCGCGACCGACCGTGGAAATCGGTGAGCGAGAAACCTTGTGCATAGGCAGCACCGGTCAGGTCGATGCCGCGGAAACCCTCGTCGCCGCCCAGGCGGTCGCAGGCACTCAGCAGCGGCAAGGCAGCGGCCGCCAGCAAGCCGGCAAACACCTGCCGGCGCACCAGGCTCACCCGGGCGGGGAACGGAATCAGCGGAAACCGAGGCACGGCGCCTCCTGCAACACGGGAACACAGGCACCACCCTTTTCAGGTGGGCCACGGCGTGGGCTCAGGAGTTCAGGGGCGGTGCACGGGCTGGTGCGGCGGTCCACACGCCCACAGGCGGTGCCGCGACTTTGACGGGGCCGAGGAGCGGAGTCGATGCGGCGGCCGAGAAGTTCAGTACTGACGCCGGTGGCAAACCAGCGACCGGGTTGTGCAGCGTGCACCAGGGGCAATGCATCTCCATGTCGGCCATGGGTGCGCTCTCGGTGCCGGCCGCATCGGGTTCGGCCTGGATCCAGACCATGCCGCTGGCGCTGCAGATCTGCATCCAGTCGCTTCGGTCTGAGGTCGCCACCACCGCCTGCGCCAGCGTCGGTGCAAGCGCAGCCAGCACCAGGGCCAGCATGGCCAGCCAGGCGGTGAAGCGGCGTTGGACGCGGGTCAGCAACATGGGCGCAGTTTATCAGCCGGGTGATTCGCACCGATTGACGCAGGTCACGTCAACTGGGCGACCTGCGCGGATAGGCAGAGGGGCCTAACATCTTGGCTGGACCGACCCATCACCCCATCAGGAGACCTCTCATGCTCACACTCTGCGGCTTTGCGGCCAGCAACTACTACAACAAGGTCAAACTTGCGATGCTGGAAAAAGGCGTTGCCTTTGAAGAAGAGCTGGCCTGGGTGGGCGAGACCGACCGCAGCGCCAGCCCGCTGGGCAAGGTGCCCTACCTGAAGACCGAGCACGGGCCCTTGAGCGAGTCCACCGTACTGCTGGAATACATCGAAGACCAGTTCCCCGACACCCCGCTCATGCCAGCCGAAGCCTTCCACAAGGCACAGGTGCGCGAGTTGCTGCGTTACATCGAACTGCACCTGGAGCTGGTGGCGCGCAACCTCTACCCCGAAGCCTTCTTCGGCGGCAAGATCAGCGATGGGGCCAAGGAAAAGACCGGGCAACAACTGGAAAAAAACGTGGCTGCGTTCGCGCAACTGGCCAAGTTCTCGCCCTTCATCGCTGGCGATCAGTTCACCTTGGCCGACTGCGCCGCCGTGGTGCACCTGCCGCTGGTGAGCAGCGCCACCAAGATCATTTACGGTCGCGATTTTCTGGCCGAGCTGCCGGTGCGCGACTACCTCAAGCGCGTGGGCGAGCGGCCAACGGTGCAGCGCGTCAACGCCGACCGCAAGACCAACACCGAACTGATGATGCAACGCGCCAAAGCGGCCGCAGCGGCCAAGAACTGAACCCAAACCATTCGCGTCCCGTCTTATCGCCATTTCCTGGCACCAGCAGATTCAGCCAACCCAATTGAGACGCATGGCTCTGGCAAAGCGGCGTAAAGTGGTCCGTGAATAAGAGGGTGTCTATGGAATACAAGGATTACTACAAGGTGATGGGCGTGGAGCGCAGCGCCACGCAGGACGAGATCAAGCGCGCGTACCGCCAACTGGCGCGCAAGTACCATCCTGACATCAACAAGGACAGCGACGCCGAGGCGAAGTTCAAGGAGCTGGGTGAAGCCAACGAGGTGCTGAAGGACCCGGAGAAGCGCACGGCCTACGACCGCCTCGGGGCCAACTGGAAGCAGGGGCAGGACTTTCAGCCGCCGCCTGGCTGGAACGCAGGCTATGAGACCGGAGGCAGCGGGTTTGACGGGCAAGACATGGGCGACCAGAGCGATTTCTTCGAATCGCTGTTCCGCCGGGGCTTCGCCCGTTCCCAGTCCACATCGGCGGGCGGCCAGGGCCGCGGTCAAGGATTCCACGCGCACGGCCAGGACAGCCACGCCAGGATTCAGATCACGCTGGAAGAGGCCTATCACGGGGGCACGCGCAGGGTGAACCTGCAAATGCCGACGGTGGATGCCGACGGCCACGTGGTGCTGCGCGAGCACCCGATCGAATTCACCATCCCGCGCGGCGTGCGCGTGGGCCAGCGCATCCGCCTGGCAGGCCAGGGCGGCCCAGCGATGGGTCAGGGCCAGCCAGGCGACCTCTATCTGGAGGTGGACTTCCTGCCGCACAAGCATTACCGGGTCGACAAGCACGACGTGTACATGGATCTGCCGGTCGCCCCCTGGGAGGCCGCGCTGGGCGCGGTCATTGAAGTGCCCACCCCTACCGGAACGGTTGAGCTCACGGTACCGGCCGGGTCGAGCGAGGGGCGCAAGCTTCGGCTGAAAGGGCGAGGCATCCCAGGGAAGACTCCAGGGGATTTCTATTTCGTGCTGAAGATCGCGGTGCCCCCGGCCGACAGCGATAGCGCCAAAGCCGCCTACCGCAACATGGCCCAGGCATTCACCTCGTTCAACCCGAGAAACCTGCAGGGAGACACCGCATGAAAACCCCTGGCGACAACCCGAGCGATGCCGCTGTGGGTACAGAAGCCTTGTTCTCGCTTGAACAGCTCTGCCGCACCTGCGCGGTGCAGACGGAGTTCGTGATCGCCATGCTCGACGAAGGAGTGGTGCAGCCTGTGAAGGGACAGGCGCCCGAGAGCTGGCGATTCGGCGAAACCGAGGTCCACCACCTCACGGTCGCCTGGCGGCTGCAGCGCGATCTGGGCGTGAACCCTGCCGGCGCGGCATTGGCGCTGCGGCTGATGGACGAGCTGGAAACCCTTCGCGCGCAACTCGCGGCGAAGCCTTCAGGTCAGGCCAGCCACCGCTGAGCATCACGGCTGCACCGCGAGTGCGCGGTGATGCGCTGTCGGATCCACAAAGGCCTGGGCACATCAGTCTGCCGCGTCGCGCTGTGAGGACAGCTGGTACCGCTCACCAGCTCAGTAGGCGTTGATCGCTCCGGCGGTTGAAGCTCAGACTGCACAGCGACCCCAGGGGGCAGCTTCAGCTGCCTGGCGTGCTGCGCGGCTCCAGCAACGCGCCCACGGCTTGGCGCAAATCGCCAGCCCAGGCACGACGATCGCGCCCTGCGGCCTCTTGCGGCTCGCCGTAGGTCACCATCGCATGGAGATCCGGAGCGCGCAGCGTCGTCCAGATCGATTGAACCAGGGTCGTGTCCCCCAGGAACAGCGGCGCGGCACTGCGGCTTCCCGAGTCGCCATCCAGGTATTGCAGCGCCACTGGCAGCACCGGCGCCTCGGTCGCAATGGCGGCCTGGATCAGGTTGGCGTGGAATGGCAGCAATTCGCCGCCATCACCGGTGGTGCCCTCGGGGAACACCGCCAGGGTGTCGTCCCCAAGCAGGGCCGCGGCCATCTGGTGCACCACCCGCATGGCGTCGCGTCGCGACTCGCGTTCGATGTAGAGCGTGCCGGCGCCAGTGATGAGGGTGCCCAGCACCGGCCAGTGCTTCACATCCGCCTTGGAGACGAAACGCGCGGGATGGGCTGCGTCCATCACCAGGATGTCGAGCCAGGAAATGTGGTTCGCCACCAGCAGCAACGGTCCACGAACCGGTGGCGTACCGCTTACCACCAGCCTCACACCCATGATGCGCAGCATCTGGCGCGACCACTCGCGCACCACCAACGCGCGCTGGCTGTTTGTGAGGCGATCGAACTCGCGGCGAATGATCCACAGGCCACGCAACACATGGAGCACGGCACGAAGCGCCCGCCACAGCGCCACCCAGCGACTGCGCGGCGCGCTCACACTTTGGCCGCAGCAGCGTTCGGCGCCGAGTCGTGCGCGATCTGGCCACCCACCAGTGTGGTGCGCACACGCACCGGCAGCTCGTGGCCTTCAAACGGCGTGTGGTGTCCCTGACTGAGCAAGGCCGCCGGCTCCACGCGCCAGCTGGCGTTGGGATCAAAAATACAGAGGTCAGCCTGACCACCCACCGCGAGCTGGCCCAGGCTGGCCTGCAGCGTGCCCAGGCTGTGGCCCAGCACCGACTGCGGCCCGCGCGTGAGCACGCCCAGCGCCTGCATCAGTCCAAGCCCCTCCTGCTGCGCCCATTTGCAGGCCAGGCCGAGCAGCAGCTCGACCGCAGTCGCACCAGGTTCGGCTTCGGCAAAGGGCAGGATCTTGGCGTCGGCCGACACGGGGTTGTGATCGGACACCAGCGCGTCAATGCTGCCGTCGGCCAGGCCGGCGCGCAGCGCATCACGATCGCGCTGCTGACGCAGCGGCGGCTGCAGGCGAAAGCGGCTGTCGTAGTAGCCCATGTCCACATCGGTCAGGTGCAGGTTGTGCACGCTCACATCGCAACTCACCGGCAGACCCTCAGCCTTGGCCTGGCGCACCAGCTCCAGGCCAGCCGCGCTGCTCAGGCGGCACAGGTGCACGCGCGCGCCCTTGCCTTCGTTGGCCTTCCCCTTGCCCTGGGCCGCGCGCATGAGTTCGAACAAGGTGTGCAGCGCAATCGTTTCGGCCAGCACCGGCACACCGGAGAGGCCCATGCGCGTGGCCAGCGAACCGCTGGCCGCCACGCCCTTGCCCATGTAGAAGTCCTGCGGCCTCAGCCACACGGTGTAGCCAAAGGTGGCGGCGTATTGCAGCGCGCGCTGCAGCACCTGGGTGTTGACAATGGGCACCTCGGCCTGGCCAAAACCGACGCAGCCTGAATCGGTGAGCTCGACCATCTCGGTCAGCACCTCGCCCTGCAGACCTCTGGTGAGCGCGCCCAGGGGAAACACGCGCGCCTGGTGCAGCTTTTCGGCGCGGAACTTCAGCATGTCGACCAGGCCAGGTTCGTCCAGCACGGGGTCGGTGTCGGGCGGGCAGACCAGCGAAGTCACGCCACCGGCCACCGCGGCCGCCATTTCGCTCTCCAGCATGGCGGCGTGTTCCTGGCCCGGCTCGCGCAACCGCAGCGCGAGGTCAATCAGGCCCGGCGCGACCACGCAGCCCGACGCATCGAGCGTGCGGTTCGGATGGAAGTCGGGCGAGATCTGGCCGATGGCGATGATGCGCCCGGCCGCGATCGCCACGTCGGCCATCTCGTCGCGACCCGTCATCGGGTCCATCACGCGACCGTTCTGGATCAGGATCTTCATAGCTTTACCTTGAAAACCTCGGTTCAGCGGCTGGGCCGCCCCAAGGCGAAACGCGCACCGTTGGCAGGCAGAGACCCGCGCAGCGGTGGAAGGAGGAGATCAAGCCTCATTCCCAGCCACGATGCCCATCACCGCCATGCGCACCGCGATACCAAAGGTGACCTGCGGCAGGATGACGCTTTGCGGACCATCGACCACCGCCGAATCAATTTCCACGCCGCGGTTGATCGGCCCCGGGTGCATCACGATGGCGTCCTTCTTGGCCCAGCGCAGGCGCTCGGGCGTGAGGCCGAAGCTCTTGAAGTACTCCTGGCTGGAGGGCAACAGCGCACCGCTCATGCGCTCGTTCTGCAGCCGCAGCGTGATCACCACGTCGCAATCCCTGATGCCTTCTTCCAGCGTGTGGCACACCCGCACGCCCATGTGGCTCATGTCGGTCGGTACCAGGGTGCGCGGGCCGACCACGCGCACGTCGGGCACGCCGAGCGTGGTCAGAGCGTGGATGTCGGAGCGCGCCACGCGCGAGTGCAGCACGTCGCCCACGATGGCCACCGACAGGTTGGTGAAATCGTGCTTGTAGTGCCGGATGGTGTACATGTCGAGCAGCCCCTGGGTGGGGTGCGCGTGGCGCCCGTCGCCGGCGTTGATCACATGCACGTGCGGCGCGACATGTTGCGCGATCAGATAGGGTGCGCCCGATTCGCTGTGGCGCACGACAAAGATGTCGGCGGCCATGGCGCTGAGGTTGGCGATGGTGTCGATCAGGGACTCGCCCTTGGCGGTGGAACTGCGCGCGATGTCGAGATTGATCACGTCGGCCGACAGGCGCGTGGCGGCGATTTCAAACGTGGTGCGTGTGCGCGTGCTGTTTTCGAAGAACAGGTTGAACACGCTCTTGCCGCGCAGCAGCGGCACCTTCTTGACCTCACGGTCGCTGACGCTGACGAAACCGGCGGCGGTGTCGAGGATTTGCGTGAGGATGGCGCGCGACAGGCCTTCGGTGGAGAGCAGATGGATCAGCTCGCCGTTGCGGTTGAGTTGGGGGTTGCCGGCCACGGTCAGGCTTTCTTGGGTTCGATGACAAACTGCAGGCGCCCCTGATCGTCGCGCGCCAGCTCCAGCGACTGGTCCTGGGGCAGGCTCACGGTGGTGGCGGCGACATCGGCCTGGATCGGCAGCTCGCGCCCACCGCGGTCCACCAGCACCGCCAGCCGCACGCTGGCCGGGCGACCGTAGTCGAACAGTTCATTGACCACCGCACGCAGGGTTCGACCGGTGTAGAGCACATCGTCGACCAGCAGCACATGCGCACCCTGGACATCAAACGGCAGCAGGGTCTGGGCACTGACCGCCAGACCGCGGCGCGCAAAGTCGTCGCGGTGCAGCCCATAAGAGATCACACCAGCATCCCCCTCAAGCCCCAGATCGCGCTGCAAGCGCTCGGCCAGCCAGACGCCACCCGACGTGATGCCGACCAGCCGGGTGGGCGCCGGGCTGGTCTTCAGCAGCGCGCCCACGCGCGCCAGCAGCTCGGTGTAGAGCGCCTCGGCGTCCAGCGCGAGTGGATGGGCAGGGCTCAAGGCAGGCTCCTCAGAAACTGTTCCAGGATGAGGCAGGCAGACGCCGCGTCCGCATCTTTTGCGCCCAATGCGAGCGCCTCGGTGGTGGTGTAGCGCTCGTCTACCTCGAACACCGGCAGGCCATGACGACCGCGCAGCTGGCGGGCAAATTTTCGCGCACGCGCGGTGTTTTCGTGTGCCTCACCATCGGGGTGGAAAGGTACGCCGACAACCAGGGCGTCGGGCTGCCATTCGGCGATGCGCTGGGCAATCTGGACAAACCGGGCATCGCCCTGCGCGTTCACCGTGGCTTGCGGCGTGGCGGTGCGGGTGAGGCGGTTGCCGCTGGCTACACCGGTTCGCTTCAGGCCAAAGTCAAAGGCTACAAACAGCTGACAGTGAGCAGGCACTTCCGGCAGCGAGGGCGCGGGCGCCAACAGGCTCATGCATGCCCCGCATCAGGCGACAACATCCACGACTGCAGGCCCAGCAGCGCCATGGCGCGGTCGTAACGCTCGTCCACCGGTGCGTCAAAAATCAGGCTGGGGTCGGCTTCCACCGTCAACCAGCTGTTTTCGGTGATCTCGGATTCCAGCTGACCCTCGCCCCAGGAGGCGTAGCCCAGCGTCACAAATACCTTGCGCGGGCCGGCACCCGAGGCCATCGCTTCCAGCACATCTTTGGAGGTGGTCATTTCCAGTCCGCCCGGGATCGACAGCGTGGAGGCGTAGACGGATTCACCCTCGCCGCCTTCGCCTGTGTCGATCGCCTCGTGCAGCACAAATCCGCGCTCGGTCTGCACCGGTCCGCCCTGGAACACCGGCTGGTTGGCCAGGTCTTCGCGTCCCATGGGCAGGTCCACTTTTTCAAACAGTCGCGACAGCACGATGTCGCTCGGCTTATTGATCACCAGCCCGAGCGCGCCGCGCTCGCTGTGCTCGCACATGAACACGACGCTGCGGCCAAAAAGCGCATCGCTCAGACCGGGCATCGCGATCAGGAAATGGCTGGTCAGGTTGATGGGAGCAGAATCCGCGGACATGGCGGCATTTTAAGCCGCCCCCCACTTGCCCTTGCCCCTTGCCGAGATGAACACCTACGACAAAGGCCTGATGTGGTTCCGGCGCGATCTGCGCGCTGAGGACAACGCAGCCCTCTCCCACGCGCTGCGCGCCTGCCGGCAGCTCTGGTGTGTGTTCGTGTTCGACACCGACATCCTGGATCCGCTGCTGGCGCGCGGCCTCAAAGCCGACCGGCGGGTGGAGTTCATCTGGCGCTCACTGCAGACACTGGACGCCGAGCTCAAGGCGCTGGCCCAGGCACGCGGCGTGGCTGAGGCCGGCCTGATCGTGCTGCACGGCCGGGCTCAGGGACTGGTGCCCGAGCTGGCGCAGCGGCTGCAGGTGCAGGCGGTGTTTGCCAACCACGATGATGAGCCGGCGGCCCAGGCGCGCGACGCTCAGGTGCTCGGCGATCTGGCGCACGCCGGCATCATGTTCCACGGGCACAAGGACCACGTGATCTTTGAGCGGCGCGAAGTGCTCACACAGGCCGGCCACGCGTTCGGCGTGTTCACGCCATACAAGAACGCCTGGCTCAAGCGGATCACCGAAAACGACCTGGCGCCGCACGCGGTCGCAGTCCACAGCCAGAGCCTGGCTGCCATCCCGGCAACGCTGCGAAAGCCGATGCCCAGTCTGGCCGACCTGGGGTTTGAGCCCACCAACCTGGCGCTGTTGCCCATGCCCACCGGGGCGCCTGGCGCACACACATTGTTCGAAGATTTTGTCGAGCGGATCGACCGCTATGGCGAGTCACGCAATTTCCCCGCCGTGAAAGGACCGAGCTACCTGAGCGTGCACCTGCGCTTTGGCACGATCTCGGTGCGGCGCATTGCATCTGTCGCCTATGCCATGCATTTGCATGGCATGGCTGGGGCCAGCACCTGGTTGTCCGAACTGATCTGGCGAGATTTTTACCACCAAGTGCTGGCCAACTTCCCGCACGTGGTCAAGCACGCGTTCAAGCCTGAGTACGACCTGATCAAGTTCGAACACGGGAAACACGCTCAGGCCTTGCTGGTGGCCTGGTGCGAAGGCCGTACCGGCTACCCACTGGTGGACGCGGCCATGGCGCAGATCAACCAGACCGGCTACATGCACAACCGGTTACGCATGGTGGTGGCAAGCTTTCTGGTGAAGGACCTGGGACTGGACTGGCGCTGGGGCGAGCGCTACTTTGCCGACCACCTGATCGACTTTGACCTCGCGGCAAACAACGGCGGTTGGCAATGGGCCAGCTCCAGCGGCTGCGACGCGCAGCCCTACTTCCGCATCTTCAACCCGGTCACGCAAAGCGAAAAGTTCGATCCGCAGGGCAAGTTCATCCGCCGCTACCTGCCACATCTCGCCGGCCTGCCTGACGCCGCCATCCATGCGCCCTGGCAAGCACGGGAAATGGAGCTGGTGGCAGCCGGCATCGAGCTGGGCAAGGACTACCCGCGCCCAGTGGTCGACCACGCCGAAGCTCGCGAGCGCACGCTGCAGCGATATGCGGTGGTGAAGAAAACGGAGCCCCCACGCTCTGCCGCTGCGCGGGTCGCTGCCCCCCGAGGGGGCTGATCCGCCTTGGGGTGGCCCGGCGCCGGATCTCCGCTGCCCCCACGCCCCTACGCTGCGCGGGTCGCAGCCTCCTGAGGAGGGTGATCCGCCTGGGGGCGGCCCGTTGCCGGATCTTGGTGCCTTTGCAGCGTCCTTGGGTTGCTGGCGGACCAGGAGCCGTTCAGGCTTCCGCTGCCACCCGGGCGTAGTGAGCGATCAGCCCGAGCAGCTCGTCTTCGGAGTAAGGCTTGCCCAGGTAGTGATCGACGCCCAGTGCACGCGCGTGCTCGCGGTGCTTCTCGGCGATGCGCGACGTGATCATGATCACCGGCAGATCCGAAAGACGCGGATCGCTGCGGATGTTGCGCACCAGGTCGAAGCCGTCCATGCGCGGCATTTCAATGTCCGACAGCACCACCGTGGGCCGCTCCTGCTGCAGCTTTTCCAGTGCCTGCAGACCATCAGCCGCCAGTGTGACGCGGTAGCCCTCGCGCACCAGCAGACGCTGCGTGACCCGGCGCACGGTGATGGAATCGTCCACCACCAGCACCTGCGGCACGGCACTGATCGCGAGAGCCTCGGCGGCACCGCCGTCCGCTTCCTGTCCCTCGGTCTGGCGCTGCTCCTTGACCCACGCCGGCACTTGCGCACCGTACACCGTGGCCAGCGCCACCGGGTTGTAGATCAGGGCAACGGCACCGGATGCCAGCACCGACATGCCGGCCAGGCCCGGCAGTCTCGAGAGCTGCGGACCGAGGTTCTTCACCACCACTTCCTGGTTACCCAGCACCTCGTCCACGTGCATCGCCACGCGCTGTGCCGCGCTTCGGAAAATCACCACTGGCAGCGTGCGACCTGCTTGCTCCCGGGAGGCTGGTGACGACTGCAGCAGCGCACCGGCCCAGTAAAACGGCACAGCTTCACCGGCCACCGGAAGGCTACCGCTTTCGTAGGCGCGCACCAATTCGTCGGGCGTGACGCGGCGCACCACCTCAACCAGCGTGGAGGGCACACCCAGGGTGAGCGTGCCAGCGCGCACCATCACCACCTGGGTCACGGCCGTGGTCAAGGGCAGCATGAGTTTGAATCGTGTGCCCTGGCCGGGCTGCGACTGGGTTTCAATGCGGCCGCCGAGGGCGACCACATCGGCGCGCACCACGTCCATGCCGATGCCACGACCGGCCAGTGACGAGGTTTCGCTCGCCGTGCTCAGGCCCGGTGTGAAGATCAGCTGCGCTGCTTCGTCGTCGTTCAGGCTGGCGGCGTCGGTGGCCACACCGAGCTCGGCCGCCCGATCGCGGATGCGGCCAAGATCAAGGCCGGCGCCGTCATCGCTGAAGATCACCGAGACGTCGTTGAGCTCCTGACTCAGGCGGATGTCGATGCGGCCTTCGCTGGCCTTGCCCGCGGCCTGCCGCGCTTCCGGAAGCTCGATGCCGTGCACCACGCAATTGCGCAGCAGGTGCTCAAAGGCGCTGGTCATGCGGTCCAGCACGCCCCGGTCCATTTCAATGTTGCCACCGGTGATGTCCAGGCGAACCTGCTTGCCGGTTTCTTTGGATGCCTGGCGCACCACTCGGTACAGCCGCTCCGATATACCTTCGAATTCCACCATGCGCGTGCGAAGCAGGTCGCGCTGCAATTCGCGTGTCTGGCGACCCTGGGCCACCAGGCTGTCTTCGGTGGCTTCCACAGCGCGCTGCAGGTTGCGCTGCACCGTGGCCACGTCGTTGACCGACTCGGCCATCATGCGGGTGATCTCCTGCACCCGCGTGAAGCGGTCGAACTCGAGCGGGTCAAACGACTGCTCGGCGTCGCGGGCCTGGGCCAGGCGCGACTGCATCTGGGTTTCGGCCTGCAACTCCATGTCGCGCAGTTGCTGGCGCAGCCGGTCCAGGTTGCCAGTGAGTTCCTTGAGGGAGCCGCGCAGGGTCACCAGCTCGGACTCCATGCGCGTGCGGCTGATCATGACCTCGCCCGCCTGGTTCACCAGGCGATCCAGCAGCTCCGGCCTCACGCGCACCGCGGCACCTGCGCGAGACGGCGCCAAAACCGGCTGAGCTCGCAGTGTCAGGCCTTGCAGACCGGTCGCGGACTCGACCGGGGCCGGGGCCACCGGGCCGCCAGTGGCCGGCTGGGCGTCGGCCAATGGCGACTCGACCGCTGGCGCATCGGCTGGAGGAACACCCTCTTCTGGAGCGGTCTGCACCACGTCCCGGGCCTCTGGGCTGGTTTGGCGCAGCAACTCAAAACGCACCTCGATGGCGTCGAAGGCGGTTTGCACAGGCTCCAGGTCCGCGCCGCGTTGCACATCCGAGCCCATGCGCTCGATCGTGGTCTCCATGCGGTGGGTCATCTCGCCCAGGCGCAGAGCGCCGGCGAGACGAGCGCTGCCCTTGAGCGTATGCAGATTGCGCAGCACCTCAGCACGCGCGCTGGCGTTGTCGGGGCGCGCCACCCACTGGCGCAGGGCGCCACCCAGCTGAGGCAGCAGCTCCTGAGCTTCTTCGGCAAAGATGGGGAAAAGGTCGACGTCGATGGTGTCCAGCGCGTCGATGTCGTCGTCGATGTCCTGCACCGGTCCCCGCATGCCAGGCTCGCTCGCCGGCAGGCCCGCGAACTCGGTCGCCGCCTCGGCAAAGGCAGACGGTTCGAAATCGGCCAGGCGGCTGGCGGGCTGACCCGCTGGCGCGGCCACCGCATCGCCCCACTGGGTGGAGATCTCGATGTCCAGACCGTCTGCCGACTCGGAGGCGACATCGCCTTGCGACTCAGGCAAGGGCTCGTGCACCACCAGGTGCAGGGCGGCCAGCAGGTCGGGGTTGGGATCCTTGAGGAAGCCGGCAGCAAACTGGTGCAGCAGGCGCCGGATGTCCTCGGATGCGTCGACAAACAGCTGGGCCACTTCGGGTGTCGCCACCCATCCGGCGCGCTGGTGCTGACGCACGGTGTCGATGGCGTGTTCGAGTGCGCGGGAAATACCCGACAAGGGCTGGAAACCCACCGCGGCAGAACTGCCCGCCAACGAATGGGCCAGGGACTCGGCCTGCGCAGGCGCTGATTTGTGGCGCTCCAGCGCCCACTCCGCCAGCTCGGTGCACAGGCGACGCGACCACTCATCGGCCTCGTTCAGGTACACGTTGTACAGCTTGATGCCAATGCGCAGCGGCCCGATGACCTTGGTCTGCTCGTCGGCGATGTCTTCTGTGCTGTCTGCCATCGTCTGCTCGGTCTCGGCAGGCGCTTCAACGGACTCGGACAGCCCCGATTCCTCGACGGACGTGTCGTCGCCCAGCTGGGGCAGCTCGGGCGCATCCAGAGGGATTTCGTCGAACATCGACGCCGCGCTCTGGTTTTCGGCTTCAGGCAGCGGCTCTGCAGCGGATTGTTCTTCCACCGCTGGCGTGCCAAGCGCCTTGGCGCTCAAGGCAGACAGGCTGCCGAAGTCGATGTCCTCGAACATCGCTGGCAACGACGTGGCAGCGGGCGGCTCACCCAGGTTGGCCATCAGCGGATCGGCGTCCAGACTTGACAGATCTTCGGCGGACGTCTCGCCCAGCGCCGCGGTGGTGGTCTCGACGGCATCAACTTCGGACGGCTCGCCCGAGGCGGACAGCGGAAGGTCAACAGCCAGGTCCATGTCCGGAACGTCTGCCGGCGATGCATCGGAGGAGTTCTGGACAGGCTCAACCAAGGGCTCGCCTGTGGCCTCGCCTGCGGCGCCCGCCGACTCAAGGGCAGGATCGACCTCGACCGGAAACGCCTCATCCGCGACGGGTGTGGGTACGGACTGCGCCGGGGCAAATGGCTGCAGCGGCAGGTAACGCGCCTCGTTGCGCCAGGCCTCCGCGCTGGCGCGAAATGGTGCAGCGCTCCAGCCCGCGTCGCGCTGGCCGGCAATGTCTTCAACCCAGCGGGCAAAGGCCCGCATGGCTTCTTGCGACACATCAAGCAGCTCGCTGCGGGCGGGTCGTTGCTCGGCCAGCGCGGCATTGAGCATTTGCTCCATTGCCCAGCCGGCCTCGCCCAACTCGTTGAGACCCACCATGCGTGAGCTGCCTTTGAGGGTGTGAAAAGCGCGCCGCAGAGTGGTCATGCTCTCCAGGTCGGCGGGCTGTTCCCGCAGCTGGGTGACCGCCTCCAGGCCATTGCCCACCACCTCACGAGCCTCTTCCAGGAAAATGTCCTGCAAATCGTCTTCGTCGTCTTCGCTCACCGGCGAGACCGCAGGCGGCTCCGCCGTCTTGAGGATCGAGGCCTGGCTCAGGTCGACCAGGGCGCGGGCACCCGCTTCAGCGTCCTGGCTCGCCATCGCCTGCGCGGCATCGCGCGCGGCGCGGGCCACGCCGGTCTGATCGGCCAGCGAGGCCTGGTTGGCCAGATGATCGAGCTGCTCGGTGAGCTCGGCGAGGTTGGTGTCGCCTTGGGCGTCTTCGACCACGCGCTGCAGACCTGCGCTGATGTCGTCGGCGTCCTGCTGCGCGGGCTTGCCACCCGATACCGGCGTCGCGTGCCGGCCCATCAGGGGCAGCAACTCGCCTTTCTCTTCGTCAAACACGAACAGCTTTTTGGCCAGCGCAGGCTGGTAGTTGAGCATGTCCACCAGGAAACTCAGCGCGCTCAGGTTGTTGCCCAGATGCTGGAAGGTACCGGCCTCTCGGGCCTGCGTTTCGTCCACCTCGGTGTCCAGGATTTCGTCGACGGTGGCACGCATGCGGGCTACGGTCTGCACTGCCTGGTCCATGCCCAGCACCGAAAGCACGCCGCGCATCTGCGCCAGCTGCGACACTGCCACATGCAGACCCGCCTTTTCGCGCGGAAAACGGAAAAACTGGTCGAGCGACTTCTCCGCCTCACCGAGCGAAACCTTGAGTTCACCGACCACGCTGCCCATGGTTTGCCGATCGCTCACGCGCCGGTACAGCTGCTCCATCCAGGCATCAAGCGGCTGAGCCGCCACCCCGGAGAGCACGCCTTCGAGCCGCTCGGCGAGGGCCTGGGTGCGCAGCGTCATCTCTTCGTCGTTCGGATCGAAGTCTTCGAACGCCGCCTCCAGGTACAAGGTGGTCGTGGCCACTTCCATGGCCAGTTCGGGACGCACACCGCCCGCTTCATGGGTAGCGGCTTCCGCCGCTTTGACCAGCGCGCGAGCCAGGACGGTGCTGGCCGGATGCAGTTTGAGCAGGGAATCGCCGATCAGGCCGATCTGGTCCTGCACCTGGCGCGCGCGGCTGACATCGCCACCGGAAAACAGCGACCAGGCTTCTTTGGCCGCCTGGATGCGCTTTCGGGCCTGTACCAGTACGGCGGGGTCGTATCGCCCCAGCGTGGCCTGGTGGTAGTCGACCACCTGCATGTGGTTAAAGCCAAACGCCTGGCGGACAGCGATCAGGTGAGGTGTTTTTTCTGGCGTTGCGCCGCTGGCCTGGGCACAGAAAAACAGCAGATCGCGCAACAGGGTTTCGGACACCTGGGTCTGCCCCTGGGCGAAGGTGGCGAACTGGAGCAGGATGCGCGAAGCCGCGCGTTTGACGAACACGTCGGGTACCAGCAGCTGGTGGGACACGGCTTCGAAAAAGCCGGCCGCCACGCGCCAGAACGTGCAGGCCCGGGGCGCAGCAGCACCTGCCGACAGACCAGCACACAGTTTCGTCAGTTGTTGGGCCGAGGCCGGGCTCTGGGTCTTGACCAGCAACAGAACCAGGCGGTCAAACAGCGAGCGCATGGGGGCGTCGCATCGAAGCGCGGTCACTCCGGTGGCGGCGGGCAGGTCCACGCCGTGCTGGTCAAATGACCAGAGGTCGGCCGGGTGCACCCGTTCTGCAGCTGCCAGCTCCTGCACCTCGCGGTACTGTGCGAACAGGGCCACCGGCTGCACTGGCTTGTTGTTGAGCACTGCTTCGAGGTACTCGATGAGCGCAAAACTGGCGCGCTCCACGGTACTGGCCGCGGCCGGGGTACAGACCTCGGGGCGCTGCACAAAACGCTGCACCGCGGCCTCCATCGCACGCAACACATGCGCCGGTGGGGCCAGGCCCACCATTTCCAGTGCACCCACAGCCTGATGCAGCTGCTGGCGCGCCATGCGCAACGAGCCGGGATCCACTGCCTCCAGGTCGCTGGAGCGAGACTGCTCGGTCTCGCGAACAAAGCGCTTGATGGCCTTGTTGGCGTTGTCCAGCGATTTGCGAAGTTCCTCAAAGACCCAGGCCAACGGACCGAGGTCGGCCAGCGGTGCGTCCGGCTGCAAGCTGTCGGTGGCGGTGTCGAGCATGGTCTTCGGGACTTCCTGATCTTGGGGGCTGCGTGTGACGCCGCTCAAGCAATCTTGAATCGGGCAACCGACTGGCGCAGTTCTTCGGCCATGGCCGAGAGCTCACGCACCTGCTGTGCGGTGGAGCGCGTACCCTCACCGGTCTGTTCGGTCACCGCAAAGATGTGCTGGATGTTGCCGGCCACTTCGTTGGCCTGTTCGGCTTCGCGTGAGGTAGCGCTGGAGATTTGTTCAATCAGTTCGGCCAGTCGGCGCGAGACGCGATCAATCTCGGTCAGTGCGCCGCCGGCGTTGTCCGACAGCTTGGCCCCTTCGACCACACCCTGCGTGGAGCGCTCCATGGCGGCCACCGCATCCTGCGTGTCGGTCTGAATCGCCTTCACCAGCGCCGAGATCTGGCGCGTGGCGTCTGCCGAGCGCTCAGCCAGTCGCTGCACCTCTTCCGCCACCACCGAGAAACCCCGACCGGCTTCACCCGCCGATGCGGCCTGGATGGCGGCGTTCAGAGCCAGCACGTTGGTCTGTTCCGTGATGTCCGAAATCAGTTCGGTAATCTCACCAATTTCCTGGGACGACTCGCCCAGCCGCTTGATGCGCTTGGAGGTTTCCTGGATCTGGTCGCGAATGGCGTTCATACCGCCGATGGCATCCTGCACCGCCTGCAGACCGGACTCGGCCGCCTGCAGCGAGACGCGTGCCACCTGGGCCGATTCCTGCGCCTGACCAGATACCTCGTTGATGCGCTGCGCCATGTCCACCACCGACTGGCCGGTCTCGCGAATCTCCCGCAGCTGTTCGTTGGACGCGGCCAGCAGCTCGGTGGAGGTGCTTTCCACTGCCGAGGTGGTTTGCGCCACGCGCGTAGCCGTGGCCTGCACGTTGCCCACGAGGGATCGCAGCTCTTCCACCGTGTAGTTCACCGAGTCGGCGATGGCACCGGTGATGTCCTCGGTCACCGTGGCTTCCTGGGTGAGGTCGCCCTCGGCCACCGTCTGCAGCTCGTTCATCAGACGCAGAATGGCGGCCTGGTTGGCGTCGTTGACGCGTTTGGCGTCCTGCTGCTGCGATTCGGCAGCCAGGCGCTGGTTCTCCGCCGTGAGCTGTCGTTGCCGGCTGTCCTGCAGACGCACATAACCCAAACCCACACCGCTGGCCAGCGCCAGCAGCGCAGGCAGCATCAGCCCCAGCAGCTGCACGCCGCCCAGGCCCGAACCCGCCGACACCCCGTCCTGCACCTTTTGCAGGCCCAGGCGCAGCGGCTCACTGTCGGTGATGATGCTGGCCTGTGCTTCGCGTGCCGACACCAGACCTTGCAGGTTGCCGAGAATGGCACCGGCTTCGGTGCGGGTCTGTTCGTACAGCGCCAGCAGTGCTTCCAGCCGTTCGCGCACCTGCGGGTCTCGCGAGGGCGAAAGGCGCAGCTCTTCGCTGCCCTTGAGCAAGCCTTCAGACACTTCCTTGAAGGTATTCAGGTCCTTGCCGAGCAGGAACACCGCCTCGGGGCTCACACCCTCCATGGTCAGGAATTCGTTGGCCGATTTACCGATTCGCTGGGTCAGCATCACCAGCTGGCCAGACGCCGAAATTTCCGCGGCTGGCGCGTTCTGCTGAAGCTTCAGCGAGGACACCGTCTCGGCGATCTCCAGCAAATCGGACGACTGGCGGTTGATGGTGCGCAGCGCGGTTCCCACCTGGGTCAGAATCTCCTGCTGCGCCAGCACCGCCGCGGCATTGGCCTCGGCCTGATCGATTTTGGGCATCAGGGCGTCCAGTTCAGCGGCAAGGCCAGCCCCCAGCGGATCGAGCCCGAGCTCGGCGTCTCCTTGTTTCAGACCGCGCAGGTTGCGGGCCAGCACCTCGGCACTCTCCTTCACCTCGGGAAACGCCGACTCGCTGCCGATCAGCGCCTGGGACACGCTCTTGGCCAGCCGCTGCGACTGCATCAGCGCCTGACCGCTGGCCGCCACTTGCTGGCTGGCCTTGTCGGTCTGGTTCAGCACGTACACCGCCGCACCCACCAGCAGCAACAGGCTGACGCCCAGCAAGGTCAGCAAGGTGCGCTGATGCTGGTCGGCCGACTTGCGGCCCAGCAGCGGAACGGTCACCGTGCCAGTCTCGGACTCCGGCTCCAGGTCGTCAGCAGCCAGGCGGCTTTCGGCAAAGTCTTCGCCAGCAGGATCTGGCGCCAGCCGAGCGGCAGCCACCTCGGCGAGGTCTTGTGTGGCCACGTCATCGAGGTCCACCGCATCGGCGGACTTCTTCTTGAGCAGTCCCGAGAATCGATCTAGTGCGGCCATGAACTTACCTTCCAACGGAAAAACATCAAAAAAACGGTGCCGGACACCCGGCAGACGGTGCGCGCATCAGGCCGCAATGGCCATGAATTCGGGTTCGGTCGACAAGGCCTGCAGATCCAGCTCCTGCCAGGCCTGTCCCTTTGCGTCGATCAGGCGGTGGCCAAAACAAGCCGGAGCGTCCGGCAGGCGCTCGTCAACCGCGTTGAACATCGCTGGGTTGCGCAAACCCAGCAGCCGATCAATCAGCAGCACCGCATTGATGCCCAGCGCCGTGTGCAGGCTCACCATGCGTGAATCCGAGCTCACGCGCTCGCTCACGGGCGCCAGGACAGGTCCGCTGCGGTGCAGCAAGGCACCCAGGTCGATCACGCCCTGCAGGCCACCGCGCAGACTGGCCACGCCGACATACCAAGGCTTGGTGTAAGGCACTTCCTGTACCGTCGTCCAAGGGAAGATCTCGCCGGACTGAACCAGCGGCATCAGGTAGCGCTGGCCACCGGCTTCCACCGCCAACCAGGATGCAGTGGCAACTTCGGATCGGGCTGCGCTCAGGCGTCGGGCCAGTCGTTCCTGTAATTCCTTGAGTGACTGTCGGTTGGCCATGCTGGAGGTTCTTGGTCGGTGGAAGACGCCTTCAGGCGTCAGCCCAGCGCCTGGATCTTGGACAACAACTCTTCGGCATTGACCGGCTTGGTGACGTAGTCACGCGCGCCTTGGCGCATGCCCCAAACACGGTCGGTCTCCTGATTTTTGCTGGTGCACATGATGATGGGAATGGACGAGTACTGAGGATCGCGGGCGATAGCACGCGTCAGCTGAAAGCCATTCTGACCGGGCATCACCACGTCCATCAGGATCAAGTCGGGCTTTCCCTCACCGAGCCGACGAAAGGCCTCCTCGGCATTCTCGGCGGTACGGACGGTGTAGCCGTTTTTACCCAACAAATCACACAGCACCATCAGCTCGGTCTTGGAGTCATCCACCACCAGCACGTTTTTGATCGACATCACAAGGCTCCAGTCAGGTTGGCACCGAACTGCTGCACGGCCTGCAGCAGCTGGTCTTTGGTGAAGGGTTTGGTGAGGTAGTCCTGCGAGCCCACCATGCGCCCGCGAGCCTTGTCGAACACACCATCCTTGGACGACAGCATCACGACCGGGATGTTGGCAAAGCGCGCATTGCGTTTGATGATGGCGCAGGTCTGGTAGCCATCGAGGCGCGGCATGAGGATGTCGCAGAACACGAGGTCTGGCTGGTAGTCGTTGATTTTGGCCAGGGCGTCGAAGCCGTCATCAGCCAGCAGCACCTCATGGCCGCCCTGCTTGAGAAATATCTCCGCACTGCGCCGGATGGTGTTGCTGTCGTCCACCACCAGGACCTTGTAGCTCGGGCTGTTGCTCACGATGGAATTGCTCCTGTAAACGGGGGAACGCGGGCTTGCTCAACCCTCACGGCACACCCGGTGGATGAACCGCGCAAGGCACCACTCAGATCTGCACCATCTCAAAATCTTCCTTGCGGGCACCGCACTCGGGGCACACCCAGTTCATCGGCACGTCGGCCCAGGCAGTGCCTGCCGCGATGCCATGTTCCGGATCGCCTGCGGCTTCATCGTAAATCCAGCCGCAAATCAGGCACATCCAGGTCTTGGTTTCGGTCATGGTCACAGGGGTCGTTGTCTTAGAATCGCTGCATTGTATCGAGCCCTCCCGAGCCAGCCCGTTGAATTGACCGCTGGTTTTCCCCATGCGACAGACGCGCATCTGGCTCGTTTTTTTCTGCGCTCTGAACCCCAGAGCCACCACCATGACCGACCCGACCACACCCAGCCCGACGGACGCCGCCGCCGACGTGTCCCTGCCGTGTGTGATGGTGTTCAATACCAACGACCCCAGCGGCGCCGGCGGCCTGGCGGCCGACGTGACGGCCATGTCCAGTGCGTCGGTGCATGTGCTGCCCGTGCTCACCGGCACCTGGGTGCGCGACACCACCGAGATCCACGATCACATCGCGTTCGACGAAGAGGCGGTGTCGGACCAGGCGCGCTGCGCTCTGGAAGACATCCCGGTGGCGGCCTTCAAGGTCGGTTTCGTCGGCAGCCCGGAAAACCTGGCAGCCATCGCAGAGATCACGACCGATTACGCCAACGTGCCGGTCGTCACCTACATGCCCGATCTGTCCTGGTGGGACGAACTGGCGATCGACACCTACCTCGATGCATGCGTTGAGCTGCTGCTGCCGCAGACCACGGTGCTGGTGGGCAACCACAGCACGCTGTGCCGCTGGCTGCTGCCCGACTGGGAAGGCGACAAGCCACCGCCGCCGCGCGAGGTGGCGCGTGCCGCCGCGGTGCATGGCGTGCCCTACACGCTGGTCACGGGCTTCAATGCCGCCGATCAGTACCTGGAAAGCCACCTCGCCAGCCCCGAGACCGTGCTGGCCAGTGCGCGCTACGAGCGTTTTGAGGCCACCTTCAGTGGCGCCGGAGACACTCTGTCGGCTGCTTTGTGCGCGTTGATTGCAGGCGGCTCCGACCTGCAGGCGGCCTGCGCCGAAGCGCTGACCTACCTGGACCAGTGTCTGGACGCCGGATTCCAGCCCGGCATGGGCCATGCCGTGCCGGATCGCCTGTTCTGGGCCCACGACGAGACCGACGGCGCCGCTCCAGGCGACGCCGAAGACAGCCCCGAGAGCGCCATCGATCCCGATGATTTCCCGCTGGACACTACGCGCCACTGACTGCCCGGGGCCTGGCCGCCCGTGTGAACCGCTGGGGGATGTCGAATGCGGGACACTCGCGCTGAGGCGCCTACACCTTTAGACCAACCCCACCACGACAAAGAGACCCGAGACAACTGCCATGACCGACCGCAACCAAGCCCTGTTTGAACGTGCCAAGACCCTGATTCCCGGCGGCGTGAATTCGCCCGTTCGCGCCTTCAAGGCGGTGGGCGGCACACCGCGCTTTGTGCAGCGGGCTCAGGGCGCCCATTTCTGGGATGCTAACGGTCAGAAATACATCGACTACATCGGTTCCTGGGGCCCGATGATCCTGGGCCACGGTCACCCTGCGGTGCTGGAGGCGGTGCAAAAGGCGGCGCTCGACGGCTTCTCATTTGGCGCGCCCACCGAGCGCGAGGTCGAGCTGGCCGAGGCCATCGTAGAGCTGGTCCCCAGCATCGACATGGTGCGCCTAGTGAGCTCGGGCACCGAAGCCGGCATGAGCGCCATCCGCCTGGCCCGCGGCGCCACTGGGCGCAAAAAGATCATCAAGTTCGAAGGCTGTTACCACGGCCATGCCGACGCGCTGCTGGTCAAGGCCGGCTCGGGCCTGGCCACCTTCGGCAACCCCACCAGCGCGGGCGTGCCGCCCGAGGTGGTGCAACACACCATCGTGCTCGAATACAACAACATCGAGCAGCTCGAAGCGGCATTCAAGGAACACGGCGCCGAAGTCGCCTGCCTGATGATCGAGCCCATCGCAGGCAACATGAACTTCGTTCGCGCGTCGGTGCCGTTCATGACGCGCTGCCGCGAGCTGTGCACCCAGCACGGTGCCCTGCTCGCGTTTGACGAGGTGATGACGGGTTTTCGCGTGGCACTCGGCGGCGCACAAAGCGTCTACGCGAAGCTGATTCCCGGCTTCGAGCCCGACATGACGGTCATGGGCAAGGTGATTGGCGGCGGCATGCCGCTGGCCGCGTTTGGCGCCAAGCGCGCGGTGATGGAGCAGCTCGCGCCGCTCGGCGCGGTCTACCAGGCCGGCACCCTGAGCGGCAACCCGGTGGCCACGGCCTGCGGACTGGCCACGCTGAAAGAAATCAGGAAGCCCGGCTTTTTTGAAGCGCTGTCGGCCACAACCCAATCGCTGGTGAGCGGGCTGACCGGCGCTGCGGCCGCAGAAGGCGTGACGCTGTGCGGCGACAGCGAAGGCGGCATGTTCGGCATCTTCTTGTTTGCCGAGCTGCCGCAGAACTACGCCAAGGTCATGACCACCGACGGTCCCACCTTCAACAAGCTGTTCCACGGTCTGCTGGATCGCGGCGTCTACATCGCGCCCGCGCTGTACGAAGCCGGCTTTGTCAGCGCTGCACACACCGCACAAGACATTGCGGACACCGTGGCAGCAGCCCGCGAAGTCTTCAAGACGCTGTAACGAAACCAGGCAAGTCGCGCGGAGAGAAGTGCCTGGTTCTAGGGCCACCGCGGAACCGGCTTTGGCGGGCCGCCAGTGGCGCCCCCTTGAGGGGGTGACGCGCCGCAGGCGCGTCGCAGGGGTGGGTCAAACTCAGTGCCTGAAGTGCCGGACCCCAGTCGTCACCATGACCACACCGCGCTCATCCGCTGCATCGATCACCTCCTGGTCGCGCATCGAACCACCCGGCTGGATGACGCAGCTGGCGCCGGCATCGACCACCACATCCAGGCCATCGCGGAACGGGAAAAAGGCATCGCTGGCCACCGCCGTGTCCGCCAGCGAGAGCTGGGCGTGACCGGCCTTGATGCTGGCGATGCGCGCCGAATCCAGGCGACTCATCTGGCCAGCGCCCACGCCCATGGTCATGCCGCCTTTGCAGAACACGATGGCGTTGGATTTGACGAACTTGGCCACTTTCCACGCGAACAGCAGGTCGTCGAGCTGTTGCTCGGTGGGCTGCTTTTTCGTGACCACCTTCAGGTCGGTCCGCGAGAGCACATGGTTATCGGCGCTTTGCATTAACAGGCCCGAGCCGATGCGCTTGATGTCGGTGAGGTTCAGACCTTGGTCCCACGCTGTTACCCCCCCCGGCGGCAACGCAATCTCCAGCACCCGAACATTGGCTTTGGCCTGAAAGATGGCCAGCGCTTCGGCTGAATAGCTTGGCGCCATCAGCACTTCGACAAACTGTTTGCTCACCGCCTCGGCCGCGGCCTTGTCCACCGGACGGTTGAAGGCAATGATGCCGCCAAAGGCACTGGTCGGATCGGTCTGGAAGGCTTTGCTGTAGCTCTCCAGTGCGTCTCGTCCCACGGCCACGCCGCAGGGGTTGGCGTGCTTCACGATCACGCAGGCGGGCGCCTCAAAGCTCTTGACGCATTCCCAGGCAGCATCGGCGTCGGCGATGTTGTTGTAGCTCAGCTCCTTGCCCTGCAACTGCCTGGCTGTGACCAGCGAGCCGGGCGCCGGAAACAGGTCGCGGTAGAAAGCCGCCGTCTGGTGCGGATTCTCGCCGTAGCGCAGGTCCTGCAGCTTGACGAAACGGCCGTTGGCCTGACCCGGGAATTCGCTGCGCGTGGGTACGCTGACGCCCTCCTCGAAGGAGATGCTCGAGAGGTAATCGCTGATGGCGCCGTCGTACTGGCTGATGCGGTTGAACGCCGCCACCGACAGCGCGAAGCGGGTCTTGTCGCTGAGCCGGCCGCTGGTCCTGAGCTCCTCGATCACCGCCGCGTACTGAGCCGCATCGGTCAGCACCGCCACGTCTTTCCAGTTCTTGGCCGCGCTGCGCACCATGGCTGGGCCACCGATGTCGATGTTTTCGATTGCGTCGTCCAGGGTGCAGCCCGGCCTGGCCACGGTGGCCTCGAAGGGATAGAGGTTCACCACCAGCAGGTCGATGGTTTCGATGCCATGGGTCTTCAACGCCGCCATGTGCTCGGGCAGGTCGCGGCGCGCCAGCAGGCCTCCGTGCACCTTGGGGTGAAGGGTCTTCACCCTGCCATCGAGCATTTCAGGAAACGAGGTGACCTCGGCCACCTCGGTGACGGGCAGGCCAGCTTCGGCCAGCAGCTTCGCGGTGCCACCCGTGGAGATCAGGGCCACGCCCAGGCCGTGCAGCGCTTGGGCAAGCTCGAAGATACCGGTTTTATCTGAGACAGAGATGAGAGCGCGCATGTGAGGTATTGGAGGAGGAAGGTTTCAGATCGGTTGTCGAAATGCGCGCCGAACCGAGTGGGGGCACGCCATTGAGGGGCACCGTGGAACCGGCTTTGCCGGGCCACAGGTGCCGCTCCCTTCCCGCCGAAGGCGTGAGAAGGGGGTGACGCGAAGCGGCGCAGGGGGAGCTCTATTCCATCAGTTTGTGTTCGACCAGCTTCTTGCGCAAGGTGTTGCGATTCAGGCCGAGCCACTGGGCAGCGCGCGACTGGTTGTTCTGCGACTGCTGCATGACCACCTCCAGCAGGGGCTTTTCGACCGCTTTGACCAGCATCTCGTGCAGGCCGGCCGGATCGGTGCCATTGAGATCCTGGAAATAGGCCTCCAGGCTGGCACGAACACAGTCGTGCAGGTTGTTCTGCTGGCTCATGCCATCACCTCCGTGCTGCGCACTCCGGCGGGAGCGTGTGGGGAGTGGTCCTGCGCTGTGATCATGCGGCCAGTTTCCATTCTTCTTGTGACGGGTGGTGCGGCGCGTCGAGGCCAGCGGCCCAGGCGTCGAAGCTGTCGCGAACGCTATCGAGCTGAGCGCGAGCCGTGGTCAGCCCGTTGATGTGGGCGCGAAAACGGGCGACGGCGCCGGGTGGAAGCGGCAGCGCCTGCGCGTACCAGCCCAGGTGTTTGCGCGCGCTGCGCACGCCGGTGTGCTCGCCGTAGAGCGAATGGTGATCCTCAAGGTGATCGAGCAGCCAGCCTCTGACCTCCTTCAGGTCGGGGGGTGGGAGGTGTTCACCCGTGGCCAGAAAGTGTGCGATTTCACGGAAGATCCAGGGTCGCCCCTGCGCCGCACGACCGATCATGATGGCGTCGGCACCCGTGCGCGCGAGCACATCTTGCGCCACCTCGGGGCTGCTGATGTCGCCATTGGCCACCACCGGAATGCCCACGCGACTCTTGATGTGCGCCACCGTATCGTGTTCGGCGAAGCCTTTGTAGCCTTGCTCGCGCGTGCGGCCATGCACCGTGAGCATCTGCACGCCAGAGCGCTCGGCCGCCAGCGCGAGGCCTGGTGCATTGCGCACCTGGGCGCACCAGCCGGTGCGCATCTTGAGTGTGACGGGCACGCCATGCGGCAGGCAGGCAGCGACCACCGCCTCGACGATGCCAATGGCCAGCGCTTCGTCCTGCATGAGCGCCGAACCGGCCCACTTGTTGCAGACCTTCTTGGCCGGACAGCCCATGTTGATGTCGATGATCTGCGCGCCGCGGTCGATGTTGTAGCGCGCGGCATCGGCCATCATCTGCGCATCGGTGCCGGCGATCTGCACCGCAATTGGCGCCGCTTCACCCTCGTGGTTGGCGCGGCGCGAGGTCTTCAGGCTGTCCTGCAGATCAGGGCGCGAGGTCACCATTTCGCTCACCGCATAACCGGCCCCCAGCCGCTTGCACAGCTTGCGAAACGGCCGATCCGTGACGCCGGCCATGGGCGCGACGAACAAGGCATTGGGCAATGTGAACGGACCCAGTTGCATGGGGTGGGAGAATCAGGCGAGGGCAGTTGGTCGTGCGGCGCCGAGAGAACCTGGGCGTGGGAGGGGCATTGTATCTGCCTCTTTTTTTAGCAGGCGATATGCTCGCCACCGCTTCACCACCATCTGCCAGACACCACCCACCATGCCCGACTGGATCCACTCTCTGATGCAGGCGCTGGCCATGCCCGAATTGGGCCTGAGCACGGTGTTTGTGGTTTCCTTCCTGTCGGCCACCTTGCTGCCTCTGGGCTCGGAGGCGGTGGTGTTCGGTCTGCTCAAGCTCAACCCCGATCTGTTCTGGCCGACCATGGCCGTGGCCACCGCGGGCAACACCCTCGGGGGGGCGGTGTCCTGGCTCATGGGGTATGGCGCCCACACCGCGGTCGACAAGGTGCGCCATGGCCAGCCGACCGAACTGCGCGCCTTGCGCTGGCTGGAGCGATTCGGTCCCAAGGCCTGCCTGCTGAGCTGGTTGCCGGGGGTGGGCGACCCGCTGTGTGCGGTGGCAGGCTGGCTGAAGTTTCCGTTCTGGCCTTGCGTGCTCTACATGGCCATCGGAAAGTTCGCGCGCTACGTCACGATGACGGCCGCACTGCTGTGGGTTTTCCCCGGGGGACTGCCGCTCTGATCGGCGGAGCGATACTGCCGGTCTGACACCCGCTGCCTGACCGACCTCTGATGCACACCCCCACCCTGCCCAGCGCTGCCAGCACACCGCTGCCGCGCGCCCTCTGGGCGCTGATGGCGGGCAACTTCGTGATTGGCACCGGGGTGATGGTGGTGCCTGGCACGCTCAACGACATCAGCATTTCGCTCGGCATATCGATCCCGCAGGCCGGTCAGCTGATCACAGCCGCGGCGATCCTGATGGGGCTGGGTGCACCGATGTTCGCGTCGGTGGTCGCGGGCTGGGACCGGCGCCGCCTGCTCACCCTCTCCTTGATCTGGTACGGTGTTCTCACCGCCATCTGCGCCGTCGCGCCGAGCTACACCGCGCTGCTGCCGCTGCGCGTGCTGGCGGTGATTGCTCCTGCGATCTTTACGCCTCAGGCTGCAGCCAGCGTGGGACTGCTGGTGCCACCGGCGCAGCGCGGGCGCGCGGTGACTTTTGTGTTTCTCGGCTGGTCGGTGGCCTCGGTCATGGGAATGCCTTTGTCCGCCTGGATCGGCAACGACCTGGGCTGGCGCTGGGCGTTTGCGCTGGTGGCGCTGATGTCACTCATGAGCGCGGCCTGGGTCTGGCACGAGATGCCCAACGGCATCCGGCCCGCAGCCTTGTCGCGAAAGGCCTGGGGCAAGACTCTGGGCTCATCGGCGCTGATGTTGACCGTAGGTGTGACGCTGCTGATGTCATTTGCGCAGTTCACGCTGTTCTCGTATTTCGCTCCCTATTTTGTGCAGACACTGGGTATGAGCGGCGGCGCGCTGTCGCTGATGTTTCTCTGGTTCGGCGCCTTCGGATTCCTGGGCAACGTCGGCCTGTCGCGCTGGATCGACCAGATCGGAGCACCTCGCGCCGCGCTATGGATGATGAGCGCGATGGCGATCTCGCTGCTGCTGTGGCCGCTGGGCCGGCTCGGCTTCTGGCAGCAGGCGCTGGTGCTGGTGCCCTGGGCCATCGGCTGCTTTGCGGCCAACTCTGCGCAACAGGCACGCCTGGTGAACCTGTCACCCGATCTGGCCTCGGCCACGATCGCACTCAACACCTCGGCCATGTACGGCGGTCAGGGACTGGGCGCGGCCCTGGGCGGTGTGCTGATCGCGCAAGGTCAGATGCTGCGCCTGCACGAAGTGGGGCTGGTGATGATGGGGCTGGCCATGGCCCTGAGCGTGTGGGCGGCGCGGCGGACGATGCGCGCCTGATTTCACCCTTTCAGAAACGCTCGTAAGGCATCAGGTAACGCCACTGGCCAACCGCCAGCCCGCCCAATCCGATGCGGCCCAGGCGCAGGCGGTGCACCGCCGTCGGGACCACGCCGGCACGCTCACAAAGGTGCGCCACCTGGCCGGGTCGCGTGTTTTTGATCGCCAGCCGCAGGCGGCGCTCACTTTGCCAGCTGGCCCGCGCACTCGGCACCGCCCAGCCTTCAAAAAACAGCGCCTGCTGGAACGATTTCAACACCGCATCGCGCCGCGCGGCGTCGTCCAGGCCCGGGTCATCGGCGACGGTGACCAGCCATTCGTGCTCGATGGCCGCGCCCGCATCGGAAATCTTGCGCGCCACACCCGGGTTCTGCGTCCACACCATCAGGCCGCTGGCCAGCGGCGCCAGCGGGGCAGCGACCAGCAGCTTGTGCAGGTGAATCTTGAGGGGTCGCACTCCGGAACGGTCGCCCTTGAAACGTTGGCTGGGCACAAACCACTGTGCTGCCAGTGCGTCGGGAAGGGGCGCATCGCCGGGCAGGGTGATCTCGGGCAGCACCACCCCAGCAGGCTTGTGCCACACCAGCGTGACCGAGGCCAGATCTTCGAGCTGCGCCTTGGAGTCGAGGGTGACGGTCTGCCCGGCGGTCACGCGGGCCATGGGCGATTCCACCACCACGCCGTCCACCCGCACCCAGCCGCCAGCGATGTAGCGCTCGGCATCGCTGCGCGAACAGGGCAACTGCGCCGACAACCGCTTGGCCAGGCGCTGGGGTTCGGCGCCTGCCATGTGAGTCACGCTCAAGAAGAGAACAGGAAGTTCATGACGTCGCCATCTTTCACGACGTACTCCTTGCCCTCGGCGCGCATCTTGCCAGCGTCTTTGGCACCCTGCTCACCCTGGTAGCTGATGAAGTCGTCGAAGGCGATGGTCTGGGCGCGGATGTAGCCCTTCTCAAAATCGGTGTGGATCACGCCGGCGGCCTGCGGGCCGGTGTCGCCCTTGTGGATGGTCCACGCACGCACCTCTTTCACCCCGGCGGTGAAGTAGGTTTGCAGCCCGAGCAGTTGGTAGGCCGCGCGGATCAGTCGGTTCAGCCCTGGCTCGTCCTGCCCCAGCTCCTTCAGGAATTCAAGGCGGTCGGCGTCGTCCATCTCGGACAGCTCGGCCTCGATCTTGGCGCAGATCGCCACCACCGGCGCATTCTGTTTGGCCGCGAAGGCCTGCAGACGATCCAGGAACGGGTTGTTCTCAAAACCGTCCTCGGCCACGTTGGCCACGAACATCGCCGGCTTGGCGGTGATCAGGAAAAACTGCTTGAGCTGGGCCTGTTCTTCCTTGCTGAAGGCGATCGTGCGCACCGGCTGGGTGTCGTTGAGCGCCACCTGACAACGCTCCAGAATCGCCACCTGCTTGATCGATTCCTTGTCGCCCGAGCGCGCCGTTTTTTGCACGCGGTGCAAAGCTTTTTCCACCGCGGCCAGATCGGCAAGACACAGCTCGGTCTGGATCACCTCGATGTCGGCAATCGGGTCGACCTTGTTGGCCACGTGAATCACGTTCGGGTCTTCAAAACAACGCACCACGTTGACGATGGCATCGGTCTCGCGGATGTGCGCCAGAAACTTGTTGCCCAGCCCTTCGCCCGTGCTCGCCCCGGCCACCAGGCCGGCGATGTCCACGAACTCCACAATGGCCGGCACCACGCGCTCGGGCTTGACGATTTCCGCCAGCTGGGCGAGCCGAGGATCGGGCACTTCCACCACCCCGGTGTTGGGCTCAATGGTGCAGAAGGGGTAATTCTCGGCCGCGATGCCGGCTTTGGTCAGCGCGTTGAAGAGGGTGGACTTGCCAACGTTGGGCAGGCCCACGATGCCGCATTGAAGGCTCATGTCGGGACTTTCGGGTTCTGTGGGTAACCCGGCATTTTACGGGGCTGCCCCTGCGTCATCGATGCCGACATGCGACGAACCGCAGATGACTTCACCCTGTGATGCGTCCGAAAACCGCCTGCCCATTGCCCAGCCCGTTCAAAAGCGCCGCGACAGCTCCACCCCCACCGACACCGCCCGACCGAGCCCGGGCTCAAAGAAGCGGCTGTTGCCGTCGTTCACGATGACCGAGCCAACGTACTTCCGGTCCATGAGGTTGTCGATGCGAACGAACTGGCGCCAGGTCCAGGCGCCGGCGGTTTGCTCGAAGCGGGCGGACAAGCCCAGCAAGGTGTAGGCCGCGGCCTGTGCGGTGTTGGCATCGTTGGCGAACACTTTGCTGCTGTGGCGGGCCTCCAGCGCGAACTGGCCGCCGATGTCAGCGGCAAAGCCCGGCGCCCAGCCGACTTGGGCGAACAGCTGTTGCTCCGGCAAGCCGGGCAGGCGGTTGCCAGCCGGGATGCTGGCGGTGCCGCTGCCGTAGCGCGCGCGCAGGTAGGTGTAAGCGCTGGAGAGCGTGACATTGCCCAGGCCGTACTCCGCCGACAACTCCAGGCCCTGGCGGCGTGTGGTGCCGCCGTTGGTGAAGGTGGCGCGCCCGTTGCTGGTACCGGCTGAAACGATTTCGTCTTTCGTGCGAATGTCGAACAACGTGGCATTCCACAGACCCGCCGCATTGCGCCCGCGCAAGCCCACTTCGGCGCTGGTGCTGCGCGAGGCGTTGAGGTCGGTGTTGAAGCCGGCGGTGCCGTCGGGACGGTAGGCGGCCTCGTTCAACGTGGGCGTCTCCAGGCCGCGGCCAATCGCTGCATAACTTTGCAGCTGGGGCGTGAGCTGCCAACGCACGCCCACCACGGGCAGGTAACCGCTGAACTGGGTCGAGCCACTCTGGTCGCCGTTGGACAGGAACACGTCGTCCGAGCTGTAGCGCGCGTTGACGCGGCGCAGGCCGCCTTCCAGTGTCCAGTCTGCCTTTTGCCAAGAGGCGCGCAGGTAGGGATCGAGCGTGGTGGCGCGGTTGGTTTCGTCTCGCCGGAGCGCGCCCAGCACGCCCACCGTGGTGCCCACAAAGTTTTCGTACCCGCGGCGCAGGTCCGACTGCCGGTCTCCCGCCAGCCCGGCGCTCACATCGAGCCGACCGCCCTGCCAGTCGGTCTGCAGGCGCCAACGCGCGTTGAAGCCACCGTAGTCGCGGTCCAGATCGATCACGCCACCGGAACTGCTGGGCGCAGCCTGTGCACCGGGCGGAATCGACTGGAACTGAATGACACGGCGCTGTCCGCCATAGCCCATGAGCTCTAGCTTGTGGCCGCCTCCCAGTGCCTGCTCCCAGGCCAGCCCCACTTGCGTCTGCGAGACCGATTTGCGCGTGTTGAAGAGCACCGGCTGCGGCGCGGTCTGCTCGGCATCGGCGTCGTACTGCGCTTGCGTCAAACCCTGGGGGTCCAGCGCAAAAGCGATCTGTCGGTTGAACACCAGCGTGGTGCGGCCGCCCTCGTGCGGGCGCGAGAGCTTGGCGTTGAGCGTGCTGCGATCGGCTTCAGATTGCGGCCTTGCGCCATCGGTGGCGAACTTGCCGGCATCGAGCGTGTACGACCAGCCGGGCGCCTGGGGCGTGCCGGTCTGACCCTTGACCTGCGTCGACAAGCGCCACAGGCCATTCGAGCCCAGGGCCAGGCCGGTGCGCCACTCGCCGGGCTGGCCGCCGTCTTCGGTGTAGAGCAGGATCGCGCCACCGCTGGAAGCGCCGTAGAGCGAAGCGAATGGGCCACGAACCACTTCAATGCGCTCGGCGCTGCCCAGCGGAAAGTTGGCCGCCTGCCCCGAACCGTCGGGCGCGCTGGCCGGGATGCCGTCGACAAACAAGCGCAGGCCGCGGATGCCAAAGGTGGAGCGCGCGCCAAAACCTCGGATGGAGACCTGCAAATCCTGCGCGTAGTTCTCGCGGTTGCGAATGACGAGGCCGGGCACACGACCTAAGCTTTCGGACAGGTTGATCTGCAACTGGCCATCGCGCAGCTCGCTGCCGTAGACCACGTCGGCGGTAGCGCTGCTGCGCCAGCGCTGCTCGGCCGAACCGCTGCCGATGATGACCACCGGGGCCAGGGAGCCGCCATCGGACTCGAGCGCCGGGGCGCTGGTCTGAGCATGAAGGAGTGCCGGCAAAGCCAGCAACGGTGAAAGCGCCAGCCAGCGCAGCGAGGCGTTCGAGGATGCGTGATGCATCAGGGCACCTGCACGCTGATTTGCAGTGAGGCGTACCACGCGGCGAGGTTGTCGATTTCAGTGTCGGTCAAGGGTTTGGCGATCACGCCCATGACCTCATGGCTGCGCTGACCGCTGCGGTAGTGCTTGAGTTGCTCGACCAGGTAAATGGCGGGCTGGCCAGCCAGGTGGGGCGCGTTGGGGGCCATGGAGATGCCGTTGCGGCCGTGGCAGACGGCACAGGCCGCGGCCTTGACACGGCCCGCAGCCGCATCCTGGGCCTGAGCAGCGCCCAGGGCCAGCGTCAACGCGACCAGAAAAAGGGAAGTTCGCATGGCAGAAACCAAGTTGTAAGTCGTGACAGCACGGGCGACCCAAGCGGATCGCCCGTGCGTGGCTGCGTGCGCAGGGCCCGATCAGTTGGCGGAGTAGGTCACGCGGTAGATCGCACCCACGTAATCGTCGGAGATCAGCAGCGAACCATCCTTCATCGGCGCCACATCCACCGGGCGGCCTTTGTAGACACCGTTTTCGTCCAGCCAGCCGTCGGCAAAGACCTCAGACTTGCCGGCCGTGCCATCCGGGTTCAGCGGCACGAAGTTGATCAGTGCGCCCGTGGGCTTAGAGCGGTTCCAGGAACCGTGGGCCGCCACAAACATGCCATTCTGGTACTTGGCCGGGAACTGCTTGCCACTGTAGAACGTCATGCCCAGTTGGGCCTGATGCGCAGGGAACTCCACTTGCGGCTTGGTCCAGGCCGCTGGCGCCTTCATGTCCTTCAGATCCGGTGCGGCCGCGGTACCAGCGATCTGAACGTTGTTGCCGTGGATGAAGGGGTAACCAAAATGCTCGCCCCCGGCTTTGGTGATGCGGTTGAGTTCGCCCGGCGGCGTTTCATCGCCCATGCCGTCGGTCTGGTTGTCGGTGAACCAGACCACCTTGTCCTTGGGGTTGATGTCCATGCCGACCGAGTTGCGCACACCTTTGGCCACCACCTCACGGCCCGAGCCATCGAAGGCATTCATGCGAATCATGCCGCCAATGCCGAGCTTTTCGTACAAGGCCACCTTTCCGGCGGGCTGCACGTTGTAGGGCTGGCCCAACGTGATGTAGAGCTTGCCATCGTCGGCCACGCGGCAGGTGCGCGCGCCGTGGTTGAACGACTCCTCTTCCACCGGAATCAGCCCGCCTTGCGGCACCACCTCGATCACCGCCACATCCGGGCCTTCATAGAAGAACTCGGCAGCGGGGAAATTGAGCACGCGGTTGTGCTCGGCCACGATCAGGAAGCCGTCCTTGGTCCAGCACACGCCATTCGGGTTGGAAAACTTCAGGCTCGGGGCAAATTGCTTGACCTCGTCGGCCGTGCCATCGCCGTTGCGGTCGGTCACCGCCCAGACCGATGTCTTGCGGGTGCCCACGAACAGCATGTTGGTGGACGGTGCCACCGCCATGTGGCGCGCATCGGGTACCACGGCATACAACTCGATCTTGAAACCCGGCGGCAGCTTCACCGCCTTGAGGTTGGCCCGGATGGCGGCCGCATTCTTCCCCTCCTGCGGCACGACCGGGATGTTGAGATCAACCCCTGACACCTTCATCTGCTTGAGTGTGGCGAGGTTGTCTTTCCCCGCTTGCGCCATCGCCGCCGTGGCCAAGCCGCAGGCCATCAAGGCCAGCACCAGTTTTGTGCTCTTCATGTGTGTCTCCTCTTGTGGATGTAATTCACCCGGAAACTCTTTTCCGGGCGATTCATTCTGTGACGCAAAGCAGGCTCGGAAAAAACCCATGCTAGCTTTATGGTCTAGGAAATGTCTCGTTCGCGACGCGTCGCCGGAGCGATTGACGCGCTGCCGCCGAATCGCCTGGCACCACCATGGCGAGGCGCCCGATACCTGCATCCCGAAAAGGCAGGCTGCCCACGTACAGGCGATGGCACCCTCATCTCGCCAGGCCATCGGTCATCTCGCACGGCTTGGCAGGCCGGCTGTCCAGATGGTCAGAGCGGTCGCCCAGGCCCAATCCAGAAATGGGCGAACGCAGCTGGTGCGCAGTGCCGCGGGGCCTCGGGCAAGCGCCCCTCGTTCAACCCTCGAAACGCCAGTCCGCCACCACGCGCTGCGCCAGCCTCAGCAACTGACCATCGCCTTGCAACACCATGGCGTTCATGCCAAAGGTGATGGCGCCATTCACACGCGGGTCTTGGCGGTAGCTTTGCAGCACATCGCTCACGGCGGGCGTAGACACCGCGGTGGCGGGATCGATGTTGGGGATCGGGCAGCGTGCGCACGGCTTCACGGGTTCGATCACCGCCGCGGCATCCGCTCCCGTGATGATGGTCATGGCGCCCAGGCGGTCTTCGTCGTGGGCCTCGATGCCGCCGAGCACGATGTTGGGCCGGAAGCGCTGCATGGTCACCGGCGCCTCGCCGGCTTTCGCCAGGCGTTCATTGAGCTCGGCCAGCGAGGCTGTGCTGGTCACGAGCAGGCCAAAGCCGTCGGCAAACTGGGTGTTGGCTTCACGGCCGCCAGTCCATCGGGCGTCGCAAGCGCGCTTCACCTCGGGGTCGAAGCGCACCAGCCGCAGGCGCTTCAGATCGGCCGGCGCATCCGGCCCGAGGAAGTCGCTGAACCACTGGGCAGCCACGTCGCCCATGTCGTACGCCAACACGGTGTCGCTCCACACCCGGACCTTTTGCGGCCATTCGGCGGCCTCCAGCGACAGGTGCAAGGCCAACATGCCGGGCGCACGCAACACCAGCTGACCATGCTTGAAGGCCGGCTGGATCAGCGCCATGCGCGGCAATTCGCGCTGGGTGACGAACTCGCCTTCGGCATCCACCACCATCCAGGCGCGGTCATAGGCCAGGCCGGTGTCGGTGAGCTCGGCCTCGGTCAGCGCCACGCCGCCGCAGGACTTGATGGGGTAAACCCAGAGCTGTTCGATGGTGGCTTGCACGTTGGCAGCGGTGGTCGGTGAATTCATGGCGGCTTTGCGGTGCATGGGTTGACGACAGGCGGGCCGTCGGTGCCGGTCAGAGGGTTGCCCTCGGGCGCTTCGTGCGGAATTGTGACCTGCTCCTAGAATCCCTCTCATGGCAAGCGTTTCCACCCCCCCGACCGGCCGCCGGCGTTTTGACGTGGCCGTGCGCGGCGATGGCGTGGTGGGCCAGACCCTGGCTCTGCTGCTGGCGCGCGACCGTCTGCGCGTGGCACTGGTCACCTCGCCACGCGCTGCGTCCGGCCACGGCGATGTGCGCGCCTATGCGATCAACGCGGCGTCGCGCGAGTTGCTGCGCTCAGTACGCGCCTGGCCCGAAGGCCATCCCGCAGACCCGGCCCACTCGCTGCCCGAGTCCGCCACACCGGCGGTCACCCCGGTCACCGCGATGGATGTGCGCGGCGACGACGGTGGCCGACTGCAATTCTCGGCGGCCGAACAAGGAACGCCCGCGCTGAGCTGGATCGTCGACGTGCCCGCCCTCGAGCAGCGCCTGGCGCATGCGGTGCACTTCCAGAGCAGCATCGAATGCCTGAGCGAAGCGCCCCCGGCCGCCCTCACGGTGATCTGCGAAGGCAAACGCAGCGCCACCCGAGTCGAGCTGGGACTTACCTATGAAGTGCGCCCTTATCCCCACAAAGCGGTGGCCGCCCGACTGCGCTGCACCTTGCCGCACGGCGGCGTAGCCAGACAGTGGTTTGCGCAGGGCGAGGTGATGGCCCTGCTGCCGCTGGAAGGCGAACAGGGGAACTCCGTGGCCCTGGTGTGGTCAGTCCCTGCGCAACAGGCCGATGACTGGCTGACCGGTGCCCCTCAGGCGCTGGCTCAGGCGGTGCAGGCCCGTTGCGGCAACGCACTGGGCGACATGCAATTGACCAATCCCCCGCAGGCCTGGCCTCTGGAACGTTCGAACGCCCATCGGTGGGTGACCCGCACGCCCAGCGGCGGCGTGGCGCTGGCCGGTGACGCAGCCCACGCCATGCACCCGCTGGCGGGCCAAGGTCTGAACGTCGGTCTGGGCGATGTGGCCGAGCTGGCGCGCGTGATCCACGAGCGGGAATACTGGCGCGAACTCGGCGATTTGAAACTGCTTCGGCGCTACGAGCGCGCCCGGCAGGCCGATGCACACACCATGGGCTGGCTCACCGACAGCCTGTTTGGGCTGTTTGCATTGCCCGACACGCGGGTGCAGGCCCTGCGCAACTGGGGCCTGCGCAGCGTAGACCGGCTGGGCCCGCTCAAACACTGGCTGGCCCGACAGGCCATGGGGCAGGTTGGCTGACCCCGATTCGCTGTCACCCTTCTTTTTTCACCTTCAGGCCTCAGGGCACTTCCATGACATTGTTCAAGACCACCCTCTTCGCCGTACTGACCGCCCTGAGCCTGGGCGCATGGGCGCAGGAAGCCACGATCCGCAAGAACCTGGCCGAGCGCCTGCCCAACCTGCCCAAGATCGACGAAATCAGCAAGACACCGATGCCCGGGCTGTTTGAAGTGCGCTTCAACGGTACCGATCTGTTCTACACCGACGCTCAGGGCAATTTTCTGCTCCAGGGTTCGCTGATCGACACCCGCTCGCGCGTGGACCTCACCGAGCAGCGGGTCAACAAACTCACCGCGATCGCCTTTGCCGACCTGCCTATCAAGGACGCGTTCACGATCGTGCGCGGTAACGGCAAGCGCAAGATGGCGGTGTTCGAAGACCCCAACTGCGGGTATTGCAAGCGCTTCGAGCGCGACCTGGTCAAGATCGACAACGTCACCGTGCACCTGTTCCTCTACCCCATCCTGGGCGCCGACTCGGCGGAGAAGTCGCGCAACATCTGGTGCGCCAAAGACAAGGGCAAGGCCTGGAACGACTGGATGCTGGAAGACATCACGCCGGCCGAGGCCAAATGCGACACGGCGCCGCTGCAGCGCAATGTGGAGTTCGGCCGCAAGGCCCGCATCACCGGTACACCGACCATCATCTTCGCCGACGGCTCGCGCGTGCCGGGAGCGATCCCGGCCGACCGCATTGAAAAATTCCTGACCGAAGCCAAGCCCTGACCAACGTGTCGAGCTCCGCGCCGTCACCCGACCCGCTGGACCCCGTCCAGGACCAGAGGCTGATCGAGATCCTGGGCTACGCTGGGCTGATTCCCTTCACTGGCCTGGCGCTGCTGCTGTGGGCGATTGACGAGCACCTGCAGGACTGGGTGGTGATGGCCCTGGCTGCCTACGGCGCGCTCATCGTGTCCTTCCTCGGCGGTGTGCACTGGGGCCTGGGCTGGCTCGGCGCACAGCGCCCGCCGAGCGGCGCACCGCACGGCCAGCGCAACCACTTCCTCTGGGGCATCACGCTCTCGCTGCTCGCCTGGCCCGGCGTGCTGATGCCCCCTTTTGCTGGCCTGGCCTGGCTGGGCTTTGTGCTGATCCTGAGTTACCTGGCCGACCGCACGCTGTATGCACGCGCCGGCCTGCAGCGCTGGCTCAGCTTGCGCTTTCGCCTGTCCTTCGTGGCCGCCCTGAGCTGCTTCATCGGCGCCGGCGCCTTGTAGATCGGACCCCATGCCCACTGCCCAGTCCCGTGCCGACCGCAAATCCATGTCCGCCACACCAGCGGTCCACTACCAGGTGCGGGCGAAGGACCCTCACAGCCACCTGTTCGAGGTCACGCTGACCATCGCCCAGCCGGCTGCGCGCCAGCGCGTGCGCCTGCCGGTCTGGATTCCAGGCAGCTACCTGGTGCGTGAGTTTGCCCAACACCTGCAGCACCTGCGCGCGCTGCAAGGCGGCGAACCCGTGCCGCTCAAACAGCTCGACAAACACACCTGGGAGGCACAGGGCACCCCCCGTGCGCCACTCACCTTCACCTGCGAGATCTACGCCTTTGACGCCTCGGTGCGCACCGCGTTTCTCGACTGCACGCGCGGCTTCTTCAACGCCACCAGCCTGTGCCTGCGCGTGATCGGGCAGGACGGCGCGCCGCACGTGCTGGAGGTGAAGGCAGACAACCTGCCGACCGGCTGGCAAGTGGCCACCGGCCTCGCACCGCAACAGGTGGACGCTGCCGGCTTCGGCACCTACCTCGCTGGCGACTACGACGAACTCGCCGACTGCCCGGTCGAACTCGGCACTTTCTGGCGCGGCGAGTTTACGGCGCGCGGCGTGCCTCACCGCTTCGTGGTCAGCGGCGCCGGTGGCTGGTTCGATGGCGCACGCCTGTTGGCCGACACGCAGCGCATCTGTGAAGCGCAGATCGACTTCTGGCATGGCACCCAGGGCAAGGCACCTTTCGAAAACTACCTCTTCATGCTGCACGCCAGCGGGGACAGTTATGGCGGGCTGGAGCACCGCAACTCCACGGCACTGATCAGCACCCGAGCCGACCTTCCGAGGACATTGCCCGCTGGCGAAAAACCCGCCGCACTCAAAGCCACCGACGGCTACACCACGCTG
Organism: Hydrogenophaga sp.; assembly: GCF_030373245.1. GTDB lineage: Bacteria > Pseudomonadota > Gammaproteobacteria > Burkholderiales > Burkholderiaceae_C > Hydrogenophaga. The sequence goes on from NZ_JAUCZF010000001.1 coordinate 691,875, forward strand.
CTCGGCCTGATCAGCCACGAGTATTTCCACACCTGGAACGTCAAGCGCCTGCGTCCGGCCGAATTCAAGCGCTACGACTACGACCGCGAAAACCACACCGAGCTGCTGTGGTTCTTCGAAGGGTTCACCAGCTACTACGACGACCTGTTCCTGCGCCGTGCCAACCTGATCGACGACGCCACCTACCTGAACCTCGTGACCAAAACGGTCAATCAGGTTGCGCAGACGCCAGGGCAGCGCGTGCAAAGCGTGGCCCAGGCCAGTTTTGACGCCTGGCTCAAGTACTACCGCATCCAGGAAAACACGCCCAACGCCACGGTGAGCTACTACACCAAGGGTGCGCTGGTGGCGCTGTGCCTGGACCTCACGCTGCGTGCCGAGGGCCGTGGCACGCTGGACGACGTGATGCGCGAGGTCTGGCAGCGCTGCGCGGGAGGGCCGGTGCGCGAGCTGGACGTGGCGCGCGCGCTCAAACGCGTCGGCGGCCGTTCGTTCGACGCAGAACTGCAGCACTGGGTGCACGGCCTGGCCGACCTGCCGGTGTTGAAGCTGCTGGAGCAGGCTGGTACCCAGGTGAAGCACGACAAGGCGCCGCTGGCACAGCAACTCGGTCTGCGCGTTTCCGAGACCGCCGGGCTGTTGCTCAAGAACGTGTTGCGCGGTGGCGCGGCCGAAGCCGCCGGCATGGCCGCTGGCGACGAGTGGCTGGGCGTGGAGTTCAAACCGCTGAAGCGCGGCCAGCTTGCTGAGGCCTGGCGCATCAGCAAGCTCGACGAGGTGAACACCTTGCGCGGCCAGCGCAACCAGCTCACCGCGCTGATCTCACGAGACAAGCGCCTGCTGCGATGCTCGCTGACCTGGCCCGAGACCACGCAGGCGGTCAAGCTGGCCGTGGGCGACGCGGGCTTGCTGGGCCGCTGGCTGGGCAAGGCCTGACGTGTTGACACAGCGTCTGCGCCCCGAGGACGCCCCAGCCTATCGGGACCTGATGCTGGAGGCCTACACAGCGCACCCCGACGCCTTCACATCCAGCCCATCAGAGCGGCAAATTTTGCCCCTGGCGTGGTGGGAGGATCGCCTCTCAACGGACACCCATGCCAACGAATGCGTGTTTGGCGCATTCGTTGCGAGCCAACTGGTGGGCGTGGCGGGTCTGTCCTTTCAGACCCGGGAGAAGCTTTGCCACAAGTGCACTGTGTTTGGCATGTACGTGCGCCCTTCCCACCGTGGACATCAGCTGGGAGACGGGTTGCTGGGCACGGTGCTGAAGGCTGCACGCCAACGGCGCGGTGTTTCGCTCGCTCAACTCACGGTAACCCAGGGCAACCGGGCCGCTGTTGCACTGTATGAGCGCCACGGTTTTGTCACGTATGGCGTAGAGCCGCAAGCGGTGACCACGCCGTCAGGCAAGGTCACCAAACTGCACATGTGGCTGCCGCTGCGGGACTAGAGCCTGTTCACACCATTTTTCCAAGTGCGAGCAAACGCTAGCGCTGACGCAAGTCCACCACGCGCTTGGCCTTGCCCATGCTGCGCTCCACGCCGCCTTCGGGCTTGAGCTCAATGCGCACGCTGCTGCCTACAAACACCTTGATCTCGTGCTGCAGCTGCTTGGCGGCGGCGCGCGCTTCAATGCTTTCAGGCGAAAGCCCTGGGCGCGTCTCCACCACCACGCTCAGGTTGTCCATCGGACCTTCACGCGTGAGCACGCACTGGTAGTGCGCGCTGAGCTCGGGGCGCTTCAGGATCAGCTCCTCGATCTGGGTGGGGAACACGTTGACGCCGCGCACGATCATCATGTCGTCGCTGCGGCCGGTGATTTTTTCCATGCGGCGCATGGTGCGCGCCGTGCCCGGCAGCAGGCGCGTCAGGTCGCGCGTGCGGTAACGGATGATAGGCAGCGCCTCCTTGGTCAGGCTGGTGAACACCAGCTCACCCATCTCGCCGTCAGCCACTGGTTCCCCGGTATCGGGATCGATGATCTCGGGATAGAAGTGGTCTTCCCAGATGGTCGGGCCGTCCTTGGTCTCCACACACTCGTTGGCCACGCCCGGGCCCATCACTTCTGACAGGCCGTAGATGTCCACCGCATCAATGCCCATGCGCGCTTCGATCGCCGTGCGCATGTCGTTGGTCCAGGGCTCGGCGCCGAAGATGCCGATGCGCATGCTGCTCTGGCGCGGATCGATCCCGAGTCGCTCGAACTCGTCGGCGATCGCCAGCATGTAGCTGGGCGTGACCATGATGATGTCGGGACGGAAGTCCTGCATGAGCTGCACCTGGCGCTCGGTCTGCCCACCGCCAAACGGCACCACGGTGAGGCCCAGCTTTTCGGCGCCGTAGTGCGCTCCCAAGCCACCGGTGAACAGGCCGTAGCCATAGCTCACGTGTACCAGATCGCCGGGCCGCGCGCCGCTGGCCCGGATGCTGCGCGCCACCACTGTGGCCCAGGTGTCGATGTCTTTCAGGGTGTAGCCCACCACGGTCGGCTTGCCGGTGGTGCCGCTTGACGCATGAATGCGCGCGCACTTTTCACGCGGCACAGCGAACATGCCAAAGGGATAGCTGTCGCGCAGGTCCTTCTTGGTGGTGAACGGAAACTGCGCCAGATCGGCGAGCGTTCGGCAATCGTCCGGGTGCACACCCGCCTGGTCGAATTTGGTGCGGTAGACCGGCGAGTTCAGATAGGCATGGCGCAGCGTGGCTTGCAGGCGCTTGAGCTGAAGGCCACGCAATTCGTCGATGCTGGCCTTTTCGATCGGCTCCAGGGGGAAGTGATTCATTCGGGCTCCTCTTCGGGAAACACGGTCCCGGGAATCTGCGCGCTCTTGCCGCGGAACATCGCCACCACCTCACCGCGCTGGTTGACCACCTTCATGTCGTACACGCCGTGGCGACCCTGTTGCATCTGCTCCACGCCTTCGCAGGTGAGCACATCCCCCGCGTGCGCGGGTTTCAGAAACTCGATGCTGCAGCCGGCGGCCACGGTGTTGCGGTTGTGGCTGTTGCAGGCGAAAGCGAAGGTGGAATCGGCCAGTGTGAAGATGAAGCCGCCGTGGCAGATCTGGTGGCCATTGAGGTGCAGTGGGCGCACCACCATGCGCATCACCGCGCGGCCCGGCGCCACCGACACCAGCTCCATGCCCATGGTGTCCTTGCTCGCCACATCGTTGGCAAACATCACCTCCCCCACACGCAAAGCGATTTGATCAGGCGTCATGTTCATGTGCCCTTGAATTGGGGTGGTCGTTTTTCCAGAAACGCCGTCACACCCTCGATGTAATCGTGGGTCGCGCCCAGGGTTGACTGGGTGTCGCGCTCGACATCGAGGTGCTCGTTCAGACTGCGTGTGCTGGCGTCGCGCAACAGGGCGCGCGTGGCCACCAGGGCCTTGGTCGGCATGGCGGCCAGCTTGTTTGCCAGCGCCAGGGCAGCGGTCAACGGGTCGTCGGTCACATCCCAGATCAGGCCCCATTCCTTGGCTTGCGCGGCCGGCAATTTGTCGCCGGTCATGGCCAGTGCCATGGCACGCGCCAGCCCCAGGCGCTCCACCAGCAACCAGCTGCCCCCGGCATCGGGGATCAGGCCGATCTTGCTGAAGGCCTGCACGAAGCTGGCGCCGGGCGCCGCAATCGCGATGTCGCAAGCCATGACCAGAGACGCGCCAGCACCCGCCGCCACACCGTTCACCGCGACCACGATGGGTACGCTCAGAGCCTGTATGCGCCGCGTCGTGGGGTTGAACGCCTCCTCGATCACCGGGCCGGGATCGGCGCGCTCCAGCTGATTCGGCCCGGGCGTGAAATCCAGCTCGGACAAATCGAGACCCGCACAGAAGCCGCGGCCAGCGCCCGTGAGCACGATGGCGCGGATGCCGCTGTCGGCCTCGGCGTAGTCGAAGGCGCGCCACAACTCGGCGTGCATGGCGCGCGTGAAACTGTTGAGCGAGCCAGGGCGGTTGAGCGTGATCAGGGCAACGGCCCCACGCGTCTCATAGAGCACGGTGGCGTCCGCGGTGGCGGTGGTCATGAAATCGGGTCTCCTCGGGTAGGCGGGTGGCGCAGGTCGCTGGCCACTTTTGCTCAATTTACCATTAACCAACCAAGCGGTCGGTTAATGTTTTCCCGGATGGGCCGCCGCTATAGTGGTCGACAGTTTGATCGCAACCACCCGAGGACCGCCATGACCAACACCCCCACCCCAGAACTCATCACCGTGCGCACCGAAGGCCGCGTGGGCATCGTCACACTCAACCGCCCCAAGCAGCTCAACGCGCTCAACGACCAGCTCATGACTGAGCTGGGCGCAGCCTTGAAGGCGTTTGACGCCGACGACGGCATTGGCTGCATGATCGTGACGGGCAGTGAAAAGGCGTTTGCCGCCGGTGCCGACATCGGCGCCATGGCGACCTACGGCTTCACCGACGTCTACAAGAACGACTACATCACCCGCAACTGGGAAACCATCCGCAGCATCCGCAAGCCGGTGATCGCCGCGGTCAGCGGCTTTGCGCTGGGTGGCGGCTGCGAGCTGGCCATGATGTGCGATTTCATCATCGCCGCCGACAACGCGAAGTTTGGGCAACCCGAGATCAAGCTCGGCATCATCCCGGGTGCCGGCGGCACGCAACGCCTGCCGCTGGCGGTGGGCAAGGCCAAGGCCATGGACCTGGTGCTGACTGGCCGCATGATGGATGCCACCGAGGCCGAGCGCGCCGGCCTGGTGAGCCGCGTGGTGCCGCTGGACAAGCTGATGGACGAAACCCTGGCTGCTGCCCTCATGATTTGCGAGTACTCGCTCATCAGCGTGATGGCGGCCAAGGAATCGATCAACCGTGCGTTTGAAGGCGGCCTGTCCGATGGCGTGATGTTTGAGCGACGCCTGTTCCACGCCATGTTCGCCACCGCCGACCAGAAAGAGGGCATGGACGCCTTTGTGAACAAGCGCAAGCCCACGTTCCGGCACACCTGAACCCGCGCGGCCTGTCACCATGGGCACACTGAATTAACAAGTGCTCACAGCCGCCATACACCGCAGGGGCTATAACCCAAAAGATAACGGCTTCAAACCAGCTTCCTTTTGCTGAAGCCCAGACCTCGAGCCCAACCTCACGGAGAACCTGCCATGACCAACCGCCGTCGATTCATCATGATGGTGCCCCTCACGGGCGCCGCCCTGGCTGCCGCCTGTTCAGAGAAAGCACCCCCGCCCGAAGCCGCACCCGCTGCGCCAGCTCCGGTGGCGCCCGCGCCCGCCCCCATGGCCGCGCCGGAGCCCGCCGCAGCGCCCGCACCGACTGCCCCGGCCGCAGCCGGTGGTCCCATGGTCGAGGAGACCGAGCCCACCGCCATGGCCCTGGGTTATGTGGCCGACGCCGCGCGTGTGGACAAGGTCAAGCACCCCAACTTTGTCGAAGGCTCGGTTTGCGCCAACTGCGTGCTGTACCAGGGCGCAGCGGGCAGCGAAAGTGGGCCCTGCCCGCTGTTTTCAGGCAAGCAGGTCAGTGCTCAGGGCTGGTGTGCTTCCTACGCCAAAAAGCCCGGCTGAGCGCGCAGCTGGCGGCAAAAAACCGCTCCAGCCTTGGTCTATAATGCCGGTCTTTCGGCGATATAGCTCAGTTGGTTAGAGCGCAGCATTCATAATGCTGATGTCGGTGGTTCAAGTCCACCTATCGCCACCAGATCGCAAAAAAGGGGTTCCGTCACCGGAACCCCTTTTTCTTGTGTGATGGCCGCTCAGGGCAGGCGCTGGAGCTGGCGCACCCGCTTGCTCTGGACCATGTGCCGGGTTGCCAGATCAAAGTCCAGGAAATGCGGTGCCTTCAGGTGAATCGCAAACGCCTCAGCGCTGTCGTACAGCTCGTACAGGAAAAACAGCGTCGGGTCGGCCGGGTCGCAGCAGACATCAAACACATGGCAGCCGGCCTCATTGGCCACCGACTGGCGGGCGTTGTTCACCATCGCCTCGCGGAACGCCTGCACATGAGCGGGCTGGATGTGGAATTCGACGACGACGGTGAACATCAGGGCGTGGCTTTCATCGTTGAAGGTCATCGCAACAGCCAGACCGGAAACATCGGCAAAGCCTGTACGTAGGTGATCAGTCCTAGTACCAGCAGCGACACCAGGAACAGCGGAATCAGCGCACGGGAGATGTCGCCCATGCCAACCTGGCCGATCTTGGCCGCGACAAACAGCGTGCCGCCCACCGGGGGCGTGTACAAGCCAATGGCAAGGTTGCAGGTCATCACCAGGCCCAGGTGCACCGGATCGATGCCGTACAACGGCGCCAGCGGCACGAACAGCGGTGCGGTGAGCACCAGAGCCGGCAGCGGCTCCAGAAAAATGCCCAGCAGAAGTAGGAAGACGTTGATCAGCAGAAAGAAAGTCCAGCGGTTGTCGGCCAGGGCCTGCGTCCATTCCATCATGATGGCCGGTACCTGCTCCACGGTGATCACCCAGGCCAGGGCGGCGGTGGCGCCCACCACCACCATCACCACCGCACTGGTGAGGAAGGCGCTGTAGAGCAAGCCAGGCAGATCGCGCCAGCCAATCGAGCGGTACCAGAGCATCGAGACCAACAGGCCATAGATCACCGCAACCACCGCCGATTCGGTGGGCGTGAAGAAGCCGGTCCAGATGCCGCCAAGGATGATGGCCGGCATCAGCAGCGCCGGAAACGCATCTTTGAAGGAAGCCCAGATCTCGGCGCCCGATGCACGCTGGCCACCACGGTCGCAGCCGGTGCGAATGCCGTACCAGACACACACCAGCATCAGGCCGATGCCGAACAGCACCGCAGGCACGATGCCGGCAAGAAAAAGGTCGCGCACCGACACGCCCGCGATATAGCCGAACACCAGCAGCGGAATCGAGGGCGGCATGATGATGGCCAGGGTGCCGGCCGCAGCGATCAGCGCAGAGGCGAACGCCCGCGAGTAACCTTGCTTGGCCAGCGCCGGAATCATCACCGTGCCAATAGCAGCCGCGCCCGCGATGGCCGATCCGGACACACCACCAAACAGCAGACACGAAGCCACCGTGACGATACCGAGGCCGCCGGGCAGAAAACCCAGCACCGAGCGCGCAAATCGAATGATGCGCTCACCCACACCGCCACGGGAAAACGTTTCGCCGGCCACGATGAACAGCGGCACCGCGATCAGGATGAAGGGCTCCACCCCGCCGATGAAGGTGAGAAAAATGGTTTCAAGCGGGTGTCCGAGATCGAAGGACCAGATCATCAGCACCGTGGTGGCCAGAACCGACCACACCACCGGCAGACCGGCCAACGCCAGACCAAAGAACACCACCAGAAGAAAAACGAGCAACATGGGAGGTTTCTTCAGGCAGTGCTGACGCTGGTGGGCGCGTAGCGTTGTTGTCGGGGCACGCCTCGAGCGATCTGCAACAGATCCCAGGCAACGAAGACCAAGGCGATGGCTGAGCACACAGGCAGCGACAGGTATTGCACCGCCATCGGCCATTGCATCACCGTGAGCACGCTGCCCCAGCCAGCGTCAGCGGCCACGCCGCCCTTCCACACCAGCAGCACCAGAATGGCCGCCACCATCAGCTGAATCAGAGCATCTGCTACCAGCCTGGGCCGGGGTTCAGGCAGCAGGTCGATGAGCTCGGAGACCGCCATGTGCGCGTTGCGGTGTACCGCTGCGGCTACCCCCAGGAAGGTGGTCCAGACCATCACGAGCTCGCCGAACTCGGTGGTCCAGGCAATGTCCTGGTCGAAGGCGTGCAACACCACGTTGCTGAACACCACCAGCACAAGGGCTCCCCCCAGCACCACAATCACCGTGTCGACCGCGGTGCCAAGCCAGCGCAGGGGCGCCGGCACGACGGGTCCAGGAGGCAGCAGGCTCACGGGTTCTTCCTTACTTCACCGATGCTCGCACCATCTCGGCGTCTTTGAGCAGGGCATCCACATCGGCGCCGAACTTCTCGCGCGCCTTGCCGTAGACCGGCTGAACCGCCGTGCGGAACGCGGCCACATTCGGCTTGGCGTTGACCTTGGCGCCCTTGGCTTCCATCTCTTTCAGCAGCTTGGCGTCGTTGCCTGAGATCAGCTCGCGGCTGAAGGTGGCGGCGACCCTGGCGGCCTCGCTCACCGCTTTCTGGTCGACTGGCGAAAGCTTTTGCCAGGTCTTCTCGCTGATCGCCAGCGGGATCGGGCTGTAGACGTGGTTGGTCAGCGTGACGTTGGGCGCGACTTCGTAGAACTTGTTGGAGTAGATGGTGTCGACCGGGTTTTCTTGACCCGCGACCGCGCCCTGCTGGATGGCCAGGTACACCTCGGGCAGCGGCATGATCTGGATGTTGAAACCCATGGCCTCCAACGTCCAGCGCATCATTTCGTTGGGGAAGGTGCGCAGCTTTTTGCCCTTGGCATCATCGGGCGACATCAGCGGCTCTTTGGTGGTCATGCTGCGAAAGCCGGCCTCCCAGGTGGCCAGGAAACGAAAACCTTTTTCCGGTGCCTTGGCGAACTGGTCCTGGATCCATTTGCTCTCGTCGTAGAGCTTCCAGCCTTGAGCGTAGCTGTCGACCATGAAGGGCATCATGGTCAGATTCAGACTGGGCAGCTGCGACGCGTACGAACCGGTGGCCGACACGGTGAAGTCGATGCCGCCGAGTGCCAGCTGCTCGATGTTTTTCGGGTCATTGCCGAGCTGGCTGCAGCAGAAAACGTTGACCTTGTAGCGTCCCTGGGTCAGCTCTTCGACCTTCTTGGCAAAGACTTGGGCCGCGGCCTGACGCGCGCCGGATTGCTGGTCGGTGTGGCTGAACTTGAGCACGGTCTGCGCCGCCGCCGGCAGGCTCCAGGTGAGCAAGGCGGTGAGGGATGCACTGGCGATCAATGAAACTCGGGTCATGGTTGTCTCCTTCTTCAGGGGGTGGGGGAACTGGCAAACGGGGATGACAGAGCGATACGCTGGCCGCTGTCGTGTGACTGGTAGATGGCCGCTTCGATTTCTCGGTTGCGCAGGTAATCGCGGCCCGCGTTCTCCAGCGGATCCCCGTTGTCGAGGTGGCGCAGAACATGGGCCTGCAGCGCGCGGCAGGCGCCGCCAAACGCGGTCTGATCGCCAGCGTCGTAAGCATGTGGCCGCTCTTCGCCCTGATGTGGCTTGAACCACAGGCGGGCATCGCCGTCCAGGCGCAACACACCGGCCGCTCCTTCGAGCCACATCTCGCCCATGGTGCGGCGTGGATCGTGCGCCACGTGGTCGTTGAGCCGGTTGCCGTCGAACAGGCCGGTCGCCGCGTTGGCGAATTCAAAGATCACCAGTGCGGCGTCTTCGCCCGCGATCACCGGGTTGAGGCGGCGCAGCCGCGCGGTGACGGCGACCACTTCTCCCATCAGGTAGCGGAAGGTGTCGACGTAGTGCACCCCGGTCTCTTTGACCAGCAACTGCGCCTGGGTCTGGAAGTAGGGCTGGCGGTCCAGGTAGGCCCGTGGCCCCTGGCCATCGCCCGGACGCAGCCGAAACGTGATGCCGTGCAATCGGCCTAGAAAGCCCGCATCGAGCAATCGGCGGCACTCCCGGAACCAGGGCATGAAGCGGAAGTTTTCGTGCACCACCAGCGGCACTCCGGCTTGTTCGGCCTCATGCACCAGCGCGCGCGCCTCGTCCAGGTGATTGCCGAAGGGCTTCTGGCAAATGATCGGCAAGCGGCGCCTCAGGGCGGCGCGAACCAGTGGCGCGTGGGCGCCGGGCGGCGTGCAGATGTCCACCACCGTGGGGGCGGTGGCATCCAGCAAACTTTCCCAGTCGGCGCTGACCCGATCAATTCCAAATCGCGCGCCCAGCGCCTCGGCCTTTTGGGTGTCGAGGTCACACAGACCGGCTCGCGCCACGCCGAGGTCTTGCCAGGCCTGCAGCTGGTGCGCAGCAAAATAGCCTGCGCCGGCGATGACGACACGGTGGCTCATAGCCGGGCCACGACCGCTTCAGCGATGGCCTGGGTGCCACTCTGGCCACCGAAGTCGTAGGGCCTGACCGATTGCTCCAGAAACGCGCGGTGGACCGCCGACTCGATGATCGAGGCGCCGTCGAGCAACGCCGCGTCGGCGTGGCGTTCCCCCAGCCACTCCAGCATCATGGCCACCGACAGGATCATGGCTGTGGGGTTGGCGATGCCTCGGCCTGCAATGTCAGGGGCGGTGCCGTGTGCGGGCTGGAACAGGCCGTGGTGATCGCCGATGTCACCCGAGGGCGCCATGCCCATGCTGCCGACCAGCGATGCAATCAGGTCGGACAGGATGTCGCCAAACATGTTCTCGGTCACGAGCACGTCGTAGGTCCAGGGCTTGAGCACCAGGTTGAGCGCCATCGCATCCACGTACGCGTGTTCGGTGGTGATCTGGGGGAAGTGCGTGGCGCGCTCCACGAACACCTCCCGCCAGAAGGCCATGGACCGAAACACGTTGGCCTTGTCCACATTGGTGAGCCGACCGGGGCGTCCGCGTGCGCGCCGCTGCTCGGTCAGCCGCAGCGCAAAGTCCACCACGCGTGCCGTGCCCTTGCGGGAGATGCGCATGGTGTCGAAGGCAGCCGCGTTTTCGCCCTCGCCTTCGATCACGCCGCGGCCGCGCGCGTAAAACAGACCTTCGGTGTTTTCCCGCACCAGCACCATGTCGATCTGTGCGGCTCGGGGGTCGGACAGCGGCGTGGGCAGACCCGGCCAGGTCTTGATGGGGCGCACACCCGCGTAAAGATCCAGCGCAAAGCGGATGTCGAGCTGCGGGATCACCTCGGTGCCCTGGGCGTCGCGCACATGGGGCAGGCCCATGGCGCCGAACAGGATGGCGTCGGCGCGCCGGCACGCTTCGAGCACCGGCTCGGGCAGGGCCACGCCGGTGTCGGCGTAGTGTTGTGCGCCGGCGGCGTGGGGACTGGTCACGAAGCGCCGGCCAATGCGCGACTCCAGCGCACACAGCACCTCCAGCGCAGCCGCCATGACTTCGTGGCCGATACCGTCGCCCGGCAACACCGCGATCGAATAGCTGGACCTGGGCATCACATCTGCGCGAGCTTGAAGCGCTCGAAGATGGCCAGCAGCTCGCGGCTGGCGCGGGCGCGGTGGGTGCGGTTGACCTCGGCGGCGCCGCGCGCATCGCCAGCGCGCAGGCGTTCCACGAGTTCGCGGTGGTCCTGGGTAGAGTTCACCGGCTTGGGTCGCAGCTTCAGGCTGAACATGCGGGCCCGGTGGGCGCGGTCCCAGTAGTTCCAGACCGTGGCCGCCAGCTGGCGGTTGCCGCTGAGTTCGATCAGACCTGCGTGGAAGCGCTCATCGGCTGCCGCCCAAGCGTCAAGGTCGTCGGCCGCGAGGGCTGCTTCCATGGCGTCGGTGGCCAGGGTGAGCGGCGCCAGCTCGGCCTCGCTGGGCTGGCGGCTCGCCACAATCTCGGCGGCCATGCACTCCAGTGCGGTGAGAATTTCGTAAATCTCCCGCATGTCGGTCGGTGACACCGGCAGCACCCGCATGCCATGGCGCGGCACCACCTCCACCAAGCCATCGTTTTCCAGCCGAACCAGGGCTTCGCGCACCGGCGTGCGGCTCATGCCGAGGGCGAGCGCCACCTCTTGCTCCAGCGCGCGGTGGCCGGGTGGCCAGACGTTGTCGAGAATCCGGCGCCGGATCTGTTCGTAGGCGGTGTCGACCAGCGATACCGAGGTCAAGGCTAGGGTCATGCAAAGCTCCAGTGGTGCGGCGCCAGTCCCGGCGCGGGCATGTTGAGGGTGTGCAACTGGTCGCCGAGCAGGCAGCCGAACACGCCGAGGCGGCGCTCGGGGCCGGCAAAGGCGATGCTGGAAATGTTGCACAGGCGCTGGCTCTTCACGCCGTCGAGGTGCGGGCGGCCCAGCTCGCCATTCTGAAATGCGGCTTCGGTCCAGGCCAGGTGTACGGGGTCCACGTCCTGCAGCCAGATACGCTGGCTGCCATCGGGCGCGACGCGGATCAGGCGGTTGCTCACGATGCTGACCACCCAGAGGTCACCTTGCTCATCAAAGGCCAGCCCATCGGGGTAGGTGCCGGCGCCGAAGGTGGTGAAGGTTTCGCGGGGTCCGAGCGAACCGTCAGGCGCCACCCGAAAGCGCGACACCCGGCGCCCAAAAGTTTCGTTCACGTACAGCCACCGACCTGTGGCGTCGAGCGCCACTTCGTTGGTGTAGCCCAGGCCGTCGGCCACGATGGCCGCGCCGCCTCCCGCATCGACACAGACAATGAATCCATTGGCCACGTCGCTGCGGTAGCCCTGCGCTCTCGGCGTCATGCGGGTGCTGACCGTGACCCAGGTGCGCCCGGCGCCGTCCTGCACCACAAAGTTGGTGGGGGGCAGATTTACCCCGTCGACCTGCATCAGCCAGGGGCGGATGCGGCCATCGCGGCTCAGGTGATACACGCCGCCATCGTTCTCACCGAGCTGGGTCACCAGAAAACTGCCGTCGGCCATCAGGGCGATGCCGTTGGGCCGCAGCGTGAGGCCGTCGACCATGGGCGGGGTATAGAGCGTCTGGCGGCCGTCGGGTCGGGTGTGGGCCACACCGCCGCGCCAGTCGGCCGTGTAAAGATCGCCCGCCCGGGTGGCGAGCACACACTCCGGTCGCACCAACCCACCACCCACGGTGCCCAGCTTGGCCAGGTCGGTCACGGCAGTGGTTTCAGGGACAGGGATGTTGCACGGATTCATTAATGTATACGTTACAGCATCCATTGACGCATGCACTCAGGATTTACCCGAATCGGCGTCAGATTTCCAGCCGACGCATCCGGCAACCTGTGCGCAGGCCAGGTGCGCGGACCCAGCAGGTATGCTCTGCACACCTCATGGCCCTCAAATCCACCATCTTCAAAGCGAACCTGCAGATCGCCGACATCGATCACAGTTACTACGCCGACCACGCGCTCACCCTGGCCCGTCACCCCAGCGAGACAGACGAGCGCATGATGGTCCGGCTGGTGGCGCTGGCGATCCATGCCCACGAGCTGGTCGACACCTGCGGCGGCGATGGCACGCTGGCCTTTGGCGCTGGCCTGTCCGATCCCGATGATCCCGACGTGTCGCTGACCGACTACACCGGCCGCAAACGGATCTGGATCGAGGTGGGCCAGCCCGAAGACAAGCCGCTGGCCAAGGCCTGCAGCAAGGCTGACGCGGTTTTTGTCTACGCGTTCGGATCAGCAGCCGACGTGTGGTGGCGCGGGATGGAGAACAAGGTTTCGCGCCTGGAGAAGTTGCAGGCCTGGCGCCTGCCCACCGAAGCCGCCCCCGCGCTGGCTGCCCTGGCCGAGCGCAGCATGCAGCTGCAGGCAACGGTTCAGGAGGGCGAGATCACGCTCTCCAGCACGCTGGGCAGCGTGCACATCGTGCCGCTGCGCTGGAAGTAGGCTCGGCCGCGCCGGTCGGAACCGTCCGCACAAGTCCTTCCTTAGCCGCCGTGCTTGCCGGCTTGCCAACCTCGCGCCCCCAGCACCTCGGACGCCAGTGCACTCGGCACGGCCTCCAGCGGCGTGGCCAGGGTGTCGTTCCATCGGTTGAGAAACGCAAACATCGCCACCACGCCCAGCAACTCCACGATTTCGCCGTCGCTCCAGTGCCGCTGCAGCTCGGCAAACTGGCTGTCGGTCACCGCATTGGGCTGCGAGGCGGCGGCCAGCGCAAAGTCCAGTGCAAGGCGCTCGCGTTCGCTGTAGTGCGCGCTGTTCGCGTAGGTCCAGGTATCGGCCAGCTTGGCATCGCTCACGCCAAAGTTTTTCGCGCCCAGCAGCGTATGGGCCTGGCAATACACACACCCTGCAGCCTGGCTGACCACATGTCCGACCAGCCGCCGAAAGCCCAGATCCACCTCGCCGGCGGGGTCCATCACCGCCGCATTCATCACCGCCAGCGCCTGCGCCAGCTTGGGTTTGCGTTGCATGGTGAGCACGCTGTTGGGCGTGAAGCCCAGTGTGCCCAGGAAAAAGTCGAAGTGAGGCTGCAGCTCGGGCGTGGTCTCTGGTGATAGCGGGGTCAATCGGGCCATGTTTTCTCCTTGGCCGCGATTGTGACCCCGCTCAGCGCCACATGGCCTGGTAGACACCGTCTGGATCGTGCCGCTTCGCCTGCACGGCAAGGTCAAACGCCCGCCCGCCGCGCGGATCGGTCCCGCGACCAGCGATGTACAGCCAGTTGCCGGTGTTGCTGTGCACATCAAAATCCAGCAGCTGCGATTCGAACCAGGCCGCGCCTGCGCGCCAGTCGCCACCCATTCCATGCATCCAGTAGCTGGCCACGATCTGGCGCATGCGGTTGGACAAAAATCCGGTGCGGCTCAGCTCGCGCATCCCGGCGTCGACCAGCAACTGTCCGGTCTGGCCAGCGCACCACTGCGCGAACTTGCTGGCGTTGAGCCTGGGCGCACGGTGTTCGGGTCGCTCAGAAAGGCCTTGCGCGCGGTACAGGCGACGTCCGTGCTTGCGGTGCATGAGTCGAAAGTGGTCGCGCCAGAGCAACTCGAACCACAGCCAGTAGCTGCCGTCGCTGGCCCCGCGTTCGGCTTCGAAGCTTAGCAAGGCCGCCAGGGCAGCGCGCGGCGACATCGCACCACTGGCCAGCCAGGGCGACCATTTGCTGGAGAAGTCGGCGCCGCTGAGCTGGTTGCGCGTGGTCTTGTAGGTGTGGGGCAGATTGCGCGCCAGGTACTGCGCCAGATGGCCAAGGGCCGCGGTTTCACCGCCATTCCAGCTGGCTTGGCCGTAGGGGAAAGACGATCGGGCATCGATGGCACCCGGTGGCAAGGCCCCGGGTGCCGACAAGTGAAGTGGCCGCGCAAGGGCTTCGGGCCAAGGCGGGCAGCGCGTGGGTGCCGGCCGCGGCTCGGGCACCCGCACGCCTGCGCGCTCCACACCCTGGCGAAACACGGTGAACACATCGGGCACCGCATGGGCCTCCCACGGGAGATCTGCAGGATCGAGCAAACTGGACTGCCAGACCGTCTGCACCGCCAGCCCCTTCGCTTCGAGCACGGCGACCTCGGCCTGCTCATCCGGCGCAGCGATGTCCTCGGCCACCACCGCCACAGCGCCTGCCGATTGCGCCAGATCCAGCAAAGGCTGCGGCGACGGATCGCGCAGCACCATCAAGCCGCTGCCCCATGCTCGCAGCGACCGGTCCAGATCGGCCAGTGCCTGATTCAGGAAGGCTTGGCGATGGGCGCCCGCGCGCGGCATGCCCCAGGGCGAAACACCCGACCAGCGTTCACCCGCCCACCACACGGGCAACCACGCCAGGCCTTTGCGCTCGGCGAGCGCCAGCGAGGCCTTCAGCGCCGCGTTGTCGTGCAGGCGCAGGTCGTGGCGAAACCAGTGCAGGACCGCCGGCATCAGAACAGGCTTTGTTGTGCCGCCTCGGCGGCCGAGCGCGTGCGTCCGGTCTGCTCGGCCGCCCGCGAGCGCGAGCCGTGACGGCGCACGATGTCGGCCTCGCCGGCTTTCACCTCGGGCAGGGCACGGCGTTGGTGCAACCGGGTCTTGGCCTCGCGCGTGGCCCGCTCCAGATCCACCACCGGCAGCGGCCAGTCCACCCCCACGCACACGCCGCAGCGCGCTTGCACAGACTCGGGCATGCGCCAGGGCTCGAACAGCCACGCATCGGGCACGCGCTGCAGCACGGGCAGCCAGCGACGCACGAAGTCGCCTTGCGGATCGTGGTCGCGCGCCTGTTTGATGGGGTTGTAGACGCGGGTGGTGTTGATGCCGGTGGTGCCGCTCTGCATCTGCAGCTGGCTCCAGTGAATGCCGGGCTCGTAGTCCAGAAACTGCCGCGCCAGCCACTCGCCCACCGGCCGCCAGTGCAGCCACAGCGGGTACGACGCCACCGAGACCAGCATGGCGCGCATGCGGAAGTTGAGCCAACCGGTCTCGCGCAACATCGCCACGCACGCGTCAACCAGCGGCCATCCGGTGCGGCCTTCGGTGAGCGCGGAGAAGTGTGCCGGGTTGAAGTGATCTTCCCGCAAGCCGTCGTAGCCGCAGTGCAGGTTGCGCCACTCCAGTTCGGGCTCGTCTTCGAGCTTCTGGATGAAGTGGCAATGCCAGGCGAGCCGGCTCACAAAGGCTTCCAGGCCGAGCCGGTGGTGGCGCGCCTCAGGCGGCAACGTTGCCAGGCGCGCGCGCGTGGCCTGCACCACCTCGCGCAGGCTCAGGCACCCGTAGGCCAAGTAGGGCGAGAGCCGCGAACAGGCGGTGGGCGCCGAAAGGGGTGAAGAAATGCCGCCCCGATAGCTCAGGCTGCGCTCGTTCAGGAACTCGTGCAGCACCCGCGTCGCGTGCGTTCGACCTCCGCGTTGTCGCTGCGGGTGATCGCCCTCGCTCAGGCCCAGCGCCGCTGGGTGTGGTGCCTCCGGTTCGACCCAGGGCAAATTCTCCGAGCGCAGTCGCTCGGGCGCGAAGAGCTGAGGCGCCTGCACATGAGCTTCCCAATGCTGCGCCCAGCCGTCTCGGCTGGGCAGGCGCCGCACCACACCGAACTGCGACCACTCAGTCCAGACCACGCCCCGCTCGCGACACCAGCGCCGCACCGCCTGATCGCGGGAGTAGGTCACGCCGTTGCCGGTCTCTTCATGCGAATGAAGCTGGTCAAACGGCTGGGCCAGCATCAGCCGCTCCAGCACATCGGTCACTTCACCGGTGACCACCGTCAGCCGTGCTCCCCGCTCACTCAGCGACCGATCCAGATCGCGCAGGCTTTCACGAACGAAGCGCAAGTGCTGGGTGGCGGCGTCAGACTGCCGCCAGACAACCGGCTCGACCACGTAAAGGCACAACACCGGACCCTGCTTCGCTGCAGCGGACAGGGCTGCGTGGTCGTGCATCCGCAAGTCGCGTTTGAACCAGACCACCTTGAGCGCCATGGCCCACTCCAGATCAGCGCTGCAGTGGCGTGTGATCGACCCAGATCAGCTCAGCCGTGTTGACGCCGGCTTGCGCGGCCTGCGCCAGCAGGCGCTCGCGCACGCCTGCTGGCAGCTGCGCCTCGCGCGACAGAATCCAGAGGTAGCTTGGATCAGGGCCGATCACCATCGCCCAGCGGTAACCTGGATCGAGCGCCATCACATGGTAGCCACCGTAGAACGGGCCGAAGAACGAGACCTTGAGCGAGGCGGTGTTGGCATCACCCGTGAACACCGCTCGGCCCTCGGCCTCGCTCCAGGCGCCCTTCTCGACGTTGTAGCCGCGATTGAGCACCTTGACGCTGCCGTCGACGTTGAGACTGTAGGTGGCGCTCACCCGGCTCAGGCCGCGTTCGAAACGGTGATCCAGCCGTGCCACCTCCAGCCAGGTGCCCAGGTAGCGGTTAACGTCAAACGGCTTGACCACGCTGACGCCAGCGGGTGGCGCGGTGGAACAGCCAGCCAGCAATGCGCCTGCTGCCAGCAGCAAGAGAGCCAGCGCGCGGCGCCAGCGGACGAGCGAGGGTGTGTGCATGTGCAGGTTCCTAAAACGAAGTCGCCGGAACGGCGAAGGCCGTTTGTCTTGGACAAACCACGAGCTTGGTTTTATCATGATTCTTTGCCGCCACACCCTTTCGGCCCGATGCCCAACATGTCCTGGTTCAACACCCTGCCCGGTTTTCAAAAGTCGCACGCCGGCCTAGAGCGCCAGATCCTGCGTCGCCTGCCCCGCGTTTTGTGGGTCGGCACGGCGCTGGCTGCCCTGCTGGCGGGGGTGATGCGGTGGCTGCCCTGGAGTGGCAGCGAGGTCGAGGTATCCACACGCATCACCACGGTGGACATCTACCTCATCAGCCTGGTCATCCTGCACTGGACGGCGGTGCTCACGGTGGCCATTGGGGCCTTCATCGTGCTGGTCATGAAGGGGCCGGCCTACGTGGCCGACCCTTACCCGCTGAACGACGCCGACCGCCCGGCACCCTGAGCCGCGGCGCCGCCGTGGCACGGCGGCCTGGCGGGTCATCATGCGACAATCGGCGCACCCTGTGGCACGCCGTGCCGCCTCACCTTCAGCCTCTGGACACACACCATGAACCGCTGCGCCACCCTCTCGTTTCGCCGCCGCCTGATCGCCGTTGCCCTGCTGTGTGCAGCTGGTGGCACGGCCCTGGCTCAGAACGTCACCCCACGCGATTTTCCGGCCAGCGCTTTGCGCGGCACCCTGGTGGTGCTGCAACCCCCCGAGATCACCATGGACGGCCGACCCGCCCGCCTGTCGCCCGGCTCCCGCATCCGTGGCGCCAACAACATGATGGCCTTGTCGGCCACGCTGGTGAACCAGGAACTCACCGTGAACTACACGCTGGAGACCAGCGGCCTGGTGCACGACGTGTGGATCCTGACCCCAGCCGAGGCGGCGCTCAAGCGCCCCCGCGCAAGCGACCGCGATTTCTGAGCGCGGGCGCCCACCGCGCCCCCACCGTTGCCCCCGCCCGTGTCCTGCGGTCATCGTGCCTTTTGCACCCCCTGCCAGACGCCGTCTGCACTCGCCTCATGAGCAAAAAAGTCTTCATCAAAACCTTTGGCTGCCAGATGAACGAGTACGACTCGGACAAGATGGCCGACGTCATGCACGCCGCCCAGGGGTACGAACCCACGCAGAACGTGGACGAGGCCGACCTCATCCTGTTCAACACCTGCTCGGTGCGCGAAAAGGCGCAGGAAAAAGTTTTTTCCGACCTGGGCCGGGTGCAGCACCTGAAGAAAAAGGGCGTATTGATCGGCGTGGGCGGCTGCGTGGCCAGCCAGGAAGGCGCCGAGATCATCAAGCGCGCGCCTTATGTGGACGTGGTGTTCGGCCCGCAAACGCTGCACCGCCTGCCTGAGCTGCTGAACGCACGCGCGAAGCAATCGAAGCCGCAAGTCGACATCAGCTTTCCCGAAATTGAAAAGTTCGACCACCTGCCGCCAGCGCGGGTCGATGGCGCCAGCGCCTTCGTCTCCATCATGGAAGGCTGCAGCAAGTACTGCAGCTACTGCGTCGTGCCCTACACCCGCGGCGAAGAGGTGAGCCGCCCGTTTGACGATGTGCTGGTGGAGATCGCCGGCCTGGCTGACCAGGGCGTGCGCGAGGTCAACCTGCTGGGGCAGAACGTCAACGCCTACCGCGGCCCCATGGGCAACAGCGGCGAAATCGCCGACTTTGCTCTGCTGCTCGAATACGTGGCCGACATCCCCGGCATCGAGCGCATTCGCTACACCACCAGCCACCCCAACGAATTCACGCCGCGCCTGATCGAGGCCTACGCGCGCATTCCCAAGCTGGTGAACCACCTGCACCTGCCGGTGCAGCACGGCAGCGACCGCATCCTAATGGCCATGAAGCGCGGCTACACCGCTATGGAATACAAGAGCACAGTGCGCAAGCTGCGCGCCATCCGCCCCGATCTGTCCATGAGCAGCGACTTCATCGTCGGCTTTCCGGGCGAGACCGAAGACGATTTCGGCAAGATGATGAAGCTGATCGACGACGTGGGCTTCGACATCAGCTTTTCGTTCATCTTCAGCCCGCGCCCCGGCACGCCGGCCGCCAACTTGCCCGACGACACGCCCCACGCCGTCAAGCTCAAGCGCCTGCAGCACCTGCAGGCCACGATCGAAGCCAACGTGAAGCGCATCAGCGCCAGCCGACAGGACACGGTGCAGCGCATCCTGGTCGAAGGTCCATCGCGCAAGTCCAGTGCCGAAGTGCCCGAGCTCATGGGCCGCACCGAGTGCAACCGCGTGGTGAATTTTCCGGCCGGACCCAACGCTGCGCGCCTGGTGGGCCAGATGATCAAGGTGCGCATCACCAGCACCCAGGCGCACTCGTTGCGCGGCGAAGTGGTGGTGAGCGAGCCGGCATGAGCCGGCCCGCCATTCACCGATCGCTCAGAGGCCGAGCAGTTTCTTGGCGTCGGCCAGCGCCTTCATGGAGCCGGTGTGGTCACCAGCTTTGTGAAGCCGTTCGCCATCGGCCCGCAAGGTCGTGACCTGAGCCTTGGCGTCTGCGCTCATCGCAGGTTGGGTCGCCAGCTTGGCATCAATGGCCTTCATTTCACCGGGGCAGCCGTGCGCCATGGCAGCACCGGAAAACAGCACGGTCAGGCCAATCATCAGGTTTTTCATGGGAATCCTTCGTCAAAGAATGCTGCCAGAACATGCTGGCCCCTGCATCCTGCGCCGAACCCCGACTCACCACACAGCTGAGCACAGGTTCCTGTGCTCAGCGCGGGGTTTTGGCCATGCTCTTCAGCGGCTATCGAGGTAACGCGCGTCCGACCAAGTGGCGAGCCACTGCGGGACAAACGCAACGAAGATGGTCGCGAACATGCCGGTCAGAAACGCATCGCCCCAGGCCATCAACCAGCGGCCCACCAGCGCCTGCTCCATGGCTGGCGCGCCAGCCAGTCGGTGCAGCAACTCCATCATGAAGCCCGAGAAAAACACGGCGACGGCGGTACCCATGAAGGCACGGCCCAGGGTGTAGATAAAGAGGTTGGCCGGTAACCAGCGGCGCAACACAGCGCCAATGACCATGGCCACCGTGGCTGGCATCAGTCCCACCCAGAGCCATTGCGACACCACCGCGGCCAAATCGGCTTGCCCCAGCAGCCCAACCGACAAGGCGACCCCGGCGAGCACAAGGACCGCCAGCGGCCAGCCCAGCATGAGCACCAGCAGGCAGGCGCCCGAGAGCTGGATCTGAAGACCTTGCGGCAAGGTCTGCGGCAGCAACCACAGGCCAGGCAGCACGACCAGGGCCGCCAGCGTTGGCGTGAGAAGCGCGCCGCGCAGCATGCGCCAGGGCCGCAGCCACAGCGCCACGACCAGTGCGATCAGCGAGAGGACAAGTTCGATGGCGAAGAGCATGGCGCCCCAGTATGGGCGGCCCAGGGGACCGGGGGCTTGACTTCGGTCAACCCATGCCAGGCAGCTTGGGCATGCCTTTCATGCCGCCCATCTTCTTCATCATCTTCATCAGGCCGCCGCCCTTCATCTGCTTCATCATGCCCTGCATCTGCTCAAACTCCTTGAGCAGGCGATTGACTTCCTGCACGTGCACGCCCGCGCCGTTGGCGATGCGGCGCTTGCGGGTGGCCTTGATGATTTCGGGTTTGCGCCGCTCCTTGAGCGTCATGCTGCAGATGATGCCTTCCTTGCGCGCGATGTCTTTCTCGGCCTTGCCCATGTCCATCTGACCCGCCTTGGCCGAGAGCGCGCTGGGCAGCTTGTCCATCAGGCTGGAGAGGCCACCCATCTGCTTCATCTGGCGGATCTGCTCCAGAAAATCGTTGAGATCGAAGCCCCCGCCGCTCTTGACCTTGGCCGCCAGCTTCTGCGCGGAGGCCATGTCCACGCCCGCCGTGACCTGTTCGACCAGGGCCAGGATGTCGCCCATGCCCAGGATGCGGCCGGCGTGGCGCTCGGCGTCAAACACTTCGAGGCCGTCGATCTTCTCGGAGACACCTGCAAACTTGATCGGCGCACCGGTGACCGCGCGCACCGACAGCGCCGCACCGCCGCGCGAGTCGCCATCGGTTTTGGTCAGCACAATGCCCGTGAGTGGCAACGCGTCGCTGAACGCCTTGGCGGTGTTGACGGCGTCCTGGCCTTGCATGGCGTCCACCACAAACAGGGTCTCCACCGGCTTGAGGATCGCGTGCAGCTCCTGGATTTCCCGCATCAACGCCTCGTCGATCGCGAGACGACCGGCGGTATCGACCAGCAGCACGTCGAAAAAATGTTTCTTGGCGTAGTCGATGGCGGCGCGCGCGATGTCGGCCGGCTTCTGATCAGGCGTGCTGGGGAACCACTCAGCGCCTGCCTGCGCGGTCACGGTCTTCAGCTGCTCAATCGCGGCGGGCCGGTAAACGTCACCCGAGACGGTCAGCACCTTTTTCTTGCGCTTGTCGATCAGGTGTTTGGCCAGCTTGGCGGTGGTGGTGGTCTTGCCGGCACCTTGCAGGCCGGCCATGAGGATCACGGCTGGCGGCTGAGCGGCGAGGTTGATGTCGGCCACGCCCTCGCCCATGGTGGCGGCCAGCTCACGGTTGACGATGGCCACCAGCGCCTGACCGGGCGTGAGCGATCCCACCACCTCCTGGCCGAGCGCCTTTTCTTTCACCCGCGCGATGAAATCGCGCACCACCGGCAGGGCCACGTCGGCCTCCAGCAGCGCCATGCGCACCTCGCGCAGCATGTCGGTGACATTGCTTTCGGTGATGCGGGCCTGCCCCCGCATCTCTTTGACGATGCGGGAGAGTCGGTCGGAAAGGGCTGATGCCATGGTGCGCTCGGGTGGGTGCTGGGCGGTGGGGCGGGAAAACCGGCACACCAACCCGGCGGGCCGCCCGGTCTTCAAGCGGACAAGCCCGTTAAACTGTGATCTCAATTTTAGCGGCGCCCCTGCGCCCTCCCCTTGCGCCCGCATCGCGCCCATCAAGCACCGATGAACCTGCTGCCCGCCCTGACCACGAATCCGCCCGCGGCCCTGCTGTCTGCAGTGGCGGCATTGGCCTACGCAGTGCTGGCCTGGGCCTACCCGCGGTTGAGCGCTGCGCAGACGCGCACCCTGCTCGCCATCGCCTGGCTGCTGCACCTGCTGGTGCTCACCGTCGGGCTCACCGACCACCCGGTGCGCTTTGGTTTTGGACCTGCCTTATCCGTCACCGCGTGGCTGGTGTTCACGGTGTACCTGATCGAGAGCCGACTGTTTCCCCAGCTGCGCGCCCGGTGGCCGCTGGCGGTGTTGGGCACGTTGGCCATCTTGCTGGCGCTGCTGTTTCCCGGCGCCACGCACCCGACCCTGCCATCGGGCTGGCTGCCCATGCACTGGGCGCTGGGCATCGCGTCCTACGGCCTGATCGGTGTGGCGGTGGTGCATGCCTGGATGATGCAGCGAGCCGAAAAGGCGATGCGGCTGGGTACGGCGTCGGAGACAAGCATGCCGCTGCTGACCCTGGAGCGCCTGACCTTCCGCTTCGTGGGTGCGGGTTTTGTGTTGCTCAGCGCCACCCTGGCCGCCGGCTGGTGGTTTTCGGAAGTGTTCAACAACCGATTCGACTGGAACCACAAGACCATCTTCACCGTGTTGTCGTGGATCACCATGGGCGCGCTGCTGTGGGGCCGCTGGCGCATGGGCTGGCGCGGTCGCACCGCCATCCGCACGCTGTACCTGAGCGCAGGCTTCCTCTTGCTGGGCTACGTGGGCTCGCGCTTCGTGCTCGAAGTGGTGCTCGGACGCAGCTGACATGAAATACCTGCTTGTCATCGCGGTGGTGCTGGTCGCCTTTTATGTCTGGCGCAGCGGCCGCCAGGCCGAGCGTGATGCGTCTGCGCCGCCCCCCCGCAAGCCGCTGCCCAAGCCCGGCATCATGGTGGCTTGCGAGCAATGCGGCACCCACCTGCCGGAAAACGAATCGATCAGCGGCCGCCTGGGGCCGTATTGCTGCGCCGAACACAAAGCGCAGCGCGAGGGCAGCGGCAGATGACGCGCCAGGCCGGGCCTGAGCAGCCCCTCGCCGAAAGCTGACATGGCGCAATACGAACAGAGCTCTCAATTCGCGCCGTCCTGGTTCTCGGCACTGGAGAGCACCAGTTCCCATGGCCGCGAGCAACGGGTGCGCTCCTTTGTGCGGCTCTGGCGCGCCTTCATGCGCGCCCGCGTGTTCATCGCTGGCGTGCTGCTGCTGTTGCAGGCCTTTGTCGTGCTTACCGGCACGGGTGGTCCGCCCTGGTTGGTGGCCTTGTGCGCAGCTCACCTCAGTGCCGCGCTGGCTGTGTTGCTCTGGTCGCGCCCCATCCAGCCCGGCAAACCGGTTCGATTGCAATGGCTTTTCACCATTGGGGTGGACGTGCTGGTGTTCGCCGTGCTGCAAACTTTCCAGCAAGGCGGCATCAACTACACGCCACTGTTTGCGCTGCCGGTGCTGCTGGCATCGATCCTCGGGCCCCTGGTGCTCGCCCTCGGCACGGCCGCCCTGGTCACCCTGTACCTGCTGGGCGAGGCCTGGCTCAGTGCGCCGCTGCTGAGCGACATTTCCACGTCGCGATTCCTGCAGACCGCCCTGACGGGCACCGGCTTTTTCATCGTGGCCTTTCTGGCCAACCAGCTTGCCCTGCGGCTGGCGCGCGAGGAAGCGGTGGCCCAAAGCAGCCAGGCCGCCGCCCGCACCCAGGCGCAGGTGAACGAGCTCGTCATCGAAAGCCTCAGTGAAGGCGTGTTGGTGGTGGATCGGGACGGCGTGGTGCGCAGCGCCAATCCGGCCGCACAAGGCATGCTCATGGGCGATCGTTACCCCCACGCCGCCAAGCTGCTGCTTTCGGCGCGCGACAGCTGGGCAGGCCTGGCCAACCTGGTCAACGAGACCTTCACTTTGGGCCATCCGTTGGAAACCGAGCTCAGCATCGAGCTTGACGAGCTGACCACCCACCGGTTGTTTGCCCGCAGCCGGCTGACTGCAGCCTCGGGACGGAACGGCGGGCTTTGTGTGCTGTTTCTGGAAGACCAGCGCGAGATCGAAGCCCAAGTGCGCACGGAGAAACTGGCCTCCATGGGTCGAATGTCGGCTGCTGTAGCGCACGAGATTCGCAATCCGCTGTCCGCCATCACCCAGGCCAACGCGTTGCTCGATGAAGAGGTGCAATCGCCCGCCCAGAAACGGTTGACCCAGATGATCGACCAGAACGCGCAACGCCTCGCGCGCATCGTGGACGACATTCTGAACGTGGCGCGCGTGCGACCGGACCAGGCGCTGGCCAGTCAGCCCAGCCTGCCGCTGGACCAGACCATGCGCCAGATCACGCACGAATGGAGTCGCCAGAACCAGGCCCAGGAATGGCTCAGCGTGCATGCTCACGCGCCATCGGTGATGGTCGGGTTTGACCCTGAACACCTGCGTCGCCTGCTGGTGAACCTGCTGGACAACGCCTTGCGCCATGCCAGCAAACAACGGGCATCGATCCGTGTCATCACCCAGTCCAGCGCGTCGGACCGGGTGCGCCTGTCGGTGTGGAGCGACGGCGCACCGCTGGAAGCCAGCGTGCGACGGCACCTGTTTGAACCCTTCTTCTCCTCCGAGAGCAGGTCCAGCGGACTCGGCCTCTATATCTGCCGCGAACTCTGTGAACGCTATGGCGCCGAGATCGCCTACCAGCGCGCCTTGCTCGACCAGCGTGAAGGCAATGAGTTCTACATCGTGATGCCGGCGGCCGAAGGCCAGCGATTGCCAGTGCAGCAGAACCTGGGCTACCCGGACTCGGTGCCGGCGCGCCCGCTGCCTCCCCACAGCCGCCCCGGCGATCCGCCGCTCACGATCCGCTAAGCTGCCCCGAATGTCTGTGAATGTCCCCACCTCGGTGCTGGTCGTCGACGACGAACCCGACCTGCGCACCCTGTACGAACTCACCCTGCTGCGCGAAGGTCACCAGGTAGCCGCCGCCGGCGACCTGGCGCAGGCTCGCGAATGCCTGGCCCAACAGCGTTTTGATGTGCTGATCACCGACATGCGCCTGCCCGACGGCCTGGGACTGGAGCTGCTGCGCGAGCTCAATACCAACCAGCGAACTGAAAAGTGCATCGTCATCACCGCCTACGGCTCGGCCGAAAACGCGGTGGAGTCGCTCAAGTCTGGCGCCTTCGACTACCTCACCAAGCCGGTTGATCTCAAACAGCTGCGCGCCGCGGTGAGCGCCGCACAGGCCAGCCAGCGCCAGCTGCCCGACGCGACGCGCAACCCGCAGACCAGCATCGCACGCACCGCGCCTCCGCCAGCCGGCGGCGTGCGGTCTCTGGCGCGCATCGTCGGCAACGCACCCAGCGTGCTGCAGATCAAGGAGCGCATCGAAAAGGTGGCCACCAGCATGGCTCCGGTACTGATCCTCGGCGAGTCCGGGACCGGCAAGGAACTGGTGGCACGGGCGGTGCACGAGTGCAGCCACCGAGCCAACGGTCCGTTTGTGGCGGTCAACTGCGGCGCTATTCCAGAAAACCTGATTGAGTCGGAGTTTTTCGGTGCCCGTAAGGGCGCATTCACCGGCGCCAGTCAAGACCGCGAAGGTTATTTCCAGGCAGCTCAGGGCGGCACCCTCTTTCTCGACGAGATCGGCGACCTACCCTTGGCCATGCAGGCTAAGCTGCTGCGGGTGATCCAGGAACGCCGGGTGCGGGCGCTGGGTGGCGTGCAGGAAGACGCGGTCGATGTCCGGCTGGTGAGCGCCACCCACCGCGATCTCGCGGCGCTGGTGGCCAGCGGGGATTTCCGCCAGGATCTGTTTTACCGGCTCAACGTGATCGAGTTGCGCACGCCGGCACTGCGCGAACGACGTGAAGACCTGCCCGCCCTGATCGAGGCACTGCTGCGCCGGCTTTGCGACGAGTCCGGCGCGCCCGTGCCCTCGGTCTCTCCTGCCGCGTTGATGTGGCTGCAGGCGCACGAACTGGCAGGCAATGTGCGCGAACTTGAAAATCTCTTGCAACGTGCTTTGGCCATGAGCCAGGGTCCTTCGCTGGAACCCGACGATTTTGGAGCGCTGGACGACGGCGACGCTGCGCCCCAGCTGGCGCTACCGGCGCAGCCGGCGCCCGATGCCGGGCCCATTGAAGCCGGCCACAGCATCCCGGGTGACCTGCAGGCGTTCCTAGACAACCAGGAGCGCCTGGTGCTGCTCAAAGCCTTGAAAGAGGCGGACTTCAACCGCACTGCGGCGGCTGCCCGCCTGGGGCTGAACCTGCGGCAGATGCGCTACCGCATCCAGCGACTCGGCATCACCATGCCGTCCGATCCCGCGCTCGACGATGGCGATGCTGGTTGACGCCACGAACGTCCCCGGCTGGACCGGCGGTTGGCTGACCTCGGCCCGGCACAGCCCCTCACCCAACTTCGGGTCGCGCCCACCCGGCGAGGCGATCGATCTGATCGTGGTGCACTCCATCAGCCTGCCGCCGGGCGTTTACGGCGGGCCGGAGGTGGAGCAGCTCTTCACCAACCAGCTGGACTGGGAAGCTCACCCTTACTTCGAGCAGATCCGCGGCATGGAAGTCTCCTCGCACTTTTTCATCCGCCGCGACGGCGAGCTGATTCAGTTTGTCGACGCCGACGCGCGCGCCTGGCATGCCGGCGCGTCGTGCTGGCGCGGGCGATCCAACTGCAACGACCATTCGGTGGGTATTGAACTCGAAGGGCTCGAAGGCGAGCGCTTCGAAGCCGTGCAATACATCACGCTTTCCACGCTTTGTCAGCACTTGGCCGCTCGCTATCCGATCAACGCGATTGCGGGCCACGAACACATCGCGCCCGGGCGCAAACAAGACCCAGGCGCGGGATTCGACTGGGCTGCTCTACAACAACGGCTCGGCTGGCCTGATCCGTGTTTTCCCCAGCCCGACGAAGGCGCGCCCACCCAGCTGGCCTAAGCGCTCGCGGCATCGCGCCACCAGCGCCCGCCCGCAGCCCAGTGTTTTTGCGGGCCACGCTGGCAAATCCGCTCGAACCTCGCGTCTGCAGTGGCGCTGTTTTCCGTGAATCAACATTGCTGCTCACTGCACGCCGATGCGCGCAACGTCCACCAGGCGATGAGCGCAGATCGCGCCCGGCGTGGCAAAACATCCATCTGGCAACGGAAGGATGTTTTTCCACAAACACTACCGGTAGTGGCTTGAACCGACTCCGCACACCAGATATAGTGTCTGCTGCGTTTTGCGCCAAACGTGCATCAAGAGCTGCCCTGAACAGCGGTCACCTTCCCGGACCTCCTGCCTGAACCCCGCGGCAGCCATCGCCAGCAGCTGACACAGCGCCACGCAACGACCACCGCCACACCACAACAAACGAAAGAGGAAACATGCAAATCGCTGCAACGCCCCACGCCGCCACTGCCCCCAAGGCTCAGTCCCAGGGTGCGCCCGCGTCCTCCTCCCTGGCAGCTTCCAGCGCGGTATTCGCGCAGTACCAGATCATCCGACGCAATGGCGCTGTGGTGTCGTTCGAGCCCAGCAAGATCGCAGTGGCGTTGATGAAGGCATTCCTCGCGGTGCACGGCACCCAGGGCGCGGCGTCGGCCAGCGTGCGCGAAACGGTGGACGAACTCACGCAAGCCGTGGTGCGGGCCCTGATGCGCTCGCGTCCCGGCGGCGGCACCTTCCACATCGAAGACGTGCAAGACCACGTGGAACTGGGCCTGATGCGCGGCGAACACCACGAAGTGGCGCGAGCCTACGTGCTGTATCGGGAGCGGCGCAGCCAGGAACGCGCTCATCAGGTCAAGGCGGTTCAGCCGGCTGAAGCGACGCTGCACGTGCTCGACGGTGGCGAACGGGTGCCACTGGACCTTGCCCGCCTCCAGGGTCTGATCGAAGCCGCCTGCGTGGGCCTGGGTGCCGACGTCAAGGCCGACCCCATCGTGGCCGAGACCAAGCGCAACCTGTACGACGGCGTGCCGATGGAAGAGGTCTACAAGGCCTCCATCCTTGCCGCGCGCACCCTGATCGAAAAGGACCCCGACTACACCTACGCCACCGCCCGCCTGTTGCTGCACACCATCGTGAAAGAGGTGCTGGGCGAAGAAGTGCCCGCGACCGAGATGGGTGCTCGCTACGCCGACTACTTCCCTCAGTTCATCAAGAAGGGTGTGCAGCACGAGCTGCTCGACGAAAAATTGCAGCAATTCGATCTGGCCCGCCTGGGCGCTGCGCTCAAGCCCGAGCGCGATCTGCAGTTCGACTACCTTGGCCTGCAAACCCTGTATGACCGCTACTTTTTGCATGTGCGCAAGAGCCGCATCGAACTGCCCCAGGCATTTTTCATGCGCGTGGCCATGGGCCTCTCGCTCAATGAAGTGGATCGCGAAGCGCGCGCCATCGAGTTCTATGAGGTGCTGTCCTCGTTCGACTTCATGTCGTCCACACCCACGCTGTTCAACGCCGGTACGCTGCGCTCGCAGCTCTCCAGCTGCTACCTGACCACCGTGCCCGACGACCTGGACGGCATCTATGAGTCGATCAAGGAAAATGCGCTGCTGTCCAAGTTCGCGGGCGGCCTGGGCAACGACTGGACGCGCGTGCGCGCTCTGGGCGCCCACATCAAGGGCACCAACGGCGAATCGCAAGGTGTGGTGCCTTTCCTCAAGGTGGTCAACGACACCGCTGTCGCCGTCAACCAGGGTGGCAAGCGCAAGGGTGCTGTCTGCACCTACCTGGAAAGCTGGCACCTGGACATCGAAGAATTCCTGGAGCTGCGCAAGAACACCGGCGATGACCGCCGCCGCACCCACGACATGAACACCGCGAACTGGATTCCCGACCTGTTCATGAAGCGCGTGATGGAAAAGGGCGAGTGGAGCCTGTTCTCACCCAACAGCGTGCCCGACCTGCATGACCGCTTCGGCGCCGACTTCGAGAAGGCCTATGTGGCCTACGAAGAGAAGGCTGCACGAGGCGAGATCAAGCCCTACCGCAAGGTACCCGCCACCGACATGTGGCGCAAGATGCTCTCGATGCTGTTCGAGACCGGCCATCCCTGGATCACCTTCAAGGATGCCTGCAACGTCCGCAGCCCGCAGCAACACGCCGGAGTGGTTCACAGCTCCAACCTCTGCACCGAGATCACGCTCAACACCAGCGACACCGAGACGGCGGTCTGCAACCTCGGCTCCATCAACCTGCTGCAGCACCTGAAGGCTGACGCCGACGGCACCCAGGTGCTCGACCACGAGAAGCTGCAGGTCACGATCAAGACCGCGATGCGCATGCTCGACAACGTGATCGACATCAACTACTACGCGGTGAAGAAAGCGCGCGACTCCAACATGCGTCACCGTCCGGTCGGCCTGGGGATCATGGGTTTCCAGGATGCGCTGTACGCGCAGCGCATCGCCTACGCCTCCAACGAGGCCGTGGAGTTCGCCGACCGATCGATGGAAGCCGTCTGCTACTACGCCTACTGGGCATCCACCGAACTCGCCCGCGAGCGCGGCCGCTACGCCAGCTACAAGGGCTCCCTGTGGGACCAGGGCATCCTGCCCTGCGACACGCTGGATCTGCTGGCGCGTGAGCGCGGTGGCTATGTGGATGTGGACCGCTCCAGCAGCCTGGACTGGGAAACGCTGCGCAAGAAGATCGCTGCCGACGGCATGCGCAACTCCAACTGCGTAGCCATCGCTCCGACCGCCACCATCTCCAACATCATCGGCGTGGACGCCTCCATCGAGCCTTGCTTCGGCAACCTGTCGGTGAAGTCCAACCTGTCGGGTGAATTCACGGTGATCAACAGCTACTTGGTGAAAGACCTGAAGCGGCTGGGTCTGTGGGACGACGTGATGGTCATGGACCTCAAGCACTTCGACGGCTCCTTGCGCCCAATCGATCGCGTGCCGCAAAACATCAAGGCCTTGTACGCCACCGCATTCGAGATCGAGCCGCTGTGGCTGGTGGAAGCCGCCGCACGCCGCCAGAAATGGATCGATCAGGCGCAAAGCCTGAACATCTACATGGCAGGCGCGTCAGGCAAGAAGCTCGATGACACCTACAAGCTGGCCTGGTTGCGCGGTTTGAAGACCACCTACTACCTGCGCACCTCATCGGCTACGCAGGCGGAAAAATCCACGGGCCGCACCGGTCAGCTCAATGCCGTGGCGATCCACAGCGACACGTCTGCAGCCAGCGCTGCAACGATGAGTGCCGAGCCAGCCACCGACGTGAAGTTTTGTGCCATCGACGATCCAGGCTGCGAAGCCTGCCAGTGAACAACCAACACGTGATGTGTGTGTCGCTGTGCGCAAACGCTGCGCATTCGATGCGACATCGCAACAAAAAACACGCGTCATCTGCATGAGTTCTTTGCAATTCGTGCGGACGCTTCGATAATCGTTTGAATTGGACACCTCTATGTTGACCTGGGACGAGCAAGTCACTCACTCTCCGAAGCCTGCAACCATGCCACTGCCACCCGCGATGCCGGGTTCGCAAGCCTCAGTGTCCCCGACGCCAACGCCCTCCGCGGCACGCATCAGCGAAGCTCCCGCAGCCAAGCGCGTCAATGCAGCAGATAAGCGCATCATCAACGGCCAGACCGACGTCAACCAGCTGGTGCCGTTCAAGTACAAGTGGGCTTGGGAAAAATACCTCGCCACCTGCGCCAATCACTGGATGCCGCAGGAAGTGAACATGAGCCGCGACATCGCGCTCTGGAAGGATCCCAACGGTCTGACCGAAGACGAGCGCCGCATCGTCAAGCGCAACCTCGGCTTTTTCGTCACCGCCGATTCGCTGGCCGCCAACAACATCGTGCTGGGCACCTACCGCCACATCACTGCGCCCGAATGCCGCCAGTTCCTGCTCCGCCAGGCCTTCGAAGAAGCGATTCACACCCACGCCTACCAGTACATCGTGGAGTCGCTCGGGCTGGACGAGTCCGAGATCTTCAACGCCTACAACGAAGTCCAGTCCATCCGAGACAAGGACACGTTTCTGATCCCGTTCATCGAGGCCATCAGCGATCCGAATTTCCACACCGGCACCCACGAAACCGACCAGACCCTGCTCAAGAGCCTGATCGTCTTTGCGTGTCTGATGGAAGGCCTGTTCTTCTACGTCGGGTTCACCCAGATCCTGGCGCTGGGTCGCCAGAACAAGATGACCGGCGCCGCAGAGCAGTACCAGTACATCCTGCGCGACGAGTCCATGCACTGCAATTTCGGCATCGACCTGATCAACGCGATCAAGATGGAGAACCCGATGTTGTGGACAGCCGAGTTCAAGGCTGAAGTCAAAGAACTGTTCATGAAGGCGGTCGAGCTGGAGTACCGGTATGCCGAAGACACCATGCCGCGCGGCGTGCTCGGCATGAACGCCTCCATGTTCAAGGGCTACCTGCGCTACATCGCCAACCGGCGCGCCACGCAGATCGGTCTGGAGCCGATGTTCCCGAATGAAGAAAATCCGTTCCCCTGGATGAGCGAAATGATCGACCTCAAGAAGGAACGCAATTTCTTCGAGACCCGCGTGATCGAGTACCAGACAGGCGGCGCCCTGTCCTGGGACTGAAATCAACGCACCGGGGCTGCATCCATTTCTCACATGTTTTTCAGACAATCAGAACCCCGCTCACAACGCCTTGGCGTTGCGCTCGGGGCTCTGTCACAGGATTCAACCCTCTGGGGTCCTTCGGGGATGCATTCCCACGACCCCAGGTGGCTGAATCACTTCACCGGCGTCAAGATCGGCTGAAGTGCTCTTTGCAACTTGATCAAGGAGAAAACAATGGCAACTGCGAAAAAAGCCCCGGCCAAAAAAGCCCCGGCAAAAAAGGCCCCTGCGGCCACAAAGAAA
Organism: Hydrogenophaga sp.; assembly: GCF_030373245.1. Lineage (GTDB taxonomy): Bacteria > Pseudomonadota > Gammaproteobacteria > Burkholderiales > Burkholderiaceae_C > Hydrogenophaga. The sequence goes on from NZ_JAUCZF010000001.1 coordinate 724,193, forward strand.
CCCGCTGTGAAGAAGGCAGCGGCTGCGAAGAAACCGGCCGCTAAGAAAGCCGCTGCGGTGAAGAAGGCTGTCGTTAAGAAAGTAGCGGCGGTCAAGAAGGCTGTGAAGAAGGCAGCACCGGCGAAAAAGGCCGTGGTGAAGAAGGCTGCGGCGGTGAAGAAGGCTGTCGTCAAGAAAGCCGTCGCCGCCAAAAAGACCGTGAAGAAGGTCGTTAAGAAAGCTGCACCAAAGAAGGCTGCGCCGAAGAAAGTGGCCGCCAAGAAGGCCGCACCGAAAAAGGCTGCGCCCAAGAAAGCAGCCCCTGCCAAAAAAGCGGCTGTGAAAAAGGCTGCTCCGAAAAAGGCAGCCCCCGCAAAAAAAGCTGAGCCGGCCAAGAAGCCGGCAGCCCCTGCGGCACCTGCAGCTCAAACCAAGCTGAACCCTCAGGCTGCCTGGCCGTTTCCGACGTCCAGCAAGCCCTGAAGTCGTCCCTGCGATGACTTGAAGAGCCCGGTGTGAAAACACCGGGTTTTTTTATGGACGCCGGGCGACCAGGTGGCCAGCGCTTCAGGCCGACGGATCAAAGCGGTAGTTCTGCCCACCCCGACTCGCGATCTTGACCGCGCCAATTCGGTTGCCCAGAGACACGCAGCGCACCAGATCCCAGTCCTGCGCCAGGCCATGCAGCAAAGCGGCACGAAAGGCGTCACCACAGCCGGTGGGGTCGAGTACCTCGGCGGCAGGAATGCCCGGCACCAGCGAGCGCTGACCCGACTCCCACACCTCGCATCCTTGTTCGCCCAGGGTCACCACCAGCCCCCGCACCTGACCAGACAGCGCTTCAAGCGAGAGTCCGGTGCGGTCGCACAACATGCGCCCCTCGTAATCATTGACCGTGACCCAGGTCGCCAGCGAAACGAAGTGCGCCAGCTCGGGGCCACTGAACATGGGCAGGCCCTGACCAGGATCGAACACAAAGGGAATACCGGCCGCATGCAACTGCTCGGCGTGGCTCAGCATGGCGTCGCGGCCGTCGGGCGAGATGATGGCCAGGCGGATGTCACTGCGCGCTGGTACGGCGTTGTCATGCGCGAAGGACATGGCCCCCGGGTGGAACGCCGTGATCTGGTTGTTGTCGCGGTCGGTCATGATCATGGCCTGCGCGGTATAGCTCTCGCCAGTGGTGGCCACATGGCGGGTGTCCACTCCCAGCGCCTGCAGGCGCTCCAGGTAGTCCTGACCGTCATTGCCCAACGTGGCCAGCGGCACCGCTTCGCTGCCGAGCTGGCGCAACCCGTAGGCGATGTTTCCGGCACATCCACCGTATTCGCGCCGAAGCGCAGGCACCAGAAACGACACATTGAGGATGTGCAGTTGGCTGGGCAGGATTTGCTCGGAGAAGCGCCCCTCAAAGGTCATGATGGTGTCAAAAGCGAGCGAGCCGCAAACCAGAATGGACATGAAATTTCCAGGTTGAAAGTCAGGGATAAAAAACCAGGGCCCGGTAGCCCGACATGGGCAGCTGGTCGCCCACCGCGAGCGAGAGACGCAGGCTCACCGGCACGCTGCCTTGAGGCGGCAGGAGCGTCGGCACGCCAGGCAGCTCCTCGGGCAGGAACACGCGGCGCGAAATCACGGCGTCACCGGTATCGGTGAGGCTGAGTTCCAGCGCAGGCACGGCCAAGGCGAAAGACGAAGTGTTCTTGAGCACCAGGTCGAACGAATAGAAATTGCCCAGCCGACGCACCAGCGTCGAGCTGTCGATCACGATGGCATCGATGTCGCGCAACGACTGCACCTGGCAACCCAGTGGTTCGCACAAACGGACCAGCCAGGGCTTGAGATCGGGCTGCACCGCCGCAAGGCGATCGCGCTCGTGCAGTGCCCATTGCCCGGCGAGCACGGCCGCGAGCAACAGCGCCACCAGCAGCAGCACCGCGCGCATGGCCGGCGACTGCCAGAACGCACGCCGGCGGGCCTGCCGGACAAACTCCGGTTCATCGGTTGCAGGCTGGCCCCCGCCGTCGTCCAAGTCGTCGTCATCGTCAGCAAATCGAACCGGCTCGGGCGCACGTGCCGGCGGCGACTCTACCGGTTTCGCCTTGACCGGTCGCAACACGGCCGGGTCAGTCTGCTTGAGGCTGGCCGCATAGCGCTGCAGGTCGGCATGGAAGTCGGCGCTGTCTTCACCTTCGCCCCCTAATGACGTTGTCGGCTCGCTGGCGCTGGCCGAAGCAGGATCGCGGTCAGGCGGTGCCACCTTGGTCGGCGAAGCCTCAGACCACGGCGCATCAGGCGCAACATGCTCCGACTCCAGAGGTGTCTCTTCGCTCAGAACCCGATCCAGCAAACGATCCAGCTCGTCTCTTTTGTCGGGCTCGGGAAACGAGGCCGCGCCTGCTTGCGGCCCATCGTCCAGCGGTGCAATGTCGGTCGGCTCAAAGCCTTGCGGATCTGCAGAAGGCGGCGCACCTGCCAGGTCATCCACAGGCAGATCGGCCTCGGCGATTGGCTCCCACTTAGCCGCTGACGCATCCGTCGCCGGGTCAGCACGAGGCGCTGAGGACCGTGGAGCCTGTGACATGGGCTCGGGCTTGTCCTCGGGTCGGTTGACAACGGGCATGTCGCCCAGCCCGACACCAAACTCATGCGCAGGCGGCTGCCAGAAAGGGGGTGCAACCGGATCGGTAGCCTCGATCACCGCGGGAAACGGCGCATGCTCAACCCCGGCATCCGGGCTTGAACCGACGGACGAATCGTTGGACGGCTCCGGCAGATCCTCCGACTGACCAGCGCCCGCTGCTGCGGTCTGTGGCTCCGGCGGCGTCCAGGTCTCCAGGTAGCGTGTGGCGTCGAACACGTCGGCGCAGTGGCCGCAGCGCACCCAGCCGTCAGAGAGTTTCAGCTGATCGGGAACGACTCGGAAGGTCGTCGCGCAGGCCGGACAGCGGGTGGTGAGACTCATGCAGCGATTATTGCAGGCGGTGGACTGGTCTCCCGGGCCTCCGGGCCTTGTCTGGATCCCTCAACCGCGCTGCGCAGTCATCAGCACCCACCCATCCTCTTCGTCAGCGACCGTCAGCACAAGCCAGGGTGCAAATGCCTCGGTCAGCTCACCGGCTTGCCGCGACAGAATGCCCGCCAGCACCAGATGGCCACCGGGCGCCACATGGGCGCACAGCAACGGCGCCAGCACCTTGAGCGGTGTGGCGAGGATGTTGGCCAGCACCAACTCAAACTCGCCTTGGGCCAGATCGGGCAGCCCTGCCATCAACGTGACCCGATTGGCCTGCGCATTGAGCCGGGTCGACTCCACAGCTGCGGGGTCGATGTCCACCGCCACAATGTCCGTCGCGCCAAAACGCGCCGCGCCCATGGCCAGGATGCCCGATCCGCAACCGTAGTCGAGCACCCGCTGCCCGGCCCAGTCGCGGCGGGCGGTCCAGCGCAGGCACATGCGGGTGGTGGGGTGGGTGCCGGTGCCAAAGGCCAACCCGGGGTCGAGCCGGATCACCTCGCGAGCCACCGCGGGCGGTTCGTGCCAGGTGGGCACGATCCAGAACGTGGACGTGATCTCCACCGGGGCAAATTGCGACTGGGTCAGCCGCACCCAGTCCTGCTCGGGCACCGGTTGCACACCCAGCACCACACAGCCCTCAAAAAAGTCCTGCGCCTGCAACAGCACGGCCGCCTCCCGTGCACCAACCTCCTGCGCAAACAGCGCGACCACGCGCGACTGGTTCCAGCCTGCCTTGGGCGGCGGCATGTCCGGCTCGCCAAACAAGGCCTGCTCGGCAGGCGTCATGGCATCCGCATCTTCTACCGTGACGCTTTGCGCATCCAGCGCATCAAGCGCATCGCAGACCGCCTCGACGGCGGCCTCGGGCACTTTCAGAATCAGTTCAAACAGAGAAGACATGAAGAAACGAAGCAAGGTTGTTCCAGAACACCGCGAAACTGGCTATGCCAGGCCGCAGGTCTTGTCCCCTGGGGGCATGACGCACCGCAGGTTCGGCGCGAGGGGGCGTCAGCGTTCCCGCTGCGACAACCACTCTTCCAGGTAATGGATGTTGGTGCCACCGGCCACGAAGCTGGCGTCCACCATGAGCTCGCGGTGCAGCGGGATGTTGGTCTTGATGCCTTCGATCACCGTCTCGGCCAGCGCCGTGCGCATGCGCGCCAGCGCCTGCTCGCGGGTGTCGCCATGCACGATGATCTTGCCGATCATGGAGTCGTAATTGGGCGGCACCACGTAGTTGGCATAAGCATGCGAGTCCACGCGAACGCCTGGACCACCCGGCGTATGCCAGGCGGTGATGCGGCCTGGCGACGGGGTGAACTTATACGCGTCTTCGGCGTTGATGCGGCACTCGATGGCGTGACCGCGCAGCTGCACCTGGCGCTGGGTGAACGGCAGCTTCTCGCCCGCCGCCACTGCGATCTGGGTTCGAACGATGTCCACGCCGGTGATCCACTCCGTCACCGGGTGTTCGACCTGTACCCGCGTGTTCATCTCGATGAAATAGAACTCGCCGTTTTCAAACAGGAACTCGAAGGTGCCCGCGCCGCGGTAGCCGATCTTTTTGCAGGCGGCCGCACAACGGTCGCCAATCTTCTCGATCGCGCGGCGCGGGATGCCTGGCGCTGGCGCTTCTTCAATCACCTTCTGGTGACGCCGCTGCATCGAACAGTCGCGCTCACCCAAGTACACCGCGTTGCGATGGGTATCGGCCATCACTTGGATCTCGATGTGGCGCGGGTTCTGGAGGAACTTCTCCATGTAGACCTCGGGGTTGCCAAACGCCGCCCCCGCCTCCGCTTTGGTGGTCTGCACCGCGTGCAGCAGTGCCGCCTCGGTGTGCACCACGCGCATACCCCGACCACCGCCGCCGCCAGCGGCCTTGATGATGACCGGGTAGCCAATGGCCTTGGCGGTTCGTTTGATCACGGCCGGGTCGGCTGGCAGCGCCCCTTCGGAGCCAGGCACGCAGGGCACGCCGGCGCGGATCATGGCCTGCTTGGCCGACACCTTGTCACCCATGAGCCGGATCGACTCGGGCGTGGGCCCGATGAAGGTGAAGCCGCTTTTCTCCACCCGTTCGGCAAAGTCGGCGTTTTCGCTCAGGAAACCATAGCCGGGGTGGATGGCTTCGGCGTCGGTCACCTCGGCGGCCGAGATGATGGCTGGCATGCTCAGGTAGCTCAGGCCCGAAGGCGCCGGACCGATGCAGACCGCTTCATCGGCCAGACGGATGTACTTGGCATCGCGGTCGGCCTCGGAATACACCATGACCGCCTTGATGCCCATTTCTCGGCAGGCGCGCTGCACGCGCAAGGCGATCTCACCCCGGTTCGCAATCAGGATTTTTTTGAACATGCGTCGACAGTCCTTATTCGATCACGTACAGCGGCTGGCCATACTCCACAGCCTGCCCGTTCTCGACCAGGATTTGTGTCACGGTGCCGGACTTGTCGGCCTCGATTTCGTTGAGGATTTTCATGGCCTCGACGATGCAGATGGTCTCGCCTTCCTTGATCGTGTCGCCGATTTCCACAAAGGGCTTGGCGCCCGGGCTGGAGGCGCGGTAGAAGGTGCCCACCATGGGCGACTTCACGATGTGACCCGAGGGCGCGGGCTCCGCCACAGCGGCCACGACCGGCGCCACCTCGGCAGCGACCGGCACCGCCGGCGCGGCGGTGGGGGCCAAGGCGTAGGCCACGGGTCCGCCAGCAGCAGGCGGCATGCTCTTGACAATGCGCACCTTGCCCTCGGCTTCGGTGATCTCCAGCTCGGACACGTTCGATTCCGAGACGAGATCGATCAGCGTCTTCAGTTTTCTCAAATCCATGATTTCTCCAACGAAAATCGGCCAAATAGAATTCAAAAGAACCCATCTTCGATGAATTTCTGAAATCTTCGGCCTGACGGGGTGGCGCAGTGTACCCCATGCAGGAGCGATCAGGTCACCCTGGCAAAGGCTTCAGAACCCGAAGTCGCCTGATTCGAAGCTGGCCAACCAACCTCAATCCAAGCACTTTACCTTTTTTTGAGCGCATTTGGCGGCACAAGACCCAGCTGTTCGCCGCTCTGGGCGACTCAGGCCAGCTGCGCCCAGGCATCCAGATCGGCCTGAGACACCTTGCCCAGTTTGCGGTGCAAAACCGCACCATCGCGCCCCATCACCACGGTGAACGGCAAGGCGCCGGACGCATTGCCCAGCGTACGACTGAGTTCGGTGCCGGCCAGTCCAGCCATGCCGACCGGGAACACGAGGGGCAGTTTCTCCATGAAGCGGCGCACCGCGCTGGGCTGATCCACCGCCAGGCCCAGCACCTGCCAGCCGCGCGCCGCGTGCTGGGTGTGGAACGCGTTGAGCATGGGCAGCTCCTCCACGCAGGGCGGACACCAGGTGGCCCAGAAGTTGACCAGCAGAGGGCGACCGCGCCAGGCCTGGAGATCCACCCGCTCGCCGTTAGGGCCTTCGAACTGGCTGGCCCAGAAGACCGCCATCGCGCCGTCCTGCACCGCGTGCGGCTGAAACCGCCACCAGGCCACGCCTGCACCCGCGGCCCCCGCCGCCAGCGCAACGCCCGCCATTGACCATTGACGACGGTTCACAGTCTCTCCTCCGGTGCATCCACCGCCATGTTCATCAGCCCGCGCAAGGCTTGCGCAGGGCCACGCGGCTTACGACCTTGCGCGTCAGCCTTGAGCGCGCCTCGCAGGTCGTCCAGATCGTGCACCAGCAGGTGCACCATCACCCACTGATCCATTGTTTCGGCTCGGCAGCGCACGGTCAGCGTCGAAACCGGCATGCCCCGCCAACCGGGGGCTTCACCCGCCCGGTAGTCCACCCGCTGGTCGATCAGGGCCCATTCGGCCGATTTGGAATCTTCGCAGAACAGGTGCAGGTGGATGTCGCTGTGCCGTGTGGCTGTGCCGTGCCAGACAGCGCCGCCCAGGTGCGGGTTGAAGGCGGCCAGCCGGTCCATCCAGACCAGCGCCAGCTCTCGCAGGGCCAGCAGCTCGGCGGGCTGGGAGTCGGCGCAAAAAATGGCGATGTGCTCTCGCACCGCAGCATCCACGGAGGCGTTGTCGGGCAGGGCGGTGCGGGCAGGCAGGCCCAGCTGTCGGACGGCCTGGCGCTTGGCTGCCGCGAACGCCAGACCATCGTCCACCACCAGTCTGGCAGCCACCTGGGCCAGCTCGGTGCAGGCATCGCTTCGGGTCAGATCCATCGCGCTATTGTGAACGCTGCCGGTTCTCCCCTCCATGCGGGGTGACATGGTTCATGGAGCGCACTCGGTCCCTGCCGCTCGGCCAGACTGCCGCGCAGGCCCGGCTCCGCAGCCTCCTAGAATCTCGGCATGCACATACACATTCTGGGAATCTGCGGCACCTTCATGGGCGGGCTGGCGGCGCTGGCCCGCGAGGCCGGGCACCGCGTGACCGGTTGCGACGCGGGCGTCTATCCGCCCATGAGCGACCAGCTGCGTGCGCTGGGCATCGACCTGATCGAAGGCTTTGATGCCGACCAGATGGCGCTGGCGCCCGACATGTACGTGGTGGGCAACGTGGTCAGCCGTGCGCGCCAGCCCGATGGCACACCCAAATTTCCACTCATGGAAGCGATCCTGGACGCCGGAGCGCCCTACACCAGCGGGCCTCAATGGCTGGCAGAGCATGTGCTGCAAGGTCGCCATGTACTGGCCGTGGCCGGCACCCACGGCAAGACCACCACCACCGCCATGCTGGCCTGGATCCTGGAGCAGGCCGGACTGCAGCCTGGTTTTCTGATCGGGGGCGTGCCGATGAACTTTGGTGTGTCGGCAAGGCTCGGGGGCAGCGACCCGCGCGCAGTAGGTAACGTGGGGGCAACCGACCGCAGCGCAGGGCCGCCCCAGGCAAGGTCAGCCCCTTCGGGGGGCAGCGACCCGCGAAGCGGCGGAGCGTGGGGGCCATGTTTCGTCATCGAAGCGGACGAATACGACACCGCGTTCTTTGACAAGCGCAGCAAGTTCGTGCACTACCGACCGCGCACCGCCATCCTGAACAACCTGGAATTCGACCACGCCGACATCTTCGAGAACCTGGCCGCGATCGAGCGCCAGTTCCACCATCTGGTCCGCACCGTGCCCGCATCGGGCCGTGTGGTGGTCAATGGGCTGGAAGAGGCGCTGGAGCGCGTACTGCACCAGGGCCTTTGGAGCGAACTGCGGAGTTTTGGTGCGGCGGTGAGCGACTTCACCGCCCAGGGCGAACCCCACGCCTTCGATGTGCTCCGGCGCGGCGAGGTGGTGGCACGGGTTGAATGGTCACTCACCGGTGTACACAACCAGCTCAATGCGCTGGCGGCGATCGCCGCCGCTGACCACGTGGGCGTGGCACCCGACGTCGCCGCACAGGCACTGGCTCAATTCGAGAATGTGCGCCGGCGCATGGAGCTGCGCGGCACCGTGCAAAAACAGGGGTTGCCGATCTCCGTGTACGACGACTTTGCGCACCACCCCACGGCGATCCGAACCACGCTCGACGGCCTGCGGCGCCGGCTGGACCAGTCCGGCGCACCCCGTGGCCGCATCCTGGCGGTGTTCGAGCCGCGCAGCAACACCATGAAGCTGGGCACGATGAGGTCACAGCTGGCCTGGAGCCTGGATGCCGCCGACCTGGCGTTTTGCCACACTGGCGGGCTGGACTGGGACGCGGCGCACGCGCTTCTGCCCCTGGGCGAGCGTGCCCGGGTGGCGAACAACGTCGACGAGCTGGTGGCACAGGTCAGGGCCGCCGCTCGAGGAGGCGACCACATCGTGTGCATGAGCAATGGCGGTTTTGGCGGCGTGCACGCCAAGCTTCTGGCCGCTCTGGGCGAGGCTTGAAAGATCCGCGGGCTGGCCGCGCGGGTCAGTAGCCGACCGACATCGTCGCCAGGTCGACCAACACCACCGGCTTGGCCAGCGCCGCGCTGGTCGCCCGCGCATAGGTCTCGGCCCAATCGTGGTGGGCGGCATCGCGGAAACGGCCCTGGCCGGCCGCCTGCGCCACCCCCAGCACCTTGTCGGCAGTAAGCACCTTGCCCGTCAGCCGGATCGGCTCGCATTCCAGGACGGTGAACTGCTCGTCCAGCCAGGCTCGTGCCTGCTCGTGAGGCATGGGCTGAACTTCTTCCAGATCAAAACGGTAAGTGGCTGTGTCGCTCCAGCTCACGGTGACTTGGCTGCGCATGCAATCGACTCCTTCTGGATGTACCCGGGAGGGTAACAGCCCTCCGATTGTGCCGCTTCAACACTTCAGCCTTCAGTCTTCGCCCTGCTCCGGTAGCGGCATGGGCAACGTCGGGTCGGGCGCCCGGGATTGAACCGGTCGCAGCGGCGAATGCTGGCCGTCTCGCAAGATGCTGGATGGGGCACCAAACTCCGAGTTGACCCCGTTGGGGACACCCATTGCACGGGGGTCGTGGTCGGGTACCGACTGATCGAGGTGCAGAGCAACCAGCGCTCGACGCACCTTGGGCTCGGCGCGCCGCGCGCTGTCGGCATCTGTGGTGATCCCGCCAGCGAAATACAGCGATGCCAGATGATGGGCCAACGCATCGGGTGCGAGGCACGTGCGGTCCAGCAGCTCGCTCAGCTTGCCCGGGCGCATCATGAGCTCGCGCATGATGAGCAGATGCACATCGTCAAACCAGCGCGGCGCCATCGGCGGAATGCGGCGCAGGTAGATCGTCTGCTCACGGTAGCGCGCTGGCAGCACGTCACGCAGCGTGCGCACGGCGTAGGTCCACATGATCTGGTGTACTGACAACCGGATGAAGGAAGAGGGGATGTCGTTGGCCAGCGCCGGGCGACGGATCCATTCAGCCATGGCCAGATCCACCGGTCGCGCTGGGATGTGGATACCGGCTTTCCAGCGATCCAGGTCGATCACCGCGATCAGCTTGTTGTCGTGGGTGATGTGCACAATGCCACCCTTGTACTTGCCCACCCGTTCCACCAGCTGGGCGCCGAGCGCGAACTGGGTGCGCAAGGGACGAAGCCAGGCCTCGAAGCGCTGCAACCGCTGGCGCACACTTTTTTCCACGTCAGACTCGAAGAACTCGGCGGACGCAAAACCTTCTGGCAGCGGGTTGGCAAAAGCGAGCGGTCGATCAACTTCGGCGCGGTTGAGCGTGAGGCGGGCTCCCGACGTCAGTGGATGGCGCACCACCAGCGAGTCGCGGCCGAGCACCTCGACCGAGCTGCCGAAAATCATCCAGGCATCGGCCCGGTGCGGATCACTTTCTCGCCACTGCGGCCAGCCAGGCTGCGCGTGCGCCGCCCAGGACATTACCCGCTGAGCCGCTGCGTCGGGAAAGCCCAGCAGCCCGAGCCGCAATACCGGTTGTTCCACCCTCGCGTCCTCTCTGTTAAGGCGTTCAAGCCGACACCGCAATCCCCGAGTGGCCTGCGACCAGCCACAGCAGAATATCAAGCGCTCAACGCTTCACCAAGACAAACCGGGGTTGTAGGGTCATCCCGAGGGGGGCAGCGTGACAAAGTCGTCGGGCATCCTGTGTCGTCAGCGGCTTCGGCTGCGTGCGGTTTTCACGGCCTGCGACAGGATCGAGAGGGCCAGCTCCGAATCGCTCCACCCCAGGCAGGCGTCGGTGATGCTCTGTCCGTAGGCCAGCTTCTTCACGTTGTCCTTGCCGGGGGTGAACTTCTGCGCCCCCGCCTCGATGTGACTTTCGATCATCAGGCCGAATACGCTGCGCGAGCCTCCTTCGATCTGCGCCGCGATGTCGCGCGCCACGTCGAGCTGCTTTTCGTGCTGCTTGCTGCTGTTGGCGTGGCTGCAATCGACCATCAGGCGCGGCATGAGCTTGGCAGACTCAAGGTCTTTCACTGCGGCAGCGACATGGACCGCGTCGTAGTTGGGTGCTTTGCCACCGCGCAGGATCACGTGGCAATCGGGGTTTCCCTGAGTCTGCACCACCGCCACCTGGCCGTTCTTGTGCACCGAGAGGAAATGGTGGCCCCGCGCCGCGGCCTGGATCGCATCGGTGGCGATACGGATGTTGCCGTCGGTGCCGTTCTTGAAGCCGATCGGTGCTGACAAGCCAGAGGCCAGCTCTCGGTGCACCTGGCTTTCGGTGGTGCGCGCACCAATAGCGCCCCAGGCGATCAGGTCGCCGATGTACTGCGGCGAAATCACATCGAGGAATTCGCTGCCGGCCGGCAGGCCCATGCGGTTGATCTCGATCAGCAGCTGGCGCGCGATGCGAAGGCCTTCGTCGATGCGATAGCTCTCATCCAGGTAAGGGTCGTTGATGAGCCCCTTCCAGCCCACGGTGGTGCGCGGCTTTTCGAAATAGACGCGCATGACAATCTCCAGCGTGTCGGCGTATTTTTCGCGCAGCGGCTGCAGGCGGCGCGCATAGTCCAGTGCCGCCGCCGGATCGTGGATGGAGCACGGGCCAATCACCACCAGCAAGCGATCGTCCATGCCGTGCAGGATGCGATGGATACGCTGGCGGGTTCGGGTGATCAGGTCTTCGACCGACGTGCCGCCGATCGGGAAGAAGCGGATCAAGTGTTCAGGAGGTGGCAGCACGGTGATGTCTTTGATGCGTTCGTCGTCGGTCTGGCTGGTCTTGTCGACGGGACGGGCGTGCCAGGCATCCTGGCTGAGAGTGGTTGACTTGGCATTCATCGCGATGACTCCTGAAAACGTTCTAAGAAAAAGAAGGAAACCAACAGACCAAAAAAAACCGCCGGGTAATGTCGCCCGGCGGTTTGATCGAGATTCGGTGATGCGCTTACAGCCTCGCCTCTCGTCCGCCTGGGACTGAGAACCAAAAATAAAAGAAGCTGAAGGCGACTCGTGCTTGCATGACGCTGCAATGTAGCACAGCCGAATTGACGCCGGGCTGACGCGACATCATCCTACCCAGCCCACCGTCTGAAAAAGCCAGCCCGCCAGCGCACTGGACAGGATCACTCGAACCACGCCCTGCTTGAACCCGATCAGCGCCACCGCAGCCAGGACCACCATGCCCAGCGCGACCCAGTCCAGCCGACCAAGCCAGTCGCCCCGCACCGTTTCGCGCCAGAGCACATGGCTGAGGAAAAACATGGCAAGGCTCGCGATCACGCCCACCACAGCCGCAGTGATGGCCATCATGGGTGCGGTGAAATGCAGCTTGCCATGCGTACTCTCCACCAGCGGACCACCGGCCAGGATGAACAGAAACGAGGGCAGAAAGGTGAACCAGGTCACCACTGCGGCAGCCAGCGCGCCACCGAGGAACAAGGCACCCGGCCCGAGCACCTGCTGCCCCCATCCCCCCAGGAAACCGACAAAGGCCACGACCATGATCAGCGGTCCGGGCGTGGTTTCACCGAGTGCCAAGCCATCGATCATCTGCGGCCCGAGCAGCCATCCGTGCTCGACCACAGCCCCCTGGTAGACATACGGAAGGACTGCGTAGGCGCCGCCAAACGTGAGCAATGCCGCCTTGGTGAAGAACCATCCCATCGCCGCCAGCGTGCCACCCCAGCCCTGCCAGGCCACCAAAACACCCATCGGCAGCAGCCACAGAGCCGCGCCCGCTGTCAGCACGCGAGCCAGCCTGCCGCGGCTGAAGCGTGCGTGGTCAGGCACCGGCGTGAGGTCGTCAATCAAGGCCGGAAGAGGCTTGGTCCGGGCAATCCCGCTGGCATGTGCACTTCTTGGTGGCGAAAACTGTCGCGGTGCGAACCGTCCACCCAGCCAGCCCGCCGTCAGCGCCGCCAGGACGATGGCCGGAAACGGCAGGGAAAACAAGCCGATGGCGATGAAACTCCCCAGAGCGATCAGCCACAGCAACGGCGCCTGCGAAGGATGACGAAGCGTTTTTCCGCCCATGCGGTGCACAGCCTGAAGCACCAGCGCCGCCACTGCCGGCTTGATGCCATAGAACAGCCCCGCCACCCAGGGCACATGGCCAAAGGCGACGTAAATCCAGCTCAGGGTGATCAGGATCACCAGTGAGGGCAATACGAACAGCGCGCCTGCCACGACGCCACCCCAAGTGCGGTGCAGCAGCCAGCCGATGTAGGTGGCCAGCTGCTGCGCCTCAGGTCCCGGCAGCAGCATGCAGTAGTTCAGCGCATGCAAAAAGCGCTGTTCGCTGATCCAGCGCTTCTCCACCACCAGTTCCTTGTGCATCACGGCGATCTGACCGGCTGGGCCGCCAAAACTGATGAAGCCCAACTTGAGCCAGAAACGCAGAGCTTCCCAGAAACCCACGCTGTGCTGCGCTGTCATTGCGGGCTCCAGTTGTGGGCTTCCAAGTTGCCGTCGACCTGGTCGAGGCACCAGGCGTACAGGGCGTCGTACACCGGCACCATGGCTTCCAGCATGGCGCGGTCGTCGGTCGCGTGGCGGCGCGCCATGCCCAAAGACACTGCCAGCAAACCTGCAGCCGGTGGGGCCAGGTCCAGCCGGTCGGTGTCGGCCCCGCGAACGATCGCGGCCAACAGATCCAGCGCTGGCAAGCTCAGGCCGAAGGCGCCGAGCAAGGCATCGAAGCTGCATCGCTCCCCTTCGTGCGCGATCGGCACCCCGGGAATGTCGAAGGCCACTGCCTGCCTCAACGCAGTCTGAGCCAGCACCTCGTCAGCAGGGACGTAGAAAAACGCCGCGTCCCGGTCAATGAAGCGGCGGATCAGCCAGGGGCAGGCGACGCGGTCGATCTTGGGGCCAGCCCGGGTAACCCATCGGGAACCGCCGATGCCGGTGACGCCAAGGTCTGGGCGCTTTCGAATCAGCGGTGCAGGCGCTGCGCTCAGAGCCTGTATCAGCGCGGAACCGTCCACACCGGGCTCACCACCCTCGATCCCACCGAGCAAGTAGCGCGCAGCCCAGCCTGCGTTGCGCAACTGAACAGCGGCATTCTGGCTGAGCTCGTGTCCGTAAACGCAGTACACAACAGCGGACTGCGCAGGGCGATCTTTCAGCCAGTCGGCCAAGACTTGAGGCGCCACATGCATCGCTGAGGGCAGCAACGAGGGACTCAAGGCAAAGCGCTCGGGGTGGCGCACATCCAGAATCAGAGGGGTATCGGGTCGGCCCAGCAGCGCGGCAAAGGCGCTGGGGGTCAAACAGAGGTCGGCGGCTGCCGTGTTGGCGGTTTCCATGGTTGGCGTGTCCACAAAAAGTGGTTGCCAGCACTTGGACGAAAACCGTCTATTCCCTAAAGAACTCGGGAGGCTGTTTTCCCGTCTGATCGATACTAACAGCCTCGCTCACACCAATTCCGACAAACCCCGTCAGGCGGTGCCACCCACCGTCAGGCCGTCGATGCGCAGGGTGGGTTGACCCACGCCCACCGGCACGCTCTGGCCTTCCTTGCCGCAGGTGCCCACGCCGCTGTCGAGCTTCATGTCATTGCCGATCATGCTCACGCGGGTGAGGGCATCCGGGCCGTTGCCCACCAGGGTCGCGCCTTTCACCGGATACTGGATCTGGCCGTTTTCCACCCAGTAGGCCTGGCTGGCGGAGAACACGAATTTGCCGCTGGTGATGTCGACCTGACCGCCGCCGAAGTTGGTGGCATACAGGCCTTTCTTGATGCTGGCCACGATTTCGTCCGGGCTCTTGTCGCCGCCCAGCATGTAGGTGTTGGTCATGCGCGGCATGGGTACGTGGGCGTAGCTCTCGCGGCGGCCGTTGCCGGTGGGCTTCACGCCCATGAGGCGGGCATTCATCGAATCCTGAATGTAGCCCCGCAGGATGCCGTCTTCGATCAGCACGTTTTTCTGCGAGGGATGGCCTTCGTCATCCACGTTGAGTGAGCCGCGGCGGTCGGCAATGGTGCCGTCGTCCAGCACCGTGACGCCCTTGGCCGCCACCCGCTTGCCGATCTTGCCGGCGAACGCGCTGGAGCCTTTGCGGTTGAAGTCGCCTTCCAGGCCATGGCCCACGGCTTCGTGCAACAGAATGCCTGGCCAGCCCGAGCCCAGCACCACCACCATTTCGCCTGCTGGCGCGGGCCGCGCGTCGAGGTTGGTCAGCGCGTAGCCCACCGCTTCGTCCACATACGACTGCACCAAAGCTTCGTCGAAGTAATCCAGGCCAAACCGGCCACCTCCACCAGAAGACCCCATTTCGCGCCGGCCCTTCTGTTCGGCGATCACGGTGACCGAGAGGCGGATCAACGGGCGCACATCGGCCGCCAGAGTGCCGTCGGCCCGCGCCACCAGCACCACGTCGTATTCGCTGGCCAGCCCAGCCATGACCTGCACCACACGCGGGTCCTTGGCCTTGGCCAGTTTCTCCACCTTCTCCAGCAGAGCCACTTTGGCCGTGCTGTCCAGCGTGGCGATCGGGTCCACGCCGGGGTAAAGCGAACGCGTCTTGGCGACCTTCACCGCCGGTGCGCGCTTGACGCGCCGGTTCTGGCCCTGGCCGGAAATGGTGCGCACCGTGTGCGCGGCGTCGAGCAGCGAGGCCCAGGACAGGTCGTCCGAGTAGGCGAACGCCGTTTTTTCGCCGCTGACCGCGCGCACGCCAACGCCCTGGTCGATGCTGAAGCTGCCGGTCTTGACGATGCCCTCCTCCAGACTCCAGCCCTCGCTTCGGGTGTACTGGAAATACAAGTCGGCGTCGTCCACGCCGTGCGACATGATTTCGCCCAGCGCCCGCTGCAGGTGCGCAGGGCTCAGGCCATAAGGATCCAGCAGGAGTTCTTGGGCGCTGCTGAGGCGGGCGATGGTGGGTTCACGAGCAATCATGTGGTCCATTGTAGGGAGGTGATGCCAGCCTTGAAGCCAGCATGGACACGGCGGGCAAGCGCCTGGCGGCCCGCTGCGTCTTCAATCCAGCGGCCAGGGCAGTTCGCGCTTCGGCTCACCTTCGAGCGCGGGAGTTTCCTCCATCGGCTTCACGGGCACTCCCCGCTGCTCGCCTGGCTGGCGCCACCAGGGCTGCAACGGGCGGGCATGTGCGGGATCGACCGCTTCACCCAGCCGCGGCATCAGGAGCTGCTCAGGGGCTGAAGCACGGGCCAGCAAGGTGTCGGCTGGCTCGTCCCAGGCGTGCATGGCGAGGCTGAAGGTGCCCCAATGCACCGGCATGAATGCGCCGCCACCGAGCAATGTGTGGGCCTTGAGGGCGTTGAGCGGGCCCAGGTGGATATCGCCCCAGGCAGGATGGAAGGCACCCACTTCGAGCATCACCAGATCAAACGGGCCGAGGCGGTCGCGGATGGCGATGTATTCGGTGGTGAGCCCGGTGTCGCCACTGAAAAACACGGCATGGCCCTCGCTGCGCATCACCAGGGACGACCAGAGCGTGGCGTTGCGGTCCTTGAGGCCGCGTCCGGAAAAATGTTGCGACGGCGCGGCCGTGATCGAGAGGCCAGTGCCAGGCACCCGGTGGGTCTCCCACCAGTCAAGCTCGGTGATGCGCTCGGGCGCCACGCCCCAGGCCTGCAGGTGCGCTCCCACCCCCAGCGAGGTGACAAACGGCACCGCGCTGTGGCGGGCGAGCGCGCGGATCGTCGGGTAATCGAGATGATCGTAGTGGTCGTGCGAAATCACGACCACGTCCACCTCGGGCATCTGGCGAAGTCGAAGCGGCACCGGCTGGAAGCGTTTGGGGCCCAGCAGCGCAAAAGGGGACGCGCGTTTGCCCCAGACCGGGTCGGTGAGCACGCGGTAGCCGTCCATTTCCAGCAGCACCGTCGAATGGCCCAGCCAGGTCGCGCGCAGGCCGCTGTCTGGTGGGCGGCGCCAGACCGGTCGCGGGTCGACGGATGGAAGTGGCGCATCCGGCACGCGCCGCTCGCCACCCAGCAGGAAATCTTTCGCCGATGGCATGGCCACCGAAGCGTCGCGCAGTCCCGGCAGAATCGGATGCCGGTTGCGAAAACCGTCGCCTTGCCACAAGGGCGAAGCGCGCATGCGTTCCAGCCGTTCCCCGGCGGCGCGCTTGCCCAGTGACTGCATGGTGGATTGGCCCGTATCAAAAACAAAAACCGAGGGTAGCAGCCTGCCGCAGCCCCTTGGTTCTGTCCCTTCAATGCTTGCATGAAATGAAAGGGATCGATTCGTGTCAAGCACCAGGCGCAAACCACAGCAATGGAAGGTGCTGTAGCGCGGATTTGCCGCACGGCGACTGAGGTGAAGACGCGGTTTCATCGGTCCGCGATCTGCGGGGCAGAACACCTGGGCTTATTCGACCCATTTTCTGGGATGCCCTGCGAATCAACCAATCTACGCACGAGGTGCCAGAGGCGACCGATGTGACAGCCACGGCATCGCTAGTCTGGGCAAAGCTGCCGCGGGTCATGGCCTTGTTTCGGCCACCAGCCAAAGGGGCAATGCGCTAAACGCTCTATCGCGCCGACTGGCGAAACGCCCGCGGCGTGGTGCCGCACCAGCGGCGAAAGCTGCGGCTGAAGTTGCTCGGGTCGGCAAAGCCCAGGCGGGCGGCGATTCTCTCCACCGGCTGCTCGGTCTGGGCCAGCAGCCAGCAAGCGAGGTCGGCCCGGGTCTGGTCGAGAAGGGTCTGGTAGCGCGTGCCCTCGTCGCGCAGGTGCCGGATCAGGCTGCGCGCCGACAAGCCTTCGATCGCAGCCATCTGCTGCACGTTCGGAAAATCCGAATCGCAGGCCAGCAGGTGCAGACGAAGGCGCTGGGTCAGCCCACCATCGGGGCCGCGGGCCAGGTGCTCGTCGCAACTGCGCAGCGCCTCGCGGTGCGCCTGCGCGTCCGGCGCCAACGTGGGCGCCTGCAGCAAGGTCGCAGCGAATTCCATGCGCCAGCCGGTTGCACTCCAATGCACTTCGGGCGCCGCAGCCAGCAGGGCGTCTGCCTCCGGCCCGCGCGGCAGTGGCCAGTGCAGCGCAATCAGCGGCCCCGAATCTTGACCGGTCACCGACTGCAGCAAACGCAGCAGCGCGCCTGTGATGTGGCCCAGCACGTAGGCCCGCAGCGATGGATCGTCCAGCCGCTCATCCAGACGCAGGACTGCTGTTTCGGTTCCGATCTCAAGGGCGAACGCAGCCAGTTGCAGGCGCAGGCCGCTGTAGCGCGGCAGCAGGGCCAGGGCCCCACCCAGGCGAGGCGCCGAAAGGGCCGCAAAGCCCAGCGCGCCGTGGCTGGCCAGCTCGGTCGACAGGCCCACCGCCAGGCCCAGCGCAGGGTCCTGACTGAGCTCTAGGGCGCGCGATACCAGCCGCTGCAACTGCGCCAGGCTCAGGAATGCCTGCCCGGTGTGCAAAGCGTTCCAATCCATACCTGTGCCTTGCATCTGGACCTCGGGCGACCAGCCGCGCCGCCGCATTTCGGCGCACAGCAGGCGGGCGTACACGGGGTGCACAATTGGTCGAAGCCACTCGGCGGGTGAGGCCGCTCGCGGTGACATGAAAGCGGGACTTGGCACTATTTGACGATTTTATGGCGCTTGCCGCGCTGGGCAATGGCGGCCACGATGCGCAGAATGTACGCATGCCCCTGCCCCTCCAGTCCATGACCACACAGCCCAAGTTTCGCGATCGCAAGCGCTGGAGCTGGCTGCTGTCGGTGGTCGGGCCAGGGGTCGCGGCCACTGGCACGTTGGCCCACACCCTGGGCGCTACCAGCCTCTGGTGGTTCGCGCTGCCGCTGGTGCTGTTTTATGGCGTCATCCCGCTGGCCGACTGGTTGATCGGTGAAGACCTGACCAACCCGCCCGAGGCAGAGGTGCCTGCCCTGGAGGCCACTGGCTACTACCGGTGGATTCTTTACGCGACGGTGCCGGTGCTCTGGGGTACGGTGTTGTTCAACCTGGTGTTCCTCGCGACCCACACCTTGCCGCCGGCCGTCTGGCTGGCCACGGTCGTGGTCACCGGATCCGTGCTGGGCTTCGGCCTGAATCTCAGCCACGAACTCGGGCACAAGCAAGACTGGCTGGGTCGCAAACTCGCCCTGTTCAACAGCGCGCTGGGGGGTTACGGCCACTTCTCCATCGAACACAACCGCGGCCACCACCGCCACGTATCGACTCCGGAAGACCCGGCCTCGGCGCGGCTGGGCGAGAGCATCTACCGCTTCATGTTGCGCGAGATGCCGGGCGCCTTCTTGCGCGCCTGGTCGTTGGAAGCCAACCGCTTGTTCCGCCGCGGCCAGAGCGCCTGGCACCCGGACAACGAAATCCTGCAGGCCGGTCTGGTCACCCTGATCCTGTACGGCGGCCTGATCGCGATGTACGGGTTTCCCATGGCTGCGGCTCTGCCGCTGGTCGCGTTCTGGGGAGCTTTCCAGCTGACCTCGGCCAACTACATTGAACACTACGGCCTGCAGCGCCGGCGCGAGGCCGATGGGCGCTACGAACGCTGCGCTCCGCACCACTCCTGGAACAGCAACCACCTGGTTTCCAATCTGGTGGTGTTCCAGCTGCAACGCCATTCGGACCACCATGCCCACCCCAGACGCGGCTACCAGAGCCTGCGCGATTTCCCCGACCTGCCGCGCCTGCCATCGGGCTACTTCGGTATGTTTCTGCTCGCCTATCTG
This sequence comes from Hydrogenophaga sp., assembly GCF_030373245.1. Classification (GTDB taxonomy): domain Bacteria; phylum Pseudomonadota; class Gammaproteobacteria; order Burkholderiales; family Burkholderiaceae_C; genus Hydrogenophaga. Next base: position 743,690 of record NZ_JAUCZF010000001.1, read on the forward strand.
CCACCACTGTGGTTCCGCGTGATGGATCCGCGCGTGGCTCAGGCAGTGCACGCCGACCCCGAACGCATCAACTTCCAGCCAGGGCAGCGCGACGCGCTGATGCAACGTCTGGGTCTCGCCAGCACCTGAAGGCTGGCCGTCGGCGCACAGCTGCGCCTTGATCATGGACATTCGGGGTGGTGATCCGCCAGGCCATGAGTTCTGTTTTTACAGATAAATTGTCTGGATATATCTGCTTTTTCAGGAATATGGTTTCCGCTACCCTCCACTCCAACTTAACTTTCCCTGACGGAGACTCTGATGAAAAAGTGGCTATCCCTGCTGGCCGTGGTCATGACCCTGGGTCTGGGCACCGTTCACCTCGAGGCCGAGGCCAAGCGCATGGGCGGCGGCAAGTCCTTTGGCATGCAACGCCAGGCCACGCCTCCGGCCAAGGCTCCTGCACAACCGGCGGCGGCGGCTCCCGCTGCAGGCGCAGCAGGTGCCGCCGCAACCACCGGTCGCAGCTGGATGGGCCCGGTGGCCGGTCTGGCCGCAGGCCTCGGCATCGCAGCCCTGGCGTCTCATCTGGGCTTTGGCGAAGAGCTGGCCAACATGCTGATGATCGGTCTGCTGGTTGTGGCTGCGATCGCGGTGTTTGGCTTCATCATGCGCAAGCGCGCCGCCCAGCAGGGTGGCAACGGTGGCCTGGCCTACGCCGGAGCGGGTGCCCATCGCACCAGCCCTCAGAACGCTTTCCGCGCACCGGTGAGCCCAACCGGCGGCTCGGCAGGCTCGATGATCGGCAGCGCCATCGGCGGGTCAACCGCTGAGGCGAGCAGCCTGCCAGCGGGCTTCGACGTTGCCGGTTTCGAGCGCAACGCCAAGGTGAACTTCATCCGCCTGCAAGCCGCCAACGATGCGGGCAATCTGGACGACATCCGTTCCTTCACCACCCCAGAGATGTTTGCCGAACTCAGCATGGACCTGGCCGAACGCGGCGCCGCCGAACAGCACACCGACGTGGTGCGCATCGATGCCACCGTGATCGACGTGGAAGAAGGCGCAGAACGTTACGTCGTGAGCGTGCGCTTCACCGGCGAAACGCGGGAAAATGGCGCTGCGCTGACGGAAAACTTCGACGAAATCTGGCACCTCACCAAGCCGCGCCAAGGCGCGGGCGGCTGGCTGCTGGCTGGCATCCAGCAAAGCGCCTGACGGCAAACACTTTCCCGACAGTCCTCCTCTTGGCTCCGGTACGCAAGTGCCGGGGCCTTTTTTGCGCCAGCCCGGCGCTCCTCAGCGTGCTGCCGCAGTTGGCGCGCCGGTGAGCGCGATTGGGCCAAACCAGGCGCTCACACGGGAGGCGGTGTTGTTGGAGTCGGTCATCACTCCCACGCCAGTCAATCGCCCCGGCGCTTCGCCAAACACCGCCTGGAAATCGGCGGCGATGTTGCGCTGGTAGTCCAGCCAGCGGTTCAGGCCCTGGTCGCCCGACTCCACCACCAACTTGCGGATGCGCTGGGTGTGTGGGCTGGGCATGACGGTGCCGACGGGCTGACGCGGATCCCAGACGTAGATCAGCGTGGCGTAGGGCAAGGCCTCTCCCGTGACGAGCCGTGCCAGCTCGGACAGCAAATGATCACGCGCTGCCCAGCCCTGGCTTCGGTCACCCTCAAAGGTGAGGATGATGCGGACCACGGCATCGTCCACCGGTTCCTTGGATGCCACCGCGATCGGGTCCAGTGCGGGCACCAGCCAGGAGAAGCTCAGCTGGCGAGCTTGCGGATCGACAGGCGGATCGAGATTCAGACGCAGGGTGCTGTTGCTGCCGTCGCTGCGCGCATGCAGTGCTGGCCGTCCGTTATGCCAACCTGTGGTGTACCGCGTGGACCTGCGGTTCGCAAAGGTCTTGTGCACCCACCCGACCACCGCTCCATCGATTCGGTTGCTCTGCACCCAATCAGCCCCCGCCTCCACGCCGCCCTCTGGCGGCGCCACCGTGGCGCAACTGGTCAGCAGGCCAGCAACGAGCAGAGCGGCGCACAGGCGGCGAACGGGCAGAACAATCCGAGGTCGTGACATGTGGGACAAGGCAGGCAGCGCAGCAGGTTAGAGCTTTTCATTGTGCAAAAGATCTCAGCCACCTGCTTGAACGGCCGTGAAGACCGTGCCACCCCGGGCAAAGCGAGCAGCGCGTCAGCTCTCGGCTGCCGCCAGGCTGATTGCCCAGCAGCCCGCTTGTGGGTTGTCGCACACGGTTTCGCTGGTGATACCCACCTGGCTCTTGCGGCTCAAGACCGGTTGGTCCATCGCATCGAGCATCGCCTTGGCCGGGGCTGTCGAGGGCCGCTCAGGATTCCAGCAACACCTGAAAACCACCAAAAATGCACCGCTTGCCGTCGAAGGGCATGGGGTTGCTGGCTGGGTCCATGCGAGGGTCGTTCATCATCTTGTCCATGCCGGCATCGCGCACCGCGCGCGAAGGCCAGACGATCCAGGAGAACACCACCGTTTCATCGTCCTGGCACTGCACCGCCAGTGGAAACGAGGTGTGCAGACCCGCTGGCACATCGTCGCCCCAGCACTCCACCACGCGCGTGGCGCCCGCTTCCTTGAGCACTTGCGCCGCCACCCGGGCGTGCTTCACAAAGGCATCCTTGTTGCGGGTGGGCACGGCCGCCACAAAGCCATCCACATAGTCCATGCTGCTCTCCGGTTGGTTCGCCATTGCCATTCGAAGCCTCAGCGTGCGCCGAAAAAATGGGGAGCACTTCAGGGAAAACCCGGAGCATGTCTGCAGGGCATCAAGTCCAGTGGCCCGCTCTCCTGTGGCTCGGACTGCCCGACCCGGCGCGCAGGCGAAAAGGTGTGGCCAGTCATCAGGCAATGATGCCCCCACAGAGAGAGTTGGCGTTGAGGAGCCTGATTGCAGTACAGTGATTGAAGTCCCTCGGTTGAACGCCCCCCGATGCCGCTGCACGAAATTGTCTACATGAGCCTGGCCTGCGATTCGATGTCATCGGACGAGCTTGGCGCGTTGCTCGACAAAGCGCGGGCTCACAACCAGGCCGCCGGCATCACCGGCATGTTGGTTTACCACGAGCGTGAGTTCATGCAGCTGATCGAAGGTGAGCGCTCGGTGATCGAGGCGCTGTACCAGCGCATCGAAGCGGACCCCCGTCACCAGCAGGTGTATCGGCTCTGGGAAGGGCCTATCGCCACGCGCAATTTTGCCGATTGGACCATGGCATTTGCAGCGCTGGACGATGAGACTTTGAAGCAGCACACCGGCTACGCCTCGCTCAAAGACGAAGGCCTGGTCGCGCTGAGCCGAGATAACCGCGGCAAAAAGATCCTGCTGGGCCTGCGCGAAGAACTGACCTGAGATCGCCGCGCAGCCGCGGGCGACAATGGCGCATGGACCTCGTCTTTCTGCCCGCGCTGCTCTTGGCTGCACTGTTTCTCGCCAATCGCCAACAGCAGCACCAGCGCATCATCTGGCTCGCCAGGTTGCTGCAACCCTTCGAGATCGAGAAGCTCATGGAGCAGGTGAGCACCGGCTACCTGCGCGCCCTGGGTGAGAGCGACGCTGAACGCAGTGAACCGATCTGGAACAACCTGCTCGGCGCAGAGCAGCGGCTGAGCACCCAGCTGGGACGCCTGGCCGAGCAGGTCGCCCGGGAAGATGCCACTCAGGCGCGCATCAGCCGCTGGCCAGTGGCCTCTGCGCTGGCGGCCCGCTGGCTATCCGCCAACACCCTCGATCTGCGCCCGCTGATGGCGCTGCACGCCCAGGGTGTGGCCGAGGCCGTGGCCAATCCCGAGGCGCTGAGCCGGCGCGACCAGGCCTTCCGGCTCTCCGCCGAGCTGTTTCTGTTTCAGCACAGCTGCCACTGGTATTGCCGTTCGCAAGCGGTGGCATCGGCGCGCTTGCTTGCACGTCACCAGACCTCGCATGACCAGGTGCTGCAAGCCGTGTCCGAGCGCACGCGCCAGGGCTACCGCGCGCTGGTGGCAGCGAGCTGAGTGGCCCATGCCAGCTCTGCCTATCCTGTATTCGTTCCGTCGCTGCCCGTATGCCATTCGGGCGCGGCTGGCCGTGCTGCAGGCGGGCGTGGCGGTGGAGCTGCGCGAAGTGGACCTGCGTTGCAAGCCGACCGAGTTGCTGGCTTGCTCCCGAGCAGCGACGGTACCCGTGCTGGATCTCGGTGGCGGGCAGGTGTTGACGCAAAGCCTGGACATCGCGCGCTGGGCTCTGACGCAGCACGATCCGGACGGCTGGCTGATCCGCGGCGATGCCGCGCGCGACTCATTGCTGGTCAGCACCACCGATGGCGAGTTCAAGCACTGGCTCGACCGCACCAAGTACGCCGAACGTTTCCCCGAGCAGCGTGCCGAGGTGTACCGCGCGGCGGCAGAGCGCTGCCTGATCGAACCGCTCGACGCTGCGCTCAGAGCGACCGGCCACCTGGGCGACAACGGCTACAACTGGGCCGATGCGGCCATCTTCCCGTTCGTGCGCCAGTTTGCTGCGATCGATGCCGACGCCTGGACGGCTGCGCCTTGGATGGCCACGCGGCGCTGGCTGGACCGCTGGCTGGGCAGCCCCTTGTTCGCCACCTGCATGGTCAAACTGCCAGTGTGGCAGGCGGGTGCGCCGGGGCCACGCTGGCCCGGTTGATCAATGAGCGTTGTCCTCGCCGTTGGCCGACGCAGGGCGCGATGGGGGCGCGGTGCCATCGCCGTCGGCCTGGCCGTCGACCGGCTCGGGAAAACACATGCGCGTGCCATCCCAGCGCTGGCCGCACCAGCATTGGCCGTCTTCATTGATGATGCAGGTGCCGGTGCCGCAGCAGCGGGAGTCTTCCATGTTCAGCCTCTTGAGAGTGCACGCGATGAGCAAGCCTAGCGCAGCCCCAGAGCCCCGAGAGCGCATGCGGACAAACGGCGTTTTCGTGCGCCCGCCGGCCGCAGGCAGCCGCATGTTTCCATGAGCGCCGATTCCCAGACGCGCGATCTGTGGCGCGCCGCCACCGCGCCGCCACCTGACGGAGGCTGGATGGGCCTGCACGACCAGGTGATGGGCGGGCGATCCAACGGCAGAGCGCAACTGCTCTCCACCCACACAGACAACTTGACCCACGTGCAGCTGAGTGGCCAGGTGAGCCTGGATCACGGAGGCGGCTTTGCGTCTTTCCGCTGTCGGCTGAGCGCACCGCAGCCACTGAGTCAGGCCGGGTCGGTGATCCTGATGCTGCGTGGGGATGGCGGGTCTTACAAGTGCTGCCTGCACCGGCGATCCGAGACAGACGGCGTGCAATGGCAGGCCGATGTGGTGGCCCCACCCGACTGGACCACCCTGGCCTTGCCGCTGAGCCGTTTTGTCGCGCGCCGCCGCGGACGCGAGATGCATGAACAGCCATGGCAACCGGACGACGTCATTCACCAGATCGGCATCATGGCGGTGCGGAGCGAACCTGGTCCGTTTCAGCTGCACCTGGCCAGCATCGCGCTGGCCTGAAGCGTCACACACGCGATGGCGCATCCCGCGCGCCGGGCGCAAAATGACCTCATGCGCGCTCCCAGCTTCGACGAGTTCCAGACACAGGCCTTGCGACAAGGTTTTGACGAAGTGTTGACGCGAGAGTGGGCACCCGATGCGGTGGTGGCGCAACATACCCACCCATTCGCCGTCCAGGCCCTGATGGTGCGCGGTGAACTGTGGCTGACCGTGAATGGCGCCACGCAGCACCTGCGCGCCGGCGACCGCTTCAGCCTGGAGCCTGAAGTGCCCCACGCCGAACGCTACGGCAGCGAGGGCGCCACTTTCTGGGTGGCGCGGCGCAGTACCAGCTGAACCTGCGCGCGAAACTCAGCGGACCTGGCGACGGCGCCAGACCATCAGGCCCGCGGCGGCCAGCGCCAGCAGCAACAGGCTGAGATCGGCCTGCCCGTTCGGGGCGGCCGTACAGCCACCGCCACCTGAAGGTGCGATTCCCAGGGCAGTGGCCATGGCGGCATCTGCGTCCAGAAGACCACTGCCGCAAAAACCTGACGGCAAGGCTTGTGGATTGGTGGCGCAATACCCACCCGCCGGAAACGCCCGGGCGCTGCCGACAACAAAAGACTCCAAGGTGGACATCGACAGGTCGGGGCGTACTGCAGCCAGCAAGGCCAACACGCCAGCCACTTGCGGCGCCGCCATGCTGGTACCCGACAGCAACAGGTCGGCATCGCTGGTCGGCACCGTCAACCCCGCATTGCCGGTGGAAACGATGCCACGAGGACTGCCAGGTTGTTCCAACAACAGCGTGTTCAAGCCACCCCCAGCCGCGCTGATCCGAACGCCCGAACCCACATTGGCGTAGTCCGCGCTGTCTCCTTCCCGGGTGTGCGCCGTCACGGCAAACACACCGCGGCAGTTGGCGGGGACCGAAATCAGGGTATTGCCATCGTTGCCTGCCGACGCCACGATGCTGACGTCTTGTGACCGGACTTCGTCGATGACGCTCTGGATCGTGCTGCTGCACGTGCCCGGCAGACCCAGGCTCAGGTTGAGAATTCGCGCTGGCGTCGGGTTACGGGGTACACCCAAGACGTCCAAACCCACCGCCCAACGCGCACCCGCCAGGATGTCAGACACGTAGCCACCACACCGGCCCAGCACCCGAACGGGCAATATCCTGGCGCCAAATGCCACGCCCAGACCGCTCTGGCTGTTGTTGCCTGCAGCCCCAGCCAAGCCCGCCACATGACTGCCGTGCCAGGTGCTTTCCGGGGTCGCCTCGTCACAAAACCCAGCCGTGACTTCCGCCTGCGTCACCCAGTCTCCTGGATCCAATGCAAATGAATCGCGGTCATTCCCGTCGTTGGCTGTCCAGAATGGCTGCCCCGCAAGGGTCGGGGTGCTACCAGGCGGATCCGCACTCACAAAATCGTAGCCGGGCAAGACATTCGGTAGCAGATCGGCATGTGTGACATACCCACCATCCAGGATCGCAATCACCACCCCCGAGCCCGTGCTGCGGTCCCAGGCATCGTTGACGTTCAGGCCGCCGGGAATCACGCTGGACGGCTGCAGATGCCATTGATCGCGGCCCGTGAAATAGGGATCGTTGGGCACGAAGTGCGGCTTGGCACGCTGGTCGATCATGACGTCGAGCACGGCGGGGTCGGCTTGCAGACGTTGCATCATCGCCCTGGCTTCTGCAGCCGAGACCGCCTGCTCCAGCGTGGCCACGTGCATGCTGGGCGAGACCGACTTGAGGTAGTGCATCCTGGACTCGCCGGCGAGGCCCGCGCTGCGCATCACCTGGGCCGCAGCCTGGGCGCGTTCGGTGGCGCCGTCAGCGCTGGCCGCGGCTCCCATTTTGATGCCTGTGCGGTAGCGGATGAGCAGACGCTGCACGCTCGCGGGCTCGGCCACGGGGGTGACGGCCACCGCGCTGCTGGGCAGTTTGCCGGTCTTGGGCGCGGCGACGGCGCTCAGGCACACGCCCAACAGCGCGGCCATCAGCAGGCAGCGGGGACGGCGTGAAGGTTGCAGCGGAGTTGAGGACATGGGAGTTGCGAGACCGTCTGGATGAAAAAAGGAAGCGGGATGCAAGCGAGGGCTGCGCATTCACTGCCGGCGAATCAGCACGTCGGCCTCGACATCCCGCACGGCTTCCCAGCTGAGCCAGCGCGCGCGCAGCACCGCCATATCAACCGGTCCGCCAACAACATACACATGCAGCGTGGGCGAGACGCTGGACACCGGGCGCACACAGGCACCAGCGAGCGTCTGCAGCCGCTGGATGACCGCGGGGGCATCGGGCGACGTGGCCTGGCGAAAACTCACCAGCACGCGCTGGCCGGCAGCGATGGGTGAGGCGGCATCGCAGCGCAGCGTGGAGGTTACCGGCTGGCTGCAGGCGGCGAGCGACAGGCCGATCATCAGCGCGCCGCCGGCCAACAACAGGCGGCGACGCAGAGCGCCAGGAACCCGACCCAACCGGACTGGCGTCTGAAGGAAATCAACGAGCGGCTTCATGGGTGATGAGCGGACCATGTCGGGATGATGCACGATCCCGGGCGAAGCTCAATGCGCCCTAGGCAAAGCCTGCGTAAAGTTATCACCTGGCGGTCTGTGCAGCGTCAGCGCGCTGCAGCACCACGTACCAGCCCATCACGGGCCTCAGCTGATCTTCGCGAATCGGGGCGGCCCACAGGGTCTGCACGATGAGCCCACAGGCCGAGGCGAGCCGCTCGATGGCCGCACGCCCATGGGCGTAGCGCAGGCTGGGCCGCAGCTGCAAGTCGTGCCCCGGGTCGGCCTGCTCGACGCTGAAGGCCAGGACGCCGCCGGGCGCCAGGCGCCGCGCGGCAGCAGGCACCAGGGCGTCCAGCGCGCCCACATAAATAAACACATCGGCGGCCACGATCAGGTCGGCCAGCTCGTTACCCGACGTGAGGAAGGGCAGCAACTCGGCGTGATCGACGCGCCGGTAATGACCGCTGGCGCTCGCCTGCTCGACCATGACGCGCGACACATCCACCCCGTCCACCGCACCGCACACCGGCGCGAGCAGCTGTCCACACAGTCCGCTGCCGCAACCCAAATCCAGCGCCAACGACCAGTGGCGACCTTCGGCCAGCAGCGGCGCAAGCAGGGTGCTGTGTGCCTGGTACTTGAGATCCTGCAAAAGGTGGTGCTGGAAATCGGGTGCGTAGTCGTCGAACAGCGACTCGACGTAGGCGCGCGGCGGATGCGGCGGCACCGGCTCACCCGACCGCACCGCAGCCAGGTAGAAGCGGTTCAGCTCAGGATGTCCGCCGTGCACAAGCGCCTGATCAAACGCGTCTGCCGCATCGGTCCAGCGGCCAGCTTCGCGCATCAGGTTGCCGCGCAAGCTCCAGGCCTCAGCCAGTGTGGCGTCTGCTGCCAGCGCCTGATCCAGCGCGGCCAGCGCGGCGTCTGGCCGCTGGAGTCGCATCTGGCAGTCGGCCAGTGCCAGACACAGGGCACCGTCCTGCGAGCCGAGTGCGCGGGCACGAGACAGCGATTCGACCGCAGCGGTCCACTGGCCCAGGGCCTGCTGCGCCAGACCCAGCGCGCCCCACGCGTCCGCATGACCCGGGTCGGCCTGCGCGACGGACTGAAGGACGGGCAAAGCCTCGTGCCAGCGTGCCAGCCGGCAAAGTGTGGCTCCGCGGTTGGCCAGCAGCGACGGGCGACCGGGAGCGAGCGCCAGCGCGGCGTCAAAGTCAACCAGCGCAGCTTGCAGGCGCCCAGCCTCGAAGTGCGCGTTGCCACGGACAAACAGGGCTCGGGCCTGGTCCAGCGCGTTGCTCACGTGGTCTCTCGGGGGCGCGGGATTCAGACCTGAGAGAAGTCGGGCTTGCGCCGCTCCATGAAGGCGCCAAAGGCCTCACGCGCCGCAGGCTCGCGCAGCATGCGACCAAAGCTCTCGCCCTCTTCGGCCATCACCGCCATCACCTGCTGAGCCTGACCCTTTTTCATCAGCCGCTTGGTCTCGATCAGCGAGCTCAGCGGCTTGACTGCGAGCTTGCGCGCCACGGCCTGCGCGTAATTCGCCGCTTCGCTAGGTGGCAAGACCCGGTTGACCAGACCCACTTCCAGCGCCGCCTCGGCCATGAAAGGTTCGCCCAGCAGCAGGGCTTCGGCTGCGCGGTGGTAACCCAGCATCTGTGGCACGAGCAGGCTGGAGGCTGCCTCGGGGCAGAGACCGAGGTTGACGAAGGGCATGGAAAACGCGGCGTTGTCTCCGGCATAGACCAGGTCGCAGTGCAGCAGCAGCGTGGTGCCGATGCCCACCGCCGGGCCGCACACCGCCGCGATCGCCGGCTTGGGGAAACTGGCGATGCCGCGCAGAAAGCGGAACACCGGCGAATCGCCGGTGGCCGGCGGGTTGTTCAGGAAGTCGCCAATGTCGTTGCCCGCGCTGAAGGTGGTTTCATTGCCCTGGAACACCACGCAGCGCACGCTGGCATCGGCCTCGGCCACCGCCAGCGCATCGGCCAGCGCCGCGTACATGGCCGCGGTGATGGAGTTCTTCTTATCGGGGCGGTTGAAGGTCAGCGTGGTCACGCCGGCTTCGGTGTGGACGAGGATGTCGCTCATGTCGGGGGCTGGTTGGGTGGAAGAAGTGTGCTGGGGCTGGATGCCCCTGATCATCAGCACGATTGTCCACGTCTTTGACGGCGCACGCCCTTTCAAAGGAGACACGACACTCAAGCCCAGCGCGGATATGCGTGCACGTCACGAGTCGGCGACAGCCTCGCTGCCTTCGCAGGCTGCGCTCGAGAGGCACGGGTCGTCCTTTGTAGGAAGGGTTCCCCTCAGGCCTTGTAGTAGACGACCTGGTGGCTGTTGGCGAGCAAATGCCCACCTTCGCTCCAGAGCTGGGCGGTCTGGTCGAAAAAGCCGTTGCGAAATGCCTGCGCGCGCGCCTGGCCCAGCACCCAGCCGTGGCCCAGCTCAGCCAGCTGGGCCGAGCCGGCGTGGAAGTACACCGTCATCGACACCGTACCCACCGGCACCCGCGTGGCGCGGCGCAGCCAGATACGCGGGAAAAACACATCGGCCAGCGCCGCCAGTCCGCACAGGTCCAGCGGGCGCGGCGCCGATTCGCGCATCCACAGCCGCGTCTGGCTGTGGACGCCGCCACCGTCCCAATCGGCCGGAAGGGCGCCTTCGATGAAGCGCATCTGGTAGCGCCGCACCCACTCCACCTGCGGCGTATGGTTTGGGTCGGGCACTGCGTGAGGCGTCGGCACAGCGGGCATGGGCTCGTCGTCCACACCCCAGGTTTCGCGCCGCGCGGCGGTCATGGCGGTGGCGGTCATCACGACTTCGCCCGCCTGAGAGAGCTCCACCACCCAGTGCTGCGTGGACCGGTTGGTGCGCACCGGCTTCGCCGTCGCGCCAAACGTTCCGTCAGCCAGCGCGGCACAGAAATTCACCGTCAGCGCCACCGGCTCGCCCAGCAAGGCTGGGTGTTGCAGCACCGCATTGAGCGCCACTGCGGTCGTCACGCCACCGAACGGCCCGACCATGTTGGCAAAGGCTGGTGACGTAGCGCCGGTGTATACGCCTTCAGCGGTGGGCGCGAGGGCGACGGCTTGGTCGAAGGGGTGCTGCATGTTCATGGCGACCAGTGTGCCGAAGCGCATCCGTCAACCACTGTCGGCACTGCGACACGTCAATCGGCGAGCGATGGTTTCACAACCCAGGGCACCGCGGAACCGGCTTCGCCGGGCCGCCATTGCCGCCCCCTTGAGGGGGTGGCGCGCCGCAGGCGCGACGCGGGGGTGGGAGAACTAGACGCGTTCGAATATCCCCGCGGCTCCCTGCCCCATGCCCACGCACATCGTCACCATGCCGTAGCGCTTCTGCGTGCGCTGCAGAGCGTGTACCACCGTGGCCGAGCGGATGGCACCGGTTGCACCCAGCGGATGGCCGAGCGCAATCGCGCCGCCCATGGGATTGACCTTGGCCGGGTCCAGACCCAGCGTGTTCATCACGGCCAGAGACTGCGCCGCAAAGGCTTCGTTGAGTTCAAACCAGTCGATGTCGTCCTGCTTGAGGCCCGCGGCCTTGAGCGCCGCTGGGATCGCCTCCACCGGACCAATGCCCATGATGTGCGGCGGCACACCCCGGCTGGCATAGCTCACGAAGCGCGCCAGGGGCTTCAGGTTGTAACGCTTCAGCGCGGCCTCGCTCACCAGGATCAGCGCGCCCGCGCCATCGCTGGTCTGCGAGCTGTTGCCAGCCGTGACCGAGCCGCGCGCCGCAAACACGGTGCGCAATTTGGCCAGACCTTCCAGGGTGGTATCGGGTCGGGCGCCTTCGTCCAGACTGATGGTGCGCGTGGTGGTGGAAACTTCCGCGGTTTCCAGGTTCACGCTGCGCTCGGTCACCTCCACCGGCGTCATCTCGGCAGCGAACTCACCCGCCTTCATGGCCGCCACCGCGCGCGCATGCGACTGCACCGCAAAGGCGTCCTGCGCATCGCGGCTCACCTTCCATTGCTGGGCCACCTTCTCTGCCGTGAGGCCCATGCCGTAAGCGATGCCATAGCTCTCGACGTCATCGGTGTTGCTGAAGATGGTGGGTGAGAGGCTGGGCGAGTTGCCCATCATCGGCACCATGCTCATGCTCTCGGTGCCGGCGGCAATCATCACATCAGCCTCGCCGACGCGGATGCGGTCGGCCGCCATCTGCACCGCCGACAGGCCCGAGGCGCAGAAGCGGTTCACCGTGATACCGCCCACCGTGTTGGGAAGGCCCGCCAAGATGGCGCCGATGCGCGCCACGTTCAGGCCCTGCTGAGCTTCCGGAATGGCACAACCGCAGATCACGTCTTCGATGGCTTTCGGGTCCAGGCCAGGTACCTGTGCCAGCGCCGAGCGCAGCGCCACGGCGAGCAGCTCGTCGGGACGCAGGTGTTTGAACGAGCCTTTGTGCGAACGGCCAATGGGCGTGCGCGTGGCGGAAACGATGTATGCGTCTTGAATCTGTTTCATGGCAAATGCCTCATTGTGTCGGCTGCGTTCGATGGCAGGCAGCGCGTATCAAATACAAAAGAACTCAGGCTTGAGCCGTGCCCAGGCGCTTCCAGTCCGCGATGTCTTTTTCGATGGCAGCCGGCATAGCCGCCATTACGGGTGCTTGCAGGCGCTGCTTGGTCGCGCTGAACGAGGCCGGATGCGCCTTCTTCAAGCGCTCCACATGCGCCCGCACTGCGCCAGCGAGTGCGTCGGGCGCCACCGCTTCATCGAGCAAACCGGCGCGAACAGCATCGTCGCCCGCGTAGGGCAGTGCCGTGCCAACCAGAGGCAGGTGCGGCGTGGTCACGCGCTGGCGAATCGTCTCCAGGGCAAAGTAGGGCAGCGTCATGCCGATCAGCACCTCGTTGGCCTGGAACGTGGCACCGGCTTTCAGACCGATGCGCACATCGGCGCATTGCAGCAGAAACAATCCCATGGCCACCGCGTGGCCTGAGCATGCCGCAATCACTGGATGCGGATACGACAGCAGACGCTGCGCCAGCTGCGCGCCACCGGTGAGCATTTGAAACGTGACCTTGGCGTCGCCCGCCTTGAACACACCCAGATCAAAACCACCAGAGAAAACGCCCGCACGCCCCGTCAGAACCACGATGGCCTTGTCGGCCTCGGCGCGATCCAACGCTGAATTGAGCGCCGCCTGCATCGCCGGCCCCATGGCATTCGCCTTGCCATCGTCCAGGGTGAGGGTCGCCACACCATCTGCAAACGCATAAGAAACCAGATCCGTCATATCCATCTCCAATTCAATCGAACCAACGAAGGGAAGCCCATTCCGCGATGCCGCGGAACCGGCTTGGCCGGGCCGCCTGCATCGCCCCTTTTGAGAGGGTGACGCGCTGCAAGCGCGGCGCTGGGATCGGCTAGTTCCTGACAGGCTTGCCCGTGTTCAGCATCCCGAGAATCCGCTCCTGCGTCTTCGGATGCACGATCAAAGAGCAGAACGCCTGGCGCTCCAGGGTCATCAAATAGTCCTCGTTCACCAGAGTCCCCGGGTCCACGTCGCCACCCGTGACCACATTCGCGATCAGGGATGCGATGTGGAAGTCGTGCTGGCTGATGAAGCCACCGTCGCGCATGTTGACCAGGCTGCCCAGAATGGTGGCTTTGCCGTCGCGGCCGGCCACCGGGAACATGCGCTGGTGCGGCGCGCGGTAGCCGCCGGCAAACAGGCCCTTGGCCTCGTTGATGGCCACGAACAGCAGCTCGTCTTTGTGCGGCACGATCACGTCGCTGTGAAGCACATAGCCCAGCTGGCGCGACTCGATGGCGCTTGTGCCCACCTTGGCCATCGCGGCGGCGGTGAAGCCTTCGGTCAGAAATGGCAGCAGGTCTTTGCCGGTCGAAGTTTCAGCGTTTTCGGCCGCACGGCGGGCGATGTAGGTCAGGCCACCGGCACCAGGCACCAGGCCCACACCCACTTCCACCAGTCCGATGTAGCTCTCCATGTGCACCACGCGGCGCGCACTGTAGACCGCCAGTTCACAACCGCCGCCCAGCGCCAGTCCACGCACAGCCGAGACCACGGGCACGCTGGCGTAGCGCAAGCGCAGCATGGTCTGCTGCATGAAGCCTTCGGCGTCTTCGATCGCGGCCACGCCCACAGCCATGAAGGCCGGCAACATGGCCTGCAAGTCGGCACCTGCGCTGAAGGGTTCATCGCCCGACCAGATCACCAGGCCCTGGTAATCCTTCTCCGCCAGTTCGACTGCCGTCATCAAGCCCTCGCACACCTCGGGACTGATGGCGTGCATCTTGGTCTTGATGCTGGCGATCAGGACCTCGTTGTCCAGCGTCCAGACACGGATCGAGTCGTTTTCTTCGATGGTGTTTCCAGTCGTCTCGAACCTCGGTCCGGCTTCGCCCAGCAGCAACTCCGGAAAGTGCTGACGCTGGTACACCGGCAAATTGCGCCGCGGCTCAAATCTTCCGGCGGAAGGATTCCACGAACCTTCGGCGGTGTGCACACCACCAGCTTCGGCGACAGGACCTTTGAACACCCAGTCTGGCAACGGTGCCTTGCTCAGCGCCTTGCCGGCTTCGATGTCTTCCTTCACCATCCTCGCCACGTCAAGCCAGCCAGCTTCCTGCCAAAGCTCAAAGGGGCCCTGCTTCATGCCGAAGCCCCAGCGCATGGCCTGGTCCACATCGCGCGCGCTCTCGGCGATGCTGGCCAGGTGCACCGCGGCGTAATGGAACCCGTTGCGCAGAATGGCCCACAGAAACTGGCCCTGCGGGCCTTCGGCGTCGCGCAACAGGCGCAGGCGCTCAGCGGCAGGACGCTTGAGCATGCGGCCATAGACCTCATCGGCCTTTTCGCCAGCGGGCACGTAGTCTTCGCTCTCCAGATCGAAACGCAGAATGTCGCGGCCGACTTTCTTGAAAAACCCGGCTTTGGCTTTCTGACCCAGGTGGCCGGCCTCGATCAGCGCCGTCAAGACCGGCGGCGTACCGAAGCTCTCGTAGAAGGGATCTGTCTGCAGGCTCAGGTTGTCCTGCAGCGTCTTGATCACGTGGGCCATGGTGTCCAGGCCCACCACGTCGGCGGTGCGGAAGGTGCCACTGCTGGCGCGCCCGAGGCGCTTGCCGGTCAGATCGTCCACCACGTCATACGTCAGGCCGAAGTTATCGACTTCCTTCATCGTCGCCAGCATGCCGGCGATGCCGATGCGGTTGGCCACGAAGTTGGGCGTGTCCTTGGCGCGGACCACGCCCTTGCCCAAACCGCTGGTGACGAAGGCCTCCAGCTGATCGAGGATGGCGGGTTCGGTCGTGGGGGTGTTGATCAACTCCACCAGCGTCATGTAGCGCGGCGGGTTGAAGAAGTGGATGCCGCAGAAGCGCGGCTTGATCGCCTCGGGCAGGCCTTCGCTGAGCTTCGTGATCGAGAGGCCCGAGGTGTTGCTGGCCACGATGGCGTGCTCGGCGACGAAGGGCGCGATCTTCTTGTAGAGATCGAGCTTCCAGTCCATGCGCTCGGCAATGGCCTCGATGATGAGATCGCAGCCGCGCAGCAGCTCCAGGTGTTCTTCGTAGTTGGCCTGGCCAATCAGGTCGGCGTCAGACGCCACGCCCAGCGGCGACGGCTTGAGCTTCTTGAGGCTGTCGATGGCGCGCGTGACGATACCGTTCTTGGCTCCCTCTTTCGCGGGCAGGTCGAACAGCACCACCGGCACCTTGACGTTGACGAGATGTGCCGCGATCTGCGCACCCATCACACCCGCGCCGAGCACGGCAACTTTCTTGATTTGGAATCGGTTCATGGATCAGATTTCTTTCAACGCTTAGGGGTGCGTGAAGGGTAGTGGCTCAAAGATGCCGTGGAACCGGCTTTGCCGGGCCACTGGCATCGCCCCCGTGAGGGGGTCGCGCGAAGCGTGGCGGGGGTGGGTCAAGGCGCGACGCGAACCCAGGTTTGCGTGCGTCCGATACCAAACACCGAGCCGCGGACTTCCAGTTTTTTACCCGCCTCGATCGGGGTCAGGCGCAACGTGTAGGTCTTGCCGTTTTCAGGGTCGAGGATCTTGCCTTCTTCCCACACGTCCTTGCCATCTTGCTTCTTGGCGCCGCGGATGATCTCCATGCCCAAGACAGGCTTGTCTTTGCGGTCATCGGTGCACTGGTCACAGACGGCGTCCTGTTTGGCCTCTTTGCGCAGCAGCTTGGCGATGCGCCCGGAGAGCACACCGCCGTTGTCGGCGATCACGATTTCGGATTTGATTTCTTTGGTCTTGTCGTCGATCGAGTGCCAGCTGCCCACCGGCGTCATCTGTGACCAGGCGGCCCAAGGGGCGACGGTGAGCAGCAGGGCTGCGGCGAGGGGCTTGAACATGGTGAGTCTCCGAGTTGGGTGGAAAGGCTGGTTTATGCCAACGCAAGGTCGGTGTCCATCAGGACTTTCGAGCCTGCCCGGGCGGTACGCATCAGGGTCGCAGTCTCTGGAAACAGCTTGGCGAAGTAGAAGCGCGCGGTCTGCAGCTTCGCAGGGTAGAACGGGTCGGTGCTGCCCGCAGCGATCTCGCGCAGCGCCACCTGCGCCATGCGGGCCCAGAAGTAACCGAACACCAGGTGCCCGGCCACGCGCAGGTAGTCCACCGCCGCGGCACCCACCTCGTCGGGGTTTTGCAAGCCTTTGAAGCCGATTTCCATGGTGAACTTGGTGATCTGCTCGCCCAGGATCGCAATCGGGTTGATGAACTCAGCCATCTTCTCGTTCACGCCCTCTTCGGCCACCAGCGCGCCAACCAGCTTGCCGAATTTTTTCAGCGCTGCGCCCTGGTCACCCAGCACCTTGCGGCCCAGCAGGTCCAGGCTCTGGATGGTGTTGGTGCCTTCATAGATCATGTTGATGCGGGCATCGCGCACAAACTGCTCCATGCCCCATTCCTTGATGTAGCCGTGGCCCCCAAAGACCTGCTGGCACATGGTGGCAGCCTGGTAACCGTTGTCGGTCAGGAAGGCTTTGACGATGGGGGTGAGCAGCGAGAGCATCTCATCGCTGTCCTTGCGCACTTTCTCGTCCGGGTGGTTGTGAACCTTCTCCAGCAGCACCGAGCTGTACATCGCCAGCGCGCGGCCACCTTCGGCGTAGGCCTTGGCGGTGAGCAGCATCTTGCGCACATCGGGGTGCACGATGATCGGATCGGCCGGCTTGTCCTTGGCTTTCTTGCCGCTCAGGCTGCGCATCTGGAGGCGGTCCTTGGCGTAGGCCAGCGCGTTCTGGTAAGCCACCTCGGTCAGACCCAACGACTGGTTACCCACACCCAGGCGGGCGGCGTTCATCATCACGAACATGCCTTGCATGCCTTTGTGCGGCTGCCCCACCAGGGTGCCCACTGCGCTGTCGAGCACGATCTGCGCGGTGGCGTTGCCATGGATGCCCATCTTGTGCTCAAGACCGCCGCAATAGATGC
Organism: Hydrogenophaga sp.; assembly: GCF_030373245.1. Lineage (GTDB taxonomy): Bacteria > Pseudomonadota > Gammaproteobacteria > Burkholderiales > Burkholderiaceae_C > Hydrogenophaga. The sequence goes on from NZ_JAUCZF010000001.1 coordinate 761,155, forward strand.
CATTGCGCGCGCCCAGCGAGCCGTCGGGCTTGACCAGGAACTTGGGCACGATGAACAGACTGATGCCCTTGATCCCCGGGGGCGCATCAGGCAGACGGGCCAGCACCAGGTGGATGATGTTGTCGGCCATGTCGTGTTCACCGGCGCTGATGAAGATCTTGTTGCCGGTGATTTTGTAGGTTCCGTCGGATTGCGGCTCAGCCTTGGTCCGCATGAGGCCCAGATCGGTTCCGCAATGTGGCTCGGTCAGGCACATGGTGCCCGTCCACTCGCCGCTGGTCATCTTGGCCAGGTAGGTCTTTTTCTGCTCGTCGGTGCCGTGGGTGTGCAACGAGGCGTAGGCGCCGTGCGTGAGGCCGGGATACATGGTCCAGGCCTGATTGGCCGAGTTCATCATTTCGTAGAGACACTGGTTAACCACCAGCGGCAGCCCCTGACCGCCATACTCAGGGTCGCATGAAAGCGCGGCCCAGCCGCCATCCACATAGGTCTTGTAGGCCTCCTTGAATCCCTTCGGCGTGGTCACTTCGTGGGTCTTCTGGTCGAGCTGGCAGCCTTCGGTGTCGCCGCTGATGTTGAGCGGGAAAATCACCTCGGCGGAAAATTTGCCGGCTTCCTCCAGCACCGCATTGATGGTGTCAGCATCGGTTTCGGCATGCTGTGGCATGGTCTTGAATTCTTCGGTGACCTTGAGCAATTCGTGCATCACGAACTGCATGTCGCGCAGGGGTGGGTTGTAGATCGGCATGTTGGACTCCTGTGGCGTGAAAGGAAAAGGGGACGAAGAATTCAGTGCTGTGCCGCGTCGGGGCGACGTTTGCGCGAGGCCTGGGTGATCGGAATGGCCACCGGGACGGGGCTGTTGGCGGCGCTGAAACGCTGCACGATGCCCTCGAAGGCCCGCAGGGCGCGCCGGGTCGAGTCCGGGCTGCGCAGGAAACGGGCCTCGTAGTGCAGAGCGAGGATCTGGGCGTGGATTTCAAACGCCATTTGGTCGGCATCGGTGTCGGCACGCAGATGGCCTTCCTGCACCGCGATTTCCACCGCGCGCCGCATGGCGGTCAGCCAGGTGTTGACCGAACTGGCCAGCGCATCGCGCACCGGGCCCGGCCGGTCGTCAAACTCGACTGCGCCGCTGATGTAGATGCAGCCGGAGTCGATCTCGACCGTGGTGCGCTTCATCCAGTTGTCGAACAGGGTGCGCAGACGGGGCAGACCACGCGGCGCACCCATGGCTGGATAGAACACCTCTTCCTCGAAGCGCGCGTGGTACTCGCGCACCACCGAAATCTGCAGCTCCTCGCGCGATCCAAAATGCGCGAAGACGCCCGACTTGCTCATCTGCATCACTTCGGCCAGCGCGCCGATGGACAGGCCTTCCAGGCCAATCTGCGTTGCCAGGCCCAGGGCCGCATCAATGATGGCGGCCTTGGTCTGACGACCTTTCTGCAGCGGCTTGTGGACGTCTGCTTCGCGCCGGGGGCGCAGCTTGCTGTGGGTGTCGGGCATGGACAAAGACGGCTTGAACAGGGAAAGAAGAAACCGAAGACGAATAATCGAACGGTCGTTCTATTTTTACCGCAAATGAGGCCACCCAGGGTGATTGCCCTGCCCAGAGCGCGACTTTTGTCTAGGGTTCGGCCCCTAATGCACGATGCGCAACGCCAAACTCAGGGGTTTACCCGCGGTTCAGACGGCGGTGCATTCAGAGGTGGGCGGCAGGCAGCAGCAGCGCGAGGCTGTGCTCCAGGCTTTCACTGGGCGAGCGCTTGAAGCCACTGCGTGCATAGCGCTGCAGGCGACCCACGCAGAACGCCGTGATGACCGAGGCATCGGCCTGCGCATCGACGGTGGGCGTAACGGCCCCCGTCATCACAGCGGCTTCGCGCAAGTTCTGCCGGAAGGCGGACTCGATCTTGTCGAAGAACAGGTTCATGCGTTGTTGCAGACGCTCGTTTTCAAACACGAGCGCGTCGCCCACCATGACACGCGTCATGCCCGGATTTTTCTCTCCAAATTGCAACAGCAAGGTCATCAGCTTGCGCGAGCGAACCAGGGCATCGGGCTCGCGTTCGCCCAGCTGGTTGACCAGCCCGAGCACCGATTGTTCGATGAACTCGATCAGGCCTTCGAACATCTGCGCCTTGCTGGCGAAATGCCGATACAGGGCAGCCTCGCTCACCTCCAGACGGGCCGCCAAGGCGGCGGTGGTGATGCGCTCGGCGCCGGGTTGCTCCAGCATGCTGGCAAGGGCCTGCAGGATCTGCACCCGGCGCTCGCCAGGCTTGGGCCGCTTGCGCCCATTGCTTTCAGCAGCCTCGACGCGCTCGGATGCCGCGTCGGCATCAACGTCGTTGATGGGCGTGGACTCAGGGGCGCTGGAGGTCATGGGCTATCGGTCCGTGATTGATCATTGATCGGGCTTGCTCTGTGCCCGTTGCTTGTCATCCCTGCAGGATTCTCGCACAGCGCAACAGCCTGTTACAGACCAGCCAGCCCCTGGCTACAGAGGGTCGACAAGACCCGATCAGTGGCTCCTGATCATGGTGCCGAATGGCTGATCACCCAGCACTTCGAGCAGCAGTGCGTGGGGCACTCGTCCGTCCAGGATGTGCACCGCGGTGACGCCGCTCTTGGCCGCGTCGAGTGCGCCCGAAATCTTGGGAATCATGCCACCCGAGATGGTGCCGTCGGCCACCAGTTCGTCGATGCGCCGTGGGGTGAGTTCGACCAGCAACTTCCCGTCGCGGTCCAGTACGCCCGGGATGTTGGTGAGCATCAGCAGTTTCTCCGCCTGCAGCACCGTGGCCAGCTTGGCAGCGACCACGTCGGCGTTGATGTTGTAGCTCTCGTTGTTTTCCCCAAAACCGATCGGACTGACCACGGGGATGAAGGCGTCGTCCTGCAAGGCCTTGACCGCGCTCGGATCGATGCTGACCACGTCACCCACCTGACCCACGTCATGCTCCAGATCCGGATTCTGGGTGTCCGTCATGCGCAATTTGCGAGCACGGATCATGGCGCCATCGCGCCCTGTCAGACCGACCGCCTTGCCGCCAGCAGCGTTGATCAGGCCCACGATGTCTTGCTGCACCTGCCCTCCCAGCACCCACTCGACCACCTCCATGGTTTCGGCGTCGGTGACCCGCATTCCCTGGATGAACTCGCCCTTCTTGCCCAGTCGCTGAAGCAGGGTTTCGATCTGCGGACCGCCGCCGTGCACCACCACCGGGTTGATGCCCACCAGCTTGAGCAGCACCACGTCCTCGGCGAAGTCCTGCTGCAAGGCCGGGTCGGTCATCGCATTGCCACCGTACTTGATGACCATGGTCTTGCCGTGGTACTTGCGGATGTAAGGGAGAGCCTGGGCCAGGATCTCGGCGCGCTCGCGCGGCTGGATGTGGCTGAGATCAACGGGGTTGGGGTGTGGAATGGTCATGCGTGAAACTTCGGTGTGGGATTGCGAACGCTGAGGAAATTGTAGGCGGCGACCCGTGCCTTCGCTGACAGGCTGATTGGCAGCAGATCGGCGTCGCCGCCAAAAGATTGCCCACGCGCGTCCACGTCCAGTGGGCAAAAAAAAGCGAGCCGGAAACCGGCTCGCCAGGCAGACCGATCGGGTCTGAAGCCGATCAGAAGTGAATGCCGCGCATCATCTGCTGCATCGCCACCGCCTCGGCCGACAGCTGGGGTTTCGCCCCCTTCTCGCCTTTGGCCGCCGAGGAATCGGGGAACATGCGGAAACTGGTGTTCATCACGATCTGAGCCACGCGCGGCACGAAGGCATGCAGCACCTGGCCTGTCACGCCCAGCCGCGTGGCTATGCGCACCGGCTTGAAGATGCAGGCCTGCGCAATCATGTCCGCTGCCTCTTCGGGCGCAAGCGTAGGCACATTCTTGTAAATCTGAGTCGGCGCGATCATGGGTGTGCGCACCAGCGGCATGTTGATGGTGGTGAACGAAATGCCCTGGTCGGCGAATTCGCTGGAGGCACAACGCGTCCAGGCATCAAGCGCCGCCTTGCTCGCCACGTAGGCAGAGAAGCGAGGCGCGTTGGTGAGCACACCGATGGAGCTGATGTTGACCACATGGCCCTTGCGTTTGCTCACCATGCCTGGCAGCAGGCCCATGGTCACGCGCAGGCAGCCAAAGTAGTTGAGCTGCATGGTGCGCTCGAAGTCGTGGAAGCGATCGTAGCTGCCCTCGATGGCGCGGCGAATGGAGCGACCGGCGTTGTTGATCAGGAAGTCCACGCCGCCATGGTCGGCGATCAGTTGCTTCACGAAGCGGTCGGCATCGGCCATGTCGGCGATGTCGGCCGAATACGCAATGAATTCATATCCCTTGGCTTTGGCCTCGGCGCAGGCTTCATCGAGCTTGTCCTGGTCGCGGCCGCAGATCACGGTGATGGCGCCGGCCTCGGCAAACTTGTGCGCCGCTGCGAGGCCGATGCCCGAGCTGCCACCGGTGACCAGCACCACTTTGCCTGCCACCGTGCCGCGCAGGCTGCGGTCGATATGCAGGTCGGGGTCGAGGTGGCGCTCCCAGTAATCCCACAGCCGCCAAGCGTAGTCCTTCAGGTTGGGGCACTCGATGCCACTGCCCTTGAGAGCGGCCAGCGTCTCGCGGCAGTCAAAGCGCGTCGGGTAGTTGACGAAATTCATCATGTCCTCGGGCAAACCGAGGTCTTGCATGATGGCCTTGTAGACGCGACGCACCGGCGCCAGCGCCATCAGACCCTTCTTCACGCTCTTGGGGATGAACCCCATCAGCGCGGCATTGACAAAGAGGTTCATCTTCGGCGCATGCGCCGCCTTGCTCAGGATGTCGAGCACGTCGCCCACGCGGTAACCCATCGGGTCCACGAGGTGGAAGCAGTGGCCGCTGGCGCGCTTGTGGTGGCTGATGTAGTCCAGCGCGTTGACCACGAAGTCCACCGGCACGATATTGATGCGCCCGCCCTCCAGGCCCACGCTGGGCATCCACGGCGGCAGGATCTGCCGCATGCGCTGGATCAGCTTGAAGAAGTAATAGGGGCCGTCAATCTTGTCCATCTCGCCGGTGCGGCTGTCGCCCACCACCAGCGCCGGGCGGTAGACCGACCAGGGAATCTTGCACTCGGTGCGCACGATTTTTTCGCTCTCGTGCTTGGTCATGAAGTACGGGTGATCGATGTTCTCGGCCTCGTCGAACATGTCTTCGCGGAACACGCCTTCGTAGAGACCTGCTGCCGCAATCGACGACACATGGTGGAAGTGCCCGGCGCCAATGGCCTTGGCAAGATCCACCGTGTTGCGCGTGCCATCGATGTTGACAGCGATCTGGCTCTCGGCATCGGCCTCCAGGTCGTACACCGCGGCCAGGTGGTAGAAATGATCGACCTGACCTTTGAGGCTCTTGATGGCGTCAGCGCTCACGCCCAGCTTCTTGCTGGTGAGGTCGCCGAACACGGGCACGGCCCGCGACGCACTCACGCCCCAGTATTCACGCAAGTCCGCCACCTTGCCTTCGCTGGCCTTGCGGATCAGGAAGTGCACCACCGAGCCTTTGCGCTCCAGCAGCTTCTTGACCAGACGCTTGCCAATGAACCCGGTGGCACCGGTGACGAAATACTGCATGCGACTCTCCTGATGGGTGAAGGTTGGAAACCGGTCGCACTCAAGACGACCTCAGCCCGCCATTCTTGACCAAGACAGGCAGGCCACCATTCCGCAGAAACCCGCGGGACGGCACGCGAGGTTTAGTTGCGTGCACCTACACAAGTCCAGACCGGGCACCTACATTGAAGCCACGTGTACAGTTTGACATCGTCGAGCGGCACCCGACATCTGTCTCAACCTTCTTTCACGGAGTCCCTCATGGTCAAGAAAATCCAGAAGTCCGGCAACGCTGCCCAATCCGCCGGCCAGGCCGCGTCACCCCTGTCTGGCGCCATCAAGGATTCGGCCCAGCAAATCTGGCTGGCCGGTCTGGGCGCTTTCTCCAAGGCCCAGGCCGAAGGCGGCAAAGCCTTTGACACCCTGGTGAAAGAGGGCCTGTCAATCCAGCGCAAGACCCAGGCTGTGGCCGAGGAGCGCATCTCCGAAGCCACCAGTCGTGTGTCCACCATGGCCAACGACATCTCGTCGAAGGCCGCTGGCAAGTGGGACAAGCTGGAGAACATTTTCGAGGACCGCGTGGCCACGGCCCTGAACAAGTTGGGCGTGCCTTCGGCGCGCGATGTGGAGTCGCTGATCGAGCGTATCGACGCCTTGACCCAGCAAGTGCACAGCCTGGGGGGCAAGCCGGCAGCCGTTCGCAAGGCCCCCACCAAGGCTGTAGCCAAAGCACCTGCCAAGGCCGCTCGCAAGGCGCCGGCCAAGGCGGCGCGCAAAAGCTCACGCGCGAAAGCGGCCTGAGCGCGCCGGTGGCGGCTGGGCCGCCCACCGACACAGGGGCGCTTGACGCTCCTTTTTTTCGCCTGCTGGAGATGGTGCAACGCAGCATCTCCAGCCCTTGTCGAGGTCTACACTCAATCGCATGAAGTCAGCCCGCTCCTCCAATGCCACTTCAAAGACCCGACGCGCCCGGCCACCTCGCATCGCACTGGCTCTGGCTGGCGGTGGCCCGCTGGGTGCCATCTACGAAATCGGGGCGCTGTGCGCGCTCGAGGACTGTCTCACCGGTGTGAACTTCAACCGGCTCGACCACTACATTGGCGTGTCTGCTGGCGGGTTCATCGCGGCTGGTCTGGCCAATGGGCTGAGTCCGCGCCGTCTGAGCAACCTCTTCATCGATAACCGGGAGCATGACGAACAGTTCGACCCCGCCTGGTTGCTCAAGCCGGCGTGGGGCGAGTTTGGACGGCGTCTTCAGCGCTTGCCAAGTCTGCTGGCCGGCGCCCTTTGGGCCTGGGCCATCCGGGACCAATCTTTCACCCACGCGATGGAGCGCCTGGGTGCAGCCCTGCCCACCGGGGTGTTGGACAACGAAAGCGTGCACCGGCATATCGAACAGCTGTTCAGCGCGGAGGGCCGCAGCAACGACTTCCGCCAGTTGCGTGCCCACCTCACGCTGGTGGCCACCGAGCTCGACACCGGCGAGGCCGCTCCTTTTGGTCGGCCAGGCTGGGACCATGTGCCGATCTCGCGCGCAATCCAGGCCAGTGCGGCGCTGCCCGGCCTGTTCTCGCCAGTGGAGATTGACGGCAGACACTACGTGGACGGCGCGCTGAAAAAGACGCTGCACGCGACGCAAGCGCTCGATGAAGGCGTGGACCTGCTGCTGTGCCTGAACCCGCTGGTGCCTTTTCAGGCCAGCCCCGACCGTTTCGGGGACAGCCGCATTCCGTCGCTGGTCGAAGGTGGCCTGCCCGCGGTGATGAGCCAGACCTTTCGCTCCATGATCCATTCGCGCCTGGCGCTGGGCTTCAAACACTACGAGCGCGACTACCCCAACACTGACATCGTGCTGATCGAGCCCGACCAGCGCGACGCCGAGCTGTTCTTCGCCAACACCTTCAGCTACCGTCAGCGACGAGAGATGGCCGAGCACGCCTACCAGCAGACGCGCCAGCTGCTGCGCCTGAGACTGGCCACGCTGGGCCCGACGCTGGCGAATCACGACATCGGCATCGACCACCAGGCACTCAACGACCGCCAGCGCCACCTGCTACCGCCACTCAAGCCGAGGCGCCAGCGCCCGGCCAGCGCAGCCATCGACCGACTGCACGCCACGCTGGATGAGCTGCAGCAGCGCCTGCCCGCTGGGCAACCTCAGGCAAGCGCATGACGCGCAAAGCCCCGCGCCGCACCGCCGAGCGCATCCTGGAAGTGACGCTGGAGCTGTTCAACCGCTTCGGCGAGCCCAATGTGTCGACCACGCTGATCTCGGCCGAACTCGGCATCAGCCCTGGCAACCTCTATTACCACTACCCGGCCAAAGACGAGCTGATCAACTCGCTGTTTGAACGCTACGAGCGCGCGCTCAACGAGTTGCTGCAGGCGGCCGACGGCGTGCGCAACGTCGAAGACGCATGGTTTTTTCTGCACTCGCAGTTTGAAATCGTCTGGCAATACCGCTTCCTCTACCGCGACCTCAACGACCTCCTGTCCAAGAACCGGCTGCTGGAAACGCGCTTCCAGACCGTGCTCAAGAACAAGACGCGTGCGGTGCGTGCGGTGCTGGCGGGCATGAGCCGCGCGGGCACGGTGGACATCGATGCGCGCGAGGTCGAGCCGACCGCCAACTGCATGGTGGTGGTGCTGACCTACTGGCTGAGCTTCGAATACGTGCGCGACCCTCGCCATGCGCTGGAGCCCGAAAATGCCGAGATGGCGCTGATGCGGGGCGCCCAGCACGTGCTCAATCTGCTGGCCCCCTACCTGGAAGCAGGCCAGCGACAGCACCTGCTGCAGATCACGGGTGCCTATCAGCGCGACTGACCCGCCATGTCGCCCTCCTCCGCGCCGTTGCCCTGGGCCCCTTGCCCCTGCCCGCCCGCCGAGCCCTTCACCGCCGACTCACTCACCACGCACTGGCAGCGCCTGCACCGCGGCGATGCCGAGGCCCTGCCGGCAGACCCTGCGGTGCTGGAGGCCTGGGTGCGGTTTCACAACGGCGACTTCCAGGGCGCCACCCACGCCGGCCTCGCGCTGGGCGCACTGGGCATCACCGTGGCCAACAAGGCCACCTGCATCCACGCGCGCTACGTCGAGCCCAGCGAGCCCCAGCGCCTGGCCTTGTGGCTCGAAGCCGCCGAACGCGCCAGAGTCCAGCAACTCAGCAAACCGCAAGACGCGGCTGCCTGGTACTGGCAGGGCTATGCACTGGGCCGGTACAGCCAGGGCATCAGCGTGGCCAAGGCGCTGGCCAAGGGACTGGGCAGCCAGGTGCGCCAGGCGCTGCAGACCACCATCGACCGAGAGCCCCGCCACGCCGATGCTCACCTGGCGCTGGCCAACTTCCATGCCGAGGTGATCGACCAGGTGGGCGAGCTCATTGGCGGGATGACCCACGGCGCGCGCAAGCAGACGGGTCTGGACCTGTACCAGCGTGCTATGGCACTCAACCCAGACTCCGCAATCACGCTGGCCGAGGTGGCCAACGGCCTGGTGATGCTGGAAGGCCCGAAGGCGACCGAGCAGGCTACGCGCCTGTTGCAGCAAGCCGCTGCATTCCGGCCACTGGATGCGATGGAGCGGCTTTACGTCGAATCCGCGCGCATGGCGCTGGACAGCTGAGTGCTTCGGCGGCCCCAGCGCTTTCGCGCCGCCCTCAGGTTGGGCTGACCGATCCTCTCAAGCCGTCAACGGCCTGAAACAGAGACTGCCGCGCCTGCACCACGACCTGCGCCCGCCAGTCGTCCGTGTCCACATAGAACGCGTCCTTCATCTGCTGGCGGATAGCTTCGCGCATCGCGTCTGGCGCTTCGGGATGCTTGTGTTGCCAGTGATCGGCGCGCAGCGCCTGCAGCACGCCGGAAAACGGCAGGGTGCCGTATTCCATGGCGATGCCGGTGTATTCGGCCTGCGGACACTCGTCGAACACCGAACACCACATGAGACCGGTAAGCAGGGCCGAGCTGGATGAGCCGTCGTAGATCGAGGTGACGGGCGTCTGTCCGTTGCCACCCCACCAGGCCCGCGCGCGCGCCAGAGCTGCGGGGTCGTTGCGGCTGGCAAAGATGCGCTCGCCAAGACCGCTGGGGCCGAGACCCGTGTGCAGATCGATCCAGGCGATGCGGCGCGCCCGCTGGCCGTGGCGGCGCAGCACCTCACGCAGCGTGCTGTTGCTCCAGGTGGGCGCTGTGCCGCCGAAAAACAGCCCGTCCGCAAACGCATGCTGCCCCCCCGAAACCGCGGCCTGAAAGCGTTCCTGGCCGTGCTCGGCCATCCACGCATCCAGCGCTACGCGGTTGTCTGGCAAAGGCGGCCATTCGGTGGGCAGCAACAGGTCGTGCAGTTCGGCGTAGCCGGAGTTGACCGGCAGTGGCTGGCCGAAGTCCTGGAAGTTGCGGTTCAGGTCCACGTTTTCATGGGTGACGCGGCGCAGCCAGGAGAATCCATGCGGATTGAGCGCATGGATATAGAGCACCGCCACGCCAGCAGTGCGGGCATGTTCGCGCCACTCGGCATCGTGTGCCGCAAACACCTGCACGCCGCTGCCACAGAACCCCTCGGCACCGTGGCAGCCGCTGCTGACGATGAGCAGGCTGTCGGCCTCAGGCGAACCATCCAGCGCGACGTCCATGGCCAGCGTCTCGCCATTGCGGCCGACCAAAGGATGGTTGTGGCTGCGGATGGCCATCCCGGCGGCAGCCGCCCCCTCCAGAAAGCGCACCCTGGCGCGAGCGTAGCTGCCCGAAAACGCCTCTTTGGGATCGATCATGACAGGGCGTGGCTTTCAAGCGGAGACGCGGGGCTCGGCGAACCACTGCTCAACCAGCCTCACCCAGAAGGTCGCCCCCAGCGGGATCAGGTCGTCGTTGAAATCGTAGCTGGGGTTGTGCAACATGCAGGGGCCGCCGCCGTGCCCCATCTCGCGATGATCGCCATCGCCATTGGCGATGAAGGCGTAGCAGCCAGGACGCTCCTGAAGCATGTAGGCAAAGTCTTCGGCGCCCATGGTTGGCTCTTGGTCCACCACCTGCGCCTCGCCTACGATGTCGGCCAGCACGCGCTTGACGAACGCCGTCTCGGCCGCGTGGTTGACGGTGGGTGGGTAATTGCGCTTGAACTGGAACTCGCAAGTGGCGCCAAACGCCGCACAGGTGTGTTGCGCGATTTCGCCCATCCGGCGCTCGATCATGTCCAGCACCTCCAGCGTGAAGGTGCGCACCGTGCCCTGGATCTCGCAACGGTCGGGCACCACGTTGGTGGCCTCGCCGGTGTGAATCATGGTGACAGAGATCACGCCCGCGTCCACTGGCTTCTTGTTGCGCGTGATGATGGTCTGGAATGCCTGCACCATCTGGCAGGCCACGGGTACCGGGTCGATGCCGTTGTGCGGCAGCGCGGCGTGCGCACCCTTGCCGCGGATGACGATGTGGAACTCGTTGCTCGACGCCATCACCGGCCCGCTGCTGGCGGCGAACGTGCCCACCGGCATTCCCGGCCAGTTGTGCACGCCAAAGACCGCCTCCATCGGAAACTTCTCGAACAGGCCGTCCTTGATCATTTCGCGTGCACCGCCGCCGCCCTCTTCGGCTGGCTGGAAGATCAGATAGACCGTGCCATCGAAATCCCGATGCTTCGCCAGGTGCTGGGCCGCAGCCAGCAGCATGGCGGTGTGGCCGTCGTGGCCGCAGGCGTGCATCTTGCCCGCGTGCTGGCTGGCGTGGGCGAAGGTGTTGTGCTCCTGCATGGGCAACGCGTCCATGTCGGCGCGAAGACCGATGGCGCGACCGTTTTTGCCACCGTCGCGGCCGTGCACAACGCCCACCACGCCGGTGGTACCCATGCCGCGGTGCATCTCGATGCCCCATTCCGCCAGCTTGCCGGCCACCACATCGGCGGTGCGCACTTCCTGATAGCAAAGCTCGGGATGGGCGTGGATGTCGCGCCGCACGGCTGCCATGCCCGCGGCCTGGGTGAGGATGGAATCAATCAGTTTCATGGGTAACCCCTGAGGCGTCCCGCTCTGGGACTGGTGTCAAGCCCCGCATGGTACCCAGTGAGGAGAGTCAGCGCAGCCAGTGCGGATGTCTGCGTGTCACCTGCGCGGCCGCGCCGCCGAAACGCTCAGCGCCGCACCCGCCCGTCTTCGGTCAGCAAGGTGAGCTCGACGAAACTCGATCCGGTGTTCTTGCGCGGACCAAAATCGAGGACAAAGCCACCCAGGTTGACGTTGCGCATCCCCTGCACGGCAGCCAGGAAAGCTTCACGCGTGAGCGCGCGACCCGCGCGCCGAAGCGCTTCGGTGAAGGTCTTGGCGGCCACAAAACCCTCCATGCCAGAGTAGTTGGGCGACAGGCCGCGTTTGTCCTTTAGCGCCGCCAGATATTCGCCCGACAGTGGCGAGACCGGCGCGTACGGAAAAGGCATGACCTGACTGACCACCACGCCGCGCGCCAACGCTCCCAGCTCTTCGCTCAGCGCCTGGGTGCCAACGAAGGACACGTTGTAGAAATTGCCGGCGTAACCCTGCTGACGGGCCAGGCGGATGAACGTGGCACATGCCTTGTAGGCGCCGATCTGAACGATGGCCTCGGGTTTGGCTCCAAGGATGGCCTTCAGCGCTTGCGTCACCTCGGTGCTGTTGCGCTCCACCGTACCGGTGGCCAATGGTGCAAGGTTGAGGGGCTGAAGCGCTCGCGAAACGCCTTCCAGACCCGCCTTGCCGTAAGCGTCGTTCTGATGAAACACCGCGATTTTCTTGATGCCGACCGAGGTGACCTGACGCACGATCGCTGCCGTCTCGTCGAAATAGGAAGCACGCAAGTGGATCGCGTACGGGTTGAACGGATCGCGCAACGCCTGAGCACCGGTGAAAGGCGCAAAGAATGGCAGCCTGGCCTCCGTGGCCAATGGCAGCGCCGCCAGGCTGGTGGGCGTGCCCACATAACCGAACAGTGCAAACACGCCGTCGGCAAGGAACTGCCGGGTGTTGGCTGCACAGCGCTCCGGCTCATAGCCATCATCCATCCGCTGAATCTCGATGCGCCGTCCATTGACGCCACCCTGGGCGTTGACGGCCTCAAAGTGGAGCTGGGCTCCGAGGTGGAACTGAAGCCCCAACTGCGCGGCTCCGCCCGAGAATGGCGCCGACTGACCCAGCACCACCGCCCGCTCGGTCACTCCGATGCCCTGAGCCCGGGCGGCGAGAGGGAAAAGTCCGGTGCTGGCGCCACCCCAGAAAGCCCCCAATCCGGCCAGCGCTTGTCGACGTTGCATGAACCAACCTCCTGATATCCTGTGTCAAACCCTGCATCATGCCCCGTGAAAAAGCCCAGCGCGGCATGATCACGCTAGTGCAAACCCTCAACATCATGACGCCCGATCCGACCTCCGGCAGCGGACATCCGACCAAGCCAGCTGTCACCACTGTGCGCGGCGCCTGCCCGCACGATTGCCCCGATACATGTGCGCTGCTGACCACCGTACAGGACGGCGTTGCGATTCGCGTGCAGGGCAACCCGGACCACCTCCCCACCGACGGCGCCCTGTGTACCAAGGTCTCGCGCTACACCGAGCGCAGCTACCACCCCGAGCGCATCCTGCATCCGCTCAAGCGCATCGGCCCCAAAGGCAGCGGGCAGTTCGAGCCCATGTCCTGGAACGCGGCGCTCAACGAGATTGCGACCCGGCTGCAGGCCATTGCCGCGCGCGATCCGCAGGCCATCCTGCCCTACAGCTACGCCGGCACCATGGGACTGGTGCAGGCCGAGGGCATGGCCGCGCGCTTTTTTCACAAGCTCGGTGCCTCACATCTGGAGCGCACCATCTGCTCTGCCGCGGGAGGCGAAGGCATGATGGCGACGCTTGGTGGAAAAGTGGGCATGAAGGTGGAGCACTTCGCCGAGTCGCGGCTGATTCTGATCTGGGGCAGCAACTCAGTCGCCAGCAACCTGCATTTCTGGCGCCTGGCCCAGCAGGCCAAGCGCGATGGTGCTCGCCTGGTCTGCATCGACCCGCGGCGCACCGAGACCGCCGACAAGTGCCACGACCACATCGCCCTGCGCCCTGGCACCGACGCAGCGCTGGCGCTGGCGCTCATGCACCAGCTCATCACGCACGACTGGCTCGACCACGATTACATCGAACGCCACACCCTGGGCTGGGCCGCGCTGCGCGAGCGTGCCTTGCAATGGCCACCCGAGCGCGCCGCCGAGATATGTGGCGTGCCGGTGCAGCAGATCACCGACCTGGCTCGCGCCTACGGCACCACCCGGCCCGCTGCAATAAGGCTCAACTACGGCATGCAGCGCGTGCGCGGCGGTGGCAATGCGGCTCGCGCCATCGCCTGTCTGCCGGCGATGGTGGGCGCCTGGCGGCACCGCGCTGGCGGGCTGCTGCTGTCGTCGTCGGGCCATTTCCCCATCGACCGCGCCGCCCTGCACCGGCCCGACCTGCTGGCCGGCCGCACGCCACGCACCCTCAACATGAGCACCATTGGTGACGACTTGCTGCGCCAGACCTCGACCGAGTTCGGGCCGAAAATCGAGGCGCTGATCGTCTACAACAGCAACCCGGTGGCGGTGGCGCCCGACTCGGGACAGGTGGTGCGAGGGTTTGAGCGCGAAGACCTGTTCACCGTGGTGCTCGAACACTTCCAGACCGACACCGCCGATCACGCCGACATCGTTCTGCCCGCCACCACCCAGCTCGAACACTGGGACATCCACGCCAGCTACGGCCACACCGATGTGCTGCTCAACCGACCGGCCATCGCACCACTGGGCCAGGCACGCAGCAACGCCGCCATCTTCCGCGACCTGGCCTCGCGAATGGGTTTCACCGAGCCCTGTTTCCAGGATGGCGACGAAGCCCTCTGCCGCACCGCCTTCGGAGACCGCATCGATTTCCAGTCCCTGCTCGATCGGGGCTACGCCACGCTGCCGTTGCCCGATGCGCCGTTTGCCAAGGGTGGCTTCCCCACACCCTCGGGACGCTGCGAATTCGCCAGCAGCCGGCTCGCCGCGCAAGGTCTCGATCCGCTGCCCGAACACCTGCCGAACCACGAGCCACTCGGCAGCAGTCTGCGCTACCCGCTGGCCATGATCTCGCCGCCAGCGCGCAACTTCCTCAACTCCAGCTTCGTCAACGTGAAAAGTCTGCGCAACATCGAAGGCGAGCCGCTGCTGGAGATCTGCGCCCAAGATGCTGCCGCGCGTGGCATCGAGAGCGGCGAGGTGGTGCGCGTATTCAACAGCCGGGGCGAGCATCGTTGCAAAGCGAAGGTATCTTCTCGCGCGCGCCCCGGCGTGGTCCACGGCCTGGGCATCTGGTGGCGCAAACTGGGGCTGGATGGCACCAACGTCAATCAGCTCACCAGCCAGCACCTGACCGACCTGGGACGCGGGCCCGTGTTTTACGATTGCTTGGTGGAAGTCGAGAAATCATGACCTCCCCTGCGCCGCTTCGCGTCCTTCCCCTTGGCCAGGGAGAAAGCTCCCGTGGCCCAGCCAAGGCCGCTTCAAGGAGCGTTCTGTGCATCTCGCTGGCGGCCATGCTTCTGGCGGGCTGCGCCGGCCCCACCACCGGCGTCGGCTACTACTGGCAATCTGCCAGCGGCCACCTGCATCTGATGCGTGCGGCGCGACCGGTGCAGGACTGGTTGCAGGACGAACAGGCCTCGGCCGCGCTCAAGGCCCGGCTTGAAGTGTCGCAGCGCATCCGCGCCTTCGCCGTCAGCGAGCTGGCGCTGCCCGACAACGCCAGCTACCGGCGTTACGCCGACCTGGGCCGCCGCGCTGCGGTCTACAACGTGGTCGCCGCGCCGGCCCTGTCGCTCACGCTGCAGACCTGGTGTTTCCCGGTAGTGGGCTGCGTGGGCTACCGAGGCTACTTCGATGAAGCCAACGCCCAAGCCTTCGCAGACAGCCTGCCGGACGACCTGGAGGTCGCGGTCTACCCGGTGCCGGCATACTCCACCCTGGGCTGGACCAACTGGCTCGGCGGCGACCCGCTGCTCAACACCTTCATCGGCTACCCAGAGGGCGAACTGGCGCGGCTGGTGTTCCATGAACTGGCGCACCAAGTGCTGTACGTGAAGGATGACACGCGCTTCAACGAGTCTTTCGCGACCGCGGTCGAGCGCATCGGTGGTGAGCGCTGGCTGACCCAGGAGGCCAGCCCCCAGGCCAAGGCGGAATACGCAGTATTCGATGCGCGCCGCCGCGAATTCCGCGCGCTTTCCCGCTCGGTGCGCGAGCAGCTTCAGGCTGTCTACACCCACGCCGCCTGGAGCGACGCGGAGAAGCTGCAACGCAAGGCCAACGTGATGGACGGTTTTCGTGCGGCCTACGCCGCTCTCAGGGCAAGCTGGAGCGACTACCCCGGCTTTGACGCCTGGGTGGCGCGCGCCAACAATGCCAGCTTTGGCGCCCAGGCAGCCTACGACGATCTGGTGCCCGGCTTCCTCGCCCTGTTCGAGCGCGAGGGTCAGGACTTCAACCGGTTTTATGATGCGGTTCGCGCGCTGGGTCAGCAGCCCCCCGAGCAGCGCACGGCGACCTTGCAGGAACTGGGTCTGCAGACCCGACTGGCCGAACAGACGCTCCCGCCCGCAAGCCCGAAACTTCGCTGATCTTCATTCCGACGCAGGACACCCATGGCCGACATTCACATCCGACGCAATCACCACCTGGGTCTCGCCGGGGCGCGCAAGATCGCTTGGCAGTGGGCCGAACAGGCTGAAAGCGAGTTCGGCATGAGCTGCACGTACGAAGAAGGCGGCAACTGCGATGAGGTCTGCTTCACCCGCAGCGGCGTCGACGGCACGCTCACCGTCTCGGCCGATCATTTCGAGCTCGACGCCAAGCTCGGTTTCCTGCTCGGTGCATTCAAGGAACGCATCGAATCGGAGATCGTGAAAAACCTCGACGAGTTGCTTGCTGCGAAGAAGCCCGCAGCGCGCAAGAAAAAAACCTGAGGAATCCGGCGGCGGCGCCACCGGCTGCCACCTGACTCAGCTCAACGACTGGATCAGATCCACGTACTGCTGCATGGCATCGTCCTTCGACGTGCCCTTGCAACTGTTCCAGGCATCCCACTTAGCGCGACCCACCATATCGCCAAAGCCGGGCTTTTTGTCCGCGTTGTCGCCCGTGGTGGCCTGCTTGTACAGGCCGTAGATTTTCAGCAATGTGGCGTTGTCGGGACGCTCGCTGAGATTCTTGGAACCGGCCACAGCGGCCTCGAAACGCGTCTTCAGATCGGACATGAGGGACTCCTAAAGAATGGGACACAGGCCAGGCGTACCGCGACACCGGCATCAGGGCTCGCCCGGTATCTTACGTGCTGAGGTCGCGGCACAATAGGCCGCTCACCCCAAGTCAGAAGCCTCACCCTTGCCGCACCACACCGTGGCGCCCAGGCGCGGAGGCCACAGGAGACAACATGGTCCAGCGCATCGCCCACGCCCCAGGCACTCCTCCGGCGCACACCCGGCCCGCCGCTCGCAAGAGGACCGGCCAGACCGCGCCAGCGGCCAGGGCGCGTGCCGCTGCGCCGACGCTGGTCAGCGCGCTGGGCCTGGAGGGCGAGCGCATGAGCAAGGTCGACACCGCCTGGCTGCGCATGGATTCCGACACCAACCTGATGATGATCGTGGGCATCTGGGTCTTGCGCCCTGGTGTGTCGCTGAACGATTTGCAGCAACGGGTTCAGGAGCGCCTGCTGCCCTACCGGCGCTTCGTGCAGATCGCCCGCCAGGACGCCGCAGGAGCCCACTGGATCGACGACCCCGACTTCGACATCAACCGCCATGTGGTGACCGGAACTCTGAAGCACGAGCGCGGACAGTCCGAGCAGGAGGCTTTGCAGGCCCGCGTGGCCCTCCTTGCCACGCAGTCGCTCGATCACGAACACCCGCTCTGGTGTTTTGAGCTGATCGAAAACCACGACGGTGGCTCGGCCCTGATCGCACGCATTCACCACTGCATTGGCGACGGCATCGCCCTCATCAGCGTCATGATGAGCCTGGTCGACGGTGGCAACCTGCCGCCCCAACGCAAAAAGCGCGCGCGCAAAGCCGGCATGGAAGCAGCCGAAGACTGGGTCGCTGACACGCTGATCCGCCCGCTGGGCGACCTGACCGCGCGCGCACTTGAAGTGGCAGGCGGTGGCGCGGCCCGATCGTTTTCGATGATGGCTTCGCCCCAGCAGGGCCTGAACGACACCCTGGGTGGCGCGATGGATCTGGCGCGCATGGGCGGGCAACTGGCCAGCGACCTGGCCGCGCTTGCGCTCATGCCTGACGACTCGACCACCCGCCTGAAAGGCCAGCCCGGCGGCACCAAACGCGTCGCGTGGTGCGAACCGCTGCCGCTTGACGAGGTCAAGGCCATCGGCAAGGCGCTGAACTGCTCGATCAACGACGTCCTGCTGAGCTGCGTGGCCGGCGCCATCGGCTCCTACCTGCGCGAGATGGGCGACGACACCGATGGCCAGGAAATTCGCGCCATGGTGCCCATCAACCTGCGACCCATGGAGGACGCCTGGAAGTTGGGCAACCGCTTTGGTCTGGTGCCGCTGGTCTTGCCGATCGGGCTGGACAACCCGATTGAGCGCGTGTTCGCGGTGCGCGCGCGCATGAACGCGCTCAAGGGAAGCCTGCAACCATTGCTGACCTTTGGTCTGCTGTCGGTCGCCGGCTTGCTGATCAAGCCGGCGCAGGACGCCTTGCTCAGCCTGTTCGGCAAGAAGACCACCGCGGTGATGACCAATGTGCCCGGCCCGGCCACCAAGCTCAAGCTGTGTGGTGCCACGCTGGAGCAAAACATGTTCTGGGTCCCCCAGACCGGTACGGTCGGTCTGGGCGTGTCCATCCTGAGCTATGGCGGCGGCGTGCAGTTCGGCGTGATTGCCGACACCGCCCTGTGCCCCGATCCCCAGCGCATCATCGATCAGTTCGCGCCCGAGTTCGAGCGGCTGCTGATGGTGACGTTGATGCTGCCTTGGACAGAGTGAGCCTCCCGCGCCGCGCCTGCGGCGCGGGGGGAGTCAATGCGCGCGGCGCGGGGAGGGTTACAGCCTTTTGCTGGCCACTTCCAGCAGCCCGTCAAAGATCAGGCTGTCCACCAGTTCGACCGGGTTGGACATGCTGGGAGCCATTTTCCAACCGGCACCACCGGTCATGTAGACCATCGGCTCGTCGCCGCAATGGCGGCGAAGGTTGTCGACCATGCGTTGCACCGCGCCTGAGATGGCGAAGGTCCCGCCGCTGGTGAGGGCGTCGCTGGTGTTGGTGGGGAAATCGCGCACCTCGCCTGTGGGAACGTGCAGGCCGGCGGTGCCGGATTCTAGCGCGCGCAGCATGATGCCGTGTCCGGGCAAGATGATGCCACCCAGGAAGTTGCCCTCGGCGTCGATTGCCTCGACCGTCACGGCGGTGCCCACCATCACCACGACGCAGGGCCGTGCCGGGCCCTGAGCCAGCAGCCGCTGGCGGGCGCCGATCATGGCGACCCAGCGGTCGGAGCCCAGCCGTGCCGGGTGGTCGTAGCCGTTGGTGAGCCCGGCCTCGTGCTGGCTGGACACCACCCAGCGTGGATTCACATCCCACAGCTCCAGTTGCTCTTCGACCCGGCGTTTGACCGCATCGCCGGCAACCACACAGCCCACCACCCAATGCGGCGCATCCAGCGCTCGCCAGTCGCCTTCGGCCAGGGTTTCGATGTTTTCGAGGAATTGCGCGCCGTGGGCAATCAAACGCGCGCCGACCTTGGGAGCGTCGTAAACAGCCCACTTCAGACGGGTGTTTCCGACGTCCAGTGCCAAAAAAGTCATGCGCGCATTATCTCCACGCCACCCCGCTCACCCTGCCGCAGTGCAACATGGGCGGTTCAACCGCTCAGATCAGACCGATCCAGCAGGCGCGCTGCACCGCGGCGAGCTTGTTGTCGGTCTGCAGCTTGGCCATGGCGTTGGCCAGGTGGTAATTGACCGTGCGCTCGGAGCAGTCCATGCGAGCGGCCGTCTCGCGCGCCGTGAGACCCTCGAAGGCCAGGTTGAGACTTTCCTGCTCGCGCGGGCTCAGGCTCACGCGCTGCTCGGCGATCGCTCGTCGCAGCATGGGCCAGATGTTGTAGGCCGACCAAGCGAGGGCGGCAGCCTCGGATCGGCTGGAGAACGCCCGCGGACTGAACATGAAACACTCGAAGGCCCGCCCCGCCGGCAGGCTGAACGCCACACGCACCAACGTCTGGTGGCCGTGCGCCAGCCACAGACGGCGCCAACGGCTGGCTTGTTCAAAAGACGCCTTGGAAATTTCCTGCCAGGCCACGAGTGGCGCATCGCTTTCGCGCCAGGCAGCGCCGAAGTCCCGGCTCTCAGCCAGGGCCTGGGCCGCACCGAGCAACCGCGGCGGATGCACGGCCAGTACCTCCCTGTCGTCGCGCCCAGCCAGGGGGTTAGGGCCGAGCACCACCACCGACTCCACGCCCTGGTCGCTCAGCGCGGCGACCCAGTCAGCCAAAACCGCATCCACACCAAGGTTGTCAAAGTTGACAGGCAGTGTCATGGTCGTTACACCCGAATGCACGGACAATCGCTGCTTTTCTCGAGCCTTCGGCACAAGTGGGCAAAGATTGTCGTTGGAAGGAGTACATGTTGCCCTTGGACCGGTTGTGGTTCCACAGCGCGAGAGCCCGATTGTTCCGGTGGTTCATGACCGAGGTCGTCCATGAGCCACTCGACCTCATTTTGCACGCGTCCGCCGCCAGATTGAAGTGGACGGGATTTGCCCTCTGTTCGGGCAACATCTTCTTCTGGCTGGTTTGGACGCAGTGGCTGCCGCAGCCCTTCGAAAGTGCGCCAGTGCGATTCACGCTATCGATCAGTGGTCTGCTGTTTTTATCCAACTCAATCAATCGCGATGTGAGCTCCCGGTGGAGTGTCTGGACGTTTTCGCTCGTCTGCTTTGTGAGCATGCCCGTTTTCTTTTTCTGGATGTACTGGATGAATCAGGGAAATGCCGTGTGGCTCGCCAGCGTCTGCGGCATGCTGCTCATCTACTACAACCTGACGGACTGGCGTGTGGCGACGATTGGCAGCTGCCTCGGATTGATCTTGGGATGCGCATTTTCCTATCTGATGGCTCAAGAGACCCTACCACTTCCGCCCGAAAATCTGCTCGCTATCGGTTTTGCCTGGGTGTCCGCCGTGCTCCTTGGTCTTTCCAGCGCCAACTTGCGCCGTACCCGCCTGATCAACACCCTGAGCACGATGGCCGTGATGGCACATGAGTTGCGCACGCCACTGGCCACGGTGAACCTGATGGGCGACGTGCTGCGCACGCTGGCGCGCAACGACGTGCCAGAAGGCAAACGCAAGAAGATCGAAGAGCTGTCCACCCGCCTGCAAAATCTCGTGCGCAGCATGAACCGGCAGATCGACACCCAGATTTCCAATGCGCAACTGCTGCGCCTGCCTCGCGAACAGTCTCCGGTCATGGCGGGCGATCTGGTCAGTGAAGTGATCAACAACTACCCCTATCGGTCCACCCGAGAGCGCGACTGCGTGCGGCTTCACATCCAGGAAGACTTCTGTTTCATGGCTTCGCGCCCACTGTTCATGCAGGTGATCACCAACCTGCTCAAAAACGCGCTGCACTCTCTGGCCTCGGCCAGCACCGCACCCAACCCGGGCGACCTGCGCATCGATGTCGGCGTGCACCGAGGCAAGGGCCGCATTGCGGTGTCCGATGACGGCGTGGGCATTGCCCATGAGCAGCAGGCACGGATCTTTGAACCCTTTTTCTCCACCCAGGCCGGCGCTGGCAACGGCCTGGGCCTGACCTTCTGCAAGAACGTGGTGGAAGCCGCCCACGGCACCATCAGCGTGCACTCCGTGCCCACCATGGGCGCAGTCTTCATGGTCGATCTGCCCATCTACCGGGACGCTCACTGAGCACGCCTGCAGTTCTAGCTGAACACCACATGGCACTCACACTATCCCTTTTCCATCGACCCGGCAGCGTGCTGTTCCTGGACGACGACGCCGAGTATCTCGAGATGCTGGGCATGGTGATCCCGGCGCACTGGCAGGTCGAGCTGTATTCGCGACCCGCTGCCTTTTCTCGCCGCATGCGCGACGAGCCGGCGCGCTGGGAAGCCGACGCCGCGGCCCAGTTGCAGATGATCGACCGCTGGCGCCAGGGCCAGCCCCTGCTGCCCCAGGTGCTGCGCTACTGGGCCAACCACCCGCAACGCCACCAGCTGGCCAAGACCTGCGTGGTCGACTACGCCATGCCAGGCACCAATGGCTTGCAGGTGCTCGAAACGCTGATCGACTGGCCCGGTGCCCGCGTTCTGCTCACGGGCCAGGCCGACGAGCAAGTCGCGGTGCAGGCGTTCAACCAGGGCCTGATCGACCAATTCGTACCCAAGCAGGCGCGCGACATCACCCGCCTGCTGCTGGGCGCTTTGCGAAAACTGGGGAACTCACCTCACCCGCGCGTCAACACCTTGTGGCGGGCCACGCTGCGGCCCGCCCAACAGTCCATGCTGCAGATTCCGGCGGTCGCGCAGGCGCTGCAGAACTATGCCGAGAAGCACTGGGTCGAGTACGTCGTGCTCGACCAGCCCTTTGGCCTGCTGGGCATGGACGTCGACGGGCGTTGCCACTGGCTCCAGCTGGAGGCGAAGTCCAGCCTGGGTGACCTGGCGGAGCTGGCCAGTTCGGCCGGCCTCGGACTCGAGGCGGTCCGGGCTGTGGAACAAGGTCACCGGCTTGTGGCGATCGAATTGCACCAGCACCTCGGACTGCGAGGTGCGGTCCGCACCGCGCCGTCCATGTCCATGGGCGACGATGACACGCTGCGTGCAGCGCTATTCAGCCTCGAACCGGAAGACCTGCCTGCGCCGATCTACCCCTACCGCCACTTTCTGGAGGCACAGGGCGATCGGCTCATTCAGGACGATTGAGCCGCGTTGAGCCGGGCGCGTCGCGCAATCGGCCACTCCCATGGTTTGACAATGGGCGCGATCTCGCGAGCGACCAGCTCAACATGCGCCAGTTCAGAATCCGTCAGCGATGCGTCCAGCGTCAGACGCACGATCGTCCTGCTGCTGGTGGTCGCCGGGGCGCAAAACACCGCGCCAAAAACCTCCCGCTCCTCCAGGCAATCTCGCAGAACCATCGTATCTGCCTCGGTGCCAGCTTCCAGGGCGATGATTTGCTCTGTTCCTTGATGAACCGGAAAGCCAATGTCAGAGAGCGACTGTCTCATCGCTTTTGACGCATGGTGCAGCCGCTGCCGCTGCGCGTCGCAGCCTTGAATCACGTCCAAAGTGGCATCGAGCGCCGCCACTTCGTGGGGCAACAGACACGAACTGAAAATGTTCTGGAAGCTGGTACTCAAGATGTAGTTGCGCAGGCCCGTCGGGATATTGAAATAACCGGCACGCCCAGCAAACGACTTGGCCAAGCTTGAGGTGATGAAATGCACCCGGTGAGAAAGGCCCAAGGCTTGACACAGTCCAGAGCCCCCAGGCCCATGCGTGCCAAGTGAGTGGGACTCGTCCACCAGTATCATGCAGCCCGCTGATTCGGCGACATCCACCATCACCTCCAAAGGACACACAGCACCCGTGGTGCTGTAGACAGAGTCAACAATGACGAGGCCAACGCCGTGCTTGCGAACAAGGCGTTGCAGGTGTCCCATATCGTTGTGGCGAAATGGGTGGACAGGCGCCCCCCCTCGCCTCGCGCCCTCCCACAACGAAGCGTGCGCCAGCATGTCGATGTAAACGGGGGTCTGCTCGTCGGTGATGCACTGCAAAAGGCCGACGTTGGCTGCGTACCCAGACTGGCACAAGATGCCATCGTCTTTGCCAATCCATTGAGCCATCTTCCTTTCAAAGGCCCGCACTGGGTGCGTTTCCAACAGGAAGCAGCCGGACTGGATCACGAATTCAGCGTCTTCGCGGATGGCGGCGGTTTGGGCTGCCACGATTTGCGGGTGCCCCGTCAGGCTCAGGTAGTCGTTGCCATTCAGTCGCACGGCGTTTGGCCCGGGATCTCTGCCGTGCACCAGCGACCGGCCACCCCAAGGGCCATTCCAGCGCTGGACAAAGTCGCGCTCAATACGATCGCAAAGGTGTGCGGTCATTGCCGGGTTAATACTCGTCGGCACCCGGACCAGTTCAAGCGTTTCCATGGGGATATCCTCAATGAGATGGAACAAAACCTCATTGAAGAAAGGAATCTGTGAAAAACTGCACACCACCTGTCAGTCTTAGCAGGGGGTGTTACGCTTTCTTATCAATTTCCGTGCCAGAGCTGACGATAACGCGCCGTCAAAACAACGGTTTCGTGAAATAACGCACAGGTGCTTGCCAGGAGCCCAGAAATGCGCTTCGGGCTCAGTTTTGCCGCCAGGGCAGGCCGAGGTGCCGCCATCCACCCAGCTTGCCGCGCTGTGCGTGGGCATCCGGATCCCCTTCAAAACCACCCAGGATGTTGAAAGCCAGCAGACCCAGTTCGGTGGCGCGCTTGGCAGCGGCAATCGAGCGCACGCCGCTGCGGCACATCAGCACCAGTTTCTTGTTGCCGGCCGCCGCCGCGCGGATCTGCTCGTCAAACGCCGGGTTCAGCGCCATGCCCGGCCACTGTTTCCAGGCCACCGGCACCGCTCCAGGCACAAAGCCCACCCACTCGCGCTCGGCATCGGTGCGCACATCGACCAGCACCGCCTCGCCCGATTGCATCCACTCCCAGGCAAGCGGGGCGGACACGTCGCCGGCATACCCGGCCTGCACTGGCCTCGGCTGCATCAGCAGCGCGCCGTCCAGATCGTGGCGCAGGCCCGAGGTGAGGTTGGCGGGTACAGCTTCATCAATTCGGCGCGGCCTGGGTAGGTTCAGCGCCTCCATGATGGCGACGAACTCAGCCTCGCTCTTTCCGGCTACGCGCGCATTGCCGGTTTTCTCCTGGCCAATGGTGGAATGCGTGCGCCCCTGGTAATCGTGTCCGGGCCAGACGGTGGTGTCGTCGGGAAGTGCAAACAAAATCTGCGTGATGCTGTGGAAAAGCGCCTGCGCGCTGCCAGACTGAAAGTCGGTGCGACCACAGCCGTTGATGAGCAGGGTGTCACCGGTGAACACGTGATCGCGCCAGACGAAACTCATGCTGCCTTCGGTGTGGCCAGGCGTGTGCAACGCCTTCAACACCTCTTCGCCAAAACTCAGTGTGTCGCCGTGCTGCAGCTGAACGCCAGCGGTGCCGATGCCGCAGCCCACCGGAGCCGCGGTGCGCGCACCGGCCAGCTCGGCGAGCTTGCCTGCGCTGGTGATGTGATCGGCGTGCGCGTGGGTCTCAACCGTCCAGACCAGCTTGAGCCCGTATTCGCGCAGCGTGTCCAGATCGCGCTCAATCTGCTCGTCGACCGGGTCGATGATCAGCGCCTCGCGGGTAGCGAGATCGAACAGCACGTAGGTGTAGGTACTGGACGCGGGATCAAACAGCTGGATCGGTCTCATGATGACTCCGGGACGTTTCAGGAAAAGCGGGCGAGCAGATCGGCCACGTCGTCGGCAGGCACATCCCCCTGCGCGATCACACAGCCCACCAGGCTGAAAAAGGTCTTGTCCAGCGCCTTGCGCGCCGCAGCCAGCTGCTGGGCCACCTTTTCACAATCGGCATCGGATTCGATGAGCTTTTGAATGCCTCGCAACTGGCCCTCGGCGCGCTTGAGGCGCAACACGATGGATCTTTTTCGGGCGGCGTCGTGAATGATCATGGCAGTGTTGGTGCAAGGCGTGCTTTCGGGGTACCGATGACAGCTCATCGCATACCACTGGGGGTGTCGGTCGATTTTCTCTGTTTTCGCTCCGCCGACGATGCAAACTGAAGCGCAGATGCGGTGGCTGTCTGTCGCACACGCGTCAAGGAGAAAAAAGAATTTTGCGCCCGCTGGTCAATTTACCTTTGAAATCAAGCATTTAAAAAAAATAGGGGGAAGTGCCAATGGGGAAAACCCGAGCACACGAAAGCCGGGTTGGCCGCGACGATCAACGGTGACCCTGTCGGGAATTCGACCTCCGTACCGGGGCACCCAAGCAACATCACAGGAGACACGATGACCCAAGTTCACGAAGACGCTCAATCCCAGGCCAGCAAGGCTCCTGACGGAAACCGCCGCCGTTTCTTTGGCAAGGCGGCTTCTGCTGTCGTGGCAGCCCCCCTGATTGGCGCGCCCATGATCGCCGTTGCACAGGCCCCGGTGGTGTTCAAGATGCAGGGGTCCTGGGGTCCCAACGAAATCTTCAGCGAAATGGCGCAACAGTACGTCACCCGCGTGAACGAAATGTCCGGTGGCCGCCTGAAAATCGAGTACCTGCCTGCGGGTGCCGTGGTCAAGCCTTTCGAGATCATTGATGCCGTGAGCAAAGGCGTGCTCGACGGTGGTCACCACGTGTCCGGATACTGGTACGGCAAGTCCAAAGTGGCCTCCTTGTTCGGCACTGGCCCCGTCAGCGGTGCCACCCCAGAAATCGGGCTGAGCTGGATCCACATCGGTGGCGGCCAGCAACTGTGGGACAAGCTTGTCGCCAAGATGAACCTCAACGTCGTTGGCTTTTTCTCCTTCCCCATGCCCTCGCAGCCTCTGGGATGGTTCAAGCAGGCCCCGCCAAAGACAGCCGCTGCGCTCAAGGGCTTCAAGTACCGCACCATCGGTCTGGCAGCCGACCTGATGCAGGAACTCGGCATGGCCGTGGCTCAGCTGCCCGGCGGCGAGATCGTTCCCGCCATGCAGCGCGGTGTGATCGACGCGTTCGAATTCAACAACCCCACTGCTGACATGCGCTTTGGTGCGCAAGACGTGTCGAAGTTTTATTCGATGGGCTCCTTCCACCAGGCTCAGGAATTCTTCGAGATCATCTTCAACAAGGACAAGTACAACGCTTTGCCTGCGGACCTCAAGGCCATCTTGAAGTACGCGGCCGAAGCGGCTTCGACCGCATCCACGGCCCTGGCTCACGAGAACTACTCGAAAGATCTGCAAGAGCTGATCGTCAAGCACAAGGTTCAGGTGTCACGCACCACCACCGACGTTTACCGCGGTCAACTGGCCGCCTGGGACACAGTCACGGCCAAGCTGGAGAAGGAAGTCGACATGTTCAAAGAAGTGAACGACTCCCTCAAAGCCTGGTCGCGCCGCGTCGGTTTTTATCACTTCACCAACGAAGCCAACTACAAGATGGCTTTTGAGCACGTGCAGAAAACCAAGCTGCCCGTCTGACGACTGGCTCGCACCTGAAGGCTGTCGGAACTGGTTCCGGCAGCCTTTGTTTTTGTCGGCAAAGAGGTAGATCGCATGGAACTCTGGATTCGCAGGATCGACGTATTGAGCAAATCGATCGGGCACGCTTTTTCGTGGTGTGTGCTGATATTGACCGCATCCACCTGTTATGAGGTTTTCATGCGCTATGTGCTCAACAGCCCTACCGTTTGGGCCTTTGACATGAGCTACATGATGTACGGTGCTTTGTTCATGATGTCTGGCGCCTACGCTGTGTCGCGCAACTCACATGTGCGCGGCGACTTCCTCTACCGCAAATGGTCCAACCGCACGCAGGCCAAAGTCGACCTGGTGCTGTATCTGGTGTTCTTTTTCCCAGCCATTTTTGCGATGGTTTTCACCGGCGGCCAGTACGCCTTTGAGAGCGCGCGAATTTTGGAGTCGAGTGTGAACAGCCCTGCCGGGGTGCCTGTGTGGCCCTTGAAGACGGTCATATTTGTTGCTGGCCTGACCTTGTTGATTGCTGGCGCGGCCGAGCTGATGCGCTGCCTGGTGTGCATACGGACCGGCGAGTGGCTTCCCCGAAGCGGCGACGTCGAAGAACTTGAACAAACACTGATCCAACAGCACACCGAGAAAGCCGCGTCATGAGTGACCCCATCATTGCCCTCTTCATGCTGGGCATTTTTATCTTCTTCATTTTTCTGGGGTTCCCCATTGCCTTCACCTTGATGGCCATGGGCATCGGGTTCGGCTTTTACGCCTACTTCACGCCCGACCAGCTGATCTGGGATAACCGCATTCTTTACCTCTTCACGCAGAACACCTTCAGCGTGATGAACAACGATGTGCTGATATCGATACCCTTGTTCTTATTCATGGGCTACATCATCGAGCGGGCCAACATCCTGGACAGACTGTTCCTGAGTCTCCAGGTGGGTTTACGCTTTTTGCCAGGCTCCATGGCCGTGGCAGCCTTGGTGACCTGCGCGCTTTTTGCTACAGCCACCGGCATCGTGGGTGCAGTGGTCACTCTGATGGGCTTGATCGCCTTGCCGCCCATGCTCAAGGCCGGCTATGACCAGAAACTGGCGAGTGGCGTCATCACTGCAGGCGGCACCCTGGGTATCCTGATTCCACCCTCGATCTTGCTCATCGTGTACGCCGCCACGGCCAGCGTGTCGGTGGTCAAGTTGTACGCCGCGGCCATCATTCCGGGCTTCACGCTTGCAGCGTTGTACGTAATCTACATCATCGTGCGCGCCACCCTGAACCCCTCTTTGTGCCCCAAACCCAAAGACATGGATCACTACACGGTTTGGGAGAGTGCGCTGCTGGTGCTCAAGGCGTTCGTACCTTTGGCGGCGCTGATCATGGCGGTGCTGGGCTCCATCCTGTTTGGCTTGGCCACCCCCAGCGAAGCGGCGGCGATGGGCGCCCTGGGCGGGATCATCCTTGCCGTCGTTTACCGAGCATTCACCTGGCAGCGGCTTCGCGAGTCGGTGTACCTTACCGCGCGCACCTCGGCCATGGTGTGTTTCCTGTTCGTGGGTGCAGCCACCTTTGCGTCGGTATTCTCATACCTGGGTGGTGAGCATGTGGTCAAGGACTTCATGCTGGCCTTGGAGCTTTCCCCCGTCCAGTTTCTTTTGCTTTCGCAGTTGCTGATTTTCATTCTCGGCTGGCCCCTGGAGTGGAGCGAGATCATCATCATCTTCGTGCCCATCTTCCTGCCACTGCTGCCCTTGTACGGCATCGACCCGATCCTGTTCGGCATCCTGATCGCCATCAACTTGCAGACTTCGTTCCTGACGCCGCCGATGGCGATGTCAGCCTATTATTTGAAAGGGGTTGCACCCAAAAGTCTGCACCTGGTGACCATCTTCAAAGGTTGCCTGCCATTTGTCGGCATGGTGCTGTTCACACTGGCCATGACCTATGTCTACCCCGCCATGGTGACCTATCTGCCCGATCACTTCTTCAACCAGGCGGTGGAAATCGAGAGAGATCCCAACGATACTTCCATCGTCAACCCCGATTTCTTCAAAGTTGATTGATGACTGAACGCACAAGAAACGTCTCCGAACTCAATGGTTTGGAGATCCGGGAGCATCTGCTCAGTGGTCAGGAAACGGTGGAAGAGTTCACTGCCAAACTCGGGCGCTTCGCCGATGTGGCAGACCAAACGGTCAAGGCCTTCGCGCACCGCGATGACCGCGTGGTGGCCCTGCAAGCAGACCACCTGCAGCGCGCGCGCACCGCAGGTCACCTGCCGGGGCCGCTTTACGGTGTGCCGGTGGGCATCAAGGACATCATCGACACCACCGATTTCCCGACCGAGTACGGCAGCCCCATCCATGCCGGTCGCTATTCTGTGGGCGATGCCACTGTGGTGTCCCGCTTACGTGCAGCTGGTGCGGTGATCTTCGGAAAAACCGTGACCACCGAGTTCGCAACCTCGCAACCAGGCGCCACACGCAACCCGCACAACGTGGAACACACCCCTGGCGGCTCGTCCAGCGGTTCGGCCGCCGCCGTCGCCGCAGGCATGGTGCCTGTGGCTTTGGGTACGCAGACCAACGGCTCCGTGATCCGGCCGGCTTCGTTTTGTGGGGTGTACGCGTTCAAGCCATCGCGCGGACTGCTGCCCCGCACGGGGGTACTTGATCAGTCGCCATCGCTCGACGAAATCGGCGTCTTCGCACGTAACCTTGAAGACATCGCAAAAGTCACCGAAATCATGTCGGGTGACGATGGCCAGGATCCCGCCAGCGCGCGCCAGTCGCCGCGACTTCTCTACGATGTGGCGATTTCAGAGCCGCCTCTGAAGCCAAAATTCTGTTTCGTCCGAACCCCTTGGTGGGATGACGTGGAGCCCGAGGCACGTGAAGCCTATGAAGCATTCGTGGAACATCTGGGTGATTGCGTCGAGTACGCTCAGCTGCCCGACATCGTGAAAAAGACGGCCCTCTGGCTGACCACCGTCAACGAGGTTGAACTCGGCGTGTGCCTGCAGCAGGAGTGGAACCACAACCGGGAACTGCTGAGCGAAACCTTGCGCGCGCGGGTTGAGAAGTCCATGGCCATTTCGGGCACCGAGTACCTGATCGCCAAAGGCCGCATGATCCACGTCATGAGTGCGTTTGACGAGTACTTCGCCTCTTTCGATGCGATTTTGTGTCCGGCTGCATTGGGAACTGCACCGCACGGTCTGGCGTCCACCGGCAACCCGATCATGCAGACTGCGTGGAGCTTTGCTGGATTGCCCAGCGTCAATTTGCCACTGCTGAGCCTGTCGAATGGGTTGCCGCTGGGCGTGCAGGCGGTGGGTTCGTACCGGAATGACGGCCGGTTGCTGCGCTCGTCTCGCTGGTTGGTGTCTGAGTTTGTCAAGAGGAACATGTCATGAAATCGCTTCGACGTGCCACGGGCCTCATTGGTCTGATCTTGCTGGGCGCTTTTTTGGTGCCCTACATCATGAAGCTGCCGCAACTCGATATCACCGTCATTTTGCTGGGAGGTTTGGGTTTGGCGGTTTATGACTATTTTTCAAGCGGCAACGATGAAGACGGGTCACCTTGATCTTCATGGATCGGTGATTGGGGCTGCCTGCGCGGCGATGCGACATCGAGATTGTTCGCGCCTGCAACTGAGGGAAAGTCACAAAGGGAGCGAAAACCGCTACCATTGACGTTTACGTAAACGTCAATTGGCGACGCGCCTGATGGGGCGCATCGCAGCAACAAGGAACGCCATGGCCAGCTTCAGCGACGTCGTCCTGCCCTTTCCGTCGTCGACCCTGCATGCAGGCAAAGGCAGCCCGTGGCGCGACTGGCAAGTCGGCGAGAGCTCGCCGGACAACGACAAGAAAAATGGCAACCGGGTGTCGCTGGCCAAGTTCAAGTCCGACGCCATGCCCTACTCCACCGGCAACAAGCTTGAGGACAAAGCTGCGGTCGAGGCCCTCGCTCAGGAAATCGACGGTCTGCAAAACCTGTTCTTTGCCGATGGTCGTTTCAAGATGCTGGTGGTGCTGCAAGGCACCGACACCTCCGGCAAAGACGGCACGGTTCGCGGCGTGTTTGCGCGCACCAGCCCGCTGGGCGTGCACACCGTGGGCTGGAAGGCGCCGACCGAGACCGAACGCGCTCACGACTTCCTCTGGCGCATCCACCAGCGCGTGCCAGGTGCTGGCCAGATCATGGTGTTCAACCGCAGCCACTACGAAGATGTGCTGGTGCCGGTGGTCAATCGCTGGATCACGCCCGAACAGACCCGGCAGCGCTACCAGCACATCAACGAATTTGAGCAGTTGCTGGCCGAGAGCGGCACGGTGATCCTCAAGTGCATGCTGCACATCAGCAAGGAAGAGCAGCGCGAACGCCTGCAAGACCGCATCGACGATCCGACCAAGCACTGGAAATTCAGCATGGGCGATGTCGAGGTGCGCAAGCAGTGGGACGACTACCAGCGCGCCTACGAAGACCTGCTGGGCGCCACCAGCACGCCCTGGGCACCCTGGACCGTGGTACCCGCCGACACCAAGACCCACCGCAATCTCATGATCGCCACGCTGGTCCGCGACTGCCTCAAGGCGCTGGACCTGCGCTTTCCGCCACAAGACCCGACCCACGCCGGTCTGCGCATCGAATAGCACCTGAACCGCACCACGGACACCGCCATGACCCAGCTCTCCGCCGACTACCAGGCCCTCGCCAATTACCGCCCCACGAACAAAGTGCGCTTCGTGACCGCTGCCAGCCTGTTTGATGGTCACGACGCCGCCATCAACATCATGCGCCGCATCCTGCAAGGCATGGGTGCCGAGGTGATCCACTTGGGTCACAACCGCTCGGTAGACGACGTGGTCACGGCTGCGCTGCAGGAAGACGCGCAGGGCATCGCAATCAGCTCCTACCAAGGCGGCCATGTGGAGTATTTCAAATACATGGTTGACCTGCTGCGCGAGCGCGGTGGCCAGCACATTCAGGTGTTTGGCGGCGGCGGCGGCGTGATCGTACCGGCCGAAATCCGCGAGTTGCAAGGCTACGGCGTGGCCCGCATCTACAGCCCCGAAGATGGCCAGACTATGGGGCTGGCCGGCATGATCGGCGAGATGGTGATGCGCTGCGACCGCGACATCAACGCGCACGCCCCCACCGAACTCTCTGCGATTCAAGGGCATGGCGACATGGCCTGGCGAGCGCTGGCTCAGCTGATCACCGCCATCGAAAACGGTCAGGTGCAGCCAGCACTGATGGATACCCTGCGGACCCACGCGACGGGTATCCAGACACCGGTGCTCGGCATCACCGGTACCGGCGGCGCCGGCAAGTCATCGCTGACCGACGAACTGATCCGCCGCGTACGGCTGGATCAAGACGATGCTCTGCGCATCGCCGTGATTTCAATCGACCCCTCACGCCGCAAGAGCGGCGGCGCCCTGCTGGGCGACCGCATCCGCATGAACGCCATCACCCCCTGGCAACAGGGCCCGCGAGTCTACATGCGCAGCCTCGCCACGCGAGACACCAGCAGCGAGATCAGCGCCGCCTTGCCTGACGTGCTGGCAGCCTGCAAGGTGGCGGGATTCAACCTCATCGTGGTCGAGACCTCGGGCATCGGCCAGGGCGACGCCGCCATCGTGCCGCATGTGGACATTCCCTTGTATGTGATGACGCCGGAATTCGGGGCGGCCAGCCAGCTGGAGAAGATCGACATGCTCGACTTCGCCGAGTTTGTCGCCATCAACAAATTCGACCGCAAGGGATCGCTGGATGCCCTGCGCGACGTGGCCAAGCAGGTGCAACGCAATCGCGAAGCCTTCACCGTGATGCCCGACACCATGCCGGTGTTTGGCACCATGGCCGCCCGCTTCAACGACGACGGCGTGACTGCGCTCTACCAGGCGATCAAGGCACGACTGCAGACACTCGGGCTGGCCCTGAACGAGGAGCGGCTGCCCGCGGTGAACGTGCGCCACAGCACCAACCAGACCCCCATCGTGCCGCCCGCACGCACCCGCTACCTGGCCGAGATTGCCGAGACGGTGCGGGGCTACAAGCGGCGCGCCCGCGCCCAGGCCCAGCTGGCGCGCGAGATCCAGCAGCTGCGCGAGGCCGCGCGCATGCTCGCAGTCGACAAGCCGAACCGACCCAAGGCCTCGGAAGCGGCGATCGGCCTGGCCCAGGAGCGCGAACTGCAGCAGGACAACGACGCACGCAAACTGCTGACCCAGTGGCCCGACATGCAGAAAGCCTACGCCGGCGACGAGTACGTGGTGAAGATCCGCGACAAGGAAATCCGCACATCGCTCACCACCAAAAGTCTCTCGGGCACCGTCATCCGCAAGGTGGCACTCCCACAGTACGAAGATCACGGTGAAATCCTCAAGTGGCTGATGCTGGACAACGTGCCGGGCACCTACCCGTACACCGCGGGCACCTTCGCCTTCAAGCGTGAGGGCGAGGATCCAACCCGAATGTTTGCCGGTGAAGGTGACGCCTTCCGCACCAACAAGCGCTTCAAACTGCTCAGCGAAGGCCTGCCCGCCAAGCGCCTGTCCACCGCTTTCGACTCGGTCACGCTGTACGGCAACGACCCCGATCGACGCCCGGACATCTACGGCAAGGTGGGCAACTCGGGCGTGTCGATCGCCACGCTGGACGACATGAAGGTGCTCTACGGCGGCTTTGACCTGTGCCATCCAGGCACCTCGGTATCCATGACCATCAACGGCCCGGCACCCAGCATCCTGGCCATGTTCATGAACACCGCCATTGACCAGAACCTGGACAAGTTCAAGGCCGACAACGGGCGAGAGCCCACCGATACCGAAGCGCAGAAGATCAAGGAATGGGTGCTGGCCAATGTGCGCGGCACGGTGCAGGCCGACATCCTGAAGGAAGACCAGGGCCAGAACACCTGCATCTTCAGCACCGAGTTTTCACTCAAGGTCATGGGCGACATCGCCGAGTACTTTGTTCACCACGACGTGCGCAATTTCTACTCGGTGTCTATCTCTGGTTACCACATCGCCGAAGCGGGCGCCAACCCCTTGAGCCAGCTCGCCTTCACACTCAGCAACGGCTTCACTTTTGTGGAGGCCTACCTGGCGCGCGGCATGCACATTGACGACTTTGCGCCCAACCTGAGCTTCTTCTTCAGCAACGGCATGGACCCGGAGTACACCGTGCTCGGCCGCGTAGCGCGCCGCATCTGGGCAGTAGCGATGAAAGAGAAGTACGGCGCCAACGAACGCAGCCAGAAGCTGAAGTACCACGTGCAGACCAGCGGGCGCAGCCTGCACGCGCAGGAGATCCAGTTCAACGACATCCGCACCACGCTGCAGGCGCTGATCGCCATTTACGACAACTGCAACAGCCTGCACACCAACGCGTTTGACGAGGCCATCACCACGCCGACCGAAGAATCGGTGCGCCGCGCCATGGCGATCCAGCTCATCATCAACCGCGAATGGGGTCTGGCGAAGAACGAAAACCCCAACCAAGGCGCCTTCATCATCGAGGAGCTGACCGAGCTGGTGGAAGAGGCGGTGCTGGCCGAGTTTGAGCGCATCGCAGACCGCGGCGGCGTGCTGGGCGCGATGGAGACCGGCTACCAGCGCGGCAAGATCCAGGACGAGTCCATGCACTACGAGATGCTGAAGCACACTGGCGAATACCCCATCGTCGGCGTCAACACCTTCCGCAACCCACACGGGGACCTCACGCCGGAAACGCTGGAGTTGGCGCGCTCCACCGAAGAGGAAAAGCAGAGCCAGCTCAAGCGTCTTTCTGACTTCCACACCCGATATGCGAACGAGGCGCCGGCCATGCTGGAGCGCCTGCAGCAGGCGGTGATCCTCAACCGCAATGTGTTCGAGGTGCTGATGGACGCGGTGCGCGTGTGCTCGCTGGGCCAGATCACCAGCGCGCTGTTTGAAGTGGGTGGACAGTACCGACGCAACATGTGATGGCGGGCAACCGGAGCCACTGGCGCAGATAAGTTGCGGATTGCTGGCGCTGTTCCCTCGCTCTGAGCTGCCATGGGCTGCTAGACTGAAAGAGGAAGTCAGCCACACCCCGCAGCGCCCCGCACCATGCCACCTTCCCTTGGACACACCACGCCGGGTGAGCCGGTCAGCCACGCGCCGGTGAACCCGCCACCAGCAGCCGCTTCGATCGACCTGGAACGCACCTGGCTGCGTGCGCTGTCGGTGGTCGCCATCGGGCTGTTTCTGCTGCTGTCCATCGGCCTGCTGGCCACGCAACGCGCTGCGGCCCTGGGCATGGCCGAAGCGCAAGCGCAACGCGAAAGCAAGCGCCTGGCGGCTGAGTTGCAAGCCTCGCTGCGGGTTGCCCGGGCCACCATGGACGTGTTGCTGGAGTCGCCCGAACCAGCGGGAGCCAACCTGATGGGTGATCACGCCCAGATGGTCAGCGCCCTGGACCTGCCATTTTCCCTTCGACAATCAGCCCAGACCAATCAACCCAGCGGCCAGTGGTGGCCTGAACTGGCCCGCCAAGAGGCCGGTGAATGGGTGGTTCCGCTGACCTGGAGACATGCTACCGAGAAGGGTGGCCAGACCCATGAGGTGCTGCTGGACCGCAAGGCTCTTCTGGACCGGTTCGCATCAGAGGGTCTGCCCAGCGGTGGCAGCATGAGCCTGTTTCGCGTCGAAGATGACGGTGCCACGACCATTCTGGCGCGGTACCCGATACTGGAACAGGATCAGGGCCGCGTGCTGCACGGCCATGTGGCCAGCGCCTTGCAACGTGGCACCAGCGGGGTCATGCAGGTGGTGGCACAGATCGACGGCGTGCACCGAATCGTAGGCTACCAGCGACTGGCCGAGGGCGCGGAGCGCCTGGCAGTGGTGTACGCCCTGCCGGTTTCAGGCGTGATGTCCACCTGGACAGCGGTGCTGCCTCTGGCGATCGCTCTGAGCTTGCTGGTGGCCGGCGCCATGGCCTACGGCGCGTGGCGCCTGGACCGGGCCATTCAACTGAGGCACCGCAGCGAGCGGCACTTCCAGACCCTGAGCGATCACCTGCCCGATGTGGTGGTGCGATACGATCGCGATGGCCGAGTCCTCTACGCAAACCCTGCGGTGGCAAGGGTCAACGGCACATCACCGGAAGCCATGGTGGGCCGGACCATGGAGCAGTTTGGCACCCCGCCCGAGATCGCCAGACGATGGATGGACTGCCTGGGGCGCGTCTTCGCCACCGGCGCTCCTGAAACCCTGTACTTCTCCTACCCGGGTCCATTGGGCGAACGCCACTGGGAAGCCCAGGTCAGCCGCGAACCGGTACTGGCGGGTGAACAATCCACGGCGCTGGTGATCAGCCGCGACATCACCGAACGCCATGAGGCCGAGGCGCGCCGCCTGGCGGCCCAGCAACTGTTTGAGTCGGTTTTTCAGGCAGCGCCCGAGGCCATGTCGCTGGCCGAATGGGACAGCGGGCGACTTCTGCTGGTCAACGACGCGTTCTGCGACCTGTTTGGACGTTCACGAGAACAGATCATCGGATTCACCTCCACCGAGCTCGGGCTCTGGCGCTCAAACGAGAACCGCCAACGCCTGTTGGTTGCCCTGGACAAGGGCGGCAAAGTGCGCAACGTCCAGGGCGAGAGCATCCGGCCGGACGGACAGGAAATCCACGTGCGCTACAGCGCCGAACAGGTCGTGGTCGACGGGCAACCGCGCCTGCTGCTGATGTTTCGCGATGTGACCCAGCTTGAAGCCGACCAGCGCGCGCTGGCACGAAGCGAACTGCGTTTCCGGCTCGCGGCTTCCCATGGCCAGGTCTGGGAATGGGACTTTGGCCAGGGCTTCTTGAAGCCCAGCGACGAATTTTTTGTGACGCTGGGCCATCCATCGCCGCCGGACGGTCAGATGGGATCGCAATTCCTGGACCTCATTCACCCAGAAGACCGGCCCCGCTTGCGCATGGTGATCCGGCGCTTCTTCAAAGGAGAGGGCGAGTACCAGCTGGAGTTCCGCGCACGCGATGCGCAAGGCCGATACCGCTGGTTTGACACCCAAGGCGGCGGCCTGCGCGATGCCAATGGTCGTGTCACCTACATGGCTGGCACCATCTTCGATGTATCCGACCGCAAGGCGGTAGAGGAGGTTCAACGCCAGACGCTGGCCCAGCTTGACACCGTGGCCAATGCATCGCAAGCGCTGTTCTGGACCACCGACATCCACAAGCGCCCCAACTGGCTGAACAAGGCATGGCTGGCGTTCACCGGCCGCGATCTGGTCAGTGAGTGCGACACCTTCTGGCTGGAGGACCTGCATCCCCTGGACCGCGAGCGATGCGCCAGTACGTTCGACGAAGCATTCGACGCCCGTGAACCGTACAACATGGAATACCGCATGCGGCGGCATGACGGCGAATACCGCTGGTTGCTGGAGCGGGGAAATCCCCGGTACGACGCCGACAACCGCTTCATCGGCTTCATTGGCTCCTGCCTGGACGTGACCGAACTCAAGCAGGCAGAGGCCGTCGCCAGTGAGCGCGGCGCGATGCTGAAACAGGTGTTCGACGTGCTGGAGGACATGCTGTTCGTGGTCGACGAGCAAGAGCGTTTCGTGCACTTTCAGGCCGGGCAGACCGACCGGCTGTACGCTCAGCCCGAGCAGTTCCTGGGTCGCACCTTCAGCGATGTCTTGCCACCCCAGCTGGTCCAGATGCAGCGCGACGCGATGGCGCGTGCACGCCTACATGGTCTGCAGGAAATGGACTACAGCCTGGAGCTGCCCATGGGTCGCCGCCACTTCAATGCCCGGCTGGCCTGGCTGGCCGAGAGCGGGCATTGCATGTTCCTGGTGCGCGATGTCACAGACCAGCAGGCTGCCCAGGCCGAGCGTGGGCGCCTGAACGAATTCGTCCTGCTCCTGTTCAGCCTGGCCAACCGCTTCATCAACTTGCCGGTACACGAGGCGGACAACGCCATCAACGAAGCACTGGGTGACATGGGCCGCTTTGTCGACGCCGACCGTGCCTATCTGTTCGACTACGACATGGCAACAGTGACAGCGTCGAACACCCACGAATGGTGTGGCGAGGGTGTCACCCCGGCGATCGACGACCTGCAGAACATTCCGTTCTCCATGATTCCCGACTGGTTCAACGAGCACAGCCACGGACGTGTGATGTATGTTCCCGATGTCCGGGCTCTGCCGGAAGGTCCCCTGCGCGCCTTCCTGGAGCCACAAGGCATCCAGAGCCTGATGGCGCTGCCGCTGATGCATGGTGAACAGTGCCTGGGTTTTGTGGGACTGGATTCGGTCCGCAACACCCACAACTACGGCGAGGAAGAGGCCACCTTGCTGCAGCTGTTCGCCCAGATGCTGGTGAACATCAGCCTGCGAGTGGAAGCGGAAGCCAGGATCCGCGAGCTGACTGACGGCCTCGAGCACAAGGTGGCCGAACGCACGGTGCAACTGGAGAGCAGCGTGCGACAGCTCAAGACCGTCAACCTGCAGCTCGAGTCGTTCACCTACTCGGCTTCGCATGACCTGCGCACGCCGCTGCGTGGTATCGAAGGCTTCAGTTCGCTGCTGCTGGACGAACACGCGACGCAGCTGGACGACCAGGGGCGCGACTACCTGAAACGTATTCAGAAGTCCACCCTGCACATGTCGCAGCTGATCAACGATCTGCTGGCCTATTCACGCCTGCAGCAGCTGGGCGAGCAGATGGAGCCAGTGGCGCTTGCGGACTGTGTGCGGTCCGTGGCCGCGCCGTTCCGCGACGAACTGGAGGCGCGCCATGGGGAGCTGACCGTGCGGGTCGCCGAGGACCTGAAGGTTAGGGCCAACTCCCAGGGGCTGGCCATCGTGCTGCGCAACCTGATGGACAACGCCTTGAAATTCACGCCGAAGGACGACGCGCCGCGCATCCACATCGAAGCCCGGGCCGAGGGCGATCGTGTTCTGTTGAGCATGGGCGATCAAGGCATCGGCTTCGATATGCGTTATCACGACCGCATCTTCGGCATGTTCCAGCGGCTGCACCGGCAGGAACAGATACCGGGCACCGGAATCGGTCTGGCACTGGTGCACAAGGCGGTGGAGCGCATGGAAGGCCGCATCTGGGCCGAAAGTGCGCCCGGGCAGGGCGCCACCTTCCACATCGAACTGCCCAACGCCTGAAGGCGCTTTTCCAGTTCGGCGTTGCTGAGAGGGAAATGGATCGGGCGCGCGTCGCTCAGGTCGTCGTCGACAGCGGCAGGTTGAGCAACAGGTTTTGAGGCTTGAGCTTGAGCAAGCCCTGCTCGTTCATGGCCAGGCCAAGGTAAACCGGCTTGCCGCTGAGGTCGGCGCGCATGTCCGCGGGGTTGTCGAAGCGCAGCCGGAAAAGGCTGATCAGCCGCTGCTGTCGCGACTCGGAGACCTCATGCCCCTGATAGAGGTCGTTGAGCAGCTGGGTGGATTCGGCGTCCAGGCCCAGGTGCCAGCGCCAGGATGCATCGTCCACCCGCGCTTCCGGCTGGATCGTCACCGCCACCCCCAAAAAGTGGCGTACCCAGCGCTCCAGCACGGAAGCCAATGCCTTCAGGCCTGAGCGCGCACGCGTCATGGTCAGGGTGAGGCCATGGGGCAGCTCGTTTTGCACCGCGTGGGTGCAGTCCAGCACGAAGTTAAAGCGCCCGGCTCCGGTGCGGCTTGCGAGGTATCGGTCCGCGTTGTCCTCGCCCAGCACCTCGATCTGCACCACAGGAAGTGTCGCGCCTCCCTGCAGCAGCAGGCGTCCCACGTTGCCCATCCCGCCGGTTTCGTTGAGCATGTCCAGCACCTCGGCATCGCCGCTGAGCACCCGACCATCCTGCACCTGTACCCGCTGGCGGCGAAACAGCAGCTCAGCTGCACGCCAGACCCAGGCGTCCGCCTCATCGGCCAGCAGGTTGCACACGATGGCCTGGACCATCAGGTCAAGAAAGAGCGGCGGCAGCTGGATCGCCCCTGCTCTGAAAAAGCCCGCATAGGCGGCCTCCAGTGAGCCCGCCTGCAAGACGGCGTCGCGCAGCTTCAAGAACAGCTGGTGGTTGGCGCGCGCGTCGGCATCCTTCACCGCACCGAGTTCGGCCGGTGTGACCTTGCGCGTTGGCCTGTGCAGGAGCAAGTCGTGGAGCGCCCGCTCCGCAGGGCAGGACTCTTCGACCAGCGCGAGTTCAGGTCGCGACAGCCAGAGCCGCCAGTAGTCGTCGGTCGGCTCCAGCCAGCCTCGGGCGTTGTGGCGCAGGAGGTCATAACCACAGGAGGTCCAGACAGAGGGTGCGGTATCAGGCATCAGGGCGTTCAAGAATGAATCCCCGATGCACAGACAACCTCACTCGGGGTACCCGATTGTCCTTCAGGGGTGCCGGACCGCCCCCAGCGGGGTCAAAGGCGCATCAGGTGTCGATCGGCGCGTGTCCTCAGGCGCGGGGTACGTCGACCCGCCCCCCCACACACGAAGCGTTGAAATGGGTGTTTGGACGGAACGTGTCCGGGGCAAGCGGGCGAAATCGATGCGCGGACAGAGTATCGCCACACAGCTTGAGCAACTCACGACCACAGGCAGATGCGCGTAACCAGATGCAGCCAGCAAACGTGCTGGGTTGACGCTGACCCGCCCTTCTGCCCTTCTGACCTTCTGCCCAGCCTGAACGCTTGGGCTGATCGCTCTGCACCACTCCTTGCGTTTGATACCGGCGAATCGGACTTCCACTATTTTCGCCGAGGCCAAGTGCTGCTGCACCGCATCGACCACAATGGCTTCATGCAACAGACCACTGTCCACCTGATCGGCGTGCCGACCGACATCGGCGCTGGCGCCCGAGGCGCATCCATGGGGCCCGAGGCATTGCGCGTGGCAGGACTCACGGCGGTGCTGGAGAGCCACGGCCTGCAGGTGCACGATGCGGGCAACCTGATGGGCCCGGCCAATCCCTGGCTACCCCCTGCACAGGGCTACCGGCATCTGGCCGAGGTGGTGCAGTGGAACCAGACCCTGCACGAGGCGATGCACGCCGCGCTGAGCCTGGGCCACCTGCCCATGGTGCTCGGGGGTGACCACTGCCTGGGCATCGGCTCCATCAGCGCGGTGGCGCGGCACTGCCGCGAGCAAGGCAAGCAGCTGCGCGTGCTCTGGCTCGACGCGCACGCTGACTTCAACACCGCCGAACTCACACCCAGCGGCAATGTGCACGGCATGCCGGTGGCGGTGCTGTGCGGCCATGGACCAGCCGAACTCACAGGCATCGGCGGGGCCACGCCGGCCATTTCACCGTCGGTGGTGCGCCAGATTGGCATCCGCAGCGTGGACGCTGGCGAAAAACGCCTGGTGCACCAGGCGGGACTGGAGGTGTTCGACATGCGCTACATCGACGAGATGGGCATGCGTCACACCATGGAGCAGGCACTGGCCGGGCTGGACGACAACACCCACCTGCACGTGAGCTTCGACGTCGACTTTCTCGACCCGGAAATCGCCCCGGGCGTGGGCACCACGGTACCGGGCGGGCCGACCTACCGCGAGGCTCAGCTCTGCATGGAAATGATTGCCGACACCGGCCGGCTGGCCTCGATGGACGTGATGGAACTCAACCCGGCACTCGACGTGCGCAACCGCACGGCGATCCTCGCGGTGGACCTGATCGAGAGCCTTTTCGGCAAATCCACCCTGATGCGCAAAAGCGTGCCGCGCGCGTGAGGCAAACATGGCGGTGAGCCCACATGCCTTGCTTGCCTACGCGCTGGTCGCGTGGGTGGCTGCAGCCACGCCAGGACCTGCCGTGCTGCTGGCCCTGCGCAATGGCGCCACACGCGGGTTTCGCTCTGGTCTGATGTCCACACTGGGCAATGTCATTGGCCTGGTGCTGCTGGCGGGCGCCTCCATCCTGGGGCTGGGCGTGATGCTGCACACCCTGCCCTGGATGTTCACGCTCGTGAAGTGGGTGGGCGCGGGCTACCTGATTTACCTGGGCTGGCGCATGCTGCGGGCGCACAGCGGAGCGCAGGGCATGGGCGCATCGGGAACCGATGCCGTCCCTGCGTCTGCGTTGCGACTGTGGCGGCAGGGCCTGTGGGTCTCGATCACCAACCCCAAGGCCATTCTGTTCTTCGGCGCCTTGTTTCCCCAGTTCATCGACACCTCGCGCACGCTCTGGCCTCAGTTTGCGCTGCTCATGGGGGTGAGCCTGTGTGCATCCACGTCCACCTTGCTGACCTACGTTTGGCTGGCATCCCGGGCGCGGCGTTGGCTAGAGCGGCCCAGCTCGGCCACCTGGATCAACCGGCTGGCGGGCAGCGTGTTCGTGGCCTTTGGTGTCGCACTCGCCGGCCTGCGCTGAGTCGGCGGCCAGTGGTCGGCTCTCAGGCCGACCTATCCACCAGTTCCAGATGCTCCACCACTGGTGGCTGGGCAAAGAACGGACCGACGATGGCGCGCCACTCGGCGAAGGCCGGCGACTCGCGGAAGCCCACCGTGTGGTCTTCCAGTGCCTGCCAGTAAATCATGAGGATGTAGCGACCTGGACTCTCGATGCTGCGGTTGACTTTGTAGCCCTTGAAGCCTTTGGCGTGCGCGATCACGGTGCTCGCCCCGCGGACGATGGCCACTTCAAATTCAGCGGCTCGGGCCGGGTCGATTCGGATATCGGCGTGCTCAAGAATCATGCGATGGTCTCCATGGGCTGTGGGGTGGTCGGCGCGGCCGTGGCTGCTGCAGCAGCCGCACGGTCTTCCTGCATCATATCGACCGCCTTCTCGGCCATCATGATCACCGGCGCGTTGGTGTTGCCACCCACCACCTGCGGCATCACCGAGGCATCGACCACACGCAAACCGGTCACACCGTGCACGCGCAGCCGGGCATCGACCACCGCCCCGTCATCGTGTCCCATGCGACAGGTGCCCACCGGGTGGTAAATGGTGTCGGCGTGGTTGCGGATGAATTGCTCGATCTGCGCATCGCTCTGCGCCGAGGCCGAGGCCTTGGATTCGGTGCCACCGTGGCGGGTCAACCCATCCTGATGCAGCATCTGGCGCGTGAGCTTGAAGCCGCGCACCATGCGCGCCATGTCTTCGGGGTCCTTCAGGAAGGCGGGGTCGATCAGGGGCGCCACCTGCGGGTCGGCGCTGACCAGTCGCACCGTGCCCCGGCTCTTGGGACGCAGCAGGCAGACGTGACAAGAATAGC
The DNA here is from genome assembly GCF_030373245.1 of Hydrogenophaga sp. Classification (GTDB taxonomy): domain Bacteria; phylum Pseudomonadota; class Gammaproteobacteria; order Burkholderiales; family Burkholderiaceae_C; genus Hydrogenophaga. The sequence goes on from NZ_JAUCZF010000001.1 coordinate 804,240, forward strand.
CATGACCCAGCACCGTCTTGCGGCCGTGGTCCACCAGCTTGCCCACCACAAAGTGCCACTGCAGGTCGGGGATGGCCTCATCGGGCGCGCTCTTGATGAAACCCCCGCCTTCGGCGAAGTTGGTGGTGAGCATGCCGCGGCGCGCACGGCGCCACTCGAAGATGCCGCGCAGCAGCTTGAGCGTGCCGGTCGCCGAGATGCCGAACAGGTCGCTCACCTTCGGCGCGTTCACCACGATCACCACGTCTGGATGGTCGTGCAGGTTGTCGCCCACTCCCGGCAATTCGTGCACCACGCTGATGCCGTGGCTGCGCAGGTGCTCGGCCGGGCCTATGCCCGAGAGCATGAGCAGCTGGGGCGAACCGAATGCGCCCGCGCTCAGCACCACCTCGCCGCCCGGCTTGAGCTGCAGGGCCTGCAAGGCGCCCCGCCCACCTTCTGCTCGGTACTCCACGCCCTTGGCCTGACGCTGGCCGTTGTGGGTGTCAACCATCACCCGCGTGGTCAGCGCGTGGGTGATCACGGTGAGGTTGCTGCGACCCAGGTGTGGCGTAAGGTAGCCCTTGGCGGCACTCCAGCGCTCCCCATTCTTGTGGGTCACCTGGTAGGCGCCTATGCCTTCTTGGTCCGGACCGTTGAAGTCCGGGTTGTGCCGGTAGCCCGCCTGCTTGCCGGCCTGGATGAAGGCGAACAGAAACGGGTTGGGGCTGCGAAGGTCCATCACGTTGAGCGGGCCGCCCTGGCCATGCAGCGCATCGGCACCGCGTTCGTTGTGCTCGGCACGCTTGAAGTAAGGCAGCACATCGGCGTACGACCAGCCCGGGTTGCCACGCGCCGCCCAGGCGTCGTAATCGGTCGCGTGGCCCCGGGCGTACACCATGGCATTGATGGAGCTGGAGCCACCCAGCACCTTGCCACGCGGCTGGTAGCCGCGGCGCCCGTTCAGACCCGGCTGGGGCACCGTGTTGTAACCCCAGCCATTGAGCTCGAACTTCGCCATCACCGCCAGACCAGCCGGGCAGTGGATGAGCACGCTTTTGTCGGCCGGGCCAGCTTCCAGCAGGGCCACGCGGACTGTCGGGTCTTGCGTCAGCCGACCGGCAAGCACGCTGCCGGCCGATCCACCGCCGACAATGATGTAGTCGTACATGTTGGGTTGCTCCAGAGTCAGGCCTCTCCTGTCCGAGGGCTTCGGAGGCACTTGTTTTCATCTGCCGCGCACACACCCGTTTCAGGCGGGCGTCAGGACGGGCAGGACAATCATTCTCAAGTTAGCACAGCACTTCTGGCCCCTGTAGGTGTGCCAGCCTAGAGTCGACACGTGGGCGACTGCCCCTGGGTCGGCCCTCTTGCGTGCCGCGCCACAATGCAAGCCATCCCCTCACCCGTCACCCACAGGAGCACGATTTCATGAGCAACCCCATCCAGACCGTCGGCATCATCGGTTCCGGCACCATGGGCAACGGCATCGCCCAGGCCTGCGCCACCAACGGCATCCGCGTGGTGATGGTCGACATCGCCCAGACCGCCATCGACAAAGGTCTGGCCACCGTGTCGGGCAGCCTGGACCGGCTGATCAAGAAAGAGAAGATCACGGCCGCCGACAAAGCAAAGGCCCTGTCCCTGATTCAAGGCAGCACGAACTACGACGATCTCAAGGGTGCCCAGCTCGTGATCGAGGCCGCGACCGAAAACGAAGCGCTGAAGATCAAGATCCTGCAACAGCTCGACGGCGTGCTGGCCGCTGACGTGATCGTCGCCACCAACACCAGCTCGATCAGCATCACCAAGCTGGCTGCGGCCACCCAGCGCGCCGACCGCTTCGTCGGCATGCACTTCTTCAACCCGGTGCCCATGATGGCGCTGGTGGAAATCATCCGTGGCCTGCAGACCAGCGATGCCACACACGACGCCGTGAAATCCTTGGCCGAGCGCCTGGGCAAGACGCCGATCACGGTGAAGAACGCGCCCGGCTTCGTGGTCAACCGCATCCTGGTGCCCATGATCAACGAGGCCTTTTTCGTGCTGGCCGAGGGCCTGGCCACGCCGGAAGACATCGACGCCGGCATGAAGCTCGGCACCAACCAGCCGATCGGCCCCCTGGCCCTGGCCGACATGATTGGCCTGGACGTGTGCCTGGCGGTGATGAACGTCTACATGGCCGAGTTCAACGACAGCAAGTACCGGCCTGCGCCGTTGCTCAAAGAGATGGTGGCCGCTGGCTGGTTGGGGCGCAAGACGGGGCGCGGCGTGTATACGTATTGACCCCCCGCGCCGCCTTCGGCGTCAACCCCCAGGGGGCGATGTTGGCGGCTTGGCAAAGCCAGTTCCGCGGCATCTTTGGTTGGGTCACGCGCGCCGGAAGCGAGTGGGCCTGACGGTCAGCTCTGTTGCCTCACCACGGCACAGTTTGGCCCTGGTGGTCGTAGAAACCCCCGGTCTGGCTGGCGGTGAGGCCATCCATCACCGCGATCAGCTCGGCTGCGGCCACCTCGGGCGATCGCACCGTCAAGCCGGTCTTGGCAAACGGTTGTGAAAGCGGCGTATCCACCGTTCCTGGGTGCAGCGCCACGCAGAGCGACTCGCGGTTGCGCCGCGCCAGCTCGATTGAGGCCGTGCGCACCAGCTGGTTGAGCGCGGCCTTGGACGCGCGGTAGGCGTACCAGCCGCCCAGCGCGTTGTCACCGATGCTGCCCACTCGGGCCGAGAAGAAGGCCGCCAGACACGGCCCTTGCCGAGGCAGCAGCGGCAGGAAATGGCGCATCACCAGCGCCGGGCCAATGGCGTTGACCGCGAAGCTGTGCGCCAGTGCATCGGCGTCCAGGTGCTGCCAGGAGCGCTCGGGTTCGGCGCGAGAACCTGAAGCGGTGCCGCCATGCAGAAACCCCGTTGCGACGATCAGCCGTTGCAAACGCTGACCGCGGGCCGACAGCTCATCGGCCACGCGCTGCGCGCAGGCGGCGATGGAGGCAGGCTGAGTGAAATTGAGAGGTGGATCGGTGCGCCGGCCGATCGCCAGCACGGTCTCCCCCCTTTCGCGCAGACCTTGCACCAACGCTGCGCCCAGACCGCCGGTGCCACCGAGAACGATCGACAAGCCAGGCTTTTCAACGGCGTCTTGAAGCGTGTTCATGCACCGATTGTGGGAGCAAACTACCATCAAGGCATCACACAAGGACTTCTGGACATGGCTTCATCATTTGACTTCGATTTCTTCGTGATTGGCGGCGGCAGCGGAGGCGTGCGCGCCGCGCGCATGGCGGCGCAACGGGGTGCCCGCGTGGCACTGGCCGAGATGCTGGGCACCGACGGCCTCGGCGGCACCTGCGTCAACGTGGGCTGCATCCCCAAGAAGCTGTACAGCTACGCAGCGCACTACGGCGATAGCTTTCACGAATCCGCCGGGTTCGGATGGGAAGGTGAGGCGCCTGTGCTCAACTGGTCCACGCTCAAGACCAACCGGGCCAAGGAGATCGGACGCTTGAACGGCGTCTACAGCAACCTGCTGAGCGGCTCGGGCGTTTCGGTTTTCAACGGATTTGCGCGCATCGACGGCGAACAAGCCATCACCCTCGCCACTCTGCACGCAGATGGCAGCCCCGGTCATCAGCACTTCACCGCGAAAAACATCCTGATCGCTACCGGCGGCACGCCCTACGTGCCGCACTTCCAGGGGCGCGAACACGTGATCACCTCCAACGAGGTGTTTGATCTGGAGCCCTTTCCCCAGCGCCTGCTGGTGGTGGGCGGCGGCTACATCGCCTGCGAGTTCGCCTCCATCTTCAACGGGCTGGGTGCGAAGGTGACTCAGCTCTACCGCGGCGAACAAGTGCTGCGCGGCTTCGACAACGAGATCCGACACTTCGTCGCAGGCGAGATGATCAAGTCGGGCGTGGACCTGAGGCTCAACGCCGACGTGGTTGACGTGCGCAAGACCGCCGATGGCCTGGCTGTCGAGTGCGAAGGCGGCAGCACCGTCATGGTCGACGCCGTGCTCTACGCCACCGGCCGCGTGCCCAACGTCAAGGGGCTGGGGCTGGACACCGTGGGCGTGGCTCAAGGTGGCCAGGGTGAGGTAGTCGTCAATGCGCAGTACCAGACCAACGTTCCCCACATCTATGCCGTGGGCGACGTCACCAACCGTGTGCAGCTCACGCCGGTGGCATTGGGCGAAGCCATGGTGGTGGTGGACCAGCTGTTTGGCCCGGCCGCCGGCAAGCCCCGGCGGGACATGAGCTACGACTTCATCCCCACCGCCGTTTTCACCCACCCCAACATCGGCACCGTGGGTCACAGCGAAGAGAAGGCGCGTGAGAAGTTCGGCGCCATCACGGTGTTTCGCAGCGAGTTCAGGGCGCTCAAACACACGCTCTCGGGCAGCAGCGAACGCACACTGATGAAGCTGGTCGTGGACAGCGCCAGCGACCGCGTGGTCGGCCTTCACATGGTCGGCCCCGACGCGGGCGAGATCGTGCAGGGTTTCGCGGTGGCCATGAAGGCGGGCGCGACCAAAGCGGTGTTCGACAGCACCATCGGCATCCACCCCACGGCAGCGGAAGAATTCGTGACGATGCGAGAACCCATTCGGAACTGAAGCGTTGCCCCCCCGCGCGCCACGTACGTTCTGCGAACGCAACCCGCGACTCCCCGCTGCGCCCCTTCAGGCCATCAGCCACCCGATCAGCGCCACACCCAGCGCGGTGTGTGCCCAGAGCCCGGGCGCCAGCCAGCGCAGGTAGCGCCAGCGCCCCACCAGGCCAGCCGTGACGCTTTTGCTGAGCGCGTGAACCGCCAACGCGCCCATCACGGGAATGGCAGATGCGAGACCGGGCTCGGCACCGGATGACGCGAACACGGCCGCCAGCGCAGCGTGCAGATCAGCCAGGGAAGCCATCAGGGTGCCGGCGATCAGGCCGGCTTGCCCCAGCCACAGGTCCAGCCCATGCACCAGCGCCTGAATGCCAGCCAGCAACCCGGCCACGGCGGCCGCACCCCAGAGGCTGAACATGCGGTCATCACTCCGACCGGGCAGACCTTCGATGCGCGGACTCGACCCCACGCCTTCGGCCGATTCGGGCGGCGCACCCTGCACCAGCCACCAGGCCCAGGCGGCCGCGAGCAAGGCCGCACTCAACGTGGGCAACCACAGCACCGCCAGCCAGGCCGGCTGCACCGCGGCAGCCACCAGCAGCACCTGCAGCTGCGTGGACACACAGGACATCAGGCCGCCTCCAGCCATGAGCCGCGCGCCGGATCGCTCTTCTCTCACAGCCAGACCAAGGGTCGCGATGGTGGCGGTGCTCGACACGAAGCCCGAGGCCAGGGCCGAGAACGCGACCGCTTCACGCGCCTGCAGGAGCCGGCGACTCAGGTGCGCGAGCGACTGTACCGCCAGCAACAGCGCGAGCAACTGCACGATCACATAGGGGTTGAGCACCGGGCCCCACAGAGGCCGGTCGGGCACCAGCGGGAGCGCCATCAGCACCAGCGCGGCAAGGATGATGCCGTCGCGCACCTCGCCCGGCCGCAGCCAGTGGCTGGCAAACCGGTGCAGCGCGTCGCGCCCGGCCAGCACCCCGGTCAGCCCCACCGCCAGCCCAGCGGCCAGCGGCAGGCTCCAGACACACAACACGCCGATCAGGTAGGTGAGCAGCAGCGCGATTTCGGTGGTGGCACCCGGATCGTCGGATCGGTCTCGCCAGTAGGCCACCAGGCTCAGCGCGGCGACCAGCAAGGCGCCTGTGACGACCAGCCCCGGCAACGCGGTCAGCGCCGCCACCGCACCCAACACGCTGCTGAGCGCAAAGGTGCGCAGGCCGGCAAATGCCCGGCCCGGGCCACTGCCCTTGCGCCGCTCGCGCTCGATGCCCACCAGCAGACCGCAGCCCAGGGCCGAGGCGAGCGCAGCGACCGCGCCCGCCAGGTCGGCCGGTGGTGGCAAAAACGAAGGAACGGCGTCGAACATCCTGTCAAGTCAAGGGTGTCACGGTGCAGGGTCACAATAGTCGCCATGCACAAGACACCTGACTTTACCGCCCCGGTCCTCTACCGCGATCCAGCCGCCGCCCTGGCTCAGGTACAGGCGATTTACCAGCGCGCCGTGGACCATCTGCGCGCCGCCATGCGAAGCTTTGTGGCGGGTGACGACTTCAATGGCAGCCGCGTGCGCGCGTGTTATCCGTTTGTCCGCCTGCACACCCAGAGCGCCTCCCACAGAGGTTCTGGGCGCCTGAGCTACGGCTTCGTCGCGGGCCCTGGCCGCTTCGAGACCACCATCACCCGACCCGACCTCTACGGCGGCTATCTGCTGGAGCAGTTCAGCCTGCTGCTGGCCAACCACGGCGGCGAGCTGGAGGTGGGCATCAGCGCCCAGCCGATCCCGATCCATTTCTCGTTCGCCGATCATGAGCATGTGGAGGGCCAGCTCGGCGCCGAGCGCCGCGCCCTCATGCGCGACGTGTTCGACCTGCCCGACCTCACCGCCATGGACGATGGCATCGCCAACGGCACACACGAGCCCCGTGGGGGCGAGGCGCAGCCGCTGGCGTTGTTCACCGCGCCGCGGGTCGACTATTCGCTGCAGCGCCTGCGCCACTACACCGGCACAGCGCCCGACTGGTTCCAGAACTTCGTGCTGTTCACCAACTACCAGTTCTACATCGACGAATTCATCAAACTGGGCCATGCGGAAATGGCCAATCCCGCCAGCGAATACACCGCATTCATTGAGCCCGGCAATGTGGTGACCCGGCGCGCGGACCTGCCGCCAGAAGCAGGCGACGATCTCGGCGCCACGCCGCCCCGGCTGCCACAAATGCCGGCCTACCACCTGATGCGTGCCGACCGCAGCGGCATCACCCTGGTCAACATCGGCGTGGGCCCGTCCAACGCCAAGACCATCACCGACCACATCGCTGTGCTGCGTCCGCACGCCTGGCTCATGATCGGCCACTGCGCCGGCCTGCGCAGCACGCAGCAGCTCGGCGACTACGTGCTGGCCCACGCCTATGTGCGCGAAGACCATGTGCTCGACGAAGAGCTGCCGCTGTGGGTACCGATTCCCGCGCTGGCCGAGATCCAGCTCGCGCTGGAGGCCGCAGTGGCCGACGTGACCGGCGTGCCCACCCAGGAACTCAAGCGCATCATGCGCACCGGCACCGTGGCCAGCACCGACAACCGCAACTGGGAACTGCTGCCCGACAACACGCCCCAGCGCCGCTTTAGCCAGAGCCGTGCGGTCGCGCTCGACATGGAGAGCGCCACCATCGCCGCCAACGGCTTCCGTTTTCGCGTGCCCTACGGCACCCTGCTCTGCGTGAGCGACAAGCCGCTGCACGGCGAGATCAAGCTGCCTGGCATGGCCAACCACTTTTACCGCGAGCGCGTCGACCAGCACCTGCGCATCGGCATCCGCGCGGTGGAGCGACTGCGCGAAGGCGGCGCCGGCCAGTTGCACAGCCGCAAGCTGCGCAGCTTTGCCGAAGTGGCTTTTCAGTAATCCCGTCTTTCATGAAACCGCATGCAGACGATCCGAACATTTTTCGCCCAAACCTTCGGCATTGAAGCCTGGTTGGCCATGGCGCTGACCATTGTCGTCATCGCCCTGTTGCTCAGCCAGATCGCGCACCTGCTGTTCAACCAGCTGGCCCGCTGGGCCGACCGCTCGCGCACGGTCTGGGACGAGGCGCTGGTGGGTGCCGCGCGCCGCCCCGCCCACCTGCTGATCTGGATCCTGGCGCTGGCCTGGATCGGTCGTGTGTTGCTGGCCCATTGGCCCGACAACGATTTTGCGGAGGAACTGGTTCAGGCGCGCAACGTGGCTGTCATCATCGCCGTGGCCTGGTTCATCTGGCGTTTCATCGCGAACATCACGCGCGGCACGATTGCGCGCGGCCGAGAAGGTGGTCAGGACTTCGATGTCACCACCGTGCACGCCATCAGCAAGCTGGGCCGTCTGCTGATCTTTGTGCTGACCGCGATCACGGTGGCGCAGACGCTGGGCTTCAACATCGGTGCCCTGCTCGCCCTGGGCGGCGTGGGCGGCATTGCGGTGGGCCTGGCCGCAAGAGACCTGCTGGCCAACTTCTTCGGCGGCCTCACCATCTACCTGGACCGGCCGTTCAGCGTCGGCGAGTGGATTCGCTCACCCGACAAGAGCATCGAAGGCACGGTGGAATACATCAGCTGGCGCCATACCCGCATCCGCGCTTTCAACAAAAACCCGATCTACGTGCCCAACGCGGTGTTCACCACCATCGTGGTGGAAAACCCTTCGCGAATGAGCCACCGCCGCATCAAGGAGACGATTGGGCTGCGCTACGACGACTTCGACCAGGTGGAAGCCATCGTGGCCGATATCAAGACGCTGCTGCACGACCACGATGACATCGACAACACGCAGACCCTGATCGTCAACTTCAACCAGTTTGGCGCCAGCTCGCTCGACATCATGATCTACACCTTCACCAAGACGCGCAACTGGGTCGAGTACCACGCGATCAAGCAGACCTTGCTGATCGCCATCGGGCGCATCATCGAAAAGCGGGGCGCTGAAATCGCCTTCCCCACCCAGACGCTGCACCTGGCCCAGCCACCCGAGCCGGAAACCACGCAGGCTTGATCGGCTGCGGTCGCCGGTGCGACCCTGGCGCAGGAACTTCACCTCTGCTTGACGAACCGGACACGTCACGCCATCAGAATGGCGCTGAACCCCCGCCCCGCGTCCTTCATTTATCCCAATGACTTGCCCCTCCAAACCGCCAGACACCGCCCATCCCGCCCTGCGCTGGCTGGTCCTGACTGGCCTGGCGCTGCTGCTCTCGGGCTGCGCCAGTCTGCGTTCCCCGGAGCCGGCAGCCGCCGACACCGCCCTGCCCACCGCATGGACGGCGGCACCGGCTTCAGCCACCGCGTCGCCCGTCGACCTGGCCCGATGGTGGACCCGATTTGAAGACCCGACGCTCACCACGCTGGTCGAACAGGCCTTGCTGAACAACACCAGCGTGCAAAGCGCGCAGGCTGCGCTGGCCCAGGCCCGCGCGCAGCGCGACGTGCAGGCGGCACAGCTCGGTCCCTCGCTGGGTGCCTCGGCCTCGGCGCGCCGCAGCAAGGCGGGCGCGCAGGACGCCAGCAACAACTTCCAGGCCGGTTTTGATGCCAGCTGGGAACCCGACATCTTCGGCGGCAACCGCAGTGCCGCCAACGCCAGCGAAGCTGACGCGAGCGCCGCCGCCAGCAACCTGGCCAATGTGCAGGTCTCGCTCGCCGCCGAAGTGGCGGTGAACCTGATCGAGCTGCGCGGCCTGCAAACGCGACTGGCGATCGCGCGCAGCAACCTCGCGGCGCAGACCGAAACCCTTCAGATCACCCGCTGGCGTGCCCAGGCGGGCCTGGCCGCTTCGCTGGATGTGGAGCAAGCGGTGGCCGCGAGCGAACAGACCGCCGCCCAGCTGCCCGCCCTGCAAAGCGGCATCAGCCAGGCGATGAACGCGCTTGCGGTGCTCACCGGCGAAGCGCCGGGCGCGCTCCAGAAACAGCTCAGCGCAGCCTCGCCCATACCCCTGGCGCCCGCGGAACTCGCGCTGGCCTTTCCCACCGAAACCTTGCGGCAACGGCCCGATGTGCGCAGCGCCGAGTCGCGTGTGTCCGCAGCGCTCGCCCGTGTGGCGGTGGCCGACGCCGCGCGCTACCCAAGCTTTAGGCTCAGTGGCTCGATGGGCCTGTCCGCACTCACGCTCAGCGGCCTGACCAGCGGCGCCTCGGTGGTCAACAGCCTGCTGGCCAGCGTGTCGGTGCCGCTGTTCGACGGCGGCGCCAGCGAAGCCCAGGTGCGCGCGCAGGAAGCGGCGCTGGACCAGGCCCGCGCGGCCTACCGGGCGGCCGTGCTCGCCGCGCTGAAGGATGTCGAAGACACGCTGGTGTCGCTGCAGGGCAATCGCGAGCGCCTGGCGCGCCTGCAAGCCGCCAGCCAGGCAGCGGCCAATGCCGACCTGCTGGCGCGCCAGCGTTTCCAGAGCGGACTGATCGACTTCACCACCGTGCTCTCCACCCAGCGTACCCTGCTGTCCACGCAAGACAGCGTCGCCTCCGCCCAGGCCAGCCTCAGCGGCGACCACGTGCGCCTGTACAAGGCCCTCGGCGGTGGGTGGACACCCGACGCCAACACCGAATTTCCCGGCGGGCAGACTCCCGCCACCACCCGCTGAGCCCGCTCACATCGCTCCCCATGAAACAGCCTGCTACCGCCACCGATCCCGCACTGCAAGCCCTGCTCGGCGCCGCCGCCGCGCCGCGCTGGTGGCGCCGCCCCAGCCTCTGGCTGGGTGTGCTGGCGCTGGCGCTGATCGCCGGGGGGCTCTACGTCTGGCAGGCTCGCAAGACCATCAGCCAGGCGCCGGTCTACGTCACCGAAGCGCTGCGCACCGGCGACCTCACGCTCACCGTGTCCGCAAATGGCACCTTGCAGCCCACGCGATCGGTCAACATCGGCAGCGAACTCTCGGGCACGGTCAAGCGCGTGCTGGTCGACGTGAACGACCGCATCCAGGCCGGCCAGGTGCTCGTGGAGCTCGACGCCGCCAAGTTCACCGACCAGGTGCAGCGCTCGCGCGCCTCGCTCGCGGCGGCCCAGGCGCAGCTGGCGCAAAGCCGCGCCACCGTGCAGGAGGCGCAGGCCACGCTGGCGCGTTTTGAGGAAGTGGCACGCCTCTCGGGTGGCAAGGTGCCCTCGGCCGCCGAGCTGGACAGCGCACGCGCCGGAGTCGCTCGGGCGCTGGCCGCGCAAGCCAGCGCTGAAGCCAACGTGACGGTGGCGCGCGCCGCGCTGTCTACGGACGAGACCAATTTGTCCAAGGCGTCGATCCGCTCGCCCATCGACGGCGTGGTGCTCTCGCGCTCGGTCGATCCCGGCAACGCGGTGGCGGCTTCGCTGCAGGCCGTCACCCTGTTTTCTGTGGCAGAAAATCTGACCCAGCTGCGGCTGCACGTGAACGTGGACGAAGCCGACGTGGGCGCGGTCAAACCGGGCCAGAAAGCCAGCTTCACCGTCAGCGCCTACCCCGCGCGTCGTTACCCGGCCACCATCCAGCGCGTGGATTTCGGATCCACCAAAACCGACAACGTGGTGACCTACGTGACCACGCTGGAGGTGGACAACAGCGACCTCAGCCTGCGCCCCGGCATGACCGCCTCGGCGACTATCGTGGCCACCGAGCGCCAGGGCGTGCTGCTGGTGCCCAACACCGCGCTGCGCTTCAACCCCACCCGTGCCGAGGCGCAGACCGTCGGCAGCACCAGCATCCTGAGCCGCATGTTCGCGCGCCCCTCGCGCCCTGGCGCCCGCAAGTCGGCCGGCAACGATCCGCGTGCGCCGGGTCAGCGCCAGATCTGGATCCTGAAGGACGGCCAGCCCACAGCGCTGAACGTGACCACCGGCATCAGCGACGGCCGCAGCACCGAAGTCAGCGGCGACGGCCTGGAAGCCGGCCTGGCGGTGATCACTGACCAACGGGCCGCCACACCATGACCGGTAACGCTCGTGAAGCGCATGATCGCGAGCGTGGGGAATTCAGCGCCGGACCGCCCCAAGCTGAATTCGCACCCCCTCGGGGGGCAGCGACTCGCGAAGCGGCGGAGCGCGGGGACCCAACCGATCCGGCGCAGGGCCGCCCCAAGCCGGATCAGCCCCCTCGGGGGGCAGCGACCCGCGAAGCGGCGGAGCGTGGGGGCCCATTGATCCGCCTGCGTGGCATCACCAAGGTTTATGGTCAGGGCGCCACCGCGTTCCAGGCGCTCAAGGGCGTGGACCTGGACATCGAGCGCGGCGAGTTCGTCGCCATCATGGGGCCCAGCGGCTCAGGCAAGTCGACCGCCATGAACACGCTGGGCTGTCTCGACACACCCACCACCGGCACCTACGCGTTCAACGGTGTGCCGGTGCAGTCGCTCAGCCGAGACCAGCGCGCGCTGCTGCGCCGCCGCTACCTCGGCTTCGTGTTTCAGGGCTTCAACCTGCTGGCGCGCACCTCGGCGCAGGAAAACGTGGAGCTGCCGCTGATCTACCGCGGAGAGCCCACCGCCAAGCGCCACGCCATGGCCGCGCGCGCGCTTGACGCCGTCGGCCTCAAGGGCTGGGAGCACCACACGCCCAGCGAACTCTCAGGCGGCCAGCAACAACGCGTGGCGATCGCACGCGCCATCGTCACCGAGCCGGCCGTGCTGCTGGCTGACGAGCCCACCGGCAACCTGGACACCGCGCGCAGCAAGGAAATCATGGAGCTGCTCTGGCATCTGAATGCCGAACAGGGCATCACCGTGCTCATGGTCACCCACGAAGCAGAAATGGCGGCCTACGCGCGGCGGGTGGTGCGCTTTGTCGATGGCGTGATCGCCAGCGACGAGGCCAACCCGCATCCGCTGGCCCTGCAAGCGACGAAGGCGGAGGCCTGATCATGTGGCTCAACACCTTGCTGCTGGCCTTGCGCTCGATCCGGCGCAACCTGATGCGCTCCTTCCTCACCGTGCTCGGCATCGTGATCGGCGTCAGCGCCGTCATCACCATGGTCACGCTGGGCAATGGCGCCACGCAGGCGATCCAGAGCCAGATCGCCGGGCTGGGCACCAACTTGCTGCAGGTTCGTCCCGGCCAGCGCATGGGGCCGGGCAGCAGCGGGGGCAGCGCGCCCGCGTTTGAAGAAAGCGACGCCGAGGCCATCGGCACCCAGATCGGTGGTGTGGCCGCGGTGGCCCCGGAGGCACGCACCGGCTCGACCCTGGTGGCCAACGGCCGCAACTGGAGCAGCCTGGTCACCGGCAGCACCAACGCCTGGCTGGAGATCGGCAACTGGAGCGTGGCCAGCGGACGCGAATTCACCCGCGACGAGCTGCGCGCAGGTGCTGCCGTGTGCCTGATCGGCGAGACGGTTCGGCGCGAGCTGTTCGGCAATCGGGAAGCCCTGGGTGAAGCGCTGCGCGTGAAGCAGATTTCGTGCGAGATCATCGGTGTTCTGGGCGCCAAGGGCCAGGGTGCCTTCGGCAACGACCAGGACGACATGGTGCTGGTGCCGATCAAGACCCTGCAGCGGCGCCTGACGGGCAACACCCGCGTCAACACCTTGCTGGTGTCGATGGAAGACGGCAGCGATGCCGAGCGCGTGAAGTCCAGCCTGACGCAGCTCATGCGCGAGCGCCGCAAACTCAGCGCCACCGACGAAGACAACTTCAACGTGCTCGATACCAAGCAGCTGGGCGAAACGCTCTCGGGCACCACCCGGGTGCTGACCATGCTGCTCGGTGCGGTCGCGGCGGTCAGCCTGCTGGTGGGTGGCATCGGCATCATGAACATCATGCTGGTCAGCGTGACCGAGCGAACCCGCGAGATTGGCCTGCGCCTGGCCATTGGGGCTCAGGAGCGCGAGGTATTGATGCAGTTCCTGATCGAAGCGGTGGTGCTCGCGGCCATCGGCGGCCTGATCGGTATCGTGCTCGCCACCGGCGCGTCCATCGGGCTTTCGGCGGTGATGGACGTGCCCTACGTGTTCAACCCGGGCGTGAACCTGTTGAGCTTCGTGTTTTCAGCCGCCATCGGTGTGCTGTTCGGCTATTTCCCGGCGCGGCGCGCAGCGCGGCTGGATCCGATCGAGGCGCTGCGACACGAGTAGGTGTTCACAGACAACAGCGTCTGAGGCAACGGCCAGCTGTCGACGGCTTGGCCAATCAAAGAAAAGCTGATGTCTGAGCCAGGGCCACATCTGTCCCAGTCGCCCGACATTTCATTCCCCCGCCCGCTACCATGGGCAGACCGGCCTCGCGCGTCGAAAGTCAGCTCACTGGCGGCCTATTGAACTCACACTGTCGGCCAGGAGCGGCTGCCGGTCATTCCGCCTCGAAGCGGACAGTCCGCTGTGCATCGCTTATGCTGTTGGTGTTCAGTGACTTGTCGCACGAGAGAATGTGAGCCTGGCACCTTTGATTGATCTCAGTCGAGTGTAACTATGAAATACGACGACGCGAGCTGGCACTATGGCGGAGATTTTTTCCCGAAGGATCAGCCAGAAGAATACGGCGCCACACACATTGGCCTGTTTCTGAAATGGTGCTTTATCCACGGCTGGGCAGGTCCTCTTCACTTAAGGGATGAGTCTGAGGCAGTTAAAGCCGTAATCGAGGGACGACTATTTGGAACGGATTTCCTGCTTACATACTGCGACGGCAAGCTAACGAGCGAGTCTTTGAATGAACAAGGCAATGCTTTTGCCGAGAAATACTACGGTGACCAAGGCTTATACACGCAGGATTACCAGAAGCACTTTGGTAGACATGAGTATTCATCTCATGAAAGCGAACATGATTTCGCCGAGTTTTCGTCCATTCTTGATGGGCGCATTAACAGCGGACAATTGACTAGGAAGCCATGGTGGAAGCTATGGTGACGCCCATCCACGCCGTTGAGCCGACAACGGATAAGTGGAGCCGATGCTTTGGGAACATATCCCGAGTCGGCGCGACTCACGACCATTGTTGAACCACATGGGAAATACCACTGAACTCCGCCGCGAAATCAAGCGAGTATTCGTCCCGTTCGCGGAGGTGCGTGGTTTCAATCTTGATCAACGTCATTCGCCACAGTTTTTTGAGTTTCGCCGGATTATTGACGGGGAATTGCATCTATTCGACATCCAGTGGGAAAAATACGGAAAGCCGAGATTCGTTGTTAACTTCGGTAAGTCTCCTGCTGAAGGGGTTGAGTTCAACGGTGAGATGTTATCTCCCGACCAAGTGAGCCCCGCACACTGTTCAGTCAAAGGAAGGTTGCAGCCGGGGAAAGGGCGGATGACATCAAGCTGGTTTCGACAAGACAAGCCTCTTTTTGTGAGGCTATTGTCGCGCGAGTCCCTTTACCCCCCGGGCCAGGTTGTTGGGCAACTTATCGCCCTTTTTCCTGAACTTGAAGCTTATTGGCGCGGGAGTGGCAATACTGGTTCGCACCTACGCTTGTTCCAGCTTCCACTGAGCGAGAAGCGAAATGCGGTCTAACCCTGGTGCTAAGGAAGCGGCCTGCAAAAATCGATTTCAGATACCCTTTGCAGCTTTGCCGCTCGGGCGGCCATCGAGCAGTTGGAATGTCCGCTTCTTCAACTTGGCAATTGCCGCTTTGGGAAAGACCCGTTCCTCGGGGCCCTAAGTTGAAGGCCCCCCTCGGGTCTTGGGGCTATGACGCTCTGGGTTTGACCAGCGCGGCGGCACGCTTGGCCTGTTGCCGAGCTACCTCGACATCGGCATCGTGCACCAGCGCCACGCCCATGCGGCGCTTCACAAAGCTCTCGGGTTTGCCGAACAGGCGGACCTCGCTGTTGGGCACGCGCAGGGCTTCGTCCACACCGTCGAACACGATTCCCTTGGCGTCCACACCGCCGTAAATCACCGCGCTGGCGCCCGGGCTCTTGAGTGAGGTGTCCACCGGCAGACCGAGGATGGCTCGGGCGTGCAGCTCAAACTCGTTTTGCCACTGCGTGATCATGGTCACCATGCCGGTGTCGTGCGGGCGCGGGCTCACTTCGCTGAACCAGACCTGATCGCCCTTCACGAACAACTCCACGCCAAACAGGCCCTGGCCACCCAGGTTGTCGGTCACGGCCTGGGCCACGCGGCGCGATTCGGCCAGCGCAGCGGGCGTCATGCGGTGCGGCTGCCAGCTTTCCACATAGTCACCGCTCACCTGCACATGGCCGATGGGTTCGCAAAAATGGGTTTCCACTTCACCGCTGGCGCCCAGTGCGCGTACCGTGAGCTGGGTGATCTCGTAGTCGAAGTCGATGAAGCCTTCCACGATGACGCGGCCTGGCCCCACACGGCCACCCGCCATCGCATAGTTCCAGGCGTTCTGCACATCGGCCGGGCCATCGATCTTGCTCTGGCCTTTGCCCGACGAACTCATCACCGGCTTGACAATGCAGGGGTAGCCAATGCCGGCGTCGATCGCCGCCTGCAACTCGGCCAACGAGTCGCAGAACTTGTAAGGGCTGGTCGGCAAACCCAGCGTCTCGGCCGCGAGCCGGCGAATGCCTTCGCGATCCATGGTCAGGCGAGCGGCGCGAGCGGTCGGAATCACCCTCACCACGCCCGCCGCTTCCAGCTGTTCCAGCATGGGGGTGGCAATCGCCTCGATCTCGGGCACCACCAGGTGAGGCCGCTCGGCTTCGATCAGCGCCTTGAGCTGGGCCGGATCGCTCATGGTGATGGTGCGCGCGTGGTGCGCCACCTGCTGGCCGGGCGCGTGGTCGTAGCGGTCGACCGCGATGGTCTCCACCCCCAGGCGCTGCAGGGCAATCAGCACCTCTTTACCGAGCTCGCCGCTGCCCAGCAGCATGACGCGGGTGGCGGAGGGGGACAGCGGGGTGCCGAGGGTGGTCATGGTCGTCTCTTGATTTTTACGGGATCAGGGCAGCTCGCCCATGGCATCACCCAGTCGCACAGGCTGGCCAGGCGCCCACTGCGGGTTGAGGGCGATGGTGTCCTTGGGCCAAAGCATCACCACGGTGGAGCCGAGCAGGAAGCTGCCCATTTCTTCACCGCGGCGCAGCAGCAGCGGATCGTCGGCATAGGTCCATTCGCGCAAGCGCCCGGGCCGCGGCGGATTCACCACGCCATGCCACACGGTCGACATGCTGCCGACGATGGTGGCGCCCACCAGCACCAGCACAAAAGGCCGCAAGGCGCCATCCGTGCCGTGAGGCGCGTCAAACACGCAGACCACGCGCTCGTTGCGCGCAAACAGGCCCGGCACGCCTTGCGCGGTGGCGGGATTGACCGAGAACAGGTCACCTGGCACATGGATCATGCGGCGCAGCGTGGCGTCAACCGGCATGTGGATGCGGTGGTAGTCCTTGGGGCTCAGGTAAATGGTGGCGAACTCGCCATCGTCAAACTGCGCAGCCAGCGCCGCGTCGCCACCCACCAACGCGCGGGTGCTGTAGTGGTGGCCCTTGGCCTGAAAGATCTGGTCGCGCTCGATGTGGCCGAACTGGCTGATCGCGCCATCCACCGGACACACATAGGCCGCGCGCGCCAGCGGCCGCACACCGGGTTTCAGCGAGCGGGTGAAGAAGGCATTGAAGCTCGCGTAGCTGGCCGGGTCGGGGTTGGCCGCTTCGGCCATGTTGACACCGTAGCGGCGGATGAACCACGGAATCACGCGACGCGTCCACCAGGTGGCCTGTGAGCGGGCGCACAGGCCGGCAAACCGCGTCAATGCCTGTTTGGGCAGGAGGTGCTGAAGGGCAACAAAAAGAGCGTCGGGCACAGGCGCGGGCGGGTAGGTGTGAAGATGCCCCCGCAACAGCGGCGGATGGAACCTGGATTGTAGAAGGCCAGGCTCGGCCGATTTCCTGGCGGCACAATCACGCTCCATGGTCACTCCGCTCTTTGAATGCCGCAACCTGGTGAAGCGCTACGGCCCCGCCACCGTGGTGGACGACCTGTCCTTCGACATTTCGCCGGGCGAATGCCTGGGCGTGATCGGTCCCAATGGCGCAGGCAAGACGACCACCATCCGCATGTGCCTCGGCTTGACCACGCCCGACGCGGGCTCCATCACTGCGTTTGGTCTGGACATGCCGCGCGATGCGTTGGCCATCAAGGCGCAGCTGGGTGTGGTGAGCCAAATGGACACCTTGGACCCAGACTTTTCCTGCGCCGAAAACCTGCTGGTTTATGGCCGCTATTTCGGCATGAGTCGGGCACAGATCGCGCCGCGCATCTCGCAGCTGCTGGACTTCGCCGCGCTGGCGCACAAGGCGAACGCCAAGCCGGGCGAGCTCTCTGGCGGCATGAAGCGCCGCCTGTCGCTGGCGCGTGCGCTGGTCAACGACCCGCGCCTGCTGATGCTCGACGAACCCACCACGGGCCTGGACCCACAGGCGCGGCACCTGATGTGGGAACGGCTTCAGGCCTTGCTGCAACAGGGCAAGAGCATCCTGCTCACCACCCACTTCATGGACGAAGCCGAGCGCCTGTGCTCGCGTCTGCTGGTGCTGGACCATGGCAAAAAAATTGCGGAAGGTCGACCGCGCCAGCTGATCGAGCAACACCTGGAGTCCGATGTGGTCGAGGTCTACGGGCAGGGCGCCCTGGCACTGGCTCAGGACGAGGCCCACGCTCCGCTGCGCGCGCTGGCCGCTCGCGTGGAAGTGAGCGGCGAAACTGTGTTCTTCTACACGGCACAAGCCATGCCCTTGCTCGCCGCGCTCAGCGAACGCCACGAGCTGCGCACGCTGCACCGGCCGGCCAATCTGGAGGATCTGTTCTTGAAACTCACCGGCCGCCAGATCAGGGAAGACGGGTAACAAAACTCCCCGCGCGCCGCTTCGCGCCACCCCCCCCAGGGGGCGGCACTGGCGGCCCGGCAAAGCCGGCTCCGCGGTGCCCTGATCACCCTCCCCCTCTTTAGAGAGCTTTTCCGATGCCGACCACCACCCCTCCCTCTCACTGGTCTGCTCCCCGTTTGTCTGCGCGCTGGTGGCCGGTGTTCTTGCGCAACCTCCTGGTGTGGCGAAAGCTGGCCGTCCCCAGCCTGGTGGGCAACATCGCCGAGCCGCTGATGTGGCTGGTGGCGTTCGGCTATGGCATGGGCGCACTGGTGGGCCAGGTGAACATGGTCACGCCGCAAGGCACGGTGGCCGTGCCCTACATCCTGTTCCTGGCCAGTGGAAGCATCTGCATGAGCGCGATGAACGCGGCCAGTTTTGAGGCGCTGTACTCGGCCTTTTCTCGCATGCACGTACAGAAAACCTGGGACGGCATCATGAACGCGCCGGTGAGCCTGGACGATGTGGTGCTGGCAGAAATGCTGTGGGCCGGATTCAAGGCGCTGTTTTCGGTCTGCGCCATCATGGTGGTGATGCTGGCCCTGGGCATCAGCCACTCACCCAAACTGCTGCTGGCCATCCCGGTGCTGTTGGGCGCAGGCATCGCGTTTTCGTGCATTGCTCTGGTGTTCAACGCGCTCGCACAGGGCTACGACTTCTTCACCTACTATTTCACGCTGTTCCTCACGCCCATGATGTTCCTCTCGGGCGTTTTCTTTCCGCGCGAGCAACTGCCGGACCTGTTGCGCCACTTCTCCGACTGGCTGCCCCTGACCAACGCGGTGGAGCTGGTGCGCCCTCTCTTCATGGACCAGTGGCCTGATCGGGCCTGGCTGCATGCGCTGGTGCTACTGGTCTATACCGTGGTGGGCTTCTGGACCGCACTGGCGCTCACCCGCAAGCGCTTTGGCCGGTAAACACACCCCACACGCTTCCCATGACCTCAGCCACTGCACCCCACAGCCTTCATCAGGCCTACGCATTGACGCCCGTGATCAATGCCGCAGGTTCCTTCACCCCGTTGGGTGTTTCGCGCTCCAGCACACACGTGGCGCAAAGCGTCGCGGCGGCGCTGCAATCGTTCTTCATCATCAACGAACTGCAGACGTTGGCGAGCGAACGGCTGTCGGCGTTCTGCGGTTGCGAAGCTGCGGCCGTGACGCACTGCGTTTCCGCGGCCATCACCCAGGCGGTCGCGGCCTGCATCACCGGCACCGACCAGGCCGCCGTCGCCGCACTGCCCGAAACACATGGGCGGGCCAACGCCGTGGTGATTCCCGAAGGGCATTGTGTGAACTACGGGCACCCGCTGGTGACCGACATCCGTCTGGCCGGCGCCACCGTGGTCCGAGCTGGCTCTCGCGATGCCTGCAGCCTGGATGACATCGAGCAGGCGCTTGACCGCCCGGGCGTTTGCTGCCTGCTGCTGGTGTCGTCGCGGCTCACTGCGTTTCAGAACCTGGACACCCGAGGCGCGGTTGCAGCGGCCCGGCAGCGCGGCATTCCCGTCGTCATCGACGGAGCTGCGCAAGACATGCGCATCCCCGAACTGCTGAGCACGGGTGCCGATGGCGTGCTGGTCAGCGCCCACAAGTACCTGGCATCACCCACGGCAGGGCTGGTGCTTGGCACCCGCGACTTCGTTCAACGATTTCGCGCGCAGGAAGCGGGTATCGGCCGCGGTATGAAGCCATCCAAGGAAGCGATCGTGGGGGTACTGGCTGCGCTGGAGGAACGCCAGGCACAAGACCAGGTGGCCTGGAAGAAGCAGCAAGACGAGAAGGTGGTGCTGGCGGTGGCCCTATTGCACAAATGCCCCGGCATCGAGGTCACCACCGATCCCGATCCGGCGGGCATGCCGTTTCAGCGGGTCCGCGTGCGTTGCCTGGAAGGTGAGGGCATGGCGCGAGCGGTCGTGCAGGCTTTGAAGGCGGGCTCCCCCAGCATCTGGGTGATGGAACACCAGTTGGAGCAAGGGGCGATACAGCTGGAGCTGGTGGCGCTATCGGAGGAAGAAGTCCGTCAGGTCGTGGACGCCATCGGTTCCGCACTGTGTGATCAGACCAGCGACTGAAGCGGTGCGCACCCGCTTCCTTGTGTCTACGGCAGATCTGCCCTAGGGCCCGGCGCTGCCGGGCCCGCAGCCGGCATGTGCGCAAATCGAAAAATCACTGGCTCAGTGAACGGCTTGCAGGGCCGGCTGGGCTTCCACGTAGGCTTCGATGCCGCTGTCCATGAATTCCTCGGCGTCGATCACAGCGTCGTATTGGCGCAGGGCGATGCGGTCGATGCTGTGGGTCTTGGGGATCAGTGGCTTGTCCAGCGGGCGGCAGATGCGCTGGCGCAGGTTGCGCAGGTTCTTGCTGTTTTCCATCGCGTTGAGAACAAACTCGGGATCGAGCATGAGGGCGAAGGGGTTGAGGCGGCTGTTCGATGCGTTCATGATGGGCTCCTGGAGAAATCGGGGGAAGAAACAATTCGGGTGTCGATGAAACAAACTGTAGTTGCCACGTTTCAAAAGGTTAAGTCGGTCCAGCGCCATTCCGCATGTAGGAAGTTGCCTGACAAACACCGAATTGCGCGGCAAACAGCCGCCTTTTTGTCCCCGTTCGAGGCGGGTGCGTGACTCAGCCGGGGCCGGCGCGCAGCGCATCCACGCTGGCACGCACCACGCCCTGCACGCTGCCACTTTCGGCGTAGCGCCGACGCAGAAAGCTCGCGTGGTTGCCATCGCGACCTGCTGCGCGCTCGATCTCGTCGAGCGCTGGCAGGGCATGCAGGGCGAGGGCATGAGGCTGCAACAAGCGCAGCGTGGCGAGAATGTCTTCGCGGATGCTGATGCGCTCTCGCGTTTTGGGGTTGACCATGTGCCCGTCGAGCCCAAAGCGGCAGGCCTGGAAGCGGTTGTAGGTGTAGACCAGATAGTCGTCTTCCTCGGGCGGTGGCTCGTTGCGCTCCAGCAGGTGGCGACACAGCGCCTGCAGGTAGCAGGCCAGCGCGGCGGCGCGCTCGACCGTCAGCGGCGTGTCGCACACGCGCAGCTCGATCGTGCCGTACTCTGGCTTGGGCCGGATGTCCCAGTAAAAGTCCTTCATGGACTTCACCACGCCGGTGGCCTCCATCTTGGCGAAATAGACGTCGGCAAACTCCTCCCAGCGCAGGACGAAGGGTGCGCGTCCGCTGAGAGGAAACGCAAACACCGAGTTCAGCCGAGAAGAGTCAAAAAGCGTGTCCACTCCTTGCGAGAACGGCGACGAGGCGGAGAGCGCGATGAAGTGGGGCACGTAGCGGTTGAGCGCGTGCAGCAAAAAAAGCGCCTCGTCCGCGCTGGCGCAGCCCACATGCACATGCTGGCCGAACACGGTGAACTGCTTGGCCAGGTAGCCATACAGGCCCGAGAGCTCTTCGAACCGTGGCTTGGAAAAGATGCGCTGCTCGAACCAGCGCTGGAACGGATGGGTGCCACCGCCAGCGATCTCGATGTTGAGCCGGTCGCCCGCGCGCACCAGCGTGTCGCGCATGTGTTGCAACTGCGCCAGGAGCGGGCCGTGTTCGGTCTGCACGTCGGTCGCCACCTCGATCATGCTTTGTGTCATTTCGGGCGTGACCACGCCCGGAAATGGCTTGCGCTGCAGCAACTCCAGCAAATCGTTGGCGCTGCTGGAGAGATCCATGTCGTAGCTGTTGACCAGCTGCAGTTCCAGCTCCACGCCCAGCGTGAGCGAGCTTGAGTTCTTGAAAGTTCCGAGCGGCATGGTTGTCAGAGCACCGAGCGGGTGATCTGCCCGTCGGCCTGGGTCACATGGGTTTCGTGTGCCGCCATCAGGCTGCGCTGGCTCACCACCGGCCCGAGCAACTCCTGAATCAGCATCATGCCGGCCATGAGCGACAGCGCCTCTGCCGCGGGCGCAAAGCCGTAAACGCGGCTTTGTTCGATCAGCAGAATGGCAAACGCCGACATGGGCATGAGCGCCAGGCCGGTCAGCAATCCCTTGCGCTCGGTGCTGCCCGAAAGCCGCGCCGCCGCCACGCTGCAGCCCACCTTGGTCGCCGTGCGCACCGCGATCAGCGTCAGCCCGAGCAGAAGACTGCCCATCACCGCGCCCCAGTCCAGCAGCGAGGCGATGTAGACAAACAGGAACAGCGTGAGCAGATCGCCGGCCGTGCCAAACCCGCGCTGCGCATTCGTGAGGTGCACGCGGCGCTCGCGAGCCACGATGCCGAACACCAGGGCCGCCAGCAACGGTGAAAGCCGGAAGCCGTACGACATGGTGGTGAGCAGCACCACGGCCAGCGCAAACACCACGGTCACGCCGCGCTCATGGGTGCCCGGACGGCGCAGCAACCAGGGTATCGCCACGCCCAGCGCGCCCCCCATGGCCACCGAGGTGAGCAGCGCGTGCACGCTGCCGAAAGCGGCGACCAGCAGGTCGCCCGAGGTGCTGAGCGTCCAGTAGCCCACCAGCAGTTTGAGCGCCAGCACCGACACCAGGCAGTTGATGGCACAGAGGTGCATCACCCGCTCGGTGACCTGGCCCGCGCTGCGCAGCTCGTTGGCCACACGCACGATGCCGGCGGGCGAGGCCGAGATGGACAGCGCGGCGATGATCAGACGCAGGTCGGTTGCCAGTTCAAACCAGCCACTGGCGATGTACACCAGTGCAAAAGTCAGGACCGATTCAAACAGCCCCAGCGCCAGTACCCACGGGTTGTGGCGGAACCAGCGCAGATTGATTCGGTAGCCCAGCTCAAACAGCAACAGCGCCAACGCCACGTTGGCCAGAAACGGCAGCCCCGGCACCTCGGCCGTGAGTCCGGGCAGGTTGAACAGACTGGCCAGCAGCCCTACTGCCACGTAGCTGCTGACCCGCGGCACCTGCCAGCTGCTGTGCAGCCGCTCGCCCAGCGCCCAGGCCAGCAACAGCACGAGCGGCCAGGCCATGGTTTGCAACAGAAATGGCAGATTGGGAAACATGGATCACGCAGCAGGCGGTGGTCAACGAAGGCGCATGGTACCTGCGAGAGATGGCGTGCTGAAGACATGCCCCCGGATCGATGAGTGAACTTACACCCTGAAGCAGGTGTCCCATGAACCCCGCGGCTTTGCCGCTACCATTCGCATCATGAAAAAACACATCCCCCGCGCCTTGTTGAGTGCCGCTCTGATCGGCATGTCCAGCCTGAGCTTTGCACAGTCCTCCGCCGCCAGCTCGCCCGCCAAGAAGGAGCTGGTCGCCCGCCTGCTCAAGCTGCAGCAACCCGACGTGGAGCAGCTCGCGCGCCAGCTCGCCGAACAGCCGGCCGCGCAGCTGCTGGGCCGTGCCGGTGCCGCCCTGCCTGCTCGCGTTGCTCCAGACAAGCAGGAAGCAGTGGCCAAGGAAATTCAGGCCGATGCAAAGAAGTATTCGGATGAGGCCGTGCCGCTGGTACGCACCACTGCCGTGAAGCTTGCGCCCAGCACCATCGGCACCATGCTGGACAAAGACTTCACCGAAGACGAGCTCAAGCAGATCGTGGCGATGCTGGAGTCTCCGGCCTACCTGAAGTACGTCGCAAAGGCCGATGACATGCAGAAAGTGCTGCTGGAAAAGCTGATTGCCGATACCAAAGGCAGCATCGAACCCAAGGTCAAGGCCCTGGAGCTGACCATTGCCAAGCGCCTGGGCGTGACGGCGCCACCGGCCGCGAAGTAAGCGCCGCGCGATCTCTCAGGCCGGCGTGGCCTCGCCGGCAAAACGCTCGGTCAGCGGCTGCAGGCCGAGCTCTTCCAGCACCTGCAACAAACGCTCTCGGGCGCGCGCCTGCTGCGCGGCGCGCACACTGCCGTCGCGCGTGGCCAGGATCAGCTCGTTTTTCATCGAGTGTTCCCAGCCCACCAGCTCGGTCACGGTCACCGCGTAACCGCATGACTCCAGCTGCAGACATCGCAAGACGTTGGTGATCTGGCTGCCGAACTCGCGCGTGTGCAGCGGATGGCGCCAGAGTTCGGCCAGTGGTGTGCGCGAGAGCGACAAGGCCTTGTGCTGTTTCATCACACTGGCCACCTCGGCCTGGCAACAGGGAACCAGCACCAGGTGCCTGGCCTGCTTGGCCAGACCGAATCGGATGGCGTCGTCGGTCGCGGTGTCGCAAGCGTGCAAGGCCGTGACCACGTCGATGTGCGCGGGCAGCTCAGGATGGCTCAGCGCCTGCTGCACCGTGGTGGCCAGAAAGCGCATGCGCGCGAAACCAAGGCGGCTGGCCAGTGCCCGGGATCGTTCGACCAGTTCGGGCCTGGACTCCACGCCCACCACCCAGCCGGTGGTCTTGGCTTTGAAAAAAAGGTCGTACAGGATGAAGCCCAGGTACGACTTGCCCGCGCCGTGGTCGGCCAGCGTCACATCGCCGCGCGTCTTCATCACTTCGGCGAGCAGCGGTTCGATGAATTGCACCAGGTGATAGACCTGCTTGAGCTTGCGCCGGGTGTCCTGGTTGAGCTTGCCCTCGCGTGTGAGGATGTGCAGCTCTTTGAGCAGCTCGATCGACTGGCCTTCGCGCAGTTCGGGCAGCTGTTCTCGCAGGGTCTTCTGGGGTTTCAACCGTTGCTCCGTTTCGGGTGGCTGGATGTTTCGTCGTTGTCCCGCAGGCTTTGCTCCAGTGCGCTCACCTGTTCGCGCAGTGCCCGGATTTCCCGCATCAGGTCGCGCTCGATCTGGCGTTCCTCGGCCTCCACATCGCGCTCGACGAACAGCGCGGCCAGCGACGCGGTGACCAGGGACAATACCGCGAGCCCCAGCAGCACCACGAGCACGGCAAAAGCTCGGCCAAAGGGCGTCTTGGGGACCACATCGCCATAACCCACGGTGGCCGCTGTGGTGAAGGCCAGCCAAAGTCCTTCCTGGAGAGACTCAATGCTTGGCTCCAGCGCCCAGAAGCCAACACCACCGATCATCAAGATGATCAGGCAAAGCGCCAGCGAGTACCAGAGCCCGCGTCGGATCAGGTAGCCACGTCGTTGGCTGATTCGGTTCATGCGCCGATTCTGGCACGCGCGCCGCGCCACAATCGGCACATGACCGACACCCACCCAAGCCAACACCCTTACACCGCCCTCACCCCTGATGTGGTGCAAGACGCGCTGGCCAGCATCGGCGTTTGGGGCGATGGTCGACTGGCGGCACTCAACAGCTTCGAGAATCGCGTGTACCAGGCGCACCTGGAGTCGCCTCTGGACGGGCACCCTCAGGTGGTGGTCAAGTTTTACCGGCCAGACCGCTGGAGCGATGCTCAGATCGCCGAGGAGCACGCGTTTGCCCACGACCTGGTATCAGCGGAGGTCCCGGTGGTGCCGCCGCTGCGGATCAACGGCGAGACGCTTCACCACTTTGGCGGTTTCGCGTTCTCGGTCAGCCCACGCCGCGGCGGCAGACGGCCCGAGCTGGAGGACGCCGAGGTGCTCGAGTGGATCGGGCGGTTCCTGGCCCGCATTCACACCGTGGGTGCGGTCAAGCCGTTTGTGCACCGCCCAGCGCTGGATGTCACCACCTTTGCGCATGAGCCACGCGACTGGCTGATGGAGCATCAGATGGTGGCATCCGAGGTGAGAAGTGCCTGGTCGAGCGCGCTTGCCGAAGCTTTGACCCTCATCGAGTCTCATCCCACACTGTCGGGACGCGCACCAGCCGAAGGCGAGATTCGCCGCATCCGCCTGCACGGCGATTGCCACCCCGGCAACATCCTGTGGACGCCTGAGGGTCGCCCCGAGCCCGGCCCGCATTTCGTGGATCTGGACGACGCTCGAACTGGGCCTGCGGTACAGGACCTGTGGATGCTGCTTTCCGGCGAACGACGCCAGCAGATCCAGCAACTTGGCGCGCTGGTCGACGGCTACGAGCAGTTCCGGGAATTCGACCGGCGCGAGCTCGCGCTGGTCGAGCCGCTGCGCACCCTGCGTCTCATCCACTACAGCGCCTGGCTCGCCCGCCGCTGGGATGACCCGGCCTTTCCCATCAACTTCCCCTGGTTTGGCAGCCGCGACTACTGGCAGGGCCAGGTGGACATGCTGGTCGAACAGATCGAGGAAATGCAGAACCCGCCTCTGGTGGCCTGAGCGCGCACGGTTCTAAGTGCGTGTCGCTGTGAAGATGGCCGCCCGCCCGCCAGCCAGCCATTCGTTCACTACCCATCGATCATTTACATTGCACACAATTTAATTGTGCATTATACTTTGCCGAATGCCCAGCACCCACAGCCCATCCGACCCGGCCTTGTTGCTCGACCATCAGCTCTGCTTTGCGCTGTACTCGGCGTCGCTGGCCATGACCAAGCTTTACAAGCCCTTGCTCGACGAGCTGGGCCTCACCTATCCGCAGTACCTGGCGCTGCTGGTGCTCTGGGAGCGCGATGGCATCACCGTCTCCGAGCTCGGCGAGCGCCTGTTTCTCGACTCGGGCACGCTCACGCCCTTGCTCAAGCGCATGGAAGCAGCCGATCTGGTCTCGCGCCTGCGCGACACCGCGGATGAGCGCCGCGTGCTGATCCGCCTCACCACGGCGGGCCGAGCGCTCAAGAAACAGGCCCGGCGCATTCCGGGTTGCGTGCTGCAGGCCTCGCACTGCACGGTCGACGAAGCCATGGCACTCACGCGTCAGGTGAAGGCGCTGCGCGAGCAGCTGCTCGCATAAGGCCTGGTCGAACAACCGCCCCTTTTCTCTCCCGCTTCGCTAGAAGCCCATTCTGAAAGCCGCTCCATGACCCAGCTCGACAAAGTTCTCTACACCGCCCGCGCCCACACCACCGGTGGCCGAGATGGCGCCTCACGCACCGACGACGGCCGCCTCGATGTGAAGCACAGCCCCCCGGGCACGCCCGGCAACGGTACCAACCCCGAGCAGCTGTTCGCCGCGGGCTACTCGGCCTGCTTCATCGGTGCCATGAAAGCGGTCGCCGGCCCGATGAAACTCAGCGTGCCGGCCGACGTGGCGGTGGACGCCGAGGTCGACCTTGGCCCCATCACCGGCGGCTACGGCATCGCGGTGCGCATGGCCATCCACCTGCCCGGCATGGACCGCACCCAGGCACAAGCCCTGGTGGACGCAGCCCACAAGGTCTGCCCCTACTCGAACGCCACCCGCGGCAACATCGGCGTCACGCTCACACTGGCCTGACCCGCCGATGGCGGGCTCCAGCCCGCTGTCGCCCAAGCAGCCCGACGGCCTTGTGCCCGCGGGCTGCTTGCTTTACCTTGAGTGGTTTCCAATTGGACACGCACACACCATGACCACCCAGACCCTTCAGGTCCAAAAGCGCGCCCTGGCCAACACCCGCTGGCACACCACGGAAGAGGCGCCGCTCGCCACCGGCCAGATCCGGCTGCACGTGGACCTGTTTTCACTCACCGCGAACAACATCACCTACGCCGCCATGGGCGATGCCATGGACTACTGGCGCTTCTTCCCGACGGAAGAAGCCGACTGGGGCGTGATCCCGGTATGGGGTTTTGCCACCATCACGGAATCGGCCCACGCGGACCTGCCGGTGGGCGAAAAGCTCTACGGTTACTGGCCTATGGCCACCTCGGCCGTGCTGCAGGCCGACCAGATCGCGCCTGGCAGCCTGGTCGACGCAGCGCCTCACCGCATCGGCCTGCACCCGGTCTACAACCAGTACACCCGCTGCGGCCGCGATCCGTTTTACACGTCCGACAGCGAAGCGGTGCAGGCCTTGCTGCGCCCGCTGTTCATGACCTCGTGGCTGATCGATGATTTTCTGGCCGACAACGAATTTTTCGGCGCACCCACCCTGCTGCTCTCCAGCGCGTCCAGCAAGACCGCGTACGGCACCGCGTTCCAGCTCGCGCAGCGCCAGGGATTGAACGTGATCGGCCTCACTTCCGAAAGCAACCGGGATTTTTGCGAAAGCCTGGGCTGCTACACCCGGGTGATGAGCTACGAACAGCTCGGTGCGCTGCCCATCGATGCGCCCTGCGTGTACGTGGACTTCGCGGGCAGCGCCGGCATGCGCGAGCAGATTCATCGCCGCTTCACCCATCTGAAATACAGCTGCGCGATCGGCGCCACCCACGTCACCGACCTGGGCGGCGGCAAGGGCCTGCCCGGGCCCAGCCCCACGCTGTTCTTCGCGCCAGCCCAGGTCAAGAAACGGCGCACCGACTGGGGTGCAGCCGAGCTGGGGAAGCGGCTGCTGACCGGCTGGCAGCGCTTCACCACCCGGGTGAGTGAGCCGACCCAGCCCTGGCTGCGGGTGGTCTCGCACCAAGGCTTTGAGGCCCTTCAGGCCGCCTACCTGCTGATGCTGGGTGGCCGCAGCGACCCACAAGAGGGGCACGTGTTCCGGCTCGACTGAACGGCAGCATCGCGCCCATCCGGCCCTGCTGAAGCGGCTCAGGCCGGTGCGCCGCCCAACTGCTCCATGGCGGCAGCCATCCAGTCGGGCACAGGAACCACGGCCGTGGTCAACGGCTGAATCCGCCATCCCTCACCCTCGGCCACCACGGAGACCCGGCCTTGCTGCGCGATCAGCCAGGCCAGCCAGGCGCAGGCGGCCGGACTCACCGGTTCACCTGGCGCGCCATCGAGCAGCGTCGTGAACGGGGCCTTGTCAGCCACCTTCACCGTGTCACCCTGGGCCGACCCGCTCAGGGCTTGTGCCAGCTCGGTCAACGCCTCTGCGCCAGGCGACGCCCACCGGGTCAGCCACTGGCGCAGTTGCCCCGCCACCTCGACCGCCCGGCGCGCCTCGGCCTGCATCAGGTCGGCGTGGTCCCAGCGGTGCCAAGGCACCTCGGGCATGCTGCAACCGGCCGAGAGCGCAGTGTGCGCCAACGGGTGCAGCGCCGCTTCGGTGGGCTGCTCGTGCACGGCCGCCGCCACACCGGCCAGCATCGCCAGCCGGCTGGCCAGCAGCTGGCCTTGCTGCGCCAGCAGCTTGTCGCGCATGAGCGAATCACGCTCGCTGCGCAGGTCGGCGAGTTCCAGCGCGTTTTTGAGGTCGGCGCGCAGGCTCTCCAGTTCCCACGGCTTGTTGATGTATCGGTAGATTTCGCCGGTGTTGATGGCCTCGATCGCATCGCCCAGCTCGGAGTAAGCTGTGGTCAGCATGCGCACGATGCCTGGGTAGTATTCGCGCGTATGGCGCAGCAGCTCGTTGCCCTGCTCTCCCGGCATGCGCTGGTCACACACCAGCACCGCGATCTCGGCACCATGCTCGCGCAACACAGCTCGGCCCGCCTCAACCGAGGTGGCGGTGAGGACGGGCGCCATCGGGCTGACGAGGCGCTCGAAGTACTTCAGCGCCATGGCTTCGTCGTCAACGTAAAGGATCTTGGTGGGTTTCATGTGATGACCGTCGCCTGGTGAGGTTCGGTGAACGGGAAATGCAGGGTGATGGTAGTGCCCTCACCTGGGGCCGAGACCACACTGACCGAGCCGCCGATCGAGCTCATGACGCGCTGGCAAAACAGCAGCCCCATGCCGCTGCCACCAGAGTCGGCGCGGGTGGTGACCGGTTCGCGCGTCAGCCTGGGCAGCAGGTGGGCCGGTATGCCTGGGCCGTTGTCGACCACCTCGATGGCGGGCTGCTCGCCCAGTCCCGGCGCCGGCGCCACCCGCAACAGACGCACCCAGACCAGCGGCTCGGCAGGCTGCGCGTCGCGCAGGGCAATAAGAGCGTTCTTGATCAGCGTGCACAGCACCAGATACAACAGGTCGCGGCGACCGGGCACTTCAAAATCGGCCATGAGGTCGCAAGCCAGCCAGTCGGCCTCGCTCGGCTCAAACGGGTACTCGTCGCGCACCGCCTGCACCAGATCGCTCGCAAACAGACGCGCGCTGCTGTCGCCTCGACTCGCATCGCGGGCCGACTGCACGAAGGTGGACACCAGCGACTGCGCGTAGTCGGTTCGGCGCTGGGCGGCGTTGATCATGGCCAGCAGGCTTTCATCGGAACTTGATCCCGACTGCTCCTGCAGGTTCTTCATGGCCGACAGATAGCCACTCACGGTCGCCAGCGGTGAGGTGACTTCGTGCGCAAGAAAGCCCAGCGTTTCACGCAGCGTGGCCGCCCGCCGCGCCAGCAAGGCCTGGTCCCGAGCCCGCTCACGGCTGATGGTCAGGGCATGGCGCAAGGTCTGACGGGTCAGCGTCTCGTCCAGCGGCTTCTCCAGGATTTTCTCCACCTGCCCCTGATTGACCGCCGACATGGCCACGTCCTTGTCGGCATAGGCGGATACCAGCAGGCGAGAAATGTGCGGGTGATGTACGCGCACTTCGCTGAGCAGGGCCACTCCGTTGCGTTCGGGCATGCTGAAATCGGTCAGCAGCACCGCCACCTCATGCCCACGCTGTTCCAGCAGGGCCAATGCTTCGTTCACACTCCCGGCGGTCAGCACGACGAACTCGTTACCGTACAGCCGGGCAAACCATTTGCAGGCGTGGGGCTCATCGTCCACCACCAGAACGGCGTGAGCACCTTGCGGAGTAGGTGCGATGGGGGCCCGGTCACTCATGCTGGCCTCGCCAGATCAAAGCTGAACTCGGTCCAGGCACCGTATTCGCTCTGCACGCTCAGTGTGCTGCCGTGGCGCTGCACGATGCCGTAGCTCACGCTCAGCCCCAGCCCCAGCCCGGCGCCCACATCGCGGGTGGTGAAAAACGGCTCGAACACGCGGCTCAGGTTCTCGGGCGAGATGCCTTGACCGTAATCGCGCAGCGAAAAGACAAGCCGATCCCCACGCACCACCGCGCGCACCTCGATGCGCGGATCGCTGCGCTTGGCCGCCTGCAACGCATGCGCCGCGTTACTCAACAGGTTGATCAGCACACCGATCAGCGCAGGCTCATCACCCACCACATGGGAGTCAGCCGGCAAGTCCGTCACCACCTCGACGCCTTTGAGCTCGTGACCGGCGAGGCGCTGGGCCGAGCGCAAGGCGCGCTCCAGCAAGAAAGGACGCATGGTGTCCTGACCCGGCTTCTGGTAGGCAAAGGTCTTGAGGTCGGAGACGATGTTCTGGATCCGCTCCATGCCCTCCTTGGCATCGACCAGGCTTTCCTTGAGCATCGCATCGGTCTTGGCTGCCGGCAAGCTGAGCCCCATGTTGATAGCCATCAGGCTGTAGTTCACTGGGTTGTTGAGTTCGTGCAGCAGTCCTGCCGACAGGGTACCGATGGCCGCCATTTTTTCGCGCTGGATGAGCTGGCCTTTGACTTCGGCGAGTGACCGGTTGGTTTCCTGCAAAGACGCATTTTGCTCGTCTACCCTTTCGCGGAGAGAGAAGAGGCGAAGCCTGCTCAATTCATTGAAATAGGTGCAGCCCACGGAAATAAGCACAGAGAAGGCAGTGAAGATGAGATGGGCATAGAACTCTCCGTAACTCGCTATGCCGCCAGGGTGAAGCCTGCAGGCCAGAAAATAGACGAAGCAGGTGAACAACCCGAATCCAAGCCCTTCCAGATAGCTGATAGGAACAATCATTCCGACTGCGTAAAGCGCCAGATGGAGGCCGACAAAATAGATCGACGAAGAACCTTCAGTCAGATAAATCATCCACGCGATCATGACCTGAGGAAGACAGAGCCAAGTGAGCGTGAGCCAACGTATGTTCCGGCGCCCAAACTCCCCCTGGGTCAACCACAGGATGAGCATCGTCGCGGCGGCAACTCCGATCCGCAGCAAGAGAAACTCATTGGCACGATCGGGATAGACCGCATAGTCGAGCGAAGTGCCGAGTAATACGAGGGTGGCAGAGGTGACACACCCAGTCTTGCTGAACGCGATGCGGACATCTTCCACCGCGTTGTACAGCCCTCTGGATGCAACTTCGCTCATGACATCGCTGCGCTCTGTCGGATCGGGACAGAAAACTCCGCAAACACATTCACACCGGTTTTGTCGGTGTAGATGCGCGGGCTGTTCGCCTCCTTGGGGAGTACCGACCGGAGTTGTTTCTCGTCGCGGTAGATCAAGTACCACTCGAGCACATGCTCCATGACCCCGCGCTGAGCATTACTTGGATGAACGTTGGTCACCAAAACCTCACCCTGAGGACGGGTTCGGGACTGAAAGTACTCAAGCAGGCGCATACAGACCTTGTCCGACAGGTAGTCGAACAAGCCCGCACAGTAAACAAAATCGTATTGCTCAGAGGTATCCGTGCTGCGGCGGCTGGCCCGCTTAAGCAAGTCGTGAACGGATTCATTTACCCAGTTGACGCGCAACTTCTTCCCTGTTTCTGTCGTGATCCGGTCAATATGGGTCTTTGTGTACTGGAGTGTGACTTCGCTGAAGTCGACCAGAGTGAACTCCAAGTCAGCGACGAGTACATCACTTTTCAGCAGACGCTCTATCTCGATCGCTGGCCCACACCCGATATTCAGAATGCGCACTGGCCGCCCCAGTACCCGAGCCTGCTGTACAGCGCGGTGAAGCCATTCGACCAGCATATTGATTCGGTTTCTGTGCGCCTCGGCCACTGCCGATTGCAAGAACAAGGAGTTGACCATCTGGAAATAGGTCGTGGGCCCTTGCTGAGGGTCAGCCAATATCTGATTGACCATTTCGTAATCACCTGCATACCCCAACGGCTTTTCGAATGTTCGGTACACAAACGGGGCGCGTAACAACAAGGGATGAAGGGCGCTCTGTGCAAACGTCCTGTAGGTGCCTGCCAGCTCTTGCGGCACCAAGGCGATGGCCCCTTCGAAATCTGCGAAGTATTGCGCCGCTGCCGACATGAGTGGTTTGGCCAATTCGCTAAACACCTCTGGTCGTACTCGGCCATCTGCTGCGCGCGGTAGCGACCCCGAAAGGTCGGCATGGTCAGTCCAGCGCGACACCTCGGAAAGGAAGGCTCTGACTTCGCTGACGGAAACCTGGTACTCGTGGCTGATCTGAAAGCGCTCCGACCAACCACTGACAAACCTCTGCGCCTCTTGTCCCACGTTAGGGGCACTGCCCACCAACACGTTGAAGTCGGACCACTCATCTATGAGTGTGACCGACACCACCGCCATCAGCCCGGTATTGAGCAGGCTCACCACCACCGCCTTTCCCTTGTAAATGCTGCGGTCGCCACTGCGGATGTTCAGGTCATTGAGCACCTCGCTGACCTGCACGATGGAGTACGGGTTGTAGATCTCCATCACCAGCGAGCGGCGCTGCAGGCTGGTGAGCGTGCCTCGCGCGGCCTCCCCCTGGCTGTTGCGGAACGTGACGACGGGGTCAAAGGGGCGCTGCAGTTGCACGGTGGTTGTTTGAGCGGTAGGCGGCCGTCGATGCACGGCTCGGCGAAAACTCCCAGCGGGAGAGTGTAGTCAGTCCGAGGGCTTTGCGACGAAGCCGCCCTGCGGGCTGCCACTGCAAGCGGCCTGGGCGAGCGCCTCACCCCGCAGCCCGGCCGAAAGGGGAGTTGCAGATGTCGACAGGGCCGCCAGAACCCCGTTTTTTGGCGGCTCTAGCATTCCTCGCTTCTTTCCCAGGGAGCACCACAACATGAACATCAACCGCACCTCCGCGCGCAGGCGCATTGTGATTTTCAGTACGGAAGACATCATTCCGAACATCATCCTCAATCACACGCTGGGCGAAATCCAAAGCCACGGTCTGAGGGCGCAGGTTTTTCTCACCCCCATCCTGGTGAGACGCCAGCCCCATCCGCCCGCCCTGGCACGCATGGCGTTTTACGAAACAACGCTGCCCAGAGAGGTGCTGTACCCCGCACTGGAACGAGGCACTGCCGGCTGGGGATTCGCGTGCAATCGGGAACTGAGAACATTCAACGAGCTGGCCAGAGCCTATGGCGACTGGGATCGCATCGCCACGCTCGACGATCCGCTGGTGGGGGCGGCGCTGGATCATCCGGAGTTTCTCGGCGCCATCTCAGCGCACAACTACCTGCTGTTCAAAGACCGCCATTTGAATCGCATCCGGCAGCGAGGCGGATTCGTGTGGAACCTTCATCACGGGCCGCTGCCCGACAACCGGGGCATCCTGGCGCCGTTCTGGAATCTCCTGGAAGGCAGATCCGCCCACGGCGTGTCGTTGCACGAGGTCACCGACGGCATCGACACGGGTGCACTGGTCGCGACCGCGCGTTTGCGCCTCAGCGCCCGCCGCAGTGTGCTGGCGTCCATGATTGAACTGGCCGTGCCAGGCGCCCACCTGCTGGTGCAGACATTGAGGCGACTTGTGCACGGCCACCCTGTGCTGCCGCTGCCGCAACCTGCCCGCAGCGGCCTGTACCGCAGCTTCCCGGATCAGGATGCCATCGCCCGTGCCGAGCATCGGGGCATTCACCTGGTGGGCCACCCAGAGTCCATGGTCGACCTTTACAGCGATCTCTACCAGCTCGATGCCGACTTCGTGGCGGGCGAACTCTGGCCAGCGATTGCTCGCTTCGAGGCAGCTTGGCAACGAGGGTCCGAGCCAGAACCGGAAGGTGCCCAGAGCACCCCGACCTGGCTGCCTCCCGCTCAGGCGAGCAACGCGTTGACCCGCTTCACGTAAGCCGCCGGGTCGTCGGGCAGGCCGCCCTCGGCCAGCAAGGCCTGATCGAACAGGATGTGGGCCAGGTCGTCAAAGTGATCGCTCGCCTCCAGCTTCTTCACCAGGGCGTGCTCGGCGTTCACCTCCAGGATCGGCTTGCTATCGGGCACAGGCTGGCCGGCCTGCTTGAGCATGCGGGCGAGCTGGGTGCTCATGCCGTGGTCTTGCACCACCAGGCAGGCAGGTGAGTCGACCAGGCGGGTGGTCACGCGTACGTCCTGCGCCTTGTCTTTCAGGCTGGCCTTGAGCCTCTCCAGCACCGGCTTGAAGCTCTCGGCGGCAGCTTCGGCCGCCTTCTTTTCTTCTTCGTCCTGCAGCTTGCCCAGGTCCACCGCGCCCTTGGCCACGCTTTGCAGCGGCGTGCCGTCGAACTCGTGCAGGTGCGACATGGCCCACTCGTCCACCCGGTCTGCCATGAGCAGCACCTCAATGCCCTTCTTGCGGAACACTTCAAGCTGCGGGCTGTTTTTCGCCGCGCTCAGGCTGTCGGCAGTGATGTAGTAGATGGCTTCCTGGCCCTCTTTCATGCGGGCCTTGTAGTCGGCAAAGCCCACGCTCACGGTGTCGGAGGCGGTACTGGCGTAGCGCAGCAGCCGGGCCAGCTTGTCGCGGTTGGCGAAGTCTTCGCCCAGGCCTTCCTTCAACACGGAGCCGAATTCGGCGTAAAAGGCCGAGTACTTGCCTGCGTCCTGGGCGGCGGCGGCTTTGTCTTCCTCGCTCACCACGTCGGTCACGCCATCGGCGCTCTCGGCAGCCCGCGGCGCCTGGTCCTTTTTCGCGAGGTCTTCCAGCATGGACAGCACGCGACGGGTGTTGCCCTCGCGGATGGCCTTCACGTCGCGGCTTTCCTGCAGCAGCTCGCGGCTGACGTTGAGCGGCAGGTCGGCCGAGTCCACCACGCCTTTGACCCAGCGCAGGTAGGACGGCATCAGGCTTTCCGCCTCGTCCATGATGAACACGCGCTTCACATAGAGCTTGATGCCCGACTTGTGATCGCGGTTCCACAGGTCCATCGGCGCTTTGGCCGGAATGAACAGCAGCTGCGTGTATTCCGTGCTGCCCTCGACGCGGTTGTGGCTCCAGGCCAGCGGGGCCTGCTGGTCGTAGCTCAGGTTCTTGTAGAACTCGGCGTACTGCTCGTCGCTGATGTCTTTCTTGGGACGCGACCACAGGGCGTTGGCCGAGTTCACGGCCTCCCACTCGTCCTTTTTCACGTGCTCGCTTTTCTCGGCGTCCCATTCCTCTTTCTGCATCAGGATGGGCAGGCTGATGTGATCGGAGTACTTGGTGATCAGCGATTTGAGCTTCCAGTGGCTCAGGTACTCACCCGCGTCGTCGCGCAGATGCAGGGTCACGCTCGTGCCCCGCGCCGTCCGCTCGATGGTTTCGACCTCGAACTCACCCGTACCGCCACTGACCCAGCGAACGCCCTCAGCCGCAGGCAGACCCGCGCGGCGGCTTTCCACCGTGATCTTGTCGGCCACGATGAAGCCCGAGTAAAAGCCGACGCCAAACTGGCCGATGAGCTGGGCGTCCTTCTTCTGGTCACCGCTGAGGCGACCCATGAAATCCTTGGTTCCGCTTTTGGCGATCGTGCCCAGGTGCTCCACCGCCTCGGCCTGGCTCATGCCGATGCCGTTGTCGGTGATGGTGACGGTCTTGGCTTCCTTGTCGAAGCCCACCCGGACCTCAAGGTTCGGCGTATCTTCGAACAGCGCGGCGTTGTTCAGCCCCTCGAAGCGCAGCTTGTCGCAGGCATCCGAGGCATTGGAGACCAGCTCGCGCAGGAAGATCTCAGGGTTGGAATACAGCGAATGGGTGACGAGGTGCAGCAGCTGCGCCACCTCGGCCTGGAAGGACAGGGTTTGTTTGCTCATGGGTTCCGGCTGAAAAAGCAATGGACCGGCCAAAGCGGCCGGCAACGAGGCGAAGACCGTGGAATTATGGGCATGGCGGCATTTTTCAAGCCGGTCGGGCCTGCAACCCAAGAAAAAGGGCGCGCCGCCCTCGTGAGGCGGCGCGCCCTTCTACCTGTTTGGCTACCATGGCCCGACTTGGGAGCGCCAGGGCCAGCCGCCGGGCCGCCCCAAGGCAGGCCCAGGCCCCTCGGGGAGCAGCGAACCGCGCGAAGCGGAGGTAGCGTGGTGGCTTAGCCGTAGCGTTTGAACTCGCCCGACTCCACCTTGGCCATGAACTTCTGGTACTCGCGCTTGACGATGGGCATGAGGAAATACAAACCGATGATGTTGAAGATCGACATGGCGAAGATGGCCGCGTCCGAGAAGTCGATCACGGCGCCGAAGCTCACCGACGCGCCAACGACGATGAACAGGCAGAACATGATCTTGTAGACGTATTCCTGGGTCCGGCCTTCACCAAACAGGTAGGTCCAGCCCTTGAGCCCGTAGTAGGCCCAGCTGATCATGGTCGAGATGGCAAACATCACCACGGCCAGCGCCAGCGGGTACCGGAACCAGTCGGCCGTGGCCTGGAACGAGGCGGCGGTGAGATTCACGCCGGTGAGTCCGTTCGGGCTAGGGAAGGGGCCGGTATTCAGGCCGGCGATGGTGATGACCAGCGCCGTCATGGTGCAGATCACCACGGTGTCGATGAACGGCTCCAGCAGGGAAACCAGGCCTTCGGTGACCGGCTCGTCGGTCTTGACCGCGCTGTGCGCGATCGCCGCCGAGCCCACGCCCGCTTCGTTGGAGAAGGTGGCGCGCTTTAGGCCCTGGATCAGGGCACCGATGAAACCACCCGCAACGCCTTCGGCACTGAACGCGCCGTTGAAGATGGCGGCAAAGGCGGCCGGAATCTGGCTGAAGTTGGACACGATCACGATCACCGACAGGCCGATGTAGAGAAAGGCCATCCAGGGCACGAGGCGCGAGGTGACGGTGGCAATCGACGGCATGCCGCCCACGATTACGCCGTAGACAAACGCGGCCAGGATGACGCCCACCACCCAGCCAAAGCCGTCGGGCAGGCCGAAGGTCTGCACGATCATGGCGTTGGCCTGGTTGCCCTGGAACATGTTGCCGCCACCCAGGGCGCCCAGGATCACCATCACCGCAAAGCCCACGGCCAGGATCTTGCCCAGCAGCGGCATGCCGCGCTCGGCCAGACCGTCACGCAAGTAGTACATGGGACCGCCGGACACCACGCCTGAGGGCAGGATGGTCCGGTACTTCACACCCAGCGTGCACTCGGTGAACTTCGAAGCCATGCCCATCAGGCCCACGATGATCATCCAGAAGGTAGCCCCTGGTCCGCCGATGGCCAGGGCTGCACCGACGCCGGCGATGTTGCCCAGGCCCACCGTGCCCGAAAGCGCTGTGGTCAGCGCCTGAAAGTGGCTGACCTCACCCGGATGGCGGCTGTTGGGATCGGTGTACTTGCCGCGCACCAGATCCACCGCGAGCTTGAAGCGCGACAGCTGAGGAAAGCCGAAATAGACCGTGAAGATGATGGCCGCCAGAAGCAGCCAGCCCACGATGAGGGGAAACTGCGCTTCGCCCAGCGGCACGGAATAAAAGATCAGGTTGACGAACCAGCCGAAAGTGGTGGCAAAAAAGCTGTCGATCGCCTGATCAATGCCTTGTGCACAGGCTGGCGCCGCCAGCCCCGCCAGCAGCATGGCCAACAGCCAGATCGGTGCACGAGGCGCCAGCGGTGTGTTTTTTCTTGGCATCGGGGTCTCCTTGGAAGTGGGTGCTGACATCTCAATCTTCAGCTGGCCTCGTGGCGCCAACAGTCTCAACCATCGACACACCACCACCCCATGCTCCCACCCCTCACCAAAACGAACCGCGCAAAACGACTCAGCAATTACCCTTGCTTTCTGTCTGGAAAGACGGAAAGAGATCCAAATTTAGTGAAATATTCGATCGTATCTGCCATAGAGAATAAACTGGACCATACAAAGAGCCAGAAACCGAAGAAAGCTCAAAAACCTTGCTCAAGGTAGGCCACTCGGGGCACAGCCCGGACGCGGCTCAATCGGAGGCCAGCGGCAGCAACCAATCGCGCACTTGCACGGCCACTTCCTGGCTCGACAGCAAGTCAAGGTGACCGGTGCGGTAGACGATGCGTTGGCTGCTCTTGGCGAACACCAGTCGGCGGCGGGTCTCGTCGTGCTGACCCAGCGCACTGTTGAGCGGCACCAGGCCGTCGCCCGTCAACCGATCGGCCAGCACCCCGCGCTGGGCCGCCAGCGTCGCGGCCACCGTGAAGCAGGCCACCCCCTCGGGCAAAGGCAGTGGCAGGCGCGGGTCTTCAAAGCCGGCGCGCCAGCCCTGGCCGCCGGGGGAGCGCCAGTCGGCCTCTTGTACGTGGCCGTGGCGCAGGTCCAAAATGCCGGCGCTGCGCAGCTTGCCCAGTTTCGCAAACGGGGCGGAGAAAGGCGTTGCGCCCAGCAAGACATCAATCCCGTGCCCAGCCTTTTCCAACGGCGCACCATGGTGCGGCGTGCCCAGGAACACCAGTTCGCGCAGCACATTGGGCCACTGCTGGTCTGCCTCGCGCCCCGCCTGCACCGCAGCGCGCGCCACCAGACCGCCCATGCTGTGGCCGAGGAGGGTGATGCGCGTCAGCGGCACCGGCCAGGCCGCCATCAGCCGCTCCAGATGCAGCGCCAACTCGAGCCCGTTGTCCGACACATGCCGGCCGCTGTTGTAGCGCAGGTAGACCGGTTGGCAACCCAGCGCTTGCGCCAGAAAGTCGCCATGCTCGTGACCGCCCCGCATCCACTGCGTGTCGTTCATGCAAAGGCCGTGCACGAGCAACAGCAGGTGCGAGCTGGCTGCCTGACCCAGCTGGAGCCTGAGCGCATCGAGGTTGTCCAGCCACAGCGGGCGACCTGCACATCGCAACTCCATCGCCTGCGCCAGCGGGTTGCCAGTGGCCACCAGCCGGTCGCCGAGCACACCGTTCAACGCGGCCACC
Source organism: Hydrogenophaga sp. (assembly GCF_030373245.1). GTDB lineage: Bacteria > Pseudomonadota > Gammaproteobacteria > Burkholderiales > Burkholderiaceae_C > Hydrogenophaga. The sequence continues at coordinate 844,088 of NZ_JAUCZF010000001.1, forward strand.
ACCGCTTCGCGCTGAGGCGAGGCTTCGGGGTGTGTGGCCGGGTCGTCCAGCAACGGCAGCAGGGCTCCCAGCACCGCATCCGACCCTTGCCCCACCAGCGCGGCCACACCGCGGATACCGCGGTAGATCTGTCCGGTGAGGCCGCTGGTCTGCTCGGGTGCCGCGTTGCGTGAGAGCCCCAGTTGCCGGTGCACGGACCGGTGCACGCCTTCAACGATGTTGATCACACCGTGTGTGGCCTGCGTCGCGAGTTGGGCAGCGGCCTTCAGATCGGAAGGGCGGAGGTGGCGCAAGAGAGCTGTCTTGCGATCAGGTGGCGTGGGAGAACTCATGGGGCATTGTGTGCCTGGGTTTTGTGTCTGTGGGTTTCTTGTCTAAGGTGGGCAGGGCGCTCGGGAATCGGTACCCGGTCTGTCGGGACAGAAAACGCTCATTCACCGAAAAAAGCAACGTCTGGCAACGCTGCGAGGGTGTGACCCGACCAACCTCTGGCGCGGGCGCAAGCCGCATAGCCGCTGCCTGGCGATAACCTCGCGCGCTCTTGAAGACTGGCGGCGCTTCGTTCAACAGCTCAAGCGCCCTCTCTCGTCAGAAGCCTTCCTCCGCTCCCAGATAACGCCACTGTCCTACCGGCAGATTGCCGAGCACCACGTTGCCGATGCGGATGCGCTTGAGGCCCACCACGTGCAGCCCGACCTGCTCGCACATGCGGCGGATCTGGCGCTTCTTGCCTTCGATCAGAACGAAACGCAACTGCTCGGGGTTCATCCAGTCCACCTGGGCGGGCTTGAGGGGCTGGTCGTCCAGACTCAGGCCGTGGCGCAACCGGGCCAGTTGCTCGGGAGGGAAAGCGGCTTGCACGTTCTGCGTGACCACGCCAGAACCGTGCGGGCCGTTCGGCGCCCAGTGCACGCGCACCAGGTACTCTTTTTCGATGCCGCTGTTTTCACCGATGAGCTGGCGCGCGATGCGCCCGTCCTGAGAGAGCACGAGCAGGCCGACGGAATCGATGTCGAGCCGGCCGCAGGGTGCGAGGCCACGCGTGTGTTCGGGCGCAAAACGGCGACCTTCCGCCGGGTGACGGGCATCGCCGCGCCACTGGCTGGGCGCGCCGATGAGCGTGGCAGCGGCTTCGTGGCCGTCTTCAGGCTGGCCGCTCACATAGCCCATGGGTTTGTGCAGCAGGATGGTGACCTGCCCGGCTTGCTGGTGGCGCGCCTGGGGCAGCACCTCCACGTTCGCGTCGGGCGCCACGGGCATGCCCATGACAGCGGGTTCGCCGTTGACCAGCACCCAGCCGCGCGCGATCCATTCGTCGGCCTCGCGGCGCGAGCACAGCCCCAGCTCGGCCATGCGCTTGTTCAGGCGCACCTCGCCCCGCACATTGCCGACCCGCGCCAGATCGGACCGGCGCGGTTCAGCCAGGCGCGCAGGTGCCTGAGGCGCGCGCGGCGCGCTGGATCGGGCAGGCGTGGACCGATTGCCGGCATCGCTTGGGCGCTGGGCTTCGGCCGGGTGGGCGCGCTGGCGACCCGATCCCGGCAGCGAAGGGCGCTCGCCACTCAAGGCAGGAGGCCGCTCGCGCGGTGGCTTGGGCGCCGAGGCCGAAACAGACTGGGCGCGCGCCGGGCCCGGCGGGCGCACCGGCGCACGCCGCTCGGCGAACGGGCCGCTGGCGCTTTTTTTGGCAGCGCCAGGCTTGAGCTTGAGGGTGCCGGGCTTGGGGTCGGAGGTCATGGGTCGATCATCCCACGGTGCGACACCAGCGGGTTGGCAAGACAGCGCAGGCGGGGCGTATGTCAGCCCGCTTGGCATCAGCGGAGCCTGAGGGCTCCATGCCTCAAAGCTCGCCCTGGCGCAGCGCCTGCAAGTCAAGCACCCGCACGCCGCCGTACTCCACCCGAATCCAGCCTTTGGCCGACAGGGTGGAGAGGGCTTCGTTGACCCGCTGGCGCGACAAGCCGACCAGATAAGCCAGCTCCTGCTGCGTGATGCGCAGGATGCCGCCCACGCTGGGGTAGAGCAGCGGGTGGAACATGGCGGCCAGGTTGCGCGCCACGCGCAGGTCGGGGCTGCCAAGGCGATCGATTTCGCGCGCCGCGATGAACTGACCCAGGCGCTCATTGAGCTGGTTCATCACGAAGCGGTTGAAGCCCAGCGAGTGGTCGAGCAGCCAGTCAAAGGTGGCGACCGGAATGCCGGCCACATGGCTCTTGCGCAGGGCCTGGATGTTGTACCGGTATTGCTCGTGCTTGAGCACCGTGCCCTCGCCAAACCAGCCGCCTGGCGCGACGCCGGTGAAGGTGATCACCGGGCCGAGGGATTCGTCGTTGCTCATTTTGAGCAGGCCGTCGACCAGGCCGAACCAGTAAGTGACCGGGCGCCCGATGCGGCAAACGTAGTCGCCCGCTTGCGCGGCAGTGACCACCAGTGCGTCTTCCGCGCGCTCACGTTCTCCCGCATTCAGCGCCTGCAACCAGGGAATGCGCGCAAGCTCTTCGGGGGTTAGCGCGCGAGCGCGAGCGCGCAGCGGCGAGCTCGGTCTGGGCGAAGCGGAAGGGCTCATCGGGCGATGGGTACTAGGGAAAGTCCCAGGAGGGCAGACCCTTCAATTGTCGTCCAACCGACAACATAGCGTCAAACATCGACCTACGATGACACCCAGAATGATCGGCATGGATGCTCTGCGCACCGCACGCGCCAAGCCTTCCGCGCCATTGGAGACAAGCATGCAAACCACCTTCCCCCGGCTGTTGCTGGACCACGCCAAAGCCCGCCCGGCGGCGCCTGCCATGCGTGAAAAGGAATACGGCATCTGGCAGACCACCAGCTGGGCCGACATGGCCAAGCTGGTCGAGGCCCTCGCCTGCGGTCTGCACCAGGCCGGCCTGAAACGCGGCGAGCACATGGTGGTGATCGGCTCCAACCGTCCGCGTCTCTACGCCACCATGCTGGCCGCGCAGTCGCTGGGCGCGATCCCCGTGCCGCTGTACCAGGACGCGGTGGGCGCCGAATGCGTCTTCCCAATCAACAACGCCGAGGTGCGCTTCGTGGTGGTGGAAGACCAGGAGCAGGTCGACAAGATGCTGGAAATCCGCGAGCAATGCCCGCAGATTTCCCATATCTACTTCGATGATCCTCGCGGTCTGCGCAAATACGATGAGCCGGGCCTGAGCGCGCTGGAAGAGCTCATCGCCGCCGGGCGGGCTTTCGCCAAGGTGCACCCGGATCTGTTCGGTGAACAGGTCGAGCTGGGCCAGCCCGACGACGTTGCCGCCATGTTTTTCACCAGCGGCACCACCGGCAAGCCCAAGGGCGTGGTGCACACACACCGCACGCTGATTGACCGCGCCGACGTGGGCGCCCGCTTCGACAAGCTGACCCCCGATGACGAGGTGCTGGCCTACCTGCCGCCAGCCTGGATCGGCCAGAACATCTTTTCCTACGCGCAGTGGCTGGTCGCCGGCTACGTGGTGAACTGCCCCGAGTCCAGCGGCACCGTGACCATCGACCTGAAGGAGGTCGGCCCCACCTACTATTTCGCGCCACCGCGGGTGTTCGAAGGCCTGCTCACCTCGGTGATGATCCGCATGGAAGATGCGAGCGCGCCCAAGCGCAAGCTGTTCCACGCCTTCATGGACGTGGCCAAACGCGTTGGCCCCGACAAGATGGACGGCAAGGCGCTGGGCTTCATGGATTCGTTGAAATACGCGCTGGGCAATGCCCTGGTCTATGGCCCGCTGCGCAACAGCCTGGGCATGAGCCGGGTCCGGGTCGCTTACACCGCCGGTGAAGCCATTGGCCCCGACCTGTTCAGCTTCTACCGCTCCATCGGCATCAACCTGAAGCAGCTCTACGGCTCGACGGAAACCGCGGTGTTCGTCTGCCTGCAACCGGATCACGAGGCGCGCGCCGACACGGTGGGCGTGCCCTGCGAAGGTGTGGAGATAAAGCTCTCGGAGAGTGGAGAGATTCTGGTGAAGTCACCGGGTCTGCTCAAGGAGTACTACAAGAATCCCGAAGCCACGGCCGAGGTGCTGACCGCCGACGGCTGGTACCACACCAGCGATGCCGGCTTCATCGACGCCAGCGGCCACCTCAAGATCATCGACCGGGTGAAAGACGTGGGTCGCATCAAGGGCGGCGCCTTCGACAAGGCGATGTTTGCGCCGAAGTACGTGGAGAACAAGCTCAAGTTCTTCTCGTACATCAAGGAAGCCGTGGCCTACGGCGACCAGCGCGAGAAGGTGTGCGTGATGGTCAACATCGACATGGACGCCGTAGGCAACTGGGCCGAGCGCCGCAATCTGCCGTACGCCGGCTACACCGATCTGGCGCAGAAACCTGAGGTGTACGAACTCATCCGCGACTGCATGGAGAAGGTCAACGCCGACCTCAGCCGCGACGAGCTTCTCGCCGGCAGCCAGATCAGCCGCTTCCTGGTGCTGCACAAGGAGCTGGACGCCGACGACGGCGAGCTCACCCGCACCAACAAGGTTCGCCGTGGCTTCATCGGCGAAAAGTACCAGCCCCTGATCGACGCGCTCTACGGCAACCAGACCGAGCAGTACATCGAAACCCAGGTGAAATTTGAAGACGGCCGCACCGGCAGCGTGAGCGCCACGCTCAAGGTGGCCGATGCCAAAACGTTTGCCCCCGTGAAGGCTGCAGCATGACGAAAAAAATCGGCGACGTCGTGCTCGACGTCAACAACATCAGCTTGCGCTTTGGTGGCGTCAATGCCTTAACCGACATTTCCTTCAATGTGAGGGAGCACGAGGTGCGCGCCATCATCGGCCCCAACGGCGCCGGCAAGAGCTCCATGCTGAACTGCATCAACGGCGTCTACACGCCGCAAGAGGGCAGCATCACCTTCAAGGGCAAAACCTTCAGCCACATGAACTCGCGCCAGGTGGCCGAGATGGGCATCGGCCGCACGTTTCAGAACCTGGCGCTGTTCAAGGGCATGAGCGTGATCGACAACATCATGACCGGGCGCAATTTGCGCATCAAGAGCAACCTGTTCCTGCAGGCGCTGCGCATCGGGCCAGCGCAGAAAGAAGAAGAGAAGCACCGGGAGTTTGTTGAACACATCATCGACTTTCTCGAGATTCAGGCCTTCCGAAAGACGGCTGTCGGCACCCTGCCCTATGGCCTGCAAAAACGCGTTGACCTCGGCCGGGCGCTGGCGATGGAGCCGCAGGTGCTGCTGCTCGATGAGCCCATGGCCGGCATGAACATGGAGGAGAAGCAGGACATGAGCCGCTTCATCCTGGACGTGAACGACGAGTTCGGCACCACCATCGTGCTGATCGAGCACGACATGGGCGTGGTGATGGACATCTCCGACCGCGTCGTCGTGCTGGACTACGGCAAGAAGATCGGCGACGGCACACCCGAGGAGGTGCGCAACAACGAAGAAGTCATCAGCGCGTACCTCGGTACGAGCCACTGAGCGGAGACTACAACATGGCTTTTTTCATTGAGACTCTGATTGGCGGCCTGATGGCCGGCATGTTGTATTCCCTGGTGGCGCTGGGCTTCGTGCTGATCTTCAAGGCTTCGGGTGTATTCAACTTTGCGCAGGGCGCGATGGTGCTGTTTGCCGCGCTGGCCATGGCCCGTTTCTCGGAGTGGATTCCGGGCTGGCTGGGCATCGAGAACAAGCTTCTGGGCAACGTGATTGCCTTTGTGCTGTCGGCGGTGCTGATGTTCATCCTGGCCTGGCTGATCGAGCGGCTGGTGCTGCGCCACCTGGTGAATCAGGAGGGCGTGACCCTGCTGATGGCCACGCTGGGCATCACCTACTTTCTCGATGGATTTGGCCAGACCATCTTCGGCAGCGCGATCTACCAGATCGACGTCGGTATGCCAAAAGACCCTGTGTTCCTGTTCGAAGGCATCTTTTCCGGCGGCATTCTGGTCAACCTCGAAGATGTGTACGCGGCCTGCATCGCCGCGCTGCTGGTCGCGGTGCTCTCGCTGTTCTTCCAGAAAACTGGCACTGGCCGCGCTCTGCGTGCGGTGGCCGACGACCACCAGGCCGCGCAATCCATCGGTATTCCGCTGAACCGCATCTGGGTCATCGTCTGGTTCGTTGCCGGCCTGACCGCACTGGTGGCCGGCATCATCTGGGGCTCCAAACTGGGCGTGCAGTTTTCGCTCACCACCCTGGCGCTGCGCGCCCTGCCTGTGATCATTCTCGGCGGCCTGACCTCGGTGCCCGGCGCCATCATCGGCGGCCTGATCATCGGCGTGGGCGAAAAACTGTCCGAGGTTTACTTGGGCCCCTATGTGGGCGGCGGCATCGAGATCTGGTTCGCCTACATGCTGGCGCTGGTGTTCCTGCTGTTCCGCCCACAAGGCCTGTTTGGTGAAAAGATCATCGACCGCGTATGAAGTACGCGAGCAATTGTTTTTCGAAGAAGGCACAACGCGCGAAGCGTGTTGGGCGCGGGCACTCAGTGCCCGCGCAGCACCGCAGGTGCGCCCTCGTGCAAAAGATCATCGACCGCGTTTGAGATGAAGCACCCCCTGCGCCGCTTCGCGTCTTCCTCCTTTCTCGCCTGCGGCGGGAGGGGAACGCTCCCAGAGGCCCGGCAAAGCCGGCTCCTCGGGAGCGCTGGTTAAGGCACCGCTCGCTGAATAGGTTGAGACAAAGGAAAAGAACATGTTCTACAGAGAAAACGGCCAGTTCAAAACCAGCTACCGCGCTGACCAGCAGATCTTTGCGATTGCGCAAGACCGCTGGCTGATCCTGGCGCTGATTGTCTTTGCTTTCGTCGGCGTGCCGCTCCTGGTGGACGAGTACATGTACCGCGCCATCCTGATCCCGTTCCTGATCCTGTCGCTGGCGGCCATCGGCGTGAACATCCTGGTGGGCTATTGCGGCCAGATCTCGCTGGGCTCGGGCGCCTTCATGGCGGTGGGCGCCTACATGGCCTACAACACCTATGTGCGCATCGACGGCATGCCACTCATCGTGGCGCTCCTTTCGGGAGGCTTCTTCGCCACGCTGGTGGGCATCATCTTCGGCATTCCGAGCCTGCGCGTCAAAGGGCTCTACCTGGCCGTGGCCACACTGGCCGCGCAATTCTTCTGCGACTGGGCGTTTCTGCGCATCGGCTGGTTCACCAACAACAGCGCGTCCGGCTCTGTGGCGGTGTCCAACCTGAACGTGATGGGCTGGACCATCAACACGCCAGTCGAAAAATACCTGTTCTGCCTGGGCTTTCTGGTGGTGTTTGCGCTGCTGGCCAAGAATCTGGTGCGTTCGGCCATCGGCCGCGAATGGATGGCCATTCGCGACATGGACGTGGCTGCTGCGGTGATTGGCATCCGCCCCATGTACGCCAAGCTCAGCGCGTTCGCCGTGAGTTCTTTCATCATCGGCGTCGCCGGTGGTCTCTGGGGCTTTGTGCACCTGGGCTCCTGGGAGCCGGCCGCCTTCTCTATCGACCGCTCGTTCCAGCTGCTGTTCATGGTGATCATCGGCGGCATGGGTTCCATCATGGGCAGCTTTTTCGGCGCCGCCTTCATCGTGGTGCTGCCCATCTTCCTGAACCAGTTCCTGCCTTTCCTCGGCAGCATGGTTGGTATTGAAATCTCCACGGCGGCGGTCTCGCATACCGAATTCATGATCTTTGGTGCGCTCATCGTCTGGTTCCTGATCGTGGAGCCACACGGTCTGGCCAAACTTTGGAGCATTGGCAAACAGAAACTGCGGTTGTGGCCTTTCCCGCACTGAGATCGGCGCGGCTGAAGCTCGTCGCGCATTGGGGTGACACCCGATGGGGACATTCCCGATGCGCACGATGCTCAGACGCGTTGAACTGACAGGCCCTGGGGTTTTTTTGTGTTGGTTTTTTTAGGAGACAAATGAAATGAAGATGCGTACTCTGGCTCTCTCCATCGCGGTCGCCACCGCGGGCTTGTCGTCTGCACTGGTGTCCACCGCTGCTTTCGCGCAGGCCAAGGAGCAATTCTTTCCCTCGCTGGTCTACCGAACCGGCGCCTACGCGCCCAACGGCGTGCCGTTCGCCAACGGCTATTCCGACTACATGAAGCTGGTGAATGCCCGCGGCGGCATCAACGGCGTCATGACCCTGGTCGAAGAGTGCGAAACGGGCTACGCCACCGACCGTGGCGTGGAGTGCTACGAGCGCCTGAAGGGCAAGAACGGCGGAGCCACCGTGTTCCAGCCGCTGTCCACCGGCATCACCTTCGCGCTGACGGAGAAAGCACCCATCGACAAGATCCCGCTGCTCACCGGCGGCTATGGCCGCAGCGAATCCGCCGACGGTGGCGTGTTCAAGTGGAACTTCCCCCTGGCCGGCACCTACTGGGTGGCTGCCGACACCATCATCCAGCACCTGGGCAACAAGAACGGTGGCCTGGACAAGCTCAAGGGCAAGAAGATCGCACTGGTCTACCACGACAGCCCATTCGGCAAAGAGCCGATTCCCCTGCTGCAAGAGCGCGCCGCCATGCACGGCTTCTCGCTCAGCCTGCTGCCCGTGACCCACCCCGGTGTTGAGCAAAAAGCCACCTGGCTGCAGATCCGCCGCGACCGCCCTGATTACGTCATCAACTGGGGTTGGGGCGTGATGAACTCCACCCTGCTGAAGGAAGCACAGGCCACCGGCTACCCGCGTGAAAACATCTACGGCGTGTGGTGGGCCGGTGCCGAGCCTGACGTGAAAGACGTCGGCATGGGTGCCAAGGGCTACAACGCCATCATGATGCAGCACGGTGCCGAGCCGAACTCCGACGTGGCCAAGGAAGTGTTGTCAAAGCTGCACGCCAAGGGCCAGGGCACCGGGCCGAAAGAGGAAGTGGGCCAGGTGCTGTACATGCGCGGTCTGACGGCAGCGATGTTTGCGGTGGAAGGCGTGCGCGCCGCCCAGGAGCGTTTTGGCAAGGGCAAGGTCATGACCGGCGAGCAGGCTCGCTGGGGCTATGAAAACCTGAACCTCACCCAGGCCAAGCTGGACGCCCTCGGGTTCAAAGGCGTGATGCGTCCGATCTCTACCAGCTGCAAGGACCATATGGGTGCAGCCTGGGCCCGAGTGCATACCTGGGACGGCACCAAGTTCGTCTGGTCGTCTGACTGGCTGCAGGGTGACTCGCAGATCATCGACCCGATGGTGAAGGCAGCCGCCGACAAGTACGCCGCCGAGAAGAAGCTGACGCGCCGCGCACCGGCCGACTGCCAGAGCTGATGTGAACACCCCCGCCGGGCTTCGCCCGCCCCCCTCCAGGGGGCGACACCTGCGGCCCGGCAAAGCCGGTTCCGCGGTGTCCCCTGAATGGGACACGGCGCGCGCGGCGGGGTTTCTCATCTGAATCGTGGCTGGCCCTCCAGCCGCCATCGTCAAGACCGGCATGCCGCGTCTTGCCAATGGCTCCCAAGGAACAACGCATGAGCACTGAAACCGCAACCCCTGTCCTCAACGTCAACGGCATCGAGGTCATCTACAACCACGTGATCCTGGTGCTCAAGGGGGTGTCGCTGACCGTGGCCGACGGCCAGATCGCGGCCATCCTGGGTGGCAACGGCGCGGGCAAGACAACGACGCTGCGCGCCATCTCCAACCTGCTCAAGGGGGAGCGCGGTGAGGTCACCAAGGGCAGCATCGAGCTCAAAGGGGAACGCATCGAGAACCTGAGCCCGGCCGATCTGGTGAACCGCGGTGTGGTGCAAGTGATGGAGGGCCGCCACTGCTTCGCCCACCTGACGATCGAGGAAAACCTGCTCACTGGCTCGTACACACGGACCGACAAGGCTGAGATCGCGCGCAACCTGGAGAAGGTCTACACCTATTTCCCACGTCTGAAGACACGCCGCACCTCACAGGCCGCCTACACCTCTGGTGGCGAGCAGCAGATGTGCGCGATTGGCCGCGCGCTCATGACCAACCCCAGCATCGTGCTGCTCGACGAGCCCTCGATGGGTCTGGCGCCGCAGCTGGTGGAAGAAGTGTTCAACATCGTGCGCGACCTCAACACCAAGGAAAAAGTCACGTTCCTGCTGGCTGAGCAAAACACGAACATGGCCCTGAAATACGCTGACTACGGCTACATCATGGAAAGCGGCCGGGTGGTGATGGACGGCGCCGCTGCCGATCTGCGCAACAACGAAGACGTGAAAGAGTTTTACCTTGGCATGGGCGGTGGCGAACGCAAGTCGTTCAAGGATGTGAAGTCGTACAAGCGTCGGAAAAGGTGGCTGGCCTAGCCAGAGACCTTTTCTCGGGCTTGTCGCCCACCCCCGCGCCGCGCTTTCAGCGCGTCACCCCCTCAAGGGGGCAACACCTGCGGCCTGGCAAAGCCAGTTCCGCGGTGTTCTTGAACCAGTCACCTCACACGACCATTTGTCGCAACAGCCATGACCGAATTTTTTGACGCTCTGGAAACCCGATCTGCTGACGAGCGCGAGGCTGCGCAGATGGCGGCGCTGGCTGGGCAACTGGCGCACGCGCAACGGCACAGCGCTGCACTGGCCGAAATCCTCAAAGACGTGGACCCGACCAGCGTCTCCAGCCGCGCTGCGCTGGCCCGGCTGCCGGTCACGCGCAAGCACGAGCTGCTGGAGCGGCAAAAGGCCTCGCGGGCAGCAGGTGGTGATGCGTTCGGTGGTTTCTCGGCGATGGTGCGCGGCCCGGCCATGACCCGCATCTTTGCTAGCCCTGGACCGATCTACGAACCTGAGGGCTCTGGCGCCGACTACTGGCGCACGGGTCGTGCGCTGTACGCCGCCGGGTTCCGAAAAGGCGAGCTGGTGCACAACGCTTTCAGCTACCACATGACCCCAGGAGCCTACATCCTGGAAGCGGGTGCCCACGCAGTGGGCTGTACCGTGTTCCCGGCCGGCACTGGCCAGACCGAACAGCAGCTCGACGCCATCCGCGACCTGCATCCCGACGCCTACACCGGCACCCCCAGCTTCCTGCGGATCCTGCTGGAGAAGGCGGCCGAAGCGGGAGTTGACATCTCCTGCATCCAGAAGGCCTCGGTGGGCGGAGAAGCCTGCCCACCGAGCCTTACCGCCTGGTTCAAGGAGCGCGGTGTCGACGTTTACCAGACCTACGCCACCGCGGACCTTGGCCTGGTGGCCTACGAGACCCCGGCACGCGAGGGCCTGTTGCTCGAAGAGCAGGTGATCGTCGAGATCGTGCGTCCGGGCACGGGCGACCCTTTGCCTGCGGGCGAAGTGGGCGAGCTGGTGGTCACCACGCTGAATGCAGGCTACCCGCTGATCCGTTTCGGCACCGGCGACCTGTCGGCCATGCTGCCTGGCACCTGTCCGACCGGGCGCACCGCACCGCGCATCAAAGGCTGGATGGGCCGCGCTGACCAGACCACCAAGGTCAAAGGCATGTTTGTGCACCCGTCGCAGGTGGCCGAGGTTGCTCGCCGTTTTCCGCAGGTCGGCAAGGCGCGCCTGGTGGTGAGCGGTGAAATGGCCAATGACCAGATGTGCCTGCAGGTCGAGGCTAGCGAGGCGGCTGAAGGGCTGAGCGAGCAGATTGAAGCCGCGGTGCGCGAGGTCACCAAGCTGCGCTCTCAGGTGCAGCTGGTGAGCCCGGGCAGCCTGCCCAACGACGGCAAGGTGATTGAGGACGCGCGCAGCTACCAGTGAGCGCGCAGCGACCGTCGTGCTGCGGCGCAACATGGCGGTCAGCTCCGAAACGGTCCCGGGTTTACCCACCCTGGTTGCTAAGTACTATCCGCGATGCCCGCCGAGTTCGGCGCCGATAACATCGCCGGAGTTTTTCCCAACCTGGAGACTTTCCATGAAAAAAGCCCTTGCCTTTGCCCTGACCGCTGTGGTCTCCGCCGGTGCCTTTGCCCAAGGTTATCCCGCCAAACCCATCACCTTCGTCGTGCCGTTCGCCGCCGGCGGCCCGACCGACACGGTCGCACGCCAGCTCGCCGAGGCCATGCGCAAGCCGCTGGGTGACGCGACCATCATCGTGGAAAACGCAGCCGGTGCCGGCGGCACCATCGCAGGCACCAAGGTGGCCCGCGCCAATCCGGATGGCTACACCCTGCTGGTCTGGCACATCGGCATGGCATCCACTGCCGGCCTTTACCGCAAGCTGCAGTTCAAGGCGCTGGAAGATTTCGAGTACCTGGGCATGATCAACGACGTGCCCATGACGCTCATCGGCTCGCCCAAGCTGCCCGCCAACACTTACCGCGACTTCGAGAACTACATCCGTGCCAACGGCGGCAAGCTCAACCTGGCCCATGCCGGCCTGGGATCGGCCTCGCACCTGTGCGGTCTGATGTGGCAGTCGGCCGTCAAGCTCGACAAGGCCATGACCACCATCGCCTACCGTGGCACCGGCCCGGCCATGAACGACCTGATCGGCGGCCAGGTCGACGTGATGTGTGACCAGACCACCAACACCGTCGCCCAGATCGAAGCGGGCCGCGTGAAGGGTTTTGCCGTCACCACCGCCAAGCCGCTGAGCAACAACAAGGTGCTCAAGGACTACCCGACCTTGCAGGAAATGGGTCTGAAGGACTTCAACCTCACCATCTGGCACGGTCTGTATGCGCCCAAGGGCACGCCAGCCGACGTGACCAAAAAGCTGAACGACGCGTTGCTGGTCGCTCTGAAGGATCCCGATTTCATCAAGAAGCAAGAGGCCCTGGGTGCTGCCGTTGTCACCGACAAGCGCATGACGCCCGCTGGCCACAAGGCTTTCGTGGCCGACCAGATCACCAAGCTCAAGACCGTGATCGACGCCGCCGGCCAGTTCGCCGACTGACTGTGACCCACCCCTGCGGCGCTTTGCGCCGTCCCCCCAAGGGGACGACACCTACGGACGGGCATGGCCCGATCCTGGGTGTCACTGGGTGAAGACCTTGCCACCACCGATCCCGATCCGGGTGGTGGACTCCATCACCGAACTGCAGCCCGCCGACGCGGGCTGCATTGCTTTGAGCGGCTCCCACGGTGGCCTGAGCTCAGCCCGTTACGCCATAGCCGCCAGGCCCTGTCTGAGTGTGTTCAACGACGCAGGTGTAGGCAGGGAAAACGCCGGCATCGCGGGACTCGGCGCCCTGCAAGCCGCTGGCCTGGCAGCGCTCACGGTGTCGCACACCAGCGCCTGCATCGGACAGGCCGCCAGTACACTGCATGACGGCATCGTCAGCCACTGCAATCCCCAGGCCCTGGCACTGGGATTCGAGACCGGAAAGCCACTGGCCGACCAGTTGGACATCATCACAAACACAAGGAGACACCCATGACGCCCACCACCCTTTTGCCCGCAGCCCGAACCCGCCGCCGCAGTCTTGGCCTGCTGGGCGGCTTGCTCGCTGGCCTCGCCTTCAGCAGCGGCGCGCAGGCTCAGGCCAACTGGCCCAGCAAACCGGTGCGCATCGTGGTGCCATTCGCTGCTGGCGGCACCACCGACATCCTCGCACGCGTGCTCGCACCCGAACTCTCCAAGGCGCTGGGGCAGCCCTTCCTCGTGGAAAACAAGGGTGGCGCTGGCGGCAACATCGGTGCCGACGCGGTGGCCAAGTCACCCGGCGACGGCTACACCCTGCTCATGGGCACGGTGGGCACGCATGGCATCAACAAGTCGCTTTACAGCAAGCTGCCCTACGACCCCCAGAAAGACTTCGCTCCCATCACCCTGGTCGCCGGAGTGCCCAACGTGATGGTGATGAACGCCAAACGAGCGCAGGCCCTCGGCATCAACTCCGTGACCGACTTCGTGCGCTACGCCAAAGCTCATCCGGGCCAGCTCAACATGGCCTCCAGCGGCAATGGCACTTCGATCCACCTGGCGGGTGAACTGTTCAAGGCACGCAACGGCATCTTCATGACCCACATCCCCTACCGCGGGTCTGCGCCAGCCATGGCCGATCTGCTGGGCGGCGCCACCGACGTCATGTTCGACAACCTGCCCTCGGCCATGCCCCACATCAAACAAGGCACCCTGAAGGCGTTTGCGGTGACCAGCGCCGTGCGTTCGTCCAGCCTGCCCGAGCTGCCAACGATCGCAGAAGCCGGTGCGCTACCGGGTTTCGAGGCCAGCTCCTGGTTTGGTTTGCTCGCTCCAGCTGGCACGCCGCCCGAAGTGGTCAACCGGCTGCAGCAGGAAACCGCCAAGGCCCTGAACCTGCCAGCCACCCAGGAGCGGTTGCTGTCGCTGGGCGCCATCCCGAGCGGCAACACCCCCGCCGAGTTCACTCAGCTGATTGCCGCCGAGATCGCGAAGTGGGCGCCGGTGGTCCAGGCCTCGGGCGCCAAGGTCGACTGATCCTGACACACGCCGGGCGCGTCAGGGCAGGCGCGACCCGGTTCCGACCCCGCCTCAAACGCCCCAGACCACCTCGACCTGCGCCTTTTCGCAGCGCTGCAGCATTTCGATGAAAGGCGCACTGCGCAGGCGCAGGCTTACCTTCGGAAATTCGGGTGGCGGCTCGCCCTGTGCCTGAGCCTCTTCGCGCAGGCGTTTCTGCGTGGCCTCTTCCAGCACCACCGCATCGCGCAACGCTTGTACCGCCGCGGGAATTTGCTGCGGCAGGATCACACCCGCCGCACTGGCGTCTTTGCCAATGATCTCCAAAATGTGCTGGCCGTCGGGCTGCAGCATCACGAGATCGCCGGTTTCGCGGGACTTGAATCGGTACAGGGACATGGTGTGCTCCTCAATGGCGTGCAATGACCCATTCTTGCACCCTGAGCACCGATCAGGATCCCGAACAGATCAAATGGGCTGCGGGTAATCCCCATGGGCAGGCAATATTTCATGCCTAAACTAATGAACCATGAACGCCCCGCTCGACCTCGAAGCCCGCGCACACAGCGAACACGCGCAGGAACTGCGGCTGTGGCTGCGCCTGCTGACCTGTTCGCAACTGATCGAGAAACGGGTACGCGCAGGCCTGCGTGAGCAGTTCGACACCACACTGCCCCGTTTTGACCTCATGGCCCAGCTGGAACGCCACCCCGAAGGGCTGAAGATGAAGGAGTTGTCGCACCGGCTCATGGTCACCGGCGGCAACGTCACCGGCATCACCGACCAGCTGGTGGCCGAGGGGCTGGTCGAACGGCTGGGTGTGGACGGGGACCGCCGCGCGTTTCGCGTGCGCCTGACTGGCCGCGGTCACGCTGCGTTCGCCGCCATGGCGACCCAACACGAGCAATGGATCGTCGACGCCTTCGAAGGCCTGGCACCGCGAGATCTGGACCAGCTCCACAGGCTGCTGGGCAAGGTCAAGCAGCATCAACTTGATATCAATGCCCGTCTGGACCCCGACCCGATCGAATAAGTCGCCCCCAAGGACCCGCCGCCCATGAAGCACCCCATCCCCGACCACAACCCGATGCGCAGCCAGTACGGCCCGGTGGCGAATCGCGCCCCGCAGCATTTCGCGCTCAGTGTGGTCGACGGCGTGGCCACAGTCACGCTCAACCGGCCCGAGCGCAAGAACCCACTCACCTTCGACTCCTACGCCGAGCTGCGCGACTGGTTTGTGTCGTTGCAGCAAGCCACCGACGTCAAGGCCGTGGTGCTGACGGGCGCGGGCGGCAACTTCTGCTCGGGTGGCGATGTGTTCGAGATCATCGGTCCGCTCACGAAGATGTGCATGCCCGAACTGCTGGCTTTCACACGAATGACCGGCGCTCTGGTCAGTGCCATGCGCGCCTGTCCTCAGCCCATCGTCGCGGCCCTCGACGGCGTGTGCGCCGGTGCCGGCGCCATGATGGCGCTGGCCTCCGATCTGCGGCTGGGCACGCCCGCGGCCACGGTCGCCTTCCTCTTCACCCGCGTCGGTCTGGCCGGAGCCGACATGGGCGCCTGCGCCCTGCTGCCGCGCATGATCGGCCAGGGCCGCGCCAGTGAACTGCTGTTCACCGGCCGCGCCATGTCCGCCACCGAAGCACTGGCCTGGGGCTTCTTCAACGCACTGCACGAGAGCGACGCACTGCTGCCTGCAGCACACAAGCTTGCCTCGCAACTCGCGCAAGGCCCTACCTTTGCCCACGGCATGACCAAGACCATGCTGCACCAGGAATGGGCCATGACACTGGACCAGGCCATCGAAGCCGAAGCCCAGGCACAGGCCATCTGCATGCAGACACAAGACTTCCAGCGCGCCTTTGAGGCTTTCGCTGCCAAGCAGCGCCCGCAATTCCAAGGTGATTGAGGTGGTGGCGTTTGAACAACCCCACCCTCATGGCGCCTTGCCACCGCTGGCTCACCTGGAGCTGCCGTTTTTCGACGACGAGCACCGCGCGCTGGCCAACCGGCTGGCGCCCTGGGCGGCATCGCAAGAGGTCGATGAGTCGGACGACCGCACCGCCTGCCGCGAGTGGGTGCGGCGCCTGGGCGCCGATGGCTGGCTGCGCTACTGCGTCGCCGCCGACCATGGCGGCGCTTTGCCCACGCTGGACTCGCGCGCGCTGGTCATCCTGCGCGAAACCCTGGCCTACCACTCGCCCCTGGCCGACTTCGCCTTCGCCATGCAAGGCCTGGGCAGCGGCGCACTGTCGCTGGCCGGAACACCCGAGCAGCAAACGCGCTACCTGCCGGCCGTTGGGCGCGGCGAGAAGATCGCCGCCTTTGCCTTGAGCGAGCCCGACGCCGGCTCCGACGTCGCGGCCATGGTCACCCGTGCCACACCGTCGGCCAGCGGCTGGACGCTCAACGGCTGCAAGACCTGGATCAGCAACGGCGGTCTGGCCGACTTCTACCTCGTCTTCGCCAAGACCGATCCAGACGCCGGTTCGCGCGGCATCAGTGCCTTCGTGGTGGACGCCGACTGCACCGGACTGGACAGCAGCGAACACCTTCACGTGATGGCGCCGCACCCGCTCGCCACCCTGCGCTTTACCGACTGCGCCGTCACCAGCGATGCGCTCGTCGGACCGCAGCAAGGCGGCTTCAAGCTCGCCATGAAGACGCTCGACATTTTCCGACCCTCGGTCGCCGCCGCCGCGCTGGGCATGGCGCGCCGCGCCTTCGCCGAAGCCGTGGCGCATGCAAAGAGCCGCAAGATGTTCGGCCAGACCCTGGCCGATTTCCAGCTCACCCAGGCGCGTCTGGGCGAAATGGGTGCGCTGATCGACGCCGCCGCGATGCTCACCTACCGCGCGGCCTGGATGCGCGACCGCAGTGCCACCAGCGGCGCCGGTACAGCTGCCTACACCGCCGCCGCGGCGAGTGCCAAGCTCACCGCCACCGAAAACGCACAAAAGGTCATCGACATGGCGTTGCAGCTGTTTGGTGGCCGCGGCGTGCAAGTGGGGCAGGTGATCGAGCACCTGTACCGCGACATCCGCTCGCTGCGCATTTATGAAGGAGCGAGTGAAGTGCAACTGTTGATCCTGGGCAGACACGCCCTGAAACCCTGATCGCCCGTGGAGTCCGCCATGGCCAGCGCCCAGATCGACCGCTTTGTTCAAGACCGCCTGCCGCCGCCCGATCAGTGGCCGGCGTTCTGCCATGAGCTGCCCGAGCTGCAACTGCCGCCGAAGCTCAACCTGGTGCAGACGCTCTTTGAGCGCGCAGCCGCCAACGGACACGCCGAGCGACCGATGCTGCGCAGCGACGTTCGCACGCTGAGCTACACCCAGGCCCAGATCGAGGTCAACCGCATCGCCAACGTGCTCACCGGCGAGCTGGGCCTGGTGCCGGGCAACCGCGTACTGCTGCGCGGGGGCAATTCCATCGCCATGGCGCTGGCCTGGCTCGCAGTGGTTCAAAGCGGACTGATCGCGGTGGCCACCATGCCGCTGCTGCGCGCGCGCGAACTCACCACCATCCTCGACAAGGCGCAGCCCAGCGCCGCCCTGTGCGACGTGCATCTGCAAGATGAGCTGCGCAGCGCATGGTTGTCCGACACGGCCAGAGCCGCCCTTCCCTTTCTGGTCTTCAATACGCCCGACGTGTCTCCGGGTTCGCTCGAAGCACTGGCGCAAGCCAAGTCCACCCACGCCTCACCCTGCCCCACCGCCGCCAGCGACATTGCCCTGCTCGCCTTCACTTCGGGCACCACCGGCAGCCCGAAGGCCGCGGTTCACAGCCATGGCGATGTGCTGGCTGCCTGTGAAACCTGGCCGCGCAATGTGCTGCGCGCCACGCCCGACGACATCGTGGTCGGCTCGCCGCCACTGGCCTTCACCTTCGGCCTGGGCGGCCTGCTGATTTTCCCCATGTGGGCTGGTGCATCGGTCTACTTTCCCAGCATCCCCTACACGCCCGAAGCCATGGTGATGCTGATCGCGCAGGTGGGTGCCACCATCTGCTACACCGCGCCCACCTTCTACCGCCAGATGGCGCCATTTGCGAAGCGACACGGCGTGGGCCGCCTGCGCATCACCGTGAGCGCGGGCGAAGGCCTGCCCGATGCGACACGCCAGCTGTGGAAGGATGCCAGTGGCATCGAGATGCTCGACGGCATCGGCGCCACCGAGATGTTCCACATCTTCATTTCAAGCGCGCCCGAAACGGTGCGCCGCGGCGCCATCGGTCAGGTGGTGCCAGGCTACACCGCGCGCATCGTGGACGACAACGGCCACGAACTGCCCATCGGCGAAGTGGGGCGGCTTGCGGTCAAAGGCCCGACCGGCTGCCGCTACCTCGACGACCCGCGCCAGCGCAGCTACGCGCGGGACGGCTGGAATTTTCCTGGCGATGCGTTCCGGCAAGATGCCGATGGCTACTTTTTCTACCACGCCCGGACCGACGACATGATCATCACGTCGGGCTACAACGTGGCGGGCCCGGAGGTGGAGGCGGCCTTGCTGGCCCACCCGTCGGTGGCCGAATGCGGTGTAGTCGGCCGACCCGACGACGAGCGCGGCATGGTGATCGTGGCCTACGTCGTGCTCAAGCCGGGTCAGCTGCCCGATGGTGCGCAGACCAAGGCCTTGCAAGACCATGTGAAAAACACCCTGGCGCCTTACAAATACCCGCGCGATGTGGTGTTTGTGGACCAGCTCCCGCGCACCGAAACCGGCAAGCTGCAACGTTTCGCCCTGCGCAAGCTGGCCGCGAGCGCCAGCACCTGAACAGGAGTCCTTCATGCAACTGCTGCAACCCCCTGGCTGGGCCGCCGCCAAAGGTTATGCCAATGGCGTGGCTGCGCGCGGCACACTGATTTTTGTGGGGGGCCAGATCGGCTGGAACGCCGCGCAACAATTCGAGAGCGACGATTTCATCGAGCAGACCCGGCAGGCGCTGGACAACGTGCACGCGGTGCTGGCCTGCGCAGGCGCCGGGCCGCAGCACATGGTGCGCATGACCTGGTACATCGTCGACCGGGTGGAATACAACGCCCGCCTGCGTGAGTTGGGCGAGGCCTACCGGGCGGTGATGGGCAAGTGCTTTCCCGCCATGACCTGCGTGGAGGTCAGCGCCCTGGTCGAAGCGCGCGCGCGGGTGGAGATCGAGGTCACGGCCGTTTTGCCCGACGCCTGAAGGCGCAGCCTCATCGGTGCACACCAGAAAAAAACCGCTTCCGGGCCTTGACCCGGAGCGGTTTTTTTTACGGACGGATGAACAGGCGCGGCGAGCGCCCTCCACCCAGACCGCCTCGCATCACTTGATGCCCAGCACCTCGATCTGCACCCGACGGTTGGGTTGCAGACAAATCACCTGCTGGGCTTTGGGTGGCGTGGTGCTGCATTGCACCAGGGGTTCGCGCGACCCACGGCCTTCGGTGGTGGTCTTTGCAGCCTTGACGCCCAGGCCTTCCAGGTAGGCGCGCACCGTGTTGGCCCGCGTGAGGGACAAAGCATCGTTGTACGCCGTTCTGCCGTAACGGTCGGTGTGACCGATGAAGTCGAGGGTCTCGATGCTGCGGTACTTCTTCAGGCTCTCAGCCACTTCGCGCAGTCGCTCCAGGCCACCCGGCAGCAAGTCGTCGCGCCCGGCCTTATTGAACTTGAACAGCGCATCGCCGAGCAGCACGATGCTCTCTTTTTGCACAACGACCGGCGCCGGTGCGGGGGCCGGTGCCGGCGCAAGTCCCGCACCTGGGGCAGCGGCGGGAACGGCACAGCTGGCCGCCTCGTCGGCGGCGCGGCGCACCGCGTCTTCAGCCATGGCCACATGCGGCGTGGCCTGGCGCCAGCCAGTCTGCTCCTGGGCGTGTCCGGCGCGCACCAGACGAACTTCGGCGCACGCAACGGTGCGTGCGTTGCAGCTCAGCGTGGCAGGGTTGTTCTTGAAGCCAGCCAGCTTGGCCCAGAGATCGTCGCGCAACTTGACGCTGCCTGCGACCAGCGGCGTGTCCAGCCCGGCCCGCGCGGCCTTGTCGGCCTCCAGCGCCTGGGTGATCTTGATCGACTCGGCCAGCGACTCTTCCACATAGCCGGTGCGGTCGTTCTCGTGGTATTGCGTCTTCGCAGTGTCCAGCCAGCACTGTGCCTTGGCCAGCGAGTAGTTGTTCTGCAACACACCAGCCTCGTTGAGCGCGCGCAGCCGCTGCTGCACCGTCTCCATCGTCTTGCGGTCACCAAGGATGCGCTCGTCGGTGATGCGCGCGGCCTGAGGCGTCAGACCGGTGGCTTGCGCGGTGGGCGCCGGTGCTGGCTGGCTGAAACCGGCGCAGCCTGTGATCGCCAGAGCAGACAAGAGAAGGGGAAGGGCGAAGGTCTTGCGCATAAGAGGGGGCATCGGATCAGGGTGCGGGCGGCTCACAAGGTGCCCTGCAAAGGAGTTGGCAGCGGTGGTGTCTTTCATGGCCCGTCCTTGCGTCAGGGTTGGGTCGCTGATGGCGACAGGGTCTTGTTCACAGCCGCGTCTTTCGCGCGGAAGATGTCTTCGTCGAACTTGTAGCGCAGGCCCAGCACCCAGCCGCGGTTGGTGTAATCGGTGCCCGAGAGCTCTTTGTCGCTGAAGCCGCGCCAGTTGTAGCCCAGCGTGGCGTAGAGGTTGTCCATCAGCACGTAGCCCACTTCGATGCCATAGGCATACTGGCGCTCGCTGCCTGCTCCGCTGCCTTGCAGCACATTGAACAGGCCGCCGACCGACCAGCGGTTGGTGACGTCGTAGGTCAGGCGTGCACCCACCAGGCTGGCGCTGTAGTTGTCGCGGATCGAGCCCAGCAACACCTCGTTGACGCGCTTGTGCGCCAACCGGCCCGACAGCCACCACGGCCGGCTCGGGTGGTAGTTGCCGCGCAGGCTGAAGATGGTCGCGTCGCGGTCGATGCCATCGGTGCCGCCGATGTACTCGCTGCGCTGCTCGACCACACCCAGTGCGTCGAAACGGTTGTTGTCGACTGGCCGGTAAGCAAAGCCGACCTGGAAACGGTTCTGGCGCGTGTCGCTGCCTGTCGCGGTGCGTGGCTTGACGCGATTGAAGTAGTCGCGCGCCAGCAGCGTCCAGTCACGGTCCAGCTTACGCGCCACGCCCACCGTCAGCAGGTGGTTGGTGTTGTCGGCATCCTGGCGCCACTCGACGCGCCCGGAGGACTTCCAGAGTTCGCTGCCGGTGTACTCCAGGCCAGCGGCCAGCGCGGTGGCGTCGCCACTGGTGGCGGTGACCCGCTCGACGTTGGTCACCAGCCTCAGGCCCGGGCTCAGCATCCAGCCGTTGCGCAGGCCGACTGCGGCCTGGATGTCCTTGCCGGACTCCGCATCGCGCAGCCGGTACTCGCTGTACAGCGAACCATCCTGCATGTACTGGGTGTCGACCCCGATGGCAAAGGCGCTCGCCGCGTCACCCACACCCAGACCGTAGGCGCCGCCGAACTCGCGGGAGCGCTCGTAGCGACCATAGAGGCGGGTCTTGTCCGCCACCTGCCAGTCGGCACCGATGCGGTAGAGGTTGGTGCCGTCGTTGCCCAGTTCGCGCTGCAGTTCACCGCTGAGCGTGAGGCGCTCGGTCATCTTGTAGGCGGCGCGGCCGTAAACCGAGGTGCGGTCCAGGTCTTCGGGTGCGGTGGGCACGGTCGGGTTGATGGGCGAGCACACCACTGGCAGGCCCGTGGCCGGATCGATGGCCTGGTTACCCACCTGGCTGATGCCAAAACCGCTGTTGTAGCCCGAGCTGTTGGTCGTGGTGCCGTTGGAGCACACGCTGCTGGTCAGGCTGGCCAGCGTGGCGGCGTCTTCCTTGACCACACGCACACCACCGCCCACCGTCAGTTTTTCGTTGACCTTGTAGTCGACACCCGCCGACAGCGCCTGGGACTCGGTATCCACTGGCGCAGTCACGCGTTCCAGTTTTTCCTGTGAGCGCAGCACCTCGGCATTGACGCTGAGCGATGGCGTGACCTGATACACACCGGATGCACCGATCTCGGTGCGCCCGCCGGTGATGCCGGCGGCGCTGTTGTTGAAGTCTTCGCTGGCCCGGGCCGCATAGGCCCGGCCGCGCAGTGTCTCGTCGTTGTGGCGAATCTCCACCCGCACAGCGCTGCCCGAGAGCTCGCCGCTCTTGCCGTTGAAGCTGTTGCTCGTGTTGCTGTTGAATCCGCTGGCACCGTCGTTGACCAGGCTGCGGGTGCGCGCAATCTCGGCGATCAGCTCGGTCTGCTCGCTCAGCTTGAGCTGCAGATTCGCACCGATCACGGTGTAGGGGGACTGTGGGTTCTCGTCCTTGGCCGCGGCCACGCCGAGGGTGAGCGTGTCGGTCAGGGCAAGCTTGAGATCGCCACCGTAGACAAAGAACTTCTCTCCGCCTTGGTCGACCTCGTAGGTCACGCGGATGGTGACCGGATTGAGCTGGTCATCGAAGCTGGGCACTGGTGCGCGGAACAGAATCTGTCCGCTGAAAGGCTCGAACTCGTAGTCGCTGTTGCGCGCCAGCAGCGTGGATTTCAGAATGGTCGTGGGCTGGTTGCGGTCGCGCACCAGGATTTCGATTTTTTCTGACCCCGTCACCCCGTTCGGGTTGGACACGGAATACGGACCAGAGACGCCTCGACCCGGGAACTCGTCGATCACCTGGCGCAGGTTGTCCTGCGCCACGAAGGCGTTGGCGGTGACGCGGCCTTCTTCGTAACGGCCCTTGAGGCCCGCCACCGAGCGGCTGTACTGGCTCAGGCGACGCGCGCCGTTGTCGTCGATGGTGGTGTAGTCGCCATACAGCAGGAAGCTGCGGTTGCGGTCCACGCGCACATAAAGCTTCTTGGAGCTCTGCGCATCCACGCCACGCACACTGGAGTCGCCGTAAACCGGGTAGAAGTCTTCCGGATTGATGTCCTGGAACAGCTCACGGTCGGTTTCTTTGTCCGAGTCGTAGGCCAGCGTCAGGAGGTACTCGCCCTTGATCTTGCCCTTGAGGTAGATGGCTGCGCGAGCACCCAGGCGCGACCTGCCACCGTTGAACTCTTTCTCGAAACCCTTGAGCTCGGCGTCAAACGCATCGTCTTCGCGCACAGGCACGATCTTCGTCGGATCAAATTTGTCGGAGCGCAAGCGCCCTTCGATCAAGCCGACTGCGATCATTTCGCGAAGGTCAGGCACGTAGCGCACCACCACCTGCTCCGCCACGCCCTTGACCGACACCCGCAGAGTGACGGCTTCCGGCTTGTAGGGCGACAACAGCTTAAACCGCAGCAACCCACCAGAGACCAGCGACTGGGTACCCGGTGCGATGCGGTCGATGTCGGCCCGGTCGGCGCTGGATTCGGAGGTGGTCCGGCCCGGCATCATCAGACGTGCGCCGCCGTTGACCTCGACCGTGACGTCAACATCGGCCTGCACCACCTGGCCGTTCTTGTCCTTGAGCGTGACCACCACATCCGTCGAGCCCACGCCATCGGCCGGCAGGTTGTCTCCAGCGACCTGCACCGAGATGCGGTCCACCGGTGACTCCAGGCGCTGCAGGAATGAGGTAAACGGCCGCGGGCCGATGCTGGGCTGGCCCCCCGTGGTGAATGCGCTGCGAGCCTCAGGCACATCGGCACTGGTGGTATCAGCGGCCGGCTGGGCGAGCACGGCAGTGGCCAGCAGGGCGGCGGCCAGGGCCACGGGCGTCTTGTGATTCACGGCGATCGGTCGCTGGTTCTGTGAAGCGAGGTGTTTCATTGCACGGCCCTCCCCGAGGTCGAGGGCGGCAGGACGTTCTGGCGCGGCGCTGGCAGGATTTGCTGCAAAGGCAGCTCACCTCCCGGGCGGATGCGCTGATCTCCTCCGTTTTCGGTTTCTGGCGCCTGAACACCTCCCTGCGCGCGGCGTGCCTTGACCTGATCGAGCACGTCCACCGAGCACGAGCCTTCAATGAAGTCCGCGCGATGCAGCTCGCCGCCCTTCATGTCCACAAAGAGGCTGTTGCCATCGCCCGCGTTGCGGTTGCTGGAAGGCAGCATGCGTGCGCCCTTGGGCAGCGTAGTGCGGTCGACTTTGAGCACATGGGTCTGCGACTTCAGGCCACACATGCTGTACTTGCCTTCGCTGTCGGTGATCACATACGAGCCATCGAGCATGACCAGGCGCACACCCGGGATGCCGATCTCGCGCGAGCCGCTGGCGTTGTTCTGCACATGGTTGCCATCGCAGTCTGTGTAGACCTTGCCGACGATGCAGCCTTCGTTGCTGAACACGCCGCCCTGCACGGTGACCTTGAAGGCCGCCGTGTTGGATCGCACGCGGGTCCCGCCCGGACCATCGAAGACACCGGTGGCCCGGTTGATGCCGTCACCTTGCTGCGAACCCACACCCAGGCGCACGAAGTAGCTGAGATCCTGGGTGCCGCTGGCTGCCAACGGCACCGGCAGGGAGAAGCTCAGCGATCGGCCCGTGGCGCCGGCTGGGTCGGCCAGCGTGGCGGTTCCGAGTCGCGCC
The DNA here is from genome assembly GCF_030373245.1 of Hydrogenophaga sp. Classification (GTDB taxonomy): domain Bacteria; phylum Pseudomonadota; class Gammaproteobacteria; order Burkholderiales; family Burkholderiaceae_C; genus Hydrogenophaga. Next base: position 868,860 of record NZ_JAUCZF010000001.1, read on the forward strand.
GTACCTGGGATGTAACGGAAGCCCGCGGGGAGGACGTCTTCCACCACCACGTTGTTCAGCACCTGTGCCGTGGTGTTCCTCAGCCGGATGGTGTAGCGAATCGAGTCGCCTAGCTCGGCCACCGAACGATCGCCTACCTTGCTCACCAGGAGCGCACCCGTCGACAGCGGATCCAGCGGGATGTGGTTGTTGAACACGTTGCCTGGGTTGGCGAAGTTGAAGTCCAAGGCCAGGTAGTAGGTGGTGCCCGGTGTGCCATTGGTGCCCACGGGTGGCGCCTCTGCCTGCGGCTGCACATTGGTGTCGCCCGCCGGCACCGTCAAGGTGGCACTTGGCGTCGACACGCCACCGAGCAAGGCGATGGGCGGAGCGTAGTTGGCGGGCGGCGTCACCTCCAGGGTGTACACGCCACTCGGTGGATTGTTCACAAACAGGAACTGGTAGATACCGGTGGCGGGGTCTGTCACGTAGACGTCCGAACCTCCCACCAGTTGAGTGGCCGGAACAAAGCCAGCGGGGCCCACCAGGCGAACCGTCGCTCCGCCCAGGGGTTGTCGCGTCACCGAGTCGTACACCACGCCACTGGGGTCAAGTGGCAGGTTTTGCTGGATCACGTTGTCGCCGTCGTACAGCGTGATGTCTTGAATCACGCCCGCAACAGGCAACACGGCCCCCGGAAGAACCGTGCCAAACAGCTGGTTGGTACCTGTCGAAGTGTTGTTGGCCTGTGTGAACGCAGACTGGTTGAATGGCGTGCCCAGGATCACATTGCCTGATGGATCCCGGAAACGCAGCTGATAACCCGTACCCGGTTGTTGTGCAGCGATGACGTAACCACCCGTGCTGGTGGTGACCGCTGTGCCCACAACAACGGGAGCTCCACCCTGCAATTGCAGCAACTCCACCCGGTAACCAGCCAGGCCGTCGTCAGTAGCCGGCTCGAAGAACCGAGTGCGGTTTTTGTCAAAGAAGACCCGGCCGGAGATCGACGCCGTGGGCGCTGCAACAGCGGCTGTCTCGGTGTCGGTGTTGTTCGTCGAGTCGGTATCGGGCAGGCTGGAGCCCGTCACGTTGGCCGTCACCGTCGCCCCCGTGGTTGTCACCGGCACGCTGATGGGCGCGCTCAGGGTGCTCGCACCCGGGGCCAGCGTGACCGCTGTGAGGGTCGTGCTCACCCCGTTGACCACAACCACCGGCGTGAAGGTCACCGTGTTGGTTCCGTTGTTGCTCAGCGTCACCGTGGTGGTCACGGTCGTGCCCGGAACACCTGAGGGAATTGGGTTCACATCCACCGCCGGGTCGGCCACCAGCGGGTTCGTCGTCTCGGTGTCGGTGTTGTTCGCCGGGTTGCTGTCGGGCACGCTCGGCGCGGTCACGTTGGCCGTGACGGTGGCACCCGTGGGCGTCAGCGGCACGCTGATCGGCGCGCTCGGCGTGCTCTGCCCCGGCGCCAGCGTCACCGCCGTGAGGGTCGTGGTCACGCCGTTGACCGTCACCACCGGCGTGAAGGTCACCGTGGTGCTGCCGTTGTTGCTCAGCGTCACGGTGGTGGTCACCGTCGTGCCTGGGCTGCCTGAAGGAATCGGGTTCACATCCACACCCGGGTCGCTGAACAGCGGCGTGGTCTGGCCGCCGTTGCCCGCGTTGGCCGTGGCCGTGTTGTTCGCGGTGTTGCTCTCCGGCGTGGAAGTCGCCACCGTGCTGGTGCCCTCGAGCACCGCACCCACCGTGCTCGGCACGGTGGCGGTGAAGGTGCTCGTGACGCTTTGTCCTGGTGTGAGGTTGCCCACCGTGAAGGTGCGCACCTCGCCGCTGGAGAGCGTGACCGTGCCCACCGTGGCGCTGGCGGTGACACCCGCACCCACGCTGTTGGTGAACACCACGGTGCCGCTGACCACCGAGCCCGCAGGCGCGCTGGCCGGCAGATCAATCGCGGTCGTCACATCCGCAAACAACGGGTTCGTCGTCTCGGTGTCGGTGTTGTTCGCCGGGTTGCTGTCGGGCACGCTCGGCGCGGTCACGTTGGCCGTGACGGTGGCACCCGTGGGCGTCAGCGGCACGCTGATCGGCGCGCTCGGCGTGCTCTGCCCCGGCGCCAGCGTCACCGCCGTGAGGGTCGTGGTCACGCCGTTGACCGTCACCACCGGCGTGAAGGTCACCGTGGTGCTGCCGTTGTTGCTCAGCGTCACGGTGGTGGTCACCGTCGTGCCTGGGCTGCCTGAAGGAATCGGGTTCACATCCACACCCGGGTCGCTGAACAGCGGCGTGGTCTGGCCGCCGTTGCCCGCGTTGGCCGTGGCCGTGTTGTTCGCGGTGTTGCTCTCCGGCGTGGAAGTCGCCACCGTGCTGGTGCCCTCGAGCACCGCACCCACCGTGCTCGGCACGGTGGCGGTGAAGGTGCTCGTGACGCTTTGTCCTGGTGTGAGGTTGCCCACCGTGAAGGTGCGCACCTCGCCGCTGGAGAGCGTGACCGTGCCCACCGTGGCGCTGGCGGTGACACCCGCACCCACGCTGTTGGTGAACACCACGGTGCCGCTGACCACCGAGCCCGCAGGCGCGCTGGCCGGCAGATCAATCGCGGTCGTCACATCCGCAAACAACGGGTTCGTCGTCTCGGTGTCGGTGTTGTTCGCCGGGTTGCTGTCGGGCACGCTCGGCGCGGTCACGTTGGCCGTGACGGTGGCACCCGTGGGCGTCAGCGGCACGCTGATCGGCGCGCTCAGCGTGCTCTGCCCCGGCGCCAGCGTCACCGCCGTGAGGGTCGTGGTCACGCCGTTGACCGTCACCACCGGCGTGAAGGTCACCGTGGTGCTGCCGTTGTTGCTCAGCGTCACGGTGGTGGTCACCGTCGTGCCTGGGCTGCCTGAAGGAATCGGGTTCACATCCACACCCGGGTCGCTGAACAGCGGCGTGGTCTGGCCGCCGTTGCCCGCGTTGGCCGTGGCCGTGTTGTTCGCGGTGTTGCTCTCCGGCGTGGAAGTCGCCACCGTGCTGGTGCCCTCGAGCACCGCACCCACCGTGCTCGGCACGGTGGCGGTGAAGGTGCTCGTGACGCTTTGTCCTGGTGTGAGGTTGCCCACCGTGAAGGTGCGCACCTCGCCGCTGGAGAGCGTGACCGTGCCCACCGTGGCGCTGGCGGTGACACCCGCACCCACGCTGTTGGTGAACACCACGGTGCCGCTGACCACCGAGCCCGCAGGCGCGCTGGCCGGCAGATCAATCGCGGTCGTCACATCCGCAAACAACGGGTTCGTCGTCTCGGTGTCGGTGTTGTTCGCCGGGTTGCTGTCGGGCACGCTCGGCGCGGTCACGTTGGCCGTGACGGTGGCACCCGTGGGCGTCAGCGGCACGCTGATCGGCGCGCTCGGCGTGCTCTGCCCCGGCGCCAGCGTCACCGCCGTGAGGGTCGTGGTCACGCCGTTGACCGTCACCACCGGCGTGAAGGTCACCGTGGTGCTGCCGTTGTTGCTCAGCGTCACGGTGGTGGTCACCGTCGTGCCTGGGCTGCCTGAAGGAATCGGGTTCACATCCACACCCGGGTCGCTGAACAGCGGCGTGGTCTGGCCGCCGTTGCCCGCGTTGGCCGTGGCCGTGTTGTTCGCGGTGTTGCTCTCCGGCGTGGAAGTCGCCACCGTGCTGGTGCCCTCGAGCACCGCACCCACCGTGCTCGGCACGGTGGCGGTGAAGGTGCTCGTGACGCTTTGTCCTGGTGTGAGGTTGCCCACCGTGAAGGTGCGCACCTCGCCGCTGGAGAGCGTGACCGTGCCCACCGTGGCGCTGGCGGTGACACCCGCACCCACGCTGTTGGTGAACACCACGGTGCCGCTGACCACCGAGCCCGCAGGCGCGCTGGCCGGCAGATCAATCGCGGTCGTCACATCCGCAAACAACGGGTTCGTCGTCTCGGTGTCGGTGTTGTTCGCCGGGTTGCTGTCGGGCACGCTCGGCGCGGTCACGTTGGCCGTGACGGTGGCACCCGTGGGCGTCAGCGGCACGCTGATCGGCGCGCTCAGCGTGCTCTGCCCCGGCGCCAGCGTCACCGCCGTGAGGGTCGTGGTCACGCCGTTGACCGTCACCACCGGCGTGAAGGTCACCGTGGTGCTGCCGTTGTTGCTCAGCGTCACGGTGGTGGTCACCGTCGTGCCTGGGCTGCCTGAAGGAATCGGGTTCACATCCACACCCGGGTCGCTGAACAGCGGCGTGGTCTGGCCGCCGTTGCCCGCGTTGGCCGTGGCCGTGTTGTTCGCGGTGTTGCTCTCCGGCGTGGAAGTCGCCACCGTGCTGGTGCCCTCGAGCACCGCACCCACCGTGCTCGGCACGGTGGCGGTGAAGGTGCTCGTGACGCTTTGTCCTGGTGTGAGGTTGCCCACCGTGAAGGTGCGCACCTCGCCGCTGGAGAGCGTGACCGTGCCCACCGTGGCGCTGGCGGTGACACCCGCACCCACGCTGTTGGTGAACACCACGGTGCCGCTGACCACCGAGCCCGCAGGCGCGCTGGCCGGCAGATCAATCGCGGTCGTCACATCCGCAAACAACGGGTTCGTCGTCTCGGTGTCGGTGTTGTTCGCCGGGTTGCTGTCGGGCACGCTCGGCGCGGTCACGTTGGCCGTGACGGTGGCACCCGTGGGCGTCAGCGGCACGCTGATCGGCGCGCTCGGCGTGCTCTGCCCCGGCGCCAGCGTCACCGCCGTGAGGGTCGTGGTCACGCCGTTGACCGTCACCACCGGCGTGAAGGTCACCGTGGTGCTGCCGTTGTTGCTCAGCGTCACGGTGGTGGTCACCGTCGTGCCTGGGCTGCCTGAAGGAATCGGGTTCACATCCACACCCGGGTCGCTGAACAGCGGCGTGGTCTGGCCGCCGTTGCCCGCGTTGGCCGTGGCCGTGTTGTTCGCGGTGTTGCTCTCCGGCGTGGAAGTCGCCACCGTGCTGGTGCCCTCGAGCACCGCACCCACCGTGCTCGGCACGGTGGCGGTGAAGGTGCTCGTGACGCTTTGTCCTGGTGTGAGGTTGCCCACCGTGAAGGTGCGCACCTCGCCGCTGGAGAGCGTGACCGTGCCCACCGTGGCGCTGGCGGTGACACCCGCACCCACGCTGTTGGTGAACACCACGGTGCCGCTGACCACCGAGCCCGCAGGCGCGCTGGCCGGCAGATCAATCGCGGTCGTCACATCCGCAAACAACGGGTTCGTCGTCTCGGTGTCGGTGTTGTTCGCCGGGTTGCTGTCGGGCACGCTCGGCGCGGTCACGTTGGCCGTGACGGTGGCACCCGTGGGCGTCAGCGGCACGCTGATCGGCGCGCTCGGCGTGCTCTGCCCCGGCGCCAGCGTCACCGCCGTGAGGGTCGTGGTCACGCCGTTGACCGTCACCACCGGCGTGAAGGTCACCGTGGTGCTGCCGTTGTTGCTCAGCGTCACGGTGGTGGTCACCGTCGTGCCTGGGCTGCCCGAGGGAATCGGGTTCACATCCACACCCGGGTCGCTGAACAGCACCGTCAGGCTGTCGGTGCCGCTGTTGTTGGCCGTGTTGCTCTCGGGCGTGGCTGTCGCCACCGTGCTGGTGGCCGTCAGCGCTGCCGTGCCGGTGCTCGTTGGCACCGTGGTGGTGAACACCTGGGTGCTGCTGGCGCCTGGCGCCAGGTTGCCCACCGTGAAGGTGCGAATATCGCCGTTGGACAGCGTGACCGTGCCCACTGTGGCGCTGGCCGTGGTGGCCGTGCCGCCGCTGGCAATGTTGCTGAAGGTCGCCGTGACCGTGATCACGCTGCCCGCAGGCGCGCTGGCCGGCAGGTTCACCGTCGTCGTGACGTCGGCAAACAGCGGGTTCGCCGTCTCGGTGTCGGTGTTGTTCGCCGGGTTGCTGTCGGGCACGCTCGGCGCGGTCACGTTGGCCGTGACGGTGGCACCCGTGGGCGTCAGCGGAACGCTGATCGGCGCACTGGTCTGTGTCTGCCCCGGCGCCAGCGTCACCGCCGTGAGGGTCGTGGTCACGCCGTTGACCGTCACCACCGGCGTGAAGGTCACCGTGGTGCTGCCGTTGTTGCTCAGCGTCACGGTGGTGGTCACCGTCGTGCCTGGGCTGCCTGAAGGAATCGGGTTCACATCCACACCCGGGTCGCTGAACAGCACCGTCAGGCTGTCGGTGCCGCTGTTGTTGGCCGTGTTGCTCTCGGGCGTGGCTGTCGCCACCGTGCTGGTGGCCGTCAGCGCTGCCGTGCCGGTGCTCGTTGGCACCGTGGTGGTGAACACCTGGGTGCTGCTGGCGCCTGGCGCCAGGTTGCCCACCGTGAAGGTGCGAATATCGCCGTTGGACAGCGTGACCGTGCCCACTGTGGCGCTGGCCGTGGTGGCCGTGCCGCCGCTGGCAATGTTGCTGAAGGTCGCCGTGACCGTGATCACGCTGCCCGCAGGCGCGCTGGCCGGCAGGTTCACCGTCGTCGTGACGTCGGCAAACAGCGGGTTCGCCGTCTCGGTGTCGGTGTTGTTCGCCGGGTTGCTGTCGGGCACGCTCGGCGCGGTCACGTTGGCCGTGACGGTGGCACCCGTGGGCGTCAGCGGAACGCTGATCGGCGCACTGGTCTGTGTCTGCCCCGGCGCCAGCGTCACCGCCGTGAGGGTCGTGGTCACGCCGTTGACCGTCACCACCGGCGTGAAGGTCACCGTGGTGCTGCCGTTGTTGCTCAGCGTCACGGTGGTGGTCACCGTCGTGCCTGGGCTGCCTGAAGGAATCGGGTTCACATCCACACCCGGGTCGCTGAACAGCACCGTCAGGCTGTCGGTGCCGCTGTTGTTGGCCGTGTTGCTCTCGGGCGTGGCTGTCGCCACCGTGCTGGTGGCCGTCAGCGCTGCCGTGCCGGTGCTCGTTGGCACCGTGGTGGTGAACACCTGGGTGCTGCTGGCGCCTGGCGCCAGGTTGCCCACCGTGAAGGTGCGAACGTCGCCGTTGGACAGCGTGACCGTGCCCACTGTGGCGCTGGCCGTGGTGGCCGTGCCGCCGCTGGCAATGTTGCTGAAGGTCGCCGTGACCGTGATCACGCTGCCCGCAGGCGCGCTGGCCGGCAGGTTCACCGTCGTCGTGACGTCGGCAAACAGCGGGTTCGCCGTCTCGGTGTCGGTGTTGTTCGCCGGGTTGCTGTCGGGCACGCTCGGCGCGGTCACGTTGGCCGTGACGGTGGCACCCGTGGGCGTCAGCGGAACGCTGATCGGCGCACTGGTCTGTGTCTGCCCCGGCGCCAGCGTCACCGCCGTGAGGGTCGTGGTCACGCCGTTGACCGTCACCACCGGCGTGAAGGTCACCGTGGTGCTGCCGTTGTTGCTCAGCGTCACGGTGGTGGTCACCGTCGTGCCTGGGCTGCCTGAAGGAATCGGGTTCACATCCACACCCGGGTCGCTGAACAGCACCGTCAGGCTGTCGGTGCCGCTGTTGTTGGCCGTGTTGCTCTCGGGCGTGGCTGTCGCCACCGTGCTGGTGGCCGTCAGCGCTGCCGTGCCGGTGCTCGTTGGCACCGTGGTGGTGAACACCTGGGTGCTGCTGGCGCCTGGCGCCAGGTTGCCCACCGTGAAGGTGCGAACGTCGCCGTTGGACAGCGTGACCGTGCCCACTGTGGCGCTGGCCGTGGTGGCCGTGCCGCCGCTGGCAATGTTGCTGAAGGTCGCCGTGACCGTGATCACGCTGCCCGCAGGCGCGCTGGCCGGCAGGTTCACCGTCGTCGTGACGTCGGCAGCCAGGCCTGCACCCGTCTGGGTGCCCGTGTTGTTGCCGGGCACGGGATCAATGGTTCCCGGTGGCGGCGACACGGAGGCCGTGTTGGTGTACGCGCCAATGCTGTTGACCACTGCACGAATCACGACGGTGGTCGTCCCACCCACAGGAACGGTGGTCGTTCCGCTGACCGCGTTGCCGACCACCGTGGCGGTGACCGAACCCGAGAGGCTCTGTACGGCAACCGCCGTGAACTGCGAAGGCACTGCGTCCGCAAACGTGGCACTGACGGCCGGGCTGGGGCCCGCGTTGGTGATCTGGAGTGTGAAAGTAACGGTCTGCCCAACGGCCGCGCTTGGCGAGACACTGGTCTTGACCAGTCTCAGGTCGGCACTCGGCGTGACCGCATCGGTGTCCTGAGCAGAACAGACACCTGCCGTGCAAGAGGTCGAAGGGTTGGTGTTGACTACGCTAGGGGGAGGCGCAATCGAGGCCACATTGCTGACGGACGTCTGGGCCTGCACGCCAGCAGAAAACAACATCAACACAGCCGCGAAAGCTGCCGCCGTGGTTTGCCGCAACTTGTCCGTTTTCAGCGCAGATGAGAGTTTGGAAAGGGCGGATGTCGCCAACGACATGGACTCGGCTCGTGTTTGGTGTTTGCCGCCTGCTCCGATCCAGCAACGGATACGTAACAAGTACTACACGCGGATTCTAGTGGCCGTGGACATCCTGCAACAGATCCGGCGGACCATCGGATCATTGGATTTTCAAAAAAACGACGAAACGGTGACCTAACTAACGACTGGCTGCCATCAGGAAACGCACTACCCAGACAGACACTGGGCGCCAGGCACCTCACACTCGCTGATGTGAAGGCTCAAAGCCAGCCCGATGCCCACTACCCTCTGGACGGGCGCACGCGTGATTGCCGTTGAAATCGATCGAGTGACGTTCGTCTGCGAGGACCCAAGCCAGCCGATTTCGCAGCGACAGTCCAAGCGCCATATGCGGCCGATCAAGTTGAGTGCATTCTGAACTCCCTTCCAGCTCAGTCCCTCTGCTGCAGCCGCAAACTCATCACCGAACCAGACGCTGCTGCGGTCACCAGTCAGTCGACCAACACCTTCGAACCCTGATCATCACTGGCGTGGGAGCGAGCAGGGATGGCGATGTGAAACTCGAACTCACTCTCGTCAAGCTGTCACCGTCCGAGGTCGGCGCGCTGACCAAACTTGAACTGCTCCATCAACGCCTGCATGCAGCTCAGAAGTACCTGTAGGCCGCAAACAGACAAGTTTCCCGCCGGGTGCATGCGAACCTCCAAAAGGGCTGCAAGGGATTCCACCACCGTGGCACAAGGATCTGAAGACCTCAGCCCCACAGCCTTGCGCCACTTCATCGTATTTGGTGGCCAGCATGCCAGCGAGACCTTGCACGCCGAGCGAGCTTGCGATGCAGCGCAGATTCCGACCAACCTGGTCACAACGCGACATCGCGGGCGATCCAATCGGTCCTACTCATGCCGTGCAGGACGCCAAAGCAGAGGGCTTTTCGACCTGGCGCGGCGATGGTCGAGCACATCATTGACCTGGGTCCAGCTCGGACTGCGGCCCATTGAGCAGAAAAGCTGCAGCCCTTCAACCGCGCACGCGCAAGACTCCGGAAAAGTACGCCGCGAGTTCGCCGCGGGCAGACAGCGGGAGGATGTGGCCCACATACTGGTCCGGTCGCACGATGACTACACAGCCTGAGGCTCTGTGTATGCCGCGCAAATCGAACACGTCCTCGCCCCGTTTCAGATCGGCGCAAAACACCTTCTCGTAGTCGCACAGCCCATAGCGGCCAACTGGCGGACGAAGCAGCGTCGGCATGGCGGTGAAATCCAGCGTGTCGAAGGCTTGCTGGAAGATCGCTCGGGTGTCGATCACGGCGTCAAGGTCTTCGCCCTTAGCCGTGTGGCGGCGCAGCGCAGAGGCCGGGTCGAACTGCAACCACTCGCACAGGCTGGCCACGGCGCTACCAGCCCCGCCATTGTCCCCAGCAGGGGCGAAGATGAACAAGCGGAAACGCGCGTCGGCCTCGATGGTGTGGCCTAGCTGCAGGGGCCTTGCATCGGCCAGGCGGATCACGGGGGCAGAGTGAAAGCGCATGCCCATGTTGAAACCCTTGGCCAAATGCTGGTGGGTGTCGGCGCCGATCAGGGCGCTGGGTTCGTACTGGATCGTCAAGCCACAGGTGAATGGCAAATTGTCAACAAATGCGCGCGCCACGCGGGGCAGCTGGTCTGAAGTATCTTCTTCGCCTCTAGCGCCGACCACCCGCGACCATTTGTGATCAAAGTCCACGAGACCCTTGGCAGCGGCGCGCCGCTCGGCGGAGTAGCTGTGCAACAGGGACGCGTCGGCGCGACCGGTCAACACCGAGATCAGCTTCCAGCCCAGGTTGAAGGTGTCTCCCATTGACACGTTCATACCCTGGCCCGCTTTGGGGCTGTGGGTGTGGCAGGCGTCGCCAGCGAGCAACACGCGGGGCGCACGGCTGGCGACCTCAACCTCGGGCACATCATCGAACTTGTCGGTCAGACGGTGCCCGATCTCGTAGATCGACCACCAGACCACCTCTTTCACGTCCAGCCTGAAGGGGTGAAAGATGCGCTGAGCCTTGGCGATGATGTGGTCGTGGTTCATCCCGCGGTCGGCGGCGCGCTCGTCTTCACTCAGGTTGTTGAGCTCTACATACAGGCGCACCAGGTGTCCGCCCTCGCGGGGCAGTACCATCAGAATGCCGTCGTCTGGCGATCGCACGAAGGACTTCATGCGCCAATCCGGAAAGTCGGTGGTAGCCAGCAGGTCGATCACGCCCCAGGCTTGGTGCGCCGCATCGCCGTGGAGCTGTCCGCCGATGGCGCGGCGAACGCCGGAGCGCGCGCCATCGCACCCGATCACGTAGTTGGCGCGCACGGTGGTGGACTGACCTTCTCGTCCAGGCTCGGTGCTTTCAAGCGTCACGGTGACGGGGTATTGGGTGGCGTGCGGATCGACCTTCAGATCGGCGACCTTCCATCCGTAGTCTGGCGCGAGGCGCTGAGGCGAGTTCCGCATGATGTCAAGGAACATGTCGTGCACCCGTGCCTGGTTAATCAGCACATGCGGCATCTCGGAGGTGCCGTCCGGTACGTCTTGTATCCGGGCGAATCGGGTGAGAGTGACATCAGCGCCTGGCGCCCAGAAGGTGGTCTGGTTGATCCACATCGACTCGCGCATGACCTTTTCGGCAAAACCGAATGCCTGGAACATCTCCATTGTCCGCACGCTGATGCCGTCGGCCTGACCTTTTTCCATGGGCCCAAGCTTGGGTTCGACCAACATGGTGTGAATCTTCGGCACTCGGGCGAGCTGCGCTGCCAGACACAGGCCCGCCGGGCCCGATCCGGCGATCAGCACATCAACCGCATCGGGCAGTCGGTCGCCACGTGCGCGATGATCCGGCGAAGTCACACTGATATCGGGATCTCCGGGCCGGAAACCGTTCTGGTGGTACTGCATGGCGTCTCTTTCAGGTAGTCTGCGGATCAATTAAAATATTTATGCATATGATATGTATGCATATTAAATGGGTCAAGCACCCATTCACATTCCCTATCTTCGTGAGAGGGTCGCAACAGCGGGACACGCACATGAACAGGATGGAAATGGCCGGGCACCTGATCCGGCGACTGCATCAGCAGTCGATGCAGATCTTTCAGGCGCAGACCCAAGCGGCGGGCCTTGACCTGACATCGGTTCAGTTCGCTGCGCTCGATGCAATTGCGCAGCAACCCGGCACTGACCAGGCCAGCCTGGCAGAAACCATCAGCTTCGACCGCGCGACGATCGGTGGCGTGATCGACCGGCTGGAGCTCAAGGGCCTCGTGAAGCGCACCGTCAGCAAAGAGGATCGTCGAGCCCGGGTGCTGCACATCACCCCTGCGGGCGAGCAGCTGCTGGCCACCATCCGACCCGTGGTGGAAGCCTTGCAGGCCGAGATCCTTGGCCCGCTGTCTCCCGCTGAACGCAAGACCTTTCTCGCCTTGGCACACAAGGCGCTGGGCCTGGACTGACTCAATTGGCGTGAGTGCTCTTCGAGCGCTCCATCCGGGTCGAGGTGGACATGTGGGCTTCCCGAGCGCGCGCTACGGACTCAGGTCGGGAGATGAGCACACTTTGGTCACAAGCCCAACCCTCCGAAAGGCGTGGGTCTACAGCTGGGCTATGAATGGGCTACAGGCCCAGAAAACAAAAAAGCCCACGTTTCCGTGGGCTTCGTTGACAAGCTAAGAGCTTGATTTTTTTGGTTGCGGAGGCAAGATTTGAACTTGCGACCTTTGGGTTATGAGCCCAACGAGCTACCAGGCTGCTCCACTCCGCGACAAGCCTTGTAGTCTATCACGCTTTCGTTGCGTCTTCGGCTGGCGCTGCTGTCTCATCGGCACGATCCACCAATTCGACGAGGGCCATCGGAGCGTTGTCACCCACGCGAAAGCCCATCTTGAGGATGCGGGTGTAGCCACCGGGGCGTTTGGCGAAACGCGGCCCGAGTTCGTTGAACAGCTTGACGACCACATCGCGATCGCGCAAGCGGTCGAACGCCAGACGGCGGTTGGCCACGGTCGCGACCTTTGCCAAGGTGATCATGGGCTCCACCACGCGGCGCAGTTCCTTGGCCTTGGGCAAGGTGGTTTTGATGACTTCATGCGTGAGCAACGAGTTCATCATGTTGCGAAGCATCGCCTGGCGATGCTCGCTGGTGCGGTTGAGTTTACGAAGTCCGTGTCCGTGACGCATTTTTCTGTCCTTTCAGTGTTTTGCCCGCAGCCGTATCAGGTACTGCAGGTTCGCCCGGGTCTGCCCTTGTGGGTCAGAGGCTCCGGTATCAGTGCTTGTCCAGGCCAGCGGGTGGCCAGTTTTCAAGCTTCATGCCCAAGGTGAGCCCGCGAGATGCCAGCACTTCCTTGATCTCGTTGAGCGACTTGCGACCCAGGTTGGGAGTCTTGAGCAACTCGTTTTCGGTTCGCTGAATCAGGTCACCGATGTAGTAGATGTTTTCTGCCTTGAGGCAGTTGGCCGAGCGCACCGTGAGTTCGAGCTCGTCCACAGGGCGCAACAGGATCGGGTCGAAATGCTGCGAGCTGCGCTGAGCAGGCTGGTCGAATGCCGAAAGCTCCACACCTTCAAGCTGCGCAAAGACAGCGAGCTGCTCAACCAGGATCTTGGCTGATGCGCGCACGGCCTCTTCGGGGCCAATGGATCCATTGGTCTCGATTTCCATGACCAGCTTGTCCAGGTCGGTGCGCTGCTCGACGCGTGCGCTTTCGACGGTGTAGCTCACCCGCTTCACAGGTGAGAAAGACGCGTCCAGCACGATGCGGCCAATGGAGCGCGACTGATCATCGGTGCGGCGAAGGCTGCCGGGCACATAGCCACGGCCTTTTTCCACCTTGATCTGCATGTCCAGCTTGGCGCCGGTCGACAGCGTCGCGATCACGTGCGAAGGATTGACGATCTCGACGTCATGCGGCGTCTGGATATCGGCAGCAGTCACCAGGCCTTCGCCGTCCTTGCGCAGGCTCAGCGTCACTTCGTCGCGGTTATGGAGCTTGAACACCACACCCTTGAGGTTGAGCAGCATGTTGACGACGTCTTCCTGCACGCCATCGATCGACGAGTACTCGTGCACCACGCCAGCAATGGTCACTTCGGTCGGCGCATGTCCGGTCATGGACGACAGCAGCACGCGACGCAGGGCATTGCCCAGCGTGTGGCCATAGCCTCGCTCGAACGGCTCCAGGGTAACCTTGGCGCGGTTTGTCGAAATTTGTTCGACGTTGATGGTCTTGGGCTTCAGCAGATTGTTAAGCATTCAAACTTCCTTCAGGACCCTCGGCTCGTTACACCGATAAGGCAGACGGAGAACGGCCGAGCGACGCCAGGAGGGCGTCACCCGGGAACGAACTCAACGGGAATACAGTTCGACGATCAGCGATTCGTTGACGTCGGCGGCGAATTCATCGCGGTCAGGCGACTTCTTGAACACGCCTTCGGCCTTGTCGACCGAGACTTCCACCCAGGCGGGGAAGCCAATCTGCTTGGCAAGTTCCAGGGCCTCGATCACGCGGGCCTGCTTCTTGGACTTCTCGCGCACGGCGATCACGTCGCCAGCCTTGACCGAGTAAGACGGGATGTTCACGGCCTTGCCGTTGACGGTGATCGCCTTGTGCGACACGATCTGGCGGGCCTCAGCGCGGGTCGAGGCAAAACCCATGCGGAACACGACGTTGTCCAGACGCGCTTCCAACAGAAACAGCAGGTTGGCACCGGTGTTGCCGCGGCGGCGATCTGCTTCGGCGAAGTAGCGGCGGAACTGGCGCTCAAGCACCCCGTAAGTGCGCTTGACCTTCTGCTTTTCACGCAGCTGGATACCGAAGTCGGAGGTACGCTGACCGGAGGTCCGGCCATGTTGGCCAGGCTTGGAATCAAATTTGGCCTTGTCGCTGATCGAGCGGCGTGCGCTCTTGAGCAACAGATCAGAGCCTTCACGGCGGGAGAGTTTGGCCTTGGGGCCGAGGTAACGTGCCACGTTGGAGTCCTTGTTCACTGCCGCAACCGGCGCCAATTGGCGTCATTGCGGGAGCCACCCGACAGGCGGGGGCAGTGGGCTTAGCAAAAAATGCCACTGCAGGTTTTGCAGTGGCGCTCGAAAAAGCTTTTGATTGTACCGCGCGACGCGGTAGGGCATCAGATGCGGCGGCGCTTCTGCGGTCGGCAGCCATTGTGGGGAACAGGCGTCACATCGGCGATGGAGTTGATCCGGATGCCAAGGGCACCCAGCGCACGCACCGACGACTCGCGGCCCGGGCCCGGGCCTTTGATCTCGACGTCCAGGTTCTTGATGCCTTGTTCAATCGCTGCACGACCTGCCACCTCTGAAGCCACCTGGGCCGCAAACGGGGTCGACTTTCGCGAGCCCTTGAAGCCTTGGCCACCCGAAGAGGCCCAGGACAACGCATTGCCCTGGCGATCGGTGATGGTGATGATGGTGTTGTTGAACGAGGCATGCACGTGCGCAATACCATCGGCAACGTTCTTGCGGACTTTCTTGCGAACGCGGGCTGCGGCGCTGCTGGAGGGAGACTTAGCCATGGAGATCCTTCAATCCGATTATTTCTTCAGCGACTGGGCTGCCTTGCGCGGACCTTTGCGGGTACGGGCATTGGTCTTGGTGCGCTGACCGCGCATCGGCAGGCCGCGGCGGTGACGGAAGCCGCGATAGCAGCCAATGTCCATCAAGCGCTTGATGTTCATCGTGGTTTCACGGCGCAGGTCACCCTCGATCGTGAACACACCGACCTGGTCGCGAACTTTTTCGAGTTCTGCGTCGGTCAGATCTTTGATTTTTTTGGCGTAATCGATGCCACAGGCTTCGCAAATCTTGCGAGCGCGGGTGCGACCAATGCCAAAAATTGCCGTCAAGCCGATTTCGGCGTGCTTGTGCGGCGGAATGTTGATGCCTGCAATACGAGCCATGTTTTACCTCTGAACGAACCGGTCAGCCTTGACGCTGCTTGTGACGCGGATCGGTACAGATGACCCGCACGATGCCGTGACGCTTGATGATCTTGCAGTTGCGGCACATTTTTTTGACCGAAGCCGAAACTCTCATAGTCTTCTCCTAAAACTTTCAAAAATCTTGAACTGTCGCTGAGCTGTGTGGCAGAACCGGAAACCAATCCGGTTAGTTGCCAATCGACGTCTTGAAATTGGCTTTCTTGAGCAGCGAATCGTATTGCTGCGACATCATGTAATTCTGTACCTGAGACATGAAGTCCATCGTGACGACCACGATGATCAGCAGGGACGTGCCCCCAAAGTAGAACGGCACGTTGTACTCCAGGATCAGGAACTCGGGCAACAAGCAAACGGCGGTGATGTAGATCGCACCCGCAAACGTCAGCCTCAGCAGGATCTTGTCGATGTGGCGGGCAGTCTGGTCACCGGGGCGGATGCCGGGAATGAACGCGCCGCTCTTCTTCAGGTTATCCGCGGTCTCGCGGCTGTTGAACACCAGCGCGGTGTAGAAGAAGCAGAAGAAGATGATGGCTGCGGCGTACAGCGTGACGTAGATCGGCTGTCCCGGCGACAAGGCGGAAGCGATGTCACGCAGCCAGCGGGTGGAGTCACCCGTGCTGACCCAGCTCACCACCGTGGTCGGCAGCAAGATGATCGACGACGCGAAGATGGGCGGAATCACGCCAGCCATGTTCAGCTTGAGCGGCAGGTGTGACGACTGTCCGCCATACACCTTGTTGCCCACCTGACGACGCGCATAGTTGACCAGGATCTTGCGTTGACCGCGCTCGACGAACACCACAAAGTAGGTCACCAGAATGACCACCGCAATGATGAACAAAGAGACGAGGATGTTCATGGCGCCTGTGCGAACCAGCTCCAAGAGACCACCAATCGCACTGGGCAGGCCAGCGGCGATGCCGGCGAAGATCAGCAGCGAGATGCCATTGCCCAGGCCGCGCTCGGTGATCTGCTCACCCAGCCACATCAGGAACATGGTTCCGGCCACCAGGCTGATCACGGCGGTCACGCGAAACGCCATGCCCGGGTCGATCACCAGACCCGCCTGGCCCTCGAGCGCAATGGAGATGCCGATGGACTGGAAGATGGCCAAGGCGAGGGTGCCGTATCGGGTGTAGGACGTGATCTTGCGGCGACCGGCTTCGCCTTCCTTCTTCAGCTGCTCAAACGTGGGTACCACGTAGGTCATGAGCTGCATGATGATGGACGCCGAGATGTACGGCATGATCCCCAGTGCCATGACGCTGAAGCGAGACAGCGCACCGCCCGAGAACATGTTGAACAGGCTCAGGATGCCGCCCGCCTGACCCTGGAACAGGCGTGCAAGCGTGTCGGGGTCGATGCCCGGCACAGGAATATGCGTCCCGATGCGGTACACGACCAGCGCCAGCAGCAGGAACACCAGCCGACGGCGCAAGTCGCCGTACTTGCCGGTTTTTGCCAGGGTGGAAGACGCAGTTGCCACAGAAAGCCTTTGAGCCGTTTCGATCAGGCAGCCAGTGAGCCGCCAGCCGCTTCAATGGCCTGCTTGGCACCGGCGGTTGCACCGACGTTCTTCAGCACCACCGCGCGGGTGATCTCACCGGTCTTGATAACCTTGACGCGCTTGGCGAGCTGAGACACAAGGCCCGCCTGCTTGAGCGTGAGCAGATCCACTTCAGAGGCTTCCAGCTTGTTCAGGTCGCCCAGGGTAACCTCGGCGTTGAACTGCAGCTGGGCCGATTTGAAGCCGCGCTTGGGCAAGCGACGTTGCAGCGGCATCTGGCCGCCTTCGAAGCCCACCTTGTGGTAGCCACCCGAACGCGACTTCTGGCCTTTGTGACCGCGTCCAGCGGTCTTGCCCAGGCCGGAGCCGATACCACGGCCGACTCGGCGTTTGGCATGCTTGGCGCCCGCGGCGGGCTGAATGGTGTTGAGTTCCATGTCTGTGTCTCCGATCAGAGAACCTTGACCAGATAGCTGATCTTGTTGATCATGCCGCGCACCGCAGGCGTATCCTGCAGCTCGCTGGTGCTGTTGAGCTTGCGCAGACCCAGGCCGCGCACGGTGTCGCGGTGAGACTGCTTGGTGCCAATGGGGCTGCGCACCAGTTGGACCTTGACGGTATTTTGAGTGGTCATGATGGCTCCGATCAGCCCAGGATGTCTTCAACCGACTTGCCGCGCTTGGCAGCGACGTCGGCTGGCGTGGTCGAGTTCTTCAATGCGTCCAGCGTGGCCCGCACCAGGTTGTACGGGTTGCTCGAACCATGGCTCTTGGCCACCACGTCGGTGATGCCCAGCACTTCGAACACCGCGCGCATCGGGCCGCCAGCAATGATGCCGGTACCCTTGGCGGCCGGGAGCATCATCACATTGGATGCGCCGTGCTCGCCGTGCACGCTGTGATGCAGCGAGCCATTCTTCAGCGAAACCTTGATCATGTTGCGACGAGCGGCTTCCATGGCCTTTTGCACGGCCACCGGCACTTCACGCGCCTTGCCCTTGCCCATGCCCACGCGGCCATCGCCATCACCGACCACGGTCAATGCGGCGAAACCGAGAATTCGACCACCCTTGACCACCTTGGTCACGCGGTTGATCGCGATCATCTTCTCGCGAAGACCATCCTCATTCGCTTCGTTCTTGATGTTTGCGGTAAATTTTGCCATTTGGTATGTCCCGTCCGATCAGAACTGCAGGCCGGCTTCACGCGCGGCGTCTGCGAGGGCTTTGACCCGACCGTGGTAGGCAAAGCCCGAACGATCGAAAGCGACTTTCTCTATGCCGGCAGCCTTCGCCTTTTCGGCGATGCGCTTGCCGATCAGCGCAGCGGCGGCGGTATTACCACCCTTGCCTGCACCACCGATCTGGGCACGCACTTCGGCTTCGGCGGTCGACGCAGAGGCGAGCACACGGGTGCCGTCGTCGGAGATGACGGTGGCATAGATGTGCAGATTGGTGCGGTTCACGGCCAGGCGCACGGCGCCCTGCTGGGCGATCCGGATGCGGGTCTGGCGGGCGCGGCGCAGACGTTGCTCTTTTTTGGTCAGCATGATCTGTCCTTACTTCTTCTTGGTTTCCTTGATCGTCACCTTTTCATCCGCATAACGGATGCCCTTGCCCTTGTAGGGCTCGGGGGGGCGCACAGCGCGCACCTCGGAAGCGATCTGGCCCACGCGCTGACGGTCAGCGCCCTTGATAACGATCTCGGTCGGCGTCGGCGTCTCCACCTTGATACCGGCCGGCATGTCCATCACCACCGGGTGCGAATAGCCCACGGTGAGGTTGAGTTTGGCACCCTGCGCCTGGGCTTTGTAGCCCACGCCCAGCAGCGTCAGCTTCTTCTCGAAGCCCTTGCTCACACCGTTGACCATGTTGTTCACCAGCTGGCGCATGGTGCCCGACATGGCGTTGGCCTGACGCGAATCGTCTGCCGGCGCAAACACCAACGTGCCGGCGTTGTTTTCCACCTTGACCAGGGGGTTGATGGCCAAAGCCAAGGCGCCAAGCGACCCTTTGACATTGACCAGGCCGTCTTTCAAGGCCACTTCCACGCCTGCAGGCACGGCGACCGGTTGTTTTCCAATACGTGACATTCAGTAGCTCCTCAATGCGCGCATCAGGCGACGTAACACAGGACTTCACCACCGACACCGGTGGCGCGCGCCTTGCGGTCCGTCATCACGCCCTGCGGCGTCGTGACGATCGCCACACCCAGGCCGTTCTGAACCTCGGGGATGGCGTTGCGCCCGCGGTAGACGCGCAGGCCGGGACGGCTCACGCGCTCGATGCGCTCGATCACAGGGCGACCGGCGTAGTATTTCAGGGCGATTTCCAGCTCATTCTTGCCGTCAGCGCTCTTGACCTGGAATCCGTCGATGTAACCCTCATCCTTCAGGACTTGGGCAATCGCGGCTTTGACCTTGGAGGCCGGCATCGACACGGTGGACTTCTCGACCATCTGCGCGTTGCGGATGCGGGTCAACATGTCGGCAATAGGATCACTCATGCTCATTTGTGGTTCTCCTAGTGCTTACCAGCTGGCTTTGGTGATACCGGGGATCTCGCCGGCAAACGCCATTTCGCGGATCTTGGCGCGGCCCAGGCCGAACTGCGCAAAGGTGCCACGCGGACGGCCGGTGATCTCGCAGCGATTGCGCTGGCGGGTCGGGTTGGCGTTGCGAGGCAATTTTTGCAGTGCCTGGCGAGCGGCATCGCGCGCTTCGTCGCTGTGCTTGGCGCTCTTGGCGACCGCTTGCAGCTCTTTGTATTTCGTCGCGAACTTGGCCGCGAGCTTTTCGCGCTTGAGTTCACGTTGGAGTAGTGCTTGTTTAGCCACGCGCCACCTCAGTTCTTGAACGGGAAACGGAAACCAGCCAGAAGAGCTTTGCACTCTTCATCAGTCTTGGCGGTCGTCGTGATGCTGATGTTGAGGCCGCGCAAGGCATCCACCTTGTCGTACTCGATCTCAGGGAAAATGATCTGCTCTTTGACGCCGATGTTGTAGTTGCCACGGCCGTCAAAAGCCTTGCCCGAAATACCCCGGAAGTCACGCACGCGGGGCAGAGCCACAGTCACGAAACGATCGAGGAATTCGTACATTCGGGCGCCGCGCAGCGTCACCATGCAACCGATAGGCTGCTCTTCGCGGATCTTGAAACCCGCGATGGCCTTCTTGGCCTTGGTGACCACAGGCTTCTGGCCAGCAATCTTGGTCAGGTCGCCAACGGCGTTGTCCATGACCTTCTTGTCGGCCACCGCCTCGCTCACACCCATGTTGAGCGTGATCTTGGTGATGCGTGGCACTTGCATGACCGACTTGTAGCCAAACTTCTGCACCAGCTCGGGCGCGATTTTGTCGCGGAATTGTTCGTACAGGCGTGTCATCTTTATGCCACCTTGATTTCTTCGCCACTGGACTTGAAGACGCGCACTTTCTTGCCGTCTGCCAGGAGCTTGATGCCGACGCGGTCGGCCTTGCCCGTGACGCCATTGAAAATGGCGACGTTGGACTGGTGAATCGGCATGGTCTTTTCGATGATGCCGCCGGTGATCCCCTTCATGGGGTTGGGCTTTGCGTGCTTCTTGACGATGTTCACGCCATCAACCAACAGCTTGCTGTCGTCGACGCGCTGCGCGACCTTGCCGCGCTTGCCTTTGTCGCGACCGGCAATCACGATGACTTCATCGCCACTGCGAATTTTGTTCATGATGGACTCCTCAAAGGACCTCAGGGGCCAGTGACACGATCTTCATGAACTTCTCGGTGCGCAGTTCGCGCGTGACCGGTCCGAAGATGCGGGTGCCGATGGGCTCCAGCTTGGCATTGAGCAACACCGCAGCATTGCCGTCGAATTTGATCAGGGCGCCGTCGGGACGGCGGATGCCTTTGGCGGTGCGGACCACCACAGCACTGTAGACCTCGCCTTTTTTGACGCGGCCGCGCGGCGCAGCTTCTTTGATGGTGACCTTGATCACGTCGCCCACACTGGCGTAGCGGCGCTTGGAGCCGCCGAGCACCTTGATGCACATCACGGACTTCGCACCCGTGTTGTCAGCAACATCGAGTCGAGATTGCGTTTGAATCATTTGTTTGTAGTCCCAACTTGAATCCGTCCAGCCACCGTGGCCGGAAGTGATCAGTCTTGGGCCCGTCGTTGCAGGCACCCGGGCATTGCACCCTTGGGCACCCACGTCGGTGGGCAGAGAATCCTCGCCATTTCGGGCGAAGCCGCTAATTATGTCACTGCCGCAAGCGGCCGTCAACACCTGTGGCGCTCAAATGGTCTGGCCAGGGGGCAGATAGCGCTGGCACAAAAGCAAAAAGGCGTCGACCGACGGGTCGGCGGCGCCCTCCTCGGCCAGGATACTGGCCACTTCAGGGGCGGCGGCGGCGGCGGCGCGGGCATCCAGAAACAGCAATCGGGTGCGGCGGGCCAGCAGGTCATCCACCGTTTGGGCGTATTCGAATCGCACCGCAAACCGAACCATCGCCTCGCTCAACCCCGGAGCCAGCAGGCGTCCGGCGCCTGGGCAGGCCAGCACCGCGCCCGCGTCACTGCCATACAGGTGCAGCCCGGGCGCGGCGTGAATCGGCGTGGCGGTCGAACCTAGCGCAGGCGCCCCCACCAGCTGGTGGTGCGCGGTATCGGCGGGCGGACGCTTGGGCAGCAGGCCTGCCTCGAAGCATCGGTTGAGGACCTCTTCGGCCATGGCTCGGTAGGTGGTCCATTTGCCGCCGGTCACGGTGACCAGACCTGGGGCGTCGACCACGATCGTGTGCTCGCGCGAGATGGTCTTGGTTGCACCATCAGCGCTCTGGGGTGGCGCGACCAGTGGACGCAGGCCGACCCAGACGCTGCGAACGTCAGCCGGCGTCAAGGGGCGCGTGAGGACACGGGCCGATTCGCTCAGGATGAAATCCAGCTCTTCGGCAAAAGCGTCGGGCTCGCGAGACAAATCCTGGCGCGGGGTATCGGTGGTGCCCAGGATGAGCTTGCCGAGCCAGGGCACGGCAAATAGCACCCGGCCATCTTGTGTCTTGGGCACCAGCAGCGCGTGGTGCCCGGGCATGAATTCGCGATCGACAACCAGGTGAACGCC
This sequence comes from Hydrogenophaga sp., assembly GCF_030373245.1. Classification (GTDB taxonomy): domain Bacteria; phylum Pseudomonadota; class Gammaproteobacteria; order Burkholderiales; family Burkholderiaceae_C; genus Hydrogenophaga. Next base: position 890,770 of record NZ_JAUCZF010000001.1, read on the forward strand.
CTGACTCGGGCTGACCATGCGCGCCGCGGATCCTGCTGTCTGGGCGCTCAGCACCTGGTTGCGCAAATGGTCCACCCAGACACCGGTGGCGTTGATCACGCACCGTGCCGTGACCCGATGGGCGGCCTGAGTGAAGCGATCCCTCACATCCAGTTCGGTGACGGCGCCCTGTGCGTCGGCCTCAGACGCGCGCAGCCCGGTGACGTCGGCGTGGTTGATCACCAGCGCCCCGGCCGCCTCGGCGCTGCGAGCGAGTGCCAGGGCCAGGCGCGCGTCGTCGAACTGACCGTCCCAGTACTTGACGCCTCCGTGCAGATGCAAGGGCTGCAATCCCGGCAGTGCCGCCAGCGTCTCAGCGCGGCTCAGGAACTCGGTTCGGCCGAGGCCGGCGCGGCCAGCCATCAGGTCGTACAGCTTGAGGCCGATGCCGTAAAACGGCGTCTGCCACCAGCTGTAGGACGGCATCACGAAAGGCAGCGGCTGCGCCAGGTGGGGCGCGATGCGCAACACGGTGGCGCGTTCGGCCAGTGCCTCGCGCACCAGGGCCACATTGCCCTGGGCCAGGTAGCGCACGCCGCCATGCAGCAGCTTGGTGGAGCGCGACGAGGTACCGCCGGCAAAGTCGTGCGATTCGAGCAGCACCACCGAAAACCCGCGCAAGGCCGCGTCCAGCGCCACGCCCAGGCCGGTGGCACCGCCACCAACCACAGCCAGGTCCCACACGACCGGCTGACGCAGTCGCGCAAAGGCTCGCGCCCTGACGCTTCCCGGCTCGGTGCTCAAGGCATCGGCCGTCAAAGCGCGGACTCTTCGCTGGCAGGTGCCGCCCAGCCGGCGCTGCGCTGCACAGCCTGGTCCCAGCGTGCGCGCTTGGCTTGGCGCTGATCAGCCGACCAGGCGGGTTCAAACACGCGGTCCACCTGCCACAGGGCGGCAATTTCGGCGTTGTCCTGCCAGACGCCGGTGGCCAGGCCCGCCAGAAAGGCCGCACCGAGGGCGGTGGTTTCGGTGACCCGAGGGCGCACCACCGGCACGCCGAGCACGTCGGCTTGCAGCTGCATCAGCAGGTTGTTAGCGCTGGCACCACCGTCGACGCGCAGCTCGCGCAGCGGCAGACCCGCGTCAGCAACCATGGCAGCGAACACCTCGGCGCTCTGCAGGGCAATGGCCTCCAGTGCGGCACGGGCGATGTGGGCGCGTCCGGTGCCACGGGTCATGCCCACGAGCACAGCGCGGGCGTGGCCGTCCCAGTGTGGCGCCCCCAGGCCGGCGAAGGCCGGCACCAGACAAACGTCACCGGTGTCATCGACGCTGGCGGCCAGGGCTTCAACATCCGATGCCCGGTCGATGATCTGCAGGCCGTCTCGCAGCCACTGCACCGTGGCGCCCGCCATGAACACCGAGCCTTCGAGGCAATAGATGGGCGCACCCTGGCCCAGCGTCCAGCCCACGGTGGTGAGCAGGCGGTGGCGAGAGGACACGGCCTGGCTGCCCGCGTTCATCAGCATGAAGCAGCCGGTGCCGTAAGTATTTTTCGCCATGCCCGGCTGGTGGCAAGCCTGCCCGAAGGTCGCGGCCTGCTGGTCGCCGGCGATGCCTGCGATCGGGATGGCGGCACCAAGGAAATCGGCGTCGGTCTCACCCAGCACGCCGCTGCTGGGCACCACCTGCGGCAGCACCGACGCCGGGATGTTGAACAGCTCCAGCAAAGCAGGGTCCCACTGCTGGGTTTGGATGTTGAACAGCTGGGTGCGACTGGCGTTGCTCGGGTCGGTTGCGTGCACCCGGCCACCGGTGAGCTTCCAGACCAGCCAGCTGTCCACCGTGCCAAAGGCCAGTTCGCCGCGCGCAGCCCGATCCCGAACACCGGGCAGGGCGTCGAGCAACCAGGCCAGCTTCGTGGCCGAGAAATAGGCATCGATCACCAGGCCGGTGCGCTGCTGGATGTCCGCGGTGTGACCAGCGGCGCGCAAAGCATCGCATTGCACAGCGGTGCGGCGGTCTTGCCAGACGAGGGCAGGACCGACCGGCTCGCCGGTGCGCCGGTCCCACAGCACGGTGGTTTCGCGCTGGTTGGTGATCCCGATGCAAGCCACCTGCTGCGGCGCCACGCCCTGCTCGCTCAGCACGGCTCTGGCCACCGCCCGCTGCGTCGCCCAGATCTCGCGGGCGTCGTGTTCGACCCAGCCAGGCTGCGGGAAGTGTTGGGCAAAGGTCTGCTGCGAGACGCCGAGCACTTGACCGGCGCGATCGAACAGGATGGCGCGCGAACTCGTGGTGCCCTGGTCAAGTGCCAGCACGCAGTCGGAGGAGCGGAAACCAGTCATTCTGCGAAGATACCGCAAGCTGGCCATTCATCATCGGCGCCAGCGCACGCCACTGAGCTTCACAGGACACCGCCGCATGACTTCCCCCACCTCACCTCCTCAGATCGGCTTCATCGGTGGCGGCAACATGGCCAGCGCCATCATCGGTGGCCTCCTGCGCCAGGGCCACCTTGCCAGCGCCCTGCAGGTGGTTGAGCCCTGGGACGAGCAGCGCGCCCGGCTGGCGCAGCAGTTTCCTGGCGTATCGGTGTTGCCTGAGGCCAGCGAAGCGCTGAAGCCGGCCGAGCTGGTCGTCTGGGCCGTGAAGCCGCAAACTTTCAAGGACGCGGCCCTGTCCAGCGCGCCTTTCGTGTCACAGGCGCTGCACCTGAGCGTGGCCGCCGGCATCACCAGCGAGAGCATCGCCACCTGGCTGGGCAGCGATCGCATCGTGCGCGCCATGCCCAACACCCCGGCGCTGGTGGGCCTGGGCATGACTGGCCTGATGGCACGAGCTGCCGTGAGCAACGACGAGAAGGCCCTGGTCGAGCGCGTGGTGCGCACCACCGGCGAACTGGTCTGGGTCAACGTCGAATCGGACCTCGACGCCGTCACCGCCCTCTCAGGCTCCGGCCCGGCCTACGTGTTCTATTTCCTTGAGGCGATGCGCGACGCGGGCACCCGCATGGGCCTGGCGCCCGAGGTGGCGCAGCAGCTGGCCATCGGCACCTTCATCGGCGCGGCCACCCTGGCCCAGCGCTCGACCGACCCGCTGCAGACGCTGCGCGAACGCGTCACGTCCAAGGGCGGCACCACCTATGCGGCTATCACGTCGATGGAAGCCAGCGGGATGAAACAACGCTTCATCGCCGCCATGCAAGCTGCTGAACAGCGCGCGGCCGAGCTGGGGCGGGAGTTCGGCGGCTGAAGCGGCTCGCGCCCCAGCTCAGGGGCAGGCCGCTTTCGCCCGCGCGCGGTTGTTCCCATCTACCCGGGCTTGCAGCTCGGCGCCGGCGCCGCCGGACGGACCGAAGACGGCGTTCAGCAGGGCGCCCTCCATCTCACGCCCCGAAACACGGATCTGACCCAGGTCTGATGCGTTCAGCTGATCGTCGACGTCAATCGAAAAAACAAACCGCTGACCAGGCTCGAAACGGGTGAAATCCAGCGTCAGGCGCTCGCTGCCGTCCTGAATCACCGGCGAGCCCCTGAACCTGGCCTCCCCACTCTCGACGCGAAACGGCTGGAACACCTCCACACCCGTGCCGCCTTCGATGGTGTCAAAAATCAACTTCCCAGCCGACGGCGACAGATCGAGCGTCAGCCTCTGGATGCGCTGCCCGGCCGACGAGTCGTTGCGGATCTCGAAGCGATCGCGCGGAGCGCTTTCGATGAAGACCATCGAAACCTCCTGCACACAAGCCGGCGCGGCCTGCGCTACCAGCGACAAGGCACTCAGCAGCGAGGCGACACAAAGAGCGCCAGGGCGTTGAGGACGTGATCGCGCGGAGAAAAGTGGAAAAAACATGGCAGTCCTGATCGGGCAACTTTTCGAGCGATCAGATTAACCGCGCAAGGTTCGGTCTGCGGTCAGCGCAAGCCAATCCCCGCCACCACACCGAGGAACACCGTGAATCCCAACCAGTGATTGAGCCGGAAGGCTTTGAAGCAGCCATCGCGCGTGCGGTCCTTGATCAGCCGCCAGTGCCACACCACCTGGCCCAGCGCCACCACCAACATGGCGCCCCACACGGCCGGGTTCACCTGCCCCCACAACACGCCAGTCCAGACCGCCAGGAACACCAGGTAGAAGGCGGTGACGGCGGGCACGTCGGCGTCGCCCAGCGTGATTGCCGATGTCTTCATGCCGATGCGCAGGTCGTCGTCGCGGTCGACCATGGCGTATTCGGTGTCGTAGGCCAGCACCCAGAACAGGTTGCCCGCCATCAGCAGCCACGCCAGTGGTGGCACGCTGTGCCACACACCCCACCAGAAGCCGCTTGCTTCCCAGGGGCTGGTGGCTCCAAACAGCTCCCACATGGGACCGCCGTTGACCGCGGCAAACGCCATGGGAATGCCAAAGCTGAACGCAACCCCCAGCACCGCCTGCGGCATGGACACCAGGCGTTTGGCGTAGGGATAGACCAGGGCCAGCACCAGTCCGGCGAACGACCACACGATGGCCGCCAGATCGGTGGTGAGCACCAGCAGGAAGGCGACCAGCGCCAGCACCGCGCCCACGCCCAGCGCCTCCTTGACGGCCACACGCCCGCTGGTCACGGGGCGTTGCGCGGTGCGCTTGACGTGTTTGTCGAACTCGCGATCGGCGACGTCGTTCACGCAGCAACCCGCGCTGCGCATGAGGATGGTGCCCAGCGTGAACACGATCAGCAAATGCCAGCCCGGGAAGCCGTCCGCTGCCACCCACAGGGCAGCGAGCGAAGGCCACAGCAGCAGCAACCAGCCGGCGGGCCGGTTCCAGCGGATCAGGTCCAGATAAAGATTCAGTCGCGACATGAAGAGAAAAACACGGCAGGACTCAGCTCAGGTAGGCACGCCCGACAATCCAGCACACCGCAGAATCGGCTCAGCCAGGCTGCAGGTGTGGTCCCCCTCGGGGTAAGACGCAAAGCGGCGCAGGGGGGATCTCAAGAAAGCCGCTTCACGCCAGGCAATTCGCAGGCGTAGATGGCGTTGCGCAACTCGGCGATGGCTTCGTAGCGGGTGAAGCTGCGGCGCCAGGCCAGCACCACGCGGCGCGTGGGTGGCGAGCCGTCGAACGGCAGGTAGCGCACGAACGACGAATCGCCAAAGTCCTGCACCGAGGCCGGGCTGCCATCGAGCGCCGAATTGGGCACCGACAGGCGCGGCACGAGAGTGACGCCCATGCCTGCGGCCACCATGTGCTTGATGGTCTCCAGCGAGGAGCCCTCAAAGCTCTTGCGGATGCCTTCGGTGTCGTTGGAGAAGCGGGCGAACTCGGGGCAGACCTCCAGCACATGGTCTCGAAAACAGTGGCCCGTGCCCAGCAGCAGCATGGTCTCGCGCTTGAGTTGTTCCGAGGTGATGGTGGCCTGGCTGGCCAGCGGGTGCTGCACCGGCACGGCGGCCAGAAAGGGCTCGTCATACAGCGGCGCAATCGCGAGGTTGGTGTCGGGAAACGGCTCCGCCAGGATGGCGCAGTCGATCTCGCCAAGGCGCAGCTGCTCCAGCAGCTTGACGGTGAAATTTTCTTGCAGCATCAACGGCATCTGCGGCGTGCGCTCGATGACCTGACGCACCAGATTCGGCAGCAGATAAGGGCCGATGGTGTAGATCACGCCCAGCTTGAGCGGCCCGGCCAGTGGATCTTTCCCGCGCTTGGCGATTTCCTTGATGGCTGCGGCCTGCTCCAGCACGGTTTGCGCCTGACGCACGATCTCTTCGCCCAGCGGCGTCACCGCGATCTCGCTGGCATTGCGCTCGAAGATCTTGAGCTCCAGCTCCTCTTCGAGCTTTTTGATGGCCACCGAGAGCGTGGGTTGCGAGACAAAGCAGGCCTCGGCCGCCTTGCCGAAGTGGCGCTCGCGCGCCACGGCGACGATGTACTTGAGTTCGGTCAGGGTCATAAAGCTATTTTGCTCCCCCCGCGCCGGCTTCGCCGTCGCGGGGGGGCACTTCATGCTTTCAGGAATTCGGCCTTGGTGCCGTGCCAGCGGGCGATGTGGCGCTCGGCGGCGGTGGGGTGCTGGCTGAGCATCTGCTCGGCGGCCTCGCGCGCCCAGGCCAGCAGGTGGCCGTCGGTGGCGAGGTCGGCGAAGCGCAGCATGGCGGCGCCGGACTGGCGAGCGCCCAGAAATTCGCCCGGGCCTCGTATCTCCAGGTCGCGGCGGGCGATCTCGAAGCCGTCGTTGGTCTCGGCCATGGCCTTCAGGCGCTCGCGCGCGGTCTCGCCCAGGCGCCCGCCATCGGGCGGGGTGTAGAGCAGCACGCAGGCCGAGGCCGCAGCGCCGCGGCCGACGCGGCCGCGCAGCTGGTGCAGCTGGCTCAGGCCAAAACGCTCGGCGTGCTCAATCACCATCAGCGAGGCGTTGGGCACGTCCACACCGACCTCGATCACCGTGGTCGACACCAGCACGCCCATTTGCCCAGCCTTGAACAGCTCCATCACCGCTTTCTTCTCAGGCGAGCTCATGCGCGAATGCAGCAGACCGACCAGCACGCCGGGCAATGCGGCGCTGAGATCGGCGTGGGTTTGCGTGGCGTTCGACAAATCCAACGCCTCGCTTTCTTCGATCAAGGGACACACCCAATACACCTGTCGCCCTTCGGCCACCTGCGCGCCAATGCGGGCAATCACCTCGTCGCGCCGATGGTCAGCCATCACCTTGGTGACGATCGGCGTGCGCCCGGGAGGTAGCTCATCGATGGTCGACACATCCAGGTCGGCGTAGTAGCTCATGGCCAAGGTTCTTGGAATCGGCGTGGCGGTCATCATCAAGAGATGGGGCTCCCCCCCTTCGCTTGTGCGCTTCGCGTCGCCGCTTCGCGCCTCAAGGTGCAACGCGTGCGGACTGGCGAAGCCTGATCCACCGCGTTCTGGCCTTAAGGCTCCCTCGCCGGTGACTGGCCCCATTTTCGAACGCAGCGCCAGCCGCTGCGCCACACCAAACCGATGCTGCTCGTCGATGATGGCCAGCGCCAGATTCTGGAACTGCACCTGGTCCTGGATCACGGCGTGCGTACCCACCACCAGTGCCGCCTCGCCGGAAGCGATCAGCGCCAGCATCTCGGTGCGCTGCTTTTTCTTCTGACTGCCAGTGAGCCAGGCGACGCGCTTGCCCAGCGGCGAGAGCAGTGGCTCCAGCCAGCCGATCAGCTTGGCGAAGTGCTGTTCGGCAAGGATTTCGGTGGGCGCCATGAGGGCGCACTGCCAGCCGCTGTCGATGGCAATCGCTGCGGCCAACGCTGCCACCACCGTCTTGCCTGATCCCACGTCGCCCTGCAGCAGGCGGTGCATGGGCACCGGGCGCGCCAGGTCTTGCGCGATCTCATGACCCACGCGGCGCTGCGCATTGGTGAGCGCAAACGGCAAGGCCGCCAGCAGTTGCTCATGCAAGCCTTCGGGCCGTGTGGCCAGAGAGGGTGCACGCAGCGCATCGCGTTCGCGCTTGGCGGTGAGCTGAGAGAGCTGCTGCGCCAGCAGCTCCTCGGCCTTGAGGCGCTGCCAGGCCGGGTGGCTGCGGTCTTCGAGCGCCGCCATCGACACATCAGGACCAGGGTGGTGCAGGTAATGAAGCGCATCTCGCAGCGTGAACAGCGGTCCTTCGACATTGCGCACCACGTCCTTCAGCCCGCGCAGCAACTCGGGCGGCAGGGTCTCGGACAGGTCGGCGCGCTTCAGGCCGCTGGCCACCGCTTTGCGCAGATAGGCCTGGGGCAATTGCGCGCTGGTGGGATAGACCGGGGTGAGCGCATCGGGCAGCTCGCCACCGGCCGTGTGAAAGGCCGGGTGCATCATGGTGCGGCCCATGAAGCCGCCCCGGATCTCACCACGCACACGGATGCGCGCGCCCACCGCCAGCGCTTTCTGCTGCGAAGGAAAAAAGTTGAAAAAGCGCAGGGTGCAGGTGTCGCTGCCGTCGTCCAGCGTCACCTGCAACTGGCGCCGTGGTCGAAAGCTCACTTCGTTGTGGGAGACCGTGCCTTCGACCTGCACCACCTCACCCTCGCGCGCCTCGCTCATGCGAACGATGCGGGTTTCGTCCTCGTAGCGCAGCGGCAGGTGCAGCGCCAGGTCGATGTCGCGCACGAGGCCGAGTTTGCGCAAGGCCTTCTGGGGGGCGGAGAGCGCAGCCGCGGCGCGCTTGCCGCTGGTCGAGACATCTGGCTGGGCGGGCATGGACGCATTGTGCCCGGCGGTGACAGCGCAGGCGCCAGCGCAGGGCTAGCATGGCGACACCATGAAAGAATCCACCCACTTCTACGAACCCGCCCAAGGCCACGGCCTGCCGCACGATCCGTTCAATGCCATCGTCGGCCCCAGACCCATCGGCTGGGTGTCGACCCGAGCGGCCGACGGCGTACTCAACCTCGCACCCTACAGCTTTTTCAACGCCTTCAACTATGTGCCGCCCATCGTGGGCTTTTGCAGCATCGGCCAGAAGGACTCGGTGCGCAACGCCGAATCCACCGGCGAGTTCGTGTGGAACCTGGTCACGCGCGAGCTGGCCGAGGCCATGAACCAGACCTGCGCAGCGGTAGGACCCGAAGTGGACGAGTTTGCGCTGGCTGGCCTCACCCCCGAGCCATCGCGCATCGTGGGCGTGCCCCGTGTCCAGCAAAGTCCGGTCACCTTCGAGTGCCGCGTGTCGCAGATCGTGCGGCTGAGCTCGGCCGCTGGCGTGGCCATCGACAGCTGGCTGGTGCTGGGCGAGGTGGTGGGCGTGCACATCGCCCAGCGTCTGCTCAAGGACGGCGTGTACGACACCGCCAACGCCGGTCACGTGCTGCGGGGCGGCGGGCCAGCCGACTACTTCACCATCGGCCCGGAGCAGTTGTTTCGCATGTTCCGACCGCGTTGAGCCTCTGCGGCGTCTGCCACAATCGGCGCCTTCAATCACCTTGGAACGGGTCCGTCCGGCCCTCAAGCACATGACCGATTCACCGCCTGCCGGGGCGCGCAGCTTCACCGTTGCGGACTTCGATTTTTCCCTCCCACCTGAGCTCATTGCCCAGCACCCTGCGCCCGAGCGCAGCGCCTCACGCCTGCTCGATGCCAGTGGCCACGAGCTTGTGGACCGCGTCTTTCGTGACCTATCCGCGCTGCTGAACCCCGGCGACCTGCTGGTGTTCAACGACACGCAGGTGGTGAAGGCGCGCCTGTTCGGCAGAAAAGCGTCCCCCCTGACGCTGCATCCGCAGCGTCTCCCCCAGGGGACCTCGACCGGCTTGGGGCGGCCCGGCGCCGGTCAAGCGCCTGGCGGCAAGCTGGAACTGCTGATCGAGCGCGTGCTGCTGCCTCAGGAAGCACTGGACGGCAGCGCCAACGAAGTGGTGGGTCACCTGCGGGTAAGCAAGAAGCCACAGCCCGGTGGCTGGCTGCATATGGCCGGCGGTCTACAAGGCGGTGGATTTGATGCACAGTTTCTCGGCCGCTGGCCAGATGCCAATGGCCAGCTGTTTCGCCTGCGCCTGCTCCCGCCAGCCGATGAAACGCCCTACGACCTGATGGCCCAGCACGGCCATGTGCCGCTGCCGCCCTACATCACCCACGCCGACGACGCCGACGACGAACGCCGCTACCAGACCGTGTTTGCACGCGTGCCAGGCGCTGTGGCCGCGCCGACCGCCGCGCTGCATTTTGATGAAGCCGTGCTCGCCGCCCTGGATGCGCGCGGCGTGCAGCGCGCCAGCGTCACCCTGCACGTGGGCGCTGGCACCTTCGCACCCATGAAGACCGAGCGCATCAGCGAACACGTGATGCACCACGAGCGCTACGCCATCCCGCCCGAAACGCTGCGCGCCATCGCCGCCTGCCGCGCGCGCGGTGGTCGCGTGGTGGCAGTCGGCACGACCACGGTGCGCACGCTGGAGAGCTGGGCCCGCAGCGGCGACACCTCGGGCGACACCAATATTTTCATCACCCCAGGCTTTGACTTCAAGGTGGTGGATCTGCTGGTGACCAATTTCCACCTCCCCAAGAGCACGCTGATGATGCTGGTTAGCGCCTTCGCCGGCCACGAGCGGGTGATGGCGCTGTATGCGCACGCCGTCAGGCAGCGCTACCGCTTCTTCAGCTACGGCGACTCGATGCTGCTGAAAAGAACCTCAGGCGCCTAGCGCCGTCGCTTCGATCGTGCTGCGGCCAAGAAAGGACTGCTGGAAGTTGTCCGCTGCAGCGCGGCTTTCTGGCGTCGCAACAGCCAACCTATGTGCTGGACCAATCGGCGGCGCAGTGCGCGCAGCGCCGCTATCTGCGTATCCACTTCCTCGATGCGCTCGCGCATGAACGACGTCATGTCGTCGTAGGTCAGCCGTCCCGTTCGGTAAAGCGGCAACACCTCGGCCAGTCGATCCAGCGGGAATCCCAGGTCGCGCCCCATGGCGATGAAGATCGCCTCACGCACTGCACTGCTCTCGAACTCCCGGTGTCCCGATGGTGAGCGGCGAGCTTTCAGCAGACCTTGCGATTCGTAGCGCCGCAGGCGGTGAATCGATACGCCTGAGCGTTGGGCAAGTTCGGCGATCTTCATGGCTCCAGTTTGGCGAACCTCGCGCAATGCGAGCTTCGCTAGCCTAGCAGCCTACCAACCACTGCCAGGAGCTTTCCGTGACCGATCTCAACCAGATACGTGATGCGATTCTTGCCATGCCCATCGCCCGCACCTTGCAGCTGCGATTTGTCCAGCTGGCGCCCGGTCAGGTGGAGCTTGAAATGCCGATCCTGCCTTCGCTGTGTTTTCGGGAGGGCCAGCTGCAGGCAACCGCCATGTATGCCATCGCCGACTTCGCCGCGGTGGGCGCAGCGGCTACGCTGCTGCCGGACGGCGGCTTCAACACCACCGTGGATGGCACCATCAAGCTTTTTGCCCCCGCGCGCGGCACGCACCTGCGGGCGATCGGTCGCGTGGTGAGTCATGGCCAACAGCTGAGCGTGTGCTCGGCCGAGGTGCACGCGGTTGACGAAAGACGGCAGGTGCATTGCGCCACCCTGCTGGCGACTGCGCGCAATCACCTGCCGCTGGCCTGAACATGCGCCGCGCTCAACCCAGGTCGAGGTACACCCGTCCGCCTTCGACCTTCACCGGCCAGCTCCTGACCGGCTCTGTGACCGGGCCGCCAGCGCAGGCGCCGGTGCGCACGTCGAACACGCCCTGGTGAAACGGGCATTCGACGAAGTGGCCTTCCACAAAACCGTCGCACAGCTTGGCCAGGCCATGGGTGCACTGGTTGTCGGTGGCGAACACTTCGCCGTCGACCGAGAACAGCACGATGTCTTGCCCCTCGGGCTCAACGGCGATGCCGGCGCCTTCAAACAGATCGGCCTCGGCGGCCACGTCGGTCCAGTTGCTCATGTTCAGATGGGGTAAATGATGGCGTTGGGAATCATCTCACTGTCGTAAATGCACAGCCGCTGCGCAAACTTCAGGCCGGCGGGTGTGTGCACCACGGTGTCGATGTAACGGCCCACGTTGTACACCGTGCTGGGTCCGTCGAGCTTGGTGCGGAACACGGCGTAGTTGGCTTCGCAGTGCAGGTCGCCGGCATCGTCGATGCGGCGCAGCACCGGCGCACCCACCACATGACGCTGGTAGTACGGGTCGTGGAACAGCGTTTCCTTGATGCCGTAAACACGGTCTCGCAGCATGGCCTTGCTGTCGAACGCCAGCGTGGCCAGTGGAAAGCCGCGCTCGAAGTTTTCGCGCGGCTGCAGCTTGTAGACGCAGCGCTCGGTGAAGAAGGTTGGCCACAGGTCCCAGTCGCCGCTGTCGACCGCCAGCGCGTAGTCGGCATAAAGCTGTTGCAGTTGCTGAAAGGTGCCGAAATCCAGCGCGGGAAGCCCACTCATGACTTCGTCTCCGATGGGCTATCTGAGACTGGCTCGGGCGCTTCCATCACCTCACGCCAGTAGCGGTACATGCCGCGGATCAGCGTTTCGGTGACCATGTGGTCGGTGTCGCCCACCTCGCGGCCACCAAGTTCGGCGAGTGCACGGTGTTGCGGCTTGCTCTCGAACGCCTGCTGCGAAAACTCGATGACCTCGCCATCGTCAGCGCTCACGAAACCGGCCGGACCGAACAGGTTGGACTGACGCAGTCTTCGCTCGGTCATCTCGGGCGTGTCATCGGCGAAGCCGAAATGGGTCCAGACAAAGTCAAACGCGCCGTGGCCGTCGGGCTGGATGTGGCGGGTGGACACGCTGTTGACCTGCTGCTGAAGGACCACACTGGGGAACAGCGTGGTCATCACCGCCGTCGGCATCTTTTCGCCCATCTGCCACCACGGCTCTGGCACGATGTCCAGAAAGCGCGGGTCCTCCAGCTGCATCTTGTCCTTGAAGCTGGACACCTGCGTGACCTGCGCCGCGCCGCCGCTGGCCTCGCCCATGCTGCCGCGTGTGGAGATCATGGCGGCGTGACGGTGGTGGCGATCCATGCGCAGCTCGCTCTGGTTGTCGGCGCGCCAGAGACCGAAGGTGACAAACCAGGTGTGCAACAGACCGGGGTGGTACGGGTCCTTGATGTTCTCCTGCATCAGCTTCCAGTTGCCCGGGATGCGCTGGCGGTTGTAGCCCAACAGGGTGAGATCGCGGCCGTTGAACAGCCGGTCGAAGTAGGCCAGGATGGTCGGCCCCATGAAGTCTTCGAGCGACTCCACGGCGTGGTCGAACGAAGCGAACACCACGCCGCCGCGCGACGCTACCTTGAGTTTGGTGAGCGCGTGGTCCTTGGGGTCGAAGTCCGCGGGCATGCCTCCGTTGACTTTGCCACCCTGGCGCACGCCACGGCGAAAGGGCACGCCTTGCAAGTCGCCATTGGGCGCGTAGCTCCACTGATGGTAAGGGCAGACGAACTCGGTCTGGTTGCCCTGGCGCTTGCGGCAAAAGCGCATGCCGCGGTGCGCGCAAACGTTCTCCAGCACATGAATGGCGCCGTCGGCGGCGCGCGTCATGATCACCGAGCGCTCGCCCACCACCGTGCGCTTGAAATCGCCCGGGTTCGGAATCTCGGCCTCCAGCCCCACATAACACCAGTGGCCCCGGTAGAAGAACCTCTCCAGCTCACGCTGATGGCGCTGGGCGTCGGTGTAGACCGCAAACGGGATGCGGCTGGTGCCGCCGGATTCCCAGAGCAAGGGTTCGGACGGGCAGGCAGTGGCGGAAGTCATCACGGGTCTCCTTGTTGAGCGTGCCAGACGCCCATCATGGCTTGCCCCCACCCATCCCACAATCGACTTGCGGCAATACGCGATATCAGTTCCGCAAATACCAGTCGCTCTACTCCAAGGCAAGCGTCGAGCCATGTCCGCCCAGACAGGCCGAGAAGATGCCGTGATTCACTGCCCGCAGCGTTGCACAAAACACCACACTGCCATGTGATTGGCCCGCATTTGCAGGATTTTGTAACACCTTCAGCCTCACTTTGATCGACCCAGCAGGGCGTGGACAAGACAATGGATGGGGATTTTTCTCCATGTAAGAGGTATTGAATTGATTGAAGTGTTTGTGCGGCTTGGTCTGGCTTTGTTGCTGTCCTTGAGCCTGGCCCTGTTGATGGCTTGGGGCTGGCACAGCTCCGACCGCGCGCCCGATGCGCTTTACAGTGCGTCCAGCGAAAACAGCGTCAGCACGCCGCCCGCCATCCCGAACAACTGATTTCGGTTGCCGGTAGCCCGGGGTGCTTGACGTGAATCAAGCCGCCCGGGCGATGGGCTGCTAGGCTGATCAGCCTGTGCATCGCCAGGTCCCACCCATGAAATTGCTTCTCAGCGCCTGCCTGCTGACATTGGCCTGGGCGCCAGGTATCGCATTCGCCGATGACGCGGTCACGGTGCTCACGATCGCTCAGGATCACGGCTGTCTGGCCTGTCACGCCATCGACGGCCAGCCCTCGGGTGCTCTGGGTGCCCTGCCGGTGGGTCCGGCGTGGCGCGATCTGGCGCGCCGCTACAAGAGCGTCAAGGGCGCGCAACAAACACTCACGACCAAGATCATGACCGGCTCAAGCCCCGAAGCCAGCCGCTCCACCGCCTACGAAAGTCACTGGAGCGGCCAAGTCAGCGGCGAGTTCATGCCCTCACACCGCTCGTCCATCTCCGAGGTCGAAGCGGCGCGGCTGGTGACTTGGATCCTGGCGCTGGACCTGCCGAACTGAAAACCCGGCAAGGGCTGGGCGACAATCGCGCCCATGCTCCAGTTCGAAGTTCTCAAGATCGACGGCCACGCCCGCCGCGGCCGCCTCACGCTCAACCACGGCGTGGTGGAAACGCCCATCTTCATGCCCGTGGGCACCTACGGCACTGTCAAGGGCGTGATGCCGCAAAGCCTGCACGACATGGGCGCCCAGATCATCCTGGGCAACACCTTCCACCTCTGGATGCGGCCCGGCCGCGAGGTCATGGCCAGCTTCGGCGGCCTGCACGCCTTCGAGCAGTGGCACAAACCCATCCTCACGGATTCGGGGGGCTTCCAGGTTTGGAGCCTGGGCGCGATGCGCAAGATCACTGAAGAAGGCGTGCACTTCGCTTCTCCCGTCAACGGCGACAAGCTCTTCATGTCGCCCGAGGTCAGCATGCAGATCCAGACCGGGCTCAACAGCGACATCGTCATGCAGCTCGACGAGTGCACGCCCTACGAGACCAACGGCCACCTGACCACGGAGGCCGAAGCCCGCAAGAGCATGGAGATGAGCCGCCGCTGGGCGGTGCGCTCCAAAGACGAATTCGCGCGGCTGGAAAACCCCAATGCGCTGTTCGGGATCGTGCAGGGCGGCATGTTCGAGCACCTGCGCCAGGAGTCGCTGGAAGCGCTGGTGGAGATGGACTTCCCCGGCTACGCCATCGGCGGCGTGAGCGTGGGCGAGCCCAAAGAACAGATGCTGCAGATCATGGCGCACACGCCGCACCGCCTACCGGCCCACAAGCCGCGTTACCTGATGGGCGTGGGCACGCCCGAGGACCTGGTGCAGGGCGTGGCCGACGGCGTGGACATGTTCGACTGCGTCATGCCCACGCGCAACGCGCGCAACGGCACGCTGTTCACACGCTTTGGCGACCTGAAGATCCGCAACGCGCGCCACAAGACCGACCACCAGCCGCTGGACACCACCTGCACCTGCCATGCCTGCGCCGGCAAGAGCGGCGTGAGCTGGGACACGGGCGGACGCGAAGGTTTCAGCCGTGCCTACCTGCACCACCTGGACCGCTGCGGCGAGATGCTCGGCCCCATGCTGGCCACCATCCACAACCTGCATTACTACCTGAACCTCATGCGCGAGGTGCGCGAAGCGCTGGACGCGGGGCGCTTCGAGGCCTTTCGCCAGCAGTTCAAGGCCGACCGCGCGCGCGGCGTTTGACCTTCCCAACGCAGGAGCGTCCCATGCCACTGATCGCCCGCACCTTGATGCTGCTGAGCCTGCTCGCCGGCCTCGCCGGTTGCGCCAGCCACGTGAACCCGATGGCGATCACCCAAGGCCAGTCGCCGGTGCAGCTGCAAAACCGCCTGCTGCTCACCCCGGCCAACGGTGGCCAGCGCATCGCCCCGGCAGACCTCAAAGCGGGCGACATCATCCTCTCCAACACCAACGGCATCGTGTCCGTGGGTATCCGCGCCATGACCGTGGCCCCAGTGAGTCACGCCGCGCTCTACCTGGGAGACGGCCGGATCGCCGAAGCCGTCGGATCGGGCACACGCATCCGCAGCACGGCCGATTTCATGGCCGACGAATCGACCATCGTCGCCTTCCGCCACCCCGGCCTGCGCCCCGAGCACGCCGAGAACATGCGCCGCTTCGCGCAGCAGCACGACGGCAAGAAGTACAACGTGGTCGGCATCGTGCTGCAGGCCCCGTTCACACTGCAGCGCCAGTACTGCGAACTGCCGCTGGTGCCCAGCCTGGTGCGCGACTTCTGCATCCGCGGCCTGGCCGCCGTGCAGCTCGGCGCCGCACGCAACGACCGCTTCTTCTGCTCGCAGTTCGTGCTGGAGGCCTACCAGCAGGCCAAGCTGCCGCTCACCAGCGCCGACCCGCTGCTGGTGAGCCCGGCCGACCTGCTGCACATGCGCGAAGGCGACGTGCCCTCGGTGCGCACCGAGCAGGCCCTGCAGTACGTCGGCCACCTCAAGTCCGGGCCGGTGGCCACCGATGTGGAGGTGGCCGCAAGCGCCAACCACTGACCGGAAAGATCAACGATCCGCCGCCGGGCCGCCCAAAGGCGGATCAGCCCACTGGGGGGGCAGCGACCCGCGCAGCGGCGGAGCGTGGGGGCTCAATTCCCAACGTGCATCGTGAAGACCGCGCCGTTGTTCAGACGGCAGGTGCCCGTGCCCAGCGTGGCCGAGTTCATCGTGTACTGGCAGCTCAGGTAGCTGCCGCGGTTGCCCGCGCCGCTGGCCAGGCCTTCGCGTGAAGAGCCTGCCTTGCGCGTGGCTTCGCCCACAAAGCTCTCGCCGTTGATGTTCGCGTTGAAACTTCCACGGCCTTGCAGGTCGTTGGTCACGGTCGCGTTGATCACGCCGTAGCCGCTGGCCTGCGGGTTGGCTGGGTAGAGCCGGGCCGGGAAGGTGAGCGGCAGCACGGGGGCGGGCGCCACCACCACCGGCGCGCCGGCAGGCGCAACTGGCTGCCCGGTGCGCGGGTCGATCGGCAGCACATAGCAGCCGGCGAGCGTGGCCACCGTGGTGGCCAGGCCAAGCGCCAGAAAACCGCGGCGCGCGGCGGGGGAAACAGACAAGGTACCCATACACATCCTCATGGCCCCAGCACATGCTGGTGGCGCCATCGTGTCGGCCATTGGTGAAGAAGTATCGAAGCGGGTGCGAAGAACCGTAAAGCTGGCCCGTCGGTATCGCCGGCGGCCACCGCTGTGGCCTGCCAGCAGGTCTGCCCGGCGACAAGGCGAGGAGCGTCCGTCCCTTTACAGTGCGGCGATGACGCAAGCCGCCGTTCCCCGCCACATCCTGCCCGTGCTGGTCACCGCCCAGTTCGCCGGCACTTCGCTCTGGTTCGCCGTGAACGCCGTCATGCCCGACCTGCAGCGCGAGCTGGGCTGGGCCACGGCGGCGGTGGGCACGCTCACGTCGGCCCTGCAGTTCGGCTTCATTGTCGGCACGCTGGTGTTTGCCCTGCTGGCTATTGCCGACCGCTTCTCGGCGCGCGCGGTGTTCCTCATCTGCGCGCTCGCCGGCGCGGCCTGCACCGTGGGCGCCTGGGCGATGGTGCGGGACTACGAGGCCTTGCTGATCTGGCGCTTTGCCACCGGCTTTTTCCTCGCGGGCATCTACCCGGTGGGCATGAAGATCGCCGCGCAGTGGTACACCCGCGGACTGGGCGGCGCACTCGGTCTGCTCATCGGGGCGCTGGTGCTGGGCTCGGCCAGCGCCCACGCACTGCGTGCACTGGGCGACGCGCTGCCCTGGCCCACCCTCATGCTCGGCGTGGCGGCGCTGGCGGCGGCAGGCGGCCTGCTGCTGTTCTTCGGCACGGGCGATCCGCCGCACGCCCAAGCCCGCGTGACCACGCTGCAATGGCGCGCGCTGGGCGCGGTGTGGACCGACCGCCGCGTGCGCAGTTCGGTGCTGGGGTATTTTGGTCACATGTGGGAGCTGTACACGGTGTGGGTGATGGTGCCGCTGATCCTCGTCACGCGGCTGCAAGGGCCCGCGCTGTCCTGGGCCGCGTTCGCCGTGCTGGGCGCGGGCGCCATCGGTTGCGCGGTGGGTGGCTGGGTGGCGCAGCGCTGGGGCAGCGCGCGTGTGGCCGGGACCCAGCTGGCGATCAGCGGAGGTTGCTGCCTGGCCACGCCGTGGATGATGGGCGCAGGCGACGCGCTGTTCTACGGCTGGCTTGTGCTCTGGGGCATCACGGTAGCAGGCGACTCGCCGCAGTTCTCCACCCTGACCGCGCGCAACGCCCCGCCGCAAGCGGTGGGCAGCGTGCTCACGCTCACCAACAGCACCGGCTTCGCGATCTCCATCGTCAGCATCCTGCTGTTTCTTTCGCTGAGCGAGACCGTGACGCTGGGCGCCTTGCTGCCGTGGCTGGCGCTGGGCCCGGCACTCGGCCTGTGGGCTTTGTGGCCGCTGCTGCGCGAAGAATTCCGCGCACCGGCGGCCTGAGTCAACTCATGGCAGCGCCGTCCGCGGCCCGCTGGCTGGCGCTGGATCTGGCGCGCTGGGGCTGGCTGAAGAGGTGCCGCAAGAAAAACAGAAGCGGGTGAACGCGTTCTTGCGCGTGCTGCAATGACCGCAGCGGTCAAACAGACACAGGCCGCAATGGGGGCAGAAATCGGTCTTGCCGTCTTTCAGATCCACCGGCCGCTCACAACCTGGGCAGACGTTCTTGGCCAGACGCGTCTGCGCCAGGTCGTAGTCCAGCTCCTGGCGCCGATGGTGGTCGGGCAGTGCCTCGGCCTGCTTCTGCCGGTCCAGGTAACGCTGCAAGGCCTGGATGGCGTATCGCCCGCCCACCACCGTGAGGACGATGCCCACCAGGTAGCGCACGTAGCCGCCGTAGCTCGGCAGGTAGGGCACCAGCTCGACGAAGAAGGCAAACAGCGCAAAGAAGATGAAGCCCCACACAAACGGCCAGTAGGTGCTCTTGCGCTTCTTCGCAAACAGCCAGCCGGCCGCCGCCAGCAGCGGCAACGTGAGCAGCAGGCGGTAGCCGAACACGCGCAGTTCCTGCGCGCGCAGTTTGCTCTCGAACGCATCTCGTGCGCCGTCTTGCAGTGTGTCGAGCTCGGACTGCGCGCGGCTTTGCGCCTGGCGGGCGTCGAGCGAGCGCTGTTGCTGCGTCTCCACCGCGGCCAGCGCGTCGCGCTCGGCCTGGCGCAGCGCGTCGAGCTGCTGGGTGCGCTCGATCAGCTCCGTGTCCTGGTCGGGCCGCTGGGTGGCGTTGCGCGTGGCCAGCCAGTTGCTGAAGGTGTCGCGCGCGGCGCGGTGGCTGGCCTGGGCGGTTTGCTGGCGCAGCGCGGCCTGGTCGAGTGCGTCCTGTGCGTCGCGCTCGGTGCGTTCAGCGACCTGAATGGCCTGACGCAACGTCTGGGTGCGTTGCGGGTCCATGAAATCTTCCAGCGTGCGCTGTTGCTCCACCTGGGGCAGGTCGCCCACGATGGTGCTGCCCAGGCCCACCAGAAACCAGGCAAACACGAACGCCACCAGCCACAGGCCGCGGCGAAACCACTTTTCTGACAGACGCAAGGCTTTGCTCATGAGAACTCCCTCCAGGAATGGTTGCGATTGTGCCGCTCAGGGCAACAGGGTTTGTGGCGCCGCCGTGAGGCCCGTGCGTGCCAGCCAGGCCAGCACCGAGTCCACCGTGACGGTTTCGATGCGGTCGGCAAAACGCTTTTCGTTCGGGTGGTCGTCAAACGCCACGTTGGCGCTGCTGGCGCGTGCGCCCAGCCGCGTGAGCGCACCGATGCGCAGCACGCTGGGCTGGTAGTCCTTGAACTTCAGCCAGGCCTGCGCCTGCTCGCGGCTGGTGATGCCTGGCTCGGCGGCGCTGGCCAGCGTCTCCAGCGCCCACTGGTTGCTTTGCTGGTAGCGCGTGCTCCAGGGGTAGCTCACCAGGCTGTAGGCGCGGGTGTTCAGGCGGGTGCTGCGCTGCGCATCGGTCAACACGGCATACAGCGGCGCCTGCAACGCGGGCACGGGCACGGCCCATACCGCCTCGTAGCGCCACAAGTCGTCCAGGAAAAACTCGCCCAGCCCCTGGCGGTAGAGCGCGCCGGTGGCCGCGCCGCAGGTGTTGAGCTTGTGCAGCACGCGCCATGGGCCTTCGGCGGTCTTGTAGGCCCAGCCCAGGTGGGAATAGCGCAGCTGGTACTGGCGCAGGTCCTGGCCGGCGCGGCCCAGCACCACCACGCGCGCACTGCTGCGGGCGAACTCGGCGTCCAGCGCATCGCTGGTGCGCTGGGCCAGGGCCATGCCCTGGATGATGGTCTGCACGCTCAGCGGCTGCTGATCGCAGGCGCGCCCGGCGTGGGCGGGGGCGGCAAACAGGGCGGCGGTCAGCACCAGCGGCGCGAGCCAGGTGTTTGATGACTTCATGGGTGTTCCTTGGGAAAAGATCAAGGTGGTGGGCCGCAAGTGGCGCCATTCCAGAAACACCGTGGAACCGGCTTGGCCGGGCCACTGGTGTTGCCCCATCCAAGGGGGAAGCGCCGAAGGCGCTGCGGGAGTTAATTGGTGACGCGCTGGTTGTAGAGCAGTGCCCGACCCAGCTCGTTCGGGATGAAAGCCAGCAACTCGGCCGCGGTCGAGAGCAACACCCCGGTGCCGATCACGCTCACCGTCACCACCGTGCCGACACCAATCACCGCATCCGCCACCAGGCCAGACGCCGCACGACCCACCACCTCCACACTGGCCTGCGCGCCATCGGACGCGCGCTCCAGCAGGTAGACCGTGCCGCGCGCGGTGACTTCCACCGCCTTCACCACCAGCGTGGCGCCCGCCACCGACAGGGCCACCGGCACCACACTCACCGCCGCCGCCCCCATCGAAGCGCCGGCCACCACCGACGCCACCGGCAGGGCCGACAGGGCCAGCGACGCCTCGCTCTGGGCCCGGGCCGGCGCGGCGGCCAATGTCACCGCCAGTGCAGCGACACACACCATGGATTTCAGGGTAATCATGTTGGACTCCGTACAAGCTGGGTTGAGGTGTTTCATTCGCTCACGCTGGCAGCACCGCGCTCTCGCAAAGCCTGCTGGCGGCCCAGCAACTCGCCGCGCACCTGCGCCTCACTCAGGTCGGCCTCGTGGCGGTCGCGCAGTGTCTTGGCCAGGGTGAAGGCTGAGGTCACCAGGTAGAGCCAGCTCACGCCGAGGTAGGCGCGGTAGGTGTCGTTTACCTCCATGCGCAGCAGGCCCCAGCCGGTCAGCCCCATGGCCACCGCAAAACCACCCCACACCACCAGCCGCCACATCGGTGTTTCCGCCTCGCCGCCGAGCGCGGCCTTGGCGCTGTCGCGCACCGCCTTCGACAACACAAACACGGTGGACAGACAGAACACGTAGCCCATCACCATGAAGGCCCGGTCCAGCGCCTCGCCGGGCAGGTAGGCCAGGCCTGTGGCACAGAGAAACACCGCGATGCCAAACGACGCCCAGACCTGAACCTGCCAGGCGCGGGTGTCGCGCATCACGATGAGAGGAGAACGGTTGCTGTTGCTGCTGCTGGACGCCATGTGAAACCTCGGTGGGTTGTTGAACATGGCGCGATGGTGTTCGCCACCACCCGAAAAAGGGCCAGATATCTGACCTCGAATCTCATTTCAGCACTTCTGGTATCGAAATAGTGAACCCATTGGCAGTCCTCTGCACACGCGGATCGTTAGCTGACCGCGGGGAAGACCCAGCAAGCTGGAGAGGGGCCCCAGCGCTTCGGTTCGTCGTGGACGGTGAGGGTGAAGCCTGACATTCGGCTGTTGGCCAAGATCGGTCAGTGACCCCAGGGAAAGGCAGTCGCTCAACGCAAACTAGTCAACGAGTGGAACTGCGGGGCAGTGCCGGCCCTGTCGATCGCGAGGCGTCAACGCTCAGCGGCGGTATGCCGCATGAAGTGAGCCACAGCAGTTTGGACGCCAGTATCTACGGCGAGTGAGAAGTGGTCGGCGCCAGGCACCTCGACGTACCTCCCTTGTCCAAGGGCCTGCGCCAGCTTTGGGCCCTGGCCAAGTACAAGGTCGGCCTGACCACTCACCACAAGTGTCGGGATCGTAATAGCCGCGGCGTCCGTCATTGCTAAGGGCGCATAGCTTGCCTGTGCGAGCGCCCGCAGGGCTTGCCAATCGCCATTTGTTGCAGCAACAAAGTTCCAGTACGTTGACAAGTGTTTTGGAAGGTCCTTTGGATACTCGGTTCTGCCAAGCACCTCCAGCAAGGTTGGAAGAATGTTGGCGAATGTGTAGGGGGGATACCCAACCAGTCCATCGCCAGTGGCGATGAGCGCGGCTCTATCAAATCGCTCGGGAGCGGATTGCAACAAGTGGAGGGCTACCGCAGTTCCAATTGAGTAGGCAACAAGTGAGGCACGCTTCAGTGAAAGTCGATCAAGAACGGCGATGACATCGCTGGCTAGATTTGAAGAGCCGTAAGACTCAACCTCATGCGGCTTGCCACTCTTGCCGTGTCCGCGAAGATCAAGGCCAATCACTTGCAACCCAATGCCACTCAGGGATTCGATCCAGCCGAAATCCGCGTAGTTGTGCTTGAAGCTTACGGTGCCTCCGTGGATGAGAACAACAGGGTGTCCGCTCCCGTGAACTTCATAGTGAATTCGGATACCGCGGTTATCAACTGTAGGCACGACGAATTCCTTGGTGATAAACCTTGGTGATAAAGCAAGCAGCCTGATCTCATCAGGCCTTGCATTGCATTAGACGGCAAAAGGCAGGCCTGCCGCATCCATGTCCTAGGAGGACTGACAGACTGCTTTGCGGCAAGTACGAGAAAGTCAGTTCAGGGTCGACACCATGCATCGTCACCCCACACACCGAGCGCCAAACTCAACCCCCGAGCTCAGGCAGCGCCTGCGAGACCCGCACCGCAGAACCAGCAATCGGTGCCATGGCGCCGCTCAAGCCACCCCGTTCAAACCCCCAGCCGGTCCCGCATCTGGTACCAAAGCGCGCCGATGGCGGTGAATGGCACGCGCAACAGGCGTCCGCCGGGGAAGGGATGGTGAGGCAGGCGGGCAAAGGCGCCGAAGCGGGTGGCGTCGCCCTTGATGGCTTCGGCCAGCACGCGGCCGATCAGGTGGGTGAAGGTGATGCCGTGGCCGGAGCAGCCTTGCGAGTAATAGATGTTGCTTGAGAGCGTGCCCACCTGCGGCATGCGCGAGAGCGTGAGCAGGAAGTTGCCGGTCCAGCCAAACTCGATGCCCACGTCTTTCAGCTGCGGAAAGGTCTTGACCATCTGCGGCCGGATCAGCGACTTCACCTCTTTCGGGTCGCGCGCGCCGTAGACCACACCGCCGCCGTAGATGAGGCGCTTGTCGGCCGAAAGGCGGAAGTAGTCGAGCAGGAAGTTGTTGTCTTCCACGCAGTGGTCGGACGGAATGAGTTCGTCGGCCAGCGCGCCCAGCGGTTCGGTGGCGATCATCTGCGTGCCGCAGGGCATGGATTTGCTGGCCAGGGCGGGCTCCAGGCCCCCGATGTAGGCATTGCAGGCCACGATGACGCAGCGAGCCTTCACCTGACCCTGCGCGGTGCGCACCACGGCGGGCTCGCCGCGCTCGATCTTCACCACCTCGCAGTGCTCAAAAACGCGGCCGCCCAGGCGCTCGAGCGCGGCGGCTTCGCCCAGCGCCAGGTTGAGCGGGTGGAAGTGGCCGCCGGTGGGGTCGATGAGCAAGGCGCTGTAGCGATCGGTGTTGACGAGGCGGCGCACATCGGACGGTGTGTCGACCAGGCTCAACCCGGGGTGGCCCCAGCGCTCCCAGAGCTTTTTCTGCTCGATCAACCCACGGGTCTTGCCTGGGCTGATGGCGGCGAAGATGCCGCCATCTTTCAAATCGCAGTCGATGCTGTACTTGGTCACCCGCTCGCGGATCACTTGCGCGCCCTCGAACATCATGCGCGCCAGCGGTTCGGCCACTGATGGCCCGTAGCTGCGTTCGATCACGTCGATGTCGCGCGAGAAGCTGTGCACGATCTGCCCGCCGTTTCGCCCGGAGGCGCCCCAGCCCACCCGCGCGCGCTCCAGCACCACCACGCTCATGCCGGCCTCGGCCAGCGCGATGCCGGCCGACAGGCCGGTGTAGCCAGCGCCGACGATGCAGACGTCGGCCTCCAGGCTCTCGTTCAGCGCGGGACGCTCGGGCGAGGCGTTGGCCGAGTGGGCGTAGTAGGACGGGGCGTGGGATGGGCTGGCGGGGTTGGTGTCGGCCATAGATTCTCCGAGAGGCGTGCGCTGCGGCCCTGACACAGGATGGCTCAGGCGCGGCATCGGCCCAGTATGGTGGCCGGCACGGGCTGCGGCCGGGGCCACTGGAACGCGCGAACGGGCAGCCACTGGCCACAGACACACCAGCGACGGGCGCGGCGTTGGAAATCGGCGACCATAAGGCCCATGACGTACCCCACCCGCGCTTTCGGCACCCGCACCGCCACCGAACCCCTGAGCCTCTTCCATTTCGTGCGCCGCAGCCCGCGTGCCGACGACGTGGTGATCGACATCCTTTTCTGCGGCGTCTGCCACACCGACATCCACCATTCGCGCGATGACTGGGGCCGCGCCAACTACCCCATGGTGCCGGGCCACGAGATCATTGGCCGGGTGAGCGCGGTGGGCGCGGACGTGACGCGCTTTGCGCCGGGCGACCTGGTGGGCGTGGGCTGCATGGTCGATTCCTGCCAGCGGTGCGGCGCATGCGGAAAGGGCTGGGAGCAATACTGCGAAAACGGATCGACCTTCACCTACAACGGCGTCGACCGGCAAGACGGCACGCCCACCTACGGCGGCTACTCCGAGCGCGTCGTGGTGGCGCAAGGCTTTGTGCTGAAGATCCCGGGAAACCTGGACCCGGCAGGTGCCGCGCCTCTGCTGTGCGCCGGTATCACCACCTACTCGCCGTTGCGCCACTGGAACGTGGGGCCGGGCACTCGCGTGGCGGTGGTGGGCCTGGGCGGCCTGGGGCACATGGCGATTCAGCTGGCCAAGGCGATGGGTGCCGAGGTCACGCTCTTCACCCGCTCACCCGGCAAAGAGACCGACGCGCGCCGGCTGGGTGCCGACCACATCGTGCTGTCGGGCGACGCGGACCAGATGGCTGCGGTGGCCAGCCGCTTCGAGCTCATCATCGACACCGTGCCCTACGCGCACGACCTCAACCCCTACGTGCCCACGCTGGCCACCGGCGGCACACTGGTGCTGGTGGGTTATCTGGGCCCGATCGAACCGACGCTCAACACCAGTCCGATGGTGCTCAAGCGCAAGGCCGTAGCCGGCTCGCTGATCGGCGGCATCGCCGAAACGCAGGCCATGCTCGACTTCTGCGGGCAGCACGGCATCACGGCCGACGTCGAGATGATCCCGATCCAGCAGATCAACGAATCCTACGAGCGCATGCTCAGGAGCGATGTGAAGTACCGCTTCGTGATCGACATGGCGTCGCTGAAAGCCATGGCCTGAGCGGTCGACCGCGATCGGTCAGGCCATCAGCGCCGCCACCCGTTCGCGCAGGGCTTCGGGCGTGACCGTGCTGGCGGTCAGCGGCGCGCCGGCGTTCAGGCCCACGCGGTTGAAGACACCGCGGCGAAACGGCCGCACCATGGCGGTCTGCTCACCGTTGCGCACCTCCACCCGGCTGAAGAACGAGCCCCACAGGTTGGTGAGCGCCATGGGGATCACGGGCACCTGCACACCATCGGCCTGTGCGCGCTCCAGGATCTTCATGATGCCGCCCTTGAAGGGCTGCAAGCTACCGTCGCGGGTGATGCCGCCTTCAGGGAAGATGGCGAGCAGGTCGCCCTCGCGCAGCACCTGGGCGGCGGTGGCAAACGCGGCTTCGTAGGCGGCCGGGTTTTCTTTCTGTGGCGCAATCGGGATGGCCTTGGCCAGCTTGAACAGCCAGCCCAGCACCGGCACCTTGAAAATGCGGTGGTCCATCACGAAGCGAATCGGGCGCGGGCTGGCGGCCATGAGCAGCACCGCGTCGACGAAGCTCACGTGGTTGCACACCAGCACCGCCGCGCCTTGGGTGGGAATGTGCTCGTCGTTCGTCACGCGGAAGCGGTAAACCAGGCGCGAGGCCACCCAGGCCACGAAGCGCAGCAGGTACTCGGGCACCAGCATGAAGATGTAGAACGCCACCACCGCATTGGCCAGGCCCACGAACAGGAACATCTGCGGGATGGTGAAACCGGCCTGCAGCAAGGCGCCGGCAATCACCGCGCTCGCAATCATGAACAGCGCGTTCAAGATGTTGTTGGCGGCGATGATGCGGGCGCGGTGCGTGGGCTGGCTGCGCATCTGGATCAGTGCGTACATCGGCACGCTGTACAGACCGGCGAACAGGCTGAGCAAGGCCAGGTCGGCCAGCACGCGCCAGTGCGCCGCATCGGCCAGGAAAGCGCTCAGGCCCAGGCCACTGGCAGGCGGCAGGCCGCGCGTGGAAAAGTAAAGGTCGACCGAAAACACCGTCATACCGATGGCGCCCACCGGCACCAGGCCAATCTCCACATGGCGGCGGCTCAGCACCTCGCACAGCAGCGAACCGGTGCCGATACCGATGGAGAACACCACCAGCAGCAACGAAGCCACCTGCTCGTCGCCGTGCAGCACGTCTTTGGCAAAGGCGGGAAACAGGCTGAGGAACACCGCGCCGAAAAACCACATCCAGCTGATGCCCAGCACCGAGCGGAACACCACCGGCGTCTGATGCGCCAGCTTGAGGTTGGCCCAGGTTTCTGTGACCGGGTTCCAGTTGATCTGCAGCCCCGGGTCCATCGCCGGCGAGGCCGGAATGTAGTGGGCTGCCAGGCGCCCGATGATGGCCAGGGCCACGCAGGTGAAGCCCACGTGGTGCGCGCCGATCTCGGGTACGGCAATGATCAGGCCACCCGCCACGTTGCCCAGCAGAATGGCCACGAAGGTGCCCATTTCCACCATGCCGTTGCCGCCGGTGAGTTCGCGCTCGCTCAGGTGCTGCGGCAGGTAGGCGAACTTCACCGGTCCAAACACAGTGGACTGCAAGCCCATGAGGAAGATGCTGACCAGCAGCAGTGGGATGTTCTGCACAAAAAACGCCCAGGCCGCCAGCGCCATGATGCCGATCTCGGCGCGCTTGAGCCAGACGATCATGTCGCGCCGGTCCAGCTTGTCGGCCAGCTGGCCGCTGGTGGCCGAGAACAGCAGAAACGGCAGGATGAACAGCGCACCGATCACCAGCCCAGCCAGGTCGGCCGGCAGCCACTGCACCTGCAGCTGGTAGGTCACCAGCACGGTGAAGGCGAACTTGAACAGGTTGTCGTTCGCCGCACCGAGAAACTGGGTCCAGAAAAACGGCGCAAACCGGCGCTGCTTCATCAGCGCGAACTGGCCGCCTTCGTGGGCTGCCCCACCCGCTGGCGGGCTGGCAGCGTCTGCGCTGGGCGGGTGGGTTGCTGTGGTCATGGGGGTTCTCTTTCCTGCTCTGAAGGGAGGTGGCACGCGGCCCGCCTGCGCATTCTGGGGCATGGGCGCGCCGCCGCAGTGTCGGCCAGTTACACCCGCCAGGCATGGCTTCCCGATACAGTCTTGTTTCAGCAGTCAACGGGTAGCGTTTTTCAATACCTTTTCACCCCACCGCCATGAGCACCACCACCGACCTCGTCGCCGCCATCAAGAAAGAACTCAAGGCCGCACAGATGACCTACGCCGACCTCGCGCTCGCGCTGGACATGGCTGAGTCCAGCGTCAAGCGCATGCTCGCCAAGGGCGACATGTCGCTCTCGCGGGTGGACGCGATCTGCCGCGCGCTCAAGCTCGATTTCGCCGAACTCGCGCGCCGCGTGGCCGACGCGCAGCCCCTGCTCACCGAAATGACGGCCGAGCAGGAGCGCGCTGTGGTGGCCGACAAGAAGCTGCTGCTGGTCGCGATCTGCGTGCTCAGCCAATGGACGCTGGAGCAGATCACCGCGCAGTACCGCCTGAGCGAAGCCGAGTGCGTGAAGTACCTGGTGCAGCTCGACCGCATCGGCATCATCGAGCTGCGCGCGCTCAACCGCTATCGCTTGAAACTCGCCAAGACCTTCCGCTGGCGCCCGCACGGCGCGGTCATGAACTACTTCCGCGACCACGCCCTGCTCGACTACTTCGCTGGCGGCTTCGACGCCAAGGGCGAAGGCCTGCTGCTGGTGCACGGCTCGGTGAGCCGCACGCTGGCGCCGATGTTCATGGAGCGGTTGCAGCGCGTGGCGCAAGACTTTGCACAGCAGCATCAGACCGACCAGAAGCTCGCCGACAAAGACCGGGAGGGCTACACGCTGGTACTGGGCATGCGCAGCTGGGAATTTGAAGCCTTCAGCCGACTTCGTCGGTGAGGGTCAACCTCCGCGCCGCTTCGCGTCACCCCTCAAGGGGGGGCGGCACTGGCGGCCCGGCAGTGCCGGTTCCGCGGGGCCCTGGGAGGAACGCACTTCACTCGGGCGGGCCTTGCGCTTCGCGGGCTGGCATGATGTTGGGCTTGCCTGGGACACGGGCTCTTCTTTTTTGCGCCACATGAACGCCATCGCCAACGACACACCTGACCACGACGCGCCCAAGGCAGCGTTGCCCACTGCCGAAGCCGCAGCGGCTCAGCCATCTGGCCACCAGCGCCCTCCGCGTCGCAATCCAGGCAGCCAAGCCCAGCGCACAGCCAGCGCGGCGCCTGCGCGCCACCACCCGCTGCTCGACCAGCTCGCCACCCTGTACCCCGCGCTGTTCGGCGAGACCTTGCGTCCGCTCAAGCGCGGCATCTTCGAAGATCTGCTCGCCGCCCACCCTGAAGTGCTCACACGCGATGAGCTCAAGGCAGCGCTGGCGCAACACGCGCGTTCATCGCGCTACCTCACGGTGGTGGCCTCGGGCCAGCCCCGCCACGACCTTGCCGGCCAGCCGGTGGAAGAGCTCACACCGGAGCAGGTGCACCATGCGGTGATCGAGGTCTTTCGTCGCCGCGGCGCGCGCAGCCGCGAAGACCTGCGGCCCAAGCTGCGCCAGCGCATCGCGCAGGCGTTTGAAGCCAGCGGCCTCTCGCGCGAGGCCTATGCCGAAAGGGTAAACGGCCGCGACGAGGAGGTGAACCAGATCACCCGCGACGCGCTCGACGCCTCGGTGGCACAGAGCGCGCGCGACACGGCGCTGCTGCGTGCCTTTGATGCCAGCGGCAAAACGCTCAACGAGTTCGCCGACATGTATGGCCTGCACGTGCTCGACGCCAATCGCACGCTGGAACGCGCACGTGCGCGAATCAAGCCACAGGCCTGAGCCCGTTGCAGTGGCGGGGAACGCTCAGGTCGCTTCGGCTGCCGCAGTGAACACCGTGAGCACACCGGTGTAGCCGTAGAGGCGGTGGTGGGCGATCTCGCCCCCGGCGAAAAAGCCCACCAGGGGAACATCACCCAGCGCGTGGCGCACGATCTGCATTTCGGCGCTGGGGGCACCGAAGTGCGGGCCACCGCGCCCCGCACAGCTGACATAAACCGCGCCCACCATGCGCCGCGCACCGAGTGGCGAGGCATCCGATTCACCGGCCGACACGGCGGTGGCCAGGGTCATGACGGCCTCTTCGGGCTCCAGCTCCTCGCGCACCTCGGCACACACTCGCATCAGATCGGCCCGGGCAGCCTGCGCGCTGCGCTCGCAGAACGCCAGATAGCCGCCTTCGGGCACCCGCTCGGCCACCGCGATGCTGCCGCGCGTCGGGTCCAGACCGATGATGTGGCGCACCAGCACATCGGCGCCGAACTGGCCCTTGACCCGCAGTGCCGGGCGCGGACCCGGACGGTGGCTCGGCTCTTCAGGTTCACGCAGCCCAACCAGCAGAGTGCGCAGCCGCGCCACGGTTTCAGGCAAGCGATCGAGGGAAAGCCCAAAACGCTCAAGCAGCACGCCGAGCGCAGGCTCGCCATCCAGCCGGAACACCTGGTTGCCGTCGGCCTCGGTGATGCGGCGCTCGCGATCCACCGGTTGCGCACCCTGGGTGACGCGCGAAATCACGTCAACCGAGGGCGCAAACGCCACGCCGCTGAGCCCGCCACGAAAGACCCCGGTAGCCGCACCCTGCCCGCGCAGCGTGCCGATGCTGCCAACGGCAAACTGTGCCACCGCGCTGCGACTGCTGGCCAGGCCACCAAATACATAGCCGGTGGAGGTGCGCTCGGCGATTTCGGTGATCAGCTCGGCCACTTCAGGCGTGCCGCCATCGGCATGGACCAGCGCGGTGTGAGCCTCGAATCCGTCACTGCCATCCTCGCGTCCGCTGGCCGAGAGCGGCGCCACACCGCTGAACACGCGGTACTGATCGGGCGCCAGGTCGCACAGCATGACAGCCATGGCCGGCTCGTCGAAGTACTCGACGTTGTTGGCCGCAATGCCGACGCCCACCGTGCCCGCCCAGTCGGTCACCTCGGGCAGCTCGGCGCTCAGGTGTTCAAGGATGGCCTGGGCCTCCTCGGCGTAGTGGTCGGTGATGTAGAGCAGGGCGAGCGGGGGCGACGCGGCGTGATCGGGCAGCGCCATCTGAGCGCGCAGCTGGGCCAGCACCATGGCAGCGGCCATGCGCCACTGCGGGTGGGTGGCGTGGGCGTGAGAAAACAGTTTCATGCGGGGTGGGACCGCGGCGGGTCCGGAAGGTTCGTGCCGGCGTCAGCGCTTGGGGCGTGCGCTCGCGGTCTTTCGGGAGGATTTGCGCGCAGCGGCTTTTTTCACGGTCGGTTTGCGTACCTGGGTGGCGGGCTCTTTCTTGGCGCTGACGCGCGCAGGCTTGTCGTCGGCCGCACCGCCCAACGTGAAGCCCGGCACCTGAAAAAACGCGGTTGGCATTGGCCATTCGCCCTTGCCCAGCGGCTGTGCTGACGCAGAGCGCGCACGGCGCGCGGCCGCAGGAGACTCCTGGGCAGGCGCGGCCTTGGCGCCTGCCTTTTTCTTCATGGCCATCGCTTTTTTGGCTGGCGCTGGCGGGCTGGCAGCGGCACGCCGGCTGGTGACGGCGCGGGCAGCGGCCTGGCCCAGGCCAGCGGCCGCCCCCACGTTGCGGCTCACGGTGCCGGTGATGCCGCGCGTGACCGCACCCGCCACGCCGCTGGCGGTCTTCACCGCCTGGCTGGTGAGACCGCTGGCGGCGTTCTTGGTGCCGTCCAGCGCGGTCTGTTTGGCCACGTCTTTCATGGCGTTGGTGGCGATGTGCTGGAACTGCTGCGACAGCGCGCCCCACCACTGCATGGGGTCGACCACGCCGCCGACCGGCGTGAGCGGAACCTTGTTGTTCGCCTGGGCCTTGCGGGCCGGTCGCTTGCGAGCGGGCGCAGCGGGCGGCGGACTGGGCTGAGGCATTTGCGGCGAACCCACCACCGGCGAGCTGCCGTAGGTGCGCTCGGGTACTTCGAGACCGGCGAAGCTGGTGGGGGCGGACACCGCACCACCGGTGAGGCCGGCCACGGTGTCGGCGGCCTTGATCTTGAGCGCATTGGCCACGTCGCCGAGGCTGAAGTTCATGCCCTGCAGCGTGGCCAGCGTCATTTTCTGAACCTCCAACGCCTGGATGGTGGCGCCCAGGGCCTTGGCGTTCTGGTCGAGCCAGAAGTGCACCGCCTTGAGCTCTTCGATGCGTTTCTCCAGGTCTTCCACGTTGAATGTGGGCGCCACCCAGTGACCCAGGTTGGGCAGCTGCGGCAGGCTGTTGCCCAGGCCCTGTGCCACGCCGCTGGCGGCCTGGCCGGCCAGGTTCTGCAGGAATTCAAAGCCGGGCACGAACTTGCCGAAACCGCTTCCGGGTGTGTCGCTCATGGGGAGTCTCCTGGTGGGTCTTGTGATGGATCTGCCGGCGCGCCGGAATCAGCCGTCCACGCCGTAGCGCGGGGCACGCCTCTCGCGCAAGGATGCCACACCTTCGTGCACATCGGGACCGGCAAAACCCATGAATTCCAGCGCCAGCGAGGTGTCAAAAGCCGGGCCGGCCTGACGCAACCAGTTGTTGAGTGCGTACTTGGTCCAGCGGATCGCGGTCTGGCTGCCGCTGGCCAGGCGGTCGGCCACTTCATAGGCCTTGTCGATCAGCTGGGCCTCGTCGACCGCGAGCGAAACCAGCCCGATGCGCTCGGCCTCTTCGCCACTGATGGGGTCGCACAGCATCAGGTAGTACTTGGCCTTGGCCAGACCACACAGCAGCGGCCAGACGATGGCGGCGTGGTCACCGGCCGCCACGCCCAGGCGAGTGTGGCCATCCACGATCTTGGCGCTCTTCGCCGCGATCGAAATGTCGGCCAGCAGCCCCGCCACCAGCCCCGCGCCCACCGCCGGGCCGTGCATGGCGCTGACGATGGGCTTGTCGCAGTTGATGACGTTGTAGACCAGGTCGCGCGCTTCCATCCAGACTCGCGTGCGCACCTCGAAGTCGGTCGCCATGTCCTGCACCAGGGCGAGGTCGCCGCCACCCGAGAAGCCCAGGCCGCTGCCGCGCAGCACGGCGCAGCGCACCGAGTCGTCGCGTCCGACATCGCGCCAGATTTCGCTCAGCTCCCAGTGGCCCTCATGGCCCGCGGTGGGCAGCTTGCCGTTGCCGCCGGGCCCGTCGGCGCGCATCTGGATGTCGAGCACGCTGGGCACGCCGTTCACGGGTGGGCCGCGGCGGGTGATGTGCAGCGTCTGGTAACGGCTGTAGTCAACGGCATTCATCAAGGTCTCCAGGAGTGAGTCGTTGCCAAGCATTCTGCCGCCTGGCCGACGGGGCGATGCGATTGATGTGCGTCAACACGCCTGCGGACCTTCAGGCGCAACATGAAAATGAATTTGATTCACCAGGAGATTTGCATGAGCCAGCCCATTTCAGACACCTTTGCCCAGCAATTGCTTCAGATGCGCACCGACGTGCTGGCGCAACTGCGCGGACAACGCGGCGGCGCGGTGAGCCGCGCGGAAGCGGCGGCCCAGGCGCGTGAACAACAGAG
The DNA here is from genome assembly GCF_030373245.1 of Hydrogenophaga sp. Classification (GTDB taxonomy): domain Bacteria; phylum Pseudomonadota; class Gammaproteobacteria; order Burkholderiales; family Burkholderiaceae_C; genus Hydrogenophaga. Next base: position 923,414 of record NZ_JAUCZF010000001.1, read on the forward strand.
CGACGACTGGGCCAAGGCCGATGCGGAACGTGACCTGAGCATTGCGCTGGAGGAGCGCGAATCGGCCGAGCTGGTGGCCATCGACGAAGCGCTCAAGCGCGTGGCCGATGGCAGCTTTGGCCTGTGTCTGGATTGCGGGGTCGAGATCGGCACCGCGCGCCTGCACGCCAACCCCACTGCGATGCGCTGCGTGGCCTGCCAGGAAAAACGGGAAAAGGCGCAAGGCGGCTCACACACCGCCACCTATTGAAGAATTGCAACGACTGAAAGGCCTCATATGACCACGTACCACGCCATTGTCTGGATCGACCGCCGAGAAGCCCATGTGCTGATGTTCGATCGTGAACATGTGGAATCGCAGCGCATCAAATCGCGCAGCCATCACGTCGCCACGGGCGGTCATGCCGGATCGCATGGGATGAAACACGGTCGCGGACCGTCGGCCAGCGGCCACCACTCCGGGAGCGGCGGCCACGACAACGCCGACGAGACTTTCTACCATTCTGTCGCGCAAGCTCTGGTCGGGGTGCATGAGGTACTGGTCACTGGGCCCGCGGAAGCCAAATCCGAATTCCGCACGCACTGCCAACGGCACGACAAAGCGGTGGATAAGGCCATCGTGGACGTAGTGACCTGCGACCATCCGAGCGATCCTCAGCTGGTGGCCATGGCGCGAAAGTACTTCCAGAAGTACGACCAACGCGCTGCCGATCCGTCCCAGCGGTGAAGCCAGGCCAATCGCCGTGGCAACCGGCGCGTTTGATATCCTGCGCGCATGAACGCGACCCCTCCCACCGAACTGCCGGCGCGCAGCCTGTTTCACCTCGCCTTCCACGTCACCGATCTGGATGAGGCGAGGCGCTTTTATGGTGGTGTGCTGGGCTGCACCGAGGGCCGAAGCACCGACACCTGGGTCGACTTCGACTTTTTCAGCCATCAGATCTCGCTGCATCTGGGGGAGCCCTTCAAGACGACGCGCACCGGTCGTGTGGGCGAGCACCTGGTTCCCATGCCCCACTTCGGGCTGGTGCTGCTGCTGCCCGCCTGGCAGGCCGTCGCTGAACGCCTGAAGTCGGCGGGCATCGAGTTCGTGCTGCCGCCACACGGGCGTTTCCAAGGGCAACCGGGCGAGCAATGGACCATGTTCTTCTGCGATCCGTTTGGCAACCCGATCGAGATCAAGGGCTTTGCCTCGGCCGAAGCCATCTTTGCATCCTGAGTGCGGAGGCCACGGCCCGAGGACGAGCGGCACACAATTAACTAGTACTCAGGTATTAATTGACTATCCACCAGCTGCATCAGGGAATCAGCGGTTCGACAAACGGCGCCTTTCAGCGGTCAGACAGCGGGCACATCGGCGGTCGCGGCGATAGCATCGCAATCTCATTCCCGGCCTGCCAGGCATCCTGCCTGCGCACAGGCCAGGGGCGTTTGCAGCCCATTTGATCGACCTATGCCCGCAGTTTCAACTCACCCGATTCCGGTTTCCCGTCGACGCTTCACAGCACTGCTCGCCGGCGCAGCGGTACTGGGTGCGCCCAGCTTGCGCGCGCAGTCGGGCAACCGGCTGGTGCTGGGCCAGTCGGCCGCCTTCTCCGGCCCGGCCGCCCAGCTCGGCATCCAGTTCCATGCCGGAGCCAAGCTGTATTTCGACCAGCTCAATGGCAAGGGGGGCCTGGGCGGCACCAGCATCGAGATTCGCCAGCTCGACGATGGTTACGAGCCAGACCGTTGCGCCGAAAACACCCGCAAGCTGCTGGCCGACGATGTGTTCGCCCTGTTCGGCTACATCGGCACACCCACCAGCGTGGCTGCGCTGCCGCTGGCGACCAAGGCCGAAACGATTTTTTTCGCGCCCTTCACCGGCGCCATGGGCCTGCGCAACCCATTCAACCGCATCGCCTTCCACATGCGGGCGTCGTACAACGACGAAACCGCGTTGATCGTGCGCCAGCTGACCAACTTGGGCTTGAACAAGATCGCGGTGTTCCACCAGAACGACGCTTATGGCAAGGCAGGTCTTGACGGCGTGACACTGGCGCTGGCGGCGCGCTCGCTCAAGCCGGTGGCGACTGCCACGGTCGAGCGCAACACGGTTGATGTGGCCAAGGCGGTGGACATCATCAACGCCGCCAAGCCAGATGCGGTGGTGCAGATCAGCGCTTACGCATCGTGTGCGGCCTATATCCGCGCGGCTCGCAAGGCGGGTTTTGGCGGCACGTTTTACAACGTGTCCTTCGTCGGCACGCAGGCGCTGGCTGACACGCTGGGTCCCGACGGAGCTGGCGTGGCGATCAGTCAGGTCGTGCCCACGCCCTACAGTGCCTCGCGTCCCATCACGCGCGAGTTTCTTGCCGCCATCAGCGAGGGAGGCAACAAGGTGCAGCCGAACTTCTCCAGCATGGAAGGCTTCATGGCAGCCAAGCTGATGGCAGAGGGTGCGCGCCGCGCCAGTGGGCGGCTCACCCGCGACACCCTGATTGCCGGGCTGGAGAGCATCCGCGGCTGGTCCATGGGGGGCTTCAACGTGTCCTTCAGCCCGAACAACCACGTGGCGTCTAGCTACGCAGAGCTGTCGATGATCACGGCCGACGGCAAGATCCGCAGCTGAGACCGACGGGGGTTCAGGCCGGGTTCAGCGATGCGATCTTCTGGTCAATGGCACCGAAGACGCTCTGGCCGTCTTTGCCTTTGACCTCGATGCGAATGGTGTCACCGAACTTCATGAATTCGGTGCTGGGCTGGCCGTCGACGATGGTCTCGATGCAGCGCTTCTCAGCGATGCAGCTGTAGCCTTTGGGCCACTCCTTCTTGCCGTTGACCTCGATGCCGCGGTTGCTCACCGTACCGCTGCCGACGATGGAGCCGGCGCGCACGTTGCGCGTCTTGCCGATGTGGGCGATCAGCTGGCCGAAGTGGAAAGTCATTTCGGGGCCTGCGTCGCACAGACCGACCTGACGACCGTTCCAGGTGCTGGCCACCGGCAAATGCACCCGCCCGCCCTGCCAGGCGTCCCCCAGTTCGTCGGGCGTGACGGCCACCGGGCCGAAAGCGCTGGCTGGCTTGCTCTGGAAAAAGCCGAAGCCTTTGGCCAGTTCGGCGGGGATCAGGTTGCGCAGCGACACATCGTTGACCAGCATCAGCAGGCGAATGCCGTCGATCGCCTGCTCGGGCGTGCAGCCCATGGCGACGTCGCCGGTGACCACCGCGATCTCGGCCTCGAAGTCGATGCCGAAGTCTTCGCTGGGCACGATCACGTCGTCACGCGGGCCGATAAAGTCGTCGCTGCCGCCCTGGTACATCAGCGGGTCGGTGTAGAACGTCTCTGGCACTTGGCTGTTGCGGGCCGCGCGCACCAGCTCTACATGGTTGATGTAGGCCGAACCGTCGGCCCACTGGTAGGCGCGAGGCAGCGGCGCCATGCACATGGCGGGATCGAACGGAAAGGCGTGACGCGCCTTGCCCTGGTTGAGGGTGAGGTAAAGGTCCTCCAGCTGCGGGGCCAGAAAGTTCCAGTCGTCCAGCACCTGCTGCAAGCGGTGCGCAATGCCCGTCGCATAATGCGCGGTCGACAGGTCTCTCGACACCACCACCAGCTGGCCATCGCGAGATCCGTCTTTGTATGTAGCGAGTTTCATAGGCGTTTCCTCCGGGCTTTGCGCCCTGGGCAGATCAATGGATCGGTGGCGGCCATCGCCCCTGGGATGCACGGCACCGCCAGTGAACATTCCCGAAAGTGATGGCACTTCATCATTACGAATAGTGAAATCGATTCCTCTATCCGTAAATATCGTATTCTAGGCCATGGTGCCCGAACCCGGGCACTGCGGTCAAGCCAGGAACCCACCGCACGCAACCGCGCTCCAAACGTTCACGCCCATGCCTGCAGCATCCCCAACCCGCTCCCCCGCCACGACCCGACGCACATCTGCCAGCGCCTCGTCAGGCAACACGGCAGACCACCACCGCGCGGGCATCCAGTCGGTCGAGGTCGGTTTTGAGCTGCTCGATGCGCTGGCCAGCGCGCCAGGCGCCCTGATGCTGCGCGACCTGGCCGCCGCTGCCCACATGAGTGCGGCCAAGGCCCACCGCTATCTGGTGAGCTTCCAGCGCATGGGCCTGGTGATGCAGGACCCGGTGAGCACGCGCTACGACCTGGGGCCAGCCGCGCTGCGCATCGGCCTGGCTGGCCTCGCCCGGGTGGACGCGGTGAAACTGGCCCGGGAACGTGTGCCCGCGCTGCTGGCGCAGACTGGCCACACGGTGGCGATTGCGGTGTGGGGCAACCAGGGTCCCACCATGGTGCACTGGGCCGAAGCGCCCCAGACCGTGCCGGTGACCCTGCGCCTGGGCGACGTGATGCCGCTGCTGAGTTCAGCCACCGGCCGCTGCTTCGCCGCGTTCATGGGTAAGGAGGGACGAGACGCTCAACGCCTCAACGCCATGGTGCGCGACGAACTCGCGCAGCTGAAGAAAATGCCGCGTCACGACCTGACCACCTCCGACCTGCCGCAAACCGTGCAGGCCGTGCAGGCCCTGCTGGACGATACCCGCCAACACGGGCTGGCACGCGTGGTGCACAGCCTGCTGCCGGGCGTCGGCGGTTTTTGCGCACCGGTGTTCGACGCCCAAGGCCACCTGGCCCTGGGCCTTGTGGTACTGGGCTCGGTGGCCACCCTGGACACCGCCTGGGGCAGCCCGCCCGCTCTCGCCTTGCTGCACTGCGCCAGACAGCTCAGTGCCGATCTGGGCCAGCCGATCCCGACGTGACACCCCGATCCACAACCGATCACACCGGCCGCAGCTGGCTGGCACTCACTGTCCTGAGCGGGGTGGTGCTGGGTGCGCATCTGCTCCTTCTCGCCGGCGGCATGCCCAGCTTCCAATCCGAATCACCCCGTTCAGCCAGGTCAGAGCCTGCCCACGAGATCGTCATGCAGACGATGGTCTTGCCAGCGGAGGCCCAAGCCAGCCCGCAGCGTCCGTCGGGCCTGAGCACGGTGCGCTGGCTGGCGCCGCCCTCTGAAACGCTGGCTCCCGTGGTCGAGACGCCGCCGCCTCCTTTGCCCACACCAGTCGTTTCTGAGCCCAGGGCAGCCGTTCCGCAACCTGTGGCTGCCCAGCCAGAACCTGAGCCCAAGACCCTGGAGAACCCGGAAACAGCGCAGATCGAGACCGCCGCTGCCATCCAAAGCAGAACACCAAGCGCCTACCTCGAACCGCTGGCACAGCCATCCGCCACGGTCGCGGCACTCAGCGACGTCGCCAGCCCGTTTGAGGCCGATGGGCGGCCGATCGACTTGCCCGCGCCCGACAATCCGGCCTCCACCGGTCTGGAAGAGAGCATTCAGCTGGCGGCGGCTGGCCCGTCACGGCCCGCCCCAGCGGACAACCGGCTGCCGCCTGCCCAGCCCCCGGCCAGTGCCCGGCTCGACTACGCCGTCACCGGCAAAGCGAAGGGCATCGAGTATTCCGCCAAGGGCCAACTTGACTGGTCGGCCAGCCCTGCAGCCTACACCGCCCGCATGGAAATTCGCGTCTTCCTGCTCGGCAGCCGGGTACAGACCAGCCAGGGCGCCCTGGTGGCCAGCGGCCTGCAGCCCGAGCGGTTCGCTGACAAGAGCCGCAGCGAACGTGCCGCCCATTTTGATCGGGCACAGGGGCGCGTGCGCTTCAGCAACAACGCACCCGACGCCGAATTGCTGCCCGGAGCGCAAGACCGTTTGAGTGTCTTTTTCCAGCTCGCCGGTCTGCTCAACGCCCGTCCAGAGGCCTATGCCCTGGGGCAGAGCGTGGCAGTGCCAGTGGCTGGAACCGGGGGGTCCGAGGTGTGGCGTTTCGAGGTGCAAGGCCTGGAATCGCTGAAGCTGCCAGCCGGCGAGCTGATTGCGCGCCACCTGGTGCGCGAACCGCGCCAGGCTTACGACAGCCGGGTCGACATCTGGCTGGCGCCAAGCCTGGGTCATCTGCCGGTGCGCATCCGAATCACGCAGGAAAACGGCGACGTGGTCGATCAACGCCTCAGCGCGTTGCCCTGAGGCTCGCCAAAGCAAAGAAACGTGCCAAAAATGGCACGCATCTTGAATCTTCTGCCCTGATGCCCATCTAAAAGGCAGCTTGGACTGCAGAGCAGTTCACTTTTGCCGATATAACGTTCATCAGGAACACAGGTTTCTGCCATTCAAGGACAGTTCAGTCATGCACATGCTCTACGACTCGGATGCCTTTGCCGTTGTCCACATCCTCGCCAACGCGCAAGTTGAAGGCGAAGCGCCGGTGGCACAAGGGCCGCAAATCCCGCGCCACGGCTTCGAGATTGTCGATAAACGCTCGGGCAAAGAGGTGTACCTCGACGGCTCATGGGCCGAGATGTTCCAGCTGCAAATCACCGCCTGGCAACAAAACACGCCTTCTCAGGAAGAAGTGGAAGACACGCTTGAAGGTTATGCTTCGCTGGCTCAGATGCCAGTGGTGATGCACTGAAGGCTCCCTTCGCGCCGCCTTCGGCCTCACTCCCCCCAGAGGCAACGCTGGCGACCCGGCGGAGCCGGATTCGCGGCGTTCCGGACCACTTCCCCTCTGAAAGAAAGCCTGGCGCCCGCCAGGCTTTTTTGTGGGCGCCTCAGTTTTTCGTTGCACGGATTCGCCAGCGGTAGAGTGGCTCCACCAGCACCAGCACCGCGACCAGGCGACAGACCTGAAACGCGGTCACCACCGGTACACCGAGCTGCAGCACCTTGGCGGTGATCGCCATCTCGGCGATGCCGCCGGGCGCCGTGCCCAGCACCAGCGTGGCCAGGTGCAGACCGGTCAGGCGGGCCATGCCCCAGCCAAATACTGCGCTCACCGCCATCATGAATCCGGTGGCCAGCGCCACCGAGATCAGCCAGCGCGGGGCGGTGTGCAGGAAAGCGGGCGTGAAGCGCACGCCCAGGCTCACACCAATGACGAGCTGCGCCGCAGCGGTGAGCCAGTCGGGCAGGGCCGACCAGGTCTGGCCCGAGAGAGTCAGCACCATGGCCACCACCAATGACCCGATGAACCAGGGATTCGCCCGATCCAGCCGAAGCATGACGGCCACACCCGCCAGTGTCGCCGCGGCGAGCGCCGCCAGGCCCAGCGGTCGCACCGTCTGCACACCCGCCAGGCTCAGGTCCAGCCCGTGCACGCCCCAGGCCTGCAAGGCAAACGGGATCGTCAAGGTGACGAGCAGCAGGCGCAGGCTGTGGGCAGCCGCCACCAGATCGGTGCGCGCGCCGTGGCGCTCCGAAATCAGCGTCATCTCGGACGCAGCACCGATGGCGCCAGCGAAAAACATGGTGCTGCCCACCTGGGCGGGCGCCAGGCCTGCAATGCGCCCCGCGTGCACGCGCTGCAACCAGGCGCCAAAGCCCACACCCAGCAGCAAGGCCCAGGCAATGGCCAACGCAATCGCCCACCACAGGCCTGCCACCAGCCGCCCCACCTCGGGCGTGAAATACAGTCCCAGCGCCGCTCCGATCACCCACTGGCCGGTGTTTCGGAGCGGCACCCAGCTCGCCACGGGTACGCCGGCCAGCGACAGGAGCGAGGTAACGACCAAGGGGCCGATCATCCAGGGCACGGGCGTGCCCAGCCAGACACACAGGCCGGCAGCAGCCAGCGCGAGCAGCAGGGTCAGCGCGATCCGGCGCCAGGCATCCGCAGTAGGCAAAGAAGTGAACCCGTCAGGTATGCGCAGCGCCATCACGCGAGCGCTGAATAACACCTAGTATCTTGCGATGAACTGTCGAACCGCTGTCGGGCGCTCTGTCGCCAGCATGACCCTTTGCATGGCAGCACTGGCCGGCTGCGCGGTGCCGGCCACGCCCAGATCCGTGACTGAAGAGGCGCGCCAGGCATTGCAGCAGCTCTTGCCCGCCACGCTCCTGCTGGTGGGCGAGCAGCACGACGCGCCCGAGCACCAGGCTTTGCAGGCCGAGCTGGTGCGCCAGCTGGCGGAGACCGGCCGGCTGGGCGCCCTGGTGCTGGAGATGGCAGACGCCGGCCAGACCACACAAGGCCTCTCCCCGGCGGCCAGCGAAAGCGCGGTGCAGGCGCGCCTGCGGTGGCAGCAGAATCCGCAGCAATGGGCCTGGTCGGCCTATGGGCCGAGCATCATGGTCGCGGTGCGCGGCGGCGTGCCGGTGCTGGGGGGCAACCTGCCGGCGTCGCAGGTGCGCAGCGCGATGCAGGACGATTCGCTGGACCAGCGCCTGGGCGAGCCGGCCCTGCGCCAGCAACGCGACAACATCCGGGAAGGCCACTGCGGTTTGCTGCCCGAGTCCCAGATCACACCCATGACCCGCGTGCAGATCGCGCGCGATCTGACGATGGCCCGCACCCTGTCCAATGCCGCGCACCCGCGCCGCGTGGCGGTGCTGATCGCCGGCAACCAGCACATGCGCCGCGACCTGGGCGTGCCGGTGCACTTGAGCAGCGGCCTGGAAACCCGCGTGCTGATGGCCGTGGCCGATGGCGATGCAGCAGCGCCCAACGCGGCTGACCGGATCTGGCGCAGCCCGCCGCGCGCACCGCGCGATTACTGTGCCGAGTTCAAGCAGCAGATGAAGCGCTGAAGCCGGCTGGCCATGCGCCAGGTCTTAGGCGTGCTTCTTGATCGAGTCGGCCAACACGCCGACCATTTGATCGATGTGCGAGGCCTCTACGATGAAGGGCGGGGCAAACACCAGGTTCTCGCCCGCGTTGCGCACGAGAACACCGCGGTGGTAACAGTCCATGAAAATGTCAAACACCCGCTTGCCGGGCATGCCCGGCACCGGCGCGAGCTCAACCGCCGCCGCCAGGCCCAGGCTTCGGATACCGATTACGTTGGGCAGGCCTTTGAGTGCGCTGTGCATGGCGTCACCCAGCACCCGGCCCATGTCGCCCGCGCGGGTGAAGAGCTGTTCCTGTTCGAAAAGATCCAGCGTGGCCAGCGCAGCGGCACAGGCCACCGGGTGGCCGGAATAGGTGTAACCGTGAAAAAACTCGATGGCATGACCCGGCGCGCTGCCATGGGCGCCCATCATGGCGTCGTAGATGCGGTCGGTGCAGATCACGCCGCCCAGCGGAACCACACCGTTGGTGACTGCCTTGGCGAAATTGAGCATGTCGGGTTGCACGCCGTAGAAATCTGACGCAAACGGCTGGCCCAGGCGACCGAAACCGGTGATGACTTCGTCGAAGATCAGCAGGATGCCGTGCTTGTCGCAAATCTCGCGCAGGCGCTTCAAATAGCCCTGAGGCGGGATGTACCAGCCCGCGCTGCCTGCCACCGGCTCGACGATCACCGCCGCCACGTTGCTCGGGTCGTGCAGCGGCAGGATGCGGTTTTCCAGTTCGAGCAGCAGGTCTTCGGTCCACAGCGGCTCGGCGTTGTGGATGTAGGCGTGGTTCACGGGGTCGTGGATGAAACGCAGGTGATCGACCCGGGGCAGCAGCGCCGTGCCGTAGACCTTGCGGTTAGCTGGAATGCCGCCCACGCTCATGCCGCCAAAACCCACGCCGTGATAACCACGCTCACGGCCGATGAACATGTTGCGGTGCCCCTCGCCGCGCGCACGGTGGTAGGCCAGCGCCACCTTGAGCGAGGTGTCGGCCGCCTCCGAGCCAGAGTTGCAGAACAGCACCTTGTTCAGGTCGCCCGGCGCCATGGCGGCAATCTTTTCGGCCGCGCGAAACGCCTGGTCGTTGCTCACATTGAAGGCGGTCGCATAGTCGAGTGTGTCGAGCTGCTTCTTGATCGCTTCGTTGATCGGCTTGCGGTTGTGGCCCGCGCCCACGCACCACAGGCTGGAGATGCCATCGATCACCTGGCGCCCGTCGTGGGTGGTGAAGTGCATGCCGTCGGCGGCGACAAAGATGCGCGGGTCGTCTTTGAAGCTGCGGTTGGGCGTGAAGGGCAACCACTGGTTGTCCATGCGAAGGTCGTTGTAGGCCATGCGGCGTCTCCTGGAGGGCTGACCCTCGATTTTGGCACTTCGTCGGATCTTGGGCAGGAGCCACTGCGCCCGCCTCGCGCCAGCCCACCTGCGACAATGCTCAGGCCATGAAAAACAGCTATGTCCTTACCTTGAGTTGCCCGGATCGCCCGGGCATCGTGCACGCCGTCTCGGGCTTTCTGCTGGAGCGCGGTGGCAACATCGAAGAAGCCGCCCAATTCAACGACCATGGCACTGGCCTGTTTTTTCTGCGAGTGCAGTTCACCTGCAGTCAGCTGACACCGGAAGATCTGCGCCTCCACCTGCAGCTGTTTGCCGAGCCCCTGGCCATGCAGTGGAGCCTGCACCCGCTGGCCCAGTCGATGCCCACCGTGATCTTCGTCAGCAAGGACGGCCACTGCCTGAACGATCTGATGTTCCGCTGGAAGAGCGGCCTGCTGCGGCTCGACATCCGCGCCATCGTCAGCAACCACCGCGACTTCTACCAGCTCGCGGCGGGCTACAACGTGCCGTTTCACCACATCCCGATCACCGCAACCAGCAAGGCGCAGGCCGAGGCACGGCAGCTCGAAGTGATTCGCAGCGAGGGCGCCGAGCTGGTGGTGCTGGCGCGCTACATGCAGATCCTGAGCGATGGCCTGTGCCGCGAGCTTGCGGGCAAGGCGATCAACATCCACCACAGCTTCCTGCCCAGTTTCAAGGGCGCCAAGCCCTACCACCAGGCGCATGATCGTGGTGTCAAGCTGATCGGTGCCACCGCGCACTACGTGACGACCGACCTCGACGAGGGCCCGATCATCGAGCAGGACGTGGCCCGCGTGGACCACACCGATGCCGTGGAGGACCTGACCGCCCTGGGTCGGGACACCGAGAGCCAGGTGCTGGCACGCGCTGTGAAGTGGCACAGCGAACACCGCGTGCTGCTCAACGGTCACAAGACAGTTGTATTCAAATGACCAGAACACCACCCGATGCGGCCCTGCAGGCTTTTGTCCACCACGGCTGGCGCACGTTTGCTTCGGGACGGTCATGTGCGGCGTGTCTGTCACACATCGCCTCGTTCTTTACCACTGAGGACTCCATGTGACGCTCCGCATCCCTCCCATTCAGTGCCTGCTGACCTTTGAAGCGCTGGCGCGGTTGCGCAGCGTCACGCAGACCAGCGAAGAGCTGTGTGTGACGCCGAGTGCTGTCAGCCACCGGATCAAACAGCTGGAGCAGATCCTCGGCACCAAATTGTTCGGCCGGGCGGATTTTTCGCTCACCACCGATGGCAGCGAGTATCTGGCTCATGTGCGCGAAGGCTTGGCCACACTGCAAAGGTTTCCCAGCAGCGATGCCGCACCAGGGCGCCGAAAACTGCGCGTGGCGGCTCCGCCGACCTTCGCCCGCACCATTCTGTTGCCCCGCCTGAAGCAGTTCAACGAGGCCTATCCCGAGATCGATCTCACACTGCAGGTGAGCATTCCGCTGCTCGATGTCGTGGCCGAAGACGCCGATCTCATGATCCGGTTCGGCACCGGGCGCTATGCCGATGTGGAGCACCTGTGCCTGATGAAGGACGAGGTGACACCCATGGCCTCACCCGGTTTCGCGCGCGAGCACGGGCCCTTCGAAGGGCCCGAAGACCTCGAAGGCGTGCCGCTGCTTCGCAGCCCGCTGGAGCCCTGGCGAACCTGGTTTGCCGCGCACGATCTGGACTGGCCCGAACCCGTCGACGGCTCGCAGTTCAACGACATGGGCCTGCTCAGCGACGGCGCCGCGTGTGACATGGGTGTGGCGCTGGTGCGCCTGAAGCTGGCCGCGCCCTGGCTGGAGAGCGGACGCCTGGTGCCGCTGTACAACCGCCACGTGCCCAGCCCTCATGCCCACTACCTGTGCTGGCGCACCGGCACCATGGAGCGCTGGGAATGCACCGCATTCTCGGACTGGCTCAAGAAGAGCCTGGGCTGAGGTCGTATCCTCCGCTGCGCCGCGGCGCGGGTGCCAGCACCCAGCCGCGGCGACGGATATCGACGCTCACTCGATGGTCAGGCGCTGGCCAGCCACGACTGCCTTCTTGGGCAGCGTGAGCTGCAACACGCCGTTTTCGCACTTGGCTTTGGCCGCGGCGTCGTCGATGTCGACCGGCATCTGGAAACTGCGCGAGACTGCGCCGTAGTAGCGCTCGCTGCGCAGCAACTTTTCGCCTTCACTCTGCCGATCCTCCTGCTTGATCTCGGCGCGCACGGTGACCACATTGCCTTCGACGGTCACCTGGATGTCTTCTTTCGGCACCCCAGGCACTTCCGCCAGCACGTTGAAGGCCGTGGGCGTTTCTTTCACGTCGACCTTGATCTGCGCAGGCAGCGGGTCGCCGTGCAAGGGCTTGACGTAAAAACCGGGGGTGACGTCCTTGAAAAAGTCGTCAAACAGACCGGAACGGGCAATCAGACTGTTCATGGCAATACTCCTTGGATGACGTGAAAGCGGGCGTGCGTGGCGCCCTGTTCAGAAACTGGAGGTGATGGCCCTGAATTTCAAGAGGTCTTTGTCGTGGCAAGTCGGTGCGCTCAAAGCTTGCTGCAAGTTTCTTCATGCAGCGCCGGGCCCATTGACCTACACTGTTTTGCCGGTCTGATGCCTTGCCCAGATCGATTCTGCCGACCGTCCGGACGCCCGCCATGAACGCACCCACCTCCGCCCTCCAGACCACCCAGCTCAGCCGCGTCACGCGGCAGGCCGAGGTGGTCTCTGCCCTGCAAGCCGAGCTGCCAGCACACGCCCTGCTGTGGCAATCGGAGGACACCGTACCTTACGAATGCGACGGACTGACCGCCTACCGCGAGCGCCCGCTGGTAGTGGCCTTGCCGGAAACGGAGGCCCAGGTGGCGGCCGTGCTGCGCACCTGTCACGCGATGTCGGTTCCGGTGGTCGCCCGCGGCGCCGGCACGGGTCTCTCCGGTGGAGCGATGCCTCACGCCATGGGCGTGACCTTGTCGCTGGCCAAGTTCAACCACATCGTGTCGATCGACCCGCGTTCGCGCACGGCGGTGGTGCAGGGCGGCGTGCGCAACCTGGCCATCTCCGAGGCTGCCGCGCCCCACGGCCTGTACTACGCGCCCGACCCGAGCAGCCAGATCGCCTGCACCATCGGCGGCAACGTAGCCGAGAACTCCGGTGGTGTGCACTGCCTGAAATACGGGCTGACGGTGCACAACGTGCTGCAGGTGCGCGGCTTCACCATTGAGGGCGAGCCCGTTACCTTCGGCGGCGGGGCGCTCGACACCCCCGGCCTGGACCTGCTGTCGCTGATCATCGGCAGCGAAGGCATGCTGGCCGTGACAACCGAGGTCACAGTCAAGCTGGTGCCCAAGCCGCAACTCGCGCGCTGCATCATGGCCAGCTTCGACGACATTCAAAAAGCCGGCGATGCAGTGGCTTCGGTCATCGCCGCCGGCATCATCCCGGCCGGCCTGGAAATGATGGACAAACCCATGACGGCCGCGGTGGAGGACTTCGTTCACGCCGGCTACGACCTGAATGCCGCTGCCATCCTGCTCTGCGAAAGTGACGGTACACCAGAGGAAGTCGAAGAAGAAATCGGCCGCATGAGTGAAGTGCTGCGACGCTGCGGCGCCACCGCGATCGCGGTGAGCAAGGACGAGGCCGAGCGCCTTCGCTTCTGGAGCGGGCGCAAGAACGCATTCCCGGCATCGGGCCGCATCAGTCCCGACTACATGTGCATGGACTCGACCATTCCGCGCAAGCGACTGGCCGACATTCTGATCGCCATCAGCGAGATGGAAAAAAAGTACCAGCTGCGCTGCGCCAACGTGTTCCACGCCGGCGACGGCAATCTGCACCCGCTCATCCTGTTCGACGCCAACGACCCCGACCAGCTGCACCGCTGTGAGCTGTTTGGTGCGGACATCCTGGAGACCAGCGTGGCCATGGGGGGTACCGTCACCGGCGAGCACGGCGTAGGCGTGGAAAAGCTCAACAGCATGTGCGTGCAGTTTTCAGCCTCGGAAAACGCGCTGATGTTTGGCGTGAAGCGGGCCTTTGATACCAAAGAGCTACTGAACCCGGGCAAGGTGATCCCGACCCTGCAACGTTGTGCTGAGTACGGCAAGATGCTGGTGCGCGGCGGCCGTTTGGCACACCCGGAACTGCCCCGCTTTTGAGGGTCATATTTCACGCGGATCTCTCGGGAGGCTGCGGTACAGTGGGGCACGATGAGTGCTTCTCACCCGCTTCGCGCCAGCTTGCGTGCTGTTCACCCGCCCGAGGTGGATGATTTCGCTCGCGAGCCTTCCTTGAGCAAGGAGCTGGAAGACCTGCGCGCCGAGAACGAGCATCTGCGCCGCGCGCTGGCCAGACAGCTCACACGATCACAGGACGCCGAAGCGGAAGCAGGTTTCGGCGGACTGCCGATCGAGTTCGATTTCGTCAAGAGTGCTGCCGAGCACGAGACCGCCAAATTGCAATACGACGGCCTGCTGGCCGCCCTGGGTAAGGTGTTTCCGATCGGTGTGTTTCACACCGATTCAGCAGGCCTGCTCACGCATGTGGACAACGAGCTGCAGCGCATCATGGGCTTGCCACGATCCGAATTTGCGAACTTCGGCTGGCTGAAGGCGGTGCATCCCGACGACCAGGCGATGGTTCAGCAGCGCTGGGCGGACTCGGTGTTGCTTGACGAGTCACAAAGCCTGGAGTTCCGTCTGCAGCGCGCCGACGGGTCGGTGGCCCATTTGCTGGTGCGGAACACGCCCATCCATGACCCGGTGGGTCGGCTCAGCGGTCAGATCGGATTCGTGCAGGACATCAGCGAATTGCGGGCACTCGAGGCCGACGCCAAGCTCAAAGAAGAGCTCAACCGCCAGATCATCGCCAACAGCCCGGATTGCACCAAGGTGCTCGACCTGCAAGGGCGCGTGCTGCAGATGACGGCAAAGGGTTGCCAGCTGGTAGAAGTTGACGATTTCGAGACCGTGCGTCACAGCGACTGGACGACCTGGTGGCCCGACGATGGCGCTCTGGAGGCGCGCGCGGCGCTCATGAAAGCGGCTTGTGGCGAAACGGCCCGCTTTGTCGCCTTCGGTCCGACCTTCAAAGGCACACCCAAGTGGTGGGACACTGCCATCTCCCCGATCCGCAAGGCAGACGGCCAGACGGTGATGTTGCTGGTGGTGTCACGCGACATCAGCGAGGGGCACCAGCAACAGGAACAGATTCGGTCGCTCAACGAAGGCCTGGAAGCCCGTGTGGAGCAGCGAACACATGAGTTGGCGCTGGCGAATCAGCGCATTCAAGAGACGCTCGAAGACGCTCAGGCCCTGTACAACCAGGCGCCCTGCGGCTACCACTCGGTGGACGCGAACGGCCTGTTAGTGCGCATCAACCAGACCGAACTTGACTGGCTAGGCTACCAGCGCGACGAGGTCATCGGGCGATTGCGTTTCCGTGATTTGGTCGTGCCCGACCAGGTCGAAATGATGAAACAGCGTCTGAGTCAACTCAAGCAGGGCAAAGCAGTCGACCAGATTGAGGTTCACATGCGCCGGCGTGACGGCGGCACCCTTGTAGCACTGCTCAGCAGCACCGCCGCGTTCGATGCGCAGGGTCGCCTCCTCCACACCAACGCCACGCTGGTGGACATCACCGCTCGCCAGCGCGCCGAAGCGGCGCTGTCCGAGCAACGCAGCTTCCTGCAGACCATCACCAACAGTGTGCCCGTGCAGCTGGCGTTTTTTGACAGCGGCCTGATCTGCCGTTTCGCCAACGCCAGCTACGGGCGCTGGCTCAACCAGGACCCGCAAAGCCTGATCGGTCTGCACCTGAGCCAGATCGCCCGGCCGGAGAACTACGCCAGTGCCCAGCCCCACCTCAAGGCGGCACTGGCCGGCGAAGTGCAGCGCTTCGAAGGAGCGCGCGCGTTCCCCGGCGGGCCGTCGTTTTATGCCAGCATCGAGTACACCCCGTATTGGCAGGACGGCGCGGTACAAGGCATCTTCATTCAGATGCTGGACATCAGCAGTCGCAAAGCCTCGGAAGACCAGGTATCACGGGCCAACCAGGCACTGGAATCGGCATTGGCGCAGGCTCAGTTGCTCTACAACCAGGCACCATGCGGTTACCACTCCGTTGACCTCAGTGGCGTATACGTGGCCATCAACGACACGGAACTGGCCTGGCTGGGCTACACGCGGGACGAAGTGGTCGGCAAACTGACTTACCAAGACCTCATGGTGCCGAAGAACGAAGAGATGCTGAAAGCCCGCCTGGAGCGACTGATAAGCCATGGCGTGGTCGAGCCAGCCGAGTACGAGATGCGCCGCCGGGACGGCAGCGTCTTCCCCGCGCTGGTCTCCTCGACCGCGGTGCGCGACGCGGATGGCAGGTATCTGCACAGCAACACCACGGTGGTGGACATCACCGAGCGGGTGTTGGCTGAAATGGCGCTTCGCACCAACCAGCGCTTCATCCAGGCCATCACCGACCATGTGCCCGGCGTGATCGCCTACCTCGACACCGAGCTCAGGTTCCGGTTCGCCAATGCCGAGCACCAGCGGATCTACGGCATAAACCCAGCCAAGATCGTGGGTCAGCATCTGCGCAACTGTGTGCCCGCCGAGGTTTGGCAAGACATCGCCTCCCGGATGCAGTCTGCTCTGCAGGGTGAGGTTCAGCAGTTTGAAGCCTGGCGCAAAACGGTGAATGGCGAGGCCATGTACATCAGTGCGAGCTATCTGCCGGATATGCACGAGGGCGAGGTCAAGGGTGTGTTTGTGCAGATCATTGACATCACCGAACGCAAGCGCATTGAGGAACGGGTAAGCCAGCTCAACACCGAGCTTGAGGCGCGGATCCAGGAGCGCTCGGCCGAGTTGCTCGAAAGCGAGCAACGCTTCAGGCTCATGGTCGACAACCTGCGCGAATACTCGATTTTTTTCCTCGATGCCGAGGGTCGCATTACCGACTGGACCGACAGCGCGCAGCGCATGGACGGCTTTTCGCCCTCGGAAATGCTGGGGCGACACTACGGTGCAATGCTTGAGATCGAGCACCCCGGTGATGGTCGCGATCAGGCCGAGAAGCTGCTGCGCCTGGCCGCTTCACGCGGCCAGCACGAAGTCAACAAATGGCATCAGCGCAAGGACGGGTCCAGCTACTGGGCCCATTCCCTGCTGATTGCGTTGCGCGATGACGACGGTGAGTTGCGCGGTTTTGCCAAGATCAACCGCGACATGAGCGACGCCAAGCGGCTGGACGACCTCATGCGAAACATCAACGAGGAGCTGGAAAACAGGGTTGCGGAGCGCACCGAACAGCTCCTGGCCGCCAACAAAGATTTGGAATCTTTTTCTTACTCGGTCTCGCACGATCTGCGCTCGCCTTTGCGCCACATTTCCAGCTTCGTCAGCCTGCTCCAGGAGCATTTGGGTGAAGCCAGCGACGAGGTCACCTCGCGCTACCTAGGCACCATCAGCAATTCGGCACGGCACATGAGCCAGTTGATCGATGGCCTGCTGGCGTTTTCGCGACTCGGTCGGGCGGCAGTCAACATCACGCCGGTGGACTTCAACCTGCTCGTGGGCACAGTGGTGGCGCAGCTGGCGCACGACACCGAAGGCCGGGTGGTGGACTGGGTGGTGGCATCCGATCTGCCAGTCGTTCAGGGCGATGCGCTGCTGCTGCGCGAGATCTGGGCCAACCTGCTGGGCAATGCCTACAAGTACAGCCGGCCGCGCGAGCGCGCTCGCATCGAGGTCGGCTGGAGCGTGGATCCTGCTGTGGGCTACACCTTCTTCGTGCGTGA
Source organism: Hydrogenophaga sp. (assembly GCF_030373245.1). Classification (GTDB taxonomy): domain Bacteria; phylum Pseudomonadota; class Gammaproteobacteria; order Burkholderiales; family Burkholderiaceae_C; genus Hydrogenophaga. The sequence continues at coordinate 941,180 of NZ_JAUCZF010000001.1, forward strand.
CAACGGCGTCGGTTTTGATACAAAATACTCACATAAGTTGTTTGGCGTGTTCCAGCGCCTGCACCGTGCAACCGAGTTTGAAGGAACCGGGATTGGTCTGGCGCTTGCGCGTCGGATCGTCGAACGGCACGGCGGCAGCATCTGGGCGGAAAGCCAACCGGGTGAGGGCAGTGTTTTCTACTTTTCGCTACCTTTTGAAAGTTTCCAATCCTCCGATTTTGTGCGTGAATCGGGGTATGGAGCGCTCACCTGATGAACAAGAACGCAGACACCATTCTCCTGGTTGAGGACAACCCCGACGACGCTGAGCTCACCCGTCTGGCGCTCGCTCGCCACGGTCTGGATGGCCGCGTGACCCATGTGTCCGATGGCATGCAGGCTCTGGACTATCTCTACCGCCGCGATGGTTTTGCCAACCGCGCCGGGGGCAATCCCACCCTGATCCTGCTCGATCTCAAGATGCCTCTGCTGGATGGCATCGGCGTGCTCAAGGAGATCAAAGGCTCAGACCAGCTGCACAACATTCCGGTGGTGGTACTGACCTCGTCCACAGAGCCCAGCGATCTGCTTCGCGCCTACGAAGCGGGTACCAATGCCTACATTGCCAAGCCAACCGAGTTCTCGCAGTTTTTGAGTGCGATGAAGCATGTGTGCGAGTTCTGGCTGAACATCAACCAGACCGCTCCGCAATCGCCCAGCGCAGCCACCAGAGTGTCGGGCTTCGGCGAGCTGAACTGAGCACAAAGACCCACCTCCAGCTCGTTCTCGGCGCGAGCCAGATCACCAGGGATCGATGAACCGGTCCCCGCGAACGGCCGCAAGCGGATTACATGAAGCCAGCCCCCGGGCCAGCCACTGGCGCGTTTCGGCAGGATCGATCACCGCATCAATCTCCAGCCCCTCGGCCATCGGGATGGCCGCACCGCGGGTGTATTGCTCAGCGACCAGCCGCTGAAACAGGGCATCGCGCTCCGCGCCTTCGGGCACGGCCGACAGCTCCTTTCGAAAACCAAGCCGCACTGCGCCTTCCAGTCCCATGGCGCCGAACTCGGCGGTGGGCCAGGCCACCGTGAACGCGGGCGCGTGAAAGCCGCCCGCGGTCATCCCCATGGCGCCCAAACCGTAGCCCTTGCGAAGCACCACCGCAAACATCGGTACGCGAAGGTGAGCCGCCACCACAAACAGCCGGCTCGCATGGCGCACCTGGGCTTTTGCCTCGATGTCGGGGCCGACCATGAAGCCCGGCGTGTCCACCAGGCTCACGAGCGGCAAACCATGCGCATCACACAGCTGCATGAAGCGCGCCGCCTTGTCGGCCGCGTCGGCGTCGATCGCACCACCCAGGTGCTGCGGGTTGTTGGCCAGCAGACCGATCGGGCGGCCCTCGATGCGCCCCAGTGCCGTGTGCACACCCAGACCAAATCCGGGGCGCAGCAGCAACAGACTGTCCTGATCCACCAAGCCTCGCACGGCGGTCAGGCTGTCATAGGCTCTGAGCCGGTTTTCCGGCACCACATCGCGCAAGAACAAGGCATCGGGCGCGAGCCAGTCGCGCAAGGCGCCCTGAAACATCGCCAGATAGCGGCGTGCGAACGCGACTGCCTGCGCTTCGTTATCGACCAGCACGTCGATCACGCCGCTGGCATGCTGGCTGTCGCTGGGGCCAATCTCTTCTGGCTTGAAGACGCCCAGACCACCACCCTCCACCATGGCGGGGCCGCCCATGCCGATCTGGCTGTTGCGGGTCGCGATCACCACATCGCTGCATCCGAGCAGAGCGGCGTTGCCGGCAAAACAGCGCCCGCTCACGATGCCCACCAGCGGAACCCGCCCCGACAGGCGCGCGTAGGCGGCGAAGGTGCCGATGTGCAGACCGGCAACCACCGGCATGTCGGTGTCACCGGGTCGGCCGCCACCGCCTTCGGCGAACAGCACCACCGGCAGCTGCTGCGCCAGCGCAATACCCAGCAGGCGGTCGGTCTTGGCATGGTTGCGCGCACCCTGTGTGCCTGCGAGCACGGTGGCGTCGTAAGCCATCACCACGGCTCGGGACCGATCCCGCTCCCCGGGCGCCACTGGAAACCAACTCCGATTGATGGAGCCGATGCCAGCCACCAGGCCGTCCGCCGGGGTGTTTTCGATCAGGTCTTGCTCACTGCGCCGGCTGCGCTGCGCCGCGACCGCGAGCGCGCCGTACTCCAGGAAACTGCCGTCGTCACACAGGTCGGCGATATTCTCGCGGGCCATGCGCTGGCCGCGGGCATGACGCTGGACCACCGCCTCGGGCCTGGCCTCATCCAGGGTGTAGGCGTGTCGTGCGCGCACGCGCGCCAGATCAGCACGGACTTGGCCCGAAGGGGATGTTGCCGATCCCGTGGACAGGGGGTTGTGAGCAGCGGGCGGTTGGCTGGTGGCATCATTTTCCAGGTCAGCCAACGGCTCACCCACCTGCACCAGCGCACCGGCCTCAACCCGCTGCGAAAGCAAACGGCCACTGAAGGGCGCTGGCACTTCGTGCTCCATCTTCATGGCTTCGAGGAGCAGCAGCGGCGTGCCTTCGAGCACCCATTCGCCGGGCGCCACCAGCCACTGCACCACCTGGGCTTGCATGGGCGACAACAAGGATTTCATGGCCCCATTCTGGGGCGGCGCCGGCAAGCGCTGGGGTCAAGCGGGCGACAGCGGGCGTGCCGCTCGCTTCAGGGCATCAGTACAGGTCGGAGTCGGCCCATTGGGATGATGGACCTGTGTCTTCGGTGGTCACTGGTGCGTTGAGGTTGAGCACGAACACCACCTCGCCGCCAAAACGGCCCACGCCCAGCGTCTTCATCAGCTGCTGCTCCTGCTCTGGACGCTCCATGCGCAAAAAGCAGATCGCCTGTTTGGTGCCTTCGTGCATGGCCGTGAGAATGTCCAGCCGCGTGATGCGACCGAACTCGCTGCACAGTTGGTGCAACGCAGACTTCAGGCTGGCGACATCGCCATGTCGCCTCAATTCCGCCAATGCGCTCACTTCTTTGCTACTCCCGAGAGTGTCGCCATGCGTCGGTCTGACCCGGCTTGGCTTGATTGTGGAAGGAGATTGTGTTGTCCTTCTTACAATGGTAGGACAGATGCAACACAAAAACACATATTTGTTACAAATTGCGTCCGAATTGGCGACGCACATCCCTCTGATGAGGGGAATGTCACACCTGAACCTCCGCAATAGGCCCGATCCGGAAGGCCACTGGTTATGCTGACTTGAACCCTTGACTGGAAGTCACCCCCATGCACCCGTCACCCGACGCCTCATTGCCTGCCGAGACGGCGTTGTCTGGTGCAATTTCTGCGCCAGGACATGACGCCAATCCCCTGGGTCGTGCAGCAGCCTTGGCCGCCCAGCTGACCGCCTCGCCCGGCGCGCTGGTGATGGAGCAACGCGGCACCACATGGACGCCGCTGGGCTGGAGTGGCCTGTCGAACGAAGAGGCGAGCACTATGGCCCAGGCCCTGGCACGCCACTGGGCAGAAGATGCAGCACCCAAATCTGGTGAAGTGCAGATGATCTCCGCCGATAGGCATCATGGGTTCGCGCCAAGCGACCATGCGGGCAACGTGCACGCCATGGGACTGGCTGATGCAGCCGATCTGGCGCCAGCGGCCCTGATCTGGATCGCGCCCGACCCCGCTGCTGTCCCCGAAACGGCTACAACCGCGGTGCACATCCTGACCGACCTGATCAACGATCAACGCCGTCTGCTGCGCAGCGTCGCCATTCAGACGACGGGCACCACACCGGGGCATCACCTTGCCGACACCGCTGCTGCCGAGACACTGAGCCGCCTGAGCTTGACGGAACGCACCGCGGGCGTGGGCAGCTGGTCCATCGACGTGGTCACCCACCACATGCACTATTCGGCCGAGTGCGCCAACATCCTGGGGCTGCACGAACTCGACACCGCTTGCGATCTGGATCTCATGGTGTCGCGCTACGCACCCGAGTGGCGCAGCGGCATCCGTCAGCGGCTGGAGCGTTGCGCCGTCCTGGGCGAAGGCTTTGATGAAGAGATCCAGGTCGTGCTGCCGACCCATGGATTCAAGTGGGTGCGCACGGTCGGCGAGGCGGTGCCCGATGCCCGGGGACAGGTCGTGCGCATCCAGGGCGCGGTACAGGACATTTCGGCCCAGAAGCAGGCGCAGGAGGAGACGCTGCGCCTGGCGATGCGACTCACCACCACGCTGGCCAGCATCACGGAGGCCTTTGTGACTCTGGACCGGCAATGCTGTTTCACTTACTTGAATCAGGAAAGCGAGCGGCTGCTGCAAAAATCCACCGCCGATTTGCTGGGTCAACCGGTCTGGCAGGACTTTGCGGGGCCGCAGGCTGAGCGGCTGCGCGAGCAGCTCACGCGTGCCCTGACCACCAACCGGCGGGTGGAGCTGGAAGAGCATTTCCCGCAGCTGGGCAAATGGCTGGAGGTGCGGGCCTATCCGTTTGCCGAGGGTCTCGCCGTCTATTTCCGCGACGTGACCGATCGCCGCCGCTCGCAGGAGCAGCTCATGCTGCTGGAGACCAGCGTGGCTCAGCTCAACGACATCGTGGTCATCGTCGAGACCGGCGCCACCACCGATCAGGAGGCTCGCATCGTTTTTGCCAACAACGCCTTCGAGGAGCAAACTGGGTACGCACGCGACGAGGTCATGGGGCAGACGCCGAGGCTGCTGCTCGGGCTTGACCCGGCCGTTGGCAAGTTGCGCGAGATGGCTGCGGCACTGCAGCGAACCCGAAAGGCGCGCGCCGAGCTCGAGGTGCGGCGCAAGAACCAGACCTCGTTCTGGGTCGAGCTGGAAGTGGTGACGGTACAAGCCGACGCACAGGCCGTGACGCACTGGGTGGCGGTGGGCCGCGACATCACCCAGCGCAAGACCGCCGAAGACATGATCCGGCACCTCGCGCTCTACGACCCACTGACCGATCTACCCAACCGCCAGCTGCTCATGGAGCGGCTTCAAAAAGCGCTGTTTCAGAGTGCCCGATCCGGGCAGCACGGGGCGCTGATGTTCATCGACCTGGACAACTTCAAGATCATCAACGACACGCTGGGCCACCACGTCGGGGACCAGCTGCTCAAACTGGTGGCCATCCGACTGACCCAAAGCGTGCGCAAGACCGACACGGTGGCGCGTCTCGGTGGAGACGAGTTCGTGGTGATGGTCGATGACCTGAGCACCGACGCCGAAGCGGCGGCCCGCAAGGCGCAGACCCTGGCAGACAAGGTGCTGTCCATGCTGCGCGAGCCGTTCCAGATCGCAGGTCACCAGCACTACGCCACCCCCAGCATCGGCGTGACCGCCTTCATTGGCCAGCGCGACGATGTGGGCGAGTTGCTCAAGCAGGCCGATCTCGCCATGTACCAGGCCAAATCACTGGGACGCAACAACGTGTGCTTCTTCGATCCCGTGCTGCAGTCGCGCATGGGCGCCGACGCCGCCATCAGCTCTGATCTGCGCGTGGCCTTGCGCGAGCAACAGTTTGTCTTGTACTACCAGCCCCAGGTGGACCGCCGGGGCGTGATCATCGGCGTGGAGGCGCTGGTGCGCTGGCAGCACCCCACCCAAGGCCTGGTCTTGCCAGCCGAGTTCATTCCGGTGGCCGAGGACTCCGGAATGATCTTGCCGCTGGGCCAATGGGTGCTGGAGACCGCGTGTGCCCAGCTCGCGGCTTGGGCCGACTGGCCCCAGACTGCAGGCTTGAGCGTGGCGGTGAACGTAAGCGTGCACCAGTTCCGTCACCCCGACTTTGTTGACATGGTGATGGCCGCCATCCGTGACACCGGGGTATCGCCGCATCGGCTCAAGCTCGAACTCACCGAAAGCCTGCTGGCCGATCGCATGGAGGTGACGATCGAGAAGATGGGCATGCTCAAGGCGCTTGGCGTGACCCTGTCGCTGGACGACTTCGGCGTCGGCTATTCGTCGCTGTCCGTACTCAAGCGCCTGCCGCTTGACCAGCTCAAGATCGACAAGGGTTTTGTGGCCGACGTGCTGACCGACCCCAACGATGCGGCGATCTCACGCGCCATCATCGCGCTGGCCCAGAGCCTGAGCCTGCAGGTGGTGGCCGAAGGTGTGGAAACCATGGAGCAACGGGAATTTCTTGCCTATCAGGGTTGCGACCAGTTCCAGGGTTACTTGTTCGCCCCGCCGTTGCCCATCAAGACGCTGGATGCGCACCTGCGCAATCCTTCGTCGGGCATGATGGTGTTGGTGTAGGCCCACCCCCGTCGCTTCGCTCCGCCCCTCAAGGGGCAACGCTGGTCGACCGGCGAAGCCGGATCGGCGGCGTTCTGCGTTTGGGTCACGCGCGCCGGGTTGCTTTTCGCGGCGCGCCGACCCGCATCAACCCAATGACGTGAACAGCGCCACGTTGCCGCCGGCCGCGGTGGTGTTGATGCTGACGGTCTGCTCGGAGCAAAAGCGCATCAGGTAGTGTGGGCCGCCCGCTTTGGGGCCGGTGCCGGACAAACCTTCGCCTCCAAACGGCTGCACGCCGACCACCGCGCCGATCATGTTGCGATTCACGTAGACGTTCCCTACGCGCGCGGCCGCTGCCAGTTGCCGTGCGCGGCTGTCGATGCGGGTCTGGATACCGAGTGTCAGACCGTAGCCCAGTGAGTTGATCTGCTGCATCACCGCCATCGGGTCGCCGCCCCAGCGCACGACCTGCAGCACTGGACCAAAGATTTCCTGCTTCACCGAGGAAATCGACGCTACCTCGAACATCTGCGGCGGGATCAGGTTGGGCAGATCGTTGGTTTTTGCCGGCGGCAACAATGCCTTGGCTTCTCTGTGCAGGCGCTGCACATGCCCGTTGACTCCAGCGAATGCTTCGGCGTCGATCACCGGCCCGAGGTCGGTGGCAAATTCGCTCGTCGTGCCGGCTTGCAACTCCTGGGCCGCGCCCTCGATCATCTCGATCACGCCATCGGCAATGCCTTCGTGCACGCACAGCAAACGCAATGCCGAGCAGCGCTGGCCCGCGCTGCGGAAGGCGCTCTGCATCACCGCGTCGACCACCTGTTCGGGCAAGGCAGTGCTGTCGACCAGCATGGCATTGATGCCGCCAGTCTCTGCAATCAGGGGGACAATGGCGCCGTCTTTGGCCGCCAGCGCACGCTGGATGATCTTGGCCACCTGGGTCGAGCCGGTGAACACCACCCCGGCAATGTCTGGCTGGGCCACCAGGGCCGCGCCCACGGTTTCCCCTGAGCCATGCAACAACTGCAGCGCATCGGCCGGTACGCCGCACTGGTGCAGCAGCTGCACCGCTGCCCAGGCTACCCCTGGCGTCTGCTCGGCGGGCTTGGCCAGCACAGTGTTGCCCGTGGCGAGGGCCGCACTCACCTGGCCCAAGAAAATCGCGAGCGGAAAATTCCAGGGGCTGATGCAGACCCAGGTGCCGCGCCCTTCGAGCCGCAGCGTGTTGCTCTCGCCAGTGGGGCCAGGCAGCTCCGAGGGTGTCTGTAGGCGCTGCGCCTCCAGCGCGTAGTAGCGCAGAAAGTCGACCGCCTCGCGCACCTCGGACACCGCGTCACCCCAGGTCTTGTGCGCCTCTTTCACCAGCAGTGCACAGAAGTACGGCAACTGCGACTGCAAGGCGTCGGCGGCTTTTTGCAGGATCTGGGCTCGCTCACCCACCGCCCGGTGGTTCCAGGCCTCAAACGCCATTTGTGATCGCGCGCAAGCCGCTTGCACAGCCTGGGCGCTGGCCTCGGGTACGGTTGGCACGCCCGCGCCGGCCAACGCGGCGATCAGCGGCGCGCGGTGCGCCACCACGGCCAGGTCAAGGCCGATGCTGTTGGGCCGCGCGGCGCCGAACAGCTGGGCTGGCATCGGCAGCACCTGGCGCGTGTCGAGTCGCAACGGCGAGACCAGCAGTTCGTCCATGCCAACCGATTCGTCGGCCAGCTGGTTCACAAACGAGGAGTTTGCGCCGTTCTCCAGCAGGCGGCGCACCAGGTAGGCAAGCAGATCGCGGTGCGCGCCCACCGGGGCATACACGCGGCAGCTCACCCCCGGGTTCTTGAGTACCTCGCGAAAGATACCTTCGCCCATGCCATGCAGACGCTGCAACTCGAATGGCGCATTTTTCGCGCTGGACAGCTGAAGAATGGCGGCAATCGTGCCCGCGTTGTGCGTGGCGAACTGCGGAAAAATGGCATCAGGCGCCGCCAGCAGCGCCTGAGCGCAGGCGAGGTAACTCACATCGGTATGGTGCTTGTGCGTGAACACCGGATAGCCCTCCAGGCCCAATTCCTGCGCCCGCTTGATTTCAGCGTCCCAATAAGCGCCCTTGACCAAGCGACACATGAACCTCAGCTGATAGCGATGCGCCAGCTCGGCCACGTGCTCGATGAGCTCGACGGCGCGGGTCTGGTACGACTGCAGCGCCAGGCCCAGGCCAATCCACTGCGGGCAATGTTGGGCCACCAGCTGGGCGATTTCCTCGAAGACGTCGAGCGAAAGCTCCAGCCGGTCCACCTCTTCGGCGTCGATCGTGAGGTTGAGGTTGGCCGCGGCGGCGGCCGAGCACAGACTCCAGACCCGCGGCACCAGCTCTTCCATCACGCGAGCGTGTTGCAGGTCCTCATAGCGCGGATGCAGGGCGCTGAGCTTGATGGAGATGCCGTCGTTCTGCATCGGTGAGCGCTTGGGATCGGCCGTGCGCGCGATAGCGGCGATGGCGCTCTGGTAGCTCGCGAGGTAGCGGCGCGCGTCGGCGTCGGTACGAGCGCCTTCGCCCAGCATGTCAAAGCTGAAACTCAGCCGGCTCTGCCGCTTGCGCGCCGACGTCGCTTCCTTCATACCCTCCTCAATCGTCTGGCCCAGCACAAACTGCCGGCCCAGCAACTGCACCGCGCGCAGGGTCGCCGCCACCACGGTGCGTGCGCCGAGCTTGGTCATCAGTCCGGACTCACCACTGGATTCGGGCAAAAACTTCTTGGACATGGCAATCGCCGAAGACGACAGGCGCGCCAGCGCCGAATCGGCGACACCTTCAAAGTCGGCACGCCCCAGCTGGTCAGCGGTGAGCGCGATGGCGGTTTCGGCATCAGGCACACGCAGCAAAGCTTCGGCCAGGCGCATCAGCGCCAGGCCTTCGGCGCTGGAGATCGGGTACTCCTTAAGCAGGCTTTCCATGGCCCAGAACGGCGGCGGGTTTTCGCGCACGGCGCGCACCCAGGGTGAGGCCACCCCGGCCGCGGCCGCCCAGTCCAGCGCGCCTTCGAGCGCGGCAAGGCGCTGCTGGACCACGCCCGGCTCCGGACGGTAGGGGTGAGGCAGACGATCGGTCTGGCGCAGGGACATGGTGAACTCCAAAACGGCGAGGTGTGCAGATGCCGCATGATGCGGCGTCTTAGGCGGAATTTTTCGCTGAATTTGAACATTTGGCCGCACAATTCACTGCATATGACCCACTCAACCCATGACATCGACCGGATTGACATTCGTATCCTGCAGGCCTTGCAGATGGATGGCCGCCTGTCCAACCTCAAGCTCGCCGACACCGTGGGCCTGTCGCCCACCGCCGTTCTGGCGCGCACCCAGCGGCTGCAGCGCGAGGGCTACATCCTGGGCTACGAAGCGCGACTCAACCCACTCAAGCTGGGGCGCGGGATGACCGTGTTTGTGGAGGTTTACCTGGACCGCACCACGACCAACATGTTCGAGGAGTTCAAAGCGGCGGTGCAGGTGCGCGACGAAATCCTCGAATGCCACATGGTGGCTGGCGGCTTCGATTACCTGCTCAAGACCCGAATGGCCGACATGGTTGCGTACCGTGAGTTTGCCGGCAGCGTGCTGTGGCAATTGCCTGGTGTGCGCGAGACCCGCACCTATGCGGTGATCGACGAGGTGAAGTGCAGCACGCGCTTGCCCCTCTGAGGCTGCGCCTCTGGTCACCGGGCACATGCCCCGCACAGGGGTTGGCAGCTCTCCAGCGCGACCGCACAATGTCTTCAGATCTGCCAAGGAGACCCGTCACCATGCGCCCCACCGTCCATCTGCTCTGTTCGTCGATGATGCTGCTTGCAGCCCAGGCCGCTGTGGCCCAGTCCACCCAGCCCGGGCTTTGGGAAATCCAGAGCAAGGTGGGCGGCAACCCGCAGGTGGATCAGGCGATGGCGCAGATGCAGCAGCAGATGGCAGCCATGTCGCCCGCGCAGCGCAAGATGATGGAGGACATGATGGCGCGCCAGGGGGTCGGCATGAGCGCTGGACCGGGCGGCGCAATGACGGTGAAGGTCTGCATCACGCCCGAGATGGCCGCGAAGCAGGAGATGCCCGTGCAGGCCGAAGGTGACTGCACCACCCGGGTTACCCATCGCACGGGCAGCACCCTGACGATGAGCTTTACCTGCAGCAACCCGGCGTCCTCCGGGGAAGGCACCTACACGTGGCGCAGCGACAAGGCCTACGACATGAACATGCTGGTGCGATCCACGCAGAACGGCAAGCCGGTGAGCACCACCATCAAAGGCTCGGGGCGCTGGCTGAGCGCCGACTGTGGCCAGATCAAGCCCTTGCCGATGCCGTCGAAGAAGTAAGGCTTCAGCTGGAAGCCGGTGGACGGCTGCCGAAGATTGCCCGGCCCACCCGCACCAGGGTCGAGCCCGAGGCGATGGCCGCATCAAGGTCATCGCTCATGCCCATCGACAGGGTGTCAAGGGCCAAGCCCGATTGGTTGAGCGCATCGAACAGCTCACGTGCCCGATCGAAGGCCACGCGCTGCGCCGCCAGCCCTTCGGCTGGCTCGGGAATGCACATCAGGCCACGCAGGCGCAGGCGAGGCAATTGCGCCACCGCCTCAGCCAGCGCGGGCAATTCGGCGGGTTCCACCCCAGACTTGTTCGCCCCGCCATCCACATTGACCTGCAGGCACACCTGCAGAGGTGGCAGATTCGCTGGGCGCTGCTCGCTCAGCCGCTGGGCGATCTTGAGCCGATCCACCGATTGTACCCAGTCGAAATGTTCGGCCACCAGCCGCGTCTTGTTGCTCTGCAACGGGCCAATGCAATGCCAGCTCAAGGCCGCATCCGGTGCGAGCTCTCGCAGCGCCAGGATCTTCTCCACGCCCTCCTGCACATAGTTCTCCCCAAACGCAGGCTGGCCCGCTGACACCGCAGCCCGCACCGCTTCGGAACCGAAGGTTTTGGAAACGGCCAGCAGCGTGACCTGCGTCACATCGCGGCCAGCGACCTTACAGGCGTGGTCAATCCGCTGGCGAACGGTTAGGAGATTGGCTTCAATGGTCGTCATAATCGCTCGTCGTACCAACAACAGCCCACGGGACCCGGGATGGACATCACCCAATTGCTGGCCTTCAGCGCCAAGAACAAGGCCTCGGATCTTCACCTTTCCGCCGGGCTACCACCCATGATACGGGTGCATGGCGACGTGAGGCGCATCAACGTCGAACCGCTGGACCACAAGCAGGTCCACGGCATGGTGTACGACATCATGAACGACAGCCAGCGCAAACAGTACGAGGAATTTCTGGAGTGCGACTTCTCGTTCGAGATCGAAGGCCTGTCGCGCTTTCGCGTCAACGCCTTCAACCACAACCGGGGTGCCGGCGCGGTGTTCCGGACCATTCCCAGCAAGATCCTCACACTGGAGCAACTCAACGCACCCAAGATCTTCGGTGACCTTGCCTTGCGTCCACGCGGCCTGGTTCTGGTGACCGGCCCGACCGGTTCGGGCAAGTCGACCACGCTGGCCGGCATGGTCAACCACCTCAACGAGACCGAATACGGCCACATCCTCACCGTGGAGGACCCGGTGGAGTTCGTGCACGAGTCCAAGAAATGCCTGGTCAACCAGCGTGAGGTGGGTCCGCACACACTGAGTTTTGCCAACGCCCTGCGCTCGGCGTTGCGCGAAGACCCTGACGCGATCCTGGTGGGCGAGATGCGCGATCTGGAAACCATCCGTCTGGCGATGACGGCGGCCGAAACGGGTCACCTGGTATTTGGTACGTTGCACACCTCCAGCGCGGCCAAGACCATCGACCGCATCATCGACGTGTTCCCAGCTGAGGAAAAAGACATGGTTCGCGCCATGTTGTCGGAATCGCTGGTGGCTGTCATTTCGCAGACGCTGTGCAAGAACAAGGATGGCAGCGGTCGCGTGGCGGCGCACGAGATCATGCTCGGCACCAGCGCGATCCGGAACCTGATCCGCGAGGCCAAGGTGGCGCAGATGTATTCCGCCATCCAGACCGGCAACAGCGTGGGCATGCAGACCCTGGACCAGAACCTGAGCGACCTGGTCAAGCGCAATGTGATCAGCCCGGCCGAGGCGCGCAGCAAGGCGAAGATTCCTGAGAACTTCCCAGGCTAGGAGTGCCCACCCCCCCGCGACAGGCCTGCCTCGCAGGCCTGTCACCCTCTAAAGGGGCAACACCTGCAGCCCGGCAAAGCCGGTTATGCGGTGTTCTGAGAAGGGAAGCTGCTGCTGGATGATTCGACTGATTTGAGAAAGTGAGATTTCATGGAACGCGACCAGGCATCCAAGTTCATCAACGATCTGCTCAAGCTGATGATCAGCCGATCGGGCAGTGACCTGTTCCTCACCTCCGATTTCCCGCCCGCCATCAAGGTCGACGGCAAGGTGACCAAGGTGTCGCCGCAACCGCTCAACGGAATCCACACCCTGTCGCTCGCGCGCTCCATCATGAGCGACAAGCAGGCCGCCGAGTTCGAGCGCACCAAAGAGTGCAACTTCGCGATCTCCCCGCCCAACATCGGCCGCTTTCGCGTCAGCGCCTTCATCCAGCAAGGCAAGGTCGGCATGGTGCTGCGGACCATTCCCGCCGTGCTGCCCACGATCGACAAGCTGGGTCTGCCTCAGGTGCTCAAAGACGTGGTCCTGTCCAAGCGCGGTCTGTGCATCCTGGTCGGCGCCACCGGCTCGGGAAAGTCCACTTCATTGGCCGCCATGGTCGACTGGCGCAATGAGCACACCTTTGGCCACATCATCACAATCGAGGACCCGGTGGAGTTTGTGCACCCGCACAAAAACTGCGTGATCACGCAGCGCGAAGTGGGCCTGGACACCGACAGCTGGGCCGCTGCCCTGAAGAACACGCTGCGACAGGCGCCCGACGTGATCCTGATGGGCGAGATCCGTGACCGCGAGACCATGGAGCACGCGATCCAGTTCTCTGAAACCGGTCACCTGTGTCTGGCCACACTGCACGCCAACAGCGCCAACCAGGCGCTGGACCGCATCATCAACTTCTTCCCAGAGGAACGCAGGGCTCAGCTGCTGATGGACCTCTCGCTCAACCTGCGTGCGCTGGTCTCGCAACGCCTGATCCCCAAGCAGGACAACAAAGGGCGCTTCGCGGCGGTGGAGATCATGCTCAACTCGCCGCTGATTTCCGATCTGATCTTCAAGGGCGATGTGGCCGAGATCAAGGAAATCATGAAGAAGAGCACCAACATCGGCATGCAGACCTTCGATCAGGCGCTGTTCAACGCCTTTGAGGAGCACATCATTTCGCTCGAGGATGCGCTGCGCAATGCCGATTCGCTCAACGATCTGCGCCTGCAGATCAAACTCAACAGCCAGCGCGCCAAGACGCAGGACCTGGCCGCGGGCACCGAGCACCTCACGATCGTGTAGCCCCCGAGGAGCTTCACTCGTCACCCCCAAGGGGGCAACCTGCGGACTTGCAAGGCCTGTTCCGCGGCATTTAGGGCTGGTGCCGCGCACGCCGGAAAGCGAACCCGCTCTCCCGCGAAGCCGAGCTCCCTGGCACCCGTCGATGCCTCCAGGCAAATTGGTGGAAAATCGCGTGCATGAATACCATCGCCGAACGCAGCTACGAATCCATCAAGTCCCAACGCGTAGCCTTCATCGGGCTGGGCGTGATGGGTGCCCCCATGGCAGGACACCTGGCGCGCGCCGGCCACGCCGTCACGGTCTACAACCGCAACGCAGCCAAGGCGCAAGCCTGGGTCGATGAGTTTGGCGGCGCCTCCCAGCCGACCCCCAGACAAGCAGCCAAAGGCGCAGACGTGGTCTTTGTTTGCGTCGGCAACGACGATGACCTGCGCGCAGTGACGCTGGATGCAGACGGGGCCTTTGCGGGCATGACACCAGGGGCGGTGCTGGTCGATCACACCACCGCGTCGGCCGACGTGGCGCGTGAGCTCGCCGAGGCCGCCAAGTCACTGGGCCTGCGCTTTGTCGACGCGCCGGTGTCGGGTGGTCAGGCGGGCGCGCAGAACGGGGCACTGACCGTGATGTGCGGCGGCGAGCTGGCTGCATTCGAAGCAGCTCGCCCGGTGGCGCTGGCTTTCTCGCGCGCCTTCACCCTCATGGGCCCCAGCGGCTCGGGGCAGCTCACCAAGATGGTCAACCAGATTTGCATCGCTGGCCTGGTGCAGGGCCTGTCGGAAGCGATCGCATTCGGGCAAAAGGCGGGCCTGGACATGAACCAGGTGCTGGACGTGATCGGCAAGGGGGCAGCGCAAAGCTGGCAGCTCGACAACCGGGGCAAGACCATGGTGGCCGACCAGTTCAACTTCGGCTTCGCGGTGGACTGGATGCGCAAAGACCTTGGCCTGGTGATCGACGAGGCCAAGCGCAACGGCGCTCGACTGCCGGTGACCGCACTGGTTGATCAGTTCTACGCCGACGTGCAGGCCATGGGCGGCAACCGCCTTGACACGTCCAGCCTGATCAAGCGCCTGCGCTGAGGCACTGATCGCCCCTTACTGCGTGGTCGCTGCGGGTGCCTGTGGCACAGCAGCAGGAGCGGTCACAGGAGCAGCAGCCGGAGCCGCAGGCGTCGCAACTGGCGCTGCCGTTCCTGGCTGCAAACGCAAGCGCGCCAGTTCCTCTTCTGAAATGATCTCCAGCACCCGCACCACCCGCTGAACGCCCGAGGTGTTGCGGGCGATCTCGGTTGCGCGGTCGGCTTCGCGCTGGGTCACGCGGCCCATCAGGTACACGGTACCGCGGTTGGTGACCACCTTGAAGGCGGTGCCTGCAACATCGTTGGCGTCCAGCATGGACGCCTTGACCCGGCCAGTGATGATGGTGTCGGCCGAGCGCTGGGTGAGCGAGGGCGAGCCCAGCACCGCGAGCTCGTTCACGATGCTGCGCACGTTCTCCACGCCCGCCACCGTCTGCTCCACCAGCGCCTTGTCGCGTTCATTGCCCACCTCGCCAGTCAGCAGCACCTGTCGGTTGTAGCTGGTGACTGCGACGTTGACTCGGTCGCCCACGGCATCGCGCAAGCGGTTGGCAGCGCGCAACTCAATGCCCTGGTCTTCCAGCTGGATGCCCGAAGTGCGGCGATCCACCGCCACCATCGCGCCGGTGAGGGCGCCGCCAATGACCAGGGGCGCGCAGGCCGTGAGGGCTCCGCCGAGCACGGCAGTGCCCAGAGCGAGGGCGGCCCAGCGTGACCACGCGGGAGCAAAAGATTTGTTCATGCAAGGTTCTCCTGTTCGTTCTCCAAGGCGTCGGGCAAACCCAGCAACTGGGCGTCGACACCATCACAAATGCAGTGCAACACCAGGTGGTGCACCTCCAGAATCCGGGCGGCCTGATCGTGCGGCACACACACATGCACGTCGGTGTCGCGCAGGCGCTGCGCGAGCTGGCCGCCTTTGGCGCCGGTCAGGGCCAGCACCACCATGTCGCGATCATGTGCCGCTTCCACCGCCGCGACCACGTTGGCGGAATTGCCCGTGGTCGAAAGCACCAGCAGCACATCCCCCGCCTGGCCGAGCGCCCGCACCTGGCGGGAAAACACGGCGCGGGTTTCGAAGTCGGTGGCGATACCGGTGATGACCGAGGCATCGGCACAGAGCGAGATGGCCGCCAGCTCGGGACGCTCGCGTTCGTAGCGGCCCATGAAGCTGGCCGCAAAGTGCTGCGCACCCGCGGCCGACGCGCCATTGCCGCAGGCCAGCACCTTGCCGCCCCCGGTCACGCTGGCCAGTACCGCGGTCACCGCGGCCTCCACCGTCGGTGCCAGCGTTTGCGCGCACTGGTACTTCAGGTCGGCACTGTCGATGAATTGCTGCTGAATACGTTGCACAAGCATGGCGCGATCATAGTCCTGGGCCAGGTGTCAAAAAGTTGCTGACGCGTCGAAAGCTGCGCGCAGCCATTGGATGGGAGACGCCCCTGTGCCGTTGGGCTGCCCGGCAGCACCACCCTGGATCAGCACCACGTCGAAGCGACATGGTGGCTCTGATCCAAGCCGATGCAAAAAGTGCCGCGCCGCCAGCACGATGCGGCGCTGCTTGGTCGCGGTGACGCTGCCGGCGGCACCACCTTGGGCCGCGCTGGCGCGTTGGCGGACCTCGACAAACACCAGCGTGCCGTCGGGCTCGCGCATAATCAAATCGATCTCGCCGCCGCCGCGCCCGGGCGTCTTGAAGTTGCGCTCCTGCAGGCGCAGTCCATGTTTCTGCAGAAACGCCAGTGCAGCGTCCTCGGCGGCGTCACCGCGCTGCTTGGTGCTCGCGGCGGACCCGGCGGGGGCTGCTGCTGGCGACGGGCGAAAAAACCCACCTTTCTGGCCAAATCCCATTGTCTGCAAGCTCCCATTCCCTGTTGACCGCCGCGCAAGACGCTGCCGGGCACCAGCATTATCCGCAGGGCGCGCTCTACATGGTCGCCACCCCCATCGGCAACCTGGCCGACATCAGCCTGCGGGCGCTGCAGGTACTCTCGCTGGTGGACACCGTGGCCTGCGAAGACACCCGCCACACGGCGGGCTTGCTGCAGGGTTATGGTCTGCACAAGCCGCTGCTGGCTGTTCACGAGCACAACGAAGCAGAGGCTGCGCAAACCGTGGTGCAGCGATTGCAGGCCGGGCAGCGGGTGGCTTATGTGAGCGATGCCGGCACGCCGGGCGTCAGCGATCCGGGCGCCCGCCTGGTCATGGCGGTGCAGGCGGTGGGCCTGCGCTGCACACCCATTCCCGGGGCGAGCAGCCTGACTGCGCTGCTCAGCGTGGCTGGCCTGGGTGGCCCTGCGGGGCAGTTGGTCTTCAGCGGCTTTCTTTCGCCCAAGAGCGCCGAACGCCAGCGCGAAGTGCAAACCATCGCAGACGACGCCCGTGCCTGCCTGATACTGGAAGCGCCGCACCGCATCGAAGCCCTGGCACAGGCGCTTCAGAGCCTGGCCGATCGCCGCATCACCGTGGGTCGTGAGTTGACCAAGCAGTTTGAAGAGGTCGCTGAAGTGACCTGCTCCGAGCTTCCCGCCTGGCTGGAGGCTGACAGCCACCGCACGCGCGGCGAATTTGTGCTGTTGGTGCACCCGAATTTGGCATCTGCCCCCAAGGGCGCTCTGTCGGCGAGCGCGCTGCGCACCCTCGGCCTGCTGATGGCAGAGTTGCCTCTCAACCGCGCTGTTCGACTGTGTGCCGACATCACGGGCGAACCGCGCAACGCGCTTTACGACGCAGCGCTGGCTCAGCGCCAACGCGAAGCGGGCTCCTGAGCCGCGCCAAAAAACGTCAGGTGCCAGGTCGGCGCGGCGGTTGTTTGGGCAATGGGTCCACCGGGAGATCAGAGGACTCGTCCAGCTCGCCCATGCTCACACTCAGCTGGCGCAACACGTCCACCTGTTGCTCCACGTGTTGGCAGTTGCCGCACATGCGCAAGTGCATGTTCAGGCGCAGTCGATCACTCCACCCCAAGGGCTCGTCCATGGCCTGTGACAACAGCTCGTCGACTCGGCGACAGGGGTGCAACAGCTTGTGCAAAAAACTCATGTGACACTTTCAACGGAATGGCCCTGGGCAGACATGCACTGACGCAAACTGGCGCGCGTGCGATGCAAGACCGTGCGAATATTTTCCTGACTCAGATCAAGGCGTTGACCGATCTCGCTGGATTCAAACCCCAACCATTCACGCATCATGAACACCTTGCTCGACTGCGCGGGCAAACGCCTGAGGCAAGACTCCATCACCGCCATCATCTGACGCTGCGACTCTTTGCCGTCGGGCTGCTGCCAGGCAGGCACAGCCTCCACATGACTTCCTCCCGCATCGTACAGAGCTTCCAGCGGATCGTCAGACGATTCCTCATCGGCCGCGCTCACGTGGACACGACGCTTCTGGTGCGGTGAGCGGTACCAGTCGGCAATCTTGTTTTTCAGAATGGCAATGGCCCAGGTGCTGCGGGAAGCCTCGCCGCGGTGCTCGTCCCCCTGCTCAAACATCGCCATCAGCGTTTCCTGGACCAGGTCTTCGGCCTGCGCCGAAGAATGAACCACCATGCTGGCGTGTCGCATCAGGCGTTTTCGCATCGTCTCCCAAGGATCGGGGGCGATTTCGGGACTGGGCTCAATCGACTCAGTAGCGATCAGTGGCTTGCTCAACATGACGGGCCTTTCGCAAAAACCGGTTGCTTTGGAAAGACACCGGATGACTCGCAGTGAGTCAGCGAACGTCGTCAAGTTCTTACACCTGCCAGCGCCAGAAGCTCGGGTCGCGATCGGTCCAGAAGACCTTGAGCAAGCGACCCGAGTCGTGTTGATGGTGGCGCGTTCATGCGGCGCAGATCAGTTGCGGTACAGGCCCTGGGAGGAGTTGAAGGGGTTCGGCTTGCCGTCTCGGGCAAGATCAGCCAGTTCCATTTGCACCTCGGCACGGGTCAGCTTCGAGGTCGAAGGAATCGCAACCACAGACCGACCGGCGAACTCGCCGTGGGCGACGGTCCCGGCCGCTTGGGCAGCGCGCAACTCGGCCAACACCTCGGCGCGCGTTTTGCTGCTCGTGGCGGTGTTGTCGACCGGTGGGTAGATCTCGCCGTTAACAAACTGGGAACCAGCAGAAGCAGAGAAAGCGCTGATGGCAAGAACGGTGGCAATGGCAAACGATTTCATGATGAACTCCTTGAAGTTGCAGCACCACACGATGTTGTGCTGTCCTCAACTTGGTCGCATCAGGCCGTTCAAACGTGACAGGTTTTTTCTTCGCTCCACGCGTCAGCGCGTGCGACCGGCTTCACTACGCGGCTCGATCACATCGCTGGTGGAGCGCTGATCGTCGGGCACCTCGGTAGCCTGCACATCGACCACCTCACCCGGCGGCTCGCCGCGCGCAGAGCCCGGCCAAACGCCCTGGGTGTAGCGCTGCGACTGCTCGCGCATGCGGGTGAACATCACCACCGGTGCAGGTTTGCGACCAGTGATCAGCGACCAGAGCGAGACCAGCACCACCACCACCAACGCAGCCAGCAGGAAGCTGATCACGAATACGGTGGCCGCGAGAACCAGCACCAGCTTGATCGCGCCAGCGATCAGGCGGCCCAGAAGATCGGTCAAGGTCTGCATGATTGAGAGAGCCCCCGCCGCGACGGGGAGTTCCAGGAAAGCGGAATGACAGGGTTTCGAATCCACCCACCCGGCCTTTTTCGGGCCAGACGGGACACAATGGGCAGCCGCTCGGCGACCCTCCACGTAAAGGCAGCTGAGGCCATTGTGCACATTTGCAATCCCGGCAGGAGAGACCCATGACACATGCCACCCCTCGATTCCGTGCGCCGCTCGTCGCCTGGCTGCTGAGCAGCCTGCTGCTCGGCGCTCCGCTGAGCGCAAAGGCGCTGGACCTGGCCGACGTGGTGCTGGAGGGCGACCTGCGCTTCCTGGCGGTTCGGCCCGACCCCGACGCCTACTGGTACGAATCCCGGGTTCAGATCACAGAATCCAGCCTGCAGACCGGTGTGGTGCAGCTCAGCACCTGCCACCGCGTGCTTGATCCGAACCAGAAGATCGTGATCGCCTTCAATCCGGAACGGGTGCGAGACATCGCTGTGGTCTCGACCGATGGCGTGGGCCGCTACGAGGTGCAGGGCCATCGGGTGGAGCTGGCCAACGTGAAACGCGGCGGCAGCGTGTGCATCGACCTCAGCTCGCGTGCCCTGGACCGCGTGGACGACCGGACCTGGCGCCTCCACGCCGGGCCGCTGATGCGCCGCTACCTCGATGGCTACCTGCCGATGCAGGCCCGCCTGGCCTTTCGTTGGCCCGAGGGCCTGCTGCAGGTCAAGACCACCCGTCCCGCCGAGCAGCCGGGCGTGCGCATCGCCACCAGCGTCGAGGGCGCGGAACTGGACCTGGTGTTTGCCGGCCGCATGAGGGCCACGGTAGACCTCGAGCGCGGCCGGCCTTGAGGTTCGCCCCAGAGAACAGGGCCATTGAGGGTGCAGCGTCAGAGTCCTGACGCGTCTGGCTGCTATGCTGAAAACTGGCCGCTCCGGCCGGTTGCTGCATCGCCATGAAACGCCTGTCCCAATACTTCTTCCGCGGTCTGATCACCTTCTTGCCGCTGGCGCTCACAGTCTACGTGCTGATCCTGTTCGTGACCTGGGTCGAGCGCACCGCCATGGGCATGATCCGGCCCGTCGTCGGCGACTTCTACTTGCCCGGACTGGGCATTGCCCTGGGCGCCGTCCTGATCATCGCCCTGGGCTTTCTGATTTCCCTGCCCATCACCTCGCGCCTGCTCTCCTGGGTCGAGCTGCCGTTCACCAACCTGCCGGTGGTGAAAAGCATTTATTCCTCGCTGAAGAACTTCGCCGACTACTTCGCGCCGCATGAAAAAGACGCGCAGCAGGTCGTGCTGCTCAACCTGCCCGGGCAGGAGCTGGCCATCGTTGGCCTGGTGACGCGTCAGTCGCTGCGCGGCCTGCCCAAGGGGCTGGGTCATCTGGACGACCGCGTCGCCGTGTACCTGCCCATGGGCTACATGATTGGCGGCTACACCGTGTTTGTGCCGCGCAGCTGGACTTCGCCGATCGACATGTCGGTGGAAGAAGCGATGCGCTCGGCCTTGATTGCTTTCATGGCCTCCAGCAAGCAAGAAGCCCAGTCATGAGCATCCGCCACCTCGACGCCCTGTTTTCGCCCGCCTCGGTCGCCGTCCTGGGTGCTTCGCTTCGGCCTGCGAGCGTGGGCGGCACCGTCTGGCGCAACCTCAACGGCGTGTTCGGAGGCCGGCTGTATGCGGTCAACCCCAAGCACGCCGACCTCGCGGGTGTGGAAACTTTCCCCGATGTGGCGGCGCTGCCCGAAGCGCCCGACCTGGCGGTGATCTGCACGCCCGCGGCCAGCGTGGCGCCGCTGATCGCCGAGCTGGGCGCACGGGGCACGCGCGCGGCCATCGTCGTCACCGCCGGACTGGACAAGGCGCAGAGGCAGGCCATGCTGGATGCTGCGCGCATCCACACCCTGCGTATCCTCGGGCCCAACTGCATTGGCATGCTGGCGCCCCACATCGGTCTCAATGCCAGCTTTTCCCACATCGGCGCCGAGCCTGGCGATCTGGCCTTCGTGTCGCAATCGGGCGCCCTGGTCACCGCCATGCTCGACTGGGCCGGCTCGCGCGGCATCGGCTTCTCGCACTTCGTCTCGCTCGGCGAACACGCCGACGTCGACTTCGGCGACCTGCTCGACTACCTTGGCAGCGACGCCAAGACGCGCGCCATTCTTCTCTACATCGAGAGCGTGGAAGAAAGTCCGAAGTTCATGTCGGCCGCACGTGCTGCAGCGCGCAACAAACCGGTGATCGTGGTCAAAGCCGGGCGCTCGGCAGCGGGACAGGCCGCCGCGGCGTCGCACACCGGCGCACTGGCCGGGTCTGACGCGGTGTTCGACGCGGCAATCGCGCGCGCCGGCATGCTGCGCGTGAACTCGCTGCAAGATCTGTTCCTCGCCGCCGAAACCCTGGCGCGCTTTCGCGACGGCCCATCGGGTGGCCTGATCGTGCTCACCAACGGTGGCGGCGCGGGCGTGATGGCGGCCGACGCGGCCGCGGCGGAAAACGTGCCGCTCACACCGCTGAGCGATGCCCTGCTGGCGCGCCTCAACGCGGTACTGCCACCCAACTGGTCGCACGCCAACCCGGTCGACATCATCGGCGACGCCCCCGGGCAGCGCTATGTGGATGCGCTGCAGGCGCTGTCCGCCGAGAGCGACAGCGCGGTACTGTTCATTCAGGCGCCCACCGCCATCGTGCCCAGCACCGAGATCGCTCAGGCCTTGTTGCCGCAGGTGGCGCGCGCGCCGCGCCGCGTGCTCGGCTGCTGGCTCGGCGACGGTGCGGTGAAAGAAGCGCGGCAGATCTTTCGCAACGCCGGCGTGCCCGACTTCGATACGCCCGAAGAAGCGGTGCGCGCGTTTTCGTTCCTGCGCACCTACCGGCTGCACCAGGAAGAGCTGCTGCAGACGCCGCCGGCGCGCAGCGCGGCGCGCGCCATGGACCTGCCGCGCATCCGCGCCATCGTCGACGGTGTGTTGGCCAGCGGTCGCGATCTGCTGACCGAGCCCGAGGCCAAGGACCTGCTGGACGCCGCTGGCCTGCCGGTGGTGGCAACGCGCGTGGTCGCGCCCGACGCCGCTGCCGCGCAGCAGGCAGCGGCTGAACTGGGCTACCCGATCGCGCTCAAGATCCTCTCGCACACCATCAGCCACAAGTCCGACGTAGGCGGCGTGCGGCTCAACATCGCCAGCGCCGCCGAGCTCGGTGAGGCCTGCAACGCCATGCTGGCGCGCGTGCGCGAACTGCGGCCCGACGCCGATGTGCAGGGCTTCACCGTGCAGCGCATGGTGCAGCTCAAGCACGCTCACGAACTCATCATTGGCGCCAGCGTGGACCCGGTGTTCGGTCCGATCGTGCTCTTCGGCCAGGGTGGTACGGCGGTCGAGGTGCTGGCCGACCGGGCGCTCGCCCTGCCGCCGCTCAACACGCCGCTGGCGCTCGCGCAGATCGAGCGCACCCGCGTCGCCAGGCTGCTGCACGGCTACCGCGACGAACCCGCGGCCGACCTCGGCGCCATCGCTCAGGTGCTGGTGAGCGTGTCGCAGCTGCTGGTCGACCTGCCCGAGCTGGCCGAGCTCGATATCAACCCGCTGCTGGTCAACCACGAGGGTGCAGTGGCGCTCGATGCTCGGGTGCGTGTTTCGGCCCAAAAGCCGGCTGGCGCGGCCCACTTCGCCATACAGCCCTATCCGCAGGCGCTGGTGGAGAGCTGGGTCTGGCAGGGCGAGGCGATCACGCTGCGCCCGATCCGCCCGGAAGACGAGGCCCAGCACCGCCGTTTCCTGGAGCAGATCGATCCCGAAGACATCCGCCTGCGCGTGTTTTACAGCCGGCGCAGCATCGAACACAGCGAGCTTGCCCGCCTGACGCAGATCGACTACGCGCGCGAAATGGCCTTCATCGCCACCCGGCCCCTGCCCGACGACGGTGAAGAAACCCTGGGTACCGTGCGCGCGGCGGTCGACCCGGACAACCACACGGCCGAGTTCGGCGTCATCGTGCGCTCCGACCTCAAAGGCAGCGGCCTGGGCCACCGGCTGATGAGCAAGATGATCGAGCACCTGCGCGCGCGTGGCACCCAGTGCCTGGTGGGCACCGTGTTGCGAGAAAACCAGGGCATGCTGGAACTTGCGCAGAGCCTTGGCTTCCAAGAGACCGTCAACCCGAGCGATCCAGACGACCGCGGCACCCGCTTCGTCCGGCTCAATCTCCAGGGCAACGCCTGAGCCGGGCGGCGCCCTGGTATCCCCACCGGAGCCCGCATGCACCCCACAAGCCCCCTCTTTCCACAACGCCGCTCGCTGCTGTTGCGCAGCGCAGGCCTGCTCGCCGCCACCGCCGCACCGGCCTGGCTCACGCCCGCCCTGGCGCAAGGCCTCTCACTGCGCCCCACGCCCAGCCAGACCGAGGGTCCGTTCTACCCGGTCGCCCTGCCGGCCGACAACGACTTTGATCTCCTGCGCAACGGCCGCGTCGACTACCGGGCTGGCCAGCCGGCCTGGGTTGAAGGCGTGGTGACCGACACACGCGGCGTGCCGGTCGCCGGTGCGGTGGTGGAGATCTGGCAATGCGACCAGGCCGGCCACTACCACCACCCTGGCGACGGCGGACGCGCCGATCCGGCGTTCCAGGGTTTTGGCCGAGTGGCGGTGGCCAGGGACGGCCGCTACCGCTTTCGCACCCTGCGCCCCGCGCCCTACAGCGGGCGCACACCGCACATCCATGTGAAGGTGAAGCTGGACGGTGCCGATCTGCTCACGACCCAGCTCTACGTGGCGGGCGACCCGGGCAATGCGCGCGATTTCCTCTGGCGTCGGCTGGATGAACGCAGCCAGGCTGCGATCACCGTGCCTTTCGAATCCGGCAGCGACGGTCTGCGCGCGCAGTTTCCCATCGTGGTCCAGGCCTGAGCGACTCCGGGCCGCGGGGGCTGCAGCCCCCGCACCGCCTGTGCGCCCACGTCCATCCGCCGTTGAGCGTCTTTGGACCGCGTGTCATATCCCCTCGGGGGAACAGGCTGCCCATCAGCCACTAAGCTCCGCGCATGGATTCATTGACGCAAATCACTCTGGGTGCCGCCGTGGGCGTGGCCGCAATGGGCCGGCGCACTGCGGTGTGGAAGGCCGCGCTGTGGGGCGGCATTGCCGGCACCCTGCCCGATCTCGATGTGTTCGTCGACTACGGCGACGCGGTGCTCAACATGGTGCGCCATCGCGGCGAGAGCCATGCCTTTTTCTACCTCACGTTGCTCGCGCCGCTGCTGGCCTGGGTGGTCTCTCGGCTGCATGGCGAAGCGACGCTGTTCAGGCGGTGGTGGCTGGCCTTGTGGCTGGTGCTCATCACCCACCCGCTGCTCGATGCCATGACGGTCTACGGTACCCAGCTGCTGATGCCTTTCACCAACCACCCGTTCGGCGTCGGCAGTATGTTCATCATCGACCCGGCCTACACCGTGCCGCTGATCGTGGGCGTGGTCGCCGCACTGCGCCTGAAGAACGCGCGCGGTCTGCGCTGGAATGCCGCCGCGCTGTTCATCACCACGCTGTACCTGGGCTGGAGCGTGGTTGGGCAGCAGCAGGCGGAGCGCGTGGCGCGCGACTCGCTGGCCCAACAAGGTATCTCTGCGCAAGGACTGCTGGTGACCCCCGCACCGTTCAACACGGTGCTCTGGCGGTTGGTCGCCACCACGCCTGAGCAGTACTTCGAAGGCTATTACTCGTTGCTGGACAGCGCGCCCACCGTGCGCTGGACCGCCTACCCACGTGGCGCCGAGCTGTTGGCCCGACACGGCGACAACGACTCGGTGCAGCGCATCGCCGCATTCAGCAAGGGCATCTTCAGCCTGAGCGAACAGGACGGACGCGTGCTGCTCACCGACCTGCGCATGGGCCAGGAACCCGCGTACGTATTTCGCTTCGATGTGGGTGCCAGCGATGCGGTGGGCGCCGACGCCCCGGTGCAGCTCGCCATGCGCCCTGACCTGCGCCGCGGCCTGCCGTGGTTGTGGGACCGCATCTGGGGCGTGGATGCGCCGCTCCCTGTGGCCACCCTGAGTCTGGGCGAGCCCCCCGCGCGCTGACCTGACTGCGTACCCGAAGGGCGGCTGAGGCCAACAAAAAAAGCCGGCCAGACGAATCGCCTGGCCGGCTCCATCTCAGCGCCTCGAAAGGCGCAGCCGCTTATTCACAGCAGGGCATCCCCATCAGGCAGCAGACCGCGCCCGCGACGCAGCAGGCGCCTGCAGCCAGCGCGGGGAACGACATGGCGAACAAGGCCACGGCGGTGAAGGGCTTGAGCAGTTTGGCTTTCATGAATATCTCCAAAAAATAAAAAGGTCAAAAACGAAGTTGTCTCAGACGACGGCCATGGGAGGGCGCCAGATGTCATGCGGGTCGTTGCTGAGCCAGGTCTGAGGGATCAGCGACGCGGGCGACCTGTCCACCAGGGCTGGAGAAGGCGCCAAAGCCATCGCGGTGTCTGCCATCACCGGCACGCAGGTCACGCAGCCCGCACCGGCTCGCAGCGCCACACAGCAAGCTTGCTCGCCGTCACAACAGCCAGCGGTTGCCGCGACCGGTGCCACGACCATTTGCCACAGCAAGGCCAGGCCCAACAAAAGCTTCAGCACCGAACGCGACCAGCGAGGCAGCGACATGGCGAAGCGATGCACTGGCAAAGCTGGTGGATGTTGACTGCCTCAGGCCAGCAGCAACGTAATCACCACAATGGCCACCCCGATCAAGAGGTTGATGCCCACCCAGGTCCTTATGCTGGCGAGCGCGGCACCACCCGCAGCCCAGTCGCTGGCCGCCACGGCCTTGCCCAGGCGCTTGAACAATGCGAATCGGATGTGGCCAAAGATGGCGATCATCACGATACCCAGCGTGGCCATGATGGTCCAGTCCAGCGGCATGTTGAAGCCCAGGCCGGCCTGCACGGATTCCTTGGCCACCCGGCCAATCATCCAAAGACCACTGGCCAGCACGAGCACGGCTGCGACCAGCACCGCCTTGAAAAAGCGACCGAGCACGTCGTGCATCAGGCGCAAGCGCACCGGCGGCTCCAGCGACAGCGTGGCCGGTCGCAAGAAGAAATGGGTGAACACCATGCCGCCAATCCAGACGATGATGGCGAGCACGTGAGCAAGCTTGAGGGCGGCGTAGATCATGAGGGCTGTCGCTTTCGGGGTATGGACGGGTCTTCAAACAGAGCGTCGGCATCGTAACAAAGAGCCCTGCGCGTGGAGATACCCTTGCCTTCGTCAGGCCAATCGCCCTGGGTCAGGCCACAGAGACGCCGCCCCCAAATCCTGCATTGACTGGTCGTGCGAGAGGTGTCGTTTGCCAGGGTCGAGAGATCCCGTTGACAGACTGCACTTGCAGCCTGCGGTGGCTCCCTGAAGTCGCGGATGGCGAAGCATTGCTCTGAGCTTCAAAAAAACTTGTCACGTTTTTCCAGCTCGATGCGACCAAGTGGAGGACGGTGCGGCACGACGCAGCATCGCAAAACACTTTTCAAAGGAACCACCATGAAAACCTTCGCCATTGCCGCCCTGCTCGCCGCGTCCTCTTTTGCCGCTTCGGCCCAAAGCGCCATCGGTGACCTCCCGTTTCAAAACGATGTGAAGCTGGAGTCGAACAAATCCCGCGCCGAAGTGATTGCGGAGCTGCGCCAGGCGCAAGCGCAAGACCTGATCTCCTATGGTGATGTGCACAAGCCGGCTTTGCAATCCAGCACCAGCAAGTTGACCCGCGCCGAAGTTGAAATGCAGGTTTCGGACCTCGCCAGCATGGGCAAGCTGTACCGCAACAGCAACGCCACTCAGGTCTACCTGAACTGAAACCGAGGTGCTTGCAGCGCTCTGCATCACCACCCCTCGCCCAGCGCCGCGCAGGAAAGCCCCTGCGCGGCGTTGTCCATTTCTGGTGCAGCGTCGCCCAGCTCTCCACACGACGCACCGCAATGCACAGAGGAAGGCAAGGCCAATCCGCACCCCGCAAGCTCCATCACCGCGTCACAGTCGGGCATGTTTCACGCACAAGGCAAAGTCCTGTGCGTGAAACATGCCCAGGGCCACCTGCTCATGGCAACATCCCAGATCCCGACGGTCCGCCGATCGGTGCCACTCAGGAGGAGCCCATGACCAACACACCCCCATCCACCTCCGTGACCGCGCGCCTGACCGCCATGGCCGCGCGCCGCAGCGGGCTCGATGTGGCCTCGATTGAACTCGGTACGCCCCTGGCCGACCTGGGCATCGATTCGCTCGGCCTGGCGGAGTTCATGTTCGACATCGATGATGAATTCAAGATCGAGATCAGCGACGAACAGATGGTCAAGCTCAACACCGTGGGCGACCTGGTCGCGCAAATCGAGCTGGAGCTCAAGAGCCGCACCCACCCATGAAAGTCGCCATCACAGGCCTCGGCGCCACCTGCGCCAGCGGGCTCGACCTCGCCACGCTCTGGGCAGCCGTGCTGGCGGGAAGGTCCTCGGCACAGTTGCTGGATGCTGTCCCCGAGATCGGGCTGCAAGGTATCACCGTGTCGATGTGCAGCACCGACTTCACCTTGCCAGGCCTGCCCCCGCATGCGCTGCTCGACCTGGACCGGGTCTCCTTGTTCAGCCTGCATGCGGCACAGCAGGCCCTCAGCCAGGCCGAGTCCCAAGGTCAGGCGCTCGACCGCGAAAGCCTGCCTGTGCTGTGGGGATGCAGCATGGGCGGCCTTTCCACGCTGGATGCGGGTTACAGCGACCTGCTGATTCGCCACAAGAAGCGGGTGCGGCCCACCACCGTCCCGATGGCGATGCCCAGCGCGCCCGCCTTTCATGTGGCACACCACCTTGGCCTCAAGGGCACGGTGAGCACCCTCTCCGCTGCCTGCGCGTCGTCGGCCCTGGCCATCGGGCAGGCCTGCCGCATGATCGAGCGAGGTGAAGCACGGCAAGTGCTGGTCGGCGGGGTCGACAGCATGATGGCGCCCGCCGTGCTGCGGGCCTGGCAAGCCAGCGGGGCACTGGCGCGCGCCGATGCAGCCGCGCCCCACACCAGCTGCCGTCCGTTTGACGCCAGCCGCACCGGCTTCACCATGGGCGATGGTGCGGCCGCCTTGCTGCTGGAAAGTGCTGACTCGGCTCAGGACCGGCAGGCGCAGGTGCTGGGCTGGGTGCGCGGGTTCGGCCACACCAGCGACACCGCACACATTTCGCGCCCCAGCCAGGCGCCCCAGGCGGCGGCCATGCGCGCAGCCCTGCAAGACGCCGGGATCAGCCGGCTGGAAGACGTTGACTACATCAATGCCCATGGGACCGCCACGGTGCTGGGCGACGCGGTGGAGGCGGGCTCCATTCGAGAGGTGTTCGACTCGCGCGGCGAACAGATCCCGGTGAGCTCCACCAAACAGGTGCATGGTCACTTGCTCGGCGGCGCCGGAGCATTGGAGGCGGTGGTGACGCTGCTGGCGCTGCGCCATGGCCAGCTTCCGCCCAACGCCCATCTGCACACGCTTGGCGATGACGTGGCGCCCTTGCGGGTGCTCCGCGAAGCCTGTCAGGTCCGGCCAGGCGGCCTGGCCTTGTCCAACTCGTTCGCTTTTGGCGGGGTCAATGCCGTGCTGGCGCTGCAAGCAGCGATAGCCTGAACGAGGCAGCTCGCCGTGAGCCCGGGTTGTCTCCTTCAGCCAAGGCGATGGCGAATGGGCACCCTCGAACACGGCATCCACCCTGGGAGCCGCCGCGCTGGGCGGGTCAGACGTCGCTCAACACGCCATCCTGCCGGCGCTGCAACCGGTACGGCGGCAGACCCTGCAACATGCGCCGCCCATACGCTTGCCGCAGCAGCCGTGCGTCGTAGCAAACCACCACCGCCTCGTCGGCCTCGGTGCGCAAGGCCCTGCCCGTCCACTGCAACAGCCGCGCGCCGGTGGCCGGCACCACCAGCTCGCTGAACGGGTCGCGGCCCTGGGCCTTGAGCCAGTCGGCGCGCGCCTGCCCCACCGGATCGCTGGGCGAGGCAAACGGCAGCTTGGTGATGAACACCCATTCGCACAGCTCACCCGGCAAATCCAGCCCTTCGCCGAACGACTGCAGGCCAAACAGAATCGACGCCCGTCCCTCAGCCACGCGCTCGGCGTGGCGGCGGATGAGCAGCGTGCGCGAAGCTTCGCCCTGCACCAGCACCCGGTCGCGCAGCGCGCCGTGCTGGCCGCGCTCCAGCAGCTCCTGCGCGCGGCGCATGAGCGCGCGCGAGGTGAAGAGCACCAGCGCACCACGCTGCACCTGCATCAGATCGTCCATCAGCGCGTCGAGCATTTCGCGCGAATACGCCTCCACGTCTTTTGGGTCGGCGCGCGTCTGCACCACCACCAGCCGGCCCTGGCGCGCGTGGTCAAACGGGCTTTGCACCTCGCGCGCTTTGGCCGCGTCGTCAAACGCCAGACCCGATTCGTGCAGGAAATGGTCGAAGCTGCCGCAGGTGGTGAGCGACGCGGACGTGGCCACCGCCGCGCGCACATGGCGCCAGAGATGGCTGCGCAGCAGGCTGCCGGGCTGCAATGGGCAGGCGTGGGCGGTGAGCGTGACCAGGCCGCCCTGAATGCCCGCCTCCAGCCACTTGGCCAGCGGCGGCTGACCGGCCAGCGGCTCCTGCAGCCAGAGCTCGGCCGTGGCCTGCAGGTGTTGCAGGCGCGGCGCGAGCACGCCCAGGCGGCTGTAGAGCTTGGCGCAGCGCGCCGCGTCGCCCGGGTTCTCGCGCGCCATTGCCTTGAGCTGCGTGGCCAGCGCTTCCATCACCTTGAGCAAGGCGCTGGATCGCGTGTGCAGCTGCGCCACGGTATCAAGCCATTCGGGCGGCAGCGCACCGCCTTCGAAACGCTCGACCACCGGCACGCTGGCGCTGTCAAATCCGCCGCGCGCCACCGGGGCGCG
Organism: Hydrogenophaga sp.; assembly: GCF_030373245.1. Lineage (GTDB taxonomy): Bacteria > Pseudomonadota > Gammaproteobacteria > Burkholderiales > Burkholderiaceae_C > Hydrogenophaga. Next base: position 971,451 of record NZ_JAUCZF010000001.1, read on the forward strand.
CGCGGCGCGGCCGGTCAGCTGGTCCCAGGCAGGCAGCGTACCCACACGCGCCATGGCCAGGCGCGCCAGCTCGGCCTGGGCGCGTTTGAGTTCGCCGGCAACGGCAGATACGTCCACACCCGGTGAGTGCTGCAGCGCGCTGGCCACTTCGTCGACCGCGCGCGGCAGTCGATCCAGCCACTGGCTGCGCATCAGGTCCATGCTTTCGGTGAACTGGCCTTGCGCGACGGCGCCGAGGTGGTGCGCCTCGTCGAACACGATGTAGCAGTCTTGCGGCGCGGGCAAAGCGTGCAGGCCCAGGGTGGAGAGCAGCAGGTCGTGGTTGACCACGATCACCTGCGCCTGCGCCAGGCGCGCGCGCGCCTGGTAGTAGCTGCAACTGTTGTAGCTGGGGCAGTGGCGCGCGGTGCAGGTGTGGCGCTCGGCGGCCACCGGGCTCCAGAGCTCGGCCTCGGGTGGGTCGGCCAGCTGGTCGCGGTCGCCGTCCCAGGCGCCGCTGTCCAGCGACGCGGTCCACTGCGCGTACTGCTGCGCGCGCTCGCTCCAGCGCTCGGCGGCGCGCGCGCTGGCGGCGGCACTGGCCACGGTGTGGGCGGCCAGGGCATCGGGGGACTGGCCGGCGCTGTCGGGCGCGTCGTCGCCTTCGAACAGGTCGGCGCTGGCGGCGTCGCCGCCGCTCAGCTGGTCCAGCTTGAGGCGGCACACATAGCGGCCGCGGCCCTTGGCCAGCGCAAAGCTGAACGGCTGCGGCAAGGCGGCCGAAAGCGCAGGAAGGTCCTTGACCATGAGCTGCTCCTGCAGCGCCACCGTGGCGGTAGAGAGGATCACGCGCTTCTGGTGCGCCAGCGCGAGCGGAATCACGGTGGCCGCGTAAGCCGCCGACTTGCCCACACCAGTACCGGCCTGCACCACCGCAATAGCGCGCTCGCCCGGTGGCTCGTCGCCGGTGTTGTGCGCCGCCTTGTCTTCTGCACTCGGCCAGTCGACCAGGCTGAGCGTCTCGGCGATGTGCGCCGCCATCTCGCGCTGGCCGGCGCGCGCGCGAAAGCCTGGTGATTTGGCCACCAGGTGGTCGAACGCGGCCAGCGCCAGGGCCTCGCGCGCCAGCGGGCCACGCGGCGGGCCGGCGGGGGCCACGGCATCGTGGTCAGGAGAAACAGCGGTGAGGTCGGTCATGGTCGGGCCAGTCAACCGGGCATTGTCCCAGACGGGTGTTCCGGGTCTGACGACCAGGGTGTTGGTCCCCGCGCTGCTGCACTGCACAATGACCACATCCTGTTCCCGGAGCCCTGCATGCCAAGCGCCACACCATCCGCCTCCCGCTCGACGTCTCGCTCCCAGCGCCCCGCCAAAAAAGGCCACCTGCGCATCGACCTCGCCCTGCAAGGCGGCGGCTCCCACGGCGCCTTCACCTGGGGCGTGCTCGACCGCCTGCTCGAAGACGAGAGGCTGGAGATTGCCGGCATCAGCGGCACCAGCGCCGGCGCCATGAACGCGGTGGCACTCGCCGCTGGCCTGATGGAGGGCGGGCGCGACGGCGCGCGGGCCGCGCTGCGCCGCTTCTGGCACAGGGTGGCTGACGCCTCGCCTTTCAGCCAGCTCCAGGACTCGCCACTGGGCCTGTTGTTCGGCCCCGAAAACCCTTGGCTCAAACCCTGGCTGGCACCACTGCAGCAGGCCGCGCAATACGTGGGTAGCCAGTTATCGCCCTACCAGCTCAACCCGCTCAACCTCAACCCGCTGCGCGACATCCTGGCCGACACGGTCGACTTCAAGGCCGTGCGCGCCTGCGACCGCACCCACCTCTTCATTGCCGCCACCCATGTCGCCACGGGCGAGCTGCGCATCTTTCGCCAGGAAGAGATCACCGCAGACATGGTGCTCGCCTCGGCCTGCCTGCCGCTGCTGTTCCAGGCCGTGGAAATCGACGGCGAGGCGTACTGGGACGGCGGCTACGCCGGCAACCCCGCGCTGCTGCCGCTGATCGCCGAGACCGACGCCGACGACTTGCTGCTGGTGCAGATCAACCCCAGCCGACGCGACACCCTGCCCACCACCGCCGAAGACATCCTGGACCGCGCCAGCGAGGTCACGTTCAATGCCAGCCTCATCAAGGAGTTGCGCACCATCGGCCTGATCAAGGAAGTGCTGGCCGATGCCGGACGGCCCGACTGCGCCTACCGCCGCTCCCTGTTCCGCCGCATCGACGACCTGCGTCTGCACCGGCTCGACGCCGAGGCCGAGCTGTCGCAATTCGGCGCGTCCAGCAAAACCCAGACCAGCCGCGCCTTCCTTCAGCAACTGCACGACATCGGCCGCCAGACCGCAGACACCTGGCTGGCCAAACACGGCAAGCACCTTGGCCAGCGCTCCACCTTCACACTGCCCACTGAGCTGATGCCCTGAGCGTTAGCGTTCCCGCCGATGACGTCCACCCTGCCCTGGTTCTGGGTCGTACTGGCTGGCGGTGGCGCCGCCGCGCTGCTCGGCGCGCGCCAGCTGCTGCACCGTGGCCTCGCGCCCACCGCGAGCACCGAAGGTCCAACTCCCGCCGGGCTGAACCTGCCGGCCAACGACGTCCAGATTCCCGGCGTGGCGGGCCAGCACCTGTTTGCCTGGTACGTGCCCGCGCCCGCGACTGCATCGATCAGCGCGCCAGCCGTGGTGCTGCTGCACGGCTGGGGTGGCAACGCCAGCACCCTGCTGCCTGCAGCCCAGGCCTTGCACGCCGCTGGCTATGCGGTGTTGCTGCCCGAAGCGCGCAACCATGGCCGCAGCGCGCGCGGCGGCCACAGCTCATTGCCTACGTTCGCCGACGATCTCGACACCGCGCTCGACTGGCTGGCCCGACAGCCCGGTGTGAACCCTCAGCGCCTGGCCGCGCTGGGCCACTCGGTAGGCGCTGCCGCGGTTCTGCTGGTGGCCTCGCGCCGGCCAGGTCTGGCCGCAGCGGTCAGCGTTTCGGCTTTTGCTCACCCCGAGCAGGTCATGCGCCGCTGGCTCGCGTCCTACCGAGTGCCCTTCTGGCCGCTGGGCTGGCTGGTGAACCGCTACATCGAAGCCGTCATCGGGACCCGCTTCGACCCCATCGCGCCGCAGGCCACGCTGGCCCAGGCGCGCTGCCCGGTGCTGCTGCTGCACGGCCGGCAGGACAGCACCGTTCCCCTGGCCGACGCGCGCGCACTCATGCTGCGCCGCGGCGCAGCCCGCGCAACGCTGCTCGAACTCGATGGCGGCCACGAGGGCTTTGCCGACCCCGCCCAGGCCGAACAGGCGGTGCTCGATTTTCTGCGCCGCACCACCTGAGGCACCCGGCCAGGGCCGACCTGCTTCGGCCTGCGACGGCAAGGATCGCGTTCACCCCATGGCGCCGCTGGCGCTGCGGCAAGCGCGACAGCCCACTCCGGCCTCAACCGCTACGCTGCATGACTCACCCATTCCCACCCTGCCCGTGACCCCCCCCACCGCCGAGCCCGACCCAGCCAACGCCCCCGCCGGCGGCGCACCGCCGTCGCAGGCCCTCCTGTGGGCCATGCTGCTGGCGCTGCTCTCGGCCTTCGCGCTCAGCCAGGCCTACCGCAGCGTCACCGCCATCATGGCGCCCAGCCTGCAGGGCGACTTTGGTCTCACGCCCGCTTCGCTGGGCACCTTTGCCGGGCTGTTTGGCCTGTCGTTTGGCGTCACGCAGTTCTTCATGGGCATCGGCATGGACCTGTATGGCTTGCGCCGCACCGTGCTCACCGCCTTCCCGCTGGCTGTGGCTGGTGCCGCCCTGTCGGCCGCAGCACCCAGCTACGGCTGGCTGCTCATGGGCCAGCTGCTGATCGGCGTGGGTTGCGCGCCGGCCTTTCTGGCCTGCACCGTGTTCATCTCCCGGCATTTTCCGAGCTCGCGCTTTGCATTTGTTTCAGGCATTGGCCTGGGCATTGGTGGCACCGGCCTGCTGCTCACCGGCACCCCGCTGGCCTGGCTCGTCGAGCGCTGGGGCTGGCGCAGCGGCTTTGCGCTGCTGGCCGGCTTGTCGGTGCTGGCGTGGCTGCTGATCTGGCGCCGGGTCCACGAGCCGGCCCTGGCGGGTGCAGCACCTGAGCGCGAGCGCTGGGGCGTGGCGGTGCGCCGCTTCGGCGCGCTGTTTCTGCTGCCACACACGCTCGGCATTCTGATGCTCGGCATGGTCGCCTACGCCTCGTTCCTGGCGCTGCGCGGGCTGTGGATCGCGCCCATGCTGATCGACCGCTACGGCTTCACGCTGGTGCAGAGCGGCCACATGGCGCTGGTGATGTCGCTGATCTCGCTCTTTGCCCCGGCCCTGTTTGGCCGCTTCGATCCCGGACCGACCCGCCGGCGCACCTGGATGGTCAACTTCTCCCTCCTGGTGGCCGCGCTCTACATGGCCCTGGGGCTGGTGCACCACGCCATGCTCAACATGGCGCTGGTGGTGAGCATCTCGATGCTGTCGGGCTATGCGGTGCTGCAGTATTCCGACGTGCGCTCGTCCTACCCGCCCGATCTCACCGGGCGCGCGCTCTCGGTGTTCACCATGGCGCTGTTCCTCGGCGTGGGCCTGGTGCAGTGGCTCACTGGCCAGGTGGCCAACTGGGCGCAGACCCAGGGCATCGAGCCCTACCGCGCGGTGATGATCACCATCGGCGCGCTGCTCGCGCTGGGCTCCACCGCGTTTCGCTGGCTGCCCCGCTCGCCGCTGTTGCTGCAGGCACAGGAACCGAAGCGGGTGCAGGAAACGCACTGAACTCTCGCGCCCGTGCTCTGCGCCACGCCAAGTGCCTGGGTGGCCACACCGAATAAATTCATCGCGGCAGGCACCCGCCAACCGAGAAACATGTTGCCGGGCTGCCGCAGGGAGCCGGTGGGCCGAAACGGCGCGCGCGCCAGGCTTCAGCCCTGGTTCAGCGTCTCCAGCGCAAACAGCGGCACTTCGGCCTGGCGGCTGAGCCACAGGCCGCCACCCTGCGGCGTGAAGCCTGCTTCCAGCCCGCGCCGGTAGAGCGCGGCCCGGTGGCGGAACAGGCCGGGGTCGGTGAGGTCCTCGTCCACGATGCCCAGCTCCCAGTCTTCCCGCGACAAGGCTTCCAGGTAGAGCGCGCCGTGCGAGAGCTGCCCCAGGTTGTGCAAAGCGCGCTTGAGGTCAGCCGGGTTCAGGTAGGCCAGCACACCCTGGCAGATCACCAGGTCGAACGGTGCCTCGGCGCGGTAATCGACCACCGAACCGGGTTCCCAGCCATAGCGCTCGCACAGGTAAGGGCTGAACTCAACGCCGTGGTACGTGGCCAGCGGGAAATGCCGCGCCACGACGGCTTTCCACAGCCCGATGCCGCAACCCACATCCAGCACCCGGTGCACCGGCACGCGCAGGAACTGCAGGTAGCTGCAGACAAAATCCCCCAGCCGCTCCATGTGCTGCGGGTCGACCACCCTCGTCTTCTGGTCGAAATAGAAGCGCTGGTAATACGCTTCGTCGAAGGTGGCCGCGCTGGTCGACTTCAAGGATGAACGCCTGAGGGGCGCAACTCAGCGCGGCACGCGGTGCAGCGCGCAGATCTTGTTGCCGTCGGGGTCGCGCAGATAGGCGATGTACATCTGCGCGCCGGGGCTGCCGCGCAGGCCCGGCGGGTCTTCGCAGGTGGTTCCGCCATGGGCCACGCCGGCGGCGTGGAAGGCGTCGGCCTGCTCAGGCGAACTGGCGGCAAAGCCGATCGTGCTGCCGTTGCCGTGGCACGCGCTATCGCCGTTGATGGGCAGGGTGATGCCAAAGGTGCCGGTGGGGCTGCGGTAGAAAAAGCGGCTGCCGTTGGCCACACCAGGGCCGATGCCCAGCGTGCCCAGCACGGCGTCGTAAAACTGGCGGGATTTTTCGAGGTCGGCTGTACCGACCATGACATGGCTGAACAAGAGTCTGTCTCCTTGGGTGGCCCACAGAGGGCGGTGGAACGGCAGGCCTGATCCAGCGGGGTGGATCAGGCCGGGTGGATGTTACCGGGCGGTCACTCGGCGGCAAGTCACTTGGGCGCAGCGATCTCCGCGTTCGGCGAGTCCTACCGACCGGTAAACTCCTGCCCCATGTTCAAAGACTGGGAGGTCCCATTGGGTTTCAAACGCATTTCTGTCGCACTGGTTCTGGTTTCCTTGCTGGCCGCTTGTTCGACGGTCAAGAAGACGGCCCTGGCGCCAGAATCCAAGCAAAAGATCAAGACCGTGGCGGTCTTTGAGACACCGGAGCCGCAGGAATATTTCCTGAATCCTGGTCAGCTGCCGGGGGGTGCGGCCCTCTATGCGTTTGGCGCTCTGGGTGGTCTGGTGCTGGGGGGCATTGAGGCCAACCGCATGCAGAACGCCACCAGCGAATTCATGGCGGCCATCAAGCCCACCCAGCCTGACGTCGCCCGCCACTGGAACGAGAACGTGCTGTCTCACCTCCTGGCGAAGGGCTACCAGGCCACCGTGCTGCCGCCCATGACCAAGTCTGAATCCAAAGACACCGAGGTCTGCGGTTCCGTTGCCGGCAAGTACGACGCCGTGCTCTTCACCGGCATCTCCACGGGCTATGCAGAGACCTCGTCCGTCGCGCCGCGCGTGGTGGCCTCTGTGCGCCTGCTGGCCGGCGACTGCCAGCAGACGTACTTTGAGGAAACCTTTCTGTACGCTGCACAACCGCTCGGCTCGCTCACCCATTTGCCTAGTGACGTCCAGTTCACGTTCCCTACCCGCGCCGCGCTCATCGCAGACCCGTTGAAAGCCAAAGAGGCGCTGCGATCCGGGCTGGGCGAGATTGCCAAGAAGGCTGCCTCGGCCCTGTAGCCTGAAACTCAAAGGCAGTCACGAACTGTGACTGCCTCCCATTCCCTCAGATCTGCTCAGCCCAGCCAGCCGCTCCCGCCCGCTGCGCGCGGCCCAGGGCTTCGAGGGTGTCTAGGATGCGGGGCAGGCCTTTTTTCCAGAGCTGTATTTCGCCCTGTCAAGCTCGGCTCGTTGCCGCATTGGCGCTGCCGGGGCAGGAACTGTGATGTTGGTGGAGCTCGATGGTGGCGTGCACCATCTCTTCATGCACCGCGAGCGCCTCGCGCACGGTGTGGGGTGTGAGGTTCGCCTCGCGGGTCTGCACGGTGAGCGCGCAGGCGTAGCTGCCACGGCCCACCCGCCAGACGTGCAGGTCGGTCAGCTGGGTGCTGCCGGCGGCACCCAGACCTTCCACCACTACGCGGATTTCGGCCACCACAGGGTGGTCCATTTCGCGATCGAGCAGCACGCGGCTGGTGTCGCGGATCAGGCCTTTGGCCCACACCGCCACCAGCACCGCACCGACGATGCCCATGAGCGGGTCGAGCCAGTCCCAGCCCCAGAGCCAGCCGCCAACCAGGGCGACGATGGCCAGCACCGAGGTGGCGGCGTCGGCCAGCACGTGCAGGTAGGCCGAGCGGAGGTTCAGGTCTTCGTGGGCATGGCCGTGTGCGTGGTCGTGCCCATGGTCATGGTCGTGTCCATGAACATGCCCATGGTGATGAGCGTGGTCGTCGGAGCGGCTGAGGATGAAGGCGCACACCAGGTTGACCAGCAAACCGAGACACGCGACTGCAATGGCTTCGCGATAACGGATGGGCTGAGGGTCAAAGAACCGGTCCACCGAGGCCACCACCATGAGCGCCGCCACGCCAAGGAGAAACAGGGCGCTGGCGAAGCCGCCGAGCACCTCGATCTTCCAGGTGCCGAAGGCGAAGCGCTGGTCGTTCGCCAGGCGACGCGCCGCCGCGTAGGCGGCAGCGCTGACGCCGATCGCGACCGCGTGCGAACTCATGTGCCAGCCGTCGGCCAGCAGCGCCATGGAGCCGTACCACCAGCCGGCGGTGATCTCCAGCACCATGGCGGTCAGGGTGATCCAGAGCACGGCCTGCGTACCCCGCTCGGCGGCGCGGTTGTCCTGGTGGAAGTGGTGACTGTGCGCCGCCGGAGCGGCGGCGGTGGTGGGGTCGTTCATGACGCTGCGCCGGGGTTTACTTCCCGGTGTGGTTGGCGGCAATGAAGTTGCCCGGCTGCGAGAAGAAGATGTAGAGCGTCTGCTTGGCGGCATCGCTCACGGCCGGGTTCTTGAACGACAGCTTCCACTCCTTGCCCTTCTTGCCGTCCACCAGCTCGGCCTTGTCGAGCTTGACGGCTTGCCAGGACGCGTCGAGCTTGCCGGCCTTGATCAGCGAGGCCTTGCGCTGGTTGGCGCAATCGGTGACGACGGCCTCGGTGGCGGGTTTGTTGCCGTGGAAGTGGCAGCTGCCGCCCACGTCGGCGAGTGCGGCGGGTGCGGCGAACAGGGAGACGGTGAGGGCGCAGATGGAGAGGGTGGTTTTCATGATGGGTTCCTGAAGGTGTTGCAGATCAACAAGGGGGAAACGGATTCAAAGGCCATCGCGGCTGGTGTCGCGGGTGTCTTCGACCGCCATGTCTTCGTGCGCGTGCCGGTGCTCGGCGGCGGGGAAACGGAAACTGTCGGGGTGGGTGTCGTGCTGGTAGCCGTGCAACTGGGTGAAGAGCAGGTAGACACCCGCGTAGAACAGGGCGAGGTTGGCGGCGTAACTGAAGCGCTTGAACGAGGCGCGGTGCCGCCACAGGGCGAGCAGGCCGACCATCACGGTCAGGGCCGCGATCTGGCCCAGCTCCACGCCGACGTTGAAGCTCAGGATGCGGCCCAGTTCGCTCGCGAAGTCGTTGCCCAGCGGCAGCTGCTGCAGGCGGGTGGACAGACCAAAGCCGTGCAGCAGGCCAAAGCCGAACACCATCCACAGCAGGCTGGGCGAGGCCATCTGAAAATGCTTCTGGAAGCCGCCGTTGTTGTCAAAGGCTTTGTACATCACGCTGAGCGCAATGATGGCGTCGATCAGGTAGTAGTTCCAGGTGATGTGCATCAGCGTGGCAAAAACCAGGGTGATGCTGTGGCCCACCGTGAAGACGGTGACGAATTTGACGACGTCCTTGAACGAGGTCAAAAAGAACACCACGCCGAAGAGGAACAGCAGGTGGTCGTAGCCGGTGAGCATGTGGCTGGCGCCCAGGCCCACGTACTGCAGGTAGCCGCCATCCAGCATGCGCTGTTTGTCGGCATCTGAGATGCCGTGGGCCAGGGCGACCAGCGGCGCGAGGGCGAGCAGCAGCCAGATGGCTGCGCTTCGCAAGCGTGAAACGTTCATGAAAAGTCCTGTGTTCGGGAAGAGGTCCGGGCCGCAGCGACGCTGGCGGCACGGCTGACCTCGCGCGAACCATGGTGCGCGAGGTCGGGCACCCGGTGGGCACCCGGAAAGTCTCAGGCCCGGGACTTGGGGGGACGCAGCAGGCCGGCCAGATCGGCCGAGGGCGGATGCACCGCAGGCCGCGCCCTGGGTGCGTTGCGCGGCAAGGCCGAGGGCGGCAGAGCCGCCGCCACCGGCAGGCCCTGGAACTGCGCGCCTTCGCTGGCATGCACGTGGTGCGGAGCGTGATCAACCTGATTCTTGTGGCCGGCCTCGGTCGGTAGCGCGGCGCCCAGGTCGTCGTGGCCCAGCGTGTCGTGCTGGTGATGGCCGTGGTCGATCGCATGCGCGAGCGCATGGGCCAGTCGCTCGGCTTGGTCCATGCGCTCGGCCGGAAGCGCCCAGGCCAGGCTCTGCAGCAGCAGGCCACCGATCAGGAACCAGGACACGAGGATGGATTTCACAGACCTGGATTCTATCGGCGCGATGCCTGAAGCGATCTTTGTACGGGTACGGTGGCCATGCGCTTGACCTCGCGCATCCATCAACCAGATGGCGCGCCAGGCCAACACCGCCATCGTCGTGGTCACGCACGACGAAAAAATATCCCCACCTTCAAGCGCATTTACCACATCCGCGACGGGCAAACCGTGGAAGAAGTGGGTGAAGGACGGGCTTTGGAGCCGATGGCCTGAGCGCAACGGCCTCGCCGGGCGGCTACCATCCTCCCATGCACTTTTTTGACGCCGACGCCACCCGAGCCGCCCTGCCCTTTGACCGTCTGATCCCCGCCATCCGGGAGCGCTTTGCCAGCGGTGTGGAAACGCCGGCGCGCCATGTGCATGAAATCACCAGCCCGCTGAGCGATGCCGGCGGCGACATCGCCAGCCGGCGCATGACCTCGCTCATCATGCCGGCCTGGATACCGGGGCGGTATTACGGCGTGAAGATCGTCAATATCGCGCCGGGCAACGCCAAGCGCGGCCTGCCCGGCCTGCACGGCAGCTACCTGCTGTTTGACGCGCGCACCGGCGTGCCGCTGGCCCACATGGACGGCGACCAGATCACCGCGCGGCGCACCGCGGCTGCGTCGGCCCTGGGCGGCTCATACCTGGCGCGCGAAGACGCCAGCCACCTGCTGGTGGTGGGCGCGGGCAAGGTGGCGCGCCTGCTGCCGGCGGCCTGGCGCGCGGTGCGCAAGATCGAACAGGTGACGGTCTGGGCACGGCGCCCCGAAGAAGCGCAGAAGCTCGCTCGTCTGCTGAAAACCGAAGGTTTCCAGGCCGAAGCGGCCACCGACCTGCAGGCCGCCTGTGCCGAGGCCCATATCGTGAGCTGCGCCACGCTTGCCACGGAGCCGGTGGTGCGCGGTGCCTGGCTGGCGCCAGGCTCGCACCTGGACCTGATCGGCAGCTTCACGCCCGCCATGCGCGAGGCCGACGACGCTTGTTTCGAGCAGGCGCGCGTGTTCGTGGACACCGACGAGGCGCTGAAGAAAAGCGGCGATCTGCTGGTGGCGATCGCCCACGGCGTGATGAGCGAAACCGATGTGCGGGGCACGCTGACCACGCTCTGCAAAGGCGTGGCCACAGGGCGCAAGAGCGCGACCGAGCGCACTGTCTTCAAGGCGGTGGGCACAGCCCTGGAAGACTTGGCCGCCGCAGTTCTGATTTACGATTCACGCCGAGCCGAAGCGGTCTGAACCGCGCCAGTCGGCACACACACCTCATTTTTGCGCGGCATCGCGCTGGCCCTTTCGCGGTATTTTCATGACGATTCTGATGTTTCTCGCTGGCCTGGCGGCGCTGGTCGGTGGCGCTGAGCTGCTGGTGCGCGGCGCGTCCAAGCTGGCGCTGTCATTCGGCATTTCGCCGCTGGTGGTGGGCCTGACCATCGTCGCCTTTGGCACCAGCGCGCCGGAGATGGCGGTCTCGGTGGGCGCGGTGCTTGAAGGCAAGACCGACATCGCCATTGGCAACGTGGTGGGCAGCAACATCTTCAACGTGCTCTTCATCCTGGGCCTGTCCGCGCTGATCACGCCGCTGGTGGTCAACATCCAGCTGATCCGCCAGGAGGTTCCGATCATGCTCGGCGCTTCACTGCTGTTGCTGGTGTTTGCCCTTGACGGCAATGTCGGCCTGCTCGACGGCGGCATGCTGTTTGCCCTGCTGCTGGCCTACACCGTGTTCCTCATCGTGCAGTCGCGCGGCGAGACTCGGGCCGCCAACGACGAGTACGCGGCGGAGTTCAAGCCGGCGGAAAAAGGCGGCTGGGACGAGCGCCTGCCGGTGCAGCTGGGCCTGATCGTGATCGGGCTGGCCTTTCTGGTGCTGGGTTCGAACTGGCTGGTCACCGCCTCGGTGATCTTTGCCAAAGCGCTGGGCGTGAGCGATGTGGTGATCGCGCTCACCATCGTGGCCGCGGGCACCTCCATGCCCGAAGTCGCCACCTCGGTGATGGCGGCCATCAAGGGCGAGCGCGACATTGCGGTGGGCAATGTGGTGGGCAGCAGCACCTTCAACCTCCTGGGCTGCGTGGGCCTGTCGGGCATGGCGGCGGGCAGCGCGGGTCTGGTGATCCCGGCCTCGGTGATGAGCTTCGACATCTGGGTGATGGTGGCGGTGGCCCTGGCCTGCCTGCCTGTCTTCATGACCGGGCGCGAAATCGCGCGCTGGGAAGGCGGCGTGTTCCTTTTCTATTACGTGGCCTATGTGAGCTACCTGGTGCTGCTGGCGCAACAAAGTGCCTCTTTGCCGCTTTACGCGATGGTGATGACCAGCTTCGTGCTGCCGCTGACCGTGATCGCCATGGTGGTGGCCATGGTGCGGAGCACCGGCAAGGTCTGAGGCCTGCGGCCCTTCAGGCTGGCGAGGCCGTTGCGTCGGCCTGCGCCTGCAGGCGGACGAGCAGCGCGTCGAGCTGCTGGCGCTCGATGGCGCTCAAACCGGCCATCAGCGCATGGTTGATCTCGGCCACCTTGGAAAACAGCTCTCCCGCGATCCGGCGGCCTTCCGCGGTCAACGACACATGCACCTCGCGCCGGTCGGACGGCCTGGGCTGTCGCTGGATCAGGGCTTTTTCGTCCAGCCGGGTCAGCGTGCGTGAGGTGCGCGCGCGGTCCAGCATGGCGTGATCGGCCAGCTCGCTGGAGAGCGCGCCTTCGTGCGCCGACAAAAACGACAACACCCGCCATTCGCGCCGGGTGAGGCCGTATTCGCGCTCACACAGGCGGATCACGCGCGCGCCCGCCGTGGCCTGCAGGCGGTAGAGTCGGTACAGCAGCAGGTCAGCTATTTGCTGCGGCTGGCTGAGGCGATCGGCGGGTGTTGGGCACATGCGGGCGGGTGGGCTGGGAGCGGGAAAACACCCAGATCAATTGATTTCTGCAATTGATTGTGAATGTTTAGCATGGGTTCCCCACTTGGGGAAAGCCTGCATGCAAGCACCGCATGGCGCGTCGGCCATGCCTGCTTTTCCCGGATTTGCCACCGACCATCGGAGACCCACCATGATGTTTCGCCGCACCCTGCTCGCCGCCGCCCTGGCCTCCCTCAGCGCCATCGCAAGCCTGCCCGCCGCCGCCCAGGCCCTGCAAGGCAACCTGCGCCTGGTCGTGCCCTACGCGCCGGGCGGCTCGTCCGATCGCGTGGCCCGCATCGTGGCCGAAAAGCTCACGCCCAAACTGGGTGTGCCGGTGATCGTGGAGAACAAGGCCGGCGCCGGCGGGCGGCTCGCTGCGCAACAGCTGCGCAGCACACCGGCCGACCAGAACGTGCTGATGCTGGCCAATCCCGCCATCATGGTCGTGGCGCCGCTGATCTACCAGGATGTCGGCTACGACCCCGAAAAAGACTACCAGCCGGTCTCGCACGTGAGCCAGTACGAGTTTGCGGTGGCGGTCAGCAGCGCAGTGCCGGTGCGCGAACTCAACCACCTGCTGGCGTGGCTGCGGGCCAACCCGGAGAAGGCCAATTTCGGCGTGCCCGCCACCGGCAGCCTGCCGCACTTTTTTGCGCTGATGGTGGCCGAGCAGGCCAACGTGAAAGGCCAGGTGGTGGGATACCGGGGCTCGGGCCCGCTGCTCAACGATTTGCTCGGCGGTCAGATCCCCGTCGCCTTCGACACGCTGGACACCTTGCTGCCGCAGCAGGACGGCGGCAAGCTGCGCATCCTGGCGTCATCGGGCAAGCAGCGCTCGCCGTTTGCACCCAACACGCCCACCTTCAACGAAGCCGGCCTGAAACTGGCCGCCGATGGATGGAACGCGTTTTTTGCACCGGCCGCCATGCCGGCCGCGCGCGTGGCCCAGTTGTCGGCCGCCATTGCCGAGGTGATGAAGGACCCTGAAACGCAACGCCGCTTCACCGAAGCCAAGCTCGACCCGGTCTCCAGCACCGCCGCACAGACCCGCGCCATGCTCACCGCCTACCGCGCCCAGTGGGCGCCGGTGGTGCAGAAGTCAGGCTTCAAGCCCTGAACATGCCGGCGGCCATGCATCGCCCCAACATCCTCTTCATCGTCTCCGACGACCTGGGCTTTGCCGACCTGGGGTGCTACGGCGCGCGGCCGCGACCTGAAGGGCCGGTGTCGCCCCACATCGACGCGCTGGCCGCCGGCGGTCTTCGGCTGACCGAGGGCTATGCCAACTCGCCCGTGTGCTCGCCCACGCGGTTTGCGCTCATGACCATGCGCTACCAGTACCGCTTGCGCGGTGCGCTGGAAGAGCCCATCAACAGCCGCAGCAAGGGCAGCGATACGCTGGGTCTGCCGCCCGAGATCCCGACGCTGCCGTCCCTGCTGCAAGGCGCGGGTTACCACACCGCGCTGATCGGCAAGTGGCACCTGGGCTACCCGCCACACTTCGGTCCGCAGCGCTCGGGCTACGACACGTTCTTCGGCATCATGGCCGGCGGCGTGGACTACTTCACCCATTGCTCCTCCGCCGGCGACCACGACCTCTACATCGGTGAAGAGACGCACAAGGAAGTGGGCTACCTGACCGATGTGTTCTCGAAGCGCGCGGTCGACCATGTGCACCAGCGCGCGGCCGATGCGAGAGCGGGCCAGCCTTTTTTCCTCAGCCTGCACTACACGGCACCACACTGGCCCTGGGAAACGCGCGACGACGCCCACATCGCGCCCGAGGTGGCGAAAAACCTGTTTCACCTCGACGGCGGCAACCTGCACAGCTACCGCAAGATGATCCACCACATGGACGAAGGCATCGGCTGGATCGTGGACGCGCTGCGCAGCGAATCCCTGCTGGAAAACACGCTGATCGTTTTCACCAGCGATAACGGCGGTGAGCGCTTCTCCGACAACTGGCCGCTGGTGGGCGGCAAGATGGACCTGACCGAGGGCGGTATCCGGGTGCCCTGGATCGCGCACTGGCCCGCGGTCATCCCCGGCGGTGGCGTCAGCGCCCAGCACTGCATGACCATGGACTGGTCAACCACCCTGCTGGCCGAAGGGGGTGGTCAGCCCCACCCGGACTACCCGCTGGATGGCGTGTCGCTCAGCGCCTTGCTGCGCGACCCAGCCCACCACTTCGAACGCCCGCTGCACTGGCGCATGAACCACCGCGGCCAGCGCGCGCTGCGCGAGGGCGAATGGAAGTACCTGATGGTCGACGGGCACGAATACCTGTTCAACATCCCGGCCGACGAGCGCGAGCGCGCCAACCTCGCGCGGCGCGAGCCCGAGTGCCTGGCAGCCATGCGCGAGCGCTGGCTCGCCTGGGATGCCACCATGCCGCCCATTCCCGAGGACGCAACGGTCAGTCTGGGCTATGGCGTGAAAGACATGCCGCAGCGCTGACCACGTTACCCGGCTGGCACTTGCCGGATACCGAGCACGCCACCCTTGATGTGCAGGTCGCGCTGCGGGAACGGGAACTCGATGCCCTCGGCGTTGAAGCGTTCGTAGATGGCGTAGTTGAGCTGGCTGATCAGCTTACCCTTGCGGTCGACCATGGTGGCCGACCAGACCATGAGCTCAAAGGCCACGCCGTCGTCGCCAAAGGCCTGGAGCCAGACGTTGGGCTCGGGTTCGTCCAGCACGTCGGGATCGGCGTGGGCCACTTCCAGCAACACGCGCTTGACGAGTTGCGCGTCGGTGCCATAGGCCACACTTACTGGCACGTGAAAGCGCACGTTGTCGTCGTTGTATTTCCAGTTGATCACGTCTTCGGTGATGAACTTGGAGTTGGGCACGATGACGGCAATGTTGTCGTTGTCGAGCACCGTAGTGCTGCGCGCTCCGATGTCTACCACGTTGCCCGCCACGCCGCCGACGACGATGCGGTCGCCGATCTTCACCGGCCGCTCAAACATGATGATGAGTCCGGCGATGAAGTTGCTCACCACGTTCTGCAGGCCAAAGCCCACGCCGATACCGATGGCACCGGCCATCACGTTGAAGGTGGTGAGGTCGATGCCCACCGTCTGCACGATGGCCAGCAGGCCGACCAGCAGCACGGTGTAGCGCACCACCGCCGCCACCGCCATACGCGCGCCCGGGTCGAGCCGGTTGCGCAACACCGGTCCTTCGCTGAGCCAGCGTTGCAGCCGTTTGCTGGCCCAGAACAGCAGCAGGACCAGCACCACCAGCGCCGCCAGCGATCCAGCGCTGATGCGGAAATCGGTGGTCTGGATGATGGGCCAGGCCATGGCGCCTTGCAGCCAGGTCCAGGTGTTTTCAAGGGTGTTCATCTGGATGCCTCACAACAACCACAAGGAGGCCAGGCCGAGGAACGCGAAAAAGCCCACCACATCGGTCACCGTGGTGAGGATCACGCCACCCGCAAGCACCGGGTCGATACCCAGGCGGTGCAGCAGCAACGGGATGCCCAGGCCGGCCAGCGCCGCGGTCAGCAGGTTGATGAGAATGGCGGTGCCGATGATGCCGCCGAGCATGGCGCTGCCAAACCAGAGGTACACCAGCACGCCGATCACCAGCGCCCAGAGCACGCCGTTGATGGCCGAGATGCCCATTTCGCGGTTGAACAGCAGACGCAGATTGCCCGCCTGCACCTGGCCCAGCGCCAGGCCACGGATGACGAGCGTGAGCGTCTGGCTGCCGGCGATGCCGCCCATGCTGGCCACGATGGGCATGAGCACGGCCAGCGCCACCAGCTGCTCCAGCGTGGCCTCGAAGCGGCTGATGACGGCGGCGGCCAGCAGCGCGGTGATCAGGTTCACGCCCAGCCACAGCGCACGGCTGCGCGAGCCGGCGATGATGGGGCCAAACATGTCGGCCTCCTGGTTCAGGCCGGCCATCTGCATCACGGTGCGGTCGGCGTCTTCGCGGATCAGGTCGACCACGTCGTCGCCCGTGATGCGGCCCACCAGCCGCCCATGGGCGTCGATCACCGGTGCCGAGAGCAGGTCGAACTCGCCAAACAGACGGCCAACCTCGACCGCCGGCAGGTCGACCGGAATGGCTTTCACATCGGTGTGCATCAGGTCGGCGACGCGCGTTTCGGTGTTGGCGGTGAACAGCGCGATCAGGTCCAGGCCACCCTCATACCGGCCCTCGCGGTCGACCACCATGATCATGTCGGTCTGCGGCGGCAGCGCTTCGAGCAGGCGCAGGTAGCGCAGCACCGTGCCCACGCGCACATCGGCGCGCACCTCGATGGTGTCGGCGTTCATCAAGCCGCCAGCGCTGTCTTCGTCGTACGACAGCAGCGCGTCGAGCTGCTGGCGGCGCCGGCCTGTGGTGGCCGTCAGCAGTTGTGCGCCGAACTCGCTGGGCAGGTGCTGGATCAGGTCGACCAGATCGTCCAGCGGCAACTGTTGCACCGAGGCGGCGAGTTCGCCGGGCTCCAGCTCGGCCGCCAGCGCGGCGCAGATCTCTTCGTGCAGGTAGGTCAGCACGCGACCGGCGCGGTCGGTCTCGACCATGCTCCAGACCGCGCGGCGCTCGTCGCGCGGCAGGGCCTCCAAAAGGCCGGCCACCTTGGCCGGATGGGTGCGGTTGAGCAGCTTGCCCACGCGCTTGAGCCGGCCTTCGGCCAGCGCTTCGCGCACCGCCTGCAGATGGCCCTGGGTGGATTCCTCGTCTGCGCCCGCTGCAGCGGCATCGGCCGGATCGGGTGAATCCTCGCCATCGAGCGCACGCAGTTGCTGGCGCGGCTGCGCGCGCAGGTGCGGCAGGATGCGCTCGGCCAGCGCCGCATCCACCTGCTGCCAAAGCGCGTCTCGCCGCTCGTGGTCCAGGCGCTCGATCAGGGCGGCGATCTTGGCCGGGTGCAGGCCAGCCATGAGCTTGCGCACGCGCTTGTTGCGGCCCTGGTCGAGGGCTTCGACGATGCGGTCGCTGTCGGTCACCGCCCGCGCGCCCTGGGTAGGAGGATGGTTCACAGCGGCCACACCCACAACAGCAACGGCACGCTGATGGTCACCACGACCACCTCCAGCACCAGACCCATGCGCCAGTAGTCACCAAACCGGAAGCCTCCGGGCCCGAGGATGAGCGTGTTGTTCTGGTGGCCGATCGGGGTTAGGAAAGCACACGACGCGCCGATGGCCACCGCCATCAGGAAGGCGTCGGCGCTCACACCGAGCGCGGCCGCGGTGCCGATGGCGATCGGACACATCACGGCGGCAGTGGCGGCGTTGTTGATCAGGTCCGAGAGGAACATGGTGACCAGCAACACCAGCACCAGCGCGCCCACCGGACTGCCCTGCGCCACGCTCTCCAGCAACACGCGCGCAATCAGGTCTGCGGTGCCGGTGGTCTCCATCACCGAGGCCACCGGGATCAGCGCACCCAGCAGCATGATGACCGGCCAGTCGATGGCGTCGTACACCGAGCGCAGCGGCACGGTGCGCAGCGCCATCGAGGCGAGCACGCCGAGCGCGAACGCGATCGCCGTGGGCAACAGCGCCAACGCCGCCGCTGCGACCGAGCCGACCATGATGGCGCTGGCGATCCAGGCCTTGCGCACGCTGGGCATCTGCAAGGCGCGCGGCGCCAGAGGCACGCAGCCCATGTCGGCGGCGAAGTCGTTGATGGCATCGGGCGGACCCTGCATCAACAACAGATCTCCGGGCTTGAGCGCCATCAGCCGCAGGCGATTGAGCGCTCGCGTGCCATGGCGCGAGACCGCCAGCAGGTTCAGACCAAAGCGGCTGCGCAGCTGGATGTCGGTGGCGGAGCGGCCTTCCAGCATAGAGCCCGGGCGCACGGCGAGTTCCATCAGCACGATGTCGCGCGAGGCGGGGTCGTCCTTGTCTTTTTCTTTCTCCTTAGCGCTGTCCTGCTCGCTGTCTCGGTCCTCCTGGCCGTCCTTGTCAGCATGAAACTGCTGCAAGGCTTCAGCGTCTTTTCGCGCCGGCTGCGCCTTCGGGGCGCCGCCATTGGTTTCATCGGTCTTTCCATCCTCGCCCTCTTCGGCGTGCTCTGGCGGGCGCACCGCTTCTTCCAGCTTGAGCCCAAGTTCAGTGAGCAGCTTGGACAGCGACTCGGCCTCGGCCTCCAGCACCAGAATGTCGCCCTCGCGCAAGCGCCGACCCGGGTTCGGCGCGATCACGCGCATGTGGTCGCGCGCCATGCCCACCACCTGTGCGCCTGCCTCGTCGAGCACCGGGTCGAGTTCGCGCAAGGTCTTGCCCACCGACTTGCTCTCGGCGACGACCCGCGCTTCGGTCAGGTACGCGCCGGTCTCGAAGCCCTCCAGCCCCGCTTCCTTGCGCACCGGCACCAGACGCCAGCCGATCAGCGCCACGAAGGCGACGCCGGCCACGGCCACGGCCAGGCCCACCGGCGTGAAGTCGAACATGGCAAAGCTGCCGGACCCGCTCTGGGCCCGAAACGCCGAGACGATGAGGTTGGGCGGGGTGCCGATCAGCGTCGTCATGCCGCCCAGGATGGTGCCGAAGGCCAGCGGCATCAGCACCTGACCAGGCGCGATGTCCAGCCGGCGTGCAAGCTGGATCGCCAGCGGCATCAGAAGCGCCATGGCGCCCACGTTGTTCATGAAGCCCGAGAGCAGCGCGCCCAGCCCCACCAGCGCCAGCAGGCTGAAGGTGGTGCCGGCATCCTTGGGCAGCGCGTGGCGCGCCAGCACATCGACCGCCCCCGAGAGCTGCAACCCGCGGCTGAGCACCAGCACACACGCCACCGACACCACCGCGGGATGACCCAGACCCAGAAACGCCTCACTCGCCGGCAGCAGGCCCGTGACCACGCAGGCCAGCAAGGCGCCGATCGCCACCATGTCGTGCCGCCAGCGTCCCCAGAGAAACATCCCGACCGTAACGGCCAGGATGGTCAGAATGAGGAGCTGATCGTTCTGCATGAGGCGCGCAAGGCGAGAGGTCGTCGTCGACCGTTGGGGGTGTTGCGCCGCGACGGCGTGGCAGGCGTGCCTGTGAGCTTGCCACAAACGAGCAGGAACAGACGCGAACGACCGCGCGCTCAGCGCCTGCGCTGGCTGGCCTGCCGGACTTCACGCAACAGCGCGGCGAACGATTGCTGGTTGTCCGAGGCATTGCGCATCGGCTTGTCCAGCATCTCCGTCAACTGCTCGAGGCCCGCTTCATCGGCGCGCATGTAAAGCTGCCCCACTTTTTCGGCCACGGCGCGGTAGCTGTTGTCGATCTCGGTGATGCGCCGTGCCATCTCGTTCAACAGATCGAGATCCCGACTGTCGAATTCGCGAGCGTGATGGGGGCTGGCCTTGGTCACCACCAGCGGACCGCTCCTCCCAGCAGCGGGTTGCGGTGAGGTCGTGCGTGGGGGCTTCTGAGGTGTCGCCATCAGCCCTGGTCCAGCTTGATCAGCGGCTTGTGGTCCACCTGCGCCTGCTCCATCTTGTTGATGCGCTCGTGCAGCCGGCGGAACTCGATCAGCAGCGTCTGTTGCAGCCCGTCCAGCCGCGAGCCTTCGGCCTTCTCGGCCAAGGCCTTGGCGTCGCGCAGTTCCTTGTGCAACCGACGCGTTTCCATCAGACCGGTGATGCGGCTGTACAGCGTGGCGATGAAAAACAGGGCGACAAAGATGCCCGTCAGGCTGAGCAGGATCAGACCCATGGGCGCCTGGATGTCGGCAACCAACAGGTTGATGCGGGTATCGGCCAACAAGGCCGACCAGTTCAGGCCGGCAAACAGCACCGTGACGGCGACGGCACCCCAGGCCAGCCAATGGCTGATGCGTTCCATGAAAACTCCCAGATGGTGAACAGATGAACCCATGATAGAACTTCATCCTTGATAATCCAATGACTCAATAGTCAATGAAGATTTTCAGATTTGAAAACCCCGGTTCCTGACCATGCCCCAGGCGCACGCATCCCTGCGCCCGCCGCGCACAAGCTGCTGGCCTGGAGCGACTTCGAGATCGTGCTGGTGGTGGCCCAGGTGGGCCAGCTGTCGCGCGCGGCCGAAGCGCTGGCGATGTCCCACGTGACCCTGCTGCGCAAACTCGCGTCGATCGAAACGCGCCTCAAGGCACGCCTGTTTGACCGGGCGCGCGGCCACTACACGCCCACCGCGGCGGGCGATGAGCTGATCACCGCGGCGCGCAGCATGGCCCCGCTGGCGCGCCAGGCCGAGATGAAGGTGATCGGCCAGGACCTGCGGCCCAGCGGGCCCGTGCGCATCACCGCGGCGGGCGTGCTCGTGGGGCATGCAATGCCGCCGGTGTTGCGACAGTTCGCGACCTCGTTTCCCGAGGTCACGCTGGAGCTGCTGGCTACCCGTGACCTGGTGAGCCTGACGCGGCGCGAGGCCGACGTGGCCTTTCGCATCAGCGACCGCGTGCCCGACTGGCTGGTCGGCCGCCAGCTCGCCCTGCTGGACTTCAAGATCTATGGCCTTCGGCACGACGGTCTCAAGCCAAAACTGCAGACCCACCAGGCGCTGGCCAGACAAAAGCGCTGGATAGCGTTCGAGAGCGATGCGCGCGAGCTCAAGTTCGACCGCTGGCTGCTCGACCACGTGCCCGACAGCTCGGTGAGCCTGCGCGTTGACAGCTTCGAGCATGCGCTGGCCATGTTGCGCGCCGATCTGGGCATTGCGCTCTTGCCCGCCTTTCTGGAAAACAGCTGCCCCGAGCTGCAGCCGCTCTCAGCCGCCATTCCCGAGCTGCGCACGCCGCTGTGGGTGATCACCCACAAAGAGCTGAGCCAGACCATGCGCATCAAGGTGGTCATGCAGGCCATCGGACCTGCGCTGGCCCACGCGGTGAAGGTGCCAGCGGGCAAGTCCCAAGGCCTGACCGCTCACGGTTAGCATCGCCTCATGTCCCGATCCGATCGCCTGCAGCGCTGGTTGCCTTTCCTGAGCTGGCCCCGACCTGACCTTCCGCTGCTGCGCAACGAGGCCATGGCCGGTGTGACGGTCGGTCTGATGGTGGTGCCGCAGGGCATTGCCTACGCCAGTCTGGCCGGCATGCCGCTGATCACCGGCATCTACGCGTCGATGCTGCCAGCGCTGATCGCGGTGCTGTTCAGTGCCTCGCCGCGTCTTTCGATCGGCCCCACTGCGCTGACCTGCCTGCTGGTGAGTGCCTCGCTCACTGGGCTCGCCGAGCCGGGCAGCGCGCGCTGGATCGAACTGGCGATGTGGCTGGCGCTCCTCTCCGGGCTGTTGCAGATCGCGCTGGGCTACCTGCGCTCGGGCTGGCTGCTGAGCCTGGTGAACGCGCCGGTGCTCATGGCCTTCACCCAGGGCGCGGCGCTGCTCATCATCGGCTCCCAGCTGCCCGCGCTGCTCGGCCTGTCAGGTGGCTGGGCCGGCTTCATCGCACAACCCAGCATCCACGCGCCAACCCTGGCGTTTGGCCTGGGCGCCACCGCCGCCCTGCTGCTGGCGCGCCTGCTGCCCAAGGGCTTTCCCATGGTGCTGGTGCTGGTGGTGGCGAGTTCCGCGCTCAGCGCGCTGATCGGCTTCGAGGCGGGGGGTGGCGCCGTCATTGGCGACCTGCCGCAAGGCCTGCCTGGCCTGGTGCTGCCCGCCTGGCCAGGCTGGGACACGCTGGGCCAGCTGATCCTGCCCACGCTGCTGATCACGCTGGTGAGTTTTCTGGAAACCGCTTCCAGTGCACGGGTGGACAGTCGAGACCGGGGCCAGCGCTGGGACCGAGAACAGGATTTGATCGGCCACGGTCTGGGCAAGATCGCAGCCGGCCTGAGCGGCGCCTTCCCCACCAGCACCTCGTTTTCCCGTTCGGCACTCAACCGCTTCGCTGGCGCGCGCACCGGCTGGTCGGTGGTGTTTTCGGTCGCAGTGGTGGGACTGGCATTGATGTTCACGCCTGCGCTGCACCACGTGCCGATGGCGGTGCTGGCGGCGATCGTGGTGGCGGCTGTGCAGGGCCTGATCGCACCGCGCGACTTTGTGCGGGTGTGGAAGGTCTCGCGGGTGGAGGCCGGCATCGCCGTGGTCACGCTGGCGGTGACCGTGCTCTCGGCGCCGCGCCTGTACTGGGGCGTGCTCACCGGCGTCGTCATGGCGCTCAGCCACTTTCTGTACATGCGGCTGCACCCGCGCATCATCGAAGTCGGCCTGCACCCGGATGGCAGCCTGCGCGACCGCCACCTGTGGAACCTGCCACCACTCGGTCCCCACACCTACGCCTTGCGCATGGACGCCGCGCTCGATTTCGCGACCGCCAACGACCTGGAACGCACCATCACACTGCACATCGTGCGCCACCCCGACACCCGACACGTGATGCTGATCGCCCACCCCATCAACTGGATCGACGCCACCGGCGTCGAAGTCTTCGGCACCTTGCGCAACCAACTGCTGGCGCAAGGCATCACCCTGCACCTGGTCGGGCTCAAGCTGCCTGTCGAGCGGCTGCTCAAGGCGGCCGGGCATCTGGCAGAGGACCCTCGGCTGCGGCTGTACCGGACCGAGGCCGAGGCCCTGCAAGCGGCATGGGAAGAGCCCCTGGATGCCTCCGGTGCCAAGCCCGAAACGGCGCCCTCCACTTCACCAGCCTGAGCTGCCGGGGTCTCCCTTGAACGGCCCGACCAGTTCGGGCGTGACCCAGCCGCCGTAGAAGCCACCGGGCTGCGGCGCGACCGGCTCACCACCCACGCTGCAGTCCAGCCCCTGGGCGTAGAAAGCCACGCAGTCGGCGATCGCTTCTGCGCCGGCCAAGGGTTCGGGGTAGCTCCATCCGATGCGCTCCAGGCGCTGCTCGCCTCGTACCAGCGACCAGTAGTGCGCTGGCCCCTTCCATTCGCAGAATGAACCACCTCCAGCGGGCTGCAGGCGCGAGCGGTCCACATCGGCCCAGGGCAGGTAGAAACACGGCGGATGCGCCGTTTCGAGCAGGCGGATGGCGCGGCGCGTGCGCGCCAGCAGCACACCGTTCCAGTGCACCACCACTTCGCGCGCATCGGCCTCCAGGGCCGGCGGGCGTGGGAAGTCCCACACGGATACCTGTCCCGGTCCAGGCACATCGGCAAACGGTGGCCGGGCCTGGCCGCGCCAGACCCACTGGCTGCGGGCGCGGGAGATGGCTTGTGCTGAGGGGTTCATGGTGTTTTCTTTCCCGATGGCACAGGCGAGCTGCGCGGACGATGCCTGTTGCAAACTCTTCGCATGGTGCCTCGGATCAAAGATTTGCTCAGGACTGAGCGCCAAAGTCCCGGTTGCGGCGGTCTGGTACCCACGGACTCAGCCGCGAATGCGCCCGCTGCGCCCTCGGTACCAGGCTCGCTTCCAGTGCATCAGGCGGTGATCGCCGACAAACCACCCGAGCCGCTCGCGCTGTCGACCGGTAGCCGGCTTCACCGGGCGAAGCGCACGCAGATAGCTCCCGAACCAGGCGCCCGGCGCTCTGGCCTGCTTTCAGAACCGGCTCGCGCTCGCCAACTCAGCCGGTGGCTCCAACGAAGGCAAGCACGCTGCGTGTGGCTTCACAGCCCGGCCGGCCGGCTCGGGATGGCGGTGCTGTAGAGCAGGTCCACCGTTTCGCCATCGGGCACCTGCAGTTGCACCGTCATGCGGCGAAAGGCCCACCGAAGGTCGATTGCGCCGGGCAGCGCGTCTTGTCGGGCCTTGGTGCTGATGGGCAGGCCGTAGCGCGCGCGCAGCGAGGCGCTGAGCTCCTGCGCCAGCGCGCGGGTGCGTTCGCGCGAGCCCGGTCGGGCCACGAGGTGGATGCGCTGCAGGCGCTCGGCCTCAAACAGAAACGTGACCGCGAAGTTTTCGCCCGCAATGGGATAGCTGGGAATTTCCAGCAGCGCGCCAGCCTCACGGCCGCGGCGCTCGGGGGTGGTGGGCTGCGCTTCGGCGATCAGCGTCTGTACCTGGGTCGGGCTGGCGTTCATCGGGACGCCGCGCCACAGGGTCTGAGCGGAAGTGGCGAACGTGGCCCCAAACAGGGCAAGACAGATCAACAGTTGCTTCATGGTGAGAGTGTGACGCACGCAAGCCGCGCCAGGTTCCGAGTGACGCAGAGGCCCTTGTCAAGGAGCAACTCGGGCATGGCCAGCGGTGAGGTGAACGGCATTTTTTCATGTTCCAGCGGACGCGGATCAGGATCGGTTTGGACGGCTCCATTTTTCGGTTCGATACGGTCCGTGCCACACTGCAACCGCCGGCCCAAGCCGCGACATGGCCATGAAGGACCGGCTGGCGAGGAGCAAAGCCAGCGGTCCGACAAAACCGGTTGCGCAGCACTCACGGCCGCCCGGCACTGCTCGCCCCATTTCTGGAGACCTCTCATGAGCCAAGAACTCGGCCGCCTCGAAGACCTGCCGCAGGATTACCGCGACGCGCTCGCCTCGCACAACCTGGTGCCGCTGTGGCCCAGCCTGCGCGGGGTGTTGCCGCCCGACGTGCCCACGCGCCAGACCCGCGCCACGCACTGGCCCTACCAGACCATCCGCCCGCTGCTGCTCAAGGCCGGCGAGCTGACACCGATTGAAAAGGCCGAGCGCCGCGTGCTGGTGCTGGCCAACCCTGGCCACGGACTGGACAAGATGCAGGCCAGCGCGGCCATCTACCTCGGCATGCAGCTGCTGCTGCCCGGCGAGTGGGCACCCAGCCACCGCCACACGCCCAACGCAGTGCGCATGGTGGTGGAGGGCACAGGGGCCTGGTCAACGGTGGACGGCGAGAAGTGCGAGATGGTGCGCGGCGACCTCATTCTCACGCCTACCGGCCTGTGGCACGAGCATGGCCACGACGGCGACGAGCCGGTGGTGTGGCTCGATGTGCTCGATCTGCCACTGGTGCATTACCTGGAGACCAGCTACCACGTCAACGGCGGACGCCAGACGGTGAACCCGCAGCGCGGCGAGCGGGCCTATGCGCGCGGCGGCGTCGTGCCCAGCCCGGTGTTTCAGCGCAGCAGCAAGGCCTATCCGATGCTGCGTTATCCCTGGGCCGACGCGCGCGCCGCGCTGGAGTCGCTGGCGACCGATCAGCCCGACCTGGGGGCGGTGCAGGTGACTTACACCAACCCCGAAACTGGCGCGCACTGCGAAAACATCCTGGGCTTTTACGCGCTGATGCTGCGTCCGGGCCAGACACTTGAACTGCCAGCTCGTTCACCCGCCACCGTGTTGCACCAGATTGAGGGTGGCACCGAGGTGCAGGTCGAAGCCCAGTTCTTCACACTGGTCGAAGCCGACACCTGCTGCTCGCCTGGCTACACCCCCATCACACTGAAGAACACATCGCCCGACCGGCCGGCGTTTCTGTTCATGGCTGACGAAACGCCGTTGCACCAGAAACTGGGTGTGTACGAGGTGCGTTGACCCCCCCATCGCTTGTTCGCTTCGCGTAACCGCTCCGCCCCTCAAGGAGCAACACCTGCGGCCCGGGACAGCCAGTTCCGCGGTGCTCCCGGTTTGAGGCGCTTCACGCCACTTGCACTCCGTTGTTCCCCATGGCCACCGACCTCTTCATCCCGCCCGCCGTTCAGTCCCTGCCCATCCGCGGCCAGACCGAGCGCTTCCCAATCAACCGCATCTTCTGCGTCGGCTGCAACCACCACGCTCACGCGGTCGAAATGGGCAAGCCGGTCGACAAGCGCGCCGAGCGCCCGTTCTACTTCACCAAGTCGCTAGCGACAAGGGCCGCCCCTGGGAACTGGGCAAAGACATCGAGCAGGGATCGGTGTGCTCAGAGATCGTGCCGATGCCCGGTGTGGTGATCGACAGCGGCGCCATCGCGCTCCAAGTGAACGGCGCCACCAAACAGAATTCCGACGTCGACAAGCTGATCTGGAACAACCGCGAAATCATCGTGGACCTGTCATTGTTCTACCGCCTGCAACCTGGCGACCTGGTCTACGCCGGCACGCCCGAGGGTGTGGGGTCCGTGGTCAGCGGCGACACGATCACCGGGCGGGTGGAAGGGGCGGCGGAGGTGGCTTTGAACGTAGGATCGGTGGAGTGACGGCAAACTAAGTGCGTATTCCGAGCAGGAGCATCTTCGCGTACTAAGCCGCGATGCCAAAACTGCCTTTCAATTTGCGCGTCATTTCAGCACCCCACAGCACTTCTTGTATTTCTTACCACTGCCGCACTGACAAGCCTCATTCCGGCCCTGCTTGCGTCCGGACGGTGAAGGTTGCATCTGGCTTGGATTCGGAGGCTGTTCGTTGGTCACTTGCTGAACAATCTGCGTCACATTGACGATGGTTTGAGATGGCGGCTTTTCAGGAGACTGGGTGTATAGAGAAACTGCAGCTATGACCACGCCAAGAAATCCGTAAAGTTCGCTCTTATTCGTGGGCAAGAGTTTGGCAAGGGTCGAGAGAGACGGAAGCTCCTTTTCAATCCGCGCGGTGACTTCCTCTTTATCTTCACCCTTGCGGCGCGCCTCTTGAAGAATTTTCGCCAGCCCTATCAGCTCAGAGACTGTCCTCTCGGGTGCTGAAAGAATCTCAATCGTGTTGCCAATGAAATTGAAAACACCATCTGGCACATGACCCATGCCACCACAGCGTGGGCAGGGTCCCGCCTTGTTTCCTGAGAGCGAAATGTGCATGGAATCTTCGACAAAAATCCCAGAGCTGAAGACGGTCCCACAGGTGTCGCAAAAAGCAGGTACAGCAGGCATATCAGTTCTCTTCAGTTGTACAGACTTGTTGGAATCGCTACATGCGAATTCGCGCTAGTCACGCAACACCCCGCCGCGCCATCATGTCAGCCCCCATCGCCTGCAGCGCCTCCCCCCGGATGACCGAGCGCGCCGCCGGATACACCACATTGTCCTCATCCAGCAAATGCCGCCGATACAGCGCGTCGTAGGCGTCGAAGCGTTGTCCATCTTCCGCCGGGAACCCCGCCCAGTCGTCGCCCGCTCCCACCAGTGCCGCCAGCGCGGAACGCACCCGCGCCCACATCACCGCCATCTCCCGGTGGTCCTGCTTGAGGCGGATCACCACCGCCACGACGGCCGGGTCGCGCTGCGCGAGCAGGGGCGGGAAGACGTGGCGTTCTTCGTCTTCGTGGTGGTGCGGGCCGGCCTGGTCGAAGTAGCGCATCACGTCGCGCGCGGCGTCGCGGGCCTGGGTGTCGGCGCCGTGGGTCTGAACGTGTTCGCGGATCTTGCCGAGCAGTCGCAGCATGCGCTCGACTCGTTCGTGGCAGGCGTCGAGCATCTCGAACGGGGCCTCGAAACCCACGCCGGGCGCGCTGTGGCCGGGCAGGCCGATGGTGACCTTGGTGCTGCTCACCGGGTGTCTTCCGCGCCCAGCACGCTCACATAGTCGGCCACGGTCGGGCGCAGGTGCGCCGTGCCGTGTGACAGCGCGGTGCCGATGCTGACGAAACACACGGCCTGCTCGCTTGTGCGCAATCCAAAGAAGCGGTGCAACACCGCCGAGCGCACCGACTGCCCGGCGGTGAGGGCCGAGCCGTAGCCCATGGCGGTGGCCATGAGCAGAACGTTCTGCGCCGCGCAACCGGCCGAGACGAGCCGCTCGGCCAGGCCGATTTCGGCATCGCCTTTCTCCGCGTCCACCACCAGCAGGACCAGGAACGGCGAGCGGAAGCCTTTTTCGCGTGCCTTGGCCACGTCATGTGGAGCGGCCATCGGGTCGCGTTCCAGCAGGGCCTGGGCAAACACTTCGGCCAGCGCCTCGCGCCGGTCGGCGGGCACGGTGATGAAGCGCCAGGGCAGAAGGCAGCGGTGGTCGGGCGCACTGGCGGCTGCGGCCAGGATGGTCTGCAACTGCGCCGCGTCGGGCCCGGGATCGCCAAGCCGGAACGGCAGCACGGTGCGCCGCGCGGCCATCAGCTCGGCGGCCAGCGCCGCCCAGTCGGTCGACACCGCAGGATCAGCCACAGCTGCCCAGGTGGCCGCAGGAGGTGCAGTAGTCGCAGCCGTCCTTGCGGATCATGGCGTGCGCGCCGCATTCGGGGCACTTCTTGCCGGCCATCACCGCACTGGGCGCGGCCATTCCGGGCAGCTCAGGCGCCGAGGGCGAGCCGGGCAGGTGCGGCGCGCTCACGGCGGCGATGTCGCTGCCCTGGTTGCGCCGGGCGATGATGTTCTGCAGCGCGAAAGCGATGGCCGCGACCTCCGAGTCGTGCCACATCGGCACGTGGGTGCCGTCGGCCTTCTGGTAGGTGCCCAGGCGCACCGGGCCGCGGTCCCACGCCACCTTGCGCATGTCGCTCAAGGCCCGGCCCAGGAAACCGCCACGTGCGGCGAGCGAGAGCATGCGCATGGTGGAGGTGATCCACTGTTGCGACTCGCCGCTCTGGCCCACGGGCATGAAGAACTCGATGGCGCGCTCGGCCGTGCCTACGCCGTCGGCAGCGGGCACCGGCAGGAACGAGACCACGATGTACAGCGTCTTGTGGCCTTCCTGAGTCCAGTACTCGATCTTGTCGGCCACGGCCGACAGCGCACCCTTGGGCCGGCTCTCGATCACGGTGCGCATCGGGTCCACCGGCGCGGTCACCGCGGAAGCGGGCTGGGCGGTGGCGTCGGTTGCGGCACTGCCAGTGTCGAGCACCGAGCCCAGGATGTTGTTGGGCCGGTAGGTCGCCATGCCCTTGAGGTTGGCTTTCCAGGCCTTCTGGTACAGGTTCTTGAAGTCGTCAAACGGGTAGTCGGCGGCGACGTTCACCGTCTTGGAAATAGCCGTGTCCACGAAGGGCTGCACCGCTTGCATCATGGCGATGTGTTCGCCTGCACTCATGGCCAGTGCGTTGACGAAGTAGTCGGGCAGCTGGTCCACGTTGCCGCCGAGCTCGCGGTAGAGGCGCCAGGCGTGGTCTTCCACCGCGTATTCGCTGGTGCTGCCGTCGGATTCGCGCTTCTTGCGGCGGTACATCCAGGAGAACGGCGGCTCGATGCCGTTGGACGCGTTGTCGGCAAAGGCCAGGCTCACCGTGCCGGTGGGCGCGATGGAGAGCAGGTGGCTGTTGCGGATGCCGTGCTGCCGGATGGCGGCCTGGATGTCGGCCGGCAGGCGGCTGGCAAAGGTGCCGGGGGCCAGGTAACCGTCGGCGTCGAACTTGGGAAAGCGGCCTTTCTCTTGGGCCAGTTCGATGGACGCGAGGTAGGCGGCATTGCGCATGCGCTCGGCGATCTGCGCGGCGGCCACGCGGCCCTCTTCGCGGTCGTAGCGCACGCAGAGCATGGCCAAGGTGTTGCCCATGCCGGTGAAGCCCACGCCGATGCGGCGCTTGGCGGCCGACTCTTCGCGTTGCTGCGGCAGCGGCCAGAAAGTCACGTCGAGCACGTTGTCGAGCGCGCGCACCTGCGTGGCCACGGCGGCTTCAAAGGCGTCGAAATCGAAGCTCGGCACGCCGCCGAAGCCGAAGGGATTGCGCACGAAGCGGGTGAGGATGATCGGGCCGAGATCGCAGCAGCCGTAGGGCGGCAAGGGCTGTTCGCCGCAGTTGTGCACCACCAGGCCGTTGGCATCAAAAGCATGCACATCGGCCACGGTCACGTCGTAGACCATTTCTTCGCCTTCGGGCAACAGCGATTCGACGGTGGCGGTGAAGCGCTCGCCATTGAGGTTGCGCTTGTAGCCGCCCAGTGCATGAACGAGGCGCTCGGCTTTGTCGGTGTCTTCAAAACCGACGCGCTCGGCGTACACCCGCAGGTTGTCACCGCTGATGACGAGCTCGTGCTGTGCCTGGGTGGCGTAGTCGGCGCGTCCGCCCTGGCCGTCAGGCAGTAAAGCCACGGACGCCGGGCGGCGATCGCGGTACAGCGTGGACACGATCCCCAGGCGCTGCAGCATGCGCTGCACGGTCTCCAGCAGGGTGGCGTCGCTCTGCGACAGGCGCACGCTCACGCCTTTGTCTTGTGAGCCCTGTACCGAGCCATCGGCATCAAACAGACCGCAGAGCAGGCCTTCGGCAAAGTCGGACGACTGTTGCTCCATGGCGGGCGTGATGGTTTTGTGACCCGGCGCCATTCCGAGCGCTAAGGCCAGATCGCGCAATGCAGCGCTGGCCAGGCGGGCTTCGCCTCGGCCAGCGATCGGGCGCTGGAAGCCCTTGAAATCGGCGCGGTGCGGCAGCGTGGCCGCAGCGGCTTCGGCCGCGTGCACGATGCCGGCGGCGCCGGTGCGAGCATAGGCCACCGTATCGCTGCCCACGGCGCGCAACTCGGGCGCCCAGACCGAGAGCACGGCCTTCTCGGCCTTGAGCGTGCCGTCGCCGATCAGCAGGCCGAGCAGATAGCCTTCGGCCTGCGTGCCCTCGCCAGCCCAGCCTTGCAGCGCGCGGTGGTTGTTGAGAACGATCTCGTCTCCGGGCTGCAGCCGTTCGGCGGGCGTCCAGTCCAGCTCCATGCTGTAGCGGGTCTTGCGAGCGACGCGGCGCACGCGGTGGTCGGCCGTCAGGCGCAGGCGGTGGCCTTCGCGGGTTCGCAGCTGGAACACCGGCTTGATGCCGGTTGCGAAGAAACCGTCGCTCTCCAGCGCGTGGCTGCGACCGTCCACCACCGCTTTGAAATCGCGACCGATCAGATCGACCACCTGGCGCGCACCGTCCTCGGTCATGACCCAGGTGTCGGCGGTGACACAGGGGTTCGTCGCCGAAATCGTCTCGCAGTAGTGCAGGTTGTTGTCGGAGCCGATCTTGTCCAGGAACAAGATGCCCGGCTCGGCGAAGTCGTAGGCCGACTTCATGATGGTGTCCCACAGCTCGCGAGCGGCCAGGGTCTGGTAGACCCAAAGGCCGTCGGCGCGCTGGTAGGCGCCTTTGGCCAGCAGCTTCTGGCCGGGGCGTGCCTTGTGCACCAGCTCCCAGGGCTGGTCGCGGGCCACCGCCTCCATGAAGGCGTCGCTCACGCCGACCGACACGTTGAAGTTGTTCCAGCGCCCGGGCGTGCGCTTGGCGGTGATGAACTCCATCACGTCCGGGTGGTCGATGCGCAGCACACCCATCTGCGCACCACGGCGCGCGCCCGCACTCTCCACGGTGGAACACGACTGGTCGAACACGTTGATGTAGCTGCACGGCCCTGAGGCCATGGAGTGCGTGCCCTTGACCTCGGCGCCCTTGGGCCGGATGCGCGAAAAGTCGTAACCCACGCCGCCGCCGCGGCGCATGGTTTCGGCCGCTTCGCGCAGCGCTTCATAGATGCCGGGGTAACCGTCGGCATCCACGCCCTGGATGGCGTCGCCCACCGGCTGCACGAAGCAGTTGATCAGCGTGGCCTGGATGTCGGTGCCGGCGGCACTCATGATGCGCCCGGCACCGATGGCGCCCGCGTGCAGGTTGGAGAGAAACTTCTGTTCCCACTCAGCGCGCAGGCCCTCCGTTTCCACGCTGGCCAAGGCGCGCGCCACCCGGCGGTAGATGTCCTCGACGCCGCTTTCGCCGGGCTTGAGGTACTTTTCGGCCAGCACATCCTGGCTGATCGGCTGGGTCTGTGTGAGGTCTTGCGCGCGGGGGCTGGGGTCGCGTTTCATGGGGGGCTTTCGGGAAGAGGAAGAAGCGGTGTCGGGGGTCGGGCGCGCGCAGTCGGCTGCCGAACTCAGCAGACTACATCATGGTCTTTTCGCCCATTGAAACCATCACCATCCGTCGGCGCCTCAACCTCGCTTGAGCGAGGCAGGGCGCGGCATTCAAGGCCACAGACCGCTCGTCGCCGGGGCCATGCAGGCGGTCAAACCAGGTGTTGGCCTCCAGGATCACACCTTCCAGCCCGGCATGCCCGGCCAGCAGCAGCCTGTACTGCCGCGTCGCGGCGCTTCTCAACCGCAACGTCAGTCGCGCATGGGATCTTCAGCGGCCAACTGAACCACACAGAAACAGGTGCGCTCGCTGCCCAGTTAGGGCTGAACGCAGATCCACTTTAGGCAGTGCGACTCAGCAGCTGCTTGAGCTCACCCGAATCGATCAAGGCTTGCAGCTCGTGCGCACCGCCCACCAGCGTGCCTTTGACAAACACCATGGGGAAGGTCGGCCAGCCGCTCCACATCTTGAGCGCGTTACGTCGGCGCCAGGTGTTGAAGTAGTTGCCGTATTCCAGGTACTGGTGCGGCTGCGATTGCGTGTCGAGGAGCTGGCGCGCCTTCTTGCACACCGGGTTCTGGCCCATGCCCACCACCACCACGTCGTGCTTGGCCACCGCCGCCATGACCTCTTGGACGATGTCTCGGTGGTGCTCAGTCACCCGAGCGCGAATGGCCGGGTGGATCTGGGCTTCGTCGAGGATGGGACGGGTCATGGGGTCACTTGAAACGGTTGGACGTGATGCAGGCGCGTCAGCTAGCTAGGCCGTGCGGTCGATCAAACCAGCGCAGGTTCGCGCATTGCCGCCGCCGCGATGTCCAGCGAGCGCAGGCGCAGCGCCGGGTCGAACACGTCGCTCACGATCATGAATTCGTCGGCTTGCGTCACCTCGGCGAGCTGGGCAAAGCCCGCACTCACCGTCTCGGGGCCGCCGATGACGGCGCAGGCAAGGAAATCGGCGATGGCGGCCTGGGCCTGCGGGTCGAGCCGGTCCATGAAGCCCTCGACCGGCGCCGGGAGTTGCCCGCGCCGTCCGGTGAGGATGCCCAGCACGCGCTGGTAGGTGCTGCTGGCGAGGTACTGCGCCTCATCGTCGGTGGGTGCGCCGATGAAGGGCACACCGACGATGGCATAGGGCTTGTCCAGCACGGCTGAGGGACGGAAGTTCTGCCGGTACATCTGCAAAGCCTGCAGCAGGTAGCGCGGTGCGAAGTGGGACGCGAACGCATAGGGCAGGCCGCGCTCGGCGGCGAGCTGGGCCGAAAAAAGGCTGGAACCGAGCAACCAGATCGGTACGTGCGTGCCAGCGCCCGGCATGGCCACCACTTTTGCGCCCGGCTGCGACTCGCCCAACAGGCGCTGCAGCTCGGCCACGTCGCGCGGGAAATCCTGCTCGGTCTCGGGCCGATCGCGGCGCAGGGCGCGCATGGTCAAAGGATCGGTGCCGGGCGCGCGGCCCAGGCCGAGGTCGATGCGATTCGGGTACAGCTCGGCCAGCGTGCCGAAGGCCTCGGCCACCACCAGCGGCGCGTGGTTGGGCAGCATCACGCCGCCAGAGCCGACGCGGATGCGCTGCGTGCCACCCGCGATGTGGCCCACCAGCACGGCGGTGGCCGAGCTGGCAATGCCACTCATGTTGTGGTGCTCGGCCAGCCAGTAGCGCTGGAATCCCAGGCGCTCTGCGTGCTGCGCCGTGCGCAGGGCGATGGCAAGCGCGTCGGCCACGGTGCCGCCTTCGCGCACCGCGACCAGGTCGAGCATGGACAGGCGGATGTCGTGCAGGGTTTTCATGCTGCCCATTGTCGGCCTTTGTGTGCTGGCCTGCTGACACGCAGGGGATGTGCTTTCGGTCGCCAGGTCTGTGCGCTGGGCCATGGTCACGCGTGACGGACTTCGCTAAGCTGCGTGTTTACACACTTTGTGCACCCTGATCTCATGACCACACTCTTCGACCCGCTTCAAACGGGCTCCCTTGCCCTGCCCAACCGCATCGTCATGGCACCGCTCACGCGCAACCGCGCGCCCGGCGCCATCCCCACGCCGCTGATGGCCACCTACTATGCCCAGCGCGCCACCGCCGGCCTGCTGATCACTGAGGCCACCGCCATCACGCACCAGGCCCAGGGCTATGCCGATGTGCCCGGCCTCTACGGCACCGAGCAGCTCGACGGCTGGAAGCGCGTGACGAAAGCCGTGCACGACGTGGGCGGCCGCATCGTGGTGCAGCTCTGGCATGTGGGCCGCGTGTCGCACACCGACCTGCAGCCGGATTTCGGCAAGCCGGTCGCGCCTTCCGCCATCCGCGCCAACACCAAGACCGTGCTGATCAAGGATGGCGTGCCCACCTTCGTCGACACCTCTGAACCGCGCGCGCTGAAGGCCGAGGAAATTCCCGGCATCGTGCAGAACTACCGCCACGCCGCAGAAAACGCCATCTCTGCGGGTTTTGACGGCGTGGAAATTCATGCCGCCAACGGCTACCTGATCGACCAGTTCCTCAAGACCGGCAGCAATCAGCGCACCGACGACTACGGCGGCAGCATCGCCAACCGCGCACGCCTGCTGCTGGAGGTGACACGCGCCATTGCTGAGGACATCGGTGGCGACCGCACGGGCATCCGCCTGTCGCCGGTCACGCCCGCCAACGACGTGATCGACGACGACCCGCAGGCCTTGTTTGAGTATGTGTTGCGCGAGCTCGCGCCGCTCAAGCTGGCCTATGTGCATGTGATCGAGGGCGCCACGGGTGGCCCGCGCGAACTGCCCGATCGTCCCTTCGACTACACCGCCGCCAAAGCGGCCTACCGCGCTGCCGGCGGCCAGGGCGCCTGGATGGTCAACAACGGCTACGACCTCGCGCTGGCCAACCAGGCCCTGAGCGCCGACGCCGACCTGGTGGCCTTCGGCAAGCCCTACATCGCCAACCCCGACCTGGTGGCGCGCCTGAAAGCCGGCGGCCCGTTCAATGCACCGGACAAGTCCACGTTTTATGGTGGGGGTGAAAAGGGGTACACGGACTACCCGGCGCTGGCGGGGTGACTGTCCCACGGCGCCCATGGGCGACCAATGATGTCTGAAGCAAGGTGTGAACCAGCTTGCACAGTCTTCAGGCTCAAATCACGCTTGCAAGTGCCGCACTGAGTGGTTCTGCCTAGAAGTACATCACTTCAACAGCAGGGCCACTCTGGCAGTGGAAACTCTCTGCAAAAGAGATGACCTCTTCGACGGATTCGTGAGGGTGTGCGGTCGTCGTGATGGGGTGCGAGGCCTCTCCATCGCTGCCAATGCATAGCCAATCCAGAGCGTCTTCCCAGGCTTCGGCATCGACGCCGACCACGCAAAACAGCTCGATCTTGCGCTCAATCAGTTGTCGCAGCAGTGATTCGCCCAGACCCTGCGAATAAGCAGCCCCCGTTACCAGCACCTCCTTTCGAGCGTGCATGGTGGCCGAGCTTGGTTAGCTGTTGGCCGCCCGCCGAGCCAGCACCTCAAACGCCGGCAGGGTCTTGCCTTCCAGCACTTCAAGAAACGCACCACCACCGGTGGAGATGTAGCCCACGTCTTTCTCGATACCGTACTTGGCAATCGCCGCCAGCGTGTCACCACCGCCGGCGATGCTGAAGGCGCTGCTCTCGGCAATCGCCTGCGCGATCACCTTGGTTCCGTTCTCGAACGCCTCGAACTCGAACACGCCCACCGGGCCGTTCCAGACGATGGTGCCGGCCTTCAGCAGTTGTTCGGCCAGCAGCTTCGCCGTTTCGGGCCCGATGTCCAGGATCAGGTCGTCATCGGCCACCTCGGTGGCTTGCTTCACCACCGCCTTGGCGGTCGGGCTGAACTCCTTGGCGGTGACCACATCGGTGGGAATGGGCACGGCTGCGCCTCGGGCCTTCATGGCTTCGATCACGGCCTTGGCCTCGTTGACCAGATCGGGCTCGGCCAGGCTCTTGCCGATCTTCAGACCCGCGGCGAGCATGAAGGTATTCGCGATGCCGCCGCCGACGATGAGGCCGTCCACGTTCTTGGCCAGGCTTTGCAGGATGGTGAGCTTGGTGCTGACCTTGGAGCCGGCGACGATGGCAATCAGCGGGCGCTTGGGGTTGGCCAGCGCCTTGCCAATCGCGTCCATCTCGGCGGCCAGCAGCGGGCCGGCGCAGGCGATCGGGGCGGTCTCGGCAATGCCGTAAGTGGTGCCCTCGGCGCGGTGGGCGGTACCGAAGGCGTCGTGCACGAAGATGTCGCACAGGGCGCCGAGTTTCTTGGCGAGCTCGGGATCGTTCTTCTTCTCGCCCTTGTTCAGCCGGCAATTCTCCAGCAGCACAACTTCGCCGGGAGCGACGACAAACTCGCCGTCGATCCAGTTGGCGACCACGCGTACCGAGCGGTTCATGAGCTGACCCAGGCGCGCGGCCACAGGAGCGAGCGAGTCGGCGGGCTTGAATTCGCCCTCCTTGGGGCGACCCAGGTGGCTGGTGACCATGACGGCGGCTCCGGCGTCCAGCGCCATCTGGATGGCGGGGATGCTGGCGCGGATGCGGGTGTCTTCGGTGATGCGGCCGGTCTCGTCTTGCGGCACGTTGAGATCGGCGCGGATGAAGACGCGCTGCTGCGCCACCTTGCCTTGGTCACAGAGGTCGGAAAAGCGGATGAATTGCATAGGGTCGGCCAGGTTTCGGATCTAGAACTGACGCCCATTGTAGGAGCCCCACCCGAGCGCGACTTGAGCCGAATCAGTCCTTGGGACGCTGCCCACCTTGAGCGCCGAGGCGGGGCAACCCATCAGCACGCCGGGTGACTGCACGGTGAGGTGGATCCAGAACAACGGGTGTTGATCGATCGGGCTCCTGCTGCTGGGTCGAAGCGGGGTGTGCCACCTCCTGCCAGCAGCTGAACCGGACCGTGCAGAAGACAGCTTCAGCCCCTCGTGCGCGAAGAGAGGGCAAGAAGCCCAGGTTGCCCACCCACCGGGTTGCGGATTTGAGGCCTCGCCGCCCAACCGGGCACGTCACGGGGCCACAGGATTCAGGACCCAACACCCGCGCCAGCGCAGATGGGCCTCGCCGGACCGCCAGGGCCGGCAATCTCAGCCGAACCAGCGCTTGCTCAACTGGAACGGCAGCAGCAAGGCACAGCCCAAGATCAGCGCCAGGGCCGCGAACGGCGCAGACAAGGTCGAGAATCCGAACGCCTGGGCCAGCGGCGGAACCAGCACAACGGCGCCCAGGGCCAGCAAGGTGCCGGTCAGCACCCAGAGGCTGACCGGCGTCAGGCCCGAAAACAGCCGCCGCCACGCAGGATGGCGCGATCGGCTGGGCAGGATCAGGACCGCATTGGCGATCACCAGTACCGCGAACACCAGGGCACCGGCCGAGGCCACGGCTTCATCGTGTCCCATCAGGACCACGTAGAGGCCGATCACCACCAGCGACACCCACGCACCCTGCACCAGGCTGAGCCACACCTGAGAAGCGCCCAGCAAGGGCTCAGTCTGCTGGCGCGGCGGCTGGTCCATCAGATCGGCCGCCGCCGGCTCGGCCTCAAACACCAGCGAGCAAGCGGGGTCGATCACCAGTTCCAGGAACGCAATGTGCAAAGGCGCGAGCACCAGGGGCAGGCCAAACAGCACCGGCAACAGCGCCAGGCAGACGATGGGCACATGCACCGCGAGGGTATAGACCATGGCCTGGCGCAGGTTGGCGAAGGTTCTGCGCCCGGCCTCGATGGCGTGCACGATGGCCGAAAAGTCGTCGTGCAGCAGCACCAGCGAAGCGGCCTCGCGCGCCACGTCGGTGCCGCGCTGGCCCATGGCCACGCCGATATGCGCCGCCTTCAGCGCCGGGGCATCGTTCACCCCGTCACCGGTCATGGCCACGATCTCGCCACGCGCCTTGAGCGCCTCCACCAGCGCCAGCTTCTGCTGGGGCTTGATGCGGGCAAACACATGCACCGCGGCCACCTGATCCGACAAGCTGGCCGCGTCCAGGGAGGCCATGTCCTCGCCGGTCAGCACCTGATCGCTCTGAATGCCGGCTTGCGCCGCGATGGCTCGCGCGGTGCGCGGATGATCGCCCGTGATCATGACCACGCGGATGCCCGCGCGCCGGCACTGGGCGATGGCGGCGGGCACCTCGGCCCGCAGCGGGTCGGCCAGACCCACCAGGCCCACCCACTCGAAGTCGAAATCGTGCTGGATGTCGGGCCACTGGCTCGCACTGCGGTGGCGGGCCTTGGCAACACCCAGCACCCGCAGGCCGCGATCGGCCAGGCGCGCGGCCTCTTCGGCCACCCGCGTGCGCTCGGCGTCCGGCAGATGGCAGAGGTCCGCCACCGCTTCGGGCGCGCCCTTGGCTGCCACGACGTCGTGCACCTCGCCCTGGGGACGCCACAGGTGCGTCATCGCCAGCAGTTCCGGCGAGAGTTCATACTCGCGCGCCAGGTCCCAGCGCGGATGCAGGTGCTCGGTGCCCTGCAGCTGGCGGGCGGCCAGGCGATGAAACGCCTTTTCCATCGGGTCGTGCGGGTCGATTTCGCTGGCCAGCACGGCGTACTCGAGCAGCGCGTGAAACGCTTCGGGCAGGCCGGCGTCGGGAAGGTCGTGCGTTTCGAGCACCTGGTCACCGGCGACCAGCGCGGCCACTGCCATGCGGTTTTCGGTCAGGGTACCGGTCTTGTCGACGCACAGCACCGTGGTCTGTCCCAGCGTCTCCACCGCATTGAGCCGGCGCGTGAGCACCTGCTGCACCGCCAGCCGGCGCGCAGCCAGCGCCAGGAACACGATCATGATCACCGGCAGCTCCTGCGGCAGGATGCCCATGGCCAGCGTGATCCCGCCCAGCAGCGCCTGCAGCCAGTCGCCGCGCAGCAGGCCGAGCAGTGCAGCGAGCAAGAGGCACAGCGCGATCCCGACCACCACCAGGCGGCGCGTGAGGCGGGCGACTTCATCGCGCAGGGGCGAGGCCTGCAGGCCGATGGCCTGCAGCGACTGCCCGATGCGACCCAGCTCGGTCCGCTGACCGGTGGATCCCACCCGGGCCGTGCCCTGCCCGCGCACCACCAGGGTGCCGGCAAACACCGAATCCGCAGGCGCCTTGGACACCGCCTCGGACTCGCCGGTGAGCAGAGATTCGTCGGTGGCCAGCTCGTGCGTTTCCACCAGCTCGCCGTCGGCGGGCACACGGTCGCCCTCGGACAGCAGCAGCAGATCGCCGCGAACCACGTCTCGGCCGGCGACCCGCCGCACTGTGCCGTCGCGCAGCACCTGGGCGCGCGGGCTGGAGAGGTCGCGCAGCGTCTCCAGCGTGTTGTCGGTGCGCCGCTCCTGCAGCACCGTGACGGTCATGATGATGGCCACAAAGCCCAGCAGGATCAGCGCTTCGTGCGCATCGCCCGTGGCCAGGTACACCGAGCCGGCCCCCATGAGCAGCAGGAACATGGGCTCGCGCACCACGTCCCGGGCCATCACCCACAGCGTGCGGCGCTGGCTCACGCCCAGTTCGTTGGGTCCTTCCTGGCGCAGTCGCTCGGCCGCCTGGTCGCTGGTCAAGCCATTCGGTGGGGTAGGTGTCATGTGCGCCCGCGTCTGGCTGTGGAACCCGCAGCTTACCGAACCTGAACTGGCATCAGATCGGACCCGACGACGGGCCGCTCAGACGAGTGACATCACGAAGTCGGCCTTGCCCACGCCACACTCAGGGCAACGCCAGCTGTCGGGCACGTCGGCCCAGCGGGTGCCGGGCGCGATCCCGTCCTCCGGACGCCCAGCGGCCTCGTCGTAGAAGAATCCGCACACCACGCAAACGCAGCAGTTCAT
This sequence comes from Hydrogenophaga sp., assembly GCF_030373245.1. Classification (GTDB taxonomy): domain Bacteria; phylum Pseudomonadota; class Gammaproteobacteria; order Burkholderiales; family Burkholderiaceae_C; genus Hydrogenophaga. The sequence continues at coordinate 1,011,400 of NZ_JAUCZF010000001.1, forward strand.
GGTTTTCGCCTTGATGATGTTGGGTTAAACAGCCCCCAGGGTCGGTGGGCCGGCTAATCGTCGTCGTGGTCCCGATCCCGGCCCTGGCCGCTGGTGAGACTGCTCAGCGACTGGGCCGAAATCAGGCCATTGGGCGACTGCTGCCATTCCCAGGCCCAGTACCCCAGCACGGCGACCAGCAGCAGCGCCGCAAGCCAGGCATGGTTGTGCTTGACCAGGTCGGGCCCAGCGCCGTCGACACGGCCAGTGAGCATGGGCGCCGCCTGGTTTTTGCGGCGCAGCAGGCTCAGAGCGGCAATCAGCGCCAGGTGGGCCAGCACCACCACCAGAAAGGCCTCGCCGAAAAATTCGTGCACCTCTTCCAGCCAGTCACCCCCAAGAAAATCACCCCAGTCGTTGTAGGTGCCGTATCCGCTCAGGGTAAGAGGCACCACCATGACCAGCAAGGTGAATACCGCCAGCGCCATCAGCAGGTTCTGCCCCTGGCGCCAGTTGATGCCCGACCAAGAAGATGCCGAGGTGAGCGACTTCAGCCAGGCCGGTGCGCCGGTGAGCTTGCGCCACAGCAGACCCAGACCCGCCTGGCGCGGGCCGAGCAGGCCGTACAGCACGCGAAACCCCAGCAGGCCAGCCATGGTGTAGCCCAGGGTGACGTGCAGCAGGCGCCAGCGCTCACCATCGGCCGTGAGATAGGCGCCCAGAAAGCTCAGCGCAAAAAGCCAGTGGAACATGCGCGTGGGCGCGTCGGTGACACGGCGCGAGGCCAAGGTGGCGCGCGGCGAAGCGGCGTTGGCATTGGGAAACGAGGCGGTGGACATGGTGGCATTCCTCCGGCTCAGTCGCGGAACGCGCGGTGATAACGCGCGTCCAGCCCGGAGGGGATGCGCAGGTTGTCGTCATCAAAGTCGCCCTGATCGGCGCGGGTGTGGCAGGCCGCACAGTTGGCCGCGCTCTTGACGCTGGCGTGAGACCAGACCGCCGCGTCGATCTTGCGGTGCTCACGCACAAACCAGGCCGAGCGGGTGATGCGGTCTTCTGGCGGCACTTCATTCACCCGCTTGTAGGTACCAGCATGGGCCTGCAGCCAGGTGTTGAGCTGCTGCACCGTAGCGGCGTCCAGCGAGGCATCCGTGCCGTAGTGTTTGTCCAGGCCGGTCATGATGCGCTGCCACGACGGCGCGGGCAGCAGGCCGGGCGGGTAGGCGGTGTGGCAGGCGCCGCACTCCTGGGTGTAGGCCTTGGGCACCTGCATGGGCAGCAGGCGGTCGCTGTCGGCGCGCGCGGCGCCGGCCAGCAGCAGGGTGCCGGCGACAAGCGACCAGGTCAGGCGATGAGCAGAACGAGAGGACATGGAGGACTCCTGATGAAACAAGGTGGGGAGGACGACTCAGGGCTTGAGGCTGAGCAGGTAGGCCAGCACGTCGGCCTTTTCGCGGGCGCTGCATTCGCGGCTCAACACGTCCTTGCAATTGCGGCGGAACCATTTGTCGGTCTTGGCGGTGTCGGTGAATGCTTGAGCGTTGAACGCCGGCGCCATGGGCGCGATGCGCTTATCGGTGCTGGCGTGCTTGCCAGCCGCAATGGGTGGGTTGCCGTGGCAGGATGCACATGACCATTCGCCGCCGTGGGTGCGGGTAAAGAAGCTGCGCCCTGCGTCAACGCGGTCTGGCGCACCCGCCTGGACGCTCCAACGGTCGCGTTGCTCGGCGGCTGTCGTGTCGGCCGCGAAGGCGGGACCAGCCAGCAAGGCCAGCACGATGGGAACGACACGGCTGGCGCTTTGAAGCAACGGGAGCCGGGAAGGGGAAATGGGGTTCATGCAGACTCCAGCAAGGTGAGGAGCCGTGATCATGAAAAAAACTGCCTGTACGCAAGCTGAAGCCGGCGTTCATCCTGCGTTCAGGCTGAAGAACCGAACATCAGCGCTGTACCAGGCCTCCCACGGCCTGTTCAGGAGTCAAACCATGTTCACTGTCTTTCTCAGGCTGAGAGCCGCTCTGGCCGTCGCGGCGCTGGCCGCTCTGCTGGCCCCGCCACTGGCCCAGGCAAGCGAACGCGACCAGGAGCGCGCACGCCAGGCGGTGCAGGCAGGGCAGGTGATGCCCCTGCCTGCCGTGCTCGACAAGCTGGCGACCACCCACCCGGGCCAGGTGCTGGAAGTGGAGCTGGAACGGGAGGATGGCGCCTGGTACTACGAGATCAGGCTGCTGCAGGCTGATGGCCAGCTTTTGAAACTGGAGCTCGACGCCCGCACCGCCGAGGTGTTGCGCAGCAGAATACGCCGATGAGATTGCTGCTGGTCGAAGACGAACCCACCCTGCGCCGACAACTCAAGCAGGCGCTGGAAGGCGCCAGCTATGTGGTGGACGAGGCCGACAATGGGCGCGATGCCCAGTTTCTTGGCGAGACCGAGTCCTTCGATGCGGTGCTGCTCGACCTCGGTCTGCCCCAGCTCGACGGCCTGACTGTTTTGCAGCGCTGGCGCGCCGCCGGGCGCACGATGCCGGTTCTGATCCTGACCGCGCGCGACAACTGGAGCGAGAAGGTGGCTGGCATCGACGCCGGCGCCGACGACTACCTGAGCAAACCCTTTCACATGGAAGAGCTGCTGGCGCGACTGCGCGCGCTGATTCGCCGCGCCAGTGGCCTGGCCTCACCGCTGCTGCAATGTGGCGCGCTGGCGCTGGACACCCGCAGCGGGCGCGTGACCGTGGCCGGCGACACGGTGGCGCTCACCAGCCACGAGTACAAACTGCTGGCCTACCTCATGCACCGGCCCGACGCGGTGGTCTCGCGTACCGAGCTCACCGAGCATCTGTACGCGCAAGACTTCGACCGCGACTCCAACACCATCGAGGTGTTCGTCGGGCGGCTGCGCAAGAAGCTCCCAGCGGCCATGATCGAGACCGTGCGCGGCCAGGGCTACCGCCTCGTCTCACCAGCCTGAATTCGCCGCATTCCGGAGGTTTCTCGATTGCCGTCCACCACCGCCACCCGACCCTGGGGCCGCACCGGCTCGCTGCGATTTCGCCTGCTGGCCGCGACCGTGGTGGCGCTGAGCGTGGCGCTGGTGCTGGCGGGTCTTCTGCTCGGGGGGCTGTTTCGGGAGCATGTGATGCGGCAATTCGAAACCGCGCTCACCAACCAGCTCGACCAGCTCACCGCGCGGCTGGAGGTGGACGCGCAAGGCCAGCCCCAGATCGACGAGCAACGGCTCTCTGACCCGCGCTGGGAACGACCCTACTCGGGCCTGTACTGGCAAATCGACCAGCTCAGTCCCGACGGTCAGACACGCAACGCCGTGCTGCGCTCGCGCTCGCTTTGGGACGACAGCCTGACGTTGCAAGCCGATGCGCTGCACGACGGCCAGCGCCACGTGCACCAGGGCATCGGCCCGCAAGGCAGGCCGCTGCTGATGGTGGAGCGCACCGTGCGCACCAGCACCACACCGGGGACCGGCTGGCGCCTGGTGGTGGCCAGCGACCTGGCGCCCACCGAGCTGGCCGTCGACGATTTCAACCGCATGCTGGCGCTTTCGCTGGCCGGGCTGGGGCTGCTGCTGGTGCTGGCAGCACTGGCCCAGGTGACGGTGGGACTGGCCCCGCTCAAAGCCTTGCAGGGCGCGCTCAACCGGGTGCGCGACGGGCATGAGCCAAGGTTGCAAGGCACCTTCCCCGACGAGTTGCAGCCCATGATCCACGACTTCAACACGGTGCTGGACCGCAACGCCGAGACCACGGCACGCGCACGCACCCAGGCGGGCAATCTGGCGCATGCGCTCAAGACGCCGCTGGCGGTGATGGCACAGGCGGCCAATCACCCGGCCGAGCGCGCCTCGCTGCCCGCCCTGGTGAGCGAGCAGGTCGCGGTGGCGCAGCGTCAGCTCGACTGGCATCTGGCGCGGGCGCGCGCAGCCGTCACGCAGGGCCTGCCCGGCCAGCGAACCGAGCTTGAACCGGTGCTGCAGGGACTGCTGCGGGTGATGGGCAAGGTCCACGCAGCGCGCGCACTGCACTGGCGAGCCCCAGCAGCGGCGGCGCTGTTTTTCGCGGGCGAGGCTCAGGACCTGCAGGACATGCTGGGCAACTTGCTGGACAACGCGGGCCGCCTGGCCACCACCGAAGTGGCCGTGAGCGCAGAGCAATCGGATGACCGCCTGCTGATCACCCTTGACGACGACGGACCGGGCATCGCGCCGGAGCAGCGCAGCGCAGCGCTGGCTCGCGGGATTCGGCTCGATGAGTCGGGGCCAGGCTCAGGCCTGGGTCTGCACATCGTGGGCGAGCTGGCAGATCTGTACGGGGGGTCACTCGAACTGGACCAGAGCCCGCTGGGTGGCCTGCGCGCTCAGCTGAACCTGCCAGCAGCACCGGCTTCGGCCTGAGCCCTTGCAGCGGGCCAGACCGCCTCATGCGGTGGGCGGCAGGGCAGCAGGCGGGTCGCCCCGAAAACCACGCCCCAAGCGGCTGGCGATCAGGCGCGTGAGGTGCAATGTGGCCCAGGCCGAAAGCGCACCCAAGCCGATGCCAGCGACCGTGTCAGAGGGAAAATGCAGGCCCAGCGCCACCCGGCTCCAGGCGATGAGCAAGGCGCTGAGCAGCAGCGCTGTGCGCGCCATCGGGTGAGGTGCCCACCAGCAAGCCGCCACACCCACCGCCCAGGCGATGGCCGCGTGGCTGCTCGGGAAACTGGGCGAGGGCTCTTTGGCCAGCCACTGCTGCCCCACGCCGAGCACAAAGGGCCTTGGCATGGGCCAGACGCTGGAGATACCGCGCACGATGAGCCAGACCAGCAACATGGCCAGCAAGGCGTGAAGCGACGCGCGGCGCCACTGGGGTGGGCCCAGCACCAGCGCCAGCAAAACGCCCACCAGCATCACCTTGGGCCAGACCGTGCTGCCGAACAAGGCCAGCTGCATCAGCCAGGCGGGGGCCTGGTCGCTGAGGTTAAGCCAGAGAAAGAGTTGCTGATCGATCGGATTCATGAATGGCAGGGTGCGACAACGTTGAGCGCATTGTCGCGTGCCTGCGTGGACACATCCATCAACCCGAGCACGGTGTGAAAAACGTTGTCGTGGGTCAGTGGTGCCGCTGCCTGCTGGCGCAGGCAGTCGGTGCTCACGCCGCTGCGCTGCTGCAGCGCAGGGGAAAGCCATCCCACCATGGGCATATGGGTTTGCTGTTCAGGCGCAAACGCATAGGGCACACCGTGCAGGTAAAGCCCGTTTTCGCCCAGTGACTCGCCGTGGTCGGACACGTAGATCATCCCGGTATCGAAGCGGCCTTCAGTGGACTGCCGCTGCAGCCATTGCAGCGACTGATCCAGGAAATGGTCGGTGTAGGCAATGGTATTGTCGTAAGCGTTGACCAGCTGCTCGGGCGCGCAGGCCGAGAGCGTGTTGCTCGTGCACTCGGGCAGGAAGGGCTTGCGATCGACCGGCGTGCGCTTGGAATAGGCAGGGCCATGACTGCCCATCTGGTGCAGCACCAGCACCACGCCTCGCGCGCGCCGCACCGGGTCGAGTGCAGCAATGCGCTCGTCCAGCCCGATGAGCAAGGCTTCATCAAAACACTCGCCGCCTTCGCACAGGCCGGGCAGGTTCAGCTCGGAAGTGCTCGCATGGGACACGCGATCACAGATGCCCTTGCAACCCGACTGGTTGTCCAGCCAGAGCACGGCGAGGCCAGCGCGCTGCAACACGTCTAGCAGGTTTTCCTGGGTTGGCGTCCTGTCGCCACCGTCTTCTCGGGAGAGCGGTGAAAAGATGCAGGGCAACGACACCTGGGTGTTGGTGCCGCAAGAGCGCACCTGGGGAAAATTGACGAGACCGTTTTGCTCCTGCCAGCGCCGCAGAGCAGGCGTGGTCTCGCGGGCATAAGCATTGAGTCCCCAGTTCTGGGCTCTGGCGGTCTCGCCCACCACCAGCATCAGCAGGGGCGGCCGGACCTGGTTGGCGTAGCTCGCGCCGAGCTTGGCGTCTTCACCGGTGGGTTGCAGGGTTCGCACCTGCTGCGGCAACTGGTCCGCGGCAACGCGGGTGGCGGCGTAGACGCTGTTGAGCGGGTTGATCATGTAGCGAACGTCTTTGTGGTTGCGCATCAGCGAAGCCAGCCCCTGATAGCTCGCCAGGCCTGCGCCCACCACCACCAGCAGGCCCACGACCACACCGATCAGGTTTCGCCCCGTCTGCGCCCACCAGGCCCGCGAGACCACCGGCCGGTGCCAGAGCCACCACAGCGGCGGCCCGGCCACCAGCAACACCGTGCCCACCAGGTGCAGCGAGACCAGGTCGCGCACCTCGCGTATGTCGGTGTGCGCCACGTTGGCCAGCATGGTCGGGTCCATCACCACGCCGTATTGCCACATGAAGTGGGTGTTGAACGCAGCCACCAGCACCAGCAGCGTGGCCGCCGGGCGGAAGATGCGCGGCCAGGCCAGCAGCGAGAGCAGGGCGGCGGTGGCCGCCACCACGATCAGGCCCAGCCCAGCCAGCAAGACCAGGCGGCGCACCAGCGTGTCCTCCAGCGCGAAGATGCGCTGCCACAGCGGCAGGTTGCCCGGCCCGGCGAGCCACAGTGCAATCAGCCAGACGGCATGCACCGGACGGCGCTCGGTGGCGCCCATGCTGGGCAATCGGGTGCTTCTGGGCACCCGCATAAAAAAGGCGGTCATGGCACACGGACAGGCGCCAGAACAACCTGGCACGCCCAGTGTGGGTAACGGGTGTTAAACCAACCTTATGCCCGCGTGGCGCCGGCTCAGGCGGGCCAGCGCAGCGTGAAGCAGGTGGTCATGGGTGGCTGGCCGGTGGACCGCTCCAGGCGCGCACCCATCTGCTCGGCCATGCGCTCGACCAGGCGCAGGCCCAGCCCCAGCCCGCCCGCCTGGCCTTGCGCGGCGGAAACCGAAAGTGCCGGTGCGCCCGCGCGCTGGCCGTCGTCGCTCACCGACACGCCACACCCACTGCCCCGCCGCCAGACCTCGACCTCCACCTGGGTGCCAGCGGGTGTGTGGCGCAAGGCGTTGGCGATCAGGTTGCGCAAGGCCAGCTCCAGCAACATGGGTGAGACGCGCACCGCCATCGGTACCTCGGGCAGTTGCAGCGAGAGCTCGTGCCCGCTGGCGTGACCCATTGGCGCGTGAGTCGCCACGAGCTGACCGGCCACCTCGGCAATATCCACTGGGGTCAGCTCACCCGCCCCGCCCTCGTTGCGTTGTGCCCGTGCCAGATCGAGCAGTTGAGACAGGATGCGCCCAGCGCGCAAGGATTCATGCTCCAGCTGCGCCAGGCGATCGGGCGTGGGCTCGTGCTGCGCGGCGCTGGCCTGCAGACTGATCGCCGCCAGCGGCGTGCGCAACTCGTGCGCCATGTCGGATGCGAACTCGCGCTCGCGCTGGGCCTGTGCCTGCAGACTGCTGACCAGGGTGTTGATGGCGGAGACCGTGCTCACAAACTCGCGGTAGCGGTGCTCGGTGTTGAGCCGCTGGCCTGCCGAGCTGTCGAGTTCGGCGACTTCGCGCGAAAGTCGCTCCAGCGGCCGCAAGCCCCGGCGAATGGTCCACCACAGCACCAGTCCCACCAATGGCAGCAGCAAAATGGCGGGCGAGGTTACATGCTCAGCGATGTCCAGACCCAGCGCATTGCGCTCGCGCTTGTCCACCAGCACCGCCACGCGCCGCACCCGCTCGCCCTGGGATTGTTCGGTCACATAGGCGCGCCAGTCTCTCGGGCCGTTGCCGTTGGTATAGACCACATCGGTCAGGCCAGGACGGCTCAGGCGATCCAGCGCCAGGCCAGCAGCCAGCTGGTGGGTATCGGTATCGAGGGCGCCATTGGTCCAGGCCAGCACCGCCAGATCGGGGATGTATTCGTCGTCAACGCCAATGATCCCAGGCGGTGGCGTCACAACGTCTGCAGGAGCGGTCGCCAGCCACAGCTGGGCTGTGGCCACCAGCTGGCCGTCGATGAACTTGCGCGCTTCGCGAAAACCGGTCGACACCGCCACCGCCACCAGCGTGATCCACACTGCCAGCACCGCACCAAGGGTCCAGAGCCAGAGGTGACGCCAGAGTGCGGGACGCTTGACCGAATCTGGCTCGAGAGGGTGCTCAGGGTTGGGGGAGGCGGTGATCATGTCTTGCGCGAGCCATCGGCGACGCCTTCGGCCGGCGGCACAAAGTAGCCCACGCCACGCACGGTCTTGATCAGCGACTCGCCCAGCTTGCGCCGCAGGTGGTGCACGTGCACCTCCAGAGCGTTGCTCTCCAGCGCTTCGCCAAAACCGTAAAGCGCCGACTCCAGGCGCGACTTGGACAACACATTGGGCCGAGCCTGCAACAGCGTGAGCAGCAGCGCAAACTCCTTTCCGCCCAGCGCCACCAGCTCGCCGGCGCGGTGCACCGTGTGGGCAGCGGGGTCAAGCACGATGTCGCCGTGCTCGATCACCGGATTGCTGCGGCCGCCGGCGCGCCGCAGCATGGCCCGCAGGCGAGCCAGCAGCTCAGTGGAGTCGAAGGGTTTGACGATGTAATCGTCGGCACCGCTGTCCAGTCCGCTGACGCGGTCGCTCACGCCATCGCGCGCTGTCATGATCAGCACCGGCATGTCCGCATGGGGCAAGCGGTCGCTCGCTTGAGTGCGCCCGTCGCCTCGCACGCGCGCCAGCAGGTCCAGGCCGTCACCGTCGGGCAGGCCCAGATCAAGCAGCATCACGTCGAACGGCTCCACACTCAGCGCCGCCCAGGCGGGCGACAGCGCGCTGCACACGTCCACGGCATAGCCTGCCTTGCGCAGCGTGGCCGCCAGGCCATTGGCAATGCCGGGATCGTCTTCCACCACCAGGGCGCGCATCGGAGTCGTGTGTTGGGTTGAACCGCGTCGGCGTGACGCGCTGCACCGGATTATCCCGCGCGGGGTTAAGCGCGGCTTAACGCAGCACGTGGACACTCGCGCCGCATGCCCTCTGCCGCCCTCCACACGACCAACGCCTCGTCCGCTGCCTGGCGCCACCCGGTCACGCGCTGGCTGATCATGTTGCTGCTGGTCACGCTGGCCTGGGATGCCAGCGGGGGGGATCTGCCGTTGATGCAGTGGATCGGTTCACCCAGTGGGTTTTCTCTGCGCAACCAGTGGTTGCTGGTGCAGGTGTTTCACGAAGCTTGGCGCCAGTTTTTTGCAGGTCTCTTGTTGCTCATGGTCGTGTGGGCGATATGGCCAGTCCGCTGGAACCAGCAGCGTCTGGCCGCCATGGACCTGCCACGGCGCGAGCGCTGGACCGTCATCCTATTGGTCATGCTCAGCTTGCTCGCCGTCAACCTGGTCAAGCACAACAGCCTGACGAGCTGTCCCTGGGATTTGCAGGCCTTTGGGGGCGGCGCGCGTTACGTGTCCCACTGGACGCTGGGCCAGGCCGATGGCGGCTCGGGGCGCTGCTTTCCCGGTGGCCACGCGTCCAGCGCGTTCGCCTTCGTAGGCTTGTGCCTGCCCTGGCTGGCACCGCCACGCACAGCGCATCGCGAGCCCGCCGCCGGCCTGCGCTGGCTGGCCTTTCTGGTGCTCGCTGGTCTCACCGCCGGCGCGACGCAAACCCTGCGCGGCGCCCACTTTCCCAGCCACACCCTGTGGACGCTGCTGATCTGCGGCAGCGTGTCGTGGGCCGGCTGGCTGGCGGCACGGCCCTGGATGGCGAAGACCTGAGCGACAGTGGTGCGCGGGCGCGACCCGCACAGCGGCGGAGCGAGGAGGAACAGGCCTACCAACCGAGGTAAACATGCAGCGGCAAGTAGACCGCCATGCCGGCGACGATGGTGCCGAGCACGCCTCGCTGCCAGGCGAACCAGGCCAGACCGGCGACCACCGCGAACAACCGCGCGTCCTGCCAGGTGCTGACCAGCGCGCCTTGCGCCATCACGATCTCGGGAATGACCACGGCCGCGAGCGCGGCGATCGGCGCGTAGTTCAGGCCACGCTGGGCCCAGCGCGGCAATGTCCAGGGACGGCTGGAGATGAAAAACAGGCTGCGCGTGAGCACACTCACCACACCCAGCGCGAGGATGGTGATCAAGGTGCGCAGGTCCAGCTCAAACACCGTGGGCTCCCGACGGGCCGCGCGGCGCTCGCACCGCTTCGATCACCAGACACACCGCCACCGCACTGGCAATCGCCACCACGATGTTGAGCTTGAGCGGCAGCGCCCAAGCCGCCACGGCCGCAGTCCCCGCCACGCCCACCGAAACCATGCGCAGACCCGTGGTGGCCATCGAGGCGAGCACCCCCACCAGCGCCAGAATGCCGGCAAAGCCCAGGCCCCAGGCGGTGGGAATGGCGTTGGACAATGCGATGCCCACCAGGCTGGCGCCCATCCAGGCCACGTAGTTGATGGCGCAGTTGCCCATCATGTAGGCCTGCTGGCTGAGCCGTTCCTGCGGCGTGGTGCCTGGTACCGGAAAGCGCCGGGTAAAGAACACATAGGTCAGGTCGACCATCACGTAGCCGCTGACCAGGCGCTGCCATCGGGGCAGGTGCATCATGTAAGGCCGCAGGTGGGCCGAGAACACCACGAAGCGCAGGTTGACACAGAACGCCGCCGCCACGATCACCCAGATCGGCGCGCCACCGATCAGCATGGGCACCGCCGCCAGTTGCGCGCTGCCGGCGAAGACGATCAGCGTCATCAACACCGCTTCCAGCACCGACAGCCCGGCCGTGACCATGGCCACGCCGGTCATCAGACCCCAGGCTGCGATGCCCATGGAGACGTTGCTCTGGTCGCGCACGCCCTCCCAGAATTCTGGCTGTTGCCTCAGCTCCTTCAGAAAAAACATCAGTGCGCTTCCCGGGTCACCAAGGGGTCAAACACCTGACCTGCTTCCAGGCGCTGGCCGCGCAGGAAATCGGCCGCGGGAAGGCGCTTGCCGCCCGCGCGTTGCATCTCGGTGACCACCAGCACGCCCTCTCCCGTCTGCACCCGGATGCCGTCGGCGGCGACTGCCAACACCTGGCCCGGCACACCCGCCTCGGTGGTGAGCTGTGCATGCGCTGACCAGAGCTTGACGATCTCGCCTGACAGCGTGGATTGCGCACCGGGAAACGGATCAAAAGCGCGCACGCGGCGTGCGATAACCGCAGCCGGCTGCCGCCAGTCGATCATGGCCTCGGCCTTCTCGATCTTGTGCGCATAGGTCACACCCTCGGCAGGTTGCGGTACCGGGCGCAGGCCACCGCAAGCGGCCAGCTCCAGCGCTTCGACCATGAGACGCGCACCGAGATCGGCGAGCCGGTCGTGCAGGCTGGCGGTGGTGTCGTCGGGTCGGATGGCCAACGGCTCGGCGAGCAGCATGTCGCCGGTATCGAGACCGGCATCCATCTGCATGATGGTCACGCCGGTCTGCGCGTCACCCGCTTCGATGGCGCGGTGGATGGGCGCCGCTCCTCGCCAGCGCGGCAGCAGGGAAGCGTGGATGTTGAAACAACCCAGCCTTCTCGCCCCCACGTTTCCCGCTTCGCGTGGTGCGCTGCCCCCCACGGGGGCTTGTGCACCTTGGGTCGGCCCGGCGGTGCCCATGGCATCCAGCACCCACTGCGGCAGGATCAGACCGTAGGCGGCCACCACCATGGCGTCAGCGCGTGCCGCAGCGATGGCGTCGCGTGCCTGCGCCGCGTCGTCGGGATATTTGCCATCGAGGCGCAGACTGCGCGGCTGCGCGACCGACAAGCCGTGTTCCAGCGCGAACTGTTTCACCGGCGAGGCCTGCAGCTTCATGCCGCGTCCAGCGGGCCGGTCGGGTTGCGTCAGCACCAGCACCACCTCAAACCCGGCGGCGTGCAAGCGCGCCAGGGCCGTGCGCGCAAAAGCCGGGGTACCGGCAAACAGGATTCTCATGGGAATGGGGAAAGTAAGCGGGCAGAGACGACTCAGCGCGCCATGTCAAACACATCGTCGGGCAGAGGCTCGTCGCTGAAGCTCACGCGCCGAACCAAGCCGGCGGCGTCCAGGTACAGGTGCACAAAACGTGGTGTGCTCATTTCCCGTAATCGGTAGGTCCAGAGCACGCCATCAAAACTCGCCACCCGCTCGACGATGGCTGGGCGGCCCAGGTTCAGCAAAGCGTCTTGCTGCGTCCACTGGTCGAGCGGGATGCGCTCCAGCCAGGCACTCTCCATCACCTGTTCGGTCTGGCGCAGGCGACCGCCAGCGTCGAGATCGAGGTTGTAGACCTGCTGACCAGCGGGCTGGCGCGAGTACTGCAAACGCGTGCCATCGGCCAGCGCGTACACCCCCGTCGGGCTGCCGAGCCGTTGTTCGATTTCGCTGCGCGTGGCGCCCAGTGGCACGCGCTCAGGCATGAGGGCACAGCCCGCCAGCAGCGCGATGAGACCCAGACCTAGGGCACGCGCCGTCCAGTTCATCAGCCCCGCTCCGCCTCGCGCTGTGCCTTGAGCAGCTTGCTCTTGATGCGGTTGCGTTTGAGCAGAGACAGGTATTCCACAAACACCTTGCCCATCAGGTGGTCCATTTCGTGCTGGATGCAAACCGCGAGCATGCCCTCGGCCTCAATGACACGCTCAGCGCCGTTGGCATCAAGTGCACGCACGCGAATCGCCACCGATCGCTCGACGCCGTCGTAAATGCCGGGCACCGAGAGACAGCCCTCTTCGCCTTTGCGGGTTTCTTCGCTGGCCCACTCGATCTGCGGGTTGATCAGCACCTGCGGCTGGTCGCGTTCTTCGCTCACATCGATGACGATGAGGCGCTCGTGCACATCGACCTGTGTCGCGGCCAGGCCGATGCCATTGGCCTCGTACATGGTGGCGAACATGCGGTCGGCCAGATCGCGGATGCGCGCATCGACCGCCGCCACCGGACGGGCAACGGTGTGAAGGCGGGGATCCGGATAACAAAGGATGGGTAACGGCTCGGCGGAGGTCATGCGATCGGGTCAAACGGCGCTCCAAACCGCTCGTCGGTGACGGGCGGTGCGGTGGCGGTGCTCTCGGGGGAAGAGGGTGGTGAATTTGTCGCTATTTTCGCCAATTTTCGTCGGCTGCGTGGCTACGCTCATCCATAAACATTGCCTAATCAAAGGCTTGGGCGCAGAATCAAATGCGCTTTGTCAAGACCAAAATGCGGCTGCTTCTTCGCTGTCAGGCCCCGTGCCGGCGCAACGTCTGAGCGGCCGCGCATGCCCCAGGGCCCACACATGCCATTCCAGACCGTCCCGCCCGCCAACCGCTCCCAAACGCCCCGCCTGCAACCGCTGTTTGGCGTCAGTGCCCTGGTGGCAGCCCTGCTGGCCAGCAGCGCCTGGGCCCAGAGCGTGCCCAACTTCCCCATCACCCCCGGCCAGCGCGCCACGGCGAACCAGGTGGCCGAAGCCGGGGTGCCCTTGTCCGAGCTGGCCCCCGACGCGCCCGACAGCTACACCGTCAAGCGTGGCGACACGCTGTGGGCCATCTCACGCATCTTCCTCAAGAGCCCGTGGCGCTGGCCCGAGCTGTGGGGCATGAACCTGCAGGACATCCGCAACCCGCACCTGATTTTCCCCAACCAGGTGCTGTACCTGGTCAAGGCCAACGGCCGCGCCACCCTGTCCACCCGCCGCCCTGGTGGCGGCGTGGAGACGGTCAAGGTCTCGCCGCGCATCCGCTCGGAAGGACTGAGCGATTCGGCCGTGCCGCCCATCTCGCTGCAGGCCATCGAGGCCTTCCTGACCGAGTCGCTGATCGTCGATGAGAGTGCGCTGGCCCGCGCACCGCGCATCGTCGCCACCCCCGAGACGCGGGTGCTGTTGAGCCGCGGCGACCGTGCCTACGCCCGCGGCGCGTACAGCAGCGGCGAGCCTGGTGAGCCGCTGAGCCTGGACGAAGGCAAGCCGCGCGACTTCCGCGTCTTCCGCAATGCCACCCCGCTCAAGGACCCGACCACCGGTCAGATCCTCGGTTACGAAGCCCAGTACGTGGGCAAGGCCCAACTGGAACGCGGTGAAATGTCGCGCCAGATGGCCAGTGCCGACGGCAAGGTGCAGACCGAGCTGATTCCGGCCACCATCGACATCGTGGCGGCCAAGGAAGAAATGCGCGTGGGCGACCGCATGCTGCCAGATCCGGAGCGCCTGCTCTCCAACTACGTGCCCAGTGCGCCCAACGGTGTGCAGACTGGCCAGATCGTTTCAGTCGGTCAGGGCAATGCGGTGACCTATGCAGCCCAGAACCAGGTGGTGGTGATCAACCGCGGCAAGGCCGACGGCATCGAGCGCGGACATGTGCTGGCGCTGCTGCGCGAAACCAGCACACTGACCGACAGGACCGATGCAGCCCGTCCCACGCTGCGCCTACCGGGCGAACGCAACGGCCTGATGATGGTGTTCCAGACCTTCGACCGCCTGTCTTACGCCCTGGTGCTGGATATCCGCGACGGCGTCAAGGTCGGCGACCGATTCACCAACCCGTGATCGCGTCGTGACGCCAGACGAGCTGGGCGCCTGGCTGCGTCTGCTCTCTACCCCTGGCGTCGGACCGGAGACCGCCCGCAAGCTGCTCGCCGCCTTCGGGCCACCCGAGGCGGTGTTGGCTCAAAGCCCAGCCGCACTGCGCGCGGTGGTCGGCCCCAAACTGCAGCTGGCATTGGGCGTCCCGCCGGAAGGCCTGGCCGAAACTGTCGCGGCTACATCATCCTGGCTGGCCGGTGGCACTGATCGCCACGTTCTGGCCTTGGGCGACTCGCGCTTTCCACCCGAGCTGCTTCAGATGGCCGACCCGCCATTGCTGCTCTACGTCACCGGCCAGATCGAGACCCTGAGCCATCCCCGGCGTCTGGCCGTGGTGGGCAGCCGCAACCCGACACCTCAGGGCGAACAAAATGCCCGGCAGTTTGCACGCGCACTCGCCGAAGCTGACGTGTGCGTCGTCTCTGGTCTGGCCCTGGGTGTGGATGGCGCAGCACACGAAGGAGCATTGGCCGGCGGAGCGCCCACCATCGCGATCGTCGGCACCGGCCTGGATCGCGTCTACCCCAAACGCCACCTGGAGCTGGCGCACCGCATCGCGGCTCAGGGCGCCATCGTCAGCGAATACCCGCTGGGCACGCCACCGTTGCCCGCGAACTTCCCGCAACGCAACCGCCTCATCGCCGGACTGTCGCAAGGCACGCTGGTGGTGGAAGCCGCGGTGCAGTCGGGCTCGCTGATCACCGCGCGACTGGCCGCAGAACAGGGACGCGACGTGTTCGCCATTCCGGGATCGATCCACGCGCCGCAGTCGCGAGGCTGCCATGCGCTCATTCGCCAGGGCGCCAAGCTGGTGGAATCTGCGCAGGACATCCTGGAGGATTTGCGCTTCACCTCACCCAGCGCTTCGGCGGCCGACGCCCCAAACGATCCTGCGCCGACTGACCCCGAAGGCCTGCTGTCCGTGATGGGCTTCGACCCGGTGAGCCTTGACGCCCTGCAAGCCCGCACCGGTCTGGACACAGCGCACCTGCAGGCGCGACTGCTGGAGCTGGAGCTGGAAGGATGCGTGGGGCGTCTGCCGGGCGGTCTGCTGCAGCGCCTGGGCCAAGGCTGATGCCAAGGCGACGTTGAGAAGGCGAGACGTCGCGAGCAGCTCAAATTCGAACTGAGGCATGGCGCCGCACACCTGGCGCGGGTGTGGATCAGTTCAACAAGCGCTCGGGATTGGCATCGAGCTTGGCCAGGGCCTCGCGGGTGGCACGAACGGTCAGCGCTTCCTCTTCACTCGGCACCAGCAACCCGGCCTGCAGATAGGCCGCAACCCGCGCAGCCTGGATCAGGAAGCAGCGCCCGCCATTGGTAACAAACATGTAGAGCTGCCCACGCTCGCTGCGCCAGGCCAGCTGCACGCTGTTGAACTTACCGTTGTGGTCCAGCCCGAACCAAGACCCGATCTGCAACTCCGCCGCCCAAGCCCTCATGGCCTCGCTGGGCTTGCTGCCACCCTGATTGACTACCTCGATGTTGCTGGCGTCAACGCCGGTGATCATCTCGATGCTTTCGTTGTCCAGATCCAGATCACCCACGCCGCCTTCGGGCAGGTAATCTTCCAGATGAGTCAGGCGCTGCGACAGGCGGTCCAGACTTTCCTGAGGGATGGATTCGGTGCGCGACATGAACGCATCGGCCAGGATGTCGCTCACCGATTTGATGTGCTGGTCTTGCAGCCCAGCTGTGTAGCCGAGCAGGCTCATGCCATGGCGCAGGCGCTGCAACAAGTTGGGCAGTTGCTGGATCACGCGCGCGCGATCGGTGCGGCTGGGCTTGGCACTGGCGGCCCACAGCAAATCGGTCGCCACCTTTTTGAGCGAGCTTGTCTCTTCGTGCTGCAAGCCATGCTTGACGCTGGCCACCGCCAGCACCTCGACCCAGACCTTGAACAGAAAATCGCGAACCTCGTCGCGCACCGGTACGTCGTCGAGCAGCTTGCGCAACTCGATGGTGTACTGCACCGACAGCGTTTCCTTTTGCTCAACTTGCTGCGCCACGCTGACAAAGCGGCTCGCGCTGCCCTGCTCGCTGAGGTAGGTGGACAGAAACTTCTGGAACTCGTCGTACACCAGCTGGAACACGCGGCGGCCGGTCTCGGGGTACTGCTCAATCACCTGCACCACGCGCTTGATCTCGGCTTCCAGCGCGGCAGACCCTACGTTGGATTCGAAGCCGAGCACGCACGAGCCCATGCGGTCGATCAGGCGGCGAGCGGGATGCTGCAGCGCACTGAAAAACTCGGGCTCTGCGAGTGCCACGCGCAACACCGGGATCTGCAGTCGGGCAAACCAGACACGCACGCTGGGCGGGATGCGCTCTTCAGCCAGGATGGCCTGGAACATCAGCGCGACCACCTCGATGGTGGCCTTTTCGGTGGGCGTGGAGGCCGCCTGCTTGAGTTCGGTCGTGCGCTGACGCAACTCGGTCGCAGCCTGCTCGACGTGGACAGAGCCCATGACGACACCGCCGCCATGCAGGCCCCCGCCACTGGTGCGGGCACCGGCTTGGTCCAAAGCCGACGGCATCGCACGGGCCATGGCCTGCTGCAGCGGTGCAGAAGGCGGCGCCATCAGTTGCGTGGCCTCGAAGTCACCACCCACTTTGTCCATCAGCAAGCGTTTGAGCCGACCCACCACCCCTTGCGCCCGCATGCGCGCACGTGCCAGCGGCGTGGAGCTGGTCAGGAGCCGGGTTTCGTCGTGCACGCCCATCACCGAAGAGGCTGGTGCGCCGCGTCCCCGAGCGGCATCCTCCGCACCACCACCCGCCGATCCCGACTGGCCCGTTCCCGACCAGCCTGCAGCTGGGCCACCACTGGAACCAGCTTGCGAACCGCCAGCTGGACCACCATGACCGCCACCGCCACCGCCACCACCACCGGCGTCACCACCACCATCGGTGCCGCCCCCCCCTGCACCAGGGCCACCGGCGCTTCGAGCGCCTGGCGTGCGCTTGACCAGCGCTTGCAAATCAATTTCCTTCAGGACGCCACTGGAAATCAGGAATTCGTTGGCCGCCTTGTAGGCCTCCAGCATCTTGGCGCCGAGCACTGGCGCCATGCTGTCCTGCACCAGCTGCCAGGCCTCGCGCGTCATGCCGGTCTCCAGCCACTGGTCGACGAGCACACGGGCCGTCACATCGGGCAGCAACACGTCGCCGCGCGGCAGCTCCTGGCGCTTTTCCAGGTGTTGAATGCGCAGCCGCAATTCGTTGAGTTCGGTGGACGAGGTGTCCAGCACCCGCATCGCCAGCCGCGACGCCATGATCTGGTCGTCGATGGCACCTTCGGCCACCAGCTCCAGGCCACCGCCCGTGCTCGTCGGCGTGCCCCCAGAGCGGGAAAAGCCGGGCAGCAAAGTTCGCTGCATGGCTTTTCGGCTCTGATTCAGCCAGGCTGTCTGGTGTTTCTGGAATCCGGTCCAGGCATCGCGCCGGATCTGCATCTCTCGCGCCGGTCCGGCCTGGTCGAGTACAGCCGTCAGGCGCTTGTCGCAGGCCTTGGCCAACTCTGGAAGCATGCGCCCCACCTGAACCACAAAGAGTTCACGGGCCTGTTTGGCCAGGGAAGAGACATGCTGATCGGGAGAGGACACGATGTTTTCAGTATGACACGAATGCGAAATAGTTCACGGACGGCACTCCCGCTTCGGCCACCCGAATCCGTCAGCACTACACGACAGCACCCGCATTGGGATCGTCCGGGTCGCCCTCTTGTTTCGGCCCGCTCTTGACCAGATCTTCGCGTTTGATACCCAGCCACATCGCGATGGCTGCAGCCACAAACACCGAGGAGTAAATACCGAACAGGATGCCAATCGTCAGCGCCAGTGCAAAGTAATGCAGGGTAGGGCCGCCGAACAACAACATCGACAGCACCATGATCTCGGTGGAACCGTGCGTGATGATGGTACGGCTGATGGTCGCGGTGATGGCGTTGTCAATGATCTGCACCGTCGTCTTTTTCCGGTGGCGGCGGAAACTCTCACGGATGCGATCAAAAATCACCACAGATTCATTGACCGAATAGCCCAACACCGCCAGCACCGCAGCCAGCACCGCCAGCGAAAATTCCCATTGGAAGAAAGCGAAGAAGCCCAGAATGATGACCACGTCGTGAAGGTTGGCGATGATGGCTGCAACCGCATACTTCCATTCGAAACGAAACGCCAAGTAGATCATGATGCCCACGATCACCATCGCCAGCGCTTTGAGGCCGTCCTCCACCAGCTCCTGCCCCACCTGAGGGCCCACAAACTCCGAGCGGCGCAACTCCACCGCCGGGTTTTGCGCCTTGAGCGCTGCCAGCACGGTTTCGCTTTGCTGGCCTGAGCTCTTGCCTTCCTGCACTGGCAGGCGCAGCAACACATCGCGTGATGTGCCGAAGTTCTGAACCGGCACCTCGGCATAACCGAGTGACTCGACCACCTGCCGCACCGCGGCGAGATCGGCTGGCTGCTCGTAGGCCACCTCCATCACCGTCCCGCCGGTGAACTCCACCGACAAGTTCAGCCCTCGCGTGACGAGGAAAAACACCGCGGCGATGAATGTCAGGGTCGAAATCGCGTTGAGCAGCAATGCGTGCCGCATGAACGGGATGTCTTTGCGGATGCGAAAAAATTCCATGGCGTGTCCTTAGGGCGAGGCGACGATTCAGTCGGCCTTGGTGGCGGGCACCGGGCCGTCCGGGCGCCACACGGTGCCAATGGACACCGTCTTGAGTTTCTTCTGACGGCCATACCAGAAGTTCACCAGGCCGCGCGAGAAGAAGACGCTGGAGAACATGCTGGTGAGGATGCCGATGCAGTGCACCACGGCGAAGCCGCGCACCGGGCCAGAGCCAAACAGCAGCAGCGCCACACCGGCGATCAGCGTGGTGACGTTGGAGTCCAGGATCGTGCCCCAGGCCTGGTCGTAGCCAGCGTTGATCGCCACCTGGGGCGATGAACCGCGGCGCAACTCTTCACGCACCCGCTCGTTGATCAGCACATTGGAGTCGATCGCCATGCCCAGCGCCAGCGCCATGGCCGCGATGCCGGGTAGGGTCAGCGTGGCCTGCAGCATGGACAGCACCGCCACCAGCAGCACCAGGTTGAAGCCCAGCGACAGGCTGGAGACCACCCCGAACAGCATGTAGTACACGCACATGAACAGCACGATCACGGCAAAGCCCCAGATCACGCTGTTGAAGCCCTTGGCGATATTTTCCGCACCCAGGCTAGGTCCGATGGTGCGCTCTTCGATGATCTCCATCGGCGCGGCCAGCGAGCCGGCACGCAGCAGCAGCGCGGTGTCGCTGGCATCCACCGTGGTCATGGCGCCCGAGATCTGAACCCGACCACCCCCGATTTCGGTGCGGATCACCGGCGCAGTGACCACCTCGCCGCGGCCCTTCTCAAACAGGATGATGGCCATGCGCTTGCCCACGTTGTCGCGCGTGACATCGCGGAAAATGCGCGCGCCCTTCGCGTCGAGCGTGAGGTGCACCGCTGGCTGCTGGGTGTCGTCGAAGCCGGCCTGGGCATCCGTCAGGTTCTCGCCCGTGAGCAATACCTCGCGCTTGACGATCACCGCCTGGCCGGTGCGCTCCAGGTAGCGCTCGGAACCAAATGGCACAGGCCCATTGCCGCGCTCGGCCGACAGGCCTTCAGAGCTTTCGTCCACCAGCCGGACCTCCAGCGTGGCGGTGCGCCCCAGGATGTCTTTCGCTTTGGCTGTGTCCTGCACACCAGGCAACTGCACCACGATGCGGTCGGCGCCCTGCTGCTGAATCACCGGCTCGGCCACCCCGAGTTCGTTGATGCGGTTGCTCAGCGTGGTCATGTTCTGTTTGAGCGCCTGGTCCTGCACCAGCCGGGCTGCTTCTGGACGCAAGGTGGCGATCAGGCGGTAGTCGGTGCCCTCGACTGTTTCCCTGACTTCGAGATCGGCAAACTGGTCTTGGATCAAGGCGCGCGCTGCGTCTGCGGTCTGGCTGTCACGGGCGCGGATTTCGATGGTCTGGCCGCTGCGGCTGATGCCGCTGTGGCGCACACTGCGTTCACGCAAGGCGGTGCGCAGATCGCCAGTGAGCACGTCGGTGCGGCGCTGCAGAGCAGCTTGCATGTCGACTTGCAGCATGAAGTGCACACCACCACGTAAGTCCAGACCCAGGTACATGGGCGAGGCGCGCAGCGCGGCGAGCCAGGCCGGCGTGCGGGGCAGCAGGTTGAGCGCCACCACGTGCTCGGGGTTGGTGGCGTCGGGGTTGAGGCTGCGCTCCAGGGCGTCGCGCGCCTTGATCTGGTCGTCCGTGGTGTCGAAACGGGCCTTGACCGAGTTGTCGTCCAGTTGAATCAAAGAGGGCTTGAGCGATGCGGCCGCCAGCGCCTGCTCGACCCGGTTGACGGTAGTGGCATCAATGCGCACCGCTGAGCGGGCTGCCGACACCTGCACCGCCGGCGACTCACCAAACAGATTGGGCAAGGCGTACAGCCCGCCAATCACCAGCGCGACCGAAATGATCAGGTACTTCCAGAGGGGATAACGGTTCATGGTCAGACGCCAGTGTGCAGGGGAGTTGTTCAGAACGCTGCGGAACCGGCTCTGCCGGGCCGCCAGCGTTGTCCCCTGGGGGGTGACGCGCCGCAGGCGCGGCGCGGGGGGGTCACTTCACCGTGCCTTTGGGCAGCACCTGCGTGACAGCCGAGCGCTGCATCTGCACTTCCACGCCCGACGCCAGCTCGACGCCGACGTAGGCTTCACCGATCTTGGAGATCTTGCCGAGGAAACCCCCAGCGGTAACCACCTCGTCGCCCTTGGCCAGGGCCTCGACCATGGCCTTGTGCTCCTTCTGGCGTTTCATCTGGGGCCGGATCATCACGAAGTACAGCACCACAAACATCAGCACCAGAGGCAGCAGCCCCATGATGGTGGACTGGGTGTCGCCACCAGTGGCGGCTTGGGCATAAGCGGAAGAAATGAACACGGGAATTCTCCAACGGGGACAGTTGCGACGGCGCCCGGCCTGGGGACAGCGCGGAATCCGGCCGCCCGGAAGGTGCCGGGAACAACCGGCGATTGTAAGCCGCGCCCCTGCCTGGGTCCATGGAAAAGGGGTTCACGCCGCGGCACCTGCGCGGCGCGCAGTTGACACCAGCCCTCACGGGCAGGGTACTGCGAGCCGGTCAGGCCGCGCGAACGTCCGCTATTTCGCCAGCCGCCCAGCGCGCTTGCAAGTCCGCCCAGCGACTGCGCGCCGCCGCCAGATTGCGCTCTTTCACATGGCCAAAACCCTTGATCTGCTCGGGCACACGGGCGATATCGACCGCCAGCGTGAGGTTGCCCGCGTCCAGATCGGGCAGCAGCCCTTCGATTGCGCTGCGGTACTCGCCGATCAGCGCGCGCTCGGTGCGCCGCTCTTCGGTGCGACCGAACACGTCCAGCGCGGTGCCACGAAGACCTTTGAACCTGGCCAGCCAGCGAAAAGCCGTGAACATGAACGGACCATATTTCTGTTTGATCAGCTCGCCCTTTTCATTCTTCTTGGCCAACAAGGGAGGCGCCAGGTGCACGCGCAGCTTGAAATCTCCTTCGAACTGCGCGGCAATGCGGTCGTGGAACGAGCGGTCGCTGTGCAGCCGGGCCACTTCGTATTCGTCCTTGTAGGCCATGAGCTTGAACAGGCTGCGCGCCACCGCCATCGTGAGATCTGATTTGCCCAGCGGCGCTTCTGCCTTGCGCACCCGCTCGACAAACGCCTGGTACTCCGCCGCGTAGGCTTTGTTCTGGTAGGTGGTGAGGAACTCCACCCGCCGAGCCATCACGGTGGCCACGCTCTCGCGCGGCTTGAACTGGATCACTTGCGCGCCGCCGTCGGCCAGCAGCGTGGCGAACACCTGCGGGGCGTGCGCGGCGCGGCGGCCCCATTCGAACGCCGCCTTGTTGTTGTCCACCTGCACGTTGTTGAGCTCGATTGCGCGCATCAGCGCGGTGTGGCCCAGCGGCACCCAGCCGCGCTGCCAGGCGTAGCCCAGCATCATGGGGTTGGTGTAGATGCTGTCGCCCATGAGCCGATTGGCCGCCGCCTCTGCATCGAACACGCCCACGGCCTCGCTGCCCAGCTGCCCGGTGAGCGCGTCGACGCAAGCCTGCGACGGGTTTTGCCAGTCGGCGTTGGTCACGAAGGCCGCCGTCGGCGTGGCGCTGCTGTTGAGAGCCACATGGCTGCGACCGGTGCGAAGCCGCGCCCAGGTTTCCTTGTGGGCGGCCACCAGGGGGTCACAGCCGATAACCAGATCGGCCGCCGCCGCCGCCACGCGCGTGGTGCGAATCTGCTCCTGGTGCGCCGCAATCAGCACATGGCTCCAGGTGGCGCCGCCTTTTTGCGCCAGACCCGCCGCATCCTGCGTGACGATGCCCTTGCCTTCGATGTGTGCGGCCATGCCCAGCAGCTGGCCAATGGTGATGACGCCGGTGCCGCCCACGCCGGCCACAATCACGCCCCAGGCTTCGGCGTCGAGCGTCGGCAATACAGGTTCGGGCAAGGCGCCGCCGGTCCATTCGGCGCGGGTCTGGCCCTTTTTCTTTTTGCGCAGCTGACCACCGTCGACGGTGACAAAGCTGGGGCAAAAGCCCTTGACGCAGGAAAAGTCCTTGTTGCAGGTGCTCTGGTTGATGGTGCGCTTGCGACCGAATTCGGTTTCCAGCGGCTCGACCGAAAGGCAGTTGCTCTGCACGCCGCAGTCGCCACAGCCCTCGCACACCAGCTCGTTGATCACCACGCGCTCGGTGGGCTCCACCAGCGTGCCGCGCTTGCGGCGGCGGCGCTTTTCGGTGGCGCAGGTCTGGTCGTAAATGATGACGGTGGTACCTGCGATCTCGCGGAACTCCCGCTGCACCGCGTCCAGCGTGTCGCGGTGCTGGATGGCGATACCGGCCGGCAAACCACTCACGCCAGCGTACTTCTCTGGCTCGTCGGTCACTATTGAGATCTTGGCCACCCCCTCGGCACGCATGCTCTGTGCAATCTGCACCACGCTGTGGCCTTCGGGCCGCTCACCCACCTGCTGGCCACCTGTCATGGCGACCGCATCGTTGTAAAGAATCTTGTAGGTGATGTTGACCCCGGCGGCGATGCTCTGGCGGATCGCCAGGATGCCGCTGTGGAAGTAGGTGCCGTCGCCGAGGTTGGCGAACATGTGCCGGTCGTGGCTGAACGGCTGCTGCCCCACCCAGGGCACGCCTTCGCCGCCCATCTGGGTGAAGCCCTCGGTGGCACGGTCCATCCAGATCGTCATGAAATGGCACCCGATACCGGCCATGGCGCGCGAGCCCTCGGGCACCTTGGTGCTGGTGTTGTGCGGGCATCCCGAGCAAAACCAGGGCTGGCGCTCGGCACCGGGAACACCCTGGGTGAGCAGCGTCTGCATGGCCTGCTCCTGCGCCGTCAGGATCGCCAGTTGCGCGTCGATCCGCGCCTGCACGTCTTCGGGCACCCCCAGCTTGCGCAGGCGCTTGGCGATGGCGCGGGCGATGATGGCCGGGCTCAGATCGGCGTTGGCGCGCAGCAGCGTGTGAGCGCTGGGGTTGGGCATGCTCCATTCGCCGCCACTGAAGTCACCTTCCACTTCGTCAAACTTGCCCAGCACGTTGGGACGCACATCGCCGCGCCAGTTGTACAGCTCTTCCTTGACTTGGTATTCGATGACCTGGCGCTTTTCTTCCACCACCAGAATCTCGCGCAGGCCGGTGGCAAATTCGCGCGTGGTCTGTGCTTCCAGCGGCCACACCACATTGACCTTGTGCAACCGCAGGCCGATGCGCTGGCAGGTGGTGTCGTCCAGACCCAGATCGAGCAGGGCCTGGCGCGTGTCGTTGTAGGCCTTGCCGCTGGCGATCACGCCAAAGCGGTCGTTGGGCCCGGCAATCACGTTGTGGTTGAGCCTGTTGGCGCGGATGTAAGCCAGCGCGGCGTACCACTTGAAGTCAAACAGGCGCGCTTCCTGGTCAAGCGCGTGGTCGGGCCAGCGAATGTGCACGCCTCCAGGCGGCATGTCGAACTCGGGAATGACAATATTCACGCGCTCAGGATCGATCACTGCAGTGGCGCTCGATTCCACGATTTCCTGGATGGTCTTCATGCCGGCCCAGACACCGCTGAAGCGGCTCATGGCAATGGCGTGAATGCCGAGGTCGAGGATGTCCTGCACCGTGGACGGGAAAAACACCGGCAGGCCGCAGGCCTTGAAGATGTGGTCACTCTGATGGGCTGCGGTGGAACTCTTGGCCACGTGGTCGTCGCCCGCCACAGCGATCACGCCGCCCCAGGGCGTGGTGCCGGCCATGTTGGCGTGTTTGAAAACATCCGAGCAGCGATCCACGCCAGGACCCTTGCCGTACCAGATGCCGAACACGCCGTCGAACTTGTTGCTGCCCTGGGGGGCAAACCCCAGCTGCTGCGTGCCCCAGAGCGCGGTGGCCGCCAGCTCTTCGTTCACACCCGGCTGGAACACGATGTTCTGCTGCTTGAGGTATGGGGCGGCTTTTTGCAGTGCCTGGTCGTAGCCACCCAGCGGCGAGCCGCGGTAACCGCTGATGAAACCCGCCGTGTTCTTGCCCTGCAGGGCATCGCGCTGACGCTGCAGCATGGGCAGCTTGACCAGCGCCTGCACCCCGCTCATGAAGGCGCGCCCGACATCGAGCGAGTACTTGTCATCCAGCGTCACCGTTTCGAGGGCTTTGCGGATGTGTTCGGGCAGCGGCGCGTTCATGCAGGTCTCCTGACGAGTGGGACCGCCTTGTGGGCGGTGGCTGGATGCCAAAACCGGCCAGGTCGGCTGGTTTCAGTGTGCCGCACAGTGTATGACCCGCCGCTTGACAGGTGTTTGCTTTTCGTGCGCCTTACAGGCCTCCAAAAGCACGATTCTTTCTAGAATATGGGCACTATGGAAACGTTAGACAAGTTTGACTTGGCCATCCTGAACGAATTGCAGCAGGACGGCCGCCTCACCAATGCCGAGCTGGCGAGCCGGGTCGGTCTCTCGGCCGCACCGTGCTGGCGCCGGGTGCGCGCGCTGGAGGCCGCCGGCTTCATCCGCGGCTACCGGGCCGAGCTGGACCGGGAAAAAATCGGTCTGGGTGTGCTGGCCTTTGTGCGGCTGGATGCCGAGCGAAACAGCGGCGACATCACCCGCTCGCTGGAGGCCGCCATCCGCGACATCCCCGAAGTCGTGGCCTGCCACTACATCAGCGGCTCGGGCACCTTTGAGCTGCAGGTGGTTTGCCCCGACCTCAACCACTTCAGCCGCTTCGCGCGCGAGGTGTTGCTCAACCTGCCCAACGTGAAGGACTTGCACACCAGTTTTTCGCTGGGCGAGGTCAAGGCGGCCAGCGCCTTGCCACTGACGCATCTGAATACCAAAGGGGTAGCCACGGCAAACAGGGGTCGAACTTGAGGGTGCCTGGCCACCGCTCGTCCCCAAAATTCGACCGTCGACGCAGTTAAGTCGCGTAAGTGTTTGAATTCGTGACGTTTTTCCGGCGTTTGGCTTGTGATCAAAGAGTGGGTTCCGTACCATTCGGCCATCGCAGCCCCCGGCGCCCGCTGTTCAAAAAGTGTTACAGCGCCGCTCACCCTCTCCCGGAAGGAAACCCCATGAAAAAGCACCTGTTCGTCAAGTCCGCCCTGGCCCTCGCCCTGGCCGCCCCGCTGCTGGCCTCGGCAGAGTCTCAACTCACTGTCGGCGCCGGCTCGGCCGCCGCCAACCTCGATTTCCGCGTGATCATCCCGCGCGTGCTGTTCCTGGCCGTGGGCACCGGCGCCGCCGGGCTGGCCGACAACGCCACTGTCGACACCGTGACCTTTGACTACACCACCAACCCAGCCGCCGTCGGTACCACCGCCGCGGCAGGCGCCATCACGGGCAACGTGGTGCCAGTGCGTGTGCTGGGCAACAACGGCGTGATCGCCCTGGCCAGCACCAACACCGGCGACCTGGCGAACGGCGCTGGTGACACCATCCCCTGGAGCGAAATCACCGCGGTCTCTTCAGATGCTGCCAACTTCGACAGCCCGGCTCCGTCTGGCGCCTCGGTCAACCTGGGCCTGAGCTCGGGCACCCGGATCACCAGCCGCACCGCCAACTGGACCTTCAGCTACGCCAACACCGCAGTGGTGGCACCCGGCACCTACGGCACGACCAACGGCCGCGTGACCTACACCGCGACCATGCCCTGAGCACGTGACACCCGGTGGTGGCGCGGCGCCAGCCGCGCCACTACCCCAGCCGAAGCAGGGCCTGCGCGCAGGAGTCCTCCTTCGTGCTTTGGTGGCCCCTCCGGTCCGTCGGTACCGTGCCTGAAGGACAATGATTCCCGTGCCTGCTCTCGCTACCTCTCCGCTGCCTCGCCCCCTTTGCACCACGCTGCTCGCGCTCGTGGCTTTGCTGGGTGCCGACGCGGCGAACGCGTGGTCACTCAGCATCGGCGCCGCCTCGCGCCGCGTGTTCCTGCACGTGGGCAATGGCACGGCGAATGCCAACAACGGCACCATCAACCGCGTCGAGGTCAACCTGACGGGCGCCCAGCTCATCAGCGGCGCACCACAGGCCATGAGCACCAACAGCACACAGTCGCAGAGCCTGTTTGACGGCTTCACCACCTGCGCCAACCCGGCCTCGCAAATCCTGATCGGTGCGTCTTACCGCCGCAGCAACGCGGGCAATGGGCCGGCCAGTGCCACCTTGAGCGTGACTTCCCCGGCCAGCCTGACCACCACCGGCGGTGACAGCATTCCTTTCAGTCAGATCAGCTGGACGGTGTCCGCGCCGGGCAGCAACGCCCCCAACGTCATCCCCGCAGGCACCTTCAACGGCGGCCAACAGACACTGGCCAGCGTGCCCGCCAACACCTACATCGAAAACTGCCACCGCTTCACCTACGCCAACAGCACCGTGCCAGCGGCCGGCACTTACAACGGCCGGGTGACCTACACCATGACCAGCCCATGAAGCGCGCCATCGCCTGTGCGCTGACAGGCGCGTTGTTGTGGGCTGGCCACGCCACCGCCAGCCCGTTTCGCCTCGACGATTCCCAAAGCCACACCGTACCGCCCACGGTGCAAATGGAGTGGCGCGCGATCGCACCGGGTCAGCCCGATACCGGCATGGAAGCCTGGGTGCGGGTGAACGTGCGCATCGCCACCCGCGAATGGGTGGGCCGCAGTGGGCGCATCTACATGGTGCTGCCGCGCGATCAATCCTCGACCATCGAGGTCAGCTGGACAACCCAGGGCCGACTGCTGCCAGGTCGCCTCGTGTCCGGTGAGCGAGCCCTGGTGCATGCAGGCCTCATCGCCAGCGACACCCTGGAAGACCAGTTGCTGGTGCGACTTCGTTCGGCCGCCGACTGGAACGGCCCGAGCAGGCGGCTGAACGTGCACTTCGAACTCGACACCGACTGACCATGCGCCGACTGCTCACCTCCTCCCTGCTCGGCCTGGCCACGATGCTGTCTGCGCTGCCGGCCGCCGCGCAAGGCTTTGCCGCCTACATTTCGCCGCCGCGCTTCGAACTTCAACCGGTGCCGGGGGAAACCTTGCGCCAGGTGGTGGAGATCCAGCACGTGGGGCGTGAGCAAGGCAACTACCGCGTCTACACCAACGACTGGGTGTTCAACGCCGACAACTCCGTCACTTTCAGCGACGCCCTGGCCCCCGACAGCTGCCGACCCTGGGTGGCGATCGAAAGGCGCGAGCTGACCATCGAACCCGGCGCGCGCTACCGCTACCGCTTCGAGATCACGCCGCCCGCCGGCACGGCACCCCGCGAATGCCGCTTTGCGCTCATGGTTGAAGGCCTGGAGACAGCCAAGGTCGAGGGCCAGCTCAACTTCCCCGTGGGCGGGCGCATCGGCGTCATCGTCTACGCCGCCATCGGTGGCGCCGCGCCACAACTGGAAATCGTCACCACCCGCATGGCCGCGGTCAACGGCCAGCCCACGGCCCTGATCGACGTGCGCAACACCGGCAACGCCCATGGCCGGGTCGAAGGCTTCGTGAATGGCACCGATGCCAGCGGCCAGCGCTTTGAACTGGCACCCGCTGACCTGCCCATCCTGCCCGGCGAAACGCGTGCGCTCAGTCTGGCTCCGGTGGTGCAAGATGGGCGCCCCGTGCCCACGATCCGCTTCCCGCTGCAGGTCGAGGGTGCGCTGGAGTGGGGCACCAACCGCTTGCCGCTGAACACGCGCTTCGCGCCATGAAGGTCCAGCGAGGCCGCTGGCGCCTGGCGCTTGGCCTGTGCGCCGCGCTGGCGCCGAGCGCCGTGGCGCTGGCCCAGACCGCCGCCCCGGCGCCAGCCACACCCTACGTCGACCGCGAAATCGAGGGCCTGGCGCCCGAGACCCGCCCCATTGAGACCGCTCCCTACGACACCGAGGGCTTGCCGCGCTTTTTTCGGGTGGAGACGCGGCTCGGTACCCAGCCGTTTGACAACGAGGCCAGCGCCCGACTGGGCTTTGCTGCGTTTGCCCTGGTGGAAACACCCAACCACGGCACGCTGTCGCTGGACGGCAGCGTCAGCCCGAAGGAAGAGCGCGGCAGCCTCACACTGCGCCAGCGAGGCCTGCCCTGGGATGGTGGCTGGCTGGCCAACCACGAGCTGGGCGTGATCAACACGCCAACGCCGGACATTGCCCGCCTGCCCTCGCGCGTGTTCGTGCCGTCTTCACTGATTCAAGGCGTGGGCGCCGAGTGGAACAACGCCGGGCGCGGCCTGCAACTGCAAGCCGCCACCGGTAAACCCGGGCGCCTGGAGGGCCTGCCCACCAGCGCCTTCAGAAGCCTGAACGGGCGACGCAGCACCTTGGGCGGCCAGTGGCGGCTGGGCGCCAGCGGCGACACCGAAACAAATAGCACCGAGCGCCTGGGCTGGACCGCCGCCCTGCGCGCAGAGAGTGCGCGCGACGTCTCGCTGTTCGACAATCCGCTCACCTCGGCGGACCTCGAAGACGCCGACGCGGCCCAGCTCATGCTGCGCTACGAAGCCCCCGGCCTGCGCGTCCAGGGCCAGACCGTGCACAACGAATCATCCAGGGTCAGCGGCGGGCGCAACGGCTACTGGGTCGATGGCGAATGGGACGAAGGCCCGCGCCGACACGGCCTGGGTCTGTTCCGGCTAGAGCCCGAGCTGGCCTGGGCTGGCCAGCCGCTGCCCAGCGACCTGAGCGGTGCCTACGCGCGCACCGC
Organism: Hydrogenophaga sp.; assembly: GCF_030373245.1. Classification (GTDB taxonomy): domain Bacteria; phylum Pseudomonadota; class Gammaproteobacteria; order Burkholderiales; family Burkholderiaceae_C; genus Hydrogenophaga. The sequence continues at coordinate 1,041,122 of NZ_JAUCZF010000001.1, forward strand.
CTGGCGCACCCGCCAGTGGTCGGCCGAGGCCTCGCTCGACTGGTTGCGCTCGATCTCCGGGCGCGCAGCCAACGGCAGCTATGCCACCGCCAGCGCACGTTGGCGCCTGGCACGCAACAGCAGCCTGGGCACCGGCTTTTCGCTGCGCAGATTCGACGGCGAAGCCTGGGACGCCTACGGCGACTGGCGCTTTGCCAGCGGATGGGGCCCCAGCGGCTTGCGGCTGGAATTCGGGGGCGGCCAGAGTGTGGCCAGCCGGCAGGAGCTCATTTACGACCAGGACTGGACCGTGCCTCAGGGGTTTTCGCTCAACACCAGCCTCGGCGTGGGCCGACTCGGCCGCGACCCGGTGAGCGGCGAAGCACCCCAAAACCTGTGGAGCGCAGCCCTCAGCCTGAGCGCGCCCGTGGGCGACAGCACCCTGCTGCGCGGCAGCCTCAACACCGAGCAGGGCAGCGCTAACAGCCGCCGCTGGGGCCTGAACCTCGGGGCCAACTGGCGCATCAACACGCGCTGGAGCCTGGAGGCCAACCTCAACCGCTCCAAAGGCAAAAGCCTGGTGGCCACCTCGCTCGACCCGCTGGCCACACCGCTGCCCACGGTCAACAGCACCAGCGACCGCTCGTTTTACGTTGTGCTGCGCTATGAGCTCCAGGCAGGCAGCCGCAACGCGCCGCTGGGCGGCAACGCGCTGGACGGCGGTGGGCGCATCGAAGGCGTGGTGTATTTCGATACCAACAAAAGCGGCACCCAGGAGGCCAGCGAGACCGGCGTGCCCGGCATCACCGTGTTCCTGGACAACCGCTATGGCGTACGCACCGACGCCCAGGGTCGCTTCGAATTCCCCTTCGTGGCCAGCGGCCCGCGCACAGTGAGCGTGCGCAACGAGACCTTGCCGCTGCCTTGGAGCGTGGTGGACGAAGGCCAGGCCCGGGTCGACGTCCGGCTGCGCGAGACAACGCGCCTGAGCCTGCCGGTGCAACGGACGGATTGAAAAGGCCCCCACGCTCCGCCGCTGCGCGGGTCGCTGCCCCCCGAGGGAGCTGATCGGGCTTGGGGCGGCCCGGCGCCGGATCGCTGATGCCCCTACACCTCTCCGCTGCGCGTGTCGCACCGTGCAGGACGCGTCACGGGCAGAGGCCCTCTGCGCCTCGTCCCGCCTTGGGCGGGCAAGGTGGGAACCGCGAACCGTTTCCCACCCGCTTCTCCGCCGCCCTGACCGCTGTCCCGGCACTTGGGAGACAGGGCCAGTGGCTTTGGCGCGGTTGATGAGGTCGGTCGCGACGGCAAAGACCTCAAGTTCGCGAGAAATGCTCCGATTCACTGGGCATGTCCCGACAATCACACCCCTTCAAATCCAGCTTGCTCACACTGGCTGTGTGTCTGTCCACGCCGCTGGCGCTGGCCGAAAGCGGCTTCGCGCCGCCGAGCGGCAAGGCCAGCGCGGCGCTAGACTTCCGAATCATCATCCCGCCGGTGATGCGGGTGCTGGAGAACAGCCACCCGAGTGAGCTGATGCCCGATGCCGCCGGCGCGCTCAGCGGCCAGCAGCGGCTGGTGGTGGTGTCCAACATGAAGCGCGGTTTTTGCGTCAGTCTGCGCATGGCCGAGCCACAGCGAGCCGGCTGGCGCCTGGAACAGGCGGGCGCCGCCAGTGGGGTGAACCTGCAGCCGGTGCAGGATGGCTACCGCCTGTGTGCCTCGAAGCCAGGCCGCTACACCCTGCAACTGCAGCACGAGTTTGTGGCAAATCCGCTGTTGTCGGCTCAGCGCTGGCCGGTGCAGACAGACCTGAGCACACTCTGAGTCCACCCTGAGTCACCTGCTCAGCCGTGGTCGGGCGGTCGTCTGGCCGCGGCCAGGCATGCCAATGCAGCGAGCACCGCGACCGCTACACCCTGCGCCTCGCCCAGCGTCCAAAGGGTGAGGCTGGAGGCAGCGCACCACAGCAGGGGCAGTCCCCACAGCACGCGTTGCCAGACCCGCGCGTACCGATGGCGGCTTCCGTCCACCAGCAACAGCAGCGCCAGCGTGGCCAGGGCGGTCGGATCCGGCGCCAGGGTCAGCCACTCGGCCTGCAGCCCCGGTCGGCCAAAGACCACCGCCAGCGACGGGTGCGCAACCAAGGCCCACGCGGCGATCAGCAGGCCTGCGACGCGGCGAACGCCATGACCGGTCACCCAGCGCAGACCCGGCGCAAATGCGAACCCCATCAGGCCCAGCCCCTGTGCCACAAACAGTCCCGCAAACGCCGGGGCCGCGGTGGAGATGGGCGCGAAACGCTGCCAGAAAAACGCCCAGGCGACCCAGAGCCAGCCGATGGCCAGCAAGCCGACCACGGCGCGCACCGACCTGATCGCGCCGCGGCCTGTCCCTCTTGCAGTGCGCCACGACACCGCCAGGGCCCCGGTCGCCAGCGCCAGCGGCAAGGCCCAGGCCTCCCGGTTCAGCGATTCGAACAGCCGCCAGTAAATGGTCGGCGAGAACATCAGCAGGTCCGAAGGCCGGTAACTCCACCACTCATCCATGCGCAACGCAGCCCCGGGAGCGGGTTCGGCGAGGTGGCCGCATCACAGCGCCGCGACCTCGCGCGCCATGCGCGCGCGCAGCGCGGTGTCTGGCATGGGGCCGCCGCCTGCCGCCAGGTTTTGCCGCACATGGGCGACCTGCGTGGTGGCGGGAATGGCGCAGGTCACATCCGGGTGGCTCACGACAAACTTCAGCGCCGCCTGCGCCCAATGTTCACAGCCGATCTCACGTGCCCAGCCCGGCAGCGGATAACGCGCCAGTTGCTGCGGCAGAACGCCCTGGCGAAACGGCCGGTTCACGATCACCGCGATGCCGCGGTCGCGCGCCAATGGCAGAAGGCGCTGCTCAACCTCACGGTCCACCAGGTTGTAGGTGAGCTGCACAAAATCCAGCGGCTGGCTGCGCATGATCTGCGCCATGTCGGCGTGGCGCCGACCGTGGCTGGTGGAAATGCCCACGTACCGCAGCCGACCCGCCGCCTTCATCTCGAACAGGCGCGGCAGATGCGCCTCCCAACTGAGCAGGTTGTGCACCTGCAGCAGATCAAAGCGCTGCACGCCCCAGCGCTGGCGGGAAGTCTCCATCTGCGCCGTGCCGCGCGCCAGGTCGCCGTCCCACACCTTGTCGGCCGACCAAACGGTCTTGGGCCGGCCCAGCTGCGTCATGGCATGACCGATAGTGGCTTGAGCCGAGCCGTACATGGGCGAAGAATCAATCATGCGGCCACCGCTGGCCAAAAATGCTCGAATCACCTCGGTGGACATCGCGAGTCCCGCGGCGTCCTGCCCCACGTTGAAGGTGATCCAGCTGCCCAGCCCGACCACGGGAATGGCTTCGCCGCTGGAGGGAATTTGGCGCGTGAGCGGCGCGACGGCTTGGGCATGCAGGGGCAGAGAGCCTGCCGCAGCGCCAGCGGCCAGCGCCGCCATGCGGCCCAGGCTGGCGCGGCGCGTCACCGGCTGACCTTCAGAAAATCGAGCAACGGTCTGTGTCATCCATACCTCTCCAGCCTACGGGTAGACCGGTTCGAAGGCTGCGCGATGGCCAAGTTCCCCTCGGGCGGTACCGACCTCAGGGCGTCACCGGCTCCACGCGCAGCACGCGACCGGTGGGGCTGTCGGTCAGCAGATAGACGGCGCCGTCCGGGCCGGTGCGCACATCGCGGATGCGTTCGCCGAGTTCCCCGAACAACAGCTCCTGTGGACCCGGTACCCCGTTGGCCAGCGGCACCCGGCGCACGCTGCGCTCCTTCAGCGCCGCCACCAGCAGGCTGCCCCGCCATTGCGGGAACTGCACAGCGTCGTACCAGGCCATGCCCGCGGGGGCGATCGAAGGTGTCCAGTCCACCAGCGGCGGCGTGAGGCCGGGCAGGCTTCTGAACGGCGTGATGCGCGCAAAGGTGTAGTCGATTCCGCCGGTGACCAACGGCCAGCCGTAATTGGCGCCGGGCGCGATGCGGTTGAGCTCGTCACCGCCACGCGCGCCATGTTCGTGGGCGTACAACACACCATCCACCACCACCAAGGCCTGCGGGTTGCGATGGCCGATGCTGAAGATTTCGGGCCGGGCGCCTGCCTGGTTGACGAACGGGTTGTCGCGCGGCACCTGGCCGTCGGCGGTGATGCGCAGCAGCTTGCCCAGGTGCGTGTTCAGGCGCTGCGCGTCGGTGCGATCCAGGTTGCCGTCACCCATTCCCACCACCAACGTGCCGTCGGGCAGCCAGGCCATGCGGCCACCGAAATGCTGGCTGTCGGCCTTGGCGGGCTGGGTGGTCAGCAGCGGCGTGACATCGAGCAACTCCTTTCCGTCGAACCGGGCCCGCACCACACGCAGGTGGTTGGTCTCGGACGTGCCGTGGGCAAAAGACAGCAGCACCTGGCCGTTGGCCGCGAAGTCCGGGTGCACGATCACATCAAACAGGCCAGCCTGGCCGGTGGCCAGCACCGGGGGCACGCCGGCCACCGGCTCGGCGCGTAGCTGCAGCTGGCCGTCTCTGCCCGGCTCGATCAGCCGCAACCGGCCCACACGCTCCGTCACCAGCAGGCGTCCGCCAGGCAAGAAGGCGAGCGACCAGGGATGGTCGAGCCCGCTGGCCACCGTCACCACCCGGTAGCTGGCGGCGTGTGCCGACGCCATCGCCACACAAACGCTGAAAACCCAGAACAAGAAATAACGCATCATTGGAAAAGTATGCAACACCCGCTCCCCGCCCCCACGCCACGCCACCACTGGACCCGACACCTCAGCGCGCTGCTGCTGGCCTGGGTGCTGGCTGCCGCCTGGGGCTCGGTGGTGCAGACGCAGTTCAACCTGCAGGCCCTGGTGAGCCTGGGCCTGACCATGCCGGCTGGCCTGCGCGCCGAGACGACCTGGCAGGACTTGATCGGCTTTGGCCCGGTCTACAGCGGCATCCTCGCGGCCGGCTGGCTACCAGCGCTGGGTGTGGCGGCCTTCCTGGCGCGACGCTGGCCCGCCTGGCGAAGCTCGCTGTTCGCAGCCGCCGCCGGCCTGGGCATGATGGCCGCCGTGCGTGCCGTGGACGCGGTGGCCCCGATGCCAGCGTTCATCGACGCCACGCGGGGCTTGCCGGGACTGCTGGCGATGGCGGTGGGGGCGGTGCTGGCGGGCTGGGTGTATGCCGGGCTGACGCGAATGAAACCATGATTTCGGGCGCTGTGGCTACTGACTTCCAAGAAGATTCATGACGAAAATTCAACCCGCGCACACCGAAGCCACGCGCAGGACCATCTCGAAAAAAAGATTCAAGACTGATGGCGGCTGACCCGGTTCTGGGTACACCTGAGGGGGACCGCCTGGGCGTGCTTGTGACGCTGGTGCAAGATTGCGTGGCCCGGCATCATCCCATGGAGCAGCAAGGCCTCACGATCGAAGACCTGGAGCCCATGGTCGGCCGCAGAAACCGCGTCTGCAAAATGCTAGTGGCGAACGCCGCCTCACACTGAAGATGATCCGCCGCCTGCACAAAGGTCTGGGCATCCCGGCTAAGGTGCTGATTGGATGGGATGAGGGTGCGTTGACGGCTTGATGTCACTCTGCCTCACCTTTGCTCCGAGCATCGAGCTGTTGGTACTTCGCCGTCAGGATTCGCATTCGCGCTATCACCGCTTCGTAGTTCTCTCGATCAAACGTGAGAGTTGGTGACTCTTGTGGGTTCTGAAAACCAGAAAACTCGCTGAAAGTCACGATTCCATCATGCTTCTCAACGCGAGCCCACGTCGCTCCGCATCCGGCAAAACCACAGTCGCAAACACCTACAACTCGATGGATTTTTTGAGAGCTGACACTCTCATCCTCTAAGCCAAGATCGTCCGCAAACTCCCAGTAAGAAAGCTCGCCAAAGGTGCAACCCGGCACGCTGTAAATGTACTGTCCATCAATCAACAATCTGAATCCGCGAAAGCCAAATTCGTCTGGATCCAGTGGTTCGAAGTCGAGTGTGTTCATAAGGCAAATTTCAAGCATTTGGTCTGCGAAACAAGCAGTTTTTGACCCAACCCCGTTCAAGGCACCCGCGGCCACAACACCCACATCTGCAGCGGCTGCTTGAGCGCGGCGGCCGTGGTGTACGCCTCGTCGGTCCAGCTGCCCCAGCCGGTGAACAGGTCGGCGCGCACCGCGCCGACGATGGCGCCACCCGTGTCCTGCGCCATCACCAGCCGCTGGATGTCTAGCGTGGGACCCTGCGTGGCGAGCCAGACCGGCGTGCCATAAGGAATGCTGCGCGGATCGACGGCGATCGAGCGGCCGGGCGTCAGCGGCACACCCTGAGCCCCGCGCGGACCGAAGCGGGCGTCGAAGTCGCTCAGGGCTTCTTCGCGGAAAAACACGGTGCGCGGATTGCTCCACAACATGTCGTTCAAACGCTTGGGGTTTTGCGCGGCCCAGGCCTTGATCGCATCCCACGACGCTTCGCGGATGGCGCGCTGATCCAGCAGCCAGCGGCCCACGCTCTGGTAGGGGTGGCCGTTGTGGGCCGCGAAGGCCACGCGCACCTGCCGCTGGCGCCCGTCGGCCTCGGTGATATTGAGTCGGCCCGAGCCCTGGATCTGCAGAATGAGCGCGTCGATCGGATCGGCCAGCCACGCGATCTCGAGCCCTTTGAGCGCGGCCTGGGCAGTGGCATCGGCATCGATCTGCTGCCGGCTGAACCAGGGCTGGCCGCTGCGCAGGCTGGCTGGCGGCGCGTACAGCGGGGTGCGGTGGGTGGCGCTGGGCTGGCGCCGGGCGTCCATGATGGGCTCGTAGTAGCCGGTCAGCAGGCCAGTCGGCGGTGTGCCATCGGGCTCGGTGACCCGGTAGGGCTGGAAGCGGCGCATCACCCAAGCTTGCTGCTCGGCGTCGGTGGCGATGCTGAGCTGGCGCACCTCGGCGCACAGCGCCGCCTGCGCTGGCGCGGGGCGTTCGCAGCCGCGCACCCAGGCGTTCCACACCGCGTGCAGTCCATCGGCGCCCCAGCCAGGCAGCTCGGCCCAGCGCACTGGCACCCAGCGACTGCCCGCGCGCTGGATCGAGGGTGGCAGGGGAGCGGTGTCGGTGGGGGCAGCATGTGGCGGCAAGTCCGGGGGTGGGGCAGGGGCTTGCACCACATCGGTGGCGCAGCCGACCAGGCTTCCTACAATCAGCGCGCTGGCGGCCAATCCCCTGAGGCGGGCGGTCGCCCTTGAGGCCACGCCCTTTCCGAACCACCCCAACTCGCTCTCCCTACTCGTCATGACCTTGTTGTTGCTCGAAGCGCTGGGTGCCTTGCTGTTGCTGGTGTTCATTGTCTGGTGGACCATGTTTTCGGGTCGCAAAAAAGGCGAGTTACCCGACGAGGCCGAGCAGGAAAAGCGCGAGGGCGGCGCGAAGCGCAAAGACTGAGCGCCCCGGTGCTCACGACGGCTGGCGCAAGGCATTGGCCAGCTCGACCGCTGACTTCACACCCATCTTGTCGAACACGCGCGAGCGGTGAACCTCGACCGTGCGCACGCTGATGTTGAGCTGGTCGGCAACCAGCTTGTTGGGCAGCCCTTCGACCACCAGCGCCATCACGTCGCGCTCGCGATCGGTCAGGCTCTCCAGGCGTTGCTGCACGCTGCGCAGCTGGCTGCGCTGCGCAATCACCTGAGTTGATTGAGCAAGCGCCTGCTCGACCCGGTCAACCAGCAGGTTGTCGGAAAACGGTTTTTCGCAGAAATCAAAAGCACCGCGCTTGACCGCATCCACCGCGGTCGGCACGTCGGCATGTCCGCTCAGAAAGATCACCGGCATCGCGGCCTGCCAAGGAAGGCCGAGCAACTGCTCGAACAGCGCCAGACCACTCATGCCAGGCATGCGCACATCCAGCAGCACACAGCAAGGCAGTTGAGGCTCGGAGCGCCAGCTCATGACCTCGGCCAGGAAAGCGTCGGCGCTTTCATAGGGCTCGCTCAGCAGGCGGCGCGTGCGCAGCAGCCACCCCAGCGCGTCGCGCACGCTGGCATCGTCATCCACAAGGTAGATTTTGGCGTCAGGGTGCTGCGTCATGGGCGAATGATAGGGCGGCATGAACCCCGCTCAGCGAAGTGCAGGGCCAGCGTCAGCCGGCAGGGTGAAACGAAACACCGTGCCGCGCGGCAGCGCGGGCTCAAAGCTGAGCGCGCCGCCGTGCTGCTCGACCACGGTGCGGCACAGGCTCAGGCCCAGGCCCATGCCTTCGGCCTTGGTGGTAAAGAACGGGGTGAACAGCTGGCGCGCCACGTCCTCGCTCAGACCCTCGCCATGGTCGGTCACCGAGAACTCGACCCAGGCTTTGTGCGCTGGCGCTGCCCCCGCCCGCCCGGCCGACAGGCGCGGCTGATTCGCGGTCAGTCGCAGCACGCGCAGCCCGGAGACCAGCGGAGGCTGACCCTCGGACATGGCCTGCATGCCGTTGCGCGCCAGGTTGAGCAGCACCTGCTCGATCAGGGTGCGGTCGCACCAGACCGACGGCAAGTCAGGCACAAAGTCGATCTGCAGCTGGATGCCCTGTTTTTTGGCCTGCAGCGACAGCAGCGGTGCGATCGCCTCCACCAGATCCAGCGGCGCCACCGCTTCGCGCGACTGCTCGCGCCGTCGCACAAAGTCGGCCACGCTCTTGATCACGCGCCCGGCGCGATCGGCCTGCTCGCCAATGCGCTGCATGGCCTGGCGCAAGTCGCCGCGTGCGACGCGCTCGTCGTCGGCATCGAGCAGATTGAGGGCACCCGTGGCATAGCTGGCGATGGCGGCCAGGGGCTGGTTGAGCTCATGGCTGAGCAGCGAAGCCATCTCGCCCACCGTGGTCAGGCGCGCGGTGGCCTGAAGCCGGTCCTGGGAGGCGCGGTTGAGGTCTTCGATGCGGCGCTGCTCGGTGATGTCGAGCATGGCGCTCATGTGGCCGGTCTGCTGCCCCTGGGCATCGATCAGCGGCGCCTCGATGATGAGCACTGGAAAGCGTGTGCCGTCGCGGCGCTGGAACACCGATTCGTAGCCCTCTCGTGGCAGGTTCTGGCCTGAGAGGCGCAGCGATCGGCGGTGCTGGTATTCGTCCACCCGCTCGGGCGGCCACCAGGGGGCGGGCAGGCCGGCGCCCAGAAGTTCCTCGGCGCTGTAGCCGACCATCTGGCAGAACGCGGGGTTGACGTAGGTGATGCGACCCTCCATGTCGCGCGCCCGCAGTCCGGTCACCAGTGAGTTTTCCATCGCCTTGCGAAAGGCCAGCGCCTCGGCCACCTCCAGCTCGGCGCGCTGGCGCAGGCGCATGTCGCGCCCCAGCAGCGCCACCACCACCAGCAGCGCGAGCGAGAGCGCGCCCACCACGGCGGTCAGCACGTTGGGAAACAGGCCCAGCGGCAGCAGCGGGGCATCCAGCCGCAGGTTCAGGGTGTGCCCAGGCAGGTCGAGCAAGGCCTGGGCACTCAGGCTGCGCACGCTCTCGGGCGGTTGGCTCAGCACCGCCAGGCGAGTGCCGTCGGCCTCGTTGAACGACAGGCCCCGCCCGCGCACCAGCTCCTTGTTGGTGAGCTCGGCCAGAACGCCCTGAAGGCCATAGGTGGCAACAAGAAAACCGTCGGGCAGGCCGGCACGCACCACGGGCAGACACATCTCCATCAGCTCCAGGCCACGACCCTCGCTCTGCGGCCAGAAGTAACTGGCGGAAAAGGCTGGACCCGAGAGACGCACGGCGCTGTCGCAGGCCTGGCGCACCTCGGGCAGGAAAGCATCGCGCCGGATTTGTCCGATCAGGCTGGCGAGGTAAGGCGTGTCGCGCTGGGCCAGCAGGCGGTAGTTGTTGCTGCGCCACTCCACGCGCACGATCTCGCGGTGCTCGATCAGCAGATCGACCGCAGTCTCAGACCAGCGCTCGGGGTTGGGCGCCACCGTGTGCAGCGCCTGCAGGGTCTGCACATTGCGCACCAGTTCGCTGCGGATGTCGCTCACCAGTGAAGCGGCATCGCGCTCGAGCGCGGCCTGATCACGCGCCTCTTCGAATTCACCGGCCAGAAACACCAGCACGCCCAGCAACACCGCCACCAGCAGCAGCAGCGCGCCCCAGAGCCAGCCGCGCCGCGAATGCAGGACCCCGGACCAGCCGCTGGATCCTGCCGCGCTGGCCGCTGGCGCCGCGCTCACAGGCGCCGGTGTTGCAGCGAGGGCAGCTGCTCGCGCACGCTGGCCAGCCGGGCGAAGTCCAGATCGGCCAGCACCATGCCCGGGCCGCTGGACTGCAAGGCCAGCACCTCACCCCAGGGATCGATCACCATGGTGTGGCCCCAGGTGCGGCGACCGTTCTCGTGCACACCGCCCTGCGCCGGCGCGATCACGAAGGCCTGGTTCTCGATCGCACGCGCGCGCAGCAACACCTCCCAATGGGCCTGCCCGGTGGTGTGGGTGAAGGCCGAGGGCACCAGCAGCACGTCGGCCGCCAGCGCGCGGTAAAGCTCGGCGAAGCGCAGGTCGTAACACACGCTCTGGCCGATGCGCCAGGTCTGACCACTGCGGTCGTTGAGATCAAACACGGTGGGCGTTTCGCCGGCGCGCAGCACGGCCGACTCGTCGTAGCGCTCGCGCCCGTTGTCGTAGCGAAACAGGTGAATCTTGTCGTAGCGGCTCACACACTGGCCCTTGGGCGTGTAGGCCAGCGAGGCGTTGGCCACATGGGTCGGGTCGTCAATGGCCATGGGCAGCGTGCCGCCCACGACCCAGAGCTTGAGGTCGCGCGCCGCGTCGCTCAGAAAGTCCTGGACTTTGCCCAGCCCTGGCGTCTCGGCCAGCACCAGCTTGTCCTCGTCCTTGTGGCCCATGAAGCAGAAGTACTCGGGCAGCACCGCGAGTTCGGCACCAGCTCTTGCCGCCTGCGTCAGCAGCCGAAGGGCCTCACTGAGGTTGGCGTCCAGGCTGATGCCCGAGACCATCTGGATGGCAGCGACTTTCATGTGAACTCCTTGGTACCGGCGTGCGACAACGGCGCGACCTATTGTGCCGCGGGGGGTGCGTTGCCCGCAGCCGGCGGCGTGGTCCCAGCCGCGGCTCGCTCGACCTTCTCGACCTGCGGGTCGGCCCAGCTGCCGCTGATCTGAAACTGCTGAGTAGCCGCGCTCTGCAAAGGCTGGCGCAGCAGGAACTGCGCAAGAAAGGTGCCTAGGCCGATGGCGGGATTGATGGCGGTGGCGATCAGCGACGCTGTGCCAGCGTTGATCTCGGGCACCACCACCACCTTGAGGTCCTGTGTTTCACGCGCGATGTTGGCGCTGCCCTCCATCAGCACCGCCGCATTCACGCCCTTCATCTGCAAGTTGTTGGTGAAGATCACGCCCTGGTCGATGCGCGCATCGCCGCGCACGAAGTCGAAGGCAAACCCTTCGGAAAACACATCGCGAAAATCCAGCACCAGCCGCCGCGGCAAAGCCTGCAGGCTGAGCACGCCGAGCAGCTTGGCTGCGCCGGGCTCGACCTTCAGAAACTGGCCGCGCTCAAAATCGGCCTTGAGCTGGCCCGACAGGCTGGCATAGTCCACCGCCAGCGGCGACCCCAGCCAGGCCAGCTGGCCGACGATTCGGCCCTTGCCACCACGCACCACGCCATCGCGGCCAAAGCGGCTGAGCAGCTGACCCGAGTCGACGACCTCCAGCTCAAAATCCATCGCGGCGCGGCGCGGCGCGGTGCCGCTGCCGGCTCTGGGATCGGCTGCCCAGTTGCCTGTGGCGCTCAGGCGTGCTTCGGGCAAGGTCAGCGCGAGCCGGTTGAGGCGCCACTCGCTGGCCCGGCCCTCAGCGCCGCGGTTGACCGCCTGCACCTCGACACGACCCAGGCGCCGCTCTCCCAGCGTCAGGTCGTCCACCGCAATGTCGAGCGCCGGCACGCTGCTCGGCTGCTGCAGCAGCTGCTCGACCTCGGTCGCAACCGACGGCGTGAGCTGCAGCCGCGCCAGCCGCGCGAACACACTGCCGGCGTGGCCAGGCCCAGGCTGGCGAAATTCGCCATACCCGCTGAGTTCGAAGGCATCGACATTGGCCCTCCACAACGCGCCCTCGCGCGATCCGCCAAGCACCACGCCGTTGAACGAACGCCCGTCCACCGTGAGCTGCTCAGCCCGCACCGCGAGCGAGGTGGGCAGGTAGCCCAGCTGGGGACTGGCCACGGCCGGGCCCGGCGCTGAGTCGGAGCGCACGACCACCCCGGTGGCAGCCTGGAAGGCGCGCTGCCAGTCGTCCACGTTGATCTGCTTGAAGCGGATGTTGGCCAGCACACCCGCGGCGGGCAGCGGCGCCGACTCGGCTGCGTCCAGCCCGACCGCCACACTGCCGCGCAGCACGCGCGGCAGCGCACCGGTGATGTCGCGCTCGTACTGCAGGTCCACCAGCGGCAGGCTGGTCGGGCCGATCTGCACCCGCAGCCGGTCGCTGCGCGCCACGTTGTCCAGCTCGGTCAGCACCGAGTTGTCGTAACGCAGCGGCAGCACCGCCTCGGCACTCTTGCCCAGTGGCGCGGGCAAATTGATGGCCATGCCCTGCAGGTTGCTGGTGACCAGCAACTCAGGCACGCCACCCTGGAACCCCAGCTGTGCGCTGTAGGGGGCAGTGCCACGCGCCTTTTCGAACAGTCGCGAAACAAAGCCCAGACCGGCCTGGCTCAGGCCCTCAGCGCTGGCGGTGCCCTGACCCTGGAAGCGGATGCGCGGCCCGTTTCCATCTGACGCCGCTCGCATACCGCCTTCAAACCGTACCGGCCCGCCGTACAGCTGGGCCTGCGCACCGCTGACCTGAAACCCCTGCTCGCTGAACTGCAGACTGCCGCTGGCGCGACCGAGCAGCGGCGCGTCGGGGCTGATCTGCACATCGTTGCCGGCAAGCGCTACCGTACCGCTGACCGTGGTCGAAGTGATGGCGTACATGGGCAGCGTGAGCCGGAACTGCACGCCGGCGTTGCCGCCGATGCGGGCACGCGCCAGTGCCTGACCCGTCATGAAGTTGACCGGGCTGTTGCGCACAAAGTCCAGCACCTCGTTCGCCGGCCCCTGGGCTCGGGCGCTCACCACCAGGGTGGTGGTCTGCGCCAGGTCATCGATGTCGATCTGCGCCTGGCTCAGGCGCACATTCGGCGCGCCCTCCAGCCCCGACTCGGCGCTCGACAAGGTCATTGACGTGCGGTCAAGCACCAGTTCTCCGCGCAGACCGCGCAGTGCGGGCCAGGGCGTGTCCCCGTCGACCTGGAGGTACGGCGGCACATACATGAAGTCCAGGTCTTGCAACTGGGCAGCGATGCGAAATGTGCCCTGGGTCCCCGGCAGGTTGAAAGGCATGTCCCAGATGTCGCCCTGCACGCGGAAGTCGACCTGGCTCGCCTGACCCGCGCGCACCGCTTCGCGAACATAGCGCTGCGCCAGCGGCCCCACCGTCTGGGGCAGGTAGCGATGCACCCGCGTGGCGTCGGCGCGGGTGAGCGTGGCGCTGAGGTCCAGTACGCCGGGAAACCGCGCGCGCGATGGACTCGTGGCCGGGTCGCTGGTCTGCCAGCGCACCTGCGCCGTGCCTTCGGCGTCGGCATTGGCGAGGCGCACATTGTCGAGCTGGACCTCGATGCGCTCACCCAGCACGCGCCAGCTTGCATCGGCCTGCAGCCGGTCCAGCGGTACCACGCTGTCCTGGAACACGCCCGGCAGATCGATGGAGCCCTGAGCCACGGAGAGACTGGCACGTCCGCCTTGCTGATTGAGGTCGAATTCCACGCTGGCACCGGACAGACCGGGCCGCCCGGGCAAGGGCACCTGCACACCGTCAGCATCTCGCGCGCGCGGCAGGCTGGCCAGGGCCAGGCCATCGATACGACCCTTGACCTGATAGCCGCCCCGCTGCCAGTCGATCAGCGCGCCATCGGCCGGCTCGACACCCGCCTCGCCCTGCCAGTTGAGGTTCAGGCCACTGACGCGACCGGCTGGCTGCAGGCTGGCGAGCGTGGCATGGGTGGTCGACGTCAGTGGCAAGCGCGAGGCGATGGCCGACAGCGCCGCCAGATCGAGTTCCTCGGCGGTGAACGCCAGCGTCGGGGCGCGCCCGGGTGCGGCTCGCGTCTGCTTCAGGTACAGGCGTCCACCGGGCCAGGTCTCGCCTTCCCGGGTGCGCAAACGCAGCGCTTCGGTGCTCAAGCCCATGCCTTCGGCATCCCACTGACCCGCCAGCCGACCGCTGATTTCATCGAGCAGCAAAGGCAGCAGCGTAGGGCCGAGCTGCACGTCGACCGAGGCCAGAGCCAGATCGGTGGTGATACCTGCCACGCGACCGCGCGCCACGTCGGCCCAGGCCCGCACGGCTCCTTGACCACTGCGCAAGGCAACACCCCATTCCGACAGATCGACATAGGCCCGCAGACGGGTCACATCGACGCGCGGCAGGTCGAGGTACAGCTGGCCGTCCCAGCGCTGCCAGGGCTGACCGGGCGCAGTTTGCGGGCCGGTGAACCGAAGCAACGGCTCCCGCATCTGGGCCCGCGCACTGAAGCGCTCACCCCAATCGGACGGCGGCGTGGCATCGAGCCGGATCTGGTGGCTGCGCGCGCCGTTGCGCACCACCAGATCCAGCGCCTGCAGCACCAGCGCGGGCTGCTCGCGCAGCTCGTCGGTCCAGCGCACTTCGCCCTTCTGGATGACGAACTCAGGCTGATTGAAAAACCAGTCCACGGCACCGCCGTCACCACCCTCCGAGCCGGAAAAATCCAGCCCCGCCACCTCGATGCGACCCTGCGCCGTGCGCCGCACGTCCAGCACGGGTCGCTCGATCACCAGCTGCTCGAAACTCAGGCGCCACAGGGAGCCGACCGACACCGCGGTGCGCACCAGCGGCAGCTGCAGCGCCACCCGGCCTTGCGCGTCGAAAAGGCGAACATCCCGCAGCTCGAACGCCGGCATGAATGAGGGCAGCGGGCCGGCACCCGAGGCGCGCGGCGCCGCCACGATCTCCCCCACCTTCACCGGTACCCCCACCGCGCTCGTGGCCCAGCGTTCGAGGTCCGGACGCCATTCGCCGATACGCGGCACAATCCACAACTGAAGCACGCCCCAGGTGAGCGCAACCAGACTCCAGGCCGCCAGCACCAGCCACAGCAGGAGCCGCGTCACCACCGACAGTGTCTTGAGACCTCGCGAGGAGGAGGCGATGGTCGCGGGGTTCGGGTTCATATCCACTGCAAATTATGACGGTCAGCCACGCCACAGGTTCCGCAGCAGCGCACAGCACTTTGTCAACAAACGTGACCTCTTCCTCTCGCGGCGTCGTGCCACTGGACAACCCGGGCGCGTTCTACTCGCGTTTCGTGCAGCGGGTGCGCCGGCGCTTTGCTGCCGAACTCGGACTGCTGCCCGCCGGCGTCCCGGTGCGCGCCTCGATGCAGACGGGACTGGAGGCCTTGCAGAACCAGGGCCTGCCACTGCCGGCCGCGCTTCGCGTGCTGCGCCAGCTGGTGATGGAGCGGCTGGCGGTACTGGACTGCGAACATTCGGCTTCGCTGACCGAGGTCACGCGCAGCATGACCGAACTGGCCGAGCTGGCGCTGGACGTGGCCTGCACACTGGCCTTCGCCGAACTCGACGCCGTGCATGGCGAGCCGCGATACCTCGATGCGCAGGGCGATCTGCAGCGCGCCCAGCTGTGGGTGATTGGCATGGGCAAGCTGGGTGCACGCGAGCTCAATGTGTCCAGCGACATCGACCTGATCTACGTCTACGACGAGGATGGGGAAACCGCTGGCAACGCGCAAGGACGTGGCCGCATCAGCAACCACGAGTACTTCGGCAAGGCCGTCAAACACATCTACAACACCGTGGGCGAATCCACCGAACACGGCAACGTGTTTCGCGTGGATCTGGCCTTGCGTCCCAACGGCAACTCGGGCCCGAGTGCGGTGTCCCTGGGGGCGCTGGAAGAGTATTTCCTGGTGCAGGGCCGTGAATGGGAGCGCTTCGCCTGGCTCAAGAGCCGCGTTATCGCACCCGCCGCCTGCATCGCTTCGCAAAGCGCCAGCGCCCTGCGAAGCGCCGTGCTGCCGTTCGTGTTTCGCCGCTACCTGGACTACAACGTGTTCGACGCGCTGCGCAACCTGCACCGCCAGATCCGTGAGCACGCGGCCAAGCGCGCGGCTGGCAATCCGGGTCGCGCCAACGATGTGAAGCTCTCGCGCGGCGGTATCCGAGAGATCGAGTTCACCGTGCAGCTTCTGCAGGTGGTTCGCGGTGGCCAGTTTCCCGAGTTGCGCACCCGCCCCACCATGGATGCGCTCGCGCGCCTTGCGCGCGCCCAGTTGATGCCACCCGAGACGGCACATGTGCTGGGCGAGGCCTACCAGTTTCTGCGCCGCGTGGAACACCGCATCCAGTACCTGGACGACCAGCAAACCCACACCCTGCCCACGCGCGACGACGACCTGGCCTGGCTGGCGGCCACCATGGGCTGCGCCAGTGTGTGCGAGTTCCTGCACACCCTGGACGCACACCGTGAGACCGTGGCGCACGAATTCGACACCCTGCTCGGCGGAGCGGGCCAGGGCCAGTGCAAGGGCAAGGGCTGCAACGGCGGCACCACAACGACAGCCGACTTGACCAGCGTCTTGCCACAGCTGCCCGAGGCCTTCTCAGCCCGGGTCGCCGAATGGGTCGAGCAACCCCGCTTTCTCGCGCTGCGCGAAGACGCGCGCGTGCGCCTGGTGCGCCTGATCGAGCGCACCGGTGCCTGGCTGGAAGAGGGCCGCGTCACCGAAACCGCGGCGTTGCGCATGGCCGACTGGATCGAGCCGCTGTTTCGGCGCGAGAGTTACCTGGCCCTGCTGCAGGAACGCCCGGCCGTGCACGAGCGCCTGCTGCGCCTGCTGGGCGCTGCGCGCTGGCCGGCGCGCTACCTGGTCAAGCACCCGGGCGTGATTGACGAACTGGCCAACCAGCAGATGTTGCTGGAGCGTTTCAGCGCATCCCAGTTCGAAGCCGAACTGACCTCGCGCCGGGCCGCGCTGCAATCCACCGGTGAAGACGACGAGGAGGAGCTGCTCAACCTCTTGCGCCGCGCCCACCACGCGGAGGTGTTCCGCACCCTGGCAAGAGACCTGGAGAAAAAGCTCACCGTGGAAGAGGTCGCCGACGACCTCTCCGCGCTGGCCGATGCGGTGTTGCGCGTGGCCACCCAGTGGTGCTGGGCGCGCATGAAGAACCGCCACTGCGAGGTGCCTCGCATCGCCATCATTGCCTACGGCAAGCTGGGCGGCAAGGAGCTGGGCTACGGCAGCGATCTGGACATCGTCTTTGTCTACGAAGATGATCATGAAAACGCTGGCGAGATCTACGCTACGTTCGTGCGCAAGCTGATCAACTGGCTCACCGTCAAGACCGGGGAGGGCGACCTGTACGAGATCGACACCGCCTTGCGACCGAATGGCAACTCGGGGCTGCTGGTCACCAGTTTTGAAGCCTACGAGCGCTACCAGCTGCAGCGGGGTACCAACACCGCCTGGACCTGGGAACACCAGGCCATGACCCGTGCGCGATTTGTCATGGGTTGGGATGAAATGACCCCCACGCTGCCCGCTGCGCGAGGTGCGCTGCCCCCCGAGGGGGTTGCCGCCGACTTGGGGCGGCCCGGCGACGGCGGCTTGACCCCCACGCTGCCCGCTGCGCGAGGTGCGCTGCCCCCCGAGGGGGTTGCCGCCGACTTGGGGCGGCCCGGCGACGGCGGCTTGACCCCCACGCTGCCCGCTGCGCGAGGTGCGCTGCCCCCCGAGGGGGCTGCCGCCGACTTGGGGCTGTCTGGCGCCGGCGGCTCTGTCCCCACGCTGCGCGAACGTTTCGACACCGTGCGCGAGGCAGTGATCACCGCCGAACGCGATGCCGACGCGCTGGCCACCGAGATCCGGGCTATGCGGCAGAAGATCCGAAGCGCGCGCCCGGTGCGCGGCGAGCTGTTTGACGTCAAACACAGTGCAGGCGGAATGGTCGACGTGGAGTTCGCCGTGCAGTACATCGTGCTGGCCCATTCGCGCATCCATGCCGAGCTGAGGCCCAACACCGGCAACATCAAGCTGCTGCGGCTGATCGAGGCGGCTGGGCTGGTGCCAAGCGGCGTGGGCGAGGCGGCAGCGCTGGCCTACCGCGAGCTGCGGATGATCCAGCACCGGGCCAGGCTCGACGAGGTGCCGACGCAAATCGACAAAGAGCGGGTTCAGGAGGCTGCGGCCGCGGTGCGCGCACTCTGGCTTCACGTGCTGGGTGCTGAGCCCGACAAATCGCCCGCGCCACCGACATGAGGCCGTCCGTGCGCGACTGGCTGCTGCTGTGCGCGCTGCATGGCGTGGCCAGCATGCTGCTCTGGTGGGCTGGGGAAGATCTGGTCGAGACCCTGACGTTTCGTTCCGACAGCTGGACCGAAAGTCCCTGGACGCTGTGGACCACTGCCTGGGTGCACATGAACACGCCGCACCTGATCGGCAACCAGCTTGCGCTGGGCGCGCTCACCGCGACAGCCTGGATCGTGCACCCGCCCCGCGCCTGCGCACTCGCCTGGCTGCTGGCCTGGCCGCTGACCACGCTCACGCTGCTGATCTGGCCCCAGATCGGCTATGCGGTGGGCCTGTCGGGGATGCTGCACGCGGGTGCGCTGGTGCTCGCGGTGCACCTGCTGTTCAAACACATTCGCGTGCCCAAGGCCCGCCGCTGGGGCGGTCTGCTGCTTCTCGCCGTGCTCGCCAAGCTGGCCCTAGAACAGGGCTGGTCGCAGCCCGTGGCCTGGGACCCGGGCAACGACATGTCGGTTGTTTTGGCCGCGCACCTGGCCGGTGGCCTGTGGGGGCTGGTGCTCGGGCTGGCGACCGCCTGGCCACCCGCAGGCCAGCGCTGGCCCACCGATAAGCCGTCCAGCGGCGCGGCCTGACGCAGCTTCAGAGCGCGTCGATGTGGGTCAATACCTGCTGTGCATGGTCGCGCAGCGCAGTGCGTTCATCGCTCTCCAGGCGAGCGAGATTTCGCACCATGAGCGCGGTGCGCGGGTTGGCCTTGAGCTCGGCCTCGTGCTGGTCGAGGAAGTACCAATACAGCGTTGTGATCGGGCAGGCCTGGGGCCCGGTGCGGTCGGCGGGCCGGTAGCGGCAGTCGGTGCAGTGGTTGCTCATGCGGGCGATGTACTGGCCGCTGGCGATGTAGGGCTTGCTGGTGAAGCGGCCGCCATCGGCATAGAGCGCCATGCCGGCCACGTTGGGCAGTTCCACCCACTCGATGGCGTCCACATACACCGCGAGATACCAGTCAGCGACCTGCGCCGGATCGATCTGCGCCAGCAGCGCAAATTGCCCAGTGACCATGAGGCGCTGGATGTGGTGGGCATAGCCGTGCTTCAGGGTCTGGGCGATGGTGTCGCGCAGACAGGCCATGTGGGTCTCGCCGGTCCAGTACCAGCGCGGCAGGGCGCGCTGGTGACCAAAGTGGTTGGCGGCTTTCAGGCCCGGCATCTGCTGCCAGTAGACGCCGCGGATGAACTCGCGCCAGCCCAGCACCTGACGCACAAATCCTTCTACGCTGGCCAGTGGCAGTGCCTGCGGGCCGCGCTCGTGGTGCGCCGCCTCCACCGCGTCGACCACCTCGCGCGGGTGGATCATGTGCAGGTTGAGCGCCACCGACAACAGCGAATGCCAGCCAAACGGCGTGTCGCTCCACATCGCGTCCTGGTAGGGTCCGAAGCCGAGCAGACGCTCGTCAATGAAGTGGCGCAGGGCGGCCAGTCCATGCGCGCGCGTGACGGGCCAGATGAAGTGGTCGAGTGATCCGGGGTGATCGGGGAAATGCGCGCGCACCAGCGCAATCACTTCCTGGGTGATGTCGTCAGGTTCGAATCGCGCCGGCTCGGGAATGGCGCCCGGACCCGCCTTGGGGTAGGCGCGGCGGTTGTCGGTATCGAAGTTCCATTGACCTCCCAGCGGTTCGTCGCCCGCCATGAGCACCCGGTGCTCGCGCCGCATTGCGCGGTAGAAGTGCTCCATGCGCCATTCCTTGCGGCCACGTACCCAGTCGGCAAAACGCGTGCGGCTGCACAGGAAATGGCTGTCTTCGTGCCAGGTCAGCTCCACACCCGTGGCCTGTGCCACCGCTTCAATGTCTTGCTGCAAGCGCCACTCGCCCGGCTCGCAGATCCACAGCGCCTCGGGCCGCAGCGTCTCCATGGCCAGGGCAAGCCGATCAGCCAGCGTGCCGGCAGCGCATTGCGGGTCGTCCAGCGCGAGGTAGGTCAGCGGTATGTCGGCTGAATGCAGCTCATCGCGGAAGTGACGCATCGCCGAGAGAAAGACCGCAATGCGCGCCCGGTGGCTCCAGACGCCGGTGGATTCGCCAGCAGCCTCGATCATCAGCACCCGGTCTTGTGCGGGATCGAACCCGACCAACGCCGGGTTGCCCAGCCAGAGTTGGTCGCCCAGGACCAGCACCAGGCGGCGCACGCGCGAAGCGGGCCCGCTCATGGCGACGCTGGGCTTCGGGGCGCCTGCGACCGGCAGCGGTCGCTGCAGTACTTCACCTGCGCCCAGTTGCGCGCCCAGGCCTTGCGCCAGCTCATCGGCCGGCCGCAGACTAGGCAAGGCTTGCTTGGCAGTGCGGCCTTGTTGCCCTTGAAACCCGCTGCCCCTCGCTGGGGATCGTCGCCACGCGGTTTCATGTCTGGTGTTCGCCCACGGGAGCTTCAAGCTGCTGGTCGCCGCTTCGCCAGCGCGCCACGCCCAACGGGATGTCGTCCAGCCTGGCCATGTGCCAGTGACCTTCCATGCGCAGGCCACCCCGACCGCGGTCGTTGCCCATCAGGGCCTGACACTGACCACCGGTCCATAGGACGCGCTCAGGCGGCAGTTGCCGGCGCAGCTGGGTCAGCGCAGCCCGCACATCGCGCGGATTGAGCGCCGCGCTGAAACCCAGGGCCACCACATCGGCTCGGCAGGCGTGCGCGGCAGACACGATTTCAGTCAGCGGCGTCTGCACGCCCAATGCCAGGGTCTCGCAACCCTCCAGCGCCATCATGCACTCGGCCATCAGCAGGCCCAGGCTGTGCGATTCGCCAGGCACCGTGGTGAGCAAAATGCGCGGTGGCGCCGCGGGACGAGCGGCGCCCAGCTGAGCCAGCGCCTGGCGCAACACCTGCTGCACCACTTCGGAGTAGAGGTGTTCTTCGAAAATGGCGAGCTGCCCTTCCAGCCACGACTGCCCCACCATCACGTTCACGGGCGTGATGCCATCGCGCACCAGTCGCGCCAGACCATGCGTCAGCAGGTACTGCTCCATGGCGGTGCGCAGACCGCGGGCATCGTGCTGCCGCAGCAGCGCCATCCAGGGCGCCACATGGGGCGGCGGCTCCCGCAGAGAGGTGACCACGACCGGCCGGCCGGATCGGGTGGGTGGATCGTTGGCGCCCGTGGTGGGTTCGGCCTGCAGGGCAAGCAGCGCGTCCAGCGGCAACGGCACGATCTGCCCAGCCCGAAAGCCGGCATCGAGCAGACGCCGCAGGTGGCGCAGGCGCAGCACCTGGGCATCATCGTAGCGGCGCTCCCCCACCGCATCGCGCGTGGGATTGGGAAACCCATAACGCCTCTCCCAGACCCGCAAGGTATCTTTGGACAGACCGGTGTCGCGCTCCACATCGGCGATGGCGTGGCTTGAACTTGTCATGGACAAATGATTCAATCGATGGGTTCATTATGGAGCGTGCGTCATGATTCGGTGGTTTGTCCAAGCGAGGGGTTCGACTCCTGGTCACCTGCACCCTCGGCGCGGCGTGTTCGCGGCGCTGCTGGCCTTGGCTGGGCTCGCGCTGGCGCCAAGCGCGCAGGCCCAGCCGGCTGGCACAGCCTCCCCGGCCGGCAAATGCCCACCTCTGCTGCAGCACACGCTGCCCCGCCTGCAAGACGAAAAGCCGCAATCGCTCTGCCAGTACGCCGGGCGGGCGGTGCTGGTGGTCAACACCGCAAGCTACTGCGGTTTCACCGGCCAGTACAAAGGCCTTGAGGCCCTGCACCAGCGCTATCAGTCGCGCGGGCTGGTGGTGCTGGGTTTCCCGGCCAACGACTTCGGGCGCCAGGAGCCCGGCAGCAACGCGGCCATTGCCGACTTCTGCGAAAACACCTTCGGGGTGAAATTCCCTATGTTCAGCAAGATCCAGGTGGTGGGGCGCAACGCCCACCCGCTCTACCAGCAACTGGCCGAGCGCACCGGGGAGCGACCAGGCTGGAATTTTCACAAGTACCTGATTGCCCGGGACGGGTCGACGGTGCGCAGCTACCCGAGCGCCACAGACCCTAATGACCCTGATTTAATCAAGGATATTGAAAAAATCATCTCGACCAAATAGTGACTGACTGGTCACAATCAGACTATTCGGTGCATAATCCTACGAACCACTCTTGTTTTCCCCAGCCGATCCAGGGCCATGATGACCAATTTGCCACGGAACTTTTCTGCCCCGCCGGCTCTCCATGACAACAATGTTTTTGTACTGCGAAGCCTTCAGGCCTTTCGGGGCCTGACTGAAATCCCGGGGCGCTTCTCCTCCTCCTCCCTCCCTCCCTCGTTCGCGTCGGGGCGCTTCGCAGTCTTTTGTATCCTGGGCCGCTCGGCCCACAGGGTCTGAGCATGTACAAAGACCCTGCGCTGCCCAGCCTGGGCACCTCCCAACGCATGCCCCGAGTGGCCATCGTCGGCTCCGGCATCGCCGGGCTGGCTTCGGCCCACACGCTGCAAGGCCTGGCCCACATCACCTTGTTTGAAGCTGGCGACTATTTCGGCGGCCACACCCACACCGTGGACATGACGCTGCCCGACGCCCAGGGGCAGCCGGTCACTTTCGGGGTGGACACCGGCTTTCTGGTGCTCAACGAACGCACCTACCCCAATCTGCTGGCGCTTTTTGACCGCCTGGACGTGCCGATTGCCAAGTCGGACATGTCGTTTTCCGTCAAGGCGCCTGGCGCCGGGCGTGGCGGACGGGCGCTGGAGTGGAGCGGCTCCGACCTCTCCACCGTGTTCGCTCAACGCGCGAACCTCGCCAATCCGCGCTTCTGGCGCATGTTGACCGACATCGTGCGCTTCAACCGCATCACCTCTCGGCTGGCGCAGCGCGGCGAAGACTTGCGACCCGACAGCCCGCTGCTGCAGCCGCTGGGTGATTTCCTGCGGGAACAGCGCTTCTCCGACGAATTCCGCGACTGGTATTTTCTCCCCATGATGGGCTGTATCTGGAGCTGCCCAACCGACCAGATGCTGGCCTTCCCGGTCGCCACCATGGTGCGCTTCTGTCACAACCACGGCCTGATCCAGATCACCAACCGGCCGCAGTGGTACACGGTGGCCGGCGGCGCGCGCCAGTACGTAGAGAAGATCACCGCCCACATCGCCGACAAGCGCCTGAACACACCGGTGCAGCAGGTGCTGCGCGACGAACAAGGGGTGCGTGTCGTCACCAGCGGTCAGGTGGAGCGCTTCGACGCCATCGTCATGGCCTGCCACAGCGACCAGACCCTGAACATCCTCGGGCACGACGCCAGCGCCGCCGAACGCGAGGTGCTGAGCGCCATCCGCTACCAGCCCAACGTGGCCGTGCTGCACACCGACGCCTCGGTGCTGCCCGCCAACCCCCGCGCCTGGGCTGCCTGGAATTACGAACGCGCGCCCTCGGCCGACCGAGAAAGCGCCCAGGTCTGCCTGCACTACCTGCTCAACCGCTTGCAACCGCTGCCCGTGCCACAGCCGGTGGTGGTATCGCTCAACCCGCAGGGCGAGATCGCGCCCGAACAGGTCGTGGGCCGCTACGAATACGCCCACCCGGTGTTTGACCTCGCCGCCATTCGCGCGCAGGCGCAGCTGCCCGCGCTGCAAGGCCGCCAGCACACCTGGTTTGCGGGCGCCTGGGCCGGCTACGGCTTCCACGAAGACGGCCTGAAGTCAGGTTTGCAGGCCGCGCGCAACCTCATGCAGACGCACCGCATCGTCGGTGCCACCGACGACAACGAAGCTCGCCGCGCCGCCTTGCCCGGAGTGTTCGCTTGACCCAGCGTCTGGCACCGCGCCCAGCCGTCGCACAGATCGGTTTTGGGCAGGTGCGCCACGCGCGGCACCGCCCCCGCCACCACGCGTTCGCCTACCCCACCTACTTCCTGATGCTGCCGCTGCGCAGTCTGAAGGCCCATGGCAACGGCGCCCTGGCGCGCAACCGGCGCGCCGCGCTCGCCTTTCACGACCGCGACCACGGCGACGGCAGCGCCGACTGCCTGGCCTGGATCGACGGTCTGCTGCAGCAACACGGCATCACCGATGCCCAGGGCGAAATCTGGCTGCACACCTACCCGCGCGTTCTGGGCTACAGCTTCCGCCCAGTGAGCTTCTGGTACTGCCACCGCAGCAACGGCTCGCTGCGAGCGGTGGTGGCCGAAGTCAACAACACCTTTGGTGAACGCCACTGCTACTTGCTCGATGCACCAAGCTACGGCGTTCCCTGCACCGCCAGCAAGGTGTTCCATGTGTCGCCGTTCTGCCCTGTGCGAGGCCATTACCGCTTCGTCTTCATGCGCACCGAGGCCAACGCGTCGGCCAGCGCCGAGGCGCGCACCGTGGCGCGCATCGACTACTTCGACCAGGAAGGGTCGGACGTGCTCATCAACACCAGCGTGAGCGGGCAGCTGGTGTCGCTGGATGCGCGCAGCACCCGGCGCGCACTCTTGCAATACCCTGCCATGACCTTCGGCGTGATCGCTCGCATCCATTGGCAGGCCCTGCACCTGTGGATCAAGAAAGCGCCCTTTTTCCGACAACCCGCACCGCCGGCCGATTTCGTGACCGCGGCCCACGCTCCCGATCCAGCGCAAACGCGCTGAGCGGAATCTTTCACCTGTTTCGTCAGACCCGCCCGCAAGCCCATGACCTCTTCGACCGCCCAACGCCACCCCGCTGGATTCGATCTGCCCCGCAACGCACCGGCCGCCGCGCGAACGATTCTGCAAATGCTGCAGCGCCTGCGCCACGGCAGCCTCACGCTGCAACTGCCCGATGGCAGCATCCAGCGCTTTGGCGACGGTCAGGGCCCGGCGGCCAGCATGAGTTGGCACAACTGGAACGTTTGCAGCGCGGCGCTGAAGTCGGGTGACATCGGCTTTGCCGAAACCTACATCGCCCGCGACTGGCACACGCCCGACCTCACCGATCTGCTGCGCCTGTTCATCACCAACCGGCGCGACATTGAAGACATGGTCTACGGCTCCTGGCTGGGCCGCCTGGCCTACCGCGTGCGCCACCTGCTCAACCGCAATTCCAAGACCAACAGCCGCAAGAACATCCACGCCCACTACGACCTGGGCAATGCCTTCTACGAGCTGTGGCTGGACGACACGATGAACTACTCGTCGGCCTGGTTCGAGACGCCCGAGCAAAGCATGGGTGACGCACAGCGCGCCAAGGTGCGGCGCGCGCTGCGCATGGCCGGCGTGAAAGCCGGCGACCGCGTGCTGGAGATCGGCTGCGGCTGGGGCGCGCTGGCCGAGCTGGGCGCCACCGAGTTCGGTGCCACCGTGACCGGCGTGACGCTCTCCACCGAACAGCTGGCGTTTGCGCAGCAGCGCATGGCCAGGCTGGGCGTCACTGATCTGGCCGATCTGCGGCTGCAAGATTACAGAGACATTCAGGACGGTCCGTTCGACGCCATCTGCTCGATCGAAATGGTCGAGGCCGTGGGTCAGGCCTATTGGCCCACCTATTTCCAGGCGGTGGAAAAGCTGCTCAAGCCCGGCGGTCAGGCCTGCATCCAGAGCATCGTGATCGACGACGCGCTGTTTGACCGTTACCTCAAGAGCACCGATTTCATCCAGCAATACGTGTTCCCCGGTGGCTGCCTGCCCAGCCCCTCGCGCTTTCGCGCCGAAGCCGAGCGTGCCGGTCTGCAGGTGGTCGACCAGTTTGCCTTTGGCCCCGATTACGCGCGAACGCTTCAGCTCTGGCGCGATGCCTTCCTGCAGCAACAGGAACGCGTGTTGCAGCTCGGCTTCGACCAACGCTTTCTTCGCATCTGGGAGTTTTACCTCGCCTACTGCGAAGCCGCATTTGCCGAAGGCAATATCGATGTCGTGCAGTTCACCTTGCGCAAGCCGGGCTGAACAGCCTCAGGAGAAGCCACATGAAGCCATTCCGCGTCCAGACCGCTGCTGCCCGCCCCGCCGCGCCCTTCAAAGCGCTCGCCGCGGCGAGCCTGCTGGTGCTGGCGACCGTGGCGCTGGCCCTGCCTGCTCGCGCCAACAAGCCCGAGCCAGCGCTCACCGCGGCGCTGCAAGACAAACAGGTGGTGGGCAACGCGCGCCTGCGGGTCTGGGGCTTCGAGGTCTACGACGCGCGCCTGTTCGCCTCGCCTGGCTTTGACAGCGCCCAGTTCGGCCAGCAGCCGTTTGCCCTGGAGCTGCAGTACCTGCGCAATTTCAAAGGTGCCGAGATCGCCAAACGGTCGATCGATGAAATGCGCGATCTGGACACCCTCGCGCCGGAGCTGGCCACGCAATGGCAGGCCGCCATGAGTGCGCTGTTTCCGGATGTGAAGAAAGGCGACCGCATCACCGGCGTGCACACACCAGGCCGGGGCGCCTCGTTCTACCTCAACGACCGGCTGCTCGGAGAAATCGCGGACGATCGCTTCTCGCGCCTGTTCTTTGGCATCTGGCTCTCTCCCAAGACCTCGCAGCCCGCGATGCGCGAGACCTTGTTGCAACGCGTGAGCGCACGCGCGCCATGAGTGCAGCCGCACCGGTGAGCGAGCCAGCGGCCCGGTTCATCGGTGCGGGCGCGTGGCGCCACGGCCTGGGCTACGGCTTGCTCGGTCTGCCGCTGGCCTTCGTGGCGCTGCCGCTGTATGTGATCCTGCCGAACCACTACGCGCGCGAATTCGCGGCTCCGTTGGCCGCACTCGGCGCGGTGTTGCTGGGCGCGCGCCTGATCGACGCCGTGCTCGACCCCCTCATCGGGCGCTGGTGCGATCGGCTGTTTGCCCGCTCCATTGGCGCGGTGCTCAGCGCCGCGGCGGTCTCGGCGGTGGTGCTGGCGCTGGGCCTGTGGGGCCTGCTATTTCCACCAGCCGAGGTCCAGGCCGCCGGCATGGCGGCGCTGCTGAGCTGGGCGGGCGCGGTCATGGCCGTCACCTACACCGCCTACAGTGTGGTCAGCGTGGCGCACCAGGCCTGGGGTGCGCGCCTGGGTGGCAATGAGGCGCAACGCAGCCGCGTGGTGGCCTGGCGCGAGGCGCTGGCGCTGGTGGGCGTGCTGGTGGCCGCGGTGTTGCCCGGCACACTGGGCCTGGGCGTGACGGTGTCCACTTTCGCGGTGTTGCTGACTTTGGGCTGGTGGGCCTGGAGTCGCTCGGTGCGCCCGCTCGACCAGCCGTCCATGGCAACCAGCCCCACGGCTGCTGCCCTGCCCTCACTCTCGCCGCTGCGCCAGCCGTTGTTCCAGAAACTGCTCGCCGTCTTCGTGCTCAACGGCACGGCCAGCGCCATCCCCGCGACCCTGGTGCTGTTTTTCGTGCAGGACCGGCTGCAAGCCTCGTCCGCGCAGGAACCGGCGTTTCTTGCGATTTACTTCCTGTTCGCCGCCCTTTCCATCCCCCTGTGGGTACGCGCAGTTAGCCGCTTCGGGCTGGCGCGCACCTGGCTGGTCGGCATGGCGCTGGCGGTCGCGGTGTTCGTGTGGGCCGCCACGCTGGGCACGGGCGACATCGTGCCGTTCCTGATCGTGTGTGCACTCTCGGGCATCGCGGTCGGCACCGACCTGGCCCTGCCCGGCGCCATGCTGGCCGGCGTGATCGGGCGCCTGGGCGAACGCGGCCAGCGCGAAGGTGCTTACTTCGGCTGGTGGAGCTTTGCCGCCAAGCTCAACCTGGCGCTCGCCGCCGGCCTGGCGCTGCCGCTGCTGGCCTGGTTCGGCTACACACCGGGTGCACGCGATGCCGAGGCCCTCTGGACCCTCACCGTCGCCTATTGCCTGCTGCCATGCGTGCTCAAGCTGCTGGCGGGCGGCGCCCTCTACACCCTGGTCATCCGCCCTGAACAGCGCGCAGCCAGCCCACTCCCTGCTTCTCTGAAAGTCCCCTCATGATGCAACGACGACTCTTGCTCGGCGCCGGCCTGGCTGGTGCGGCTGCCCTCACCGGTTGTGCCGGGCCGCAGATCTCCGACTACGCCGGTCAGAAGCCCGAACTGGATCTGCGCCAGTACTTCAACGGCACGCTCGACGCATACGGCGTCTTCCTGGACCGCTCCGGCAAGGTAGCGCGCCGCTTCACCGTCGTGATGAACTGCAGCTGGAACGGCGCCGACGGCGTGCTCGATGAAGATTTCATCTACTCGGACGGCGAGAAACAGAAGCGCATCTGGCGCATGAAATACCTCGGCGAAGGCCGCTACAGCGGCACCGCCGACGACGTGGTCGGCACTGCCTTCGGTCAGACCGCTGGCAACGCCTTCCGCTGGGGTTACACGCTGTCGCTGCCGGTCGACGGCAAGGTGTACGAGGTGCAGTTCGACGACTGGATGTACCTGATGGACGAGCACGTCATGCTCAACAAAGCAGTGATGAGCAAATTCGGCATCTACCTGGGCGAAGTGCAGCTCACCTTCGTCAAACGTCGTGCGTGAGGACGCCCCCATGACCGCCCCACGCCAATTTGCTGCTGACCAGCCCACCTCACTTCCAGTGGCGGCGGCGCCGACGCGCGGCAGCGCCTGGTGGCCCAGCTTCAACCCGCGCATCACCGACTGGCGTGGCCAGCGGGTGTGGATGATCGGCGCCTCCAGCGGCATCGGCGCGGCCACCGCGTCGGCCCTGCATGGGCTTGGAGCTCAGGTCCTGGTGTCGGCGCGCGGCGCTGAGGCCTTGAGTCGATTTGTCGAACAACACAGCAGCAACCACCAGGACCCTCGCCGTGCGCCTCAGGCCTGGCCGCTGGACGTGACCGATGCCGAGGCGGTCCGCGCCACAGCGCAGGCCATCCTGGCCCAGGGCCCGCTGGATCTGGTGGTGTACTGCGCCGGTCACTACCGCGAGATGCGCGCCACTGAGATGGACATGGCCGATTTGAAGCAGCACCTGGCCATCAACTACACCGGTGCACTGCACGTGATGGACGCGGTATTGCCAGCTCTCATCGCACGCGGACGCGGTCATGTGAGCCTGATCAGCAGCGTGGCGGGTTTTCGCGGCCTGCCCAAGAGCCTGGCCTACGGGCCCACCAAGGCAGCACTCACCAACCTGGCTGAAAACCTGTACCTCGATCTGGAGCCGCTGGGGGTGGGCGTGAGCGTGGTGCACCCGGGGTTTGTGCAGACGCCGCTGACGGCGCAGAACAACTTCACCATGCCCGCACTCATCACCCCCGAGCAGGCGGCGCAGGACATGATCGCTGGCTGGGCCCGTGGTGAGTTCGAAATCCACTACCCCAAGCGCTTCACCCGCGTGATGAAGCTGCTCAGCCTGCTGCCCTACCGGGCCTACTTCCCGGCCGTGCGCCGCTTCACCGGTTTATGAGCGAAGCGCCCGACCACCGGGCTGCGGCCGAACAGATCGCCCGTCGGTTCGAGACCCTGACCCCCCAGAGCCTGCCGCAGCTCGGCGCTCTCTACACCGAGGGCGCGCGCTTCAAGGACCCGTTCAACGAAGTCTTCGGCACCGCCGCGATCATCCACATCTTCGCGCACATGTTCGAGAGCCTGCACGAGCCGCGTTTTGTGATCACACAGCGCATCGTCGACGGCGCGCAGCTGTTTCTAGTGTGGGAAATGCACTTTCGCTTCAAGCGCTTCGATACCGCCAGCCCGCAAGTGATCCGCGGCGGCTCCCACCTCACGCTCACACCAGACGGCCGCATCAGCGACCACCGCGACTACTGGGATGCGGCCGAGGAGCTGTACGAAAAGCTGCCGGTGGTGGGGGGCTTGATGCGCTGGTTGAAGAGACGCGCGGTCACTTGACCGCTCCCCCCGCGACGCGCCTGCGGCGCGTCACCCCCCTGAGGGGGGCGGCACTGGCGGCCCGGCAGAGCCGGTTCCGCGGTGCCCTGAGCCCAGACATCTCTCGCCGAAGAAGTCTTCAGGACATGTGGCGCTCAAGCGCATTTCCGGCGGGAGCTGCCTTCAAACCAGAACGCCGCGGAACCGGCTCTGCCGGGCCGCCAGCGTTGCCCCCTGGAGCGGGTGACGCGCCGCAGGCGCGGCGCGGGGGTGTGCCTAGTCTGGTCGAGAATCGACAAAACTCTGGCGCAGCGCCAGCTTGTCGCTGAGTTTGGTCAGGTTGGGGTGGGGCGTGCGCCAGTCGATCTGGGGGAAGCGGAAATCCAGGTAACCCAGGGCGCAGCCCACGGCCACGTCGGACAGACTGAAGTGAACCCCTGAGCAAAAGGGCTTGTCGCCCAGGCCGCGCGCCATGGCGGCCAGGGCGGTGTCGATCTTGCCGAGTTGGCGATCAATCCAGGCCTGCGAGCGCTGCTCATCGCTGCGGCCGGGCCAGGTGGCTTCAAGGCGCGCGAGGATGGCGGCATCGAGCACGCCATCGGCCAGCGCTTCCCAGGTCTTGACCTCAGCCCGTTCGCGGCCCTGGCCCGGGATGAGCTTGCCCACCGGCGAGAGCGTATCGAGGTACTCGACGATGACGCGCGAGTCGAAAACCGCCTCAGCCCCCTCCATCACCAGGCAGGGCACCTTGCCCAACGGGTTGGAGGCGCCGATCTGGGTGGTCGCCGACCACACGTCTTCGGGCACGAACTGGTAGTCCAGTTTCTTCTCGGCCATGACGATGCGCACCTTGCGGACGTAGGGGCTGGTGATGGCGCCAATCAGTTTCATGGACTTGGGGGTTGGGTGACAGGTTTCCCTCGGGCTGGCCATTTTAGCCAGCACGCCCGGCCCCGCGCCTGACACCGCTTTCCAGGGCCAGCGACGGCTCAAGGCGGGCACTGCGCCGTGCCCGATCCCGGGCCTGCGTCTGTGCCCCTCCTACAATCGCGCCATGCGCCCTACCGCCCCCGCCCCCTCTCTGGCGCCTGCCGCCGCCCTCGCCGCGCCCTCCCCCGTGGCCGCCCTTTCGCCGCTGGACGGCCGCTACGCCGCCCGACTGGCCCAGTTGCGCCCGTTCATGAGTGAGCAGGGTTACATGCACCGGCGCGTACAGGTCGAAGTGGCCTGGTTCATCGCTTTGTCCGACGCCGGTTTCGCCGAATTCAAACCGCTCTCGCCCGGGGCGCGCACCTACCTCATGGGGCTGGTGAAAAATTTCAGCGAAGCCGATGCCAATGCCATCAAAGACATCGAGAAAACCACCAACCACGACGTGAAGGCGGTCGAATACTGGATCAAGTCCAAGTTCGAAGCGCGGCCTGAACTGCAGCGCGCCGCCGAGTTCGTGCATTTCGCTTGCACCAGCGAAGACATCAACAACACCAGCCATGCCCTGCAGCTCAAGGGCGGGCGCGACGTGGTGCTGCTGCCGGCGCTGGATGCGGTGATCACCAAGCTGCGTGAGATGGCCTACGCGTTTGCGGCGGTGCCTATGCTCAGCCGCACCCACGGTCAGACCGCCAGCCCGACCACCGTGGGCAAAGAGATCGCCAACGTCGTGGTGCGCCTGGTGGCCGCGCGCGAACGCATCGCAGCCGTCAAGCTCATGGGCAAGATGAACGGCGCCGTAGGCAACTACAACGCCCACCTGGCCGCCTGGCCCGATTTCGACTGGGAGGCCTTCAGCCAGCGCGTGGTGGAAACGCCGGAACCCCTGGGCCTGGGCCTCACGTTCCAGCCCTACAGCATCCAGATCGAGCCGCACGACTACATGGCCGAGCTGTTTGATGCCATCGCGCGCTGCAACACCATCCTGATTGATCTCTCGCGCGACATCTGGGGCTATGTGAGCCTGGGCTATTTCAAGCAGCGGCTCAAAGCCGGCGAGATCGGCTCGTCGACCATGCCGCACAAGGTCAATCCGATCGACTTTGAAAATGCCGAAGGCAACCTGGGCCTGGCCAACGCGCTGCTCAAGCACCTGGCCGAGAAGCTGCCCATCAGCCGCTGGCAGCGCGACCTGACCGACTCCACCGTGCTGCGCAACATGGGTGTGGCCCTGGGCTACGCGGTGCTGGCCTACCACTCGCTGGGCGTGGGTCTGGGCAAACTCGAACTCAACGAGGCCGCGCTGGCCGAAGACCTGGACGCCTCCTGGGAGGTGCTGGCCGAACCGATCCAGACCGTGATGCGCCGCTATGGCGTGCCCGGTGCCTACGAGAAGCTCAAGGAAGTCACACGCGGCCAGACTGTGACGGCCGAGGCCTTGCACGCGCTCATTCGCAGCCTGGAAATTCCCCAGCCAGAGAAGGACCGCCTGCTGGCCATGACGCCAGGCAGCTACGTGGGCAAGGCGGCGGAGCTGGCCAGGCGAGTTTGACGAGCACCCCCACGCTCCGCCGCTGCGCGGGTCGCTGCCCCCCGAGGGGGCTGGGCCGCCTTGGGAGCGGCCCGGCGTCGGCCCTGACCACCCGCGCCGCCTGCGGCGTGACCCCACAAGGGGCTGCTCCGGTGGAGCCGGTTCCGCGGTGCCCTGATAAGGACTTCTTTTCCTGCCGACCGACAGGTTCTTGGCGCACTCAGGACCGTTCGGACTGAGCCTGTCGAACTCCAGCCAGCACCAAGGTCCTGCTGGATTCAGCTTGGCTTGCCTTCCAGCGCTCGCTCGGCGTAGCGGTTGAAGCGCCAGGAGGAGCCTTCGAACGTGATGCGCCGCCATGTCGCCCGCTTTTCGCCCGGGGTCATCTCGGTCCAGCGCTGCACCTCGTCAAAGAAGCGACCGCAGCCTTTGCACATCGCATCGCCCTGGCTGGTGGAACAGATGGCAATGCAAGGGGTGTCTGGCATGGTGTGGAACCAATCCAGCCAGGCCTGCTTCGCCTGCGCCGGCAGGGAGGCCTCATCGGCCTCGGTCTCACCGTGGTAGATCAGCAGCGCGTACACCTCGGCCAGCGCGCGCAGGGGTGGCGCCAGAGCCCCGCCGTCGCAAGCCGGCGCGCGCGCGCGCCAGTGGTTGATGGCGGCTTCGATGTCGGTGATGTGGATGCCGGGCATGAGTGAGACGATCTTAGCGAGCCCCGCTCCAGTCGGCTCAGGCTCCAGTTGATGTCCACGCGCAAAGGGCCGCGCAAGCGCTCAGACCTGTGGCAACTGCGTACAGACCATGACAGCTGGCGACAGGTCTCGCTGCCTACAATCTGCAGCGGAGAGCGCAGCCGTTCGTCGATGGAGCCGCGCCCAGGTACCCACACCGCTCTGCGCGCCACATCGAGAAACCCATGGAATTCCTGACTTCGACCGCTTTCTGGGTTGCTCTGGGCCAGATCGTGGTGATCGACATCCTGCTGGGTGGCGACAACGCGGTGGTGATTGCACTGGCCTGCCGCAAGCTGCCGCCGGCGCAGCGCACCAAGGGGATCATCTGGGGCACGGCGGGTGCCATCGTCCTGCGGGTGGTGCTGATCCTGTTTGCGATGACGCTGCTCAA
The DNA here is from genome assembly GCF_030373245.1 of Hydrogenophaga sp. Taxonomy (GTDB): domain Bacteria; phylum Pseudomonadota; class Gammaproteobacteria; order Burkholderiales; family Burkholderiaceae_C; genus Hydrogenophaga. The sequence goes on from NZ_JAUCZF010000001.1 coordinate 1,074,714, forward strand.
CCTGCCTTTCCTCAAGTTTGTCGGCGCGCTGCTGCTGGTGTGGATCGGCGTCAAGCTGCTCGCGCCCGATACCGACGATCACGGCGATATCGCCGGCAGCGACAAGCTGCTGGCCGCCATCAAGACCATCATCGTGGCCGACCTGGTGATGAGCGTGGACAACGTGATCGCGATCGCGGGCGCGGCACAAAACGCAGGCGAACATTCCACCTTGCTGGTGGTGCTGGGCCTGCTGATTTCCATTCCCATCATCGTGGCGGGCAGCCAGATCGTCATCAAACTGATGGCGCGTTTTCCCTTCATCATCGTGGCCGGAGGCATGCTGCTGGGCTGGATCGCCGGTGGCATGCTGGTGACCGATCCGGTGTTTGCCGACCCCAGCCAGTGGCAGTGGATGTTCAAGATTCCGCAGTCGTCGCTGGTGAAGTACGGCGCGGCGATCGCCGGGGCGGTGCTGGTGCTGGCCATCGGCAAGGCCCTGGCCGCTCGCCAGCCGCCCGCCGAGGCTGCGTGAGCGCCTGATGACACTGGCCAGCACACGGCCCGGTGCTATGCTGACCCCATGAAACTGATTGTCAAATGGCTGCTCGCAGCCTGCGCCTTGCTGCTGGTGGCCTACCTCTACCCGGGTGTGCAGATCCAGAGCTACACCTCGGCGCTGATCGCCGCCGCGGTGATTGCCCTGCTCAACACCCTGGTGCGTCCGCTGCTGGTGGTGCTCACCCTGCCGGTGACCGTGGTCACGCTGGGGCTGTTCCTGTTCGTCATCAACGCGCTGATGTTCTGGGCCGCCGCCAGCCTGCTCGATGGTTTTCACGTACCCGGCTTCTGGGCTGCGTTGTTCGGCTCGCTGATTTATTCGGTGCTGATGCTGGTGGTGGACGCCGGGCTCAAGGCGATGTTCGCGCGCTGAGCGCGAGCCCGCTCACTTCTCCGACTCGGCTTCGCGCAGCAGCACCTCCACCTCGCGCCGACGGCTGTCCACGATCGCCAGTTCGATCGGATCCGCCACTCGCAGCGCCGCCGGCAGCGCCTGCGCGGCCTTGAAACGATCGAGCGCGCCGGCGTAATCGCGTTGCGCGACCCGCGACTCGGCTTCGGCCCGCACGGCCCGCAGCGTCTGGCCTTGCGCCTGCTGGGCACGCGCCAAGGTCTGCCAGGCCAGGGCGTCGCGCGGGTGCTGCACCACCCAGTCCAGCAAACGCACGCTGACCCGCTGCGCCTCGTTGTGGGCCAGCGCAGTCTGTGCGCCCAACAGCAGCCCAGCGCGCGAGCCACCAGCCAAAGCCTGTTCACCCAGCTGAGCGCGCTGCGCCAGGTCAGCGGGGGTCAGTGGTGCACCAGGCGAAAGCAGGATTTCCAGCGCGAGGTGGTCCACGGCGCTGCGCTGGCTCAGTTCGACCTCCCCGCGCAGCCGTTGCGCCAGCGCCAGGGCTTGCGAGCGTTGCCCCAGGCGTAGGCTGGCGTAGGCGGCGGCGTAACGTTCGCCGGGCGAGGCGGTGGCGGAAGCGCCGCTTTGTTGCCAGTCGCGCCAGCGTTCTGCGCTGTTTTCCGCCAGGACGCGGGCGCGGGCGGCCATGAGCGCATGCATTTGCGCAGATGGGCCCAGCTGGCCTGCACCGCTGGCAGCACCCTGGCGCAGCGGACCATGGACCGGGGCGGCGTCCAGCGGCAGCCGGGCGCGCATGTCGGCGATGCGCTCGCCGGTCAGCGGGTGGCTGCGAAGGTAAGGAAACGAGCCGTCGTCGTTCAGCCGCCCGGCTTGCTGCAGTTTGTCGAACATGCTGACGAATCCCCGGCCGTCAAACCCCGCACCGGTCAGCACCCCGAAACCCACGCGGTCGGCCTCGCGCTCCATGTCGCGCGAAAAATTGAGCTGGCTTTGCGCCGCAACCGCCTGGCTGCCCGCAATGGCGGCGTTGGCCACGTCCACGTTGCTGCGTGCGGCCAGCGCACCCAGGATCATGGCGCCCAGCATCCAGGGCGCGAGTCGATCCTGCGTCGCGATCATGCGCGCGATGTGCCGCTGCGAGACATGGCTGAGCTCGTGCGCCAGCACCGAGGCAAGCTCTTCGGGCCGCTCCGTCACCGCCAGCAACCCCAGGTTCACGCCGAGGTACCCGCCCGGCAGCGCAAACGCGTTGACGCGCTTGTCGCGCGAAATCATCAGCTCCCAGGCCAGCCGCTCGCTCAGTTCGGGCGCCACGTCACCCCGTGCGCGCGCCGCACCCAGCAAGGGCCGCCAGATCGACTGCAGGTAGTCGACCAGCACCGGGTCGTCCAGGTAGTCTGGGTCGCGGTAGATGTCGCGCGCAATGCGGTCGCCCAGGCGTCGCTCTTCGGCCACCGTCATGCCCGCGCCATCACCCAGGCTGGGCAACCCGGTCACAGAGGTGCCAGCAGGAGGCAGCGGGTTTTGGGCCAGCGACAACGTGGCCGGCGCACTCAGCAGCGCCAGCACACAGGCCGGGCCAGCCCAGCGCCGCCGCCACACTCCCAACCGGTTTGAAAAAGGAACCATCACCGTATGATGCCGCCTTCGCCCTAAGGTTTCCATCCACCGGTAACCAAGCCGTAGCAAACTGTGCCGATGACCGCCGAATCCACCTCCGCTTCAGACAGCCCGCTGACCCACTTCGACGCCCAGGGCCAGGCCCACATGGTCGACGTGGCCGCCAAAGCCAGCACCCACCGCGTGGCCATCGCAGAGGGCCGCATCACCATGCTGCCCGCCACGCTGGCGTTGATCCAACAGGGCACCGCCAAAAAAGGCGACGTGCTCGGCATCGCCCGCATCGCGGGCATCCAGGCCGCCAAGAAGACCAGCGACCTCATCCCTTTGTGTCACCCGATCGCACTGACGCGGGTGGCGGTGGAGTTTGAAGTGAATGAGTCACACCACAGCGTGCTGTGCCGCGCGACAGCAGAGTGCACCGGCCAGACCGGCGTGGAGATGGAAGCCCTGTCCGCTGTCTCCGTAGCCTTGCTCACCATCTACGACATGTGCAAGGCGGTGGACCGGGGCATGGTGATGGAAGGGGTGCGATTAGTTGACAAGACGGGAGGAAGGAGTGGGCATTTTGTGGCTGGCTAAGTGGCGCGGACCATGAGCGTCCACATCGCAAGAAACACATGAGGAACCAATGAGTGTTTAAGGGCGCTGTTGGGGCGTACTTGATTGAGCACTTGTCCAAACCGAATATGCGTCTGGCCAAGCGGCCGCATATCTCAACATATGTGCATGTACAAGGTCAGCCCTTCCGATGAGATTGGCACTCACAATCACACGCTCAATGATTTTAGGCTCTGGCGAAATGTGAAGCACCTGCAGGGCCGCCTGAAGCACTACAGCTGCGTTTTCAGCTCTTGGTTCTGATGCTGCTACCTGCGCGAATAAGACCTGATCTCTAAATAGTAAAGATCGGTAAACCTTCTCTAGGGTTCCGTCTTGAAACTTCGCAATTCTTTCTGAATAGGGGAGATACAACTGTGTAACTCTAATGTAATCCCAAGTCGATCCGACCATAAAAGTGAATGCGACCACGAGCCAAGTAATTCTAGTTTTATAGGCAATGACCGACAAATTTGAACCGTTTTTAGGAGAAAATTTAGCGCGAATCGAAGGCCACAAAAGCCACACCGAGAAGGCAATTAAAGTTTGAAAATTGCCAAACCACAAAGGATACTCCAGCAAACTATGAAGGCCGACAATTGCAATAATGCCCCACGCCAATTGTTCGTTTCCATCAATTGATACCCAGGGCTTCAACCGATATACTAAAAAAAGTAATCCCGACATCATAAGTCCTGCTACTGGAATACCGAACTCGGTCGCCAAGTGAAGCGGCAAGTTATGCGCATTAGATAGCATATCGCAGAACCGAGGCTCATCATACAGAGTGATGTAATGACCATATTTGAGTTCTCCCCAGCCCCAGCCTATCCATGGTTTTTGAGAAATTAAGCTCAGAACATTTTGCCAAAGAACCTTCCTGCTGCTACATGTTGATTCGACAGCCATCCTATCGAGCAAATTTCGCCCTTCGAACCCCCAGACCATCGAAAGGAGCGCCGGCAATGACAGGACTGCAATTACATAGGCTACAAATATTAGAGCACTCCATCGAATTATTTGTTGGCGTTGAGACCGTGCCCAAAGAATTCCAATCATCAAAACCAACACGAGCTGTATCGCCCCTCCCCGGGAAGCTGTCGTCGCCAATCCTATTGCAAGAAGAACGCCAATCCAGTGCGTCTGATGGGGAAGCTTATCTTTACGAATCAACCAGAGCACACTCAACAAACCAACATTTAGCAAACTCGCAAGGTGGTTTGCCTGTCTTGTGTTCGCGTATGCATAGCCAGGGACTGCAGTAGCAATAAATGGGAAGAAGGAGTCGTCCCAGTTGAAATATTGCATCACCGCCATGATCGCGCTCACGACCGAAGCAACAAGCCAACCAAACACGATGACATCTGCCCCCCTGCGTGCTCGTTCAAGAAACAAAATCAGCAGCAATAGACCTGATGCCCAAGCGACTAGATTGGGCCAAAATTGCGAGAGTGGTCCATTGGTATATGGCCACAACCAAATCATTGCGCCGACCAGCACTCCCAATAACATCTGGGGAGTCCAAGCGATACGGTTGGTCAAAGGTGCAGGCGCTTCGCCCATCAGAGCTTCACTCAAGATTTTCCTTAATTGAGTCACCAACTATCGATATGAGCATAGGCCACTGGTTGTCCATCAGCTCTTCGAATAAAAATCACCCAATCCGTGATTTCTGCTCGCACCAATGGTAGGTAGCCCAGGTTTTCCTCATCAATTCCAAGCGAATTTTCTAACTGCATCAATTCTTCAACGCGATTAGGATGCTTTGCCTTTAGCTCAGCGATTGGACGCAAAGCCCTACTAATTTCAGGCACTATTAAATTGTACTCGCGCCACCTTTCTGGCCTGAACGCCGGATGAACACCTTGCATCGCCATTGTTACGCTTTTTGGGTATTCGGGATCCGATGCCTCAAGCAAGCGGACACCTATTAGTCTAGGACCTCCATAACCAAGCTTTGACAAAGAGGAGGGGCTCTGAGGCAAGCTCCCAACCACAATATCGTTAGCCTGTACCACCCTAAATCTGTCGCCTTCAAAGGCAGTGAAGATTGGGCGTGAGCTCGCGAGTTGAGTCAAACTAAAAAGAAGTGCAGCGATCTGAATTAAGGCAATTAGAGCAATGTCGATACGCCATTTGTACTTTTCTTTGTCTGGATCGAAGAGTAAAAGTGTGAGAAGAGGACCGCACGCCAGTTGCAAAGCCAGCAACAGAAAGAGCAAGTTGCGCCCCTGAATCATTTGGTCGTAAGGGTGTGGGTACCAAACACCTAATACCAACACTGCGATAACTAAGACTACAACACTACTCAAGCCAAGGTGGATTCCCGCGATTGGAGCAGCACTACGAAGACGTCGAGACCAATTCATGCTAGTGACACTAATTTTCCCAAGTGAGCCTGCTAAACAAAAAAGGAGCGCCGAAGCGCTCCTCTCATCAATCTCCAGCGCTTACTTGCACTCAGAGGGGGCGAAGCGAGCGGGCAGGGTGCCAGCTGTAGCAGTGGCAGTGAAGCTGCCGGCAACAGCGGTAGCGGCCATACAGCGCCAAGACACTGGCTGCGATGGCGGCGTGAACGCAGCGGTAGCGTCTGGCAGGTCGGTACCGATAGGCGCATTAGGGGTCAGCCGCAGGGTTCCGTTGCCAGCTGCCGCGGTAGTCGTCACCTCGATCACACCAGTCGCAGGAGCGATGGTCAGACTTGTGATGTTCCGCGTGGCATTGGGTGCCGTGAAACCAGTCGCATAGCCACTAGCATTTGCAGCAGGATTGCCAGAAGCCAGCACATCCTGCACGTTGACTTTGGCAGCAGAGGCGGCAACCAGGCCCTCCGACACGCGAGCGCGCACCGTGTAGTCCTGGTAAGCCGGCAGGGCCACAGCAGCCAGGATACCGATGATGGCCACCACGATCATCAGTTCGATGAGGGTGAAACCTTTTTGCATGGAACGCTTCAAGTTCATGAGAAAAACTCCTAGAGGGGTTGGGGAAACAGGTTGACTGACGGGTTCTATTCAGCAGAGACCGTGCCAACCTGAAATGGGGTGTTTTTTGTGCCCTGTTTCACGCTTTGCCGCTGCAGTGTGACGATTTGTGTCGGGCGGGGCCGTTGGAAGGTGACGATTTTTGTCAGGCCAGCCTAGGCAGACGCGAATTGTCACACCTCGAAGCGCATGCCGGCGCTGAGCCAGCGGATGTCGTGGCGCACATCGCCGGGCCGGCTGGGTGTCTGATCGAAGCGCTCGATCTCTTCCATGATCAAGCCGGTTTCGGCTGGTTTGGTGTGGGTGATGTAGATCGGGTAGTGGTGGGCGCGGTCGATGTGGTCCAGCTCGGTGGCCAGCACGCTGGGTGCCAGGTGCAGGCTGCGGGCCGCCAGGGCTTTCTCGCGGTCGCTGAAGGCGGTTTCGATCACCAGCATGGCCACGTTCATCTGGTTCACGCGGGCCCAGAACGCCGGGTTGCGCTCGGTGTCGCCGGTGAATATCCAGTGACCGGTGTCGCCCGCGGCGGCGTAACCGACTGCAGGCACGGTGTGCACAGCCGGCAGCACCTCCACCGTCTGGCTGCCCACCTGCAGCACCTGCCCCACTTCGATGGGCACAAAGCGCATCAGCGGGCGCTCGGCGCTGGGGATGACCGAAAAGTCGGGCCAGATCAGGTTGTTGAACACGTGGGCCTGGAGCGCGGCGATGGTGCCGGGCAGGGCGTGCACCTGCAGCGGCTGGGCGCCGGCGGCCAGCCGGCGGGCGGCCACGGCGTCGAGCATGAGCGGCAGCGCGGCCACGTGGTCGAGATGCGAGTGGGTTAGCAGGACGTGGTGGATCTGCGCCATCTCGTCGAGCGTGAGATCGCCCACGCCGGTGCCGGCGTCGATGAGCACGTCATCGTCCAGGAGAAACGAGGTGGTGCGGCAGTCTTTGGCGATGGCGCCGGAACAGCCGAGTACGCGAACCCGCATGGGTGGTCAGGTGGTTGGCAGGCGAACCCGGGTCGGCCTACTTGGTTTCAAAAGTGGTGGTGCCGTCCCACGAAGGGTCGATTGGCAACACCTCGGAGGAGGCTACCCGCTGGGCATATAGGTGGTAAAGGACTTTTTTCTCGTTCTGCCGCTGCAGCTGCGCAAGCGCTGCCTCGCAGGCCGGCCAGTCTTGAGAGCGCCAGGCCTGCAAAGCCTGGTTCCAGCGCTGCATTTCTTCGGCCTGCGCCGGGGGCAGATCAGGCCCGACGCCCCAGGGGGTGTAGACGGTCACGCTGCTGGCCTTGCCTTTGACGCGCACCCGGTCGACCTCCTGCCACACGAAACCGGCGGCTTGCGCCCGGGTGCTGTCGCTGGCGATCACGTCCACACCGTAAACCCGGCACAGGCTTTCGAGCCGGGACGCGAGGTTGACCGCATCACCAATCACCGTGTAGCTGCGGCGCACGTCCGAGCCCATGTCGCCCACACACATGGCGCCGGTGTTCAGCCCGATGCCCACTCCGATGGCGGGCAGGACCTGAGCGGCGTGCTCGCGGTTGAGTTCGTCAACGGCGCGCGCCATGTCCAGCGCCGCCGCCACGGCCTGGGCGGCGTGATCGGGCATGTCCACCGGGGCGCCCCAGAACGCCATGACGCAGTCGCCCATGTATTTGTCGATCGTGCCGCGGTGTTCGCGAATCACCTGCGTCAGGCGGCTGAACACGGTGTTGAGCAAGGCTTGCAACTGGGCTGGCTCCATGCTTTCAGACAGCGCGGTGAAGCCGCGCATGTCGCAAAACATCACCGTGAGCTCGCGCGTGGTGGCCTGCATGCTGTAGCTGGCGGGGTCCTTGACCATCTCCTCGACCAGCACCGGCGGCACATAGGTGCCAAAGAGCTGGGCCAGCTCGCGCTTGGTGCGGCTCTCCACAAAGTAGCCGTAGCTCATGTTGAGTGCAAACGCAAAACCGATCATGACCAGGGCGCTGGCCAGCGGCAGCACGAGGCCAGGGCCGAGGTAGAGCCAGAGGTTCAGGCCCATCACCGCAGCCACCACACTCAGACTGAGCAACACGGCGCGCCAGGCGCTCAGCAGGGGCAAGACCAGCGCCAGCACCAGGCCCGCGGCGACCAGCACCACCAGCTCGTAGCCCAGCGCGTAGTCGGGCTGGCTGTCCAGTTCGCCGTCGAGCAGGCTGGCGATGAGGTTGGCGTGGGTTTCCACGCCAGGGTAGGTTTCGCCCACCGGGGTCACGCGCAGGTCGAGCAGACCCGGCGCGGTGGTGCCGACCAGCACGATCTTGTTGCGCAGCTGGTCGGGCGCCAGCCGCCCGGCCAGGACGTCGCTGGCCGACACGTAGGTGAACGAGCCCCCCTGCGGGCCGCCAGGTCCACGAAACGGGATCAGCGCCGAGACCCGTTCGTCCACCGGGATGGCCAGCGTGGTCGTGCCCTGCACCAGCCGCACGCTTTCCAGCGCCTGGTAGTTGTTTGGCAGCAGGCGGCTGGCCGGAAAGCCGGGCTGCACCGTCGGCGAACCCAGCAGCAGGCGAAACATCGCGAGCGACAGGGATTCGTAGTAGCGTCCGTCGTGCTCGGCCAGCAGCGGCAGAGAGCGCACCACGCCGTCGGGCGCGGTGATCGCGTTGAAGAAGCCGGCGCGCGGCGCGGCGGCGGCCAGTGGGACGATGTTGGCGCCAAAGCCATCCCAGCGCGTGGCGAGGATGGTGCGGCCCTGCAGGTCGCTGCTCTGCATGACGGGCTCAGGCAGGGTGCCGCTGCGGCGGCCGTCGCGATCGCTGGTGAAGTAATAGCCCAGCACCACTGGGCGACCCTGCAGCGCGCGTGCCAGGCGCGCGTCGTGATCGAGCTCTGGCGTGAGGGACTGCAGCGCGGCGGCAAAGCCCGGCTGTTCTGCCAGTGCCCCCTGGGCGAGCTGCTGCAACTGGCGCAGCCCAGAATTGTCGTCGGGTTCGGCGAACACGGTGTCAAAGCCCAGCAAGGCAATGCCTTGCTGCTCGAACAAGGTGTCAACCAGCTGAGCGACACGGTCGCGCGACCAAGGCCAGCGCCCGACCTCGGCCAGGCTCTTTTCATCGATGTCGACGATCACCACGCGCTCGTCGAGCGTCGCAGGCATGGTGGCCCGCAGGCGAGCGTCGTAAATCAGGTGGTCGAGCCGCTGCAGCACCCCCATGGGCGCCACGCCCACGGCGTGCAGCACGGCGAGGACGAGCGGTATCAGGGTGACGGCGATGCGCGCGCCGTGCTGTCTCAGAGCCGCCATGGCTTGGATGGGGCGCGCTGCATGGCCAAACGCGTTGGCCTGCGGTTCGGGCGAGCCGGGAGGCTCACCCGGCCTCCCCTCAGGACTGGACGAACTGCATGCGCGTACCGGCGAGTTCGATCACGTCACCGTCGCGCAGTTCGATCGCCTCATTGCCCAGGGGCTTGTCGTTGATCGTGGGTTTGGTCTCGCCTTCCACCAGAGCCACCACATAACCATGGGGTCGGCGCGTGATGGCCGCCACGGCCACGCCGGGTTTGCCGATGGTGGTCACGACCTTGACCAGCGGCACTTCGCGACCGGCTGCGGCACCCGAAAGCACCTTGATCGCGGCGGTGGCGGTAGATGCCGCGGCCGCAGTCGACGTGACGGGGGCCGCCTCCACAGCACCGGAGTTGATCACCATGGTCTTTTCGTGGCGGTCGGAGGCACCCTCATGGACAAACTTGATCTTGTACTTGCCGATCTCTACGGTGTCGCCATTCTGCAACGCCTGCTTCTTGATCGCTTTGCCGTTGACGTAGGTGCCGTTGGTGCTGTTGAGGTCTTCCAGGGTCACGTCATTGCCCGACATCTGCATCACGGCGTGCTCGCCGCTGACGGCCAGGTTGTCGATGACGATGTCGTTGTAAGGCCTCCGACCGAGCGTGGTCCGGTCTTTGGTGAGTTGCACTTCCTTGATGACGACGCCGTCAATGGAAACGATCATTTTCGGCATGGCCGACTCCTGTGGAACCTGTAGAACACGTTCGATAACCCACTCACTGGCCCAACATGCGGGACAGCAACCCTCTGCGCACCGGTCTGGACCGGGCTTGCGCAAGTATCACCGAAATATTGTCGCGGCCTCCGCTGTCATTCGCGGCGTCGACCAAAGCGCGACTTTTTTCCTCCAGCGTCCCTGCCGTCACGAGGATGGCGGCGATGCGCTCATCGGTCATCATGTCGGTCAGGCCATCGGAGCACAGCAGGTAGATATCACCTTCTTCTGCTCGGTATTCGCTCACCTCCAGCAACACCGTGTCCTCCACGCCGAGCGCGCGCGTGACCAGATTTTTGTGGGTGGCGTACTGGGCCTGCTCAGGCGAGATCAGGCCGGCATCAATCTGCTCTTGCAGCAGGGAGTGGTCGCGCGTGAGCTGGACCAACGACCCCTGGCGCAGCCGATAGCAGCGGGAGTCGCCCACATGGCCAATCAGGGTGCGTGTGCCCTGGAACACGCCCATGACCAGGGTGGTGCCCATGCCGGCGTACAAGGGGTTGGAATTGGCGGCATTGAAGATGGAGCGGTTGGCGTTGTCGATGCAGATCTCCATCGCCCGACGAACCTCGCGCGCACTCGCTTCGGATCCGCCTTCTGCAATCCAGCGGCCGAGCTCGGTCTTGACGAAGGTGGTGGCCATGGCGCTGGCGACTTCACCCGCGTTGTACCCACCCATGCCGTCGGCCAGCACGGCCACCTGGTGGTCCGGGTCCAGGGCCACCGAATCTTCGTTGTTGTCGCGCACCAGACCAGGGTCGGTCAGGCTGAAGTACTCGAAGTTCATCATCGGGTTGGAGTGGCAGTCGTCAGGCGCTCAGCGGGCCAGGGGCGGAAGCCCCTCATGGGCGACCTCGGTGGCTGCAAACGACGACTGCGCGGTGTTCACTTCGATCTGCGTGGTCTCGTAGGCGGTGGTGGTCTCAGCGGAGGCGGGGGTCGGCGTGGGCAAGGCAGATGGCTCAAGAGGCTGGTCAACGGCGATACCCCTGAGGGCATCTGCCATGGACTTGCCATTCGCAAAACGCGCCTGCGGCGACTTGGACAGCGCTCGCGCCAGTATATCGGCGAGCGCTGACGGCAAATCCGGGCGCAAAGTGCGCAGGTCGGGCGCGGGCTGGTTGGCGATCTGGTACATCAGCGCGGCCATGGAATCGCCTCGCAGCGGCAGGGTGCCGGTCAGCAGCTGAAAGAGGGTCACGCCCAGCGAGTAGAGGTCGGAGCTGCCCTCGATCTTCTGGCCAGCCAGCTGCTCTGGCGACATGAAGCTGGGCGTGCCCAGCACCATGCCGGTCTTGGTGCGGCTGGCGTCGGTGATGCGGGCGATGCCGAAGTCGGTCACCTTCACCGTTTCTGACGTGGGGTCGTACATGATGTTGGCCGGCTTGATGTCGCGGTGCACCACCTGGTGCTGGTGTGCATAGTCCAGCGCGCGCGCCACCTGCTCGCCGATCGCGATCACGGTGGCCGCTGGCAGCAGATGGCCCGGGCGGGTGTGCTCCACCAAGTCTCGGCCGGGCAGGAACTCCATGGCAATGAAAGCCAGGTCGTGCTCTTCTCCGGCATCAAAAATGGTGACGATGTGGGGATGCTGCAGGCGTCCGGCGGTCTCGGCCTCGCGGAAAAAACGCTCGCGCGCCTCCTGCAGCTCCTGTCCTTCGAATTCGCTGCTCAGCGCCAGGGTCTTGATCGCCACCACTCGGCCGATTTTGGGATCGCGGCCCTGGTAGACCACGCCCATGGCGCCCTTGCCCAGCTCCTTCTCCACCTGGTACCGCCCCAGCATGGGTTTCTCCACGCCGCCACCGGTCAGCAACAGCGTGCCGCCGGGGTGAGAAGCGCCGCCGCCCAGGATGACGGTCTCGGACAAGCGCTGAGCGCGGCTCAGTCGCTGCTGCAGGTCGGCGTCCTGCCCGCCGAGCCGGCCCAGGTGCTCGTAGACCGCCTGCGCTTTGTTGAACTGGCGCTTGCGCTCGAAGTCGAGCGCCAGGTGCTTGAGGTTGTCCACCAGCTCCGGGCTGGCGGGCACGCGCCGGAAGCGGTCGAACGCCATGTCGAGCTGGCCCTGACCCTGCAACGCCAGACCCATCATGCGGTTGGTTTCGGCCGACTCGGCGTCCGAGCGGACTTTGCCCGCCTCGGTCACCAGGAAGCGGCGCGTCGTGAGGGCCAGGTGGCCAGCCAGCAGGGCGGCCGCGGGCAGCACCGCCTGCAACCACACCGAGGCCTGAGACAGCAACCCATACTCCAACCCCAGCATGGCCAGAAAGCCCAGCCCCGTGATCCAGGCGCCGGTGGCGGCCGAGAGCCGGGGCAACACCGCTATCACGTAGCCCGCCACCAGCAGAAAGAGGCCTAGGGTGGCGAAACCTGCCCAGGCGGGACGGGCGATGAAGTGGCCATTGAGGATGCTGGAGGTGGTGTGCGCCAGCATGGTTGCGGGCGACATGGCGGGCGAGACCGGCGTGTTGAACAAGGTTCCCACCCCCGCCGCCGTGGCGCCAATGAGCACCACCTTGTCGGCGTATTTGCTGGCAGGGATCTTGCCCGAGAGCACGTCATAAAACGCGTCGACCGCAAAAGCCGGGCGGCCGCCCTGGTCGGGGTAGAACTGCGGCAGCACCAGACCATCGTCGCCGGTCGGGATGCGCAGCCGGCCCAGCATGATGCCCTCACCCGGCACCGCGCTCACATCAGCAGGCCCCAGGTTAAGGCTGTGTGCAGCGACAGTCAAAGCCATGGAAGGAACGGTCTGTCCATCGAAGTTGAGCAACAGCGCTTCCTGACGCACCGCGCCATCTCGGTCCGGTACCTGGTTGAGGTGGGCAACGGCGCGCGCAGCTGCGCCGATGGGTTCAATGGGTTGCTGCGACTGCGAGGCGGGCAGACCCATGCCGCTGGACAGCGGCAACACGCTGCGTTGCGCAAACGGGGGCAGTGGCTGATCCGGGCGACCAGGCGATTCACCGAGGGTGAACAGCGAGGGCACGATGACCCGATTGGCCTGCTTCAGGCTGGTGGCCAGCCGGGCATCGTGGTCCAGTCCACGTTCGGCCTCGGCGATGAAGCCCAGCAGCTGCTGGCGCGAGACCTCGCCGAGGTCGCTCAGATCGACGGCAGGCGAGCGGCTATCGAGCAGGCCGCGCAGTTCGCGCAACTTGTCCATGCCGGGCGCCACCTGGGGCTCCAGGAACAGCGCAGTGTGCGCCACCGTCTTGGCGCCTGCAGCCGACAACTGGTCGATCATCCGGGCGTGCACCTCGCGCGGCCAGGGCCAGCGTCCGATGTTGGCAATGCTTTGATCGTCGATGGCGATGATGGCGATGCGATCGCTGGGATCACGATCGCTGTGCCGACTGGCAAAGTCGTAGAAGCGGCGCTCCAGACCGCCCAGCAGATCGGTGGCGATGTGCAGGGCCAGCACCGCCATCAAGACGCCAGCGCCCAGCACCGCATCGCGCCGCCAGGCGGAAGCTGGGCGGCGTGTGGGTGACGAAGAGGACTTGCGGGACAAAAAAGCGCTTCTTGAACAAAGTACCGATGCGGGCACACAGGAATCCCACTAGATCGGCGAAACTGCGCGCAGGGAGTGGATTCTCTGAGGCAGCCATATGCGCTGTCAGACCGCCTTGACAGGCGGGCGCCCAACGGGCCTGGGTGGTAACGATTTGTGACCGCCAAGGCACAAGCCCAAAAAAAAGCAACGCCCAGCGTTGCCTTTTTCACAGAATGCCGAGTGGCTCAGAGCAGCGCTTTGAGCAGCTTGGCCATCTCGGACGGGTTGCGCGTGACCTTGAAACCACAGGCTTCCATGATGGCGAGCTTGGCGTCCGCAGTGTCGGCGCCGCCGCTGATCAGGGCACCGGCATGGCCCATGCGCTTACCGGCCGGCGCGGTGACACCCGCGATGAAGCCGACAATGGGCTTCTTCATGTTGGCCTTGCACCATTCGGCCGCTTCGGCTTCGTCCGGGCCACCGATTTCACCGATCATGATCACGGCATCGGTGTCAGGGTCGTCGTTGAAGGCCTGCATCACGTCGATGTGCTTGAGTCCGTTGATGGGATCGCCGCCGATGCCCACTGCGCTCGACTGGCCCAGGCCGATTTCAGTCAGCTGCGCCACGGCTTCATAGGTCAGCGTGCCCGAGCGGGACACCACACCGATGCGGCCTTTTTTGTGAATGTGACCGGGCATGATGCCGATCTTGATCTCGTCGGGCGTGATCAGACCGGGGCAGTTCGGGCCCAGCAGCAAGGTCTTTTTGCCCCCCGCGGCTTCTTTGGCCTTCATCTTGTTGCGCACGATCAGCATGTCCTTGACCGGAATGCCTTCGGTGATGCAGATCGCCAGATCGAGATCGGCCTCAACGGCTTCCCAGATCGCCGCGGCAGCCCCAGCGGGCGGCACATAGATCACCGACACGGTGGCGCCGGTCTCAGCCGCGGCCTCTTTCACCGAAGCGTAGATCGGAATGTTGAAGATCGATTCGCCGGCCTTCTTGGGGTTCACGCCAGCAACAAAGCAGTTTTTGCCGTTCGCGTATTCCTGGCATTTTTCCGTGTGGAACTGACCGGTCTTGCCGGTGATGCCCTGGGTGATGACTTTGGTGTCTTTGTTGATGTAGATCGACATGGTGGACCTTATTCAGTTGGGGGCAGCTCGGATGGTCTGTCCCGCAAGATTTTTGAACCGCTTTGGGCGACTTAGGCGGCCTTGACGGCGGCGACCACCTTCTCGGCGGCTTCGGCCATGGTGTCGGCGCTGATGATGGGCAGGCCGGACTCGGCCAGCATCTTCTTGCCCAGGGCTTCGTTGGTGCCCTTCATGCGCACCACCAGTGGCACGTTGAGGTTGGTCGCCTTGCAGGCGGTGATGACGCCGGTGGCGATGGTGTCGCACTTCATGATGCCGCCGAAGATGTTGACCATGATGGCCTTCACCTTGTCGTTCTTGAGCATGATCTTGAAGGCTTCGGTGACCTTCTCCGGGGTGGCGCCACCGCCCACGTCCAGGAAGTTGGCCGGCTCAGCGCCGTACAGCTTGATGGTGTCCATGGTGGCCATGGCCAGGCCAGCGCCATTGACCAGGCAGCCGATGTTGCCGTCCAGCGAGATGTAGGCGAGGTCGAACTTGGAGGCCTCGATTTCGGCGGCGTCCTCTTCATCCAGGTCGCGGTAGGCGACGACGTCGGGATGGCGGAACAGCGCATTGGGATCGAAGTTGAACTTGGCGTCGAGCGCCATGACATTGCCCTTGCTGTCGCGGTTCAGCGGGTTGATCTCCACCAGCGACGCATCGGTTTCCATGTAGCACTTGTAGAGCTTTTGCAGGATGTCGATCGTCTGTGCGCTGGAACCTGCCGGCATGCCGATGCCGTCGGCGATTTCCCTGGCCTGGGCGTCGGTGAGGCCGACCAGCGGATCAACGAAGACCTTGATGATTTTTTCCGGCGTGCTGTGCGCCACTTCCTCGATGTCCATCCCACCTTCGCTGGAGGCGATGAAGGCGACCTTCTGCGTGGCGCGGTCGGTCACCACCGAGACGTAATACTCTTTCTGGATGTCAGCGCCGTCTTCAATGTAGAGGCGGCGAACCTTCTGGCCTTCGGGGCCAGTCTGGTGTGTCTTGAGCTGCATGCCCAGGATCTCGCCGGCCAGGCGCTTCACGTCGTCGATCGACTTGGCCACCTTCACGCCACCGCCCTTGCCTCGGCCGCCGGCGTGGATCTGCGCTTTCACGACCCAGACCGGGCCTCCGAGTTTTTGAGCGGCTTCAACCGCCTCCTGCACCGTGAACGCAGCAATGCCACGCGGCACTGGCACACCAAATTGGCGCAAGATTTCCTTGGCTTGGTACTCGTGGATCTTCATGAGGGCTCTCTCAGGGAAGGGTGGACAGAATCGGAGGTCAGCCCCGGAGGAGGCCGCGAGAGCGCCGGGGCGCTTAACCCAAGGAATGTATCATGCTGCAACGCACCAAAATCGGGCGGGGTGGCGCTGAACGTAATGCATAATTATATGAGCCCATCTCTGAACCAGAACTGACAAGACGGACGGATCATGGCCAAAATCTTCATCGATGGCGAGGCCGGCACAACCGGCCTGCAGATTCGCGAACGGCTCGTGTCGCTGCCGGGCATCGAACTGCTGAGCATCTCGCCCGAGCGCCGCAAAGACCCGGAGGCCAAGCGCGAACTGATGGCGCAGGCTGATCTGGTGATTCTGTGCCTTCACGACGACGCTGCCGTCGAGTCGGTGGCCATGATCGATGCGCTGCCTGGCCGCAAACCCCGCATCATTGATGCATCCACCGCCCACCGTTGCGCACCGGGCTGGGTCTACGGCTTTCCCGAGCTTTGTGCCGACCAGCGCGCCGCCGTGATGGCTGCCGACCGGGTGGGCAATCCCGGCTGCTACGCCACTGGCGCCATTGCGCTGCTGCGCCCGTTGGTGGACGCCGGCCTGCTGCCAACCGATTTCCCGATCTCGTTGCCTTCGGTCAGTGGCTACTCCGGCGGCGGGCGGACCATGATCGAGGCTTACGAGAAAGGCGAAGCGCCTTTGTACGAAGCCTATGCCCTGGGTCTGGCGCACAAACACATTCCTGAAATCCTGTTCTGCACCGGACTGACCCGCCGGCCGATCTTCATGCCTGCGGTCGGCAACTTCCGCCAGGGCATGCTGGTGCAGCTGCCGTTGCATCTGGACGATCTGCCTGGCCGGCCCAGGGCAAGCGACCTGCATGACGCGCTGGTGGCCCACTACGCGGCCAGCGCCGCGGTGGGGGGCTTTGTGCGCGTAGAGCCTGCCACTGGCGACGGCAAGCTTAACGCCACCGCGCTCAACGACACCAACTGGCTGGAGCTGCGGGTCTTTGGCAACGAAGCGCACCGCCAGGCTGTGCTGATCGCACGCCTGGACAACCTGGGCAAGGGCGCCAGCGGCGCAGCGGTACAAAACCTCTGCCTCATGCTGGGAATTTGACCCCCCGCGCCGCACCTGCGGTGCGCCACCCCCCAGGGGCGATGCCTGTGGCCAGGCAAAGCCCGTGCCACGGCATCCTTGAGTTGAGGGCCCGCGCTTCAGAAACGCCGCGAGAGTCACATGCGCTTATTGATCACCCTCACTCAGTCTTCTTCGCCACCCTTGACCACCCGGCGGATCGCTTCGGCACCAAAGCCCCGCGCGGCGAGAAAGCGCATCTGTTTCGCGCGACCCTGGGCGTCCTCGGCGGGCGCCTGAAACTTTTTTCGCCACACCTCGCGCGCGCGCTCCACCTCGCTGCCCTGCAACTCGGCCACGGCGTGGGCGATGGCTTCTGGCGCCAGGCCTTTGGCCTGCAGCTCCTGGCGCACCCGCATCGCGCCCAGGCGCGGCGCGCGCCGGAAAACCACCGACTCCAGTACCCGCTGCTCGTTGATGAAGCCCTTGGCCTGCAAGTCGTCCAGCGCACGCGCTAGTTCGCCGGGCTCGGTTTCGTGCTGGCGCAGCTTGCGCTCCAGCTCAGCGCGCGAATGTTCGCGCTGGCCGAGCAGGCGCAAGGCGCGCCCTTTCAGCGAGGGTTGATCAAAAGCCATCTGGTCGTTCGAATACGGTCAAGACCACGCCAGGGCGCGCCCACACAGGCGCGTTGCCTGTGGCGTGCCGTGCTTATTCGGCAGCGACCGGCTTGTCGACCTTCTCGGCCTTGTCGACCTTGCTGGCCTTACCTCCCTTGGCGGCGGGAGCCTCATCCACGGGCAGCAGTGGCACACCCAGCTCGGTGCGCACCTTGTTCTCGATCTCCAGGCGCAGGTCGGGGTTTTCACGCAGGAATTCGCGTGAGTTGTCACGGCCCTGACCGATCTTCTCGCCGTTGTAGGCGTACCAGGCACCCGACTTTTCGATCACCCGGTTGACCACACCGAGGTCGAGAATTTCGCCTTCGCGGCTGATCCCCTCGCCAAACAGAATGTCGAACTCGGCGGTCTTGAACGGTGGCGCCACCTTGTTCTTCACCACCTTGACCTTGGTCTCGTTGCCGATGGCGTCGTCGCCTTTTTTGATGGTCCCGGTGCGGCGGATGTCCAGCCGCACCGAGGCGTAGAACTTGAGCGCGTTGCCGCCGGTGGTGGTCTCGGGGCTACCGAACATCACACCGATCTTCATGCGGATCTGGTTGATGAAGATGACCATGCAGTTGGTCTTCTTGATGGTGGCCGTGAGCTTGCGCAGCGCCTGGCTCATCAGGCGCGCTTGGAGACCGGGCAGCGAGTCGCCCATTTCGCCTTCCAATTCAGCCTTGGGCGTGAGCGCCGCCACCGAGTCGACCACGATCAGGTCGACCGCGCCGGAGCGCACCAGGCTGTCCACGATTTCCAGCGCTTGCTCGCCGGTGTCGGGCTGAGAGATCAGCAGATCCTGCAGGTTCACGCCCAGCTTTTGCGCGTACTGGATGTCCAGCGCGTGCTCGGCGTCCACGAACGCGGCCTGGCCGCCGAGCTTTTGCATCTCGGCGATCACCTGCAGGGTGAGCGTGGTCTTGCCCGACGATTCCGGGCCGTAGATCTCGACCACCCGGCCGCGCGGCAGGCCACCAACGCCCAGCGCAATGTCCAGGCCCAGGGAGCCGGTGGAGACGACCTGGATGTCTTCGATCACCTCACCTTCGCCCAGCCGCATGATGGTGCCCTTGCCAAACTGCTTCTCGATCTGGGCGAGGGCAGCCTGCAAGGCCTTGGCCTTTTCGCTGTTGAGGGGGTTGGGCTTGACGGCTGCGTCCATGTTGAATACTCCTGTTTGATAAAGGCTTCAGGATAAGTGGGTGCTCGCATCTGTCGCATGCTTTTGCATACAGACTGGATGCTTGAACAGCAGTTTATCGGAGGATTGAACTCATAACCTCAAAATATTGGTCAGTTTCCTTTACTATTTACCATGCCCCATGTTCATCAGGTCGACCCCGCGGACGACCGCTGGCGACAAAGCCACCTGGGCCGGCTCATGGGCCTGGCCCTGCGCCGATTCGACGAGCGAGTGCTGCACCTGATGGCGCACGACCCCAACGTGCCGCTGGCGCTGTCCAATCTGGCGGCGCGTGACCAGATCGCGGCGGCCCATGTGCACATCACACGCCACCTGCAGGTGTCCGGTTCGCGCCTGACCGAACTGGCGCAGGCCGCGGGCATGAGCAAACAGGCCATGGGCGACCTGGTGACGCAATGCGAGGCCTGGGGACTGGTGGAGCGCCAGCCCGACCCGCACGATGCGCGCGCGCGCCGCATCGTCTTCACCGCCACCGGGCTGCTCTGGCTGGAGGCCTTCCGCCAGGCGGTGGCGCAGGCGCAAGGCGAATTCCACGCTCTGGTGGGCGACGAAGTGGCCACGGTCGTGACGCTGGGGCTGGAGGCCTACGGCGCGCGCTGAATCGGGGGCGGGCGCGAACACCTCGCCCGTGCGGGTCTGGTGCGGGTTTGTCGCCAGGCGCGCCCTGCGCCGCTTTCGCCATAATGCAAAAAACGATCGGAGACACGCATGCGCATCCTCATTGCGGAAGACGACCAGGTTCTGGCGGATGGTCTGCTGCGCGGCCTGCGCGCCGCCGGCGCCGCGGTGGACCATGTGGCCAGCGGCAGCGAGGCCGATGCCGCGCTCATGACCAACAACGAATTTGACTTGCTGATCCTGGACCTGGGTCTGCCCAGGCTGCATGGGCTCGAAGTGCTCAAGCGCATGCGCGCGCGTGGATCGTCGATCCCGGTGCTCATCCTGACCGCGGCAGACAGCGTGGAGGAGCGCGTCAAGGGCCTGGACTATGGAGCGGACGACTACATGGCCAAGCCGTTTTCGCTGCAGGAACTCGAAGCCCGGGTGCGCGCGCTCACGCGGCGCGGCATGGGTGGCAGCACCAACACCATCAAACACGGTCCACTGGAATACGACCAGGCCGGCCGGGTTGCCACGATCGACGGCAAGATGGTCGAGCTATCGGCGCGCGAGCTGGGTCTGCTGGAGGTCTTGCTGCAGCGCGCCGGTCGCTTGGTCAGCAAGGATCAGCTGGTCGAGCGGCTGTGTGAGTGGGGCGAAGAGGTGAGCAACAACGCGATCGAGGTCTACATTCACCGCCTGCGCAAAAAGATCGAGAAAGGGCCGATCCGCATCGCCACGGTGCGGGGATTGGGTTACTGCTTGGAGAAGATCTGACCCCCCCGCTCCGCTTCGCGTCACCCCCCCAAGGGGGGGCAATCCCTGTGGCCCGGCAAAGCCGGTTCCACGGGATTCCTGAACCAGACATTTCGCGCCGGATGGGACCGCGCTGCAGCCGTCGTCCGCAACGCTGCCTTTCCAGCCAGTAGGAGCTATGAAAGGAAGTTCACTCAGTGGCGCAGTGGAACCGGCTTGGCCGGGCCGCAGTGCGTCACCCCCCCGGGGGGGTGACGCGGAAGGCGGCGCGGGGGGCGTCAAGCCCAGCGCAGGGGGGAGCGTCAAACCCACCGACGCCGAGACGCTGGGCAGCGGACCGATGTCGTTTGGGCTGTTCCAGCGCGAGCAGCGCAGCCTGTTCGGCGAAATCCTCGACTGGATGCTCACGCCGCTGCTGCTGCTGTGGCCGCTGTCGCTGGCCTTGACCTGGTTTGTGGCGCAAGGCATTGCAAGCAAGCCATTTGACCGGGCGCTGGAGTTCAACCTGCAGGCGCTCACGCAGTTCGTCGTCACCCGCAACGACGTGGTGAGCTTCAACCTCACGCCCCAGGCGCGTGATCTGCTGCGTGCTGACGACAGCGATCTGGTGTACTACCAGCTGGTCGATCCGCGCGGCGAATTGATCAGCGGTGAGACCGACTTCCCGCTGCCGCGCGACAACGAAACGCCCGAGCCCGGGCGTGTGCTGATGCGCGACGATCTGGTGCGCGGTGACGAGGTGCGGGTGGCCTACACCTGGCTGGCGCGCCACAGCGATCCCACCCGCCTGGTGCTGATGCAGGTGGCCGAAACCAAAGGCAAACGCTCGACGCTGGCCACCGAAATCATCAAAGGTGTGATGGTGCCGCAATTCATCATCCTGCCGCTGGCAGTCCTGCTGGTGTGGCTGGCGCTGGTGCGCGGCATTCGCCCGCTCAACGAGCTGGAGCAGCGCATCCGCGCCCGAAAGCCTGACGACCTGAGCCCGATCGAAGAGTCTTTCATTCCGCAAGAGGTGGCGCCGCTCGTGTCATCCATCAACGATCTGCTGACCCGGCTCAAGATTTCGCTCACCACCCAAAAGCGATTCCTTGCCGATGCGGCCCACCAGCTCAAAACGCCGCTGGCCGGGCTGCGCATGCAGGCCGAACTGGCCCAACGCGAGACCGATCCGGCTGAGATCCGCGGTTCGCTGCAGCAGATCGCTCGCTCCAGCACCCGCGCCACGCACACGGTCAACCAGCTGCTGGCGCTGGCCCGGGCCGAGACCACAGGGCGCGCCCTGCCCAGCGCGCGAATCGATCTGGCGCAACTGGTCACCCAGGTGGTGCAGGACTCGGTGCCACGGGCCATGGAACACGGCATCGATCTGGGCTACGACGGACCCGAGCAGCTGCCCGAGGCTTGCATCATCGACGGCAACCCGACGCTGCTGCAGGAGATGGTGCGCAACCTGGTGGACAACGCCATCCACTACGCCGGCCGCGGCGGCGTGGTCACGGCGCGGGTGCTGGTGGACCGGTTCAGCGGTGTGCAGATCCTGCAGGTGGAAGACAACGGACCGGGCATCCCGGCCAACGAGCGGGAACTGGTGATGCAGCCCTTTTACCGGGCGCTGGGCACCAACGTCGACGGCTCAGGCCTGGGGCTGGCCATCGTGCAGGAAATCGCCCAACAACACGGCGCCACGGTGCAGATGGAGGACACCTACCCCGAACAGCTGCAGCGGCGCGGGCTGCTGGTGTCGGTGCGTTTCTCGCCACCGCGCGGCGATGACGACTGACGGGTTGAACGACCCGCCCGCGCCGACTGCTCAGCCGGCAGGTTGATAAACATTCAGGACCAGGCGCTCGCGCTCAATCGCCTTTGCCACCTCCGGCAGCGCCGCGAAGCGCTGCACCAGGTCCCAGGTTGCAGGCAAGGTGGTGGGGTCGATACCAGCGTAGCCACCCCACCGCAGCAGCGTGAGCGCATAAGCGTCCAGCGCGCTTGGCCGCTCGCCGAACAACCAGGGCGACGCTTGTGCGGCCATCGTTTCGATCTCTTGCAGGCACTCGCGGTAGCGCGGCACGGCAAACGCGCGCATGGCTTTCTGCGCCGCTTCGTCGTCGCTGAACTTCTGGGGCATGAAGAAGTGAGTGAAGGTCGGGTGCACCGTGTTGTTCATCCAGGCCAGCAACGACAGCGCGCGCGTGCGCGACACACCGCCGGCCGGCAGGATCTGCGCCTGTAGCATCTGGGCGTCGAGGTGCAGCAAGATGGCGACGATCTGTGTGATTACCTCATCGCCATCGACCAGCACCGGCACCTGGCCGCGCGGGTTGAGCGCCAGGTAGTCGGCGGTGCGCTGTTCGCCTTTGTGCAGCTTGACCATGACAGGCTCGAAGGCCACGCCCGCCATTTCCAGCATGGCGTGGGGCACGAACGAACAGGCGCCGGGGGCGAAATACAGTTTCAGACTCATGAGATGTCTCCTGGAAAGGCGGAAGCAACCGGGTTCAGCTGAGGTGCGGTCCGATCAGCTTGGCAATCTCGAACATCGTCACCTGCGGCTTGCCGAAGACGGCCTGCAACTTAGTGTCGGCATTGATCTTGCGCTTGTCGGCACTGTCCTGCAATGCGTTGGCCTTGATGTAGTCCCAGAGCTTTTTGGTCACTTCGGGACGCGACACCAGGCCCTCACCGATCACCGCGATGAGCGCAGCGCTCGG
The DNA here is from genome assembly GCF_030373245.1 of Hydrogenophaga sp. GTDB lineage: Bacteria > Pseudomonadota > Gammaproteobacteria > Burkholderiales > Burkholderiaceae_C > Hydrogenophaga. The sequence continues at coordinate 1,097,708 of NZ_JAUCZF010000001.1, forward strand.
CTGCTTGCCGGAGGCCAGGGTGGTCTTGCGCGGTGCCTTGGGCGTGGCGGCTTTTTTGACCGCTGCTTTCTTGGCGGGTACAGCCTTCTTCGCACCGGCGACCTTCGCGGGCGCGCCCGCAACGGTCTTGCGGGGCGGGGACTTGCTGGTCCGTGGCTCGAACTCGAAGTTCACCTTGCCCGCGTCCTTGTCCCAGGCCAGAAACGCCTTGAAGGCACGCCGCGTGCGCATGGACACGAACTTGTCGAGCAGGTCGGTCTTGCCGGTCTCCAGCAATTTGCTCATCTGCTCGCGCGCCACCGGCTGCTGCAGGATGATCTTGCCGCTCTTGAAATCACAGCTCGGCGTGGGTTGCTCTTCGGTGGGCACGGTTTTGCTGCAGACGTAATTGCTGCCGTGTTCGTACACCGGGCTGCCGCACTTGGGGCAAGCCCCCAACGACTCGACACCAGCAAAATCCACCAGCTCACCAGTCTCTTCGTTCTTTTTGTCATCGCCAAAATCGAATTCGAGCTTGAAGTTCTTGTCTTCTTCGTTGAACTTGATCACGATCTCGGCCACGAACGGCCAGCCAGCCTTGGAGCGAAAACCTTCCAGCGGGCCGATCTTTTTGTCGCGCAAAAGCTGCTCCGCTTCTTCGGGTTCAAAGGTCCGGCCAGCAGGCGATTTGCCGAACGAAAAGCCACAGCCTTCGCCGACGCCGTCTTTGCCCACGCAGCTGTAGCGCCGGTAATTTTCTTTCACCACGCCGCCGCAATTCGGGCAGGGTGTGGTCAGCGTGGCGTAGTTGCCCGGGATGGTGTCGCGGTCGTATTCCTTGGCCTTTTTCACCATGCGCTCGGTCATGGCAGCAATGTCGGCCATGAAGGCAGCGCGGCTGAGCTTGCCTTGCTCCATCTGCGCCAGCTTGTATTCCCATTCACCGGTGAGTTCGGCCTTGCAGAGCTCCTCCACGCTCAGTCCGCGCAACAGCGTCATGAGCTGGAAGGCCTTGGCCGTCGGAATCATTTCGCGGCCTTCGCGCAGCATGTACTTTTCGGTCAGCAGGCCTTCAATCGTGGCCGCGCGCGTAGCGGGTGTGCCCAGGCCTTTTTCCTGCATGGCTTCGCGCAGTTCGTCGTCATCCACCAGCTTGCCTGCGCCTTCCATGGCGCCAAGCAGCGTGGCTTCGGAGTAGCGCGCCGGGGGCTTCGTTTTCAGCGCCTTGGGCTCGACGCTTTCTGCACGCACCGTCTCGCCTTCACGGACTGGCACCAGGCTCTGACCCTTGTCCCCTTCTTTGGCATCGGCCACGTCTTCCGCCGCTTCCTTGCCATAAACGGCCATCCAGCCCGGCTTGACCAGCACCTTGCCTTCGGTCTTGAAGTGATGACCCACCGCGCTGGTGATGCGCGTGGTCACCATGAACTCCGCGCTGGGGAAGAAAACCGCCAGGAAGCGACGCACCACCAGGTCGTACAGCTTTTGCTCGGCATCGGACAGGCCGCTGGGCGCCTGCAACGTGGGGATGATGGCAAAGTGGTCGCTGACCTTGCTGTTGTCAAACACGCGCTTGCTTGGCTTGATGTAGCCGTTGTTGAGCGCGGTGAGCGCGTGGGGCGCCAGGTGCTTCATGCCACTGTCGGCCAGCATCTCGAAGGTCTGCTTCACCGTGGGCAGGTAGTCTTCGGGCAGGGCGCGCGAGTCGGTTCTCGGGTAGGTCAGGGCCTTGTGCCGCTCGTACAAGCTTTGCGCGAGCTGCAGCGTGGTCTTGGCCGAAAAGCCAAAGCGGCCGTTGGCCTCGCGCTGCAGGCTGGTGAGGTCGTACAGCAGGCCGCTGGCCTGCGTGGTGGGCTTGCTCTCTTCCTTGACGCTGCAAGCCTTGCCGCGCGTCGCCTCGGCGATGGCGAGGGCCTCGTGCTGGCTCCAGACGCGGTCAGCGCGTTGTTCGGCGTCGGCATCGTCCCCGGTGGGTTTCTTGAATGCGGGGTCGAACCACTTGCCGGGGTATTCGCCGGCTTCGGCCAGGAAGACGCCGTGAATCTCCCAATAGTCGCGGCTCTTGTGTGCGCGGATTTTTTCTTCGCGCTCGACCACAATGGACAGCGTGGGCGTTTGCACCCGCCCGACCGTGGTCAGGAAAAAGCCGCCATCGCGGGAATTGAAGGCGGTCATCGCGCGCGTGCCATTGATGCCGACCATCCAGTCGGCCTCGGAGCGGCTGCGCGCGGCATCGGCCAGGCCCTGCATCTGTTCGTCGCTCTTCAGATGTTCGAAGCCGTCTCGGATCGCGGCTGGGGTCATCGACTGCAACCACAGGCGCCGCACCGGCTTGCCCAGGCTCTGGTAGACGCCGTTTTTCTGTCCGCCTGCGTACTGCTCGATCAGGCGGAAGATCAACTCACCTTCTCGGCCCGCGTCGCAGGCGTTGATGAGTTGCCCCACGTCCTTGCGTTTGGCCTGCCTGACCACCGCCGACAGGCGCGACTTGGTCTTGTCGATGGGCTTGAGATCAAAGTAGGGCGGCAGCACCGGCAGGTGGGCAAAACTCCACTTGCCGCGCTTGACGTCGAACTGTTCGGGCGCGGCGATCTCCACCAGGTGACCCACCGCCGAGGTGACCACGTACTGGTCGTTCTCGAAGTGGTCATCGTGCTTCTCGAACTTGCCCGCCACCGGGGTGAGTGCGCGCACGATGTCCTGGGCCACCGAGGGCTTCTCGGCAATCACCAGCGTTTTGGCTGAACCTTGGTTTTTCATCTCTACAATCGGTTGGCTCGCGCGTGTACACGCGCACATGGGCACGCGCGCTCCCGCGCGCACCTGCATGAAACAACCTTACCAAAAATTCCCTTCGTGAAGAAAATCGCCGGTTTCGCCAACAGCACGCCACAGACAGTACCCAAGCCGACTGCGCCTGGGGGGCGCCGCATCCAGACCCGCCGATCGGGCGTACACGGCAAAGGCGTCTACGCGCTGGTGGACCTGGCCGAAGGCGAGACGCTGATCGAGTATGTGGGCGAGGTGATCACCTGGGACGAGGCACTGCGCCGCCATCCGCACGACCCCAAAGACCCGAACCACACCTTTTATTTCCACATCGACGAAGACCATGTGATCGACGCCAAGGTAGGTGGCAACTCCTCGCGCTGGATCAACCACAGCTGCAAGCCCAATTGCGAAGCCGAGGTGGACGATGGTCGGGTGTTCATCCGCGCCCGCAAGAACATCCCTGCCGGCCAGGAACTGTTCTACGACTACGGTCTGGTGATCGACGAGCCCCACACGCGCAAGCTGCTCAAGCAATACCCCTGCTGGTGCGGTGCCAAGAAGTGCCGCGGCACCCTGCTCGCACCGCAGAACAAAGACGTCCGCCCAGGCAAGAAGGGCAAGGACAAGCGCAAGGACAAGAAGAAGCCCGCATGATGGTCGCGCATCACGGCTCGCTGACCCGCCATGTCGAGGCCGTCTGGCAGGCGGTCGCGCCCGAGCTTCCTGGTTTCACCGTGGAGCTGCTGTCCAGCGTGGACTCGACCAACAGCGAGTTGATGAGACGCGCACGGGCCGGACAACAGGAGCCGGTGCTGCTGGTGGCCGAGGTCCAGACAGCCGGGCGCGGGCGCCTGGGCAAGGGCTGGCACAGCCAGGCCGGGAAGTCCCTCACGTTTTCACTGGCCCTGCCGCTGACCCCGTCGAGCTGGTCGGGCCTGTCGCTGGCGGTGGGGGTTAGCCTGGCCGAGAGCCTGCATCCGGACGTGATGCTCAAGTGGCCCAACGACTTGTGGCTGCACCAGCGCAAGCTCGGTGGCATCCTGGTGGAAACAGCGAGCCAGGGCGAGGGGCCTGATCGGCCCCGCAGCGTGGTGATCGGCGTGGGCATCAACATCGCGCGGCCCGATGCAGCGGCGGTTCTGGCACTGACCTCGCCCGACTCAGCGACCCCAATGGCTCCGGCGGGTCTTTCGGAAGTCTGCGTGGGTCAGACCGCTGGGGAAACGCTGGAGCAGGTGGTGCCAGCGCTGGTGCGCGACATCCTGCGGTTCCAGGCTGAGGGCTTTGGCGTCTTCGCCAGCCGCTTCGCGGCGCGCGATGCCTTGCTTCAGCAACGGGTGACCTTGTCTGATGGCAGCTGGGGCCTGGCCGAAGGCGTGGATGTCACCGGGGCGCTGCGGGTCAAGACCGATGCCGGCTGGCGCGCCGTGAGCAGCGCTGAAGTGAGTGTGCGTCCATGTTGAAGTGGGTCATCTGGCTGCTGGTGCTGGCCAATGCCGGCTATTTCGCCTGGAGCCAAGGCTACCTGGCGTCGATGGGCTACGCACCGCCGCAGGTGCGCGAGCCCGATCGGCTGAACGCGCAGATCAAGCCCGAAGCGCAACGCCTGCTGAACGCGCCGCGCGACACCGCGCCCGAATCGCCCGCGATCACCACTCCCGCTGCCCAACGCGAGATTGAGGCAGCAGCGCCTGCGCTGCCTCCCGAGACCGAGACCGAGGTGCGGCCCCCAGCGCCTGCGCCTGCGCCGCCAGCGATCGAGACGGCCGAAGCCGCCCGCGCCTGCTGGCAAGCTGGCGCCTTCACTGAGGGCCAGGCCGACGGCCTGCGCGCCGCACTGACCCTGACCGGTCTTCCGGCCAGCAGCTGGCAGTTGATTGAGAGCCGCAGCGGCGGGCGCTGGATCGTTTACATGGGGCGCTACGACAACGAAGAACAGCTGGAGCGCAAGAAAGCCGAGCTGCGCGAGCTCAAGGTGGCGTTCCGCGAGGTCTCGGGCGGGCTCAGCCCTGGTCTGGCACTGGGCACTTACTCGAGCGACGCTTCGGCGCAGCAGGCCCTGCAAGAGGTGGCTCGGGCCGGGGTGCGCACCGCGCGCGTGGCCCAGGAGCGCGCCGAATCGCGCAACTTCACCCTGCGTCTGCCATCGGTCACGCCAGCGCAGCGGCGCGCGGTGGCTGCGCTCGGCGCCCCGCTGGCGGGCAAGTCGCTGCAGCCCTGCAACTGAAACCGCTGGTATCGGTCAGGAGGCGTTGTCGGTGATGCGGCGTTGCCGCCGCTGGGCAATCCCCACACCCAGCACCCAGGCCCAGAATGCAGCGCCCCACAGCACACTGTTGGCGCCGCCACCGCCGCCTCCGATGGCAGACCCTGCCAGCGCATCCTGGCGGCTGGCCAGCACACGAAACTCGCTTTCGCCGATCTGCCCATCGCTGTCAGCAACGCTCAGGCGAAACCAGTACTCCGCTTCTTCGGTGGGCAGTTGCACCGTCGCCAGCGCCTGGTCATCGGCGCTGATGACCACCGGTGGGCCTGCCAGCTGCGTCCAGCGATGGCTCACGATCACCGCGCTGGGCACGGCTGCACTGCGGCGCCCGTCCAGCGTGATCAAGGATCCCGGCAACACCGAACCAAGCGCATCGATGATGGCAGCAGGCCCCGAAGCGAGCTGGACGGCGCGTTCGGCATCCAGCAAACCAGCGCCACAGGTGTCGGTGGTGCACTGGCAAACCGGCGCACCCGCAGGACCGCAGGCGGGCAAGCCCACGTGGCCATGCGGGCGGGCGGCCACTTTCATGCGTTCGATGAGCTGCGCGGGCGTAAGTGCGGGGTTCACCGACAGCATCAGGCTGGCCACGCCTGTCGCTTGCGGCGCGGCAAAGCTGGTGCCCTGCTTGAGGCCGGTGGTGTGGTCGACCGGGCCACTGAGCCCGCTGTTGGTGAGCGACGTGATCAACGTGTCGTTCGCGCGGCTGCTCCAGGAGCCGCCTGGCGCCGACAGGGCCACATTGGTGCCGAAACTGGAATAGGACGCCTTGCTTCCGTCGCGCTGCACAGAAGCGACGGCCAGCACGCGCTGGCAATCGGCCGGGCGCTTGAGCGCACCGCCCCCATTGCCTGCGGCCACCACCACCAATGCACCGGCCGCAGTCGCGGCGTCGATGGTTTCCTGGTACGCGGGCGAACACTGCGCATCGCCACCGAAGCTCAGGTTGATGATGCGCGCCGGGTGGGGATTGAGCGGCTGTCCATCGACCGGCAGACCTGCGGCCCACCGCACACCATCGAGCAGGTCGGACAGGCGTGCGCCGCATTTTCCGGAGACCCGAACCGGCAGCACCTGGGCACCCCAGCTCAGACCGGCCATGCCCGACCCGTTGTCGGTCGCCGCGGCGATCTGGCCGGCGATGAAGGTGCCGTGCCACGAGCTGTGGCTGGCGTTGCAGCCGGCAAAGACCGGTTTGTGCAGATCACCGGCGCTGACCCAGTCGCCGGGGTCGCTGGGATCGCTGTCGCGACCATCGCTGTCGTTGGCGATGTCCAGCTCGCTGATCAGGTCGCGTCCGGGCAACAGCTTGCCGGCGAGGTCCGGGTGATCGAGGCGCACGCCGCTGTCCACCACGGCCACCACGATCGGCGCACCGGTGATGCGAGCCCAGGTGGCCGGCAGGTTCATGCCAGCCACACGGTCCGTGTCTGGCGTCTGCAAATGCCATTGCGATGCAAAGAGGGCGTCGTTCGGCACCATTTGCGTCGTCTGCAGGCGCGGCACCAGCACATCGGGCTCCACCCAGGCCACATCGGGATGCAGTTGCAGGCGACGCATGGCGTTCTTCAGCCCCTCGCCCTTGAGCGGGCGATCCAGGCCCAGCACCTGCGCATCCCCCACCGCCGCAGCGCGGTGGAAGGACACGCCAGCTTCGCGCGCGATGCGGGCGACCTGCGCTTCGCCGGCGCGGGCCGCTCGGCTCCAGCGCGCCTGAGCCCGCAACCGGTCACGCGACTCAGGGCCGCTGTCGAGCTGGGCGGCCAGCACCTCGTTCACGCCAGGCTTCAAGCCGATGAGCAGGCCCGAGGCGGACGGCTCGACGCCTGCTGCACCCTGTGCCCACGCCGCGGTCTGGCCGAGCAGGCACAGGCACACCACCACCGCAAAACGCGCGATGGCAGGCTGAATACCCAGGTATACAAAACACATAACGTTTTGTAACACGATGTGTGCGGCTTGCGCATCCCTCGGGCAATGGAAAAGCCTGAAAAGTCACACCTTGGGCGGCACCAGGACCAGCGGCAGAAAGTTCTCAAGTGTGAGTACTCGAGGGTGCAAGCCAAGGATCACCGCTCGCACCAGAGCGGACGAACAGGGCCTCGCAGCACGTCACCGAAAAGCAAAAAGGCACCCGAAGGTGCCTCTGTTGCCGGATCAGAGCAGGCGCTTACTTGGCCACAACGCGCACCATCTCGAGGCACTTGTTCGAGTAGCCCCACTCGTTGTCGTACCAGCTCACCACCTTCACGAAGGTGCTGTCCAGTGCGATGCCGGCGTCGGCGTCGAACACGCTGGTGCAGGTCTCGCCGCGGAAGTCGGTGGCCACCACCTTGTCGGTGGTGTAGCCCAGCACGCCCTTCAAGGCGCCCTCGCTCTGCGCTTTCATTTCGGCGCAGATCTCGGCGTAGCTGGCTTCCTTGCTGAGTTCGACCACCAGGTCCACCACCGACACGTCGGAGGTCGGCACGCGGAAGCTCATGCCGGTCAGCTTCTTGTTCAGCTCGGGGATAACCACGCCCACAGCCTTGGCGGCACCGGTTGAGGACGGGATGATGTTTTCCAGGATGCCCCGGCCACCGCGCCAGTCTTTGTTGGACGGGCCGTCCACCGTTTTCTGCGTGGCAGTCGCCGCGTGCACCGTCGTCATCAGGCCGCGCTTGATGCCCCACTTGTCGTGCAGCACCTTGGCCACCGGGGCCAGGCAGTTGGTGGTGCACGATGCGTTGGAGATGATGGCCTGGCCGGCGTAGGTCTTGTCGTTCACGCCGAAGACGAACATCGGGGTGTCGTCCTTGGACGGCGCGGAGAAGATGACCTTCTTGGCGCCTGCGGCCAGGTGCTTCTCGCCGCCGGCCTTGTCGAGAAAGATGCCGGTGGATTCGATCACGATGTCAGCGCCGACCTCGTTCCACTTCAGGGCGGTTGGGTCCTTCTCGGCCGTCAGGCGGATCTTCTTTCCGTTGACGACCAGGGTGTTGCCTTCAACGCTGACGGTGCCCTTGAAGCGACCGTGCACGCTGTCGTACTGCAGCATGTAGGCCAGGTAGTCGGGCTCCAGCAGGTCGTTGATGGCAACGATCTCGATGTCTGGAAAATTCTGGATCGCGCTGCGCAGCACGTTGCGCCCGATGCGCCCGAAACCGTTGATACCGACTTTGATGGCCATGTCCTCTGCTCCTGTGGATGGATGAAAAAAAAGAAAACGCTTACTTGCCGAGCACCGTGCGGACGGTGTCCACCACGTTGGCAGGCGTGAAGCCGAAGTGCTGGAACAGCACCGGCGCGGGGGCCGATTCGCCGTAGGTGTCGATGCCGACCACGGCCGACACGCCGTACTTCCACCAGCCGTCGGTGGAGCCCATCTCGACGGCGATGCACGGCAGACCTTTGGGCAACACGGCGGCCTTGTAGTCGGCGCTCTGGCGGTCGAACACGCTGGTGCTGGGCACCGAGACCACGCGCACGGAAACTTTGTGTTCCTTGGCCAGAGCTTCCTGTGCCCTGAGCGCCAGCTGCACCTCGGAGCCGGTGGCGATGATCACCGCCTGGGCCTTCTTCTTGATGCCCACATCGGCCGGCTCGGAAAGCACGTAGCCGCCCTTGCTGATGTCGGCCAGGTCGGCCTTGGGCGCGTACGGCAGGTTCTGGCGCGAGAGGCACAGGGCGCTCGGTCGGTTCGCGGTCTGCAAGGCCACGGCCCAGGCCACGGCGGTTTCGGCCGTGTCGGCCGGGCGCCAGACGTCCAGGCCAGGAATAAGGCGCAGGCTGGCGACGTGCTCGACCGACTGGTGGGTCGGGCCGTCTTCGCCCAGGCCGATGGAGTCGTGCGTGAAGACGTGAATCACGCGTTGCTTCATCAGCGCGGCCATGCGGATGGCGTTGCGGCTGTAGTCGCTGAAGGTCAGGAAGGTGCCGCCATAGGGGATGAAACCGCCGTGCAGCGCGACGCCGTTCATGATCGCGGCCATGCCGAACTCGCGCACGCCATAGTTGATGTGTCGACCGCCCACGCCAGCGTCGTTCTTCACGACATTGCCAGCCAGATCAAAGCGCAGGCTGGGCGTGGACTTGGTATTGGTCAGGTTAGAGCCGGTCAGGTCGGCCGAGCCGCCCAGCAGCTCGGGCAGGGCCGCCGTGAAGTGCTCCAGCGCGATCTGGCTGGCCTTGCGGCTGGCCACGGTCTCGGCCTTGGTGTGGGCTTCCACGGCGGCGTTGACGGCCACCTGGTGGAAGGCCTTGGGCAGCTCACCCTTCATGCGGCGGGTGAACTCCTTGGCCAGCTCGGGGAAGGCAGCCTTGTAGGCGGCGAACTGGGCGTTCCAGGCGGCTTCTGCGGCCTTGCCAGCGTCCTTGGCGTCCCAGGCGGCGTACACGTCCTTGGGGATCACGAAGGGCGCGTGGTGCCAGCCCAGCGCTTCTCGGGTGAGCTTGATTTCTTCGGCGCCCAGCGGCTCGCCGTGGGCCTTGGCGGTGTTGGCGCGGTTCGGGCTGCCCTGGCCGATGTGGGTCTTGCAGCAGATGAGTGTGGGCTTGTCGGCGCTGTTCTTGGCGTCCGCAATCGCCTTGGACACCGCGTCGGCATCGTGGCCGTCGACTGCGCGGATCACATTCCAGCCGCAGGCTTCAAAGCGTTTGGGGGTGTCGTCGATGAACCAGGGCGCGACCTGGCCGTCGATGGAGATACCGTTGTCGTCGTACAGCGCCACCAGCTTGTTGAGCTTCCAGGCGCCGGCCAGGGCCACGGCCTCGTGGCTGATGCCTTCCATCAGGCAGCCGTCGCCCAGGAACACGTAGGTGTGGTGATCGACGATGTCATGACCGTCGCGGTTGAACTCGGACGCCAGCAGCTTCTCGGCCAGCGCCATGCCCACCGCGTTGGTGATGCCCTGACCCAGCGGGCCGGTGGTGGTTTCCACGCCGGGTGTGTGACCGACTTCAGGATGGCCGGCGGTCTTGCTGCCGAGCTGGCGGAAGTTTCTCAACTCCTGCATGGGCAGCTTGTAGCCGGTCAGGTGCAGCAGCGCGTAGATCAGCATGGAGCCGTGGCCGTTGGACAGCACGAAGCGGTCGCGGTTGGCCCAGGCGGGGTTGGTCGGGTTGTGGCGCAGATGCCGGCCCCACAGCGCCACGGCCATGTCGGCCATGCCCATGGGCGCGCCCGGGTGGCCGGAGTTGGCCGCCTGCACCGCATCCATGGCAAGCGCGCGGATGGCGTTGGCCTGGGTCTGGGGTGTGACGGCTTCGGCCGCGTTGACAACAGGGGAGGTGGCTTCGGACATGGGGGGAGTGCTGGAGGTTGCGGCGGTGCGCGAAGCCTCTGATTTTAGCGACCCGGGCCAGACGGCCAGCCGGGCTGAGCGGTTCACGGGTTGTCGCTTTGCAGCTGGTAGCGACGCGAACCGTCGGCCGCCGGGGTCTTCTGCAGCGTGACGACCTCGCCGGGCGACATGGATCGGTTACCCGCCGGCAAGCGCACTCGCATGCCATCCGGCAATTCGTCCATGATCGTGGGCAGCGCCACCGAAGCGGCGCCGGCACCTCGCTGCGCGCCCTGGTCGCGCAAGCCGAAGAAGACGGCCGCGAGCAAAGCCACCACAACCAAGCTCGCTCGGGTGTTGATGTCGCGGTGGGCGGAAGGCGTCATCGGGAGGGCGGGCCAGTCGAGCTGAACGAATGGGAACAAACTGGGTGCCAGCGTCGTGATGAAACCACCCGTCGATCGATATAGTATTTGGCTCGTCCCCTCAGGCCCGCTCCACAGCACACCCCATGCCCACTCCGCAAAAGCCCGCCATTGCCGCCATGGTGCTGGCCGCCGGCCGTGGCAACCGCATGCGACCCCTGACCGATCACACGCCCAAGCCCTTGCTGCCGGTGCATGGCAAGCCGCTGATGCTGTGGCCGATGGAAGCGCTGCAGGCGGGCGGCTTTCGCCGCGTGGTGGTCAACACCGCCTGGCTGGGCGAGCAGATCGCCGAGCAGCTGGGTGCCTGGGCGGCTGAGCACCCGCAGGCCGAACTGGTGTTCTCACATGAGGAGGAGGACTTCGGCTACGCGCTGGAGACCGCCGGTGGCATCGCGCGCGCTTTGCCCTCGCTGGGCGAGGTGTTCTGGGTCCTGGCCGGGGATGTGTACGCGCCCGATTTTCTTTTCTCGCAAGACAGCGTGGCGCGCTTCACCGCCAGCGCCGCGCTGGCCCACCTCTGGCTCGTGCCCAATCCGGACCACAACCCGGGCGGCGATTTCGGTCTGAATGCCAAAGGCCTTGCGCTCAACGAGGCGCCCGAGCGCTTCACCTACAGCACCATTGGCCTGTTCCGCCGGGCCTTGTTCGAAGCGCCCTGGTGCGACATCCTGCCCGGCAACCCGCAGGGCACAGCCGCGCCGCTGGCGCCGCTGCTGCGCGCTGCCATCGCCGAGGGGCTGGTGAGCGCCGAGCTTCACACTGGCCGATGGACGGATGTGGGTACGCCCGAGCGCCTGAGAGAACTGGGATGACCCCCCTGCGCCGCCTTCGGCGTCACCCTCACGAGGGGCGCATCCAGCGGCCCGGCAAAGCCGGTTCCGCGGATGCCCTGGACGCCAACACGGCACCCGCAAAACGCTGACAATGTTTGCCATGGACGCCAACACCTCTTTCGCCCTTTATGCCGAGCGCCGCGCGCGCCTCGCTGCTCTCCTCGGTCCTGGTGGCATCGCCATCGTGCCCACCGCGCCGGAGCGCACGCGCAATCGGGACAGCGAGTACCTGTTTCGCTTCGACAGCTATTTTTATTACCTGACCGGGTTTACCGAGCCCAATGCCTGGCTGGTGATCACCGCCGAAGGCGAGAGCACACTTTTCTGCAACCCCAAGGATCTGGAGCGCGAGATCTGGGACGGCTACCGACTCGGCCCGGAGGCGGCGCCCGGCGCGCTCGGTTTGCATCAGGCCCATCCGACGCCGGCGCTGGACAGTGAGCTGCCCAAGTTGCTGGAGAACCGGCGCACGGTCTGGTTCCCGTTCGCGATCCACGCGGGGCTGGAAGGGCGCATCGACGGCTGGCTGCAAAAGGTCCGCACCCGCGTTCGTTACGGCGCACTGTGTCCCGATGCTCAGCGCGACCTGTGTGGCCTGCTCGACGAAATGCGGCTGGTGAAAGATGCGCACGAGATTGCCATCATGAGGCGCGCCGGGCAGATCAGTGCCCAGGCCCACATCCGCGCCATGCAGCGCAGCGCCGCCATGATCCGCGCCGGTGAGGACGTGCGCGAGTACCACCTGGATGCCGAGCTCCTGCACGAGTTTCGTCAGCATGGCTCGCAATACCCTGCCTATGGCAGCATCGTTGCCGCCGGGGCCAACGCCTGCGTTCTGCATTACCGTGCCGACAACGCGCCAGTGCGTGACGGCGACCTGGTGTTGATCGACGCCGGTTGCGAACTCGATGGCTACGCATCGGACATCACGCGCACCTTCCCGGCCAACGGCAAGTTCACCGGGCCGCAGCGCGATCTCTACAACCTGGTGCTGGCCAGCCAGGAGGCTGCCGTGGCGGCCACCCGGCCGGGCGCGCGCTTCATCGATCCGCACGATGCCACGGTGCGCGTGCTGGCGCAGGGCATGCTCGACCTGGGGCTGCTGGACAAGAACGATGTCGGCCACCTGGACGACGTGATCGAGCAGCGCCATTACTTCCGCCACTATATGCACCGAACCGGTCACTGGCTGGGGCTGGATGTGCACGATTGCGGCAGCTATGTGGAACCCGGCGAGGTCGGTACCACCAGCGAACGCAGGGATCCGCTTTCAGGCGAGATCATCAAGGACCGCCCCAGCCGCATCCTGCGCCCGGGCATGGTCCTGACCATCGAGCCTGGGCTGTATGTGAGCCCCGCTGCCGATGTGCCCAAGCACTTCTGGAACATGGGTATCCGCATAGAGGACGATGCGGTGGTCACCGAGACCGGTTGCGAGCTAATGAGCCGTGGTGTGCCGGTGCTGGCCGATGAAATCGAGGCCTTGATGCGCGCCTGAGGCGGTTGCTGTGCAGCTGGTCAGCGTCAATGTGGGCCAGGTGCGGCCGCTTCGTGTGGGCGCGCGGACCCTGCTCAGCGGCATCGGCAAGACTCCAGTACAAGGTCCGGTGGCTGTGCGTGCCCTGGGCCTGGCAGGCGACGAACAGGCCGACCTCAGTGTGCACGGTGGTCTGTCCAAGGCGGTGTATGCGTACCCGCTCGAACACCTGCCGTTCTGGGCCGAACAGCGCCGCGCACACGGGGTGAGCCTGTTTGACGAACCGGTGCTGCCTGGCTTTCTGGGCGAAAACCTGAGTATCGAAGGCCTGCTGGAAGACCGGGTCTGGATCGGTGATGAACTTCACTTTCCTGACTGCGTGGTGCGCGTGACCGCGCCGCGTGAGCCCTGCGGCAAGTTCAATGCGGTGATGGGCATCAACACCGCGGGTCGGCTGATGATGCAGCAGGGTTGTCCGGGCTTTTATCTGGCTGTTGCGCAGGCCGGCACGATCGAGGCAGGGCAGACATTTTCGGTGGTGGCAGGCTCCCAGGGCCTGAGCGTGCGCGACGCCTTCAGCGCCCGGCGTCTCAAGCACCTTCGCTGATGGCGGGGCAGCTTGGGGTACAAAGCAGCATGCCCTCCTCCGCCACTCCTTTGCGGGTCTTGTGCCTGACCATGAACCCGTCGGTGGATCTGGCCACCCGTACCGAGCAAGTGGTACCCACTCACAAGTTGCGTTGCGAGGCCACCCAGCATGACGCCGGAGGGGGCGGTGTCAATGTGGCTCGGGTCCTCACCCGGCTGGGTGGACGCTGCGTGGCGCTGTGCCCGGCGGGCGGCCCCAGCGGCGAGTGGCTCAAACACCGCATGGCGGACGATGGCCTGTCCACCACCTACCTCCCCATCACCGGTGAGACCCGGGTGAGCTTCACGGTGCATGAGGCCGCCACGGGTGCCGAGTTCCGCTTCGTCATGCCCGGCCCTGTGCTCAGCCCTGCAGAGTGGCAAAGCGGCCTGCAGCATCTGCTGGATCTGGCCGATTTTCCTGACCTGCTGGTGGCCAGCGGCAGTCTGCCGCCAGGCGTCCCGGTCGACTTTTATGCCCAGTTGGCCCGACTCTGCAAAACGCGCGGCGGAAGGCTGGTACTCGATGGCTCCGGACCGGCGCTGGCGGCCGCGATGGCGGAAGGGGTCTTCCTGGTCAAGCCCAATCTGCGCGAACTGGGCGAGCTCGTGGGCCGACCGCTGGAGACGCCGGAACAATGGCAGGCCGCTGCCTGTGGACTGGTTCAGAGCGGCTCGGCCGAGGTGGTCGCACTCACCCTGGGTCACCTGGGTGCGTTGCTGGTTACCCGCGAGGGGATGTGGAGCGCGGACGCCTTGCCGGTGAAGGTGATCAGTGCGGTTGGCGCGGGCGACAGCTTTGTGGGCGGGCTGGTCTGGGCCTTGCAGCAATGCCAGAGTTTGCTGGACGCGTTTGCCTGGGGCGTATCTGCCGGCACGGGCGCCCTTCTCAGCGCCAGCACCGGCCTTTGCTGCGCTGACGATGCAGTGAACCTGCGGGGTCAGGTCCGGACCGTTCGGCTACCTTCCTAAATTTGTTCTTAGCGCACCTGGCGCTGCGCATGGCAGGGATCACCTAGCCTCGCGTGGACTCACGCTGGATCGTGCCGCGTTGGCGTGGAGGCTGCGGGAAGCAGTTCGGTGCATGCGCGGCCCGTGCGGCTGCAGCCGCCATCGGCCCGCAGCCAGGCATGAGCATGACCGACGCAACCCGTCTGGCAGAGCACCGCATCGGTAGCCTGCCGTCCACGGGTACTCAAGTCGTCGGCCATCGCCGGCCCGCTTTGCTCACGTCGTGGGGGTGGCCGCTCAGGCAGTGCCCAAAGACGCTGCGTGCGGTCCACCAGGGCCTGCGCTCGCAGCCTCATGATTTCGGCTTCCATCGTCCTCTGAGCGATCAGGTGTTCCTGCACCAGATCGCTCACGCGGGACTGCAAGGCGGCGATTTTTCGGATGAGCACCTGGTGTTCTTGGTGCAAGGGCTGGGCATCGGCTGCGCTGGCCATCCTTCGCTTCAGCGCGCTGGCGGTCATTGCACAGTTCCGGGCCCGGGTACCCACGCCAGGGCCGCGTCAGAGGCTGGCCAACCGCCTCCGGGCGTCTGCCACCGGGTCTGCAGGCGAGCCAGCATGCGCCGCATCTCGCTGGACAGCGCGGCGTGTTCGCTCAGCTGCGCCAGATTGCTCGCGATCTTTGCGCTCATCACACCCCGGTGCTCATAGGCGCCTTGCGCGCAGCCTGTCATCAAGGCCAGCGTGCCCGCCAGCAGGGCTTCTGCGGTGGGCAAGGTGTATTCCTCATGCTTCTCGAGGTCAATGGTCGGTGTCATGGCAGGCCTTTCATGGAAACTGGATTCCAGTTTATGCGAATGATTCGCATTTGAAAAGAAGCCCTGTGCTTCAAATGGTTGCAAGTTTTTGCAGGCTGGGCAAGTCGCCCTGGCGCTCACCACGGATTCCGCGAAGAGCAGTGCCCACACGACCCCGAGGGGGTGCATTCCCCCGCAAAATGTCAGGGCCACTGCACCTTCAGCATGCGGCGCGCAGCGCACACAGACCAGGACCGCGCATTTAGAATGTGCGATTCACTTTCACAATGCAGAAAATGTACCCGGCAGGAGACATGGCCATGAGCCCCGAACAGCAGGACCAGCACAACAAACGCGCCGAGCTTCGGCAGGCCGCCCTCGAATACCACGAGTGGCCGACGCCGGGCAAGATCGCCATCGCCGCAACCAAACAGCTCACCAACCAGCGCGACCTGGCGCTGGCCTATTCACCCGGTGTGGCAGCTCCCTGCGAAGAAATCGTCAAGGACCCGAACAACGCCTACAAGTACACCAGCCGGGGCAATCTGGTGGCGGTCATCACCAATGGCACCGCGGTGCTGGGCCTGGGTGACATCGGCCCGCTGGCCGCCAAGCCAGTGATGGAAGGCAAGGGCGTGCTGTTCAAAAAGTTCGCCGGCGTGGATGTGTTTGACATCGAAATCAACGAAAAGGACCCGGCCAAGCTGGTCGAGATCATCGCGTCGCTGGAGCCCACGTTTGGCGCCGTGAACCTGGAAGACATCAAGGCACCCGATTGCTTCTACGTCGAGCGCGAACTGCGCAAGCGCATGAAGATACCGGTGTTTCACGATGACCAGCACGGCACCGCCATCACCGTGGCCGCCGCCATGGTCAACGGCCTGAAGGTGGCCGGCAAAGACATCACTCAAGTGAAACTGGTGACATCGGGTGCTGGTGCGGCGGCCCTGGCCTGCCTGAACCTGCTGCTCAAGGTGGGCCTGAAGCGCGAGAACGTGTTTGTGACCGATCTGGCCGGCGTGGTCTATGAAGGCCGCGTCGAGCTGATGGACGAAGACAAGATTCATTACGCCCAGAAGACCGACGCGCGGAGCCTGAAGGAAGTGATCATCGGTGCCGACGTGTTCCTGGGTCTGTCGGCTGGCGGCGTGCTCAAGCCCGAGATGGTGGCCAGCATGGCCGAGCGCCCGGTGATTTTCGCGCTGGCCAACCCCAACCCCGAAATCGCGCCGGAAGACGCGCACGCCGTGCGCAGCGACATCATCATGGCCACCGGCCGCAGCGATTACCCCAACCAGGTCAACAACGTCCTGTGTTTCCCCTACATCTTCCGTGGCGCACTGGATGCCGGCGCCTCCACCATCACCGACGAGATGGAGATCGCCGCGGTGTACGCCATCGCCGAGCTGGCGCAGGCCGAGCAGAGTGAGGTGGTGGCCGCGGCTTACGCCGGGGAGAAGCTGGCCTTTGGTCCCGAGTACCTGATCCCCAAGCCGTTCGACCCGCGACTGATGATGAAGATCGCGCCGGCCGTGGCCCAGGCCGCCGCCGACAGTGGCGTGGCCCTGCGCCCGATTGCCGACATGGCCGCCTACCGCGAACGGCTGCAGAGCTTTGTGCTGGCCTCGGGCACGATCATGAAACCGATCTACGCTGCAGCCAAGACCGCAGCGAAGAAGCGCGTGGCCTACGCCGAGGGCGAGGAAGAGCGCGTGTTGCGTGCCTGCCAGATCGTGGTCGACGAAGGCTTGGCGCGGCCCACGCTGATCGGGCGCCCCGCCATCATCGCGCAGCGCATCGAGAAGTTCGGCCTGCGCCTGAAGGAGGAGCTGGACTACGACGTGGTCAACGTGGAACAGGACCACCGCTACCGCGATTTCTGGCAGACCTACCATCGCATGACCGAACGCAAGGGCGTGACCGCGCAACTGGCCAAGATCGAGATGCGCCGACGCCTTACCTTGATCGGCACCATGCTCATGCACAAGGACATGGTCGACGGCATGATCTGCGGCACCTGGGGCAGCACGCATGCGCACCTTGAGTACATCGACCAGGTGATTGGCAAGCGCGAAGGCGGCAGCCCGAGCACAGAGCAGGATGTGCGTGTCTACGCCTGCATGAACGGGCTGATGCTGCCGGGTCGCCAGGTATTCCTGGTCGACACCCACATCAACCACGACCCGACCGCCGAAGAGCTTTGCGAGATCACGGTGATGGCGGCCGAGGAAATGCTGCGCTTCGGCCTGCAACCCAAGGCCGCGCTGTTGTCACATTCCAACTTCGGCTCCAGCAACCAGCCCTCGGCCGTGAAGATGCGGCGCACGTTGGAGCTGCTGCGCCAGCAAGCACCCTGGCTGGAGGTGGACGGCGAGATGCACGGCGACGTGGCCCTGGACGCCGAAGCACGCACCGCCTTGATGCCGCATTCCACCCTGCACGGCAACGCCAATCTGCTGGTGCTGCCCAACATCGACGCCGCCAATATCGCCTACAACCTGCTCAAAACAGCGGCCGGCGGCAACATCGCCATCGGCCCAGTGTTGCTCGGTGCCGCCAAACCCGTGCAGATCCTCACGGCCAGCGCCACCGTGCGCCGCATCGTGAACATGACGGCCTTGACCGTCGCCGAGGCAAACGCCAGCCGCTGATATTTCTAGAAAAAGCAAGCGCTAACTTTTTTTCACAAGTTCGAGCGCAGAACCTGCTCATTTATTCAGCAAATGCTTGCTTTTTTGTAACGGTTCGGGCACACTCGCGGCTTGGAATTTCAGGGTTAACCCGCCCGTTCAAAACCCCATTGGAACCCGCTTCCAGAGGTTTGCAGGGGCGGGTTGATTCGCATCAGGAACAGGGATTTTCATGGGTCTGCGACAGATCCGGGGTGGCAAAGGGAGCAGGCTGAAAGTCGGTGCATGGGTGCTGGCGACGGCCTTGGCAATGGGTCTGGGCACCGCGTTGGTGCAAAACCGGACGCCTGTCAGTCCTGAAGGCTTTCCCGGGTCGAGCGCCACCTCGGTGGCGTTGGCCGCTCTCCCGCCGCAAGGCCGTGAGGTGATGGAGCAGATCCGCGAAGGCGGCCCCTTCCGATATGAAAAGGATGGCACGGTGTTCGGCAATCGCGAGCGCCTGCTGCCCAGTCAGACACGGGGCTACTACCGCGAATACACGGTGCCAACGCCAGGCCTGAGTCATCGGGGAGCGCGGCGTATCGTGTGTGGCGGGCAGCAACCGCGGCAACCTGAGACGTGTTTTTACACCGAGGACCACTACAGCAGCTTTCGGCTGATCGTGCAGTGAGCCTGGATGGTGAGTTCAGATTTTTAACCTTGACTGTAGAAAGAGACGCGGAGATGGACACGCCACTTCGTAACGTACGACCCAACATCGTTCAGTCGATTCGCGCCTATGGCGTGAAAGAACTGCAGGCCGCTGCCGAGCAGCTTGGCCACCACTTCCTCTACGCCAATCTAGCCAAGGCTCAGAGCAAACAAGACGTGCTGGAGCTGATTGCTGCCCAGTACACGTTGCCTTCGCACTTCGGCAAGAACTTCGACGCGCTGTACGACTGCATGACCGACATGGTGCACAAGTCGGGCCCACAGACCGGCTTCATCGTCGTGCTCGAGCACATCCCGGCGCACACGAAGTTCGACAAGGAAGCGCGCGAGCAACTGCTCGACATCTTCCGCGATGCAGCGGACTACTGGAGCGATCGGCGCATCCCGTTCCGTTGCTTTTACTCTTTCTCGGTGGCGCGCACGCCCAAGGGTGAGGAGCCGATCGAGGTCGAGAGCGAAGATCCGATGCCAACCGACAAGCTGCTCGACGTGAGCCCGATGGCGTTGCGCATGAGCAGCCCGTTCAACGCGGGTTACTGGCTGGCTGCCGCGTAGCGGCAGCGCTTGGCCCAACCCCGCCGCGCTTCGTGCGACCCCCTCAAGGGGGCAATGCCTGCGGCCTGGTGAAGCCAGTTCCGCGGCATTCTGAGTTGAGCTCCCTCGCACATGAAAAGCCGCTGTTCACGCAGCGGCTTTTTTACGCCTGTAAGGCCTGGGCCAATCTGACGTACTCGCTCACCGGCACCTCTTCGGCTCGGCGCTGCAGGTCGAATTCGCCAGCAAAGCCACGCGCTTCAAGCCACTTGCCCAGCGTGTTGCGCAAAATTTTTCGGCGCTGACTGAAAGCCACCTGGACCAGTTCACCGTACAGCTTCAGATCAATTGGCGGTGGCTCGGCCAGGGGCACCATGCGCACCACCGCGCTGTCCACCCGCGGCGGCGGATCGAAGCTCTCAGGCGGCACGAACAGCACGTTATCCATCGCGTAACGCCACTGCAGCATGACGCTCAGGCGGCTGTAGTCGCTGGTGGCGGGCTTCGCCACCATGCGGTCGATCACTTCCTTCTGCAGCATGAAGTGCTGGTCCTGCACCACCGCTGCGTGATCGAGCAGGTGAAACAGGATGGGGGTGGAGATGTTGTAAGGGAGGTTGCCAACCACTCTGAGGCGGGCTGCAGATGCACCAGCTGCGCCAAAGTGCTGGGCCAGCGCACTGAAATCCACCTTCAGCACATCGGACTCGATTACCTGGAGCTGGGGATGCTCACGCAGCCGAACCGCCAGGTCGCGGTCCAGCTCGATCACCGTCAAGGACCCCAGGCGCTCGACCAGAGGCTGGGTGAGTGCGGCGAGGCCTGGGCCAATCTCGACCATGGTGTCACCCGGTTGGGGTGCAATCGCGGCCACGATTGCATCGATGATGCCCCCATCGGTCAGGAAGTGCTGACCAAAGCGCTTGCGCGCCACGTGCTTCATGCGCTACCTCGATCGCCGCGGTGCATCAGATTGACGGCGCTTCGCGGTACTCGACGAAGGCGCGGCCGCGGACATCCTGCAGCCAGGTCGACAAAGCCTCATCGCTCTTCTTCTCGCGCAACAGGCCACGCACGATCTCGCGCTGCTCGCGCTGGCTGAGCTGCTGGTCGCGACGCTCGGTCACCTGGATCAGGTGCACGCCAAAGCGCGACGCCAGCGGCTGCGAGATCTCGCCCGGCTTGAGGCTGTTCATCACCTCTTCAAACTCGGGCACAAACTGACCCGGACTGGCCCAGCCCAGATCACCGCCTTCACGCGCCGATCCATCCTGGCTGTGTTCCCGCGCCAGGTTGGCAAAGCTCGCCGCGCCAGACACGATCTGCTGGCGATACTGGCCGAGTCGCTCGGCGGCAGCCTGTGCCGTCAGCGATGGCGAAACGCGCAACAGGATATGGCTCGCGCGGGTCTGCGTCACGACCACATCGGGCAGGCCCGCCTGGCGCTTTTCCAGCAACTTGAGCACATGAAAGCCCGCCGGGCTGCGCACTGGCCCGGCGATTTCGCCAGGGCGCAACGCGCGGGTGGATTCGACAAACAGCCCAGGCAATCGGTCGGCCGGCCGCAGACCAAATTCGCCGCCATTGACCTTCTCGGGTGCATCCGAAAATTCCCTGGCCAGCGCCGCAAAATCGCCACCGGCGCGGGCGCGGTCTGCCACCTGCTGGGCGCGCGCCTGCAACTCGGTCACGCGGGCTGGGTCTGCGCTCTCGGGCACCAGCACCAACACATGGGCGAGGTTGAGCTGCAAGTCGCTGAGGTCGGTGTGGTCGCGCTGCTCGCGGATGTAGTCGTCGATGTCGCTCTCGGTCACCTGTACCCGGGCCTCAACTTCGCGCTCGCGCACCCGCTGCAACAGGATCTGGTTGCTCAGCTCGTTGCGCAGCCGGTTGTTGTCCATGCCCTCGGCGGCCAGTCGGCGACGGAACTCGTCCAGGGGCAACTGGTTTTGCGCCGCGATGGACTGCTCGGCCTGCAACAGCGTGGCTTCGTCGACCCGGATGCCGAGTTCTTTGGCCTCCTGTATCTGGGCCCGCTCGCTCACCAGCTGCTCCAGAACCTGACGCGCCAGCTCGGCGCGAGGAGGCAGTGCCGCGCCTTGCTGGGTCAGCTGCTGCTCGACGCGCACCAGGCGCTGGCGCACTTCGTTGTTGGTCACTGGCTCGGAATTCACCAGCGCCACGATGTAGTCCACCGTGCGCGGTCCGGGCGAAGCCGATTGAGCGCGCAGCAAGTTGAGCTGGCTGGACGGGCGCAGCGACTGGGCTTGCAGCGCACCGCTGCACAGCAGGCCCGCCACCAGGACACTGGTGGCCAGGCGCAGGCTGCGCCGTCGGGTGGGGAAATGGTCAGTCATATTGTTGGAACCGGCTCGGCGGATTGATCTGTTCACGCAGGTACTGGTAACGAGGCACGTTGTCCTTGAGCGACTGCAGGGGGTTGGAGCCGATGCGGGAAAAACCGCTGAATTCGAGTTGAAACAACACACGTTGGTTCGCACTGGCGGTGCCCACCGCCAGGCGCTCCAGCACCACGCGCCCGATCCAGCACCCGGCATCGTACTCAAAGCCCGCCACCAGGTCGACGACCTTGCTGTCGGGAACGCTGTAGTTGATGCGGCCCACGCTGTACCACTGCCCTGCACCCAGACCCCGACCAGGCACACCGGTGCGTGGTGCGGGCGTGCCCATCAGATCGCCCAGTGGCCATTGCCAGCCCACGTCCACCTGCTCGCTGACCCCGCGCTGCAGGCGGTAGGCGGCGCTGAGCACGCGGAAGTTGCTCGGGGTGTAGCGCGCGCCCAGCGTGGTGCGGACCGATTCGCGGTCTTTCGGGTTGAACTGCACGTTGGCGTCCACCTGCCAGCGCGGGTCCCACTGCACGCGCGCGCCAAGCAACACATCACTCAGCCGCTCACGCACCGGGTCACCACCGGGCAAGCCAGCAGCATTGGGCAGCACCACTTCCTGGTCGCTCAGGCGAATGCGCTGGGCCAGTCCCAGGCGCACCACCTCGGCGCCGGTGCGCGGGTCCAGCAGGCGAGAAGTGGCGCCCAGCGTGAGGGCGCGGGTATCCGAGATGCGGTCCTGGCCTCCAAACGCGTTTTCGGTGTAGATCGAGGCGAAGTTGAAATCGTTGGCCGCCGAATCGTAGTTGGGCAGACGCGACTGGTCTCGAAACGGCGTGTGGGTGAAGAAGGCGCGCGGCTCCAGCGTCTGGGTGAAGCCGCGCCCAAAGTAGCTGGCTTCGCGCTCGAACACCAGGCCACTGTCCACGCTGAAGGTGGGCAGGATGCGCGACGCACTGAGCGCCCCATTCACCAGCGGCGTGTCGAAGCGGTACTGTGTGGTGTGCAGCTGGAAGCGAGGCTTCACATAACCGCCGGGCCTTTCCCAGCGGCGGCTGATCTCGGCCACGGCCACGGCTCGCGAGCCATTGGGCTGACCGGTGAGGCTGGCGTCGGCGCGAAAGCGGGTGTACTCAGCCAGCACCGAAGCGTCCCAGTCGCGCACGCCAGCGATCGAAAAGTCGTTCAGCACATAGCGCGCAGCCAGGGAAGGCAGGCGGTCGTAGGGCGGCGTGATGGGTGCGTCCACATCCTGCAGGGTCTGCCATCGGTAGGCACCGGCGCTGAACGACCACGGTCCCTGCCCCCAGCTCAGCACGCCTTCGCTGGCCAGAAGACGGGTCGTGAGCGAGGTGCTGGTGCGCGGGAAATCGCGCCAGTAGTTGTCGTCGCTCACCCGGTTGAGGTTGAGCCGCGCATCGAGCGTGCCATCCATCCCCAGCCAGCGCAGGCCAGGCGCGCCGGCGAAGCTGTGGTTGTGCTGGGCGGAGTAGCCCCACCGGTTGTCGGCTCGCAACTGGTCTGAGGGCATGTAGGCGGCGCGCAGCTGACCGTCCCAGTTCGGCTGCAGGTAGCGCAGCTCGCCCCCCAGGTCGACACCGCGCTTGCTCATGAGCGTGGGGTAAAGCGTGGCGTCCAGGTTGGGTGCGAGGTTCAGGTAGTACGGCAGCGTGATTTCGAGGCCGCTGACGTTGTCCAGATTGATGGTGGGCGGCAGCACGCCGCTCTTGCGAGCGTCAGACAGCGGGAAGCTCAGGTACGGCGCGCCCAGGATGGGCACACCTTTGAACTCCAGCACACCGCCAACCGCCGTGCCCTGCTGCGCCGCGTTGTCCAGATCGATGCGCGAAGCGCGGATCAGCCAGTCGGGCATCCACTTGGCGCCCGGTGTGCGCGGGCAGGTGGAATAGCGCGCGTCGTAAGCGGTGAGTTTGTCATCCCCCAGCAGGTCCACCCGGCTTGCGTCGCCATGACCTTCGCTCTCCAACAGCGAAAAGGCAGGCTGCTCGAAGCGGCCCTGGTTGGTCTCGACGTTGAGCTGCAGCGACGGGCCTTCGAAGCGGTTGCCGTAGCGGTTGATCAGCACATTGCCTGTCGCGCTGGCTTCGCTGGTGCGCTGGTCAAACTCCAGCCGATCGGCGCGGATCACCGTATCGTGGCGCCGCAGCTCGGCACCGCCTTCGATGGTCACAACGCCGTCGGTCTGCCCGGTGACCCGTTCACCCGACACAAAGGTCGGCACGCGGTCTCGCGCGTCAAGCGGCAGCGTCTCTTGCAGCTCGCCGCTGGGTTTGAGGACCACGGCGGAATCGGGCGCTGCGTCACGAGGCACCCCCTGGGCGGCCACTGGCGCGGGCGTGAATGCGATCGACCCGCTCCATCCCGCCAGCAGCATGTGTATCGCCACCATCACCGGCGCAGACGCAAAGCGAGGTCGCGGCGGGTGTTGATAGACCGACAAGGGAAGAGCGCGCATCAAGGCAGGTGATGGGGGGAGAACGTGACGGAGCAAGAGCGCGATGGCGGTGAACCCACAACGGGTTGCTGCCATGCGCGACCATTATCCTATGGGGACCGCCGCGCGCCGGCCCTCAGCTCCTCGAATGCCATGACCCTGCCCCCCCAAGCCGTGACCTGGGACGACCCGACCCGCCAGACCGCGTTCGAGCACTGGCTGGAGCGTCTGAGCTCGGACCAGGGCCTGCAGCCCGCCACGCTGCGCCCGGCTTCGGCCGACGCCAGTTTCCGGCGTTACCTGCGCGTGGACACCAAGGATGGCGGCAGCCGCATCATCATGGACGCGCCCCCGGCACGCGAGAACTGCCAGCCCTTTGTGCACGTGGCTGGGCTGATGCAAAACGCCGGCCTGCTGGTGCCCAGCATCCTGGCCTGGGATGAGCCGCAGGGCTTCATGCTGCTCGACGACCTGGGCCACCAGACCATGATGGAGCAGATCGATCCGCAGCACCCCGCAGCCAACCACGCGCGATACCTGCAGGCGGTGGACACGTTGCTGACCTGGCAGCTGGCCTCTCGACCCGGCGTGCTGCCTCCCTACGACGAGCCGTTGCTACGGCGCGAGCTGCAGCTGTTCCCCGACTGGTACCTGGCGCAACACAAGGGCGTGACGCTGCAGGGCAAGGATGCCGACACGCTGAGCCAGGCCTTCGACCGCATCGTGCGACACAACCTCTTTGGCCCCAGCGTCTACGTGCACCGCGACTTCATGCCCAGGAATCTGATGGTTCCCCTGGCTCCAGGCCAGAGTCCAGCGCAGCAGTTGGGTGTGCTGGACTTTCAGGACGCGGTGTACGGCCCGATCAGCTATGACATCGCCAGCCTGATGCGCGACGCCTTTCTGAGCTGGGAGGAAGACTTCGTGATCGACATCACCGTGCGCTATTGGGAGAAAGCGCGCAAGGCCGGGCTGATGGATTTTGAAGACTGGCACAGCGACTTCGGCGCCTTCTACCGCGCAGTCGAGTGGATGGGCCTTCAGCGGCATCTGAAGGTCGCCGGCATCTTCGCGCGGCTCACGCTGCGAGACGGCAAACCCAAGTACCTGGCCGATACGCCGCGCTTCATCCACTACATTCGCAACACCGCAAACCGCTACCGCGAGCTCGGGCCGTTTCTGCAGCTCGTCGACCAGATCGAAGGCCTCGAGGCGGCATCAGGTTTTGCATTCGGACGCGTCTGAGGCGCTGACCCATGCCCCGTTTTTACTGCCCCGTCCCACTCGCCGTGGGCGCCGAGCTGGAGCTGCCTCCCACCGCTGCGCGCCATGTGCAGGTGCTGCGCCTGCAACCTGGCGCCCTGATCACGCTGTTCAATGGCGAAGGCGGTGAATATTCCGCCACCGTCTTGCAGATGGGCCGCTCCCACGTGGCGGTGCGCGTCGACCATCACCACGCGATCGAGCGCGAACCGGTGCGCGCGGTGCACCTGGCCGTGGGCATGCCGGCCAACGACCGCATGGACTGGCTGGTGGAAAAAGCCACCGAACTCGGCGTGGCCAGCATCCAGCCGCTGCACACCGCTCACAGCGTGTTGCGCCTTAGCGGCGAGCGCGCCAAAAAAAAGCAGGCACATTGGCAATCGGTGGCCATTGCCGCGTGTGAACAGTGCGGCGGCAATCGGGTGCCGCTGGTGCACCCGGTGCAGGACCTGGGGCACTGGCTCGCGACGCCTACGGCGGCGCAGGCCCGGGCAAACGGGATTCGCTGTGTGCTGTCGCTGGCTGAAGGTTCTCAACCCCTGGCGCAAGTTCTGGCCTCCTCAAATGCCGGCCAGCCCGTCTGGCTGCTCAGCGGGCCAGAAGGTGGCCTGGCTCGAAGCGAAGAAGCGCAGGCCAGGGAAGAAGGATGGCGGCCCGTCAGCCTTGGGCACAGGGTTTTGCGCGCCGAAACCGCAGCACTGGCCGCACTGGTCAGCACGCAAGCGACTTGACCTTCGGATCGCGCACAACCTCAGCGATCGGTTCTTTGACCGCCGGCCCAGACGCCTGAGCCTTTTCCTGACGCGCCAGGTCTGAAGCAAAACGGTGCGAAAACCCAGGGTCGAGCTGATGGTGCAACTCTCGTGGTGAACGCATGGGCCCTTCAGCGTCAAGGTCTGCGTTCCATCTCTGATGCCAGGGCTGAAATTGATGTCGTCCGCATTCGGATGGAAACCATCGTGGCATTCGAACTGAAGCGCCGGAGCGCGAGCCTTTGTAGGCACGACCTGCCGGTACACACGCAAGGAGGAAAATGGTAGAGCGATCGACATTCGCGTTGCTGGTTCATGGCCTGGATGAAGCAGCGGGCCTGATGCGATCCATCGCCACCAGTGAATGAAAACGGGTGGCTCAGGCCCCGGGTCGCCCGTGCTGGTCCGCCTCGACCCCTCAGGGGCCCGCGCACCGCGCCGACAAGGAGGTTGGATCACCCAATGTATAAACAGCCTCTTATATGAACAAAAACCTCTGGCTGCTGGCCGCGCTGCAAGGCCTATTTCTCACCAACAACGTGGTCTTCATCGCGATCAACGGCCTGGTGGGACTGTCACTGGCGCCGCTGGGCTGGATGGCGACGCTGCCGGTGATGGGTTACGTGGTCGGCGGTGCGCTGTCCACGCCGCTGGTGGCGCGCACCCAGAGCGTCTGGGGCCGCAAGGTCTCGTTCCAGATCGGTTTGCTGGTGGCGTTCCTCTCCGCCCTGCTGTGCGCCTGGGCGGCGTTCGACAAGAACTTCTGGCTGCTGGTGGCCGCGACCGTGTTCGCCGGCTACTACAGCGCCAATGGCCAGCTCTACCGCTTCGCCGCCGCCGAGCTGAGCGCGGTCGACTACCGCGAAAAAGCGGTGTCGCTGGTGCTGGCGGGCGGTCTGGCTGGCGCGGTGCTCGGCCCCAACCTGGCCAGCCAGACACGCACCTGGTTCGAGGTGCCGTTTGCCGGCGCCTACCTTGCGCTGGCGCTGGTGGCGCTGGTGGCCATGGCGGTGATGGCCTTCATCCGCTTTCCACCGCTGCCGCCCAAGGTGGACAAAGCCGACACGGGTCGTCCGCTGTCGGTGATCATGCGCCAGCCGGTGTTCATCGTCGCCACCGCAGCTGCGGCGCTGAGCTACGGTGTGATGAACCTGCTGATGGCCGCCACACCTCTGGCCATGCAGGTGTGCGGTTTTCCCTTTGACGACGCCGCGCTGGTGCTCGAGTGGCACGTGATCGGCATGTTCGCGCCGGGATTCTTCACCGGCCACCTGATCAAGCGCTTCGGGGTGCTCACCATCATGGGGATTGGCGTGGTGCTCAACATCGTCTGTATCGCGATTGCGCTCTCGGGGGTGGACCTGCACCAGTTCCTGATCGCGCTGTTCCTGCTCGGTGTGGGCTGGAATTTCCTGTTCACCGGCAGCACCACGCTGTCGCTTCAAGCCTACAGGCCTGAGGAAAAAGACCGCGCACAGGGTGCCATCAACTTTTTTGTTTTTGCCACCATGGCGGTCACTTCGTTTGCCTCTGGCGCACTGGTCACCACCCAGGGCTGGCAGTGGCTGAACATCGGCTCGTTGTTCCCCGTGGCCCTGACCGGAATGGCCCTGCTCTGGCTTGCCTGGGCCCGCCGCACCGCCCACAATGAGCGCTGACCCGGGGCAGGTGTCCTGATGTCAATGGGCGACTCGACATTTGTCGGTGCGCGCCCAAACCCACTTCGAAAGGACAACACCATGGGACTTCTGGATTCTTTGATCGGCGCTGCCACCAGCGGCCAGCAACCCGCCAACGCAGCCGGTGCAGCTGGCGGCCTGGACCCGCAGATGCTGATGGGCATCGTGGGCGCGCTGATGAACAACAGCGGCGGCCTCTCGGGCCTGCTCGCCAAACTGCAGCAAGGCGGCCTGGCCGAAGCGGCGCAATCCTGGGTCGGTACCGGCGCCAACCAGCCGGTGTCGCCCGACGCCCTGGGTGGCGCGCTCGGCCCGGACCTGATGGGGATGATCGCCCAGCAAATGGGCGGCAGTCAGCAGAAAGCCGCGGGCACGCTGGCTGACCTGCTGCCGGGCCTGATCGACCAGCTCACCCCGCAAGGCCAGCTGCCCGCCGACAACGGCATGGGTGGTCTGGGCGCCTTGCTGGGTGGTGGTGGCGCCGGTGGCAACGCCGGCGACCTGATGGGCATGCTCGGCGGCTTGCTGAAAAAGTAAGCTCTCCTCAGGCGAAAACGCCCGATGCAACAACGGCCTCAGAAGAGGCCGTTGTGTTTTCAGGCTGTGCGCTCAGACCGGCTTGGGTGCGACCTGATCCAGCCAGCGGCGCAGGGTGGCGAACACCTCGGATGGGTCTTCCTCATTGAAGATTTCGTGGTACAGGCCATCAAAGCACTGGCTGGTGACCATTGAGCGGGGCGCAGCCTTGGCGAACGCCGCGCTGCCCTCGGGCTGCACCAGTTTGTCTTCACCGGCGTACATCAGCAGCGTGGGCACCTTCCACCCGGGTGCGGCGGCGAGCACAGCGGGTCCGTTGTCGTCAATGAAGCCTGCCAGCCGCGCCGAGATGCGATCGTGCACCAGTGGGTCTTTCTGGTAGGCCTGCACCACCGCCGCATCGTGCGAGATCTTGCTGGCGTCCAGGCCGTTGGACAGCGTCAAGTTGGGTGAAAACCGGTGCAGCAGGTTGATCAGCTTGCGCTGCACCGCGCCAATGCCGGCGCGCAGGGCGGGTGACGACAGCACAAGGCCATCCACCGGCGCGATCTGCCGCTGCACGAAACTCGCGGTCACCAGTCCGCCCATGCTGTGACCAAGCAGGATCAGCGGGCAAGACCAGGGCTGGGCCACATGGCGGCGCGTGTCGTCCACCACCTCGGCCAGGTCCTCGAGCAGCGCGTCTTCGTGCGGGATCGTTCCGCGTGCACCACCCGATTCGCCGTGACCGCGTTGGTCGTAGGCGCGCGCGTAGAAACCCCATTCGTTGAGACGCTGGGCCAGCGGGTCGTAGCGCCAGGCGTGCTCGCCCAGCCCATGCACGATGAGCACCACGCCCCGGGGGCGCCAGCGCAGCGGCAAAGGCCAGTCGTACAGCGCGAGGTTGAGGCCGTCAGCGAGGGTGAAGGGCGCCTGGGTGGTGTCGGACATCGTGCGGCCCTGGCCTCAGGGCATGCGAGCGATGACCTGCGCCACCGAGGCGGTCAGGCGGCGCGCGTAGTCCAGGTGCAAGAATTCGTTGGGCCCATGCGCGTTGCTCTTGGGGCCCAGCACGCCGCAGACCATCATCTGCGCCTTGGGGAAGCCCTGGCTGAGCATGTTCATGAGCGGGATGGTGCCGCCCTGGCCGATCGTGCCGCAGCCGGCGCCGAAATGCGCCTGCGAGGCGTCCTGCAAGGCCTGCTCGAACCACGGCGTGGTGCTCGGCGCGTTCCAGCCAGTGGCGCCGCCTCCGCCTTCAAAGGTCACTTTGGCCTGGTAAGGCGCGTTGTCTTCCAACAAGGCTTTGAGCTCCTGCACCGCCGCCACAGCGTCCACCAGCGGCGGCAGGCGCAGGCTGAGCTTGAACGCGGTGTAGGGCCGAAGCACGTTGCCCGCGTTGCGCAGATCGGGAAACCCGTCGACACCGGTCACCGACAGCGTAGGCCGCCAGGTGCGGTTGAGCAGGGCCTCCACCGGATCGGTGGTGGTGGGCAGCGCAAACGCGGTGGAGCCACCGCAGTCGTAGTGCGCCCAGGGGAAACGTTTGTAGATCTCTTCGCCGAGGATGGCCGCTGTCGCCTGCGCCTGCGCAACGCGCTCAGGCGGCACCTCGCAATGGAAACTGGCGGGCAGCAGGCGGCCGGTGGCACTGTCTTCCAGCCGGTCGAGCACATGGCGCAGGATGCGAAAACTCGATGGCACCAGGCCCGAGGCATCGCCCGAGTGGATGCCTTCGGTCAGCACCTCCACTTTCAGCACGCCGCTGGCCATGCCGCGCAGGCTGGTGGTGAGCCAGAGCTGGTCGTAGTTGCCGGCGCCGCTGTCCAGACAGATCACCAGCCCCACATCTCCCAGGCGGCCACGCAGCACATCCACATACGGCAGCAGGTCGCCCGAGCCACTCTCTTCGCAGGTCTCGACCAGGCCCACGATGCGGGGGTGGGCCACGCCCTGCGCCTGAATGGCCTGGATGGCCGCGATGCTGGCGTAAACCGCATAGCCGTCGTCGGCACCGCCTCGCCCATAGAGCTTGCCGTCGTCGACCTTCGGCGTCCAGGGGCCGAGGTCGCTGCGCCAGCCGGTGAATTCGGGTTGCTTGTCGAGATGGCCGTACATCAGCACGGTCTGGCCGGAGGCTGGTGCCGGGGTGCCGTCTCGGCCACCGCTGGCCGGCAGCTCAAAAAACAGCACAGGAGTGCGAGGCTGGCCATGGGCATCGTGGAGGCGGATCACTTCCAGCGTCAGGCCCGGCACCTGCTGGGCACTGACCCAGTCGGCGGCGCTCTGAAGCACACGCTCGAGCAGGCCGTGGGCCGACCAGTCCGGGTCAAACGCGGGCGACTTGGCCGGTACCTCGATGTAGCGCATCAGCTCGGGCACGATGCGCTGCGACCAGGCGGCGTCAACCTGAGATTGCAGGGACACCGCTTCCAGCGGCATTGCGGCGGGGGAAAGGCGGGCATTCACGACGTCTGCTTTCGGCGTTCGACACCAGGCGGTGTCGCTTTTTTCGCCAGTATAGGCACGTCGGTCGCATTCAGAGGGTGCGATTCCTCACGAAAAATGCGCTCTCAGGCAATCATTTGGCGCCCGGGCGCCAAGATGAACAGACCGGTCAGGCCGCGCGAAGCCCGGCGCCCGGATTGAACACCAGAATGGCCTTGGCCAGGTTGAGCGCCTTGTCCTTCAGGCTTTGTGCGGCGGCGCTGCTTTCTTCCACGAGTGCGGCGTTCTGCTGCGTCATCTGATCCAGCTGGTTCACCGCGACATTGACCTGGCCGATGCCGTCGCTCTGCTCGCCCGAGGCCGCCGTGATCTCGCCAATGATGTCGGCGATGCGCTGGGCGTTGGCCACCACCTCCTGGATCGTCGTGCCCGCTTCGGCCACCAGGCGCGAGCCGGTCTCCACCCGGTCCACGCTGCTGCCGATCAGGCCCTTGATCTCTTTGGCCGCTTCAGCGCTGCGCTGAGCCAGGTTGCGCACCTCGCCGGCCACCACCGCAAAGCCCCGGCCTTGTTCACCAGCCCGGGCCGCCTCGACCGCAGCGTTCAACGCCAGGATGTTGGTCTGGAAGGCGATGGCATCAATGACACCGATGATGTCGCTGATCTTCTTGGAGCTGTGGTTGATCTCGTCCATGGTGGTGACCACCTGGCCGACCACCCGTCCACCGCGCGTGGCCACCTCGGCGTTGGCCGCCGCGATCTGGCTCGCCTGGCGCGCCGAGTCCGCGCTCTGGCGCACCGTGCTGTTGAGCTGCTCCATGCTCGCCGCGGTCTGCTGCAGGCTGCTCGCTGCCTGCTCGGTTCGGGTCGACAGGTCGTGGTTGCCACTGGCGATTTCAGCGCTCGCGGTCTCGATGCTCACGGCCGAGGTCTGCACAGACGACACCACTGCGTACATTCGCTGGAACGCGCCGCGCAAAGCCAGGGCGCGTGGCGTGGTCACCACCACGCCCGACATGTCGAGCGAGATGCCGTGTGGCTGGTCGACCGTGGCCACCATCTCGGCCAGCTCGACCCCTTCGCGGGCGGTGCGCGCCATGCCCACGGCCAGCACCACCTCCAGCCCGGTCTGGATCACCACGTAGGTCGCGTGCAGCATCACGCGCCAGAAGCTGGGCTCGGTCAGACAGTAGAAGCCAAAGCCGGCTGCCTGCAGGCGGTCGAACAGCACGTGGTGCACCGCGAACAGCCCGGCGGCAAACACGATCGGGCGCCAGTCCAGGTACACCAGCAGGAGCGCCAATGTGACAAAGACACCGAAGTGGTATTCCAGCTCGCCCTTGGCCAGCTGGATGTGCAGAGCGACCAGGCTCACCAGAGCGAACGACAACACCAGCCTCGAGGCCAGCGTGCCACGACCCAGGACATAGGCCGCCAAGCCCAGCCCGGCGAGCGCAGCGCCGCCGATCAGGCCGGCTGCGAGCTCAAAATAGAAATGGCCGATGACGCCGGCCGCCAACGCGGACAGCACCACCGCGGCCAGGATGATCTGGTCGCCGAGCACGGCTTGGGGTTTGGCGGTTGAGACGATGGAAGTGGCTGGCATGAGTGGGTCCAGAGGGCTGAGGCTGCGGAATCAGAAACTTTCCCAGTCCCCTTCGTCGACCTTGGCAGCGGCAGCCTTGGACCGCGTGGCCGTCGGGAGCGGTGTGCTCACTTGTGTGGTGACGGCGGGCGCTCGAACTTCTGGCGCGCGCTGAGGGGACGTTGCCGAGGCCACCGTCACCTGAGGGCGGGACGCCACCGGAGCCGAGGCGCGGCTGGTACGCGGCGTGCCAGCAGGCGCGCGCATCGGCGGCGCGGAGCGGGCGGACACAGGCGCAGGCAACGCCGCAGGCGCCGGAGCCGAACTCAGCCGAAACACCTGCACCACCTGGGCCAGGCGAGCCGCCTGATCTTTCAGGCTCTCCGCTGCTGCCGCGCTCTCCTCCACCAGCGCCGCGTTCTGCTGCGTCATCTGATCGAGCTGGTTCACCGCCACATTGACCTGGCCAATGCCGTCGCTCTGCTCGCCCGAGGCCGCCGTGATCTCGCCAATGATGTCGGAGACCCGCTGCACCGAGCCCACGATCTCGTTCATGGTCTGACCCGCCTCGGCCACCAGACGCGAGCCGGTCTCCACCCGGTCCACGCTGCTGCCGATCAGGCCCTTGATCTCTTTGGCCGCTTCAGCGCTGCGCTGAGCCAGGTTGCGCACCTCGCCGGCCACCACCGCAAAGCCCCGGCCTTGTTCACCAGCCCGGGCCGCCTCGACCGCAGCGTTCAACGCCAGGATGTTGGTCTGGAAGGCGATGGCATCAATGACACCGATGATGTCGCTGATCTTCTTGGAGCTGTGGTTGATCTCGTCCATGGTGGTGACCACCTGGCCGACCACCTGGCCGCCGCGCACGGCGATCTCGGAGGCGCTGGCGGCGAGCTGGTTGGCCTGGCGCGCCGAGTCCGCGCTCTGGCGAACGGTGCTGGTGAGCTGCTCCATGCTGGCCGCGGTCTCCTCCAGGTTGCTCGCCGCCTGCTCGGTGCGCGCGCTCAGGTCCTGGTTGCCCGAGGCAATCTCGGCGCTGGCTGTGCTGATGTTGTCGGTGCTGCTGCGTACTTCGCCCACGATGCGCACAAGAGACAGCTGCATGCCCCCCAGGGCCTGCATCAGACCGGTAAGTTCATCCTTTCCAGTCACCGGCACACGCTGCGTGAGGTCACCCTGGGTGATGGCTTCGGCCAAACGCTTGGCTTCGTCCAGGGGCTTGCAGATGCTCCGCATGTTGGCCAGCGTGGTCGGCACGACCACCAAAACCGCCAGCGCCACCGCCAACCCGAACCACAGAATGGTCTGGTCGCTGGTGCTGATGAGTTCGGCCTGCACAGCATTCGCCTCACCAGCGATGATGGTCTCCACCGCCTGCGTCTGCTTCAGGATGTCATCGTAGCGCTCGTGTGCCCGCGTCAGCATGCGGTTGGCAACGGTGGCGGAATCGTAGGCCCCGTCCTGAATCTGCTTCACCACCGGCTCGACCGCAGCCACATAGTTCTTGAGCTGCAGCTGGATGTTCTGCAGCACAGCGTTGTCTTCGTCGGCTTCCCCTTGCAGCATGCTCGCAAGGTGCTCGCTGGCCTGCTTCACAGCGGTTTCCCAGCGCAGGTTGGACAGTGACAGCTGTTCTGGTGACTCGTAGTGGATCACCATGTCCTTCTCGAACCGGCTGATATCACCCAGGGCTACCCGCAGTTTTGACAGCGCCACGGTTTCCTGAAATGCGTGGTCAGCGAACTCGTCACCCAGGTGAGCCATTCGCTCCATGCCCCACAGGCCTGAGCCCCCGATCATGGCCAGCAGTCCCAGCACAACGCCTACGGCGCCCATCATTCTCAAGCGGATCGAAAAGTGGCGCATCAGTGACAACAGTCCCATGGCATATCTCCAAGGTATGGGTTGGTATCGGTTGTGAACAGTTCAACGGCCGGTGTGGACGGCAGTCAGCCGAAACACCTGAACCACCTGGGCCAGTCGGTTGGCCTGGTCTTTCAGGCTCTCGGCTGCCGCTGCACTCTCTTCGACCAGCGCGGCGTTCTGCTGCGTCATCTGATCGAGCTGGTTCACCGCCACATTGACCTGGCCAA
>NZ_JAUCZF010000002.1 GCF_030373245.1 Hydrogenophaga sp.
TCGCGGGTCGCTGCCCCCCGAGGGGGCTGGGCCTGCCTTGGGGCGGCCCGGCGGCAGTCCTGGTGACCCTCACGCTTCGCCGCATCGCGAGCCGATAACAGACGCGGTGTCGAGGGCTCAGGTGGCGATCGTTGGTGCGGGCAACATGGGGGGCGCCATGGCCGCGCGGCTGGTCGGTCTGGGGTGGTCGGTGGTGGTGTGTGACATCGACCCCGAGCGACAGTGTCAGGCGCAGAATGCAGGTGCCCGTCTGGCCGCACTGCCGCTGGACGCGGCGCAGGCTTTAGGGGACGAGGGCTTGCTGATCGTCTGCGTGGTGGACGCCGCGCAGACCCGCGAGGTGTTGTTCGGCCCCGAGGGCGCTGCGCCGGGACTTCGCCGCGGGCAGGCGGTCATGCTGTGCCCCACGATCGCACCCCATGACACCGTGCAGCTGGCTGCCGAGTTGCAGGCGCTTGGCATCGGCTGCATCGACGCCCCCATGTCCGGCGGCCCGGCGCGTGCGCTCGACGGCAGCATGAGCCTGATGCTGGCTGGAGCCGATGACCTCCTGCTTCGCCACGAAGCCTTGCTCGCGGCCCTGTCCAGTCAGCGCTTTCGCATCAGCGACCGCGTGGGCGACGGCGCACGCACGAAACTGGTGAACAACCTGCTGGCGGGTATCAACCTGATGGGTGCCGCCGAAGCCCTTGCCCTTGCCGATCGTCTGGGTCTTGACCTCTCCACCACGCTGGACGTG
Organism: Hydrogenophaga sp.; assembly: GCF_030373245.1. GTDB lineage: Bacteria > Pseudomonadota > Gammaproteobacteria > Burkholderiales > Burkholderiaceae_C > Hydrogenophaga. The sequence continues at coordinate 740 of NZ_JAUCZF010000002.1, forward strand.
ATCGAACGCTCCAGCGGCCAGAGCTGGATCGGTTCGGACCGGTTGCGCCGGGCCCTGGCCGGTGACATGTTGCCGCGCGCCCACATGAGCCTGCTGGGCAAAGACACGCGCCTGGCGGTGGAGGCGGCGCAGGGAGCGGGTTTTACCGGGCCGCTGGGGGCGCAGACCGCTGCGGCGTTTGCCCAGGCCATGGCTGCGGGACTCACCGAGCAAGACGACGCGGCACTCCTGAGCTGGTTGCGCCAGTCGCTCGACCGACCGACCTGAAGACTGGCGCACGCGGGCGACGTCGGCTTCCGGTCGATGCTGTGCGGAATCTGCGGGTGAACAGGCCTTGGGGCACTTTGTGCAGCCGACACCACCTGCAAACGGCTTGCTCGACGCCCGTGAAGCGCTGGCGGCGGTGATCCTGCTGGACATCAACCTGCCCAAGGTCAATGGCCTGAGGTGTTGAGGCTACTCAAGGTACATGAACGTTTTCGATGCATCCTGTTGGGTGTGCTGAATTCGTTGCGGGAAGACCGCGACCTCAAGGCGGCGTACGATCTGGGGGTGAACTCGGACATCGAAAAAACCGATGGGCTTCAACCAGTGCAGCGAGGTGGCCGAGCAGATCGAACGTCAATGGGGCGTGCGCAATCAATGCCCTCACTGAAGATCCAGGAGACCCATGCTGAACATTCTTATTCCCGTCGACGGCTCCGAGCCATCCTTGCAGGCCGTGCACCACGCCCTGCAACTGGTGGGCGCTGGCCTCAAGGCCCGCTTCGTGGTGGCCAATGTGCAAGAAACCGCCAATCTGTACGAGCTGGTGGTCGCCCACGACCCGGGCGTGCTGCAAAAGGTGAGCGAAGAGGCCGGTTACGACCTGATGCGCCTGGCTGTGAAGTTTCTGCAGGCGGCGGGTCAGCAGGTGGTGCAGGACGTGAGCACCGGTGACCCGGCGCACATGCTGGTCGAGGTCATCGAGCGCCAGGGCTGTGACGCCGTGATCATGTCGGCGCGCGGTGCTGGCCTGCGCGCGGTGGTGATGGGCTCGGTGTCGCAGGAAATGGTGCAGGCCTCGCCCGTGCCGGTCACCCTGGTGAAAGCTCACCCTGAGTCGACCCCCCGCGACTGAGTGACCCCGAACCAGCCAGGCCGCCAGCGCGGCCTGGCTTTTTTTCGCCTGTGCGGCTGGTGCCGAGCGGTCGCGCGGCGCGTATCGTGCTGGTTATGTGTCCAGATTACGTTTAGAGAAACGAATTTACTAATACGGAACTTTGAGGTACAGTCTGGGCGCGCTGCCGCTGCCATCGCTTCGGCGTGACGCGCCGCATTGGAGCCCCGCCCGCATGGCCACCTACCAGTACCCGACTTTTCCGTACCGAGCGCCCCACGACCTCATGGCCGACGCGCCCCGGCGCCGCCCGCTGGTGATCATCGGCGCCGGCCCGGTCGGCCTGGCCGCCGCCATCGACGCGCGGCAACACGGCCTGGACGTGATCGTGTTCGACGAGGACGACAGTGTGTCTTTCGGCTCGCGCGCCGTCTGCTACGCCAAGCGGGCGCTGGAAATCCTGGATCGCCTGGGGGTGGGCGAGGAGGTGGTGAACAAGGGTGTGAGCTGGAATGTGGGCCGCACCTTTCTGCGCGAAGAAGAGGTCTACCGCTTCAATCTCGTGCCCGACGCTGGCCACAAGCGCCCCGGCATGATCAACCTGCAGCAGTACCACCTGGAAGAGGCGCTGGTGCGGCGCGCCGAAGCTCTCGGCGTGGACCTGCGCTGGAAATACCAGGTGACCGGCGTGACGCCGCTGGAAGACGGCGCGCGCGTCAGCCTGGAAACGCCCGATGGTGCCTTCGACATCGAGGCCGACTGGCTGATCGTGGCCGACGGCGCGCGCTCGAATGTGCGCCGCCAGCTCGGGCTGGACATCGAAGGCCATGTGTTCAAAGACCGCTTCCTGATCGCCGACGTGGTCATGAAGGCCGACTTTCCGGCCGAGCGCTGGTTCTGGTTCGATCCGCCGTTCCACCCCAACCAGTCGGTGCTGCTGCACAAACAGAGTGACAACGTCTGGCGCATTGACTTTCAGCTTGGCTGGGATGCCGATCCGGAGGAAGAGAAGAAGCCGGAAAACATCCTGCCGCGTGTGAAGGCGATGCTGGGCGATGAGCGCGAGTTTGAACTGGAGTGGGCCAGCATCTACACCTTCCAGTGTCGGCGCATGACGCAGTTTCGCCACGGCCACCTGCTGTTTGCCGGAGACGCGGCGCACCAGGTGTCGCCGTTTGGTGCGCGCGGCGCCAACTCTGGCTTTCAGGACACCGACGATCTGATCTGGAAACTCGCGCTGGTCATCAAGGGCCTGGCGCCCGCCGTACTCCTCGACAGCTACGACACCGACCGCGTCTACGCCGCCGATGAGAACATTCGCAACTCCACCCGATCCACCGACTTCATCACGCCCAAGAGTGCAGTCAGCAAGCTGTTTCGCAACGCCGCGCTGGAGCTTGCTCGCAGCCAGCCGTTTGCGCGCAAGCTGGTCAACTCAGGGCGCCTGAGCATGCCCTCGTTCCTGGTCAATTCCGCGCTCAATACGCCCGATACCGATGTGTTCGCGGGCGACATGGTGCCCGGCGCGCCGCTGGACGACGCCCCGGTGCGCATGGCCGGGCAAGACACCTGGCTGCTCGACCAGCTGGGCAACCGCATTGTGTTGCTCGCGTTTGTGGACCGGATCGAGGCCATTGGCGGTGCGCTTGCCGAGTTGCAGGCGCAAAGCGCAGCGCTGGCTGCCCAGGCCATACCGGTGGAGGTGATCTGGGTCATGGCTCACGCCGGCGCAACCCCTGCCGACAGCGTCACGCTGCACGACCGGGACGGCCTGATGGCGCAGCGGCTCGACGCCCGCCCCGGCAGCGTCTATCTGATCCGCCCCGACCAGCATGTGGCCGCGCGCTGGCGTACCTTCGATCCCGGACGTCTGCAGGCGGCTTTGCGCCGCGCGACCGGTCACGAAATGGCTCACAGCGCGGCCAGTCGGCGCGTCGGTGAAACCGTTACCGAGTGAACCCGGAGCACCCTATGCCCTTGCAACTTCAACCCAATCTCGCCGAGCCCGGCCAGCGCTATTTCCGCGACTTCACTCCCGGCGACGACTTTTACGAAGCGCTGATCGACGCCCACCGCGGCCTCAGCGACGAACAAAGCCAGCTGCTCAACGCCAAGCTGATCCTGCTGCTGGCCAATCAGGTGGGTGACATCGCCGCTCTCAAAGAAGCCTTGGCGATCGCGCGAGAGAACCTGGCCTGAACGCCAGACGACTGTTCCACGCGGTGTGCTGATCCGCTGCCCTTTCCTTCCATTCAGGAGACCTTCCCCATGCTCAACATCCGCAAGATCCACCATGTGGCCTACCGCTGCCGCGACGCCAAGGAAACCGTCGAGTGGTATCGCAAGCACCTCGACATGGACTTCGTGCTGGCCATCGCCGAGGACCATGTGCCGTCCACCCACGCCCCCGATCCCTACATGCACCTGTTCATGGATGCGGGCGGCGGCAATGTGCTCGCCTTCTTCGAGCTGCCGAACTCACCCGAGATGGGTCGCGACCCCAACACGCCGGAATGGGTACAGCACATCGCGCTCGAGGTGGAGTCGGTTCAGGTGCTGGAGACCGCCAAAGCGCGGCTGGAGGCTGCTGGCATCCCGGTGATTGGCATCACCGACCACACCATCTTCAAGAGCATCTACTTCTTCGATCCCAACGGCCACCGCCTGGAGCTGGCTGCCAATACCGCCACGCCCGAGATGATGAAGAAGCTCGACGACGTGAAGTGGGACATGCTCGAAGAATGGTCCAAGACCAAGCGCGCGCCCAAGCACGCCGCCTGGATGCACGAGCGCGAATTCACCGCGTAGCGGTAGCCGGGCACCGAGGGCTCGATGCGAGGCCCGGGTGCCGAGGCGACTCTGAACAGGTCCTAGCGAGGGTCCGCAAGGATTCGGTCTCAAACGGGCGTCTGACGCACCCGTTGGCCTGCATGTGCGTGCTGGCTCCCGATGCGCCAGCAGGCCCGCCAGCCACCCCGTTTGGGACCCGAACGCCCATCGTGGTAGCTCTGAACACCATCCTGAAGGCCTGAACTGGCGGCGAAATACCCCTCAAGTCGGCGCTTAAGCGGCCGAAATCCCTCAGGAACACCTGGAAAGTCTTGCTCCAGGACCCGTGAAAGAGGGGGTTTTCCATGATCAACATTTCCACCCAGCTGCCCGCGGTCTGGACCCCGCAGGCTGCGCAGTCGCCCGCCGCGGTGGCCGCCGTGGCGCCCATCCGTCCCGTGCAGGAAAGTGGCCGCAATGGGCAGTCTGGCGCTGGCGCCGACCCTGAAACGCAGGCGTCCCGCCAGGGTCGTCGTCGGCCCGAGTCCGAATCGGCACCGATATTGCCGCGCAGGTCCGGCCAGGAAGAAGATTCCACCGGCGCTCTGCGCAGCACGAGCACCGCGCAGGCAGAGCGGCTGTCGCAAGCCGATGCCGAACAGCGCGCCGAGCAGGAAGCGGCTCAGCAAGCCGCGGAGGCCGCGCGGCGCGAGCAGCTTCAGTCCGTGCTGACCAATGTCTGGAAAGCGAGTGCGGCGGTGGTGGACCGGGTGCTGGGTCGCGATGATGACGCCGCAGGCGGTGCATCACCGGTCAGCGGCGCCGCGGGTGGGGCTGCGGAGCGCGCCCCAGGTCGCTCGCAGCCAGCTGAACAGCTCTCGCTACCCTGGCCAGTGCAGCCGCAGGAGCGCGCCTTGCCCACCGCAATGAATGACGGCCGTGTGCCCGTGGCCTACGATGAGCGGGGCAACAGCAGCCTGGAGCCGATGGAGCCTGGCGCCCTGATCAGCCGCCGGGTCTGAAGCCAGTTCCGGCGCGCAGGCACTCCAGCTCCAAAAAAAGACCCCGAATGCGCTGACGCATTCGGGGTCTTTTTTTGGGTCTGCACCACCCGTGTGGTGTGTAAGGATCAGATCGGGCTCACCGACTCGAACTGCCGCAACGAGAGCTGCGTGGCCTCCATGTCGTGGATGAGCTGCATATCCAGACCGGTTGGCAGGGGCGGGCCTTCTCTGTCGCTGGCCAGTTGCTCAATCAGCTCTGCCGTCTTCACGATGGCACGAAAACCCAGCAGCATCGCCGTGCCCTTGAGCTTGTGGGCGTTGTACTGGATGTCGGCGCGATCCTTGCCCTTGAGCGCAGCCAGCAGCACGTGCAAGGTGCCTTCGGGCGGTTCAAACAAGGTCTCAAGCATCTCGTTCATCGACTCGTCGGGCATCATGGAAAGGATCTCCCGGTAAGACTCGGCATCGATCACGACTTCGCGCGGCACGATCGGTCTTTGCAGACGAACCGGCAGCTCACTGGCCGACAGCGGTGCAGCGCTGCTGGCACGCGCTGGCGTGTCGTCCGCGGCGGTGGGGTCGAGCAGGCCGCACCGGCGAAGCGCGCGCTTGAGTTCGTCAGCCTGCAAGGGCTTGCTGGTGAATTCGGAGACGCCCACTTCCAGCGCCCGCTTGCGGGTGTCGTTCACCACATCGGCAGTGACCAGGATCACCGGGATGTCCCCGGTGGAGCCACCCAGGCGGCGGATGGCCTCGGTCGTCGCCAGCCCATCGAGCAGCGGCATGTGATAGTCCAGCAGCACCACGTCAAAGGGCAGGCTTGCCAGCAACTGCAGCGCCTCCTCGCCGTTCTCGCAGAACGTGGCATCGTGACCCATCTTCTGCAGCAGGATGCTCATGTACTTGAGGTTGATCGGGTGGTCTTCGGCCACCAGCACGCGCAGACTCCGGCTGGGCGCCAAGCCCATGTGGCTGCTCACGCCCGCCTCGGGCGGATCGGTCTCGGTCAGCGCCAGGCTGACGGTGAATACAGACCCCACGCCGGGGCTGCTGATGACCTCGATGTCGCCGCCCATCATGCGGGCCAGGTTGCGCGAGATCTCCAGCCCCAGACCGGTGCCGCCAATGCGCCGGCGCAGCGAATTGTCGGCCTGGTAGAAGCGGGTGAACAGCTGGGACACGGTGGTCGGGTCCATGCCGACACCGGTGTCGCTGACCCGGATCTCCACACCCGCTGCGCCATCGGCGCGGCGGCGAAGCTCGGCCCTGACCTCACCGGCTGGCGTGAACTTGATGGCGTTGTTGATCAGGTTGAAGAGGATCTGGCGCAGGCGCGTGGCGTCGGCCTCGACCCAGGTGGGCAGATCGGGGGCGACGCAGATGTCCAGCTCAAGCCCCTTGTCGCGCGCGGCCACCTGCATGAGGCCATCGACCTCCTGCACCACCGTTTGAATATGCACCGGTGCCACCGACAGTTTGAGCGTGCCCGACTCCATGGTCGAGACATCGAGGATGTCGTTGAGCACACCCAGCAGGTGCAGGGCGGAATCGCGTGCAGTCTGCAGGTAGTCGCGCTGATGGCCAGTGAGGTTGGGCTCATCCATCAGGTTGAGCATGCCCAGCAAGCCCTGAAACGGTGTGCGGATCTCGTGACTCATGTTGGCCAGGAACACGCTCTTGCCCCGGTTGGCCGCCTCCGCCTGGTCGCGCGCTTCGGCCACCGCGGCGTTGAGCGACTGCAGTGCGCTGTACTGCTGCTGCTGTCTTCGGATATGGCCGACCAGCAAACTGACAAAGAGCAGCATCACCACGCACTGAACCGCCGCCAGCGCAATCACGAGTCTGCTCTGTTGCTGGAGCTGCGAGTTGCGTTCGTCCAGAAAGCGGGCGACGGCGCGGTTGGCCTGGCGGGTCAGCTCAGAGAGCTGGGGCAGCAGCCCCTGGATGGCCTGATCCAGCTGCGCGATCGAAGCGGGTGTGGCGGCCAGGCTTTCGGGCTGGGCAAACAGCGGATCGGCCAGGGCGGTGAAATCGCGAACAGAGCCAATCGCCTGCTGGTACTCTACCGAGCCTTCCAGCAGATCGCGCCGCGGGATCCGGGTGATCAGGTCGATGCGGCTGAGGAACACTTCGTAGCGCGCCTGCAGCTCATAAGGATCCGCCGAAGCGGGCTCGCGCTCAGTCTGGATCAGCACCTGGTCTAGTCGGGACAGCTCGCGTTCCAGCTGGTAGGCCTGCCACATGATGGAGTCGACCTGGTTGGTGGACACATCGTCCAGCAAGCGCAACTGCTGCCACTGGATCCAGCCCAGTGGCGTAAGCGTCACCGCCAGCATCACCGCGATCGCGGTGAGCCAGTGACGCCGCTGCCAGGTTGACAGGTTGGGCATGAGGGGCTTCATTGCACGTCAAGTGCCTTGAGCTGCCAGATGGAACGCTCGTAGTAGGTGGAGGAGCGCAGTTCGCTGCTGTCGTCAAACGGATAGACAACGAACAGAGGGCCTTTTTCGCGCACCGGCATCGGCTGGTCATCGAGCAGCCGCGCCACGATGACTTTGTGCCGGGTGGTGTCGGCCACCGGAATGCTGATCTTGTAGTCGTTGATCGCCACGGCACTCACCGTGCTGCCGCTGGCCTTCACCGCTGCCAGCACGTCCGCCAGCAGCGGTCCGGTGAATTTCACGGGCTTGTCGTACCAGGGCGTGCGGGTGGTGAAGCTGTGTTGGGGAAGCGCTTCCATCATCTTCATGTCGAAGCGGGCTTTGTCCCCCGCGTTCTTCAAGCCGATCTTGCCGCTGACCGTGAGCACCGGCCGCTCGGTGGGTGGCTTGAGCGCCATGGTTGCACTGGAAACGCCCAGACCGGTCACGAGCAGCAGGGCGGAAAAATGGCGACGTTTCATGATGAGGATTCCTTTGAATGGGGAGAAAAATGCGTGGGAAGGGAACTCAGATGCGGTGACGAACCGCGGTGGTGGTGCTGGACAAGCGTTCGAGCAAGGCAGGTGCGATCTGCGTCAGCGGAAGCACTTCGTGAGCGGCGCCGCACTGAATGGCCATGCGCGGCATGCCGAAGACCACACAGCTCGCTTCGTCCTGCACCAGGTTGTAGCTGCCCGCATCTTTCATTTCGCGCATGGCCTGGGCACCATCGCCACCCATGCCGGTCAGCATCACGCCCAGGGCATTGGGACCGAGCACGCGCGCGGCCGATCGAAACAGCACCTCCACCGAGGGTCGATGCCGGTTCACCGGTTCGGTGTCTTCGACCACAGCGACGTAGTTGGATCCGCTGCGATCGATGCGCAGGTGGTGCCCGCCGGGTGCCAGGTAGGCGTGACCCGGCAAGAGGCGATCGCCGTGGCGGGCCTCGGCCACACGGATGCGGCAGAGCGAATTGAGGCGGGCCGCGAAGCTTGTGGTGAAGCCCGGCGGCATGTGTTGCGTGATCACGATGGCAGGCGAGTCGGCCGGCATCGGCGTGAGCACCTCGCGGATCGCTTCGGTGCCGCCGGTGGAAGCGCCGATGCAGATGACCTTTTCGGTCGACAGGCGGGGCAGAGGCGCGCTGATCACCGGTGCATCGGGCGGTGCGCTGCTGGCACTGCTCAGCGACCCGCTCTTGTGGCGGCCCACTTTGGCGCTGGCGGCGATTCGGATCTTTTCGACGATGTCGCTGGCGAGCTCATTCAGGCCAGTTGTCACGCCGATGCGCGGCTTTGCGACAAAGTCCACCGCACCGAGTTCCAGCGCTCGCAGAGTGACCTCGGCGCCCTGCTCAGTGAGCGTCGAGACCATGAGCACCGGCATCGGCCGCAGGCGCATCAGGCGCGATAGGAACTCAAGACCGTCCATGCGTGGCATCTCCACGTCCAGCGTGATTACGTCCGGGTTGAGCTCGCGGATCATCTCGCGCGCCACCAGAGGGTCGCTGGCTGCACCCACACACACCATGTCCCGCTGGCGGTTGATGATTTCGGTCAGCAGGCTTCGCACCAGCGCCGAGTCGTCAACCACCACCACCGAAGTTTTTCTTGTCATGTTGATCCCCTAAACCATCGTGTCCTGTCGGTCTCCCAAGATGCCGCCTTGACCCGTAACACCCTGAACCGGATCGCATCCAGTAGGGCCGAGTGCAGCGCAGCCGGGCTGCTCAGAAAAGGTCCACCGATCCTCCTACTGCGGCCTTGACCACCACCGAAGCAAGTCCCTTGCGCTCCTGCGTGGCCAGAGTCTCGGGGTGAGAGTGCGCCAGGCGCTTGACCATGGCCTTGCCGGTGACCGGGAAGTAGCAGACCTTGCGTGGATGGATGTCGAGCACGTCCTTGGAGACGATCGCGATGCGCTCGGTATGCAGGTAGTCGAGCACGAACTCGGTGTTGCGCTCGCCCACGTTCATGGTGGTGAAGCTGTGCATCACCTGACCACCACCAAAAACCTTGGCCTGCATCGCCTCGCGTCGGGCGCCGAGCTTGAGCATTTCGTTGATCAGCAGCTCCATGGCGTAGGAGCCATAGCGCCCAGACGTATCGCCGCCACCCTCGGGCAGCATGAAATGATTCATGCCACCGACCCGCGCCTGAGGGTCCCAGATGCAGGCTGCGATGCAAGAGCCGAGTACGGTCATGACCATCATGTCGTCGCGGGTCACGTAGTACTCGCCCGGCAGCACCTTGACGGTATCGACCCGGAAATGGTGGTCGTGATAGAAGAAAGATGCCTCGCCCGGCTTGGGTTTTTGCTGCTTGAGCAGATCGACGCGCGAACCTGCGGGCACACCCAGGCGGGGCGGCGGGGTGGTCGTGATGGGGCTGGCGCGGGGTGGTTGCGCGGCTGATCGGGTGTCAAACACGTTCGTACACCGTCTTTCCGCGCAGCACAAACAGATGGCGTGCATCACTGAAGTTTTCCGCGTGTCCGACAAATAGCTTGCCACCAGGTTTCATGACGCGGTGGATGCGCTCCAGCACCTGGCGCTGCGTCGCGGCATCGAAATAGATCATCACATTGCGGCAGAACACGATGTCGAACGGGTCACGAAACGGCAGTTCCTGGATCAGGTTGACCGTCTGGAAACCCATGGATTTGCGCAACTCGGGCTTGATGCGCATCAGCCCGGCGTTGCCACCCTTGCCGCGCATGAAGAATCGCTGGACGCGCTCCGGGCTCAGACCTTTGACGCCATCGGCCTTGTACACACCGCGTTCGGCCGTGGCCAGCACCTGGGTGTCGATGTCGCTGTTGAGCAGTTCAAACGATCCGGAGGCACCCAGCGCCTCGGTGGCCGTCATGGCGATCGAATACGGTTCTTCGCCGGTGGAGGCAGCCGAGCACCAGATGCGCCAGGGACGCGATCTTTCGGCGTTCAGCATCTCGCTCAGCACCTCGAAGTGGTGCTGCTCGCGGAAGAAGGCGGTGAGGTTGGTGGTGAGCACGTTGATGAAGCTCTGCCACTCGCTGCCATCATGTTTCTCCAGCCAGTCCAGGTAGCTGCTGAAACTGGTGTGACCGGTTTCGCGCAGGCGACGCGATACGCGGCTGTAGACCATGGCGTGTTTGCCGTCGTGCAGGCTGATGCCGGCCTTCTGGTAGATCAGGCGCTTGATGCGCTCGAAATCGGCATCGCTCCAGACGAACTCTCGCTCCGCCGACAGCGGACCGGGCTCGATCAGCCGCGGCGCGGGCAATGGGCGCGGTGGACGCGCGAGGGAAGGAGACGGCTGCAGCATGGGGTGTCCTGGAAAGGGTCGGGCGCGGGGGTCAGTGGCGTGTGCGCCGCACCAGGCCCGAGGTATCCAGGATCAGGGCAACCTTGCCGTCGCCGAGGATGGTGGCGCCTGATACGTTGGGCACCTTGCGGTAGTTGGATTCGAGGTTCTTGATCACCACCTGCTGCTGGCCGATGAGCTCGTCCACCATCAGCGCCGCGCGAGATCCCTCGGCTTCCACCACCACCATGATCGGGCTGCTGGCGTTGAACTCGAAGCGGGGTACCTGGAATACCTGCTCCAGCTCGATCACCGGCATGTACTCTTCGCGCACCTTGACCAGGCGCGCACCTTGAGCGACCGTGCTGACATCACTGGCGCGGATCTGGAACGATTCGATCACCGAAGCCAGCGGCAGGATGTAGACCTCGTCGCTGACGCGCACCGTCATGCCGTCCATGATGGCCAGGGTCAGCGGCAGGCGCACCGACACGCGCATGCCGTAGCCTTCGGCGGAATCGATCTCGACTGTGCCGCCAAGCGACAGGATGTTTTTCTTGACCACGTCCATGCCGACGCCGCGGCCGGAGACATCTGTCACGGTTTCGGCGGTGGAGAAGCCAGGCGCCATGATCAGGTTCCAGACCTCGGTGTCGCTGAGCGAATCTGGCGCGTCCATGCCCTTTTCGCGCGCCTTGCTCAGCAGCTTCGCGCGCGAAAGGCCTTTGCCGTCGTCGCGCACCTCGATCAGGATGGAGCCGCCCTGGTGGCTGGCCGAAAGTGTGATGGTGCCTTGCTCGGGCTTGCCTTTGGCACGGCGTTCCTCGGGCATCTCAATGCCGTGGTCGGCGCTGTTGCGGATCAGGTGGGTGAGCGGGTCGGTGATCTTTTCGATCAGACCCTTGTCGAGTTCGGTCGACTCGCCGTGGGTGATGAGATCCACCTTTTTGCCCAGCTTGGCGGTGAGGTCGCGCAGCATGCGGGGAAAGCGGTTGAACACCACTGACATCGGAATCATGCGGATCGACATCACGGCTTCCTGCAGGTCGCGCGTGTTGCGGTCCAGGTCGGCCAGCCCGGCCAGCAGAGGCTGGTTGGCGGCGCTGTCGAGCTCACGGCTCTTTTGTGCCAGCATGGCCTGGGTGATAACGAGCTCACCGACCAGGTTGATCAGCTGGTCCACCTTGCTGACGGAGACGCGCAGCGTGCTCGATTCCATAGAGCTGGTGCTGGGTGCGCGAGCCTCAGGCCGCGGCGCGGTCTTGTTCGCCATGGGCGTGATCACCGGCTCACTCGCGGCGGCAGCGGGCTGGCTGGCGTCGCTGGGCGAACCCGGGGCGCCGTCGAAGAAACCAAAATCGCTGGCGCCATCGGAGGATGGCGCATGGCTGACCGGCGGGGAAGGCGAATCGACCTGCGTCGCAGCAGCGAGATCGTGGATGGCGATCTGCTCTTTGCTCACATGGAAGGTGAACAGATCCAGCAGATCGGTGTCGCTGGCTGAGGTCTGGACGCGGTAGACGCGCTTGTCGCTTTGGTCGCAGGGCAGGGGCTCGATCACGCCCAGACCGGGAATGTCGCGAAACAGCTCGGCGATGCCGTCGGCTTGGTTCGGCTGATCGAGTGGACCGATGTGCAGTTCGAGCTGTCGCAAGCCTGCTTGGGCGGGGGCGCTGACGACCACGGCGGGCGCAGCAGGTGCAGCAGGTGCAGCAGGTGCGGTCGCCTGGGAGGTCGCCGCGCCGGGCAGGCTCGGGCCGCCCTGGGCGAGCTGGCTGATGCGACCCACCAGATTGGCGGTAGCGGGCGCATCGACCCGTTTGCCCTGGTGTTGGGCCAGCAGCAGGCGCAAGGCGTCGGAGGATTCCAGCAACACGTCGACCATGGCAGCAGTCGGCTGCAGCTCGTGGCGGCGCAGCTTGTCCAGCAGCGACTCCATCTGGTGGGTGAGCTCGGCCACGTCGGCAAAGCCAAAGGTGGCGGCGCCGCCCTTGATGGAGTGCGCACAGCGGAAGATCGCGTTGAGCTCTTCGTCGTCGGCTGCTTCCAGATCCAGCTGCAGCAGCATCTGCTCCATCTGGTCCAGGTTCTCACCAGCTTCTTCAAAGAAGATCTGGTAGAACTGGGTCAGGTCGAAATTGCCGTTGGCACTTTGGCCTTCGGTGGTCATGTCACCCATGGGGGGCTCCTGGTCGATGTCGCTGAGGGGATCGTCTGGGGGCGGAGGTCAGCGGATGACCTTGTGGATCACCTCTATGAGACGGGTCGGGTCGAAGGGCTTGACCAGCCAGCCAGTGGCCCCTGCGCTGCGCCCGGCCTGCTTCATCTGGTCGCTCGACTCGGTGGTCAGGATCAGAATGGGGATGGTCTTGAATTTGGGGTGGTCACGCAGCTTGCGCGTGAGCCCCAGGCCATCCAGTCGTGGCATGTTCTGGTCGGTCAGCACCAGATCGATGCTGTGGTGCTGCGCTTTTTCGAAGGCGTCCTGACCGTCAACCGCTTCCACCACGTGGAAACCGGCCCCGGTCAGGGTGAACGCCACCATCTTTCGCATGGAAGCCGAGTCGTCTACGGCAAGAATCGATTGCATGGGTGTACTCCGTCAGTCAGAGAGGTATCGGCAAAAAGTGTTGGGGCTTGAGATCGTCTGATCTCAAAAGAGCTCGATGGCGCCAGCGTCCATCTCGCTCTGGGTTACCGGGCTGGGCCGCTCGGGCAGGATTTCCACGGTCACGGGCAATTCGCCGTCTTCGGGGGCCATGGCCTCCTCGGCCAGCTTCCAGGTGCAGCCTTGCAAGACCTTGCCGGTGTGCACGATCAGCTGCGTGGCCATGTCGTGGAACTGCAACTCGGTGACGGCCTGGTGCAGGCTTTCGCGCATACGCCCCACGGCCTGGTGATCCTCGCTGATCAGTTCGGCCAGGGCGTGGTTGGCCGATCCGAAGCGTTCCAGCAGGTTGCCTGTGGCGTGATCCAGCAGGCCTTCTAGGCGCTTGAGATCGGTCATGGCCATCATCAAGGCGTCCTGGACGTCGGCCACCAGGGCCACCGGCAGAGAAACGGAAGGGGAGGCGGATGGGTTGCTCATATCTGGTGTGACATGGGGTGGATATCGATGCATCGGTTTGGGCGGGCAGTACAATTTTCTGCAGCTGCAGACTTCCTTATCGGCCGATTACCGGGCAAATGCAGCACCATTTCGCCCCTTGATCTCCCCGATCCCAGCCCCGTCGCCCCTGACCGACCCGACCGATGCCCCATGAGCGCGACGCCTGAACCCTCCCCACCCAGACCTTTGGTGCGCATCCTGCATCTGGAGGACTCCCGGGTGGACCATGCGCTGGTCAAGTTCGCGCTGCAGCGAAGCCAGATGGCTTGCGAGCTGACGCTGGTGGACACCATGGAAGACTTCGAAATCCAGCTCGGCTCCAACGCCTACGACGTGGTGCTGGCCGATTACCACCTGCCGGGTTTCACAGGTCTGGACGCGTGGGAAATCGCGCGCAAGCTGCGGCCTGATCTGCCTTTTGTGGTGCTGTCGGGGGCCATCGGCGAAGCCGCGGCGGTCGACGCCATGCACCGGGGTGTGAGCGACTACCTGCTCAAGGACAACATGCACCGCCTGGCGCACGTGATCGAGCGCGCGCTGGAGGTCAGCGAGACGCGCCGCGCCAAGGTACATGCCGACGCCGAGCTGGCCGACTCGCGCCAGCGCCTGGCCGAGCTGGCCGAGCACCTGCAGACCGGTATCGAGCAGGAGCGGGCCGACATCGCGCGCGAAATCCACGACGATATTGGCGGTGCGCTGGCCGCCGTCAAGCTCGATCTGGCCTGGGTTGGCCGACACGCACAGGATGAAGAGCTGCAGCGCCATGTTGTCTCGGCGATGGAGATGCTGCAGCACGCGTTGGGCGCGAGCCAGCGCATCATGCTGAATCTGCGTCCACCCATCCTCGACCAGGGCCTGGTGGCGGCGGTTCAGTGGCTGGCTTCCAGCTTTGAGCGCCGCACCGGTACGCCCGTGGTGGTGCGCCGTTCGTCCGAGGTGATCGAGGTCTCGCGCGAGCTGCAGCTGGTGGCTTACCGCACGGCCCAGGAAGCGCTCACCAATGTATCCAAGCATGCCCATGCCACTGCGGTCGACATCGACCTGAGCGATCGCGAGGGCGTGCTCACGCTGGAGGTCAACGACAATGGCCAGGGCATGAGTGCACAGGCCTTGCGCAAGGCCAAGTCCTTTGGCCTGCTCGGACTCAGGGAGCGCGCAGCCAAGGTCGACGGCTGGCTCGACATCAGCACCTCACCGCGGGGTACCTCGGTGATCCTGTCGGTGCCGCTGCATACCGTGAGCCACCCGGCGCACGACGACGTGAATGAGGAACAACAGCATGATCAAGGTGGTTTTGTGTGACGACCATGCGGTGGTGCGCCGCGGCATCCGCGACACCATCTCGGAGGCGGTCGACATCCAGGTGGTAGGCGAGGCGGGCAGCTACCCCGAGCTGCGCGAGCAGCTTCGAAAGACGCCGTGCGACGTGCTGGTGCTGGACCTCAACATGCCTGGGCGCGGCGGGCTGGAGGTGCTGGCCACGCTGAGGGAGGAGGGCTCTGCGGTCAAGGCGCTGGTCGTGTCGATGTACCCGGAAGACCAGTACGCCATCCGTTGTCTGCGCGCCGGCGCGCGCGGCTACCTCAACAAGGCGGGTGAGCCGGCCGAGATGATCGAAGCGATTCGCACGGTGCAGCAAGGGCGCAAATACGTCACGCCCGAGGTGGCCCAGATGCTGGTCGACAACCTGAGCGCGCCCGAGAACGAAGAACTGCACGCCAGCCTGTCCGAGCGCGAGATGCAGACGCTGCAGAAGATCGCCTCGGGCAAGAAGCTCTCGGAGATCGCGGAAGAGCTGATGCTCAGCCCCAAGACGGTGAGCGTCTACCGTGCCCGCGTGCTGGACAAGCTGCACCTGGCCAACAACGCCGAACTCACGGTCTACGCGATCCGCAACAACCTGGTTTGAAGGCACAGCCCTGGCGGCGAGCGTTGGCCACGCCCACCGGATGGAGGTGCTCACCGTCTTGCACTGGGGTGCTGGTTTTTCACCCGCGATTCGATCTCATGCTGCTTCGCTACAGCCTCGTTCTTGCCGCCACGCTGGCGGTTCTCGGCCCCGCCCACGCCAGCGGCAAAGGCTGCCTGCCCGAAGGCAGCTTCACCATGATGGGGCAGAAAACCCTGATCAAGAACTGCATGTCAAACAACGGGGTGCCGCAGGTGAAATTCGTGGAAGGTTGCAGAGGTCTGTCCGAGTTCACGGTCCAGTTCGGCGACCAGCCCGCCAAGATCGCCGACCTGGCGGCCTGCCCCACCGGGGCCTGGGGCGTGTGCGAAAAACTCTTCGGCGCACCCATGAGCAGCCTCTGCCACCTTCGGGACGCGTCAGCGCTCAAGGACACCGAGGCCAGTTGCCAATCAGGCGACGGCACCTGGAGAAAGGGATGAGCACTGCGGCGACATGGTCGCGCCGCGCCTGGCTGGCGAGTGCGCCGCTTTGGCTGCTGGCCTGTGGAAAGCCCGACGATCCGCAAGCCGTGCTGGAGGCGGCGGTGCAGCGGCTGCAGGCCGCGCTCGAAGGCAAGGAGGTGGATGACGTGTTGGCCATGCTGGACTTGCGATTTCGCGCGCAGGACGAGCTCGATGCCGAGTGGGCGCGCAAGACGATGGCGCTGGTGTTCCTGCGTTTCAACCAGGTGCGCGTGATCGCGGTCAACGCCCAGTCCCGCATAGATGAAGGCAGTGGCGGGCGGGTCGGTCGCACCACCGCGCAGGTGCTGGTGACTGGGGCTCAGGGACTGATCCCAGAGCGCGCCGAACCTTACTCGCTGGAGCTGGTCTGGTGGCGTGAGGGCGACGACTGGAAGCTTCGAGATCTGCGCTGGCAGTGACGGACCGGATCGGCGCAGTCAGCCGGTGAAGAGGCTGGTGGCCAGCCGCAGCAGCGAGACCACCGGCCGGTCCAGCATGGGCAAGGTCGCGGCGATGCCGATCAGGCCGGCCGTGAGCGTGAGCGGAAAGCCGATGGCGAAGGCATTCATCTGCGGCGCGATGCGCGACACAAAGCCCAGCACGATGTTGATGAACAGCAGCATGCCGATCATGGGCAGGGCGATCCACAGTCCGTAGTGAAACACCACCGCTCCCAGTTCGTGCAGGCGAAGCCGGTTGATCGAATCGAAGGCGCTGCCGTCGAGCGGAAAGGTATTGAAGCTGGCGATCACCGCCTGCAGCAGCATCAGGTGCCCGCCCAGGATGACGAACAGCAGCATGGTCATGTTGCCGAAGAACCGTCCTACGGTGCTGGTCTGGGCGTTGGTGGACGGGTCAAAAAAACCGGCGAAGTTCAGGCCCATCTGCAGACCGATCACCTCACCGGCGAGCTCGACCGACGCAAACACGATGCGTACCGCCAACCCGATCGCCACGCCGATCACCACCTGCTGCAGCACCACCGAAAACGCACGCGGGTCGGTCAGCGCGATCACCGGCTGATCGGCCAGACCGGCCTGGGCGCAGACCGCGATCAGAAACGCCAGCGCCACGCGCGTGCGCACCGGTACCGAGCGTGCCGAGAAGATGGGCGCGCTGGAGAACACCGCCAGAATGCGCAGAAATGGCCAGAATACCGGCGAGACCAGCGCCATCACGTCGGCTTCGGTGAAGGTCGGCATGGGTTCAGCCAGCGCTTGCTTGGGCTTCGACCCCGTTAGAGCGGTACGAAGGCCACTCGATCCCAGAACGCCGCAGAACCGGCTTGGCCGGGCTGCCAGCGTGGCCCCCTGGGGGGTGACGCCGAAGGCGGCGCGGGGGAGGCGTGCTCATACAGCAAAACTCGGAATGGCCAGGATCGTGCTGCGGATGAACTCGACCATGGTGGTCAGCATCCACGGCCCCGCAATGGCGAACACCGCGATCGCCGCCACGAGTTTGGGTACGAACGACAGCGTGGCTTCGTGGATCTGGGTGATGGCCTGGAACAGGCTCACCAGCAGACCCACACCCAGCACCGTCGCCAGCACCGGCGCGGCGATCATGAGCAGCATGTAGAGCGCGTTTTGGCCTAGGGTGAGCGCGGCTTGTGGTTCCATCTCAGCGATCCCGACTGAAGGTGAAATGCGCCACGCAGCGGTGGAGCATGGGTGTAGGGCGAGAAGGGCCAGCCGCCGGGCCGCCCCAAGGCAGGCCCAGCCCCCTCGGGGGGCTGAGGGCCGCGGCTCCGAGCCTGCCTGCGCAGGCTCGGACAGCCCGAAGAGGCACGGCCTGCGGCCGTGACGCGCCCTGCAAGGGGCGACCCGCGCAACGTCTGAGCGTGGGGGTGAGGCAAGAAGGGCCAGCCGCCGGGCCGCCCCAAGGCAGGCCCAGCCCCCTTGGGGGGCAGCGACCCGCGCAGCGGTGGAGCGTGGGGGCCTCAGTCACACCGCAAAGCTGGCTGCGAGTGAGCCCAGCAGGATGTTCCAGCCATCGGCCAGCACGAACAGCATGAGCTTGAACGGCAGGGCCACCAGCACCGGCGAGAGCATCATCATGCCCAGCGACATCAGCACGCTGGCGACCACCATGTCGATCACCAGGAAAGGAATGAAGATCATGAAACCGATCTGGAACGCGGTCTTGAGCTCGCTGGTGACGAAAGCGGGCACGATGACGCGAAACGGCGCGGTCTCAGCCGTGACCTCATTCGGGAGCTTGGCCAGCCGAGCGAACAGCTCGAAGTCCGACTGGCGGGTCTGCTTGAGCATGAAGGCGCGCATCGGTGCCTGGCCGTTTTCCAGTGCCTGCTCGAAGCTGATCTGGTTGGCGGTGTAGGGTGCATAGGCATCCTGGTAGACCTTGTCCAGCGTGGGACCCATCACGAACAGGGTGAGGAACAGCGACAGGCCGACGATCACCTGGTTCGGGGGCGCCGACTGGGTGCCCAGCGCCTGGCGCATCAGCGAGAGCACGATGACGATGCGGGTGAAGCCCGTCATGAGCAACAACACAGCCGGCAGGAACGACAGCGCGGTGAAGAACAGCAGGGTCTGGATCGGCACCGAGTAGCTGTTGCTGCCCGCGCCCTGGCCGATCACCAGCGGCAGCGAGGCGCCGCCAGTGGCCGGTGGAAGGGCAGGGCCGGTCTGGGCCAGCGCCGCGCCTGCGACCAGGCTCAGCAGCAGGCCGATGACGACAGTGCCGGCGCGAGGCAGGGCGGACGGTTCAGCGCGGTGCATGAGGGCCTTGTGGCTTGAGTTGTGCGATCTGTGCAAGGCGCGCGGCAAAGCCGCCGGCTTGCAAAGGTGCAGTGGCGCCCGGTGGCGGCCCCGCCATGTCGGAAGCAGGCAGAGGCAGGCTGTGCAAGGCGGTGATGCCGCCCGGTGCGACGCCCAGCACCAGACACAGGCTGTTGTCGCCTTCTCCCACCTGCACCGTGACCACGCGCTGCTGCGGTCCGAGCGACAGGCTGTTCATCACCTGCAGCCGCGGTCCGCCCTGGCTGGCGGCGCCAGGCAGGTGCCGCCGGTAGCGCTGCAGCATCCAGGCGACGCCGATCATCACGACCAGCAACACCACAGCAGGCAAAGCGTTTTGGAACATAAAGTTGAAGGAAAAACAACCGATAAAAAGAAGACCGATGCGGCGCGAGGTAGATCAGACTCAGGGCGCAGCGGGGACTGGCTTTGCCAGGCCGCCAGCGCCGCCCCCTGGGGGGTGACGGCGAAGCCGGCGCGGGGGTCAGCCTCTCGATACCCGCCGCATGCGTTCCGATGGCGTGACGATGTCGGTCAGGCGGATGCCGAACTTCTCGTTCACCACCACCACCTCGCCCTGCGCGATCAGGTAACCGTTGATCAGCACGTCCATAGGTTCGCCGGCGAGCGCATCGAGCTCGACCACCGAGCCTTGAGCCAGTTGCAGAATGTGTTTGATGGGCACCTTGGTTCGACCCAGCTCCACCGAGAGCTGCACCGGAATATCCAGCACCATCTGGATGTCCTGGACGGAACCGCTGCCAGCAGAGGAGCTCTTGACGGGCGCGTTGGCGGTTTCGAAATCGGGTGCGCTGTCGTTGGCATCCTCCTCACGGGCAGAGCTTGCTTGCTCCTCCAGGGCTTGTGCCCAGTCGTCCGTGACGGCGTCTTGGTTGTTGGTTTCAGCTTCCATAGGAGTCTCCCAGCCAGTTCAATTCAGGTCCGCGAAGCTTGCGCTCGATGCGCAAGGCGTATTTGCCTTTGTGGGTACCGTATTGGCATTCGAACAACGGAACCCCCTCTACCTTCGCCTGCACGCTTGAGGCACGATCAAGCTCCAGAAAGTCGCCCACCTGCATGGCCAACAGCTGCTCCACGGTGGCGTCCGTCCTGGCGAGCTCAGCCACCAACGACAGCTCTGCGGCCTGGATTTCGTGGCTGAGCAGCCGCACCCAGCGGCGGTCCACTTCCATGGCGTCCCCTTGAGCGGTCGAATACAGGACGTCTCGAATCGGCTCCAGGGTGGCGTAGGGAATGCAGATGTGAAGCGAGCCAGTGATGTCTCCGATTTCAAGTGTGAAGCTGGTGGTCACCACGATCTCGCTGGGGGTGGCGATGGTGGCGAACTGGGGTTGCATCTCGGAGCGCTGGTAGGCCAGCTCCAGGGGATAGATGCCTAGCCAAGCCTTCTTGTAGTCTTCGGAGACCACGTCGATCAGTCGGCCGATCACTCGCAACTCGGTCGGCGAAAAGTCTCGTCCTTCGATACGGGTGTGAAACTTGCCGCTTCCGCCATACAGGCTGTCGATCACGCCAAACAGCAAGGTCGGTTCGCAAACCACCAGACCGTTGCCGCGCAGTGGTCGAACCGCCATGATGTTGAAGTTGGTGGGCACCACCAGCTCGCGAAGGAACGCGCTGTACTTCTGCACCTTGATTGCGCCCACCGATATTTCGGGGCTGCGTCTGATGAGGTTGAAGAGGCCCAGTCGAAGATTTCGCGAGAAACGCTCGTTGACGATCTCCATCGTCGGCATGCGTCCGCGGACGATTCGCTCCTGCTGAGACAGGCTGTACGGACGGATCCCATCGGTAGGGGCGGCCTCCTGCTCAAGCTTCTGGCTCTCGCCCGTGACGCCTTCCAGAAGGGCATCGACCTCTTCCTGGGACAGAATCGATTCAGCCATGGTGACGCTCGCGTCTACGGTTGATCATTGAACAATGAAGCTGGAGAACAGCACGCCTTGCACCGGGTTGGGTGGGGCACCACGGCGCTTTTTCTTGCCACCTTCAGGCTGTTCATTGGGTTCGTCGAGCTCGTAGCCCATCAATGCGGAGACGCGCGCGATGATGTCGTAGGAGAGTTTTTCCTTGCCGCTGATCTGCAGCATTTCATCGGCGGTGCGCTGCGAGATCAGCTTGAGCACGTCGCTGCGGATGGTGGGCATGTAGGTCTTGAGTTCGTCGCTGGTCTTGGAGTCCTGCACCTGCAGCGTGATGCCCAGCTGCACAAAGCGGTTGCCACCCGGATCGGCCAGGTTGACCACCATGTTGTCCATGGGCAGAAACATCGGAGGCGTGCGGGGTGCGCTGCGGCTCTGCTCGACTGCGTGACCTTCGTCTTCTTCGTCGAGCTGAGCGGTGTTTTTCTTGAGCAGGAAGTAGGCTCCGCCTGCGCCCGCCAGTGCCAGCACCACCACGCCGATCAGGATGAACAGCAGCTTTTTGCTCTTGGGCTTGGCCGGGGTGTCGGCGGGGGCGGTGGCGGCTGCGGCAGCGGACATGGAACTCTCCAGTAATCGACCCGGTGGACGGGGAAGTTGGGCGGTGCGAAACGGGTCGCTTGACGAGAATTATTGGTGGCCAGGCCTGTGGTCGTTCGGTCGATAAGGCGGGGAAACACCGCTCATTCCCAAGCCTGCATGCACCAGCGAACCGGGCAGGCAACGGCCTCGCCCCAGGCCACCAAGGACCGGCGCATGAGGTGAGGCGCAAGCGCCCGTCAAGCGAATACGTCGAGCGGCCGACTGCCGTCGGCGCGCGGCCGGCTCGTCAATGCCGCCGCGGGCTCCGTGGACTCGGCTACCCGGGCCTCGCGCTTGGGGTTGCGGTGTTGCGCGTCGGCATCTGATCCCTGGCCGCTGCCGGAGGTCAGGCCTTGCCCACCCACCGACACGCCACCGAGCTGCATGCCACTGCGCTCCAGCAGCTCGCTCAGGGCAGGTTCAGCGCTTTGCTGAATGCCCTGGCGGGCTTCGACGCTGTCGGTCCGGAAATCGACCCGCACCTCCTGCCCGCTGATGGACAGTTGCACGTCAATTGCCTCCGTGCTGCCTTCTCCCACGCGAAGCGTGGCATGGCGCAACTGGTGCGCACCCAGGTGGCCCGGGGTTTCGAGCTCGGCTTCGGGATGGCCAGACAAATGGTCTGCCCTGGCTTCGCCCTCGGTGCGCAAGCTGCTCTCGCTGGTTGTGGAGCCCACCTGGGTGGCCTCCAGGGCCAAGGGTGCGAGCTGGTCTCGCGGTGCGGGTTGCTCGCCTGTGGCGCGGCGCAGTTCGGACGCACCGGCACCTGCAGGCGCGAGCGAAGGTGTTTCCGGGTTGGTCGTGCGCCAGGCCGTGCTTGCCAGTCGGCTGTCGAGTGCCACGGTGCTGCGCGGCGTGGCAGGCAGCGCGTGCGGTTGCAGCCGCGCCATGTCGTGGCTGGCTGCGTCTCGGGCCTGCAGCGCAGCGGTGACCGAGTAGCCGGACTTGCGACCCTTGTTGAGGACCGCGCTGAGCGGGGCGTCGGCGGCTGTCTGCCCGGCCAGCAAGGTGGCGCGGGCGCTCGCCTGAGCGTGATTCGCGGCTTGCGTCTGACTGCTGGCCGTCAGGTTGGCCGCAGTCTGAATGTGACCGCCGTCTGCTGTGCCCCCGGTAGGGGTGGCCGTGGCAGCCACCGGCATGCCGCGGGTCAGCAAGGCGGTGGCCTGGGTGCCGTTCTGCTCATCTGGCGAGACCGGTGTCAGGCCCAGCCCGCTGAGGTCGATGCCAGCGGTGGGGCGCTGACCGTATCCGATGCCCAGTGCGTTGGGCGAGAGCATCGAGCGAGCGGTGCTTGTTGCTCCTGGATCTCCGCGGGTGCGGCCAAGTGCCTCGGCCTGCCCACTCAGGTCGCCAAGACCCGAGGGATAGGCCCAGTTCAAGAGATTGCTGAGCGGGTTGCTCAAGTCCTCATCGGCATCACCCTGCGTGGCTCCTGTCAGGCTGCTGTCGTGCGCCAGTGGATCGGCTGCCAGCGCTCCACCCTGGCGGGTATCGCCCAACAGGGCCAGCAGGCTGGCAAAAATGTCGGTGCCGGCCTGGGCTGCGGCCTTGCGCTGCCCCGCAGGACCCTGCACCGCGGTGGACGTTTGCGTGGCGGTGGACGCTGGGGCGGGGGAGGTGCTCATGGTTGGCTGCCTTTGTTCATGCTGGCGGCATGCGCCAGGCTCTGGCGCATGTGGATGGCCAGGGCCATCTCGTCGGTCTGCTTCTGTTCCTGGCGCTGCGCCGTTTGCAGCAAGGCCTGCAGTTTGCGATCGGTGTATTTGCGCAGGCCAGCGACATCGCGCTCGGCCACCACGACCTGCTGGCGTGCCTGGTCGATCTGGGCCTGGCGCTGCCCGATCACGCCGCGCTGGAACTCCATCGCATGATCGATCTTGGCCATGAACTGGCGGTGGTGATGAAGCAGGCTGGCGTCGATGCCGGTGCTGCCGCGCGCGGCCCAGCGCTGCTCTGCTTCGCCGGCGTAGGCCTGAAGCTGGCTCATCTGGTCCTGGGCCATCTGCATCTCGCGCTGCAGCTGAGCCAGGTGGGACAGCGCCTCGTCGCGGCGCTTGGCTGCCAGTTCCACCACTTTGTTCAGAGTCTGGATCGCGGTCATCCGTGTTCGCCTTCAGGTTGAAAATAGGTGTGGTTCATGCCCGCACGCGGCTTGGCGTCGCGACCGGCGGAGTCTTCGTGCAGAGCGCAGGCAAGGCCCCGCAAGCTTTCCGGCAGGCTGGCGGCTTCGCGCATGTCCTGCATGAGAAAGCGCTGCAGCTCGGGGTACAGCACGATGGCCCGGTCGGTTTCAGGGTCGCTGCCCGCCGCGTAGGCGCCGAGCTGGATCAGGTCGCGGCTCTTCATGTAGCGCGAATACAGGTTGCGGAACTTGCGCGCGAGCTCCAGGTGCTGCGGGCTGGCCACGTTGTGCATGACGCGCGAGGCCGAGGCCTCGACGTCGATGGCGGGATAGTGACCTGATTCGGCCAGGGAGCGAGAGAGCACGATGTGGCCGTCCAGGATGGCGCGTGCCGCGTCGGCGATCGGGTCCTGCTGGTCGTCGCCCTCGGACAGCACGGTGTAGAAGGCGGTGATGGAGCCCACGCCATTCAGACCGTTGCCGCTTCGCTCGACCAGCTGCGGCAGCTTGGCAAAGCACGATGGTGGGTAACCCTTGGTCGCGGGCGGCTCGCCGATGGCCAGCGCGATTTCGCGTTGTGCCATGGCGTAGCGGGTGAGCGAGTCCATCAGCAGCAGCACGTGCAGGCCGTCGTCGCGGAAGCGCTCGGCAATGGCCGTGGCGTAGCTGGCTCCCTGCATTCGCACCAGGGGCGGCGCGTCGGCCGGCGCGGCCACCACCACCGAACGCTGGCGCCCGTCTTCCCCCAGGATGTCTTCAATGAATTCCTTCACCTCGCGCCCGCGCTCGCCTATCAGGCCGACCACGATCACGTCGGCGCGGGTGTAGCGCGCCATCATGCCGAGCAGCACGCTTTTGCCCACGCCGGAGCCGGCGAACAGGCCGATGCGCTGGCCGCGCCCGACGGTGAGCAGGGCGTTGATGGCGCGCACGCCGGTATCCAGCGGCTCACGGACCGGATCTCGGTCCATGGCGTTGAGCGGCGCGCGGTCCAGCGCCTCCACGTCGACCTGGGTGATGGGGCCGAGGTGGTCCATGGGCTGACCGTGCGGATCCACCACGCGCCCCAGCAGGCCACCGCCCAACGGCAGGCGCAACACACCGCGGTCGTTGGGCGAGGGGGGGCGGTTCACCTGACCGATGCGTGGCACGGTTCGGTAGGGTGCCAGCGGCGTCACGCTCGCCCCGCTGGACAGGCCGTGGGTGTCCCCAGCGGGCATGAGGTAGGCGCGGTCGTTGGAGAAGCCAACCACTTCGGCCAGCACCGGCGGCTTGCCGCCGTTGGCGATCAGGCATTGAGAGCCGACCGGCACGCGCAGACCCACCGCCTCCAGCACCAGGCCGGCCAGGCGGGTCAGGGTGCCGCGAACTTCCAGCGGGTTGGGCGCATCGGCGCAGGCCCTGGCGTCGGCCATGAAGCGTGCCCAGTGGTCCTTGGCATCAGACATTGTTGTCCTCTGTTGCCCAATCCACGCTCAGGCCCAGGTTGCCGACCGCGCGGGCCCAGCGCTTCTCCACCGTGGCATCGACCGCCATGCTGGCCGACTGCACGATGCAGCCGCCGGGTGTGAGCGAGGTGTCGGCCACAAACTCCGGCGCGTTCTCACCCAGTGTTTCCAGCAGCGCGTCTTTCATGAGGGCAAGGTCTTCGGGGTGCATGCGCACGGTGGTCGGCAGCCCGTCGTCCACGATCATCTCCAGCGCTTCACCGATCACAGTGCGCAACTGGCGTGTGTTGACCTGCAACTCCTGGCGCACCACCTGGCGAGCGATGTCGCAGGCCAGCTCCAGCAGCTGGCGGGAAATCTTCTGCTCGCTGGCGAGCAGTTGGTCGGCCATGCCGTGGAACAGTTCGCCCATGCGAACCGCGTGTTCTTGTGTGGCCTTGTGCAGCGCTGCTTCCATCGCTTCGCTGACCTCCTGGATGCCGGCGTCCCGCCCTTGGGCGTAGCCCTCGGTGAAGGCGAGTTCCCGGGCCGTCTGCAGCAGCGCTTCGTCGGTCGCGCTCGCTGGCGAGCGATCCGCTTGCGGCGCGAGCGGTGCGAGGTTGCTGTCCATGGACGAGAAGGTCCAGCTCGCCACCGCGTCGATTTCCTCGCGCGGAATGAAGCGCGAGTAAGGATTGACTTTGGGCGCTGACTTAGACGAAGCTGTCATCGCCGCCTCCACCCAGGACGATCTGACCTTCGTCTGACAGACGGCGCACAATCTTCAGAATTTCCTTTTGCTGGTTCTCTACTTCGGACAGTCGGACAGGGCCTCGCGATTCCAGATCGTCCTTGAGCCCCTCGGCGGCCCGACTGGACATGTTCGAGAGGATCAGATCGCGCAGCTCGCTCGTGGCGCCCTTCAGCGAAATGGCCAGCATGTCCGAACTCACTTCCTTCAGCACCATCTGGACCGACTTTCCGTCGAGCTTCGTGAGGTCCTCGAAGGTGAACATCTTGTCGGTGATCTTCTGGGCCAGATCACCATCGTGTTCCCGAATGGATTCGATCACGCTGGACTCAAGCTGCGTCCCCAGCAGGTTGATGATCTCTGCCGCGGTCTTGACACCGCCCAGAGAAGCCTTGCGCACCTTGTCACCACCTGCAAGCACCTTGAACAGCTCCTCGTTGAGATCCTTGAGTGCGGTTGGTTGAATGCCTTCCAGGGTTGCGATGCGAAGCATGACTTCGTTTCGCGTTCTGGCACTCAGGTTTTTGAGGATCCCGGCCACCTGCTCAAAGTCGAGGTGCACCAGAATCGTGGCCATGATCTGAGGATGCTCGTTGCGAAGCAGTTCGGCCACCGAAAGGGCGTCCATCCACTTGAGACTTTCGATGCCGGTGACATCGCCGCCTTGCAGGATGCGGTCGATCAGAAGACCCGCCTTGTCATCGCCCAGGGCGCGCTTGAGAACCGCGCGCACATAGTTGTCGGTATCCGAAACGAGCAGGCTTTGTGATGCTGCTTCGCTGGTAAACCGCTTGATCACGCTATCGGCGCGATCTTTCGAGACCGATCTTGTTCGGGCAATCGCCTCTCCAAGGCGCTGAACCTCCTTCGGTGAGAGATGCTTGAATACTTCAGCCGCTTCCTCTTCTCCCAACGACATGAGAAAGATGGCTGCGTCCTGAATCCCGGTGTCTTCCATTGCAGATCCTGGTGGTGCGTTTGAGCGGACTTAAGGCCTGTTCACGCTGATTTTTCTGAGCGCGAACGGGGTGCAAAAGGTGCGCATCTAGACGGGTACTTCGCCATTGACCCAGCCTTTGACGATGTTGGCCACCGCCATCGGGTTTTCCTTGGCCAGTCGTTTGGCGTCTTCCAGACGGAGCACCTCGGGCTCGACCTGACCCGCGGGCATCGGCAGGCCTGGTCGTTCGGGCGTCTCGTTTAGAACCGCGTTGAGTTGAGGCGGTGCGGCCACCACCGTTGTGTTTTGCGTGGTCATGAGCTTGAATGCTGGCCGCACAAGCCCGAGAAGGACCAGCAGACCCACGGCGACCAGGCCCAACGGCCAGGCCAGACTGCGCGCCAGTTCCTGGTTTTCGGCCTGCATCCACCAGACGGCAGGCTCCACCTCGGTGCTCTGGTTGACGTTGAACGCCGCGTTGACCACGTTCACCGAGTCGCCGCGATCCTGGCTGAAGCCGATGGTCTCGCGCACCAGGGCCGTCATCTGTGCGAGTTGCTCGGGAGGAATGGGCTCGGTGACGGTCTTGCCCGACCGGTCGGTGCTGCTGCGGTGGTTGATGACGACCGCGGCGCTCAGGCGGCGCACGGTGCCGCTGGCCTCGCGCACCACCTTTACCGTCTTGTCCACCTCATAGTTGATGACCGATTCGCGGCGCGTGGCGCCCGCGTTGCTGCCGTTGGCGGCCACACCCAGTGGCGCGGCTGCGCCGTTGATGGGGGCGGTGCCGGTGGCGGGCGGCTGGTTGGTGGTGGCACCGGGCACGCCAGCAGGCTGGGCACTCGGGGCGCTGCCGTCTTCGACGATCTGCTGGCTGCGCACCGCGCTGCTGTCTGGCGTCTGGTTGGGGCGGTGCTGCTCGGAGGTGGATTCGACCAGCGAGAAGTCCACATCGGCATTGACCTGGGCCTTCACGTTGCCCACACCGACCAGAGGTTCGAGCATGTCAAGGATGCGGCGTGTGTAGTTCTGTTCGAGCTGCTGCGTGTACTGCAGCTTTTGCGTGTCAGCACCCTGTGCCTGGCCGTCGGGCGAGGCCGAGAGCAGCGAGCCCGCGTCATCGACCACACTGACCGCCTTCGGGTTCATTTCCGGCACGCTGGAGGCCACCAGGTGCACGATGCCGGCCACCTGGGCCTTGTCCAGCGTGCGCCCGGGGTGCAACGACAGCATGATGGAGGCCGAGGGCTTTTGCTGTTCGCGAAAGAAACCGTTCTGGTTGGGCAGCGCGAGGTGCACACGCGCGGCCTGCACCGAGGAGAGCGACTGGATGGTTCGGGTGAGTTCGCCCTCAAGGCCGCGCTGGAAGGTGAGGCGCTCCTGGAACTGGGTCATGCCGAAGCGGTTGTTCTCCATCAGTTCGAAGCCATTGACGGTGCCTTTGGGCAGGCCTTGCGAGGCCAGGCGCAGTCGGGTGTCGTGCACCTTGTCGGCCGGCACCATGATGGCCTGGCCACCGTCGGCATGCTGGTACGGGATGTTCATCTGCGAGAGCTGGGCCACCACCGCGCCACCGTCCTTGTCGCTGAGGTTGGCGTACAGCACGCGCCAGTCGGGCTGCTGGCCCATGAAGAACAAGGCCAGGCCGACCGCCAGCAGACCCAGTGCACCCAGGCCGAACTTGAGTTTCTGGCCCGCGCTCAGCCGGGCTAGGCCAGCACCCAGAGCGTTCTGGCTGACGGGCTGAAGCGAAATTTCGGCGACGTTGGAGCTCATGGGGCGCAGGCTTGATGGGGTTCGGTCTGGAACGGGTGAAATCCACCCGAGTTCCAACGATTATTCGAGCCCACCCCCCTGGCCATAGGGCAGATAAGGCGGTGCTTTGACCGCTTATTCCCCCATCCCCTTGGCGCGTCAGTGCCTAGCATCAATGCCAGTCCCTTTTGTGCAAGGAATCGACCATGGACCTTCGAATCAACCCCCTGTCCAGCCAGGCGCTCAGCGGCCTGGGTGGTGTCGCCGGCAAACGCCCTGGCGCTGCTGGCGGCGTGGACGGTGGCTTCTCCGAGAACTTCAAGAGTGCCTTGAAATCGGTCAGCCAGGCGCAGAACGAGGCGTCTCGGCTGCAGACCCAGGTGCAACTGGGTAACCCCAAGGTCAGCCTGGAGGAGACCATGCTCGCGATGCAGAAGTCCCAGATCGGCTTCCAGGCCACGCTGCATGTTCGCAACCGCATGGTTCAGGCCTACACCGACATCATGAACATGAGCGTCTGAGGCCGGTTTTCGCACCGTCCCCCTCGGGTTGCGGCCAAAAAGGCCATGCGAGGTGCGGCGAAGCCTTGCCGGGGGCATACCCCGGCGGCATTTCGCACCTTGTGCGTGGCCTTCTCGATCCGCAACGCATCTTGGAACACCGTGTGAACGGGACTTAGTGCATGGATGCTGGCGAGCTGTTGCGCAGCAGCAGATCGATGTCGTTCAGCCAGGGCTCGGCCAGCACGCGGATCTCGGCGTCGGTGCGCAGGATGCGCTGCATGATGCGCACCTTCTCGACGCGCTCGTCGGCCGTCAGCTTTCGGCTGCGCGCTTTGTCGCGCAGTTGCTCGATCAGCACGGCGCAGGTGCTTTCCATGCGCACCACCTGATCCCAGTTTTCGGTCAGTGCGGCTTCCAGCATCTTCTGGCTCGCGCATTCGATCGCTTTGTAGTAGTCCAGCAAGCTGTGCTCCATGATCAGACTCCCGAGGCCGTGACAGGCTGCAGGTAGGCCGGGCCAGGGCCTTTGATGAGTTTCCATGACTGTGCTACCGGCTCGATGAGCTGCACCACCTCTTCCAGCGCGCGCTCGTCGTTGCGCAGATTGGCCTGGGTCAGGCGCAGGATGCTGTAGTCGTAGAGGGCTTGCAGGTTGTTCGCGAGGTCGCCACCTTCGCGCACATTCAGACCGGCCTTGAGCCCTTCTTCCAGGATGCGAACCGCTTTGCCCAGGGCCATGCCCTTGGCGGCGGTGTCGTGGCGCAGGAGTGCGCCGCGGGCCTCGGCGATCGAACGCAGCAGCGCGTCGAACAGCAGCCCCACGAGCTGGTGCGGGTCAGCGCCTTGTACGCTGGTTTCCACAGCGACCCGCTGGTAAACGGCTGCGGCACGGGATTGCACGGAAGTGAACATGGTGTCAGGTCCTTGTGTCAGATACCTTTCTGTATCGGCACGCAGGTGCGGGACTGTAGTGTGCGTAAGGGTCATTTCAGGGGCCTTGACAGCTCAGTTCGGACTCAAGTTAATTCGCTTGTGGTTAGGCTTTTCGGGGCAGCGACTGGCCAGCCGACGGATTGCGCCAAAGCAAACGGCCGGACCATGGGATCGGATGCCGGAGACAGCACCGAAACACCTGTTTGGTTGCGGACGGAGCGTGGCGACTCAGGCACTGCTCTTGTTCCACAGCGTGATCTGCTGCGAAACAAAGGCACTCAGTCCGTTGAGCTGGCCGACCCGCGCGTCCATGGCGTTGTATTGCTGCAGCAAGCGCGTCTCGACCCGGGCGGCGCGGTCGTTGACCCGTTCTTGTTCTCTGCCATTGCGGTCGATGGATTTCTGGATGCTCGCGCTCTTGGTGCTGACCAGTCCGTCGGCAGCCAGCAAGCCGTCAGCGAAGCGCTTGACCTTGAACCCAAAGCCTTCGGTGCTGGCGTCGCCCGTGGTGGCATTGAACAGGCCTCTGAGTCCGTCCAGGTTGGACAGCGCTTCGTCCATTTTCGAGGCCTGAATGGACAGCTGTCCACCGGTCTTGAGCTCGATGCCGACATCGACCAGGCGCTCGAAGGGCGTGCTGGTGGTGACTGAGCGCATCATGCCGCGCAAGGCATTCTGCAGACCGATGGCGGTGGCGTCACCCTGCAGTGCGCCAGCGCGTTTGCTGCCTTCGTCGTAGCGGGTGGCACTGGCCAGGGTGGCACTCAGGGTGTTGTAGCTGTCGACGAACGCCTGCACGTTGGCCTTGATGGCCTCCAGGTCGCTGCTGACGTCGATTTCCACCGGCAGCGTGGTTTCCTGCAGCAGCTGGATGGTCATGCCCGGCAACGTGTTGGTGAGCCGGTTGCTGGTGCTGTTGATCGGCACGTTGTTCACCGTGGCCAGGGCGTTCTGACCGCTCTGGGACAGGGTCTGCCCCGCCGGGTTGGCGGCGTCGAAGGCCACGCGGGAGAGTCCACTACCGTCGCCGTTGTTGCCGTCGTCGTCGGTCACCGAGATGCGAAACCCATTGGTCTCGCCCGTGTCGCGCGAGCGCATGAGCAGCCGTTCACCGCTGGCGTCGCGCAGCACGGTGGCGGTCACGCCCGCACCCGCCTGGTTGATTCTGCTGGCGATTTCGCTCAAGGTGTCTTCGCCAGGGTTGATGGTCACGTTCACGGCTGCGGCACTGCCCGGTGTGAAGCTGGTGCCGGCCCACTGGCCGATTTCAATGGTCATGCTGCCGCTGCCCACGGCCGCGCCGGTGGCCACCGCGGCGGATGCGGTGGACTGAGCCCTTGCGAGCTGCGACACCTGCATGGTGAAGGAGGTCGCTGGCGCACCCTCGGCCGCTGTGACACCGATGGCTCCCGCGTTGGACGATGTGGCGGTGACCGCATTCCAGCCAGCGCCGGTCGAGAGCTTGGCCGCGGCTGCGCCGAAGGCCTCCACCTGTGACTTGATGGTGCCGTAGGTGGACAGCTTGGTCTGGAAGGAAGTGGCCTGCGTCTGCAGTTGCCTCAGCGGCGCTTTTTCCAGCGCGACCAGCTGGGTGACGATGCTTTGCACGTCGAGGCCGCTGCCGATGCCCGGCGATGAAATGGTGGCCATGGCCGCTCCTAACGGTGGTTGGTGTTCCAGGCACCAGGCGCCTGGTCACCATGAGACCCGCGCGACGCTCGATGACGGCCTCGGCGCTGCAGCGCCCTGGCGGAGTGCCAGGATTCGCAGACCACACGCGAGGGCATGCGGTCTGCGAACCCTGCCCTCGACGGTGGTGCCGGGCAGGTGAGTGCCAGGGCTCCACCGGCGTCTGCACCGGATGGTGCGGACGCTTGGGCAGTGGGGTCGATCAACGCAGCAGGGACAGCACGCCCTGGGGCAGCTGGTTGGCCTGGGCGATCATCGCGGTACCGGCCTGCTGCAGGATCTGGCCGCGCGAGAGGTTCGAGGTTTCCGCAGCGAAATCGGCATCCATGATGCGGCCACGCGAAGCGGCCTGGTTTTCCGATGCCACCTGCAGGTTGGCGATCACCGACTCGAATCGGTTCTGAGCAGCACCGAAGCCTGAGCGGGCGGTGGTGACGGCATCGATCGCGGTGTCAATGTTGTCCATGGCGGTGCGCGCGCCGGTGGCGGTCGTGCCCAGCGTGGCAGAGGCACCTTGGGTGTTGCTGCCCATGGCACTGGCGATACCCGTTGTGGCGATGCTGATCTGGTTGTCCGCATCGCTGTTGGCGCCCACCTGGAAGTTGAAGGTGCCACTGGCGCCACCCGAACCCGTCAGCAGCTTCTGGCCGTTGAACTCGGTGCTGGTGATGACGCGTGCGTTTTCAGCGGCAAGTGCCTGGTACTCGGTATCCAGTGCTGTGCGGTCGCTGGTGCCGTTGGTGTCGTTGGCTGCCTGCACAGCCAGCTCGCGCATGCGCTGCAGGTTGTCACCGATCTTGCCCAGGGCGCCTTCAGCGGTCTGCGCCAGTGAGATGCCGTCGTTGGCGTTGCGGATCGCCACGTTCATGCCCTTGACCTGGGCGTTCATGCGCTCGGCAATCGCCAGGCCAGCGGCATCGTCCTTGGCGCTGTTCACGCGCAGGCCAGAGGAAAGGCGCTGCATCGAAGTGGCCAGCGATCCTTGCGAGGTCGAGAGGTTGCGCTGTGCATTCAGCGACATCACGTTGGTGTTGATGGTATTCATGACTAACTCCTAAAAAAGTGGAACAAAATAATCCGGCATTGCTGCCAATCTCAACGCCAGCCAGCTGGCTGGCCGCCATGACCGGAGCGTCTGGCGGCTTGCCGGTTTGGGCCCTGGGACCGCTCACCGCCTCGCCGCTTTCACTTGCCGGACGACGAACCTTTTTAGAAGTCCGTTGAGTTCAATTTCGGTGGCCCCGTCCTATTCTTTAGCGCCGTGTTGTAACGGATTGATCAGAAAAGCTGGGTTTGTCAAGCCCTTTTCTCTTCTTCCTGCACGTGAGCGGTCAGGCGGTCTGTCCTGCTTGAGTGCTGCCAGCAGCCTGCCTGCCTGTGCGCTCAGAACCGCTGGGTTGACTGGGTTCGCTGCGTACCTCACTGGGCTTGCAGTGGCACCGGACCATCAGGTGGTGCACTCAGTAGCGGAGGGCCGCCGTGTGTCTGGTGCCTGCTCACGCTGACCCGCGTGCCAACCTGTTGCTGCTCTTCGTGTGCACCCTGAGGTTGCAGGCTCGGCTGCGCGAAGCCTCAGGTTTGCCAGGTCTATCGGTGGTGTTGAGTGGTCTCTGTAGCGATTCGATGAGCAGGATGCATCGCGGAAGTGACTTCCTTGTGCGCTGTTCCGCAAACAGCTTGCCTTTGAAGCAGCGTCTTCGCCCCCTTGCTGCGTTGCCAACCCTCGCGGCAGCACAGGCGATCGCTGCGAATGGAGCCTGGCCCTGGGCTCGAATTCATCGGTTTCCTTTCGTGTGATCACTGCCCAGACAGAGCGCAGGAGGTGAGGTCGAAATGAGAACCAAGGTTGTAGGAACTTGCCTGACAAAAACACATGTCAACGCTGACAGCTCAAACAGGCGTTCGCCGATTCAAGTTTTTGGTGAGGTCGACACAATTGCTCACAACAGGTCAGCAAACGTAAGCACACCGCTCACCGCCCCGACCTCACCATCAAGGAGCACACCATGGACAGCGAACAACTCTTGGCCGAAATCCGCGAAGCCAACCTGACCTACCTCATGCTGGCGCAGAACATGATCCGCAAGGACCGCGCAGAAGCGATCTTTCGCCTCGGCGTGAGTGAAGAGGCCGCTGACCTGCTGGGCATGCTGTCCACCGCGCAGCTGTTGAAGATCGCATCGACCAACATGCTGCTGTGCCGCTTCCGCGTCGACGACGACCTGGTGTGGAACCTGCTGACCAGCCACAACGTGAAGAAGGTCGACAACGCCACCACCACCCAGCTGCACGCCAGCATCCTGATGGCTGGGCGTTATACCGAGACGATGACCGTCACTCATTGATCACCCCCGCGCCGCCTGCGGCGTCACCCCTCAAGGGGGCCACACCAGTCGCCCGGCAAAGCCGGTTCGGCGGTGTGCGCTGGGTTCAAGACATCTCAATCCTAGGAGCGCCCGTCATGGCCACTCAGAAAAGCATTCTCAACGAGTCGCGCGACATCGAGCGCGCCATCTCCCTGATCAACCTGGGTGCGCGCCTGCAGGTGCTGGAATATGAAACCAGCCTGTCGTACGAGCGTTTGTTGCGTCTGTACAAGGAAGTGGCGGGCAAGAGCCCTTCCAAAGGTCAGCTGCCGTTTTCCACCGACTGGTTCCTGACCTGGCAGCCCAACATCCATGCCTCGCTGTTCCTGAACATCCATGAGTACCTCTCCAAGACCAGTGAGCTGGAAGAGATCGACACCGTGATCAAGGCGTTCCGGCTCTACACCGAGCAGATTCAGGCCAGCGCGCTGGAGCCGTTGCTGTCGGTGACGCGCGCCTGGCGCCTGGTGAAGTTTGTAGACAACGGCATGCTCACGCTCACCCAGTGTTCATGCTGCGGTGGACACTTCGTCACCGAGCCTTATGAAAATTCGCGCCAGTTCGTGTGTGGCATGTGTGAGCCACCGGCGCGCGCCGGCAAGGGCAGCGCATCGGGTGGCCTGCGCCTGCATTGACTGAGCCAGTTGTGCCGTGGTGATGGCGCATTCACGGCGCCGGTCACCTGCCAGACCAAAGCCGGTCGGCGCCCGATCTCAAGCTTGGAAAAGGACCCTCTCGCGGGTCCTTTTCGCGTTCATGGGCTGCTTCATCCGGTTCTAAAGTTGGCCGATAGACAAAGAAAGTTCGCGAGCCTCACGTTGAGGGCTTGGGCCATTCTCCTTTCAAGGTCATCAGCATGTTTGTCATCATCGGTTGGGTCGTTGCCCTTGTTTGCGTGTTCGGTGTGTTCATCGCGCACGGCGGCAACATGGCCCCGATTCTGAAGGCGCTGCCCTGGGAAATGGGCATGATCGGCGGCGCCACGCTGGGCGCCTTTCTGGTCAACAACCAGATGACCGTGATCAAGGGCACGCTGGCTGGTGTGGGCAGTTGCTTCAAGGGCAGCCGCTACACCAAGGCCCGTTACATGGAGCTTCTGGCCTTGCAGTTCGACATCCTTCAAAAGGCGCGCAAGGAAGGCCTGATGGCGATCGAGCAGGACGTGGAAAACCCCGAGCAGTCCGCCATCTTCAAGAAGTACCCCACCGTGGGTAGCGACCACCACGTGGTCGAGTTCATCACCGACTACCTGCGCATGATGGTGTCGGGCAACCTCAACGCGCACGAAATCGAATCGCTGATGGATGCGGAGATCGAAACGCACCACCAGGAAGCGCACGCGCCGGTCTCCGCCATCCAGCGGGTGGCGGGTGGACTGCCTGCGTTCGGTATCGTCGCCGCGGTGCTGGGGGTGATCAAGACCATGGGCTCGGTCGGACAACCGCCTGCCGTGCTGGGCGCCATGATCGGCTCGGCACTCGTGGGCACCTTCCTCGGGATTTTTCTTGCCTATGCCTTTGCCGAACCCCTGGCGGGATTGCTGGAGCAGAAGGTGGAAGAGGGCGCCAAAGAGCTGTTGTGCATCAAGACCACGTTGCTGGCCAGCATGCAGGGCTACGCGCCCAGCACAGCCATCGAGTTTGGCCGCAAGGTGCTGTTCTCTGGCGTGCGCCCGAGCTTTGCCGAGCTCGAAGGGCATGTGAAAGGCAAGAAATAGTGAGACACCCCCTGCGCCGCTTCGCGTCTTCCCCCTCTGATTCGCGAGGGGGACGCGCCCTTTGGCCTGGCAAAGCCAGTTCCACGGTGGATGAGGTGCTCCCCCCTGCGCCGCTTGGCGGCTTCCCCCCTCCGCTTCGCGAAGGGGAACACGCCCTGTGGCCCGGCGAAGCCGGTTCCACGGGTGTCCTGAGCCAATTCATCTCGTGCCGGAGGGTATGCAGCCGACTCGTCGCGTTGCGCGTCCGTTTCCGGCGTGAAGTCTCCAAGGCCAGGGCGCCGCGGAACCGGCTTTGCCGGGCCGCCACGCGCCGCCCCATTGGGGGGGTGACGCCGCAGACGGCGCGGGGGGGAACTCCAGATGGCCGATAAGAAGCTCCAGCCCATCATCATCAAGCGCGTCAAGAAGGGCGGTCATGCGGCTCACGGTGGTGCCTGGAAGATTGCCTACGCAGACTTCGTGACGGCCATGATGGCGTTTTTCCTGCTGATGTGGCTGCTGGGCTCGACCAGCGAAGGTGACAAAAAAGGCATCTCTGAATACTTCCAGTCGCCGTTGAAGGTGACGCTCATGGGCGGCAGTGGCAGCGGCAACAGCAACAGCATCCTGCCGGGTGGTGGACGTGACCTGAGCGAGGCCTCCGGGCAGGTGGACGGCGGTGACGCCGTGCGCGCGGCCAAGCTGATCGGTGCGCAGATGGCACGCTCCGAACGCGCGCGCCAGGAGGGCCTGCGCATCGAAGCCTTGCAGCGAAAGATCCAGGCGCTGATCGCGAGCAACCCGCAACTGGCTGAGTATGCGTCGCAGATTCAGCTGGAAACCAGTCCTGACGGGCTGCACATCCAGATCGTTGATGATCAGAACCGACCGATGTTTGATGCCGGCAGCGCACTGGTGAAGCCTTACATGCGCGACATCCTGCGCGCCATTGGCAGCGCGTTGGGCGATGTGGAGAATCGCATCGCGCTGGCGGGTCACACCGACGCCACACCCTACGGCAGCGGCTACCGCGGATACAGCAACTGGGAACTCTCGGCCGACCGGGCCAATGCTTCGCGCCGCGATCTGGTGGCCGGCGGTTTGCCGGACGACAAGCTGCTTCGTGTGGAGGGCCTGTCGTCCAGTCAGCTGCGCCTGCCCGACCAGCCGCGAGACCCTGCCAACCGGCGCATCAGCCTGGTTGTGCTCACGCGAGAGGCTGAGGAGCGGTTGCGTCCCCTGGGCACGCCAGCCCGTGAAGAGGCGCCGCCTGAGCCTTCCAGTTCGCCGCAGGGTGCCGCTGCGCCTGTCGCTGACGCACCGGTCGAACCTCGCCGCGGCACCGTCGAACTGCCCAGACTTCAGCTTGGCCAGGAAATGCCGAAAAGCTCCGCAGAGCCCGGGCGCTGATGTCACCGCCAACACTGTTCCTTTTCCTTCCGTTCACCGGAGACACCTATGGCCGCACCTATGAAATTTCTGATCGTTGACGATTTCTCCACCATGCGCCGCATCGTGCGCAACCTGCTCAAGGAAATTGGTCATGCCGATGCCGATGAAGCGGAGGACGGCGTGGCCGCACTGGCCAAACTGCGCAATGGCAACTTCAGCTTTGTTGTCAGCGACATCAACATGCCCAACATGAACGGCTTCGAGCTGTTGACCGAAATCAAGAAGGACGAAAAGCTCAAGCACCTGCCGGTGCTCATGGTGACTGCCGAAGCGCGCAAGGAAGACATCGTGATGGCCGCCCAGGGTGGCGCAGCCGGCTATATCGTCAAGCCCTTCACCAAGGCAACCTTGGAAGAAAAACTGGCCAACATCTTCAAAAAACTCGGCCTTTGATCGGACCTTGAAATGACCAGCTCCACAACCTCGTCCGATGCGCCAGCCAGCGCCGATATGTTCAACAAGCTCGGCAGCATCACTCGCCAGCTGCACACCGCACTCAACGAACTGGGCTACACCCCGAAGCTCCAAGGCGCTGTTGAAGAGCTGCCCGATGCGCGCAGCCGCCTTCAATACATTGCCCGTCTGACGGGTGAAGCTGCAGAAAAGGTGCTCAACCTGGTGGATGAGGCCAAGGCCGAACAGTCCGACATGACGCGCCAGGCCAGGGAGCTTGACGCCACCCTGGGCCGAATTCCGGGGCTTTCTGCTGCCATGCCCGAGCTGCGCCAGGCCGCTCAGGCGATGGTCGAGGCGGGTGAGCGCAACGACGCTCGCCTGACGGAGATCATGCTGGCGCAGGACTTCCACGACCTCACGGGCCAAGTGGTGGCACGGGTGGTCCAGGTGGCGGCCACGATCGAGGAGCAGTTGTTGGCTCTGTTGCTGGAGTCGGCACCTGCAGGCAAGCCGGGGCAGGACCATTTGCTGGTGCCTCAGGGGCCTGTGGTCAATCCAGAGGGGCGCACCGATGTGGTGACGAGCCAGGCTCAGGTGGACGATTTGCTGGCGAGTCTCGGATTCTGAGCCTATCAACGCGGCAGTCGGGGCACGTGATGAGCAGCCTGTCCCTGCGACTTCTGGTTCAAGACAGGGAGCAACGAGGTTGGCGCTGAACAAGTCCCTCCGGGTATGGGCCACCCGGTTCAGGGCGCTCTGCACTGTGAAAGGCCTTGTTGGGCAGCCCGGCTCGGCTGCGTTCTGCGCCTTGCTGTCCATCCAGGCGCCCGCATCAGCCGGGGCTTGTTGGGCGTTGCCTCAGGCCTGAGGCTGGCCGTCTCGGGAAATAGCGCGTTCAAACCCCGGCTTATCGCCCTTTAGTTTTCCGACCTCAATTCCACAATCTGACTCATCCCTTCGATGAGTCAGAGCCATGGAATCCTCCAGTCAGGACAAGAACCTACCCGCCACGCCGCAGCGCCTGAAAAAAGCACGCGACGACGGCCAGGTGCCGCGGTCCAAGGACCTGTCGAACCTGGCGGTGCTGGGCGGTGGCGCCCTGGTCCTGGTGGCCTTGATGCCCATCGGTTTCGAAGCCTTGCGCACGGCGCTGCGTGCCCAGCTGCTGTTTGATCACAGCACCCTGATCCAGCCACAACAGATGCTGGAGCGCCTCATTGGTGGTTCTGTTCAGGGCCTGATGCTGGTGCTGCCCCTGGGTCTGGTGGTGCTCGCGGTGGCCATTGTCGCCATCGTGGCATCGGGCGGTTATGCGCTGAGCAGCAAGCCCATCACGCCCGATCTCACCCGCCTCAGTCCACTGGCTGGCATTGGCCGCCTGTTTTCCAAGCAGCAGCTGTCTGACACCGCCAAGCTCGCGGGCATCACCGCTGTCATCGGGGTGGTGGCCTGGCAGTTTGTGGGCGCCCATGTGGCGCCGTTCAGCACACTGCTGATGATGCCGCTGGAAGGCGCGCTGGGTCAGCTGGGTGCCTGGATGTCGACCGGCGTCACACTGCTGTTAGTCGTGGTGCTGTTGTTCGCGGTCATCGACGTGCCGCTGCAGAAATACCTTCATGCTGGCCAGCTGAAGATGTCGCTCGAAGAGGTCAAGCGCGAGCACAAGGAAATGGAGGGCGACCCCCACGTCAAGGCACAGCGCCGCGCTCGCCAGCGCGAACTGGCCCAGCGCAACAGTGTCAACGCCGTGCCCCGCGCCGACCTGGTGGTGATGAACCCAACCCACTATGCGGTCGCGATCCGCTACGACGACGCCACCATGAACGCGCCGCGCGTGATCGCCAAGGGGGCCGACCTGCTGGCCATGCGCATCCGCGACGTGGCCAAGGCCAGCGATGTGCCTGTGCTGCAGTCTCCCATGCTGGCGCGCGCGCTCTACGCCCACGCCGAAATCGACAGCGAGATTCCGGCTGCGCTCTATACCGCAGTGGCCCAGGTGCTGGCCTACGTGTACCAGCTCAAGGCAGCGCTCAGGGGCCAGGGCGCCATGCCCGGTGACCTGCCGCAGCCCGAGGTGCCACGCGAACTCGATCCGCACTGGAAACCCGCTCCCACCGAGACCGCCACATGAACGCCCTGATGCCCCTGCAACAATGGTTCCAGCGCAATGCCGCCTGGGCTGGCGGCCTGGCCGCGCCCATGCTGGTGATCACCGTGCTCTCGATGATGGTGCTGCCGCTGGCGCCCTGGGTGCTCGACACGTTTTTCACCCTCAACATTGCACTGGCTCTGGTGGTGATGATGGTGGCGGCTTACATGAAACGGCCGCTGGACTTCTCGGTCTTTCCCACCGTGCTGCTGCTCACCACGCTGCTGCGGCTCTCGCTCAACGTGGCCTCCACCCGCGTCGTGCTGCTCGAAGGTCATACCGGACCGGGTGCCGCCGGCGCGGTGATCGAGGCCTTTGGCAGCTTCCTGATCGGCGGCAACTTCGCAGTCGGTTTCATCGTGTTCGCCATCCTGGTGGTGATCAACTTCGTGGTGATCACCAAGGGCTCAGAGCGCATCGCCGAGGTCTCGGCGCGCTTCACCCTGGACGCCATGCCGGGCAAGCAGATGGCGATCGATGCCGACCTCAACGCCGGGCTGATCGACGAAAAGGAAGCCAAGCGCCGCCGCGCCGAGGTTGGCGAAGAGGCCGAATTCTTCGGCTCCATGGATGGCGCCTCCAAGTTTGTGCGCGGCGACGCCATCGCCGGCATTCTCATCCTCATCATCAACATCATCGGTGGCTTTGCCATCGGCATGATGCAGCACGGTCTGTCGGCCGGGCAGGCCGCTGACAGCTACATCCTGCTGGCGGTCGGCGATGCGCTGGTGGCCCAGATCCCGGGCCTGCTGGTTTCGGTAGCCGCTGCCATGGTGGTCTCGCGCGTGGGCAAGGATGCCGATCTGGGCGCCCAGGTGATGAGCCAGATGTTCCTCTCCAGCAAGGTGCTGGGCATCGCCGCCGCCGTGCTGTTTCTGCTGGGCATCGTGCCAGGCATGCCGCACACGGTGTTCCTCACCTTTGCCGCGCTCATGGGCGGGCTGTGCTGGTGGCGCCTGGGCCAGGAGAACGCACCCGTGATCGAGCCTGAGGCGCCGGTGGCGGCCAGCGACGGCGAGGCCACCTGGGACGATCTGCAGCCGGTCGACCTGCTCGGTCTGGAACTGGGTTATCGGCTGATCGCCATGGTCGACAAGGACCGTCAGGGTGATCTCCTCACGCGCATCAAAGGCGTGCGCAAGAAGTTCGCGCAAGAAGTGGGTTTCCTGCCGCCGGCGGTGCATGTGCGAGACAACCTGGAGCTGCGCCCCAGCGGCTACCGCATCACGCTGCGCGGCGTGGTGGTGGGCGAGGGCGAGGTCTTCCCCGGCATGTTCCTGGCCATCGACCCAAGCGGCATCGGCACCCCCCTGATCGGTACGCCCACCACCGACCCTGCATTTGGTCTGCCGGCGCACTGGATCGAAGACAAGCAACGGGAAAGCGCGCAAATGGCCGGTTTCACCGTGGTTGATTCCGAGACCGTGCTGGCGACCCATCTTTCACACTTGATGCAAGTCCAGGCAGCGCGCTTGCTGAGCCGGACGGAGACCCAGGATCTGGTCGAACACGTGACCCGCCTGGCCCCCAAGCTGATCGAAGAAGTCGTGCCCAAGATGATTTCCATCGCCGTGTTCCAGAAGGTGCTGCAGTTGCTGCTGGAAGAGTCGGTGCATGTGCGCGACATCCGCACCATCATCGAGGCAATCGCCGAACACGCCACGGCCACCACCGAACCGGTCGAACTGGCCCGCCGCGTGCGCATGGCGCTGGCCCCTGCCATCGTGCAGCAGATTTATGGCCCGGTCAAAGAGCTGGAAGTGATTGCCATCGAGCCCGGCCTGGAGCGGCTGCTGATGCAGGCGCTGACCGGCAACGGCAACGGCGCGCTCGACCCAGGTGTGGCCGAAATGCTCAGCAAGTCCGCCACCGACATCGCCAACCGCCAAGAGGAAAAGGGTGTACCTGCCTGCCTGCTGGTGCCTGACGCGATCCGCAACGCCATGGCGCGCCTTTTGCGCCGTGCCGCACCCCGCCTCCAGGTCCTCGCGCACAGCGAGATTCCTGAAACCCACCTGATCCGCATTGGCCCCATCCTCGGAGAACTTGCAGCATGAACATCCAGCGATTCACAGCGCCGACCTCGCGCGAGGCCATGGCCAAGGCCCGCAACACCTTTGGCGACAGCGCCGTCATCCTGTCGACCCGATCGACCCCAGACGGCTTCGAGGTCATGGCCGCGGCCGAAGAGAGCCTGGCCAACCTGGCCACCAGTGCGCCTCCAACAGGTCGAGCGCCTCAAGCCATTCGCACCCGGCCGGCGGCGCCCACCAGCAGCTCGGATGCAGCTGCCGATTCGGTGGAAGCCGACACCGAAGCGCTGGCGATGAGCACGCTGTCGTTCCAGGAGTACGTGCGTGAGCGCATGCTGCGCAAGCGCCGGGGCGAGGCCAGCGAGGACACTGCACAGGCCGAGCTGCCCGGGCCTGCGGCTGCGGCCGCCCGCGGCGCCGAACCCATCCAGGTGCCAGTAAAGCGTGTCAACGCGCCGGCCGCTCGCATGATCTCCCCGATGCCAGCGCCCATCCGCACTCGCGCCGTGGTCAATCCGAGCTGGGAAGACTCGAAGCCATCACAACCCGAGCGAAGCAACACCAACCAACAGGTGGCGGTGGAGCTGTCGGCGCTCAAGGAGATGATCGAAGAACGCTTCAACACCCTCGCCTGGCTGGGTTCTTCCAAGCAGAACCCGATCCAGTCGCAGCTGATGCTGAAGATGATCCGGGCCGGTTTTTCGCCCAGCATTTCGCGCGCCGTGCTCGAGCGCGTGCCGGCCGACAGCGGCGCGCCCGAAGCCATGCGTTGGCTGATGGATGTGATCACCCGCAACCTCAAGGTGGCCGCGCCGGGTTCGGGTCTGGTCGACGAGGGCGGCGTGATTGCGCTGATCGGCGCCACCGGTGTCGGCAAGACCACCAGCGCCGCCAAGCTGGCCGCGCAGTGTGTGCAACAGTTTGGCGCTGGCAGCGTAGGCCTGATCACCCTCGACACCTACCGCGTTTCGGGCTACGAGCAGCTGCGCGCGTATGGCCGCATGCTGGGCGTCGTGGCGCACCAGGCGCACGACCGCGCCGCGCTCAAGGACCTGCTCAGCCTGCTGGCCAACAAGCGCATGGTGATCATCGACACCGCTGGCCTGGGCCAGCGCGACCAGCGTATCCAGGACATGCTGGACGTGCTGGACGTGCCCAAGGTGAAGAAGGTGCTGGTGGTCAACGCCGGCGCACATGGCGACACGCTGGACGATGTGTTCGCGGCGTTCAAGGCCTCTTCGCTGCATGGCGTGGTGCTGTCCAAGGTGGACGAGGCGGTCAAGCTGGGTCCGGCGCTGGACGCGCTGATGCGCCACCAGGTGATGCTGCGGGGCGTGGCCAACGGCCAGCGTGTGCCCGAGGACTGGCAGCACGGCGACGCAAGTGCGCTGGTGCGCTTGTCCATGGGCACCGAAGGCAAGTCGGCCTACGACCCACTCTCGACCGACATGGGCTTCTATTTCTCCCAGGCCTCCACCCGCGGCATCGACCTGGGGACCTCGCATGTTTGAAATCGGATTCGATCAGGCAGCGGGCTTGCGGACCACGTCCCCGCCCGCGACCGGTATCCATGTGATGCCGGTGGTCAGTCTGAATCGACCTGCGCTGGCCTACGAGCTGCTGTGCACGCTCGCCGCCCAGCTGACGGCCCTGCGCCAGTCGGTGGTGATCATTGACGGCAGCGCGGCCGAACAGCCTGGTCGCTGGCCACAGCCCGGCGCTCACCTGGGTTTGCTGCAGGCACTGCAAAACCCCGACATCGACGGCCTGGAACAGGCGCCGCTGGGCGCTGAGTGGCTGGTGATGCCGGGCGCGCTGGGTTTGCAGGCCCTGACCCAGACCGCTCGGCTGGCGGGTCCGGCTGTCGCCTTGTCTCGGCTGGCCGCGCCGTTTTCGCCTGGCGTCTGCGTGCTGGTGTTTGCATCCGCCGCACTGCAGGCGGAACTCTTTGGTGGCCTGGGTGCTCGCGCCCTTGTGCCGGTGCTCGATCGCACCCAGACCACGCTCGACGCCTATGGCGCGGTCAAGCAGCTCCTGCACGCGGATGTGATTCCGGTGCTCGCGCCGTGGACCGATGGCATGAGCCCGCCTGCCGTGCCCCTACAGCAAGTGGTGGACACGGTCACCGATTGCGCCCAGCGCCACCTTGGTGTGGCCGTGGACACCTGGCCTCAGGCCACCTGGGCTCAGCGCACCCAGCTCTGCGCCCTGTCGGCCGGAGCAACAGGCCACAGCGGTGCAGTGGCCTACCGACAGTCCAGCACGGCGCCCCACCGCCGCGCTGCCGCCCCGCTTTGGAGTTGATGACGATGTACACCGCCAAAGGCACCTTGAACCGGGATGACCAGTTGCGCCAATACACCCCGCTGGTGCGCCGGCTGGCCCACCACATGATCGCCAAGTTGCCGCCCAGCGTCGAGATCGACGATCTGATCCAGGTCGGCATGATCGGCTTGACCGAGGCCATATCGCGCTTCGAACCCTCGCAAGGCGTGCAGTTCGAAACGTTTGCCAGCCAGCGCATTCGCGGCGCCATGATCGACGAACTGCGTGAAGGCGACTGGATGTCGCGCGGTTCTCGCAAGAGCCAGAAAGACATCGAAAAGGCGGTGCACACACTGCAGCAAAAGCTGCACCGAGCGCCCAAGGAGTCCGAGATTGCCGCCGAGCTTGGCCTGGCACTGACCGATTACC
The DNA here is from genome assembly GCF_030373245.1 of Hydrogenophaga sp. Classification (GTDB taxonomy): domain Bacteria; phylum Pseudomonadota; class Gammaproteobacteria; order Burkholderiales; family Burkholderiaceae_C; genus Hydrogenophaga. The sequence goes on from NZ_JAUCZF010000002.1 coordinate 45,033, forward strand.
AGCAGCTGCTGGGCAAGGTGCGTGGTACCCAGCTGGTGTACCTGGAGGACATCAGTGGCCATGGCGACGATGAAGACAGCTTTCTCGACCGCAACATGGGCGAAACCGACGCTGAGCCTTCGGCCGTGTTGCAGGACCATCGCATGCGCACCGCCCTGGTGGCGGCGATCAAGCTGCTGCCCGAGCGCGAACAGCAGATCATGAGCATGTACTACGAACACGACATGAACCTGAAGGAGATCGCAGCCGTGCTCGGCGTGACCGAATCGCGCATCTGCCAGCTCCATAGCCAGTCCATCGCCCGCCTGAGAACCCGATTGCGCGAGCACTGAGAACACCATGACACCACCCACCGCCGCTGCCCAGACCGCCGCCCGCCGCAAGCCCGGTGATCCTGCGCAACAGCGTGAAGCCTGGTTTGAGCAGGCCAGCGAAGCCGCCTACCGCGCCGTGCTGGCCATCACCCAGAATCAGGAGACGGTCGCGCGCCGCGCAATCGATGAACTGCGTTTCCTGAAAAGTCTGATCAACACCGGAGAGCCGCACCAGGCCGGTCCGCAGGAGCTGGTGAACGTTGCGCCGGTCTCGCTGCAGCGCATGCGCCTGGCCTTCGAGGCCATCCGGGACTCTGATGCAGTGATCCGTGCCTGGGTGCAGCAGAACTTGGCGGAACAGGCCCTACCGCTGCCGGACGTTCTGGTCTGGCAACGCCGCATCGACCATGCACTGCCCGAGCTCTGGAATTTTGAGAGCGACTTGTTGCTGTTGCGTGGCAGCCCGCCCGCCGAGTTGCTGGACGCCTTGCGCCAGCGGGGTCAGCGCCGCCTGCTGGTGCTGCTACCTGAACCCGCGCTGGAGACGGTCGCGCTGCAGCCGACATCCGAACAGTGCGTGAGCCATGATGGCGCCGTGCTGGCCGCCTTTGTCTCCACCCTGAACCGACCCTATCCCAAAACCCTCGCCTGCTTGCAGGTGCAGGCCGCTCCCGAGGCCTCAGACAGCGAATCGGCACAGGCCGAGGTGGAACAGCGTATCCACAAAGCGGTGATGAACAACTGGATGGACCACAACACCCGGCGGCACTTTGCTCAGTGCTGGGTGCAGCAGGGCGTGGCCAACATACCGGCCATCGCACACCACGCCAACCTGCATGCCCTCGATGCCTGCTTTCGCGGCCGCCCCGCGATCCTGATTGCACCCGGTCCTTCGCTGGACAAAAACATCGAGCAGCTCCGTCAGGCGCAGGACAAAGCGGTGCTGATCGCACCCTTGCAGTCGCTTCGCCGCTTGTACAAGGCGGGCATCCGGCCTGACTTTGTGACGGTGCTGGACGCCACCGATCTCACCACCGATCCGTTTGATTTTTTCAATGACGTGCCCGATGACTTTCTCACCACGCTGGTGGTGGCGGTCAACTGCCACCCCAACGTGATCCGCCGCTTTGAGCGCGTGTATTTTTTCTCGGGTGGCGGCCCGCTGGATCGCTGGGTGCAAGAAATCGTGCCCGAACCGCTGGTCAACCTGGAGGCTGCTTCCGTGGCACTCAGTGGTCTGCTGCTTGCTCAGCAATGGGGTTGCAACCCGATCGTGCTGGTCGGTCACGATCTGGCGCTGGCAGGCAGTCGCCGATACGCCGAAGACGCCCAGCTCAACAACCTGAATGCGCCACAGCTCTTGACCCTGCCCGGCTACTTCGGTGGCACGGTGCAATCCCCTTCAGACTACTTCCTGTTTCACAACCAGTTTGAGCAGATCGCCGCCCACATCGCCAACGTCAGCCCGCAGACACGTTTGTACAACTGCACCGAAGGTGGCGCTTTCGTGAAGGGCTTTGAGCACGAGCCACTGCAGCGCGTGCTCGATGACCACGTGGTCGGGCTGTCGCTTTCGCCCGCGACTGACCGTGTGGCTGGTGCTCAGGCGCCCAACCCCGGACGCCTCGACGTGGCCAGGACGCGCCTGCAGCGAACTTTGGAGACCCTGGACGATCTGCAGCGGCAGGTCCGGCAACTTCAGCGCCTGAGCCAGCAGCCTCGCCCCAAGGCTGCACTGTTGCGCAGGCTGTCGGAGCACGAGCAGGTTCTGCGCACCCAGCTCAAGCGGGTGCAGGGTTTCTCGACCGTCTACCAGGACGCCATCGACCAGGCGGTGCAATCGGCGACGAAAGCCAAGACCTTGCAAGACAACCTGGTCGCGTCCCGCGAGCTGTATCAGGTCATCAGCGACGGCTGCGAGAACTTCCGTCCCCTGGTTTGCGAGGCGCTGGCTGCACTGGGGTCGCCAGTCCCGCTGACCGCAGTCGAGCCGGTGGCGTCGCAGGACGTCAGCGCTGTGGCCTGAACCCGGTCACCGGCCCGGCAAGCGCACGCTGACCGAGCGGCCGCCGTAGCCGCTCACCTGGTCGCGTGCCTGAACCGTCACCACCTGAACCGTGGGCGCGATCTTCACGCCATGCAGGTCTCGGGTAAAGGGCTGCTCGTGCTGGTGGTCGTGCCACAGCTTGCGCTCGCTCAGCACCTGGCCGTCTGGTGCGGTGATGCGAAATCCGTCTGCGTAGCGGCGCGGCGTGTCGTAGGGCGAGGACACCGTGACGTCAAAGTTGAACACCCCGGGGCCAGCCGACCGAACCTGAACCGACAGCACGTCGGGAAACAGGGGCGCCTGGGGCACGGCGGCATGCTGGCTCAGCGCCACGGGCAGTGTGAGCACACCCAGCAGGATCAGCCAGGCGGCGCGCAGAGTGGTCGAGAACATGCTGCCATTGTGAACCAGGCAGGGTGCGCACGAGGCGTGTCGAGGGACAGTGCGGACCGGGTCGGACCTCAGCCGTTTCAGGCCGAGAGGTAGGCTCGACCTGCACCGCCGGTGGCGGACACCTGACCAGGCTGGCGGCCATAGGTCGCAGGGGCTTGCTGCGGCAGCAGGCTGTGCACCGCGCGCTGGCTCTGGGCGCTGGCTCGCAGAACGGCATGGCGCAGCTGGCCGAAGCGCTGGGCAGCGCGCTGCATACCGGCGTGCAACGTGCTGCCGGCCTGGGTGAATTCGCTGGTGCGAGGCGCTTGTTGCAGCGTGGCTTGTACGCAAGCGCTGGCGAGCCGCACCGCCTCTGCGTCACCTTGAAGCAAAGCCGATTCCAGATCATCAAGCCCTGCTTGCAGCGCGAGCAGCCAGGGATGGGGCGGCGTGTGAGCGAGGGCAGGGTTCATGGTCGAGAGTGCTCAGTGAGGCGAGAGGTTCAGCCGCGCGATCCGCCCAGCATCTCGCTGGCGTTCGACAGCATCTTGTCGGCAATGGCTTCGGCATTGACCTGGAAACTGCCGCTGGCAATCGCCGCTTTCATCGCCTCGACCTTTTCGGTATTGAAGACCTCGCTGCCACCGCCCGCCTGGCTCGTGCCTGACAACGCTTGGCTGGCCGAGGACGACAGCGTGACGGTGACGCCGGCCTGTGGCTTGGCTGGCGCAGCAGCGCCCCCGGCGGCCGCAGCGCCCGCGCCTTCGGCACCCACAGCTGGCGTGGCCGCCGCTTTCTGGGGGCCGCCTGCCACGGAACCAATGTAGGAATCCGGTGAAGAATCGACTTTCATTTCACTCTCCAAACCCCGCAAGTGGGGCGTTGTGGAAAGACTATCGGCGTAAAAGCGGGTCGACTTGAGCTCTTTTTTGTCGAATGTGTCACAGAAGCGGCCGCCATGGTGGGCTCACAGCGAGAGCTCGACCGTCTGGCCATCTTTGACCAGGCCGGTGACCACGCGGCCGCCCGGCAGCCGGACCCTGGTGATTTGCCCGAGCTGGCCCGACGACAGTGCCTGCCCGGTCACCACCACCTGAAAGCCGGCTCCGGTCTGGGTGACCCGGACCTGCGAGCCCGCGCTGAAGGCCAGTGTCGGGCGCACCATGTTCTGGCGCAGGGCCTGGCCGGGCAGCAGGGTGTAGGCCGCTTGCTGTCCGACCCACATCGCCTGGTTGGCCAGGATCGAGGCAGGGTGCTCTGCCCAGTCCACATCGGCCATTTCGGCGTCGTCTTGAGTCAGCACGTCGCCGGCGTTGACCGGGCGCCGCAGCACCCAGGCCGGGCCGAAGGCCTTGACCGTGACCGGCAGGTAGACATTCCAGCGCGTAGGGCCGTCAATGCAGCGCAGACCGATTCGAGCGCGGCCCCAGAGCCGCGTGTTGGCCGGCAGGTGAGGCTCGACCTGGGCGCAAGGGGCCAAGCGCAGCCGCTGATCCAGCGAGCCCACCACCAACTCGGCCCGCAGCGGTGCATCGGCCGACTGACCCAGCGAGGCATTCACCGAAGGCTGCAGAAAGTCGCGCGCCACGCGCTCCAGCTCGGCGCTCTCGGCGCTGGGCTGAGCCGCGCGAACCGATGCAGTGCCCACCAGACCACCCAGCAAAACCAGGAACAGGCACAGCAGGCGCCATGCAGCGGGCTGGTGTTGCAAACGAAGCGTGGACGGTTGGCGCATGGGACTTCTCCTGAATCGGCGGGGCATTTGCCTGGGGTCGGTGGCAGGTGGGCCGGACAAGGCGCACAGACCATGGCGGCAGGTTCTCCATGGTGGCGTCTGCCGACGACGGCTAAGGCTTGAAAAACATGGCTTTGGGGGGGCTGTTCCCTTCATTGCCAGGGCTCAAGTTTTTCCATACTTGGCTCCAGCCCGGTGAAACAAGCGCATTGCGTGTTTGCCTCACCGCCCTCTCAGCACACCGCACAAGGTGATCACCATGCTCGAACAGTTGACCGCCCGCCTGGATTTCCATGCCCAGTCGCTGCTGCTGCGCTCGCAGCGCCAGCAGGTGATTGCCAGCAACATCGCCAACGCCGATACGCCCGGCTTCGTGGCGCGTGATTTTGATTTCACCCAGGCACTCAAACAGGCCACCGGTGGCGCTGTTGCTTCGGCGCCCAGCCTGACCAGCGCCGGTCACATGCAGCTGGGCAGCCGCGGCGGCAGCACCGCCAATATGGCCTACACGGTACAGACCCAGCCCAGCCAGGACGGGAACTCGGTGGACCTCGATCGCGAGCGCGCGAACTTCGTGGACAACAGCATCCGCTACGAGACCACGCTGCGATTCATCAACGGGCATGTGAAGACCATGCTCAGCGCGATCAGCGGGCAATGACGGTGAACACCCACCGCATCGGCTTCGCCGCCACCCCCCTGGGTGGGGGTCAACACCAGCGGCCTGGCAGAGCCAGTTCCGCGGTGTCTGCTGGATCAGACACTTCCTGCCGCGAGGCCTGAAAGGATTCTCATGTCCATGTTTTCCATTTTTGGTGTGTCGGGCAGTGCGATCAGCTCGCAGTCGCAGCGGCTCAACGTGGTGGCCAGCAACCTGGCCAACGCCGATGCGGTGGCGGGGCCAGACGGCCAGGCCTACAAGGCGCGCCAGGTGCTGTTCCAGACAGTGCCCATGGGCGGCGCCGGCAATGCGGGTGTGAAGGTGCAGAACATCACCGAGAACGAAACTCCAGGCCGACGGGTGCACAACCCGGGCCATCCGAGCGCCGATGCAGAGGGCTATGTCACGCACTCCAACGTCAATCCGGTGGAGGAGATGGTCAACATGATCTCCGCCTCGCGCTCGTACCAGAACAACGTCGAGGTCATGAACACGGCCAAGACCCTGCTGATGAAAACGCTCCAGATGGGGCAATGACCTGAGGTTCCACCATGTACTCAAGCGCTCTCAATCTCAATGGCCTGGGCACCCAGGTCGGCAGCTCCACGCGAGCGGACAAGGCCGACAGCAACACCGATCCACAAGCCGCGCAGGACCGGTTCCTCACGCTGCTGGTGGCACAGATCAACAGCCAGGATCCGCTCAACCCGATGGACAACGCGCAGATGACCACGCAGATGGCGCAGATCAATACCGTCAGCGGCATCCAGCAGCTCAACGCAACCCTCAAGGGCATGTCCGAGCAATACGGCTCGATGCAAAAACTGCAAGCCACTTCGCTGATTGGCCGGCAGGCCTTGATGGACGGCAACGCGCTCACTTTCCAGGGATCGACCGCCCAGGGTGCGCTGTTGCTGGAGAGCGCGGCGTCTGGCGTTCAGGTGGACATCCTCGGTACCAACGGGACGCTGATCGATTCGGTCCAGCTCGGTTCACTGGGGGCAGGACAGCACGCCTTCGAGTGGGAATCCCGAGGGCTGGACCCAGCCACGGTTGCAGGATTTGCCGTGCGGGCGACAGCTGCAGGGCAACCGCTGGCGGCCACGCCGCTGTCGCGCCAGACCATCAGCTCGATCGGATTTTCAGGTGGTGCACTGAACCTGCAGCTGCAGGATGGGCGCACGGTGGGCTATGAGCAGGTCCGCGCGTTCATGTGAATCCGCGGTCCCGCCGACCAGTTTTTCTCTTCTCCCAACTTTCGTTTCCCAAGGAAATCATCATGGCATTCCAACAAGGTCTCTCGGGTCTGAACAGCGCCAGCCGAAATCTCGACGTCATTGGCAACAACATCGCCAACGCCAACACGGTTGGCATGAAAGCATCGCGCGCAGAGTTTGCCGAGCTCTACGCGAACTCCATCAACGGGTCGGGCAATTCGAACACCGGACTGGGCGTGAGCGTGGCTGCGGTGACGCAAAGCTTCACCCAGGGCAACATCACCATCACGGGCAACGAGCTTGACATTGCCATCAACGGCAATGGTTTCTTCGAGCTCACCAATCCCGATGGTTCGCTCTCTTACACCCGAGCCGGTCAATTCAAGCTCGACCGCGATGGAGGCATCGTCAACAACCAGGGCTCCCAAGTGATGGGCTACCCCACGGATGCCGCTGGCAATCGACTCAGCTTCGAGTCCGCTCCGCTCACGCTGCCCACGGGCGGACCCATTCCTGCGCAGCCCACCAGCCAGATCACCGCCGAGTTCAACCTCGATGCACGGGCCGTCGTGGCTGCCTCGGCCACACCCCCCACGCCGATCTCCACCTACGGCACCTCGCTGGTGGCCTTTGATCCGCAAGGCCTTGAAATTCCGGTGGGGCTGGCGTTCCAGAAGACCGCGAACAACCAGTGGAACGTCTACACCAGCGTCAATGGGTCCGACCCGGCCTTGTCCACGCCCTTTGCGGTGAGCTTCCTCGCCGACGGCACGCTGAACCCGGCTACCGTGATCCCCCCGATCACCCTGGCCTCGCCCAACGACCCCGCGCAGACATTCACTGCACAGCTTGACTTTGGCCAGGTGACGCAGTTTGGAACCAGTTTCGCCGTGACCAACCTCACCCAGGATGGCTTTCGACCCGGTGAGCTGACCAGCCTCAAGGTGGAAGACAACGGCGTGGTGCTGGCGCGCTACTCCAACGGTGAGTCGAGAGCTGCTGGGCAGATTTCCCTGGTGAACTTTCGCAATGCGCAAGGACTGGCGCCCACCGGCGGCGGCAGCTGGAGCATGACATTCGCCTCAGGCGATCCGGTCCGAGGGGCACCCGGGGAGGGCAAGCTGGGCTTTCTTCGTGCAGGCGCGGTGGAAGACTCGAACATCGATATCACCTCGGAACTGGTGAGCATGATGACGGCGCAGCGCGCCTACCAGGCCAATGCGCAAACCATCAAGACCCAGGACCAGGTCATGAGCACGCTTCTCAATATGCGCTGACAGCGCACCCCTCGATCCGCCGGTGGCGTCATCCCCAGAAGGGGGCGGCACTGGCGGTCTGGCAAAGCCAGGTCCGCTGGTGCCCCTGGTTTCGGACACCTCGCTCTGGTTCCCTTGTTGGTCTTCGTGCTTCTCTTGTCTTTTTCAGTCGCGTTCACCTGGAGTTCCCCATGGACCGCATGATTTACACCGCCATGACCGGCGCCAACGCGGCGCAGCACCGGCAACAACTGCTGGCAAACAACCTCGCCAATGCGTCGACGCCGGGCTTTCGCGCCGAGCTTGCGACCTTTCGCGCGGTGCCGGTGCGCGGCGATGGGGCCAGCACCCGCGTGTTTGCGCTGGAGGCCACGGCTGGCCATTCGGATGCACCCGGCCCAGTCACCAGCACCGGGAGAAACCTGGATGTGGCCGCACGGAGCAACAGCTATTTCGCGGTGCTGGGACTGGACGGCACCGAGGCCTACACCCGCGCCGGCGCGCTCGAAGTCGATGCCGAAGGCACGCTGGTCAACCCCCAGGGCCTGCCCATGTTGAGCGACGGCGGTCCCATCGTGGCGCCTGTGGGTGCGCAGCTCGCCATTGGCGAAGACGGCACGGTGACCGCCAGCGTCAACGGGCAACCCCCTCAGGCGCTCGGCCGGCTCAAGCTGGTGACACCAGACGCAGATAACCGCCTCAAGCGCAGCGAAGACGGCCTGTTCCGAGGCCCGCTGGGCGATCCGCTGGCGGCCGATGCCAACGCGCGCCTGCAAAGCGGCGCGCTCGAAGGCAGCAACGTCAATCCCATCGAGGCCATGGTCGGGATGATCGCCGTGGCGCGCCAATTTGAAGTGCAGATGCGCATGTTGCAGAACGGCGAGACCAACGACAAGACCGCCGCCCAGTTGCTCAGCCTCAATGGCTGACCCTCGTTTTTCCAGGAGCACCCCATGATCAATTCGCTGTGGATTTCCAAGACCGGCATGCAGGCCCAGCAGACCCAGCTGGACGTGATTTCCAACAACCTGGCCAACACCTCCACCAACGGCTTCAAGCGCGCCAACGCCGTGTTTGAGGACCTGATGTACCAGAACCTGCGCCAGGTCGGCGCCAACAGCGCCGAGCAGAGCGAGCTGCCCACCGGCCTGCAGCTGGGCCTCGGTGTGCGCACTGTGGCCACGTCGCGCTCCTTTGCGCAGGGCAGCCTGCAACAGTCGGGCAACAACCTCGATCTGGCCATCAGCGGCAATGGCTTTTTGCAGGTCAGCATGCCCGATGGCACCACCGGCTACACCCGCGATGGCAGCCTGCAGATCGACGCCCAGGGCCGCATGGTCACCTCCAGCGGCTACCCGCTGACCTCGGGCATCACCATTCCCGCCGAAGCGCAGAGCATCACCGTCTCCAGCGACGGCGTGGTCTCGGTCAAGCTGCCGGGCAGTGCCCAGCCCTCGGTGGTCGGCAACATCGAGCTGGCCAACTTCATCAACCCGGCCGGCCTGGAGCCGCGCGGCCAGAACCTGTTCACCGAGAGCCTGGCCTCGGGCAACCCGATCAACGGCGCACCCGGCAGCGCGGGCATGGGCACGGTCATGCAGGGTTTTGTCGAGACCTCCAACGTCAACGTGGTGCAGGAACTGGTCACCATGATCCAGACCCAGCGCGCCTACGAGATGAACTCCAAGGCGATCCAGACCAGCGACCAGATGCTGCAACGCCTGGCGCAGTTGTGATGGCCCACCCCCGCCGCGCTTCGCGCGACCCCCTCAAGGGGGCAACGCTGGCGGCCCGGCAAAGCCGGTTCCGCGGCGTTCTGGGCTGGAGTCACGCGCTTCGACTTGCTTCGGCTATGGCCACGGGAAAAGCTTCATGAATCACTTTTCTATTCCTCGTATCGTTCCGCTCGCGCTCCTGGTTCTGACCGGCTGCGCGTCGCTTCAAAACACGCCCGAGGTCGACGTGGTGCCTGTGTCGGCGGTGCGCTATGCGCCGGCGCCAGTGGTGTCGGCAGTGCCTACGGGTGGCATTTTCCAGGCGGCGAGCTACAGGCCAGCGTTTGAGGACCCGCGTGCGCGCTTGCCGGGCGACAGCCTCACGATCCAGATCACCGAGCGCATCAACGCGAGCCAGAAATCGTCGGCCTCGATCGACCGCTCGGGTGAGTTGTCGGCCAGCGTGTCGGCGTTCCCGTTCTTGAAGGCGCCGTTGCTCGACAAGTTCCAGACCGGGGCCGAGTCGTCGAACAGCTTCGCCGGCACGGGCGGCACCGAGAGCGCCAACAACTTCTCGGGCTCGATCACCGCCACCGTGCTGGAGGTCTTGCCCAACGGCCACCTGGTGGTGGCGGGTGAAAAGCAGATCGGCGTGAACCAGAACGTGGACGTGCTGCGCTTCTCGGGCACGGTCGATCCGCGCCAGATCCAGCCAGGCAACATCGTGCCCTCCGCGCAGGTGGCCAACGCGCGCATCGAATCGCGTGGTCGCGGCGCTCAAGGCGAAGCGCTCTCAATTGGCTGGTTGGCGCGGTTCTTTTTGAGCGTTATCCCGTTCTGAGCTTGCCCAGAATAGGGCTCATGAAATCCCAGTTTGTGCCGATGACCGCCCCGCTCAACTGCCGCCTGTTTCCTGCCGCGCCGACCAGCGCGCGAGCCTGGGGGCTGCTGCTCGCGACCGTGGGGCTGATCGCACTCACCCTGTGGTGGGCTGAGCCGGCGGCAGCGCAGGGCATCCGGGTCAAGGAAATTGCCTCTGTGCAAGGTGTGCGCAGCAACCAGCTGACCGGCTATGGCCTGGTGGTGGGCCTGGACGGCACAGGCGACCAGACCACGCAAATGCCTTACACCGCGCAAAGCCTGCAAAACCAGTTGCAGCAGCTCGGCCTGTCGCTGCCTCCGGGCGCGAGCCTGCAGCTGAAGAATGTGGCCGCGGTCATGGTCACCGGCCAGCTGCCGGCGTTTGCCCAGCCCGGCCAGATGATGGACGTGACGGTATCGTCCATCGGCAACGCCAAATCGCTGCGCGGCGGCACGCTGATCACCACGCCGCTCAAAGGCGCCGATGGCCAGATCTACGCGCTGGCCCAGGGCAACCTGCTGGTGGGGGGTGCGGGTGCATCGGCCGGTGGCAGCAAGGTGCAGATCAACCACCTGAGCGCTGGCCGCATTCCGGGTGGCGCCCAGATCGAGCGTGCGGTGGCCACGCCATTTGCGCTCGGCGACACCATCGACCTGGGCCTGGATGCCAGCGACTTCCAGACGGCGCTGCGCGTCACCGACGCCATCAACAAAAAGCTGGGCAGCGGTACCGCCAATGCGGTGGACGGCCGCGTGATCCGCCTGCGCGCCCCAGCCGATCCCAATGCCCGTGTCGGTTTTCTCGCCGCGGTGGAAGAGGTGCGGCTGGAAGCGCCGGTGCCGGTGGCCAAGGTCATCATCAATTCGCGCACCGGCTCCATCGTGATGAACCAGGCCGTGACGCTGGCGGCTTGTGCCGTGTCGCACGGCAACCTCTCGGTCAGCATCAGCTCCACGCCGGTGATCAGCCAGCCCAACCCGCTGTCGCCCGGCGCGCAGACGGTGGTGACCGAAAAAGCCAACATCCAGATCAGCCAGGACAGCGGCTCGCTGATCGAAGTGCCCGCCGCCGCCAAGCTTTCTGACGTGGTGCGCGCGCTCAACGCGCTGGGCGCCACGCCGCAAGACCTGCTCGCCATCCTGCAGGCGATCAAGGCCTCGGGTGCGCTCAATGCGGAGCTGGAGGTGATATGAACCACCCCCGCGCCGCTTCGCGTCACCCCCTCAAGGGGGCAACACCTGCGGTCTGGCAAAGCCAGTCCCGCGGTGTTCTGAGGCAGTTCATTTCGCGCCGGATGTTTCCTCGCCACCTCGCCGACACGACGGGCATGTTGCGCGTCGAGGTCATGGCCAGTCGCCGGCAGGAGATGCTGGCCTGGAGGTGGTCATGACCAGTTCGCCCCTGTCTTTCCAGGGCCTGGCGGCCGATCCGGGTGCGCTCAATGCCTTGCGCTACAGCGCAGGCTCGGGCAAGGACGAAAAGGCAGCGCTCAAAGAGGCGGCCAAGCAGTTTGAGTCGCTGTTCATGCGCGAACTCATCAAGAGCATGCGCGAGGCCACTGAGAAGTCGGGCTTGATGGATGGTGAGGGCACCAGCCTGGGCACCGATTTGCTGGACCAGCAGTTTGCCGTTCAGCTCTCGGGTCTGCCGGGCGGCCTGTCCGACGCAATCCAGCGCCAGCTCGGGCGCCAGATCGTGTCTGGATCAACTTCCGGCACAGACAACAGCCCACTGCCGCGTAGCAGCGACCTCAGTACCGTGGGCCGCCTCGGTGCAGGACCGCGCCAGTCTGGCTTTGTCAATCAGCACGGCGAAGCTGCGGCCATGGTGTCGCGCGAGTCGGGCATTCCGGCCAGCTTCATGATCGGCCAGGCCGGACACGAAACCGGCTGGGGTCGCAGCGAGATCCGCCACGCCGATGGCTCCAACTCCCACAACCTGTTTGGCATCAAGGCCACCGGTGGATGGAAGGGCAAGGTCGCCGAGATCACGACCACCGAATACATCGACGGCGAGCCACGCAAGGTCACCGCGCGTTTTCGAGCCTACGACTCCTACGCCGACTCGTTCCGCGACTACGCCCGGATGATCAGCCAGAGCCCACGCTACGAGCCGGTGATGGAACAGCTGCATTCGGTGCAGGGTTTTGCCAGCGGTCTGCAACAGGCCGGCTACGCCACCGACCCGCAGTACGCTGCCAAGCTCAGCCGCGCGATCAACGCCACGCTGAGCCTGCAGCGCGGCATCGCCTCGTCGAGCAACGGGACGGTCTGACATGTCGGGCGCACTCAACATCGCCACCCGGGCACTCAATACCAACCTGGCAGCCCTGCAGGTCATTGGCAACAACATTGCCAACGTCAATACCGATGGCTATTCGCGCCAGAACGTGCTGCTGCAGTCTTCGGGCTATCAGGAGTTTGGCAATGGCTTCTTTGGCAAGGGTGTGGAAATCGCCACCGTCACCCGATCGCACAGCGCCTACCTGACGCGCGAGGCCATTCTGTCCCAGTCGGTGGCCTCGGCCGATGGCTTGCGCCTGAGCAAGCTCAGGCAGATGGAAGACCTGTTTCCGACCGGAGAAGCCGGTCTCGGTTCGGCCATGAACAGCATGCTCAACGCATGGGCTGACGTGGCCGCTGCGCCCAGCAACCTCACTGCTCGTGTGGTCGTGCTGGCAAGAGCCGATGAATTGGCGGCGCGCCTGCGCAATACCGCTTCGCAACTGGATCAGCAGAAGCAAGGTGCTGTGCTGCAAGCGGAAGGCACGGTGACCACGGTGAACCGGCTGGCACAAGACCTGGCCTCCGTCAACCAGCGCATCATCGAAACCCAAGGCTCTGCGAACACCCCCAACGACCTGTTTGATCAGCGCGATCAGCTGCTGAGTGAACTCAACAAGTACATCCAGACCTCCAATGTGCCTGGTCAGGATGGCACAGTGAGTGTGTTTGTCGGTGGCAGTCAGCCCCTGGTTCTGGGGCGCAATGCCAATCAGCTCGCCGTGACCAGTGATCCCATCGATCCGGCCCGCAAAGGCTTGTCCTTTGTGCAAAGTGGCGTGACCACGCCGCTGAGCGACAACACCCTTGGCGGCGGTGAGCTCGCCGGGTTGATGACTTTCTTGAACCAGGATCTGCCTGACATGCAGAACCAGCTGGGTCGCATGGCGCTGGCGCTGGCCACCACGGTGAACCAGCAGCACCGTCTGGGTGTGGACCTCAACGGCGTGGCCGGTACCGATTTTTTTGTGCCGCCCTCGGCCGCCACCGGCCTGCCGGCGCCAACCAACACGGGCAGCGCCACGGCGCAGGTGAGGGTCAACGATCCGGCCGCGCTGCGCGCCTCCGATTACGAGCTGCGCGTCAATGCCACTGGCGTCGACGTGATCCGTCTGAGCGACGGCCTGAGCACTTCCATGGGTCCCCTGCCGGTCACGCTGGACGGTCTTACCTTCGAGCTGCCCAGCGGAGCTGTTGCACCGGGCGATCGTTTCGTGTTCCAGCCCTATGCGAGCGCGGCCCGCAACATCAGCCTGTCGCTCGCTGCGCCTGACCAGTTGGCGGCAGCCAGTCCGGTGCTGGTCACACCCGGATTGGGCAACGCCAGCGGCATGAGCGTGGAGAGGCTCTCGGCGGTCAGTCCCTCCGCGAGTCTCACCAATCCCGTCACCATCAGCTTTCAGGCCGACGGCACTTACACCGTTGTGGACCCGGTGGCAGGCACCAGTTCAAGCGGCAATGCCTACACAGCGGGTCAGCCGATCAATGTCAACGGCTGGAGTCTTACCCTTCGAGGCAGTCCGACCGCGGGCGACAGTTTTGAGGTCGCGGGTGCACCGGCCGGCTCCACCCGTCAGAACGCAGGCAATGCAGGCGCCATCTTGGCGTTGCGCGAGCAGCCTACCTTCGAAGGAGTGCCGCTGGCCGATGGCTACACCAGCCTGTTTTCTTCGCTGGGGACCAAAGTCCAGTCGGCCCGATTCGCGGCCGACTTCACCGCCCAGGTAGCAACGAGCGCCGAGAGCGCTCGCGCCGGCGTGTCTGGCGTGAACCTGGACGAGGAGGCCGCCCGGCTGTTGCAGTTCCAGCAGTCGTATCAAGCCGCAGCAAAGTTTCTGCAGATCGCCCAGAGCACGTTTGACACGCTGCTCCAGACGGTCGGTCGATAGCGAGGGCACACCATGCGAGTCTCTACAGCCAACAGCTACGACACCACCGTCAGCACCCTCTCGCGGCGGCAGGCCGATCTGTCTGCCCAGCAAGAGCGCTTGTCTACCGGCAAGCGCGTACTTCGAGCCAGCGATGACCCGGTGGCCGCCACACTGGCCGAGGCCGCGCAGAACAGGCTTTCCCGCGTGCAGGGCGATCAGCGGTCTCTGGAGTCCTCGCGCACCAGCCTGGCGCAGGCCGAGAGTGGTCTGGCCGAGTTTGGCGATCTGATCCAGAAGGCGCGGGACCTGATGCTGTCCGCAGGCAACGGGACGTTCGGTCCGAACGAACGCGAAGACATCGCTCGCCAACTCTCGGGTCTGCGAGAGCAGATGATTGGTCTGGCCAACCGCCAGGACAACGCCGGGCGCACCCTGTTCGGTGGTCTGGGAGGTTCGACCACCCCGTTTGTGGATCTTTACGGGCCGAGCGGCGGTGCGGTGCAGTTTCAGGGCCAGCGCGGGCAGCAGGCGGCGGGCAATACCTCGTTGCCGCAGTCTTTTGATGGGGATGCGATCTGGATGCGCATCCCTCAGGGCAACGGCAGCTTCACGCTGGCTTTGCCCGATACCAACAGTGGCTCGATCCGTGCAGGCCTTGGGCAGGTGACCAACCCCGCCGCACTCACTGGCCAGCGCTATGACATCACGTTCGCTGACGTGGGTGGCGTGATGCAGTTCACCGTGACCAACCTCGACAACCCCACCGCTACCGGCTTGCCAACCAATCAGCCTTACCAGCCCGGCGCCACCATCAGCTTTGACGGTCTGTCCTTCGACATGCAGAACCCTGCCACGGCAGGAGATCGCATTGAGCTGCGACCGGCATCTGGTCCAACCGACATCTTCAAGGTTGTTCAAGATACGGTGGACGCACTTCGCTACGTTGGCTCCAGCAGCGATGCGCGCCGGACCCACGAACTGAACCGCACGCTCACCGAGCTGGATGCCGGCCTTGACCGCGTGCTGCTCGCGCGCGGTCAAGCGGGTGAGTGGCTCAACCGCGCCGACTCACTCGGCGCCATGCTTACCACCCGCGCCGTTGCCTACGAGACCGAAAAGTCGCAGCTGGAAGACCTCGACCTGATCAAAGGGATTTCCGATTTCCAGAACCAGCAGCTGGGCCTGGAAGCGGCCCTCAAGTCTTACGCACAGGTGCAGCGTCTGTCTCTGTTCGAGTTTGTCCGTTGAGTTGAAACCAGCCAATTCCTGCATGCGCATGAGCCACACCGTTCTTGACAGCGTCGCACTGGGCTACCAGCCGGTGTGGAACCGCGCGCGCCAGCTCGCGGCGGTGCGCCTGCGGGTGCACGTGACGCATGCCGAAGCGGTCGACGCCGAGCACCTGCTGCGGGTGCTGGGCATCGACTGGCCGGCGGCGGCGCCGGTGCTTATCGTCTCGTGCGATTCGACCGATCTGCTGCAGCAGGCGCTGCAGTGTCCGGCAGTGCGCAACACCTGGCTGGAGGTGCCAGGTGCCTGGTTCGAGGTGCCCGATCTGCTGGCCCAGCTGAGCCAGGCCCGCCGAGCGGGCCACGTGCTGCTGCGGCAGGTCGACCTGGCCGACGTGCGCGGCGAGCTCATCACCCCGCTTGACGCGCGCAGCCTGCTGCGCCTGAGTCCCGAAGACGCGCTGGAGGCCCTTCGCCGCAGCCGTCCCGGCGCGCCGCTCGAAGCCGGTTGGCTGATGCCGGGCCAGATCTGCGCCGGCGTGGCCGATCGCCACCTGGCGGCCCTGTGTCTGGACGACGCCGGTGCCTGGGGATTGCTGGGCTGGCCTGAGGAAGACGTGCTGCACGCCCACCGCCACCAGCCCCTGGCCTGTTCGGAGAGCGTGATCCAGCAAATTCTCCAGGCCATGAGCGATGAGTGTTCACTGGATCAGCTCGAACGCTTGATCCGGCAAGACCCGGTGCTGGTATTTCGCCTGCTGGCGCTGGTGAATTCCGCTGCGTTCGGCCTGCGGCGAGAGATCCAGTCGCTGCGCCACGCCATCATGTTGCTGGGCTTTGATTCGCTGGGTCGCTGGCTGAGCGAGCAGCTCGCTGGCGCCGACAGCGACCCCGAACTGCACCCGGTGCGCTACGCCATGGTCATGCGCTCGCGCCTGGCCCAGCACCTGCTCGAATCCGGCTCCGAGGACGATTTGCGCGCCGAGGTCTACACCACCGCGCTTCTCGCCGAGCTCGACCGTCTGCTGCACCAGCCGCTGGGCACGCTGATCAACAAGCTGCCGCTCTCCGAGCGACTGTTCGACGCCGTGCTGCGCGGCACCGGTCCCTATCACCCGTTGCTCGATGTGGCCCGGGTGCAGGGCGATCCCGACATCCTGCGCCAGCTGCCCGCCGTCTGCGAGCGCCACGAGATGAGCCTGGAGCATGCCAACCGCAGCCTGCTGCGCATGCTCGCCAGCAGCCGCGACCACGCGCGTCCCGTGGCGTCCGCCTGACCCCTGTTCGGTATCGCGCGCTACCATCGCGCCCATGCACGTTCCTCCGCAGCCTTCTCTGTCCGCACCCCGCCACACCAGCGCCCTGGTGCTGTTCTCCGGCGGTCAGGATTCCACCACCTGCCTGGCCCAGGCGCTCGCGCGCTACCCGCGTGTGGAAACGCTGGGTTTCGACTATGGCCAGCGGCATCATGTGGAGCTACAGGCGCGCATCACGGTGCTGGAACAGCTGCGCGAACGTTTCCCCGCCTGGCGCGAACGACTCGGCGAAGACCACCTGCTTGACCTCGGCGTGCTCGGTCAGGTCAGTGACACTTCGCTCACGCGAGAGACCGCGTTTCACATGGAAGCCAGTGGTCTGCCCAATACCTTTGTGCCCGGGCGCAATCTGCTGTTTCTCACCTTTGCCGCCGCGTTGGCCTACCGTCGCGGTATCGACGTGATCGTCACCGGCGTCTGCGAAACCGACTTTTCTGGCTACCCCGACTGCCGTGATGACACCATGAAAGCGCTGCAGGTCGCACTCTCGCTGGGCATGGACCACCGCTTTCTCATCGATACGCCGCTGATGTGGATCGACAAGGCCGAGACCTGGCAACTGGCCCAAGAGATCGGCGAAGCCTCGGGTGTGGCGCAGGGAGGCCAGCAGCTGGTGGACCTGATCGTCGAGCACACCCACACCTGCTACCTCGGCGACCGCACGGACCGCCACGCGTGGGGCTACGGGTGTGGCGAATGCCCGGCCTGCGAGCTGCGGGCCAGGGGCTGGGCCGGGTTTTCAGCATCGCGCACCCAAGCCGTCCAGCCTTGACCTGAGGAGCTTGGCAAGGCCGAACCATGCGCTGATGGCTGCGCAGGCTAGCCGGCGTGAAGGCGGCGACCTGCCATCAACGGCCCACCATCTCAGCGGGTACCACCCAGCGGTCAAACTGCTCGACCGTGACGTGGCCCGTGGCAATTGCCGCCTCGCGCAGGCTCAGTCCTTGGGCGTGCGCGCGTTTGGCAATTTCAGCCGCCTTGTCGTAGCCGATGTGCGGATTCAGAGCGGTCACCAGCATCAGCGACTGGTTCAGCAGCGCCTGGATGCGCGGACGGTTGGGCTCAATGCCCTGGGCGCAGTGGTGGTCGAAGCTGCGCATGCCGTCGGCCAGCAGGCGAACACTCTGCAAAAAGTTGTGAGCCACCAGTGGGCGGAACACGTTGAGTTCGAAGTTGCCCGAGGCGCCACCGATGCCGATGGCCACGTCGTTGCCCATCACCTGCGCGCACAGCATGGTGAGCGCCTCGCACTGCGTTGGGTTGACCTTGCCCGGCATGATCGATGAACCGGGCTCGTTCTCCGGAATCAGCAGTTCGCCCAGGCCGCTGCGCGGGCCACTGGCGAGCCATCGCACGTCATTGGCGATCTTCATCAGGCTGGTGGCCAGCGCCTTGAGCGACCCGTGGGCGTGCACCAGTGCGTCGCAACTGGCCAGCGCCTCGAACTTGTTGGGTGCGCTCGTCAGCGGCAGCCCGGTCAGCTGTGCCAGATCGACCGCAGTCTGTTCGGCAAAGCCGGTCGGTGCGTTCAGGCCGGTGCCGACCGCGGTACCGCCCAGCGCGAGTTCGCACAGATGCGGCAGCGCCGCGCGCAGGTGCGCCTCCCCATGCGTGAGTTGCGCCACGTAGCCAGAAAACTCCTGGCCCAGCGTGAGCGGCGTGGCGTCCTGCAAATGGGTGCGGCCGATCTTCACGATGCCGTCGAAGTCGCTCGCCTTGGCGGCCAGTGTGTTGCGCAGTGCGTCCAGTGCTGGCAACAGCTGGTGCTCGATGGCGGCCACCGCTGCCAGGTGCATGGCCGTGGGGAAGACATCGTTGCTCGACTGGCTGCGATTCACGTCGTCGTTCGCGTGCACTAGGCGAGCCTCGCCGCGCGCGCCACCCAGCAGCTCGCTGGCGCGGTTGGCCAGTACCTCGTTGAGGTTCATGTGGGTCTGGGTGCCCGAGCCGGTCTGCCAGACAACGAGCGGAAAGTCTCCCGCATGCTGGCCGGCGATCACCTCGTCGGCGGCGGCCACGATGGCGTGCGCCTTGTGCTCGTCCAGCAGACCGAGCCGCTGGTTCACCACCGCCGCCGCGCGCTTGACCTGCGCAAGCGCCCGAATCAGCTCGGGCGGCATGCGCTCGCCGGAGATGTCGAAGTACTGCAGCGAGCGCTGTGTCTGTGCGCCCCAGAGCCGATCGCCCGGCACGGCAATGGCGCCAAAGCTGTCGTGTTCTGTGCGGGTGGTGAGGGCGTGGGGCGTGTGTGTCATGGTCGTTCCCGGTGGGCGGGCCGCAGCTCGGATGAAAACCATTCTGCGACTTCGCGTGCCCGGGGTCACCCCAGCCGGTTCAACCCGGCGCGATCTGCCAGCGGTGGCTGCCGCTCGCGTCAACCGCCAGCGCCCACTGCCTTTCGTGAAATCCGGCTACGGTGGATCGGTGGGCGATCGACACCATGGCGCCGTCGGACGCCTTCACCATCGCATGCAAGCGCTCATAGAGCACGGCCTCGGCCTGCTCGTCGAGCGCACTGGTGGCCTCGTCCACAAACAGCCAGCGCGGCTGCTTCAGGAAAGCGCGGGCGATCGCCAGCCGCTGCTGTTCTCCGCCCGAGAGCTTTTGTCCCCAGCTGTCCTGCTCGTCGAGCCGATCGACCAAGTCGGGCAGCAGCGCATCGCGCAGCGCCTTTTGTAGGGCGGCATCGGTGTAGCGGTCGGCCGGCTCGGGATAGGCCAGCGCGGTGCGCAGGCTGTCGTTGGGGAAGTAGGGGCGCTGCGGCAGGAACATGACCCGGGCGTCGAAGTCGGCCGGCAACCGCAGTCGCCCCCTGGCCCACGGCCAGATGCCGGCCAGCGCCCGGAACAGCGTGGACTTGCCGCTGCCCGATGGCCCCTTGAGCAGCAGCGAGTCACCCGACTTCAGCGAAAGGCTTGAGGCGCCCAGCAGCGCCACGCCGCCGGGCAAGGCCAGATCCAGGCCGTCAACCGCGATCTGGTCGTCGCTGGCCAGATTGCGCTCGCGCACCAAGTCTGCATTTTGCAGGGCGGCGAAACTTTCTTCGAAACTGGTGATGCGGTCGGTGGTGGCGCGCCAGGCGGCCAGGCTGTCGTAGTTGTCGACGAACCACGAGAGCGAGTCCTGCACCCGGCCGAAGGCCGATGAAATCTGCATCAGCTCGCCGAGCTGGATCGCACCGCTGAAGAAACGCGGCGCAGCCACGATGAAGGGGAACACCACGGCAGCCTGACCAAAGCCCACGGTGAACCAGGTCAGCCGCTTCTGCGCGCGGATCAGGTCGAGGTAGTTGGCCAGCACCTGACCGAAACGCCCGCCCAGGCGCTGGCGCTCCACTGGCTCACCGCGGTCCAGTGCAATCGACTCGCTGTACTCGCGCACCCGGATCAGGTGGTGCCGGTAATCGGCCTCGAATCGCTGCTGACGAAAGTTCAGTCCGATCAGCGGGCGGCCGATGTAGTGGGTGAGCACGCTGCCGACCACGCAATACACCACCGCCATCCAGACCATGAAGCCGGGGATGGTGTAGTCGCTGCCGTTGAAGCTGAAGCCGAAACTGCCCGAGAGCACCCACAGGATGCCGACGAAGCTCACCAGCGTGACTACGGCGTTGAGCAGGCCCATGGACAGGCTCACCGTGTAGCTGGTGAAGAGGTTCATGTCTTCGGCGATCCGCTGGTCGGGGTTGTCCGGCGGCGCATCGCTGCCCTTGGCGAAGCGCGAAATCTCCAGCTGGTAAAACGCCTTGTTGGCCAGCCAGCGGTCCATGTACTGTCCAGTCATCCAGCCGCGCCAGCGCATCTGAAGCAGCTGGGTGAGGTAGAAGCGGTAGACGGCGATGATGATGAAGCCGAACGCCAGGTAGGTGAAACGACCCAGCTGGGTCCAGAAGGCGGGCTGGTCCTTGTTCTGCAGAGCGTCGTAGAAAAACCGGTTCCACTCGTTGATCTGCACCAGCATGTAGACCGCGCCCAGGTTGAGCAACACGATGGCCAGCAGCAGGCCGCGCGCCTGCCACTTCTGGTCAGAACTCATGAAGTAGGGCGCGGCCAGGCGCCAGACTTTCTTCGAGAAAACCTTGAAGCTCTGGAATTTGGTCATCGGTGTGGTCATGGCAGGAGCTGTTTTCTAGATGGTTCGCATCGTGGCAAGTTGGCAGTCAGAAGGGCAGTCCAACCCAGGATGCCGTGGAACTGGCTTAGCCAGGCCACAGGCATCGCCCCCTGGGGGGTGACGCCGCAGACGGCGCGGGGGGTCAATTCGATATGCCGCTGACCACATGACCCGAGGGCACGTGCAGTGCGGCGTGTTCGATGTGACCGGTCTGATCGTCAAAGAAGAAGTCAGGTTCAAATTCGCGCAGGAATTCGCCCTTGGGCAGGCCGCCGAGGAACATGGCTTCGTCGACTTCGATGTTCCAGTTCATCAGGGTTCGGATCGCGCGTTCGTGTGCCGGCGCGCTGCGTGCCGTGACCAGAGCCGTGCGGATGCGCATCTGCGAAGTGCCTTCGGCCTGCAGGCGGTGCAGCGCTTCGAGCAGCGGCTTGAAGGGTCCACCAGCCAGCGGCAGTGCTGCCTTGCTGGCCTCGTGCGCCTGGAATGCCGACAGGCCTTGCGCCTGGAACACCTGCTCGGCTTCGTCCGAAAACAGCACGGCGTCGCCGTCGAACGCGATGCGCACCTCGTGCGGATGGGCGTCGCTGGCGTGCACCGACAAGGGGTAGACCTGCGCGGCTGGTACCGCGGCGCCCAGCGCGGCACGCACGTCGGCCAGGTGGGTAGAGAGAAACAGGTTGGCTCGCAATGGCCGCAGGTATCGCCAGGGGGGCTGCCCGCGCGTGAAGCTGCCGCGCTGGATCGGCAGGCCGTAATGCTGCGCGGAGCGGAACACCCTCATGCCCGACACCGGGTCGTTGCGCGAGAGAATCACCACCTCCACCCGCTGCGCCTGGGTGTCGTTGAAAGCCAGCAGTTTCTTGACCAGCGAAAACGCCACCCCCGGCTTGGCCGGCTGGTCCAGGCGGTCCAGCTGCAGCTTCATGTAGGCGCGGTCGTCCCCGGTTTCAAACACCCGGTTCTCCTCTTCGAAGTCGAACAGGGCGCGGGAAGAAATGGCAACAACAAGTTGCCCATCAAGTGTGACTGGCATGGCGCGAACTCTATACCGAGATTGCCGGCACAGCCCGAGCGAGGTGAAGTTCAACCAGGGCACTGGCCGATCTGGCTTTGCCAGTCGGCCAGTGCCGCCCCCCTGAGGGGGGTGACGCACGCAGTGCGGCGCGGGGGGAGTCTAGGTGACCAGTTGATTGAGCTGAATGATCGGCATCAGCACCGCCAGCACGATCAGCATCACCACCAGGCCCATGCCCACAATCAGCAGCGGCTCCAGGATGGTGGCCAGGTGCATGGCGCGGCGGGTCACCTCGGCGCTCAGCTGTTCCGCTGCGCGGGCCAGCATGGCTGGCAGCTTGCCAGTTTGCTCACCCAGCCGGGTGAACATGCTCACCAGCGGAGGAAAGCGTTTCTTGCTGGCGAGTGCGGAGGCGAGCGGCGCACCCTCGCGCACCAGCACCAGCGCATCGAGCGCATCGGCCCGCATGGCCTGGTTGTTGAGCGTTTCGGCGGCGGTCTGAAGCGCGCGCAAGATGGGCACGCCGGCGCCCGCCAGCATGGCCAGCGTACCGGCGAATCGCGCTGCGTTGTAGCCGCGCGCCAGCTTGCCCACCAGCGGCAGCCGCAGCCAGGCCGCGTCCATGGTCAGCCGCAAGGCCTCGACCCGCCGAGCCATCACCAGCCCGATGCCACCCAGCACGGTGAGCGCCAGCATGAACCAGCCGTAGCTGCGCACGAAGTCGCTCAAGGCCAGCATGGCCACGGTGAGAAAGGGCAGCGAGCGCTTGCTGCCGGCAAACACGCCCGCCACCTGCGGCACCACATAGGACACCAGGAATACCACGATGACGATGGCCACCAGGGTCACGATGGCCGGGTAGAGCGAGGCGGCAATCAGCTTGTTCTTGAGCGCCTCTCGGGTTTCAAGATCGTCGGCCAGCCGCTCCAGCACCGTGCCAAGCTGGCCGCTCTGTTCACCGGCCGCGATGACGCCGGTGTAGATGGGTGAAAACTCTTTGGGGTGCTGCGACAGCGCGCGGGCAAAGGGCGAGCCGCCGTTGACCTCGGAGCGCAGCGAGGCCATCAGGTTGCGCTGCTTGTCTTCCTCGGCCTCCTCGGTCAGGGCCGACAGCGCACGCTCCAGCGGCAAGCCCGCCGACACCAAGCCTGCGAGCTGACGCGTCCACACGGCCAGCGTGGTGGCGTTGAACACGTGACCGCCCCACAGCGTGATGTTGAGACCACTCCCCGCCGACGACGAACCGCTGCCGCTGGCCGGCTCGACCAGGATCGGCACCAGAGCACGCGAGCGCAACATGCCGCGTGCGGCGCGCGCCGTGTCGGCATCGATCAGCCCCTTCTGGGTGGCGCCCTGCGCGTCCAGGGCTTCAAATGTGTAGGCGGGCATCAGTGGGTCGGCTCAAGGCTCAATCGCAGCGAGGCGAGGGGACTGGAATCAGAAATGCTGCGGAACCGGCTTCGCCAGGCCGCCGGTGTTGCCCCCTTCAGGCGGGCGCGCGAGGCGCGGCGGGGGTGCATCAATCCCTCGTGACCGACATCACCTCGGCCATCGAGGTCACACCCGCATCAATCAGGCGCTGACCATCTTCGCGCATCGATCGCAGGCCAGCGGCTTCGGCGGCCACGAAGAGCTGGCTTTCGGCCGCGCGGTTGTGGATCAGCGAGCGCACCTTGTCGTCGGCCACCATCAGCTCGTAGACGCCGGTTCGGCCTTTGTAACCGGTCTGGTTGCAATGGCTGCATCCCACCGGCTGCCAGCGGCCCTTGTCGTCCTGCTGACGGCAGTGCACACACAGCTTTCGCACCAGCCGCTGCGCCAGCACGCCGAGCAGCGAGGAGCTGAGCAGAAACGGCTCGATGCCCATGTCGGTCAGGCGGGTGACGGCGCTGGGTGCATCGTTGGTGTGCAGTGTCGCGAGCACTAGGTGGCCGGTCAGGCTGGCCTGGATGGCAATCTGGGCGGTTTCAAAATCGCGGATCTCGCCGATCATGATCACGTCGGGGTCTTGCCGCAGGATGGCGCGCAAGGCCTTGGCAAAGTCCAGATCGATCTTGGCGTTGACTTGTGTCTGGCCCACACCTGGCAGCTCGTACTCGATCGGGTCTTCCACCGTCATGATGTTCAGCGTGCTGGCGTCGAGCTTTTGCAGCGCAGAGTACAGCGTGGTGGTCTTGCCCGATCCGGTGGGGCCGGTCACGAGGATGATGCCGTGGGGTTGTTCGATCAGCCGCTTGAAACGATCCAGCACTTCGCCTTGCATACCCACCGCTTCGAGCGTGAGCTTGCTTTCGCTTTTGTCGAGCAGGCGCAGCACCGCGCGTTCGCCGTGCGCGCTGGGCAGGGTGGACACGCGCACATCCACCGCGCGGGTGCCGATGCGCAAGCTGATGCGGCCGTCCTGCGGCAGGCGCTTCTCAGAAATGTCGAGCTCGGCCATGATCTTCAGCCGCGAGATCAGCGCCGCGTGCAGCGCGCGGTTGGGCTGCACCACCTCGCGCAGCGAGCCATCGACCCGGAAGCGCACGCTGGAGTGCCGCTCGTAGGGCTCGATGTGGATGTCACTGGCGCCGTCGCGCGCGGCCTGTGTGAGCAAGGCGTTGAGCATGCGGATGATGGGGGCGTCATCCGCCGCTTCCAGCAAGTCTTCGATCGCTGGCAAGTCCTGCATCATGCGGCTCAGGTCCACATCGCTCTGCACCTCACTGACCACGGCCGCCGCACTCGACTCGCCTTGAGCGTAGGCGGCGCTGATGCGCTGGGTCACTGATTCGCCCGGCTCCCAGACCATGTGGCGCACGTCGTGGCGGCGCAGGATTTCGGACAGCGCCGAGAGGCGCCGGGCCTGCTGCGTGCCATCGGCCGCGGGCGTGCTGCTGCCCAGCAGGGTCAGGCTATCGCCCTCGTCCTCCAGCAGCCAGAGGTGCTCGCGTGCGAAACCGTAAGGCAGCGGGTACTTCATGGCGCGATGTTCACTGGCCCGGTGCGGTGGCGGGGGCAACGCCTGGCGCACCCAGTGGCGGCAAGAAGGCGCCTGGCGCGCGCTCAGGAGGCATCACCGGGGCCTCGTTCACGCCCAATACGCTGCTGGGCTTGGGCTGGTTGTCTTTCTGGATGGCACGCATGAGCTCGTAGCGGTCGAGCGCCAGGTTGCTGGTTTCGCGCCCGTCGCGCATGACCACCGGGCGCAGGAAGACCATCAGATTGGTCTTCTTGCGGCTGCGACTCTGGCTCTTGAAGAGGTTGCCGAACAAGGGCACGTCGCCCAGGCCAGGCACCTTGTCTTCGTTGCCCGAATACTCGTCCTGCAGCAGACCGCCGAGCACCACGATGGCGCCGTCGTCCACCAGCACGGTGGACTCGATGGTGCGTTTGTTGGTGATGAGGCCGGAGGTGGAATTGACCGACGAGGCCTGCACGCTGCTGACCTCCTGGAAGATGGTCATCTTGATGGTTCCGTTTTCGCTGATCTGCGGCTTGACCCGCAGCGTGATGCCCACGTCCTTGCGTTCGATGGTCTGAAACGGATTGACCGAGCCCTCGTTGCTGCCGGTGTTGGTGAACTGGCCGGTCACGAAGGGCACGTTCTGGCCGATCACGATCTTGGCCTCTTCGTTGTCCAGCGTCAGCAAGTTGGGCGTTGACAGCACATTGCCCTCGCCCGTCGACTGCAGGAAGCGGGCCAGGAAGCCAAGAAAGTACACGCCGTTTTTCTGCGCGGCCACGCCCAGGTTCAGGCCCGCACCGGGCGCCACGCTGCCTGGAGTGGCAGATGCGAGGTTGAAAATGTTGTTGCCGCCGGCACCGAAGTTGGTGCCCAGCAGGCCGATCAGGCTGCTGCCGGAATTGCCGAGGGGTCCTTGCCACTGGATGCCGAATTCGGCCGCCTTATCGGCATTGACTTCGGCGATCAGGCTTTCCACGTAGACCTGCGCACGGCGCGAGTCGAGCTGGTCGATCACGGCACGCAATTGCCGGTACTGCGGCTCGGGGGCCGTGATGATGAGGGCGTTCGTGGCCGGATCGGCCTGAATCTGCCCGCCAGTGGACGGGGACGCCTGCGCCGAGACCGGCGTGTTGGCGGCACTGCCGCCTGCCGCGACGGAGACGGGGCGGGCAGCAGTGCCGCCGCTGCTCGACCCAGCGCTGCCGCCGCTTGCTTCGCCCGCCAGGGCCGCGCGCAAGGTGGTGGCCAGGGCCACTGCGTTGGCGTTTTTCAGGTAGACGACGTAGATGTTGCCGCTGGCGACTTGCGAGCTGGGCTGGTCGAGCCGGGCCACG
The DNA here is from genome assembly GCF_030373245.1 of Hydrogenophaga sp. Classification (GTDB taxonomy): domain Bacteria; phylum Pseudomonadota; class Gammaproteobacteria; order Burkholderiales; family Burkholderiaceae_C; genus Hydrogenophaga. Next base: position 71,322 of record NZ_JAUCZF010000002.1, read on the forward strand.
ATGGAGCGCACCAAGGCAACCCGCGCCGGGTTGGCCGCGCGCAGGATCAGACTGTTGCTGCGCGGCTCGGCCACCAGCGTGGTTCTGAACGAAGTGTCGGCCTGACCCTGCGGTGCACCACCGCCGCTGCCGCCGTCGATGAGGCGCGACACCAGGGGCACCAGATCGATCGCCAGCGCGTGCTGCAGCGGAATGATGTCGACATCGGTGGCGCCCGAGACATCCAGCGCCGCGATGATGCGACCGATGCGCTGCAGGTTGTCAGCGTAGTCGGTGATCACCAGCGAGTTGTTGCCGGGGTTCACGTTGATGGTGTTGTTGGGACCGATCAGCGGGCGAAGCACTGGCACCAGGTTGTTGGCCGACTCGTGGTTGAGGCGAAAGATCTGTGTCACCACGGTGTTGGAGGCCGGCAGGCGCGAGGCCGGCCCGGCATTGACCACGTTGCCTTGCAGCTTGGCGTCGGCCTCGGGCACGATCTTGTAGAGCCCGCCGGTGTCGACCAGCGAAAAGCCTTGCAGGCGCAACACGGCGGCGAACTGGTTGAGCGCGGCGGCTGGCGTGACCGGTCGTTCGGTCGAGAGGTTGATCAGGCCTCTGACGCGCGGGTCCACCACCACGTTGCGCCCGGTGATGTTGGCCATGGTGCGGGCAACCGCTTCGATCTCGGCGCCCACGAAGTTGAGCACCACCGGCTCACTGGCGCGGTTCTGGGCATACAGGGGTGCGACGGTGATGAGCGCCAGGCAAAGGCCCAGCGCGCTCAGGGCAGACAGGCCACGCCGTCCGGAAGCCGGGACGGCAGACGCGCTGCGGTGTGGGGTCGATTTCATAGGGTTTCCTGTCACCGCCGATCCTATCGCGAAGCGCGCGGAGCGGGTCTTTTGATTCGTGAGGGCATGCTGGCAGGTCGCGGGGGTGGTTAATCGGCAGAAATGGCGGTCATCCGATGCTGAATACCGAGCGCGTGCCCTGGCGTTTGCCCATGATGTTGAGCAGGTTGGTCAGCGCCACCTCGCGCCCAGGCGCGGCCTCGGCCTCGCCGCGGAACCTCAGCCGCCCACCCACCCATTGACCCGAACCCTGCAGCAGCAGGTCGCCACTCAAGGTGTTGAGGTTGAGGGTGGCAGTGTGACCATCTGGCGCGGCGCGGAGTTCCATGCGGTAGCTGCCCAGGGGGCGCAGCGTCGACAGGCGCGAAGCGATGTCGAGCGCGTCCACCGTCAGCACACCTTGCAGGTTGGCCCGGCCGCGGTCCACGCGCAGCGTGAGGCCGCTGCTTTGCAGAGCCAGCTGGCCTTCCATGCGCAGCGTATTCCAGGGCGTGCCCAGGCCGCTGAGCAGCTCGGCCGGCCAGCGGCTGGTGAACGAGGCCAACGACAGCGCCATCCCGCCCCAGCGAGGCACCACGGTGAAGTCGAGCGGGGCGGGTGTGCAGCAGGGCGCACTCAGCGCCACGTTCATGGCGGGCATGGCCCCGGCAAGGGTGGGCCGCAGCCGCCACGCCACGCCCTGGGGCAGGCCGGTCAGGGTACGGCTGCCTTCGCCGCCGGTGAACAGCACGTCGGCCCGGCCTTGCCACACCGTGCCGCGGGCATTGACGAATTGCAGCTGGCCGTTGGTGGCCGAGCCGATGCCATCGGCCAGCCAGCGCGCTGGTGCAAAGACCAGCAAGGCCACCAGCAGGCCGAGGCCGGCACCCAGCCAGGCCATGCGACGGGCCCAGGGTCCGCTCACCGTCACTGTCCGGCCGCCAGACCCGGGCCACCGACCACCAGGGTGCCGGTCCAACCGGGCGGATTGGCGGGTCGGGTCAGTTTGGCTTCCACCGGCACCACGCGGGCATTGATGCGGACCTGCGTCAACCACTGGGCCAGGGCTTCGGGTGCGGCGTTGTTCAGGGTGAGCGTGGCGCGCTCGCCCTGCACCGCCAACTGGGCCGCAGCACCCAGCACCGCGGTGGCCTGTTCCAGCGCGCGCAAGACGTCGTCGCGCGCGGGGGGCTGCGCCGTGGTCTGTGCGCGCAAGGCCTGGGCCGTGGCCGCCATGCCGCGCATCTGGCTGATCTGGGCATCCAGACTGGCATGCCGCTCCGGCGCTTGGCCCAAGGTGGTCAGGGCCGGCGCAATCGCCAGCCACCACAGCAGCCCCAGTCCCACCACCCACACCGCCAGTGTGACGGCACGGCGCTCGCGCGGCTGCAAGCCGGCCAGCGCTTTTTGCAGAGGGGCCAGAGCGCCCGACAAGGCGGGCATGGGCTTCTTGCTGATGCGGCTCATGCCGGACCCCCACTGGAAAGGGTGAAGCGATCACGCATGGGGAGCGGCCCGGCGGCGCATACAGAGCCACCTAAGCCCGGCGTGCTGAGGTGAGAACACCTTGTGAGCGGTCCGGCGGCATTCATGGCCGACTCCCGGGCTGAAGGGTGAGCTCGGCGCCATCGCTGCGCACCCGCCAGCCGTTGCGTTCCAGGGTGTCCTGCACCGAACGCAGGGTGTCTTCGCCGCCTGGCCATTGGCCCAGGCGGGCTTCGCCTGGGGTGTAGGCGACGGCTGCGGCGGCCAGACCGTCGCCCGGCAAGGCCTGTGACACCGCGCCGAGCATGGTTTCCAGGTCGCCGCCAGCGAGCTGGCCGCTGGCCTGTTGCAGGCGCGAGAGTTCGCGCTGCATTTGTGCGGGTGCATCCAGCACCAGCGTCACGTTGGGAAACGTTTGTTGCAGAGTCTGGGTCACTGCTTGCTGCTTGGCACTCAGGCTGTTGCGTTCAGACCACGCAGCCATGTTCAAGCCCAGCAGCTGCACCGCCACCAGCGCACCGAAGCCCCAGCGCGCCGGTTTCCAGACTGGCGCGCTGCGCAGCCGGCGAACGGTCTGGCGCAGTCGCTGACCGCGCCTGGCGCCCGCCGACAGGCTGAGGTCGAACTGTGCCAGGTTCCAGTCGGACTGCGCGCACTGCAACAGCCAGGAAGGCCGTGGCACCAGCTCAAACCGCTGGTTGAAGGCGCGCTCGGCGCGCGACGCCACGGCCGGGTCGGCCAGCAGGCGGGTGGTGTCGGGGTCGGCATTGAGCAGCTCGTTGGAGACGCTGCCGGCTGTGGTCGACAGACCGCTGAAAGCAGAGTCGCCAAATGCGCTGGTACCGCCATCGGGCAGAGGCGTGGAGCGCACGCCCAGCGGGCTGGCACTCGACAGCCAGACCTGGTTGCCTTCGTCATGTGCCCAGTGCAGAGTGGGCGCGGGCGTGAGGTCGTTGCCTGGCGTGGCGGGCCCGCCCAGCGGCGCCAGCGGCCAGATCGCGGGCACGATGCGCGATACCGGGCGGCCGGCTTCCTCCAGCGCTTGCAGCCAGCTGCGCAGCCATACGCGCTCGCAGGCCGCCACCCACACCGTCTGGCCGGCGCGCCCACCGGGCTCCAGCGCAAAGTGCATTTCCGTGGTGTCGGTCAGCAGCCGGTCTTCCAGCAGACCGTCGAGCACCGCGCGCAGCCTCGTGCTGCCGACTTTGGGCAGAGCCAGCCGGTGCCAGGACACAGCACGGGGTGGCAGCACCAGCACCACGTCGTCGTCGCGCGGCAACAGGGATGCCGCGCTCTGACCGTGGTCAAGCACCGACTGGCCGGTGGTCGAGGTGGCCCAGTCGAGCTGCGCGGTGGACCCGGCGGCAGGCGCGATCGAGAAGTCGGAGGGCGTGAGGACGAGCAAGGTGAGGTGAGGTTTCAGGCGCAGGTCGCGAACGGCCATTCTAGAGAGCTGGCCGCACCGTGGGCGAAAACGGATGCACAGGCGGTCGTGGCCAGCCGCCGGCTTGCGCGCGGCGGGCTCAGCGCGCGGCCAGCCGCTCGCGCCAGCGCACGCTCACGTTGAGGTCTTGCCGCTCGACCAGGGAGCGCTCTTCAATCACCGCGTTGTCCAGCCGCAAGCGTCCGCGCACCTCGAAAAACTGGCTGCGCGTGCCGTGGTGCAAATCCGACAGTTGCAGGCCGCTGTTGTTGAGCAACCGGGCCGGCTCGGCCAGGGTCTTGAACGGATTGCGCTCGCGCTCGGTCACCAGTCGCTGCGCCTGCGCCTTGTCCAGGCCGGGAATGGCGGACACCAGCGCCTCGGGGCTGGCGGTGTTGAGGTTGAGCGTGGTGCGCAGGGGCAGCACGGTCAGATGGGGCTCCAGAGCCGCAAGGCTGGCCGCGCTGATGCCCAGCCAGCTCAGCTGGGCGAACTTGACCGGCGTGAGCGCGGTGGCCGAGGGCAGGGGATCGGTGGTCGCGAGATTGGTGGTGTTGACCAGCTCGTTGATGGCAACCGTGAGCTCACTCGGCGGCAGGCCCAGCTCCTGGTACAGCTTGACCAGGGCGTCCTGATCGGGCTCGGACACCTCGGCTTTGGCCTGGGCGCCCTGACCGCTCAGGCGCACAACGTTCATGAAGTTGATGCGAGATTGCAGGTCAATCACCTCGCCGGAGAGGAAGGCATCCAGGGTGTTGTCGGTGTTGTTGTCCTTGTCGGCGGCCAGAAAGCTGGACAGACGGGCCTCCTCCAGCGGTGTGGCCCACGGCTCGCCCAAGTGATCGGCGTTGCCGCTGTTGCGGTTGCCGCGCGCGTCTTCGCGCAGGATGAGGCGCGCCCAGTCCAGCGCGCCGGTGAGGATCCAGCCGGCCTGCGCGCGCTGTCGTTCGGCCGACTCGATTTGTGTGGCGCGCCACTGCTGCCACAGCGCAGCCGATGCCAGCGTGGCCACCAGCGTCACCACCAGCATGGCCAGCAGCAGGGCCGCGCCCCGCTGCAGGTGTCGATCCCCCACGCTTCCCCGCTGCACAAAGGCACCTTTGTCCTTCATGGCCGCCCCGCCTGCAGCGTGGGGCGCACCCAGTCGCGCACCACATCGCCGCCCAGGGTCGGCCCACCCGGCAGGCTGAGCACCACACGGACCCCGTTTGGCACTGCGCCTTCGTCGCCACCTGGCGCTCCCCCGGTGCCGCCTTCGGCCGAGGTGCCGACGGACGACAAGGGGTTGCCCCAGGTGTCGCCACGGTGATAAAAAAGCTGCCAGTTTTCCAAGCCGATCAGCGCGATGGCGCTGTCCGAGCCCGGCGCCTCACCCCCGATGGGCTGGGCTTCTCTGCTCCAGTCGGCCGCTCGCTGCCAGGCGCGTGCCAGCTCGTCGCGTCGAAGCAGGGGCGGCGACTGCCAGCGCACCCACTGGCCCGAGCCCTCCAGAGCGCCAGGAAGGGACGTGCCCTCGTCGGTGGGCAAAACACCGGCGCGACGTGTCCACGCCACCACCCGCACTCCTGCGCTGTCCAGCCCGGCTTCGGCCGCATCGCGCCGGGTCAGACGCACCAGCCGACCGTCAAACGCCAGCGGCGTGACTTCGCGCGTGTCGACGATGGCGTCAAGATCGGCCGTCCACTGGCCCAGCGCTGCCTGAAAACGCAACAAATCATCGCCTCGCTGCTGGGTCTGGGCCTGGGTGCGCGTCATGCCATCCAGCGAGCGCCAGCTGAGCAAGGCCAGCATGGACATGATCGTGATCGCGACCAGCAACTCGATCAGCGTGAAGCCTGCTGCGCGCATTTGGCTGGCACGAGCGGCGGGGGAGCGCGGTGGCGCCGGATTTTGCGCCGGGCCGTCCCAAGCGAAATCGACCCCCTCGGGGGGCAGCGGACCGCGCGCAGCGGGGGAGCGTGGGGGCACCATCAATACCGCCCCAGCACCGTGGACAAGGTGAGCAGGCGGACCTCGTTGCCGTCCACCTGGCCGAGCACGGTAGCATCAATGCGCCGGAAGTTGGGGTTTGGGGTGGGCAACACCGACAGTCCGACCTGCAGGCTGCGACCCGCCTGTTCGCAAGCCACGGTGCTGTCGCCCACGCCGGGCAGCTGGCGAGCCAGCCGCAAGCGGGTGAGTTCGTTCTCGGCGCACAGCTGAGCCAGCCATTGGTCCGTCTGCCGCGTCGCGGCCCGGGTGAGGGCGCCGGTGGCCTGCAGACCGGCAGACAGGGTGATGGCGACCACGGCCAGGGCAACCAGCACCTCGATCAGCGTGAACCCCCGGACTGGGCGCCAGCGCGAGTGGCGGCGCATCGTTGCGGGGACGTTCATGGGGGCACCACTGCGAAGGGTGCCAGGCCATCGGTGGCCAGAGTGAGCTGGCGTTCACCCAGCAACAGGGTCAGCCGCTGAGAGGCGATCAGCGGCTCAGGTCCGAGCACCAGGGTCTGCGCATTGGCAGGGCGAACGATCTGGGCCTGCGTTTGCGGGTCCAGCCAGTCGCGAGGACCAGCCAGCGAGTCCGGGTCTTCGTCACGGGGTCTCAGGCCCAGGAATTCAAAACCCTGCGGCAGGACGCGCCAGACCACTGGGATACCGCTGGTGCGCGACTGCGCGCGGGCGGACTCAAGCATGGCAGAGAGGCGCAAGGCCTCGCGTTCGAGTCGGGTGGTGCTGCTGTCTCGCAAGGCCAGAGTGGCACCCGCCGTGGCCAGCGCCACGATGGCCAGCACCACCAGAAGTTCCAGCAAGGTGAAGCCGCGCGACATGGTTTTCACAAACAAGCAGCTCTTAACGCCTCAAACCAACAGCAGCGTCTTGGTTGTCGAGTCGATGCCCCTCGCAGCGACCTGCGCAACGCTGGAACACGGAGACAAACGGCCGGCCGCCGGGCACCAAGGCAGGCCCAGCCCCCTCGGGGGGCAGCGACCCGCGCAGCGGCGGAGCGTGGGGGCCTTCATCTCTACTGCCAGCTGCCCACGTCCGCGTCCTTGCCCTCGCCGCCCGGCTGACCGTCGGCGCCGAGCGAGAGCACGTCCACTTCGCCGTGCACGCCGGGGTTGAGGTACTGGTAGGGGCGGCTCCACGGGTCGGCTGGCAGCTTCTCCAGATAAGGCCGCCAGTTGGGCGGCACCGGGCTGGCCGATGGCTTGGCGATCAGTGCGTTGAGGCCCTGCTCGCCAGTGGGGTAGCGCTGGTTGTCCAGCCGGTAGAGCTTGAGCGCCTGCATCAGGTTATTGACATCTGTCTTCGCTGCGGTCACCCGCGCGTCGTCTGCGCGGTCCAGCACGTTGGGCACGATCAGGGCCGCAAGCACGCCGATGATCACGAGCACGACCATCAGTTCGATCAGGGTGAAGCCGCGTTGCAGCGCGCGAACGAAAACGCCGCGAGGCGGCTGGGCAGAAAGGGGTGAGTGGCTCAACGCAGGGACTCCCGCTGACAAGGGGTTGCAAATGGCGACGAACGCTCGGTGCAGGTGCACCTCTCTGTCGCTTCGGTCCATCATAATGCGGCGATGAACAAGGCGCACTCCTTCGCTCACTCTGCCTACCCCGGTGAAACCGTGGCCACGCACGCGCCTGGACGAAAGCCCTGGCCGGTGGTGGTCGCGGGTCTGTTGTGGCTGGCGGCTGGACTGAGTGCCGGTTATTGGGTGTTGCAGGCCTTGGGGCGCTCGCCGGTCACGCCCGTGCCCGCGATCAGCAGCGGGGCGCCCGTGGTGGAGACTGCACAAGTGGCCCGGGCGCTGGGCGCCTTGCCTGCCGCCATGCCCCAAGCCGCTGTGCCCGTGCTCGCGGCCAGCCGCTATGCGTTGCAGGGTGTGGTGGCGGTGGGTACTGACCGAGGTGCGGCGCTCATCGTTGTGGATGCCCAGCCTTCCCGCCCATTCCGGGTTGGTGCCGAGGTCGAAGCGGGGGTTTTCCTGCAGGCTGTGACCGCCAAGGAAGTCCGGCTCGGACCTTCGATGGAGGGACCGGCCTCGATCACGCTGGCGATGCCGGTCTTGCCAGAGTCAAAGCCCTGACAGATCGTCCCTGTGGCGGCAGTGTCCTGTCCCACAGATCACTCGCCCATGAAGCCGAGTCTTCACGCCCTTGATGGCGTTGCCAGTTTTCACGATAGCGCCAGCTTTTGCGGCTGTTTGCGCCTTCTCCTGGGCGCGAGTCCATCGGTTTTGTTGCCGGTCACTGTTTGCGGGACAGTGGCACCAACGGGCCGCGGAGAGTTCAGCCGGGTGCCGGAAGGTCAGGGTTTCAGCAGCGCTTGCGCCGTCTGCAACATCGGCCAGGCCATGAGCGCACCCACGCCTTGCCCGACGCTCAGTTCCAGGTCCATCAGCGGCTGCACCTGCAGGTGGATGAGCATGAGTCGGTGGCCGGGATCGATGGCCCGGTGCGCAAACACCAGGTAGTCAGCCACGGCCGGGCTCAGTCCCCGCGCCACCAGCGCCGCCGCACCCGCCACAAAGCCGTCCACCAGCACCACCCTGCGCTCGCTCGCTGCCTGCAGCATGGCTCCGGCCATCATGGCGATCTCGAAGCCACCGAGCGCGGCCAAGGCGTCCAGCGGCTTGACCGCCTTGCGGTGGCGGCTGGCGGCTGCGAACAGCTTTTCCAGTTTGTTCTGCAGCTGGGTGCTGTCGAGTCCGCCCGGAATGGGGTGGTCTCTGCCGCAGGCGTCGGCCAGTGGCACGCCGCACAGGCGCGACAGCAGCAGCGCCGCACACGATGTGTTGCCCACGCCCACATCACCCAAGGCCAGCACATTGCCGGGCAGGTGGCGCACCACATCCATCCCGGCCTGCAAGGCCGATATCGCCTGGGCCAGTGACATGGCGGGGCCGAGGACCATGTTGCGTGTGCCGTAGCCGATCTTGCGCACCAGCAAGGGCACCGTGGAGGCCGCGGCGCCAGTCTCCACCACATGGCTGGCCACCCCCGCGTCCACCACCGTGAGCTCAAAACCCATGGTCTTGGCCAGGGTGTTGATCGGTGCGCGTCCCTGCAGGATCTGCTGCACCCGCTCCCGGGTGGCCTCCTGCGGGACCGCAGACACACCTTCGTCAGCAATGCCATGGTCGGCAGCAAACACCAGCACCTGAGGTGAGTCGAACACCAGCTGGTCCAGCGGCAAAGGACCGGCGCTCTGCACGCGGGCCAGCTGCCGCACCAGGTCTTCCAGCCGGCCCAGCACGTGCTGCGAATAACCTTCGGGCTGGATGCGGCTGTTCAGCGCGGCGTCCAGTACCGTGTCGGTCGTGGCCTCAATGGCTGGCAGCTTCAGCGCCGTTGCTCCGCCTTCGGTCGGAGCAACGGTTTCGGCCGGATGGTGCCGGATCAGCATGGATGTCAACCTGTTCAACTCTGGAGGAACAGACGGTACACCGGATTCTGGGTCTCCTCGACATACGGGTAGCCGAGCGTATCCAGAAAGCGGACGAATGCCTTGTGATCTTTCGGCGGTACCTGCAGGCCGACCAGGATTCGCCCGTAGTCGGCGCCCTGGTTTCGGTAGTGGAAAAGGCTGATGTTCCAGCCCGGTCGCATCAGGCTCAGGAATTTGAGCAGCGCGCCCGGACGCTCCGGAAACACAAAACGCAGCAGACGCTCGTCTTGCGCCAGCGGTGAATGCCCCCCCACCATGTGGCGGATGTGCTCTTTGGCCAGCTCGTCGTGGGTCAGGTCCAGCGTCTTGAAACCCTGCTTGTTCAGGTTGGCGGCGATTTTGGTCGACTCACCCCTGCCTTGGGTGGTCAGCCCGACGAACACATGGGCCTTGCTGCCATCGTGAATGCGGTAATTGAACTCGGTCACGTTGCGAGGCCCACCGGGCAGGTCGCCGATCAACTCACAGAAGCGCCTGAAGCTGCCCCGCTCTTCGGGGATGGTCACCGCAAACAGCGCCTCGCGCTCCTCGCCCACCTCGGCGCGCTCGGCGACAAAGCGCAGACGGTCGAAGTTCATGTTGGCGCCACAAAGAATGGCGGCGTAGGTCTGACCTTTGGTCTTGTGTTGCGCCACGTACTGCTTGATCGCCGCCACCGCCAGCGCACCAGCGGGCTCGACGATGCTGCGCGTGTCCACAAACACGTCTTTGATCGCAGCACATACCGCGTCGGTGTCCACTGTCATGAACTCGTCCACCAGACCGCTGGCGATGCGAAAGGTTTCTTCGCCCACCAGCTTGACCGCCGTGCCATCCGAAAACAGGCCCACATCGGCCAGCGTGACGCGCTCCCCCGCGCGCACCGACTGCATCATCGCGTCCGAGTCGCTCATCTGCACGCCGATCACCTTGATCTCGGGCCGCACTGCCTTGATGTAGTTGGCCACGCCTGAAATGAGGCCACCGCCGCCGATGGCCACGAACACAGCGTCCAGGTGGTCCGAACCCAGGCCCTGCACCTGCCGCAGGATCTCCATGGCAATCGTGCCCTGGCCCGCGATCACGTCCGGGTCGTCAAACGGGTGCACAAACGTCAGCCCCTGCTGCTTTTGCAGGGTCAGCGCGTGTCCATGGGCGTCCGAATAGCTTTCACCGTGCAGGATCACCTCGCCACCCAGTGCGCGCACCGCATCGATCTTCATCTGCGGCGTCGTGGTGGGCATCACGATCACGGCGCGCGTGCCCAGCTTGTGGCCTCCCAGGGCCACGCCCTGTGCATGGTTGCCCGCGGACGCGCAGATCACGCCCTTGGCGAGTTGTTCGGCGCTCAGTTGCGCCATCTTGTTGTAGGCCCCTCGCAGCTTGAAGCTGTGCACTGGTTGCTGATCTTCGCGCTTGAGCAGCACTCGGTTGTGCAGGCGCCGGCTCAGGTTGCGGGCGGGCTCCAGCGCCGTTTCCTGGGCCACGTCGTACACCCTGGCGGTCAGGATCTTTTTCAGGTACTCGGCCGGCCCGAGTTGCACAGGGGCGGTTGGCGTCGCTGGCGAGCGGACAGAGCGGGTCTTGGCGGCGGGGGGCGACTGGCGGGTTGGCATGGGTGATTTCCTTGGCGGCCATCATAGCCAGCCTGTCCGGGGCGAAAAAAAGCCCGGATGGGCAGAACCTATCCGGGCTTGAAATCCACCCGAGGAGGGTAGAGGAGACAACCGTGAAAATACAATAAGCGAAGTATAGCGATCCAATGCTGCAACGCAACATGCGGTGTGGCGTTTTTGCTAGCGTTTAGAGAGCTGCCCCCAGCTTCGTCAGATTTTTCACACCTGGATCCAACATGGAATGCACCGTCACCTGGACCGGCGCCGCCGGCACCCGCTCTCACATGGGCTTTGTGGCCGAGACAGGCAGCGGCCACGTGCTCACCATGGACGGTGCGCCCGACGAAGCCAAGCCGGAAAACGGCGGATCCAACCTCGCCGCACGTCCGATGGAGACCGTGCTGGCTGGCACCGGTGGCTGCACCGCCTACGATGTGGTGCTCATCCTCAAGCGGGGCCGTCACGACGTGCGCGGCTGCAGCGTCAAGCTCACCACCGAACGCGCATCGACCGATCCCAAGGTCTTTACCCAGATCCACATGCATTTCAAGGTGACCGGTCGCGGCATGCCTGCCGCAGCAGTGGAGCGGGCCATCGCCATGAGCCACGAAAAGTACTGCTCGGCCAGCATCATGCTGGCCAAGACCGCTGCCATCACCACGAGCTTCGAGCTGGCAGAGGCCTGAAGGTTTTCGGTAGAACCCGGCGCTGCAGCGCAGCGCAGCGCGCGGCCTTCTAGATCCGGTGAGCGACCGTGGTCATCACCCTGGCTGCCAAGCGCATCAAGCCCTTGACGGGAAGGGGCAGCTCCACGGCGCCCGCGTGCTGGGCCTCGCGGGCGTGGCGAGCTTCGTCGTCCTTCATTTGCGCCACGATGGCGCGCGAGGCGTGGTCGCCAGCGGGCAGCCGGTCCATGTGGCTGGCCAGGTGGGCTTCCACCTGGCGCTCTGTCTCCACCACGAAGCCCAGGCTCACGCCCGTGCCCAGCCGGCCCGCCAGCAGGCCCAGACCGAAGGCCCCGGCGTACCACAGGGGGTTCAGCAGCGAGGGACGAGCACCCAGCTCGTCCAGCCGGGCCTGTGTCCAGGCCAGGTGGTCGGTTTCCTCCCGGCCCGAGGCTTCGAGCTGCCGCGCCAGGGGCTCGTTGTGTTGCGAGCCAGGGCGGCGCGCTGCCAGCGCTTGCGAGGCGTACAACGCCTGCGCACACACCTCGCCCACGTGGTTCACCCGCATCAGAGCGCCCGACAGCGCCCGCTCCGAGTCGCTCAGGGCGGTGGTGCCCTCTTCAGGCACGGTGGGGCAAGGTCGCGAGGCGGGCGGCGCCACAAACAGGGCGCGCAAGGCGGAATCGGCGGCGTTGAGCAAGGCGTCCATGGGCTCTCCAATGGGGTGCAGGTGGCGGCGGTCTGGCTTGGTGACAGCGGTTTTGATTGTTGCGCAGGCTGCATTGACCTTGTTGACGGCCTCGAGAAACGGATGAGCTGCGTCCGCACCGCTCTGGTGCACTGTTGTCCTGTTGCCACAAATTCACCGCGTTTCCCTCGAAAGCTTTGCATCCCACGAGCCCTTCTGGTGCAATCACCTCAGCTTCCAACAACGGAGGTTGGCTTGAGGGCAACAGACCCGCAGCCTCTTTTTTCAACCCTGGAGAACTTCTCAATGAAAAAGACCCTGATTGCCCTGGCCGCAGTTGCAGCCACCAGCGCCGCATTTGCCCAATCTTCCGTCACCCTGTACGGCGTGGCCGACGCAGCTATCGTCAAGACCACCGGTGTCGACGCCGCCTTCTCCAGCTCCGGCGGCATGAACAACGGCAACAGCCGCTGGGGCGTGCGTGGCACCGAAGACCTCGGTGGCGGCCTCAAGGCTGGCTTCAACTTCGAGGCATCCCTCAGTTTGGCCGATGGTTCTGTGAACCAGAGCGGTGGTAACTACTTCTCGCGCGCAGCGTACATGAATTTGATGGGCGGCTTCGGTGAAGTTCGATTGGGTCGCAGCCTGAACCCTTCGTTCTTTGCTCTTGCTGCTTGGGAGCTGACCAGCACCGCCAACTATTCGGTGGTTGGCAGCCAGTTCAATTCCGGCGTTAGCACGGTGTTGGGCGGTACGCGTAATAGCAACCAGATCGCCTACACCACCCCCAGCTTCGGTGGCGTGAGCGCGACCCTGGGTTACATCCTGAAGGGCAACAACGGCGGCAATGCCAAGACCGACCTGAACGTGATCTACCGTGGCGGCCCTCTAGCCGTTGCTCTGGGCTACAACAAGGTCAGCGGTTCTGACGACAACGTTCACATCGGCGCAAACTACGACTTCGGTGGTTTCAAGGTCGCTGGTGCCTACATTGACCCAGCCGATACCACCGCCGTGGACAGCAAGGGTTTCGCAATCGGCGCATCGACGACGCTCGGCCCTGTTGCTCTGACGCTGGACATCGCTCGCGACACCGGCTTCAAGGACACCAACCTGCTGGTGGAAGTCAAGTACCCGCTGAGCAAGCGCACCTTCACCTACGTCGCGTTCCTGCGTGATGGCAAGGGAAAGGCTATTGACGACGTGAACAACTTCAGCGTTGGCATTCGCCACAACTTCTGATCGCTCGCTGGCTTGACCAGCGCGAAAGCAGAACACAACCCCGCGGGTGCTTGCACCCGCGGGGTTTTTCTTGTGTAGCGCGAAGGTGGCGAAGAACCAGGTGCTTGCGACTGGCCTGCCTCTTGCTTAGATTTGTCTGCAATTTGCCACAGCCGATGCCCATCAAGGGAAATAAGCGAGGGGAAACCCTTTGCTCAAGCTTGGGCTCGCTAAGATAAAGGTGTGCGTTTGCTTAGGGTCCGGCTCAATGGGTCGGGCAGTTTTGTTTTTACCGGGAAACCATCATGAAAAAATCACTTGTTGCCTTGGCCGTACTGGCCGCTTCCGGCGCCGCCATGGCGCAGTCCAGCCTCACTCTGTACGGCATCGCCGATCTGTGGGTGGGCAACCAGAAGAACGACGGCGTCGGCGTGAAGATGGGCAACGGTGGCCTGTCCACCAGCCGTCTCGGCTTCAAAGGCTCCGAGGACCTGGGTGGTGGCCTCACCGCCAACTTCACCTTCGAGCAGAAGCTTCAGCTGACCGACGGCGCTACCAACGCCAAGACGTTTGACCGTCAGGCCAATGTGGGCCTCAGCGGCGGTTTCGGCACCATCAAGCTGGGCCGTGGCTGGAACCCGATGGACGATGTGTTTGGTCTGTCCAACAGCGGTTTCGACTCGGCTTTGTCGGCCAACAGCGTCTGGCTGAACAGCTACAACGGCGCCGCCGATGCCCAGCTGTACTACGCTTCTCCTGAGTTCGCTGGCTTCACTGCAGCCGCCAGCACCCAGCTCAAGGGCAACGCCGCTGGTGGCAAGCTGAGCGCCTTCAGCCTGTCGTACGCCAATGGCCCAATCGCCGTGAACCTGGGCTACGAAAAAGACGAAGCCAACGGTGACCAGGAAGGCACGATCATCAACGGTTCGTACGACCTGGGCATGGCCAAGCTCTTGGGCAGCTACTACACCACCGACAACACCGGTGGCACAGCTGGTTTGAAGGCCAATTCCTTCCAGGTGGGCGCTGATGTACCCCTGAGCAGCGCCCTGATGCTGTCGGTGGGCTACGCCAGTTCCAAGTTCAAAGGTGGTGAAGCGGACAACGGCTACAGCATTGCAGCAACCTATAGCCTGTCGAAGCGCACCGTGGTGTACGCTGGTTACCGTGTCCAGGATCGCAAGGAAGGCCGGACCGAAGAGGATCTGGCGGCTGTGGGCGTGCGCCACTCCTTCTGATGGTCGCGGCCTTGGCCGCTTCGTCTCAGGACAGAAAAAGCCGCTGGTTGCCCAGCGGCTTTTTTCATGGGCGTGATTGGCACCGCCTCCCCAACCTGTCATTGTTTCCCGTCGTCTTTCACAACCTTGGTCCCAGCAACGGCTTTTTCGGGCACCTTTTGCGGCCTGGATGCCGTTTTCGACGCCGATGGTTTGAACGCGTCGCCATTCACCGTCAGCCCTTGCTCCGACAGCTTGGCCGCCCGCTTGTCGCCAATGCCGGGCACGCGCTCGATGAGGTCGCCCCAGTCCTTGAACTTGGCGCTCTTTCGGGCGTCCAGGATCTTGGCCGAGGTGCCGGGGCCGATGCCTTTGATGCTGTCGAGGTCGGCGACGCTGGCATTGTTGACGTCCACGGCAGCGAAGGCGGCGGCGGTCAAGGCGAGCAGGGCAGCGAACAAACGGTGAATGACTTTCATGGAGTCCTCCTTGCGGTTTTGACGGGGTTCATGTTGGACCTGTCCTCGGTACAGAGCCGAGGACAGGCGCTGGACAGGGATGCCAGCGAGGTGAAATGTAGGGGCACAATCGGGGCTTGCGCTTCCCCCGGAAAGGTGAAAACAAGGGGTGCGTCCACCCACTGTGGGATGTGCTTGATGCGATGGGTCTTTGTTCTCTTCTCACGGCTTCCAGCGGCTGCTAAGCGCATGCATTGGGTGGTGCTGCCGCTGGCTTGCGCCGTGCTCACGGGATGCGCGAATCTGAGTGGTGACTCCACTGCGGGGCGCTCGCCAGAGGCGGACCTGCAACCATTTGCATTGCGCTTGCTCAGCACGCCCGCTTCAGAGCCGGCCTGGGAAGTGTTTGCGCTGCCTGGCAAACGCAGCGCGCCGTTTGAAGCGTCAACGGTCATGGGCCGTCCTGCATTGCGTGTGCGGGCGGACCGGTCGGTGAGCATCCTGCGCCAGCGTTTCGCCAACCCTGCGGTGAACGTCGGCCAGCTGGATTTTTCCTGGAAGATCGACAGCCTGCCCATCGGGGCAGACATGCGCGACGCTCAGACCGAAGACTCGCCGGTGCGGGTGGTGCTGGCCTTTGGGGGTGACCGTTCGCGCCTCTCGCCTCGGGCCCACCGCCTGTCTGAACTCAGCCGCCTGATCACCGGGGAAGAGTTGCCGTTTGCCACGCTGTCCTACGTGTGGAGTGCGCACGAGCCGCTGGAGACGGTGATCCTCAACCCGCGCACCGACCGCATCCGCAAGCTGGTGGTGGCCTCAGGGCCGACCCAACTCGGGCAGTGGCTCGACTACAGACGGGACGTGCGCGCCGATTTTGTGCGCGCTTTTGGTGAAGAACCGGGCCCGCTGCTGGCGATCGCGCTCATGACCGACACCGACAACACCGAAAGCGCGTTGCAGGCCTGGTACGGTGCGCTGCACCTGCGGCCAGCCTCAAACGCTGCGGCGGACGCGCCCGCTGTGCCGGCCATGCCATCGCCTGCTGGCAAAATTTCCTCACCCAACACGGGTCATCCGGGTTAGCCCCGTTCTGGAACGGGAACGGATGTTGCATAGTCCGGCATCTGTCATTTATTTGAGGTGTGAACCAATGAAATACTCCGTGGCGTTTCTGAGTGCGGCCCTGGCTCTGGGCACCGCTGGCGTGCAAGCCAAAACGTTCAAGTGGACCAGTGCCAGCGACATCCCGACCTGGGACATCCATTCCCAGAACAACGCGCTGGCAAACGGCGTGCACGCTTCGGTCTATGAGTCGCTGGTGTACTACAACAGCCGCACCTTCAAGGCCGAGCCCGTGCTGGCCACCGGCTGGAAGCAGATGACGCCGACCCAGTTGCGCCTGACCCTGCGTACAGGCGTGAAATTCCACGATGGCAGCACCTTCTCTGCCGATGACGCCGTTTTCTCGATCGAGCGCGCCATGGCCAAAACGTCGAACTTCGCGGTCTACACGGCCGGTATCGACAAGGTGGTGAAAGTGGATGCCAACACCATCGACATCTTCACCAAGGACCCCAACCCGGTGCTGCTGAACCAGCTCACCGAGCTGCGCATGATGAACAAGGCCTGGGCGGAGAAGAACAACTCCGTCGCGCCCAAGGACATCAAGACCAAAGACGAAAACTTCGCCCACCGCAACGCCATGGGCACCGGCCCGTTCACGCTCAAGGAGTGGCAGCCTGACCAGAAACTGGTGCTCACCCGCAACCCCGCGTGGTGGGGCAAGGCCGAAGGCAACGTGACCGAGGTGATTTACACCCCGGTGAGAAACGTGTCAACGCGCATGGCGGCGCTGCTCTCGGGTGAGGTCGACTTTGTGCTCGACCCCAGCCCACAAGACCTGGGTCGCGTGCGCGCCTCTCCTGACCTGAAGGTGGTCGACGGCATCGAGAACCGCACGATCTTCTTCGGCATGGACCAATTCCGCGACGAGCTGCCTGGCAGCGACGTCAAGGGCAAGAACCCGCTCAAGGACCAGCGTGTGCGCAAGGCGCTGTACCAGGCGATCGACATCAACACCATCGCGCGTGTGACGCTGCGCGGCCTGGGTCAGCCCACCGGTGCGCTGGTGGCACCGCAGGTCAATGGATGGAACGAGGCGGTGCACAAGCGCTACCCGTTCAACGTGGCCGCGGCGCAGAAGCTGCTGGCCGATGCGGGTTACCCGAACGGCTTTGAGGTCGACTTTGCCTGCCCGAACAACCGGTACATCAATGACGAAGCCATCTGCCAGGCTGTCACTGCCATGTGGGCCAGGATCGGCGTCAAGGCCAAGCTGCGCACCCTGCCGCTGGTGACCTATTTCCCCATGATCCAGCGCTACGAGGCCAGCATCTACATGCTCGGCTGGGGCGTGCCGACCTTTGATGCGATGTACTCGTTGCAGTCGCTGGTGCGCACCGTCGGCGCCCAGGGTGACGGCAACTACAACGTGGGTCGCTACAGCAACCCGCAGATGGATGGTCTGATCGAGCGCGCCAAGAAAGAGACCAATCTCAAGCTGCGCACCGAACTGCTCAACAGAGCGTTGATTCTGCAGAACCAGGATGTTGCGCACATCCCGCTTCACAATCAGGTGATCCCCTGGGCGATGAAGAAAAACATCGATGTGGTGCACCGCGCCGACAACCGGCTGGACTGGCGTCTGATCAAGGTAAACTGATTTCGAGTCAGTATCCCAGGGGGCCGCTCACCGCGTGGGCAGGCCCCCTTCTTCTGCCGTAATACATGTTCGCTTTCATTCTTCGCCGGCTCGCTCAGGCCGTGGTCGTCATGGTCAGTGTCGCGCTGATCGCGTTCATGCTGTTTCAGTATGTGGGCGACCCAGTGGTGTTCCTGCTCGGACAAGACGCCACCCCCGAGCAGGTGCGTGAGCTGCGCGCCGATCTGGGGCTTGACAAGCCCTTTGTGGTGCAGTTCTGGCACTTTCTTGCCAATGCGGTGCAGGGTGAATTTGGTATCAGCCTGCGCCAGGGGGCCAGCGTGTCGCGCCTGATCGGCGAGCGCCTGCCGGCCACGCTGGAGCTGGCGCTGGTGGCCGGTGTGCTGGCGCTGGTGGTCGGCATTCCGATGGGGGTGTACGCTGCCCTCAAGCGTGGCACCTTCGTGAGCCAGCTGTTCATGACGATCTCGCTGCTGGGTGTGTCCCTGCCCACTTTTCTGATCGGCATCCTGCTGATCCTGGTGTTTGCGGTGCAACTGGGCTGGTTCCCGAGCTTTGGGCGCGGTGATGTGGTGCAGGTCGGCTGGTGGACCACCGGGCTGCTCACGGCCAAGGGCTGGCTGCACATCACGCTGCCCGCCATCACGCTGGCGATTTTCCAGCTCACCCTCATCATGCGACTGGTGCGCGCCGAGATGCTGGAGGTGCTGCGCACCGATTACATCAAGTTCGCCCGCGCCCGGGGCCTGACCAACCGCGCGGTGCACTTTGGCCATGCGCTCAAGAACACGCTGGTGCCGGTGATGACGATCACCGGCCTGCAGCTTGGTGGACTGATCGCCTTTGCCATCATCACCGAGACGGTGTTCCAGTGGCCGGGCATGGGCCTGCTGTTCATCCAGGCCGTCACCTTTGCCGACATTCCGGTGATGGCGGCCTACTTGTGCCTGATTGCGCTGATCTTCGTCATCATCAACCTGATCGTGGACCTGCTGTATTTCGCGGTGGATCCGAGGTTGCGCGTCGAAAAGGCAGGGGGGCACTGAAGATGCTCGCACCCCGAATCAAGGCACACGGCCGCGCGTTTTCGCATATTGCGGCGTTTCACCCGGAGCTCACCGCGTTGCGCCGGGATCTGCATGCGCACCCGGAGATCGGGTTCGAGGAGCACTACACCGTGCAACGCGTGGTGGAAGCGCTCAAGGTCTGCGGTGTGGACGAGATTCACACCGGCATCGGCAAGACCGGCGTGGTCGCGCTGATCCACGGCCTTCAACGCAACAGTGGCCAGATGATCGGCTTGCGAGCCGACATGGATGCGCTGCCCATTACCGAGCACAACGACTTCGCCTGGAAGTCCACCCGGCCGGGCATGATGCACGGCTGTGGTCACGACGGCCACACCGCCATGCTGGTGGGCGCCGCGCGCTACCTGGCCGAAACGCGGCATTTTGATGGCACGGCGGTGCTGATCTTCCAGCCGGGCGAAGAAGGTTTTGCCGGTGCCAAGGCCATGATCGAAGACGGTCTGTTTGACCGCTTTCCAGTCAGCTCGGTGTACGGCATGCACAACTGGCCGCAAATGAAGCCGGGCACCATCGGCGTGAACCCCGGACCGATGATGGCCGCGGCCGACCGCATCACGATCGAAATCACCGGCAAGGGCGGGCACGGCGCCCACCCCTATCTCGCGGTGGATCCGGTACTCGTTTCAGCCCATATCATCACTGCGGTTCAAAGCATCGTTTCGCGCAATGTGCGTGCCGTCGACAGCGCCGTGGTCAGCCTGTGTGCCATGCAGGCGGGAGACATGGGTGCCTTCAGCGTCGTGCCAGGCAAGGCCACGCTGGTCGGCACAGTGCGCAGCTTCAGCCCTGAGGTGCAAGACCTGGTGGAGAAGCGGCTGCACGAAGTCTGTTCGGGCGTCGCCTTGGGTCTGGGGGCTTCGGTCCATGTGCACTACGAACGCATCTATCCCGCCACCATCAACACACCCACCGAAGCACGTTTTGCCGCCGAAGTGGCGCAAAAGCTCGTCGGTCATGAGCATGTCGACCGCCAGATGGACCCCAGCATGGGGGCCGAAGATTTTTCCTTCATGCTGCAGGTCAAGCCTGGCGCCTACCTGCGCCTGGGTCAGGGTGGCGAAGGAAGCTGCTTCTTGCACAACACGCGATACGATTTCAATGACGACGTACTGCCGCTCGGCGCTGCGCTGCATGCGAGCATCATCGAGCATGGCATGCCCTTGCACCAGTCTCCCTAGGTCGGCGCTCATTGGCCGGTCCCATTCCAGCAACGCCCATTTCTATCAGGAGCGAACCATGAAATTTCAACATGCATTGACCACCTCATTGGTGCTCGCCACGATGTCGGGCGCGGCGCTTGCGCAAACCGTGCGCATCGGCAATCAGGGCGACGCCTTGTCGATGGATCCGCATTCGCTCAACGAGACCACGCAGCTCAGCGTGACCGGCAACGTCTACGAACCGCTGGTAGGACGAGACAAGAATCTGGCGCTGACGCCGGCGCTGGCCACGGCCTGGAAACAGGTGTCGCCGAACGTGTGGCGTTTTGAGCTTCGCAAAGGCGTGAAATTCCACGACGGCACCCCCTTCACTGCCGATGACGTGGTGTTCAGCTTTGCGCGCGGCTCGGGCGAGGGGTCTGATATGCGCAGCTACACCAACGACATCAAGGAAGTGCGCAAAGTCGACAGCCACACGGTGGACTTCGAGACCAAAGCGCCGTTTCCCATCTTGCCCGACGTGTTCTCCTTCTTCTACATCATGAGCAAGGACTGGTCTGAGAAAAACGGCGCGACCAGGCCGGTCGATCGCCGCAAAGGCGTTGAAAACACCGCTTCGTTCAAGGCCAATGGCACCGGTCCCTTCCGCCTGCGCGAGCGCCAGCCCAACGTCAAGACCACCTTTGTGCGCAATGGCGCCTACTGGGGCAAGATCGAAGGCAATGTGATCAACGTCGAGTACACGCCGATCGGCAACGACGCCACCCGCGTGGCCGCGCTGCTCTCGGGCCAGGTGGACGTGATCGAACCGGTGCCGCTGCAGGACGTCGCACGCATCACCGCCAGCGGCAAGGCGCGCGTGCTGCAAGGCCCCGAGCTGCGCACCATCTTCCTGGGCATGGACCAGAAGCGCGACGAGCTGCTGTACTCCAACGTCAAGGGCAAGAACCCGTTCAAGGACAAGCGAGTTCGCCAGGCCTTCTACCAGGCGATCGACATCGTAGGCATCCAGAAGACGGTGATGCGAGGTGCCTCTCGTCCCACCGCCCTCATGGTGGGCCCGGGCATCAACGGTTTTGACGAGACCATGGACAAGCGCCTGCCCTACGACCCGGATGCAGCCAAGAAGCTGCTGGCCGACGCGGGCTACCCCAACGGCTTCGAAGTCAGCATGAACTGCCCGAACGACCGCTATGTCAACGACAGCAACATCTGCCAGGCGGTGGCTGCGAATCTGGCGCGTGTCGGTGTGAAGATCAACCTGCAAGCCGAGACCAAGGGCACCTACTTCCCCAAGATTCTGAAGCGCGACACCAGCTTCTACCTGCTGGGCTGGACCCCGAGCACCTACGACTCGCACAACCCGCTCAACGCGCTCATGCGCTGCGTGGACGACAAGGGCGCTGGCCAGTTCAACCTGGGCGCTTACTGCAATCCCAAGGTCGATGAACTCACGCTGCAGATCCAGTCGGAGACCGACAAGGCCAAGCGCAACGCGATGATCAAGCAAGCGTTCACGATCCATGCCGACGACATCGGGCATCTGCCGCTGCACCAGCAGGCGCTGGCATGGGGCGTGGCGAACAACGTGCAACTGGTGCAGCTCGCCGACAACGTGATGCCGTTCCGGTTCATGTCGGTGAAATGAATCCCCTGCGCTGCCTTCGGCATCGACCCCCAGGGGGCAATGCCGGAGGCTCGGCGCAGGCGGTTCTGCGGCATCCTGGGCGGCAATACGTCGCGCTGCTCGCGGGTCGAGCGGCTGATGGTTTCTTTTCGGTTTTTTGAGGCATTGATTTGATCGCTGCTACCCGCCGCTGGCTCGATGGTGACATCGGGCACAGCTTTCGCAATTCGCCCACCGCCATCGTCGCGGCTCTGATCGCGTTTGTGTGCATCTTCTGCGCGGTGTTCGCGCCCTGGGTGGCACCGCACAACCCGTTTGACCTCGCCACGCTGGAGTTGTCGAACGCGCGACTGCCTCCCGCCTGGAGCGAAGGCGGCAGCCGCGCCTTCTTGCTGGGTACTGATGACCAGGGGCGAGATATTTTGTCGGCGCTGATGTACGGCGCACGGATCTCGCTGGCGGTAGGCATCGCTTCAGTGGTGCTGTCGGTCGTGATCGGTGTGGGTTTTGGATTGGCCGCCGGTTTCCTGGGTGGCTGGGTCGACAGTGTGCTGATGCGCCTGTGCGACGTGATGCTGTCTTTTCCCGCCATTCTGGTGGCGCTGCTGATTGCCGGCGTGGGTCGCGCCTTGTTCCCGAACGCGCATGAGGCGCTGGCCTTTGGTGTGCTGATCGTCTCTATCACGCTCACCGGCTGGGTGCAGTACGCGCGCACCGTGCGCGGCTCCACGCTGGTGGAGCGCAACAAAGAATACGTGCAGGCCGCGCGCGTGACCGGTGTGGCGCCGCTGCGCATCATGCGCGGCCATGTGCTGCCCAATGTGATGGGTCCGGTGCTGGTGCTGGCGACCATCCAGGTGGCCACCGCCATCATCACCGAAGCCACCTTGTCGTTTCTGGGCGTAGGCGCGCCACCCACCTCGCCCTCACTGGGCACGCTGATCCGTGTGGGCAACGACTACCTGTTTTCCGGCGAGTGGTGGATCACCATCTTCCCTGGCCTGATGCTGGTGCTGATTGCGCTGTCGGTCAATCTGCTGGGCGACTGGCTGCGCGACGCACTGAATCCAAGGCTTCGATGACCCCACTGCGCCGCTTCGCGTCTTCCCTTCAAGGAGACTGCACCTGTGGTCGGGCGAAGCGGGTTCCTCGTTGCGTGCTGACCAAGGCACGTTCTCCGCACGGGTACACCGTGAATTGCACATGAGCCTGCTTGAAGTCAACAACCTCGTCGTCGAGTTCCCGCACCGGCGGGGCACGCTGCGTGCACTGGACGATATTTCGTTCGCGATCGCGCCCGGTGAAATTCTGGGTGTGGTTGGCGAATCGGGTGCTGGAAAATCCCTCACTGGTGCGTCCATCATCGGTCTGCTGGAGCCACCCGGCCGCGTAGCCTCTGGCCAGATCCTGCTGCACGGCGAGCGCATCGACAACCTGCCTTATGAAGAGATGCGCAAGGTGCGTGGTCGCAAGATCGGCGCCATTTTTCAGGACCCTCTGACCTCGCTGAATCCTCTCTACTCGGTCGGTCGGCAGCTGATCGAAACCATCACCACGCACTTGCCGGTGAACCAGGCTGAGGCACGCCAGCGGGCGATCCAGTTGCTCAGAGACACGGGCATTCCGGCGGCCGAGCAACGGATCGACCACTATCCGCATCAGTTCTCTGGTGGCATGCGCCAGCGTGTGGTGATCGCGCTGGCCCTTGCCGCAGAGCCGCAGCTCATCGTGGCCGACGAGCCGACCACTGCGCTCGACGTGTCCATTCAGGCGCAGATCATCACGTTGCTCAAGACCATCTGCAAGGAGCGTGGAGCGGCGGTGATGCTGATCACGCACGACATGGGCGTGATCGCCGAAACCTGCGATCGGGTGGCGGTGATGTACGCCGGGCGCATTGCGGAAGTCGGCCCGGTGCACGAGGTGATCAACCACCCGGCGCACCCTTATACCGCCGGGCTCATGGCCTGTATTCCCGACATGACTGTGGACCGAGAGCGCTTGCATCAGATCGATGGCGCCATGCCGCGGCTGAACGCGATTCCGACCGGATGTGCCTACAACCCGCGCTGCGATCGCGTGATTGACCGCTGTCACCGTGAACGGCCCGACCTGCTGGACGCCGGCGCGACGCGCGCCGCCTGCTGGCTGCATGCGGATCAGACAGCCGTGGTGCAGGAGGTGGCTCCATGAAGTCGATCCAGAAAGCCATGGAACGCCATGCTGGCCAAAGTCGGCTGGCCGATGGTGAGTCCAGCGGCGTTGTGGCCGAAGAACGGTCCGAATCAGCGCCGGAAGAGGGTGCAGCCAGCGACCTGCAGGCAACCGATTCGGCGCCTTCGGTGGTGTCTGATTTCGAGGCAGCGCCCCTGGTGCGCGCCACCGACCTCGCCAAGACCTTTGACGTGTCAGCGCCCTGGCTCAACCGCGTGCTGGAGCGCCAGCCGAGACAGCTGCTGCGAGCGGTCGATGGCGTGTCGTTCGACATTGCGCGTGGGCAAACGCTGGCGCTGGTCGGAGAATCGGGTTGTGGCAAGAGCACGGTGGCGCGTTTGCTGGTGGGTTTGTACGAGCCCACGCGCGGTGGCTTCGAGTTCGACGGGCAGGATGCGCACGCCGCGTTCAAGACGCCCCAGGGCCGCCAGCTGCGCCGCCGCATCCAGATGATCTTCCAGGATCCTTATGCCAGCTTGAACCCGCGCTGGATCGTTGAAGACATCATTGCCGAGCCGTTGCGGGAGCACGCGATCGAGACTGATCCCGAGGCGCTGCATGAGCGGGTGGATGATCTGCTGCGTTCGGTCGGCCTGTCGCCGCAAGACAGGGTGAAGTACCCGCACCAGTTCTCCGGCGGGCAACGTCAGCGCATTTCCATCGCGCGCGCGCTGGCCACCCAGCCCGAGTTCCTGGTGTGCGACGAGCCCACCTCGGCGCTGGATGTGAGCGTTCAGGCGCAGGTGCTCAACATCATGAAGGACCTGCAGCGCGAGCGCGGACTGACCTACCTGTTCATCAGCCACAACCTGGCGGTGGTGCGCCACGTGAGTGACCAGGTGGGCGTGATGTACCTTGGTCGGCTGGTGGAGCTGGCGCCCAAGCACACGTTGTTCGACAGCCCGCGCCACCCCTACACGCGCATGCTGCTCGATGCCATTCCCAAGATGCACGATACCGGCCGCGCTCGCACGCCGGTCAGTGGCGAAGTGCCCAATCCGCTCAACCCGCCCGAAGGCTGCGCTTTCAACCCGCGCTGTCCACACGCCAACGACCGCTGCCGGAACGAGCGGCCGGTGCTGCAAAGCTTTGGCGGTGTTCGCGTGGCATGTCATGCGGTGCAGGAAGGGCGCATCTGACGCCCTGAGAGTTGGGCGCTAGTGCCCAAAATGGGGGCTTCCCTCCGCGAATGTCCCCCGGCTTGCTGCGCGAGCTTCCTCCTTTGCTTCGCTGCGGGAAGCACCCATTGTCCTGAGGTGCGTTCGAGTGCGAGGTGAAAAAACAGATTCGGCGCGCGTGTCCGAAAGTCCAGGAGGCCGTGGAACCGGGTTTGCCGGGCCACAGGCATCGTCCCCCATCCGGGGGGAAGCCGCGTCAGCGGCGCAGGGGGAATGCCTGGCTCTGAGCGCGCACGGCTACGCGTACCTCTTGCTCCGGAGATTGTTTTTCATCTCCTTGAGCAGTGGTTGCAGCTTTGTGCCACCGATGCGGAGCGCCAGGCAAGTGGCCACCACGTCGATCACCATGAGGTGCATCAGACGCGAGGTCATGGGGCTGTAGCGGTCGTAGCCTTCGGGGTGGTCGGCGGCGAGGTGGATGTGGGCGGCCTGTGCCAAGGGCGAGCCGCTGGTCGTGATGCAGATCACTGTGGCGCCGTGTTTGCGAGCGATGTCGGCCGCGTCCATCAGGTCGCGGGTGCGGCCCGAGTTGGACACGATCACCAGGCAGTCACCCGGGCTCAGCAGCGAAGCGCCCATCACCTGCATGTGACCGTCGCTGTAGGCGATGGCGTTGATGCCCAGGCGAAAAAACTTGTGCTGTGCGTCCTGCGCCACGATGCCCGAGTTGCCGGCTCCATAAAACTCGATGCGCCCGCGGTTTTTGTAGGTGGCGTACAGGGCGTCGACCGCCTTTTCCACCGCGTGCGCTGAGGCGTCGTTGCGGTATTTCAGAAAGGCCGCCACCGTGTTGTCGATCACCTTCACCAGCACGTCGCCCACCTTGTCGTCGGCGTCGACGCTGCGGTGGATGAAGGGCACACCTTCGCTGACCGTGCCGGCCAGCTTGAGTTTGAAGTCGGACAGACCGTCGTAACCCATGCTGCGGCAGAAGCGCACCACGGTGGGCTTGCTCACATGGGCGCGCAACGCGAGTTCGGTCACCGGCAGGCTGGCAAAAGTGCGCGGGTCGAGCAACACCAGTTTGCCCACACGCTGTTCAGCAGGTGCTAGCGACGGGAGGGAGGCTTTGATTCGGTCGAGCATGGCAAATGGTAACTTGGTTACAGACATTCCCCGATTCGGTGAAACCCGGGGCACCGATAATCGAGGCATGAACCAGCTTGAAGCCCTCAAACAATTCACCACGGTCGTGGCCGACACCGGCGACTTCAACCAGATCGCTGCTTACACGCCGCAGGACGCGACCACCAACCCGTCGCTCATCCTGAAAGCGGTGCAGAAGCCCGAATACGCTCACTTGCTGCACGAGGTGGTGGCGCGCCACGGCGCCGAAGGTCTGGACGAGACCATGAACCGCCTGCTGGTGCGCTTCGGTGGCGAAATCCTCAAGATCATTCCGGGTCGAGTCTCGACCGAGGTGGATGCCCGGTTGAGCTTTGACACCGAAGCCACGGTGAGCCGCGCGCGGCGCATCATTGATCTCTACCAGGGCGAGGGTGTGCATGTAGACCGTGTGCTGATCAAGATCGCCTCCACCTGGGAAGGCATCCAGGCGGCCGAGCGGCTGGAGCGCGACGGCATCCACACCAACCTCACCTTGCTCTTCTCTTTTTCCCAGGCGGTGGCCTGCGGGCAGGCCAAGGTGCAACTGATTTCGCCGTTTGTGGGCCGTATTTACGACTGGTACAAAAAGAATGCTGGCGCCACATGGGACGAGGCCGCCATGGCGGGCGCCAATGACCCGGGTGTGAAGTCGGTGCGCGCCATCTACAACTTCTACAAAAAACACGGTATCGCCACCGAAGTGATGGGCGCAAGCTTTCGCAATCTGGGCCAGATCACGGCGCTGGCTGGCTGCGACCTGCTCACCATCAGCCCCGACCTGTTGTCCCAGCTGGCCGCCAGCGACGCCCCGCTGACCCGGGCGCTCGGCGCCGATGCGACCAAAGCCATGGACATCCCTTTCGTCCAGTACGACGAAGCCGCGTTCCGCTTCGCCCTGAACGAAGACGCGATGGCCACCGAGAAGCTGGCCGAAGGCATCCGCGCCTTCGTGGCCGACACGATCAAGCTGGAAGCC
This sequence comes from Hydrogenophaga sp., assembly GCF_030373245.1. Classification (GTDB taxonomy): domain Bacteria; phylum Pseudomonadota; class Gammaproteobacteria; order Burkholderiales; family Burkholderiaceae_C; genus Hydrogenophaga. Next base: position 98,390 of record NZ_JAUCZF010000002.1, read on the forward strand.
ATGATGAAGTGAGCGCTTTCCGGCGCTCCCAAGAAAAAACCCCGCGAAGCGATTCGCGGGGTTTTTTCTTGGTGTCTTGTCGGCAAGCAGTGATGCATTCCGACGCAGCATGAGACGCCAGGCCAAGGCGCGAGGGCGTAGACAGTGGCAGCGCCACGGCAAGCCCTTGCAACGCCGGCATGGCGTCTCAGGCAATTAGCAATTACATGCCCATGCCGCCCATGTCGCCCATGCCACCCATGCCGCCACCCATGCCACCGGCAGGTGCGTCGTCCTTCGGGGACTCGGCGACCATGCACTCGGTGGTCAGCATCAGACTGGAAACCGAAGCAGCGTTCTGCAGCGCGGTGCGGGTCACTTTCGTGGGGTCCAGAATGCCCATCTCGATCATGTCGCCATAGGTGTCGTTGGCGGCGTTGAAGCCGTGGTTGCCCTTGCCTGCCAGGATGGCGTTGACCACCACCGACGGCTCGCCACCGGCGTTGGCCACGATTTCGCGCAGGGGCGCTTCAACCGCTTTCATCACCAGCTTGATGCCGGCGTCTTGATCGGCGTTGTCACCCTTGATGGTGCCAGCGGCTTGGCGTGCGCGCAGCAGGGCCACGCCACCACCGGCCACAATGCCTTCTTCCACCGCAGCGCGCGTGGCGTGCAGGGCGTCTTCCACGCGGGCTTTCTTCTCCTTCATCTCGACTTCGGTGGCAGCGCCGACCTTGATCACGGCCACACCGCCGGCCAGCTTAGCCACGCGCTCTTGCAGCTTCTCACGGTCGTAGTCGCTGGTGGCTTCTTCGATCTGCACGCGGATTTGCTTCACGCGGGCTTCGATGTCGGCCGATGCACCGGCACCGTCGATGATGGTGGTGTTTTCCTTGCCCACTTCGATGCTCTTGGCAGAGCCCAGGTCGGCCAGGGTCACCTTTTCCAGCGTCAGGCCCACCTCTTCGGCGATGACCTTGCCCCCCGTCAGGATGGCGATGTCTTCCAGCATGGCCTTGCGGCGGTCGCCGAAGCCAGGGGCCTTCACAGCCACCACTTTCAGGATGCCGCGGATGGTGTTGACCACCAGGGTCGCCAGGGCTTCGCCTTCGACGTCTTCGGCAATGATCAGCAGCGGACGGCCAGCCTTGGCCACCTGCTCCAGCACGGGCAGGAGGTCACGGATGTTGGAGACCTTTTTGTCGTACAGCAGCACGAATGGGTTGTCCAGCAGGGCGGCCTGCTTCTCGGGGTTGTTGATGAAGTACGGGCTGAGGTAGCCACGGTCGAACTGCATGCCCTCGACCACGTCGAGCTCGGACTCCAGCGACTTGCCGTCTTCCACAGTGATCACGCCTTCTTTGCCCACTTTGTCCATGGCGTCGGCGATGATCTTGCCGATGGTCTCGTCGCTGTTGGCCGAGATGGAGCCGACTTGCGCGATTTCCTTGGAGGTGGTGGTGGCCTTGGAAGCCTTCTTCAGCTCCTCAACCAGCGCCGTCACGGCCTTGTCGATACCGCGCTTGAGGTCCATCGGGTTCATGCCGGCGGCCACGTACTTCATGCCTTCGCGCACGATGGCCTGAGCCAGCACGGTGGCGGTGGTGGTGCCGTCGCCAGCGATGTCAGAGGTCTTGGAAGCGACTTCCTTGACCATCTGCGCACCCATGTTCTGAAGCTTGTCTTTCAGCTCGATTTCCTTGGCCACGGACACACCGTCCTTGGTCACGGTGGGGGCGCCGAACGAGCGCTCCAGCACCACATTGCGGCCCTTGGGGCCCAGGGTGACTTTGACCGCGTTGGCCAGGATGTTCACACCCTCGACCATGCGTGCGCGGGCTTCGCCGCCGAAAATGACGTCTTTTGCTGCCATGTTGATTTCTCCGGATTCAGTAAATGGGGGATGGACGGGGCGACGGCTTACTTCTCAACGACCGCAAACAGGTCGTCTTCTTTCATGACCAGCAGTTCGTTGCCGTCGACCTTGACGGTCTGACCGCTGTACTTGCCGAACAAAACGCGGTCGCCGACCTTGACGTTCATGGTGGCGAGCTCGCCTTTGTCGTTTTTCTTGCCGGGACCAACGGCCATGATTTCACCCTGGTCAGGCTTTTCAGCGGCCGCGTCGGGAATGACAATGCCAGAGGCGGTTTTGGTTTCGCTGTCAATGCGCTTGACGATCACGCGATCGGCGAGAGGACGAAGGTTCATTGCATCTCCTGAAATAGAACGGTTGGTATGGACTCACATCGGTTCACCGCACCCGAACGGGGTGCCTGAGACCGTTGATCGACTTGGAGGGGTGGTGTTAGCACTCCTCTCCAGCGAGTGCTAATGATAAGGGCGGGATGGGGCCTTTTCAAGACCGGAGGGTCTTTTTTGCGGCAACAGACTTTCTCCCGGGCCGCGGAAAGGCCGCCAAGCGGCTGCGCCAGGGTCAGAAATGCGCCAGGTAGCCGCCGTCTACCACGATCACCTGCCCGGTGATGTAACTGCCCGCCTGGCTGGCCAGGAAAACAGCGGCACCGGACACTTCTTCGGGTTTCCCCCAGCGGCCCAGGGAGCTGCGCTGTTGTAGCCAGGCCAGCGTCTGCGGGTCTTGCACCAAGCTGGCATTGGCCTCAGTGGCGAAATAACCGGGGGCAATGGCGTTGACGGTGATGCCGTGCGGGCCGAGCTCGGCGGCCAGCGCCCGGGTCATGGCTTCCAGGCCACCTTTGGCCGTGGTGTATGCGGCATCACCGGCGCGCGCAATCGGGCCGGCGATGGAGGTGATGTTGATGATGCGGCCGCTGCCCTGTGCGCGCATGGTGGTTGCGACCTCGCGGCTCAGCTGCCAGGCCGACACGAGGTTGCTCTCCAGCAGGTCCCGCAAGGCCTTCGCAGGCAGCTCGGTCAGCGCCTGGCGACGGCGCTGGCCGACGTTGTTGACCAGCACATCGAGCCGACCATCGGACGCCAGCACCCGGTCTATGGCGCTGCGTGCGGCGGTTTCATCGGTCACATCAAAGGGCAAGGCGTGCCCGCTCCCGCCTGCGGCCTGGCCGGCGGCGTTCACCCGGGCTACCGCGCCGAGCAGCGACTGCGGGTCACGGCCATTGATCCACACCTTGGCCCCATGAGCGGCCAGACCGCAGGCCATGGCCAGACCCAGCCCGCGGCTGGCCCCCGTGAGCAGGGCTGTCTGGCCGCGCAGGGAGAAAAGGGCGTCGAACGGGGTGTCGGGAGCGGCAGCGGTCACGCGTGGATTATGGCCGCGCGAGGCGGCCGCCCGCTTCCAGGACCAGGCTCAGAGCGATAGCTCGGCCATGGCGGAGCGAGGGAAGTCCAGCTCAGGTTCCAGGCCCTCGAAGGGCAGGGTGAAGAAGAAGGTGCAGCCTTCGTCGATCGATGTTTCGGCCCATATCCGGCCGTTGTGGCGTTCGATGATGCGCTGGGCCAGGGCCAGGCCAGTGCCGGTGCCTTCAAAATCCATCGAGTGGTGCTGTCGCTGAAACATCACGAACAGGTTGTGTGCCTTGGCCAGGTCAAAGCCGACGCCGTTGTCACGCACATAAAAGGTTCGGCCGCCCACCGGGTTGACTTTCCAGCCCACCTCGATGCGCGCGTGTTCACGCGGTCGGGTGTACTTCACCGAATTGCCCAGCAGGTTGCTCCAGGCCTGGGCGAGCAGCATCGCGTCGCCGCGAACCACGGGCAGGTCGTCCTCAATCACCCATTCGATGGAGCGCTCGGGGTTTTCCTGCTTGAGATGAGCCATGACGCTTTCGAGCAGCGGCGCCAGGGGCACTGGCTGAGCTTCCACCGCCACCCGGCCCAGACGCGCGTATTCGAGCAAACCTTCGATCATGTGACTCATGCGCTTGCTCGACTTGGCGATGCTGCTGAGGTACTGCATCGCCAGTTTGTCGGTGGTGTCGCCCATGTGTTCGATCAGCAGGCTCACAAAGCTGGCGATGTGGCGCAGCGGCGCGCGCAGGTCGTGCGACACCATGTGCGAGAACACATCGAGGTCTTTGTTGGCGGCCACCAGTTGCTGCGTGCGTTCGGCCACGCGCTTTTCAAGCTCGCGATTGAGGTCGTTCATCACGTCCTCCAGGCTTTTGGCCGCCGTCATGTCGCGGGTGATCGCAGACAGACCTTGAAGCTCGCCGGCTTCGTTGCGCAGAGCAGTCAGCACGGTGTGGGCCCAGAAGCGCGAGCCATCGTCGCGCAGTCGCCAGCCACGCGTTTCCCACTGGCCATGAGCCTGGGCCAAGCGCATCACCTGGCTCGCATCGACCTCGTCCTCGCCGCCGTTGCCGGTGGCCAGCAGCTCGGTGTACGACTTGCCCAGCATTTGCGAACGGCTGTGGCCATGCAGGCGCTGGGCACTCTCGGTCCAGTCGGAGACAACGCCCTGGGCGTCGACGAAGTAGATGCAGTAGTCCTGGATCGCGTCGACCATCAGGCGGTATCGCTGCTCGCTCTGGAACAGCTCGGCATTGCGTTCGCGCACGCGCTCCTCCAGATCGCGGTTGGCCTCCAGCACAAACTCTTCGGTGCGCTTGCGGTCGGTGATGTCGTGCAGCTCGATGAAAATGCCCTCGACCACGTTCTTTTGCACATCGGGGATGTAGTGGATTTCATGGAAGCTGCGGGTACCGTCGGCGGCAACGTGTTCGGCTTCAAATTTCTTGGAGACACCGTTGAGCGCCTCGGCCACATGAGGCAGGATCTCTGGCAGCTCGGCTGCTGCCACCGTCTGACTCAGGTGCAGACCCACCATCTCGCCGGCCAGTCGGCCCTGGCTCATGGCATGGGCGGTGTTGGCAAACTGGCAGATCAGGTCTTTGTCGTAGTAGGCAAGCTGCACCGGAATGCGGTCGGTGATGGACTGCAGGAATCCATCGTGTGCAGCCAGCCGCTCTTCCACAGCGCGACGCGCGCCGATGTCTTGCACCATGGTGTTGCAGTAAAGAAAGTTGCCGGCTGCGTCCCACACCGGCGTGGAGCTGAGCAGGGCGTGCAGGGGAGTGCCATCGCGCCGCCGAATGGTCAGCTCCAGTGCCGTGCTCTGACCTTGGTCACTGAGCTCTGCCATTCGTGCGCGGATGGCAGGGTGCCACTCGGCATCAACAAAACTGAGCACCTGCGGCTGACCCGAAAGGTCGACCTTGGAGAATCCAAGCCAGCCCCTGAGGGTCTGGTTGATGTTGACCACTCGCAGATCGGCGTCGATGGACAGGTAGCCGCAGGGCGCCTGCTCGTACAGGGACTCGGCGCGAGCCAGCGCTTGCTCCAGCGCCTGGATGCGTTCGGCGGCCGAAGGCATTGCATCGTTGGTGGGCGATGCGCTCGGGTCCAGGCAATCGTTGGTTGGCATGTTCAGGGCTCCAGATCGGTAGATGGTCTGCGGACCAAGGTCGTGCAGGTCTTATCGGAAGCGCAGGGGAAAAATTCAGGATTTGTTGCCCCGCAACGGGTTCGCGTGTGACACAGGCAACAAAAAGCCCCTGGCGAAGACCAGGGGCTTGTTCGGTGTGATTGCCTTTGACTTACCCGGCGAGGGCGGATGTCATTTCAGGCCGGCCGCCGCACGCAAGACAGAGGCTTTGTCTGTTCTTTCCCAGGTGAATTCGGGTTCTTCGCGGCCGAAGTGGCCGTAGGCGGCGGTTTTCTCGTAGATCGGGCGCAGCAGATCCAGCATCTGAACAATGCCCTTGGGGCGCAGATCGAAGTGTTCGTTGACCAGGGCGGCGATCTTGTCGTCCGGGATCACGCCGGTGCCTTCGGTGTAGACAGTGATGTTCATCGGACGGGCGACGCCGATGGCGTAGGCCACCTGCACCTGACACTGGCGGGCCAGGCCGGCGGCGACCACGTTTTTGGCCACATAGCGTGCCGCGTAGGCGGCCGAGCGGTCGACCTTGCTCGGGTCCTTGCCGCTGAAGGCACCGCCGCCGTGGGGGCAGGCACCGCCGTAGGTGTCCACGATGATCTTGCGCCCGGTCAGGCCGCAGTCGCCCTGCGGACCGCCAATCACGAAGCGCCCGGTCGGGTTGATCAGGTACTTGGTGTCCTTCAGCCATTCGTTGGGGAGCACCGGCTTGATGATCTCTTCGATAACCGCCTCGATGAAGCTGGCCTTCATCTTGGTGGCGGTTTCGCTCTGGTCCGGGCTGTGTTGAGTGGACAGCACCACGGTGTCGATACTGTGTGGCTTGCCGTCCACATAGCGCATGGTGACCTGGCTCTTGGCGTCCGGGCGCAGGAAAGGCAGGCGGCCGTCTTTGCGCAGTTGGGCCTGGCGCTCCACCAGTCGGTGCGCGTAATAGATCGGCGCGGGCATGAGCTCGGGCGTTTCGTCGCAGGCGTAGCCGAACATCAGGCCCTGATCGCCAGCGCCGATGTTGAGGTGATCGTCGGACGCGTGGTCCACGCCCTGTGCGATGTCGTTGCTCTGCTTGTCGTAGCAGACCATGACCGCACAGCCTTTGTAGTCGATGCCGTACTCGGTGTTGTCGTAGCCGATACGCTGGATGGTGTCGCGCGTGACCTGGATGTAGTCGACGTGGGCGTTGGTGGTGATCTCGCCCGCGAGCACGACCAGACCGGTGTTGGTCAGGGTCTCGGCGGCCACGCGGCTGCGCGGGTCCTGTTTGAAGATGGCGTCCAGGATGGCATCGGAAATCTGATCGGCCACCTTGTCGGGATGGCCTTCAGAGACGGATTCGGACGTGAAGAGAAAGTCGTTCGCCATGTAGATAAACTCCGGTTAGGTTGATCGGCGTTGCCGGCCTGTCGGAGTTCGGCGAACGCTTTAGCGGAATTTATGAATCGCCCCGCAATTAGTTCAGTAACTCGGCGATAGGGCGATTTTAGAGCAATTTGAATCGACCTTTGTCCATGGCCGGTTGCGCCCCTGGCCGATCCGCTGTGACCTCCCCTCTCGATGGACGTCTCCTGAACACCGTGTTGCGCAGTCTGTTTGTTGCCGTGAGTCACTTCCCCCTGCCGGTGCTGCATGGCATGGGCTGGTGCCTGGGCTGGGCCAGTTTTTTGTTGTCGCCGCGCTACCGGCGCCGACTGTTTGCCCACGCAGCACAGGCCGGCGTTTCGCGCCGCGTTGCGCTGTCGTCGGTGGGAGAGTCGGGCAAGCTGGTGGCCGAATTGCCACGGTTGTGGCTGGGCCGGCCTGTGCGGGTGGGCTGGGAGGGTGCGGCCTGCATCGAGGCCGCTCAGGCGCACGGCTCGGGTGTGCTGTTTCTGACGCCGCACCTGGGCTGCTTTGAGATCACCGCACAGGCCTACGCCCAGCGGTTTGGCGCTGCGCAACCGGTCACGGTGTTGTACCGGCCAGCGCGCCAGGCATGGCTGAGCGAGCTCATGGTCACTGCGCGCGACCGACCTGGCCTGCACACCGCGGCCACCACACTGGCCGGCGTGAAGCAGCTGATCAAGGCGCTGAAGTCAGGTCAGGCGGTCGGTCTGCTGCCTGACCAGGTGCCGCCGCAGGGGCAGGGTGTGTGGGCGCCCTTTTTTGGCCGCGATGCCTACACCATGACGCTGTCGGCCCGACTTGCCCAAACGGCCGGTGCGCAACTGGTGCTGATCTGGGGGGAGCGTCTGAGCTGGGGGCGTGGCTACCTGGTGCACGTGCGGACCTTCGATGCGGCACACGAACGCCCGCTATCGGCCGACCCCCAGGCAGCGGCTCGCCAGATCAACGAGGCCATGGAGCGGCTGGTGCGAGAATGCCCGCGGCAGTACCTGTGGTCGTACGACCGCTACAAGGCACCGAAAGCGCCACCTGCGCTGCCCGGGACCTGAGAGACACTTGCCAGTTGCCATCTGTAGCGCCCATCCGACTTGACGCCCGACGCTTCCTCCCCCTCTTCACCGAACAAGCCCGCGCGCTGGAGCAACCGCCTGGGGCTGGGTTGCATGCGGGCGCTTGCCAACTTGCCGCTGCCCTGGGTGCGTGGCCTGGGGTGGTTGCTGGGGCAGGTCTTGCATCTGGTGGCGGCGCGGCGGCGACGCATCGCCCGCACCAACTGGGCACTGTGCTTTCCGCACACCACCCAGCGCCAGACCCGCCAGGCGGTCCGGCGCCACTTTGTGTATTTCGCCCAGGCCTGGCTGGACCGCAGCTGGCTGTGGGAGGGCGAGCCGGAGCGGGTCCGGCGCCGCATCACCCTGAGTGGTGACGTCCAAGCCCTGGCAGGGCAGACGCCGACGGTGTTGTTCGCGCCGCATTTTGTGGGCATGGACGCTGGCTGGACTGGACTCACAGCCCATCTGGAGCGCCGATGCTGTGGTATCTACGCCGCTCAGCTCAACCCCGATGTGGACCGCTGGATGGCCCACGGCCGTCAGCGCTTTGGCAACCCGCACATTGTGGCCCGGCGCCAGGGCCTCAAGCCGCTGGTGGCGGCCTTGCGGGCTGGAGAACCCTTGTACCTGCTGCCCGACATGGACTACGGAGCACGCGACTCGGTGTTCGTGCCGTTTTTTGGTGTGCCGGCCGCCACCATCACCTCACTCTCGCGCTTCGCCAGGCTGGCCGACGCACTTGTGGTTCCGATCGTCACCCGACTCACCCCGTCGGGCTACGAGGTCATGGTCATGCCGCCTTGGCAGGACTACCCGACGCGCGACGCCACCGCCGACACGGCCGAGATGAACCGCCGGCTGGAGGCCTTCATCGCCACCATGCCCGAGCAGTACTACTGGGTGCACAAAAGGTTCAAGAACCGTCCGCCGGGCGAGCCCGGGGTGTACGGCCGGGACTGAGTCCGGCGGGTTTCGGGCCCGTTTGCAGTCAGAAAACTGGTGTGAACCGGCCCTGGTCACGGCCGGCATCCAGCGCCCAGATGGGCGCTCACTTCACCGCGTTCGAAATCAGAAAAACAGGATGAAAAGGCCTTAGTCCAACGCTGGCGGTTCGGCCTCTTCCTCGCTCACGCCATCTTCATGTGCCCAGCCCCACAGCAGCGTGGCCACCTCGTCCAGGCCCTGCTTCTTGAGTGCCGAAAAAAGGCGTGCCTCGCCGCCTCCGCATTGCAGCCGCGCAATCGACAAAGCCTTGTTGGCTTCTGTGCGGGTGAGCTTGTCGGCCTTGGTGAGCAGGATCAGGAACTTCATCCCCTGCTCCACCCGCGGGCGGATCACCTCCAGAAGGATCTCGTCGAGCTCGGTCAGGCCCAGGCGCGGATCGCACAGCAGCACCACCGCCTTGAGATTTTTGCGAGTGATCAGGTAATTGCCCATCACCCGCTGCCAGCGCAGCTTGGCCTCACGCGGAACCGCAGCGTAGCCGTAGCCCGGCAGGTCGGCCAGCACGGCGTCGTGTACGCCCTGCTTGCCGAGCGAAAACAGGTTGATGCTCTGGGTACGGCCAGGCGTTTTGGACGCAAAAGCAAGTCGTTTTTGCTGGGTGAGCGTGTTGATGCAGGTGGATTTGCCCGCATTGGATCGGCCCACGAAGGCGATCTCCGGCAGATCCAAGGCCGGCAAGTGCTCCAGCTGCGGTGCGGTGGTGAGGAAGCGGGCAGTGTGCAGCCAGCCGTGCGCGATTTTGGCCTCGGGGTTCACCGCCAGTGGCTTTGCCGCAGGTCCCCCGCGGGTCGGCTTCTGGGCAGGGCGGGCGGGGGCGGAGGTTTGCGTCATAGTCGGTTATCCCGGGAAAGCCGGGTCTGCCATTGTAAAATTGAATGTCTGCGGCAAAGAGTGCCGCATTTTTGTGCAATCCGATTCCGCCACGATCCAAGCCAGCCCGTCATGAAATTGTCCGCCTCGCTTTTTTGCGCCGCTGCCTTTGCAGCCCTGTCCTTCAGTGCTCACGCGCAGACGATCAAGCCCGACCTGAACAAAGGCGCGGCCCTGTTCGGCGGTGTCTGCATCGCCTGTCACGGGGCAGACGGCAACTCCGCTGCGCCGGTCAACCCCAAGCTGGCGCAACAGCATCCGGAGTACCTGGTCAAGCAGCTGCAGGAGTACAAATCTGGCAAGCGCGACAACGCCATCATGAAGGGCTTTGCCTCGGCGCTGTCGGATGAAGACATGACCAACATCGCCTACTGGCTCGCCAGCCAGAAGGGCACGCCAGGGTTTGCCCAGAACAAGGAGACCGTGCGTCTGGGCGAGCGCATCTACCGCGGCGGCATTCCCGACCGCCAGATCGCCGCCTGCGCCGCCTGCCACAGCCCCAACGGCGCCGGCCTGCCCGCGCAGTACCCGCGCCTGTCTGGTCAGCACGCCGAATACACCGCCACCCAGCTCCAGGCGTTTCGCAGCGGTGCGCGCGCCAACAATGCGGCCATGACCGGCGTAGCGTCCAAAATGAACGACAAAGAGATTGCCGCTGTATCCGACTTCATCGCTGGCTTGCGTTGAAGACGGAGGACGGCAGGCGAAAAAGTCGTTGCAGCCAGATAATATAAGGCGACGATAATATTTAAGGGCACAATCGGGGCGGCGCGGGCAGTTTGAACCACCGGCTCTGATCCCCATCCCATCAGGGCGAGTTCTGGAGTCTCCAGGGTCGCCCTTTTTCATTGCAGCCATCAGCGTTTCGCATTCATGACCGTTTCCACCCAAGGCGTGCAAGTCAACATCGGCTCGCGCGCGCTCAGCGCGCTGGTCGAGTTGCTGTCGTCCATGCGGTTTGCAATTTCCCTGCTGACGGTGATCTGCATCGCCTCGGTGATTGGCACCGTGATCAAGCAGCATGAACCGTTCGGCAACTATGTGAACCAGTTTGGCCCATTCTGGGCCGATGTGTTTGCCAGCGCTCACCTGTATTCGGTCTACAGCGCCTGGTGGTTTCTGCTGATCCTGGCGTTTCTGGTCACCAGCACCAGCTTGTGCATCGCCCGCAACACACCCAAAATCTTTGCCGACTTCAAGACCTTCAAGGAAAACGTCCGCGAGCAAAGCCTCAAGGCGTTTCCCAATCGGGCCGAGCAGCTGCTCGGTGAAAGCGCCGAAGTTGCTGCCAACCGAATCGGCCAGACCTTGCTGGGTGCGGGCTGGAAGGTGAAGTTGCAGTCCCGTGCATCTGCGGATGGCACTGGCTGGATGGTGGCTGCGAAAAAGGGCACAGCCAACAAAATCGGCTACCTCGCTGCGCACAGCGCCATCGTGTTGGTCTGCATCGGGGGGCTGCTTGATGGTGATCTCATGGTGCGCGGGCAGACCTGGTTCAACGGCAAGACGCCGTTCACCGGCGGTGGACTGATTGCCGATGTGCCGGCGCAGCACCGGCTTTCCCCCAGCAACCCGACGTTTCGCGGCAACCTGCTGGTGACCGAGGGCACGACCGCAGGAACAGCCATCCTGGCTCAGCCGGAAGGCGTGCTGCTGCAGGACCTGCCGTTTTCGGTCGAACTCAAAAAATTCGTTGTCGAGTATTACGAGACCGGTATGCCTAAGCTGTTCGCCAGCGACATCGTGATCCATGATCACGAGACTGGTGAAAAGAAAGAAGCGCGGGTCGAGGTGAACCATCCAGCCAGTCACCGCGGCATCAACATCTACCAGTCGAGCTTTGATGACGGTGGATCCAAGGTCACCTTGCAGGCCCTGCCACTGAACAGCCCGACCAAACCCTTTGAGGTCATCGGCACCATCGGCAGCACGGCTCCCCTGAGCAACGGAAGCGAGCAGCTCACACTGGAGTTCACTGGCCTGCGGGTGATCAACGTCGAGAATTTCTCTGGAACCGACCTGGGTTCGGGCACCGATGTGCGCAAGGTCGACTTGCGCACTGCCATCGAGAGCCGTCTGGGCTCGGGCCATAAGACCGTGACCGAAAAGGTGCTGCGCAACGTCGGTCCCAGCATCACTTACAAACTGCGCGACAGCGCGGGTCAGGCGGTGGAGTACCACAACTACATGCTGCCGGTGGAGATCGACGGTGCGCGCGTCTACCTGCTGGGCCTGCGCGAGACGCCCGCCGAGCCGATCCGTTACTTGCGTGTGCCGGCCGATCGCGAAGACAGTCTGCAGGACTTCGTGCGGCTGCGAGCAGCGCTGGCCGACCCGGCCCTGCGCGAGCTGGCGGTGCAACGCTATGCGGTGTCTGCTGTGGAAGGTGAGCGCGCCGAGCTGGCCGAAGCCTTGCAAGGTTCGGCCGCCCGCGCCATGGCCTTGTTTGCGGGCGCCGAGCGCATCGCGATCGCGGGCAGAGCCGACCAGCCGCCTCAGACCGCCAAGGGTGGCCTGCCTGCCGTCTCGGCGTTCCTGGAGGCAAATGTGCCAGCCGCGGAGCGCGAGCGAGCCAGCGACGTGCTGGTGCGCATCCTGAACGGCAGCCTCTTTGAGCTGATGCAAATCAGCCGCGAGCGGGCCGGCCTGGCGCCTTTGCCGCGAGACGAAGTCACGCAGACGTACATGACCAATGCCGTGCTCAGCCTCAGCGACGCCTTTTATTACCCTGCGCCCATGACCTTCCAGCTGAAAGACTTCGAGCATGTGCAGGCCAGTGTGTTCCAGGTGGCGCGTGCCCCAGGCCAGAACATCGTCTACCTGGGCTGTCTCTTGCTGATCATCGGGGTTTTTGCGATGCTCTACGTGCGTGAGCGCCGCGTATGGGTCTGGCTGGCACCGGTGGGTGAGAGCAGCTCTCAGGCCAGCATGGCGCTGTCGTCCAACCGCAAGACGATGGAAGCCGACGAAGAATTCGAGACATTGAAGCGACAACTGCTGAAGGTACAAGCATGAACACAGCCTCCGCCACCCAGACGATCGAGCTCAAGAACAACGGCTCTGAGCAAAGGCCAGGTTACTTCGCCCGCCGGGACGTGTGGGACTGGCTGTTTGCCGTCCTGCTGATCGCGGGTGCCGTCTGGGCGTTTGTGCAGTACGGCAGCTCGATGGACTTCTACGAAGAAGCCATCTTGGTTGGCACGGTGCCCAGCCTGATCTGGCTGGGCTGGTTCTGGCGACCGCTGCGTCTGTTGACGGTGGTCGTGGCGGCCTTGTCGCTGCTGGCCATCTGGCTCTACCAGACGCCCGCGAGCGGTGCCGATCTGGCGCGTGCCGATCAGGTATTTTTGCTGAAGTACTTCATCTCCAGTCAGTCGGCAATTCTGTGGATGAGCGTGCTGTTCTTCATGAGCACGGTGTTTTACTGGGCGGGCATGCTGACTCGCGCGGGCGATGCCTTCGAGGCGCTCGGCTCCCGGCTGGCCTGGGTGGCGGTGGCCCTGGCCCTGGTGGGGACCATGGTGCGCTGGTACGAGAGTCATCAGATCGGCCCCGATATCGGGCACATCCCAGTGAGCAACCTTTATGAGGTGTTCGTGCTGTTTTGCTGGATGACCACCGCTTTTTACCTGTATTACGAAGACCAGTACAAGACTCGCTCCATGGGCGCGTTCAGCATGCTGGTGGTGAGCGCTGCGGTGGGTTTCCTGCTTTGGTACACCGTGGTCCGTGAAGCCCATGCGATCCAGCCACTGGTGCCCGCGCTGAAGAGCTGGTGGATGAAGATTCATGTGCCGGCGAACTTCGTGGGTTACGGCACATTCGCCATCGCAGCAATGTTGGCCTTTGCCTACCTGATCAAACAGAGTGCCACCGAGACCCGCTGGTACAAGCTTGCGCCCTTGTGGATCCTGGGTCTGGTGCTGTGTCTGGAGCCAATCGTGTTCCGCCAGGCAGCGGCCGAAAAGGGCGGCAGTTACTGGTTTGTCTACTTTGGCGTCTCGTTGCTGATCGTGGGTTCCATCATGTTCGGTCGGCGTCGGATCGCCGAACGTCTGCCCAGCTTCGAGGTGCTGGACGACGTGATGTACAAGGCGATTGCAGTCGGTTTTGCCTTCTTCACCATCGCCACCGTGCTAGGCGCCTTGTGGGCGGCTGATGCCTGGGGTGGCTACTGGAGCTGGGATCCGAAGGAAACCTGGGCCTTGATCGTCTGGCTGAACTACGCGGCCTGGCTGCACATGCGCCTGATGAAAGGCCTGCGGGGCACGGTGGCTGCCTGGTGGGCGCTGGTGGGCCTGGCCATCACGACCTTTGCCTTCCTCGGCGTGAACATGTTCCTCTCTGGGCTGCACAGCTACGGTGAACTGTGATCCGATGGCCCGCGAGGCCTGCTGATATCGGAACTTTGTAAGAATGGAGCGCTTCTGACGACCCACCGGTCTGATAGGAGCGCCTCATGATTGTTCGCACCGCCTCCAAAGGCTTCATCCACACCACGCCCAGCGAGATCACCTCGCAATCCGCCTACCAAAGCCGGCGCGAGTGGATGCAACGCTTGGCCTTGGGCGCAGGCGGGGCGACGCTGGCCGCCTGGGCCGGTCGCGATGCGCTGGCTCAGGCCGCCACCGCTCGCCCAGGCAAGCTTGCGGCGTTGAGCAGCGCGCGATCCACCGTACCCGGTGCATCGACCCCCGAGGCCCTGACGCGCTACGAGCACGCCTCCACTTACAACAATTTTTATGAGTTCGGGACCGACAAGGCCGCACCGGCGGTGAACGCCAAATCATTGCCGACACGGCCCTGGACGGTGGCCGTCGAAGGCCTGGTGAGCAAGCCACGCAGCTTCGACATCGATGCACTGCTCAAGCTGAGCGCCATGGAAGAGCGCATTTACCGGCTACGTTGCGTAGAGGGCTGGTCGATGGTGATCCCCTGGGTCGGGTTCTCGCTCGAAGCGCTGATCAAACAGGTGCAGCCGCTGGGCAGCGCAAAGTACGTGGAGTTTGTGACCTTGGCTGACCCCAAGGTCATGCCGGGGCTTCGATCCAACGTGCTCGACTGGCCCTATGTGGAGGGGCTGCGTCTGGACGAGGCCATGCATCCGCTCACGCTGCTCGCGTTTGGCATGTATGGCGAGATTCTGCCGAACCAGAACGGCGCCCCTCTGCGATTGGTGGTGCCGTGGAAGTACGGTTTCAAGAGCGGCAAGTCGCTGGTCAAGATCCGGTTCACCGACAAGGAGCCTCGCACCGCCTGGAACGTGGCAGCGCCTCAAGAGTATGGCTTTTACTCCAACGTCAATCCGGGCGTGGCGCACCCCCGCTGGAGCCAGGCGACCGAGCGGCGTATCGGTGAAGAGGGTGGCCTGCTGGCCAAGCGACGCAAGACCTTGATGTTCAATGGCTACGAACCGCAGGTCGGCCAGCTCTACGCGGGCATGGACCTGAGCAAGTTCTTCTGACGTGGCGCAGGGCAATTCGCCAACAGTCCCGGGACAGGTCGCCGTTTCCTCGGCTCGTGCCTCCTTGAACCGCGGGTTGGGTCATTCGGTGGTCAAGCCGTTGCTGTTTCTGTTGTGCCTGTTGCCTGCGGCCTGGCTGCTCTGGGCAGCGGTGAACGACCAGCTCGGCGCCAACCCGGCCGAAGCGCTGATCCGTTCGCTGGGCGACTGGACCTTGAGGTTCCTGGTGGTGGTGCTGGCGGTGACCCCCCTGCGGGTGACCACGGGCCTGAGCGTGCTGGCGCGCTGGCGGCGCATGCTGGGGCTGTTTGTGTTTTTCTACGCGGGTCTTCACTTGCTGGCCTACGCGTGGTTTGACCAGGGTCTGGAGTTGGCTGCAGTGGTGGACGATGTGATCAAGCGTCCGTTCATCCTGGTGGGCATGCTGGCCTGGTGCTTGCTCCTGGTGCTGGCCAGTACCTCGTTCAACGCCGCCATCCGGGCCATCGGTGCCCGACGCTGGCAGCTGATTCACCGCGCGGTGTACCTCATCGCCGGCCTGGCGGTGCTGCACTTTTTCTGGATGCGCAGCGGCAAAAACGACTATGCCGAGGTCGCGGTCTACGCCGCCATGCTCGGCAGCTTGCTGGCCTGGCGGGTCTGGCGCCAGATTCAGGGAAGCAGGCTTTCCAAACGCATTTGATCGGCCGCGGTTTCACGCTGGCGGATCACGGTCACCTGTTCACCTTGCACCAGCAGTTCGGTCGCTCGGCCGCGCGTGTTGTAGTTGCTCGCCATGCTCATGCAGTAGGCACCGGCCGACAACACGGCCAGCAGGTCGCCGGCCTGCACGGCCAGCGCCCGATCTCGACCCAGCCAGTCCCCGCTTTCGCAGACTGGGCCGACCACATCCCAGGTCGTTGGCGCGCCTGGGCGTGGCGCGACCGGCACGATGCGGTGGAACGCTTCATACATGGCGGGGCGGGGCAGGTCGTTCATGGCCGCGTCCACGATCAGGAAATTCTTCTGTTCACCTGGCTTGAGGTACAGCACTTCGGTCACGCAGACACCGGCGTTGCCCACCAGCGAGCGCCCGGGTTCGAGCAGGATCTTGCGATCACCAAAACCGCGCGCATCAAGCTTGTGAAGCAACTGGGTCCACAGCTGTTGGGCAGGGGGCGGCGCGTCTGCGTTGTAGTCAATGCCCAGACCACCGCCAAAATCGATATGGGCAATGGCCACACCCGAAGTTTCGATGGCCTGCACCAGGTCAAGGACGCGATCCATCGCGTCCAGATAGGGCTCGGTTTGCGTGATTTGCGAGCCGATGTGGCAATCGATGCCCACCACGCGCAAGCCGCGGCATGTCGCTGCGTGCTGGTAGGTGGCCACCACGTCTTCGTGGGCGATGCCGAATTTGTTGCCCTTGAGTCCGGTGGAGATGTAGGGATGGGTCTTGGCGTCCACATTGGGATTCACGCGAATGCTCACCGGCGCGCGCTGGCCTACCTCCTGTGCCACGGCGTCCAGCACATCAAGCTCGGCCCGGCTTTCGACGTTGAAACATCCAATGCCCACCGCCAGCGCCCGGCGCATCTCGGCGCGGGTCTTGCCGACACCTGAAAAAATGATGCGCTCCGGGGTGACCCCTGCCGCCAAAGCCCTCTCCAGCTCCCCACCCGACACGATGTCCAGGCCACAGCCGGCACGCACCAGGCTCTGCAGGATGCCCAGCGTGGAGTTGGCCTTCATGGCGTAGCAGATCAGGTGTTCGCGCCCGGCGAGCGCACGTTGGTAGCCGCCCAGGGCGTCCAGCATCGCGGCTTGGCTGTACACAAATAGGGGTGTGCCGTGCTCGCGTGCCAGCGCCTCCAAAGAACGCTGCTCCACGCCGAGTTGTCCATCCAGGTAGTGGATGTGAGGAGGGAGTGAGTGGGAAGACGCGGTTTTCATGGACGAAGAAAGGGTGACTGCAGTGCCGACTTTGCAGGCCGAGATGACCGCCGATTCAGCGGGCGGGTTTGACGGGGACGGAGCTGTCAGCAGGCCCGACGGCTGCAGGTGGTGGCGCGGGCTTGGCGGCCTGCGCAGTCGAACTGGGCGCCAGGAACAAAGGGCCCTTCTGACCGCATGCGGCGAGCAGCAACCCGGTCACCAGCAGGGCGGCACGCACTGGCGATCGGGTCGCAGGACGAGCAGCGCCTAGAATTTGTGAAGCACATCGCCTGAACATCCCCAGATTGTAATGACCGACCTAGAGTATCTTGACCATGCCGAACGGCTGCTGCGCGCGGTGGAGCTCGGCTGTGATCGCATCAACGACACCACCGACGCGGACATCGACAATCAACGCACGGGCGGCATGGTGACGCTCAGCTTTGCCAGCGGAAGTCAGATCATCATCAACCTGCAAAAGCCTTTGCAGGAAGTCTGGATGGCGGCGCGCGCCGGCGGATTCCACTACCGCTTCGACGGCCAGCAGTGGATGGACACCAAAGGACTGGGCGAGTTTTTTGAGCAGCTGTCGCAAAGCGCCAGCGAACAGTCAGGCCTGACGCTGCGCTTCAGTTCCTGAACAGGTCGAGGATGCCGCGGCGCACATCCGAGGGGATGGGTACCGGCAGTGGTTCGTCGCCTTCGGTGCCCGGCACGCCGACATCGGGCATGCCCGGCCAGGGGTCGTCAAGCCCGAGGCCCCGCACGCCGCGGCCAGGTCCGTACTCTTCGTAGTACCATTCGCCGCCCACGTTGATCACCGCTGCCGGCGGCTCGTACTGGGCGACGGGCACCCCATTCAAAGCCTGTTTCATGTAGTCGATCCAGATTGGCAGGCTGAGCCCACCACCGGTCTCCCGGCTGCCCAGGTTGCGAGGCGTGTCATAGCCAACCCAGGCCGCTGCGACGAGCGTGGGCTGGTAGCCCACAAACCAGGCATCGACCGAATCGTTGGTGGTGCCGGTTTTGCCATACAGATCGGGACGTTTGAGCGTGGCCTGCGCGCGCGCCGCTGTTCCGGAGCGGGTGATCTCCTGCAACAGGCTGTTCATGATGAAGGCATTGCGCGGCTCGATAACCCGCTGGTCTTCGTTAGGGCCGCTCGATTCGTCTGCAAAGATGACGCGCCCCTTGTTGTCGGTGACCTTCGTGATCAGTGTTGGACTGACTCTGTAACCGCCATTGGCGAACACTGCGTAGCCTGCAGCCATCTGCAACGGTGTGACCGACCCTGCACCCAGGGCCATGGTCAGGTAGGGGGGGTGTCGCTCTGCGTCAAAGCCAAACCGGGTCACCCACTCCTGTGCGCTCTGGGTCCCCACCAGCTGAAGCACCCGGATAGACACCATGTTCTTGGATTTGGCCAAGGCGCGGCGTACCGACATCGGTCCATCAAATTTACCGTCGTAGTTCTTCGGTTCCCAGGGTTTGCCACCGGTTTCACCCGCGCTGTAAAACAGCGGCGCATCGTTGACCACCGTCATCGGAGACAAGCCCTTTTCCAGCGCCGCCGAGTAGATGAAGGGCTTGAAACTGGAGCCGGGCTGACGCCAGGCCTGGGTGACGTGGTTGAACTTGTTTTTCTGGAAGTCGAAGCCACCCACCAGTGCGCGCACTGCGCCCGATTTGGGGTCCATGGCGACGAAAGCAGCTTCGACTTCCGGTAGCTGGGTGATACGCCAGTCCTTGTCGCTCACCTTGATGACCCGTATCACCGCGCCGGGACGGATCTTGACATTGGGTCCAGCCTTGTCGGAGAGCCCCGACTGCACGGCACGAAGACCCTCACCCATGATCTCGAACGGCACGCCATCCTGGCGCACAGCGACCACCTTGCGAGCACTGGCCTCCAGCACCACGGCCGACATGAGATCGTCGTTGTCAGGTCGTTCGTTGAGCGCGTCGTCGATTGCTTCATCGCGGGCAGCCGGGTCGGTGGGCAGCGTCACAAACAACTCAGGTCCGCGGTAGAACTGGCGGCGTTCGAAGTCCAGCACGCCGTTGCGCAGGGCTCGGTAAGCGGCGCGCTGGTCTTCCGATCGCAGGCTGGTGGTGACGATCAGCCCCCTTGTGTAGGCCTCATCCCCGTACTGCGCCACGATGGCCTGGCGCACCATTTCGGCGGCAAACTCGGCATGAACCCGGATCTGCGACCCAGCCGAGCGCAGGCTGAGCTTTTCACCTCGTGCCTGCTCTGCCTCGATCTCTGTGATGAAGCCGTTTTCCACCATGCGGTCGATGATGTGCAGCTGGCGAATGCGAGCCCGTTTCGGGTTGCTGATCGGGTTATAGGCCGATGGTGCTTTGGGCAAGCCGGCCAGCATCGCCGCCTCGGCAATCGTTACGTCTTTGAGTGGTTTGCCGAAATAGGTTTGTGATGCCGTGGAAAAGCCGTAAGCCCGCTGACCCAGAAAGATCTGGTTCATGTAGATTTCCAGGATCTGTTCCTTGGTCAGCAAGTGTTCCAGCTTGAATGTCAGCAGCACCTCGTAGATCTTGCGCGTGTAGCTCTTCTCCGCCGAAAGGTACACGTTGCGAGCCACCTGCATGGTGATGGTCGAGGCGCCCTGGCTCTTGGCACGCCCCAAATTGGCCAGCGCGGCACGCATCATGCCGCGATAGTCCACCCCGCTGTGCTCAAAGAACCGGGCGTCTTCGATGGCGAGCACGGCGTTTTTCATCACGTCCGGAATTTCACCGATCGTCAGCAGGTTGCGACGCTCTTCGCCAAATTCGCCCATGAGTTGCCCGTCGGCCGTGAGCACCCGCAGCGGGAGCTTGGGCCGGTAGTCGGCCAGGTCGGCCACGTCGGGCAGGTTGGGGTAGGCAACCGCCAGTGCGATGCCTACGGCGATCAGGATCCCCGCCACGCCCGCCACCGCCAGTCCGACCAGGCCGACCGCAAGGCGACCCACCCACACCACCAGGGAACGGGCCGCAGATACTGCTTTCGCGGGAGGGTCGGGCTTTCGTTCGTTTTCTTTGGGCATGCGAGTGATGGTCGGGCAGAACGCAGATTATAAAAAGCGCCGCTGTTGCGCGGATGCCAGTGGTCGCTTGCTGAATTGCACGAGTTGTGGATTTCTTGTCGTGCGGGGCCGCTGAATGCGTTGCAGACCGAAAAAATTGCGTATGCTTTTGACAACGTTTCGAGATGTCGCAAAGGCAAAAAATCTTTGCTGCACAAGGGGCTTACTGCTAGCATTCAAGTGATTTCTTAAGTTTGGTGCCCGCTGGCACCATCATTTTCTGGGGCTTGCCTTGATCTCATTGGGGTCCTTATTCAGCCGTGAACCGGCACCGTTGTTGGGCATAGACGTCAGTTCTTCCAGCGTCAAGCTGGTCGAATTGGGACGCAACAGCTCGGGTGATCTCGTTTTGCAGCGCTGCGCGATCGAGCCGCTGGAGCGGGGCTGGATCACCGACGGCAATATCGAAAAGTTCGATGAGGTGGCCGAGGCGGTGCGCCGCGTGGTGCGCAAGAGCGGCAGCAAGACCAAAAACGTCGCCTTGGCACTGCCGACCTCGGCGGTGATCACCAAGAAGATCATCCTGCCGGGCGGACTTTCGGACAAAGAGCTGGAAGCCCAGGTGGAGTCCGAAGCCAACCAGTACATTCCATTTTCGCTGGACGAAGTGAGTCTTGACTTCTGTGTCGTCGGACCCAGCGCCAACTCGGTGGGCGATGTGGAGGTGTTGATCGCCGCCTCGCGCAAGGAAAAAGTGTCTGATCGGCAGGGTCTGGCTGAAGCGGCTGGCCTCAAGCCGGTGGTGATGGACGTTGAGTCCTACGCGTCGCGCATGGCGGCTGGACGTGTGATTGAAACCTTGCCCAACGAGGGCATTGATTCCTTGGTGGCCTTGTTCGAAGTGGGCGCACTCACCACCAGCCTTCAGGTGATGCGCAACGACGAGGTGCTTTATGAGCGGGACCAAGCCTTCGGTGGCGCCCAGCTCACGCAGCTCATCGTGCGGCAGTATGGCTTTTCGGCCGACGAAGCCGAGGCCAAAAAGCGCTCGGGCGACCTTCCAGACGACTACAAGACAGCCGTGCTCGACCCGTTCATTGAATCGATGTCGCAGGAAGTGGGTCGTGCGCTGCAGTTCTTCTTCACCAGCACGCCTTTCAACAAAGTGGACCATATCCTGCTGGCCGGTGGCAGTGCGGCATTGCCCGGTCTGACCGACGCAGTCACACAGCAAACCTCGTTTGCCTGCATGGTGATCAACCCGTTTGACGCGATGGAAATGGCATCGACCGTTCACGCGAGAAAGATCGCGCGGGAAGCGCCTTCATATCTCACGTCAACGGGCCTGGCGCTGCGGAGGTTCCACCAATGATTTTGATCAACCTTTTGCCGCACCGAGAGGCGGCGCGCAAGAAGCAAAAAGAACAGTTTTTCACCCAGCTGGGTCTTTCTGCGCTGCTGGGCGGCATTGTCTGCGGCGCGGTGTTCACCTGGTACCAGGGGCAGATCTCTTCCCAGCAGGCGCGCAACAGTTTTCTGCAGGGCGAAATCACCAAGCTCGAAAACGAAATCAAGGACATCAACTCCTTGCAGGCTGAAATTGCCTCGTTGCGAGCCCGTCAGACGGCGGTTGAGGACCTTCAGGGGGATCGCAATCTGCCCCGTCCACATGTTGGACGAACTCGTGAAGCAACTCCCCGACGGCATCTATCTGCGCACCATGAAGCAGGAGAATCAGAGCGTTCTGTTGACAGGAACAGCGCAATCTCAGGAGCGCGTGTCCGAACTGCTGCGCAATCTGGCCAACAACAGCCCCTGGCTGACGCGACCTGAGCTGGTCGAGATTGTTTCTGCCAGTGTTTCGGTGTCCAACCGAGAGCAGCGTCGGGTTTCGAATTTCACCATCCGTGCCACGCTCACGCGGCCGACGGCAGCAAACACCGCTGCTGACGGTACCGGAACGGTCGCCCCCGCGGCCGTGCCCGGAAAAGTCTGACAAGGTAACGTCTCACCATGGCCACCATGCCCGCCGTCAACCTGGACTTCAAGCAAATCCAGTCCAAGCTCCAGAGCCAGTTTTCAGGTCTGGACCCCAACGATCCTTCTCAGTGGCCTGGCTTGCCACGCAACCTGCTGTACCTCGCGGTCTGCGCGGCGGTGATTGCAGGTTTGTGGTTCGCCTGGCTGAAGTCATCTGACGAGGAGCTGATCGCCGAAAAAGCCAGGGAAGTGCAGCTGCGCGAGGACTACCGCAAGAAGCTGGTGCAGGCCGTCAACCTGGACGCTCTGAAGAAGCAGCTGGAACAGGTCAAGCAATACGTGTCTCAGCTGGAGAAGCAATTGCCCAGCAAAGCCGAAATGGATGCGCTGCTGTCCGATATCAACCAGGCTGGCCTTGGGCGCAGTTTGCAGTTTGAGCTCTTCCGGCCAGGGCAGGTGTTGGTCAAGGAGTACTACGCGGAGCTGCCGATAGCGATCAAGGTTACCGGTACCTACCACGACATGGGTTTGTTCGCGGCCGACATCGCCAATCTGTCGCGAATCGTCACCTTGAACAACCTTTCTCTGACGCCTGTGCAAGGGCGTGAAGGTGTGCTCACCATGGACGGCACGGCCAAGACTTTCCGATACCTTGATCTGGACGAAGTGGCTGCCCAGCAAAAGACGAAACCGGCTGGAGCAAAGCCATGAAGCAGCTCCCAAATCTTGTCCTCGGGCTGGTTCTGACGGTAGTCGCCACATTGGCTGGCTGCACCTCATCTGGCGAAGACGAATTGCAGCAGTGGATGCAGACCGAGCGCAACAGCATCAGGCCGCAGGTTGCGCCCATTCCCGAGCCCAGCAAATTCGAACCCCAGGCTTACCTCAGCGAGCGGATCACCGAGCCTTTCAGCAGCGAAAAACTGGCCAGTGTCATGCGCGGCAGTCTGGCCGCCACCGTCATCAATTCGGCCTTGCTTGAGCCTGAACTCAATCGTCGCAAGCAGCCTCTTGAAGCCTATCCGCTGGACACCATGCGAATGGTAGGCAGTCTGATGCGAGAGGGTCAGTTGGTTGCACTGGTGAAGGTGGACAACCTGCTGTATCAGGTGCGCTCCGGCAGTTACCTGGGACAAAATTACGGCCGGGTGAACCGCATCACCGAGACCGACATCACCTTGCGAGAAATCGTGCAGGACCCATCGGGAGAATGGACCGAAAGGCCGGCTGCGCTGCAGCTACAAGAGGACGCTTCGAAATGATCAAACATAACAAGGCCAATGGCTCGAATTCCATGCTTCACATCATCGGGCAATCATTGCTTGCATCGGGGCTGCTGTTGGCGTCGGCTTGGGCTCAGGCCCAGAATGCCATCCAGTCCGTGACCGGAGGTTTGCAGGGTGGCGTGGAAGTCATTCGCATCGAAACGTCTGAACCGTTGCCTGCTGTGCCCACCGGTTTCACCATCCAGGCGCCGGCTCGCATTGCGCTCGATTTTCCTGGTGTGGTGAACAACGTTGGCCGCAACGCCGTCGAAATCAATCAAGGCAATCTCCGTTCGGCCAACGTGGTGCAAGCGGGGGATA
This sequence comes from Hydrogenophaga sp., assembly GCF_030373245.1. GTDB lineage: Bacteria > Pseudomonadota > Gammaproteobacteria > Burkholderiales > Burkholderiaceae_C > Hydrogenophaga. The sequence goes on from NZ_JAUCZF010000002.1 coordinate 122,032, forward strand.
GAACCCGCGTGGTGATCAATCTCAAGCAAGCTGCGTCGTACCAGGCCAGAACCGAGGGCAAGGTCTTGATCGTGGTACTGGACCGCACCGAGGCCGTTGCGCAAACCCAGGCAACACCGTCTGCCTTCGCTGAAAGCCGCAACCGCGACGTCGCGGCGCTGCGCGACATCGATTTCCGCATGGGCTCTGGCAACACCGGTCGTGTGGTGGTGGAGCTGGCGAACAACCAGGTGGGCGTCGATATCCGCCAACAGGGTCAGGGCTTGGTGGTGGAATTCTTGAAGACCTCTTTGCCCGAGGGTCTGCGGCGCCGACTGGACGTCACCGATTTCGGCACGCCCGTGCAAACGATCGAAACCTCCCAAAGCGGAGATCGGGTGCGCATGTTGATCACGCCCAAAGGCAACTGGGAGCATTCCGCCTACCAAAGCGACAACCAGTTTGTACTGGAAGTGCGCGAGCGCGTGATCGATCCCAACAAACTGTCGCAAGGCGTAGGCTTCACCGGTGAGAAGCTTTCGTTGAACTTCCAGAACATCGAAGTGCGCTCGCTGTTGCAGGTGATTGCAGACTTCACCAACTTCAACGTGGTGACCTCCGACTCGGTCACGGGGGCTGTCACGCTTCGGCTGAAAGATGTGCCCTGGGATCAAGCGCTGGACATCATTTTGCAGGCCAAGGGCTTGGGTGTTCGCAAGAGCGGCAACGTGCTGTGGATTGCGCCTCGCGATGAAATCTCGGCTCGCGAAAAGCAGGAGCTGGAGTCCAAAGCCTCCATCGAGAGCCTGGAGTCTGTGCGTACGCAGGGCTTCCAGATGAACTACGCCAAGGCGGCTGACATTGCGGCGCAGTTGACCTCGAGTGCGGGAGGGTCGGGTTCGGGTGGGGCCAATGCCCGCATCCTGTCGAGCCGCGGTAGCGTAATCTCCGAGCCTCGCACCAACCAGCTGTTTGTCACCGACATTCCATCCAAGCTGGAGCAAGTGCAGGAGCTGATCGCCAAGCTGGATATCCCGATCCGGCAGGTGCTCATTGAAGCCCGTATCGTGGAAGCCGATGATCGCTTTGGCCGATCGCTCGGAGTGCGCTTGGGCGGAGGCAATGGAAACATCGGAGGCGGGGACGGCCGAATCGGTTATGGTGCGTCCTACAGCGCTACAGGAGGAAACCTTGGTTCCGGTAGCCTGCTCAATCTGCCGTCGAGTGGCGCCGGCGGTTTTGCGCCTGCAGCCTTTGCTCTTTCCTTGTTTGACAGGACCAATACCAACCGTTTTCTGAGCCTGGAGCTCTCCGCGCTGGAGGCCGATGGCCGAGGCAAGATCGTTTCCAGCCCTCGAGTGGTCACCGCCGATCAGGTGAAGGCTTCCATTGAGCAAGGTACCGAGTTTCCGTTCCAGCAGGCAACCTCCAGCGGCGCGACAGCGGTGGCCTTCCGCAAGGCCTCGCTGAAGCTGGAAGTTACGCCGCAGATCACGCCCGAGGGCAACATCATCCTGGACCTGAACGTGACCAAGGACAGCAGAGGTGAGACCACGGCCCAGGGTATTGCCATCAATACCAAGCAGGTTCAGACCCAAGTGCTGGTAGAAAACGGAGGAACAGTGGTCATCGGTGGCATCTTTGAATTGATCGAGTCACAAGATGTGGCCAAAGTACCCGTCTTGGGAGATATCCCGTTTTTGGGTAATCTGTTTAAAAACACCAACCGAGTGTCCAACAAGTCAGAAACGCTGATCTTCATCACGCCCCGCGTGATCACCGATCGCGGTATCTCACGGTAACTTTCACTGTTGACTCTAATTCTGATCAAGCCATGAAACGTTTCAAGAAAACTCTGGTTGCTTTGTCGATGCTGTCCTTGCTGGGGGCATGTGGTGGCGGCGACGAGGACATTGGCAATGCCATCGCACTCAATGTGAATCCCACGGGCTTTACTCACTTGATAGCTACATGCCCGGCCGGTGGGGTGACCAACGGCCTCTCTATCCACATCATCAATGGCGGTTTCGGTCCGTTTCGCGTAAAGGCCACAGTTACTGGATTGACCGTTGGCTTTGCGAATGGAAATGTGTTTGTCCCGCCAACGGCATCCCAGATCAACTCGGAGGGCTTCATGTTGGTTGACGGGCAGGATCCGAGTTTTGCGGTGAATGCCAATTTGGCTTGTGGCAGTGATGTAGGTGTTGTTGTCTTGGACAGCAGGTCAAATAGTGTCACCATTAATATAAAGGTTGATGCACCAGCTGAATAAGGAGAGTCGCCACGCCGCCGTTGTGTCAAACGGCTCAATTGAGTGACGCTCAGCCTCATCGGCCTTCCAGGATCCGGGAAATCTACCGTCGGGCGCCAGTTAGCGCGACGGCTGGGGCTTCCATTTCTGGATTCGGACCACGTGATCGAGCAACGCCTGGGCTGCTCGATCCGTGAGTATTTCGAGCATGCTGGGGAAGAGCGCTTTCGTGACATCGAGTCTAGCGTGCTGGATGAAATCACCCAGGCTGATGCAGCGGTGATCTCGACAGGCGGGGGTTCGGTATTGCGGCCCGAAAACAGGAAGCGACTGCGCGAGCGGGGGCAGGTGGTTTACCTTCGGTCCACTCCCGAAGAACTGTTCCGACGTTTGCGCCATGATCGAAAGCGCCCGCTGCTGCAGGTAGAAGATCCCTTGCAGCGCCTGCGCGATCTTTTCGAGGAACGCGATCCCCTGTACCGAGAAACCGCGCACTTTGTGATTGAAACAGGTCGCCCTTCGGTGGCCACCTTGGTCAACATGATCGTGATGCAGCTCGAACTGGCCGGGGTTGTTTCCTCCTCTCAACCACCGGCATTGCCCAAAGTCTGATTGCCCGTTCGGGCATTGCGCTCGACGCGCCGTCGAACCCATGCTGCCCGGATCGGGGGACTGCTTGGTGCGTCTCGCTGGAGCATGCCTGGCCAGAGCCACCGCAAGCGCGATCGCGCACTGCAGCAAATGGCAGCAGAGTCCATCGCATGGCGCTGCCCTAAACTTGGAGGGATGACGCCTCAACCCATTCCCGCCGCAGTGGCTGCCGGACCGCAACAGGTCGACATCGATCTGGCCGACCGCAGCTATCCCATCCTCATCGGAACTGGGCTGCTGGATGCCGACACCAGCTACGCTGGCCTTCCCATCGCCACCACCGCCCTCATCGTCACCAACTCCACGGTTGCTCCACTGTATGCGCAGCGCCTGCACGCGGCGCTGGCCTCGCGCTATGCGCGCGTCTACACCGCAGAGCTTCAGGATGGAGAGGCCTTCAAGACATGGCAAAGCCTCAACCAGATCTTTGACACACTGCTCACGCACGCCTGTGACCGCAAGACAGTGCTGTTTGCGCTTGGCGGCGGTGTTGTCGGCGACATGACAGGCTTTGCGGCCGCCAGCTACATGCGCGGTGTACCGTTTGTGCAGGTGCCCACCACCTTGCTGGCGCAGGTGGATTCTTCGGTAGGTGGCAAGACGGCCATCAACCACCCGTTGGGCAAAAACATGATCGGCGCGTTCTACCAGCCCCTGCGCGTGATCTGCGATCTCGACACTCTCAAGACGCTGCCATCGCGCGAACTGAGCGCTGGCCTGGCCGAAGTGATCAAGTACGGTCCCATCGCCGATATGGCGTTCTTCGAGTGGATCGAATCGCACCTCGATGACCTGCTGGCACAAGATCCGGCTGCCATGGCCTACGCCGTGCGGCGCAGTTGCGAGATCAAGGCCTGGGTGGTCGGGCAGGACGAACGCGAGTCCGGCTTGCGCGCCATTCTCAACTTCGGACATACCTTTGGGCACGCCATTGAAGCCGGCCTGGGCTACGGTCAGTGGCTGCATGGCGAAGCCGTGGGCTGCGGTCTGGTGATGGCTGCACGCTTGTCCTGTGAACTGGGTCTTGTCGACGCGGCTTTTGTCGAACGGCTGACGTCGCTGGTGCGCCGCGCTGGTTTACCGGTGGTGGCGCCGTCGCTGGACCCGCACGACAACGCGGCTCGCTACCTTTCCCTGATGTGCGTGGACAAAAAAGCCGAGGCGGGCGAGATCAAGTTTGTGCTGATCGACGGTCCGGGTCTGGCCACGGTGCGCAGCGCCCCCGATGCTTTGGTGGCGAAGGTGATCGACGCCAGCTGCATCCCGGCATGAATGCCACCCTTGAGGCCGGCTCGACAGGCCTCGCCCCATACGCCAGCGACCCCGCCCGCAGCCGCGGCCGACGCTTCCCCCAGCCCGAGGCCCCCACACGCACCGCATATCAGCGCGACCGCGACCGCGTCATCCACTCCACCGCCTTTCGCCGCCTGGTCTACAAAACCCAGGTGTTCCTGAACCACGAAGGCGATCTGTTTCGCACCCGCCTCACCCACTCGCTGGAAGTGGCGCAGCTCGGCCGCAGCATCGCCCGATCGCTGCAGCTCAATGAAGACCTGGTGGAAGCCATCGCGCTCGCTCACGACCTGGGGCACACACCGTTTGGACACGCCGGGCAAGATGCTTTACACGAGAGTCTGCGCTCACTCTCAGGACCAAGCCAAGCTGAGCAGGAAGCACCCGGCTGGGGCTTCGAACACAACCTGCAAAGCCTGCGCGTGGTCGACCATCTGGAAGAGCGCTACCCCACCTTTGACGGCCTCAACCTCTGCTTCGAAACCCGTGAAGGCATCCTGAAGCACTGCTCGCGCGCCAACGCCCAGCGCTTGGAAGCCGCTGAGCCCGGTGGCGTGGCAGCGCGCTTCCTCACCGGCGGCTCGCCCTCGCTCGAAGCCCAACTCTGCAACCTGGCCGACGAGATCGCCTACAACGCGCACGACATCGACGACGGTGTGCGCTCCGGCCTGCTCAGCCTGGAGCAGGTGGCCGAGGTGCCCCTGTTCGACCGCTTTCGCTGCCAGGCCCTGGCCGAGCACCCCACGCTCGAAGGCCGCCGCCTGCTGTTCGAGTCCATCCGCCTCATGCTCAGCGAGCAGGTGTACGACGTCATCCGAACCACCGCAGAGGCCATCCAAAGCGCGGAGCTCGACAGCCCCGAGGCCGTGCGTCAGCGTCCGCCGCTGGTGGCGTTCTCGCCCGCCATGCGCGCCGAAAGCCAGGTGCTCAAGAGCTTCTTGTTGCGCAACCTCTACCGCCACCCGCAGGTGATGGAAACCACCGAACGCGCGCGCCGCGTGGTGAGCGAGCTGTTCACCCGCTACCTGGAAGACCCGGCCCAGCTGCCCGAGTCCCACGCCCGCCCGGAGGGATCGCTGCAGCAGCGCGCCCGCGCCGTGGCCGACTACATCGCCGGCATGACCGACCGCTTCGCCATCCGCGAACACGAGCGTTTGTTGGGTCAGGTGCTGTTTCCCTGAGCCGCATGTCTGCCAGCCCGCCCGCGCCGCCCGACGCCTCCGCCCGCGCCGCGCAGCAACTGGCCTGGCTCGTGCTGGGCGTGGGCATCACCGCCGCGCTGCACATCGGCAAACTGCCGGTGGCCATTCCGGCGCTGCAGGCCGCGCTGGGCCTGAGCCTGATTCAGGCCGGCTTTCTGCTTTCGCTGGTGCAGCTCGCCGGCATGACGCTGGGCCTGTTTGTCGGCCTGCTGGCCGACCGCGTGGGGCCTCGGCGCGTCATGCAAGTGGGCCTGCTGCTGCTGGCCGCGGGCAGCGCGCTGGGGGCGCTCGCGCCCAGTGTGACGGGCTTGCTCGCCTCGCGCGTGGTGGAGGGCCTGGGCTTTCTGCTCACCGTGTTGCCCGCGCCCGGGCTGCTGCGCCAGCGCGTGCTGCACCCGCCCACTCTGTCGCGCGCCCTCGGCTGGTGGGGTGCCTACATGCCGGTCGGCACGTCGCTCGCGCTCCTGCTCGGCGCCGCGCTCATTGGCGCGGTGGGTTGGCGCGGTACCTGGCTGGTGCTCAGCGCGCTGGCTCTGCTGGCCTGTGTCGTGTTCAGCTGGCGCGTGCCACCGCCCGCCGCGCTGGCCGTGCCCGGCGGCGTGGCCGCGCTCGGCCCGCGCCTGCGCCGCACCTTGAGCGCGCCCGGGCCCTGGCTGGTGGGCACCGCCTTTCTGTTGTATTCCGGCCAATGGCTCGCCGTCATCGGCTTCCTGCCCACGCTCTACCACCAGGTCGGCGTGAGCGGCACCGCGCTGGGGGCGCTCACCGCCCTGGCCGCCGGCGTCAACCTGCTGGGTAACGTGGGCGCCGGCCGCCTGCTGGCCAATGGCGCCCAGCCGGGCAGGGTGCTGCGAATGGCTTATGTGAGCATGGCTCTCGGCGCTGCGCTGGCCTTCGGCGGCGTGGGGCCAGTCTGGTTGCAATACGCGGCCGTGCTGTTGTTCTCCGCCGTGGGTGGCCTCATTCCCGGCACCCTGTTTGGCGTGGCCGTGCATCTCGCGCCCGATGCCGACACCGTCTCCACCACCGTGGGCTGGATGCAGCAACTGTCTGCTTTGGGCCAGTTCATCGGCCCGCCGCTGGTGGCCTGGCTGGCGTTGCGCGTGGGAGGCTGGGAATGGACCTGGGTGGTCACCGGCGGCTGTTCACTGCTGGGCCTTTGGGTGGCGCTTCGGCTGCAGCGCGAGTGGGTGCATTTGCGAGCAGGGTGACAAGGTCAGTCCGTGCGCAGTCGGCCCACAATCGCGCACATGCGATTGACCAGCCGCCTCACCCAGCTCACCGCCCCGGTGGACGGCGTCATCCAGCAGCTCGCCATCCACTCCGTGGGCGGCGTGGTCACCAGCGCCCAGCCGCTCATGGTGGTGGTGCCCGACGCCACCGAACTCACCGCCGAAGTGCGCGTGGCCAATCAAGACATCGGCTTCGTCAACCCCAGCCAGATCGCCAGCGTGAAGCTGGAAACCTTCCCCTACACCAGGTACGGCACCGTGGACGCCCAGGTCAAGCTCGTCACCGCCGACGCCGTGACCGATGACAAAACAGGCCAGTCCCACTACCCCACGCTGCTCACCCTCTCGCGCAAGACCATGGATGTGGACGGCAAGACCGTGCCCATTAGCCCGGGCATGAACATCACCGCCGAGATCAAGACCGGGCAGCGCAGAGTCATCGAATTCCTGCTCAGTCCGGTGCAGCGGGCGGGGTCCGAGAGTTTGCGGGAGCGATGACATGAACGCGACCCAAAGCCCGAACGCAATGAGCAAACGCCGCATCCTGGTCATCCACCAGAACTTTCCTGGCCAGTTCCGCCATGTACTCACCGCCCTGCAGGGCCGGGCCGACGTAGAGGTGATCGGCATCGGGCGCGAAGGCGCGCCCGGCATGCCCGGTGTGCAATGGCTGCGCTACAAAACCCACCGCAGCGCAGCCAAAGAAACCCACCCCTACTGCCGCAGCTTCGAAAACGCCGTGCTGCACGGCCAGGCCGTGTGCCGCCTGCTCATGCAGCTAAAAGACCAAGGCTTTGTGCCCGACGTGGTGCTGGCCCACCCCGGCTGGGGCGAAACCCTGTACCTGCGGGAAGTCTTTCCGCAAACAAAGCTCATCCACCTGTGCGAATGGTTCTACGACGCCAACGGCCCCGACATGGGCTTTGACCCGGAATTCCCCGCAGCGCTCGACGACCGGCTGCGCGTGAGCACCTGGCGCGCCCACCACCTGCTGGCCCTGGAACAGTGCGACGTGGCCATTGCCCCCACCCAGTGGCAAAAGAGCCAGTTCCCCGCCACCTACCAGCCCAAGATCCAGGTGCTGCACGAAGGCATTGCCACCGACGTGCTCGGCTCCGACCCGCAAGCCCAGCTCACCCTGCCCAACGGCCAGGTGCTCACAGCGGGCGACCCGGTGGTCACCTACGTGGCCCGCAACCTGGAGCCGTACCGGGGTTTCCATGTCTTCATGCGTTGCCTGCCGGCCCTGCTGGCGGCCCACCCCCATTGCCAGGTGCTCATCGTCGGCGGAGACGAGGTCAGCTACGGCCGACCACCGAAGAACGCCAAGAGCTGGCGCGAAGCCCTGCTGCGCGAAGTGAACATCGACACCAGCAGAGAGACGGGGCGGGTGCACTTCCTGGGCAAGCTGAGCCATGCGCATTACCGTCGTGTGCTGCAGATCTCGGCGGTGCATGTGTACCTCACCTATCCCTTCGTGCTCTCCTGGTCCCTGCTCGAAGCCCTGGCCAGCGGTTGCGCGGTGGTGGCTTCAGACACTGCGCCGGTGCGGGAAGTGATCCAGCATGGGGAGAACGGGTTGTTGGTGGACTTCTTTGATGGGGCGCGGCTGTTGGACGCAGTGGGCAAGGTCCTGAACGATCCGTCTGGCCTGCAGGCCATGCGGCGGGCGGCGGTGGAATCGGTCAAGAAGAGATTTGCACAGCGGCTCGGTACGGCGGGGTATTGGGGTGTGCTGGACGTGAACACTTCAAGGGCAGTGTCTGAGCCCATCTCAGATGCATTGCAAGTCGGTGGGATGCTCACCGCAAAGGGCAAACCCGTTTCTCCATCAGTTTCTTCAGGTTGAATGTTCATGACGTACAGAACTCGAATGCACACTCGCTTCTCTGTCCTCGCATCTGTTTGTGCTGTCGTGCTCGTCGGTTGCAAACCCGCCAGCCAAGACACAGACAAACGCCTGGCCGACTACCAGGCGCGCCTGCAAGCCTGCGTGGACTCGATGGAGAACAAGACTCGCATTCCCATCATGGGCGGCGGCGAAATCGACACCTCGCGCTTTGCCTTCAACGTGCCGCACATGAACGTCACCGATGAAGGCGAGTGCGGCGCAGTGGGTTTTGAGGCGGAGTTCTATTGGACCGGCGAGAAGATCGTGCCCAACGCGCCCAAGTTCACCAGTCTGCACCCGACCCAGATACCGCCTGAGTGGCGGCGGTTGGGGGTTGGTGCCAGCCTGGGTAACCGGCGCCTGGGCAACCAGTGCAAAGAGCAGTTCGACCCGCAGAAATGCCCCGACCCAAACCGCAAGCCATCGGGGCCGCCGCCGACCTGGCCGGAGAACCTGACCGTTCGGCCCAAGGCTTATCCGGGGTTGGAGATGCGGCTGCAGCCCGTCCGAGACCCGAGGCCCACAGGTGTCACCTTCTTTATGACCGATTGGCCCCGAAGAGATGGGGTCACGCCCAGGACTGTCATCTGCTCTCCGCACGAGGTTGACTTCCCGATTCACAAGATGACCATCGCAGAACTGGAGCAACTGGACTTTGGCAAGCGCACGCTCCCGTGTGACGTCGGATACGGCAGTTTTGACTTCAAGGGTGGTGGCGCGCGCATCAGCACGGGAACCGAGGCCCTTCGCGACATCGTGCCCGCCCTCAAAGCCCTTCAACAGTATTTGTCCGATTCCATCATCAAGGAGGATTGATCATGAGCTACACCTTCACTGGGTAATCGGGGTCAGATTCCAATTATCATGGTGCGACTCGACTGAACTCCCCACACCCATCAGCCATGGCTCGCCTACCTCGACTCACCGTTCCCGGCTACCCGCACCATGTGATTCAGCGGGGCAACAACCGGCAGGCCATTTTTGCCAGCGATGACGACCGGCGCGCGCTGCTCGCGCTCTGGGCTGAGTACGCAGAGAAGTTCCAGGTGGCGGTGCACGCCTATGTGCTCATGAGCAACCATTTCCACCTGCTGGTCACCCCCAGCACGGAGAGCGGCCTGCCGCTGATGATGCAGGCGGTGGGGCGGCGCTATGTGCGCCATTTCAACGACGCGCATGGCCGCAGCGGCACCTTGTGGGAAGGGCGGTACCGGTCCACCTTGATCGAGACCGAGCGCTACTTGCTGGCCTGCATGGTCTACATCGATCTCAATCCGGTGCGCGCGGGCATGGTGGCCGCACCCGCTGATTACCCTTGGTCCAGCCATGCGCACCACATTGGGCTGCGGCACGACGGCCTGATCACTCCCCACGCTCTGGTCTGGGCGTTGGGCAACACGCCATTTGCTCGCGAAGCAGCCTATGCGGAGCTGGTGCAGGGCGGCCTGAGCGCTGCCGACCAGCAGGCCTTGACCGATGCCACATTAAAAGGTTGGGCGCTAGGAAGTGCTGACTTCCTCGGCGACCTGAAGCGGCGCACTGATCGCCGGGCCGAACCCCTGAAGCCTGGGCGCCCGGTGGTCACGCGACACGCTTCCTAGCAAACTGCAGCCGTAGACTCGCTGGGCCGGGTGACCAAGTCTCCATTTTACTCTGTCCCTAATTAAATGCATCAGAAGTCATGGTTCAATTAATTGGAATCTGACCCCAATTAAAGTGATTGGCATTTTTGTTGCATTGCACTATGCTCGTTCCCCTGCAGTTTTCCACCATCCGAACCTTGAAGGACGCGCCATGACCACGGCTGCCGAGCAACTCCACCTCCAGCAACACGGCCTGTACGACCCGGCCAATGAGCACGACGCCTGCGGCGTGGGTTTTGTGGCGCACATCCGAGGCGCGAAGAGCCACGCCATCGTGGGCCAGGCGCTCAAGATTCTGGAGAACCTGGACCATCGGGGCGCGGTCGGTGCCGACAAACTCATGGGTGACGGTGCGGGCCTGCTGATCCAGCTGCCCGACGCGCTGTACCGCGAAGAGTTCGCCGCCCAGGGTGTCACGCTGCCGCCGCCTGGCGAGTATGGCGTGGGCATGCTGTTCCTGCCGAAGGAACACGCTTCGCGCATGGCTTGCGAGCAGGAGATGGAGCGCGCCATTGCCGCCGAAGGCCAGGTGCTGCTGGGCTGGCGCGACGTGCCGGTGAACCGCGACATGCCCATGTCGCCCACCGTGCGCGCCAAGGAGCCCATCATTCGCCAGGTGTTCATTGGCCGCGGCAATGACGTGATCGTGCAGGACGCGCTGGAGCGCAAGCTTTATGTGATCCGCAAGACCTGCAGCGGAAACATCCAGCGCCTGAAGCTCACGCACAGCAAAGAGTATTACGTGGTGAGCATGAGCAGTCGCACCGTGGTCTACAAAGGCCTGCTGCTGGCCGACCAGGTGGGCACCTATTTCAACGATCTGCGCGACCCGCGCTGCGTCTCGGCCCTGGGTCTGGTGCACCAGCGCTTTTCCACCAACACCTTCCCCGAGTGGCCGCTGGCCCACCCTTATCGCTATGTGGCGCACAACGGCGAGATCAACACCGTCAAGGGCAACTACAACTGGATGAAGGCTCGCGAAGGCGTGATGTCATCGCCCGTGCTCGGTGACGATCTGAAGAAGCTCTACCCCATCAGCTTCCCCAGTCAGTCCGACACCGCCACCTTCGACAACGTGCTCGAACTCATGACCATGGCCGGCTACCCGCTGGCGCAAGCGGTGATGATGATGATCCCCGAGCCGTGGGAGCAGCACACCAGCATGGACGAGCGCCGCAAGGCCTTTTACGAATACCACGCCGCCATGATGGAGCCCTGGGACGGCCCGGCCTCCATCGTGTTCACCGACGGCCGCCAGATCGGCGCCACGCTGGACCGCAATGGCCTGCGCCCTTCGCGTTACTGCATCACCGACGACGACTTCGTCATCATGGGCTCCGAGTCCGGGGTGCTGCCGGTGCCCGAGAACAAAATCGTGCGCAAGTGGCGCCTGCAGCCCGGCAAGATGTTCCTGATCGACCTGGAGCAGGGTCGCATGATCGACGACGAGGAGCTCAAGTCCAACCTCGCCAACACCAAGCCCTACAAGCAGTGGATCGAGAACCTGCGCATCAAGCTTGATGACGTGGAAGGGCCAAGCACCGCCGAGCCGCTGCCCAGCGACGTGTCGCTGCTCGACCGCCAGCAGGCCTTCGGCACCACGCAGGAGGATGTGAAATTCTTGCTCGCCCCCATGGCCAGCGCCGGGGAAGAGGCGATCGGCTCCATGGGCAACGACAGCCCGTTGGCCGTGCTCTCCAGCAAGAACAAACCGCTCTACAACTACTTCAAGCAGCTGTTTGCGCAGGTGACCAACCCGCCGATCGACCCGATCCGCGAAGCGATTGTGATGTCGCTGGTGTCCTTCATTGGCCCGAAGCCCAACCTGCTCGACATCAACCAGGTGAACCCGCCGATGCGGCTCGAAGTGAGCCAGCCCGTGCTGGACTTTGCCGACATGGCCAAGCTGCGCCACATCGACGCCTTCACCCAGGGCAAATTCCGCAGCCACGCGCTCGACATCACCTACCCGGCGGCCTGGGGCCACGAAGGCGTGGAAGCCAAGCTGGCCTCGCTGTGTGCCGAGGCGGTGGATGCCATCAAGGGCGGCAAGAACATCCTGATCGTGAGCGACCGTGCGGTGAGCGCCACCCAGATCGCTATCCCCGCACTGCTCGCGCTCTCCGCCATCCACCAGCACCTGGTGCGCGAAGGACTGCGCACCACCGCCGGCCTGGTGGTGGAAACCGGCACCGCGCGCGAGGTGCATCACTTCGCCGTGCTCGCTGGCTACGGTGCAGAAGCCGTGCATCCCTACCTGGCCATGGAAGCGCTGGCCGAGATGCACAAGGATCTGCCGGGTGATCTGAGCGCCGAGAAGGCGATCGCCAACTACGTGAAGGCAATCGGCAAGGGCCTGTCCAAGATCATGTCTAAGATGGGCGTGAGCACCTACATGAGTTACTGCGGTGCACAGTTGTTTGAAGCCATTGGCCTGAACAACGACACGGTGCACAAGTACTTCACCGGCACCAGCAGCCGGGTGGGCGGCATCGGCGTGTTCGAAATCGCCGAAGAGGCGATCCGCATGCACAAAGATGCGTTCAGCGCAGACCCGGTGCTCGCCACCATGCTCGACGCCGGTGGCGAATACGCCTGGCGCGTGCGGGGTGAAGAGCACATGTGGACACCCGATGCCATCGCCAAACTGCAGCACAGCACGCGCGCCAACAACTGGTCGACCTACAAGGAATACGCCGAGATCATCAACGACCAGAGCCGTCGCCACATGACGCTGCGCGGCCTGTTCGAATTCAAGCTCGACCCGAGCAAGGCCATCCCGCTGGACGAGGTGGAACCCGCCAGCGAAATCGTCAAACGTTTCGCCACCGGCGCCATGTCACTGGGCTCGATCTCTACCGAGGCTCACGCCACGCTGGCCGTCGCCATGAACCGCATCGGCGGAAAAAGCAACACCGGCGAGGGCGGTGAAGACGCACTGCGCTACCGCAACGAACTCAAGGGCATTCCGATCAAGCAGGGACAGACCATGTCTGACCTGTTGGGAAAGGACGTGTTCGAGGTCGACTACACGCTGCAAGACGGCGACTCGATGCGCTCGCGCATCAAGCAGGTGGCCTCGGGCCGCTTCGGCGTCACTGCTGAATACCTGAACAGCGCCGACCAGATCCAGATCAAGATGGCGCAGGGTGCCAAGCCTGGCGAAGGCGGTCAGCTGCCCGGCGGCAAGGTGTCGGATTACATCGGCAAGCTGCGCCACAGCGTGCCTGGCGTGGGTCTCATCAGCCCGCCGCCGCACCACGACATCTATTCCATCGAAGACCTGGCACAGCTGATCCACGACCTGAAAAACGTGGCGCCGCACAGCTCCATCAGCGTGAAGCTGGTGTCAGAAATCGGGGTCGGCACCATCGCCACCGGGGTGGCCAAGTGCAAGGCCGACCACGTGGTGATCGCTGGCCACGATGGCGGCACAGGCGCTTCGCCCTGGTCGTCCATCAAGCACGCGGGCAGCCCCTGGGAGATAGGCCTGGCCGAGACACAGCAGACGCTGGTGCTCAACCGCTTGCGCAGCCGCATCCGCGTGCAGGCTGATGGCCAGATGAAGACGGGGCGCGACGTGGTCATTGCTGGCCTGCTCGGTGCTGACGAATTCGGATTTGCCACTGCGCCCCTGGTGGTCGAGGGCTGCATCATGATGCGCAAGTGCCACCTCAACACCTGCCCAGTGGGCGTGGCCACACAAGACCCGATGCTGCGCAAGAAGTTTTCGGGCAAGCCCGAGCACGTGGTCAACTACTTCTTCTTCATTGCCGAAGAAGCGCGACAGATCATGGCGCAGCTCGGCATTCGCAAGTTTGATGAGCTGATCGGTCGCGCCGACCTGCTCGACATGAAGAAGGGCATCGACCACTGGAAAGCCAAGGGCCTGGACTTCAGCCGGCTGCTGGCCATGCCGGAGGTGCCATCGGATGTGCCTCGGCTGCATACCGAAAGTCAGGAGCACGGCCTGGAAAAGGCCCTGGACCAGGTGCTGATCGCCAAGGCGCGTGCGGCCATCGACAAGGGCGAGCGCGTCAAGTTCATGGAAGCGGCGCGCAATGTGAACCGCTCGGTGGGCGCGATGCTGTCCGGCGCGGTCACGCAGGTGCATCCGGAAGGCCTGCCCGACGACACTATCCACATCCAGCTTGAAGGCACAGGCGGCCAGTCATTCGGCGCCTTCCTCACCAGTGGCATCACGCTGTACCTGATCGGCGATGCCAACGACTACACAGGCAAGGGACTCTCGGGCGGTCGCGTTGTCGTGCGCCCCAGCATCGATTTCCGCGGCGATCCGACCAAGAACATCATTGTGGGCAACACCGTGATGTATGGCGCGACCACTGGCGAAGCCTTCTTCTGCGGCGTGGCCGGTGAACGCTTTGCCGTGCGCCTGTCGGGCGCCTCGGCAGTGGTGGAAGGTACGGGCGACCACGGCTGCGAGTACATGACAGGTGGTACGGTGGCGGTGCTGGGCAAGACCGGTCGCAACTTCGCCGCCGGCATGAGCGGCGGCGTGGCCTATGTGTTTGACGAAGACCGACAGTTTGCACAGCGCTGCAACACCGCCATGGTGAGCCTGGACAAGGTGCTGACTGCCACCGAGCAGACCGCCACCATGGACCCGGCCATCTGGCACCGCGGCCAGAGCGACGAAGCGCAGTTGCGCAAGCTGCTCGAAGATCACCACCGCTGGACCGGCAGCCGCAGGGCTCGCGAATTGCTGGACAACTGGAGCGAATCGCGCAGCAAGTTCGTCAAAGTGTTCCCGAACGAGTACCGGCGCGCGCTGGGTGAGATACACGCGCGCAAGTCCGCGGTGGAAGCGACGCACAAGGCCAAGGACTCGGCCAAGCAGGCGGTGGTCGCGGGCAAGTAAGCCTTCCGCCACTCCTCACCAAGCAACACGAACAAGGCAAGCATCATGGGAAAAGTCACCGGCTTCATGGAATTCGAGCGTCTGGAAGAGGGCTACAAGCCCGTGCCCGAGCGATTGAAGAACTACAAGGAATTCGTGATCGGTCTCGATGACGGACAGGCCAAGGTTCAGGCGGCCCGCTGCATGGATTGCGGCACGCCGTTCTGCAACAGCGGCTGCCCGGTCAACAACATCATTCCCGACTTCAACGACCTGGTCTTCCAGGGCGACTGGCACAACGCCATCACGGTACTGCACAGCACCAACAACTTCCCCGAGTTCACCGGTCGCATCTGCCCCGCGCCTTGTGAGGCCGCCTGCACGCTGAACGTGAACGACGATGCGGTAGGCATCAAGAGCATCGAGCACGCCATCATCGACCGGGCCTGGGCTGAAGGCTGGGTTCAGCCGCAGGCGCCGCAGCACAAGACCGGCAAGAAGATTGCCGTGGTCGGCTCTGGCCCAGCCGGCCTGGCAGCCGCCCAGCAGCTCGCCCGCGTGGGTCACGATGTGACCGTGTTCGAGAAGAACGACCGCATCGGTGGCTTGCTGCGTTATGGCATTCCCGACTTCAAGATGGAGAAGAACCACATCGATCGCCGCGTGGCGCAAATGGAGGCGGAGGGCGTGACCTTCCGCACCGGGGTGGTGGTGGGCGATTGGCCCAAGGACAGCAAGGTCACCAACTGGGCCAAGGCATCGATTTCGCCTGCCGAGCTGCAAAAGGATTTCGATGCCGTGGTGCTCACCGGTGGCTCGGAGCAAAGCCGCGACTTGCCAGTGCCAGGCCGTGAACTCAAAGGCATCCACTTCGCCATGGAGTTTCTGCCCCAGCAGAACAAGGTCAACGCAGGCGACAAGCTCAAAGGCCAGATCATGGCCACGGGCAAGCACGTGATCGTGATCGGTGGCGGCGACACCGGCAGCGACTGTGTGGGCACCAGCAATCGACACGGTGCGGCCAGCGTGACGCAATTTGAAGTGATGCCGCAGCCCCCAGAAGAAGAGAACAAGCCTTTGGTGTGGCCTTACTGGCCACTCAAGCTGCGCACCAGCTCGAGCCACGAAGAGGGTTGCGTGCGCGAGTTCGCGATCTCGACCAAGGCTTTTCTGGGCGACAAGGGCCAGGTCACCGGCCTGCAGACGGTGCACGTCGAATTCAAGGATGGCAAGCTGGTCGAGATTCCTGGCACCGAGAAGACCTACCCGGCCGATCTGGTGTTGCTGGCGATGGGGTTCGTGAACCCGGTGTCCAGCGTGATCGACAGCTTTGGCGTGGACAAGGACGCCCGCGGCAACGCCAAGGCCACCACCGACTTCACCGGAGGCTACGCAACCAATGTACCCAAGGTGTTTGCCGCTGGCGACATGCGCCGTGGCCAGAGCCTGGTGGTTTGGGCGATCCGCGAAGGCCGTCAGGCCGCCCGTTCGGTCGACGAATTTCTGATGGGTTTCTCCGATCTGCCGCGGTGAGAACTTGAACACCCTCGCCGCGCTGCGCGCGACTGCCTCAAGGGGGGCGTTGGCCCGGCGGAGCCGGGTCCAACGCATTCAGGACTGAAGCGTCGCGCTCTGCAGCGGCCTGATGCCGATTGCTGGAGTGCAATAGGCTCAAAGCCTTAGGGATTTACCCTCATGCGACAATGCCGTCTCATTTTTCCGGCCCCATGAGCGACACCCCTTTCATCGAGATCGACCGCGTCACGTTCGGCTACGACAGCCGGCGGACCATCCTGAACGACCTGTCGCTTCGCTTCCAGCGCGGCAAGATCACGGCCGTGCTGGGTGGTTCGGGCTGTGGCAAGACCACGCTGCTGCGATTGATCGGCGGCGTGCACTCGGCCAACAGCGGGCGTGTGGTGTTCGATGGCGAGGTGGTGGACACGCGCAACAAGGCGCAGTTGTTCCGGCTGCGCCGTCGCCTGGGCATGCTGTTCCAGTTTGGCGCCCTGTTCACCGACCTGTCGGTGTTCGACAACGTGGCCTTCCCGCTGCGCGAGATGACCGATCTGCCCGAGGTGCTGATCCGCGACATCGTGCTGATGAAACTCAATGCGGTGGGCCTGCGCGGCGCCGCTGGCTTGCGCATCAGCGAGGTGTCGGGAGGCATGGCGCGGCGCATTGCGCTGGCGCGGGCAATCGCCCTCGATCCCGAACTCATCATGTACGACGAGCCCTTCGCTGGTCTTGACCTGGTGTCCATGGGCGTGGCCGCCAAGCTGATCCGCACCCTGACCGACGTCACCGGTGCCACCGCCTTGCTGATCTCGCACGACGTACCCCAATGCATGGCCATCAGCGACTGGGTGGTGCTCATGGCCACCGGTGGGCGAGTGGTCGCCCAGGGCACGCCGAAAGAGCTGATGGACAGCACCGACGCAGAGGTGCGCCAGTTTGTGCGTGGCGAGCCAGACGGCCCGATCAAGTTTCACTACCCCGCACCCTCGGTGGCCGAGGACTTCGGTGTGGGGACATCGGCATGAGAGCGCTGCAACGCCTGGGCCAGATCAGTCTGTCGCTGCTCGAGCGCTGGGGGCACGGCGCTATCTTCTTCCTGGAACTGCTGCAGGCGCTGCCGGCCTCGTTGCGCCGCTTTGGGTTGGTGGTGCAGCAAATCCACGCCATTGGCAACCGCTCGCTGGTGATCATCCTGGCCTCGGGCTTGTCGGTCGGCTTTGTGCTGGCGCTGCAGATGTATTACGCGCTCACCACCTATGGTGCAGCCGAATCGCTGGGACTGATCGTGAACCTCGCCCTGGTGCGCGAACTCGGTCCTGTGGTGGCGGCGCTGCTGTTTGCCGGACGCGCAGGCACCTCGCTCACAGCCGAAATCGGACTTATGAAGGCGGGCGAACAGATCGCCGCCATGGAGCTCATGGCGATTGACCCGCGTGCCCGAGTGCTCGCGCCGCGCTTCTTGGCAGGCATCATTTCCATGCCGATTCTGGCCGCGCTGTTTTCTGCCATCGGCATCCTGGGCGCCTATGTGGTGGCGGTGCTGCTGATTGGCATCGATTCGGGCAATTTTTGGTCGATCCAGCAAAGCGGTGTGGATGTGTGGCGCGATGTCGGCAACGGCGTGGTCAAGAGCATGGTGTTCGGCGTCATCTGCACCGCGGTGGCGCTTTACCAAGGCTACGAGACCGAGGCTACGCCCGAAGGGGTCGCCTACGCCACCACCCGCACGGTGGTTACTGCATCGCTGGGCGTGCTGGCGATGGACTTCATCCTCACCGCCCTGATGTTCTCGACCCCCTGATTTGCCGTAGGAGTGCACATGAACAAAAAAAGCATTGAAATTCTGGTCGGTCTGTTTGTTGCGCTGGGCGCGCTGGCCCTGCTGTTCCTGGCCCTCAAGGCCGCCAACCTCACCAGCTTCACCGGCACCGGTCAGACCTACACGGTCCAGGCCCGCTTCGACAACATCGGGGGCCTCAAGGCCCGCGCACCGGTGCGCTCGGCCGGTGTCAACGTAGGTCGTATCACAGGCATCTCGCTGGATCGTGTCACTTTCCAGGGCGTGGTCAGCATGGAGCTCAATTCGGACGTGGCCTTCCCCAAGGACTCCTCGGCCAAGATCCTGACCGCCGGTCTCCTGGGTGACCAGTACATCGGTCTGGAACCCGGAGGCTCTGAGCAAAATCTGGCGGCTGGCGACGTGATCACCCAGACACAATCCGCCGTCGTGCTGGAAAACCTGATCGGCCAGTTCCTCTTCAACCGCGCCGCCGACAGCGGATCGGCCACCGAACAGTGATGAGTTGCCCCTCGTTTGAGGGGTCTGTTACTGCCCGTGCGGGCAGTCGGTGAGCAACGCGGTCAAAATGGGCGTGCCGCCATTTCAGGGAGTTTTCATGTCCATTTGGTCAATGATTTGCAAAACGGGCACCGCGCTTGTGCTGGGCGCGGTCCTGGCGGGCTGCGCCACGGGGCCGAATGCCAACCCGCGTGACCCGCTGGAGCCGTTCAATCGAGGCGTCTCGGGATTCAACGACGCGGTGGACAACGCCGTGCTCAAACCCGTGGCCACCGTTTACCGAGACGTCACACCCAGTCTGGTACAGACTGGCGTGAACAACTTCTTTGGCAATCTGGGTGATGTGCTGTCGGCGGCCAACGCAGGCCTGCAGCTGCGACCGCGCGTGGCGGTGGAAAACCTGATGCGCGTGTCGGTGAACACGGTATTTGGTCTGGGTGGCCTGCTCGACATTGCCACCGAAATGGGAATTGAGCGCACGCGGGTCGACTTTGGCCAGACCCTGGGCCGCTGGGGCGTGCCCTCGGGACCGTATCTGGTGATGCCGATTTTTGGTCCTTCCTCGATCCGGGATGCCAGCGGCTTTGTCGTGGACAACAGTGGTGATCTGGTGGGGCGAGTCAGTGACGTGTCATCCCGCAACTCGCTCACGGCGCTGCGCGTGGTGGACACCCGCGCCGGCTTGCTGCGGGCCACCAACCTGCTCGAGGGCGCGGCGCTGGACAAGTACAGCTTTGTGCGAGATCTGTATTTGCAGCGCCGCGACAACCAGATCATGGACATCATTGACGAAGGCTGGGGTCTACCGCCCGTGACGCAAGATACAGATTCCAGCAAATGAGGGTGAGTGCGCCGTGTGAAGATGCGGTGAAGACGGGAACTGGCGCGCTGAGCCACCCTCCAAGCAAACGCGCTGTGGTTTTGTCCACCGCAACTGGGCTCCTAGCGAGCTGGAAAGGAAAAAGCATGTTTTGGAATCGACGCAATTGGCTGGGCGCTGTCGCGCTCTGCGCAATGAGCCTGGGGGCAGGGTTCGCACAGGCCGCCGACGAGGCGCCAGACGCATTGATCAAGCGCATTTCGAACGATGTCATGGCCGCGGTGAAGGCTGACCCGGCCATTCAGGCCGGCGATATCAACCGGATCGTGGCGCTGGTGGACAGCAAGATCATGCCCAGCGTGAACTTTTCGCGCATGACCTCGTCCGCGGTGGGGCGCTACTGGCGTCAGGCCACACCGGAGCAGAAAAAGCAGCTGCAGGACGAGTTCAAGACCTTGCTGGTGCGTACCTATTCGGGTGCTCTGGGTGAGGTCAAGGACCAGACCGTAAGCTTCAAACCCTTCCGCTCCCGCGCCGAAGACACCGAGGTATTGGTGCGCTCTGAGGTGCGTGGCCGGGGTGAGCCGATCCAGCTCGACTACCGCCTTGAGAAGACGCCGGATGGCTGGAAAATCTACGACCTGAACGTGTTGGGCATCTGGCTGGTCGAGACCTACCGCACCCAGTTCGCGCAGGAAATCAGTGCCAAAGGGCTGGATGGTCTGATCGAAAGCCTGAGCCAGCGCAACAAAAGCAACAGCAGCACCAAAGCGGGTTGAGTCCAACCGATGACGATTTCTATGGCTGCTGACCCCGCTCGTTTCGCCCTTCCCACTGAGCTGACCATGCAAGGGGCCGCCCGGGCGTTGCTGCAGCTTCGGCAAAGCCTGGCTCAGCAGGCTGGGCCAGCGGTAACGCTCGACGCTCAGGGCCTGCAGGTCCTGGACAGTTCGGCGGTGGCGGTGCTGCTGGAGTTGCGGCGCGAACTGCAGCAGCAGGGCCGCTCCCTGGCTTTGAGCCACCCACCCCAGCGATTGCGCGACTTGATGGCGCTCTACGGTGTGAGCGAACTGCTGCCGACCTGAGCGCTGCCGGTGATTGCAGCGCTTCCCAGCGCCCGATGGGCGCGGCGCTTAAAATGGCGGGCTGGCCTGACGGGCGCGGATGTCCCGCGCTCCGTCGCCATTCCTGGGGCCTGTCCCCGTCGCCATGCCCGCCGTTTCCTTTCAGCACGTCTCCAAGATCTATTCGTCTCCCCACGGCGACCTGCATGCGTTGCAGGATGTGTCGTTCGACATTGAGCCCGGCGAGTTTTTTGGCCTGCTGGGGCCCAATGGTGCGGGCAAGACCACGCTGATCAGCATCCTCGCTGGACTTTCCCGCGCCACCAGTGGCCAAGTCCGGGTGCATGGCCATGATGTGCAGGCCGACTACCAGGCGGCGAGGCGCCAGCTCGGCGTGGTTCCGCAGGAACTGGTGTTCGACCCCTTTTTCAATGTGCGCGAGGCGCTTCGTTTTCAGTCGGGCTACTTCGGCATCCGCCACAACGACGCCTGGATCAACGAGCTGCTCGACGGGCTCGGACTGGCCGACAAAGCCGGTGCCAACATGCGCCAGCTCTCGGGCGGCATGAAACGCCGCGTGCTGATTGCGCAGGCGCTGGTGCACAAGCCACCGGTCATTGTTCTTGACGAACCGACCGCCGGCGTGGATGTGGAGCTGCGCCAGACGCTGTGGCACTTCATTTCCGATCTCAACAAGCGCCTGGGCAGCACGGTCCTGCTGACCACCCACTACCTGGAAGAGGCTGAGGCGCTGTGCGGGCGCATCGCCATGCTCAAGCAGGGCAGGGTGGTGGCTCTGGAGAGAACCTCGGCGCTGCTGGCACGCGCCGCGTCCAATGTGCTGCGCTTCAAGACCGATGCGGCGCTGCCCGCCGATCTGGCCGCGCAAGCTCGTGTGACCGGTCGCGTGGTGCAGTTGCCAGCCAATGACGCGCTCGCGGTCGAGCGCACCCTCGCGCGCTTGCGAGAGGCGGGCGTGGCACCGGAGGACATCGAGATTCGCAAGGCCGACCTGGAAGACGTGTTCCTTGATCTCACCAGCGCCACGCCGCGCCCGGCCAAGCCCGCTGAGGTGCTGGCGTGAGGGGCTGGCAAGCTCTGTTCTACAAGGAGATCCTGCGCTTCTGGAAGGTAGGTTTCCAGACCGTGGCCGCGCCCGTCATCACAGCCATTCTCTACCTGGTGATATTCGGTCATGTGCTCGAAGATCGGGTGCAGGTGTACGACTCGGTGAGCTACACCGCCTTTCTGCTGCCCGGTCTGGTGATGATGAGCGTGCTGCAAAACGCGTTTGCCAACAGCAGCTCCTCGATGGTCCAGAGCAAGGTCATGGGCAACCTCGTGTTTCTCATGCTCACGCCGCTGTCGCACCGCGCCTGGTTCTGCGCGTATGTGGGCTCCTCGGTGGTGCGTGGCCTGGCGGTGGGCGCCGGTGTGCTGCTGGCCACCTGGTGGTTCGCACAACCCTCGCTGGTGGCGCCGCTGTGGGTGCTGGTATTTGCCATCCTGGGTGCTGCGCTGCTCGGGGCACTCGGCCTGATCGCCGGTCTGTGGGCCGATAAGTTCGATCAGATGGCGGTGTTCCAGAACTTCATCATCATGCCCATGACCTTCTTGTCGGGCGTGTTCTACTCCATCCATTCCCTGCCCGAGTTCTGGCGGCAGGTGAGCCACCTCAACCCGTTTTTCTACATGATCGACGGTTTTCGCTATGGCTTTTTCGGCGTCAGCGACACCTCACCTTGGCTCAGCCTGCTGCTGGTGGGCGGGGCCTTGCTCTGCGTGAGCGCGCTGGCGCTGCACCTGCTGCGCACTGGTTACAAAATCCGTCACTGAACCCAAGCCTTATGACCGCAGAACAATTGCAACAACTGATCACCGCTGGCCTGCCGTGTGAGCACATCGAGGTATCGGGCGATGGCCGCCACTGGTCGGCTGTGATCGTCTCTCCTGCCTTCGAAGGCCTGCGCCTGATCGCGCGCCATAAGCGCGTGTACGACACCCTGGGTGCGCGCATCCAGAACGACGAGGTGCACGCCTTGTCGATGAAGACGCACACGCCGGCTGAGTGGAAACAGAAATGACCGTCCTGCGCCGCTGCACGACTTCCCCCTGCGGGTGGGCCACACCGGCAGTCTGGCGGAGCCGGTTCTGCGGTGTGTGCTCAATCTTGACATCGCGCTCCTCGGCCGTCGTCTTCTGACCAGCAAAAACCGAAATCAATCACATGGACAAATTGCGAATCACCGGTGGCCGTACCCTGAAGGGCGAGGTCACCATCTCGGGCGCCAAGAACGCGGCCCTACCCGAGATGTGCGCAGCGCTGTTGACGGACGAACCGGTGCGCCTGCTCAATGTGCCGCGACTGCACGATGTGGCCACCATGCGCCGCCTGCTCAACAACATGGGCGTGAAGACCGAGACCCACGGCGAGCGCGGTGGCATGTCGTTTCAGGCGGCTGACCCGATCCAGCCCGAGGCGCCTTACGAACTGGTCAAGACCATGCGCGCCTCGGTTCTGGCGCTGGGGCCACTGCTGGCTCGGTTTGGCCATGCCAAGGTGTCTCTGCCCGGCGGGTGTGCGATCGGGTCGCGCCCGGTCGATCAGCACATCAAGGGCCTGCAGGCCATGGGTGCCGAGATCGTGGTTGAGCACGGGTACATGGTGGCGCGCCTGCCGCAGGGGCGCAGCCGACTGCACGGCGCGCGCATCGCCACCGACATGGTGACCGTGACCGGCACCGAAAACTTCCTCATGGCGGCCGCACTCGCCGAGGGAGAGACCCTGCTGGAAAACGCGGCGCAGGAACCTGAGATTCCTGACCTGTGCGAGATGCTCATCGCCATGGGTGCCAAGATCGAAGGCCACGGCACCAGCCGCATCCACATCCAGGGTGTGGAGCGACTGCACGGCTGTACCCACCAGGTGGTGGCCGACCGCATTGAGGCCGGCACCTTCCTCTGTGCGGTGGCAGCCACCGGCGGCGATGTGGTGCTGCGCCACGCAAACGCGCACCACCTGGACGCGGTCATCGACAAACTGCTGGAAGCAGGAGCCGAGATCGAAGCGGGCGCGGAGGCTGCGGGCGCCTTCATCCGCATCCGGTCGACTGGCCGGCTCAAGGCGCAAAGTTTTCGCACCACCGAGTACCCGGGTTTCCCCACCGACATGCAGGCGCAGTTCATGGCGCTCAACTGCATTGCCGAGGGCACGGCCAAGGTGACCGAGACCATCTTCGAAAACCGTTTCATGCACGTCAATGAGCTGGTGCGACTGGGTGCACGCATTCAGACCGATGGCAAGGTGGCGGTGGTCGAGGGGATTGATCGGCTGTCGGGTGCCACCGTGATGGCCACCGACCTTCGAGCGTCGGCCAGCTTGGTGATTGCGGGGCTGGTGGCCGAAGGACAGACCGTGGTCGACCGCATTTACCACCTGGATAGGGGCTACGACCAGATGGAAGAAAAGTTGCGTGGCATCGGCGCGGACATCGTCCGTTTCAAGTGAAGCACAGACGCTCATGATCACTCTCGCTCTCTCCAAAGGCCGAATCTTCGACGAGACGCTGCCGCTGCTGGCGGCCGCCGGCATCCAGGTGCTCGAAGACCCTGATACCTCTCGCAAACTCATCCTGGCGACCAGCCATGCCGATGTGCGCGTGGTGCTGGTGCGCGCGTCCGACGTGCCGACCTATGTGGAGTACGGCGGCGCCGACCTGGGGGTCACCGGCAAGGACACACTGATCGAGCACGGTGGCCAGGGTCTTTACCAGCCGCTGGACCTGAAGATCGCCCAATGCCGAATGAGCGTGGCCGTGTCGGCGCATTTCGACTACGCCTCGGCGGTGCGCCAGGGGTCGCGCCTGCGCGTGGCCACCAAGTACACGACCATTGCGCGTGAGTTTTTCGCCGGCAAGGGTGTGCACGTGGACCTGATCAAGCTCTACGGCAGCATGGAACTCGCGCCACTCACCGGTCTGGCCGACGCCATCGTCGACCTGGTGTCCACCGGCAAAACCTTGCAGGCCAACCAGCTGGTTGAGGTGGAGCACATCATGGACATCAGCTCGCGGCTGGTGGTGAACCAGGCCGCGCTCAAGCTCAAGCAGGCCACCATCCGCCCCATCATTGACGCCTTCTCGCAGGCCATCGCCAAAACCGCTTCTCAGACCACATGAGATCCACTGCCCAGCCACTTCGCCTGTCCACTGCCGCCGCCGGCTTCGAAGCCGAGTTTGCGGCGCGGTTGCACTGGTCTGCCGAGACCGACGTTGCCATTGAACAGCGAGTGGCCGACATCCTGGTCGATGTGAAACAGCGTGGCGATGCGGCGGTGCTGGAGTACACCGCTCGCTTTGACGGTCTGGAACGCTCCAGCGTGCAGAACCTGGAGCTGACTCAGGCCGAGCTCAAGATCGCCTTCGAACGCCTGCCCAAGGCCCAGCGAGCCGCGCTGGAAGCCGCCGCGCACCGCGTGCGTCAATACCACGTGGCCCAGAAGAAGGCCAGCGGCGAGAGCTGGAGCTACCGAGACGAAGACGGCAGCTTGTTGGGTCAGAAGGTCACACCGCTGGACCGGGTGGGTATCTACGTGCCCGGTGGCAAGGCAGCCTACCCCTCTAGCGTGCTGATGAACGCCATTCCAGCCCACGTGGCCGGGGTGCAGGAAATCATCATGATGGTGCCCACACCGGTGCGTGGCAGCCTGGCCACGGGCGGCTCAGGTGGCGCCACGGCCACTCAGGGTGAGCGAAACGAACTGGTGCTGGCTGCGGCCTACGTGGCGGGTGTCACGCGGGCCTTCACCATCGGCGGCGCTCAGGCCGTGGCCGCGCTGGCCTACGGCACCGCCACCGTGCCGAGGGTCGACAAGATCACCGGCCCTGGCAATGCCTATGTGGCCAGTGCCAAGAAGCACGTGTTTGGTACCGTAGGTATCGACATGATCGCCGGTCCCAGCGAAATCCTGGTGCTGGCCGATGGCAGCACCCCCGCCGAGTGGGTCGCTATGGACCTCTTCAGCCAGGCAGAGCATGATGAATTGGCGCAAAGCATTCTGCTTTGCCCCGATGCTGACTACATCGACCTGGTGCAGGCGGAGATTGATCGCCTGCTGCCGACCATGCCCCGCGCGGCCATCATCGCCAAGAGCTTGAACGACCGCGGCGCGCTGATCCACACCCGCAGCATGGAAGAGGCCTGTGCCATCAGCAACCGCATCGCACCCGAGCACCTGGAGGTGTCCAGCACCGAACCCCACCGCTGGGAGCCACTACTCAAACACGCTGGCGCCATCTTCCTCGGCGCCTACACCAGCGAAAGCCTGGGTGACTACTGCGCAGGCCCCAACCACGTGCTGCCCACCAGCGGCACAGCGCGGTTTTCTTCGCCGCTGGGTGTTTACGACTTTCAGAAACGCAGCAGTCTGATCGAGGTCAGCGCCGCAGGTGCCCAGACGCTGGGTGCCATCGCCGCCGAACTGGCCTATGGCGAGGGGCTGCACGCGCACGCTCGCGCAGCCGAGTTGCGGTTGACCGACGTGCCGCCCATGAGGACGCCCGAATGAGTCACCTGACCACGCCCAGCCCCATGCGCTTCATCCGGCAGGACATCCAGTCCATGCACGCCTACGCCATCCAGAATGCGGCGGGCATGGTCAAGCTCGATGCGATGGAAAACCCGTTCTCCTTGTCGCCCGAGCTGCAAAAGCAACTGGGTGAGCGGCTGGGGGCGGTGGCCATCAACCGCTACCCGGGTGCCCGCGTCGACGATCTGAAGCGCGCCCTGTGTGCCCATGTGGATTTGCCATCAGGCCATGCGCTGATGCTGGGCAACGGGTCCGACGAGCTGATCTCGCTGCTCGCCATGGCCTGCGACACCCCGGGCGCCTCCATCCTGGCGCCGCTGCCTGGCTTTGTGATGTACGCCATGGGCGCGCAGCTGCAAGGCCTGGTCTTTCACGGCGTGCCCCTCACCGCCGACTTCGAGTTGGATGAGACCGCCATGGTGGAGGCACTCCGGCAGCATCAGCCAGCCATCACCTACCTGGCCTACCCGAACAACCCCACTGCCAACCTGTGGGATGCCGCCGTGATCCGCCGCCTGATCGCCGAGGCCGCGCGGTTCGGCGGTCTGGTGGTGATGGACGAGGCTTATCAGCCCTTTTCCAGTCGCAGCTGGCTGACCGAGATGCGCTCCCAGCCCGAGGCGAACGCCAACGTGCTGCTGATGCGCACACTGTCCAAATTGGGCCTCGCTGGCGTTCGTCTGGGCTACCTGCTCGGCCCCAAGGCGCTGGTCGACGAGGTGGACAAGCTGCGACCTCCTTACAACGTGAGCGTGCTCAATGCCGAGTGCGCCCTGTTTGCGCTGGAGCATGCTGAGGTCTTCGCAGCCCAGGCGCGACAGATCTGCCAACAGCGTGACGTGCTGATCCATGCGCTGGCATCCATGCCTGGCGTGACGCCGTTCCCCAGCGATGCCAACATGGTGCTGGCGCGTGTAACCGATGCGCAACGCTGCTTCGATGGCCTGAAGGCGCGTGGCCTGCTGGTGAAGAATGTTTCTAAAATGCACCCATTGCTGGGCCAGTGTCTGCGTCTGACGGTCGGCACCCCGACCGAAAACGCCATGCTCATCCGCGCCTTGCCCGACTGTTTATGACCACCCCCACTTCCGTCGCCACCGACCGCATCGCTGACGTTCAGCGCGATACCAGCGAAACGCAGATCCGTGTGCGCATCAATCTCGATGGCACCGGCGCAGCCAAGCTGTCCACCGGCATCGGCTTTTTTGACCACATGCTTGACCAGATCGCCCGCCACGGGCTGATCGACCTGGACATCCAGGCCCAGGGAGACCTTCACATCGATGGCCACCACACGGTGGAAGACGTGGGTATCACGCTCGGCCAGGCCTTCGCCCAGGCGGTGGGCGACAAGAAGGGCATTCGCCGCTACGGCCACGCCTATGTGCCGCTGGACGAGGCGCTGTCGCGCGTGGTGATCGACTTTTCAGGCCGCCCGGGTCTGCACATGCGCGTGCCGTTCAAGAGCGGCATGGTGGGCGGCTTCGATACCCAGCTCGCGTTCGAGTTCTTCCAGGGTTTCGTGAACCACGCCAGCGTCACCCTTCACATCGACAACCTGCACGGCGAAAACGCCCACCATCAGGCTGAAACGGTGTTCAAGGCCTTTGCCCGCGCGCTGCGGATGGCGCTGGAGCGGGACCCTCGCATGGGCCAGATGATCCCTTCCACCAAAGGTTCTTTGTAACCCCTGCCGTCTCATGACACGCAAGACAGTGGCCGTGGTGGATTACGGCAGCGGCAATCTGCGCTCCGTGTCGCAGGCCGTGACCCATGTCGCCGCGGGAAGCGGACTGGAAGTGATCATCACGTCCGACCCCCAGGTGGTGCTGGATGCCGAGCGCGTCGTGCTGCCAGGCCAGGGCCATATGGCCGATTGCACCCGTGGCCTGGCCACATCTGGCCTGCTGGGCGCCGTTTTGCACGCCACCGCCAACAAGCCCCTGTTCGGCGTCTGTGTGGGCATGCAGATGCTGCTCGACCACAGCGAGGAGGGCGACACTCCTGGTCTGGGCCTGATCCCGGGCGAGGTGCGGCAGTTTCGCCTGCAAGGGCGGTTGCAGGCCGATGGCAGCCGGTTCAAGGTGCCCCAGATGGGCTGGAACCAGGTGTTCTACGACCTCGGTCGTGGCCCAGCGCATGCCCTCTGGAACGGCATTGAGGACGGCGCCTACTTCTATTTTGTGCACAGCTACTATGCGCAGCCGGTCAGCGCCCAGCACAGCGTGGGCGAAGCAGACTATGGTGGGCGCTTTGCAGCTGCCGTCGCACGCGATAACATTTTCGCCACCCAGTTTCACCCCGAAAAAAGCGCTGACCAGGGTTTGGCGCTGTACCGCAACTTCCTGACCTGGAACCCCTGAGCCCCCAAGGCTCGTTTTGTACGCCTTCCGTTCAACCACCACACCATCATGCTGCTGATCCCCGCCATCGATCTCAAAGACGGCCAGTGCGTGCGCCTCAAGCAGGGCGACATGGACCAATCCACCGTGTTCGGTGAAGACCCGGCCGCCGTGGCGCGCGGCTGGGTCGACAAGGGTGCGCGACGCGTGCATCTGGTGGATCTGAATGGCGCGTTTGCTGGCAAGCCCAAGAACGAGCAAGCGATCCGCGCCATCCTGAAGGAAATCGGTGCCGAGGTGGATGTGCAGCTGGGCGGCGGCATCCGCGACATGGACACCATCGAGCGCTACTTGGACGCTGGCCTTCGCTACGTGATCATCGGCACGGCGGCGGTGAAAAACCCCGGCTTTCTGCAAGACGCCTGCACCGCCTTTGGCGGCCACATCATCGTCGGTCTGGACGCCAAAGAAGGCAAGGTCGCCACCGATGGCTGGAGCAAGCTGACCGGCCACGAAGTGATCGACCTGGGCAAAAAGTTTGAAGACTACGGTGTTGAGGGCATCATCTACACCGATATCGGCCGAGACGGCATGTTGAGTGGCATCAACATCGAGGCCACGGTGAAGCTGGCCCAGGCACTGACCATTCCCGTCATCGCCTCGGGAGGGCTTTCGAATTTGGATGACATCCGCAAGCTCTGCGAGGTGGAAGAAGAAGGCGTGGAGGGTGTCATCTGCGGCCGATCTATCTACAGCGGCGATCTTGATTTTGAGGCGGCGCAACAGCTCGCTGACGAACTCAACGGATAGCGATTGACCCGCCTGCGCGCCGCCTTCGGCGTCACCCCCTCAATGGGGCGTTGGCTGCAGACTGGCGCAGCCAGATCCGCGCCGACATGGACTCAGTACCGATCTCGGCCGAACTTTCATCTTCATTGA
Organism: Hydrogenophaga sp.; assembly: GCF_030373245.1. Classification (GTDB taxonomy): domain Bacteria; phylum Pseudomonadota; class Gammaproteobacteria; order Burkholderiales; family Burkholderiaceae_C; genus Hydrogenophaga. The sequence continues at coordinate 151,604 of NZ_JAUCZF010000002.1, forward strand.
GGTCCTCGATTTGCTCGCCAAACGCATCATTCCCTGCCTTGACGTGACCGGCGGCCGTGTCGTCAAGGGCGTCAACTTCGTCGAGCTGCGCGATGCGGGCGACCCGGTGGAGATCGCTGCGCGCTACAACGAGCAGGGCGCTGATGAGCTGACCTTTCTCGACATCACCGCCACCAGCGACGGGCGCGATCTCATCCTGCACATCATTGAGGCGGTGGCGTCCCAGGTGTTCATCCCGCTCACCGTGGGCGGCGGGGTGCGCACCGTGGACGATGTGCGCCGCCTGCTCAATGCGGGCGCCGACAAGACCAGCTTCAACTCGGCGGCCATCGCCAATCCCCAGGTCATCCGTGAGGTGTCCGATAAGTACGGTTCGCAGTGCATCGTGGTCGCCATCGACGCCAAGCGTCGCTTTGGCAACGACATGTTGGATCGTGGTGAAGGTTGGGATGTCTACAGCCATGGCGGCCGCCAGAATACCGGCCTGGACGTGGTGGCCTGGGCCCGGAAGATGGCCGAACATGGTGCCGGTGAAATCTTGCTCACCAGCATGGACCGCGACGGAACCAAGGCAGGCTTTGATCTGGACCTCACCCGCACCGTGGCCGATGCGGTGAACGTGCCGGTGATCGCTTCAGGGGGAGTGGGCAACCTCGACCACCTCGCCGATGGGGTGCAACATGGGCATGCCGACGCCGTGCTGGCTGCCAGCATCTTCCACTACGGCGAGTACACCATTGCGCAGGCCAAGCAGCGCATGGCTGAACGCGGCATTCCGGTGCGGCGCTGAAATCAGCGAGGAGGGGCGCAGGGTTGCCTTCGGCGCCTCAGCTCCGGTCGGTTGGGGGGAACTGGCGCACGAAACGGTCTTCCAGTTCGCCCAGGCTGGCGCCGAGCCCGTTGCCTGTGAGCTCAATGGTCTCGGCCAGGCCCGCGCGCACCGCATCCATTTTCTGCATCAACTGGTTCGATAACTCGGCGTCGCGCGCGGCGACGGCCTGCATCTCGGTGCGCAGGAGTTCGCGCAACTCGGTGAAGCGCGAAGCCTCAGCCCTGTCGGCCAGTTGACGTTGCTCGCTGGCTTCGCGGGTGATGCGTCGCACTTCCATGAGGTGGCTGGTCTGGAAGTAAACCAGGGCCAGCAGGAACACCACCAGCAAAGCCACAATCATGCCCAGCATCACCAGGCCCAGTGGCGCCTGGATTTCCGAGAAACCCAGGTTGAGGGTGTTGGGTTGCACGATGGCCTCGAAGTTGAGTGCAACAAAGCCCGCCATCAGTAAGATCAGGGCTACCAGCATCAGGGTACGCAGACTCATGGTTTTTCCTCGGTGCAGTCGGCGCGGGTTCATGACAAACCGCCCGGCTTGATGGCATGCTAACCGCGTTTGCAGGCTGCCCCCCGGCTTGATCAAAGGCCATGTTAGATTCCCGGCATGAATTGGCTAGACGCGGTGAAATGGGATTCGCAGGGTTTGGTGCCCGTGATTGCACAGGAGGCGTCCACTGGCGACGTGCTCATGTTCGCCTGGATGAATCGCGAGGCGCTGAGCAAAACCGCCGAGCTCGGGCGCGCGGTGTACTTCAGCCGCTCGCGCGGCAAGCTTTGGTACAAGGGTGAAGAATCTGGCCACGTGCAGACGGTGCACGACATCCGTCTGGATTGCGACCATGATGTGGTGCTGATCAAAGTCACCCAGCAGGGCCACGAACCTGGCATCGCCTGTCACACCGGTCGACACAGCTGCTTTTACCAACAACATGACAACGGGCAGTGGCGTGCTGTGGAGCCGGTGCTCAAAGACCCCGAATCGATTTACAAATGACGGCGCCGCAACTTTCCCAAGATGATCTGGCCCGCCTCGCCGAGGTGATTGAAAGCCGCAAGCCAGCGCGGGGTGGAGATCCGGACAAGAGTTACGTGGCGCGCCTGCTTCACAAGGGACCGGACGCGTTTCTCAAAAAAATCGGAGAAGAGGCCACCGAGGTGGTCATGGCCGCCAAAGATTGTGACCGCGATGGCGATGCGCAAAAGCTGGTCAACGAAGTGGCCGATCTCTGGTTTCATTGCATGATCGCGCTGGCCCATTACGACAAGCAGCCAGCCGACGTGGTGGCAGAACTGGTGCGTCGCGAAGGTCTGAGTGGCCTCGAAGAGAAGGCGTTGCGCAAGGTCTTGGCGCGCGAATCAGGTGGATGATCCCCGGCAAACAACAGGAACAGACCATGAACGACATCATTGACGTGTCCTCAATCGACAGCGAAAAAGCGCAGTCTCTGAAGACCGTGGGCTGGATCAGCTACCTGCTGCACCTGATCGTTGCGGTGGCAGCGGTGATCCCGGGCGCGCAAGTCGGCGCTGGCCTGCTTGTGGTGGCGCTGATCATCGATCTGGTGAAAAAGTCCGATGCTGAGGGCACCTGGCAGGCCAGTCATTTTTCCTGGCGCATCCGCACTGTGTTGTGGGCAGGTTTCTTTTATGTGGTCACCTTCCCGCTGTTTCTGCTTCTCTACCTGCCCGGCGCGATCGCCTGGGCCATCATCTCCATCTGGTTCCTCTACCGCATTGTCAAAGGCATGGTGCGCATGAATGCGAGCCAGTCGCTGCCGACCTGACCTCCCCCGTTCTCGACCCATGAGCGATCACGATCCCAACTGCCTGTTCTGCAAAATCATCTCGGGTCAGATTCCCTCGAGAAAGGTCTACGAGGACGACGAGCTGTTCGCTTTCCACGACATCCACCCTTGGGCGCCGGTGCACTTTCTCCTGGTGCCCAAGCGCCATATCCCGTCCATGGCACAACTCACTCCGCAGGATGTGGGTCTCATGGGGCGCATGATGGTGCTGGCGCCTCAACTGGCCGCTGAGGCGGGCTGCAATCCGTATCCTGATGGCGGCTTTCGCATGGTGTGCAACACCGGCACGGAAGGCGGACAGGAGGTGCACCATTTGCATGTGCACGTCATGGGTGGGGCGAGGCCCTGGCAACGCGGCTGAAACCGCAGCAACCCAATTGCTGAGCCTCGCGCGGACTCGCCCTTTGATCGGTGCGGGTTTTGCCGACCTTGGCCGGGGCGGTGAACTCCGCTCCGGGCTTAGAATCCCATGCAAAGCGCCTCGCGCTTCTTACCTACCTCTGGAGTAAATCATGGGCTCTTTCTCAATTTGGCACTGGCTCGTCGTGCTGCTGATCGTCGTCATGGTCTTTGGCACCAAAAAGCTCAAGAACATCGGCTCGGACCTCGGCGGTGCGGTCAAGGGCTTCAAAGACGGCATCAAGGAAGGCGGGCAATCGGCTGAGTCAGGTGCTGAAGCGCCAGCACCCAGCGCCTCCGCCAAGGTCGCGCATGAAAACAGCGGCGACAAGAACACCATCGACGTTGAGGCCAAACAGAAAAGCTGAGCAGTGAGCCGGTCTCCGGACCCCGCCCGCACTCCGGGCGTGGCCTTCGGCACCTCCCTGCACTTTCTGATTTCCGAATGGCCTCCACATGATTGATCTGGGCATCTCCAAGCTCGCCCTTATCGGGGCGGTAGCGCTGATCGTCATCGGTCCTGAGAAGCTGCCGCGGGTGGCGCGCACCGTGGGTGCGTTGCTGGGCAAGGCCCAACGGTACGTATCGGACGTCAAGGCCGAGGTGAATCGGTCGATGGAGCTCGAAGAGCTGAAGAAAATGAAGGACTCGGTGGAGTCCGCCGCACGCGACGTGCAGGGCTCGGTGCAGAGCAGTGCCAGCGATTTCGAGAAGTCGTGGTCCGAAGCCACTGCTGGTCTGGAAGGTAACGATTACGGCTCCGACGCTATGAACAGCATCGGAGCCGATGCTCACCCGGTCTACAAGCACCCCAAGAAAAACTGGCGCATCAAGCAAAAGGCCATGCCCCAGTGGTTCAAGGCGCGTGCTGGCGTGCGCACCCGCACTCAGTCGGGAGCAGCCCGTGTGGCGCGCTTTCGGCCCCGTTCCTCCTCCGCCCCCCGCTGATGTCCGACCCCAAAGATTCGACCGACGAACTCGCCGGTAGCGAGCAGCCTTTTGTGCAGCACCTGATGGAGCTGCGAAACCGGCTGCTTTACGGCGTGATTGGCCTGGCGATCTGCATGGCAGCCCTGGCGGTCTGGCCTGGCCCCAGCGGTTTGATCGACCTCATCGCCGTGCCGATCCGCGCTCACATGCCGCCGGATGCCAAGCTGATCGCGGTGGGCGTCTTTTCGCCCTTTTTTGTGCCTATCAAGGTACTGGCCATGGCCGCGCTGCTGCTCTCGCTGCCTTGGTGGATGTACCAGGTCTGGGCGTTCGTGGCGCCGGGGCTCTACAGTCACGAGAAAAAATTTGCCATTCCGCTGATCACGCTGGGCAGCTTGCTGGCTTACGTGGGTATCGCGTTTGTGCAGTTTTTTGTGCTCGACAAGATGTTTGGCTTCATCCAGCAGTTCACGCCGGCCAGTGTGGCGGCGACGCCCGACATCGCCTCTTACGTGGAAGCCATCCTCTCCCTGTACCTGGCCTTTGGCCTGGCGTTCCAGGTGCCCATTGTGGTGGTGCTGCTGGTGAAGATGAACATGGTGTCGATCAAGCAGCTCAAGGAGTTCCGGGGCTACTTCATCGTGGTGGCTTTTGTCATCGCGGCCATCGTCACGCCACCTGACGTCATCTCCCAGCTCGCACTTGCGTTGCCGATGTGCCTGCTCTATGAGCTGGGCATCTGGGGTTCTCACTGGTTCGTGAAAAACACCGCCTCAAAACCCGTCGAATCCGACGAATCGCCGAAGTAACAGGCCGCGGCGATCAGCGGGCGCGCGTCTGGTTCGGCAGTGTCCGGCGACCCGGTGTCACATCCAGCGTCGTGGTGCCATCGCGGCGAGTGATGGCCAGGGTGGCCGACTCGCCGGGTTTCAGGGCTGCTACTGCAGAGAGCAACTGGGCCACATTGGCCACTTGTCGCCCCGCGACCTCGGTGATCACGTCGCCGGGACGGATCCCTGCTCGAGCCGCCGGGCCGTTTTGCAGCACCCCGGTGATGATCACCCCCTGACTGTTGGAAATACCGAAGCTTTCAGCCAGTTCTGGTGTGAGGTCCTGCGGCTCCACGCCGATCCAGCCGCGGGTGACCTGTCCGTCGCGCACGATGGCTTCGAGCACGTTTTTGGCGGTTGAGGTGGGGATGGCAAAGCCGATGCCCATGGAGCCACCCGAGCGCGAGTAAATCGCGGTGTTGATGCCCATCAGCCGACCCTGGATGTCCACCAGGGCACCGCCAGAGTTGCCGGGGTTGATGGCGGCGTCGGTCTGGATGAAGTTCTCAAAGGTGTTGATGCCCAGCTGGGTGCGACCCAGCGCGCTCACGATGCCGCTGGTAACGGTCTGTCCCACGCCAAACGGGTTTCCTATGGCCAGTACCAGGTCACCGATGGCCAGGCTGTCCGAATCACCCAGGGTGATCACCGGCAGGCCATCCAGCTCCACCTTCAGGATGGCAAGGTCGGTTTCCGGATCGGTGCCGATCACCTTGGCCACGCTTTTGCGGCCATCGTTCAAGATCACCTCAATCTCATCGGCTTCTTCGATCACGTGGTTGTTGGTCAGGATGTAGCCCGCTGGACTCACGATCACGCCCGAGCCCAGGCCAGCCTGGGGCTGCGATGGCCCTTGCTCGCCGAAAAAGAACCGAAACCAAGGATCTGCCGCTGCCGGGTTGTTGGCCACCGCCTTGCTGGTGTTGATGCTGACCACGGCGGGCGAGGCCAGTTTGGCGGCTGCGCTGAAGCTTTGCAGTCCATTGCCGGTGATCGGTACGGCGGGTCCGCTGGATTCCAGAACGGGCACCACCGAAGCCACCATCGGCTTGCGGTTGAGCCATTCGGGCTTGAGCGTAGCGACCACGAAGAAGGCCGCGAGCAGCACGGTCACGGTTTGTGCGAATACCAGCCAGAGTCGTTTCATGTTCGTTTGGAGTCGTGTCGGGCGGGGCTGGCGCCCCGTCAAAGTCCGATTGTCCTGCATATGGTCTCGACGGGCTGCTGTTCAAGGCGCTTGACGCATGTCAAGGCACACCGGCCTTGGTTCCGATTCAATGAAAGCCTCACAAGCAGACAACAATGGAGCAGGCCATGAAAGCCGTGGTGGATCTCTTTTCGACCGATTACGGTTTGTTCAGCATCGGCGTGATCGCCTTCATGCTGGGCATGGCGGTTTGGTTCTACCGCTTCTTCACCCGCAAGATGGACGAGTCCCAGCGCAATCAGGGCTGAGTCTCTTCAAGCAGGTCGCGGAGGTTCGATGGTGCGCACCTGCTGGTTGCGCGCTGTCAGAATGGCAAGTGGCTGAGCTTTGCAGTGTGCGGAGCCGGTCCAGTTCGAGCCACCGCCATGACGTCTCCCGAATCCTTGCCCTTGTCGCTTGCACCCATGGCTTCGCGCGAAGCACTGCTGGGGGTGCTGGACGACCTGCTGCAGCCTGCAGCTTTCAAGGACTATGGTCCCAATGGTCTGCAGGTGGAGGGACGTCCCGAGGTTCACAAGCTCGTAACCGGGGTCACCGCCAGCCTGGCGCTGATCGATGCGGCGATCGAAGCTGGCGCTGACGCCATCCTGGTGCACCACGGTCTGTTCTGGCGCGGTCAGGATGGGCGCGTGACCGGCTGGATGAAGCAACGTCTGTCGCGCCTGCTCGCGCACGAGATCAACCTGTTTGCCTACCACCTGCCGCTGGATGCACATCCGACACTGGGCAACAACGCCCAACTGGCCCGAGTGCTTGGTATCGAGTTGATGCCACCCGAGCAAGGGCGGTTTGGCGACCAGTCGCTCGGTTTTCTCGGGCACCATCCCGCGTGCACCGCACAGGCGCTGGCCGAGCAGGTGCAGGTGGCGTTGGGGCGTGACGTCATCCTGGTGGCCGAGCCGGGCCGGTCGGTGCAGCGCGTTGCTCTGTGCACCGGGGGCGCACAAAGCTACTTTGAGGCCGCCATCGCCGCCGGGGCCGACGTGTTCATCACCGGCGAAATCTCAGAGCCACAGGCCCACTACGCGCGCGAATGCGGCGTGGCTTACATCGCCTGCGGTCACCATGCCTCGGAGCGGTATGGCGCACCGGCTGTTGGCGCAGCGGTGGCGGGCCAGTTGGGCCTGAAGCACCAGTTCATCGATATCCCCAACCCGGCCTGAGGTCACGGTGTCCGATATGCCTCCAGCACCGCCAGAGCAAGTGCAGCCTCCGCTGATCGTGACCATGGGTGACCCAGCAGGGATCGGCCCGGAGATCGTGCTGCAGGCCCTGCAGCGCCGTCCGGAACTGAGAAAGCGCCTGGTGGTGGTGGGCGATCTGGCAACACTGAGGCGGGCGGCAGGCTGGGTCGGACTGGATCCTGCGTTCCTCTCCCCAATCGCTGAGGGCAGCCTGGCACAGGCGCTGGCCAACGCATTGCCTCTTGCGGTGGCCGTGGTGCCGTGCGGCAATATGCCCACGCCGGCGCCCATGGGCCAGGTGAGTGCGCTGTCCGGGCAGGCGGCGGCCGAGTGCATCGCCTGGGGTGCCCACGCGGTGCTGTCCGGGCAGGCGGCCGCCCTGGTGACCGCGCCCATTCACAAGGAATCCCTGGCCGCAGCCGGTGTGTCTCATCCGGGTCACACCGAAATGCTGCAAGCGCTGGCCGCTGAGTTTCAGGGCCTGCGGGTGGCTGACCTGCCGGTGCGCATGATGCTCAGCGCACCGGGGCTGAATACGGTGCTGGTGAGCATCCACGTGGCCCTGCGCGATGCGATCGAGGCGGTCACCATCGAACGAGTGCTGGACACCATCCGCATCACCGCGCGCCATTTCGAACGCTGCGGTCTGTTGCAGGCCCGCATCGCCGTGGCCGGTCTCAATCCCCATGCGGGAGAGGGGGGGCTGTTTGGACGCGAAGAAATCGAGACGATTGCACCGGCTGTTGCGCTGGCCCGGAGCGAGGGCATTGAGGCCAGCGGTCCGCACGCGCCCGACACGGTGTTCATGCGGGCGCGGCAAGGCGCGTTTGACGTGGTGGTGGCGATGTACCACGACCAGGGTCTGATCCCGGTCAAGCTGCTGGGCCTGGAGCACGGCGTGAACACCACGCTGGGCCTGCCGCTGGTCCGAACCAGCCCCGATCACGGCACCGCTTTCGATCTCGCCGGGACTGGGCGGGCCAGCGAAGCGAGCCTGCTCGCTGCGATCGATGCGGCGATGCAGATGGTTGACCGCAAATTCAGCCCTAAGCCATGAAAAAAGCCGCTGCCCGGCGACGGTGCAGCGGCTGTCTGGCCCGACGGGCGCGTGGATTACTTGCGCAGGCTGTCGCGAATCTCTCTCAGCAACACCACGTCTTCCGGTGGCGCGGCGGGGGCGGCGGGAGGAGTTTCGCGCTTGAGCCGATTCACCTGCTTGACCATCATGAAGATGATGAAGGCCAGGATGATGAAGTTGATGGCCACGGTGATGAAGTTGCCGTAGGCGAGGGTGGGTACGCCCGCCTCTTTCAATGCGGCGAGCGTGGGTGCCGTGCCCTCAGGCACTTTACCAAGGGTCACGTACAGGCTGGAAAAATCCAGGTTGCCGAAGATGGCGCCGACGATGGGCATGATCACGTCATCGACCAGAGAGCCGACAATCTTGCCAAAGGCGCCACCGATGATGACACCGACCGCCAGGTCGATCACATTGCCTTTGACGGCAAATTCCTTGAACTCTTGCATCATGCCCATGGGGACCTCCGGTTGTTTTGAGATGGGTAAGTCGGCGCTGATGGTGATGGTCCGATGTGGACTCCCCCAGCGCTCGCAGGGATTTTCACACAATTCTAAAGTATTACACGAGCCTGACACGGCGTGGTGAAAATACGGCCTGTCCGCAAGGTGTCGTGAGTGCCCATGCTCCTCCCAAAAGCCCAGTCGATTGCTCCGTCAAGCGCCTAGAGGCCTCGCACCCTCCGGTAGAATTCAAGGTTGCCCCAAGTTATGACCCGTTTCTGAAAGTTCCCCCATGAGTGAAGCAACCGTCGATAGCAAGGTCGACAGCAGCCGTCGCACCTGGCTGATCACCTCTGCCGCCATGGGCGGCGTTGGCGCCGCTGCGGTGGCCGTGCCGTTCGTGAGCAGTTTCCAGCCCTCCGAAAAAGCCAGGGCCGCCGGGGCTGCAGTGGAGGTGGACATTTCCACCTTGCAGCCTGGTGAAATGCGGGTCGTGGAGTGGCGCGGCAAACCCGTGTGGATTCTGCGTCGCACACCCGAACAACTCGCTGCCCTGGAGGGCCTTGATCCTGAGCTGGCCGATCCCAAGTCGACCCGCACGGCCTACCCGACTCCGGAATACGCGCAAAACACCCATCGGTCCATCAAGCCCGACGTGCTGGTGGCAGTGGGTATCTGCACCCACCTGGGGTGCTCACCTTCGAGCCGCTTCACGCCTGGCGCACAGCCCTCGTTGCCGGATGACTGGAAGGGTGGTTTCCTTTGCGCCTGCCACGGCTCCACATTTGACCTGGCGGGCCGCGTGTTCAAGAACAAGCCGGCACCCGACAACCTTGAGGTGCCTCCGCACGTTTACCTGTCCGACACCACCTTGCTGGTGGGCGAAGACAAGGCCTGATCATCCCGACCCGAGGCATCCCTCCCATGGCTGAATTCAAAGAAGTCTCACCCGATGCGCCAGTGGCCGAGAAAGCGCTGAACTGGATCGACAACCGGTTCCCGCTCTCCAAGCTCTACAACGAGCACCTGGCTGAGTACTACGCGCCCAAAAACTTCAACTTCTGGTATTTCTTCGGCTCGCTGGCCTTGCTGGTGCTGGTCATCCAGATTGTCACCGGCATCTTCCTGACGATGCACTACAAGCCCGACGCCAATCTCAACGCTGCTGGCGTGCCGGTGGCGTTCGCGTCGGTCGAGTACATCATGCGAGACGTGCCCTGGGGCTGGCTGATCCGCTACATGCACTCCACCGGCGCCTCGGCGTTTTTTGTGGTGGTATACCTGCACATGTTCCGAGGCCTGATTTACGGCTCCTACCGCAAGCCGCGTGAGCTGGTCTGGGTCTTTGGTTGTGCCATTTTCCTGGTGCTGATGGCCGAGGCCTTCATGGGCTACCTGCTGCCCTGGGGACAGATGTCTTATTGGGGTGCTCAGGTGATCGTTAACCTGTTCGCTGCCATTCCCTTCGTCGGTCCCGACCTCGCGCTGCTGATCCGCGGCGATTTCGTGGTGGGCGATGCGACGCTGAACCGCTTTTTTGCGTTCCACGTGATTGCCGTGCCACTGGTGCTGCTGGGCCTGGTGGTGGCGCACATCATCGCGCTGCATGAAGTGGGCTCCAACAACCCCGACGGTATCGAAATCAAGGCCCTCAAGGACGAAAAAGGCATTCCGCTCGACGGCATTCCGTTTCACCCCTACTACAGCGTGCACGACATCCTGGGTGTGTCGGTGTTCCTGATGGTGTTCTCGGCCATCGTGTTTTTTGCGCCCGAGTTCGGCGGCTTTTTCCTGGAGTACAACAACTTCATTCCGGCCGATCCGTTGGTGACGCCACTGCACATCGCTCCGGTCTGGTACTTCACGCCGTTTTATTCCATCCTGCGTGCGGTCACATCCGCCTTCATGCCATTTCTTTGGCTGTTCGTGGTGGTTTTTGGCTTGATGATCGTCAACCGAAGCAAGGTGCCCAGCCTGTTGAAGTTATCCTTCTGGGCCATCGTTGCCTTCCTGTTCTTCTGGTTCGGCGTGCCGGCGGTGGTCGGCTCCTGGTTTGGCATGGAGATCAGCAACCCGCTCCTGGTTGGCTCTGATGCCAAATTCTGGGGGGTGGTGGCCATGGGTGGTGGTGTCATCATCCTGTTCTTCCTGCCCTGGCTGGACCACAGTCCAGTGAAGTCGATCCGCTACCGTCCGTCATGGAACAAATGGCTTTACACGCTGTTCGTGATCAACTTCTTGGTCTTGGGTTACCTCGGTGTTTTGCCACCGTTCCCGCTGGGTGAGCGGGTGTCGCAAGTCGGTACCCTGTTCTATTTCGGATTTTTCATGCTGATGCCGTGGTGGAGTCGTCTGGGCGAGTTCAAGACGGTGCCGACACGAGTCACCTTCCAGCCGCACTGAGCGCGCCAGAGCCAATCCGGAAAGATTTACCAACATGAAAAAACTGATTTTGGGCCTCGCGCTGGCCTTGGGCCTCGCGAGCACGGTCTGGGCAGCGGGTGGCAGCATTCCCATGGACAAGGCGCCGAAACGCACCAACGACATGTCGGCATTGCAAAACGGCGCCAAGCTGTTCGTGAACTACTGTCTGAACTGCCATTCGGCATCGTTCATGCGCTTCAACCGGTTGCGCGACATCGGCCTGACCGACAAGCAGATCGCCGAGAACCTCACCTTTACCACCGACAAGATCGGCGACACGATGAAGGTGGCCATGAGCCCGACCGATGCGAAGGCCTTCTTCGGCAAGAACCCGCCCGATCTCACTCTGGTCGCGCGTTCTCGCGCCGCGATCGGCGGTCATTCAGGGCCTGACTACCTCTACACCTTCCTGCGAACCTACTACCGTGACCCCGTGACCCCCACGGGCTGGAATAACAAGGCCTTCCCGCTGACGGCCATGCCCAATCCCCTATGGGAATTGCAGGGCGAGCAGCGCCCGCTCTACAACAAGGTGACCAGTCACGGCGAGGAGATCGAGGTGTTGCGGGGCTGGGAGCAGGTCAAGCCGGGTACCATGACGCCTGCGGAGTTTGACCAGAATGTGGGTGACCTGGTTGCCTTCATGCAGTGGATGAGCGAGCCGGCGCAGAACAGCCGGGTGCGCATTGGCGTCTGGGTCCTGCTCTTTCTTGCCGCGTTTACCGTGGTCGCCTGGCGCCTGAACGCAGTGTTCTGGAAAGACATCAAGTAACCTGATCGGCGCCTTCCGGGGATTACATCCCCCGGTCGGGCGTCATCGATTCCACAGTGGATGGCAGCACCGAGCCGGTGCGACAGCTATCCACTGTTTTTTGCATTCAAGGAGACCCTTTCATGATGGTTTTGTATTCGGGTACCACTTGCCCTTATTCGCATCGTTGCCGCTTCGTGCTGTTTGAAAAAGGCATGGACTTCGAAATCCGCGATGTGGACCTCTACAACAAGCCCGAAGACATCAGCGTGATGAATCCGTACGGTCAAGTACCGATCTTGGTCGAGCGCGACTTGATCCTTTATGAGTCCAACATCATCAATGAGTACATCGATGAGCGTTTCCCGCATCCCCAGCTGATGCCTGGCGATCCAGTGGATCGGGCCCGCGTACGGCTGTTTCTTCTCAACTTCGAAAAAGAACTGTTTGCCCACGTCTCTCTGCTGGAGGCACGCAGTACCAAGGGCAATGAGAAAGCGCTGGAGAAGGCCCGCTCGCACATCCGTGATCGGCTGACCCAGCTTGCGCCGGTGTTCCTGAAAAACAAGTTCATGCTAGGTGACAACTTCTCCATGCTGGACGTGGCGATCGCCCCACTTCTCTGGCGTCTGGACTTCTACGGCATCGAATTGAGCAAGAACGCCGCCCCTTTGCTCAAGTACGCCGAGCGAATCTTCTCGCGCCCTGCTTACATCGAGGCACTGACGCCATCGGAAAAGGTGATGCGTAAGTGAGGTTCTGTCTCGGTTTTGCTTGCCTGGCCCCTTGTGCCGAACTCACACGACCATGACCCCAGCGGCTCAAGAAGCTCCGTCCACCCGCCCCTACCTGGTGAGGGCGCTGCACGAATGGTGCTCGGACAACGGCTTCTCGCCCTACATCGCCGTGCAGGTGGACGGCTCTGTGCAGGTGCCGATGGAGTTCGTCAAGAACGGCGAAATCGTGCTCAACGTGAGTTTTGATGCCACCACCTCGCTGCGATTGGGCAACGACTTCATCGAATTCAAGGCCCGTTTTGGCGGTGTGGCACGCGACATCGTGGTGCCGATCGACCACGTGATCGCGATCTACGCACGGGAAAATGGGCAAGGCATGGCGTTCCCGGCGCCCGCTGTGGCCGGCGCAACCGCGCCTGTCGGGAATGCCGCACCCAGGCCTTCCGAAGCTTCATCCGCCGAGGCCTCCGAGCGTGGTGGCCTGCACGTCGTACCCAGCGACTCCAAGGCCGAAGCGCCTGAGCACAACCCGGATGAGCCGCCGCCTCCAGGCGCGCCGCCGCGCGGTGGTCGCAGGCCTCAGCTGAGGCGGGTCAAGTAAAATTTCGGTGTAAGCGCGCCGCTTTAGCTCAGTTGGTAGAGCAATCGCCTTGTAAGCGATAGGTCATCTGTTCGAGTCAGATAAGCGGCACCAAGGGATGTTGAAGACTCCTTGGCCGGGTTCCGGGCATCTTCTGAGGAGCCCGTTCATCGCCCTCTGGCTTGGACTTTGATCCGAATTGCGCTAACCTGCGCACCATTTTGGGTAAGAACCTGCTGCAAGGCAGGAATCATCTGTCTCAGCTTGCTTGACGCTGCTGCGCTGGTGACCAGCAGGCACCACTCGCCGTCTTGAACCGGCCCCGCTTGAACGTGTGGGCGCAGCGAGGCAGGGATCTGGTGCTTGACCAGTTCCAGGTAGCGCTGGGAGTCTCGAATGCGCTGCTGCAAGGCAGCCAGCGACGGCGCCGCATCCACCGCCTGCTCCAGGCTGAGCATGGCTGGAGGGCGGGGTGCGTTGCTCATGAATGCGGTGCTCGGCCAACAAGCCAGGCCAAAAGGAAAGGTGAATCGTGCACATCATTATCACGGATGCCTGGCTCGCACGAAGCCAGGCGTTGCACCTCAACGGGTGGAAGCTGATCGGAGCTGGCTTGCTGAGCTCGGTGTTGCTGATGCTCGGCTCGGTGGCGACGTACCACTGGGTGTTTCTCGAAGGGGTGCGCCAGGGCTGGCCCGGCTTCACCTCGGTGGCGCGCATTGTGACGCAGGGTGATGTGGACTCCAAAGAGGTCTACATGCGCGAGAACCTCGATGCCATGGCTCGCAAGCTGGGTGAAATACAGGCGCGCATGCTGCAGATCGACTCGCTTGGTGAACGAGTCGGTGGCCTGGCTGGTTTGAAGCCGGAGCAGATGACCCCGCCCAAGTTGCCCGGGTCCGGAGGCGTGCTGGTGGGCGATCGCACCCTCAGTTTGGCCGAGTTGCAGGGGGAAATGGATTCGCTGGACATGAGCACCCACTCCCGCGTGGACTGGCTCACCGCGGTGGAGTCAAGGCTGTTTGATCAGAAAATCCGCAGCAGCCTGGTGCCGACCGAGGAACCGGTGCAGGGAGGTCGTGTTGGCTCGCCGTTTGGCTTTCGCATCGACCCCATCACTGGCCGCTCGGCCTTGCACACCGGGCTGGACTTTCCGGCAGACACCGGTACCCCCATCCTGGCCGCTGCAGGGGGCGTCGTGGTGATTCAGGAGTACCACCATGCTTACGGGAATCTGGTGGAGGTGGACCATGGCAACGAGCTGATCACCCGGTACGCCCACGCCTCGGAGGTTCTGGTCAAGACGGGCGATATCGTGAAGCGGGGGCAGAAGATCGCCAAGGTCGGCTCCACTGGCCGATCCACCGGTCCTCACCTGCACTTCGAGGTGTTGGTCTCCGGCGTGCCACAGGATCCGCGCCCCTTCCTGGCTGCGGGCGAAGCGCTGACTGCCGCCGCGGTCTCTCCCAAGCGCTGAGCGGGTGCGGACAGAGCCGGGACTTTTCCCGGCAGGTAAAATGCCGCTTTTGCGCTTGAATGCCGAGCAAACGTCCGCATGTGTCGGCTGACCGCCTGCTGGCGGGCTTGTTTCGTGCGCTGGAGCACTCCACCCTATCTGCCTGTCCGACGCTTGATGCGCCCGGCGCAGGCCCGACCGCATGGCCACAAACCTCCTCACCAAGATTTTCGGTAGCAGCAACGATCGATTGCTTAAAACCTACCGCAAGACCGTCGAGCGCATCAATTCGCTCGAGGCCAAGTTTGAGAAGCTCAGCGACGATGAACTAAGAGGCCAGACGGAGGCGTTCAAGCGCCGCATCGCCGGCGGCGAAACGCTGGACGCGGTGCTGCCCGAGGCTTTTGCGGTGGTGCGCGAGGGCAGCAAGCGCGTGATGAAGATGCGCCACTTCGACGTTCAGCTGGTCGGTGGCCTGGCCTTGCACAATGGCAAGGTGGCCGAAATGCGAACTGGCGAGGGCAAGACGCTCACCGCGACGCTGCCGGTCTACCTCAACGCGCTGACGGGTCAGGGTGTGCACGTGGTGACCGTCAACGACTACCTGGCCAGTCGAGACGCGCAATGGATGGGCCGGCTCTACAACTTTCTGGGTCTCACTGTCGGCATCAATCTGCCGCAAGCACCCCGCGAGGAAAAGCAAGCCGCCTACCAAGCCGATATCACCTACGGCACCAACAACGAATACGGATTTGATTACCTGCGCGACAACATGGTGTACGAGTCGGGCGACCGCGTGCAGCGCGGGCTCAACTTCGCCATCGTCGACGAGGTCGACTCGATTCTGATCGACGAGGCTCGCACGCCGCTCATCATCAGCGGGCAGGCCGAAGACCAGACTCAGGTCTACATGGCGATCAAGGCCTTGATTCCCAGCCTGGTGCGCCAGGAAGGTGAGGCCGATCCGCGTACCGGTGAGGGTGTGATCAAGCCCGGCGACTTCACGGTGGATGAAAAGTCGCACACCATCCACATGACCGAACAAGGTCATGAAAAGGCCGAGGCGCTGCTGGCACAAGCCGGTCTGTTGCCCGAGGGTGCATCGCTCTACGACCCGGCCAACATCGCGCTGATGCACCATCTCGTGACCTCACTCAAGGCGCATCACCTCTACCACCGCGACCAGCACTATGTGAATCAGGGTGGCGAGATCGTGATCGTGGACGAATTCACCGGGCGCCTGATGACGGGTCGCCGCTGGAGCGATGGCTTGCATCAGGCCGTTGAAGCCAAGGAAGGTGTGGCGATCCAGCCCGAGAACCAGACCTTGGCTTCGATCACGTTCCAGAACTATTTCCGCCTCTACAAGAAGCTCTCCGGCATGACCGGCACGGCCGATACCGAGGCTTATGAGTTCCAGGAAATCTACGGTCTGCAAACGGTGGTGATTCCGCCCAACCGACCGAGCAAGCGCACCGACCAGCTCGATCGTGTTTACAAGACCACCAAGGAAAAATACGTCGCGGCCATCGAAGACATCCGGGAATGCCAGCAGCGCGGTCAGCCCGTGCTGGTGGGCACCTCGTCGATCGAAAACTCCGAAATCATCGCCGAGCTGCTGGCAGCCGAGAAGCTGCCGCATGAGGTGCTCAATGCCAAGCAGCATGCGCGCGAGGCAGACATCATCGTGCAGGCCGGCCGACCGGGTGCTATCACCATCGCCACCAACATGGCGGGCCGCGGCACCGATATCGTGCTGGGCGGCAACCTGGAAAAGATGACCGCGGCCATTGAAGCTGACGAGTCACTGGACGAGTCCGCCAAAGCTGCGCGCATCGAAACGCTGCGCCAGCAGTGGCAGCAGGACCACGACAAGGTCAAGGCCTTGGGTGGTCTGCGCATCATTGCGACCGAGCGTCACGAAAGCCGGCGCATCGACAACCAGCTGCGTGGCCGCTCAGGACGCCAGGGCGATCCGGGGTCTTCCCGCTTCTACCTGAGCCTGGACGATTCGCTGATGCGCATCTTCGCGGGCGACAAGGTGCGAGCCATCATGGACAGGCTGAAGATGCCCGAGGGCGAGGCGATCGAAGCGGGCATCGTGACGCGCAGCATCGAAAGCGCGCAGCGCAAAGTGGAGGCTCGCAATTTCGATATCCGCAAGCAACTGCTGGAATACGACGACGTGTCCAACGACCAGCGCAAAGTGATTTACCAGCAGCGCAACGACATTCTTGACGCCCAGAGCCTTCGCGCGCAGATCGATGCGCTGCGTGAAGGCTGCTTCACCGACCTGGTGCACCAGTTCGTTCCTGAAGGCAGTGTCGAAGAACAGTGGGACCTACCTGGTCTGGAGAAGGTACTTCGCGAAGAATGGGCGGTCGATGTGCCGGTGACCGCCTGGGTGTCCGACGCCGAGTCCATCGACGCTGAGGAGATTGTCGAGCGCGTGATCGCACAGGCCAAGCTGGTATTTGATGCCAAGGTCGCTCAGGTGGGAGAGGACAATTTCACCAATTTCGAGCGCGTCGTGCTGCTTCAAACCATCGACGGACAGTGGCGCGAGCACCTGTCCGCGCTCGACTACCTGCGCCAGGGCATTCACCTGCGCGGGTATGCGCAGAAGCAGCCCAAGCAGGAATACAAGCGCGAGGCATTTGTGCTGTTTGGGCAGTTGCTCGACAGTGTCAAGAACGACGTGACGCGCATCCTGATGAATGTGCGTGTGCAGTCTCCCGAGCAGGTGAGCGAGGCGGCGCAGCAGCTGGAAGACCGGGCGGAGAAAATTGCCAACGTGACCTACTCTGCGCCCAACGAATCCGGCGATGCAGAGTTGGTGCGCGAGGGTGGTGCTGCGGTGGCCGAAGTGCCGCGGGTTGGTCGCAACGATCCTTGTCCTTGCGGCAGTGGCAAGAAGTACAAACACTGCCACGGCAAGCTCGATTGAGAGCGGGTCCGAGCCAGGCCACTTTTTCCGGAAATTCAACATGCCCGTATCGCTAGCGTCGCCCCAGGCCTCCGATTTACATGCCATAGCCGGCGTTCGCATCGGCGTGGCTGAGGCAGGGATTCGAAAGGCCAATCGCAAGGACTTGACGGTCTTTCTGCTTGACGAAGGCAGTGCGGTTGGCGCCGTGTTCACGCAAAATCGCTACGCCGCCGCACCGGTCCAAGTTTGCCGCCAGCATCTGGCCTCGGGGCTGGGCATTCGAGCGCTTGTCGTGAACACCGGCAACGCCAACGCTGGCACCGGTGAGTCGGGCCTGGCGAATGCGCAGAAGACTTGCAGCGCCTTGGCCCGTGCCCTGAACCTGGCTCACGAGCAGGTGCTGCCATTCTCCACCGGCGTGATCATGGAGCCTCTGCCGGTTGACAGACTGATTGCCGGTTTGCCCGCGGCGCTGACCTCGGCCGCGCAGGGTGCGATGGCCTCAGGTGAGCGCTGGCTGGATGCCGCTACCGGCATTATGACGACCGACACAGTGCCCAAAGCGGTGAGCTGCGTTTTTGCAGTCGGTGGACGCACCGTGCAGGCTACGGGCATCGCCAAAGGGGCGGGCATGATCCGGCCCAACATGGCCACCATGCTTGGTTTTCTGGCGACCGACGCGTGCGTCGCTCCTGAACTCATGAACACTCTGGCGCGTCGCCTGGCCGATGTCTCGTTCAACCGCGTCACGGTTGACGGCGACACCAGCACCAACGACTGTTTCGTGGTCATGGCCACCGGTCACGCAGGCCATCCGCCCGTGACCGATCTGGACAGCGCCGAAGGGAAGGCCCTGCTGGCAGGGCTGGCGCCACTGGCTCAGCAGCTGGCACATGCCATCGTGCGCGACGGCGAAGGCGCCACGAAGTTCATCACTGTTCGTGTGGAAGGCGGGCGCGACAGCACCGAGTGTCTTCTGGCGGCCTATGCGGTGGCCCATTCGCCGCTGGTCAAGACGGCCTTCTTCGCCAGTGATCCGAACCTGGGCCGCATTCTGGCAGCGGTGGGCTATGCCGGCATCACCGATCTCGATGTGAACGGAATCGAACTGCACCTCGGCGATGTGCACGTGGTCACCTGTGGCGGGCGCCACCCCGATTACCGCGAAGAAGATGGCCAACGCGTGATGAAGCAGGCGGAGATCCTGGTGCGTATCGGCCTGGGCCGCGGCGAGGCAGCAGAGACCGTGTGGACCTGCGACTTCAGCCACGACTACGTGACCATCAACGCCGACTACCGATCATGAGTGTGGCGCTGGAGCGTTTGCTGGCTCGTGCTGAGCAACTGATTGATCGCATCGAGACCGTGCTGCCGCAGCCTTTGGGTGCGCCCGACTGGGCGGCCTCGGTGGCGTATCGCTACCGCAAGCGAAGCAGCGGACACGGTGTGCTGGAGCCGGTGCGCCATGTTGCGCCGATGCGCTTGAGCGATCTGCAGGAAATCGATGGCCAGAAGGACAAGATCCAGCGCAACACGCAGCAGTTCGTGCAGGGTTTGCCTGCCAACAACGTGTTGCTCACCGGTGCACGAGGCACTGGCAAATCTTCATTGGTCAAGGCCTGCCTGCACGAGTACAACGCTCAGGGGTTGCGCCTGATCGAGGTCGATAAGGCCGACCTGGTGGACCTGCCCGACATCGTCGACGTGGTAGCCGATCGGCCCGAGCGCTTCATCGTCTTTTGTGATGACTTGAGTTTTGAAGACGGTGAGTCAGGCTACAAGGCGCTGAAGTCGGTGCTCGATGGCTCGGTCTCGGCTGCCGGACACAACGTGCTGATTTACGCGACCAGCAACCGGCGCCACCTGTTGCCAGAGTACATGAAGGAGAACCTCAGCTACACGCACACCGCTGATGGCGAGGTACATCCGGGCGAGGTGGTGGAAGAGAAAATTTCGCTCTCCGAGCGATTCGGTCTCTGGGTCAGCTTCTACCCCTTCAGTCAGGATGAGTACCTGGCGATCGTGGCGCAGTGGCTGACGTCGTTTGCGGTGCCAGCGGCTGACATCGAGCGCGCAATACCGCAAGCGCTGGTGTGGGCGCTTGAGCGCGGCTCGCGCAGCGGCCGCGTGGCCTACCAGTTTGCGCGTGATTACGCGGGCACCCACGCCACCGGCGTTTGAATGAAACGTCCTGTGCTGATGGTCGATGCCGACCAAGCGCGGCAGTCATCGCAAGACAGGCCGGTGGTCGATGTGGCTGTCGGCGTGTTGATTGCAGGAGATGGCTCGTTTTTGCTCACCTCTCGCCCGCCTGGCAAGGTCTATGCAGGCTATTGGGAGTTCCCTGGCGGTAAGCTGGAGACGGGTGAAAGCGTGGAGCAGGCCTTGCGCCGAGAGCTGCAGGAAGAAATCGGTGTGACCATCGGCCCCGTCCATCCCTGGCGCGACGAGCTGGTGGACTATCCGCACGCGCTGGTGCGGCTGCATTTTTGCAAGGTCCTGGACTGGCAGGGTGAGTTGCAGATGCGCGAAGGGCAGGCCTACCGGTGGGAACGGCTCCCCGTGCGTTGTGAACCCGTGTTGCCCGGCACCGTGCCCGTGCTGGCCTGGCTCGAGGATGAGACGACTTAATTGCGCTCGAACTCCGGATCTTTGTCGGGCGCCTGCTCTGGCAAGGCAAATCGCTCGCTGGCCCATGCGCCCAGATCGTGCTGCTTGCACCTCTCGCCGCAGAATGGCCGGTAAGGATTGTCGGGTGCAAATCGGCTGGGGCCGCTGCAGGCGGGGCACCGAACTGTCCGTGCAGGAAGCGAGTCAAGCTTCTGATCAGCCACGAGGACCTCAGGCACAGAGCGTCAGCTCAAAAGCGGCGTCTTCCTGAGCCGGATGCAGGCGATCGTCTTCGCCGTGACGCATCAGGCGCACCGACATCATCAGGCGGTTGCCACTGATCTCGGGGATCCAGCCCGCATGCGGATCGATGCGCAGGCGCAGCAACTGAAACGTGCGGCCCTGCGGCAGGTTCTGCTGGTACTGACCTGCAGGCGCTACCACCTTCTGGGGCGATCCGGAGTCGCGCAGCATCTTCAGCAACAGCACGATGGACTCGGCCAGTGGCTCCAGCGGAGCGACCCAGCGGTTCAGATCCGCCCGGCGCGCCTCGACCGGGTGGTGCTGCCAGTCGAAGTAGGCCGGAAGATCAAATTCGCATGTGCCACCCGGAATGCCGATGCGGCTGCGGATACTCATCAGCCAGTCGTTTTCGGTCAGCGACTGGCCGGTCTTGCCGGTGAGCTGGTTGAGCTGCGAGAAGCAGTCGTCCAGCTGTGCAATGACCTCGTCGAGAGCCTGCTCGGAAATGGCTGGATTGCCGCGGTAGCCGTTGAGCTGCGCCTTCTGGCGGTCAATATCCTTGAGCACGTCGGATTTCATGTCGGCGCGCGAGGCCACGTCCATGATCTCGAAGATGGTCTGGATGGCGTAATGGTGATCGAGCGGGTGGTGGCGCGGCACCAGTTCAGCCAACCGCCGGAACAGCTGTTCGAGACGGAGGTAGGTGCGTAGGCGCTCGTTGAACGGGTATTCGTAAAGGATCACGGGGCGGCGTGCACGGGCGGTGAGAAGGTCAGGGCATAAGAGAAGACTTTCATCATAGCCCGAACCCGCACGCCATCCGGGTCACGATCTGTTGCAGCTGGTCCAGACGGATCCCATCGTTGAATATCACGGCATCGGCCGCGGCCAGTCGACCTGTACGTGGGCACTGGCTGCGAATGGCCGCTTCAATTGTCTCCGTGGCCCAGCCATTGCGGGCCTGCACTCGGGCGATCTGGGTGGCGGGCAGGCAGTCGACTACCACCACGCGGTCTAGCTGGGTCCTCCATCGGGGCGATTCCACAAGCAGCGGGATGTCGAACACGATGCAGGGCTCGACCGCGGCAGCGGCCTGCCGACGAATCTCGTCGGCCACCAGCGGGTGCACGATGGACTCCAGTGCCTGCCGGAGTTCGGGTTGTTCAAAGATGCGCGAGCGCATGCGCGTGCGGTCCAGGGAGCCGTCCGCTGCCAGGGCGTCCCGTCCGAATCGCTGAGCAATCGCCGGCAGGGCATTGCCGCCGGGCTCGGTACAGGCGCGCGCGATGGCATCGGCATCAATAAGGGCGGCTCCGAGGTTCTGCAGCGTGCGGGCGACGGTGCTTTTGCCGCTGCCGATGCCACCGGTGAGACCGAGCCGCATTTTGTGGCAGCGGGCCGGCGAAGCGATCACAGGCCGATGACCGCCAGGATCGAAGAGGCGCCAAACATCATGGCAGTGAGGCCTGCCAACGCCAAGAACGGGCCGAAGGGCACGTAGCCTCCTTCGCGCAGACTTCCCAACATCTTGATGGCGATGCCGACCACTGCTCCGATGACCGAGGCCATGAGGATCACCGGAATCAGGGCCTGCCAGCCCAGCCAGGC
This sequence comes from Hydrogenophaga sp., assembly GCF_030373245.1. Lineage (GTDB taxonomy): Bacteria > Pseudomonadota > Gammaproteobacteria > Burkholderiales > Burkholderiaceae_C > Hydrogenophaga. Next base: position 173,650 of record NZ_JAUCZF010000002.1, read on the forward strand.
GCCCAGGGCCGCAAAAAGCTTGAAATCGCCATAACCCATGCCTTCTTTGCCGGTCAACAGCTTGAACGCCCAGTACACGAGCCACAGCGATAGGTAGCCGGCCACCGCGCCCCAAAGCGAGCTGGTCAGCGGCGTGTGGATCCACCCCAGGCCAGCGGCACACAAGCCGGCCCAGAGCAAGGGCAGTGTGATGTCATCCGGCAACAGGGTGGTGTCCCAGTCAATGCAGGTCAGTGTCAACAGGGCAGCGGCGAATCCGCTCCAGATCAAGGCCTCCCAACCGAGCCCCCAGCGCCAGCCGCACCAGGCGAACAGCGCAGCGCAGACCAGTTCCACCGCTGGATATCGCAGGCTGATGGGTGCTGCACAGCCGTGGCAACGCCCGCGAAGCACTGTGTAGCTGATCACAGGGATGTTCTCGAACCAGCGAATCTGGTGGCCGCAGTGGGGGCAGCGAGAACGCGGCACCAGCAGGTTGAAGGGCTCAGCGGGCGTCTCCAGCGAGGGAGCAGCGTCTGCACGGGTGAACTCTGCACATTCGGAGGCCCAGCGCAATTCCATCATCTTGGGCAGCCGGTGGATCACGACATTGAGAAAACTTCCCACCAGCAGACCCAGCAGACCCAGCAGCGCTGCGTCCGCCACCTCAAGCGAGAGCATCAGACGACCTGACCCAGTTTGAAGATTGGTAGGTACATCGAAACCACGATACCGCCAATGATGGTGCCCAGGATGACGATGATGATGGGTTCCATCAGGCTGGAGATTCCGGCCACCATGTCATCGACCTCGGCTTCGTAAAAGTCCGCCGCTTTGCCCAGCATGTGATCGATCGAGCCCGATTCCTCACCGATGGCGCACATCTGCAGCACCATGGAAGGGAAAATGTTGGCGTTGGTCATTGCGTTGGTCAGACTGGTACCTGTCGAGACCTCTTGCTGAATTTTTTCGGTCGCAATCGCATATACCGAGTTCCCGGAGGCACCCCCCACGGAGTCCAGCGCTTCCACCAAAGGCACACCTGCCGCAAACATGGTGGCCAAGGTGCGCGTCCAGCGGGCGATCACCGATTTCTCCACCAAGGTACCGAAGATCGGCATCTTGAGCATCAGCCTGTCCATGACGCGCTGCACCTTTTCGTTGCGCCTCCAGGCCTGCATAAAAAAGTACAGGCCACCGCCGATACCACCAAAGATCAGGTACCAGTACTCAGTGAAAAATTCGCTCATGGCGATCACGAACAAGGTCGGAGCAGGCAGGTCGGCGCCGAAGGAGCTGAAGACTTCCTTGAACGAGGGGATCACAAAAATCATGATCACCGCGACCACCACAAACGCGACGATGATCACCGAGATCGGGTACATCAGGGCCGACTTGATCTTGGACTTGATCGCCTCGGTTTTCTCCATGTACACCGCAAGCCGGTCCAGCAACTCTTCCAGGATACCGGCAGCTTCACCAGCCTCGACCAGATTGCAGTACAGGCTGTCGAAGTACAGTGGGTTTTTCCGGAAGGCCGCACTCAGAGAGGTCCCTGTTTCCACATCGGCCCGAATGTCGTTGAGCAACTTGGATACGCTGGGGTTGGGATTGCCGCGGCCCACGATATCGAACGCCTGAAGCAGGGGCACACCCGCCTTCATCATGGTGGCGAGCTGACGGGTGAAAATGGCAATGTCTTTGGGTTTGATGCGCTTGCCCGAGGACATGCGGCGCTTCTTCACCTTGCCCGGGATGATGCCCTGTCGGCGCAGGGCCGCCAATACCTGGTTCTCACCCACCGCCCGGGTTTCTCCCCTGACCTGTTTGCCATTGCGGTCCTTGCCTTCCCATTCGAAGACAAAGTCCTTGACGCTTTTGGATGCTGCAGTGGCCATGGGTTCCCCGGGTTCGTATCTCGTGCTTCAGCTCACTCGTTGGTAACGCTGAGCACCTCTTCCAATGACGTCATGCCCTGCCGCACCTTGAGCAGGCCCGACTCGCGCAAGCTCCTCACCCCTTCGGCGCTCGCCTGCTGGGCAATGTCAAGTGCGCTGCCACCCCGCAAGATGATGCGCTGAATCTCCTCCGAGATCGGCATGACCTGGTAGATGCCGACACGGCCCTTGTAGCCGTTGTTGCATGCAGAGCAGCCAACGGGCTTGTAGGGTGTCCAGCTGCCATCAAGATCCTCGGCCTTGTAGCCAGCATCCAGGAGGGCCTTGCGCGGCACATCCAATGGTGACTTGCAAGTCGCACAAAGTCGACGGGCCAGCCGCTGAGCGGTGATCAGGATGACACTGGAGGCAATGTTGAACGTGGGAACTCCCATGTTCATCATGCGGGTCAGCGTGGTCGGAGCGTCGTTGGTGTGCAGGGTCGACAGCACCATGTGGCCGGTCTGCGCCGCCTTGATCGAGATATCGGCCGTCTCCAGGTCGCGAATCTCACCTACCATGATGATGTCAGGATCCTGACGCAGGAAAGCTTTGAGTGCTGCGGCAAAGGTCAGCCCGGCCTTCTCATTCACATTCACCTGGTTCACACCGGGCAAATTGATCTCCGAAGGGTCCTCAGCGGTCGAGATGTTGATGCCGGGCTTGTTCAGGATGTTCAGGCAGGTGTAGAGCGACACCGTCTTGCCCGAGCCGGTCGGGCCGGTGACGAGCACCATGCCATACGGCCGCGAAATGGCCTCAAGCAAGCGTTCCTTTTCTTCCGCTTCATAGCCGAGCGCATCGATACCCACCTTGGCGCTGCTGGGATCCAGAATACGAATCACGATCTTTTCGCCGAACAGCGTGGGCAAGGAGCTGACCCGGAAGTCGATTACCCGGTCTGGACCCACCTTGAGCTTCATTCGCCCGTCTTGGGGAATGCGCTTCTCCGAAATGTCCATGCGCGAGATCACCTTGATGCGCGAGGCCAGCTTGTCCTTGATGGCTATCGGCGGTGAAGCAATTTCGCGCAGCTCGCCATCGACGCGAAAACGCACGCGATAGGTGTGTTCGTAAGGCTCAAAATGCAGGTCGGACGCGCGCATATTGAAAGCGTCGATCAGCATCTTGTGGAGGAACTTGACCACAGGCGCGTCATCGACTTCCGACGACTTGTCCGGTGCATCGGTGGTGATCGCTTCGGTCGCCAGTTCATCGAATTCGAAGTCGCCACCGATGATGTTGTCCATCGTCTCGTTGGCGCTGGTGTTCTGGAGTTCGACCAGCTTGTTGAGCTTGTCGAACTCCGTGATCACCCAGTCCACACCCATCTGGGTCGCGAACTTGATCTTCTCTGCAGCCTGCTGGTCCGCCGGATCGGCGGTGGCCACCATCAGGCGGTTGTTGCGTTTGCTCAGAACCACAATGCGGTAGTCCAGGCAGATCTTGCTGTCCAGCAAGCCCTTGGGCAACCGCTCGACGTCAATAGCTTCCAGGTCCAGCAGGGGCGCCGCATAAGCGGCTGCCATCGTGTGCGCCATGTCGTAGGCTGACACGGCGCCCGAGCTGGTCAGCTCGGCAATGAAACTGGTTCGGCCTACCTGCGCTTTTTTGTACAGGTCCTCGGCCGCTTTCTGGCCCAGTTTGCCGGCGGACACCAAGGCGCGGCCCAAGCCCGGCAAGGCCATGGAAGCACTGTCCTGAATCACTGTATCGACTGACGCCATAAACCCGTAATCTAACGTAAATCAACGACTTGGCCGTCACAATTGACGCAACTTGTGTCGAATTTGCGGATTGTCGCGTCCTTGGCGTTGCGAGAAGGTCTCGAAAAGCTGGACCAAAACCACCCAAATCCGTGGTCCGCCGTTGAGAACTGGCGAAATGGAAGGTCTGGTCGGGGTGAGAGGATTCGAACCTCCGGCCTCTACGTCCCGAACGTAGCGCTCTACCTGGCTAAGCTACACCCCGAAAACGGCTGTCTTTTACCCTCGGGGAAGGGCGAGCGCGCTTCGTTTTGGCCCTAGGAGCGGCGCTCCAGCAGGCCAGCAGCCAATTGTAGCAAGGCATCGCTGTAGACATTGGCCGGCAGCGCGCGTGCGGCGTCAACCGCACGCTGGGCTTCGGCCATCGCGCTGCCCCGCGCCGCATCGAGTGCGCCAGACTCGGCAATGAGACTCAAGATTTGGGGCAAGTGGGTCAGATCACCTTGCTCGATCGCCCTGCGGATCACGACCTGCTCAGCAGGCCTGGCGCGCTGAAGCGCGCAGATGATGGGCAAGGTAACCTTGCCTTCGCGAAGGTCATCGCCAAGGTTCTTGCCCAGATCATCTGCACTGCCTTCGTAGTCCAGCACGTCGTCAATGACCTGAAATGCGGTGCCCACCGCCTGGCCATAGGTGGCGCATAGCGCTTCGGTTTGCGCGTCCGCCCCGGCCAGGATAGGGGCCAGCTGTGCGCTGGCTTCAAACAGCTTGGCGGTCTTGGAGCGGATCACCCGGAGGTAAGCCGCCTCGCTCACCGAAGCGTCGTGCATGTTCATCAGTTGCAGGACCTCGCCTTCGGCGATCACGTTGGTGGCATCGGACAGCACCTGCATCACCCGCATCTGGTTCACGTCGACCATCATCTGGAAAGCCCGCGAGTACAGAAAGTCGCCTACCAGCACGCTGGCCGCGTTGCCAAACTGCTCGTTGGCGGTGGGTCGGCCCCGGCGCAGCGTGGACTCGTCCACGACATCGTCGTGCAGCAGAGTGGCGGTGTGGATGAACTCGATCACGGCAGCAAGCGTGTGGCGGTGCGCATGAACAGAGCCAATCGCGCCGCTCATCAGCAACAGCAGCGCAGGTCTCAGGCGCTTGCCACCAGCACCGATGATGTACTGGGCAACTTCCCGCACAAGCGGCACATCGGTGGTCAATCGCTGGTGGATCACCTGGTCCACCAGCTGCATGTCCTGTGCGATCAGGTCCAGCGGATGAGATGCCTGGGAGGGAAGGGGGATCAAGATGGGGAGTCCGTCGGGGAGGGTGGACAGGGATTGCCGACCAAGGGGCCTTGATTATAGGAACGGGGTTGGTACCGATCGACTGGATGGGTCGCTGCGCGCCTCGTTGTTGGTCCACTCCGCGTCGCTCACCTCGATGTTTGAGAAAAACGGCTTGTCGTGCTAAAATCGCAGGTTCGGCGGAACTTCGTCCGTCGAACATCCATTCGTGGATTTTTTCAAGAGGTTCATATGTACGCGGTCATAAAAACCGGTGGCAAACAGTATCGTGTTGCTGCTGGCGAAAAAATTAAAGTAGAACAGATTGCTGCGGATGTGGGCCAAGAGATCGTGATTGACCAGGTTCTGGCTGTCGGCAACGGCAGCGAGCTCAAGGTCGGCACTCCCTTGGTTTCCGGCGCAACGGTCACGGTCACGGTGTTGGCCCACGGTAGGCACGACAAGGTGCACATCTTCAAGATGCGCCGTCGCAAGCACTATCAGAAGCGCCAGGGTCACCGGCAGAATTTCACCGAACTGCAGATTGCGTCGATCGCAGGCTGAGAGGAGTAAGAGAACATGGCACAGAAAAAAGGCGGCGGCTCTACGCGAAACGGGCGCGATTCCAAGCCCAAAATGCTCGGCGTGAAGGCCTTTGGTGGTGAACTCGTGAGCGCGGGCGCCATCATCGTGCGTCAGCGTGGCACCAAGTTTCACCCCGGCAGCAACGTCGGCCTGGGGAAAGATCACACCCTGTTTGCCACGGCAGACGGTCACGTGAGCTTCGCTGTCAAGGGCGCGCTGAATCGCCACGTGGTGAGCATCACCCCCGTTTGAGCGACGCGGTTCTGTAGCGAGTCGGGCTTTGCCCGGTGAGGGCAGGACGCAGCAGAGGGCCCGCGCAAGCGGGCCTTTTTCGTATGGGTATTTCCCGGAAAAGATGACATGAAATTTGTGGACGAAGCCACCATCGACGTCGCCGCGGGCGACGGCGGGAACGGCTGCGCCTCGTTCCGGCACGAGAAGTACAAGGAGTTCGGTGGACCTGACGGCGGCGATGGTGGGCGTGGTGGACACGTGCTGGCAGTGGCCGACGCCAGCCTCAACACCCTGGTGGACTTCCGCTTCACGCGCCGCTTTGAAGCTCACCGCGGTGAGCACGGCAAGGGCTCGGACATGTTCGGCATCAAGGGCGATGACATCGTGCTCAAGATGCCGGTAGGTACCATCATCGCTGACTCAGAGACGGGCGAGGTGCTGCACGAACTGCTGCTGCCGGGCGAGCAGATCACGCTCGCCAAGGGGGGTGACGGTGGCTTTGGCAATATGCACTACAAGAGCTCGACCAACCGCTCGCCCAGGCAGAAGACGCCAGGCTGGGCTGGCGAGCGACGCACGCTCAAGCTGGAGCTCAAGGTGTTGGCCGACGTGGGCTTGCTGGGCATGCCGAATGCCGGCAAGTCCACCTTGATTGCAGCGATTTCGAACGCGCGCCCCAAGATTGCCGATTACCCGTTCACCACGCTGCATCCCAACCTGGGAGTGGTGCGCGTGGCGCCAGAGAAGAGTTTTGTGGTGGCTGATGTGCCGGGCTTGATCGAGGGCGCTTCGGAAGGCGCAGGTCTGGGGCATCAGTTCCTGCGGCATTTGCAGCGGACCCGTGTGTTGTTGCACTTGGTGGACGCGGCGCCTTTCGACGAAGAGGTGGACCCGGTTGCGCAGGCAAAGGCCATTGCTGCCGAGCTCAAAAAGTTCGATCAGGCCTTGTACGACAAACCGCGCTGGCTGGTGCTGAACAAGCTGGACATGGTGCCGCTGGACGAACGCGAGGCACGCGTCAAAGACATCGTCAAGCGGCTGCGCTTCAAAGGACCGGTGTTCGAGATCTCCGCGCTTACCCGAGAGGGGTGCGAGCGGCTGGTGCAATCGGTCTATGAGTTTCTGGCCAAGGAATTTCGCGCGACTCAGCCTGAAAAGGAAGCGGACCCGCGCTTCGACGTCGACCCCCGCGGTCTTTGATCCATTGTTCTCCTCACCTTCACTGATCGTCCCTGCATGAGCGACATGTTGACCGGTTCCGGGGTCCCTGTGACACACCACAGCGCCTTGAAGCACGCCAAGCGCATTGTGGTCAAAGTAGGTTCCAGCCTGGTCACCAACGAAGGTCGTGGCCTGGATGAGCAAGCCATTGGTCAGTGGAGCGAGGAGCTGGCCGAGCTTGTCAAGCAAGGGCGCGAGCTGATCATGGTGAGCAGCGGTGCAATCGCCGAGGGCATGAAGCGCCTGGGTTGGGCGGTGCGACCGAAGGAAGTGAATGAGCTGCAGGCGGCGGCTGCCGTGGGTCAGATGGGCCTGGTGCAGATGTACGAGAGCAAGCTGCGCGCCTGTGGCGTCGGCAGCGCTCAGGTGCTTCTGACGCACGCCGACCTCGCCGACCGTGAGCGCTACCTCAACGCCCGCTCGACTCTGATGACCCTGCTGCAGCTGGGCGTGGTGCCGGTCATCAATGAAAACGACACCGTGGTCAATGACGAGATCAAGTTTGGCGACAACGATACCCTCGGTGCCCTGGTGGCCAATCTGGTCGAGGCCGATGTGCTGGTCATCCTGACCGACCAGAAGGGTCTCTACACCGCCGACCCGCGCCGTGATCCCGCTGCCGAGTTTGTGCACCAGGCGCGCGCGGGAGACCCACAGCTGGAGACCATGGCCGGTGGCGTGGGGTCAAGCATTGGCCGCGGAGGCATGCTCACCAAGATCCTCGCCGCCAAACGCGCTGCGGGTTCAGGTGCATCCACCGTCATTGCCTGGGGGCGTGAGCCGCGTGTCTTGCGGCGCCTGTGTGAAGGCGAGGCCATCGGTACCAGCCTGCTTGCCAATACACCCAAGAACCAGGCCCGCAAGCGCTGGATGGCCGATCACCTGCAGCTGCGCGGGGCGGTGGTAGTGGACGATGGCGCCATCGGCAAGATCGTGGGCGAAGGCAAGAGTCTGCTTCCGATCGGCATGACCGCGGTCGAAGGCGATTTCTCGCGCGGCGATGTGATCGCGGTGCGCAGCACGGCCGGCAAGGAGGTCGCTCGAGGGCTCGCGAACTACGCCAGTTCGGAAGCTCGCATGCTGTGCCGCAAGTCTTCAGCCGACTTTGAGCGGTTGCTGGGTTACGTGGCCGAGCCCGAAATGATTCACCGCGACAACCTGGTGCTTACACGCGAGTGATCTGCAAAGGCATTCAGGCCAGCTTGTTCAAGCTCGGCTGGGTGTCGGTGAACGGTCCGGATCCTTGTGGGTGCGGGTCGAAGCTGGCGCCGGGTGGCAACTCCATCTGCTGCTTGCCCATGGGTGAGGGCATTTCCCCGTCGTCCCAGGGGCGCGCTCGCGAGTTGCCGCGCAGGTAGCGATTGCGGTGGTCGTTGCGTGGCAGGTAGCGAGCCAGCTCGGTCAGCGCCATTTCGTACACGCCGCGCTTGAACTCCACCACCACGTCCAGCGGCACCCAGTAGTCGTGCCAGCGCCAGGCATCGAACTCGGGGTGGCTGGTGGCGCGCAGGTTCAGATTCCAGTCCTGCGCCACCAGACGCAACAGGTACCAGATCTGTTTCTGACCTTTGTAATGACCGCGCGCGTCGCGGCGGATGAAGCGGTCCGGCACTTCGTAGCGCAACCAGTCTCGCGTGCGAGCGACGATGCTCACGTGCTCGGGCATGAGGCCGACCTCTTCGTGCAGCTCTCGGTACATCGCCTGCTCAGGCGTTTCGCCTCGGTCAATACCACCTTGCGGAAACTGCCAGGAATGGGAACGGATGCGCTTGCCCCAGAACACCTGATTTCGCTGGTTGAGCAGAATGATGCCGACATTGGGCCTGAAGCCTTCCCTGTCAAGCATAATCAACCTCAAATTTTTGAACTGTCTGGATTATGCATCGCGCATGACAGATTGCGAGGTTTTGCCAACCCGGATCGGTAGCACCGCCGGGTAAACACCGATTGGCGGCGCCATCCTGGCTTGGTGCAGTCCTCCCCGCCCTGTTTTCACCACCCTTTGATCGGGCTGACCGCCCCGCGCCTTCATGAAAGCTTCTCAGTTCTTCATCTCCACGCTCAAGGAAGCTCCTGCCGACGCCGAGGTGGTCAGTCACCGGCTCATGACGCGCGCCGGCATGATCAAGAAACTGGGGGCGGGCATCTACTCGTACATGCCCATGGGCCTGAGAGTGATCCAGAAAGTGGAGCGCATCGTGCGCGAGGAGATGAACCGCTCAGGTGCGGTCGAGCTCACCATGCCGGTGGTGCAACCGGCGGAGCTCTGGCAGGAGACCGGTCGCTTCGAGAAGATGGGTCCCGAGTTGCTGCGCATCCAGGACCGGCACGGTCGAGACTTCATCGTGCAGCCCACCAGCGAAGAGGTGGTGACCGACATTGCGCGCCAGGAGCTGCGAAGCTACAAGCAACTTCCCAAGAACTTCTACCAGATCCAGACCAAGTTTCGCGACGAGCGCAGGCCGCGCTTTGGTCTGATGCGGGGGCGCGAATTCATCATGAAGGATGCCTACAGCTTCGATCGCGACGAGGCCGCCGCCAAGTCCAGCTACCAGGTGATGGCCGCGGCCTACCGCCGCATCTTTGACCGCTTTGGCCTGCGATACCGCGCGGTGGCGGCCGACAGCGGAGCCATCGGCGGCGACCTGAGTGAGGAGTTCCAGGTGATCGCGGCGACCGGCGAAGACGCCATCGTGTACTGCCCGGACAGCGACTACGCGGCCAACATGGAGAAGGCCGAAGCGCTCGCGCCGGCGGGCCCGCGCCCGGGGGCGACCAACGCCATGATGAAGACGCCGACGCCGGGCAAGAGCACCTGCGCCGACGTGGCCGAGCTGCTCGGGGTGCCGCTGGCCAACACGGTGAAATCGCTGGTGCTGGTCACCGACGAGTTGAACGAAGCGGGCGAGGTGAAGCGAAGCCAGGTGTGGCTGCTGCTGCTTCGCGGGGACCACGACATGAACGAGGTCAAGGTCAGCAAGGTGCCCGGCTTGGATGCGAGCTTTCGCTTCGCCACCGTGCCTGAGATCGAAGCGCACTTTGGCAGCAAGCCGGGTTACCTCGGCCCCATCGGCATGAAGCAGGCCGTGAAGCTGGTGGCCGACCGCGAGGTGGCTGCAATGGCCGACTGGATCTGCGGCGCCAATGAAGTCGACTTCCACTTCACCGGCGTGAACTGGGGTCGTGACCTGCCCGAGCCCGATCTGGTGGCCGACATCCGCAATGTGGTGGAGGGTGACGCCTCTCCCGACGGCAGGGGCCGGCTTGCCATTGAGCGCGGCATCGAGGTGGGCCATGTGTTTTACCTTGGCACCAAATACAGCCGGGCGATGAATGCCACGTTCCTGGCCGAGGACGGTAAACCCGCGCCGTTCGAAATGGGTTGTTATGGCATCGGCATCACCCGCTTGCCCGCTGCCGCGATCGAACAAAACCACGACGAGCGCGGCATCATCTGGCCCGACGCGATTGCGCCGTTCACGGTGGTGATTTGCCCGATCGGCATGGACCGCAGCGCCGAGGTGAAAGCGGCGGCCGAACAGCTCCACGAGGAGTTGCTGGCCGCAGGCGTCGACGTGCTGCTTGACGACCGCGGCGAACGGCCGGGCGCCATGTTTGCCGACTGGGAACTCATTGGCGTCCCGCACCGCGTGACGATTGGCGACAAGGGGTTGAAGGACGGGCAGGTGGAGTACCAGCACCGGCGCGATGCTGTTGCGACCAAGGTGGCCCTGGCTGACGCGATGACCTTCGTGAAAGGCCGCCTCGCCGCATGAGCACGGCAGCGCCGCTCCACCAGGGGCTGCTGAGCCGCCGTGCTTGCCTGGCGGCGACCGTGGCGGGTGCGGGGTCGCTGCTGGGCTGGCCCATGGTGGCCGTCGCCGGCGGGCAGCTGGAGGAGCCGCTGGCTGATTCGGTGCGCTCGGTGCTGAGTGCGGCGATCGCCAACCGGGCGCCGCCGGTGCCCGAATTCGACGACATCAACAAACGCCTGGCCCATCTGCGCTGGCTGGGCGCCATGAGCGACCGCCTGAAAAAGCGCAAGCCAGATTTCCAGACCCGCATCGAGTTCCTGCAGACCGTGTGGTACGAGTCCAAGCGCGCGGGCCTGGACACGACGATGGTGATGGGCCTGATCCAGGTGGAGAGCGCTTTCCGCAAGTTTGCGATCTCGCGCGTGGGCGCGCGCGGCTACATGCAGATCATGCCGTTTTGGTCGCGGGTGATCGGCGACGGCGATGCGGGCAAGCTCTTCAACATGCAGACCAACTTGCGATTTGGCTGCGTGATCCTGCGCCACTATCTCGACCGCGAGCGGGGCGACACCTTCATGGCGCTGGGTCGCTACAACGGCAGCCGCGGCCGGGCCGAGTACCCGAACGCGGTGTACGCCGCGGCCAAGAACTGGGTACACCCGGACGCCTGAGGGTCTGGCGCCGACACGCCGCGCGGCGACTGCGCCTGAGCTACTGCAGAAAGCCGATGCGTGACTTGCAAGGACCGCTGCGCGGCAGGTCGTCGGGCTCGATGCGGTAGCGGTTGTCCAACCGGGCATTGCCAAAGGCGGTGACCAGCGCGCGGCGCATGTCTCGCGGAGCCAGATTGGCCAGCATGTCCAGCACGTCGTCGGGAGGGGAGGGCTCGAAGCGCTGTCCCCAGTCGTGCTCAGCGCGAATGCCGCGGTACAGGTGCGCCGCGATCTTGCGTGCGGCATCGGGCGACGGCGGCGCGATTTCGAACACGTTCATGCGGTTGCGGATTGGATCCGGAATCGCGCGCTCGTCGTTGGCGGTGGTGATCCAGATGACTTGGCTGGCGTCGATCGGCACTTCAGCGAATTCGTCCACGAAATTTTGAGCGGTGTCGTGTTCCAGCAGGCTGTAGAGTGAACCCAGCGGGTCGTACTGCGCATCGGAGGAGGCCTTGTCGATTTCGTCGATCACGATCACCGGGTTGGCGTACTGGCCATCGACCAGGGCTTCGAACACCTTGCCTGGTTTCGCGCCTTTCCACTGGGAAGAAGAGCCAGAGAGCAACCAGCCAGCGGTCATGGAGCTCATGGATACCAGGCTCATGCTGGTACCCAGCAGATCGGCGATCTGGCGCGCGAAATGGGTTTTGCCGACGCCCGGGGGGCCGAGCAGCAGGATGGGCGTGACCTCCAGGCTGTCGCGGCTGTCCTGGCTGAGTGCCACGTGGCGCTTCACATCGTCAAGCACCTCACCAAAATTGGGCAGCAGGTCGTAGAGTGGTGCCATGTCCGGCACACCCGAGGGTTTGACCGCGAAGCGCTCCGGGCCTCGTTCCAGCATGCGCTGCCAGGTGTTGCGCAACACCTCGTGCTCGCGCTCGTTGCCGCTGGATTGCAGCCTGGCCAGCTTGCGCTCGACTTCGTCGGCGCTGAACACGCTGCGCATCTGGGCGATGGGCAGCCCCAGCGAGGGTGAAGCGACCAGGCTGTGTGAGCTCATGCGGTTCTCCTGAAGGGTTCTTCAACGACTTCATTCAAGCATAGGCCATGCCTGATCTCAACGCGAAAAAAGCCCGATCAGAACTCGGCAATTGAAGCGATTGGCTTGCGCGTGAGAAATGCCGCAATCTGGCGCTGTGGAAAGCGCACAAAAAAGCCGCCCGAGGGCGGCTGATCGATTGGGCAGGAAGTTCAGGCCTGACCGTTGATGACCTGCTGCAGTTCGCCCGACTCGTACATCTCCATCATGATGTCGGAGCCGCCGACAAACTCACCCTTGACGTACAGCTGGGGTATGGTGGGCCACTTGCTGTAGTCCTTGATGCCCTGGCGCACGCCGTCGTCTTCCAGCACGTTGACCGTCTTGACGGTCTTGGGGTCCACGCCACAGGCTTTCAGAATCTGGATCGCGCGGCCGGAGAAACCGCACATGGGGAAACTCGCGTTGCCCTTCATGAAGAGCACGATGTCGTTGGATTTGACCAGCTGGTCGATCTGGGTGTGGGCGTCGCTCATGGTTCAGGCTTCCTCAAGGGCAGTGAAGCGGGAAAGACCCGCAAAATCGGTCAATTATCGCCGGCCCGGCCAGCGGCCGCCAGTGCAGCGCGCAATGCCCGCAAGGTCATTGCGGCTGGCCACGGCGTCGAACCCGTGCGCATGCAGCAGGTCGCGCACCAGCTTCGCCTGGTCGTGGCCGTGTTCCAGCAGCAGCCAGCCACCGGGGTGCAGGGCCGAGGGCGCGCCACCGACCACCGACCGGATGTCGTCCAGGCCATCCATGCCTGCCGTGAGTGCGCGCAGGGGCTCGTGGGCCAGCGCGGGCAGGTGGGGATCGCCCTCAGCGATGTACGGCGGGTTGCTGACGATCAGGTGGAAGCGCTGACCGGGCACGGCGTCCAGCCAGCTGCCGTGCGCGAAATGGACGGTGAGACCGAGACGCGCGGCGTTGGCGCGTGCGACTGTCAGCGCATCTTCGCTGACGTCGGTGGCCCAGACGCTGGCGACCGGACGTTGAGATTTCATGGCCAGTGCAACAGCGCCGCTGCCCGTGCCGAGATCCAGAACCTGCGTGGGTGCTGGCAGATCATTCATCAGCCTCAGCGCCCACTCGACCAGGATTTCGGTGTCGGGCCGGGGCACCAGCACCCGCCGGTCCACCTGCAGCGTGAGACCAAAAAACGCCTGCTCGCCAGTGAGGTAGGCCATCGGCACACCGGCCAGGCGCTCCAGTACGCCTGAGCGGAAGCGCGACGCGACATCCGGCGACAAAACGTCACCATCGTGTGCCAGCAGCCAGGCGCGGTCGTGCGGGTCGTGGGCCAGCGCCATCAGCAACAGCATCTGCGCATCCAGCCGCGCCAGACCCTGGGTCTGGGCGTCGCGCAGGGCGTCGGCCAGCGTGGGGGTGGGCGCGGCCTTCATGGCGCGTGACGGTGTTCGAGTTCGGCCATCAGCTCGGCGCCGCGGGCCACCTGCAGCGCATGGATCACGTCGCCCAGATCGCCCTCCATCACCTGCAGCAGTTTGTACAGGGTGAGGTTGATGCGGTGGTCGGTGAGGCGGCCCTGCGGGAAGTTGTAGGTGCGGATGCGGTCGCTGCGGTCACCGCTGCCGATCAGACCCTTGCGGGTGGCGGCTTCTTTGGCGGCGCGCTCGCTGCGGTCTTTTTCCTGCAGGCGTGCGGTGAGCACCTGCAGCGCCTTGGCCTTGTTGCTGTGCTGGCTGCGGCCGTCTTGGCATTCGGCGGTGATGCCGGTGGGCAGGTGGGTGACGCGCACCGCCGAGTCGGTCTTGTTGATGTGTTGACCGCCAGCGCCGCTGGCGCGGTAGGTGTCGATGCGCAGCTCGCTCGGGTTGAGCTGGACGGCCTCGGTCTCGTCCGGCTCTGGCATGACGGCGACGGTGGCAGCGCTGGTGTGGATGCGACCCTGGGTTTCGGTGGCCGGCACGCGCTGCACTCGGTGCCCGCCCGACTCAAACCGGAGTTTGCCGTAGGCGCCAGCGCCCACGATGCGCAGCACGAGCTCTTTGTAGCCGCCCAGCTCGCCAGGCGACTCGCTCACCACCTCCACCGTCCAGCGCTGGTTCTCGGCGTAGCGGGTGATCATGCGCGCCAGGTCGCCGGCAAACAGGGCCGATTCGTCGCCGCCAGTACCTGCGCGGATCTCCACGAATGCGTTGCGCTCGTCTTCCGGGTCCTTGGGCAGCAGGAGGTGCTGCAGCTCGACGTCCAGCTCGGTCAGCTCTGCGTCGGCGCTGTCGAGCTCATCCTGCGCCATCTCGGCCATTTCCGGATCTTGCAGCAGCTCCTGGGCCGCGGCGCGATCGGCCTCGCGCTGCAGAAAGCGGTTGAACACCTCGACCACCGCACCGGCCTCGGCATGTTCGCGGCTCAGGTTGCGAAAACGCTGCAAATCGTCGACCACGTCGGGCGCGGCGAGCAGGGCGTCAAGCTCGTGCAGGCGGGCGCGCTGGCGCAGCAGGGTGTCTCGAACAAACAGTTTCATGCGGTGGGGGAGTGAAATGGATGCGCTCGGCCAGCCGGCAGACCCACGCGCCAGCGGGGCGCGCGCCTGCTGGTCGGTCGACAGTCGCTAGGACTTGTCGCGCAGAAACAGGCGGGAGACGGTGTGTGCTGTGGCGGCGCGGCTGTCGGCGTCGGTGGAGCGCAACTCGGCCAGCGTGCCGTGCAGCATCTTTTGCGTCAGGCCCTTGGAGAGGGCTTCAAGCACGGCTTCAACCGGTTCGCCTTTGGCGAGCAGTTTGCGGGCGCGCGCCAGTTCGGCACTGCGCCACTCGTCGGCCTGGGCGTGGATTTGCTGGATCAGCGGCACCATGCCGGTGGCGGGGTCGCGCTGCTGCAGCCAGTGCATGAAGCTGAGCACGCCGGCGTCGATGATGACCTCGGCCTGAGCCACGGCGGCTTGCCGGTTGTCTTTGCCTGTCTGCACCACGCTGGCGAGGTCGTCGACGGTGTAGAGATACACGTCGTCCAGCGCCTTGACCTCGGCTTCAATGTCGCGCGGCACGGCGAGATCGACCATGAACATCGGGCGGTGGCGGCGCTTTTTCAGCGCGCGCTCGACCGCACCGAGGCCGATGATGGGCAGGGTGCTGGCGGTGCAGCTGATCACGGCGTCGAACTCGTGCAGCCGATCCGGAATTTCGGCCAGGCGCATGACTTCGGCGCCAAAACGCCCAGCCAGCTTTTCGCCCCGTTCCAGCGTGCGGTTGGCGATCGACATGCTCTTGGGCGTTTTGGCCGCGAAGTGCGTGGCCGCCAGCTCGATCATGTCGCCAGCGCCGACGAACAGCACCCGGATGTCCTTGATGTCTTCAAACAGCTGCGTGGCCAGGCGCACCGCAGCAGCCGTCATGCTGATGGAGTGCGCGCCGATCTCGGTGGAGCTGCGCACCTGCTTGGCGACCGCAAACGAGCGCTGGAACAGCTGGTGCAGCGTGGTGCCCAGGGCGCCGGCTTCTTCAGCCGCGCGCACCGCGTCCTTCATCTGTCCCAGGATCTGCGCCTCGCCCAGCACCATGCTGTCCAGACCGCTGGCGACGCGGAAGGCGTGGCGCGCGGCGTCGTTCTCGCGCAGGATGTAGGCGTGATCGCGCAGCACATGGGTGCTCACGCCACCGGTCTGGGCCAGCCAGTCCAGCGTGGGTTCTACCGCCGCCTGGTCACCGGCGGCGTAGAGCTCGGTGCGGTTGCAGGTGGACAACAGCGTGGCCTCGGGCTGGCGCGGCAGGCTCTGGCGATAACCGGTCAAAGTCGGTTTGATCTGGTCGAGCGCAAACGCAAAACGGCCCCGCAGATCAAGCGGAGCCGTTTGATGGTTGATACCGAGTGCCCAGACAGACATGGCCAGATTATAAAATTGCGCGCTCCCTCCCGTACCTTGCACTGCAATATGACATTTCTCGACCCGCTGCTTCACCTCGCCGGGTTTCTGGCGCCTGCGATGGGGGTGGCGGTGCTGCTCTGGCTGGCCCTGATGCTGCGCCGGGGTCAGCGCAAATCAGGCGGTCGGCCAGGGCGTGATCTGGCGTGGCTGTTTGGGGCGGGTGCGGCGGTCTTGGTGGCCGGACTGATGTATTTCGGCCGCGACGGCAAGATGGCCACTTACGCTGGTCTGGTGTTTGTGCAGGGCACGCTTGCGTGGCGCCTGCGGGGCCGCTGAGATGTTCGTGCAGCGTCACTCGCCCGGGGCAAAACTGTCCAAGGCATCGGTGATGATGCCATCGACCCCCAGGGCAAGCAGCCGCAGCGCGACAGCTTCATCGTTGACCGTGTAGGACAAGGTGCGCAGGCCCAGGCTCTGGACCGCCGCCACGGTGGTCGCATCCCACAATCGGTGATGGCAAACGATGGCGCGGCAATCCAGTGACACCGCGGCTTCCAGCCAACCAGCCCACAAGGAATCGAGCAGCAGGCCGCGCGGCAGGGCGTCAGCTCCTTCGCGGGCGCCGGCCAGCGATTCGGGTCGGAACGAGGTGAGCAGGGGCGCAGCAGCCGCTCCGTTGGCTGGCCACAGGCGGTGCGCTTCGCGTGCGACAGCGAGACCGGTGGCATGTTCCAGGCCCGGCGTGGGCTTGATCTCGATGTTGAGCAGACAGGCATTGGCCAGACAGAAGCCGATCACATTCGCCAGAGTGGGCAGCGGCTCGCCGGCCCAGGCGCGTGAGTGCCAGCGACCGGCATCGAGCTGACTCAGCGCGGCCCAGGGCTGTTCGCCGGCGATGCCTTGTCCATTGCTGGTGCGTTGCAGCGTGTCGTCGTGCAGCAGAAAGGGCACCCCATCGGCGCTCAGCTTGGCGTCGCATTCAAACATGCGGTACCCGTGTGCAGCGCCCAGGCGGAAAGCGGCCAGGGTGTTTTCTGGTGCGAGCTTGCCAGCGCCGCGATGGGCAATCCAGCGCGGGTACGGCCAAGGCGCCGGGGCCACCATGCCTTGCCTGGCGTGTGGTTCGCTGTCCCTCGGGGGGGCTTGCTGAGCCTTGCCAGGGCCCGGCGGCGAGGCCATTGGTTGCGTCATTGCCTGCGCCCTGTTTCAGCGTCGAACCAGTGCATTCGGTCTTCTCGGGGCTGGGCGTGGATGGTGCTGCCCACGGCGGGTGCGGGCTGGTCTTCATGGGTGCGGATGATGAGACTCTCATCGCCGAGGCGGGCATGCACCAGGCGCTCGGCGCCCAGCAATTCCACCGTCTCCACCTGCAGTTCCCAACCGGTGTCGCCGATGTCCACATGTTCAGGGCGAATGCCGAGGATGCTGCCGGGCTTGCCACCCGGTGTCTGTTTCATGAGGTTCATGGGCGGCGAACCCATGAAGCTGGCAACGAACGTGGTGGCCGGGCGTGAGTAGACCTCTTCGGGGGTGCCAAACTGCTCCATCTTGCCGGCGTTCATCACGATCATGCGCTGCGCCAGCGTCATGGCTTCGACCTGGTCGTGGGTGACGAACAGCGAGGTGATGCCCAGCTCGCGGTGCAGCTTCTGGATTTCCAGACGGGTCTGGGCGCGCAGCTTGGCGTCGAGGTTGGACAGTGGCTCGTCAAACAGAAACACCTGCGGCTGGCGAACGATGGCACGGCCCATGGCGACGCGCTGTCGTTGACCGCCCGAGAGCTCGCGCGGCTTGCGCTGCAGCAGGTGGCCCAGTTCCAGGATGGCTGCGGCCTTGTCGACGCGCTGCTGAATTTCGGCCGCCGGCATCTTCTTGATCTTCAGGCCATAGGCCATGTTGTCGAACACGCTCATGTGCGGATACAGCGCGTAGTTCTGGAACACCATGGCGATGTCGCGTTCGGCGGGCTCCAGCGTGTTGACCACGCGCGGACCAATGGCGATCTCGCCCCCGCTGATGTCTTCCAGACCGGCGACCATGCGCAGCAGGGTGGATTTGCCACAGCCCGAGGGTCCGACGATGACGATGAATTCACCCTGGGCGATCTCGGCGTTGACGCCGTGGATGACTTGCAGTTCGGTTTTGCCGGTGCGGTAGCGCTTGACGACGTTGCGAAGGGAAATGGAGGACATGGTGCTTGTTTGAAACGGGAAATCGGGCAGGTCAGCGCTCAGGGGACAACGCTCATTTTTCGGTATCGACCAGGCCTTTGACGAACCACCGCTGCATCAGCATGACCACCAGAGCTGGCGGCAGCATGGCGAGGATGGCGGTGGCCATGACCACGTTCCACTCGGTGTAGGACTCGCCTGCGATCAGGCGCTTGATGCCCATGACCACCGGGTACATGGATTCGTCGGTGGTCACCAGCAGCGGCCACAGGTACTGGTTCCAGCCATAGATGAACTGGATCACGAAGAGTGCGGCGATCGAGGTGCGCGACAGTGGCAGCAGCACGTCCTTGAAGAAGCGCATTGGCCCGGCACCGTCCATGCGCGCAGCCTCCACCAGCTCGTCGGGTACGGTGAGGAAAAACTGGCGGAACAAGAAGGTGGCGGTGGCGCTGGCAATCAGCGGCACGGTCAGGCCGGCATAGGTGTTGAGCATGCCCAGATTGGCCACCACCTCGTAAGTGGGTCCGATGCGAACCTCCACCGGCAGCATCAGCGTGACGAAGATCATCCAGAACACGAGGTTGCGCATCGGAAACCTGAAATACACGATGGCAAACGCGGACAGCAGCGAAATCGTGATCTTGCCGACGGTGATGATGAGCGCGCTCACCAGGCTGACCCACATCATGGGAGCCGCTGCCGGAATCGTGCTGCCGGCGCTGGTGAAGCCGCCAAACAGTGCGGTGCTGTAGGTTTCGATAGCGTTGCCGCCAGGCAGCAGCGTCATCGGAAACGACTGCGCAATTTGCTCAGCCGTCTGGGTGGAGCCCACCAGGGTGATGTAGAGCGGGAAGCCGACGATGAACACACCGAGCAGCAAGACCACATGGGACAGGACCGTGAGGCCCGGGCGCTTTTCGATCATGGTCAGTAGTTCACTTTCTTTTCCACGAATCGGAACTGAATGACGGTCAGCGTCACCACCACCACCATGAGCACCACCGACTGCGCAGCCGAGCCGCCCATGTCCAGCGCCTTGAAGCCGTCGTAGTAGACCTTGTAGACCAGGATGGCCGTGTCTTTGCCAGGGCCGCCCTGCGTGGTTGCGTCCACGATGCCGAAGGTGTCAAAGAAGGCATAGACGATGTTGATCACCAGCAGGAAAAACGTGGTGGGCGAGAGCAGCGGGAAGACGATGGTCCAGAACCGGTGCCAGGGGCTGGCGCCATCGATGGCAGCCGCTTCGATCAGCGATTTGGGAATGGATTGCAGGCCAGCGAGGAAAAAGAGGAAGTTGTAGGAAATCTGCTTCCACACTGCCGCAGCCACGATCAGCGTCATGGCGTGATCGGAATCCAGCAGGTGGTTCCATTCGATGCCCATGGCCCGCAGGTAGTAGGCGACCACGCCCATGGGTGAAGCAAACATGAACAGCCACAGCACACCGGCCACGACCGGCGCTACCGCATACGGCCAGATCAGCAGGGTCTTGTAGACAGCTGCACCCTTGAGCACGCGGTCTGCCATCACCGCCAGCAGCAGGGCAATCGCCAGGCCGATCACAGCGACTAACACCGAGAACACGGCGGTGGTCTTGAACGAGGCCAGGTAGCTGCCGTCGTTCCATAGGCGCTCAAAGTTCTCCATGCCGACGAACTGGGTCGACAGGCCAAAGGGGTCCTGCGTCAGCAGGCTCTGGTAGATCGCCTGGCCGGCCGGCCAGAAAAAGAACACCAGCACGATCACCATCTGAGGCGCGATCAGAGCCCAGGGCAGCCAGGCCGATTGGAAGCGGACGCGTTTTTCCATGAAAGCTTTAAGGACAGGAATGGATCGGCAGCATCAAACAAAAACCCGCCCCAGGCACAAGCGCCGGGGCGGGTGTTTCGATCAGAGGGTATCAGCGGCTGTTGGCTTTCTCGAAGCGTTCCAGTTGCTCATTGCCCCGACGCACTGCGGTGTCCAGTGCTTCTTTCGGGCCCTTTTTGCCCGACCAGACGCCCTCGAGTTCCTCGTCGATGATGGTGCGAATCTGGACGAAGTTGCCCAGGCGGATACCGCGCGACTTGTCGGTGGTCTTGCGGATCATCTGGTTCACGGCTACATCGGTACCCGGGTTCTTCTTGTAGAAGCCGCTCTCGTCGGTCATTTTGAACGAGGCCAGGGTGACTGGCAGGTAGCCGGTGCGCTGGTGGCTGGTCGCTGCAATCTCGGTCTTGCCGAGGTAGCTGAAGAACTTGGCCACGCCCTTGTATTCATCGGCCTTCTTGCCCGACATCACCCACAGGCTGGCGCCACCAATCACGGTGTTTTGCGGTGCACCCTGCACGTCAGGGTAGTAGGGCAAGGTCGAAGTGCCAGCTGCAAACTTGGCGTTGCGCTTGACGTTGCCGTACAAGCCCGACGAGCCGGTGATCATCGCGCATTCGCCCGACACGAACGTCGCATCTGCCGCGTTGCCGCGGCCTTTGTAGACGAACAAACCGGTCTTGGCCATGTTGGCCAGGTTCTCGATGTGCCGCACATGCAGAGGCGAGTTGAAACTCAAGCGGGCGTCCATGCCACGCATGCCGTTGCCTTTGGTGGCGAATTCGGTGTTGTGCCAGGCCGAGAAACTCTCCAGTTGCGTCCAGCTGATCCAGCTGGTGGTGAACGGGCACTTGTGGCCAGCCGCCTTGAGCTTGCCGGCGGCCAGCGCCACCTCGGGCCAGGTGGTGGGCGGCTTTTCCGGGTCCATGCCGGCGGCCTTGAAGGCATCTTTGCTGTAGTGGAACACCGGCGTGGAGCTGTTGAAAGGGAAGCTCAGCATCTGGCCATTGGGCGCGGTGTAGTAGCCGGCTACCGCAGGCACGTAGGCAGCGGGGTCAAATTTTTCGCCGGCATCGGCCATGACCTTGCCCACCGGCACGATGGCGCCCTTGCTGGCCATCATGGTGGCGGTGCCGACCTCGAAGACCTGCAGGATGTGAGGAGCGTTGCCCGAGCGGAAGGCCGCGATGGCGGCGGTCATGGACTCGTCGTAGCTGCCCTTGAAGGTCGGCACGATCTTGTACTGAGTCTGGCTGGCGTTGAATTCCTTGGCCAGGTCATTGACCCATTCGCCCAGGGCGCCACCCATGGAGTGCCACCACTGCACTTCGGTCTGTGCGTGAACGGGGCCGCTGGCCAGGGCAGCCAGGGCCAAAGCGGCGGCTGCGGGACGGATGCGCGGGATCATGGATGAAGTCTCCTTGAGTTGTGAACGAATCATGAGCTTAAGTGTGTCGTGTGCCGGTTGCATTGCACGGGCGTTTCGAAAAGATGACAACAGGGGTTTCCATGAGCAGGGTGTGTGTATGGTGCGCTGCGGTACGATCCCAGGGCTCAGCATCTTCTGATGCCCACGGCTGCCCTCATGAACGCTCCCACGCCGCTTTCGCTGTTTGACACCGCCACCGCCGACGCGCCGCGCCTGCGCGAGATTCCGTACAACTACACGTCGTTTTCGGATCGTGAAATTGTGCTTCGATTGCTGGGTGAGCGGGCCTGGTCCCTCCTTGAGGTGTTGCGGGGTGAGCGGCGCACCGGGCGTTCGGCCCGCATGCTTTACGAAGTGCTGGGTGACATCTGGGTGGTGCAGCGCAACCCCTACCTGCAGGACGACCTGCTCGACAACCCCAAGCGGCGCAGCGCGCTGGTGGATGCCTTGCACCACCGCCTGGGCGAGGTGCAGAAGCGGCGTACGCCGCAAGACGACGCCGAGCGCGATCTGCTGGTGGCCGAGCTGCTGGCAGCTGCCAGTCAGGCCGTGGATGCGTTCGCCCGCTCGTTTGAGCACATGGCCGCCCTGCGTCAGCGCGCGCAGAAGGCGCTCAAGCGCCTGACCGCCAAAGACAACATCAAGTTCGACGGCCTCTCTCGCGTGTCGCACGTCACCGACGCGACCGACTGGCGCGTCGAATACCCCTTTGTGGTGCTCACGCCCGACACTGAAGTCGAGATGGCTGGCCTGGTGCAAGGCTGCGTCGAGCTGGGCCTGACCATCATTCCTCGCGGCGGTGGCACCGGCTACACCGGTGGAGCCATTCCGCTGACCTGGAAGAGCGCGGTGATCAACACCGAAAAGCTCGAAGCCATGACCGAGGTCGAGTGGGTCGCTGTGCCTGGCCACGACCAGCCGCTGCCCACGGTGTGGACCGAGGCCGGTGTGGTGACCCAGCGCGTGGCCGATGCGGCCGAGCGCGCCGGCCATGTGTTCGCGGTCGATCCGACCAGCGCAGAAGCCTCGTGCATCGGCGGCAACATCGCGATGAACGCCGGTGGCAAGAAGGCTGTGCTCTGGGGCACGGCGCTGGACAACCTAGTGAGCTGGCGCATGGTGACGCCACAGGCGCAGTGGCTGGAAGTCACGCGGCTGGATCACAACCTGGGCAAGATTCACGATGCCGAGGTCGCCACCTTCGAACTCAAGACCTTTGAGGCCGACGGCAAGACCGTGGTGCGCACTGAGCAGTTGGTCATCCCCGGCAAGACATTCCGCAAGGAAGGTCTGGGCAAGGACGTGACCGACAAGTTCCTCAGCGGCCTGCCGGGCATCCAGAAAGAAGGTTGCGACGGCCTGATCACGAGCGCACGCTGGGTGGTGCACCGCATGCCGGCGCACGTGCGCACCGTCTGCCTGGAATTTTTTGGCAACCCCAAAGACGGCGTGCCCAGCATTGTCGACATCAAAGACTTCATGTTTGCCGAGCAGAAGCGCTCGGGCGTGTTGCTCGCCGGCCTGGAGCATCTGGACGACCGCTACCTGAAGGCGGTGGGCTACACCACCAAGAGCAAAAAAGGCAATGGAGGCCTGCCCAAGATGGTGCTGGTGGGCGACATCGTGGGCGACGACGCCGACGCGGTGGCCCGCGCCACCAGCGAGGTGATCCGCATCGCCAACTCGCGCAGCGGCGAAGGCTTCACCGCCATCAGCCCCGAAGCGCGCAAGAAGTTCTGGCTCGATCGCAAACGGACCGCCGCGATCAGCAAGCACACCAACGCCTTCAAGATCAACGAAGACGTGGTCATCCCGTTGCCACGCATGGGCGAGTACACCGAGGGCATCGAGCGCATCAACATCGAGCTCTCGCTTCGCAACAAGCTGAAGCTGTGCGACGCGCTGGAAGCGTTTCTCACCCGCGGCAACCTGCCGCTGGGCAAGACCGATGACGCCAGCGACATCCCCAGCGCCGAGCTGCTGGGCGACCGCGTTCAGCAGGGCCTGGCCCTGGTGCGCGAGGTGCGCGCGATGTGGGCGCTCTGGCTGCGCGATATCGACGCGCTCTTCCCACAGCTCCAGGACCACACCCTGCGTGCGAGCTGGAAGACGCAGATCCGCGCACCGTTGCAGCAGATTTTCAGCGGTGGTGCATTTGCGCCGCTGCTGGTCGAGTGCCAGGCGATTCACCAGCGCGTGCTCAAGGGCCGAGTCTGGGCGGCGCTCCACATGCACGCGGGCGATGGCAATGTGCACACCAACTTGCCGGTCAACAGCGACGACTACGAGATGCTGCAGACGGCACACGAAGCGGTGGCCCGCATCATGGTGCTGGCACGCAGCCTGGACGGTGTGATCTCGGGCGAACACGGCATTGGCATCACCAAGCTGGAGTTCCTGACCGATGCCGAGCTGCAGCCGTTTGCGGACTACAAGGCGAGGGTTGACCCGGAAGGGCGGTTCAACAAAGGCAAGCTGTTGCGCACTCCGAAATCCGGAGCAGGTGACGGAAACGTGCGCGCCGCCGACCTCTCTCACGCCTACACGCCCAGCTTTGGTCTGATGGGGCACGAGTCGCTCATCATGCAGCAGAGCGACATCGGCGCCATCGCCGATTCGGTCAAGGACTGCCTGCGCTGCGGCAAGTGCAAGCCCGTATGCGCGACCCACGTGCCGCGCGCCAACCTGCTGTACAGCCCGCGCAACAAGATCCTCGCCACTTCGCTGCTGGTGGAGGCGTTTCTGTACGAAGAGCAGACGCGCCGCGGCATCAGCATCAAGCACTGGGAAGAGTTCGAGGATGTGGCCGACCACTGCACGGTGTGCCACAAGTGCCTGAGCCCTTGTCCGGTGAATATCGACTTCGGCGATGTGACCATGAACATGCGCAACCTGTTGCGCAAGATGGGGCAGAAGAGCTTCCGACCGGGCAACGCCGCGGCCATGTTCTTTCTGAATGCCACCAACCCCCAGACCATCAAGCTCATGCGCAGCGGCATGGTCGACATCGGCTTCAAGGCGCAACGGCTGGCCAACAGGCTGCTGGCGCGCATGGCGAAAAAGCAGACCGCTGCCCCGCCCGCCACACTCGGCTCCGCACCGATCAAAGAGCAGGTGATTCACTTCATTAACAAGAAGATGCCCGGCGGACTGCCCAAAAAAACCGCGCGCGCCTTGCTCGATATTGAAGACAAGGACTACGTGCCCATCATCCGCAACCCGGTGGCTACCACGGCCGAGACCGAAGCGGTGTTCTATTTCCCAGGGTGTGGCTCTGAGCGCCTGTTCAGCCAGGTCGGCCTGGCCACCCAGGCCATGCTGTGGCACGCGGGCGTGCAGACCGTGCTGCCGCCGGGTTACCTGTGCTGCGGCTACCCGCAGCGCGGCTCGGGACAGTTCGACAAGGCGGAAAAAATCATCACCGATAACCGGGTGTTGTTTCACCGCGTGGCCAACACCCTGAACTACCTCGACATCAAGACGGTGGTGGTGAGCTGCGGTACCTGCTACGACCAGCTGCAGGGTTACGAATTCGACCAGATTTTCCCCGGCTGCCGCATCATCGACATCCACGAATACCTGCTGGAGAAAGGCATCACCCTGCCCGCGGGCCAGCCCGGTTACCTCTACCACGAGCCCTGTCACAACCCCATGAAACTGGGTGACTCGATGAAGACGGTTAAGGCCCTGGTGGGTGATCAGGTGATGAAGTCGGAGCGTTGCTGTGGCGAGTCCGGCACGCTGGGCGTGACCCGACCCGACATCTCGACTCAGGTGCGCTTCCGAAAGGAGGAGGAAATCCAGAAGGGCGAGGCCGCGCTGCGCGCCTCGGGCGCTGTGGGCCAGCAGGACAATATCAAGATCCTCACCTCCTGCCCCAGTTGCCTGCAGGGCCTGACCCGTTACGGCGATGACCTGAAGAACGGCCTGCTCGAAGCCGACTACATCGTGGTGGAAATGGCCAACCAGATCCTGGGCAAGGATTGGCTGCCTGACTATGTGGCGCGGGCCAATCAGGGCGGGATTGAGCGGGTCCTGGTGTGACCGCCCTGCGCCGCTGCGAAGCAGCTCACCCTCTCCCTGGGGAAGGTTGGCCCCATCAGCATCCCGGCCAGGCCGGTTCTGCGGTGTGTGCGGTTGGGGGCGCGCGCTCCGGAGGTGGCTCGGTGAAGCCAGCTGCGCATCGAGGGATCGGAGTGTTTTTGCAAATGAAAGTGAACTGACATGGCCGGCTTGAACAAGACCACCCCCACCCCGCAGGACATCACCCTGCACAGCCAATCGCGCGTGCTGGAGATTGCTTTTTCTGACGGTCAGACCTTTCGCCTGCCGTTTGAATTGATGCGGGTGTATTCGCCTTCGGCCGAGGTGCAGGGCCACGGCCCGGGTCAGGAGGTGCTGCAGACCGGCAAGCGCGAGGTCGGCATTGTGGCGCTGGAGCCGGTGGGCAACTACGCAGTGCAGCCGACTTTCAGCGACGGCCACAGCAGCGGCATCTTCTCTTGGGACTATCTGTATTTCCTCGGCAGCCAGCAGACCGAGTTGTGGGCTGATTACAACGCCCGCCTGCTCGCAGCGGGCATGGAGCGCGATGCGTCCATGCCGGAGAAGGCGGGATCGTCCTGCGGCAGTCACTAGCGCCTAACATTGCCGTTATGGGCTCGACACACTTCGGATTCAAGACGGTAGACGAACGCGAAAAAGCGCAGCGCGTGCGCGGCGTGTTCGATTCGGTGGCGCCCAAATACGATGTCATGAACGACCTGATGTCGGCCGGCCTGCACCGCGTCTGGAAGCGCTACACCCTCACGGTGGCCAACCCCCAGCCAGGTGACCAGGTGCTCGACATCGCCGGCGGCACTGGCGATCTGGCTCTGGCCTTTGCCCGAAAAGTTGGTCCGACAGGTCGCGTGGTGCACACCGACATCAACGAGGCCATGCTGCGAGAGGGACGCAACCGGCTGCTCGATCTGGGTGTTTCCTTGCCTACCAGCGTATGCGACGCCGAAAAACTGCCTTTCGCCAGCGAATCGTTTGACTTCGTCAGCGTCGCCTTCGGCTTGCGCAACATGACCCACAAAGACCTGGCGCTCGCCGAAATGTGCCGCGTGCTCAAGCCCGGTGGCAAGTTGCTGGTGCTGGAGTTCTCGCACGTGGCGAGGCCGCTGGCCAAGGCCTACGACTGGTACTCATTCAACATCTTGCCGCGCCTGGGACAGTGGGTTGCCGGTGATGCCGAGAGCTATCGCTACCTGGCCGAATCGATCCGCATGCACCCCGACCAGGAGACCTTGCGCCAGATGATGAAGAGCGCCGGGTTCGGGCATGTCGATGTGCACAACCTCAGCGGCGGGGTGGTAGCGCTGCACATGGGCATCAAGTGCTGAGCGGGCCGGGTGTGCAGACAGAGAAAGGCAGGGCGAGGCGATGAATGGCAAGCTGATCGGGTCCCTGGTGCTGGCCTGCGCGCTGACGATGAGCGCACAGTTCGCCTGGACCCAGCCACTCATCAGCGGCTCGTCCGTCGACCCGACTTCGTCGGCCGGGATCCCGCGCGTGGCGGCTGCGCCAGCGGTGCCCGTGGTGGCCCAGTCGGTCCAGCGTTCCAGCTCGTCCGCAGGGGCGACTGCCTCGCCGCGAACCGCAGGCGGCCTGCTGGGTGGTCTGGCGGCGGGCCTGGGGCTGGTCTGGCTGGCGGTGGCGCTGGGCTTCGGCGAGTCTTTTGCCTCGTTGTTGCTGGTGGCCTTGGTTGCGGTGGCGTTGCTGGTTTTAATCGGGCTGTTCTGGCGCCGCCGCACCGCGGCCGAGCCTTCTGGCCTGGCCTACCGGGCAGCCACCGGTGCGGCAGGCAGTTCGCAGTTCGACCCGGCCACGCCACGCGGCTACAACGCCAAGAACGTCGGCAACGATGCGTCTGCCCGGCCGTGGGAGCACCAGAGCGGGACTGAAGACGCGATCGCCGGCTTCGATTCCACGGTGAGCGACGACGCGTCCTGGGGGGTACCTGAGGGGTTTGACACCGCGGCCTTTCTCAAGGCCTCCAAGGCCAATTTCGTGAGCCTTCAGGAGGCCTGGGACCGGTCCGACATTCCCGCCTTGCGCGCCATGATGACCGACAGCATGCTGGACCAGATCAAGGTGCAGCTGGCTGAGCGCGAACAGGCGCAGGGAGGCTCGGTGAACCGCACCGATGTGGTCATGCTCGAAGCCCGGCTGCTGGGCATTGAGGAGTTTCCTGAAGGCTACATGGCCAGCGTGGAGTTCTCCGGCCTGATCCGCGAGGATGTGTCCTCGGGACCCAACCCGTTTCGAGAGGTCTGGAACATCACCCGAACCCGTTCGGGCCCGGGTGGCTGGCTGGTGGCAGGCGTGCAAGCCTTGCAATAGCGTGAATTCGCGGCGGCCCATGCCCTGGGGGCCACGAGGCGGGCGGTTTATCCGTCAAAATCGATGGTCATGAACACCGACCCATCCGAGTCCCCACCCGGCGCCAACGCCGATCCCCGTTCGCCGCGCGACTTTCTGCAGTCGCTGCTCGCCAAGCTGCAGCCGCCCGACTGGGTGGTTCAAGAGCTGCAAAACCGCCTCGTCATCCTGCTCAACCACGTACTGATGCAGGAGCCGCAGGCTCAGGAGCGCCTCAGGCGACAGCAGGGCAAGCCAGTGCGCGTGCAATGGGGTGATTTCCACCTCACGCTGGCCGCCACCGCGGCTGGCCTGCTGGAACGCCCGATGGGCGCGCCCACCCCCGATCTCACCATGACACTGATCCAGACCTCGCCCCTGGCGCTGGCCCAGACGGCGCTGCTGGGCAACAAGCCCGAGGTGGATGTGAAGGGAGACGTGCAGCTGGCGTCCGAGGTGGCCTGGCTGGTGGACAACGTGCGCTGGGATGTGGAGGAAGATCTCTCGCGCGTGGTCGGTGATGCCACGGCACACCGCATCGGTCAGTTTGCGCGCAGCGCTGCTCAGGCGGTGCGCGGCTTTGTGGACCGGGTGCCCAAGCCGCCATTTGCCAAAAGGGCTGAAGCGCCGGGTCAGTCGCCCGGCCCAGGCGCTGGCGGCGGCAATCCGGCATGACGCGTTTTTACCGCGGCGCCTTCATCATCTGGGTGGTGTTGCGTTACGGACTGGACGAGCTGGTGCTCTCCAGTTTCCAGCATCCCTGGCTGCGCCGGCTCACCCGCATCGTGCGCTTTGGTCGCAAGCTGGACTCTCCGCGCGGGGTGCGCCTGCGCCAGGCGCTGGAGCGGCTGGGCCCGATTTTCGTCAAGTTTGGCCAGGTGCTCTCGACACGGAGAGACCTGCTGCCGCCCGATATCGCCGACGAGCTGGCGCTGCTGCAAGACCGCGTGCCGCCGTTCCCCAGCGAGGTGGCGGTGGCCACCATCGAGCGGGCGTTTGGCAAGCCGCTGGATGCGGTGTTCTCCCATTTTGACCAGGTGCCGGTGGCCAGCGCCTCGATCGCGCAGGTCCATTTCGCCACCCTGAAGACGGGACGCCAGGGTGGGCGTGAGGTGGCGGTGAAGGTGTTGCGGCCCAACATGCTGCCCGCGATCGAGAAAGACCTGGGTCTGATGCGCATGATGGCCGGCTGGGTCGAGAAGCTGTCGGCGGACGGTAAGCGCCTGAAACCGCGGGAAGTGGTCGGCGAGTTCGACAAATACCTGCATGAAGAGCTTGATCTGCTGCGCGAGGCGTCCAATGCCGCCCAGCTGCGGCGCAACATGACGGGGCTGGATCTGGTGCTCATCCCGGAAATGTTCTGGGACTACTGCCACACCGAGGTGATGGTGATGCAGCGCATGCAAGGCCTGCCGATCAACAAGGTGGCCGAGTTGCGTCGCCGTGGCGTGGACATTGCGAGGCTGGCGCGCGACGGGGTGACGATCTTTTTCACCCAGGTGTTTCGCGATGGCTTTTTCCATGCCGACATGCACCCGGGCAACATCCAGGTCAGCGTGGATCCGGCCACTTTCGGACGCTACATTTCGCTCGATTTCGGCATCGTGGGCACGCTGACCGAGTTTGACAAGGAATACCTGGCGCAGAACTTCACCGCCTTTTTCCGCCGCGACTACAAGCGTGTTGCCGAGCTGCATGTGGAGAGTGGCTGGGTGCCCGCCGAGACCCGCATCGACGAGCTGGAAGGCGCGATCCGAGCCGTCTGCGAGCCTTACTTCGACCGCCCGCTCAAAGAGATTTCGCTCGGCATGGTGTTGATGCGCCTGTTCCAGACCTCGCGCCGCTTCCAGGTCGAAATCCAGCCCCAGCTGGTCCTGCTGCAGAAAACCCTCCTGAACATCGAGGGGCTGGGCCGTGACCTGGACCCCGAGCTTGATCTCTGGAGTACCGCCAAACCGTTTCTGGAGAAATGGATGCTGGAGCAGGTCGGGCCCCAGAAGCTGCTGCAGCAGCTCAAGGCCGAAGCGCCGCAGTACGCC
This sequence comes from Hydrogenophaga sp., assembly GCF_030373245.1. Taxonomy (GTDB): domain Bacteria; phylum Pseudomonadota; class Gammaproteobacteria; order Burkholderiales; family Burkholderiaceae_C; genus Hydrogenophaga. The sequence continues at coordinate 203,766 of NZ_JAUCZF010000002.1, forward strand.
AAGCTGCTGCCAGCTTTGCCCCGCCTGCTGCACGACTTCCTGCAGCACAAGCCACACGAGCTGCGGCGCGAGCTCGATAGCCTGCTGGCCGAACAAAGGCGAACCAACCGGCTGCTGCAGGCGGTGATCTGGGGCGGGGTGGGCTTTTTGCTCGGCCTGCTGCTGATGCAGTTGCTCATGCGCGTACGGCTCTGGTAGGGCGCCGCCATCGGGTGCAAGATCTGGGCAGTCGACGCTCACATAAAGCCACCCCAATTTATAATGCTCGGTTTCGCTCCTGCCGGGAGCGTTGGGCCCGTCTTCGCTCAGGCGCCTGGGCCTCCATTACTCCACGGGTTTCACCATGCCGATCTATGCCTACAAGTGCACCTCCTGCGGTCATGCCAAAGACGCTTTGCAGAAAGTGTCTGATGCGCCGCTGACCGTGTGCCCTGCCTGCGGTGAGGCCCATTTCCAGAAACAGCTCACGGCAGCTGGTTTTCAGCTCAAGGGGTCTGGCTGGTACGTGACCGATTTTCGCAACGGTCAGGCTGCGGCGTCGGCGCCGGTCGAGAGCAAGAGCAGCGGCGAGGTGGCCGCCAAATCGGGCGATAACCCAGCTCCCGCCGCATCGTCTCCAGCCCCTGCGCCCGCGCCCGGATCTGCATCCGCGTCCGCGCCCGCGGCAGCCGCGCCCACTCCTCGCAAAGCCGACTGAGCCAGCCGATCCATGTTGTCCGTGCGCAAATGGTTGCTGTCCGGCCTGCTGGTGCTGGTGCCGCTCATCATCACCCTTTGGGTGCTGGACTGGGTGGTATCCACGCTGGATCAGACCCTGACCATCCTGCCGTTCAGCTGGCAGCCAGACCAGCTGTTCGGCGTGCACATTCCAGGGCTGGGCGTGGCGTTTGCGTTTCTCGTCGTGCTCTCCATCGGTGCAATGGCATCCAACATCATCGGCAACCGGCTGGTGAACTGGTGGCATGCGCTGCTGCACCGCATTCCGGTGGTGCGCTCGATCTACTCGGGCGTCAAACAGGTATCGGACACGCTGTTTTCTGAGAAGGGCAATGCCTTTCGCAAAGCTTTGCTGGTGCAGTGGCCGCATCCGGGGATGTGGACCATCGGTTTCCTCACTGGTTCGCCGGCGGGTGATGTGCTGCGCCAGCTGCGCACGCAGGTGCCCCCCGGCGGTGAGACCGAGGAGTTTCACAGCGTGTTTGTACCGACCACGCCCAACCCCACCGGGGGCTACTTCGTGATGGTGCGCAGGACCGACTGCGTGGAACTGGCCATGAGCGTCGACGAAGCGCTGACCTACATCGTTTCCATGGGCGTGATCGTGCCCGGCGGACCCAAGAACGGTGGCCTGAAACTGGCCACCCCACCCCAACCACCGGCGCCCGTCTGAGGCGCCGTCTTCCGATTCCCTGCCGCTGCGAGCGGCTGTTCTGCTGAAAGTACCCCGAGATGTCCATGCGCTCCCACTACTGCGGTCTGGTGACCGAAGCCCAACTGGGTCAGACCGTTTCCCTGTGTGGCTGGGTGAACCGTCGCCGCGACCACGGCGGTGTGATTTTTGTCGACCTGCGCGACCGCGAAGGCTATGTGCAGGTGGTCTGTGACCCCGACCGCGCCGAGATGTTCGCCACCGCCGAAGACGTGCGCAACGAGTTCTGCGTTCAGGTCACTGGCTTGGTGCGCGCACGTCCAACAGGTACCACCAACGACAAACTCAAGAGCGGCCAGATCGAGGTTCTGTGTCACGAGCTCAAGGTGCTGAACGCGTCGGTCACACCGCCGTTTCAGCTTGATGACGACAACCTCTCCGAGACCACGCGTCTGACCCATCGCGTGCTCGACCTGCGTCGCCCGTACATGCAGAACAACCTGATGCTGCGCTACCGCGTGGCCATGGAAGTGCGCAAGTTCCTCGACGCCAACGGGTTCATCGACATCGAGACTCCCATGCTCACCAAGAGCACGCCCGAAGGCGCGCGCGACTACTTGGTGCCCAGCCGCGTGCACGATGGCCATTTCTTTGCCTTGCCGCAGTCGCCCCAGCTGTTCAAACAGCTGCTGATGGTGGCAGGCTTTGATCGTTACTACCAGATCACCAAATGCTTCCGCGACGAAGACCTGCGCGCCGATCGCCAGCCCGAGTTCACCCAGATTGATATCGAGACCTCCTTCCTGGGTGAAGAGGAAATTCGCGACATGTTCCAGGGCATGATCAAGACGGTATTCCAGAACACCCTGGGCGTTGATCTGGGCGAGTTCCCGGTGATGCCGTTCGCCGAAGCCATGCACCGCTTCGGTTCCGACAAGCCGGACCTGCGCGTGAAGCTGGAGCTGACCGAGCTCACCGACATCATGGGCGATGTGGACTTCAAGGTGTTCAGCGCACCGGCGCAGATGAAGGGTGGCCGCGTGGTGGCGCTGTGCGTGCGCGGCGGCGCCGAGATGCCGCGCAGCGAAATTGACGCCTACACCGAGTTCGTCAAGATCTACGGCGCCAAGGGCCTGGCCTGGATCAAGGTCAACGAACTCGCCAAGGGCCGCGACGGCTTGCAGAGCCCGATCGTGAAGAACATCCACGACACGGCCTTGACTGAGATCTTGAAGCGCACCGGCGCGCAGGACGGCGACATCCTCTTCTTCGGCGCCGACAAGGTCAAGATCGTCAACGACGCCATCGGCGCGCTGCGTCTGAAGATCGGCCACAGCGCGCTGGGTAAGAAGAACGGCCTGTTCGAAGACCGCTGGGCGCCGATGTGGGTGGTGGACTTCCCGATGTTCGAACACGACGAAGAAGCCGACCGCTGGACCGCCGTGCACCACCCCTTCACCGCCCCGAAGGACGGCCACGAAGACTGGATGGTCACCGCGCCCGAGAAGTGCATCGCCAAGGGTTACGACATGGTGCTCAACGGCTGGGAAATCGGTGGCGGCTCGGTCCGTATCCACACCGCGGCCGTGCAGCAGAAGGTGTTTGACGCCCTGAAAATCACGCCCGAGGAAGCTCAGCTCAAGTTCGGCTTCCTGCTGGACGCGCTGCAGTACGGCGCGCCCCCGCACGGCGGCCTGGCTTTCGGCCTGGACCGCATCGTCACGCTCATGACCGGTGCCGAGTCCATCCGCGACGTGATCGCCTTCCCCAAGACCCAGCGCGCGCAGTGTCTCCTGACGCAAGCGCCGAGTCTGGTGGACGAAAAGCAACTGCGCGAGCTGCACATCCGGCTGCGCAATGCTGATCTGGTAAAGCCGACCTGAGTGCGGCCTGGCGTTGAGAAGTGCGCGGCCCATGCGCATTCGGGTCTGGGAACTATTGCCGCGACGACAGGGTCTGCTGAAGTATCTTTGTGAGACGCTTTGACAACCCAATACCAGGAGAAATGCCATGAACGATGTCGCCAGCGATACCCAGGTCAACAAGGAAAAACTGGTGCGCGACCTGCAGCGCGTGATCTCGGACGCCGAGGAACTGCTGCACGCCACCGCTGGCCAGACCGAAGGCAAGTTGGTGGAAATGCGTGAGCGCATCCGCAGCAACCTCATGGACGCGCGGCACAAGCTGGGCGACCTGGAAGACAAGGTCAAGGACAAGACCAAGGAAGTAGCGCGCGCCACCGACGATTACGTGCACGAGCACCCCTGGCCCGCAATCGGCGCCGCGGTGGGAGTGGGTCTGGTGATCGGGCTGCTGATCGGTCGACGCTGACCGGCATGGACAAGCCGCCGCCCACCCGCCTGAGCGCTTCGCTCAAGGGCCTCGCCGGCACGGTACTGACGTTGCTGCAGGTGCGCCTGGAGTTGCTCGGTGTCGAAACGCAGGAAGAGGTGGTGCGCGTGGTCGGTCTGTTGCTTTGGGGTGTGGCGGCAGCGCTCCTGCTCTCGTTGGGCTTGGGCTTTTTGGCTGTCTTCATCACCGTGGCACTCTGGGAGACGCAGCGCCTGCTGGCGCTGGGGGTATTTGCCACGCTCTTTCTCACCCTGGGGGGCATCGCCACCTGGATTGCCTACCAGCGAGTGCGCCGCGAATCCACCCTGTTTGCCAGCAGCCTGGCCGAGTTGCGGCAGGACCGCGAGCAGCTGAGATCCTGAGTCCATGGCGCTATCCCGGCAAGCGCTCGCGCAGCGACGGCAATCCCTGGTGCTGCGCTCCCAGTTGCTTCGCGGCCAGCTGGGTACCGAGCTTCATGCGTTCGGGCCGGCGTTCACCTTGGCCGACCGTGCGCAGGACGCGTGGATCTGGGTGCGATCGCGTCCGCCTGCGGTGCTCTTGCCGGTATTGACGGTGAGCGTGGTCTGGGTGATTCGAAAACCGACGCGGCTGTTTCGCCTGACTTGGGGCGCCTGGTCGGCCTGGCGCCTTTGGCAGCGCGCGGCGCGGCGCTGGCTGTGAGGCGCATTCCTTGACCGCGGGTCGCCCGTTCAAAATTCCCCAGTCTGTGCTGGTGGTGATCCACACCCCAGCGCTGGAGGTCTTGCTGATCGAGCGTGCCGATGCCCCGGGTTTCTGGCAGTCGGTGACCGGGTCCAAGGACACCCTGGACGAGTCCTTTGAGGACGCGGCGGTGCGCGAGGTGCGGGAGGAAACCGGGCTGGACGTGCGCGCCGGCGGCCATGTGCTGACCGACTGGGGGTTGGAAAACGTGTACGAGATCTACCCGCAGTGGCGCCACCGCTATGCGCCAGGCGTCACCCACAACACCGAGCACCTGTTCGGCTTGTGTGTCCCGGTGGCCGCGCCGGTGTTGCTGAGTGCGCGCGAGCACCGGAACCAGGTCTGGCTGCCCTGGGCGCAGGCGGCAGATCGTTGCTTCTCACCGTCCAACGCCGAGGCGATCGTCTGGCTTCCCAGGCTGGGCGTCCCCGGCTGCCAGTCCCCAAGATCCTGCTGAAAAACAAGCCCGCGAAGGCGAACCCGTTGATGGCATGATTTGGCCATGAGCATCCTGCGCGTCGCGACTTACAACATCCACAAAGGCGTGCAAGGCATGGGTCCGTCGCGGCGGCTGGAGATCCACAACCTGGTGCACGCGGTGGAGCAGTTTGACGCCGACATCATCTGCCTGCAAGAGGTGCGACGCCACCACCGCAAGCTGGAAAAGCAGTTCACCCGCTGGCCCGATCTGGACCAGGCCAACTACCTCTCGCCCGACGGCTACGAGGCGGTGTATCGCACCAACGCCATCACCCGCCACGGCGAACACGGCAACGCCTTGCTCTCGCGCTGGCCAGTGCTCGACAGCAAACACTCCGATGTATCGGACCACCGCTTCGAGCAGCGTGGCCTGCTGCACGCGCAGCTGCTGGTCGAGGGCCTTGATGTGCACGTGGTGGTGGTTCATTTTGGTCTTATCCACGCCAGCCGCGAGCGCCAGGTTCAGCGACTGGGTGAGTACATCCGCCGCGAACTGCCCGAGACGGCGCCGCTCATCGTCGCTGGTGATTTCAACGACTGGGGTGCCAAGCTGCTCAAGCCCATGGCCGACCTCGATCTGCGCACCTTCGACAGCCTGCGCCTGCCTACCTATCCGTCGCGCTTACCGCTGCTGCACCTCGATCGCATCTATGTGCGCGGCTTGAGACCAGTCACGGCCCATGTGCCGCACGGCAAGGCCTGGTCGCGCATGTCGGACCACCTGCCCCTGATCGCGGAGCTGGAGCTGTAGTGTCCACCCGACCCCTGCCCGAGGACCTGCCTCGTATCCGGCGGGGCCAGCTGCGCAGCGGCCACCAGCTGCTGCTGCTTGAGAATGGTGCGGCATTTTTTCCGGCGCTGGTCGATGCGATGGACGCGGCGCGCTCGGTGGTTCATCTGGAGACCTACATTTTTGAGTTCGCTGGCTCGGCACTGAGCGTGGCGCAGGCGCTGGAGCGAGCGGCGCAGCGTGGCGTGCGCGTGCGGCTGGTGGTGGATGGCGTGGGCACGCCCCATATACCGGTGGAGTGGCAGCGGCGATTTGCCGCCGCCGGGGTGCGCTGGCGGGTCTATGCACCGCTCGGGCGTCTCGGTCTGCTGATCCCCAGCCGCTGGCGCCGGCTGCACCGCAAGCTGTGTGTGATCGACGGCACGGTGGGCTTTTGCGGCGGTATCAACATCATCGATGACCAGGACGATGTGGCACTGGGCCGGCTCAGTGCGCCGCGGCTTGATTTTTCGCTGCGCGTGGCCGGGCCGCTGGTGGCCGACATGACTGAGACCATGGAGCAGCTCTGGTGGCGCCTGCAGGCGGTGCGAAAGGCACGTCAGCGTGAATTTCGTGCGGCCTGGGAGGCCTTGCGCGAGACCAGTCCGGTGGGGGACTTTTCGCGCCTGCTTGGCAAGCTAGAAGCGCGCACCGGCCTGGGCCGGGTCAATGCGGATGCCGAAGGTGGCGCCGAGGACGCCTTCACCGATGGCCTGCTGGGTGTGGACGATGCGCGGGCCGCGCTGCAGTTGCGCGACAACGTCAGCCACCGTCACGACATTGAGCGTGCATACCTGAAGGCCATCGGCGCGGCGCGCCAGGACATCGTGATCGCCAACGCCTATTTCGTCCCCGGGCGCAAACTGCGCCGCGCGCTGACGCTGGCGGCACAGCGTGGCGTGCGCGTGCGACTGCTGTTGCAGGGCAAGTACGAACACTTCATGCAGTACCGGGCCGCGCGGCCGGTGTACCAGACACTGCTGGACGCCGGCATCGAGATACACGAATACGGGCCGAGCGCCCTGCATGCCAAGGTGGCGGTGGTGGACCGGCGCTGGGCCACGGTCGGGTCGACCAACCTCGATCCGCTGTCGCTGCTATTGGCGCGCGAGGCCAACGTGAGCACGACCGATCGGCGCTTTGCTTCGCTGCTGCACGATTGCCTGGATGCTATCTTGCAGCATGGATCGAACCAGATCGAGATCGAGCAGTTGCGCCGCCGCCCCTGGCAGCAGCGCGCGCTGGATCGCCTGGCTTTTGCGGTGATGCGCGCCACGCTGTTCCTGACCGGATACCGGTACTAGGGACGAAGTTCAAGACCCCTGTGCGCGGCCCGGTATTCAGGGCCTTTCGGGCCGGTGTTAGCATGCGCCATGCTCATGAAGAACGAACCCGCCATGACACCTGCTACCCCTCCGGACGACGACGTGGGCGTGCCGGTTTCGGTCAAGATCCGCGAGCGCATCAAGGCCGCTCGACAGCGTTTCCATTCCAATGACAACATCGCGGAATTCATCCGCCCCGGTGAGCTTGATCTGCTCCTGGACGAGGTCACGGGCAAGATGCAGGGTGTGCTCGACAGCCTGGTGATCGACCTGGAAAATGACCACAATACCGGTGACACCGCGCGCCGAGTGGCCAAGATGTACATCCGAGAGGTGTTCAACGGCCGTTACGTCAAGGGCCCGGCGGTCACCGAGTTCCCCAATGCAGAACATCTCAACGAGTTGCTCATCGTGGGTCCGATCACGGTGCGCAGCGCTTGCAGCCACCACTTCTGCCCGGTCATCGGCAAGATCTGGATCGGCGTCATGCCCAATGAGCACACCAACGTCATCGGACTCTCGAAGTACGCGCGGCTGGCCGAATGGATCATGGGCCGGCCCCAGATTCAGGAGGAGGCTGTGGTGCAACTGGCCGACCTGATTCAAGAAAAGACCCAGCCCGACGGCCTGGCCATTGTGATGGAGGCCAGTCACTACTGCATGGCGTGGCGCGGCGTGAAGGACATGGACAGCAAGATGATCAATTCGGTCATGCGCGGCGTGTTCCTCAAAGATCCCAACCTGCGGCGCGAATTCCTCTCGCTGATTCCGCGCAAGAACTGAATCCGATCACCAACCCGAGTCGCCCATGCTTGTCCGTCTGCTCTACGTCAGCCGCGCCGTCAGCAAAGACAGCGCCCAAGTCATTGAATCCATCCTGGAGTCGTCCCGATCGCACAATCTGGGCAACGGCATCACTGGGGTGCTCTGCTACGGCGGCGGCGTGTTCCTGCAGGCCATCGAAGGCGGCCGCACTGCGGTCAACGGGTTGTACAACCACATCGTGGCCGATGAGCGACACACCGACGTGGTGTTGCTGCATTACGAGGAGATCGCTGAGCGGCGGTTTGGTGGGTGGACTATGGGCCAGGTCAACCTGTCCAAGCTCAATACGTCGATCGTGCTGAAGTACTCAGAGAAGCCAGAGTTCGATCCGTACAGCGTGTCTGGCCGCGTTTCGCTCGCCCTCCTCGAAGAGCTGATGGCTACCGCCAGCATCATCGGGCGAGCCTGATCGGCGTCAGATTCGCGCTGCTCTGCGGACCGCAGCCACTCCGATGAGGGCTGCGGTTTTTTGTTTCCGCTTTCATGTCCCCCACCGCCTTTTCCCTGATCGTGCTTGCTGGCCTGATTCACGCTGGCTGGAACATCGTGGCCAAACAGGCGGGTGGCGATGCGCGCGTTGCGTTTTTCATCTCGGTACTCGTGATGCTGATCTGGGCGCCATTGGGCTGGTGGCTGGGACGAGTCGAAGTGCCTCGCTGGGGCCCCACCGAGTGGGGGTTTGTGCTGGGCAGTGGTCTGCTGCACGTGGCCTATTTTGTGGTGCTGCTGCGCGGCTACCGCAAGTCCGATCTGACCGTGGTGTATCCGCTGGCGAGCGGTTCCGGTCCTTTGCTGTCATCGATGGTGGCGATCGTGTTTCTGGGCGAGCAGGTGTCGGCCCTGGCGGCGGCCGGTATTGCTGGCGTGGTCAGCGGCGTCTTCCTGATCGCGGGCGGTCCACGTCTTTGGCGGGCAGCGCGCGATCCGGTGGCGCGGCAGCGCGTACACATCGGGGTGGTTTATGGTCTGCTGACCGGCGCGTTCATCGCGGCCTACACTCTGGTGGACGGCTACGCGGTGAAGTGGCTGCTGATGTCACCCATCTTGGTTGACTACATGGGCAACTTCGTTCGCGTTGCCTTGCTCGCCCCCAATGCCATGCGCGACCGCCCGGCCGCCTGGGCGCTCTGGCGCCAGCAATGGCGGCCTGCACTGGTGGTGGCGCTGTTCAGTCCCGTGGCCTATGTGCTGGTGCTCTATGCGATGCAGACCGCACCGCTGTCGCATGTGGCGCCGGCTCGCGAAGTCTCCATGTTGTTCGCCGCGCTCATCGGTGGCCACTTGCTGGGCGAAGGTGAGCGCGGTTTGCGGATGCTGGGCGCCGTGTGCATTGCTGGCGGCGTCGTGGCGTTGGGACTGGGATGAGCGGCACTTCTGAGCATTTCATGCTGCTGGGCTGCGACTTCACCAGCGCGCCCTCGCGCCGCAAGCCCATCACGCTGGCGGTCGGGCGAATGGACCGTGGCCGAGTGCTGCTGGAAACGCTGTTGCTTTTTGATAGCCTGGACGCCTGGTCCGCCCACCTGGCGCGATCCGATGTCGCACCCTGGGTGGGAGGCTTCGATCTGCCGTTTGGTTTGCCACGCGAGCTGGTGACAGCTCTGGGATGGCCGACCGAATGGCTGCCGTGTCTGCGTCACTACGCCAGCCTGAGCCGAGAGCAGATCCGAGCCGAGTTTTCCGCTTTTTGCGACGCCCGGCCAGCGGGTGGCAAGTTTGCGCACCGTGCCACCGATGGCCCGGCCGGCTCCAGCCCGAGCATGAAGTGGGTCAATCCGCCCGTGGCCTACATGCTCCATGCGGGTGTTCCCCGGCTGGTGGATGCGGGCGTGAGCTTGCCGGGGCTGCACCCAGGTGATTCGCAACGCGTGGCGCTGGAGGCCTACCCTGGCTTGCTGGCGCGCAGCGTGCTCGGCACCACCTCTTACAAGAGCGACGACAAGGCCAAGCAGACGGCGGACCGCCTGATCGCCCGCAAGACGCTGGTTCACGCGCTGGAAAACGGTCTGGCGCCGCTGCTGCAGGCCGCAGGACTTCGTCTGAAACTCAGCCATGCCCAACGCGACGCCTTGGCCGACGACCCCCGTGGCGATACGCTGGACGCGGTGCTGTGTCTGCTGCAGGCCGCCTGGGCTGTGCGCCAGCGCGCGGGAGGCCATCCACAGTGGGGGCTGCCGGCCTTCGATCCACTGGAAGGCTGGATCGTCACTGCCTGATGGCCGGGTGACAAGCCGCGGCTGGCACCGCTGCCACAATCCCCCACAACGTTAACGCCCGAGCGCTGGAACCCTCATGAGCCCGACCCCCAACCCCATCGTCCCTACGCTGCCCACCGATCTGCGATTTGCGTTTGTCGAGGCCTCCTGGCATGCGGACATCGTGCATCAGGCGCGCGACGCTTTCTTTGAAGCCATGGCAGAGGCTGGGGTGGCCGCGGATCGCATCGACGTGTTTGACGTGGCTGGCGCATTTGAGATCCCGCTGCACGCCCAGCGGCTGGCACGATCGGGTCGCTACGCCGCCATCGTCGGCAGCGCGCTGGTGGCCGACGACGGCATCTATCGTCACGACATCATCTCCACCACTGTGGTGCGTGCCTTGATGGATGTGCAGCTCGACACCGGTGTGCCGGTGATTTCTGCGGTGCTCACGCCGCACCATTTTCACGAGCATGTGGAACACCGCAAGTATTTTCTGCGCCACTTTGCGGTCAAGGGATCGGAGGCGGCTGAGGCTTGTCTCAAGACGGTGGCGGGTCTCAGGGTGTTGCCGTGAAGTGGGCGAACATTTCGTCTGCTGCAAACCACGCTGACCGGCGCCGGGTGGTGTTCAGGCTACCGTCCGGCCGGTCAATCAGGTCAAAATAACGGACATGATGGTTTGGTATTCATGCGCAAAGGACCGAGCGGCTGCCTGCCGCGGGCGTTGCTGGGGGGATTTGGCAAAGTGACGCTGACGAAAACCGCTTTTTTCCTTCGCAGTGAAATCGCTACCGATGCCACGATGGTGGATGCGCTCACCCTCTCGGCCTTCGAAAACCAGCCCCACAGCCGCCAGACCGAAGGTGCCATCATCCGCCGACTTCGGGAGGCAGGGGCCCTCAGTCTTTCGCTGGTGGCTCAGGCTGGCACGCCGCCTTCACCCGGTCCGCTCGTGGGCCAGGTCACGTTCTCTCCTATCAGCATCCTCGGCGATGCGCCCAACTGGTACGGCCTGGGGCCGCTGTCGGTGGTGCCTGACTGGCAGGGCAGGGGCGTGGGCGCCGAGCTTGTGTTGCAGGGTTTGCGCACCCTGCGACAGCGTGGTGCGGCAGGGTGCGTGGTGCTGGGAGAGCCTGCCTATTACGGGCGCTTCGGGTTTCATTCCACCCCGGCGCTGACCCTGCCCGACGCGCCGCCGGGCTGCTTTCTGGTGCGGCCTTTTGCGCGCATCGTGCCCATGGGTGTGGTCAGTCTTCACCCAGCTTTTGATCTCGCCAATCCGGCGGACTGGTCTTTCCCTTGATCCGCGTTGGGTCAGTCTGGGCGGTATTCTGCTCCCTGACTTTTGCCGTCTGGGTGCCGTCTTCTCTGGCCGAGCCTGCACGCGTCTACGAGGCACGCGTCACGCGGGTGTTTGACGGCGATACGGTCTGGGTCCAGCCGCTGGAGGGCGGCCGCGCTCGCAAACTGCGGCTCGACGGGCTGGACGCGCCGGAGATTTGCCAGGCGGGTGGTGAGGCGTCGCGCGACGCGCTGGCGACGCGTTTGCTCGGACAGGCGGTGACGGTGAGTGAACGCCGGCGCGACGACTATGGGCGCGGACTGGCGCGCCTGACACACCGGGACGAAGATGTGGGTGGCTGGCTGGTGTCGATAGGCCACGCCTGGTCTTACCGCTGGCGCAACAGCGCCGGGCCCTACCAGCCGCAGGAAGCCCAGGCACAGGCAGCGAGCCGGGGGTTGTTTGCCGATCGACGAGGCGAGTTGCCGCGCGCTTTCCGGCAACGCCACGGCCCTTGTGTGTTGCCCTAGGCCGCGACGCTGCCGCGATGCAGGTGCCCGCAAACAGGGCATTGCGGATTCGCAGGCAGGGTGATGGCGTTGAACGCCATGTCGCGGCCGTCGATCATCAGCAGCTGGCCGGTGAGCCGAGAGCCTATGCCGCTGAGCAGCTTGAGCGCCTCGGCGGCCTGCATGGTACCCACGATGCCCACCAGCGGTGCGAACACGCCCAGGGTGGCGCAGCGCGTTTCTTCCACGCCCGAGTCCTCCGGGAACACGCAGGCATAGCAAGGTTTACCGGGTTGGCGGGGATCGAATACGCTGAGCTGACCGTCCAGACGGATGGCTGCGCCGGAGACCAGCGGCTTGCCGTGGGTCACACAAGCGCGGTTGATGGCGTGGCGGGTGGTGAAGTTGTCGGTGCAGTCGAGCACCACGTCGGCTTGTGCCACCAGGGTGTCGAGCAGGACATCGTCGGCCCGCCGGACCAGCGGTTTGACCACCACATCTGGGTTGATGGCCGCAATCGCCTGGAGCACCGATTCTGCTTTGGGTGTGCCCACGCGGTCCAGCGTGTGGGCGATCTGGCGTTGCAGGTTGGTCTCGTCGACCGCATCGTGATCGACCACCGTGATGACCCCGACACCGGCGCTGCCGAGGTAGAGGCAGACGGGTGAACCCAGGCCCCCTGCGCCGATAACGAGCGCATGCGAGGCGAGCAGAGCCTCCTGGCCTTCGATGCCGAGTTCGTTGAGCAGGATGTGGCGCGAGTAGCGCAGCAGCTGAGCGTCGTTCAAGACTGAGCCCCGGCGCGATGCCGGGTCGGCATCATTGCTCTTTTTTCTCTTCGCTGCGTGCGGTCAGCGTCTTGCTGACCAGCACCGGCTTGCCCTTGAGGTGATTCAGCGCCTGCTGAAGCTGAAAATCCTTTTCGCTGCCGAATTCGGGGACCAGGCGTTGGCCCGGATTCTTGCGCGCTTCGTCTTCCAATCGCTTGCGGGCCTCCTCACGGTCCAGGTCGCGCTGCCGCTCGGCGGCGCGCTCAGCGTCGGTCATGGGCTGGCCATTGCGCTTGGCCTCGTCGGTGCCTTCCAGATGTTTTTGCAGGTCGGCTTCCCGGGTGCGCAGGGCGGCAAACACGTTGCCCTCCAGGGTTTCGTCGACCATCAGCTCAGGCACGATGCCCTTGGCCTGAATGGAGTTGCCCGAAGGTGTGTAGTAGCGAGCGGTGGTCAGCTTCAGACCGGTGTCCGGGCCGAGCGGCCGCACGGTCTGCACCGAGCCTTTGCCAAAGGTCTGGCTGCCCATGATGGTGGCGCGCTTGTGGTCCTGCAGCGCGCCGGCCACGATCTCGCTGGCCGAAGCCGAGCCTTCGTTGACCAGCACCACCAGAGGCACCTTGCGCAGCGCACCATTGGTGGCGTCGGTCAGGCGCTTGATCGGGTCGCTGCCACCGCGGCGCAAGTAGTGCTGCGGAATCGCTTTGTAGACAAATTTGCTGTCTTCAAGCTGGCCATTGGTAGACACCACGGTCACACCCTCTGGCAAGAAGGCAGCCGAGAGCGCCACTGCGGCGTCGAGTAGGCCGCCCGGGTCATTGCGCAGGTCCAGCACCATGCCCTTGATGTTGGGGTTGGCTTTGTAGATGTCTTCGACCTTGCGCGAAAAATCCTCGATGGTGCGCTCCTGGAACTGCGACACGCGCACCCAGGCGTAGCCCGGCTCAACCACCCGCGACTTCACGCTCTGGGTCTTGATTTCCTCTCGCGTGATGGTCACGGGGAAGCTGCGGTTTTCGTCCTTGCGGAAGATGGTGAGCAGCACCTTGGTGCGCGGCTCGCCGCGCATGAGTTTGACCGCTTCGTTGATGGTCAGTCCCTTGACCATGGTGTCGTCGATTTTGGTGATCAGGTCGCCCGATTTCAGGCCAGCGCGAAATGCCGGGGAGTCTTCAATCGGCGACACCACTTTCACCAGGCCGTCTTCCATGCTGATTTCGATGCCCACACCGACAAAGCGGCCGCTGGTCCCTTCGCGAAAGGCCTTGAAATCTTTCTTGTCGAAGTACTGGGAATGCGGGTCGAGGCTGGCGACCATGCCCGAAATGGCTTCGGAGATGAGCTTTTTCTCGTCCACCGGCTCCACATAATCGGTCTTGACCATGCCGAAGACCGCTGCGAGCTGTTGCAGCTCTTCCAGCGGCAGCGGGGCCAGCGTGCTGCGGGCCACGGCCTGGAACTGCACCGTGGTCAAGGCGCCGGCCACGGCACCCACGGCCAACCAGCCGGCAATCTTCAGTTTGTGACCCACTTCTTTACCCATTGCGACACCCCAACAAAAAACCCGGCGGGACTCAAATGAGCCACGGGCAAATCAATATACACCTTGGAGCATCGAGCCGGCATTCGGTTCCGCAAGTACCCAAGCGGCTTGCGCAGCCGACGCACGGACCACCCGCCAGCGATCAGCCCTTGCCTTGCGCGGCGACCGCTGCCGCTGCCCGTGCGGCTGCCTCGGCATCCCCGAGGTAGTAGCGTTTGAGCGGTTTCAGTTCGGCATCGAGTTCGTACACCAGGGGAATGCCGTTGGGGATGTTCAGGCCCACGATGTCCTGCTCGGAGATGTTGTCCAGGTACTTGACCATGGCCCGGATCGAATTGCCGTGGGCCGAAACCAGCACGCGCTGGCCACTCTGGATGGCCGGCGCCAGGGTCTCGTTCCAGAACGGCATGACGCGTGCCACCGTGTCTTTGAGGCACTCGGTGAGCGGCACGGCACCGGCTGGCAGGCCCGCGTATCGCCGGTCGCTGCGCTCGCAGCGCGGGTCGTCGGCTTCGAGTGCCGGCGGTGGCGTGTCGTAACTGCGGCGCCAGACCAGCACCTGCTCATCGCCGTACTGCTTGGCCATGTCGCCCTTGTTCAGGCCCTGCAAGGCGCCGTAGTGGCGTTCGTTCAGCCGCCAGCTTTTGACCACCGGCAGCCAGGTGCGGTCCATCTGGTCCAGTGTGTGCCACAGCGTGTGGATGGCGCGCTTGAGCACGCTGGTGTAGGCGATGTCGAAGTCCCAGCCCTCGTCGCGCAGCAGCTTGCCGGCCGAGATGGCCTGAGAGACGCCGGTCGGGGTGAGGTCGACATCGGTCCAGCCGGTGAAGCGGTTTTCCAGGTTCCAGGTGGATTCACCGTGGCGGATCAGGACAAGTTTGTGCATGGGGAGATCAGGTGGGGCTGGGGTGGGAGAAAGCGGCTCGGACCGTCTAGACGCGACCGATATTCAGCGCGGGTCAGCCATACATTCTAAAATCACAGGCTTGACTCAAAAAAGGTGTCCTTGTGAGCTTTGTGATTGAAAACTGGGTGCTGCTGGCTGTGGCGCTGACCTCAGGCGGCATGTTGTTGTGGCCCGCGTTGTCTTCCGGTGGTGGTGCGGACAGCCTCAACCCCAATGAGGTGGTGCAGCTGATGAACCGCGAGAAGGCGGTTGTGGTGGATGTCTGTGGCGCCGACGAATTCGCTGCCGGCCATGTGGTGGGTGCGAAAAACGTGCCACTGGACCAGCTCGAAGCCAAGCTGACCGGTGTGGTGAAGAACAAGGCGACCCCGTTGGTGCTGGTGTGCGCCTCGGGCATGCGCTCCAAACGGGCGCTGGCCGTGGCCAAGAAGCTGGGGTACGAAAACGTGCGATCGCTTTCGGGCGGCATGGGCGCCTGGCGTTCGGCCAGCCTGCCGGTCGACAAAGCCTGAAACGAATTGGAGATAGCAACCATGGCCGCCGTGAAGATGTACACCAGCAACTACTGCCCCTTCTGCAGCCGCGCCAAGGCACTTCTGCTGCAGCGAGGCGTCACCAACCTGGAAGAGATCGTGGTGGACGGCGAGCCCGAGCTGAGGGCCAAAATGACCCAGATCACCGGTCGCACGAGCGTGCCGCAGATTTTCATTGACGATGCCCACATTGGCGGGTGCGACGATTTGCACGCGTTGGACGGCCGCGGCGGCCTCCTGCCATTGCTGCAGTCCTGAACCCATTCGGTGGCAACCGGCTGGCGCTGCCGCCAGCAGGCCCTTCAGTGGCTGCCTGAGATAATTTGACCCATCCCTCGCCCCGCGGCCTCTGCGCCCGCAAGCGTTTCTTTTCACGATTCAACGAAAGCACCCCATGGCCGACCAAGACCCCACCTTCCAGATCCAGCGCATCTACCTCAAAGAAGCGTCTCTGGAGCAGCCCAATTCGCCCGCCATCCTGCTGGAGCAGGAGCAACCATCGGTGGACATCCAGCTGGGCGTGGAAGCCAATCCGGTGGCCGATGGCGTGTACGAGATCTGCGTGACCGCCACGGTGCAGACCAAGATCAAGGACAAAACCGTGTTCCTGGTGGAAGCCAAGCAGGCCGGCATTTTCGAGATCCGCAACCTGCCTGAAGAACAGATGGGCCCGATCATGGGCATCGCCTGCCCGCAGATCGTCTACCCCTACCTGCGTGGCAACGTGGCTGACATCATCCAGCGCGGCGGCTTCCCGCCGGTGCATCTGGCCGAAATCAATTTCCAGGCCATGTACGAGCAGCAGCAGGCGCAAGCCGAAGACGACAAGCCCCGCATCGTCACCCAGTAATTGCGCAGTTTGCCCGCGACAGGTGTCATGAACATCGCCATGCTGGGCGCTGGCGCCTGGGGTACCGCGTTGGCGGTCAGCGCTGCCAGCTGCGGGCATCGGGTCAGTTTGTGGGCCCGTGACCATCAACAGGTCGCCCAGATGCGGGTCGACCGCAAAAACGCCCGCTATTTGCCTGGCGTGACACTGCCGCCGACCTTGCAGCTGGCCCATGGGCCGCTGGACGCAGGCGCTGCCTGGCTGAGCGGCGCCGATCTGGTGGTCATTGCCACGCCAATGGCCGCCTTGCGCGGTCTGCTGAGCGCTTTGAGCGGCCTGCAGATGCCGGTTGCCTGGCTGTGCAAAGGTTTCGAAGCCCCGCTCCATGCGCAGGCAACGGGCCTGCTGGGTCATGAAATTCGCGCACAGGTGGCGCCAGACTTGCGCTGCGGGGTGCTCAGTGGCCCGAGTTTTGCGCAAGAGGTGGCGCTCGCCCAGCCCACCGCGCTGGTCGCTGCCAGCGAACACGCCAACGTCCGCGAGGTGCTGGTGGCGGCTTTTCACAGCCCTTCGCTTCGCGTGTATGCCAACGACGACATCGTGGGCGTGGAGGTGGGTGGCGCTGTGAAAAACGTGCTGGCCATCGCCACCGGCCTGTGCGATGGCCTGAACCTGGGGCTCAACGCCCGTGCCGCCCTGATCACCCGAGGCCTGGCCGAAATGACGCGGCTGGGTATGGCGCTGGGCGCCAAAGCCGAGACCTTCATGGGCCTCTCGGGACTCGGAGATCTGGTGCTCACCGCCACTGGCGACCTGTCGCGCAACCGCAAGGTGGGGCAGCTGCTGGCCAGCGGCATGACGCTGCAGGAGGCGGTGGATTCGCTCGGCCATGTCGCCGAGGGCGTCTACAGTGCCCGCACCGTCGTGCAACGCGCCCGTGCGCTCGGCGTGGACATGCCGATCAGCGAAGGCGTGGTGGCCTTGCTCGAAGGCCGTGTAATGCCAGCGCACATGGTGGCGGCTCTGATGGGGCGCGACCCCAAAGACGAAACCAGCTGATCTCGGCGTTTGCCTGGCCAGACTCCGGCGCGGAGTGCCTCAGGCCAGAAATGCCGTGGAACTGGCTTTGCCAGGCCACAGGCATTTGCCCCCTTGAGGGGGTCGCGCGCAGCGCGGCGGGGGTGTTTTCTAGACCTCGAAGTTGTCGATCAGCCGCGTGCTGCCCAGCCGCGCCGCGCCCAGTACCACCAGCGACTCAGGTGTGGTCGCGTCGCGCGTGCGGGGTGGCATGAGGTCAGTCCGCCGGCGCACCGTCAGGTAGTCGGGCTGCCAGCCACGCGCAGCCAGCGCGTGCATGGCGCGAGACTCCAGCGCGGGCAGTTGCTTGGGCATGGCCTCTGCCATGGCGAGAGCCTCGCGCGCCAGGGTGCGCAGCGCCAGAGAGAGCTGGATGGCTTCGGCACGCTCGCGCTCGTTCAGGTAGCTGTTGCGCGAACTCAGCGCCAGTCCATCGGCATCGCGCTGGGTCTCGCCAGCAATCACGGTGATGGGCATGGCGTATTGCTGCACCATGCGCTTGATCACCATCTGCTGCTGGTAGTCCTTCTTGCCAAACAGCGCGTAGCGCGGACCTTTGGCTTCGGAGAACACGCACTGGAACAGCTTCATCACCACCGTGCTCACGCCGATGAAGAAGCCGGGCCGAAAGTGCCCCTCCAGGATGTCGGCCAGCTCGCCCGGCGGGTGTACTTTGAACTGCTGCGGCACCGGATACAGCTCCTTTTCCAGCGGGGCAAACACCACGTCACACCCGGCCTGCTCCAGCCGCTCGCAGTCGGCCTGAAGGGTGCGCGGGTACGACTCGAAGTCTTCATTGGGCGCGAACTGCAGGCGGTTGACGAAGATGCTGGAAACCACTACATCGCCCAGCGGCTTGGCGCTGCGCACCAGATTCAGGTGACCGTCGTGCAGGTTGCCCATGGTCGGCACAAAGGCCGGTGAATTGAATGGTCGCAGCGCGCTGCGCAGGTCTTCGATGGTGTGGACGAGTTGCATAGACGCAGAAGGGATGTTGTCAAATGGCGCAGCAGAACTGGCTTAGCCATGCTGCAGGCGCCGCACGGGGGCGGGTCTGGTTCACCAGGCGTGCAGCTTGTCGTCCGGAAAGCTGCCGTTCTTGACGGCCGCCACATAGGCCGCCATGGCGTCGCGCACGCTGGCGGCGCCTTCCATGAAGTTGCGCACGAACTTGGGATTTTTGCCGAGGTTGATGCCCAGCATGTCGTGCATCACCAGCACCTGGCCGGCCGTGCCCTGGCCAGCGCCGATGCCGATGGTGTGACAGGTCTTGAGCTCGGTTGTGATCTCGGCCGAGAGCACGGACGGCACCATCTCCAGCACCAGCATGGATGCACCGGCGTCCTGCAGCTCGATGGCGTGGCGGCGCAGCTGCAGGGCCGCGGCATCGCCACGTCCCTGCACGCGGTAGCCACCCAGCGCGTGCACGGTTTGCGGGGTGAGTCCCAGGTGCGCGCAAACGGGGATACCGCGTTCGACCAGAAAGCGCACCGTCTCGGTGGTCCAGCCGCCGCCTTCCAGCTTGACCATGTGGGCGCCCGCGCGCATCAGCACGGCCGCGCTCTGCAGCGCCTGCTCTTTGCTTTCGTGATAACTGCCAAAGGGCAGGTCGCCGATCACCCAGACGGTGGCTTGCACACGCCGTAGGCCGCGCACCACGCTTTCGGTGTGGTAGCGCATGGTGTCCAGCGTCACACCCACCGTGCTGGTCAGGCCCTGGCAAACCATGCCCAGGGAGTCTCCGACCAGGATGCACTCCACGCCCGCGGCGTCGGCCACCGCAGCAAAGGTGGCGTCGTAGGCGGTGAGCATGGTGATTTTCTCGCCGCGCTCACGCATCTCCTGCAAGCGCGGCAGGCTCACCGGTTTTCGCTGCGGCAGCGGCGAGGCGGCCGGCAGCGTGCCGTAGGGTGTACCGGTGGGCACGGCGGCGTCGGTTGGGTTCATGTCGCGTCTCCTCGGGCATGGACTTCGGATGCAGGGCACTATATTCGATCGCGCTATGCTTGCGCTCCATGAAACACCTCTCGGAATTCACCGCGGCCGATTTGGCTGAACTGGCACGCAGCGATGTCGCGCGCGCACTGGCCGAAGACGTCGGCAGCGGCGACCTCACCGCCTCTCTGGTTGACCCGGCGCGCACCGCCCGGGCCCGCATCGTGGCGCGCGAGTCGGCGGTGATCTGCGGCGTGCCCTGGGTGGAGGCGGCTGTCATGGCCTGTGACCCTGCGGCCCGCCTGACCTGGCATGTGGCCGAGGGCCAGCGCTGCGCCCCCGATCAGGTGGTGCTGGAGATCGAAGGCAACGCGCAGGCGCTGCTCACCGCCGAGCGCACCGCGCTCAACTTCCTGCAGCTCTTGTCTGCGGTGGCCACCAGAACGGCGGTCTTCGTGCAGGCGGTGGCGGGCACGCGAGCGCAGATCGTGGACACGCGCAAGACGCTGCCAGGCCTGCGGCTGGCGCAGAAGCACGCGGTCAAGGTCGGTGGTGGCGTGAACCACCGCATCGGTCTGTACGACGCGGTTCTGATCAAGGAAAACCACATCGCAGCTGCCGGCGGTGTGCCTGCGGTGTTGCGCCGCGTGGCTGAAGCCGCGCCTCAAGCACGCTTCGTCGAAATCGAGGTCGAGACCCTGGCGCAGCTCGACGAGGCGCTGGCCAGTGGCGCAACCATGGTCCTGCTGGACAACATGGACATCCCCACGCTTAACGAAGCGGTGCGCCGCAACGCAGGCCGCGCGGTGCTTGAGATCTCGGGCGGTGTGAGCCTGGAAACGGTGCGGGCTCTTGCAGAAACCGGGGTTGACCGCATTTCCATCGGAGCCCTTACCAAAGATGTGAAGGCCACGGACTTTTCACTTCGATTCGACGCGTTCTAACAGAGCGCTGAAAGGCAGACTGAGCATGAGCACCACCACAAGCAGCGCCGTCATCGACGTCGAATACGAGCAACCCGCCTGCCCCACCAAACACGCCTGGGCGCGGGTACCGGTGGAGCCGGGCCCCAAGCAGCGGGCCGAGCTGAAGGAGCGCATTCGCCGCCTGCTGAAAGAGCGCAACGCGGTGATGGTGTCGCATTACTACGTGCACCCCGATCTGCAAGACCTGGCGATTGAGACCGGTGGCATCGTGAGCGATTCCCTGGAAATGGCGCGCTTTGGCCGCGACCACGCGGCGCAGACACTGGTGGTCTCGGGCGTGCGCTTCATGGGGGAGACGGCCAAGATTCTTTCGCCAGAGAAAACGGTGCTCATGCCCGACCTGGATGCCAACTGCTCGCTCGATCTCGGTTGCCCCATCGACGCCTTCAGCGCATTTTGCGATGCGAACCCAGACCGCACCGTGGTCGTCTACGCGAATACCAGCGCCGCGGTGAAGGCCCGCTCCGACTGGCTCGTGACCAGCAGCTGCGCGCTCGACATCGTGCGCGCGCTCAAGGACAAAGGGCACAAGATTCTGTGGGCGCCCGACAAGCACCTGGGTGGCTACATCCAGCGCGAAACCGGGGCCGACATGCTGATGTGGACCGGCTCCTGCATCGTGCACGACGAGTTCAAGGCGTTTGAACTCGAGGCGCTGAGAAAGGAGCACCCGAAGGCCAAGGTGCTGGTGCATCCGGAGAGCCCGGCCGACGTGATCGCGCTGGCCGATGCGGTGGGCTCCACCTCGGCCATTTTGAAAGCCGCGCGCGAGATGGACGCGCCCGAGTTCATCGTCGCCACCGACAACGGCATGATGCACATGCTGCGCCAGCAAAACCCCGGCAAGGTCTTCATCGAAGCGCCGACCGCTGGCAACAGCGCCACGTGCAAGAGCTGCGCGCATTGCCCCTGGATGGCCATGAACGGACTGGCCGGCGTGGCCCAGGTACTGGAAAAAGGCCTCAACCGCATCGAAGTGGATGCCGCGCTGATCGAACGAGCCCGCCTGCCGATTGACCGCATGCTGGCGTTCACGGCCGCGCAGCGCGGCGGACAGGATGCTGGTGCGCTGGTGCCGAATATTGGAGCCGCCTGAGCACGACGCCTTCGGAGCGCTGTGCCTGGTTCAGGGATGCCGTGGAACTGGCTTTGCCAGGCCACAGGCATCGCCCCCTGGGGGGTGACGGCGAAGCCGGCGCGGGAGGATTCTTCAACGCGCCGGCGGCACCAGAATCGTCGGCTTGGCTTCTGGCAGCAGATCCGGGTGGTCGCGGCTGAAGTGCAGGCCTCGGCTTTCGCGCCGCATCATGGCGCTCATCACGATCAAGTCGGCCACCTGCACCAGGTTGCGCAACTCCAGCAGGTCGCGCGTGACGTGGAACTGGGCGTAAAACTCGTGGATTTCGCGCTGCAGCAGGGTGATGCGGTGGGCCGCTCGCTCCAGGCGCTTGTCGGTGCGCACGATGCCGACGTAGTCCCACATGAAGCGGCGCAGCTCGTCCCAGTTGTGCGAGATCACCACCATTTCGTCTGCGTCGGTCACGCGGCTGTCGTCCCACAGCGGCAAAGCCGGCGTCTTGACCCCCGGCGCTTCGGCAATCGCCTTCACGGCGGCTTGGGCGAACACCATGCATTCCACCAGCGAGTTGCTGGCCAGCCGGTTGGCGCCGTGCAGACCGGTGCAGGTGGTTTCGCCCACCGCGTACAGGCCGGCGATGTCGGTGCGGCCAGCCAGGTCGGTCACCACGCCGCCGCAGGTGTAATGAGCGGCGGGCACGACCGGAATCGGCCCTTGCGTGATGTCGATGCCCAGTTCGGCGCAGCGCGCCAGGATGTTGGGGAAGTGCTCCTGGATGAACTCGGCAGGCTGGTGCGAGATGTCGAGGTACACGCAGTCCAGGCCGTGCTTCTTCATTTCGAAGTCGATGGCGCGGGCCACCACGTCGCGCGGTGCCAGTTCGGCGCGCGCATCGTGGTCGGGCATGAAGCGGTGGCTGCCCAGTCGCGCGGGCAGCTTCAATTGCCCGCCTTCACCACGCACCGCTTCGGTGATGAGAAAACTCTTGGCGTGCGGGTGGTAGAGGCAGGTGGGATGGAACTGGATGAATTCCATGTTGCCCACGCGGCAGCCCGCGCGCCAGGCGGCGGCGATGCCGTCGCCGGTGGCGGTGTCGGGGTTGGTGGTGTAGAGGTAGACCTTGCCCGCGCCGCCGGTGGCCAAGATGGTCTGTGGCGCCTGAAAGGTCTCGATCACGTCCTGGTCCACATCGAGCACATACGCGCCGTGGCAGCGACCCGGCGCCCGGGCATCGCCCGCCTGACCGAGCTTGGCGTCGGTGATCAGGTCCACCAGCATGTGGTTTTCGAAGAAATGGATACCCGGCGTGGTGCGGGCGAGCTCGCTCAACGTTTTTTGCACCGCCGCACCGGTGGCGTCGGTGGCGTGCACGATGCGTCGGTGGCTGTGGCCACCCTCCCGGGTGAGATGCAGCGCACCGTTTTCCTTCGAAAACGGCACGCCCAGCTCTTGCAGCCAGGCGATGGCGGCGGGCGCGTTTTCCACCGTGAACTGCGTCGCTTCCAGATCGCACAGGCCGGCGCCGGCCACCAGGGTGTCGTCCACGTGCGAGGCATAACTGTCACCTTCAGCCAGCACTGCTGCAATGCCACCCTGCGCCCAGTTGCTCGATCCGTCGGAAATGCCGCGCTTGGTTACCACCGCCACGCGGTGCGTGGGTGCGAGTTTGAGGGCAGCGGTGAGACCCGCCAGACCGCTGCCGATGATGAGGACGTCAAACGAGTGGGTGGCGGTCATGGACGGTCAATCGCGTTGAAAGGGCGTGAAAGCGTGTTTGGCCGCTGGGCCGCCCCAAGGCGAAACGAGCCCCCTCGGGGGGCAGCGACCCGCGCAGCGGTGGAGCGTGGGGGCGTGTTTGGCCGCCGGGCCGTCCCAAGGCGAAACGAACCCCCTGGGGGGCAGCGACCCGCGCAGCGGCGGAGCGTGGGGGCGGTCATCAAGTCGGGGTGTAGGCCAAGCGCACGTAAATCGGCGCAAACGCCTCGGCTTGCGTGAGCTCGATCAGCGTTTCCTTGGCCAGCTCCAGCATGGCGATGAAGGTGACCACCAGCACCTGCTGGCCACGCGACACATCGAACAGTTCACCAAACTCGACAAAGCGCCTGCCCTGAAGTTTGCGCAGCACGATGCTCATGTGTTCGCGCACCGACAGCTGTTCGCGGCTGATCTTGTGGTGCTGCACCAGCTTGGCGCGTTTGAGAATGTCGCGCCAGGCACTCTGCAGGTCCACCGCGTGGACGTCTGGAAAGCGAGGTGCCAGCGCTTGCTCCACATAGACCTGGGCGCGCAGAAAATCCCGACCGTATTGGGGCAGCTCGCCCAGGCGGTGGGCTGCCAGCTTCATCTGCTCGTATTCCAGCAGGCGGCGCACCAGCTCGGCGCGCGGGTCTTCCGCCTCTTCGCCCTCGGCCGTCTTCTTGGGCGGCAACAGCATGCGTGACTTGATCTCGATCAGCATGGCCGCCATGAGCAGGTACTCGGCCGCCAGCTCCAGATTGCTGGCGCGGATCTCGTCGACATAGCTCAGGTACTGGCGCGTCACCGCTGCCATCGGGATGTCGAGGATGTTGAAGTTCTGCTTGCGGATCAGGTAGAGCAGCAGATCCAGCGGGCCTTCAAAAGCCTCCAGAAACACCTGAAGCGCATCGGGCGGGATGTACAGATCCCGCGGCATCGCAAACAGGGGCTCCCCATAGAGCCGCGCAAGAGCCACCTGATCGACGACCCCGGGCAGCATGGCATCGAGTCCGTCGTGCGACTGCTCCAGCGTGGTGGCCTCGTTGCTCATGGATCAGATCGCCTGCACACCCGTGGAGGGTGATCAGCTCGGCTGGGTGCCGGTCTGGTACACGTAGGCCTTTTGCGCCACTTTTGCCGCCTGCGCGTCGGCCTGGAATTTGCGGTCGATCTGCTTGTCCCACAGCAGGGCTCGGCCCTGCCGCTGCTCCTGCTCCAGCGTGGGCTTGTCAGCCTTGAGCTTCGCAATGAAGTCGGTCGCGTCGGAGGTGTAGTGGGGGCGGGCGAAGATGGACATGGTGCAGTCGGCGTAGGAAAGACACTGATTTTAGCGAGGCGGGTCGGTGAGGCATCTGCCAAGGACTTCAAGCGCCTGTTCCTACCTCCGGGGTTCGCCGGGATGGGACTCAGGGCGGAGGGTCCAGTGACTCCACGGTGCGGGTGTGCCAGTTCAGCACGGACTTGCGCACCTGCATCAGCGGTGCCAGGTCGGCGAACTCTCGCTGCAGCACTTCGGCGGTGAAATCGGCCAGGAAGTTGGACTTCAGCGTGGCTCGGGCCCGATCCACGCCAATGTCTTCGTAAGGCACCGATGACAGCACCAGGAAGCCGTCGCCAGGAATGCGCCCGGCCTCCATGTTGGAGCGGATGATGCGCGCGGCCTGGCGGATCGGATCGGCCAGGTCGGGGCTGTAGGGACCGATGATCAGCGCCAGGTTGGGCAGGTGCAGCCAGTCGAAGCCGCGGCCCACGCACAGCATCCATTCGCGGTGCTCGATGTTCAGCGTGCGCTCAGTCTGGCGCAGCGCTGCGATATGGCGCAGGTTGCCCAGCAGCAGCGGCAGCAGGTCGGCTCGGATCTGGGTCGGCATGTCGGGCAGCAGCTCCAGAAGCCGCGCTGGCAAGCCCGGAACGTCGGCCTCGCTCAGGTCGGCCATGTGCAGACTGTGGCCCTGCTGGCCGTGCACCACCAGGGCCTCTTCGTCGGTTTCAAAGCCGCACACCAATGGGTACACCGTGCCGTGTCCAGCGCCGAACAGGGTGGCAATCTCGCGCTGGATTTCAAAGGTGTGGGCCCGCGCGTCGTTGGTGCGGTAGTGAAAACCGGCGCAGCCGCGCCGCTCGTCGCCGCGCGAGAAGTGGTAGGTGGTGATGAACAGGGCCTGGCGGCCGCTGCGCACGACTTTTTCGACGGCGGCGGTCAGGGTTTCGCCCAGGTGCGGCCAGCCAAGGTTGAAGATGCCACCCAGGTTGCGAAATGGCAGGATCAGCCCCTTGGGCGTCTGCGTCGCGACGGGGATGTTGATGCGCCCGTCCATGCACTTCATCACCAGGATGGCGGTGGGGTGGCGTGCCAGGTGGTGCTGGCGCGCCAGCCAGGCTTCTGGGCTGGCGTACTCCAGGGCGTGCCGGCGCGCCAGGTCAAAGAGCCAGTCGATGCGTTCGGCGATTGGGCTGTTCAGGGGTGCTGGGCTGTGGGGCATGGTGCACTTTCGATCAGGCGGACTCGCGCAGGCGATCGGCAAAACCAGAGCGCTCCATGAGCGAGCGCGGTTGCTCGTTCAAACCCAGAAATTCGAGGCGACCGCCGCGTTTCGCGATTTCTTTGTGCAGACTCTCCAGCGCGTCGAGCCCACTGGTATCCAGCGAAATCAGGCGGGTCGCATCGAGCACCACGTTCAGCGGCCCGCCGGCCTGTTCGACCCGCGCCACGATGGCGTCGATCTTGGCCACTGCGCCGAAGAACAGCGAGCCATAAAGCTGGAAGGTGATCTGCTGATCGGTCTCTGCGACAGGCTCGGCACGGAAAATTTCACTCTGCCGCCGCACAAACAGAACCACTGCCAGCACGAGCCCGAGTTCCACCGCCACGGTGAGATCGAACACGATGGTGACCAGAAAGGTCGAAACCATCATCAGACGGTAGTGGTTGCTGAACCGTTTCATGCGGTTGAACTCGCGCCACTCTCCCATGTTCCAGGCGACGAACATCAGCACTCCGGCGAGCACCGCCAGCGGGATGTGCTGCGCCAGCGGCGCGGCCAGCAGCACCACCGCCGCGAGCGACAGGGCGTGCACCATGCCGGCCACCGGCGAGGTGGCGCCGGCGCGTATGTTGGTCACGGTGCGGGCGATGGTGCCGGTGGCGGGCATGCCGCCAAAAAAGGGCACCACCGCATTGGCAATGCCCTGGGCCATCAATTCCTGGTTGGGGTCGTGCTTGGGTGTGTCGCTGAGTTGGTCAGCCACCCGCGCGCAAAGCAGCGACTCGATGGCGCCCAGCAGGGCGATGGTCAGCGTGGGTGTGACCAGCAGCTTGACCGTTTCCCAGGAAAAGTCGGGCAGCGCAAACGCAGGAAGGTCTTGTGGAATGCCGCCGAATCGGGTTCCGATGGTTTCGACCGGCATGTGCAATGCCCAGGCCAGCAGCGAAAGCGTGATCAGGGCCACCACCGGGGCGGGCAGGCGCGAAGTGGCCCTGAGCGCACTGACGGTCTGAATCTGGTCCAGCTGCCGACGAAACTGCGAGTCCACCGCCCAAAGGCGGGGCCAGGCAAACAGACCCAGAATGCACACCACCCCGAGCCCAAAGGCATAGGGATTGAAGCTCTGGATGTGACCGGCGAGGGTGCCGATCTGCGCAAAAAAATCAGCCGGCATCTTGGTGATCTCCAGCCCCAGCAGGTCGCGCACCTGCGACAGCGCGATCAGCACCGCAATGCCGTTGGTGAAGCCGATCACCACACTCACTGGCACATAACGCACCAGCGTGCCCAGGCGGAACAGGCCGAGCAAGAACAGCAACACGCCTGCGCTGGCGGTGGAGATCAGCAGATTGGCCACGCCGTAGCGCTCGACGATGCCGTAGACGATGACGATGAAGGCGCCGGCCGGACCGCCGATCTGCACCGAGGTGCCGCCCAGCGCCGAGATGATGAAGCCGGCGATGATGGCGGTCCACAGCCCGGCTTCGGGCTTGAGTCCGCTGGCGATCGCAAACGCCATGGCCAGCGGCAGCGCCACGATACCCACGGTGGCACCGGCCCCCACATCCTTGAACAGCCGATCCCGGTCGTAGCCTTTCAGGTCGCGCATCAGGCGTGGGCGGAAGGAGGCCAGGGCAGGTAGCTGGGGCATGGTGCTGCGATGTTACCGATGGCAACGCTTGCGTTGGCTGACGCGTGGGCGCTCGTGGAGTCGGGGTTTACACTGAGTTTCCCGGGTTCATCATCCTTTGCCATGACCGCTCTTACCTCCCTGCGCCCACCCTCCCTTCTTCGATGGGGTATGGCCTTGCTGGCCGGCCTCACGCTGGCGGCCTGTGACCCGCAGGCCATCAGCGAGCTGGAGGAGGGCGTGTCCACCGAAGCGGATGTGCGCGAGCGTTTTGGTGCGCCCGAAGCGGTGTGGGAAGGTCCGGATGGCGCGCAGATCTACGAGTACAACCGCCAGCCCGCGGGGCATCGCAACTACATGATCACCATCGGCGCCGACGGCAAGATGAGTGCGCTGCGCCAGGTGCTCACGCCCGAGAACTTCGCGCTTGTCGAAGTCGGTATGCCCATGGAGACGGTGCGTCGGATGCTGGGCAAGCCGATGAAGATCACGCCGTACGAGCTCAAGCGCGAAACGCACTACGACTGGCGCTACCTCGATGGCCCGAACACCAGCGACTCCAAAATCTTCACGGTGGTGTTCGACAGCGACCTCAAGGTGCTCTCGACCAGGTCGGTGATCGACCCTGCCTTGCACCCCAACTGATTGCTTCAGACAAGCCGCAGGCGCTGCCAGTCGTCCAGCAGAGGGCGCAGCACCAGAAGCAGCAGCAGCGCCGCCAGCGGCACGGTGCTCAGGTAGCCGAGGTGGTTGAAGCCCAGCGCACCCATCACGCCGCCAGCCAGAAAGCAGCCAATGAGCTGCAGGTGCACCCTCAGGCGTTGCCGGTCAGCACGCACCGGCGGCATGTCGGCGCGGCGGTTCACGTACAGCAGTTTTCCGAGTTCGATCCCCAGATCGGTGACCAGGCCCGTGACGTGCGTGGTGCGGATGCGGGCTTGCGATATCTTGGTGATCACGGCGTTTTGCAGGCCCATGATGAAGCACAACAGCAGCACCGTCAGCGGCAGGAACACCGCGTGCATCAGACCGATCGCGGCACCGAACAGGCCAAACACCAGCAGCAGCGCGGCTTCCACTGCGAGTGGCAGGCCGTAGGCGCTGAGCAGCTTCAGTCGCATGCCCCAGTTCACCAGCCAGGTGGTGCACATGGCGCCCAGCAAAAAAGCCAGCAGCGCCGCCAGACCGGAAAGCGCCAGCACAAACTGACCGAGCACCAGGTGGTCTGCCACGGTCGACACGATGCCTGTCATGTGCGAGGTGTACTGCCCCACGGCCAGGAACCCCCCTGCGTTGATCGCGCCGGCCACAAAGGCGAGCACCGAGCCGAGCTTCAGGTCGGTCTGTGGCGTGCGCCGCAGGCCAGTGAAGCCGCGGATGGGGGCGAACATCGGGTGCGGACTTCTCAGCGTACCCGCATGCCCGGCTGGGCGCCTGGCCAGGGGTTGAGGATGTAGATGCCTGGCTCAGCCTTTTCGTCGCCATGGCTGGCGGCGAGCACCATGCCTTCGGACATGCCGAACTTCATCTTGCGCGGCGCAAGGTTGGCCACCATCACCGTGAGCTTGCCGACCAGGTCCTGTGGCTGGTAGGCGCTGGCAATGCCGCTGAACACATTGCGCGTTTTGCCTTCGCCCACGTCCAGCGTGAGGCGCAGCAACTTGGTCGATCCCTCGACCGCTTCGCAGTTGACGATCAAGGCGATGCGCAGGTCGATCTTGGCAAAGTCGTCGATGGTGATGGTTTCCGCGATGGCTTCGCCACCGGGCAATGCCTTGGGCTCGTCGGCTGCCGGTGGAGGCTCGAACAGCGCGTCGAGCTGCTTCACGTCCACACGCTGCAGCAGGTGCTGGTAGGCACCTATGGTGTGACCAGCGCCGAGCAGGTGGCCCGCATCTGCAAAGCTCAGCGGCTCGATCTTCAGAAAGGCTTCGACCTGCGCCGCCAGCGCTGGCAGCACCGGCTTGAGGTAGAGCGAGAGCAGGCGGAAGGCCTCAATGCAGGCGCTGCACACGTCTTGCAGTCGGCCATCCATGCCGTTCTGTTTGGCCAGCTCCCAGGGTTTGTTCTGGTCCACGTAGGCGTTCACCCGGTCGGCCAGCGCCATCACCTCGCGCAGGGCCTTGGCGTACTCGCGCTCGGCATACAGTTCGGCGATCTGGGGCGCGGCGCTCTGCAGGTGGTCGAGCAGCGCATCGCCATCGGCGGAGACCGCACCCAGCTGGCCGCCGAAGCGCTTGGCAATGAAGCCTGCCGCTCGCGACGCGATGTTGACGTACTTGCCCACCAGGTCGCTGTTGACGCGCAGCATGAAGTCTTCGGCGTTGAAGTCCACGTCTTCGTTTTTCGCCGTGAGCTTGGCCGCGAGGTAGTAGCGCAGCCACTCGGGGTTCATGCCGAGCTCCAGGTATTTCAGCGGGTTCAGGCCGGTACCGCGACTCTTGCTCATCTTCTCGCCGTTGTTGATGGTGAGAAAGCCATGCACAAAAACCGCGTTGGGCACCTTGCGGCCGCTGAAGTGCAGCATCGTCGGCCAGAAGAGGGTGTGGAAGGTGATGATGTCCTTGCCGATGAAATGAAACTGCTCGGTGGCCGGATCGCTCATGAATTGATCGAACGAGCGGGTCTCTCCGTGGGCAGCCTTGGCGCCGCCTTTGTCGAACCAGTTTTTCAGTGAGGCCAGGTAGCCCACCGGCGCGTCCAGCCAGACATAGAAGTATTTGCCCGGTGCATCGGGGATCTCGATGCCGAAGTAGGGCGCGTCGCGGCTGATGTCCCAGTCGCCCATCTTGGGTTTGCCATCTGGACCTGGTTCGATCCACTCGCTGATCTTGTTGAGCACCTCGGGCTGTACCGCGCCACTCTGTGTCCACTGGTCGAGAAAGGCCAGACAGCGCGGGTCGGACAGCTTGAAGAAAAAATGATCGGAGGATCTGAGCACCGGCTTGGCACCCGTGAGAGCCGAATACGGGTTGATCAGCTCGGTGGGGCTGTAAACCTTGCCGCAAACCTCACAGTTGTCGCCGTACTGATCCTTGGCGTGGCAGTTGGGGCACTCGCCCTTGATGAAACGGTCCGGCAGGAACATGTTTTTCTCGGGGTCGAAAAACTGTTCGATGCTGCGGGTCTCGATCAGGTCGTTGGCCTTGAGCGCGCGGTAGATGTCTTGAGCCAGCGCGTGGTTTTCGGGTGCGTCGGTGCTGTGCCAGTTGTCAAATCCGATGTGAAAGCCGTCGAGATAGGGCTTTCGGCCGGCCGCGATGTCGGCCACGAACTGCTGTGGCGTCTTGCCTGCCTTGTCGGCTGCAATCATGATGGGCGCACCGTGCGCATCATCGGCGCACACGAAGTGCACCTGGTGCCCCTGCATGCGCTGGAACCGCACCCAGATGTCGGCCTGGATGTACTCCATGATGTGGCCAATGTGGAAATGGCCGTTGGCGTAGGGCAGGGCGGTGGTGACGAACAGGCGTCGCGGCTGGCTCATGGGGATGGCTCTCGTGCGGGGGAACCGGTCATTTTAGGGCGCGGGCCACCGCACCGCCGCCTGACCGGAGCGCGGACGGCCCCATGGCGGCCGCCATGCCCACATGCCGGCCGGGTTTATGCGAGGCGGCGGGCGGGCGGGTAGACTTCTTGGTTGCCCTACCGCGGCACCCCACCACCGATCCCGATTTTCCGCACAGGAGACAAGCCCCCATGGCCGTAGACCAACAAGCGCTGCTGAATGCCCTGCAGGCCGTGACCGATCCCAATACCGGCCGCGACTTTGTGAGCACCAAGGCGGTCAAGAACCTGCAGATCACCGACGGCGATGTGGCCTTCGATGTCGAGCTGGGCTACCCGGCCAAAAGCCAGATTCCGGCGCTGCGCCGCGCGCTGATCGCTGCGGCCAAGGCGGTGCCGGGCGTGGACAACGTGTCGACCAACCTGGTGGTGAAGATCGCAGCGCACGCGGTACAGCGTGGCGTGCAGCTGCTGCCGCAGGTGAAGAACATCGTGGCTGTGGCCTCTGGCAAGGGTGGCGTGGGCAAAAGCACGACCGCCGTCAACCTGGCGCTGGCGCTGGCCGCTGAAGGCGCCAAGGTCGGGATTCTGGATGCCGACATCTACGGCCCCAGCCAGCCCATGATGATGGGCGTGGAAGGCCGGCCCGAGAGCGCCGATGGCCAGACCATGGAGCCGCTGGAGAACTACGGCGTGCAGGTGATCTCGATCGGCTTCCTGATCGACCGCGACGAAGCCATGATCTGGCGCGGCCCCATGGCCACCCAGGCGCTGGAGCAGCTGCTGCGCCAGACGAACTGGAAAGACCTGGACTACCTGATCGTCGATATGCCGCCCGGCACCGGTGATATCCAGCTCACGCTGTCGCAGCGCGTGCCGCTCACGGGTGCCGTGATCGTCACCACGCCGCAGGACATTGCCTTGCTGGACGCGCGCAAGGGCATCAAGATGTTCGAGAAGGTGGGTGTACCCATTCTGGGCATCGTCGAGAACATGGCGGTGCACGTGTGCGAGAAGTGCGGCCACACCGAGCACATCTTCGGCGCCGACGGCGGCAAGAACATGGCAGCCGAATACGGCATGGACTACCTCGGCGCCCTGCCGCTGAACATGAGCATCCGCGTGCAGGCCGACAGCGGCATGCCCAGCGTGGTGGCCGACCCCGACGGCGAGATCGCTGGCATCTACAAGACCGTGGCGCGCCAGCTGGCGATCAAGATCGCAGCCAAGTCCAAGGACTTCTCCAGCAAGTTCCCGAGCATCAAGGTGTCCAAGGACACCTGATTCGAGCGACGCGCCCCGATCAAGCCGGCGTTTGCCGGCTTTTTTTGCGTCTGCGCTTTGCACGGCGTCGGCAAGATACCTGCATGGCGGCGCGGTGCCCATGAGCCGTGTGAATCTGTTCACGTGTGAGCGTTCACTGACTTCAAGAGCCGACCGTTGCTGCCGATAGCCCCTGACAGGCTCGATTCTCGTGTGCCTGTGATCGCCCCTTCAATTCGGAGAGCTCCCATGTTTCAACACCACCGACCCGGCCCAAGCGCGTCCCAGCCTCGCAGCCGGGCTGAAAGCTCGCTGCGGGCGCGCCAGCGGGCGTGGCGACTTCGCCCTCTCGTGATGGCCATGGCCTGTCTGCTGAGCGAAGCGGCGCTCGCCGCTCAGCCTCCGGATACGACCTGGCTATCGCTGGAAGAGCTCATGAGCATCGAGGTCAGCTCGGCGGCCAAGCGCCCGCAGCGCCTGGCGGAAGCGTCCACCGCCATTTACGCCATTGGTCGGGAAGAGATTCGGCGCTCGGGGGCCACCAATATTCCGGATCTGCTGCGCACCGTTCCCGGTGTCCACGTGGCGCAAATCGACGCCAGCCGTTACGCGATCAGCATTCGCGGGTTCAGCAACCGCTACAGCGGCAAGTTGCTGGTGCTGCAGGACGGGCGTTCGCTCTACAACCCGCTGTTCAGTGGCACCTATTGGGAAGCGCAAGACGTCGTGCTGGAGGACGTGGAACGCATCGAAGTGATCCGCGGATCGGGCGGCACCCTGTGGGGCGCCAACGCCGTCAACGGCGTGATCAACATCATCACGCGCAACGCCAGGGACTCGCAAGGCACGTTCGTCGAGGCCAAGGGGGGCAGCCTGGAAAGCGGCGTGGTGTTGCGCCACGGCGGGGAACTGGGTGAGGACGGCCACTTCCGCGCCTATGCCAAGCTGGACAAGCACGATCCGCTGGAAACGCCTACCGGACAGGACGCCCACGACGCCTGGGATCAGAAGCGGGCAGGCTTCCGGGTCGATCTGACGCCACGGCCAGCCGATACCGTCACGATTCAGGGTGACGCATACGAAACGGATGCCCAGCAGCGCTCGCTCTTCATGTCGCCAACCACGTTGACGTCGAGCTTTGTGCCGGACACGGCCCGGCTCTCGGGTGCCAATCTGCTGGCTCGCTGGCAGCACCAGGACAACGACCAGGCCAATTGGCAGCTGCAGGCCTTTGTCGATCACACCCAGGTTGACGACGCGACGCAAAAGCAGCATGTCGACACATTCGACATCGAATGGCAGCACCGGTTGAAGCTGTCCACTTCACAGGATCTGACCTGGGGTCTGGGCTACCGCAACGTTCGCGTGGCGCTCGATGGCAGCTTTACCGTCAACATCGCCCCTCCCCAACAAAGCCTTTCGATCTACACAGGCTTCGTCCAGGACGAGATCCGTCTGCGAGACGATCTGCTCCTCACGCTGGGCACCAAGCTGGAGCACAACGACGACACCGGCTACGAAGTGCAGCCCAGTGCCCGCCTGCAGTGGCGTGCTACCCCCACCGACAATTTCTGGGCCGCCGTGTCTCGTTCGGTGCAGACGCCTTCTGTGGCAGCCACTTCAACCTTTGCCCATGTCGGCGCCCAGCCAGTGCCGATGCTGGGCAGCGCGGTGGTGGGTGTGCGAGGCAACCCCGATGTCCGGTCGGAGGTGATGCTTTCGCGAGAGATCGGCTACCGGGGCCAGTTTGGTCCAGACGTCAGCCTGGACCTTGCAGCCTTCTACAACACCTACGACCGACTGGTCTCCAGAGAGATGAGCGGCCTGAGTTTCGCCCCGTATCCCCTCATCACCATGGGATTTGACAACCTCATGGAAGGCAAGACCTACGGCATCGAGCTGGCAGGCAACTGGCAGCTTTCACCCGCTTGGCGCATGCACGGCAGCTACAGCTGGCTCAAGATGGACTTGCGCGCCAAGCCCGGCGGGCAAGGAGTTCTGGGGTTCGGCGCAGCCGGCAGCTCGCCGGAACACATGCTGCAGCTGCACAGCTTGCACAAAGTGTCCCACAACCTGGAACTCGATGCGGCCCTGTACTTCAGCAGTCAGCTGTCTTTCACGTCCCAGGCAGGGACAGTCCCCGTCGAGAAGTCCACCCGGTTCGATCTGCGCCTGGGCTGGCAGCCTTCGCGCAATGTCGAAGTGAACCTGATTGGTCGCAATCTGCTGGACAAGAGGCGCGCGGAGTTCATCGGTGAGGACGTGACTTCGAGCGAAGTGCCTCGCAGCCTGCTGTTGCAGGCGAAGTGGAAATTCTGATCGTGCGTCGATTCGGTTCGAATCGCTGGCTCGCAGGAGGGCTGCTGGCCCTGATCTGCTGGGCTGGTGGCGAACCTGCATCGGCACAGTCTGTGAGTGAACAGTCCGTCAAGGCCGGCTTCATCTACAACTTCGTGAAATTCACGCAGTGGCCCGGCGCGCGAGAGGGCGACCGTTCGCCGCTGCAGGTCTGCACGCCTGGATCACAGCCTCTGGACGGGCAATTTGCTCTGCTGCAAGGCCGTGCCATCGGCAGCCGCGGCATTGACATCCGCACCAATGTGCCCGCCAGCGAATGGCGCAACTGCCAGGTTTTGTTTCTGGCCGAAGGCGACGCACACCGCCTGGAAAGTGTATTGCGCAGCCTCGGCGGCGCACCAGTGCTGACCCTCGGTGACATACCCGAATTTGCCCAGTCGGGCGGCATGATCGGCTTGAAGATCGAAGACAGCCGAGTGCGTTTCGACGTGAATCTGGGTGCTGCGCAGCGCGCGGGTCTCACACTCAACAGCCAGATGCTCAAGCTGGCCGGGCAGGTGGTGAGATGAAGCTGCGCGACCTCTCCATCGTTCGCAAGCTGGGCCTTTTGCTGGCTTTCAACACGGCAATCGCCGTGATCGCCATCGCATTGGTGTTCAGTGTGGGTACGGCGGTGAACCGCTACCAGGCTGCGCAGGAACAGCTGATGGCCATGGCCAACGTCATCGGTGAAA
This sequence comes from Hydrogenophaga sp., assembly GCF_030373245.1. GTDB lineage: Bacteria > Pseudomonadota > Gammaproteobacteria > Burkholderiales > Burkholderiaceae_C > Hydrogenophaga. Next base: position 238,896 of record NZ_JAUCZF010000002.1, read on the forward strand.
ACAGCCGCGCCGCGCTGGCATTCAGCGATCCGGAAAGCGCGCGAAAGATACTGCTGTCCTTGCGCAACAAGCTGGAAATCGAGAGTGCCCGGCTGACCGATTCATCGGGCAATGAGTTTGCAACCGCCATTTTCTCGACGGCAGAAGGCGCCACGAAACCGCTGCTCGAAGAACTCACAACCCTGCTGTTTCCCGACCGGTTGACGGTGGCTAACCGCATCCAGGACGGAAACAACACCGTGGGCGGCATAGAGCTGACGGCCCACCTGTCGAACATCTGGCTCGATTTGATGGAAAGCCTGGCGCTGATGGTGCTCATCGCCATCGCACTGTCCGCGCTCGCCGTGTTCTTCGGCCTTCGCATGCGCCGCATCGTGACCGACCCCATTCTGAGCCTGGCCGATGTGTCGCACCGCGTTTCGCGTGAGCGCGACTATTCCTTGAGAGCGACGAAAGTCGGCAACGACGAAATCGGCGCGCTGGTCGACGACTTCAACCGCATGCTGTCCGAAATCGAAATCCGAGACGAGGCCCTGCGGCGGGAGCGCGAGTCGCTGGAGGAGCGGGTGGAGCAGCGCACCGCCGATCTGAAACTGGCCATGGAGACGGCCGAACGCGCCAACAAGGTGAAGTCGGAATTCCTCGCGACAGTGAGCCACGAGCTGCGTACGCCACTGACCGCGATCGCAGGCTCCATCGGCCTGGTGTCTGGAGGGGCTCTGGGTGAGCTGCCTGCGCAGATTCATCAGATGCTGCTGATCGCGCAGAAGAACAGCCAGCGCCTGACCTTCTTGATCAACGACTTGCTCGATGTGGAAAAGCTCATGGCCGGCAAGCTGCAGTTCGACATGGTGTGCCAGGAAGTGATGCCGCTGGTGGAGCAGGCGCTGGTGGCCAACCAGTCGTACGCCGAGCAATTCGGCGTGACCTACACACTGACTCACCGCTCTGATGGGGTGTTGGTGGAAGTGGATGCGCAGCGCCTGCACCAGGTTTTGGCGAACCTGCTGTCCAATGCCGCCAAGTTTTCAGACGCTGTTGCGCAGGTCGAGGTATCGGTGCACCAGTACGAAAGCCGGGTCCGGATCGAGGTGCGCGATCACGGCGCGGGCATACCGATCGAATTCCACTCGCGCATCTTTCAGAAGTTTTCCCAGGCCGATGCATCGGACACGCGCCAGCGGGGCGGGACCGGCCTGGGGCTGGCGATCTCGCGAGAGCTGGTTGAGCGCATGGGTGGCACGATCGGCTTTCACTCAGAGCCTGGCCAGGGTGCGATCTTTTACTTCGAGCTGCCGATGAAACCAGCCCAGGTTGAAACAGAGAGGGCCGCATGACCACGCGCTGGACGCTGAGCCGTCGATTTCTCGCGCTGTCGCTGGTGCTGACCCTGCTCACCGGTCTGGGCTTGGCCTTGCTGGCCCGTCAGACGGTTCAGACCCAGCTCAACCAGATGGCCGGCAGCCTGAACGAGGACGCCGCGCGAGTGCTGAAGAACTCGCTCTGGAACGACATTTCCAGTCTGCTGGACATTCCCGGCGTGCCTTCCCGGGAGATGCTTCTGGCGGAAACGAACCACGGCGTTCTGCGCTCCCGGCTGGCCGTGCTCATGCAGGGTTCCGAGATGGCCAAGGTCAAGGTATACAACCGCCAGGGGGTGTGCGTGTTTTCTACCGATCCGGCCCAGATCGGCGAGCGGTCTCCCGATCATCAAGCCCTGCGCCTGGCGCTGGCAGGCCAGGTGTCGAGCGGGCAGACCCACCGAGGCCGGTTCGACGCCCTGCACGGACAGATCTCCAACGTGGATCTGTTCCAGAGCTATGTGCCGATCCGCGATGGTGAGCAGGTACTGGGCGTCTTTGAGGTGTACCAAAACGTCACGCGCATCAAGGCACAGGCGGACCAGTCTCTGCAGGGCATTCTGGCGGTGCTTTTGGGTGTGCTGTCCCTGATGTTGCTCTTGCAGTACGTGGTCGTGCGCTACCTGGACCAGCGACTGAAACTCAAAGAGACGGCGCTGGCCAATCGCAACGCCGAACTCACCGTGGCACTGGAAGAGTCCCGCCAGGCCAACCGGGTGAAGTCCGAGTTCATCTCCACCGTGAGCCACGAGCTGCGCACGCCACTCACCGCGATCAACGGTGCGCTCGGCCTGATGGCGGGCGGCGCCTTGGGCGAGCTGCCGTCAGCGGTTCGCGAGATGGTCTGCATGGCCAACAACAACGGTGCTCGCCTGGGTCACCTGATCGACGACCTCCTGGACATGGAAAAGCTCATGGTGGGCAAGCTGCGACTCGTCATGACGGCCCAGCCTCTGATGCCCCTGGTGGAGCAGGCGCTCGCCGACAACCAGCCTTACGCAGAGCGCCATGGTGTGACTTTCCTACTTGAACAACGGGTCGACTGGGTTCAGGTGGCGGTGGATGCTCAGCGCCTGCAGCAGGTGCTCTCCAACCTCCTGTCCAACGCGGTGAAGTACTCCCCTGCCGGAGCGGTGGTGGAGTTGACAGTGAGTGAAGGCGAGGGGACGGTCCGCGTGTCGGTGCGCGACGACGGTCCCGGTATTCCGGATGCGTTTCGTCAACACGTGTTCGATAAGTTCTCGCAGGCCGATGCTTCCGATACCAAACTGAAAGGCGGCACCGGTCTGGGGCTGGCGATCTCTCGCGAGCTGATCGAGCGCATGGGCGGTCGAATCGGTTTTTACTCGGTACCGGGCCAGGGCGCCTGCTTCCACTTTGATCTGCCCTGCAACCGGCCCGAGACAGCGCAAGTTCCGGCGCCCGACAACGGGCAGCTCCCCCGTATCCTGACGGTGGAAGACGACGCCGACATGGCTCGCATGCTGGGTCTGATGCTGAACCGGGCAGGCTACGCGGTGGATTGTGTCGCCAGTGGCGCCGAAGCACTCGAACGACTGGCCCAGCGCAGCTATGCCGCGATGACGCTGGACCTGCTGCTGCCCGACATGCGAGGGCAAGACCTGATTCGCCATCTGCGCCAGGAGCCCACCACCGCCACCCTTCCTGTTGTGGTCATTTCCGTCATCGCCGATGAGGCGGAAACGGGGCTGGGCCAACTGGGGAAGGTCGGTATCGAATGGCTGGCCAAGCCGATTGACCAGAATCACCTGCAGGCCGCCCTCAACCGCCTGATCGCACCGGGCGAGCACGGCCATCCGCGGGTGCTGCATGTGGAGGATGACCGGGAGCTCCACGACGTGGTGCGTGCCATGGCCGGTGGTCGTTTCGACTTTGAGCTTGCAACCAATCTGCGCGAGGCACGCGCCCGGGTGGCGCTGGAGCGTTTCGACGTGGTGATCCTCGATCTGGGTCTGCCCAACGAATCCGGTTGGGATCTGCTGCCCGAGATCCGGGCCCAGCAGCCGGGCACCCGCGTGGTGGTGCTGACCGGAGGCGAGGAACTCGGTGAAAACGAGGGCCGCGTTGACGCGGTGTTGAAAAAATCCCAGGTCTCGCCGCAGCGCTTGCTGGACGCCATCGACGTCCGCTTGGCCCGAGATACCGACCAGAAAGGTGAGACATGAACAGTCTGCAACGTGTGCTTTATGTGGAAGACGAGCCCGACATTCAGGCGGTGGCCCGCCTGGCGCTGGAGGTGGTGGGAGGGCTGATGGTCAAGACCTGTTCTTCGGGAGAAGAGGCGTTGCGGGAAGCGACCGCCTTCGAGCCCCAGCTGATCCTGCTCGACGTGATGATGCCGGGCATGGACGGACCCGGTACCCTGCGCGCGCTGCGCCAGCGGCCGTCGCTGGTCGATGTGCCGGTGGTCTTCATGACCGCGAAAGTGCAACCGCAGGAGGTGTCCTCCTACACCGCCATGGGTGCGCTGGGTGTGATTGCCAAACCCTTTGATCCCATGACGCTGGCCACCCAGGTGCGCGGATTGTGGGGCGAACACCATGCCTGATATGCCGCCTGTGGGCTCGCCGGACCAAATCCGTTCGCATCTAGAGCAACTGCAACGCGAGTTTGCCGGGCGCCTGCCCGCGCGGTTCGACGACATGCGTCGCTGCCATGCCCAACTGGGCGCCAGTGGCTGGACCACCCAAGAGGCCGAAACCCTGCACCGCCTGGTGCACAGCCTGACAGGCTCTGCCGGTACCTTCGGCATGCGAAACCTGTCGGACACGGCCCGCCAGGTGGAGGTCCATCTCGCTCGCATGTTGCGCCAGGGCGACGTGCCCGATAGGGACGAATGGAACGCCATCGGCGAGGGCATTGAGCGCATGGCAGAGATGGCCTTGTCCAGACCCGACATGGAAGCTCAAAGTGCCCACATGCCGTTGCTGCCTGCCGTGGCGGCTTCGGGTTCGGTGGTGCATCTGGTGATGGACGACCGTGTGCAGGCGGGCGCTTTGCGCGCTGCCTTGCAGGAAGGCGGTCACCGGGTCTGCCTGTACGAAGGTCTCAAGGCCTTCCGGCGCGATTTTGTGCACCGTTCAGACGCGGCCACCGAGGTCGTGGTGCTGGACGTGGCGTTCGCGCCCGGCGACCCGGGTGGCGCCGGTCTCTTGCGAGACCTGCGGCTCGGGCAGCAGTGGCGCACACCGGTGGTGGTGGCCCTGGACGATGGCGCCCTGGCTGCGCGCCTGGCCTTTTCGCGCGCAGGCGCCAGCCGCACCCTGGTGCGGCCTTTGGATCCGGATCGGCTGGGGGATGCGCTGAACATGCTGACCGGTCGGCAGCCCCGGCAGGCCTACCGGGTCCTGCTGGTCGATGACGACCCGGTGATGCTGGAAGTGCAGGCCGGGGCGTTGCGCGCGGTCGGTATGCAGGTGCGCGCGATCTCCCAGCCCCTGCACACACTGGAGGAACTGGACAGGTTCCAGCCCGATGTGCTGCTGCTCGATGTGTACATGCCAGACGCCAGTGGGCCGGAGCTGGCGGCGGTGCTGCGTGAAAACGAGGCCCACCTGCACCTGCCTATCGTGTTTCTCTCGGCCGAGACCGACATGACGCAGCAGTTGCTGGCGCTGAATCTGGGAGGGGACGACTTTCTGGTCAAGCCGGTGCAACCGGCCCACCTGGTGGCCGCTGTGACCGCGCGCGCGCGCCGGGCGCGCCAGGGTGAAAGCCTGAGACAGCGCCTGCAGACCACAGTCTACGAACGCGACCGCGAGCACCTTGCTCTGGATCAGCACGCCATTGTCAGTATCGCCAATGGCGAGGGCAACATCACCTACGCCAACGACCTGTTCTGCCAGGTCAGTGGCTACCGCCGGCGCGAGCTTCTGGGCATGAACCACCGCCTGCTGAGCTCACCCCAGAACGGCAAAGGTTTCATCCGCTCGATTTGGCACTCCATTTCCGAGGGTCGTGTCTGGCACGGCGAGATACGCTGTGTGCGCAAGGACGGCAGCAGTTATTGGGTCGAGTCCACCATCACCCCTTTTCTGAACTCGGCCGGGCGGGTGTACCAGTACGTCGCGATCCAGACCGATATCAGCCACATCAAAGCCGCGGAGGCCACGCTGCGCGCGCAACGCGACATGCAGCGCGTCATCAGCGAAGCCGCTGCCCGGCTGATGGCGGCGCCCTCGGCCGACACGCAGGACGTGATCTACGAGGCGATGCGCCATAGCGGCGAGCAACTCGGTGCCGACCGGTCGTACCTCTTCCGATTCTCTGGAACAGGAGCCCTGGACAACACCCAGGTGTGGAGCGCTCCAGGCATGGATCCCATGGACGACAGCCTGAAGACCACACCGGTTGAAGGCACGCCCTGGCTGCGGCAGCAATTTGAGCGCCATGGCATTCTCAATGTGCCCGATGTTCAAGCTTTGCCGCCCGAGGCGGCGCTGGACCGGGCGCGCATGGAAGAGCGCCAGATTCGGGCCTTTCTGGCCTTTCCACTGCAGCGCAATGGGCAGATTTTCGGGTTCATCGGATACAGCGCGATGCGCCAGCGGCGCGATTGGACTTCCGACGAGATCGAACTGCTGAAGGTGCTGGCCGATGTGGTGGCCAGCGCGGTGGCGCGCAAGCTGGCGGAGGCCGCATTGCGCGAAAGCGAATCCCGGCTGAACTTCCTGGTGTCGTCCAGCCCTGTGGTGATCTACACCCGTTCGGTAGAGGCTCCTCACGCGGCGGCGTATGTCAGCCCCAATGTGAGGCAGCTGATGGGCTTTGAGCCCGAAGCCTTGACCAACGATCCGGAGCAGGGCCTGGGCTTGGTGCATCCGGACGACCGTGGACGCATGTCGAGGGAACTCCCGCTGATCCTGTCGCAAGGGGTGGACCTCAGCGAATACCGCCTGCGGCGCGCGGATGGCAGCTACCGCTGGGTGCAGGACCAGCGTCGCCTGGCGCGCGACGCTCAGGACCGACCAGTCGAGATCATTGGGTACTGGCTGGACATCACCGAACGCAAACGCATCGAACACGAGTTGCTGATGTTCAACCGTGACCTGGAGCAGCGCGTGGCCGAGCAGACGCGCTCAGTGATCGAGAGCGAGCGTTTCGCCCGCGCCACGCTGGATGCCCTGAGCGCGCGGGTGGTGATTCTGGACAGCGAAGGCAGGGTGCTGGCGGCCAACCGGGCCTGGGAGGCCTTCGGCGCCCTGGAGATGGTGCAGACAGGCTCCAGCTACCTGGACATCTGTGACAGCACCTGTGCCGCTGACAATGCCGTCGGTCAGCCTTTGGCCAACGGCATCCGCGCAGTCATCCAGGGTGATGCGTCGGAATTCCTGCACGAGTATCTCTGTCGCCGCGAGGCCGAACCTCGCTGGTTCCTGTGCCGCGTCGAGCGCTTCCCTGGCGATGGCGCGGTCCGCGCCGTGGTCTCGCACGAGAACATCACACAGATGAAGCTCATCGAGCGCCAGCAACTGCGCTCGCAGCGCCTGGAAAGCCTCGGCACGCTGGCTGGTGGCGTGGCGCACGATCTCAACAATGCCCTTGCGCCTGTGCTCATGGGCATGGCGATGCTCAAGGAGCAATACCCCGAAGAACCCCGCATGTTCGACATGATCCGCGCCAGCGCACAACGCGGGGCGGACATGGTTCGGCAGCTGCTCACCTTCGCCAAAGGCGTCGAGGGGGAGCGGGTGCCGGTGTCGCCCGAGCGCCTGGTGCATGAGCTGCACAGCCTGATGCGCGGTAGCTTTCCGAAGAACATCCAGCTGCAGGTGGACAGTGGCGTCGGGGTGCCCATGGTCATCGGTGACGCCACACAGTTGCACCAGATACTGCTCAACCTGTGCGTCAATGCCCGAGACGCCATGCTCGACGGTGGCGTACTTTCGCTGGGCGCACAGTCGATCGAGATAGATGCCGGGTATGCCCGATCGGTGCCAGATGCCCGGCCGGGTCTCTACGTGTGCTGGCGGGTGAGCGACACGGGCAGCGGCATTCCCCCAGAGGTGCTGGACCGCATCTTTGACCCTTTCTTCACCACCAAGAGCCCTGACCGCGGGACCGGCCTGGGTCTGTCCACGGTGCTGGGCATCGTGAAAAGCCATGGCGGGTTTGTGCAGGTGTATTCGCCGCCCGGCTGTGGAGCAACTTTCTCTGTGTACCTTCCCGCCGATGTCTCGGGCAACGTTGCCGCTGCGCCCGAAGCAGCCAGCGTGTTCCGGGGCCAGGGAGAAACTGTGCTGTTCGTGGACGATGAGGCCGCTGTGCGTGAAGTGGGTCGCAGCGTGCTGCGGCGACTCAACTTTGAGCCTTTGGTCGCTGTCGACGGCGCCGATGGCCTGGTGCAGGTGGCTCAGCACCGGCATGTCTTGCGCGCTGTCATCACCGACCTGCACATGCCACACATGGACGGCGTGGCCTTTGTGCGCGCTCTGAGGCAAGCCCATCCTGATCTGCCTGTGGTGATAGCCAGTGGCCGGGTGGATGATTCGGTGGCCCAGTCTCTTGATGACCTGGGCGTCACGTCCCGGCTTGACAAGCCGTTCTCCGAAAACCAGATGGCGAAGGTGCTCAGCGAGCTGCTGGTCGCCAGGGAACCAAGCCGGCAGACCTTCGATACCCGCAACATCAGCGTGAGTTAGGGCTGATCCGGACAGGGGGCGGCGGTGCCTTCGCGTACAGTGCCGGGTGTGGACAACAACAATGCACCCGATCAAAAAACACCCGCTGGCAGGCCTGTTCTGGATGTGGATGTGGTCATGCGGCGCGAGCCCGTGGTCGGCCCCATGGCGCGCTGGCAACCCTGGCGCTGGGTGCTGAGCGATGTGCTGCTGACGGGCGAGCCCTCTTGGTCGAGTGACGATGTCGAAGCACCGCCTGCTGAGCCGCGCGAAGTGGCGCCGCTGGAAGGCGCAGAGGCGGTGGCTGGCGCGTCCTACTGGCTGTACCCGGGGCGGCGCGTCACGCTGTTTCGCGACGATGCCGAAGGCTATTTCCTCAACCTCTCCAGCCCGAATCCTTGTTTCTGGGTTTTCTGGCGCCTTGACGAAGCCCGCCTGATCGAGGGTGAGTCAGTCGCCGTGCCCCAGGTCGTCACGCTGAGTTACCACGATGCGGGCCGTTGGCTCGATGCCCAGGAGCGAGTCGACCAGGTGCCCGCGCCGGCTCCCGTGGTGGACTGGCTTCGCGGTTTTGTGGCCGAGCACTACCAGGCTGAGCCCAAGCGGCGCAAGCGGCCCGACAGTTTCAAGCCGCTGACCGATCGCTTCGGCCAGCCGGTGCGCATTTCCACCGACAAGGTGCATGGACCTCGCTCGCCCGGGAGTGGCGCATGACGCTGCGCATCGGCATCAGCGCCCGACTGCTGCACGACCCGCCGCCAGGCCTGGGCTTGCCGCAAAAGCGGCTGCAGTTCCTGGAGAGCTCGATGGCGCACTGGATCATGGCGCATGGGGCGATCGCGCTGATGGTGCCCTTCATCGACGAGGAAAGTCCGCTGTCGGTGAACCGGGCGCCCGTCTCCGACATCGTGGATCTGCTCGATGGCCTGGTGCTGCAGGGCGGGATCGACATCTGCCCCGAAAGCTACGGCGGCACGCTGGCCGATCCGGCCTGGGCCGGCGACGCCATTCGCGACCGCTACGAACTGGCCTTGCTGCGCGCGTTCATCGAGGCGGGCAAGCCCGTGCTCGGTATCTGCCGCGGCGCGCAACTCATCAATGTGTGCTTTGGTGGCACGCTGGTGCAGGACATTCCCAGCATGCGCGCCGGCGCCCTCGTGCACCAGGACACCCACCGGTACGACCGTCTGATGCACGAGGTGCAGTTTGTCGTCGGTTCGTCGCTGGCGCAGCTGTACGGAGACGATCGCCCGCACCAGGTGACCAGCATCCACCACCAGTGTGTGGACCGGCTGGGCGACGGCCTGGAAGTGGAGGCGCTCTCGCCGGTAGACGGTATCGTGGAGGCCATCCGCCACCGCGGCCCGTCCTTTGTGCTCGGCGTGCAATGGCACCCGGAGTTCCACCTCACCCCAGGAGAAGAGACGCAGGGCCTGCTGGACAGCGGCCCGATGATGAGTGCTTTTCTGAAAGCGGCCCGCGGTCGTGCTGATCGCCACCGCGCCAAGACCGCGCACCCTCAGACGGCCCACTGACATGGCGATCGAAGACGACGACAACTTTTTCAGCCGCTGGTCGCGTCGCAAGGCGCAGGTGCGCAGCGGCGCTCCGCTGCCAGCCGAGCCGGCGCCGCCGGTGGCGCGCGTGGCGCCGCCCGCTGCTGCTTCAGACGGCAAAGCCGCTGTATCCACCGAGACGTCTGCACAGGCTGAGCAGCCAGCTCCTCCGCCACCCACGCTGGAAGATGTGGCCGAACTCACGCCGCAGTCCGACTTCAAGCGCTTCGTTGGCCGTGGTGTGTCGCCCGAGGTGCGCAACGCCGCGGTGAAGAAGCTGTTCACCGATCCTCACTACAACGTGATGGACGGACTGGACATCTACATCGACGACTATTCCCAGCCCAGCCCGCTGTCGGCCGCCATGATGGCCAAGATGGTGGGTGCGCAGTTCCTCAAGCTGGTCGACGATCCGAACGAAGTGAAAGCAACCCCTGCCATCGCTTCGCCAGTGTCGGATGCGGTGCAAGAAGCCGCGGTGCCCGACACACCTGAACGCCCTACTGCCGCCAAATCGGCGGAGCCACCAGCGGACACCGCCACCGCTGCGAACGAATCACCACAGACGCCACCCCATGACCACGTTGATCTGCAACTGCAACCAGACCATGCCCCTGAACGCGAAGGCGCTGGGCGAAGCACTGGATGAAGACCTGACGCTGCACACCACGCTGTGCCGGCGCGACGCGCCCGCCTTTCAGAAGGCGGCCCGCAACCCGGACGAACTGGTGGTCGCCTGCACCCAGGAAAGCCGGCTGTTCACCGAGCTGGCGGGCGAGACCGAAGGTGCGGTGTCGCTGGACGTGCGCCCGATCCGATTTGTCAACATCCGCGAGACCGGGGGCTGGGGTCGCGAAGCGGCCAAGGCCACACCCAAAATGGCCGCGCTGCTGGCGCTGGCGCGCCTGCCCGACGCCGAACCGGTGGGCACGGTGGGATACCAGAGCGCCGGGCGTCTGCTCATCATCGGCCCACTGGAGAGCGCCGAGCGTGCAGCTGCCCAGGTGAGCGACGTGCTGGATGTGACGCTGCTGGCCTCCGGCGGCTCAGGCTCGCAGGCGCGGCGCTACCCGGTGCTGGCGGGTGAGGTCAAACAGCTCACGGGCTGGCTCGGCGCGTTCACCCTGTTGCGCAGCACCAGCAACCCGATCGACCTCGACCTGTGCACCCGCTGCAACGCGTGTGTGGCCGCCTGCCCCGAGGGCGCGATTGGCCTGGACTACCAGATCGACATGGGCCGCTGCAAGTCGCACCGCGCCTGTGTCTCGGCCTGCGAGGCGGTGGGCGCGATCCAGTTCGGACGCGATCCCCAGTCCCACGAAGACAGTTTTGATCTCGTGCTCGACCTGCGCGAAAGCCCGGCTTTCAGCCAGCATGCGCTGCCCCAGGGTTATGTGCACCTGCCCGCCGGGCTTGACAGTGCGCCGGCGCTTGGCGCGTTGATCAAGCTGCGCGACCTGGTGGGCGAATTCGAGAAGCCGCGTTTCTTCAACTACAAACAAAAAATCTGCGCTCATGGTCGCAACGAGCAGGTGGGCTGCAACGCCTGCGTCGACATCTGCTCGGCCTCGGCCATCACCAGCGACCTCAAGAAGAACCAGATCGTCGTCAACCCCAATCTGTGCGTGGGCTGTGGCGCCTGCACCACCGTCTGCCCCACCGGCGCACTGACCTACGCCTATCCACGCGCCAGCGAACAGGGCGTCAAGCTGCGCACCCTGCTTGCCACCTACCAGAAGGCTGGCGGTCAGGACGCGGCGCTCCTGTTGCACAGCCAGGAAGCAGGTGCAGATCTGGTGAACGACCTGGGACGCATGGCCGCCTTGGACAAGACGGTGCGCGGTGTGCCGGCGCGGGTGATCCCGCTGCCGCTGTGGCACACCGCCTCGGTGGGCGTGGATCTCTGGCTGACCGCGTTCGCTTACGGCGCATCTCAGGTCTGGGTACTCATGACCGGTGAAGAAGCGCCGCAGTACCGCGATGCCGTGCGCGAGCAGATGGCCGTGGCCCAGGCGATCCTCACCGGGCTGGGCTACAGCGGCGAACATTTCCGCGTGATCGAGGTGCGCGACGCGCGCGAGCTGCCCGCGCTGGACGCCGCCTTGGCGGCGCCGCCTGCCCAAGGTGTGGCCCGGCGCGCCAGCTTTGCCGTGCAGGCCGAAAAGCGCGCCACGCTGGAGCTGGCGCTCGATCACCTGCTGCAAGACAGCGTGCGCTTCACACCGCGCCCTGAGGCGATTGCGTTGCCGGCGGCTTCCCCGCTGGGCACGATTGAGGTCAACCGCGATACCTGCACCCTGTGTCTGAGCTGCGTCAGCGCGTGCCCGGCCAGCGCGCTGCAGGACAACCCCGATCGGCCGCAGCTGCGCTTCATCGAAAAGAACTGCGTGCAGTGTGGCCTGTGCGTTGCCACCTGCCCGGAAGATGCCATCACCCTGCAGCCCCGGTTGTGGCTGGCTGACCAACGCAAGCAGCCGCGCGTGCTCAACGAAGCCCAGCCCTACGCCTGCATCCGCTGCAGTAAACCGTTTGGCACGCTCAAGGGGGTCGAGGTCATGCTCGCCAAGCTGTCAGGCCACGCCATGTTCCAGGGCGAGGCGCTGGAGCGGCTGAAGATGTGCGGCGACTGCCGCGTGGTCGACATCTATTCCAACCCGAACCAGTCGAAGATCACGGATCTATGACCCCCGCGTTGCTGCGCGTCTTCCCTCCAGGGGGACTACGCGTGCGGCCCGGCGAAGCCGGTTCCACCGCGTGTGCTGAGTGGCACCTTGGCCCGCATGAATTTGTTGTGATGCACCCATCCACGAAGTGAACGACATGAACGATCCCATTCCCGTCTCCTCCGCACTCGACGAAGAGACCGCACGCGCCGAGGTCTATGGCCTGCTGGCTGCCCTTTACTACGCCCCGCCTTCGGCCGAGCTGATGGCGCATCTGCGCGTGGCGGTGACCGAAGCGCCGGCGGCCGGTGGCTTTCTGGAAGAGCCCTGGCGCGAGCTGGTGGCTGCGGCCCGTGCGCAAGACGATGCGTCGGTGGTGTCGGAATACGACGATCTGTTCGGCGGTGTGGGCAAGCCCGAAGTGGCCCTGTTTGGCTCGTTCTATCTCAGCGGGTTCCTCAACGAGAAGCCACTGGCCCAATTGCGCGGTGATCTTGCTGCGCTGGGTCTTGCGCGCGACGAGCGCATGCCCGAGACCGAAGACCACATCGCGTACCTGTGCGAAGTGATGCGCTTCCTGATCGCGGGCGACGATGTGGCGGTGTCCAACCTCTCGCAGCAACAGAAGTTCTTCTCCGCCCACCTGCAGCCGTGGGTGAACGATCTGACGGATACCATCGCCGCCCATCCCAAGGCGCGCTTCTACGCCGCGCTGGCGGGTTTCACCCGGGCCTTTGTGAGCGTCGAAACGCAGGGCTTCGACCTGCTGGCCTGAACGCCCTCGGAGCCCGTCAGGGCCTGCGCGGCAGTAGGCATCGAAACGAAACTGAACAAAACCGAAGATCGAGCGGTGGTACCGAGAAGCCCAGGGTGCACCCCTGGGCGCAGGAAGCAGGACCGTGCGAGACCGGTTTCTCGTCAGTTGCGGCCGATGTTCCTTCTGCCGCGTAGACGTCTAGCCAGGCTGAGGACCTGGGCGCCCGTCCCGGGTGCTGGCCGCTGCTGGCGCCTGAGGCTCGCTGAGCAGGCTGAGCGTGAAGACCGCACCCATCACGCCATCGCTGCGGTTGCTTGCCAGCAGGCTTCCGCCGTAGCGCTCCACCAGCCCCACGCTGATCCACAGACCCAGGCCGTTGCCGTCGTTTTTGGTGGTGAAGAACGGGCGGAACAGCCGCTCCATCACCTCGGGCGAAAGACCGGGGCCTGAGTCCTCTACCGAGAGTGCTACGCCGTCGGGCAGGTCGCGGGTGCTCAGCCGCAGCACGCCGCCCTGTGGCATGGCCTGGATGGCGTTGATCATCAGGTTGATCACGATCTGTTGCAGCTCCTGCCGATTGAAGCCGGCCATGCGCTGAGCGCGCAGGTCGCGCTTTACCTCGATGCCTGTCTTGGCGAGCAGATGCTGCACCAGCACCAGGCAGTCGTCGACCAGCTGATTGGCATTCAGCGTCTCGGTGTAGCCCGCGTACTCGGTTGGGCGCGCGTATTGCAACAGCTGGGTGACGATGAGGCGCATGCGCTCGATCTGCTCGTCCATCAGACGCAACTCGTCGCGCACCGCTGCACCTTGCGCACCCAGGGTCTCGCGCATCAGATCCAGGTTGCCTTGCATCACCGCAATCGGGTTGTTGACTTCGTGCGCGATGCTGGCGGTGAGCTGGCCGATGGCCGCCAGCTTTTCGCTTTTCACAAGTTGCTGCTGGGCCAATTGCAGCGACGCGTTGCTGGCCTCAAGCGCCTGGGTGCGCTCGGCCACCTTGAGATCGAGTGCGTCGCCCCAGTGCTGCAGGGCACGGGTCTTGTCGTCGATCACGTCGAGCAGCTGGTCCAGATGACCCGCGAGCGCGCCGAGTTCATCGTGCGCTGGGAGGCTACCGACGCGGGCGTGGACCTCGCCTTCTTCCACGCGCTGCATGGTTCGGTTCATCTGCTCCACAGGCCGGAAAATGCTGCGCGCCCAGCGCAGCGAGAACCAGGCCGACACAGCCATCGCCAGCAGGAAGATCAGGCCCGTGACTGCGAGCAGGGCATAGCGCACCAGGCGAAACGGTTGCTCCAGAAAGCCCACGTAGAGCATGCCAATGCGCTGGCCAGCGGCGTCGAGCAGCGGCTCGTAGGCCGAGACGTACCAGTCATTCACCACAAAGGCGCGCGCCAGCCATGTCTGACCCTGGCCCAGCACCCGGTCGCGCACCGTCTGCGAAACGCGTGTGCCGATGGCGCGCTGGTCCTGGAACAGGCGCACGTTGGTGGTGATGCGCACGTCGTCGAGAAACAGCGTCGCCGTGCCCTGGCTGCCAAATGGCAGCGAGCCGTCGGGGTAGACGATGCGGTTGATGTGGTCGATGAAATCGAGGTTCTGGTTGAGCAGCAGTCCACCGACCACCACTGCCACCGTGCGGCCAGCTTCGTCTCGAACCGGTACGCTGGTGAGCGCCACCATGGCCCGGTCTTCGGTGTTGCGGTCGGTAGGCGCGGCGTTGCGGGTCGGCACCAGCGGCACCATCACGCGGGGCCGCAGCTGCGGTGCCAGCGCGGCCAGCGCCTCGGGGCCGAGCAACAGCAATCGCGCCTTAGGCCGTGCCGGTGTACCTTGCGCGGCCGGCGCCAGGGCGGTGGGCATGGGCGGCAGCTCGGTCGCTGTGTCGATCTGGTCGCGAGCGATGGCGTGGCCCTGCGCGTTGTAGAGCACGAGCAGGTCCAGCCCCAGCCGCTCGCGCGCGGCGCTCAACTGCTGTGCCAGGACGCTGGTTGGCTCGGCTTTGGCCGCTTCGGGAGCGTTGTGCAGAGCCTGCCAGGCATCGAACAGGGCGCGCGAATCCGCCACGCCTTGTGTGCCCGAGCCCACCTCGGTCAGCACCTGATCGAAGTAGCCGCGGGCTACAGCGAGGTCGCTGCGCACCTTGGTGATCAGCAGCCGGTCGTAGGCCGCATTGCCCCACAGCGCCAGAGCCAGCAGCATGAGCGGGAACACCACCAGCAGCGGCAGGAGCGCGATGGCCAGCAGCTTGTTGCGCACCGATCCGGTGAGCCAGCGGGGCGTGCGCCAGGACATCAGCGGCCGCTGCCGGGCGGCAGACCCCACTCCAGCACGCGCCGCTCCAGCGTGCGGCGAGAGACACCCAGCAGCTGCGCGGCCTGCGTCTTGTCGCCCTGCACCGATTCCAGCACCGACAGGATGTGCCGTTTCTCAAGCGTGTGCAGGTCGGTGGGTGCGCCCGCGTCGGCGGGGCTTGGTGACTCGCCAGGGTAGAGTGCCGAAACGTTGAGGCTTCCCAGGATCAGCGAGCGCTCGATCAGGTTGCGAAGCTCTCGCACGTTGCCTGGCCAGTGGTACTGCTGTAGAAAGATCATCTCGGCGTCGGTGATCTGCAGCGGCGGCACGCCCAGCGCTGGCGCGAGCTGGTCCATGAAATGGGCCACCAGCGCCGGGATGTCGCTCTTGTGGTCGCGCAGCGGTGGCAGCGTCAGATCCACCACCTGCAGGCGGAAGAACAGGTCTTGCCGGAAGCGACCTGCTGCGACTGCGTCGCTCAGGCGGCGGTTGGTCGCCGCGATGACGCGCAGGTTCACCGACATCAGCTGTTCGCTGCCCACCGGCCGGATCTTGAGATCTTCGATCGCGCGCAGCAGCGTGGCCTGGATCGCCAGTGGCAGCTCGGCCACCTCGTCCAGAAAGAGGGTGCCGCCCTGCGCATAGTGAAACAGGCCTTCGCGTGTCCGAGTCGCACCGCTGAAGGCGCCGCGCGCATGACCGAAGAGCTCACTTTCGATCAGATCGGGCGAGACCGCCGCGCAGTTCACCGGCACAAAAGGGTGGGCCGCACGCGGGCTCTGGGCGTGTAGTTCACGGGCCACCAGTTCTTTGCCGGTGCCCGACTCGCCTTGCAGCAGCACCGTGCTGGGCATGGGGGCGACGCGCGTGATCGATTTCCGCAACGCGCTGATCTGCTCGGAGCCGCCGACCAGGCTGGGGCCGCCGGCACGGGGTGGGGTAAGGGCGCGCCGCAGCACGAAGTTCTCGCGTCGCAGGCGCGAGCGTTCGTGGCAGTGTTTCACCGCGTTGAGAATCTGGGGTACGCGAAACGGCTTGAGCACAAAATCCGACGCGCCAGCGCGCAGCGCTTCGATGGCGGTCTCCAGGTCGGCGAAGGCTGTAATCAGGATCACCTCACCGGTGAAGCCTTGCTCCCGCAGTTCCTTGAGCCAGGTGACGCCGCTTTTTCCCGGCAAGGAAATGTCCAGGATCACCAGGTCCACATGGTGACCCCGCAGCCATTCCATGCCTTCTTCGGCGCTCGACGCACTCATGACGAAATGGCAGCGCGGCGCCAGCGTCTTCACCAGGAAATTGAGCATGCCTTGCTCATCGTCGACGATCAAGATCGACCAGTCGGGCCAGCCTTCCAGTGACCTTTCGGGCGATGCGGGGATGTTGAGGTGTTCCACCGGGCGGGATTCTACGGATGAAGTCGATCAAATCACTTGGGTATTGCCGGTGGGTGGACCAGCTACAAGGTCTTTTTTCCACCCAATCGGCACCACCGTTTGCGACAACTTGTCGCAACCAGCTGCGACAGACTGACGGTGTGGACCCGCTTCGTGTGCGCTCGCATGTGACCAACCCGGCGTTGCCTTGATGCTGAGAGGCTCAACACCGAGCGCCACACCTTCTCTGTCGGATATATCAAATGAGAGGGGGAAGGCTATTGCATAAGCCGATGCTTATGGCACGAATTTCGCTGCTCTTCGCGTCACGCAGGTTGATGATGCGGTGCAGCATCGGATGCTATCGGGTTGGAAGCACGCAACGTGGCTGCACAGGGGTTTGTCAGGCTTGCGCGGGGACCCGCGGCAGGCTAGATTCGCTTATGCAAAAACCCCGCAAGCGGTGCGATCGCATCACCGGGGTTGTGTTCAACCAGGAGACCTGCATGAGCCAGCCGAAGACCCCTGCGCCACGCCAAACCCCCCCCAAACTCAACCGTCGCACCTTGTTCGCCGGAGCGTCCACCGTGGGCGCGCTGGCCGCGGTCGCCACGGTGTTGCCCAAGGCGGCGGACAGAGCGGCGCCGAGCATGGTGAGCAAGCCTGCGCCAGAGCGTGGCGGCGGCTACAGCCTGACGGAACACGTCAAACAGTATTACAAGACCACGATGATCTGAGCCGCTGAGGAGATTCGACATGATGCTGACCAAAAAAACCTCTGGTGCCCATGGCACCCGCTCGCACAACTCGCTTGTGCACAGCCTGCAGCGTGGCCTCTCGGCCGCATTGCCCACCATGGACCGCCGTGGTTTCCTGCGCCGCTCCGGTCTGGGCGTTGGCGTCGGACTGGCTGCCTCTCAGCTCGCGCTGGTGAAGAAGGCCGATGCTGCGGGTGCGAAGTCCGCTGACGGCACCGGCAAGATCGAAGTCAAGCGCACCATCTGCACCCACTGCTCGGTGGGCTGCGCGACGGATGCCATCGTGGAAAACGGTGTCTGGACCCGGCAGGAGCCCGTGTTCGATTCGCCCATCAATCTCGGCGCGCATTGCGCCAAGGGCGCAGCCCTGCGTGAGCACGGTCACGGCGAGTACCGCCTTCGTTACCCGATGAAGCTGGTCAACGGAAAGTACCAGCGCATCAGCTGGGATACCGCGCTGGAAGAGATCAGCGCCAAGATGAAAGAGTTGCGCACGGCCAGTGGCCCGGATTCGGTCTACTTCGTGGGTTCCTCCAAGCACAACAACGAGCAGGCCTATCTGCTGCGCAAGTTTGTGAGCTTCTGGGGCACCAACAACTGCGATCACCAGGCGCGCATCTGCCACTCCACCACGGTGGCTGGCGTCGCGAACACCTGGGGCTACGGCGCCATGACCAACTCGTACAACGACATGCAGAACAGCAAGTGCGCGTTGTACATCGGCTCTAACGCCGCCGAGGCGCACCCGGTGTCCATGTTGCACATGCTGCACGCCAAAGAAATCGGTTGCAAGATGATCGTGGTTGATCCGCGCTTCACCCGCACGGCGGCCAAGGCAGACGAATACGTGCGCATCCGGTCCGGCACCGACATTCCGTTCCTGTTTGGTTTGGCGTACCACATCTTCAAGAACGGCTGGGAAGACAAGCAGTACATCAACGACCGCGTTTACGGCATGGAAGCGGTCAAGGCCGACATCATGGCCAAGTGGACGCCCGACAAGGTCGAAGAGGCCTGTGGCGTGGGCGAGGCTCAAATGCTCAAGGTGGCCAAGATGATGGCCGAGGCCAAGCCTGCCACCATCGTCTGGTGCATGGGTCAGACGCAACACACCATCGGCAACGCCATGGTGCGTGCATCCTGCATCCTGCAGCTGGCCCTGGGCAACGTCGGCAAGAGCGGGGGCGGCACCAATATCTTCCGCGGCCACGACAACGTGCAGGGCGCGACCGACGTCGGCCCCAACCCCGATTCGCTGCCGGGCTACTATGGCCTGGCCGAGGGCTCCTGGAAGCACTACGCCAAGGTTTGGGGCGTCGAGTTCGACTGGATCAAGTCGCAGTACGCCGAGGGCATGATGACCAAGCCGGGCATCACGGTGTCGCGCTGGATCGACGGTGTGCTGGAGAACAACGAGCTGATTGATCAGGAGTCCAACCTGCGCGGTGTGTTCTTCTGGGGTCATGCGCCCAACTCGCAGACCCGCGGTTTGGAGATGAAGCGCGCCATGGACAAGCTGGATTTGCTGGTGGTGGTGGACCCGTATCCATCGGCCACTGCATCGATGGCGGCCATGCCCGGCAAGCCGGAGGACCTGAACCCCAACCGCGCGGTCTACCTGCTGCCTGCAGCCACGCAGTTCGAGACCAGTGGATCCTGCACCGCTTCAAACCGCTCCATCCAGTGGCGCGAGCAGGTGATTGAGCCGCTGTGGGAGAGCCGCAGCGACCACATGATCATGCATCAGTTTGCCGAAAAGCTGGGCTTCGGTGCCGAGCTGTCGAAGAACTTCAAGATGCAGAAGGTCAAGGGCATGGACGAGCCCGTGATCGAAGACATCCTGCGCGAAATCAACGCCTCGGTCTGGACCATTGGCTACACCGGCCAGACCCCGGAGCGACTGAAGGCGCACATGCGCAACATGGCCGCGTTTGACGTCAAGTCGCTCAAGTGCAAAGGCACGGTGATCGACAAGGAGACCGGTTACGACATGAGCGGTGACTACTTCGGTCTGCCTTGGCCATGTTTTGGCACCGCTGCCATCAAGCACCCCGGTTCGCCTAACTTGTACGACACCTCCAAGCACGTCATGGACGGTGGCGGCAACTTCCGCGCCAACTTTGGCGTGGAGCGCGACGGTGTGAGCCTGCTGGCCGAAGATGGATCGCACTCGGTGGGCGCCGAAATCACCACCGGCTATCCCGAATTCGACCACGTGCTGCTCAAGAAGCTGGGCTGGTGGGATGACCTGACCGATGCCGAAAAGACGGCAGCCGAGGGCAAGAACTGGAAGACCGATCTCTCTGGTGGTATTCAGCGCGTGTGCATGGCGCACGGCTGTCACCCGTTTGGCAACGCGAAGGCGCGCGCCGTGGTCTGGAACTTCCCAGATGCGATTCCGCAGCACCGTGAGGCGCTGTACGGCATTCGTCCCGACCTGGTGGCCAAGTACCCCAGCCACGACGACCAGAAGACCCGCTGGCGCCTGCCCATCCTGTACAAGTCGCTGCAGCAGAAAAACGTGGACGACAAGGTGCACGAGAAGTACCCGTTGATCATGACCTCGGGTCGTCTGGTCGAGTACGAGGGCGGTGGCGAAGAAACGCGCTCCAACCCCTGGCTGGCCGAGCTGCAGCAGGAGATGTTTGTCGAGCTCAACCCGGCCACGGCGACTGCGCGGGGCATCCGCAACGGCGAGCGGGTCTGGGTCACCAGCCCAACCGGTGCGCGCATCAACGTGCAGGCGCTGGTGACCGAGCGGGTCAGCCCAGACACGGTTTTCCTGCCGTTCCACTTCTCCGGCCACTGGCAGGGCGTGGACATGAAGCCGTACTACCCCGATGGCGCCATGCCGGTGGTCCGTGGTGAGGCGGTGAACACCGCCACAACCTACGGCTACGACATCGTGACCATGATGCAAGAGACCAAGTCCACCGTTTGCAACGTCGAAAAAGCCTGAGGAGTCCACGATGGCACGAATGAAATTTATCTGCGACGCCGAGCGCTGCATTGAATGCAATGGCTGCGTCACCGCCTGCAAGAACGAGCATGAAGTGCCCTGGGGTGTGAACCGCCGCCGTGTGGTCACGCTCAACGATGGTGTGCCTGGCGAAAAGTCGATCTCGGTGGCCTGCATGCACTGCAGCGACGCACCCTGCATGGCGGTCTGCCCGGTCAACTGCTTCTACCGCACCGACGAAGGCGTGGTGCTGCATGACAAGGATGTGTGCATCGGCTGTGGCTACTGCTCCTACGCCTGCCCATTTGGCGCACCGCAGTTCCCCTCTGCTGGCACCTTCGGGGTGCGCGGCAAGATGGATAAGTGCACCTTCTGTGCCGGTGGCCCTGAGGCTCATGGCAGTCAGGACGAGTTCGACAAGTACGGGCGCAACCGCCTGGCTGAAGGCAAGCTGCCGGCGTGCGCAGAAATGTGTTCGACCAAAGCGCTGCTCGCCGGTGATGGCGACGTGGTCGCTGACATCTTCCGCAACCGGGTGCTCACGCGCGGCAAGGGCGCAGAAGTCTGGGGCTGGGGCACTGCTTACGGCACAGCACAAGGACAGAAATCATGATGCGACGCTTCTCTCTCATTTCGCTGGCGTGTGCCGGGCTGCTGGGCCTGGCGGCCTGCGGTCAGTCTGCCCAGGAAAACGCCACCGGCCAGGCGATCAAGGACGATGGTGCGCCGTACACCGGTGTGGGGCAGAGCCAGTACGCCCAGGGCGGCTGGAAGGCTGGGGATCGCAACAGCTGGGAGCAGCAGCTCAAGACCCGGGCCCAGTACGGTCAAAACGATTACCAGCGCATCGGTGCGCAGCAACCCTGAGGCTTCTCCATGCCATTCCAACCGAATACTCGTTGGCGTTCTTTGGCGTTGGCCGCGTTGCTGGGGTTGAGCGTTGGCTGGGTCCAGGCCCAGGCGCTCAAGGTCGATCCGGTGCAGGACGATCCGCCACCCGCGGCAGCCCCGGCTCAACCTGCCGCGCAGACAGGCGGCATCCGCAGCGCCAACATCTTTGAGATCGCGCCCGGTGCAGACACCGACCCCAACTACGGCAGTCAGAGCAATGCCGAGCGCGGCCAGGTCCAGCCAGGCAACAACGCGCCCATGTGGCGCGATGTGAGCAAGGGCGTGACTGGCGTGACCAGCCTGCCGTATCTGGAGGCTGGCAACCTGATTCAGGGCTTTGTGCAGTACCCGGGCTCTCGTCACACCACCGCTGGCGAGGCTTGGCGACAGGTGCGAAACAACTGGATCATTCCTTACGGCGGATCCCTGCTGGTCATTGCGCTGGTAGCGGTGGGGCTGTTTTATTTGCGCAAGGGCACGATCCCTCTGCACGGCCAGGAAACGGGTCGGGTCATCGAGCGTTTCACGTACGTGGAACGCGCGGCTCATTGGGTCAATGCCATTGCCTTCGTCGTGCTGGCGGTTTCGGGCATCGTCATGGCCTTCGGCAAGTTTTTCTTGCTGCCGGTCATTGGCCCCACGCTGTTCGGCTGGCTGACGTACGCGCTGAAGAACGCTCACAACTTCGCAGGCCCGCTGTTTGCTGTGTCGTTGGTGGTGGTGATTGTTACTTTTGTGCGCGACAACCTGCCGTCCAAGGGCGACCTCACCTGGTTGCTGAAGGGCGGGGGATTGCTGGGTGACCACGAGGTGCCTTCGCACCGCTTCAACGCGGGTGAAAAGGTGCTGTTCTGGGGTGGCGTGTTCGTCCTGGGGCTGGTGGTGGTCGCTTCGGGCTTGTTCCTCAACCATCTGGTGCCGGTGTTCGAGTACACCCGCGGCAACATGCAAGTCGCACACATGGTGCATGCCGTGGCTTCGGTGCTGATGATGGCGATGTTCATTGGCCATATCTACATGGGTACCGTGGGCATGCAAGGTGCGTACAAGGCCATGAAGACCGGTTATGTCGACGAGACTTGGGCCAAGGAGCACCACGAACTCTGGTACGACGACATCAAGGCTGGGAAGATTCCCGCCCATCGCACCCCGGGCCAGGAAGGCCCGGCCGGTGAGCCCGTCAAAGCCTGATCGCTTTGGTTCAGAAGAACAGCCCAGGAACATTGCCATGAAACATTTCCTTTTTGCGTCTGCCCTTTTGTTCTCCTTGTCGGCCCAGGCCAAGCTTCCCGCGCCGGTCATGGACGATGCAGCCAAGGCGAAAGCGGCCGAAGCCAAGGCCAAGGCCGACCACGGCAACAAGGTAGGTGCCTACAAGCTCTGCCAGTGGCAGGACAAAGCGGCGAGCGCCTATTTCAAGAACGCTTCTACGGCTGGCAAGACCGTCAAGCCTCCGGTGGCCACGGCACCTTGCGTCGATCCCGGTCCGTTCGTGCCGCCGGTGGCTGCTGCTGCTGCGCCCAAGTCCTGAGGCCTCGGCCACACGGTTCCAGACCGTGCACAGGTAAAAGGCCTTCGGGCCTTTTTTCTTGTCGACTGGCAGTGCTGCTTGCGGCCCTCTTGTCAGGGGGGTTCTGCAGCTGATCTCATACTGACGGTCTTTTTGCCGAACTTACTCGTCATGTCCACTACCGACACACCAGTCCCCTCACCATCCGAGTTCATGGCCAGCGGCGGCCTGCCTGAGCTGACCCAGGCTCAGGCACCGCTGACCCAGACGGTGGCGGTGGTCAATGAATTCGGGCAGCACGGTACCGTGTCTATCCCGGCCGAGCGCGATCTCACGGTGTACGTCGACAAGCGCGAGCTGGTGACCTTGATGACCCTGGGCGCGCATCCGGAGTGGCTGGTGCTGGGCTATCTGCTGAACCAGCGGCTGGTGGGTTCGGTGGAGGAGATCGAGTCGATCACGGTCGACTGGGAGGTGAATGCCGCTTCGGTGAAGACCCGTCATGGCATCGAGCGCATCGAAGAGCGCACAGCCAAGCGCGTAGTGACCACGGGCTGCGGGCAGGGCAGCGTGTTCGGTAACCTGATGGACGAGATCGACAACATTCGCCTGCCTGATGATGTGGTGCTGCGCCAGTCGCAGCTGTATGGCATCGTCAACGCCATTCGCCTGAAGGAGAGCACCTACAAGTCAGCCGGCTCGGTGCACGCCTGTGCGCTGTTTCTCGACGATACCCTGCAACTGTTCGTGGAAGACGTGGGGCGCCACAACGCGGTGGACACCATCGCTGGCTGGATGGCGTTGAACGCGTGCTTTTCGCAGAACGGTGACGGCCCTCCCCAAGGGCAAAAAGTCTTCTACACCACCGGTCGCCTCACCAGCGAGATGGTCATCAAGTCGGCTCAGATGGGGGTGGCGGTGGTGGTCTCTCGCAGTGGCATCACCCAGATGGGGCTGGATGTGGCGCAGCAGGTAGGCTTGTGCGCCATCGGGCGGGCCACCAACAAGCGATTCCTCTGCTACGCAAATGCACAGCGTTTGATCATGGACGCGATGCCCGCTGAGCCTTCGATCACAGTGCCGGGCGAACGCGTCTCCAGCGACGTCTGAATCGGGACACGGCGGTCCTACACTTGGGCGCTTCATGCCCACAGGCGTTGACCCGTGCCGCATCAAGTGATCGATGCAGCCACCCCAGAAAGTCCCCCATGAGCCGAGACGTCCACGTCATCAACCATCCCCTGGTCCAGCACAAGCTCACGCTGATGCGCCGCAAGGACACCAGCACCAAGAGCTTTCGCGAGCTGGCGCACGAGATCAGCATCCTGCTCGCTTATGAGCTCACGCGCGACATGCCGATGCAGGAGATCCAGATCGAGACTCCGCTGGAGACCATGACCTCGCGCATCATCGACGGCAAAAAGGTGGTGCTGGCCTCCATCCTGCGTGCGGGCAACGGCTTTCTCGACGGCATGCTGCAGGTGCTGCCGGCTGCGCGCGTGGGTCATATTGGCCTCTACCGCGACCCGGCCACGCTGCAGGCGGTCGAGTACTACTTCAAGATGCCCCAGGACATGGGTGAGCGCGACGTGATCGTGCTCGACCCCATGCTGGCCACTGGCAACTCGGCGGTGGCTGCGGTCACGCGCCTGAAGGCTACCGGCCCGCGATCGATCCGCTTCGTCTGCCTTGTTTCCTGCCCCGAAGGCATCCAGACCTTTCACGAACACCATCCGGACGTGCCCATCTACACGCCGGCCATCGACCGCGGACTGAACGAACACGGCTACATCGTGCCCGGCTTGGGCGACGCGGGTGACAGGATTTTCGGCACGAAGTAGGCTCACCCGTCCTCCGTCGCTTCGCTGCGCCCCTCAAGAGCCAACGCTGGCCGACCGGCGGAGCTGGATCGGCGGCGACTGTCGTGAAGTCGTTTCCATGCAGGGCGTATTGATCCCAGCAGTTCGCTTGTGCCGTGTTGGCGCTGAATAGGCCGTTTTCGGCGTGGCTGGTGCGGATGCGATAAGGTCTCGCCATGGAAAACCGATCTCCCACATTCTGGCAACTCGGCTGGCGCTCGCTCTGGCGCGACTGGCGGGCGGGGGAGCTGCGGCTTTTGGTGCTGGCTGTGACCTTGGCCGTGGCTGCGTTGACAGCAGTGGGATTTTTTGCGGACCGGCTGCAAAACGGACTGGCGCGCGACGCACGGGCGCTGATCGGCGGCGATGCGGTGCTCAGCAGCGACAACCTGCCGCCGCCCGCGTTTGAAGCCCAGGCCAAGGCCCTGGGATTGCAGACCGCGCAAACGCTGGGATTCCCCACCATGGGGCGAGCGCCCGACGATCTGGGTGGAGCCGCTCGCCTGGTGGCGCTGAAATCTGTGGGCGAAGGCTATCCGCTGCGCGGAACCGTGCGCGTGGCCGAGGCGCCTGAAGGACTGGATGTGGCGACCCGCGAGATTCCCGCGCCGGGCACGGCCTGGGTGGATGCGGCCTTGCTGGTGGCGCTGGACCTGAAGATGGGACAGCCGGTGTTGCTGGGCGACGCTGCATTCACGCTCAGCCGCATCATCGTGGTCGAGCCCGACCGGGGTGC
This sequence comes from Hydrogenophaga sp., assembly GCF_030373245.1. Taxonomy (GTDB): domain Bacteria; phylum Pseudomonadota; class Gammaproteobacteria; order Burkholderiales; family Burkholderiaceae_C; genus Hydrogenophaga. Next base: position 264,258 of record NZ_JAUCZF010000002.1, read on the forward strand.
CGGCTTCATGAGTTTTGCGCCGCGCGTGATGATCAACGCCGCCGACCTGCCAGCTACGGGTCTGGTGCAGCCGGCCAGCCGGCTCAACTACCGCCTGGCGGTGGCCGGGGACGAAGCTCCGGTGGCGGAGTTCACACGCTGGGCCGAGGCTCAGCTCGAGCAGCCGGGTGTACGTGGGATGCGGCTGGAGTCGCTTCAGGGCGGGCGCCCCGAGATGCAACAAACGCTGGAGCGGGCGGAAAAGTTTCTGAATCTGGTGGCCTTGCTGGCGGCGCTGTTGTGCGCGGTGGCAGTGGCGATCGCAGCGCGCGGTTTTGCTCAGCGTCACCTGGACGACTGCGCCATGCTTCGTGTGCTTGGCTTGTCACAAGCGTCGATGGCACGCGCCTACACGCTGGAATTTGCGCTGGTCGGGCTGTTTGCCAGTGCGCTGGGTGTGGCGCTGGGCTACGCGGTGCATCACGCGTTTGTGATCCTGCTGGCCGGACTGGTTGAGGCCAGCCTGCCTGCGCCCAGCCTGGCGCCGGTGGCACTCGGCCTGGGCATGGGCCTCACGCTCATGTTGGCCTTTGGCCTGCCGCCCGTGTTGCAGTTGGCTCAGGTGCCGCCGCTGCGCGTGATCCGGCGCGACGTGGGCCAGCTCAAGCCAGCCACCTTGGCCGTATTGGGCCTGGGCGTGGCCGGTTTTGGTGCGCTCCTGCTGGCGGCCAGCCGAGACCTGCTGCTGGGTGCGATCGCAGTCGGTGGATTTGCAGCGGCGGTGCTGCTGTTTGCAGCGGTCAGCTACGCCGCGGTGCGCTTGCTGCGCGCGAGTGTGAACGAAACCACCGCGCCGCGCGCGCTCATCATGGCCACGCGCCAGCTCAGCGCCCGCCCGGCCTATGCGGTGGTGCAGATCAGCGCGCTCTCGGTGGGCCTGATGGCACTGGTGCTGTTGGTGTTGCTGCGCACAGACCTGATTGCGAGCTGGCGCAATGCCACACCGCCCGATGCGCCCAACCGCTTTGTGATCAATGTGCAGCCCGAGCAGGGCGAGGCCTTCCAGCAGCAGCTGCGCGCCTCAGGCGTGGACGGCTTCGACTGGTATCCGATGATCCGAGGGCGGCTGGTGACCATCAACGGCAAGACGGTGGTGCCCGAAGACTTCACCAGCGATCGTGCCCAGCGCCTGGTCGACCGTGAATTCAACCTGTCCAACACCGCCGAGCTGCCGCCGCACAACCCGGTGATTGCCGGTCAATGGACAGAGAACGAGACCGACGCGCTGAGTGTGGAGGACGGGCTGGCGGAGGAACTGGGCCTCAAGCTGGGCGACCGGCTTGGCTTCGACATCGCCGGTCAAGTCACCGAAGGCCGCATCACCAGCTTGCGCAAGGTCGACTGGGGCTCGATGCGGGTCAACTTCTTCGTGGTCTTTCCGGTGGCCGAGTTGCCCAACGTGCCGGTGAGTTACATCAGCGCATTCAGAGCGCCCGAGGGCAATGCGCAGTTCGACAACAGCCTGGTGCGCGCGTTTCCCAACATCACCAATGTCGACATGAGCCAGACCATTGCTCAGGTGCAGCGGGTGCTGGGGCAGGTGATCAGCGCGATCGAATTCTTGTTCGCCTTCACGCTGGCCGCTGGCCTGGTGGTGCTGCTGGCGGCGATCACCGCCACGCGAGGTGAGCGCGAGCGCGAGTTTGCCATCCTGCGCGCGGTGGGGGCGAGTTCGGGGCTGCTGCGCCAGGTGCAGCGCATCGAACTGCTGGGCGTGGGTCTGCTGGCGGGCTTTCTGGCCTCGGTGGTCGCGGTGGCTGTGGGCTGGGCGCTGGCGCGTTACGCATTTGAGTTCGCCTGGACCGCGTCGCCGCTGGTGCCGCTGGCGGGCAGCGTCGCTGGCGCCTTGCTGGCACTCGCGGCTGGTTGGTGGGGCCTTCGCAGCGTGTTGCGAACGCCGGTGGTGGAGACCTTGCGCAGAGCAACATCATGACCACCCCCGCGTCACCTTCGGCGCCACCGCCTCGAACGGGGACTGGCCGACTGGCAAAGCCAGTTGGGGGGTGCCCTTGGGGGAGCTCCCTCTCTTGCCACCTCCGCGGTCCTGGCGAATCCGGCGCCTTGGCATACCCGAACCACGCGCCGCTGACCTGACATGCCTGAGAACACCGCCAACCCTTCTCCCCAGACCCCGTTTGAATGGGCGGGTGGTGAAGCGGCGGTGCGCGCGTTGGTGGACCGCTTCTACGACCTGATGGACATCGAACCGGAATACGCCGAGTTGCGCGCCGCGCACGGCAACACGCTCGCCGACGCGCGCGACAAGCTGCACTGGTTCCTGTGTGGTTGGCTGGGTGGCCCTCAACACTACACCGAGCGGTTTGGTCACCCGCGCCTGCGCATGCGCCACATGCCGTTTGCCATCGGTGTGCGAGAGCGCGACCAGTGGCTGGCCTGCATGGACCAGGCCATGCAGGAGACCGGGTTGGACCCAACGTTGCGTGAACGCCTGAACCACAGCTTTTTCCAGACCGCCGACTGGATGCGCAACCAGACCGGGGCCCCTTGAATGGCGGCACCGGGGGATCGGGTGGTACGCACCGCGCGGCTTGGCGCCTTGAGCATCACCGCATTTTGGTTGCTGCTGATGGGGTTGTTGTATCTGGGGTTCGACGCTTACGAGCAGCGCCGTTTGGCCAGGTACGCTGCCCACAGCGGCGCCGATGGCGAGCTGGTGATCCCGCGTGGGCCCGATGGGCACTTTCGCGTTGAGGGCCGCGTGAACGGGCAAGCGGTCTCGTTCCTGGTGGACACCGGTGCCAGTTCGGTCACAGTGAGCGAGACGTTCGCTGAGCGCGCCGCATTGACCGGAGGTCGGTCGGTGATCTTTCAGACCGCCAACGGTCCGCTGGCGGGGCGGGTGCTGCGCGATGTGCCGGTGCAGGCGGGACATCTGGCCTTGCCCGGCGCCACGGTGGCGGTCGGCCTGGTCGGCGCCGACACCGACACGGCCTTGCTGGGCCAGAGCTTTCTTTCCCGATACGACATCCAGATTCTGAAATCCGAGATGCGGTTGATGCCCCGTTGAAGAAGCGCTGCACACATCAGCGGTTCCTCAGCGCAGCAGCACCACCAGCGCGCCCGCGCCGCCATCGGCTGGCCGAGCCTGCACAAACGCCATCACCTCGTGCTTTTGCACCAGCCAGCGGTGCACACGGCTTTTCAGCACCGGTACGCGGCCCGGTGACCCCAGACCCTTGCCGTGCACCACGCGCACGCAGCGCAGACCGCTCTGGTGCGATTCGCGAATGAAGCGACCCAGTGCCTCTCGGGCTTCGTCGGTGCGTAAGCCGTGCAGGTCGATCTGGCGCTGGATGCTCCAGCGGCCTTCGCGCAGCTTGCGCACCACGTCAGGCCCCAGCTTGGGCACGCGGTAGCTCAGCAGATCGTCGGTGTGCAGCAAGGTCTCGACGTCGAATTCATCCGACAGGGCTTCGCGCATGACATTGGCCTCGTCGCGCTGGCGCTGTCGCGGCTCGGGTAACGCTGATGAGCGGATGGGTTGCACGCGGCGTGTCGCGCGCAGCGGCAGCACAGGGCCCACTGCGAGCTCGAAGAGCCGCTGTTCTCGGTCCTGCCGTTCTTGCTGCAAGCGTTCGGCCTCGCGCGCTGCCAGTTCGGCCGCCGCCCGCCGGGCGATGGCCTGCTGCAGCGGCTTGAGTTCGGACAACGAACGCAATTTCATGGTGGACCATTGTGTCGCAGACGCGATCACCCTGTGGCCATGGCCTTGTCCGAGCAAGTCGCCCTTGACTTGCTCGTCAGAAGGGGTGAGGCCAGCAGAGGCGCGTGCCTGAACCAGCACGCTCCGTGGAGTCGGCTCTGCCAGATTTCAGGGATGGCATCCTTCAGCGCGCGAGCCGAGCAGCGTCGCAGGGGAGCTGGAGTTAAACCATGCCCAGTTCGGCCATGGAGGTCGCCTGATCCCGCGTCACGATGAAGTGGTCCAGCACGCGAACATCTACCAGCGCCAGCGCCGCCTTGAGCGACTGGGTCAGCGCCTCGTCGGCGCGCGAGGGCTGGGCGGTGCCGCTTGGGTGGTTGTGCGCCAGCACCAGAGCGGCTGCATGGTGGTGCAGGGCGCGCAGGACCACCTCGCGCGGGTACACGCTGGTCTGCGTCAGCGTGCCACGAAACAGCTCCTCCAGCGCGAGCAGCCGGTTCTGGCTGTCCAGAAACATCACCGCAAACACCTCGTGCTGGCGCGCGCCCAGCTGCAGCTGCAGGTACTCGCGCACGGCTCTTGGGCTGTCGAACAGCGGCTGTTGGCGCAGTTCCTGCGCAAGCGCGCGTCGTGCGAGCTCCAGCACCGCCACCACTTCGGCCCGCTTGGCAGGCCCCAGACCCTTGATGGCCTTGAGCGCTTCGATGCCGGTGTGCAGCAGGCCGGCCACGCCGCCAAAACGATCCAGCAGCTCCTGCGCAAGCTGGATCACATGTTTGCCCGGCAGCCCGGTGCGCAGCAGCAAAGCGAGCAACTCGGCGTCGCTGAGCGCCGAAGGGCCTCGCGCCAGCAGTTTTTCGCGCGGTCGCGCGTCCTGCGGCAGACTTTTCAGCCCGTTCGTGACAAGGCCATCCATGGCGTGTGCTCCCGGCGAGGTGCCGCTTTTTACAATACGGGGTTTGGCGCGCCTGAGCGCTCAGCAAGATGATCAGGCACATTGGTGTTCATTCACCCCTCCAACCTCCCCAATCCGTCCATGTCCCAGGTCCAAGAAGGCTCTTTCCTCACGCTGCACTACCGCATGTTGGGGCCCAAGGGCCAGGTCATCATCGACACCTTCGGTGGCCAGCCCGCCACGCTCAGCCTGGGCGCCGGCGAGCTCTCGCCTGCGATCGAGCAGCGTTTGCTTGGCCTGGAGGAAGGCACGCGCGCTGTGATCGAGCTGGCAGCCGGCGAGGCGTTTGGCGAGCGCCAGCCGGAGATGATCCAATGGGTGGCGCGCAAACTGCTGAGCGAGCTGGGTGACCCTCACGAGCAGTATTCGGTGGGTGACGTGGTGCAGTTCCCCACGCCCGATGGCCTGGGCAGCTACGCAGGCGCTGCGGTGCAGGTTCGCGAAGACGGAGCGGTGTTGTTCGACTTCAACCATCCGCTGGCTGGCCAGCCGGTGCAATTTGAAGTTCAGTTGATCGGAGTGTTGTGATGAGTCAGGCTCAGGAGATCGTGTTGGCCGAGCCGCGAGGCTTTTGCGCCGGAGTGGACCGTGCGATCGAAATCGTCGAGCGTGCGCTGGCCAAATTTGGCAGGCCGATTTACGTGCGGCATGAGATCGTGCACAACACCTACGTGGTCAACGACCTCAAGGAAAAGGGCGCGATCTTCATTGAAGACCTGAACGATGTGCCTCCGGGCGCCACGCTGGTGTTTTCCGCCCATGGTGTGAGCAAGGCGGTGCAGGAAGAGGCTCGCCAGCGGGGCTTCACCATCTTTGACGCCACCTGTCCGTTGGTGACCAAGGTCCATGTCGAGGTGGCCAAGCTGCACCGCGAGGGCTATGAATTCATCATGATCGGCCACAAAGGTCACCCCGAGGTGGAGGGCACGATGGGCCAGCTCGACACCGGAATCCACCTGGTGGAAGACGTGGCCGACGTGGCGCGAGTGGCTCCGTCTCAGGAGTCCAGGCTCGCCGTGGTGACGCAGACCACCCTGTCGGTGGATGATGCGGCAGAGATTCTCAGCGCCGTGAAAGCGCGTTTTCCGTTGGTGCGGGAACCCAAGCAGCAGGACATCTGTTACGCCACCCAAAACCGCCAAGATGCGGTCAAGCTGCTCAGTCCCCAGGTGGATGTGGTCATCGTCGTGGGCAGCCCTACCAGCTCCAACAGCAACCGGCTGCGGGAAGTGGCCTGGAAACTTGGCACGGAGAGCTACATGGTTGACAGTGCCGACGAACTGCAGGCGCACTGGTTTGAAGGCAAGGCGCGCGTGGGCCTGACTGCTGGCGCTTCGGCGCCCGAAATCCTGGTGCGCCAGGTGGTCGACCGCATCAAGGCCCTGGGTGCCATCTCGGTGCGCACCATGGACGGCCTCACCGAGACCATCAAGTTCCCCTTGCCCAAGGGGCTGAAGATCGCTGGCGAGGACGCCGAGCCGCTCGATCATCTGCGCTGAACGGCACAGGCACCGCCGGATAACCAGCGGCGCAAAACTACAATCGCCGCATGCTAGACATCGTTCACCTCCGAAAAGACCTCGACACCGTGGTCGCGCGCCTGCAGACGCGCAAGTCACCCCAGCCCTATCTCGATGTGGCCGCCTACCGGGCGCTGGAAGCCGAGCGCAAATCGCTGCAGACCCGCACGGAAGAGCTGCAAAGCCAGCGCAACAGCCTGTCCAAGCAGATCGGCATGTTCAAGGGCAAGGGCCAACACGCCGAGGCCGATGCGGTCATGGCGCAGGTGGGTGAACTCAAGAGCGAGCTCGAGCAATCGGCCCAGCGGCTGGATGCACTTCAGTCCGAGCTGCAGGCCCTGCTGCTGGCGGTGCCCAACCTGCCGCACGAAAGCGTGCCGCTGGGCGCGGGCGAAGAGGGCAACGTGGAGGTTCGCCGCTGGGGTACGCCGCGCAGCTTCGATTTCGAGGTGCGCGATCACGTCGATATTGGCGAGGCGCTGGGTCTCGATTTCGAAACCGGCGCCAAGCTCGCTGGGGCCCGCTTCACCTTCATGCGTGGCCCCATCGCCCGGCTGCATCGCGCCCTGGCCCAGTTCATGCTCGATGTGCAGACGCAGGAACACGGCTACACCGAGTGCTACACCCCCTACATCGTCAACGCGGAGACGTTGCGAGGCACTGGGCAGTTGCCCAAGTTCGAGGCCGACCTGTTTGCCGTCAACAAGGGCGGCCAGGAAGGCGCCGAGGACAGCCAGCAGCTCTACCTGATTCCCACCAGTGAAGTCACACTGACCAATGTGGTGCGCGACACCGTGCTGGCTGAGGCCGAGCTGCCGATCAAGCTCACCGCCCACACCCCGTGTTTCCGCTCAGAAGCTGGCAGCGCGGGCCGCGACACGCGAGGCATGATCCGCCAGCACCAGTTCGACAAGGTCGAGATGGTGCAGATCGTGCACCCCGATCGGAGCTACGAGGCACTTGAGGCCATGACCGGCCACGCCGAGGCCATCCTGCAAAAGCTCGGCCTGCCGTACCGCGTGATGAGCCTGTGCACCGGCGACATGGGCTTTGGTGCCAGCAAGACCTACGACCTCGAAGTCTGGGTGCCGGCGCAGGGCACCTATCGCGAGATCAGCTCCATCTCGAACTGCGAAGCCTTCCAGGCGCGGCGACTGCAAGCGCGCTTCAAGAATGCCCAGGGAAAAAACGAACTGGTGCACACGCTCAATGGGTCGGGTCTGGCCGTGGGCAGAGCGCTGGTGGCCGTGCTGGAGAACTACCAGCAGGCCGATGGCAGCGTGCAGGTGCCTGAGGTGCTGCGGCCTTACCTGGGTGGTCTGGAGCGGCTGAGCGGCTGACGGGTTCGACTTCGGAATGCAAAAAGCCCGGCATGCCGGGCTTTTTTGGGAGTCGCTTTTGGCGGAGAAGGAGGGATTCGAACCCTCGGTACAGTAGAAACTGTACGCCGGATTTCGAATCCGGTGCATTCGACCACTCTGCCACCTCTCCGCGTCGAAGCCTAAGATTCTAGCAGTGCGCAGGCCTGCTTTTCAGGTAATCGATCCGCAGCAGTGCGGTGCGACAATGACGAACCTTGCTCCATCGCCTCGCCCATGCTTGTTGATACCCAGCCGGCCACCCATCAGCATCTGCCTGCCTCACCCGAGGTGCGCGAGGAGTGGGTCAACTCTCAGCTGATCGGCGTGGTCATGGATGGCGCCATGCCGGCGCTGCTGGCCGCTGCCGGTGCCTTGCCCATCATGGTCTACCTGATGATGGGCGAGGTGCACCCCTCCGTGCTGGCGCTCTGGGCGGGCACCCTGGGGGCGGTACTGATCTACCGCTTTCGCATGATCGGGCAGTACCGCCTGCGCTACGACAGCGTGGAAGGCCCGATGCGAATGACCTTCATCGATCGTTATGGCTGGACCTGGGGCGCGGTGGGCCTGTTGTGGGGCCTGTCGGTTGCCATCACTTTCCAGCAGGCCAGCGTGCAGACCCAGTTCATCGTCGGCGTGGTGATCCTGGGTCACGGCATGATCTCGCTGACCTCGTTTGCGCCCTACCTGCCGCTGCTGCGGCAATACACCAACATGCTGATCGGTGCTTCGCTGGCGGGTCTGGTGCTGCCCGATCTGCTGGGTGTCGCGCTGCAAACCGATCGCCAGCTCGTGGTGGTGATCGTCTTGCTGATGCTCATTTTCTGGTGGCTGTTGCGTATTGCAGGCGAACGCCTGCACCAAGTTCACCGCGCCAGCTTCGAACTGCAGTTCTCCAATCAGGAACTGATCGACTCCCTGACCCAGCAGACCCGCGCTGCACTGCGCGCCGTGGCGACCAAGAACCGGTTTCTGGCCTCGGCTGCCCACGACCTGCGCCAGCCGGTGCACGCGCTCAGCCTCTACGCCGACTGGCTGGCCAGCGAACCTGAAATGGCGAGTGACATTGCCCCGCGCATTCTTCAGTCCACGCGAGCCATCAACGAGCTGTTCGATTCGCTGTTCGACCTCACCCGCATCGACGCCGGCAACTACAAGGTGCGGCTGCAGCATGTGGACGTGCAGCAGCTGTTTGCCGATGTGGCGATGCAGTTTGAACCCGTGGCCCGCTCCAAATCGCTGAAGCTTCGCACCCACACCCGGCCCACCACGATCTGGGCCGATCCGGTGGTGCTGCGGCGCATGTTGGGCAACCTCGTGTCCAACGCTTTGCGCCATACCCAGGCGGGTGGCGTGCTGTTGGCCTTGCGCCATCGCGAGGACATGCTGGTGTTTGAGGTCTGGGACACAGGAGTGGGCATTGCTCGCGAACACCAGCAGGCCATCTTCCAGGAGTTTTTCCGGGTCTCACAGCACCACGGCACCGAGGACAGTCTGGGCCTGGGACTGACCATCGTCTCCAAGCTGGCGACGCTGATGGGCTATCAGCTGGCACTGAACTCGGTCGCTGGTCGAGGCAGTGTGTTCCGGGTGATGTTGCCTGCCTTCACACAGACCAAACCGGACGAGGCACCCGAGGCCACCCTGGTGCGCGCCACCGCCTGAGCCTGAGTCGGCGGCAGAGGCGAAATCAGTGGTCGAGCAGACCGGCTGTTCGCGCCAGGTGGCTGGCTTGCGAACGGCTCTTGACGTTGAGGCGGCGGAACAGGCGCCACAGGTGCACTTTCACCGTGTGTTCACTGATCTGCAGTTGTTCTGCGATATCCCTGTTGGACAGCCCACGGTCGAGCATCACCAAGAGCTGCTTCTGGCGCTTGGAGAGCTTGTCGGGCACGGTGGGCGCATTTTCGTCTTCGACCTCTTCGGTCAGGAATTCGCGCAAGACCTTGGCGATCTGTGCGGCGCCAGCGGATTTCTCCACGTAGGCGTCGGCACCGGCTTCGCGCGCGAGGTCTTCGTAGTCGGAGGCGGGAGATGCGGACAAGACGATGAGCGAGGTGTCGGGCAGCATCTGGCGCACTTCGCGAACGCCCGAGACACCGTTGGTGTCCGGCAGCTTGAGATCGAGACAGACCAGTTCGGGGTCGCCGTGCTCGGCGATCGCCTTGCTGACCGAGGCAAGGCGCTCCAGTTCGACGACCTGTGTGGAGGTGCGCAGGCGGCGCAACAGCATGACGACGGCCTCTCGCATCAGCGGATGGTCATCAATGACAAAAATACTCATGGAAACCCGACGTGTGAAGAATTGTTATCTCAAGACAGAGCATATCGACAAAGGTGGCATTTGGCGATAGTTCATAGCGGCTGATGACCATCCAGCCTCAGGTAAGCGTTTGCTAGCAAAAGGCTTGCCTGTGTTCGTTCTGATGCATGCGAACAGCACATAAGAGCAGGGTATCCGATTCAGGACTTGGCGTCGACCGCGCTGAGTTGCGATAACGCGCTCTTCAGTGCCTCTGGTCCCGCCTGAAAGCTCAGCTGGGCGGACAGATCGTCCAGGCAGGCCAGGCCCTCCTGGCGAATGCGTGCCATCGATTGTGCCGCGGCCTTGGGGGATTCAAAACCCGTGCTTTGCAGCAGCAATTGACCCTGGGCATCGACCAGCTTGAAATAGAAGCGCTGGTCTGCTTCCCGGTACTGTTTGAAGCTGGGCAGCGCCACCTTGCGTCCCGATGCCGTGATTGAGGCTGTTTGGCCAGCGTCGAGTCGCCGCAAACCCACGGCATGGCGCAGGCGGGCGGTGAACGGGCTGGCGATGGCGCGCGCCTTGGCTGCGCCCTGTTGCAGCATCTGTTCAATGCGGGCCGGGTCCTGGATCAGTTCGTCGTAGACCGCTCGCAGTGGCGCGATTTCCTGGTCCAGGCGTTCAAACAGCCGCTGTTTGGCGTCGCCCCAGGCGATGCCTTGGGCAAACGCCTGGGCAAACTCGGCACTTTCTTCTGCGCTGGCAAAAGCCTGAAACAGCTGGAACACCGCCGAACCCGTCACCGCTTTCGGCTCACCCGGTGCTTTCGAATCGGTCAGGATGCCCATGATGAGCTTTCTGAGCTGGTCACGAGGGACAAACAGGGGAATGGTGTTGTCGTAGCTCTTGCTCATCTTGCGACCATCCAGACCGGGCAGCAAGGCCACGTTGTCCTCAATGGCTGCCTCGGGCAGCGTGAAATGATCACCGTAGAGGTGATTGAAGCTGGCCGCGATATCGCGCGCCATTTCGATGTGTTGCACCTGGTCGCGGCCCACAGGGACGGTGTGGGCGTTGAACATCAGGATGTCGGCGGCCATGAGCACTGGGTACATGAACAGGCCGGCGGTGACACCTGCGTCCGGATCCTCCCCGGCGCCGCTGTTCTTGTCCACCGATGCCTTGTAGGCGTGGGCCCGGTTGAGCATGCCTTTGCCGGTCACACAGGTGAGCAGCCAGGTGAGTTCGGGGATTTCGGGGATGTCCGACTGGCGGTAGAAGGTGACCTTTTCGGGGTCGAGCCCGCAGGCCAGCCAGGTGGCGGCAATTTCCAGCGTGGAGCGCTGCACTCGGGCTGGGTCGCCGACCTTGATGAGGGCGTGGTAGTCGGCCAGGAAATAGAAGCTCTCAACCTCGGCCAGGCGGCTGGCGCGTACGGTAGGCCGAATGGCGCCCACGTAGTTGCCCAGGTGGGGGGTGCCCGAAGTGGTGATGCCGGTGAGGACGCGTTGGATTTTCATGAGGAGACAGGGAGCTCAAAGAATGAGCATGCGCAAAGGAGTCAGCAGCAATGCAATGATCTGATTGAAGACGACATACAGCGGCTGCAACCAGTAGGTCTGGACCACACCGGTGAACACCAGTGCGAGCAGCACAAAAAAGCCGTATGGCTCGACCTTCGCGACCGCCAGCGATGGCCCCGGAGGCAACAAGCCCACCAGGATGCGACCGCCGTCCAGAGGCGGCAGCGGCAGCAGATTGAAGATCAGCAAAATCAGGTTCCACTTGATGCCCGCTTCAACCACCAGAAAAAAGAACTCTTCTTCCAGGCCCGCGCCCGCCAGCAAATAGCCCAGCGTGGCCCACAACACCGCTTGTACCAAGTTGGAGCCAGGGCCAGCCAGCGCCACCCAAATCATGTCTCGCTTGGGGTTGCGCAGACGGCCGAAATTGACCGGCACTGGCTTGGCGTAGCCGAACAAAAAGGCACCAGCGGTGGCGAAGTACAGCAGGATCGGCATGCCGATCGTGCCCACAGGGTCGATGTGCTTGAGAGGGTTCAGCGTGATCCGGCCCATGAGATAGGCCGTGTTGTCACCGAAACGACGTGCCGCATAGCCGTGCGCCGCTTCGTGCAGGGTGATGGCAAACAGCAGCGGGATGGCATTGACCGCAATACTTTGAATGATCTGAGCGAAATCCATGGGAGACCGTGGGGCAAACCGCTATTGTCTCCCATGGGCTCGCGAGCCCCGGGTTCAGCACGCGATGGCCTGCCTCAAAGCCCCAGGGGCGCCAAGGGGCCGCGCCCCACCCGCACAATTTCGGGCTCTCCGCCTGCACCCATGGGCGTGAGGTCGACCACGGTGGTGGGCTCCAGTGCGCAGGCGCCTGCGTCCAGCACGCCGGCCAGCTCGTGCTCAAACCGGTCTCGGATGGCATGCGCGTCGTTCAGCGGCTCGGTTTCACCAGGCGCGATCAGTGTTGTGGCCAGCAGCGCGCCGTTGTGCAGATCGAGCAGTGCAAGCAAGGTGTTGTGATCGGGCACGCGCAATCCGATGGTCTTGCGCGAGGGGTGGCTCACGCGCCGGGGCACCTCTTTGCTGGCTTCGAGGATGAAGGTGTAGGGCCCCGGTGTGGCCAGCTTGAGCAGCCGGTACTGGCGGTTGTCCACCCTGGCGTAATTGGCCAGCTCGCTCAGGTCGCGACAGAGCAGGGTGAGGTGATGCTTGTCGTCCACCTGCCGGATTCGCCGCAACTGGTCGGCCGCTGCCTTGTCGTCAAGGTGGCAGACCAGGGCGTAGCTGGAGTCGGTCGGCACGGCCAGTACGCCGCCGCGAGCGAGCAGAGCCACAGCCTGTTTGAGCAGCCGGGGCTGCGGGTTGTCGGGGTGGACCTCGAAGTATTGGGACATGGCATCGATTTTCGCAGGCCCCGGCGCTTCAGGGCTCCGGCACCTCCACCGGCAGACGCTTCTCGCGCGCGGTGATCCAGCTGGCGGTGGCACCGCACAGCACGATCAGAGCAATCCCCCCGAACTCCCAGGCGCCAGGGATGTGGCCGAAAACCAGCCAGCCGCCCAACATGGCGAAACCGACCTGGCTGTAGAGGAACGGCGTGAGGGTGGAGGCCTGCGTGCGCGCGAAAGCGAGAATCAGGAGAAAGTGGCCGACCGTGCCCATGAGCCCGATCAGGATCAGCAGGGCCAGGGTCTTGCCATCGGGCAGCACGGTCCAGAACAGCGGCAACACCAGCGAGGAGAGCACGGCCCCGACCCAGCCGGTGTAGAAGTGCATGGTCAGCGGGTTTTCGGTGCGCGCCATTTTGCTGGTGAGGATCTGGAACCAGGCGTACATCACCACCAGGGTGAGCGGCAGCAGGCTGGCCCACCCAAGCACGGCACCGCCCGGGCGCACGATCAGCAACGTGCCGGCGAAACCGCCGGCCACCAGCATCCAGCGCAGGGTGCTGACCCTCTCGTTGAGAAATACCGCGGCCAGCAGCGTGACCACCAGAGGCGCGGTCATGATGATGGCAGTGAACGCGCCCACCGGCATGTACTGCAGGCTGATGAAGGCCAGCGCGCTGATGGCGGTCAGCAGCACGCCGCGCAGCGCCTGGAAGCGCGGATGCGCGGTGCGCAGCAGCCGCCTTCGTTGGGGAGGCAACATGAAGGCGCTCACAGCCACCGCCTGGAAGGCGTAGCGGAACCAGACCGACACCACCACCGACACGGTCGCGCCGACGTATTTCACCGTCGTGTCGAGCACGGCGAAGCAGGCCACGGCCGTCACGAGAAAAAGAATGCCCGCCAAGGCACTCGGTGCCACGCGGGCGCTGTTGTCGCTCATCGGATCAATGAATGCGCGACTGCAGGTGTTCCCATACTGGGGTGAGGTTGCCTGGCAGGTCGGGCAGCCCGCCGAGATCAATGCGGCTTTCTTCCGGGCTGTGGAAATCGCTGCCGCGCGAAGCCAGTAGGCCGAACTCCTGGCACATCGCCGCGTACTTCAGGGCGTCGGCAGGGCTGTGCGCGCCCGTCAGCACTTCGACGCCTTGGCCACCGTGGGCCTTGAATTCGGTGAACAGCGCGTACTCCTGCGTTGGCGTGAAGTCGTAGCGGGCCGGGTGGGCAATGATGGCCATGCCACCGGCCTGGGTGATCCAGCGCACCGCATCGCCCAGACTGGCCCAGCGGTGTGGCACAAAGCCGGGTTTGCCTTCGGTGAGGTACTTGCGAAACACCGCGCTGATGTCACTGCACACGCCGGCTTCCACCAGGTAGCGTGCGAAATGCGAGCGCGAAATCAGTTCTGGGTTGCCCACGTATTTCAGCGCGCCTTCAAACACTCCCTCGATACCCACCTTGGCCAGCCCTGCCGCCATCTCGCGGGCGCGCTCTTCACGACCGCCCCGGGTCGCGCGCAGGCCTCCGAGCAATTCGGGGTTGGTGGGATCCACGCCCAGGCCAACGATGTGCACCGTGACGTGCAAAAACGTGACCGAAATCTCGACGCCGGTGAGGTAACCCAGGCCCGCTTCGCGCGCGGCCTGCATGGCCCGTGCCTGCCCGCCCAGCTCGTCATGATCGGTGAGCGCCCACAGCTCGACACCGTTGGCCTTGGCCCGCTGCGCCAGCACCTCAGGATCCAGCGTGCCGTCTGAAACGGTGGAATGGCAATGCAGGTCGGCGTTGATCAGGTGACTCATCGCGCCATTTTACGGAGCGCCGCCATTTGGCGCAGACACGAGCCGATAGACACGACGCCACCGGTGTCTCCGTCCGCAACACCACGGAGCTGGCTAGGGCAGGTCGCGGATGTCGTCCCGGAGGGATGAGGCCGCAGGTGGCGCAGGGTGGGCTTTGTTCGGCGCGGCGGGGCTCAGCCCGTGTTGCGCAGTCCAGCGGCGATTCCGTTGATCGAAATGTGGATGCCTCGACGCACCTTGCCATCGCTCTCGGGGTCTTGTGCACCGGCACGGTAGCGTCGGATCAGCTCGACCTGCACGTGGTGCAGCGGGTCGATGTAGGGGAAGCGGTGTGTGATGGAGCGCCGCAGCGCGGCGTTGTTCACCAGCCGCTGCTCTTCGCCGGTGATGAGCGAGAGCGCGCGGGCCGTGCGGTGCCATTCCGACTCGATGGCGGTGAATACCTGCTTGCGCAGCCGCTTGTCGTCCACCAGTTCGGCATAGCGCGAGGCCAGTGCCAGATCGCTCTTGGCCAGCACCATGTCCATGTTGGAGAGCAAGGTGCTGAAGAACGGCCATTGCTTGACCATTTTCTTCAGCAAGGTGGTCTGCGCGTCCACACCTTGTGGGCCGTTTTGCTGCAGAAAGGTCTCCACTGCGGTCCCGAAGCCGTACCAACCCGGAAGCGTGAGGCGGCACTGCCCCCAGCTGAAGCCCCACGGAATGGCGCGCAGGTCTTCGATTTTCTGCGTGGCCTTGCGCGACGCCGGGCGCGAGCCGATGTTGAGCTCCGCGATCTCGCGGATCGGCGTGGCGGAGAAAAAATACTCGGCGAACCGGGGCGTGTCGTAGACCAGGGTGCGGTAGGCCCCCATGCTGAGGCGGGAGAGCTCCGCTGCTGCCTGCAGGAACGCTTGAGGCGCGTTGCGCGTGGTGGGCAGCAGCGTGGCTTCCAGCGTGGCTGCGACCAGGGTTTCCAGGTTGCGGCGTCCGATTTCAGGGTTGGCGTACTTGGAGCCGATCACCTCGCCCTGTTCGGTCAGGCGGATCTGGCCGCGCACCGTGCCTGGTGGCTGAGCCAGGATGGCCTGGTAGCTCGGGCCTCCCCCGCGCCCCACCGTGCCACCTCGGCCGTGGAACATGCGCAGCTGGATGCGCTGCGCACCAACGCCGGGCAGGACGGTCGCGGCCTTGCCGCCGCGGCCCTTGCCTGCGCCCGCGCTCGGTGGCGGGCGGTCCTCTTCCTGGTTCAGTGTGTTGAACAGGTCCACCAGCGCGAGCTCGGCGCGGTAGAGCTCCCAGTTGCTGGTGAAGATGCCGCCGTCTTTGTTGCTGTCGGAGTACCCGAGCATGATGTCCTGCTCATGGTAGCCCCCGGGCTGGCCGCGCAACACCATGGAGCGCACGCCCGGCAGGGCGTAGTAGTCGCGCATGATGGGTGCTGCGTTGCGCAGGTCTTCGATGGTTTCAAACAGCGGCACCACGATCAGGTCGCAGGTTGCGTCTTCCGACAGCAGGCCCCGCATCAGTCCGGTCTCTTTCTGCAGTATGAGCACTTCCAGCAGGTCGCTCACGGTTTCCGTGTGGCTGATGATGCAGTGCCGGATGGCCTGGGTGCCGAAGCGCTCGCGACCCAGGCGTGCGGCCTCGAAGATGGCGAGTTCGCTGCGGGCGTGTTCCGAATACTCGACACCCAGCACGCGCAGTGGGCGAGCATCGTTGAGCTGTTGCAGCAGCAAAGCGCACTTGGACGCCTCGTCCAGCCCGGAATAGTCGGGTGCGATGCGCGCCGTGCTCAGCAATTCGGCCACCACGGCCTCGTGTTTGTCCGAGCTCTGGCGCAGGTCGATGGTCGCAAGGTGAAAGCCAAACACCTGCACCGCCCGGATCAGCGGGCGCAGCCGTGCGCGGGCCAGGGCCACGCCGTGGTTGGCCATCAACGATGCCTCAATGGTGCGCAGGTCGGCAAGGAATTCGGTCGCGCTGAGGTAGGGATCTTGCGGCGCGACTGCATGGCGCGCGGCCTCCTTGCCAGTGAGCTCGGTGAGCGTGGCTGCAAGGCGCGCGTAGATGCCAGTCAGGGCGCGGCGGTAGGGCTCGTCCTGGCGGTGCGCGTTGGTGTCGGGAGAGCGCTCGGCCAGTGCCTGCATGGCCGGGCTGACTGGGGTGAGGATGGCCGACATCGACAGCTCGCTGCCCATCAGGTGGACCTGCGTGAGGTGGTGGCGCAGCACCATTTCCGCCTGGCTGTGCAGGGCCAGCTGAAGGGTGTCGACGGTCACGAACGGGTTGCCGTCGCGGTCGCCGCCGATCCACTGGCCCATGCGCAAAAATGGCGGGATGTCGGGCGCGCCTTGATCCGCCGTGCCCAGGCCGTCCTCCAGTTCCTGGTAGAGGCGCGGAATCTGGGTCAGGAAGGTGGCTTCGTAGTAGCTCAGCGCGTTTTCGATCTCGTCGGCGACGGTGAGCTTGGTGAATCTCAGCAGGCGCGTCTGCCATAGCTGGGTGACGCGGGCGCGGATCTGCGCCTCGATGTCTGCCAGCTCGCGCGGCAGGCGGTTGTCGCGGTCGTTGAGCAAGCGGGCGATGGCGCGCTCGGCGTCCAGGATGCTCTTGCGCTGCACCTCGGTGGGGTGGGCGGTGAGCACCGGCGAGATGTGGCTGTGCTCCAGCATGCCCAGCACGGTGGCGGGTGCGATGCCGGCGCTCTTGAGGCGCTGCAGCGCCAGCGCCAGACTGCCTTCCTGAAGCGCCCCGGCGCGCTCGTGGACGGCACGGCGGCGGATGTGGTGACGGTCTTCGGCCAGGTTGGCCAGGTGGCTGAAGTAGGTGAAGGCGCGGATCACGCTCACCGTCTGGTCGCCGCTCAGGCCTTTGAGCAGCTTTTTGAGTGCACGGTCGGCGTCGTGGTCGTCGTGGCGCCGAAACGCCACCGAGAGCTGGCGGATGCGTTCGATCAGCTCAAAGGCGGGTGCGCCTTCCTGTTCGCGGATCACGTCGCCGAGAATGCGGCCCAGCAGTCGGATGTCGTCGATCAGTGGCTGGTCTTTGTCGTTTTCCTGAGCCGGTCGTTTGGTATCGCTGCGGCGGACAGAGGCGGCGGAAGGTCGGGCAGTAGGTCGGCTCATGCGGGGCGCTTGGGATGTTCGAAGTGGTGGCGAAGGGCCATGCTAGCATCCAAAAACACCTGTGCCATTACCAATCCGGTACGAAACTGCCCGCGTCGGCCGGGCCTATTTTTTTGGATTCCCATCGTGTCGTTTTCAAAGCCCTTGGATGCGCTGTCCATCACCATCGCCACCCGCGAAAGTCGTCTCGCGCTCTGGCAGGCGGAGCATGTGCAGGCGCTGCTCACCGGCCTGGGCCACCGAGTGGCCCTGCTTGGCATGACGACCAAAGGCGATCAGATCCTGGACCGCAGTCTGTCCAAGGTCGGGGGCAAGGGGCTGTTCGTGAAGGAGCTGGAGGTGGCGCTCGAAGAGGGCCGCGCCGACATCGCGGTGCATTCGCTCAAGGATGTGCCGATGGACCTGCCCGAGGGCTTTGTCCTGGCTTGCGTGATGGAGCGCGAAGACCCGCGCGACGCCTGGGTGTCGCCGGTCTGTGCGTCGCTGGCTGAGCTGCCCCCGAATGCCATCGTAGGCACCTCCAGCCTGCGCCGGCTGGTGCTGCTGCGCGAGGCGCTGGATGCGCTGGGCCGCCAGGATGTGCGCATCGAGCCGCTGCGGGGCAACCTGGACACGCGGCTGCGCAAGCTCGACGAAGGCCAGTACCACGCCATCGTGCTCGCCGCTGCCGGCTTGAAGCGCTTGGGGCTGGAGAGCCGCATCCGCCACAGCTTCGAGCCCGCCGAATCCTTGCCCGCTGCGGGCCAGGGCGCGCTGGGCATTGAGGTGCGCGCAGACCGAGCGGATCTGTTGCAGGCCTTGGCGCCGCTGGTGCATATGCCCACCTGGCAGCGGGTCGCCGCCGAGCGTACGGTGTCGCGGGCCATGGGTGGCAGCTGTTCCATGCCGCTGGCGGCCTACGCCCACTGGGCCAACGATGGTGTTTTGCAGCTGGATGCTGCCTGGGGCGATCCCGAAGGCCATCAACCGGTGGTGCGGGTGTGCGAGCGGGCACCGGTGCAGGACCTGGTGCAGGCTGAGGCGCTCGGGCAGCGCGCGGCGGGTGCTCTGCGCGCCGCCGGCGCGCATCCGCCAGCGTCGGGGGCCTGAGGCCTTGGCGGCGGGCGCCGTTTCGCGTCCTGATGCCGCTTGGGTGAGGCGAGTGGTCGTCACTCGGCCTGAACGGGAGGCGCACAACTGGGCTCGCGCTTTGCAGGCCGAGGGTTGGGCAGTGACGGTTCTGCCGTTGATCGAGATCGGTGAACCCACCGACCCGCAGGCGCTGGCCTGGCTGGATCGGCAGCGCCGTGCCTGCTGGCAGGCGGACGCGGTGATGTTGGTCAGTGCGGCAGCGGTTCATCACTTTTTTGCCGCTGGTGTAGACAGCCCTCCAGCTGGTGGACGGCGCACGCGGTTCTGGGCGCCCGGCCCAGGCACGGCGCGCGCGCTGGCAAACGCCCTGCATTCTCTGGGGGTGGGTGAGGACCGCATCGACTCGCCGCCCCCCGACGCTTCTCAATTCGACTCCGAGCACCTCTGGCCGGTGATCGCGTCCCAGCTCAAGCCCGGTGCCAGGGTCCTGATCGTGCGCGGCCACTCCGCTGGCGTGGAGAACGCGCCGCCCGAATCGGTGGTGGCAGGCACGGGGCGCGACTGGCTGATCCGGCGCTGCGAAGCGGCGGGTGCGCAGGTGCAAACCTGTGTGGCATACGAGCGCCGGGCGCCGATGTGGTCGATGGCCGAGCACGCCAGCGCGCAGGCGGCCGCAGCCCCGGGAAACCTTTGGCTGTTCAGCAGCTCCGAAGCGGTGAACCACCTCAAGCAGGTGATGAGTTCTACCGACTGGACGCAGGCCGCTGCGCTCGTCACGCACCCGCGCATTGCCGAGGCGGCGCGAGCAGTTGGCTTCGGCAACGTGACCGAGAGCCGGCCAGCGCTGGCCGATGTGCTGCGCAGCCTAGAATTGCTGAAGCGCCATGAGTGATCAGCAACCCACCCCTCCCCCTTCTCAGGACGCTCCGTCCGTTGCACCGGCTGCCGCTGAGCCGGCGCAGGGCACGCCCGCGTCACCAGCACCAGCACCAGCACCGTCCGCTTCACAGCCGGCTGGTCGCCGAGCGCGGGCACGCTGGCCTGGCGTGCTGGCAGGCCTGGCCCTGGTTATCGCTGCGCTGGCGCTGGTAGTGGGGGGGCTGCTGTGGCAGCGGCTGGACGCCACCCAGCGCGAGCTGGCGCGTCGCAGCCAGGAAAGCGTGTCGCTGGCCGATCAGGCGCGCCAGATCAGCGGCCAGGCCGAGGCCTTGACCAAAGAGCTGCAAGCCCGCCTCACGGTGGCCGAGGTGCGGCTGTCCGAAGTCAGCCTGCAGCGCAGCCAGCTCGAAGAGCTGATGCTCACCTTGTCCCGCTCGCGCGACGACAACCTCGTGCAAGACATTGAGTCGACGCTGCGCCTGGCGCAGCAGCAGGCTCAGCTCACCGGCAGCGTCGCGCCGCTGCTGTCGGCCCTGCAGGCCGCCGATCAGCGCATCGGTCGTGCCGCCCAGCCGCGCCTCAATCCGGTGCAGCGCGCCATCGCCCGCGACATAGATCGCGTCAAAGGCGCTGCTGTGGCCGATGTGCCGTCGGTGGTGCTGCGGCTGGACGAGCTGGCCCGTCAGGTGGACGACTGGCCAGTGGCGAACCAGGTGGGCCCGAGGCCGCAAGCCAGCCTTGCCAGCGCCGTCTCTGCAACCGTCGCGGTCACCGTCTCTGCAGCGTTCACCACGCCCACCTCGCCCGAAGCGGCCGGCACGCCGACGCTGGCCGTTGAGGCACCGCCGGCTGCGAGCGAGGCGAGCGCTGCCTCGACCGAAGCCGTGCCCGCTGCCGAGCCGACCGCTGCAACCACCTCCGGCTGGCTTGCGAACTGGCGCCGCTTGTGGAATCGGGCCTGGACCGATGTGGTTCGGTCCAGTCGCGACCTGGTGCGCGTCAGCCGCATTGACCAGCCCGAGGCGGCCTTGCTGGCCACCGAACAGGCGTTTTTCCTCCGAGAAAACCTCAAGCTGAAGCTGCTCAATGCGCGCCTGGGCCTGCTGGCTCGGCAGGCAGCATCGGCCCAGGCCGACCTGACTGCGGTCGATGCAGCGCTCACACGCTATTTCGACACGCAGTCGCCAGCGGTGGCTGCGGCGAAGGCTCAGCTCGCCAAGCTGCGTGAAGAGTTGCTGATCGTGGAGTTACCGCGACCCGAAGAAAGCCTGGCTGCCCTGGCCACGGCCGCGGGAGGTCGCTGATGGACCGCCGTCGCCAGACTGGCGCGATGCGGGGCGTGTTCTGGCTGCTGGCTCTGGCCGCGATGGCGGTGGCGCTGGCCCTGCTGGTCGGTAACAACCAGGCCACGGTCACGCTGTTCTGGTCGCCCTACCGGTTTGATCTTTCACTCAATCTGGTGGCCTTTTGCGTGGTGGCGGCGTTCGTGCTGGTGTACCTGGCCTTGCGGGGTCTGAGCCTGTTGCGGGAATTGCCGCAGCGGGCGCAGCGCTGGCGCGCACAGCAGGTGGAGCGGGCGGCTGTGGGTGCTTTGCTCGATGCCCTGTCGCACCAGCTCGCGGGGCGTTTCGTGCGGGCTCAGGCGGCCGGCCGGCTTGCACTGGAGAACCTGAGCGGCATGCCATCGGCTCAATGGTCGCGGCGCCACCAGCTGCAGCTCCTGTCTCACTTGCTGGTGGCCGAGAGCGCGCACTCGCTGCAAAACCGCGAAACGCGCGACGATCATTTGTTGTCGGCCCTGCACCCCAAGCTTGCCAAGAGCTCACCGGAAGCCCATGAAGGTGCTCTGTTGCGGGCAGTGCGCTGGGCGGTGGAGGATCAAGACGCCGAGACGGCCCGCAGCCGGCTGGCCGAATTGCCCCAAGGCGCTGCCCGGCGCATCCAGGCCCTGCGCCTGAAACTTCGTGTCGCGCGACTGGGGGGCGCCACCGCCGAAGCGCTGGAGACCGCACGCCTGCTGGCCAAGCACCGTGCCTTCTCGCCGCAGGCGTCGGCCAGCATCGTGCGTGGTCTGGCACTTGACAGTCTGCGCCAGGCACATGATCTGTCGCAGCTGGATACGATCTGGGGGCGACTGGATGTTGACGAACGACTGATGCCCGAGGTGGCCCTGGCTGCGTGCCAGCGGGCCAATCAGCTGGTGTCAGCTCCCGCTGCGACCGAAGTCGATCGTGCTTTGGCCGCGGCGAACGTGCGCCAGTGGCTGGCGCCCATTTGGACCGGATTCAAGCAGCTCGATGCCCAACAACAAAAGCATCTGGTGTTGGCGCTGGAGCCTGGCCTTTCGATGCTGGATGCGGCGGGTCTGGCCCAGCTGGAGCAAAGCCAGCGGGAGCAGCCCTCCAACGCCTACCTGCAATACCTGGCCGGTCAGGCCTGCATGCAGCGGCAGCTGTGGGGCAAGGCCGCCCAGCTGCTGGGGCAGGCCACGAACAGCCTGAGCGAGCCCGATCTGCTGCGCCGAGCCTGGTGCAGCCTGGCGCGCCTGGCGGAGGAGCGCGGCGACGAAGCCGCCGCGCAGGCGCACTGGAAAAAAGCGGCTTTGCTAGGCTGATTCGGCCAGTGCCGATTCGCCTGAGCCTCGGGCGGCGTGTCGGGTGCCCGGTCAGCCGTGCGAGTGTCCTGCTGTTCAGGTTGGAGCGGGCCGTGGTTTCGCGAGACCTTCAACCCAATACCCATGAAAAAAAGCCGGCAGAGTATGCCGGCTTTTTTCATCCAGAAGCCCAAAGGCTCCGCGCTCGCGCTCAGCTGTTTTGAGGATTCTCGAACGGCAGCGCGGTGTTGCGCAGGTCCTTGCGCGTCTCCACCAGCACCAGCGGGCCTTCGTCGATCAGCACCACCGGCGGGATCTCGCGGGGCACGTGGATGGCGCGCGGTTCAGCGGCAATGGCGGCTTGCACCTCGGCCACCCTGGCGGCGTTGGAATTGACCCACTCCAGGCCGCTGGCCTGTGCCACCTGCTGCATCTCCTCGATCGGCAGCGCAAACGACTGCACCTTGGGCAAGCCCTGAGGCGCGGGTGTGGTCACAGGTGCTGCAGCGACAGGGGCTGGGCGCATGGCGGGCGCCTGGTGCGCCGGACGCGGCGCCACCGGCTGTGGCTCAACCGGCGCTTCGGCCGCGGCCAGGGGCTCGTTCGCGCCCGGCGCTGAAGCAGCGGCAGGAGCCGACGCTTCGACCGGCAGCGTGAAGTAGCTGTTGCGCACCGGAACCCGCTCCTCCGCGGCTTCAGCCTGAGGTGCTGTGTCCTCGAACGCCGGAGCCTGCTCGGCCGGTGCGGCGTCCTCGCGCGGCGCGCGCTCGCGGCGATCCCGGCCGTAGCGGTCTCGGCCGCGGCCGCGCGGTTCACGAGGCGCGCGGCTTTCGCCCGCTTCTTCACTGGCGGGTGGCTCTGCCGCCGTCCCGGCCTGCGCGTCCTCAACGATGGACTGCGCCTGGGTGTTGTCCAGCAGGGGCTGGGTCTGGCCCTCGGCCGCCTCGGCACCGCCCGAACGACGGCGTCCGTCGTTTCGACCGCGGCGCTCCCGTCGCTGGTTTTCACCGCTTTCGCTGGCGTTGTCTGTCACCGCCGGGGTGGTAACAGCACTCTGGCCTTCCGTGGCAGGCGTGTCGCGTCGGCTGTCGCGGCGGCCACCCTGGCGGCCCTCGCCTCGACCTTCCCCACGGCCTTCACCTCGTCCCTCCACACGGCCTTCTGCCCGACCTTCAGAGCGGCGCTCGCCGCCACGGCCTTCGCCGCGCGATTCCCCGCGACCCTCCACGCGCTCGCCGCGCCGACCAGCGTCGCGACCACCACGGCCTTCGGTCCGGCCTTCCGAAGTGCCTCGTCCACCGCGGCCGCCCCGTCCATCACGGCGGGCCTCCCCGCCGCGACCCTCAGCCGGCGCCTTGGGGCTGGCGGTTGGCGGTGCTGCAACCGCTGCGGGTGCGGGTGTGGCGGCTGCAACGGGCGCAGCGGCCACCGGCGCTTCGGGCTTGGGTGCTGCCACGGGTGCGGGACCATCGGGCAGCACGCCCTTGATCACCGGTTCCTGCTTGTTGGTGCGTTCCTGGCTGCGGCGAGTGAAGCTGGCCACATCGTCGGGCACATCGGCCATCTTGTAGCTCACGTCCAGGTTGTCCAGGCGCGAGTCGTCGTGTTTGAGACGTTCGAGCTTGTAGTTCGGTGTGTCCAGCGACTTGTTGGGCACCAGCAGCACGTTGATGCGCTGCTTGAGCTCGATCTTGGTGATTTCGGTGCGCTTTTCGTTGAGCAGGAAGCTGGCCACTTCGACCGGTACCTGCACCAGCACCGCGGCCGTGCTGTCTTTCAGCGACTCTTCCTGGATGATGCGAAGAATCTGCAGCGCCGAGCTCTCGGTGTCTCGGATGTGGCCCGAGCCGCCGCAGCGAGGGCAGGGGATGGATGCGCCCTCGCTGAGCATGGGTTTCAGGCGCTGACGGCTCATCTCCAGCAGGCCAAATTTGCTGATGGCCCCGAACTGCACGCGTGCACGGTCCTGGCGCAGCGCATCGCGCAGTCGGTTTTCCACCTCGCGACGGTTCTTCGACTCATCCATGTCGATGAAGTCGATCACGATCAGACCGCCCAGGTCGCGCAGACGCGCCTGGCGCGCCACTTCGTCAGCCGCTTCCAGGTTGGTGCGGGTCGCGGTTTCTTCGATATCGCCGCCTTTGATGGCGCGCGCCGAGTTCACGTCCACCGCCACCAGTGCTTCGGTCTGGTCGATCACGATGGCGCCGCCGCTGGGCAGCGTCACGGTGCGGCTGTAGGCGGTTTCGATCTGGTGTTCGATCTGGAAGCGCGAAAACAGCGGCGCGTCGTCGCGGTAGCGCTTCACGCGGTGCTCGTGCTCGGGCATCACGTGCGCCATGAACTGGTGCGCCTGCTCGAAGATGTCGTCGGTGTCGATCAGGATCTCACCGATGTCGCTGTTGAAGTAGTCGCGGATGGCGCGGATCACCAGACTCGATTCCTGGTAAATCAGGTAGGCGCCCTTGCCGCCCTGGGCCGCGCCGTCAATGGCCTTCCACAGCTTGAGCAGGTAGTTCAGGTCCCATTGCAGCTCGGCGGCGTCGCGACCGATGCCGGCGGTGCGAGCAATGATGCTCATGCCGTTGGGGTATTCGAGCTGATCCAGCGCCTGCTTGAGCTCCTGACGGTCCTCGCCCTCGATGCGGCGGCTCACGCCACCGCCGCGCGGGTTGTTGGGCATCAGCACCACGTAGCGGCCCGCCAGGCTCACGAATGTGGTGAGCGCCGCGCCCTTGTTGCCGCGTTCTTCCTTCTCGACCTGGACCAGCAGCTCTTGGCCTTCCCTGATCACGTCGTTGATGCGCGCCTGTGAGGGCGCGGTGTTGCCCTGAAAGTAGTTGCGCGAAATTTCTTTGAACGGCAGAAAGCCGTGGCGGTCTTCGCCGTAGTCGACGAAGCAGGCTTCCAGCGAGGGCTCGACCCGCGTGACCACGGCCTTGTAGATGTTGCCCTTGCGCTGTTCGCGCCCTTCAATCTCGATTTCGTAGTCGAGCAGTTTTTGCCCGTCCACGATCGCCAGGCGGCGTTCTTCAGCCTGCGTGGCGTTGATCAGCATGCGTTTCATGATGCGTTGTCCTTTGTTCAAAAACACAAGGACGCCCCGACCCCCGGAGGATCTGGAGCGCCAACCTGCCGTGAACCAGCCGGAGACGCGAACGCAGGGAGGAATTGCCGGAGAGCCGTTGACCCGAGGGTTCGGTTGTCGTTCGACGGCGCGGCCTCACGCAGGAGGCAGCCTCGAACCGCCGGGTCAGGGCGTGGGCGCATGGACGTGGAGCGGAGCTGGGCGGGCAGCGGGCTGTCAACAGCAGGGCGCTGGCCGGTGTCTCACAAGTTTCTCGTTGTCCTCAAGCAGCTTCGGAGGGCAGCTGCCCGATGGGGGTATTCCGTATTCGGGTTCGCAATCACTGGGGCGGGTTCGTTCACAGCGTCAGCCGGGTCTGAGGCCCAACCTGGATTCCATGGGGAAGACATCAGGCATGGGCGTCTGGCTCGGGTGCTGCGAATGGCATCCTGCACCTGCCGGGCTCTTTTTCCTCATGGTGAGAGGATCTGCCTGCAGTGACTGCCTTAAAATCAAGGCAAATCAATCACTTACGGCGCGCGGTAGGTGTGCCGCATTATAAGCAGAGCGCGCCGACAGCGGGGACCTCATTTTCATGCCCTCAGCCCCCACCCCTGTCGCTCCCTTGACGACGTCGCCCGCGGCAGTCAGCCACCTCACGGTAGACGCCGAATCGGCTGGGCAGCGGCTGGACAATTTCCTGATCCGTCATCTCAAGGGTGTGCCCAAGACGCACATCTACCGCATCATCCGCTCCGGCGAGGTGCGGCGCAACAAAGGCCGTGTGTCCGCTCAGGACCGGGTGGAGGCGGGCGACCTGTTGCGGATTCCACCCATCAGACTGTCTGAGCGGGCCGAAGAGAAATTGGCTCATCCGGCGCCGGCGCGCGATTTCCCCGTGATTTATGAAGATGATGCCTTGTTGGCCATCGACAAGCCGGCTGGCGTGGCGGTGCATGGCGGTAGCGGGGTGAGTTTTGGCGTGATTGAACAATTGCGCCGCGCTCGTCCTGAGGCGCGCCTGCTGGAACTGGTGCACCGGCTGGACCGCGAGACCAGTGGCTTGTTGCTGATTGCCAAGAAGAAGAGTGCGCTCAAGGCGCTCCAGGAGCAATTCAGGGCCCGTGAGACCGGTAAGACCTACCTTGCACTGGTCAAAGGCGATTGGCCCGCCAAGCGCAAGGTGCTCGATCAACCCTTGCACAAATACCTGCTGCCCGATGGTGAACGGCGGGTGCGCGTGACCGACCAGCAGGATGCCGACGGCATGCACGCGGTCAGTCTGGTGCGGGTGCGACAGGTGGTGGATCTGCCGCCAGGTTCGCCAGAGGGAACTCCCACCCGGTACACCTTGCTGGAGGTCACCATCAAGACCGGACGCACGCACCAGATCCGGGTCCACCTGGCCCATGCCGGGCATCCGATTGTGGGCGACGAGAAATACGGCGATTTCGAACTCAACCGTCAATTGGCGCGTCTGGGACACAGGCGCATGTTTCTCCATGCATGGCGATTGCAATTCACACACCCGGTGTCAGCGCAAGCCATCGAGTTACATTCTGAATTGCCCCCGGATCTGCAATCCTGGACGGATGTCTTCAATCGAGATTAGAATCTCACATGCATCGTTGGGATGCAAAAAATTACACATTTGATACTCAATCAAGACAAGGACAATCAATGGCAGGCTATTCCGAACTCATGGCGCAGGCACAGGCCCTGATGGCTCAAGCCGAGCAGGCTCGCAAGAACGAACTCGCTTCTGTGATCGCAGACATCAAAGCCAAGATGAAGCAATTCGGCATCACCACCGCCGATCTGGGCGGCAGTGCCTCGGGTGGTAAGAAGGGAAAATCCAAATCCAGCGCACCGCCCAAGTACAAGGGCCCCAATGGTGAACTCTGGGCAGGTGGCCCGGGCCGCAAGCCGGAATGGGTGCGCACCGTGCTCGCCTCGGGCAAGAGCATCGAAGACTTCCGCATCTGACGGTCTCTTGCTGAACGGCCCGGGTTCTCAGGCCGATCCACCCAGCAAAAAGCCCGCACAAGCGGGCTTTTTGCTGGGTGGCCGCCGAATCAGCGCATCGCCGCTGTCCTGTCGGTTGCCTGATGAGCCTGGGTGCCTCAGTCAGGGAAAGATCGGCGCACGGTTCATATCAGCCCTCCTGCCAGATCACCTTCTTGCCCGAGGTCTCCCAGGCTTCGTAGTTCTTGGCGTACAGGTCTTCGATGCGGTTGCGCTTGACCTTGAAGGTGGGCGTGATCACGTCGTTGTCCACCGTCCAGGCCGTCGTCACCACCACCACGCACTGCAGGCGTTCGTGCGGGTCCAGCGTGGCGTTGATCGCCTTGAGGTGACCGGTCAGTGATTGTTCCAGTTCACTGCGCGCAGCGGCATCGCTCACCATGGTCACCGCCTCGGCATTGAGCATCACGATGCCCAGCGGCTGGCCAAGGTTGGCTCCTGTCACCACGCAGGCTTCCACCGAGTCGTGCATGACCAGCTTGTCTTCAATGGGTGCCGGAGCCACGTACTTGCCCTTGCCGGTCTTGAAAAGATCTTTCACCCGGCCGGTGATGCGCAACAGGCCTTGGCCGTCGATCGTGCCCTTGTCGCCTGTCTTGAGCCAGCCGTCGGCTGTGAAGGCCTCTTTCGTCTTTTCCGGCTCCTTGTAATAGCCCATCATCATGGCCGGGCTGCGCATCTGCACCTCGCCAGTGTCGGGATCGATGCGGTGTTCCACGCCGCTGTAGACCGGGCCGACGGTGCCTTTCTGGTTCTTGCCGGGTTCGGTGATGTGCGACAACGCAAGGTTTTCGGTCATGCCGTAGCCCTCGTTGATCTTCAGTCCGAGTTTGTCGTACCAGTCGAGCAAGGCCACGGGCATCGGTGCAGCACCGCCGGCAGCGAACTTGCACTGATCCAGGCCCAGGGCTTTCATGACCTTCTTGCGCACCAGGCCGCCAATGAGGGGGATGCCGAGCAGACGGTTGAGCTTGGCCGGTGGCATCTTGTGGTGGATGCCCTGCTGGAACTTCACCCACAAGCGCGGGACCGAGAAGAAAATGGTGGGTCGCGAACGCTGCAGGTCGGCGGCAAAGGTGTCGAGCGACTCGGCGAAAAAAACGTGCATGCCGGTGCGCAACCAGCCGTGTTCGACCAGCATGCGTTCAACCACATGGGCCAGCGGCAGGTAAGACAGCATGCGGTCGGCACCGCTCATGGGAATGCGCTGAATGCCTTTGTCCAGGGCCCAGGCAAAGGCGCCAAAGGTGTGCATCACACCCTTGGGCATGCCGGTTGTGCCCGAGGTGTAAATCAGCGTGGCGAGCTCGTCTTCGGCCCGCACCGGGTTGCCCTTGAGAGGTTCGGTTTGTGCGCAGATCGCGTCCCAACCCTCATAAGCGCGCACGGCGTCGGGCGGTGACAGCGGGTAGCTCATGCAAGGCAGGTCGGCGGGCACGCCGGGCTTCATGTGTTCCCAGCCGTCGAGTTTGCCGATGAAACAGGCCTTGGACTCACTGTGGGTCAGGATCTGGCGGATGGTCTCGGGCGCCAGTGTGGGGTAAAGCGGCACCGACACATAGCCAGCCATCCAGATCGCCAGATCGCTCATCATCCACCAGGAGCAGTTCTTGGACAGGATGGCGACCTTGGAGCCTGGCTCCCACCCTTGTGCCTTCAGGTGAGCCGCCATGCGCCGCACCTGGTCACCCACCTGGGCCCAGGTCAGGTCCTGCACCACGCCGCCACCCATGGGTTGGGTGAGGGCCACCCGGTTGGGCTCGGTTTTTTCCCAATGGTAGAGGCGCTGAAGGGCGAGAAATTCGGCTGCGACGATGCTCATTTTTGTCTCCTGAGAAAGGGGAATCTGCAAATTTAACCAACAGAGGGCCTCATGTTTAGAGGGTTTAACCTCCTGCTCGTGTTCGGCACGCTGTCCGGGCGGCGGCAGGCGTGAGGGTGCTGTCCCCTACCGTGTCCCAGATCGGCGCGCCACCATGGCAGCGCGGCCAGATGGTGCGGTTGGTGAAACCGATCTTGAATTCGTACGACGGTGCGCCACATTTCGCGCAAAGGATTTGCACCTCCAACACGAGCGGACAGGCCTGTTTCTGATGAATCTGGCGTCTCGGCTCAGGGGCGCAGACCGGGGCTGGCCGAGGTCCAGGTGTTGAAACAATGCGTGTGTGTGCAGGGTGTGCCAAGAGGGCAATGCGGGCAGAGCAACGTTCGGAGCCCTTATGCTGCAAGCATGAAAAACCCCCACGCTCTGGACATCATCGAAGGCATTCTTGGCGGTGACGCGACCACCCCACCCGTGGCCAGCATCATCGTGCTGCACGGGCTGGGTGCCGATGGCAACGACTTTGTGCCGATTGCGCAGCAACTCGACCTGAGTGCGATCGGCCCGGTTCGCTTCGTTTTTCCCAGCGCGCCAGTGCGCCCGGTCAGCATCAACGGGGGTTACGAGATGCGGGCCTGGTACGACATTTATCCGCCTGACCCAGCAGGCGTGCGAGTTGAGGACGAGGCGGGATTGCGCGAGAGCCAGGCGCTGATCCAGCAGTTGCTGGACCGCGAGATCGAGCTTGGCATGCCTTCTGGGCGCACGGTGCTCATGGGTTTTTCTCAGGGCTGCGCCATGACGCTGATGGCGGGCTTGCGTGCGCCGCAGCGGCTGGCGGGTCTGGTCGGCTGGTCGGGCTATCTGCCACTGGCCAGTACCACGGCGCAGGAGCGCAGCCCGGCCAATCTGGCCACTCCGATCACCCTGGCGCATGGCGAGCAAGACGACGTGGTAGCCATCGGGCGCGGCCTGGCCTCGCGCGACCTGCTGCAGGCGCTGGGTCACGAGGTGGAGTGGCACAGCTACCCGATGGCCCACAGCGTGTGTCCGGAACAGGTGGCGCACCTCAACGCCTGGCTGCTGCGGGTGCTCGGCGCGCAGCGGTAGGCCTCGCAGCGAGGCCGCGGTGCTAGACTGAATTTGCACCCACTCCAGGAGATTTCGATGAAATGGCACACCGTCTGCAAGGTCGACGACCTGCCCATCGGCAAGATGGCCGCGCACAGCGCGGGCGACACCAAGGTGGTGGTGTACCACCTGGCTGAGGGCTTTTTTGCCACCCAGTCCCAATGCACCCACACCTTTGCGCCGCTGGGACGAGGCAAGATCATCGACGGCTGCAAGGTGCAATGCCCGCTGCACCGAGCGCGCTTCGACATCAAGACCGGCGAGGTGATCGACTGGGCCAACTTCCCGCCCGGCATTCAGCTGCTCAACTTCGTGCGGGGCGAGAAGGCCCTGAAGACCTACCCGGTTCAGGTCAAGAAGGGTGAGGTCCAGGTTCGGGCGGACTGAAAACAGACGAACCACAAAGCTGGCAGCATCCGAAACGCTGGCTCCGCTGTTTTTGCCGCTTGCCCTCGATCTGGTGCCGGCATCCAGTTCACGGATCGGCACCTTTCCCTCATCGGATCTCATTGGCTGGGTCGTACTGCAGCGCCAGCAGGTTGCCGAACACATACAGGCGGCCGCTTTCGACAACCCCGGCAGCCCGCGTGAATGCGGTGGTGCTCGGTGTCTTGCCACTCCAGGCGTTGAGAGTGGGGTCGTAGCTCTCAAGCACGTCCAGCGCGCGGTTCACGTTTTCTCCGCCGGCCGCCAGCAGCCGACCGCCAAACACCGCGAGCGTAAGGTGGGCGCGCGGCGTGGGCATGGAAACCATCGTGGTCCAGCTGCCCACCTGAGGATCGTATGCCTCCACCGTACCGACCCATTGCGGCAGTATCCCGGCATAGCCGCCAACGGCATAGAGCCTGCCGTTGACCGCCTCCATCGCCAGTTGTCCGCGTGCGGTTGGCATCGGCGCCAGGCTGAACCAGCCATTCGTGATCGGGTTGTAGCCCTGCACAGCGTCCAGCACCGAAGTTTCGAATTCACCCCCAGCCACCACGATCAGGTTGCCAAAGGGCGTCGAGGCTGGCGCCGCAGCGGCATGGAAACGGGGCAGTGGCATCGAAGCTCGGGTTGTCCACAGGCCGGTGCCCGGGTTTTATTCTTCGACCGTTCCCACCGCGGAGATGCTGAATCCATCAGTTCGGCCGCCAATCGCATACAGCCTGCCATTGAATGCGGTCAACGTCAGGCCCATGCGTGCGGTTGGCATGGGAGGTGCTGCGCTCCAGGTGTTGGTCGCTGGATCGTAGATTTCCAGCGCGGCGGTCGCGGGGGCTGGCGTGGTTGTGCTGCTGGTCAGCTGGCCGCCCGCCACATAGACCTTGCCATCGAGCACCGCCGCAGCTGCGTATTCGCGTGGTGTCGGGCCGGCGAGGCGGCTGGTCCAGGGATAGGCCGCAATGCGCACCGGTGCTCCCAGCACGTTCGAGGTCTGGCTGGTGCTGTCTGTCACGTTGACCAGCACCGCGTAGGTGCCTGGGACCACGCCACTTGCGATGAACTGTCCCAGCACCGTGCCGCTGGTGATGCCGGCAATGCCAGCGATGGGATCGGTGCCAAGATCCAGCACCGACCCATCGGATTCGTCTCGCACACGCAGCGTCAGGGTGGCGACGTTGGCGTCGGGATCGAAAAAGTCGAACTGGGAAGAGAAGAACAGCGGATCGACCGTGTTGTAGGCCGCCTGTGGACTGATGATCAGGAAATTTCGGGCGCTGTTCCGCTTGGTCCGTCACCTCCGCCACCACACGCCACCACCAGTGCGGACAATGAAACAAGGGCAAGGCGTCGAAGAAACACCGGGAAGCAGGGCGTCTTCATATTGGGCTCCGGTTGAATGGCGGCGCCACAGCACGCTGCTGGACACGCCACAACAAGATACCCAGGGCGGCATCGGCAGAATTGACGAGCGTCAACGTCCTGCTGTGTGCTTTGCCGGTCGGGAAATCAGCTTGGCGCCGACTCTGCCAGCGCCACAGCCAGGCGGTTGTGCCGCTCCACCAGAGGCTGCAGGTCGATGGTGGTGATGCGACCTTCGCGCACCACGACCCGCCCATTCACCACTGCATAGGCTGCCCGCGGGCTTGCGCACAGCAACAGGCTGGCCACCGGATCGTGCACCGCGCCGCCGGCAAAGCCGACCGTGCGCAGATCAAACACAGCGAGGTCGGCGCACATGCCCACGGCCAGGTGGCCGATGTCGCTGCGCCCCAGCACCCGCGCGCCGCCGCGGGTGGCGATGTGCAGGGTGTCGCGCGCCGTCATCTCGGCGGGCCCGAGGTCGCAGCCGAAGAAGGTCTTGCCGTTTCGGGTTTCCGGTGGCATCAACGCACGGCCCACCCGCGCCAGCAGCATCGCCTGGCGCGCTTCGTTCACCATGTGCGCCGCGTCGTTGCTGGCGCTGCCGTCCACGCCCAGTCCCACCGGTACGCCCGCGTTCAGCATGCGGCGGATGGGAGCGATGCCGCTGGCCAGCCGCATGTTGCTGCAGGGGCAGTGCGCCACGCCGGTGCGGCTGGCGGCGAAGAGCGAAATGCCTTCTTCGTCCAGCTTCACGCAGTGGGCGTGCCACACATCGTCGCCCAGCCAGCCCAGCTCTTGCGCGTACTGTGCCGGGGTCATGTTGAACTTCTCGCGGCTGTAGGCGATGTCGTGGTCGTTCTCGGCCAGATGGGTGTGCAGCCGCACGCCTTGCCCTTTGAAGCTGCGTGCGAGTTCGGCGCTCTGCTTCATCAGCGCCGGACTGACGGAGAACGGCGAGCACGGGGCCAGGGCCACCTGCACCATGGCGCCGTGCGACGCATCGTGCCAGGTCTCGATCAGGCGCTGGCTGTCCTTGAGGATGGCGTCTTCTTTTTCGACCACGCAGTCCGGCGGCAGGCCCCCCGCGCTCTGGCCCACGCTCATGCTGCCGCGCGTGGCCAGGAAGCGCATGCCGATCCGTTGCGCGGCTTCGATGCTGTCCTCCAGCCGCACGCCGTTGGGGTAGATGTAGAGGTGGTCGCTGCTGGTGGTGCAGCCGCTGAGCAGCAGCTCGGCCATGGCGACCTGCGTGGACACCTGGACCATTTCGGGTGTCAGTCCGGCCCAGATCGGATACAGGCCGCGCAACCAGCCGAACAGCTCGGCGTTCTGGGTCACGGGAATCGCCTTGGTCAGCGACTGGTACATGTGGTGGTGGGTGTTCACCAGGCCGGGCGTGACCAGATGGCCTCGCGCATCGATGACCTCGTCGGCCTCGATGCGCAACTTGGCTGGCAGCTCGGCGGCAGTTCCGATCCACTCGATCTGGTTGCCGCGCACGAAGAGCGATGCGTCCTTGAGTTCCCGACCCTGCGCTGGATCGGCGTGATCAAAGGTGGCGATGCAAGTGGCGTTGTGGATGAGCAGGGAGGTCATGCGTTGTCGAGAAGCGTGAGGGATTGATGGCTGGAGATGCTTCACCCAGGGCGCTGCGGAACCGACTCTGCCGGCCCGCCCGTGTCACTCGCTGGGAGACCGCAAAGCTGGCGCGGTGGGAGCTTCACCTCATCCAGTAGCCCGGCCTGGCGTATATTTTTTTCAGATGATCAATGAAGAACCGCACCTTGGCTGGCAGGTGGCGCTGTTGCGGATACACGGCCAGGATGTCGTAGGCGGGCAGAGCGAATTCGTCGAGCACGGTCACCAGCTCACCACGTTGCAGCTGCGCCTGGATTTCCCAGGTGCTGCGCCAGCCCAGACCCATGCCCTCGCTCACCCACCGGTGCAGCAGCTCGCCGTCGTTGCAGTCCAGGTTGCCATCGGCGCGGATGGAGACTGGCTTCCCCGCCTGCTGAAAGTACCAGCCGCGCTGCTGACCGCCCTGCAGGTTGAAGGCCAGGCAGTTGTGGCGCTTCAGGTCATCGAGCGTGCGCGGTTTGCCGTGCTTGCGGAAATAGGCGGGCGTGCCGCAGACCACGCGCTGGTTGGTTGCCAGCTTGATGGCGACGAAGTTGGGGTCGATCAAACCCCCGATGCGCAGGCCCAGGTCGTAGCCGTCGCGCACCAGATCCACCACCCGGTCGGTGAGGTTGAACGACAGCTTGACCTGGGGGTTGGCCTTGAGAAAGGCGCTGGCGTGAGGGGCCACGTGGAGGCGGCCAAAAGCGGCGGGCGCCGAGACCACCAGGTGGCCCGTGGCGCTGTGGCGCTGAGCTGAGACCGTTGCCTCGGCGGCGGCCCATTGGGCCAGCAGTGACCGGCATTCGTCCAGAAAGCTGGCGCCTTCTTCGGTCAGCGCCAGCCGTCGCGTGGAGCGGTGGATGAGCTGGGTACCCAGGCGCCTTTCCAGCGCGTCGATGCGCCGCCCCATCATGACTGGAGTGATGCCCGCATGCAGCGCTGCAGCGGCCAGGCTGCCGTGTTCCATCGCCTGCACGAAGGCTTCTACTTCCTTGAATCGGTCCATGCGATTACATACCTGGTGTATCGAATCGAAGTACCCATGATGCCATTCTCAGCACGGGATGTCTTCAATACGATGGCGCCAGAGGGTTTCAGCTTGTGACCCCATCCACCCCCAGGAGACTCGACATGCCCAAGATGAAGGCCGCCATGGCCGCCGTGCTCGTGATGGAGAAGGAAGGCATTTCCCAGGCCTTTGGTGTGCCCGGCGCTGCCATCAATCCTTTGTACGCTCAGCTGCGCGAGCGCCAGACCATCGCCCACGTGCTGGCGCGGCACGTGGAAGGGGCATCCCACATGGCGGAGGGATACACCCGGGCCCGCGCGGGCAACATCGGCGTGTGCATCGGCACCAGCGGCCCCGCCGGCACCGACATGATCACCGGCCTGTATTCCGCCAGCGCCGATAGCATTCCCATCCTGTGCATCACCGGCCAGGCGCCGCGGGCTCGGCTCTATAAGGAAGATTTCCAGGCGGTGGACATCGAAAGCATCGCCAAGCCGGTCACCAAGTGGGCGGTGACGGTGCGTGAGCCGGCGCTGGTACCCCGCGTTTTCCAGCAGGCCTTTCATCTCATGCGCTCTGGCCGCCCGGGCCCGGTGCTGATCGACTTGCCGATCGACGTTCAGATGGCCGAGATCGAGTTCGACATCGACACCTACGAGCCGCTCCCGGTCTACAAACCCGCCGCATCGCGCAAGCAGGTCGAGCGCGCGCTGGACATGCTGATGGCATCCAGCAAGCCGCTCATCGTGGCTGGCGGGGGCATCATCAACGCCGATGCGTCCGCTCTGCTGGTCGAGCTGGCCGAACTCACCGGCGTACCTGTCATCCCCACCCTGATGGCCTGGGGCAGCATTCCGGACGATCACCCGCTCATGGCCGGCATGGTCGGCCTGCAGACCAGTCACCGCTATGGCAACGCCACCATGCTCGCCAGTGACTTCGTGCTCGGCATCGGCAACCGCTGGGCGAACCGCCACACGGGCTCGGTCGAGGTGTACACGCAGGGACGCACCTTCGTGCACGTCGATATCGAGCCGACGCAGATCGGTCGCGTTTTCAACCCCGATCTCGGCATCGTGTCCGACGCCAAGATCGCGCTCGAACTGTTTGTGCAGGTGGCGCGCGAGCGCAAGGCCGCCGGCCAGCTGCGGGACTATTCCACCTGGGCTGCGCGCTGCGCCGAGCGCAAGAAGCTGATGCAGCGCAAGACGCATTTCGACAATGTGCCGATCAAGCCGCAGCGCGTGTACGAAGAGATGAACGCCGCGTTTGGACGCGATACGGTGTACGTGTCCACCATCGGTCTCAGCCAGATTGCCGGTGCGCAGTTCCTGCATGTCTATGGCCCGCGCCAGTGGATCAACTGCGGCCAGGCCGGCCCGCTGGGCTGGACCATTCCCGCCGCCATCGGCGTGGCTGCGGCAGACCCGACCAAGACCGTGGTGGGGTTGTCGGGCGACTACGACTTCCAGTTCCTGGTGGAGGAACTGGCAGTGGGCGCGCAGTTCCGCATCCCCTATGTGCAGGTGCTGGTGAACAACAGCTACCTGGGCCTGATTCGCCAGAGCCAGCGTGGTTTCGAGATGGACTACTGCGTGCAGCTCGCCTTCGACAACCAGAACGTGGACGACCCGACCCTCAAGGGATATGGTGTGGATCACCAGGCGGTGGTGACCGGCCTGGGCTGCAAGGCCTTGCGCGTGACAGACCCGAGCAAGATCCAGGAGGCTCTGCGCGAAGCGCAGAGCATGGCGCGCCAGTTCAGTGTGCCGGTGGTGGTGGAGGTGATTCTGGAGAAGGTGACCAACATCGCCATGGGTACCGAAATCAACGCCATCAACGAGTTCGAAGACATCGAGTGCCTGCACCCCGAAGGTCGCGAAGGCCTGATCGCCGCAGGATTGCTGGAATAGGCGCGGTCGAACCACCTGCCGAGTACGCCTCCCTCGCGTTCGCGCTGAGCCCGTCGAAGCACTTCGACACGCTCAGTGCGATCGGACCCGATTCCACGCTCATCGCACAAGAAAGCGCACCATGCCCCGCTTCGCCGCCAACCTCACCATGCTCTACAACGAGCTGCCGTTCCTCGACCGCTTCGGTGCCGCCGCCAAGTCGGGTTTTCAAGCGGTGGAGTTCCTGTTTCCCTACGACTTCACTGCGAAGGACATCGCGCAGCGACTGCACGACAACGGCCTTGAGCTGGTGCTGCATAACCTGCCGGCCGGCAACTGGGCGGCGGGAGAGCGCGGCATTGCTTGCCACCCGGGCCGCGTGGGCGAGTTCCGAGAGGGCGTGCTCAAGGCGCTGGAGTACGCGGCGCTGCTCAGCCCGCCTCGAATGAATGCGCTTGCGGGCATTGCTCAGGTGGGTGTGAGCGAAGCCGATGCGCGCAAGACCCTGGTCGCCAATCTGAAGTTCGCTGCCGACAAGCTGGGCGATCATGGCATCCAGCTCGTGATGGAGCCGATCAACACCTTCGACATACCAGGCTTCTTCGTCAACCACACCGCGCAGGCGCTGGCCATCATGGACGAGGTGGGATCGCCCAACCTCTACCTGCAATACGACATCTACCATGCGCAGCGCATGGAAGGCGAGCTGGCGGCGACGATGAAGCAGCACCTGGCGCGCATCGGGCACATCCAGCTGGCGGACAACCCCGCGCGCAACGAACCCGGAACCGGTGAAATCAACTACCGCTTTCTGTTCGAACACCTCGATGCGATAGGCTATGCCGGCCACATCGGTTGTGAGTACAAGCCCAGGGACACCAGCCCTGGTGGCACCGACGCGGGTCTGGGCTGGGTCCAGGTCCACGGCCAAACCCTCTGAATTCAAGAACCACAGGAGACTTCCACATGACCAAGAGCGGACTCAGTGTCGGCTTCATCGGCCTGGGCATCATGGGCACGCCCATGGCGCTCAACCTGCTCAATGCGGGCCATCAGCTCTTTGTGAGCAGCCGCAGCAAGGTTCCAGAGGCTTTTGCCCAACAGGGCGCGACCATCTGCACCAACGCCTCCGAAGTGGCCAAGCGGGCCGACATCATCATCACCATGGTGCCCGACACACCTCATGTGGAGGACGTGCTGTTTGGCGAGACCGGCGTGGCCAAGGGCTTGAGCAAGGGCAAGCTGGTGGTCGACATGAGTTCGATCAGCCCCATGGCGACCAAGCAGTTCGCGCAGAAGATCAATGCCCTGGGGTGTGACTACCTCGACGCGCCGGTCAGCGGCGGCGAAGTGGGTGCCAAGGCCGCCAGTCTCACCATCATGGTGGGCGGTCCGCAGGCCGCGTTCGACCGCATGAAACCCCTCTTCGAAGCCATGGGCAAGAACATCACCCTGGTGGGCGGTAACGGCGACGGCCAGACCACCAAAGTGGCCAACCAGATCATCGTGGCACTCAACATTGAAGCCGTCTCCGAAGCCCTGCTGTTTGCCAGCAAGGCAGGTGCCGACCCGGCCAAGGTGCGCCAGGCGCTCATGGGAGGCTTTGCCGCCAGTCGCATTCTGGAGGTGCACGGCGAACGCATGGTCAAGCGCACCTTCAACCCAGGCTTTCGCATCGAACTGCACCAGAAGGACCTGAACCTCGCGCTGCAAGGTGCCAAGGAACTGGGTGTGAGCCTGCCCAACACTGCAAGTGCGGCGCAGCTCATGCAGGCCTGTGCAGCCAATGGCATGGCAGGGCTGGATCACTCCGCGCTGTGCCGTTCACTTGAGCTCATGGCAAACCACCAGATTGCGCCGACCCCAGCCGCCTGAGTCCTTAGACTCCGTGTCCATGACACCAGCCGCGACCCCCAGCCTCGACGACCCCCGCGCTCTGTTGCGCTACCTGTACGACGCGGCTGTGCAGCGCGCCCTGCCTCTGCACAACACCGCCGCCCATCTGCCACCGCCGCCGAAGGGCCGCACGCTGGTGATCGGTGCTGGCAAGGCCGGTGGCGCGATGGCTCAGGCGGTGGAGGTGCTGTGGCCGGCCGATGCCCCGCTCTCGGGCCTGGTCGTCACGCGCTACCACCACACGCCGCCGCGCCCCGATGGGCTGGCCGAGCGCATCGAGGTGGTGGAGGCCTCGCACCCGGTGCCCGACGCGGCGGGGCTGGCCGCGGCGCAGCGCATCCTGGAGCTGGTCAGGGGGCTGACGAGCGACGATCTGGTGTTGTGCCTGATTTCGGGTGGTGGCTCGTCGCTGCTCACCCTGCCGTGTGAGGGCCTGACGCTGCAAGACAAGCAGCGCATCAACCGCCAGTTGCTGGAGAGTGGCGCCAACATCCTCGAGATGAACACGGTGCGCAAGCACCTTTCGCGCATCAAGGGGGGGCGACTCGCGGCGGCCTGCGCCCCAGCGCAGGTGGTCACGCTCACCATCAGCGATGTGCCGGGGGATGACGTGAGCGTGATCGCCAGTGGTCCCACCGTGGCCGACGCGTCCACCTGCGCCGAGGCGCTGGAGATCCTGCGGCGTTACGGCATCGAGGTGCCTGCCGGCGTGAAAGCCAAGCTGGAGAGCGGCGCACTCGAAACGCCGAAACCGGGCGACGCGGGCCTGGCTGGCCACCAGACCCATCTGATCGCCACGCCCCAGCAAAGCCTGGAAGCTGCAGCAGACGCGGCTCGCGCGCTGGGCTTGAAGGCCTACATCTTGAGTGACGAGATCGAAGGTGAGTCGCGCGAAGTGGGCAAGGTACATGCCGCGCTGGCTCGCTCAACGGCGCAAGGGCGCAGCAGCCTTGAGAAGCCGTGCGTGATCCTGAGCGGTGGCGAGACCACCGTCACGGTGCGTCCACGCGCCGAGGGCCAGGCCAAGGGCCGGGGCGGGCGGGCCGGCGAGTTCTGTCTGGGGTTGGCCCAGGCGCTGGGTGGTCAGCCGGGCGTGTGGGCGCTGGCCGCCGATACCGACGGCATCGACGGCGTGGAAGACAACGCAGGCGCCCTGGTCACGCCCGACACCCTGGTTCGCGCCCAGGCGCTCGGTCTCAAAGTCAGTGACCACTTGTCTCGCAACGACGCCTACGGCTTCTTCGAGCCGCTGGGCGATCTGGTGGTCACCGGCCCCACGCACACCAACGTCAACGATTTCCGGGCGGTGTTGGTGCGGTGATGGTGTGCGCTTGAACGCTGCCGTCCCGCGCGCTTTGCATCACCGCCAGCAAATCGGGTCGCACGGCCATCGATCTGAAGGCATTCACGTTGGAACGACCTGGGTTGCCCAGGGGAAGCCGCCCGAGCACATGGCCGATCGGCACCAACACCAGCCTGAACAGCTGACCCACCAGCTCCTTGAGATTACGTGTCTGCCACGCCAGCTTCATCATCGTGGCGTGTGTCTGCAGGTGTGGCTTCAGCTGAGTCTGTCCCGCCACGTGCGCAGCTTCCAGAAACTGCCACTTCGTGTTGACAGACCGAGCCAGCTTCGCTTGCCGAATCAGGGTCTGGTGCAGGGCCATTTTGTGGCGATCGTCTTGTTGGCGTTCGAGCGAGTGCGCAGGCGATGCCTCGCCGTTCAACTCTCGGCGTGCCTGCTGCCACACGCTCCAGCCACCGTGCAGCGCCAGGCTGGCCATCAGCGCGGCCACCAGCAGATCGGGCCAGGCGCTGCCGGTGCCAAACACACCCAGTGCAGCCAGCATCACCGCCAGGTTGCCGATGGCGTCGTTGCGCGAGCACAGCCACACGCTGCGCATGTTGGCATCGCCTTCGCGAAACGCGTAAAGCAGGGTGGCCACGCCCACGTTGGCGGCCAGCGCGAGCAGGGCCACCGCACCCATGGTGAGGGCCGCGGGCACCTCGCCGTGCCACAGGCTCCACACCGCCTGCCCCAGGACGAAGACGCCAAAACCCATCATGCTCACCGCCTTGAGCAAAGCCGCTCGTGCGCGCCAGGCCAGGGCCGAGGCAAGCACCGCCAGCGACACGCCATAGTTCAGTGCGTCGCCCCCGAAATCGATGGCGTCGGCCAGCAAGGCCAGCGATCCGGCCTGAATGCCGGCCACGATCTCGACAGCGAACATCGCGGCGTTGACCACCAGCGCCACCCACAAGATGCGGCGGTAGCGCCCCAGGTTGGCGATCTGGCTGGGCTTGGGGGGTTCGTGCTCACAGCAATGGGCAGACATGGTCTTCCTTTCAATGCTTTCATTTGAAACCCTGTAGCCACTACAGTGTCAACCACCTGTTTTGGTTTCGGAGGTCTTCATGCAAATCAGACAATTGGCTCAGGCCACCGGTGTCGAGGTGGAAACCATCCGCTATTACGAGAAGCAG
This sequence comes from Hydrogenophaga sp., assembly GCF_030373245.1. Taxonomy (GTDB): domain Bacteria; phylum Pseudomonadota; class Gammaproteobacteria; order Burkholderiales; family Burkholderiaceae_C; genus Hydrogenophaga. The sequence goes on from NZ_JAUCZF010000002.1 coordinate 305,136, forward strand.
GGTTTGCTGCCGGTGCCGCCCAAGCGAGACAACGGCTACCGCGATTACGACGGTCGCCATCTGGAGCGCCTGGCGTTCATCCGGCACTGCCGCGCGCTTGACATGCCCCTGGCCTCGATCGCGCGGCTGCTCGGCGTGCTGGACGACACCCGTGGAGACTGCTCGGATGTGGACGCGCTGGTGGCCGAGCAGCTGAGCCGGGTGCGTGCCCGGCTGAAAAGCATGCAGGCGCTGGAGAAGCAGCTGGTTCAGCTGAAATCGCGCTGCAACGGGCAGCACGACCGCGGCCACTGCGGCATCCTGAACGAGCTGGTCGCCGCCGCCCACGGCGAAGCCTGCGCCTGCCACGGCTCGGCTTCCTAACACGTTGAGCGAGTTGCCTGTTTTTTGTGCAGGCCGCCAATGTGAATAATCGCCAGGGAGCGCTCATCCGCTTTCGGGACGGGCAGGGGTTGCGGTCCACAGACCTCGCCCCCGCCGCCTGGCGATCGCCGAAGCGCCCTGGCGGCGCTCTGACGCCGGCCTGGGGCTTCTTCAGGCCACATCGCTTTCACCGCTTATTCAACCTTATGGAGGGGGCACGTTGTGCCCCCAGGCTTTGGTTTTGCTCCGCAGTTTCAAGGGTTCTCACGCCTCCTCCGCACTGGTGCGCCAGCTTGCCTGCTGGATGCCCGCAGGCGTCAGCGCGCCCCGGCAGGACGTGGCCGAGCGCCTGGGCCAGTGGCTGAATGTGAACGAGGCCATCGCCTTGCGCACCCTGCAGACCTCGGTGGCGGCTGCCGGCATGGCCGCGGCCCGCCGCGCTGCGCCGCCAGTGGAGCCGCAGCCCCTGCACGCCGCGTTGCAGCAGGAGCTGCAGCGCGTGCGCTCGGTGCTCACCCAATCGATCACCGCCCGCGACGCCTCGCACCGGCCCGATCCTGAAGACCTCGACATCGAGTGGGCGCTGTTCCACCAGCGTCTGGGCGACCAGCAGCGCCGCATGGAGCTCAGCGTGGAGGCGCTGCGTGGCCATGTGCGCCAGGCCCTGGCCCAGGCCACCCCCGAACTGGCGCAGCTCGCTGCGCTGGACGCGGCCATGGAGCCCCTGCTGGCCGGACGCGAGCAGCGTCTGCTCGGCAGCTTGCCGGCGTTTCTGAAAGCGCGTTTTGTCGCCTTGCGCCAGCAGGCCGCCGACCCGTCCGACCCAGCTCCCGACGATCTGCGCTGGCTGCAGACCTTTGCCAACGAATTCGAGCAAACCCTGCTCGCCGAGCTCGACCTGCGCCTGCAGCCGGTCATTGGCCTCATCGAATCAATACCAGCATGACCCCCGATACCTCCTCTTCTGCTTCCTTCCGCGCCCTGTCCTGGTTCGCCCTGTTCGTGGGCCTGGGTGTGGTGGCCTGGGTGGCCAGCGGCTTCGTTGGCACCAGTGCCTTCGCGTTGGGCATGACGCTGCTGATTGGCGCCGTTTACCTGGGCGGCGTCTGGGAGCTGCGCCGCTTTGGGCAGACCACCACCGCGCTCAACAGTGCCCTGGCCAACGTGCCGCTGCCGCTGAACCAGCTTGCCGACTGGCTGCCCCGCGTGCCCGCTTCGCTGCAACACGCCGTGCGCCAGCGCATCGAGGGCGAGCGCAGCGCCTTCCCCGGCCTGGCACTCACGCCGTACCTGATCGGCCTGCTGGTCATGCTCGGCATGCTGGGCACCTTCCTCGGCATGGTCGTCACCTTCAAGGGCGCGGTGTTTGCGCTCGAAGGCTCGGCCGACCTGAACGCCATCCGCTCCGCACTGGCCGCGCCCATCAAAGGGCTGGGCCTGTCGTTTGGCACCTCGGTGGCCGGTGTCGCCACCTCGGCCATGCTCGGCCTCATGGCCACGCTGGCGCGCCGCGAGCGCAGCCAGGTCATTCGTGCGCTCGATGGTTTGACCAGCACCACCCTGCGCCCCTTCTCCGCGGCCCACCAGCGCCAGCAAAGCTTTGAGGCGCTGCAGCGCCAGGCCGAGGCCATGCCCGCTGCCGCGCTGCACCTGCAAACGCTCATCGAGCAGATGGAGCGCCGCAGCCAGCAGCTCGATGAGCAGCTGCTGGCCCGCCAGGCCGAGTTTCAGAGCCAGGCCGCCAGCGCCTACACGGGCCTGGCCGAGTCGGTCGATCGATCGTTGCGCGAAAGCCTGGCCGCCAGCGCCCGCGCCGCCACCGACAGCCTGCAGCCCGTGGTGCAGCAGGCCATGGCCGGCATCGCTGCCGAGTCTTCCCGCTTGCATGAAGGCGTGAGCGCCGCCGTGCAGGCCCAGCTGGCTGGGCTGTCAGACCAGTTTGGCCAGACCACACAAGCGGTGGCCGGCGGCTGGAGCCGCGCGCTGGCCGAGCGTGCCCAGGCCGATCAGCAACAGCAAGCCGCCTGGACCGCCTCGCTGCAGTCGCTTGCGCAGTCGCTGCAAGGCCAATGGCAGCAGGCCGGTGCGCAGGCGCAGGCGCAGCAACAAGCCGTGTTGCAGGCACTGGAGCAAAGTGCCACCGCCATCGCCGAGCAGAGCCGCGAGCAGGCCAGTCGCAGTCTGGACAGTGTGGCTCGCCTCATCGGTCAGACCGAAGCGCTGGTGGCGGCCCGTGCGCAAGCCGAATCGGCGTGGACACAGGAGCACGGCCAGCGCATGGACGCGCTCGCCAGCCTCTGGCGCAGCGAGCTCGCCGCCCTGCGCAGCGAAGAAGCGGCGCGCCAGCAAGACGCCGCGCAACGCGCCGCCGAGCTGCAGACTGGTGTAGCGCAGCAGCTCGCTGCCCTGCAGGACGGAGCGGCCAAGCAGCTGGCCACCCTGCGCGAGGCCGAAGCCACGCGCCAGCAAGCCCAGACCGAGCAGCAGGAACGGACCTTTGCGGCCCTGACACAGCAACTGCAGTCGCTGCGCGAAGAAGAGGGCGCGCGGGGCGAAGCCGCGGTGCAGCGCCTGGGTGGCCTGACCACCGCGCTGTCCAGCCAGCTCGCGTCTCAGTTGTCCACGCTGGGCACCGCACTCGAAGCCCCCATGGCCCGGCTGATGCACACCGCTTCTGAAGCGCCCAAGGCAGCGGCCGAGGTGATCGCCCAGCTGCGCGAGCAGATGAGCCGCCTGGCCGAGCGCGACAACGCCACGCTCGCCGAGCGCGCCGACCTCGTGGGCCAGATCGGCATGCTGTTGCAGCAGGTGCAGCAGACCACCGGCGAACAGCGCGCCGCCATTGAAAACCTGGTGGGTTCGGCCACCGGCGTGCTCGACCGCGTGGGCCAGCAGTTTGCCGACACCGTGGGTGCGCAGGCGGGTCGCGCCGAGGCCATGGCCGAGCAGGCTGCCTCCAGCGCGGCTCAGCTGGCCGCCCTGGGCGAAGCCTTCCAGCAAGGCACGCAGCAGCTCGCCACCAGCCACGAGCAGCTGGTGCACAGCCTGCAGCGCGTGGAAGGCGCCATCGGGCAGTCGCTGGCGCGCAGCGACGAGCAGCTGGCCTATTACGTGGCCCAGGCGCGCGAGGTGATTGACCTCAGCATCAGCGCGCAGCAAGGCATCGTGGAAGACCTGCGGCAGCTGCGCGGTCCGCGCCCCCCAGGCCATGCGGGGGCCAAAGCCACTGCAGGCGCTGCATGATGGGCGCGTTCTTCGACCGCCCGGCCGACGATGGCGTGGATGACGCCAGCCAAGACGAAGCCACCGCACCGGTCTGGGCCGTCTTTGGCGACCTCATGGCCGGCCTCGTGGGCGCGTTTGTGCTCGTGTTCATTGGCGTGCTGCTGACGCAGGTGGACCTGGTGAACACCTTGCAGGTCGAAGTGGCCAAGCGCCAGCAAGAAGAAGCGCGCCGCATCGCGCTGGAAAAGGCGCTCGCGATTCCGCTGGCCAGCGGCCGCGTCACGCTCAACAACGGCCGCATCGGCATCAGCGGCAGCGTCCTGTTTGACTTCAACTCCGACCAGCTGCGTCCCGAGGGCGAGCGGCTGCTGCAAGCCCTGGTGCCGCCGCTGCAGGTGTACCTGGGCGAGCGCGATGAAATGCTCATGGTCAGTGGCTTCACCGACGACAAACCCATTGGCGCCAGCAACACCAAGTACCAGGACAACCTGGAGCTCTCGGCGCAGCGCGCGCTCACCGTCACCCGCACCCTGATCCAGCAAGGCATGCCGCGCTCGCGCGTGTTCAGCGCCGCCTTTGGCGCCGAGCAGCCCGTGGCCAGCAACGACAGCGAGCCCGGCCGCGCGCTCAACCGCCGCGTGGAGATGGCACCCGTACCGCGAGCCGGCAGTGGCCAGGCGGTCGACCCACCGCCCGCCAAGCCATGAAAACCACGGCGCCCCCAGCAGCACCGCCTTCGCTGCTGACCCAGCTCAACACCCACATCGCCCAGGCCTCGAAGGCAGCGGGCGCTGGCGCACAGACGGAGGCGGGCGGGCCGACTGGCGCAGACCCCTGGCCCGAATTGCGCAGCGCGCGGCGCTTCCGCGAAACCTGGGAGCGCCTGGGCGCCGAAGTGCAGGTGCAGCAGGCTCAAGCCCGTGCCCCGCAAAACGCAGGCCCGCTCAATCCCCAGCGCCTCGTGCTCGACATCCTGGCGCACATGGGGGAGCTTTCACCGCACTACCTGCGCCGGTTTCTGGCGCACACCGAAAGCTTGCTGTGGCTGGAGCAGGCGCAAGGGCAGCTGAAGGTGCCAGCGGGCAAAGGCAAGGTGTCGACTGCTGCAAAGGCGACGCGTCGAAAGACGTGAGTTCCGCGGGGCTTGGCAGACGGTTTGATGGGCTGCCGGATTGCGGCACTCGGCCAGGAGAGCGTGCTTAGGCCAGACGTTCACACCAAGTACTCGGATGTTCGTGCGTGCCTTCACGCCATGTTGGTGGAACCCTTCCACCAACGATCCCTGTGCCGATCAGGCCGGCAGCCCGGTCGCGGCCAGCAATTTCAGCTCCCGAGGACAACTTTTCGGCGCAAGGAAGAATGGAGACTTCCGAGCCGTTGCCGAGCTCCCTCCACTGCGGTTGTGCACCCGACAGCGTTCGATGGCGATCGGTTCAGCGGCCAGGGGTGAAAGCAAGCGGGTGCTGCGCACACTTCGATGGATATGCATGAAGGACCGCTCGCGGTATCGATCATGAGCATGAAGCAGAGACTTCGGCTTTTGCCGCGCTGTGAAGCACAAAGTCGAAACCAGCGCACAGGGCTGCCAGCTGGACCTCGATGCAAAGCTGAGGGGTCAGTCGGGGGCTGTCTGGGTAGACCTCGGTGGTGGTGACATAGCGGGCTTCGGTCCAGCCGCTGCAGATGCCTTGCGGGCGCTTGAAGGACTGGATCACCCCAGGCTGCACCAGTGGCTTGCCCAGCAGCTCGCCGTTGGCATCGGCCGGGGCAATGTGGGTGAGGCGGCTCACCGCGTCGATGATGGCGGTCTGGAAGGCCGGCTGCGGGCGGCTCTGGTCTGCGAACAGGTAGAAGCCGTCGGGGATGTCACAGGGTTCGAGGGGAGTGGCATCGCGCGCGGCTTTGGCCGGCCGGAACTCGCTGGCATCGGTGTCGGTGGTTTCGTGCAGGTCGATGTGCAGCAGCGGCGTGTCGAACTGGTTGAGCAGGTCGATCGCATTTTTTGCCTCGGGCGCAGCCGGGATGGGAAGAAAGGCGCGATTGGGATCCACCGCGTGCGGGTTCCAGCGATTGATGGTCTCATAGCTCCACGGGCTCACACAGACCAGGTGCAGGAGGTTAGCGCGCTCTGCATAGTGTGCAAACTTCTCTGCCAGAAACCGCAGGCCACCCAGCACGCCGCTGCGCTCGTAACCATGGACGCCGCCAGTGACCAGGAAAAACGGCTTGGTCGGGTCCCAGTGTCTGCTCTTGACCGCATGAAGTGCGTAGGCGCCAAAACCTTCGGCGCGATAGTCCAGGCTGCCGTAGCTGAAACATTCGGCACAGGCTTGAAGGTCCGGGTTGCCGTTCTGTGAAAACAGCCGCCACAGAGGAGTCACCACGTCGTCCTGGTAACTGCGCTGTACGGTTTGTCGCGCCAGCCAGAGGCGCTTTTCGACATCGCCCCAGGCCTGGCCTGGAGTGCCGATGACATAGGGAGGTGAGGATGCGTTGGGCATGGAGCGGGTCAGGCGGCTTCGAAGCGGCCGAGCCGAACCATGGTCTGTCCGGGTTTGAAGCGTCGCTGCGTCGGCATGATCAGCACGCATTGGTCATACGGGCTGGTCCATGTGTGGGTACCGTCCTGGGCGACCGGGGTGCCCGCCTTGTCGATGATGGACATGGGCACGATGGGCACCAGAAAACGGAATTCACTCGTGCGGGCGGTGACCGCCTCGGTCACGCGCACCAGGCGCTGCTGTGGGGGCAGGGGCTGGCGCTGGTGAGATCGCACCCAGTCCTCGCTGGCCAGACCGGTCAGGCCCAGGAATCGGACCAGGCAGTCGCGCGCCACGTCGGCTGCTGCGGCTTCCCAGTGCTGGCCACATTCGATGAGCAAGGCGCACTGAGGGGCCGCGGCTTCGCCGAAGGCTCCGCGCTCGATCATGCGCAGCCCGGCGGGGTGGCCGGTGTCGATGAGGAGGTCGGCTGGCATGCCCAGCGCAGCGGCGTATCGAGCATTCTTCTCCAGCGTGCCGCAGACCATCAAGGGCGCGCAGTGTTCGTTCATGGAGTGGATGTCCAGGATGAGGTCGGCAGCGTCCACAAAGGGCACCAGCTCGCGCGCCCGGCGCTTTTCGCAGGTGTCGCCGTCTGACAGGGACGCGTCGGCCCAGACGCGGTTGAGGTCTTCGTCCACAAACCGCGAGATGTAGGGGTCTTGAGGGTCCCAGCGGGCGTGGGCCTCGTGGTTGGCGAATACGACGCAGAGCTGGCCTTTGAGCGGGCGAAAGCCCTCGGCCAGCAATTCGTCTGCCGCGATCGCGCCACAAAACTCGTTGCCGTGGGTGAGCACCTGCACGTGCACGCGCGGCCCGGGAAGTCCACTGTCGAACAGGTGCACAAACGGAACACCGGTGTTGCCCTCGCGCCAGCGGCTGATGTCAGGCGGGTGGATTTCGACTGGCGGGACGGGAGGTATGTCGACTGCGTTCATGGCTTTCTCTCAGGCGGAAAATGGAGGGTGATGTCGGCGATCAGCTGCCGCAGGCGCTGCTGGAGCACGGGGAAATGGTCATTGGGCTGGCCGCTGGCCATGTCCATGTAAACGCGCTTGTTGATTTCCAGCTGCAGGCTGTGCCGGCCACGGCCTGGGTCTGCATAGGCGCGCACCAGTTCGACGCCTTTGTAGGGTTTGTTGATGGCCACGCCATACCCGTGGGCCGCCAGCGCCTGCTGGACAAACGCCGTGAAGGCCCCTGAGCAGGTGGTCCCGTCGCGGTCTCCCAGCACGAAGTCGGCGCGCAGCGCTCCTGGCCCGCCTTCTCCCATGAGCCCCGATACCGGATTCATCGAGTGGCAGTTGATGTGATAAACGCAGCCAAACTGGTCGTATGCCGCATCGAGCAGTTGCTTCAACGCGGCGTGGTACGGCCGGTGGTAGTGCGCAATGCGCCACCGCATCGCCTGCACGGTCAGCGGTGCGGCGTACAAGGGGCGTCCGTCATCGAGCGTGCGCCAGGCCAGGGCCTTGCCCAATGCGGCCTTGCCACTGGGCTGGTACAGGTCAGGCCAGGGAGCGTCCAGCAGGGTGAGGTCCACATCACCTTCGTGGCGGTTGGCGTCGATGTAGGTGCGCGGGTACTGTGCCGCCAGCAGGCTGACGCCCAGCTCGGTGGCGGGGTTGTAGAGCGTGTCGATATGGGTGTCCTGGGCATCGCGCAGGTCTTCATCGGAGAGAATGCAGCCGAAGTCGGGCGGCCGCACTTGGCCAGAGTGCGGCGAGTCCAGCACCACGGGCACGCGCGAGGACGTCGGGCCATGGATGTGAAGGACCGAGCTGGGGTCCGGTGGCGTCTGCGCGACGGGGGAAGCAGGCATGGGACGGTGAGTTCAGGCTGTGCGTGTTCGATGGGTTGGCCAAGTGCCAGGCGTTCAGGCGCCAGTGCCGCCCTGCTCCAGATGGCAGGCGATGTGGTGCTGGTCGTTGGTCTCCATCAAGGCGGGGCGCTCCGTCTTGCAGCGTGGACCGGCGTGGGGACAGCGCGGGTGAAAGTGGCAGCCGGGCGGTGGGGTCAGCGGCGAGGGGATTTCTCCCTTGAGTGGCGCAAAGCGCTGATGCCGGTTGCTGATGCTGGGCACATTGGCCAGCAGCGCCTGGGTGTAGGGGTGGCGCGGGGCCGAGAAAATGCGGGTCGCTGGCGCGCTCTCGACCACGCGCCCCAGGTACATGATGACCACCCGGTCGGAGATGTGGCGCACCACACCCAGGTCGTGACTGATGAACAGGTAGGTGAGGTTGAGGTCCTTGCGCAAGTCCATGAACAGGTTGAGCACCTGCGCCTGGATCGAGACATCCAGGGCGGCCACGCTTTCGTCGCACACCAGGAAGCGCGGCTTGACCGCCAGGGCGCGGGCAATGCCGATGCGTGCGCGCTGCCCGCCCGAGAACTGGTGCGGGTAGCGATTGCGGTAGCTGGGGTCAAGGCCCACGCGGGCCAGGGTCTGCACCACGTAGTCGTCGATCTCGGACGCGGGCACCATGCCGTGCACCTGGGGCGCCTCGCCCACGATGTCGAGCACCCGCATGCGGGGATTGAGCGATGACATCGGATCCTGAAAGATCATCTGAACCGCCAGGTTGGCGGCCTTGCGCTCGGCCGCGTTCATGGCCGTGAGAGCCTTGCCCTCAAATTGCATCTGGCCGGCACTGGCTTCGTGCACACCGGCAACGACACGGCCCAGTGTGGATTTGCCGCAGCCGGACTCGCCCACCAACCCAACCACCTCACCTGGCATCACGCGCAGGTTGACGCCGTCGACCGCATGAACCACTTCTTCCCGCTGGCTAGCGCCCAGCAGGTTGGCCAGGCGGGCGGCGGTGTCCAGCGGTTTGACAAACCGTTTGCTGACCTCGCGCAGTTCGATGATGGGCGTGCTCATGGCGGATCAGGCGTGTGTCAGGGGGTGGTGGCAGCGCACCAGGCTGCCGTTGGGCAGGGTCGTGATAGCGGGTGCTGACTGGCGGCACGACTCGCTGGTGTAGCTGCAGCGCGGGGCAAAGGCGCAGCCGGGCGGCAGGCGACCCAGGGAAGGCGTGGAGCCCGGAATCTGTCGCAGCGGCTGGCCAGGAATGGCCGCTGCAGGCAAGGAGCCGAGCAGACCTTCGGTGTAGGGGTGGCCTTGGCGGTCCAGCACATTGTCCACCGTGCCGTACTCCACCACACGCCCTGCGTACATCACGGCCACCTGCTGGGCCAGGCCGGCCACCACCGTGAGGTCGTGCGTGATCCAGATCAGCGCGGTGCCGGTCTCGGCGCACAGGTCCTGCATCTCGGCCAGGATCTGGCTCTGGATCGTGACGTCGAGCGCCGTGGTGGGCTCGTCGGCCACGATGAGGGACGGGCGGTTGAGGAGAGCAATCGCAATGGCCACGCGCTGGCGCATGCCGCCTGAAAACTGGTGCGGATAGGCGCGCAGGCGCTCGTCGGGTGAGGGGATGCCGACCTTGACCAGCACCTCACGGGCGCGCGCGAGGGCAGCCTGGTTGCTGACCTTTTCGTGCGCCTGGATGGCTTCGACCATCTGGGTGTCGATGCGCAGTACCGGGTTGAGCGTCATCATCGGGTCCTGGAAGATCATGGCCAGCTCTTTGCCGCGCTTTTGCCGCATCGCTTCTTCCGACAGACCCACCAGCTCATGACCATTGAGCTCGATCGAGCCCGAGACGATGCGCCCCGGCGGATCGATCAGCCCCAGGATGGAAAACCCGGTCACCGACTTGCCCGATCCGGACTCGCCGACCAGGCCCAGCACCTGGCCCTTGTGGACATCGAAGGACACGCCATCGACTGCCTTGATCAGGCCCGAACTGGTTTCGAAATGCGTGACCAGATCACGCACGCGCAGCACCACGTCGCTCATGCTTACCTCTCCAGGCGGGGGTTGAGCACATCGCGGATGCGGTCGCCCACCAGGTTGATGGCAACAATCGTGACAAGCAGCGCCACCCCTGGGAAGAAACTGATCCAGTAACGGCCACTGAGCATGTACTGAAAGCCGTTGGAAATCAGTACCCCGAGCGAAGGCTCGGTCTGCGGCAGCCCCACGCCAAGGAACGACAGGGTGGCCTCCAGCCCAATGGCGCTGGCTGTCTGCACCGTGAAGATCACGATCACCGGCGCCATGCAGTTGGGCAAGATGTGGCGAAACACCACACGCGCATGCGACAGCCCCAGCGACTGAGCCGCTTCCACATACTCCTTGCGGCGTTCCACCAGCGCACTGCCGCGCACGGTGCGGGCGTAGTAAGCCCACTGCACCACCACCAGCGCGATGATGATCTTGTCTACCCCCTTGCCCAGGGCAGCCACCAGGATCAGGGCAATCAGAATGGCGGGCAGGGACAGCTGCAGATCCACCACCCGCATGATGAAGGCCTCCACCTTGCCGCCCGCGTAAGCGGCCAGCAGCCCCATGGAGACCCCGAAGGTGGCGGCCAGCAGGCCCGCAACGGCGCCCACCAGCAGTGAGATGCGCAGCCCGTAGAGGATGCCGGAATAGAGGTCACGGCCCACGCCGTCGGTGCCCAGCCAGGCGGTGAAGCCTTCGCCGGTCTGTTCGCCAGGCTCAAGGCGCGAATCCATCAGGTCGACACTGTTGAGGTCGTAGGGGTTCTGTGGCGTGATCCAGGGCGCCAGCAGGGCCAGCAGCAGGATCAGCAGAAAGACCACCAGCCCGATCACCGCGACCCGGTCCTGCATGAAGGTGCGCGCAAAGCGGCGCCAGGGGGATTCGCTGTCGGTCACGGGAATGGCGCTGAGACTGGGTTCGGTCATGGTGAAGCTCTTCGTCTCAGGCCTTGTTGCCAGCAATGCGCAGTCGCGGATCCAGCAGCGAATACACGATGTCCACGATCAGGTTGACGACTACGAAGAGCACCACGACCACCATGATGTAGGCCACGATCACGGGGCGGTCCAGCCGCTGGATGGACTCAAGCAGGAGCTTGCCCATGCCGGGCCACGCAAAAATGGTCTCCGTCACCACTGAAAAGGCGACCAGTGAACCGAACTCCAGGCCCAGCACGGTCACCACGGGGATCATGATGTTCTTGAGGATGTGAACGCCGATGATGCGCGAGGGCTTGAGGCCCTTGGCCCGGGCGAATTTCACGTAGTCCATCAGCGCCACCTCGCGCACACCAGCGCGTGTGAGGCGGATCACCAGACTGATCTTGGTCGTGGCCAGGTTGAACGCTGGCAAGGCAATGAAGGCCCAGCCTGCCGAGGACAACAGGCTGGTCTGGATGCCGAGGAAGGATTCGGTCTCGCCCCGCCCCGTGGCCGGCAGCCAGCCCAGGATGACCGCAAACACCATGATCAGCATCAGGCCGACCCAGAACGAGGGCAAAGAAAAACCCAGGATGGAGCCGGCCATGATGGTGCGCGAGGCGGGGTGCTCGGGCTTGAGCCCGGCGAACATGCCCAATGGCAGCCCGACCAGGATGGCCATGAGCAGTGCCACCAGCGCCAGCTCCATGGTGGCGGGCATGCGGCTGAGGATCAGCTGGATGGCAGGTTGGCCGTGCACGAACGAAAGGCCCAGATCCCCCCTGGCCACACCCTTGAGGAAGTACCAGAACTGCTCCCAGATGGGTTTGTCCAGCCCGAGCGCGGCCGCTGTGGCCTCGACGGCCTGCTGGTCCATGTCGGGCGAGATCAGCATCCAGATCGGGTCGCCGATGACGTTCACGCCGAAGAAGACGAGCACCATCATCACCACGATGACCAGCAGGGCCTGGCCGATGCGACGTATCAGGAAGGAGAGCATGCGGGTTTCTCTGGGGACTCACATCGCAGGGTGCGCCGCACCCCGGCCGGACCGGGGCGATCGGGAGCCGATCAGCGGCGGGTAATGCCCGTGGCCAGGGTGTACTCGTCGGCCCGGGCTTCCACCTTGAAACCTTTGCGCGAGGCCCAGACGTTGGTCTGGTAGTGCGAGGGGATGATGGCGAAATCGTTGAACGCAATCTCGGATGCTTCGGCCAGCAGGGCGGCGCGCTTGGTGTCGTCCACGGTGGCCGAGGCTTCGGTCAGCTTGGCGTCCAGCGCCGGATTGCTGTAGCGACCGCGGTTGGCCGCACCGGAGCCCTTGGAGCGGTCGAAGGTGCCCATCAGCGAGCGCAACGGGCCCAAGGTTTCACCGGTCGTAGCACCCCAGCCCAGCAGCATGAAGGAGAACTCGGGTTGGCCGTTGGCCCCTGTGGAAGCGCGGGTGAAGAAGTTGGCCGGCGGAATGGTTTCGATTTCGGTGTCGATACCCAGGCGGGTGAACATCTGGGCCACCGCCTCGATGATCTTGGTGTCGTTGGTGTAGCGGCCGTTCGGGCCGTGCATCTTCATCTTGAAACCGTTGGGGTAACCGGCTTCCGTGAGCAGGCGGCGGGCGCCGGCCAGATCGAAACCGGTGGGTTGCAGCTTCTGTGATGTGCCAAAGAAACTCTTGGGCAGCACCTGTTCGGCCGGGACGGCGGCACCATCCATCAGGCGCTCGACGATGGCCGGGCGGTTGATGGCCATGGACAGGGCCTGGCGCACGCGCCGGTCGAGCAACGGGTTCTTGATGGCCGAGCCGTCCTTGGCGGTGATGAACGGGCTGGTCTCGCGGAACTGGTCCATGTGGAAGTAGATGACCCGGTTGGACAGCGTCTCGGCCATTTCAATGTTGGCGTCGCTCTTGAGGCGCGGGATGTCGGTGGGCGGAACGCCGTCGATGACGTTCACATCCCCGGCCAGCAAGGCCGCAACCCGGCTGGGCGCCGAGGCGATGAACCGCTTGGTCACGGTTTCCCACTCGGCCTTGGGGCCCCAGTACGCGTTGTTGCGCACCAGAACCACCCGGTCGGCGGGCTTGAATTCAGAGAACTTGTAGGGACCGGTACCCCCAAGGCAGCGCAGGGCGTTGAAGTCCTCGGTCGTCGAGGATTCGGCGCACTTTTGCGAGACGATCGAGAACCCGGACAGGTTGATGGGCACCAGAGGGGCCGGGCTGGCGGTCTTGACGCGTACAGTGTGGCTGTCCACTTTCTCGAACTGCATGCCGGCGATGAAGGGGGCGAAGTTGGACGGGGAGCGAGGCACGTTGGGCAGGCGCTTCACCGTGGCCAGCACGTCATCGGCCGTGAAGTCACTGCCATCGAAGAACTTCACGCCTTTGCGCAGCTTGAACTCCCAGGTCAGCGGGTCCACGGTGCGCCAGCTCTCTGCCAGGCCAGGTCGGGGTTTCTGGTTCACGTCCTGCCCTACCAGTGCCTCAAAAACATGGCGCGCCAGCATGTTGTTGGGCGACAGGTTGTGGTAGTGCGGGTCCAGGGAACTGGGCTCGGCCGCAAGACCGATGCTGAGGTTCTGCGCAGCGCTCCACAAAGGGACCATGGTGAGGGCGCAGGTGGCGACGAGGAGGCTGGTACGGGCCATGAGTTTCACTCCTAGGGTGTGTGAGAAACGTGAAGAACTGGAGTCTAGGAACTCCGCCCTTGTCCTGACATGCGGACATACCCGGGTAACATATGCATGAATAGTTCAGATAAATTTATAAAGTAAATGAATCTGAGTCAAAAGCAGCTGCGGCTGTTCATCACCATCGCCCAGGCCGGGCACATCACCCAGGCCAGCGAGCGCCTGGGCATCAGCCAGCCCTCCTTGACGCGGGCCCTGGCGCGGTTCGAATCGGAGCTGGGGGTGACGCTGTTTCACCGCACCACGCGTCGCCTGACCCTGACGCCCGAGGGTCAACGGTTCATGCCCGTGGCCCAGCGCCTGCTGAACGACATGGAAGACGCTTGCGAAGTGCTGCAGGGTCGCACCGATGAGATCACCGGCAGGGTCAGCCTGACCATGGGCAGCACCGCCGGTGGCACCCTCATGCCGCCTTTGTTGAAGATGTTCATGCGGCGCTACCCCGGCGTTCGGGTCGGCGTCGTGGAGAGCTACGGTGTGGAGACCACCAAATCGGTGCGCTCCGGCGAAGTGGATCTGGGCATTGGCACCCCACAAGGCGACATCGCTGGCCTGCGCTGTGATCTGCTGCTGCAAGCGCCGCTGGGCATCGTCTATCGGCGGGATCAGTTCAAGATCCGCGATGGCAGCCTGGAGACGCTGTCGAACCTGCCCATCCTCAAGGAGGGTCCGAACAGCAGCATCATCGATCTGCTGCGGATCAACGGCTCGCCCATCGTGTCGATGATGTCCAAGGGAATTGACGTGACCAGTCTGACGATGCAACTCGCGCTGGTGCAAGCGGGCATGGGCGTTGCGGTGCTGTCCGCGCTGGCGGCCTCGCACCCACAGGCCATCGACCTGGGCTTCACGCTGCTGGAACCCGCCATCGAGCGCCCGGTGTTTCTGATGCAGCGCACCGACCGGATCGCGAGCCCAGCGGTGGCCGCGCTGGCGCAGGTGTTCTTGAGAGATTTGCACCATGTCGCTTTGCGACCAGAGGTCAAGCTGCTCTGATTGGCGCCGCAGTCCAACGCCGACTCCAAATCGACAAGTTCGCTGACGCCGGATCTCAAGCAGGTGAACCAGAGTCACCTCTGCCGAGCAGCAGCGAGGCCTTCTCACACGTGGTGCTCGAAGCTCACCCGCTTGCAGCCATAGCCGTTTGTGGTCCTCGGGTCGGGCATCGGGCTTGTGAAGACGCCATTGCCTCGATGAATGCTGTGGAGCAATGACCCAGAGGCCATGGGGCGGCTGCGACCAACGGCCATCGCCGCAGAACTGCCCTACGAAGACAACGGGACAACGGCTTCAACGGGTCCAGGATCGCTCGCTACAAGCGGCACCCAAGGAATGCAGCGCCACACCGATAACCGACAGCCTGTCGACAATCAGGTGCTCAGGGCCTCAAGACGCGGGGCGGCTGCGCTGCCGGGTGACCTCGGCAAGCAAGGTGGCAACTTCTGTCTGACCGCGCTGCTGCGCATGGGTCAGCGGGCTCACGCCCTGGGCGTCGGCCTTCTGCGGGTTGGCGCCATGCGCCAGCAGCAGGCGCACGATCTCGGTGTGGGCGGCACCGCCGTCGCCCAGGATCACGGCTTCGAGCAAGGCGGTCCACCCCAGGTGGTTGACCTGGTCGATGTCGATGCGACTGGCTTTGAGCAGCAGCCGCACCGTTTCCACATGACCATAGTGGCAGGCCGGAATCAGCGCCGTCCCGCCGTAGCGATTGAGGCGCTGGTAGTCGGGCCGGGTGGGGCTGCCGCTGGGTGGGCCGAGCATGTCAGCGAGCATGGCGGTGCGGCCGCGCGCACCAGCCAGCAGGAAGGGGCTGTCGCTGATGTCATCTTGCGCGTTGATGTCGGCACCGCGGCGGATCAGGAGTTGCGCCGCGGCGTCGTGCCCGCGTTGCACGGCCACCAGCAGCGGTGTTCGGCCGCGCAGGTCGCGCGTGTCGATGCGGGCGCCGTCGTCCAGCAAGCGCGTGAGCGTTGGTACATCATCCCGCGCAGCCGCTTCGATCAACGCGGGCTCGGTCTCGCCGTTGGGCGACACCAGGAGGGCCACGCCGGCTCTTGCAGCCGCGCGCTCGCAGGCTTCACAGGCGCGCGAGCTGCCCACCAGCACGAGACCACCGAGGTCATCGCGCCGCAACAGGCGCTGCGCCGCCAGCAACGCCTGTCGCTCGGCATGGGCATCGGGGTCCTGGAGCGCGATCACGCGGCTGGGTGCCTCGGCCACGAGGCGGCCCTGGGCATCGACCACCACCGCACCGTAGGCCTGGTCGCCACTGCGCACTGCCACATCGCGCATGGCCTTGGCACGCACCAGCGCCGTCTGCCAGGGGGTTGCGGCCCAGCTTTGGGGTGCGCTCGCGAGCAGGGCGGCGCTGGCGATCAGGTGGCGGCGTTGCATGTGCCGATTGTGTGGCGCCGCCGGGGTGGGAGCAAGTGCCGAGGTCGCGCCGGGATGAGCGCGATGCCGCGTACCATCCTCCCATGACCCAAGACACTCAGGACCCCATTCAAGAAGACCGCGTCTGGAGCGACGGGCACTGGACCGCGCGCGTGATCAACAACGATGATGACGACGGCTGGGCGGTGGCGATGTTCCTCGACGGCCAGAGCGAGCCGGCGCTGGTCGGCCCCTGGACCATGGGACGCGACAAGAAAAACCCCAAGCCGCTGGATACGAATGCGTTCAATACGCTGGTGAAAACCGCCAAGGAAGTGATTCGCAGGTCCGAGCAACAGCGCCACGCCGAGCTGAACAAGAACGTCAGCGTGACGGTGGGTGGGCGGCGCGTACGCGTGGCGCTGGCCATCGTGCCTGACGAAGAGAGCGCGATCGCGACCCTGCGCGCCGAAGACGAGCTGGGGGAAGCGCTGGCGGTGGTTCCGGTACCGCCCACCTTCAAGCTCACCGTGGCCAGCGCCGAGGCCTGGGTGCAGACCGGTTTCGAGAAGCCGCGCGGATGATGTTCAGCGTTTTCAACTCCAACCCGAGGGCGGTCAGATGATCGACGGACTTGTTGCTGGCCGGCTGATGGGCGATGCCTCGCGCAGGATTGACAAGGCGGGACGCACCTACATCGTGGCGCGCGCGCTGGCGCGCAACCGGGCCGATGAGGAGTTCATCGTCAACGTGATCGCGTTCGACGATGCGCCGGGCGCTGCCTTGCTCGCGCTGGCCGATGGCGACGCGCTCACCCTGGCAGGTGCGCTCACGCCCAAGGTGTGGGTCGACAAACAAGGCGTGCACCGCCCGAGCCTGGACTTGATTGCCACGCGGGTGATGTCGGCCCTCGACGCGGCTCGCCAGCCCTGAGCTCGGCCGGCTTCAGTCACGGTAGCTGAAGGCCGGCATCACGTCGACGATGTCCAGCGCCGGTGGCGACTGTCCGTCGGGTCCGGTGGCAAACATGCCGGCAATCGCCAGCTGGGCGTAGCCATGCACCAGGGACCACAGCATGGTCTCGGCGCGCAGGGCGGCGTGGGGTTTGTCGGCCTTGTCCCAGTCCAGTCCGGCGGCGATCTCGCGCAGCACGTCGTAGCTCTCGGCCGCGGTGGTCTGCAGTTCACCGTCTTCGAAGTCGCAGAGCTGGCTTGAAAACATGAGCGAGAACAGGTGAGGGTGGGCTTGCGCGAAGCGCACATAGCCGCGCATGGCGGCGTTCAACCGGGCCTTGCGGCTGGCGCGGCCGGGCAGGCCTTCGCGCATGAACACCACATGGCGCCGGAAGCCCTCGGCCGCCATGGCGGTGAGCAGGCCGCGCAGCTGGCCAAAGTGGTTCTTGGGTGCGGCGTGGCTCACCCCGGCGCGCGCCGCGATGGCGCGCAGCGAGAGCCCTGCCAGGCCCTGCTCCTCGAGCAACGCCAGTCCCTGGGTGATGAGCGCGTTGCGCAGGTCACCGTGGTGGTAGTGGCGGTCGGACATGGTCAATGCACAGGTATTCTTGGGAAATTGTTTCCACTGTCAATATTTTACTTGCGGTTTTTGGCTCGACCGCCTATATTGACACTGTCAATTTAAAGAACTGAGTGCGCTGCCCAGCTGGCAGCATGCTCATCACCCGGGAGCCTCTGATGGACTGGAGCACACTTTTTTCCCTGATGAACGCGCTGGCCATGGTCGGCTGGCTGGTGCTGATGCTGGCGCCCCGCCGCTGGACAGCGCTGGGCCTGGTGCCCCGGCTGCTGGTGCCTGGCGCGATCGGTGTGGCCTATACCGCGCTCATGGGTGCGCACTTCGCCTCAGCGGGCGGGGGCTTCGGGTCCATCGCCGAGGTACGGACGCTGTTCGCCTCCGACCCGGTGCTGGTGGCGGGCTGGGGGCACTATCTGGCCTTCGATCTGCTGATCGGGGTGCTGCTGGCCGACCGCCTGGATCGCGTCGGCGTGACGCGGCTGCTGCAAGTGCCGGTGCTGCTGGCCACCTTCATGTTCGGTCCGGCGGGCTGGCTGCTGGGCCTGATCACCGAAGCGGTGGCGCGCAGCCGACTTGGCCGCGCGCAGGAGGCCTGAGCCATGAATACCTTGACCTGGACCGCCCTCACACGCACCGCGCCAGCTCCCGAGCTTGCCGCGGTGGACGCAGCCCGCACATTGTGGGCGCTCACCGGCTTCTCGCTGGCACTTTTGTTGGGCTTCGTGGCGGCGTCGGCGCTGGAGACGCGCACGCTGGAAGGTGCGAACGTCTGGCTCAAGCCCGCCAAGTTTGCCCTGTCGTTCGCGGTGCTGTACGCCACTTTGGCCTTGGTGGTCGAACGGCTGTCGGTGGCTGTGCGCACGGGCTGGGCGCTGCGGATGACCCTGGCGGCGATGGTGCTGGCGACGTGGACCGAGATGGCCTACATCGGCGGCCGCGCAGGCTCCGGGTTGACCTCGCATTTTGCGGTGGCGACGCCGATGGAAGCGTTGCTCTACTCTCTGATGGGTGTGGGCGCGGTCACACTGGTGGTGGGCATTGCTGTGATCGGCTGGCTGGCCGGGCGAGATGCGGCCGCTGAGCTGGGGCCGGGTTTGCGACTCGGGGTGCGTTGGGGGTTCGCGATGTCCGCGTTGCTCACCCTGGTGACCGCTGGCTATCTGTCGAGCAACAGCGGGCATTTTGTGGGCGTGCCGTCGGCCGACGCCGCAGTGATTCCGCTGCTGGGCTGGTCGGGCGAGGTGGGTGATCTGCGCCCCGCGCACTTTCTGGCGTTGCACGCGATGCAGGTGCTGCCTTTGCTCGGGTGGTGGCTCGACCGGCGCGGCAAGCCAGCCCGCTTGACGGTACACACGGCCGCAGCCGTATACGCTGCGCTCACACTCGCTGTGTTTGTTCAGGCGCTGATGGGGCTGCCGCTGGTGCGCCTGTGATGCGGCGCGCCTGCCAATGGGCGGTTCCGAATCTCAGGCCATCGCACGTGCTGCAAGTGCGGCGATGCCCTGCGCGAAACGCGGCAGCAGCGCCTCAGGCAGGTCGTGGCCCATGCCGGCGATGAACTCGGTGTCCGCTCCTCGGATGTGCGCAGCCAGATCGTGGCCACAGGCCACCGGCACCAGCGTGTCGGCGACGCCGTGCACGATGCGGGTGGGCGAAGTGATGCGCGCGAGCAGGGGCGTGCGGTCGCCATCGGCGACCACAGCGAGCAGCTGGCGCGCCGAGCCGGTCGGATGCCAGGCGCGCTGCACTGACGCCAGCGCACGCTCGCGCATGGCCTCGGCGCTCGTGGGGTAGGCCGGGCTGCCGATCACGCGCAGCACCTGCAGGATCCAGTCCACAGCCGCATCGGTGCCCGGTTTCATGGGGCGCGACATCAGCACCTTGCGCACCGACCAGGGTGGCTGTGGCAGTGAGCGTGCGCCGCTGGTGGTCATCATCAACGTGAGGCTGGCCACGCGTCGCGGCGCCTCTGCAGCGAGGTGCTGCGCAATCATGCCGCCCATGGAGGCGCCGCACACATGGGCCTGGGCGATGCCCAGTGCGTCGAGCACACCGAGCGCATCGCGCCCCATGTCGGCCAGGGAGTAGAGCGATTTCACCGGCAGGTGCAGGGCGTAGCGCAGACCTGCCAGCGCCATGTTGGGCACGCCCGCATGATCAAACCCTTGGCTGAGGCCAATGTCGCGGTTGTCGAACCTCACGACGCGAAAACCGCGATCGGTCAGCAATTGCACCAGAGCCTGCGGCCACGCAATGAGCTGCATGCCCAGACCCATGATGAGCAAGACCACCGGACCGTCGCGTGGTCCCTGGTCGTCGACTTCAATCTGGATGCTGTTGGCTTGAATCTTCATCTGTCAGTCCCTTGCGCGCAGCGGTGGAGCGTGGCGAGCCGGCGCCGGGCCGCCCCAAGGCAGGCCCAGCCCCCTTGGGGGGCTGAGGGCCGCGGCTCCAAGCCTGCCTGCGCAGGCTTGGACGGCCTGAAGAGGCACGGCCTCTGGCCGTGGCGCGCCCTGCAAGGGGCGACCCGCGCAGCGGCGGAGCGTGGGGGTCACCTCAATACCACTGTGTGACCACCTCTGGCTGGTGCGCGACCTTGAAAAACCAGCGGCGTGCGCCTTGGGCGTCGAAGCGCTTCCAGTGGTCCGGGTCTTGCCGCAGCCGGTCGGCGATGGCGTACATCGCCAGGGGGTTCATGCCCATGCCGATGTGGCTGGCGTGCACCTCGATGTTTTCGGTGTGCGCGTGTTGCGGCGGGTTGAGGCTGCACTGCCAGGCCACGATGCCGTCGGTCTTGCTGTAGATCGAGGTCGTGGGCACAGGTGGTGGTTTGCGCACTTCGGCCAGAAGCTCTTCGTCGTGCGCATTCTGGCGGCTGACCATCTGGTAGAAGCGCCACGCGTTGGTGGCTTTGGGGTGACCGGTGAACGGCGTGCCCAGTGTGATGACGCAGCGGACGAAGTCGGGCATTTCCTTGGCCATTTCGCGTGCGTAGATGCCACCCAGGCTCCAGCCGATCAGGCTGATCTTGCCGCCGTGTTCTTTGTGCAGTTCTCGGATGCGCTCGCGGCAGCCTTCCAGCACGCCGTTGCGAGGCCCCAGGTTCATGCCTTGTTTCCACGCGTGGGGCTGGTAGTTGTGCTGTTTGAGGAAGCGGCGCAAGGCGAGCGTGCTCACGTCGTTGGCGCCCAGGCCGGGAAACACCAGCACCGCATGGCCATCGCCCGAAGGCATCTTGGAGAGCCACGGCGAGACCGCCGCCAGTGCCATCGCCTCCCAGGGTGCGCGGGCCTCCAGCATCATCAGCCACAGGCCGGGCGGCACACTGTGCAGAGCCGTGTCTTCGTCGGCTGGGGCTTTCGGTGTGGGTTTGCGTCGGGTGGGAGAACTCATGCGGGCACAGAGTGAAACGACCATGCAACCATGCTAACGACTGCGGGTGGCACGCGTTGGTGTGCTTTCCCTAGCCGGAGGTCGCTTGCGTGACACGCTGCGCTCGGGTGCGACGGCCTTCGCCGCCCTCTTGGCCGCGGTGGCGGCGGGGGCCTTTGGGCGCACTGCCGCCTTGGCGCTTCCACGTGGGTGCCTGGCGGGTTCAGCAGGCTGCTCGCTGGCGCGATCGGTCGCGGCAGGGGGTACCAGGGCGCGCAATTCGTCTAGTGCCTCGTCGACCGCCAGCGCCAAGGCCTTCACATCGGGCATGGCCGCGCCGTCGGCCATGAGGCCGAAGTCCATGGCGGCGTCAAAACTCTGCACCGTGATGTTGAGCGCCAGGCCGTGTACCACGATGCTGGTGGGGCAGTTGGTGAGCACGCGCGCACCGGCGAGGTACAGCGGCACCTGCGGCCCCGGCACGTTGGAGATCACCACGTTGGCCACCTGCGGGATGCGGTCAGCCACTTTGGCCTTGCCGTACAGCGAGACCGCGGCTTCGATCAACCAGGGGACGCCAATGGATGGGAAGTCGGTCGGCAGAATGCTCTTCATGCGCCCCATGGTCGACTTCATGGCGCTGCTGGCGGTGCGAATGTGTTCGAGGCGTTTCGCGGGATCGGCCAAGTGGGTGCCCAGGCTGATCAGGCTCATGGACGCCTGGTTGTCGGCGCGCGTATCGCCGGCTTCCCGCAGCGAGATCGGCACCGCGGCCACCAGGCTCTTGCGTGGCAGTGCGGCGTGCTGAAGCAGATAGCTTCGCAACGCACTCGCGCACAGCATCAGCACCATGTCGTTGAGCGTGGCCTGGTGGGCGCGGGCCAGAGCCTTGAGCTCGAGCAGCGGCACGCTGGTGGAGGCGAACGCGCGCGCCGTGCCCACGGTGGCGTTCATCGCGGTGGCGGGCGCCAGTGTCACGTTGCCCGAGCCCTTGCCGCGCGCAACCTGACCGGTGATTGCGGTCTTGGCGGTGCCAGCCACGGTGCCCAGGGTGCCTGGCAGTTCGCGCACGATCTTGGCCACCTGGGCCACTTCGTTGCTGAGCGCGCCGCGCAGCATCTCCACCATGTCGAGCTTGAAGGTCTTCTGGCGCGTGGACGGGCGCAGCTCGATGGTGCGCGGCTCGGGAGTGACGTCGAACAG
Organism: Hydrogenophaga sp.; assembly: GCF_030373245.1. GTDB lineage: Bacteria > Pseudomonadota > Gammaproteobacteria > Burkholderiales > Burkholderiaceae_C > Hydrogenophaga. The sequence continues at coordinate 327,206 of NZ_JAUCZF010000002.1, forward strand.
CACATTGGCCAGCGCCACCGCGGCCTGGCCATCCACCGCGGCGTGGTGCAGCTGCGAATACAGCCCCACCTGCTTGTGCCCGCAGGCGCTGCGCGGCAGGCCCTCGATCACGTGCATCTTCCACAGCGGCTTGCTGCGGTCCAGCAGTTGCGGGTGCAGCCGTGACACCTCGGCCTCCATCAGCGCACGCGCATCGCCGTGGGTGGCTGCGCTGCGCGGCAGCTTGTGTTCGACCACGTGCACCGTGAGGTCGGGCTCGGCGTCCACCCAGGCCGGGTTGGCCAGGTTCAGCGGCATCCACCACAGCCGCCGCCGAAGCACCGGTGCGGCCGGCAGGCGGGCCGCAAAGTGACGGCGCAGGTCGTTCGCGTAGCGCCCGCGGTAGCCGGCGGGCAGCTCCAGCAAATGCATGGCGCCCACATGCATGGGCATCTCGGGTTTCTCCAGGTAGAGAAAGGTGGAGTCCAGACCAGAGAGCTGCTTCATCGCCATGCGGGGTCTCCTCGGGAGTTCCAGTTTTGGTGTCGGGCATGCCGACGGGGCGTTGCTTTGCAGCGCCATTGTGGGCGAGGCAAGGACTGCCACCTGCCCCGCGGGCGACCAGATTGCTCAGGGTATGCACCGAGCCGCCGGGGTCGTCAATTGGAGTTCTGGCGCCGAAGACTGATTTTATGTACAGTATCGATATGTCCGAACTCCGCATCCCGCTGCACGCGATCAAAGGCCGTGGCGTGAGCCACCGGGAGCCGCACCGGTTCGAGCGCGACACGCGGCTCGCGTTTGATGACGGCTGGTCTGTGCTGGCTCCGCCGGCGGCTGAGGAAGCGGTCGCGCCGGCCACGCAGGTCACCCTGGAAGATGCGCGCAGCGTGATCACGCGCAACGATTCGCCCGACATTGGCTTCACGCTGGGGTTGAGTCCCTGCCGCCGGGGCGAATACGGCTGCATCTTTGTAGAGGGTCGGTGAAACCTTCTTTTTTGACTGATGAGGCGCATGGCCATCAACAGCAGTGGAGGGTCCCTGCGCCGAACCGACCATCGCGGTGGGTAACCCGATGCCAGTGGCATTGCCCTGAGTGTGAAGGGAATTTCCTGGGATCGGTCTGCGCAGCTTTCCGGGCCAATCAGTCGCACCGGCTTCAAATAGCGGTGTGCGGTGGATGCGACCATTGCGAATAGCCAAGCCTGCTGACCCTGAGCGCCATGAAGCGGCCGCTGCGCACCGCGACGGGCACCGGTTCGCGTGTCGGCTGTAAGAGTTACAGCAACTGCAGGGATCTTTGAGCTGAGATGCCCGGTGTTATTTACCGCGTTCCCATTACCTGAACTGGCGGCTTCGACCAATTCAGCGCGCCTATCAGCATCACCGGGCAATCAAGAGTCGAACGTGACCTGCCATGGGCCTCAGTTCGTCCCGCGCGGCAAACAGCATCATCGCCAGAATCAAGCCCGTTCAAGAACGGGTAGCCGACTGCCACGGGGCTTGAGTCTTCTCGCTGGCCAAAGGCTTTTTTCACTCTTGCCGCAGGAAGTGGACCCATCCACGGGGCCCCACTTGATTGACCACAATGTCAGCGTCACAGCCGCCTGGAAGCCTAAGAAAACAACCCCAGGTCCCTGACGCTGAAGTTGTTGATGTAAGGCAGTGCATCGCCCAGCAAGTTCGTGGGCACGCCGAACCAGGTACCCAGTGTGGCCGCGTACTGTGAGGTCGAGGTCGTGGGCAGCAGTCGCCCACGACCCAAGTCCTCGTTCGTGTTCAGTGCGATGGTCGGGTAGTTCCCGACGATCCTGCCGCCGTTCACTGCGCCGCCCATGACGAACTGGTGGCCACCCCAACCATGGTCCGTGCCGCTGCCGTTGCTGGTCAGCGTGCGCCCGAACTCCGAGGCAGTGAAAGTCGTCACCTGATTGGCCACACCCAGTTCAACGGTGGCGTCGTAGAAGCTGCTCATCGCTTGTGCCACCTGGGTGTGCAGGCCCGGCAAATCTGCCAGCAGCCCGTCGTGGTGATCAAAGCCACCCAAGCCAACGAAGAACACCTGGCGTCGCATGCCAAGGCTTTGCCGCAGAGAAATCAGCCGAGCCACCATCCTCAGCTGATCAGCCAAAGAATTGCCTGAGGGGAATGGTGTTTGGAGCGATGCAGCCTGCCCGAGAACATCGCTCAATTGCGCATTTGCGTCTAGCGAACGCCGGGTGACCACGCCCAGGTGGTTCTCAAAAAGCGGACTCGGGTTGGATCTGAGAATGTCCCTCAGTGCTTGACCCGCCACGCTTGAGCCGTAAAGACTGTTTAGCGCTGATACCCTTGCTGGACCACCGCTGCCGACCTGAAACTGCTGGACCGTGTTGCCGTACAGAAAGACGGCCGTTCCATTGATCGATACCGAGGTGAACACGGGGTTGCTGGAGTTGTTTGACGCCAACAGATCGCCAAAGCGTCCACCCCAGCCTACGGTGGCGCCCTCCACTCCGGACGACTGCCACACCGACTGCTGGTCGTTGTGCGAGAACAGTTGCGGTGGCACTCCAGCCGCCCGGGCTTGGAACTGGGCCTTGGTCAGCGGCGCGGACATCGGCCCCACGTTGGCCACGATCGACAGCTTGTTTTGTGCGTAAAGGTTCGCCAACGGCGACAGCTCCGTGGCCAGGGCGAAACTGCGGTTGCCCTGAGAGGCAACGCTGCCGAGCGACATGAAGTCTGTGCGTGGCCGAGCGAGGCCACCGCGCAAGGCGCTCATCGCAGAAAACTCGGCGTTGTCGAAGGGCACCAGGGTACTGGTCTGGTCCATGCCACCGAAGAGGAACACGCACACCAAGGCTCGATAGTCGTTGACGACGGTTTGAGCCGCCGCCGCTTGTATGCCTGCAAGGTTCAACGCCATGGGCGCCGCAGCACCCATGGCCGTGAGCTTTGTGGCCGATTTAAGAAAGTGACGGCGGCCTGGGTTGGTCGTGTGAGAGTTTTTCATTTCGAGACCTTCAGACTTGAACCAGAAACTCGGGACTGCACAGCGCGAGCAGCACGGCGATACGAGCCCGGGTCCGATTGGCGTTGGTGGCAGTGGTCGGTACCGACAAAATGGCCGTGCGTATCGCGCTGCGCGTGGCGGTGCTCAACCGCTGGCCTGTGAGCAGCAGATCCACGCGATCAATCAACGCGTCGGGGTTGCCCGCCAGCGCCTGTTCGGCAACCAGACTGCATGACACGTCGTCGTTGTCACCAACACCGTCCTCCACCACGTCCTTCATGAAGTTGATGTAAGACGTCACTTGCGACTCTGTGTTGATCTGAAGTTCCGGGGCCACCAATCCCTGGGTGGCAATCGTTGAGCCAGGCGGCACGAATCCTGGGCGGTAGAAATTGAACACCGAGGGCGCCCTCATCGGCGACTGACCGATCTGATTCGTGGTGCGAATACGGAACTCGTTGGAGTTTGAAGACGCATTGAACGCACGCGCCCAAGCGGTCAACCGCAACACAGGCTCGCGCACCTTGCCGTGGCGACCGTCGCCGGAGCGGGGCGGCAAGATGGCCTCATCGTCCAACAAAATGGCGCGAATCAAGGCCCTCATGTCACCTCGAACACCGGCGCCGTTGTTGGCAAAGGCCGCGGCTACACGCCTCACATAGGCCGGTGATGGGTTGCTCGTCACCAGCCGCTGAATGAGCAAGCGCGAGACGAAGGGAGCGGTGTTGGGGTGATTGAACAGCGTGTCCAGAGCAATGCGCAGGCTCGGCCGTGCGGTGGTGCCGGCGGGAATGGTGACACCAAGGAAACTCTTCGCAGAAAGCGAGTGGTGCTGTTCATAGGGCACCATCGGCTGAATCTGAATGTCGCTTGGCGGGAAATTCTCGGTGAATCGGTAGCTGCTGGAGTCTCTAGGCACCCAGCTCCATCCCGTAAAAACTTTGGCCAGGCCGGAGACATCCGCGTTGTCGTAGGTGGGGATCGTGTTGCCCGCGCTGTCGCGCCTCGGCGTTCCGTCGGGGTTGAGCTGCAGCAATCCAATCGTGAACAGCTGCATCACCTCTCGCGCGTAGTTCTCATCGGGTGATGTGCCCCCGACCGGATCTTCTTTCGGGTTGGCACGGTGCGACAGGTAAACGCCCATCATGCCGTGGGTAGACACATCCTCGAGCAATGTGCGGAAGTTGCCGAAGGCGTTGCGGCCCAGCATGTCCATGAAACTGGTGTGGCAACGCGAGCGATCAATCACATTGTTGCTGGTCATTGACACAACGAAGATCTGGGACATCGCATAGACCACACGCTGGCGCAACTGGTCAGGGCCGCGCAGGGCCTGCATATAAAAAGAATCTTGTAGGTTGCGGGCGTACTCCCAAGGACGCTTGCCAGGCTCGATTTGAAACATCCAACGGTCCACATGGGTCAGGTGCATGACCTGAGGCAAGGTGAATTGATGGTCCAACCAGCCACGGTAACCACGACTGACCACGTCGGCGATGCTGGCATCTGTTGCGCCGAAACTGCTGAAGCCCAGAAAACGCGAAGCCAGTGCACGCGTTGGTGCGGGTGCTGGTCCTGGAGCTGGCCCTGGAGCAGGAACTGGTCCTGGAGTGGGAGCTGGACCGCTTGCTGATGCATCGCTTCCACCGCCGCCACCGCAAGCTGTAAGTGCCAATCCCACCAGACTGAGCAGCGCAATTCGCTTAGAGCCCTCGTGTGCCATCAGCCGCTCTGGCTCTGTTGCTACTGGCGAGACACAATCCTCGGCAAACTCAACATCCGGTGCTGGTGCTGGTCTTGGTTCAGGATGTTTCATGGGTGTTAAATGAGGCATGGTCAGTCGAAGAATTGCTTGTGAGCTGGTGCGTTTTTTTATTCGGCCAACCCCTCGGCACAGCAAGGTTGCTCAGTTTCAGTTGGGGTTGGTTGCAGCAATCGGCTGATCGGTGGGCTTTTGGGAGCAATCCCAGAGAGATCACAAAAATGGAACTCTGGTGAACCCAGGTGCGAGGGAGTCCCACCGCGTCCGCCGCTTGGGGCCGATGTTACTTCGCCAGCTTCAATCATTGTCGACCACCTGTGAGCGAGCGTCGACCGTTGGTAAGTTGGGGATGGGTTTGATGAGCTTCTCAACTTCGGCCTTGTTTCGCATCTGATAGGGCGTAATCGGGGGGAGCGCTCAGAGCGAAGACGCCATGGTCCGAGCGTTTGGGTTATCTCAAATTCACAAAGTTTTACGCGTCTATCCCTCGATAGCGAAGGTTCTACAGAACCCAATACCTGGGCAACAACCCTAGCGCCAAACGCCTGCATTGATGCGTGCCACGAGCGTCCACTGGCGAATGTGTTCGTACTCAGCGACTTGACCCATCGAGCAGATTCAGAGCATCGGTCCGCCAGTGGTGAAGGGCTTCATAGAATCCCTCCCACACACAGCCGTTGCAGCCGCGCTCGCAGCAGGTGGTGGGCTCGGGCGGCGGCGCTCGCAGCGCCGTGTCCAGGTGAATGCCCTGCAGTTGCGCCAGGTGACGCAGGTGGGCGATCAGTGCGCGGGCGGTCGGCGCATCGACCAGCGGCACCCCAGCGGGCTCATGCCGCGTGAAGCGCGGCTGGTGCCGGCCTTCGAAGTCGGCCGATTCGTTGAACATGGTGGCCGGCCTGACCCACAGACCGAAGCCGCCGTATAGCGCGCGGTACAGCGTCATGCCCTGCAGGGTTTCGCTGCAGCGCACGGTGTCGATCACGGTGTACCAGCCGCCCTTGTAGTGGCGGTACAGGCCAGGGGGCGTGGCGTGCAGCGGGGGCAGGTCGTGATCGGATGGAGCGGCAGGTGCTGGCGAATGCATGGGTTGGCATTGTCGTCTGTGGTGCCGTGGCACTCCGCCGAGCACGTAATGAGGGCGTGGAAATGGGGGTGAATCCGCGTCTTTATCCGCCGCTCAACCGACTCTCAGAGGCCAACAATGCACATGAGCAACCAATGCCGGTGCCGAACCAGCGTTGTTCAAGTTGTGGCGGCAGCTGCCGATGTTGCAAAAACATCCATCGGGATGCCAAACGCTCAACCTCTTTCCATCCACAGGAGTACCCATGAACTTCAAACGCACCCTTTTGCTGGCCGGTCTGACCGCCCTTGTCTCACAAGCCCATGCCTACGATCCGAAGGCGACGATTGCCGACCTTGACGGCCGTCTGGCGAAGATCGGCGCACCGCGCGTCGAAGGCACCGACACGGTGGGCGGCAAGGAAGTCCCGGCGCTGTTCTTCGGCAATCGCAAGATCAACAACAACTTCGACGTGGTCGATGGCATCCGCAAGGATCACAAGGCCACCGCCACCGTGTTCGTCAGGGCGGGCGATGAGTTCGTGCGCGTGAGCACCAACGTGCTGACGCCCGAGGGCAAGCGCGGCACGGGCACCCAGCTGGCCCGAAACGACGCCTATGCTGCGCTGGCCAGTGGCAAGCAGTACTGCGGCCCGATCGATGTGCTGGGCACGGCATTTGATGCCTGCTACAACCCGATCAAGGACGGCACCGGCAAGGTCATTGCCGTGAGCTACATCGGCCACAAGAAGTAAGCACACGGAGGACTCTGATGCGATTCGCCCTACACCCTGGTCGGTGGTTGAGCCGACGCACCGTCGCCCAACAGCTCTTCGGTGCCTTCTCGGTCATTCTGCTGCTTACCTGCGCCCTGGGTGCGTCGGCGCTGATCGGTTTGCGCAGTGTGGATGGTGAAGCGTCCGCCTTGTCGAGCAAATGGCTGCGGGGTGTGGGCGACCTGGGCGACGCTCGTGCGCTGCTCGTCGACATGCGCGAGCTGGAGATCAAGCACAGCCGAACCGACGACAGCAGCTACCACGCGGAGTACGAGGCCAAGCTTGGCGAGGCCGATCAATCCATTCAGGCGCTGGCCGGTGGGTATGCTTCGCGGATACAGGGTCCAGAGGAAAAGGCGCTGTTTGACGAGGTGAAGAAAAGCCTTGCGCAATACAAGGAATGGCAGGCCAAGACCGTGAAATTTGGCAAGGAGGGCTCGCAACAGGACGCGGCCGACATTGCCGACGGCGCGTCCAGCATGGCTTACGACGAGCTGATTTCTGCGGTCAATGGTCTGATCCAGTTCAACTACGACGGCGGCAACGCATCGGCCGCCCAGGTCGAGCGCATCCACGATCAAGCGAGCTGGGGCGTGGCGGGCATCTTGGGCCTGGCCCTGGTGCTCGGCCTGTCGCTGGCCACCTGGATCATTCGGCAGCTGTTGCGCCAGCTCGGCGGCGAGCCACAGAAAGCGGTGGAAGTGGCGCGTGCGGTGGCCGAAGGCGATCTGCGCACCAAAATCACCCTGCGCAAGGGCGATACCGACAGTGTGCTCGCATGGCTGTCGGCGATGCAGGCCGGGCTCTCGCGTGCGGTGGTCGATGTGCGCCGTAGCTCGGACCATGTGTCCAGCGCCAGTGGCGAAATCGCCATGGGCAACCAGGACCTGTCCGGTCGCACCGAGCAACAGGCCAGCGAACTGCAGCGCACCGCCGCCACGATGGAGCAGCTGGGCAGCACGGTGCGGCACAACGCCGACAACGCCAGGCAGGCCAGCCAGCTGGCGCACAGTGCCTCGGGCGTGGCTGAGCGAGGTGGCGATGTCGTGGGTCGTGTGGTGGCCACCATGAAGGGCATCAACGAGAGCAGCCGCAAGATCTCGGACATCATTGGCGTGATTGACGGCATCGCGTTCCAGACCAACATCCTTGCGTTGAACGCAGCGGTGGAAGCGGCGCGCGCCGGCGAACAAGGCCGCGGCTTTGCGGTGGTGGCGGGTGAGGTTCGCAACCTGGCCCAGCGCAGCGCGGAAGCCGCCAAGGAGATCAAGCAGTTGATCGGTGCGAGCGTCGAGCGGGTTGAAGAAGGCTCATCGCTGGTGGATCAAGCGGGCAGCACCATGCAAGAGGTGGTGGCTTCGATTCGCCGCGTGAGTGACATCGTGAGCGAGATCAGCGCGGCCAGCACCGAGCAGAGCACGGGTGTCGCGCAGGTGGGTGAGGCCATCACCCGCATGGACCATGGCACGCAACAGAACGCGGCGCTGGTCGAGCAGAGTGCAGCCGCAGCTGACAGCCTGCGTCAGCAGGCCGAGCAACTGGTGCAGGCGGTAGCTGTCTTCAAGACGGCATAGGCCTGAGCCCTGTCGCGAGCGCACCGTCCAGCGTGGGGCTGGGCATGGCGGGTGCGACACGGGTGCGCTCGGCCACCCCCCGGCTCCATGCCGCTTGCCATGCGGGCAAGGTGTGCGCCGGGGTTTCACCCAGGCCACGCACCACGCATCCCCCCGCCGCGCCCGCGGCCGCCACCGCCTGCAACTGATCGGGCGCGAGGATGCCGCCAATACCGACCACCGGTGCTGGCGACATGTGTGCCCACCAGGCCAGGTTGTGCAGGCCCTGCGGCAGCCACGGCATGTCCTTGGTGGTGGTCGGCCACACCGGGCCGCAGGCGATCAGGTCGGGCTGCAGCGCAGTGGCGCGGCACAGCTCCCACAGGCTGTGGGAGCTGATGCCGATTTGCAGACCGCTTTCGCGCGCAGCCTGGAGGCGGGACAGGTCGTTGGCCGTGAGCGCCAGCAGATCGGCCTGGCCGAGGTGGATGGCGCGGGCGCCCGCTTCAAGCGCAACCTGCCAGTGATCGTTCACCACGAGCATCACACCCGCAGCGTCGGCTGCGCGCTGACTGCGCACGATCGCATCCTGCAGCGCTGAGGTCCATTCGGCATCGTTCAGGGTTTCGGGGCGCTTCATGCGCAGCTGCACCGTGTGCACCGGGGGCGTGGCTGCAAGCACCGCGTCGACTCGCTCGGCGCTGTCGACGATGGCGTACACGCCAGGATCGCGACCACGCGGCGCACTGGCCCAGCGGTCCGGCTGGGTATCGGCCAGCGAGAGCTGCGGCAGCAAGCTGGGGTCGAGTGCGAAGCCTGCGCGGGCGATCACCGGTCCCACGCCACGGCCCACCGCGCGCGCATGGCGCAGCGCGAAGGTGGCGACCATCTTGGCCAGCACGGCCGCGTCGGCCACCACCCAGCCCAGCGCCATCGCGGCGGCCAGGGCCGAGGCAAAGGTGCAGCCGGTGCCGTGGTTGTGCGGCGTGTCCTCGCGCGGCAGGCTCAACCAGCCTTGCGCCTGCGGGGTGTCCAGCCAGTCGAGTGAGAGGCTGGTGTGGCGACTGATCGCGGCCGCGTCGCCCCCGGTGATCACCACCGCTTCGCAGCCCAGCGCGCGCAGGGCGGTCGATTGCGCCGGGATGTCGGTGGGGCTGTGATCTCCCAGCAAGGCCACGGCCTCGCCCTGGTTTGGTGTGATCACGGTGGCGCGCGGCAGCAGCAGATCGCGGTAGGCGGCGCGCAGCTCGGCGTTGGCCAGTGCCGCACCCGTGCTGGCCGCCAGTACCGGGTCGACCACCAGTGCCAGCGGCGCGCGCTCGCGCTGCCGGTCGATGAAGCGGGTCAGCACGCGCACGTTCTCCGCGCTGCCCAGCAGCCCGGTCTTGATCACGCGCGGCGGCATGTCGGCCAGCAGGGTGTCGAGCTGTGCTTGCAAGACATGGGGTGGCGTGGCCTCGATGTGTGTCACTTCGGTGGTGCTTTGGGCCGTGATGCCGGCCACCACGGTGCAGCAGTGCACGCCCAGGGCATCGGCCGCCCGCTGGTCGGCCGCCAGGCCTGCGCCGCCACCGCTGTCGGTGCCGGCGATGCTCCAGATGATGGGTGTCATGTCAGTCCAGTAAAAAGGGGTGGCCAGAGACGGGTGTGCTCGCCACCGCCATCGCCTGAGGTGCCATCACGCCGGCTTCAAATGCGCCGCGCCCCGCTTCGATGGCCTGGCCAAACGCACGCGCCATCCGCACCGGGTCCACCGCTTGGGACACGGCCGAGTTCAGCAGCACGCCGTCCATGCCCAGTTCCATCGCCTGTGCCGCGTGGGAGGGCGCGCCGATGCCCGCGTCCACGATCAGCGGCACGTCAGGCAGGCGCGCGCGCAGGGTGCGCAGCGCAAACGGGTTGATCAAGCCTTGCCCAGAGCCAATCGGCGCGCCCCAGGGCATGAGCAGCTCACAGCCCGCGTCGAGCAGGCGCTGGCAGGTCACGAGATCGTCGGTGCAGTAAGGAAACACATGAAAGGCGTCTTTCACCAGCTGCGCGGCGGCCTCCACCGTGCCCCAGGGGTCGGGCTGCAGTGTGTGTTCGTCGCCCACCACCTCCAGCTTGATCCAAGTGGTGCCGTACAGCTCGCGCGCCATGTGGGCCAGCGTGACTGCCTCGCGCGCCGTGCGGCAGCCCGCGGTGTTGGGCAGCAGGCGCGCACCGCGCTCGCGCACCGCCGCCTGGATGATGGCGATGAAGCCGTTGTCGCCCGCCGCCGCCAGCGTGCGCTTCAAGCCCACGGTGACGATCTGCGCACCGCTGGCGGCGATGCTGTCGGCCAGCACCAGCGGCGACGGGTAGCCGGCTGTGCCGATAAGGAAGCGACTGCTGAGTGTGGTGCCGTACAACGTCCAGTGGGCTGAGGCTTGATTCATGTGACGTGATTTCAATGCGCCGGAGCGCGATAAGTTTGCAGGCAGCACAGCCAGCCCAGGACACCGCGGAACCGGCTTCGCCGGGCCGCCAGTGCCGCCCAGTGGAGGGTGACGCGAAGCGGCGCGGGGGGAACCATATTCAGCCTCCGACGATGGCCTGGAAAGACAGCACGGTGTCGCCTGCCCTCAAGCGCTGTTGGTCGCGCTGCGAGCGCGGTACGAATGTGCCGTTGACCGCCGTGGCCACCGCTTGAGCGTCCACACCCTGCGCCTCCAAAAGCGCTGCCAGCGTCAGGCCCTCGGGGCAGGGCAGCGTCTGGTCGTTGAACCTCAGGTGTGTTGAGTGCGGTTCAATGGTTTCAGACATCGGCCTTCTCCTGCGCGGGTTCGGTCAGGCTCAGTGTTTCAAGAGCGTCCTGCACCAGCGCCGGCGCCAGCAGCCAGCCGTGGCGAAACAGGCCGTTGATGCGCAGCAGGCCAGCTTCGGTGTGCGTGGCGGGTTCGTTGTCTGGCAGTGCGGGGCGCAGGTTGCTCTCCATGTGCACGATGCGCGCCTCGGCCAGATCGGGCAACACGCTGTGCGCCGCGCTCATGAGCTCCACCGCGCTGCGCAGGCTCACCGGTGAACGGTCTTCGCTTTCGATTTCGCTGGCACCCACCACGAACAGATTGCCCGGGCGCGGCACGATGTAGACGCGGTGTCGCGGGTGCAGCAGGCGCAGCGGCCGCTGCAGACTCACGCCGGGTGCGTGCAGCCAGATCAACTCTCCGCGCACGCCACGCACCGGCGCGTCTGGCCGGGCGCCGCAGCCGCGCGCATCGATCACCAGGTCAAAGCCTATGGGCGCTTCACCCTCGACCTGCAGCAGGCCCGGCGCCACGCGCGCCACGCGTTCGCCCCAGCACCACCACACGCCCGGCGCGTGCGCTGCCAGCGTCGCCATCATCTCGCGCGGCATCAGTTGCGCCTCGCCGGGCAGCAGCCAGGCGTGTAGGCCGGGCGCCACGTCGGGCTCCAGCGCAGCCAAGGCTGCGCGGTCCAGCGGCTCAGGCGCTTGTGTCTCGCCGGCGAGGGTACGCGCGTGTTCCAGCCGCGCCAGCACACGCTGGGCCGCGCCCCTATCGCTGCCGTGTGCCAGCAGCAGGCTGCCGTGTTGCGCAAACAGCGGCTGGCTCACGCCCTCGGCCAAAAGCGTCTCGGCCACTTCGCGCCACAGCGCCAGCGAGCGCCAGCCGAGCAAGGCCACCTCGGGGCTGGCGTTGTCCAGCTCGGCCAGCGGGCTGAGCATGCCGGCGGCGGTGAAGCCTGCCGCATGCGGCGTGGCGGGGGCGGACAGCGTGCCGATGGCGGGTGCCTGTGGCCCCGGTGCCGGGTCGAACACGGTGACCGCGTGCCCGGCGCGGCTCAGCTGCCAGGCCAGCAGCCGCCCCAGCACACCCGCGCCAGCGATGCCAATTCTCAATGCGGCCACGGACTCAGGCCTTGGGCTTGATCGAATCGACCGGCACGTAAAACTCGCCGCCCACCGCCTTGAACTCTTCGCTCTTCTGCGCCATGCCTTGCTTGAGCGCCTCGATCTCGCTCACGCCCTTGGCGGCGGCGTAGTCGCGCACGTCTTGCGTGATCTTCATCGAGCAGAACTTCGGGCCGCACATGGAGCAGAAGTGCGCTTCCTTCGACGAGTCTTTGGGCAGGGTTTCGTCGTGGTAGCCGCGCGCGGTGTCGGGATCGAGGCCCAGATTGAACTGGTCGATCCAGCGGAACTCGAAACGTGCTTTGCTCATGGCGTCGTCGCGGGCGCGCGAACCCGGGTGACCCTTGGCGTTGTCAGCCGCGTGGGCGGCGATCTTGTAGGCCATGATCCCCTGCTTCACGTCGTCGCGATCGGGCAGGCCCAGGTGTTCCTTGGGCGTCACGTAGCAGAGCATGGCCGTGCCCATCCAGCCGATCATGGCCGCGCCGATGGCGCTGGCGATGTGGTCGTAGCCCGGTGCGATGTCGATGGTGAGCGGACCCAGTGTGTAGAACGGTGCCTCGTGGCAGCGCTTGAGCTGCTCGTCCATGTTGGCCTGGATCAGGTGCATGGGCACGTGGCCGGGGCCTTCGATCATGGTCTGCACATCGTGCTTCCAGGCGATCTGCGTGAGTTCGCCCAGCGTGGCCAGCTCCGCGAACTGCGCTTCGTCGTTGGCATCAGCCGCACTGCCCGGGCGCAGGCCATCGCCCAGCGAGAAGCTCACGTCGTAGGTCTTCATGATCTCGCAGATCTCTTCGAAATGCGTGTACAGGAAGTTTTCTTTGTGGTGGGTGATGCACCACTTGGCCAGGATGCTGCCGCCGCGCGAGACGATGCCGGTGCGGCGTTGCGCGGTGAGGTGGATGTAGGCCAGGCGCACGCCGGCGTGGATGGTGAAGTAGTCCACGCCTTGCTCGGCCTGCTCGATCAGCGTGTCGCGGTAGATCGCCCAGGTGAGGTCTTCGGCCACGCCGCACACCTTTTCCAGCGCCTGGTAAATCGGCACCGTGCCGATGGGCACCGGGCTGTTGCGCACGATCCAGTCGCGCGTGGTGTGGATGTTGCGGCCGGTGGAGAGGTCCATCACGTTGTCGGCACCCCAGCGCGTGGCCCACACCAACTTGTCCACCTCTTCTTCAAAGCTGGAGGTGACGGCGGAGTTGCCGATGTTGGCGTTGATCTTCACGCCGAAGTTGCGCCCGATCGCCATCGGCTCCACCTCGGGGTGGTTGATGTTGGCGGGAATGATGGCGCGGCCGCGCGCCACCTCGTCGCGCACGAACTCGGGCGTGAATACCCTGGGAATGTTGGCACCCATGGGGTTGCCGCGCAGACGTTGCTCGCGTGATGCGTCAGCCAGGTAGTCCTGCATCCACTCGCGCTTGCCGTTTTCTCGGATCGCCACGTACTCCATCTCGGGGGTGACGATGCCGCGGCGTGCGTAGTGCATCTGCGTCACGCTCTGGCCCGACCTGGCGCGGCGCGGCGTCCGCTGCAGGCCTGCGGCCTCGGCGCGCAGCGCCTGGATGCGCTCGATGGTGGTGTTGTTCTGCTCGGCCTCGTTTTTCACACCATCGTCCAGCGCGGCGCGCTGCCGGCCTTCGTAGCTTTCGGTGTCGGCGCGCGCGTCCAGCCAGGGGCCGCGCAGGTCCGGCAGGCCGCGGCGGATGTCGATGGCGGCGGCCGGGTCGCTGTAAGGCCCCGAGGTGTCGTACACGGTGACGCGTTCGCCATTGGTGAGCAGGATCTCGCGCATGGGCACATTCACACCCGGTTGCGAGCCCGGCACATAGACCTTGCGCGAAGCTGGAAACGGCTCGCGACTGAGCGCGAACTGATCGGCAAAGGGAATTTTTTCGGGGGCGTTCATGGCAGCGGTCTCCTGAAGTTGGGCTTGAAACACAGCAAACGGTTCAAGCTCCGGAGACCGCCCATCAACACCTGTTACCTGAACAACCGGGACCTCTGGCGAGGGGGTTGGCGCCGAACCAGCGGGCTCAGCACAGTCAGGAAACAAGCCCTGGAGGACGACGCTCTTCTTTCGCCGGTACTAGCCGGATCAAGTTCACGGGTTTGGCATTTTTCAACCATCTCAGCGCCAGACCTTGGAAGATCTGTGCACCCCGGAGCAGCCGTCAGTTTAGCCGACGCATCCGCCGGGTTGGCATTTCCCTGGCGGTCTGGGGTGGCTTTGGCGCGCGCGGCGGGTCGGGCGCGATCAGCCCGATGGGGCGCCGCCGGTCATTCGCTGAACAGGGCCGAAGCCCGGTCGGCTCGCGGTGATGGCTGGCGAGGGACACTCGCCGTTTCTGCTGGAGCGCCAGCCGCCGCATCAAAACCGATGCTTGAATCGGATCAGCAACTTTCGGAAAACGGTCGATCCGAATCACGCAGGGCAGGTCGCCGAATGGCTCATGAATTGCAACCGGTCCATCGGCAGGGTTCTGCTGACACGACGGTATCGCTGCGAGCGCATGGCGCACAGCGAAGTCCACGCTCGCGCGATGCTTCAGGCCTTGCTCCGGCCTCTCCAGCCGCCATGGGGCCATCTGAGCAGGTTCAGCAGGTTGCCAGCCAGAATCAGGCCAACGCCCAAGCCGGTGAACAGGTCCAGCCGTTCCGAATACACCAGCCAGCCCATCAGCGCGGTGAGCGGAACCCGCAAGAAGTCCATGGGCACCACCACCGTGGCGTCTGCATGCTGCATCGCCCTAGCGAAGCAGTAGTGCGAATAGGTGCCACAGAACGCCACCACCACCACCCAGGCCCAGGCCTGCGCCGAAGGCCATTGCCACACCAGAATCGCCGGCACGATCCCGATGGCACTCTGCACCACCAGCATCCAGAAACTGATGGCGACGGCTTCATCGGTGCGGGTGAGCGACTTGACCAGCACCACCGAGATCGCGAACCCCACCGCCGCAGCCAGCGCAATGAGTTGACCGAGGTCGATGTCGCCCGCGCTCGGGCGCACGATGACCGCCACACCCACCAGCCCCAGCACCACGGCGAACCACTTGCGGCCGCTCATGCGTTCACCCAGAAAAAGAGCTGCCAGAGCGGCTGCCCAGATAGGCATGGTGAATTCAATGGCTACCACCTGCGCCAGCGGGATGAGCGTGAGGGCCACGAACCAGCCGTACTGAGCGGCGTAGTGCACCGCATTGCGCAGCGTGTGCTGGGGCAGCCGTTGGGTGCGCATCGCGGCCAGGCCACCCGCCGCGCGCACCAGGGGCCACAGCATGAGCATGCCCAGGGTGGAGCGCAGCAGCATGATCTGGAACACCGACAACTCGCGAGCAGCCTCGCGCCCGGCCACGGCGATCACCACCATCAGCGTCAGCCAGCCAGCCATCCAGCCTGCAGCACGTGAAATGGAGGCTTGAGGGTGAGATGGCATGGGCGGCAGCATAGCGGATGGCCGGCCTGTTGATTCAGCGAGCGGGAGGCGTGCTGAAGCGGTGCCAGGCCCCAGCGGGCCAGAGCGATCTGGCCGAAGTACTGCATGACCGAACGCATGCGGTCAAGAGCCGAATTTGGCAATTCGAGAGTCGGTTCAAGGCTGGTTGCAGACCCTCGCGACCGGGCCACCCAAGGGTAGTTCCCGACCCAGAACCGACATCGACGCGAGATTCAGGTCGCCGCATGACATTCGTTCACGCTTGTGTCGCGGCCGGCAACGACTAGCATCGCGTGCGCCTCTACCACTCGGATACCTATCAAGCCGTTGGTCTACCCACTACAAGAACCACCCGAGACGAACATCCAGCGACTCCGGCGGAAGACTGAGCAGCATGCCCTCAACCCCCATGGTGATGGGCCCACGAAAGATCTTCCTCGTGTCGCCGAGGAAAGCCGAGTGAAAGATGCGCATCGGGACCTGGGGGAGAAAGTGATGAAGGACCACCTGACGCACATGTGCATCGCGAGCAATGCGGGCGACTTCCTCTGGGAACGTGTGATAGGTCTGGATGTCAGAGGCCAACTGCGCCGCGTTGGGCTGCCCACCTCTCACGGCCGCGTCATGGATGATTTGCAGCATCTCCGGCTGCAACGCCTCGTGCAGCAGGATATCCGCTCCCTGGGCCTGACGACGGAGGGATTCGCTCGGCAGGGTGTCCCCGCTGATCACGATCGACCGGCCCTTGTAGTCGAAGCGATAGCCCACCGCAGGCGCGGCCGGGCGATGATCGACGAGAAACGCCGTCACCTTCAGGCCCGGCGCCTCAAAGATCGTTGCGGCACCATCAGCGTCGAACGACCGGATGGTCTCGGCCATGGCGCCAGCACCCTCCGGCGCCGCGATAGTCGGGGGATGATGAGCGATGCGGAGGTCAGTGTCGATGGCATAAGCCATGTTGAAACCCTGCACCACCTGGTCGACGCCGTCGGGCCCGAGGACCTTCAGCGGTTGCTGTCTAGCCCCTCGCGTCCAGGCCTTGAGCATCAACTCGCCGAGCCCGCCAATGTGGTCCGAGTGCATGTGGGTGAGCAACACGGCCTCGATGTTGCCGAGCGGGAGCCGCATCAACTCGAGGGCCTTGGTGCTGCCCGGCCCGGAGTCCACGATGAAGAGGTGCTTGCCTGCCAGCACGAAGGTGCAGACACCGTGGCGTCGATGCTCGGGTAGAGGTGCCCCTGTTCCGGCCAGCCCGACGTGGAGCCCGTCGGGAATGCCATCCAACCCGTTGCTCTGCAGCTGGGAGCCCGCCACCGCGCCAAGCAGACGCAGTCCGATTTGTCGCTGGGCCTGGAACGCGCCGACCACGATCACGACGACGACAACCCCAAGCACGACGACTATGCGCAACCGCGGCGTGACCGCATGGACCGCTCGATGAGCGAGGTTCTCATGCCGGACAGACGAAGCAAGCAGCGACAGGCCCAGCACTGCCAGGAACAGCAGCTCGCTGGCCAGCGCGCCCTTCGTCACCACGGGAAGATCGTCAACGATCACGCTGATCAACCTTCCCGTCACGATCAGAGCCAGAAAGACGATGGGGACCAGCAGCAACGTTGGGTACCGGGTCAGCGTGCCGATCAGCACGAAGAGGCCCATCCCGAGGAAGAGCCCGCCGAAGTCGCCTCGCAGCGAGTTGATGCCCACGGCGCGCGCCGGCTCGGCCGCCAGAATGCCCGTGGCAAGCAACTCCGGCATGACCAGAAAGCCTATTCCCATCAGCAGCAGAAGGGTGCCGACCGCAGTGGCAAGCCACCGCAAGACCACCTCCACGCGTGGCGTGCCGAGGATGGCCTTCATCGGCGCGTGCCTCCCGCCGCTTTCATCATGAGGTTCGCGACCTCGGCTCCGGCGTTCTGGTTCTGCCCGGTGACAAGGCGGCCGTCGACGACGACGTGGTTGGCGAAGAAGTCGCGGAACGCGGTCGCGCTTTCGAACACCGCCCCGGCGGCCCGTAGCTCTCGCTCCGGGTGCATGGGGGTGATCGAGATGTAGAGTTCCGTGACCTGCTTGTCGGTCACCCCCGTGACACGGCGACCCCTGACCAGCGGTTGGCCGCTCTCGTCATTTGCGCGCAGCAGGCCGAGAGGTCCATGGCAAACGCCGCCGACCACTTTGCCTGCGGCCCAAGCCTCGGTGATCTTCCGCCCCAGGACCTCGGACTGGCCGAGGTCGTAGGCTGCCCCCCAGCCACCTGCGAGGTAGATGACGTCGTATCGAGTGAAGTCGATGTCGTCGATGCGCATCGAGTTCTGGACCTTGCTCTGAAGGACGGGGTCTTCCAAGTAGCGCTCGTCGTAGTGGGTTCGGATGAAGCGGCTGAGCGTCACCGGGTCGAACGGAATTTTCCCGCCCCTGATGCTGGCGATATCGACGTTGACTCGGCCACCCTTGAACTCGTAGTAGGGGGCGGTCACTTCGGACGCGGCCACGCCGGTCTCTGCGCCGCCTTCGCCCAGGCGGTCGTGGCTGGTGGCGATGATCAGCGCCCGTCCTTCGGGGAGCAGATAGTGCTGGCCCTCGAACTCAGGATGCAGACCAAGGCTTTGCAAAATCGCCGGGAGTGCGGTTACGACGAGCGCGCTAGCTGCAGCCAGGCCGGCAGCCAGAAGCACCAGACGCCGTCTCATGTTCATGCCGACCCTGCTGGTACTTGTGGTAGGCGACCTGGAGGGCGGATACCGAAGGCCACTTGAGTCGACGCCGCAGGCGATCGCAAGCGCCAGGCGAAGCCGTTGGCACGCGATGGCTTGGTGATTGTTTGGGGGGAGATGTTGATGGCCATGATTGCGTGACAACTTACAGTGAAGTTCTCCAGCCAAGAACTCCTGACCACTAAATGTAGGGGAAGCAAATTCGCTGTAGGCGCCCAACAGGCCTTGCCGGTCCAGTTATCACAAAACGTCATCTGATCGCCCGTTCCGCCGGGAATCGAACTTCTATACTAGGTAGAAGCCGCTCGCGGTCAATGGCCGCCGAGCTTCCAAACTCCTGTGAGGCGTCAACGAAGGCAATGTGGATACCTTTCGGCAAGATGCCCTACGCCGCTCGAGCCTCGCACAAGAACAGTGTCGGACTGATTGTGCTGTTTGCACTCGGGGCCTGTTCGTCCGTCGGCCCTGACTACGCGCGTCCACCGTTGTCACTGCAGGCCGATTGGTCTACGCCAGCCGGACTACGCCCGGTCATAAGCGCTAACGACGAAACCACCTTCTGGGGCAGCTTTGACGATCCGGTGCTGAGCGAACTGCTGCAGTTCGCACAGGCCAACAACCTGACACTGCAAACCGCAGCGGCGCAAGTGGCGCAAGCCGAGGCCGTGCTGCGCGGAACGCTGGCATCCGCGCTGCCGGCAGCTCAGCTCTCGGCCGGCAGCACCTACAGCCAGCCCGATCTGGCCTCGACCCTTCGCGGCACTCAGGAGGGATCAACGGCCCATCAGGTGCTCGGCCAGGTTTCCTGGGAGATTGACTTCTGGGGCACACAGCGGCGCGCCACCGAGGTCGACGCCGCGTCCCTGCGCAGCAGCCAGGCGGCATACCGGGCGGCTAACGTGTCGATCAAGGCCAGCGTGGCCGCCACCTACTGCAATGTGCGGCTGTACGAGCAGCGTCTTGCCGTCGCCCAGGCCAACCTGGCGCAGCAGCAAGAGAGCCTGCGGATCGCCGAGGCACGCTTTCGCTTGGGAGCTGCCTCCGAACTGGACTACCGCCAAGCGCAGACGCAGCATGCGCAGACCCTGGCCCAGTTGCCGGCGATCCGCCAATCGCTGGCGACCTTCCAGCACGCCTTGAGCGTGCTCCTGGGATCTCCGCCGGATCGATTCGCGCGCGAACATCCGATGACGCACGGACTGCCCCGTGCGCCGAAGGCCGCCGCCGCCGGCCTGCCCAGGGACCTGCTGAGGCGCCGCCCCGACGTGATGCAAGCGGAGGCTGTGGCCATGGCCCAGTCGGCGCGCATCGGTCAGGCCGAAGCGGCTCTGTACCCAAGCTTCACGCTCGGGGGGTCCTTCGGGTTCTCGACCACCGACAGCGTCTCGGATCTGTTCCGTTGGGACAACCGAACCCTCTCGGCGGGGCTGGGGCTGGTGCTGCCGCTCTTTGACCGCGAGCGCATCAAGGCGCAGGTCCAGGTTCAGGACAGCCTCTTCAAACAGGCCATGCTGGCCTACCAGAACCAGGTGCTGAAGGCGCAGCAGGAGGTCGAGGACGCGATGAGTGCGATCATGGAATACACCGAGCAGGTGGCGCAGTTGAGCGCGGCCGAAGCCGCAGCATCGAGAAGCGCCGAGCTGGCCGGCGCGCGGTATCGATCCGGGCAGACCGACTACACCACGGTGGCCAGCGCTGAGCAGGCGCGACTCCAGACCTCCGATGCACGGGTGCAGGCACAAGGCGCCTTGCTCCAGGCCCACATCAGTGCGTGGCGCGCGCTGGGCGGCCTGGAGCAGGACGCGTCCAGCGGGGGAGCTCAGCCTTGATCCGACACGCCTTTATCCCTCCGGGGGTTTGCATTGCGACCGCGTTCGCCTGCGTTCTTGTGCTGCTGTCCGGATGCGGAAAGCGGAACGCCACACCGACGGCCTCGACGCCGCCGGTCGTCAGCGTCACCGTCCAGGCCGTGGCACCCAGCCGCATCCAGGACGTCATCGAACTGGACGGCAGCGTCGCTCCGAGCCAGCGAGCAGACCTGATGGCCCGCGTCGCCGGTGCCTTGAAGGAGATCCACTACCGCGACGGCGAGTTCGTGCGCCGCGGCCGATTGCTGTTCTCCATCGAGCCAGACACCTACGAGCAGCAGGTCAAGCTGAACGAGGCTCGCCTGGCCCAGACCCGCAGCGACTTCGACCGCCAGACGCAGCTGCTGCAGGAGCGGGCCACCGCCCAATCCAGTGTGGATGCCGCGCTGGCCAATCTGCAGCAGGCGGAGGCCAACCTCGCGCTCGCGAAGATCAGCCTCAGTTACACCCAGATTCGCGCGCCTTTCGACGGCGTCGTCGGCCGTCACCAGGTGGATGTCGGCGCCTACGTGGGTGCGTCGCCCGGCGGCACCCTGCTCGCGACCATCCAGAAGCTGTCGCCGGCATACGTCAACGCGGCCGTCGGCGAACGCGACGTGCTGCGCCTGCGCGAGCGGGTGGCCGCCAGGGGTCGTGGCGGCCAGGCCGTCGCGGAGCGGGTCCCCGTGCAGGCCACACTTCAGGGCGAGGATCAGACCCCCGAGCATGGCGAGCTCGACTTCATCGACCGGCAGGTCTTGCCGGGCACCGGCACACTGGCCGTGCGAGGCCGGTTCTCCAACCTCGATGGACGCCTGCTGCCTGGGTACTACGCCAGGCTGTCGATCGACCTGGGGCAGCCGCGTGAGGCCCTGTTGATACCGCGGGCGGCGATTCTGAGCGACCAGCAGGGTAACTTCGTCTACGTCGCCGAAGGCGATGTGGCCCGGCGACGTGGCGTTCAGACGCAGGCCGCGCGTGGCGAGTTCAACGAAATCCTGAGCGGACTGAAGGCAGGCGAACTTCTGATCGTCAGCGGCACCACCAAGGTGGCCGACGGCAGGAAGGTTCAGACACAGCCCGCGGCGGCCGCTCCCACCTCGGTCGCTCGATGATCGCGCGCTACTTCATCGAGCGGCCGGTCCTGGCCAATGTCATCGCGCTGTTGACGTTGCTGATCGGGGCCGTCTCCGTGCTCGGCCTGCCGGTGGCGCAGTACCCGCAGCTCACGCCGCCCACCATCCTGGTGACGGCCAACTACCCCGGGGCCAATGCCCGCACAGTCAAGGACGTGGTGGCGCGGGCCATCGAACAGCAAGTCAACGGCGTCGAAGGCATGCTGTACATGCAGTCCGTCGCGTCGAATGACGGACGCTATGCACTGACGGTCAGCTTCGGCGTGGGCACCGACGCGGACCAGGCCCAGGTCGCCGTGCAGAACCGCGTGACCAGCGCGCTGCCTTCACTGCCAAGCGCCGTGCAGCAGCAGGGCGTGGTGACGCGCAAGCGCTCGACCGCGATCCTGCAGATCGTCACGCTCTCCTCGGACGATCCCTCGCATGATGCCCTGTTCCTGAGCAACTTCGCCAACCTTCGGCTGCGTGAAAGCCTGGCGCGCCTGCCTGGCGTTGCCGACGTCAACGTGTTTGGCGTCGGCGCCTACAGCATGCGCATCTGGCTCGACGCCGCCCAGATGAAGCAGCGCGGCCTCAACCCTTCGGCCGTGATTGCGGTGGTGGGCAAGCAGACGCAGCGCATCAGCGCGGGCCAGCTCGGCATGCCGCCGGCACCGCCAGGGCAGCAACAGCAGCTGAGCATCGTGGTCGACGGCCCTTTGGAGGACCCGGAAGAGTTCGGCAACATCGTGATCGCCACCGGCGACAACGGCGCCGTCACCCGGCTGCGCGATGTGGCGCGTATCGAGCTCGGCAGCCAGAACTACAACCAGACCTTCACGTTCGATGGCCGATCGGCTGGCGGCATTGCCATCTACCAGCTGCCAGACGCGAATGCCCTGGATGCTGCCGATGCCGTGCGCACGGAACTCCAGCGTCTGTCGGTCGACTTTCCGAAGGGTTTGCGCTACGACGTGCCTCTGGACACGACAGTCTTCGTGCGCGCATCCATCCATGAGGTCTATAAGACCCTGCTCGAGGCCGGTGTCCTGGTGCTGCTCGTGATCATCGTGTTTCTGCAGGACTGGCGCGCAACCCTGGTACCCGCCACAACCGTGCCGATCACCGTCATCGGCGCCTTCGCAGCAATGGCCGCGCTGGGCTTCTCGATCAACCTGCTGACTTTGTTCGCGATCGTGCTGTGCATCGGCATCGTGGTCGACGACGCGATCGTGGTCGTCGAAGGCGTAGCACAGAAGATGGAAGAAGGCACGCCGGCGCGCGAGTCCGCCATCGCTGCGATGAACGAGCTGCTCGGTCCCATCATCGGCGTGACCCTGGTCCTGACTGCGGTATTCCTGCCCGCGGCCTTCATCCCGGGCATCACCGGGGAGATGTACAAGCAGTTCGCGCTGGTCATTGCCGCGACGGCGGTGATTTCCGGGATCAACGCCGTCACGCTCAAGCCCGCACAGTCGGCGCAGTACCTTCGACCGCACGATCCTCATCGCCAACCGGGCTGGTTTGCACAGGCCTTCAACTCGGTCTATGTGCCGATGGAGCGCGGCTACCTGCGCCTTATCAAGATCTTGCTGCGCCACCGGTGGCCGAGCGCAGCCGTGGGCGTGCTGCTGATCGGCCTTTCGGCGTGGGGCTTCGCGAAGATCCCCACCGGCTTCATCCCGACCGAGGACCAGGGCTTCGTGATGGTGGCGATGCAGTTGCCGGATGCGGCATCGCTGCAGCGAACCGACCGCGCGGCCCAGGAACTGGTGCATGCCGGTATGCGGGTACCGGGTGTGAAGCACGCCATCGCGGTCGGGGGCGTCTCCCCGCTGGACAGCAATGCGCCGCTGTCGAGCGCCGCGCTCGTGTACTTCGTGCTGCACGACTGGGCCGAGCGCGGCAAGGCCGGTGGGCAGGACTTGCGGACGATCTACGGGAGGCTCGGGGAGGAACTCGCCCGCCTGCCCGACGCCACCGGGCTCGTGCTGGTGCCGCCGCCGATCAACGGGCTCGGCCTGTCCGGGGGCTTCCAGATGCAGCTCGTCTTGAACGACGGCAGCGGGGACGACGAGAAGCTAGCCGCGGCAGCCGACGCCATGGTGACTGCGGCATCGGCCGATCCGCGCATCGAGCGTGTGTTCACGCCGCTTCGCATCGCTGTGCCGCAGCTGAAGCTGGACCTCAACCGCGCCCGGGCCGAAGCGCTCGGTGTGTCGGTGGGTGACGCCTACGACGCGATGCAGAGCTACCTGGGTGCCGCCTACGTCAATCAGTTCTCCAAATTCGGCCAGAACTACACGATCTTCGTCCAGGCCGATCCGAGCTCCAGGCTGGACCGGGACGCGATCGGCCGCCTGACCGTGCGCTCGCGCGGCGGCAACATGGTGCCGCTGTCGGCCTTCGTGCGCTTCAGCGAGGTTAGTGGTCCCGCCGTGGCCGCGCAATACAACCTGATGCCGACCGCGGCGATCGTCGGCGCCGCGGCCACGGGCTACAGCTCCGGCGAGGCGCTGGCGCTCATGGAAGACCTGGCCAAACAGACCTTGCCCCCAGGGGTGTCCTACGAGTGGACCGCAATGTCCTACCAGGAAAAGCTCGTGGGCAATAGCGTCGTACTGGTGTTCGGCTTGGCCTTGCTCCTGGTATATCTGGTCCTCGCGGGACAGTACGAGTCCTGGTGGACGCCGGTCCCGGTGCTGCTATCGGTGCCCTTGTCGCTGGTGGGTACGGTGGCGGCACTGACCGCCGTGGGCCTGCCCAACAACATCTACGTGCAGATCGGCCTGGTACTGCTCATCGCGCTATCGGCGAAGAACGCGATCCTCATCGTCGAGGTGGCGCACGAGTTGCACCAGAAGGGCATGGACGTGGTCGAGGCTGCGCTCGAGGGGTCGCGGCGGCGCTTCCGGCCGATCCTGATGACCTCGTTCTCGTTCATCCTGGGCGTGGTGCCCCTCATCATCAGCAGCGGTGCCGGCGCAGCTGCCCGCAAGTCGATCGGACTGACGGTCTTTTCCGGCATGCTGGCCTCAACCCTGCTGGCCGTGGCGCTGGTGCCTGTGTTTTTCCTGATCGTCGAGCAGTGGCAAGGTCGAAAGTCCGAATCCATGTGACGAGCGCTCTTGATGATCCAACCCTGAACTGGAGTCTCCTTCCATGACGCTGAAGCTCTTCCACATCGCCGCGATGTCCATTCTTGTTACCGTGTGTGGCCCGACCGCGGCCCAGCTAGGCCGGCCGGACGCAGAGACCGTGGCCAAGCAGTTTGCCAAGGCGGACAAGGACAGCGATGGGAAGCTCACGCTTGCCGAAGCCAAGGCGGACATGCCGCGTGTGGCGCGGCGATTCGACACCCTCGACAAGGACAAGAAGGGTTACGTCACGCTCGATGAACTCAAGGCTGCCCTGGAAGCTGGGGGCCCCAAGTAGTTCTCGGCAGCCAGGCCCCAATCAGGGGTTTTGCGTTGACTCGTTATCCGCTCGCAACCCCTGCAAAAGACGACGACATCTGTTTTAGGACGTCCGAGCGTTGATGAGGCACGGGGAGCGTGACGCGAACCCGCTGACCTGAAGCGAGACGCTCAAAGCTCAGCTTTCCACCTAGCCGGTTCACCACCTGACCAACGATGGCCAGTCCGAGTCCGGTACCCGGGACACTTCGTGCGACATCCCCTCGGGCGAACGCCTCGGTCAGTCGAAGTGCCGTACCCTGCTTCATCCCGTCACCGTGGTCGTCCACCTGGATGGATACGCCGTCGCTGCCGCTCATAAGCGTCACTACCACCGGTGCGCGCCCGTGCTTTAAGGCGTTGTCGATCAGGTTGGTGATGGCACGCTGGAGCAACAACCCGTTGGCCGGACCGTATTCAAGGCGTGCTGGCCCGACAACCGTCGGCGGCTTCTCTAATCGGTAAAACCCCGCGGCGCTCGTGCGCGTCAGCGCCGCAAGATCGACGATCTCGTCCAGTGCCAGTTCGTCGGCCGCGACGAAGTCGAGAAAGCTGCCCACGAGCTGGTCGGCGTGCTCAACCTCGCGGACGATCGTTTGCAGCTGTTCCGTGGTGTCCTCGGTCTCCGGAAGCATTTCGGCCGCGAGCCGTATGCGTGCCAGTGGGCTGCGCATGTCGTGCGAGATCCCGCCAAGCATCACCTTGCGCTCCCGCTCGACACGTGCCAGGCGTGCTTGCAGATCTGCATACGCCGCAGCAATCGAACGGATTTCGGCCGTGCCATCAACGGATTGCCGTTGTGGTTCGCCTGCATCCGGCGCAAGACTGGCCGACTGGCGTCGAATTCTGGCCTCCAGCCACTCCAGCGGCCGCGAGACGTGCCTGGCGATGGCCCAACTCGCGGCGATCACGACCGCAAGTGCGGCTGACAAACCGAGTCCGGCGGTGTACCACCGCGGGAAGATTGACGGATCCGTCACGCCGACCCAAACTGGAGACGACTGGTCGGTCCTTACGCGCATGGAAAACGTCGGCTTGCCCCGGCTTGCGTGCAGGATCACCTGGTCGACCTTGAAGCCTTGCCTGTCCAGTTCCTGAATGAGCTTTGCCGCCCCAGGCCAGGCTGCAATGTCGAGCGCCTCGTGCGGGTCAGGCGGCTCGATTCGCTCGACGGATGGTGTCGAAGCCAGCACGGGAGCGGAGCCGATCACCCTGGCCAACTCGGGCGCCAGAGCTTCGGCATAGGGCCCTGCGAGGACAACATTGCGGTCGAAGAAGACCAGGGCGCCGAAGGTTATCGTGGCACAGACGACGGTCAATCCCTGTGCCAGCAGCAGTCTCGCGAAGAGCGTATCCAGCCGGCTCCAGTGCAACACGGCTTGCAACCTACTGCGGGGATGCGGGACGTGGCACGAAGACGTAGCCCTCGCCCCGCACCGTGTCGATCCAGCCCCGGCCGGAGCCTTGCGGCATCAATTTGCGCCTCAGCCGATAGACCTGTGCGTCTACGGTCCGGTCCAAGGGGCGGTAGTTGCCGACTTGAACCTGGGCGTTGAGCTGTTCGCGCGTGAGCGACTTGCCCGGGTTACTGGCCAGTTCCAGCAACAGCTTGAACTCCGTGCTCGTGAGCTCGACCAACTCATCTCGTACCCTGACCTCGCGGAGCTGAGGGTCGATGGTCAAACCGTCGAATCGCAGCACGGGCGATGCGGTACGTTCACCTGCCTTGCGCCGGAGCAGCGCACGGATGCGCGCGACGAGTTCGCGCCGGTCGAACGGCTTTGCCAGGTAGTCGTCGGCGCCGGTGTCCAGGCCCAGCACTCTTTCCGAGGGCTGGCCGCGAGCGGTGAGCATCAGGATGGCCAATTGCCTATTGGCGGCGCGCCAGCGTCTGCACAGGTCCAACCCGTTCGCGTCCGGCAACATGACGTCCAGCAGGATCACGTCGGGCAGGGCCTGGGACAGCAGGGTTTCACCCTCGGCACCGGTCAAGGCAGCCTGCACAGACCAGCCCTCGCGACTGAGCAGTGTGCGCAACATGCCCGACAACGTGACGTCGTCGTCGACGAGCAATATAGACGGCTGCAGCATTTGCAACATTGTATGAGTCATCCATGTCGGTGTGACGTTGCAGAGGGCACGATCGTCCGAGAAGCCGGTTTGACAGCCTGCAGCACTGCTGCGGCGTAGGTCTCGATACCAGGAGGCCGCCTGTCTTCACCTACCAATCCTGGCTGGAGTGACCGCCTTCGCGCTAAAGATGTACACGCAACCGAACTGGGCGCCCGCCACGGTGTACTGGACCTGCGTGAGTGCGCTGCTCGGAGTTGCAATCAAGGCAACCATTCACTATCTGCATTTCGACATAGCGGGCAATTACTATGCTTGGCACATCGTTGGGCCGTACGCTGCATGCATCATGCTTCTCGCCTAGGTTGTGCCCAGATTAACCGTCTGATGTTCGCTCAAGGTACTTCGCAAGATCTAGTGAAGCTGCTTGGCATATTCGGGCAGCGAACCAGCGGAACGGGCCTAAAAATTGCCGACCATTTTCAGGTCTACGGATAAGCATCTTCTGTTCGCTTAGATGCACTTCCTGGAGTCTGATTGGGACCGGAAGGAGTCAGCCAACAAAGAGGTCGGACTGGCCGCTTTCGCTGCACAACGAGTATTCCGCAGCGCAAGGCTTAGGCCTCATTGGGTCCAGAGCTGGCGGGTTCGGCCTTGAGCCCAAGGTCCCCCTCAATGCCGATGCGCAGGGATGATGGTGCGGAGGGAGGTACAGCGCAGCAACTTTTTTTCGACGCGATCTGGCTTCACCCCGAGAAGGCGAAGGCCTCGCGCTCAGGCCTCGCCGACCACGTCCCCGGGCTTCTGGACCGCTTCCCCGCGCAGGTGGGCCGGCAGGCGGTTGAGCATCCAGCGCATGGCCAGTGGGATCAGTACCAGGTCGTCGACCAGGCCGAGCACGGGGATGACGTCGGGCAGCAGATCAACCGGGGAGATGAGATACAGCACGAGGCTGGCGCTGCCCAGCTTCAGCCACAGCGGCGCCTCGGGGTGGCGCAGGGCGACCCACAGGCGGCGCGCGTCGCCGCGCACGGCTACCCACAGGACGGACAGGCGTTTCAACATGGCAGCACTCCTTGGTGTTTCAACTGACACACCTACATGGGCACAAGTGGCGGTTTGACAAGGGACCGGCCACTTGGTTCACGTACGGTCAGGCATTGCTGAATGCAGCCAGCAGGGCAGCCCGCCATATTCCCGGCGGGCGCGCAAGAGCCCTAGCGCCGGATCGCATTCGGAAAGTACATCGCCGTCAGGCTGCGGTTGTGCACCGGCGAAAAATTGTCGGCGAGGTGGGCGCTGGCCTGGCCGTAGCGCCGCCAGTCGCGCACCCAGTGCAGGCGGTCGCAGACTTCGGTCAGGCCCACGGTCTCGCGGTCGCCGATCAGCACGCCGTGCACGCGAAGGCCCAGGCGCTGCTTGGCGTCGCGCAGGGCGACCAGCGTGGCATGGGTGACACCGAATTCGCCGTCGCTCACGATCAGCAGGTCGGCCTCTTCCCAGCCCTGGCTTTGTACCGTGGCGATGGCACGCTCCATGGGTGTCTGCACGTCGGTGCCGCCATCAAAGCTCTGCCCCATCAGGTCGAGCAGGACATTCAGGCCGGCGGCGTCGAGCGTGAGGTCTTGCTCCAGCAGTTCATCGGGGCCGCCAAAGGCCATGAGGCGGCAGGCGCGTCGCCCGGCGTGGGCGCTGCGCACGGCCTGCAGCACGCAGGCCTTGGCGACCTGCTCGGGCGCGCCCTGCATGGAGCCCGAGGTGTCGAGGCACACCAGGAGCGGCCCTCGGCCCAGCGTGGTCGGGCGCAGTCGCCAGGGCGTGCGCTGCGCTGTGGCGGCGGGGCGCGCGGCAGGGTCGCGGGCGCGGTCGTCGTAGGTGAACAGCTGGGCTTCGGCAAAGCGCGCGCGCCAGAGGCGGCGCAACACCGGGTGACCCAGGTGCTGCAGCTCGCCTCCGGTCATGCGCGCGAGGTTGCGCGAGCGCCGCACCCCGTCTACCGCGGTGGGCTCAGGCCGCCGCGCGTCGTCTTGTGTGGCCTGCCGGGCCACCGACGCATCGGGGTGCGGATCGGGGCGCGCTTGCTGGGCCGGGGGCGCGTTGGCGTTCATGTGGCGCCGACCCACCTGATCGATGAAGCTGGCCAGCGCGGGCTGGCGCTGCAGCAGTGCGCCGATGCGTTGCGCCTCCTGCCATTCGCGCCGGTTGAGCTGGCCGCGCAAATCGTCCCAGCGCAGGTGCGCCAGGTCGCCCAGCGATTGAAGCAGCGCGAGCACCTCGTCCCAACCCTGGCGTTGCACGTCCCAGATCGCCAGAAAAGCCGCGCGCATGTCTTCAATGGCGGCAGCGCGGGGGACACCGTCGGCCCGGTCAATGAGGCCATCCAGGTGCCAGAGCAGGCTTTGCAAGACCTGCAGCGCCAGCGGTTCGCTGCCTTGTGTGAGCGCGGGCAAAGACAGCTCGGCCAGCACCGGCCGCAGGGCTTGCGTGGCCTCGGCGTCGCCAAAGTCCAGCGACACATCGGGCAGCTGGCCGGCCATGAGTGCGGTGCGCCAGGCCACCAGCTCGGGCAGTCGCCGTGGGGCCGCGCCGCTGCTGCACACCACCGCCCAGCGCCAGAGCTCGCGTGGCAGCTGATCCAGGTGCTGGTAAGGCCGATCGGCCCGGGGGGCGCCCAGGGCGCTCAGTCCGCCGACCATGTCACGGGCGCTGGCTCGCTGGATGGCGCCTCGGCGGACACCGGCAGTTGTGCGAAACCGTCTCGCGCGATGTGCAAGCGCTGAAGCCAGCTGCGCAAACGATCGCATCGCGCAGTGTGCTGGTCGCAGATGGTGTCTCGCCAAGAGGGCGGTAGCCAGGCGTGTGCCCGTGCCTCGGTGACGATTTGCCTGGCCAGTGTCTGGGTGTCGTTGTGCAGCGTCTCAAGCTGCTGCAGCAGCGCCTCGCACTGCGCCACGCGGGCGGTGATGTGGATGCGGCTGAAGTGGCGCTCGGCGCGCTGGCTGGTGATGCGCACCATGTCGTCGCGGGCGGCATCGGGCCCGGCGATGGCGCGCGCCAGCGCCAGCTTGCCCGCGCTGTCGTCTTGCACGTCGGCGGGCGCGCGGCGCTCAATGTCGAGCTGCTGTTCAAAGGCCTGAACCGCGCGCTCCAGACCATCGATCAGCACAGGTTCGATGCGCGCCACGCGGTGCAAAAACCACTCGCGCCACGCCGGCACCTCGGCCGGACCGGAGGCCAAGACAAAGGGCAGCAGCCAGAGGTCCCAGGGTTGAACCCGCTCGGCTTGCTGGCTGGCGGCCTGCACCTGAAGCAGCGCCACCAGCTGGCGCCAGCGCCGGTCGGACACAGGGTGATCGGACTGGCTGGCCTGTTGGCGCGCCGCCATAAGGTGGTCCAGCACCGGTTCGCCGAGCGCCACGGTGGCGGCCTGTTCGCGCAGGGCCTGCAGCTGCTGCGGAGCCAGTTGCGCCGCCGGGGGAACGTCGACCAGGGACGCGGGCGGGTCGGTGAGCAGCTGGGAAAAATGCGCGTCGTCCACCGGCAAGACCGGCACGCGCAGCAGAAAGCGGTCGTAGAAGGCGAGCAGGCTGTCGTCCTGAGGCTGCTCGTTGCTGGCACCCACCAGGCAGCGCAGCGGTACCGCGAGGCGCTGGCTGCCGTTGTCGAACTGGCGCTCGTGCAGCAGGCCGAGCAGGGTGTTGAGGATGGCCGAGTTGGCCTTGAACACCTCGTCCAGAAACACCACCTCGGCGGCCGGCAGGTAGCCGTCGGTCAGGCGCTCGTAGCGGTCTTCCTCCAGCGCGCGCAGCGAGAGCGGACCAAACAGCTCCTCGGGCACGGTGAAGCGGGTCAGCAGGCGCTCGAAGTAGCGCGCGCCCGGCAGCAGTCGCTGCAAGCGGCGCGCCAGCTCGCTCTTGGCGGTGCCGGGCGGACCGAGCAACAGCACGTGCTCACCCGCGATGGCCGCCAGCAGCAACACGCGAGCAGCCACATCGCGCTGCAGCAGGCCGCGCTCCAGCTCGGCCAGGGCGGGTGCCCAGAGCGAGCCTGAGGGAGATGCGCTCATCGTGTGGTCCAAGATGCCACTACTTTAATGCGCTCCAGCGCCCGGAGCGCGTGCCTGCGTCCAGGATGCGGTGGAACCGGCCTTGCCGGGCCACTCGCGTTGCCCCCTCGGGGGGCTGAGGACTGCGGCTCCAAGCCTGCCCGCGCAGGCCTGGACAGCCCGAAAAGGTTGAGCCTCTGGCGCAACCGTGGTCTGCAAGACACAAACCACAAACCCTCGCGGCGCGGGGGGCGGGTGTTTACACCCGTTCGAAGATGGCCGCAATGCCCTGGCCGCCGCCGATGCACATAGTCACCAGCGCGTAGCGGCCGTTCACACGCTGCAGTTCATACAGCGCCTTGACGGTGATCAGCGCACCGGTGGCGCCGATGGGGTGGCCCAGCGAAATGCCTGAGCCGTTGGGGTTGACCTTGGCCGGGTCCAGGCCCAGCTCTTTGGTCACGGCGCAGGCCTGTGCGGCAAAGGCTTCGTTGGCCTCGATCACGTCGAGGTCGTTGACGGTGAGGCCGGTTTTCTTCAGCACCGCCTGCGTGGCCGAGATCGGGCCCACGCCCATGATCTTCGGGTCCAGCCCGGTGTGGGCGTAGCCCACCAGGCGCGCCATGGGCTTGGCACCACGGGCCTTGGCCGCTGCGGCGTCCATCAGGACCACGGCCGCGGCCGCGTCGTTGATGCCCGAGGCGTTGCCGGCGGTCACGGTGCCGTTTTCCTTCACGAACACCGGCTTGAGCTTGGCCATGTCTTCGGGCTTGCAGTCGGGGCGGAAATGTTCGTCGGTGGCCCAGCTCACTTCACCTTTTCGGCTCTTGAGCATGACCGGAACGATCTGCTCCTTGAAGCGGCCTTCTTCGGTGGCGCGCTGGGCGCGGTTGTGGCTCTCGACCGCGAGCGCGTCCTGCATCTCGCGCGTGATGCCGTACTTGGCGGCCACGTTTTCGGCGGTAACGCCCATGTGGATGTTGTGGAACGGATCGTGCAGCGCACCGACCATCATGTCGATCATCTTGGTGTCGCCCATGCGGGCACCAAAGCGGGTGGCCAGGCTGGCGTAGGGCGCGCGGCTCATGCACTCGGCGCCGCCGCCGATGGCGATGTCGGTGTCGCCCAGCAAGATGCTCTGGCTGGCGTTGACGATGGCCTGCAAGCCCGAGCCACAGAGGCGGTTGACGTTGTAGGCCGGTGTGGTTTCGGCACAGCCGCCGTCGATCGCGGCCACGCGCGAGAGGTACATGTCGCGCGGCTCGGTGTTGACCACATGGCCGAACACCACATGGCCCACGTCTTTGCCCTCGACGCCGGCGCGGGCCAGGGTTTCCTTGACGACCAGTGCGGCCAGCGCGGTGGGGGGCGAATCCTTCAGGCTGCCGCCAAAGGTGCCAATGGCGGTGCGGGCTGCTGCGACGACGACGACTTCTCTGCTCATGGGGTGTCTCCTGGGAATGGTGTTTGGGGAATCCGACTGACCCCTGTTCGATGCAGCGGGCCAAGCGCCCATGGTAAGCGCGGCTCCCTTACGCCAGGCTTGACGGGCGTCAAACGCCCGTCGATGAACAGGCCCTAGAAGCTTTGCCTCGCCAGCACGCGCAGCCGGCCATCGGCCATCTGACCAGGTCGGGTCAGCAGTATTTCGCCCATGGCCACAAAGCCGCCGGTGAGGGCGCTGATGTTGACCTGGTGGGTCACCAGCACCAGGTTGCGCGGCGCCTTGAACGATTTCAGCGCCCGCAGCACCTCGGCGGTCTGCGTCTCGCGACCGTTTTGCTGAAAGAAGGAGTTGATGGGCGACCACACGGTGTGCCGGCCAAAGGCCAGCTCGGCGGTGTCCACGCAGCGGCACCAGGCGCTGGAGCGCACCTCGTCCAGCACGATCCTTTCGCGCTGAAAAGCGGCCGCCACGCGGCGCGACTGCTCACGCCCCACGTCGTTGAGGTTGCGCTGGGTGCTGCAGTCGCCGATGCGGAAATTGGGCGGGTCGCCAATGCCGGACTCGGTCTGCGCATGGCGCATCAGCAACACATTGCCGCCTTGGCGCAGCAGGGTCCAGAAATCGGCGGCTTCGGTCGTGCTCTGGGCGCGAGCAAGCAGCGGTGCGCCCAGCGCGAGACCCAGCAGCGACGAGGTGAAACGGCGGCGAGGAGTCTGACGCATGGGTTCTCCAGTCGGGGTTCGATGGGCAGGTTGTGGGCGTCAGTCGCGCACGTCGGCCACGGGCTGCTGCCCGAAGTCGGGCCGGTCCAGCCAGGCCAGCACGCGCTGGGCGGCGGCATCGGGAGATGAGAGCTGGCCCTGGCGCTGGAGTTCCACGAAACGCTGGCGGTCGGGGAAAGCGGCCGGGTCACCGGCTCGCAGTTCGGTCTGCATGTCGGTGTCGATCACGCCGGGTGCCAGCGACACCAGCAGTGCACCGTGAGGCCGTTGGGCCTCGTCCAGTGCGCTGCAGCGGGTGAAGTGGTCCATGCCCGCCTTGGCCGCGCAGTATGGCCCTTGTGAGGCCATGGCGTGGCGGCCGAGGCCGGAAGAAATGTTCAGCACCTTGCGCGGGCCGCGCCAGCCCAGGTCGACCCAGGCGCCGGTGGCGCCGAGGAACGCGGCGGTCAGCTGCATCGGCGCTTCCAGGCCGACCCGCAGTGCGTTGGACAGCTGATCGGGTGGACAGGTGTTGAGCGGACCGATGGGGGCGAGCACTCCGGCGTTGTTGATCAGGGTGGCGCTGTGCAGGCTTTCGGAATCAAGCCCGTGCAACCAGTCTCGAAGGCGCTCGCGGCTGGCGACGGTATCGCTCAGGTCCTGCGCCCATTGCAGCAGCGCAGCGCCGGTGGCTTCGGCCTGGCGGGCGAGCGCGGCATTTTCATGGCGCGAGATGCACAGCAGCATGCGGTCGGGAGCCAGCAGCTGCTGTGCCATCGCCAGGCCCATGCCGCGGGAGCCGCCGGTGAGGATGGTGAGGTGTTGGGGTGTGATGCGCATGGCAATCTCCAGAGGTCAGAACGGGCAGGGTGCCACAAAGTGCAGCGCTTCACCGCTGTGCGGGTGATTGCAGTTGAGCGCCTGTGCGTGCAGCAGCAACCGCTGCGACGGATCGGGTGGGGCGGCCGCGTAGAGTGGGTCGCCCACGATGGGGTGGCCAATGGCTTGCAGGTGTACGCGCAGCTGGTGAGAACGGCCGGTGACGGGTTCCAGCGCCAGCCGGGTGCGGCCACCAGGGTCACCGTCTTTCGGACTTTCCAGACGCCAGCGCGTGAGGCTGGGTTTGCCGTGCTCGTGGCACACGATGCTGCGCGGGCGGTTTTGCCAGTCGAGCAGCAGCGGCAGGTCGATGGTGCTCCAGCCGTTGTCGGGCTCGGGGTTGGCCAGCGCGCCGCTGACCACCGCCGTGTAGCGCTTGTGCACCCGCCGCTGTTCGAACGCCAGGCTGAGCGCACGCTGGGCCTCGATGCCGCGCGCCATGAGGACCAGACCGGAGGTGGCCATGTCGAGGCGGTGCACGATCAGGGCGTCGGGCCACTGAGCCTGCGCACGGGCACTCAGGCAGTCCTGTTTGTCGGGACCTCGGCCGGGTACGCAGAGCAGGCCCGCGGGTTTGTCGAACACCAGCAGCCAGGGGTCGACGTGCAGCGGCGTGAGGCTGCTCGTCAAGCCGGGTCGCCCGCGCTCAGCGCTTTGGCCACTTCGGTGGCGTCCAGGCTGCGCGCTGCACCAAAACCGGCAACCTGGCGGGCGCTGCTGGGCACCAGGCGAACAAACCGGAAGTCTCCCAGCGCCGTCATCGGCTCGGCTTCCGGGAACCGGGCGAGGTAGGCGCTGCGGCATTGCTGTGCGTCGTCGCTGCCGGGTTCGGCCCAGGTGGCGTTCACGGACAGCGTTACGCGTGCCAGCGCGTGCACCGGCTCGCTGTCCAGTTCGGCATCACAGACCAGCAGCGTGGCGCGTGGACTGGATCGCAGATGACGGCTGTGCGCGGCCAGCGCGCTGATGTGGATGACGACGCAGGCGGCTCGTGTGTCAATGGCAAACGGGACCATGGACACAAAGGCCACGCCGTCGGGGTCGAGCGTGCCCAGCGCAGCGGTACGGCGGCGCGAAAGCAGTTCGCGCAGCGCCCGCGTCAGGCTGTGTTCGGCCATGCGCTCAGCGCACGATCACCTCGGCGCGGCGATTGCGCGGCTCGACCACCTCGTCCTCGGTGGGCACCGCCAGCTCACGCTCGCCGCGCCCCACGGCTTCGATCAGTGCCGCGGCGAAGCCGCGCTCGATGAGCAGCGCGCGGATCGCCTGCGCCCGCTCCAGAGACAGCTTGTCGTTGGCCTCCAGCGAGCCCTGGCGGTCGGTGTGACCGGTTATCACGATCTCGCCGCCAGCGCGTGCGCGGGCTTGCGTGATTACCTGTGGCAGCTGGGCCTGGGATTGTTCGGTGAGCTGTGAGGTGCCGGGCTCGAACTGCAGCACGAAGCGTTCTGGCGGCTGCGGTTGCAGCGCCACCAGCTGTGGGTAGGCCGAGCGCACCTGATCGGCGGTGGTGGTATCGGTGCTGATGCCGCCGCGGCGGTTCACGTCGGCCACGGCATAGGGCTGATTGAGCACCTGCTCGCCTTGGCCGGTGCTCACCACCACCGCACTCGATGTGCCGCCGGCCTGAGGCAGCAGGGTGACGCGGGTGGCGGGCGCGCAGGCGGCCAGCAGGCCGATCGACAGAGCGACGATCGCTGGGCCGGAGAATCGATTGAGGTGCATGGTCTTCGCTGGCCGACGGGGATCGTCGGCGCCAGGGTGGATGGGAGAGGTCAGCGCGCGGCCTGGGTTTCGACGATGAAGTCGGTGCCGCGCACACCGACCACCGAGGTAGGGGTTTGCACTTTGAACAGGCCGGGGTTGATGCGCGCCAGCAAACCGGTGACCACACGCACCGAGCCTTGCAGCAGATCGAGCAGGAAATTGCCTTCCTGAGTGGTGGCATCGAACTGGAACTTGCTCAGGTCCATGGTGGTGTTGGGGCCCATCGTGAGCACTGTGCCGTCCTTGAGCGTGATGCTCGCGGCGCCGGTGGCGCCGGTGCTCACGCGCTGCGCCAAGCCCACACCGGCGCCAGGCGTCGCCGCCTGGCGAGCGTCTGCCGAACCAATCCAGGCCTCGCCTTGCACCTGCTTGAAGGTGCCGATTCGCGGGACATCCGCGGCTGGTGCGACGGGGTTGGTCTGGGCCCGCGCACCCCAAGACACGAAGGCGAAGCACAGCAGCAGAGACATCAGGCGGGCAAGCTTGGACATGGGGCGAAACTTTCGATCGGGGACGTCGATGGTACCGGAGCTACTCGGTGGCGGGCAACACCGCGGGGAACCTTGCAGGCAGACACTGGTCGGTCAAAGGGAGCTGCGGTCGCAGCCACATCGGTGATGTGCGTTGACTGCGGCGCCGGTGACCCCGGCTTATCATGTTTGTTTGCCTTGGAGGAAATCCTGTTTTGCACGAATTGAATACCGAACGCCTCACCGAACTCGCGATTTCCCTGGGTGCACAGATCGCATTGGCGCTGGTCGCCCTGCTGATCGGCCTCTGGCTCGCTGGCTGGATTTCCCGGCGGGTGGACAGCCGCATGGAAAAGTTGAACGTCGAGATCACCCTGAGGCGCTTTCTTCGCAGCTTGATCGGGCTGGGACTCAAGGTGATGGTGGTGATCAGTGTGGCCAGCATGCTCGGCGTCGCGACCACGTCTTTCATCGCCGTGCTGGGCGCCGCTGGCCTGGCCGTCGGCCTGGCGTTGCAGGGCAGTCTGTCGAACTTTGCCGGCGGTGTGTTGCTCATCCTGTTCAAGCCCTACAAGGTGGGTGATTACGTGGAAATGCAGGGCATCAGTGGTTCGGTGGTGTCGATCCAGCTGCTCAACACGGTGCTGCGCACGCCCGACAACAAGGTGGTGTTTGTGCCCAATGGGCCGGTGGCCAACGGCAACATCACGAACTACTCAGCGGAAGACACGCGGCGCGTGGACATGGTGTTCGGTATCAGCTACGGCGGCGACATTGATCTGGCCAAGACCTCGCTGCGCGAGCTGCTGCAAGCCGACGCACGCGTGCTGCCCGAACCGGCGCCGCTGGTCGTGGTTGGCGAGCTGGCCGACAACTCGGTCAACCTCACGGTGCGTGCCTGGGCTGCCACCAGCGACTACTGGGGCGTGTACTTCGACATGCAGGAGGCAGTGAAGAAACGCTTCGACGCGGTGGGGCTGGAGATTCCGTTTCCGCAGCGCGACGTGCACCTGCACACCGTCAGCCCTTGAGCCTGACCCTTCCATGATCCTGCTCGCGCCCATGGAGGGCCTGCTCGACGCCACGCTGCGCGATGTGCTCACCCGCACCGGCGGCATCGACCGCTGCGTGAGCGAGTTCATCCGCGTGACCAACACCGTGTTGCCCGAGCGCGCGTTTGTGCGCGTGGTGCCCGAGCTGTTGAACGGTGGGAAAACCCGGGCCGGTGTACCGGTGCGGCCACAGCTGCTGGGCTCCGACCCAGCCTGCCTGGCCGACAACGCCGCGCGCCTGGCCATGCTGAATCCACCGGGCATTGACCTCAATTTCGGTTGCCCTGCCAAGACGGTGAACAACAGCCGAGGTGGCGCCGTGTTGCTGGACGAGCCGGAGCTGGTGGGGCGCATCGTGGCGGCGGTGCGGCGCGCCGTCCCACCGCACCTGCCGGTCTCAGCCAAGATGCGCCTGGGTTTCAACGACGATGCGCGCGCCAAAGACAACGCGCTGGCCATCGCCGAGGCGGGAGCCAATGAGCTGGTGGTGCACGCTCGCACCAAGGCCCACGGCTACCGCCCACCGGCTTACTGGGAGCGCATCGCCCAGCTGCGCGAAAGCTTGCCTTCGAGCCTTCGCGTCATCGCCAACGGCGAGATATGGACCGCAGAAGACGCGCTTCGCTGCCGCGAAGTGAGCGGCTGCGAAGACCTGATGATCGGCCGCGGCATGGTGGCCGATCCGGGCCTGGCGCTGAGCATCCGCGTTCAGGGTGGCGTGAGCTGGCATGAAATCCTGCCGCTGCTGACCGATTTCTGGCTGCAGGTGAGCCGCCGGGTGGAGCGGCGGCACCGCGCCGGTCGCCTCAAGCAGTGGCTGTCTGCCCTGCGCCGGCGCCACCCCGAGGCCGATCAGGCGTTCAACACCTTGCGCCTGCTGCACGAGCCCGAGGCCATCGAAGCCTGGCTGAGCCAGCAGGTCGGCACAGCCCCGCCTCGCGGCCTTACACCAGAGCCAGTGGCCTCGTCGCGAGCGGAAATGTCGCCAGCGTGTTAAGTTCCGGCCCCGGACCCGAAAACCACCTTGTATGACGACCATGGAACAAAGGCTCGCCGCCGTCACAACAGAGCGGCTGCGAGGCATGCGGCGCGGCCTCGAAAAGGAGAGCCTGCGCGTTCAGCATGACGGCAAGCTCGCGCTCACGCCCCATCCCAAGTCATTGGGCAGCGCACTCACCCATCCCCACATCACCACCGACTTCAGCGAATCGCAGCTGGAGCTGATCACCGGTGTGCACGACAGCGTGACCGCCTGCCTGGATGAGCTGGCGGAAGTCCACCAGTTCACCGCGCGCTGCCTGCATGCCAGCGACGAGATGATGTGGGCCTCCAGCATGCCGTGTGGGCTGCCATCGGATGAGACCATTCCCATCGGTCTGTATGGACCGTCCAACGTTGGGCGCGCCAAGAGCGTGTACCGCATCGGGCTGGGGCATCGCTATGGCCGGCGCATGCAGACCATCTCGGGTATCCACTACAACTGGTCGCTGCCTGGCGTGGACAACGACGGCTACTTCAGCCTGATCCGCAACTTCCGCCGCCATGCCTTTCTGTTGCTCACGCTGTTTGGAGCCTCGCCCGCGGTGTGTTCTTCGTTTGTCGCTGGACGCCAGCACGAGCTGCAACCCCTGGGCACCACCGGTTCGCTTTACATGCCGCACGGCACGTCGCTGCGCATGGGGCGTCTGGGCTACCAGAGCGAGGCCCAGGCATCGCTGAAGGTGAGTTACAACGGGCTGGAAGGTTATGCCGCGTCGTTGCACGATGCGCTCTCGCGCCCCTGGCCGGCCTACGAGACCATCGGCGTGCGCAACCCGGGCGGCGACTACAACCAGCTCTCCACCAGTCTGCTGCAGATCGAAAACGAGTTCTACGGCACCATCCGCCCCAAGCGGGTGATCTACCCGGGCGAGCGGCCGCTGCATGCGCTGCGTGAGCGAGGCGTGGAGTATGTCGAGGTGCGGCTGCTCGACCTCAACCCGTTCGAGTCCGTGGGCATCGATGCGGCCACGCTGCGTTTCATCGACGTGTTCCTGCTGCACTGCCTGCTCACCGACAGCGCGCCCGACACACCGGCCGAGATCGAGGCGCTGGCCCACAACCAGCAACAGACCGCGGCGCGCGGTCGAGAGCCTGGCGTGCGCCTGCAGCGCGACGGCGCCGAGGTGCTGCTGATCGACTGGGGGCTGGAGATCATCGACCAGCTGGCGCCCTTCGCCCGCGCGCTCGACGAGGCCCACGGCGGTGGGCAACACGCCGAGGCCGTGGATCAGGCGCGCGCCCGTTTGCTGGCGCCTGAGACGCTGCCTTCCGCCCGCGTGCTGCAGTCCATGCGCACCGAGCATGCCGACTCGTTCATCGGCTTTGTGCGCAGCTGCACGGCTCAGAACCAGGACCGGCTGCTGCAGCTGCCCTGGAGCTCCAAACAGCAGGCGCGTTATGAGGCGATGGCGCTGCAATCCATGGAAGACCAGCGCAAGATCGAAGCCGCCGACACCATGCCGTTCGAGATCTATCGGCAGGAATACACCTCGCCGGCGCGCCTGGGGCGCCCGAAGCCGGAGGCCTTGGCCGCGTTGGTCTGAGGCCGGCTCGCTGGCGTCAGACCTCCCCGCCGAAACGTTTGATGAGGTTGGCGATGTACTTGTCGACCAGCTTCTCGAATTCGCCTTCGACCACTGGCGCCACGACCATCTTCATCAGGCCCGGCAGCGGCACGTCGATTTCTCCCTGAATCGCCAGCGTCACGTTGGTCGACTTCTTGTTGTCCACGATCTTCCAGTTGCCGCCGACGAGAGCGTTGCCCACGCCCTTGACCGGTGTCCACTTCACTGTGCCCTTGGCCTTGTCGCTGACGTACTTGCTCGCATAAACGGTCTGGATGTTCACCTGCGAAGTGCCCACCTTTTCCATCTCCCACTTGTAGACACCGTCACCCATGTCGGTGAGTTGCTCGACCTTGGGAAAATGGCTGACCGAGGTCGGCACATCCGACAGCACCTCGAACACCTCGCTGGCTTTGGCCTTGACATCGAATTCGTAACCCAGGTCGATCTTGACGGTGATGGCCATGTTGCTCCTCGGCAGGTGGTTGGGAAGAAAATGATTGTGTCACGCAGTCTGGGCCGCGTCGCTGGGGGCGAACCCGCAGGCGCGCGCGCGGCACAATGCCTGTCTGTCCAGAAGAGTCGTCTTCCATGAGCATCCAGTGGTTTCCCGGTCACATGCACCTCACCCGCAAGGCGATCGCCGAACGGGTCAAAGCGATCGA
This sequence comes from Hydrogenophaga sp., assembly GCF_030373245.1. Lineage (GTDB taxonomy): Bacteria > Pseudomonadota > Gammaproteobacteria > Burkholderiales > Burkholderiaceae_C > Hydrogenophaga. The sequence goes on from NZ_JAUCZF010000002.1 coordinate 367,502, forward strand.
TGTCGTGATCGAGATGCTTGACGCGCGCCTGCCCGGGTCGAGTGCCAATCCGCTCATGGCCGAGCTCACCAGCGGCCGACCCACGCTCAAGGTGCTGAACAAGCAGGACTTGGCTGACCCCGAGCGAACCGCGCTCTGGCTGGCGCATTACAACGCCCAGCCGCGGACCCGTGCGCTGGGGCTGGATGCCAGCCACACGGCGCCAGCGCGCGCCCTGATTGACGCCTGCTTCGAGCTGGCGCCCTTGCGCGGCGGAATGGTCAAGCCGATGCGGGTGCTGATCTGCGGCATTCCCAACGTGGGCAAGTCCACCCTGATCAACACCCTCAAGGGCAAGCGTGCGGCGAAGACGGGCGACGAGGCGGGCGTGACCCGCACCGAATCGCGCATCGCGCTGGCCGATGATTTTTACCTCTACGACACGCCAGGCATGCTGTGGCCGCGCATCGTCGTGCCCGAGAGCGGCTTCAACCTGGCCGCCAGCGGCGCCGTGGGGCGCAATGCCTACGACGACGAAGAGGTGGCCTGGGAGCTGCTCGCCAAGCTCAAGACCGACTATCCGACCCTGCTCGCCGCCCGATACCAGCTCGGTCTTTCGAGCGAAGCCGTTGCCGCGGCCCCAGAGGAAGACCTGCTCGATGCCATCGGCAGGCAACGGGGCGCACTGGCCGCGGGTGGCAAGGTCAACCGCCAGAAGGCCGCCGAGCTGCTGATCGCTGATTTCCGTGCCCTGCACATCGGGCGCATCACGCTGGAAACGCCCACCCAGTTTGATGCCTGGTTGCGGGCCGGCCTGGCCGCGGATCGTGAGCGCGATGCGCGCAAGCATGGCCTGCGCGAAAAAGGCCACATCAAGCCGGCCAAAAAAACCTCGGCCGCCCCCACCCGCAAGCGTGCCGCGCGCTGATCACTTCCTGCGAGAAAACACATGTCCACCATCGCACCCCCCGCCAACCCCGAAGCCGATCCACGCGTGAAGGCTGTGTTCGACGACATCCGCGCCACGCGCCAGACCGACTTCATCAACAACCTCTGGCGCTACCTGGCGTTCGACGCCACCCTGCTGGAAGCCACGTGGGCCGAGGTCAAGCGCGTCATGGCCACTCCTTCCAGCCTGGACCCGCTGACCAAGGAAATGGTCTACATCACCGCCTCCATCGTCAATGGCTGCAGCTACTGCGTGCACTCGCACACCGCCTCGGCCACCGCCAAGGGCATGACGAACGAGCAGCACGCCGAGCTGCTGTCCATCGTCATGCTCGCGTCCAAGACCAATCAGCTCGCCACCGGTTTGCAGGTGCCGCTGGACCCGGTGTTCGATCGCGGGTGACTGGCGCAGAGGATTGACGCTCGTCAATGCAGCGGGCGCGCAGCAGGTGGAGCATTGCAAGCGTTGCCATCTGGAGGCCATGCCATGACCGAAGTCCGCCGCATCCTGCTCATTGAAGGCCACCCCGACACGGTGAGCCAGCACCTCAATCGCGCGCTGGTCGACGCCTATGCCGAGGGTGCGCAGTCGGCTGGGCACGCCGTACGCCGCCTGCGAGTTGGAGCGCTTGACTTTCCGGTGCTGAGAACCGCCCAGGCCTGGCACCACGAGCCCGTACCGCCCGTGCTCCAGCCGGCGCAGGATGACATCGCCTGGGCACAGCATGTGGTGATCTTCTTTCCACTCTGGCTGGGCGATATGCCCGCACTGCTCAAGGCCTTTCTGGAGCAGGTGGCGCGGCCGGGCTTTGCAGTCGGTCCCGAAGGTGCCAAGCCCTTCGGCCACAAGCCGCTGTCGGGACGGTCGGCGCGGGTGGTGGTGACCATGGGTATGCCGGCGCTGGCCTACCGCTGGTTTTACCGTGCGCACAGCGTCAAATCGCTGGAGCGCAACATCCTGGGTTTTGTGGGCTTTGCGCCAGTCAACGAAACGCTGATCGGGATGGTGGATCAGCTCGGCGAAAAGGGCGTGGCGAAATGGAAGGCCCGGCTGCGCAAACTCGGGCGAGAGGGGGCTTGAGGGGGTTCAGTGCGTTAACGTGACGCGCATCGCACGGCCGTCGGCCAGCGTGGCGCAGGCCCCTTGAGGCTGCGGTGTGAGCCGCTCAATGAGCCCGGGCAGAGGCTTCAGATCGGCCAGCTCGGTCCACTGGCCCGGGGCATCCCAGCGCAGCGCGTGCAAGGCGCGACGGGTCATGTCGGGCAGCACGATGGTGGGACGCTGGTCGGGTTGCATCACGATCACCGCGAGGTCCTGCTCCAGGGCCCCCATGCGGTGGTTGGACACATCCAGCGCGCGCGCAAACGGCACCAGGGCCGGCGGACGGTAATGCAGCAGCTGCAGCACACCGCCGATGTGCGGCGTGGTCACGGTGGCGAGGTCGAGCTGGCCGTCGCCATCGAAGTCGGCCACCCCCACCGGGTTGAGCCAGCGGAAGGTGGAGCCGGCGTACGGACCTCGGGCGAGTTCGACCAGGCGGGGCTTGTCTTGGGTGGGGTCGATGCCCAGGACCACCAGCGAAGCGCCGCGCAGGGCGTCGGCTTCGATCAGCAGGATTTCCTCACGGCCGTCGCGGTCCAGGTCGACGATGCGCGGCACCCGGTCCTCGTAGACCCGGTTCAGCGGCAGCGTCAGCTCGACGATCTGCCAGCCACCGCTGCGGGCTTTCACCTTGGCGTGCACGCTGCCCGCGTGCACCGGCGAGCCCAGTGCACCATGGGGATAGCGCCGGGTAGGAGACCCAAGCCAGACCCAGGCCAGATCGTGCTGACCGGCCACCACCTGGCTTTCGGGAATGCGCTGTTGCGCTTCGGCAGGCTGCGCTTGCTGGCGATGTGAAGCGCGCTCGATGGGGCTGCAGGACTGGGCCTGGGGGGCCACGGTCAGGCCCATGGCGGTCGCTGTCAGCGGATGCAGGCTCAGGCAGGTGAGCAGGACACCCAGGACCGGCTTCAGCCGGGAGACAAAAAGAGGAAGGTGCAGCGATGAGGACATGCGCATCGGTCGCGCATGCCGCTCAGGTCTTACACCGCGCAGCGCCGCCAGGCGCCGGTGCACGCTCAGGCAGCGACCTTGACGCCCTTCCAGAACGCCACGCGGCCGCGGATGTTGTCGGCTTCGGGCTTGGGGTCAGGGTAGGTCCAGGCGGCGTCGGGATTGATCTCGCCATTGACCAGGAGCGAGTAATAGCTGGCCTGGCCTTTCCAGGGGCAGCTGGTGCGGTGGTTGCTGAAGGTCACGTACTCCCGTTTGAGCGAGCTTTCGGGAAAGTAGTGATTGCCCTCGACCAGCACCGTGTCGTCGCTCTCGGCCACGACCACGCCGTTCCAGGTGGCCTTCATGAGGCTGGCCTCATTTGGTTTTCTCTTTGCCGCGAGGGATCACGGCGGTCATCGGCGGCGTGGGACGGTCTGAGGTGACCGGACCCTTGGGTGCGGAAGTGTCCTTCTTCGGCTTCTTGGCCATCTTTTCGTTGCGCTGTTCTTTGCCCATGAGGTACTCCTGTGAGGATTCGGGTGGAATCGGCGGATGTTAAGCCAGAAACGAGGGAAATCAGAGACCCAGCCAGCCGGCCAGATCCTGCGTCGCCATGGATCCGGCGCGGGTGATGACCTGACCCGTTTGCGGCTGGCGCGCGACGATGAAGGGCACCGAGTCGGCGCCCAGCCGGTTGAGCAGGGTGGTGTTGGTCGCGATGGCCTTGGCAACGTCGTCGGGCACGCTGGACGGGGCCGACATGCCACCCTGGCCAGCCAGGATGGACTGCTCGTGAGCGTTCATGGTCTCCAGCGGCTGGGCCGCCTGCATCAGCGCCGCGCCCTGGGGCAGGCTCTTGGCGTTGATGATGGCCACCGGCAACCAGACGAACTTGACCTTGTTGTGCAGCGGAAGCGAGGCGTTCCACAGGTGGCCGCAATGCGGGCACTGCGGATCGAACAGCACGTAGACCGGGTTGGCGCTCATGAGCGCGCCCACGGTGAAGCCCTTGCCCTCGGCGCTCAGGGCGCTGTGGGCCTGATCGACGGTGATCGGTGCGGCGGCAGCTGGAGCGGGTGTGCTGTCCTGCGGCGAGCAGGCGGCAATCATCAAGGCAACAGAGGCGAAGAGCGGGAGGGTGAGGGTGCGAAAGGAGGGCATGGTCTCGGGGAGCGGAACGAGCAAAAGCGCGATGATCCGATTGTGCCGCGTCGCCATCTGTCGGGCTCAGCCGAAGCTGCGCGCGTGCGCCAGCTGGCCCAGCCGCGCCGTGGCTTCGAAGAACCCGGCCACCATCTCGTCGATGATCTGCTGCGCGGTCATCACCCCTGTGATCAGCCCGGCGCTCTGGCCGGCCAGGGCTGGCGCGGCCTCCATGTCGCCGTCGAAGTACACGCGCTGGATGCCGGCGAAGGTGTCGGGCGGCATCACGCCTGCCTCGTGAATTTCAGCCGTGCGTTGCGACTTCAGCGCGCGAATGCAGGGGCTGGCCTTTTTGTTGAGCACCCAGGTACCGGTGTCGCCGGCCTGCACGATGGCCTGTTTGAAGTTGTCGTGCACCGGGCTCTCCGCGCTGCAGACAAAGCGCGTGCCCATCTGCACCGCTTCGGCGCCCAGGGCAAACGCAGCGGCCATGCCGCGGCCGTCCACGATGCCACCGGCCGCGATCATGGGCACGTCGACCCGCGCGCGGATCGCCTGCAGCAGCACCAGGGTGGAGACCTCCTCTGGATTCTTGAAGCCACCGCCCTCGGCGCCCTCGACCACCAGGCCGTCGATGCCGGCGTCGACGCACTTGAGCGCGGTCTCTACCGTGGGGACGGCGTGGTACACCGTGATGCCCGCGCTTTTCAGCGGAGCGATGAACTTGGCCGGGCTGCCGGCCGAGGTGGTCACGAATTTCACACCCGAGTCGCAGACGAAGCGCAGCATGGCGTCGTCCTTGAGAAAACGGATCGGCAGGTTGACGCCGAACGGCAGACCGGTGGCCGCCATCTTCGTGATCTCGGCCTGGCAGTTCGCGGTCTCACCCGACGAGGTTTCGATGATGCCCAGCCCGCCTGCGCGCGAGACGGCCGAGGCAAGCGGAAAGCGGGCGATCCAGCCCATGGGGGCCTGCACGATGGGGTAGCGCGCGCCAGTGTGAGCGAGTACGCGGTTGGGATGGGTTTGCATGGGGCTCCTGGCCAACAAGGCAAACGCACATTGTTGTGGCGATAGCCGCCCGGCGCTTGTCGCTCGCGTTACCGCCACTGGCGTGGTCCTGAAAAAGGCTGCCGGGTCTGGGCCCGGCAGCCTGGGGCGGTGCGTTGAGGTGCGGTGCCGAGGCGGCCTTCGATCAGCGCGCGAGGATGATGCTGGCGATGATGCCGGTGGCAATGGCGACCAGCACATAGTCGCCGCCCACCTGCACCCACTGCTGGCCGTGCGGCGGCGGCGCCAGGCGATGCACGCGGTGGTTCACCACCACGTACTGCTGGTTGCGGTATTCGCGCGGCAGGTAGGCGCCACGGCGGAACTCGGGGCCGCGTGCGTTGTAGTAATAACGGCGCTGGTCCTGGCGGAAGTCGCGGCGGTCGTAGCGGTCATCGTGTCGGTCGGCGCGTCGCTCGTAGCGGTCATCTCGCCGATCGTCGCGCCGCTCGTAGCGGTCATCTCGCCGATCGTCGCGCCGCTCGTAGCGGTCATCTCGCCGATCGTCGCGCCGCTCGTAGATGTCTTCGCGTCGCTCGACGCGATTGTCCTGGCGCTGCTGCTGAACGCTTTTGCCGCGCGGGTCGCTTGCTCCGTGGTCATGCTGGGCAAACGCGGGCAGAGCGCTCATGCCCAAGGCGGTGGCGAGCACGGCGCTGATCAGTTTGGTGGATTTCATGGGGACACTCCTGGGGTTGGGGTGTCTGCATGGTGGCTGAGCCTTGTGTCGCCAGGGTAAAGCGCAGACCCAGATTTGCAAAGTTGGGTTGCTGGCTGTGCAGGCCCGCCCCGCCTCAACTCAGTCCGGCGGTTTCCTTGGCGCGCAGCTTGGCGGCGATGTATTCGCCATGCGTCACGTGCAGCAGACCGGCCACCTTGCTGATCACGTGGTTCTCATTCGCGTCGAGGTGCGCGTCCGCATAAGCCACCTGCCACATGGCCTCGACGACGCGGATTTTCTGCTCCTGGGTGAAGCGCTCGTTGAGCTGGCTGGTGAAGCGCTGGTAGTCGTAGGCGGTGTGCGCCGTGTCCTGTGCCAGTTCGATCAGCGCGGCGATCTCGTTGTCATGCAGGCTGAATTTGTTGCGCAGCGCGGTGACCACGGTCGCTCGTTCCGCCGCATCCAGCGTGGGTTCTGCGCGCAGCACCTCGACCAGCAGCACCGCGGTGGCGAGCTGCAGCTGGTGTTCCTGGTCTTGCGGGCTGGTGTTAGAGGAAGCCTCGGTCAGGCTGTTGAGCAGGTCTTTGAGGGTTCTGAGCATGGAGGTCGATGGCTGAAAGCAGACAGGATGGAGCTGGTCAGTGGTCCGCAGGTTCCCGGGCCCAGACCAGCAGCAGGTTGTTCGCGGGCATGGCGTGGCGTTCGCGCAGCACAAGGCCGGCTTGCTCGGCCTGCTCGACCACGTCGTCCAGCTGGCGCAGCCCCCACGCCGGGTTGCTGGCGCGCAGGTTGGCGTCGAAGGCCTGGTTGCCCGGCGAGGTCGGCACGCCGTGTTCCAGGTAGGGTCCGTAGGTGACCAGCACGCCGCCCGGGGCGAGGTGGATCGCTGCGCCCTGCATCAGGCCACCGCAAACCGGCCAGGGAGCGATGTGCAACAGGTTGGCGCAAAAAATCAGGTCAAACGCCTCGGGTTGACCTTCGCGCTGGATGGGCCAGGCGCGGGCGAGCACATCGAGGCCAAGCGCAGGGCGCACGCGCGCTGACAAGCCCTCAATCTGCACCCGCGCATCGATGGCCTTCACCAGCGCTTCGTCGGCCTCGGTGGGCTGCCAGGTCCAGCCGGGCAGCTGCTGCGCGAACGCCACTGCGTGCTGCCCGGTGCCCGAAGCGATTTCCAGCGCGCTGCCGCGCTCGGGCAGCAGCGCCTGCAATCGCTCCAGAATGGGTTGCTGGTTGCGCTCGGCCGCCGGGCTGAAAGGCAGATGGTTCACAGGCTCAACGGGCGCGCAAGCCTTGGGCCAGCGCGCCCAGCGCAATGCCGGCCAGCGCCCAGAGCAGCGCCCAGTTACCTGTGCCCAGGGCTGCGATCGCAGGTCCAGGGCACACGCCGCACAGGCCCCAGCCCACGCCGAACAGCGCCGAGCCCTGCACGGTGTCGCGGTTCCAGCTGGCCACGTGGCTGTGGAAGCGCTCGCCCAGCAGCGGGCGGCCCAGCCAGCGCGGCGCCAGCTGGTAGGCCAGCAGCGTCACCACCACGGCGCCGCCCATCACCAGCATCAGGCCCCAGTCTTCGAAGCGCAAAAAGCTCAGCACCACGTCGGGCTGCACCATGGTGGACAGCGCCAGGCCAAAGCCGAACAAGGCGCCGCACACCAGCACCACGGCGAACTCGCGCAGGCGCAGCGCGTTGCCCGGGGCTTGTTGGGGTGCGCTGTTGGGCATGACAGCGCTCATGGCAGCCACCACGCTACGAGGTTGGCGGTGAGAAACGCCGTGCCCATGAAGGTGAGCACCGCCAGCAGCGACGGCAGCTGCAGCGACCCCAGGCCGCAGATGCCGTGGCCCGAGGTGCAGCCGTTGCCCAGCCGCGCGCCGTAGCCCACAAAAAAGCCACCCAGCAGCAACAGGCCCGCCGGCACCTCGGTGCGCAGCGGTGCGCCATCGCCCAGCAGCAGCCACCAGACCAGCGCCCCCAGCACCAGGCCCGTCGCGTAGACCAGCCGCCAGCCGCGCGAGCTGGTGAACCGCACCTGGTGGAAAAACGGCGTGCGCAGCACAAACGACCAGCTGGAGCTGAACACCGTGCTCATGCCGCCGACCAGGCCGGTGAAGACGAACAACAGCGCGACGCCGCTGCCGATGATCAGGCCGCCGAGCAGGTAGTGCTGCCAGCCGAAAGGAAAAAGGTCTTGGAGAAGTTGCATGGCGACAAATTATCGGGGGGTGTCCGCGGAGCCGCTGGCGGCGACAATCAAAACCATGTGCACCAACTACACGCCGGCCACGCCGACTCACCTGTTGGCACTGGCCGAGCTGGGCGGTCTGGGGCGCCTGGGGGTGCCGGCCGAACCCTGGCCGGTCGAGACCTTTCCGGGCTACCTCGCGCCCATCCTGCTGCGCGATGCGGCGGGCGGGGTGCATTGCCAGCTGGCGCGCTACGGGCTGGTGCCGCGCTGGTGCCGCGATGCCGAGCAGGCCACCACGCTGTCCCGGCGCACCTACAACGCGCGCAGCGAAACCGTGGCCGAGAAGCCGAGCTACCGCGCACCCTGGCGCGAGCGGCAGTGGGCGCTCGCGCCGATGGATCACTACTTCGAGCCCTGCTGGGAAACCGGGCGAGCGGTGCGCTGGCGCCTGCACCAGCCCGACCGCGCGCCGTTTGCGGTGGCGGGGCTGCACGAACACTGGGTCGACCGCGCCACGGGCGAAAGCGTGCGCAGTTTTTCGCTGCTCACGGTGAACGCCGACGACCACCCGGTGCTGCGCCGCATGCACCGCCCGGGCGACGAGAAGCGGCGCCTGGTGGTGGTGCCGCCGCAGGCGTTCAAGGGCTGGCTGGGCGCGTCGGTCGACGAGGCACAAGCCATGCTGGTCGGTGGCTCACCGGATGGGCTGCAAGGCGAGCCGGCGCCGCGCAATGCCGCTCAACGCCCGCCGCTGCCCGAGACGCCGCAGGCCTCACTCGACTGGTGAGTGCAGTGGTCAGCCAGCGTGCTGAACCGCCAGGCCTTCGTGCACCAGCGTCAGCGATTCGGTGGCGATGTCGCTTCCCAGCGCATTCAGCGGCCCGTAGTCCAGACGACACGGAAAGGCGGCGCGCAGCCGCCAGCTCACCACCGGTTCGTGGCTGGCGTTGAGCAGGTTGATGCTCACGTCGCGCCGCTCGGCCTCGCTCCCGCGCACCGTGTTCATCCATTCGAAAAACTCGTTGTCACCCGGCTCGATGGCCCGCGTCAGCACCACCGGCGCAAAACGCTGCAGGCCCGGCACCAGCCTGGCGGCGCCGTCCCGCGATGGGCCTTCGCGAAAGGGCGTGATGTCGACCTCGGTGGACAGACCGCTCACCGACACGAAGCCGATGCGCCGGCCACCCCACTCGACCTGAAAGTGGTTGTTGCAAAGGGCTGGGTTCATGAACCATCTCCTCAGGTGATGCCAGAGCCGGGCAACAGGGGCGGGTGCGCGCATGGGGCGTTCGGCAAGGTTGATGTGGTGGGAAGCAATGCCCCACCACCGTACCGCAAGTGCGGCGCTCACGCATCCCTTCGGCGAGTGATTTGCGCGAGTCAGTTCAGCTGGCAGTCATCGCCAGGGCGAGAATTGGAGTTTGCCCCTAATTCCTCCCTGGCTTTACTAGTTCCCTAATCCTTCTAATTTCCCAGCCAAAAAACTACTCATTTTCAAACCTCAGGTACAGAGAGACCAGTAAAAACACAATCGAAAAAGAACCAGTCCCAGCGACGAACCCATTAAGCATTGCCAAGCCTGCCAAAGACTTGGATGTAGGTGGAAAAACTAGCACTGAAACAAGTAAAAGCAGCAAAGAAATGGCTTGCACTCGCTGATCGCGAATCGCCACACCGAGGTGTCCCAGCGAAGCTGAAATTCCGGCAATTGCCCCGGCTGTAATTGCCAGGGAGTTAAGCGTGAAAAAGTAGTTCAGTAATAGGAAACCCAAAACCGAGACTGCCAACAAGAATGGTGCGAACCTGGAGGTTTCACGCCACCGCGCACACTCTTCGAGTGTTGAATTTCGCAATGCTGACAATTTAATCATACGAAGAATTGGGACCAAATACTAACTATTCAAACTTCAAACTGTCCGCAGACCCATTGCTCACACCACGTCTAGAAAAAGCGCCGGATCGACCATGACCCGATTCAGCATGACGCCCCAGTGCAGGTGCGGCCCCGTCACGCGGCCGGTGGCGCCGACCGCGCCCAGGCGCTGGCCCGCTTCCAGGGTATCGCCCACGGCGACGTCGATGGCGCTCAGGTGGCAGACCATGCTGAGCAGGCCGCCGCCCTGGTCGAGCCAGACGGTGTGGCCGTTGAAGAAGTAGTCGCCGGTGTCGATCACCCGTGCGGCCAGCGGGGCCAGCACGGGGGTTCCGGTGGGTGCGGCGATGTCCATGCCGCTGTGGGGGCTGCGGGGCTGGCCGTTGAATACGCGGCGCAGGCCGAAGGAACTGGATCGCGGGCCGAGCACGGGCGCCTGCATGCGCATGGCCTCGGGCTGTTCTGACCACGCGGCGGGTGCTTCGCTGAAGGTGGCGATCACGGTTTGCTGGTGGGCGCGTTCGCGGTTGTGGCGGGCCAGGTCTTCGGGGGAGAGGTCCACCGTCTTGGGCGCCACGCGCAGCCGCTGTTCGGCGTAGCGCTTGGGCGCAATGGTGTAGCCGACGTGGCGCGGTGGCTCGCCCGCTGTGCGCAGCTCGATCGAAGCTTTCCCTAGTGGCGCCGACAGCGGGATGCCCAGCAACACGGTCCAGCCCGCGGGGTCGCCAAGCACCAGCAACGGCACACCATCGGCCGCGGCCTCGGGGCGACTGGGCGCGGCGCCCAGGGGCAGGCGCACCACGCCACCGGGCACGGCCGAGGCGCGGGGCCAGGCGTCGGTCTCCGAGGCCCAGGTGGAGCGGCCCGTCACCAGCGCGCCGATGGTGGCCAACAGGGCGGAACGGCGGGTGGGGTGCCAGTTGGTCACGGTGCGATCGGGGCCGCGCGTCAGGTTTGCATCAGGGCCGCATTTGGGCCTGGATGGTTTCGCCGAGCTCGATCACCGCCATGGCGTAGTAGCTGCTCCAGTTGTAGCGGGTGACGACGTAGAAGTTGTCTGTGCCGGCGACGAAGCTGCGCGGCGCCGCGCCGTTTTCCAGCTCCACCAGGGCGAGCTTGCCGCTGTGCTCCAGCGCTGTGCCGTCGAGCAACGCGCCCTTGGCGGTGAAGCTGGCCACGCTGAAGCTGGGCAGGATGTCGGGCGCGAGCAGGGTGTCCAGGTCGGCGGTGGGGCTGAGGTTGACCGGGTAGTGCGTGGGCATTCCCGGTTGCCAGCCAAAGGCCTGGAAGTAGTGGGCCACCGAGCCGATGATGTCGGCCGGGCTGTTGAACAGGTCGACCCTGCCGTCGCCATCAAAATCGATCGCGTACTTCACCCAGCTGCTGGGCATGAACTGCGGCCAGCCCATGGCGCCGGCGTAGCTGCCGCGCAGGGTTTGCGGATCGAGCCCTGTGCGGCGGGTGAGGCTGAGGAACTGCTCCAGCTCGCCACGGAAAAACTCGGTGCGCGCCGAGGCACGCGGGTGGCTCTGCGGAAAGTCAAAGGCCAGGGTGGTCAGTGCGTCGATGACGCGGAAGTTGCCGGTGTGCTGGCCCCACAGCGTTTCCACTCCGATCACGCCCACGATCAGGCTGGCCGGCACGCCGAATTCGGCTTCAGCGCGCGAGAGCGTTTCGCGGTGGTCTTCCCAGAAGCGCTGGCCGGCGCGCAGGCGCACCGGTTCGATGAAGCGCGCGCGGTAGGCGGCCCAGTTCTTGGGCGTGCCCCGGGGGGCAGGTGCCATCAGCCGCGAGACCTGCGGCAGGCGCTGCGCCTGGCCGACCTGATCGCGCACCCAGGCCGGGTCGAGATCGCGCCGGGCGGCGAGGTCGTCGGCGAAGGCCATGGCGGCTTCGCTCTGAGCGTAAAGAAAAGCGGGCGCTGGCGGGGGCCGCGACTTGGCTGCCACCTTGCCCGAGGCCTGCGCCGCGCCGGGCAGGGTGGTCAGACAGAGGCATGTCAGCAGCGCGGCGCGGCGCGCGGCGATCAGAATAGAGTGAACGGTCAACGCTTGGGCTCCCTGGGCCAGCCAAGTTGCTGGTACTCCGCCTGGAGTGTAGCCAGCGTGAGCGGGCTGTTGCGCGCGTAGCGTTGTGCTTCCAGGCGCAACAGCCAGTCGCTCAGGTTGTAGGCAAAGGCGGTGTCGCCCCAGTGCTGGCGCACGCGCTGCGCCAGGCCTCGGGGGGTGAGCGTTTCGTGGTCGGTGAGGCCCAGTCGCCGCAGGCGAGCGGCCGTGCGCCGCAGCAGGCGCAGCCAGGGGTCGTGCTGCTGGCGTTCCCACAGCGTCCAGGTCGCGCCGGCCAGGCTCACCAGCACCACCACACCGATCAGCACATAGGCCAGGTCGGTCCAGCTCGGCGCCGAGAAGCCCAGGTTTTTGAGCAGGTTGAGCTGTTGGCCCTGGGTGTAGTTGAGAACCCACTGGTCCCAGCCGCTGTTGACCGCTTCCCACAGGTCGCGCAGCTGCGCCGCCAGGGTGGGGTTGAGGGTGCGCACCGCGCCGGCGAACAGGCCTTCAGGCGCGCTCAGCCGTTCCAGCGAGCCGGTGCGCCCCGGAGCCACGGCCGAGGTGGGGTCCACCCGCACCCAGCCCTGGCCCTGCAGCCAGACTTCGGTCCAGGCGTGGGCATCGCGCTGGCGCACCGTCCAGTAGCCGTCCACGCCGTTGAGCTCGCCCCCCTGGTAGCCGGTGACGATGCGCGCCGGGATGTCCATGGCGCGCATGAGAATCACGAAGCTGGAGGCGATGTGTTCGCAAAATCCCTCGCGGCGGTCGAACCAGAACTCGTCGGCCGTGTTGGCGCCGTAGACGCCGGGATCCAGCGTGTAGCTGTAGCCGCCGGTGCGCAGCCGATTCATCACCGCATCCACCAGCGCAGGTGCGTTTTGTGGCCCGGCACCGAACTCGCGGCGCAGGTCCTGGGCCAGCGCGAGGGTGCGCGGGTTGTAGCCGGGCGGCAGTTCCAGATGGTCTTGCAGGCCCACCACCTGCTCTGCGGGGCCGTGGCGAAACTGCGGGTAGCTCACCGCGTCGAAGCGCAGGCGTTCGCTCACCGGGCGGTCGGTGCGCCACTGCAGGTCGGCCGTCATGCGGGCCTCGCCACTGGGCAGGCGGGGTGCCTCGAGCGTGGCTTCGAGCATCAACAGCCAGGGACGCTGGTTGGGCTCCATCGTGATCTGGTAGCGCACCGGTTCGCCGGCCACCTGCAGGTTGGCCGGCAAGGCCATCTGCGCTGGAAAGCCCGATCGCAGGGGGCGCCATTCCACGCCGTCGAAGTCGCTGAGCACCGGGCCACGGAAATACAGCTGGGCTTGCGGCGGCGGGCGGCCTTCAAAGCGGACACGCAGCGCGGTGCGGTCGTCCAGCACCAGCTTGGCAATCTCGCCCACCTTCATGGTGTTGGAGAGACCACTGCGCCCTGTCATGCCGTCGTCGGGCAGGCCCCAGAGCGGTGCCATGCGCGGAAACAGCAGAAACAGCACCAGCATGATGGGCGCACCCAGCAGCGCCATACCGCCCGCGGTTCGGGCCGACTGCATCAACGGCGGGCGACCCACCGGCAGGTGGGCATTGACCAGCGCAGTCAACAGGCCCAGCAGCGCGATCAGGATGCCGGCCGCGGTCAGCAGCGACTGCGAATAGAAAAAGTGGGTCAGCAGGGCAAAAAAGGCGAGGAAGAAGATCACGAACGCGTCGCGCCGCGCGCGCAGCTCCAGCGTCTTGAGCGCGAGCAACACCACCACCAGCGTCACGCCCGCGTCGCGCCCGAGCAGCGTCTGGTGGGTGATCCAGGTGGCGACCAGCGTCACCACCAACAGGCCCAGCCGCAACCGCCAGCCGGGCAGCGGCTGATTGCGCAACGCCAGGCGCGCGCGCCAGACCAGCACACCCGCTGTCAGCACACTGCACCACCAGGGGATGTGAGCCACCTGCATCACCACCACCCAGCCGATGACGGCGAGCAGAAACAAGGTGTCGCGCGTGTCTCGAGGCAGTGATTGGACTCCCGCGCTCCACCGCTGCGCTGGTCGGCGCCCTGCGCCGAAGTTACTCTTCAGCGAAGAAGAGGCCTTGGTCAACATAGTGATCTCACCGCAGAGGGGAAGCCCCCCAGGGCAGCCGTGGAACCGGCTTCGCCGGGCAGCTGGTGTGGTTCCTCCTCCCGCAGGAGAGAGGGGAAAACGCGAAGCGGCACAGGGGGGTGAGCCCGACTGCCTCCGTAGCGCGTGCCCCACCCAGCACACACCGCAGAACCGGCTTGGCCGGGCAGCTGGTGTGGCCCCCCCTCCCGCAGGTGAGGGGGGAAGACGCGAAGCGGCGCAGGGGGGTGCTTCTTCATACCCTCGCCAGCGCCTCCAGGCAGCGGTTGCGGTGGCTCATCCCCTGGTCCGGCGAGATGACCTGGCCAGGCAGTCGCAGGCCGTAGTCCAGCCCCAGCCGCTCGGCCAGCAAGACCCAGGCGGTGAGCCGCGACAGGCGGGTTTCCAGGTCGTTGGCGCCGCACCGGGCGTGATCCAGCCAGAGTTGCTGGCGCTGGGCGTTCTGCGCTTCGCGGCTCACGAGCTGGTCACGCCCGCTGGCAAACGCTTGAGCCGCTTTTTTCCAGACCACTGCCTTGATCGGGTCGCCCCGGCGGTAGGCGCGCACGCCATCGAATTCACCCGTGCTCTGCGCCTGAGACCCGCTGGCCTGGCCTCCCAGCGGCTCGCCGGGTGGCAGCGGCGGTGCGTGGGCTTCCGGCGCCGGGTAAATCAGCACCTGCGCCGCCGGCCGCCACACGGTCCAGACGCGGAAAGTGCCGAGCGGAAACAGGGTCTGGGCTGTGAGCGCTGGCAGGGCCAGCAGTCCGCGCCGCGGCGCCTGCCACGCCACCTGGATCACCGAGCTGCCCTGGGCGGGCACGTCGATCCAGGCCAGGTGAGGCGCTTCGCTGCCGGTCGCCACCACGCCCAGACCGAGGCCATAGCGCGGTCGCTTGAGATCGCTGCTGAGGCGAATGTCGAGCAACACCGGCTGGCCCGCGTGCACCGGTGCCGGCGGGCTCAGGTGAAGGGTGACGCCGCGCAGGTTGCCGTGGCAGACGTGCATGCCCACCACTGCGCTGCCCGCCAGCAAGAAGGTGAGCAGGTAACCCAGGTTGAGCTGGTAATTGATGCTGCCCACCAGCAGCACCAACAGCGTGAACGCCAGCATCCAGCCCGGGCGGGTCGGCAGGATGTAGACGTTGCGCTGCGTCAGCGTCAGCGTGTCGGTGGCGGGTAGGCGGTTGTGGAACCACCGGCGCAGGCGAGTGCGTGCCAGCGCCAGCGGGTTGAAGCGGTGCCAGGAATACCGGGGTGCGGCGACGGCGTTCAATGCGCAAACCTGAAGTGTTGCCTCGCCTTGGACGTCCACCACTTCGCCGGCGCGAAGCGCCCCCAGGCAAGACATGCCCTGGAACTGGCTTGGCCAGGCCACAGGCATCGCCCCCCTGAGCGGATGACGGCGAAGCCGGCGCGGGGGGAATTCACGGCAACGGCACCGCTTCCAGCATCGCGCGCACCTGCTCCAGCGAGCCGCGGCCGGCGTCGGCCACCGGAATCAGGCGGTGCGCCGTGGTCTGCGGCAGGATGGCGGCGATATCGTCCGGCGCCACGTAGTCGCGCCCGCTCAAAAACGCCTGCGCCTTGGCCGCGCGCACCACCGCCAGCGCGGCGCGGGGCGACAGACCCTGGGCGAACCAGCGGCCCGAGCGGGTGGCGGCCACCAGGTCTTGCAGGTAGTCGATCACCGGCTCGGCGGTGTGCACCGTCGCCACCTGCTGCTGCAGCTGAGCGAGCGCTTCAACCGACAGCACCGGCGCGAGGCCATCGACCATATGACGACGGTCCTCGCCACGCAGCAACTCGCGCTCAGCGGCGCGGTCTGGGTAGCCCAGCGAGATCCGCATGTGAAAGCGGTCCAGCTGCGATTCGGGCAGGGCATAAGTGCCGAGCTGGTCGTGCGGGTTTTGCGTGGCGATGACAAAAAACGGCGTGGGCAGGGCGCGCGTTTCACCCTCGACCGTGACCTGCTTTTCTTCCATGGCTTCCAGCAAGGCACTCTGGGTCTTGGGGCTGGCGCGGTTGATCTCGTCTGCCAGCAGCACCTGGGCAAACACCGGGCCTGGATGGAACACGAAGCCCTCGTGTCCGCGCTCGTAGACCGACACCCCGACCAGATCGCTGGGCATCAGATCGGCGGTGAACTGCACGCGCGAAAACTGCAGGCCAAAGGCGCGCGACAGCGCATGGGCCAAGGTGGTTTTGCCCACCCCCGGCACGTCCTCGATCAGCAGGTGCCCGCCTGCCAGCAGGCAGGCCACACAGTCGCTCACCTGGGCGTTTTTCCCCACAATGACCGTGTTAAGCTGATTCAGCAATTGTCGAATGTTGGTGTCTGCGAGCATGCCGCGAACCTTAACGGAAAAAGATTGATGGGCCAGGCCACCGGTTATTTCACCCACCCCGATTGCTGGCGCCACGAGATGGGCGCCGGGCACCCTGAATGCCCCGAGCGGCTGGATGCGATCCAGGACCGCCTGCTCATCACCGGGCTGGACGCGGCGCTGGATCAGCGCGAAGCCACCCCGGCCTCGCTGGCCGACCTGGAGCTCGCACATGGTCGCATGCACCTGGCCTCCCTGAGGGGGCTTTCCGACGGACTTCGTGACGAAATCACGGCCGGCGGCCCCCAACACGCGCAGGTCGATCCCGACACGTCCATCAACATCCATTCCTGGGACGCGATCCTTGTGGCCGCTGGCGCGGCCATCGACGCCACCGACGCGGTGATGGCCGGCGAGGTGGCCAATGCGTTTTGCGCTGTGCGCCCTCCCGGGCACCATGCCACCCGCAACCAGGCCATGGGCTTTTGTTTCGTCAACAACGTGGCGGTGGCCGCGAAGTACGCGCTGGCGCGCTACGGTCTCAAGCGTGTGGCCATCATCGACTTCGATGTGCACCACGGCAACGGCACCGAGGACATCGTGCAGGGTGACGAGCGCATCCTCATGTGCAGCTTTTACCAGCACCCGTTCTACCCGGCCTGGAACCACGCGCAGGGTCCCAACCTGGTGAATCTGCCTGTGCCCGCCTACACCAAGGGCATGGCTGTTCGCGAGCTGGCCGAATCGGTCTGGATGCCGCGCCTGGAGCAGCACCAGCCCGAGATGGTCTTCATCAGCGCCGGTTTCGACGCCCACCGCGAAGACGACATGGGGCAGATGGCGCTGGTGGAAGAGGACTACACCTGGCTCACCCAGCGCATCAAGGACATCGCGTTGAAACATGCGCAAGGCCGCATCGTGAGCTGCCTGGAGGGCGGTTATGCCCTGAGTGCGCTGGCGCGCAGCGTGGAGGCCCATTTGCGGGTGCTGGCCGATGTCTGAAGCCGTCAGCTCACCGCTGCGCCACACGCACGATGCGCGCGGCGTGCACACGCTCACGCTGGCTGCGCCGCGCAGCTTCAACGTTCTGTCCGAAGCCATGCTGGCGGCCTTGCAGGCGGCCATCGACGCCATTGCAGCCGATTCGAAGGCGCGGGTGGTGGTGATCGCTGCCGAGGGCCGGGCTTTTTGCGCTGGCCACGACCTCAAGGAAATGAAGGCGCAGCCGCAGCTGGCTTATTACCAGGCGCTGTTTGCGCGCTGCTCGCGGCTCATGTTGTCGATCCGCGCGCTGGAGCTCCCGGTGATCGCGCGCGTGCAAGGTCTGGCCACGGCCGCAGGCTGCCAGCTGGTGGCGCAATGCGACCTGGCGGTGGCGGTCGAGAGCGCCACCTTTGGTGTCAACGGCATTGACGTGGGCCTGTTCTGCGCCACACCCGGCGTGGCCCTGTCGCGCAACATCCTGCCCAAACAGGCGATGGAAATGCTGCTCACGGGTGACTTCATCACCGCGGCGGAAGCGAAGGCACGCGGTCTGGTGAACCGCGTGGTGAGCGCCGAGCTGCTCGATGCCGAGATGGCGGCGCTGGTGGAGCGCATCCTGCAAAAGCCGCGCGAGGCCATTGCGCTGGGCAAGACCCTGTTCTACCGCCAGCTCGAAACCGGTCTGGCCTCGGCCTACCAGCTCGCGGGGCAGACCATGGCCTGCAACATGGCCGGCGAGGTGGCGCAGGAAGGCGTGCAGGCCTTCATCGACAAGCGCGCACCGAGCTGGCGCGGCTGAGGTCGGCCGACCTTCGACGCGTTTGCCCTTTTTGTTCTGACCTACCGATGACGACGACCACCACCATCACGCCAGCGCCTACGTCCGGCGTGTCGGCTCCAATCGACGACTTTGGCCTGTGGCTCGACAGCTTTTTGCGACCCACCGTGTTGATCGAGGTGGCTGCACTGATCGCCTGCGTGCTGCTGGCCTGGGGTCTGTCGGCCGCTTTGCGGCAGGCGCTGGGGATGCGCGACGAGCGGCGTTCGGTGCTGTTCGGGCGTCGTCTGTTCGACGGCCTGCTGTTTCCCCTGTTGCTGCTGTTGCTGGGCTACCTGGCGCGAGCGCTGTTGCTGAAGTTTTTGCCCGTGGCCACCTTCAAGGTGGTGATCCCGGTGCTGATCGCGCTGGTGGTGATCCGCTTCGGCGTGAAGGTGTTGCAGCTGGCGTTTGCGTCGGCGCCGTGGGTGAAGGTGATGGAGCGCTCCATCTCCTGGCTGGCCTGGATCGCCATGGTGCTGTGGGTCAGCGGCCTGCTGCCGGTGGTGCTGGCCGAACTGGATCAGATCACCTGGAAGATCGGTGGCTCACAGATCAGTGTGCGCACCCTGATCGAAGGCGCGCTCACCGCGGTGGCGGTGCTGATCCTCGCGCTCTGGATCTCGGCCGCCATCGAAACCCGGTTGCTGCGCTCTGCTGTCGGAGGCGACCTTTCGCTGCGCAAGGCGGTGAGCAACGCTACGCGCGCCATGCTGATGTTCGTCGGCCTGATCATTGCGCTGTCGGCCGTGGGCATCGACCTCACCGCGCTCTCTGTCCTGGGCGGCGCCATCGGTGTGGGCATTGGTTTTGGCCTGCAAAAGCTGGCTTCCAACTACGTGAGTGGTTTCGTGATTTTGGCCGAGCGCAGCATGCGCATTGGCGACAATGTGCGGGTCGACAATTTTGAAGGCCGCATCACGGACATCAATGCGCGCTACACCGTCATCCGCTCGCTGACAGGGCGAGAGTCCATCGTGCCCAACGAGCTCCTCATCATCAACCGGGTCGAGAACCTCTCGCTGGCCGACCCCAAGGTGTGGCAATCGACCGTGGTGTCGGTCGCTTACGAGAGCGATGTCGACGTGGTCACCCGGCTGCTGGAGGAGGCCGCCTTGTCGCAGGATCGCGTGCTCAAGGACCCCGGTCCCTCGGTGGCCTTGTCAGCCTTCGGCGCCGACGGCCTGGAGTTCACCCTGGGGTACTGGATCGCGGACCCGGAAAACGGTCAGCTCAACCTGCGCTCGCTGGTCAACCGCAGCATTCTGAAGTCGCTGCGGGACAACGGCATCGAGATTCCCTACCCGCAGCGCGTGCTGCACATGAAGCCGCCGCTGTCGCCGACCCCTTCTCCTACGACATGAAGCCTGGCAGCCACAGCGCGATGGCAGGGAACGCGATCAGGATGCCAAGCCGTCCGATGTCGGCCACCACAAAGGGCCAGACACCGCGGTAGATCGTGTTCAGTGAAACCGTGGGCAGCAGCGAGCTGAGCACAAACAGGTTCAGCCCCACCGGCGGCGAAATCATGCCAATCTCCACGATGGTCACGATCAGGATGCCGAACCACACCGGATCAAAGCCCAGCGCGGTGATCACCGGGAAAAACACCGGAATGGTCAGCAGCACGATGGCCAGCTCTTCCATCACCATGCCCAGCGCGAGGTAGATGCCCATCATCATCACCACCACCATCACCGGGTTCGGGCTGAACTGCAGCACGAAGTCGCGCAGGTCGGCCGGCATGCTGGTGAAGTTGATGAAGCTGGTGAAGATCATTGCGCCGATCAGGATGGTGAACAGCATGGCGGTGGTTCGGGTGCTCTCCATCAGCACCTCCATCAGCAGCTTCGGTGTCAGCGTGCGTCGCGCCAGCGCAAAGAGAAAGGCACCTGCCGCACCCACGCCAGCGCCCTCGGTGGCGGTGAACACGCCGCCGTAGATGCCGCCGATGACCAGCACAAACAGCAGCGCCACGCCCCAGATGCCCTTGACCGCCGCCAGGCGCTGTCGCGCGGTGTACCGCTCGGCGGGCGGTCCGGCTTCGGGGTCGCGCCAGGTCACAAAAACCACCGCCAGACACAGGCAGGTGATGGCCACCAGACCGGGGAGGATGCCGGCGATGAAGAGCCGACCGATGTCGGTCTCGGTGATGATGCCGTAGATCACCAGGATGGTCGACGGCGGGATCAGGATGCCGAGTGTGCCACCCGAGGCGATGGCGCCGGTGGCCAGCGTGTCCTTGTAGCCGTGGGATTTCATCTGCGGGTAGGCCACGCGCGACATGGTGGCGGCGGTCGCAATCGATGAACCGCAGATCGAGCCAAAGCCACCCGAGGCGATGATGCTGGCCATGGCCAGGCCACCACGCCGGTGACCGACGAAAGCGTTGGCGGCGTTGAAAAGTTCGCGCGCCATGCCGGCACGGGCGACGAAGTTGCCCATGAGCACAAACAGCGGGATGACCGACAGCGTGTAGTGAAAGCCGGTCTCGAACACCACCTGGCTGGTGCTGGCGAAGGCCGGTTGCCAGCCCCGCATCAAGCCCAGGCCGACAATGCCCGCGATCGACATCGCGATCGCCAGTGGGACCCGCAAAAAGGCGAGTGCAAACACCGCCAGGAAACCCAGCACCGCTTCGATCATGTTGCGCTTTCCGGTTCCTGCGCACCCACATGACCGGGCGGTGGCCGCACGAACACAAACAGCAGGTGCACCGCCGCCGTGATCGCCAGCAGACCCGCCATCACCCAGGCCACAGGCGCCAGAGGCAGCTGCAGATACACGGTGATGTCGCCGTACTCGGCGAAGCGGTCGGCCCGCATCAGGATCAGCTGGGCCAGGAAGCCGAACACACCGGCGCAGATCAGGTGGACGATGCTCATCTGCAAGCCCTTGAGCCAGGTCGGGATGAACGGGTCGAGCGAGTCGAACACCACGTGCTCACTGCGCCAGGACACGAGCGGCAGCGCGCCGAAGATCACGATCACCATCAACACTTCGGTCATCTCCAGGCTGCCTGGGATGGAGTTGTTGAAAAACTTGCGTCCCATCACGTCCAGCAGCGTGAGCCACATGATGGCGAAAAGCGCCATGGCTGCCATCAGTCCGGTGGACCAGCGCAGCAGTTTTTCCAGGGTTTTGAGCATGGGCTTGTATCGGGCCAGATCAACAAAAAACCGGCGAGGCCGCGAATGAACGACAGCCCCGCCGGCTCGGCGGTGTGAGACCGGCGCCCGGCTTACTTCACCTTGGCGATTTCAGCACGGAATTCAGCCAGCACCTTCTTCGGATCCTTCAGTCCCTTGACCTGGGCATTGGCTGCCCACTTGGTCTCCAGGTAGTCCTGCTTGTCGGCTACCGCCTTCACGAAGGCCTTGTCGGCCTGGATGCGGGCCACGCCCTGTGCCTTCTGCACGCCTTCGCGACTGGCGGCATCAACCTTGTCCCAGCCTTGGCCGAACATGCGCGCGGCGGTTTCGCCGGACAGTTTGTCCACCACCGCCTTGTCCTGCGCCGACAGCGCGTTGTACTTGCCCTGATTCATCATGAAGACAAAGCTGGTGTTGTACAGGCCACCCGGGAAGGTGGTGGCGTGCTTGATCATGCTGAGCTTGAACGAGGCCACCGATTCGTCGGGGAAGAAGGTACCGTCCATGACGCCGGTGGACAGCAGCTCGAACGATTCCGGCGCGGGCTTGAGGGTGGTGTTCCAGCCCATCGCCTTGGACAGTTCGTTGATGTTGCCGCCACCGATGCGGAACTTCAGCGAAGCGGCGTCCGCAGCCGACTTCACCGGCTGCTTGGTGTTGAAGATGATGCCCGGGCCGTGGGTGAACACGGCCAGCGCCTTGACGCCGCGGTGCTCGCCCAGAGGCGCAAAGTACTTGTTGTAAATCCGCTGGTAAGCGACCGAGGTGGCTGTGGAGCTGTCGCCCAGGAACGGGAACTCGGCCACCTGGGTGTTGATGAAACGCCCTGGCGTGTAGCCGTCCACCGTGTAGGAGATGTCGGCCAGGCCGTCTCGCACCGCGTCAAAGGTGCCGGGGGCTGCAACCACGCCCTTGGGCAGGATGTTGCACTTCATGCGCCCGGCGCTTTCCTTCTCCAGCAGGTCGCACCATTCCTTTTGCACCACGCTCAGCGTGTGGGTGGGTGGCAGCCAGCTCGAGACGGCAAACACCGTCTGCGCCGACGCTTGCGCGCCCATCAGCAAGGTGGTCGCACTCAGGGCGGCCAGGGCGTGTCGGGTCTTCATAAGGGGAATCTCCTGGAACAGGGGTGGAAAGGGCGGGGGAGCGTTGCATCCCATGGCGTTGATCAATATAGGCGAACACCCCTGCGCCCCGCCTCCAGACTAACCCGAATTAACCGACCGTTCGGTTGGTAAATTAGCCGATACGTGTTCTCCCATCGCAGAGAGCGCACAAAAACCCGCGTTAGGTGATCCGGGCCGCATCCTCTATAATTTAAAAAAGCACGACCGTTCGTTTTATCAATGGATCAGCAAGGTTCACCGCAGCGGTGGGCCTTCACCGGCTGCAGCGAAGGGCCGGGCATACAATCATCCAATTGACGTGCACGTCAACGCGTCAGCCATCTTTCAGTCCCCCATCTTCAGGAGTTTCCGATCATGAAAATCATCGTCCCCGTCAAGCGCGTGGTGGACTACAACGTCAAAGTACGAGTGAAGAGCGATGGCAGCGGTGTGGACATCGCCAACGTGAAGATGAGCATGAACCCGTTTGACGAGATTGCCGTCGAAGAAGCGGTGCGCCTGAAAGAAAAGGGCGCGGCGACCGAGGTGATCGCCGTTTCCTGTGGCGACGCCAAGTGCCAGGAGACGCTGCGCACCGCGATGGCCATCGGCGCCGACCGCGCCATCCTGATCGAATCCACCGAAGAGCTGCAGCCCCTGGCGGTGGCCAAGCTGCTCAAGGCCTTGTTCGACAAAGAGCAACCTGGCCTGGTCATCCTCGGCAAACAAGCCATCGACGACGACTGCAACCAGACGGGTCAGATGCTTGCGGCCCTGGCCGACCTGCCTCAGGCCACCTTCGCCAACAAGGTGGAAGTGGCCGATGGCAAGGCCAGCGTGACCCGGGAGGTGGACGGCGGTCTGGAGACGCTCTCGATCACGCTGCCTGCGGTCATCACCACGGACCTGCGCCTGAACGAGCCGCGCTACGTGACGCTGCCCAACATCATGAAGGCGAAGAAAAAGACGCTGGACATCATGAAGCCGGAAGACCTGGGCGTGGACGTGACCCCGCGCCTGAAGACGCTCAAAGTCAGCGAGCCGCCCAAGCGCGGCGCCGGCATCATGGTGCCCGATGTGGCCACGCTGGTGGACAAGCTGAAGAACGAAGCCAAGGTTATTTGACACCCCCGCGCCGCACATTGGGCTTCCCCCCGCGCCGCGCTTGCAGCGCGTCACCCCCCCAGGGGGCGAAGCTGGCGGCCCGGCGAAGCCGGTTCCGCGGCTTCCTGGAACAAGACACGCGAACCTCACGCACTCTTTCGTAAGACAGGATTTGAACCATGACTTCTCTCGTTATTGCTGAACACGACAACGCTTCGATCAAGGGCGCCACCCTCAACACAGTGACCGCTGCCGCTGCCTGCGGTGGTGACGTGCATGTGCTGGTGGCCGGTCACAACGCTGGGGAAGCGGCCAAGGCGGCCGCCGCGATTGCCGGCGTGGCCAAGGTGATCCATGCCGATGGCGAAGGCCTGGCCCATGGTCTGGCCGAAAACGTGGCAGCTCAGGTACTGGCCATCGCATCCGGCTACAGCCACATCCTGTTCCCCGCCACCGCTTCGGGCAAGAACATCGCGCCGCGCGTGGCCGCCAAGCTCGATGTGGCCCAGATCAGCGACATCACCAAGGTTGAATCGCCCGACACCTTTGAGCGCCCGATCTACGCCGGCAACGCCATGGCCGTGGTGCAGAGCAGCGATGCCACCAAGGTGATCACGGTGCGCACCACCGGATTCGACCCGGCAGCCGCCAACGGTGGCAACGCCCCAGTGGAAATCGCCGCCGCCCAGGCCGACAGTGGCAAGACCACCTTTGTGGGCAGCGAGATCGCCAAAAGCGACCGCCCCGAACTCACCGCCGCCAAGGTCATCGTTTCAGGTGGCCGCGCACTGGGTTCCAGCGAGAAGTTCGACGAAGTGATGACGCCGCTGGCCGACAAGCTCGGCGCCGCGTTGGGCGCCAGCCGCGCCGCCGTGGATGCAGGCTACGCCCCCAACGATTGGCAGGTCGGCCAGACCGGCAAGATCGTGGCGCCTCAGCTCTACGTGGCCTGCGGCATCTCGGGTGCCATCCAGCACTTGGCTGGCATGAAGGATTCCAAGGTCATCGTGGCCATCAACAAAGACCCCGAAGCCCCGATTTTCGGCGTGGCCGATTACGGGCTGGAGGCCGACCTGTTCGACGCGGTGCCTGAACTGACCAAGGCACTCTGACACGCCAGACCCTGAACAGGGCATCGTGTTCGATGCCCTTTTTTCTATCCGATTTTTGCGACACCTGAGGCACAAGATGAGCTACACCGCCCCCCTGAAAGACATGCTGTTCAACATCGAGCACCTGGCGCGCATCGACCAGGTGGCGGCCATGCCCGGTTTCGAAGACGCGGGTCTGGAGACCGCGCAGGCGGTGCTGGAGGAATGTGCCAAGCTCAACGAGGGCGTGCTGTCTCCCCTGAACTGGGAGGGCGACAAGAACCCGTCCAGCTTCAAGGCTGGCGTGGTCACCACCACGCCGGGCTTCAAGGAAGCGTTCAAGCAGTACACCGAAGGCGGCTGGCAGGGCCTGCAGCACCCGGTGGATTTTGGTGGCCAGGGCCTGCCCAAAACCATCGGTGCGGCCTGCGGCGAAATGTTGAACAGCGCCAACATGAGCTTTGCCTTGTGTCCCTTGCTGACCGATGGCGCCATCGAAGCCCTGCTGACCGCTGGCAGCGACGAACTCAAGGCGATCTACCTGGAGAAACTGGTCAGCGGCCAGTGGACTGGCACCATGAACCTCACCGAACCACAGGCCGGCAGCGACCTGGCGGCGGTGCGCAGCCGTGCCGAGCCACAGCCCGACGGCACCTACAAGGTGTTCGGCACCAAGATCTACATCACCTACGGTGAGCACGATATGGCCGAAAACATCGTGCACCTCGTGCTGGCCCGCGTGACCGGAGCGCCCGAGGGCGTGAAGGGCATCAGTCTGTTTGTGGTGCCGAAGTTCATGGTGAACAAGGACGGTTCGCTGGGCGAGCGCAACGACGTGCACTGCGTGTCCATCGAGCACAAGATGGGCATCAAGGCCAGCCCCACAGCGGTGCTGCAGTACGGCGACCACGGTGGCGCTGTGGGCTACATCGTGGGTGAGGAAAACCGCGGCCTGGAGTACATGTTCATCATGATGAACGCGGCGCGTTATGCGGTGGGTGTGCAGGGCATCGCGATCGCCGAGCGCTCGTACCAGAAGGCTGTGGGTTATGCCAGGGACCGCGTGCAGAGCCGCCCCGTGGACGGCAGCATGAGCGCGGCTGCGCCCATCATCCACCACCCCGATGTGAAGCGCATGCTCATGACCATGCGTGCCTACACCGAAGGCTGCCGCGCCATGGCCGCCGTCGCTGCGGCGGCCTACGACGCGGCGCATCACCACCCTGACGCCGCCGCCCGCAAGGAGAACGCGGCTTTCTACGAATTCCTGGTGCCGCTGGTCAAGGGCTACAGCACCGAGATGAGCCTGGAGGTCACCTCGCTGGGTGTGCAGGTGCACGGTGGCATGGGTTTCATCGAAGAGACCGGTGCGGCCCAGTACTACCGAGACGCCAAGATCCTCACCATCTACGAAGGCACCACCGCCATCCAGGCCAACGATCTGGTGGGCCGCAAGACGGCGCGCGACGGCGGCACTGGCGCCAAGGCGATTGCGGCGCAGATCGAGAGAACCGAGGCCGATCTGGTCAAGCGTGGCAGCGTGCAGGCGCTGGCCGTGGCCAAGCGGCTCACTGCCGCCCGGCAGGCGTTTGTGGACGTGGTCGAGTTCATCGCCGCCAACACCCGCAGCAACCCCAACGCCGCATTCGCCGGCAGCGTGCCCTACCTGATGCTGGCAGGCAACCTGATGGCCGGCTGGCAGTTGGCCCGCGCGCTGCTGGTCGCCGAAGAACAGCTCACCGCCGGCATCGAGCCCACCTTCATGCAGAGCAAGATCACCACCGCGCGCTTCTACGCTGACCACATCCTCAGCCGCGCCCCAGGCACGCGGGACGCGATCGTGGATGGTGCCGACGCGGTCACCGCGCTGTCTGCCGACGCTTTCTGAAGTCCGCCTGCTGAGTGTCTGCGCGTGCTGTCGCCGCATCGACACGGCGGGCAGCAGACAGCGTCCAGAATGCACCGATCCCCCCACCCGGAGACCCCATGACCGCACCCGCGCGCTACCTGCCTCCCGTTCTCAAGAACATCAAATTTCCCGTCATCGGCTCGCCGCTGTTCATCATCAGCAACCCCAAACTGGTGATCGCTCAGTGCAAGGCCGGCGTGGTCGGGTCCATGCCCGCGCTCAATGCGCGCCCCGCCTCGCAGCTGGATGAATGGCTGGCCGAAATCACCGAGGCGCTGGCCGCGCACGATCAGGCGAACCCAGACAACAAAGCCGCGCCATTTGCCATCAACCAGATCGTGCACAAGAGCAACGACCGCCTGGAGCACGACATGCAGGTGTGTGCGAAGTACAAGGTGCCGATCATCATCACCAGCCTGGGCGCCCGCGAAGATGTGAACAAGGGCGTGCAGGCCTGGGGTGGCGTGGTGCTGCACGACGTGATCAACAACGTTTTTGCCCGCAAGGCGATCGAGAAGGGCGCTGACGGCCTGATTCCCGTGGCGGCAGGCGCGGGTGGTCACGCCAGCGTGAAAAGCCCGTTTGCCATGGTGCAGGAAATTCGCGAGTGGTTTGGCGGCCCGGTGGCGCTGTCCGGCTCGATTGCATCGGGCGGTGCGGTTCTCGCGGCGCAGGCCATGGGTGCCGATTTCGCCTACATCGGCTCGGCTTTCATCGCCACCGACGAAGCGCGCGCAGTGGACGGCTACAAGCAGATGATCACCGAGAGCAACTCGGATGACATCGTCTACAGCAACTTCTACACCGGCATTCACGGCAACTACCTCAAGGGCAGTATCCGCAACGCCGGCATGGACCCGGATAAGCTGCCCGAGAGCGACCCCAGCAAGATGAACTTCTCCACTGGCGAAGGCGCCAACGCGGCCAAGGCCTGGAAAGACATCTGGGGCTGTGGCCAGGGCATCGGCGCCATCCGCGAAGTGATGCCGGCCGCCGATCTGGTGGCGCGCTTCAAGCGCGAGTATGCCGAGGCCAAAGCCCGTATTTGCTCCGGCTAGAGCCATCTCCGGAGCGCGTGCCCTGCCCAGGGCTCCCGTGGAACCGGCTTTGCCGGGCCACAGGGAGCGTTGCCTTCAGGGGGAAGACGCAAAGCGGCGCAGGGGGCAGCTCACTTGAACCAATCTTTGATCGCGTCGATCAAGGTGGGTGGTCCAGCGTACTGCGTGCCGCTGCCGTCGGAGATGGCAGCCACCGCACCGCCGTTCTGCCACTCGCTGTAGAGCCAGTCGTCCCCCTCACGCATCAGGCCCGCGGGCGCCTGGCCAGGGGTACTGATCGGCACGCCCTTCAACGCCTTGGCCATGTAGTCGATCCAGATCGGCAGGGCGAGTCGGCCGCCCGATTCGTGATCGCCCAGGCTGCGCGGCTTGTCGTGGCCCAGCCAGACCACCGCTGCCAGGGTGGGCTGGTAGCCGGCGAACCAGGCGTCGACCACGTCGTTGGTGGTGCCGGTCTTGCCGTAGATGTCGGGGCGCTTGAGAGCGGTCTGGGCGCGTGCCGCGGTGCCCACGCGCGTCACATCGGCCAGCAGGCTGTTCATCACGTAGGCATTGCGCGCTGGGATGGCGCGGTTGTCGTCGGTCAGCACCGGCGGTGGTGGCGCTTCGAACAGCAGCTTGCCCTGCGCGTCGACGATCTTCTCGATCACCACCGGTTCCACGTTCCAGCCGCCATTGGCCAGCGTCCCGTAGGCACGGGCCATTTGCAGCGGTGTGACCAGGCCGGTGCCCAGGGCCAGGGTGAGGTTGTCAGGCTGGCGTTGCGCGTCCAGGCCGAAGCGGGTGGTCCAGTCCCGGGCGCGCTGGGTGCCGGTGTGCTGCAGCACGCGCACACTCACCAGGTTGCTGGACTTGGCCAGCGCCTGGCGCATGGTGATCGGACCAGCCTCGGTACCACCGCTGTTGCCCGGGCTCCAGCCATTGGCCGCGGTGAACGGCAGGTCGTCGATCAGGGTGCCCGGCATCACGCGCTCTTCCAGCGCGGCCGAGTAAAGAAGTGGCTTGATGGCCGAGCCGGGCTGGCGCCAGCTTTGCGTGACGTGGTTGAAGGGTTGCTTCGAGAAGTCGAATCCGCCCACCAGGGCGAGCACGCGGCCGGTGCGCGGGTCAAGCGCCACCAGCGCGGCTTCGGCTTCCGGCCATTGGGTGATGGCCCATGCCTTGCCGCTGGCCAGGACTCGCACCACCGAACCGCGCTGCACCCGAAGGGCCGGCTTGGCCTTGGACGTGAGGCCCGCCGTGGCCTGGCGCAAGCCTTTGCCCTCGATGGTCAGGCGTTCGCCATCGGCCAGCTGCACCTGCACCGACTTCGCACTTGCTGCCAGCACCACGGCCAGCCGCAGCACATCGTCGTCCCGCTGGCCTTTGAGGCCTTCGGCGATCGCGTTGTCGAGTTCGCTGCCGTCGGCCTTCGGCAGTTCGATCTGGTCTTCCGGCCCGCGCCAGGCACTGCGCGCTTCCAGCGCCATCACGCCGCGGTGCACGGCGTCGGTGGCAGCGCGCTGGTCGGCGGCGCGCAGCGAGGTTGTCACTCGGATACCGCTGGAATAGGCCTCGGTGCCGAAGCGCTCGACCACCGCGCGGCGCGCCATCTCGGCCACGTGTGCGGCCTCTACGCTGCGCTGCCCTGGCGTTCGGATGCTGAGCTTCTCGGCACGCGCGCTGGCCAGCTGCTGTTCGGTGATGGCACCGACGGTGCGCATGCGCTCCAGTACCACGCGCTGGCGTGCGGTGGCCCGCTGGAAGTTGGTCACCGGGTTGGCGTAGTAGGGGTTCTGCGGCAGGCCGGCCAGCATCGCCGTCTCGGCCAGCGAGAGCTGGTCCATGGGCTTGCCGAAATAGGTCTTGGCGGCAGCCGCGAAGCCGTAGGCGCGCTGGCCGAGGAAGATTTCGTTGAGGTAGATCTCCAGGATGCGGTCCTTGGACAGCGCATCCTCGACCTTGAAGGCCAGCAGGATTTCCTTGGCCTTGCGCTCCACCGTGCGCTCGCGGGTGAGCAGCATGGTGCGCACCAGTTGCTGGGTGATGGTGCTCGCGCCCTGAGTGCGCCCGCCGGTGAGCATGGCGATTGCGGCGCGCGCCATGCCCTTGGGGTCGACCCCGTTGTGCTCGCGAAAGCGCGCGTCTTCGACCGCCAGCACCGCGTCCTGCAAAAGCTTGGGCGTGCGCGCCAGCGGCACATACTCACGCCGCTCGGTGCCGAACTGCGCGATCTCCACGCCGTCGGCGGTGAGCACCTGCAGCGGCAGCTTGGGCTGGTACTGCACGATGCGGTCGATGGCCGGCAGATCGAAGGCCGCGACTGGCGCGGGGACCGTGGCGATGCATGTGGCAGTCACAGCGACCGCCAGCAGGGGCTTGATCAAGGGAGACGGAAGGGGCAAGCGAAACATGTCTTGCGATTATCCCGGCGCCGTGTGAAGCGGGTGTGAGGTGATCTGCGCCGGGGTGTAACCGGGTGTGAGGCCCGTGTCGGCCTGGTCTCCCTCGATGGAGTCGCCGTCTGGCCAGGAACTCCGCACTCAGCAGGCAATCTCACAGAGCCTTTCATCAGCAGATCACCGATATGAAACGTTTGCTCAGCCTGTTCGCTTTGCTGGTCTCCCCCTTGGCGAGCCATGCGATCGAAGAGCCCGCCTACGCGGTGGAGCGCGAATGGGCGGGCGTGGAGATCCGCACGTACCAGCCCTATGTGGTGGCCGAGGTGGTGGTGCCGGGCCCGGCCGACCAGGCGTCTTCGGAGGCCTTTCCCATTCTGGCGGGCTACATCTTCGGCAAGAACCAGGGAGAACGCCGCATGGCCATGACGGCGCCGGTCACGCAGGCGGCCGAGCCCGTGAAGATGGCGATGACGGCGCCAGTCACGCAAAGCGCGCAGGGCAGCGAGTTTCGGGTGCAGTTCGTGCTGCCCAGTGGCATCACCCTGGCCAACGCACCTCTGCCCGAAGACGCGCGGGTGCAGTTGCGTGAGGTACCGGCTTCGCGCGTGGCCGTGATCCGCTATTCGGGCCTCTGGTCGCAAAGCAATTACGACGAGCATCTGGCGCTGCTGCAGACGGCGCTGCGCGAGGCGCAGCAACCCTGGGTGGGCGAACCGGTGCTCTCGCGCTACAACCCGCCTTTCACGCCGTGGTTTCTTCGGCGCAACGAGATCTGGCTGAACCTGCCCTGATCCTGAGGGGCAGCCGCGCTGGCTTCGCGCGTGTGCGGCTGACGTTGAAGGACGTCCTATCATCGGCGGACGTTCTGGACGCCAAGCCATGCCGCACCACATCCTGCTGCTCGAAGACGAACCGGCGATTGCCGACACCTTGCTCTATGCCCTGCGCGGCGAAGGCTTCGAGGTGACCCATGTGCGTCTGGTGTCGGACGCGCTGCGCGCGTTCGGCGACCGGGCGCCTGACCTCGCCATCCTCGATGTGGGCGTACCCGACGGCAACGGCTTCGATGTGTGCCGAGCGATCCGAAAGACCAGCGATCTGCCCATTGTTTTTCTCACTGCGCGTGGAGAGGAAATCGACCGCGTGCTGGGTCTGGAACTGGGCGGTGACGACTACGTGACCAAGCCGTTTTCTCCGCGCGAAGTGTGTGCCCGCGTGCGCGCCATTCTGCGGCGAAGCGCCAACGGGGCTGGCCTGCCGCGGGCCAGGGAAAGCGCCCCGCCATCCGGGGCGCCGGGGTCTGACGCCGTGCTGGCGCTCGACGAGGAGGCGCAACGCGTGGCCTGTCTGGGCGAATGGCTGGCGCTCACCCGCTACGAATTCCTGTTGCTCGCCACCCTGCTGAAGCGTCCCGAGCGCATCTTCTCGCGCAGCGAACTGATGGACCTGGTGTGGGCCGATGCGCCCGACACGGCCGAGCGCACGGTGGATGCCCACATCAAGCTGCTGCGCGCCAAGCTTCGCGAGCGAGGCGCTTCGCCCGATCTGATCCAGACCCACCGCAACATGGGCTATTCCGTTCAGCGGTCTTCCTGAGCCATGCGCATCGGACTTCGCCTGCTGTTGGGTTTTTTCCTGGTGCTGGGGCTGGCGCTGTTTGTGGTGCTGCGCATTTTTCTGGAAGAAGTGAAGCCCGGCACCCGCCTGGCCATGGAAGACAGCCTCGTCGATACGGCTTACGCCCTGGCCCAGTTGGCCACGCCCGAGATGGTCGCCGGTACGCTGCCGAACGGCAACTTTGCGCAGGCCATGCTGGCTTACAACGCGGTTCGGCCAGAAGCCAATATCTGGGGTTTTCGCAAAGAGCAGGTCGACAGCCGCGTAACCATCGTCAACGCGCAGGGCATTGTGGTGTTTGATTCGCAGCAGCTGGCGCTGGGGCAAGACCATTCGCGCTGGAACGACGTGGTCAGAACGCTGCGCGGCGAGTACGGCGCGCGCTCCAGCGCGGTCAGCCCCGATGACCCGGACAACACGGTGATGCACGTGGCCGCGCCCATTCGCGATGGGTCCCGCATCATCGGCGCGCTCACCGTCTCGCGCGCCAACCAGAGCCTGGAGCCCTACATTGCGCGCAGCCAGCAGCGCATCTTGCGCTGGTCGTGGGGCTTGCTGGGCGGCGCGCTGCTGCTGGGGCTGGTGTTCAGCTGGTGGATGGCCAGCTCGCTGTCGCGCCTGCAGCGCTATGCGCAGGCGGTGGCGCGCGGTGAGCGCGTGAGCCTGCCCGCCATGGGGCGCCTCAGCGGCAATACCGAATTCAGCGATCTCGCGCGCGCCCTGGAGCGCATGCGCGAGAAGCTTGAAGACAAGGCCTACGTGGAAAACTACGTGCACACGCTCACGCACGAGCTCAAGAGCCCGCTGGCCGCCATGCGCGGCGCGGCCGAGCTGCTGCAGGAGCCCATGGCGGAGGCCGACCGCCAGCGCTTTGCCGGCAACATCGAGCGCCAGACGCTGCGCCTGCAGGCGCTGGTGGACAAGCTGCTCAACCTGGCCGAGGTGGAGCAGATGCGCCAGCTCAGCAACAGCGAGCCAGTCGACCTGGTGGCGCTGACTGAAGAAGTCGTGCAGGCGCTGGAGCCGCGCTGGCGCCTCAAGGTCCTGCAATTTTCCTGTGCGCTGGGCAACGAGCCGGTCCGGGTGCGCGGTGACCGCTTCCTGCTCGCGCAGGCGATGCGCAACCTGATCGACAACGCCATCGACTTCTCGCCCCAGGGTGGTCACATCACCTGCACACTCACCCAAGATGCTGGCGGTTGGGTGACCTGGTCGCTGCGCGATGAAGGTACCGGCGTGCCCGACTACGCCCTCGACCGCGTGTTTGAGCGCTTCTATTCGCTGCCGCGCAGCGACACACAGGAAAAGAGCTCGGGTCTGGGCCTGTGTTTGGTGAAAGAGGTGAGCGATTTGCACGGCGCGCAGGTGCGGGTGGACAACGTGGACCATCCGCGCGGCTGCCTGGCCACCTGGCGTTTTCCCGCCTGATTCAAGGCCTTCGGCTTCGAGGCCTTCAGCGCGCGCTTCACACCCACTGCACAAAAAAGCGGGTAGGTGCACACGCGCTGCACGTCCGGCGCACAAGCGGTCTCCACACTGGCGGCGTTTCCCCGTCAAACCCTGGAGTCCCTCGTGAACAAACATCCTTTGCTGAGCAAACTGCTGATCATTGGCTTTCTGATGGCGCTGCTGGCCATTCCCCTGGCCTTCGTTCGCGAAGCCATCGCCGAGCGCACCGCCTACCGCGACAGCGCCACCAGCGAGGTGGCCCGCGCCCACGCGGGTCCGCAGACCATCACCGGGCCGGTGCTCTGGCTGCCCTACACCGAGACCTTTCTGCGCACCGTGAAGGTCGATGGCAAGGTCGGCGAAACGCGCGAAGAACTGGTGACCGAAGAACGGGTGTCCATCCAGTTTCCCAAGACCCTCAACACCACCGGTCAGCTCGCCACCGAAACCCGCCTGCGCGGCATCTTCCCGGTCACGGTGTACACCAGCCAGCACGCCAGCACCGGCCGCTTTGTCTGGACCGAGATCAGCCCCAGGCACCGCAGTGGCCAGATCGCACTGGGTCAGCCGCTGCTGCTCATGGGGGTGAGCGATGCGCGCGGCCTGCTGAGCGCGCCCCAACTGCGCCTGGCTGGCAGCGTGCTGCCGGTGGGCCAGGCACCGCGCAGTGCCCCGCTGCCACTGGCCGCTCGGGTGGACATGGCCCAGCTCAAGCCGGGCGCGGTGCTGGACTTTGACCTCAAGTTCGACCTGGCCGGTACCGGCAGCATCGGCTGGGTGCCGCTGGCCGACGAGAACAGCGTCACCCTCACATCGCCCTGGCCACACCCGAGTTTTGGTGGCGACTTCTTGCCACGCCAGCGCAGCGTCAGCGCCAGCGGGTTTGAGGCCACCTGGCGCGTCACCTCGCTCTCCAGCCAGGCGCAAGCGCAGTTCGGCCAGCGGGGTGAGCACGCCTCGGTGCCCGAGCAGTTCTCGGTGTCGCTCGGCAACCCGGTGGATGTGTACCGCCTCAATGAGCGCGCCACCAAATACGCCAGCATGTTCATCGTGCTCACCTTCGCCGCCTTCTTCGTGCTGGAGATGGTCAAGCGCTGGCGCATCCACCCCATGCAATACCTCATGATTGGCGCTGCGCTGGTGCTGTTCTTCCTGCTGTTGCTGTCGCTTTCAGAGCAGATCGGTTTCTTGAGCGCCTACCTCATCGCCAGCATCGCCTGCATCGCACTGCTGGGGCATTACCTGCGCCACGTGCTCGGTGGCTGGCGCCCCGGCCTGGCCATGAGCAGCCTGCTGGTGGCGCTGTACGGTGTGCTTTACGGCATCCTGGTGTCGGAAGACAACGCGCTCATGATGGGCTCGCTGCTGCTGTTCGGCGTGCTCGCCGCCATCATGATGGCCACCCGCAAGATCGACTGGTACAGCGTGCTCAAGACCGATAGCGCTGCGGCGCCCAATCCGGCCACGCCGTTCAATACCGCTGCCGCCGCGCCCGGCGCTGTGGGCAACTGAAGCAGGCGGCGCCACATCATGGCCACCTTTCTGCACTTTGCCCCCGCGCTCGCGCTTGCCGTGGCTATGGGGCCGCGGCTCGTTTCCAGGCGGCTCATGCTGGCCGGCGCGTTTTGCGCCGTACTGCCCGACGCCGATTTCGCATCGGTTGCCTTCGGCTTCGACAGCTACAGCGGCACCTACGGCCACCGCGGGTTCACCCACTCCCTGGGCTTTGCCCTACTGCTCGGTGTGCTCGGCGCCATGGCCTCTGGCCCCACCGGCCGCCAGCGCCTCACGGCGGCGGTCTTCATCGCCCTGTGCACCGCATCGCACCCCTTGCTGGACGGGCTGATGGACCGCGGCATCTGCAACGCCTGGGCCTGGCCACTGGACGGCGCGCGCCACTGCCTGGCTTGGCGCCCTGTGCCCACGGCCGGCGTCAACCTCTTCGGCTGGGACCGGCTCGCGCGCGAGGCGCTCTGGCTGGGGGTGCCGCTGCTCCTGCTGGCCCATGCTGGCATGACCCTTCGGCAACTTGGGCCGCGCTGGTGGAGAACAAGCCCGAGGTGGCGCCGCGCCAAGGCGGCCAACCGACAAGCGCCGCGCACATTGGCGCCACCTGTGTTCGCAGCTGACTTGGAACATGGTCACCTAGCGCAGACCGTGGCCGCTGCGCGAGCCTCCGGCGGCTGGGCCGGCAGCATCAACACCGAGCGAACCCGCCGCCGAACCGCCATGCGCGCCGTGGGTGCGGCCTGGGTTCGGAAAGCGGTGGTGTGAGGCGGGTGGTGTTGTGAGGCAGGTGGTGGAGCACCGAAGTTTGACGGCCTGATGGTTGGGTGGCTTGCGGCAAAAGCCTCTATGCACCCAACGCGTGCCGACCGTTCTAGCCTGGGTGCAGCCGGGGGGTGCTCAGGACCCAACCTCAGCTGCCACAAAAAAATGCCTGCCGTTGCTCGTCTGCCAGTCGGTCGACAGTTGCACCTTCAGCCGCGTTCACTCAACAGCGATGAACCCAACGGAGGGGCCGGGCGATTGCTGGCTGATGAGGCCACCAACTCTTCGCGCAGCGCTGCAGCCCAACAAGCGTACTTTTCGCATCCTCAAAAGTGGAGATGGCAAAAAGTCAGCGGCCGCAGTACAAAGCAGAAAAACGTGAGGTGCCTTCATGATGAGCGTCAGTACCCCCAAGCACGCGGAAATCAACGAGCGCACGATGAAGCTGATCGTCGGGCTCATCGCAATCGTGATCGCTTCGGCAACCAGCATGGTGTCGACACTGGGCGAACCACTGACCTCCATCAGCGAGTCCTATTTCGCGGGGGACTGGTCGCGCAACATCTTCGTCGGCTTCCTTTTTGCGATCTCCGCCTTCCTGTTGTCGTACAACGGTCAAACGGCTGTGCACAAGGTTTTGTCCCGCGTCGCGGCTGTGGCTGGGGTGGGCGTGGCCATGTTTCCCTGCAAATGCCGTGGAGACCTGGAGATCATTCCCTACGTTCACTATGTGTCGGCGGCCGTGATGTTTGTGATCCTGGCCTACTTCTGCATGGAGTTTTATCGACATGCCAAGGGCAAAGGGCATCCTCAGGCCCATGTTCGTGCGCTCATCTACTTGGCTTGCTTCTGGGCGATGGTGGTCTCGATGGTGCTCTTGCTGGTCAACGGGATCTGGGGTGCCGATCTGGGCTGGAATGTCAGCGCACCCCGTTTGGTCTTTTACGGGGAGGCGACGGCACTGCTTGCCTTCGGCATTTGCTGGCTGGTCGCCAGTCGAGTCCTACCCGTGTTGACTCGTCCCGACGAGCGTCATCATCTGATCGGTGAAGATGCCGAAAGCAGCATTGAGCCCAAGGCTTGATCGTCTCCAGATTTGAGCTTCACCGCGTTTGAAAAAAATCACCCTTGCAGGACGTAGCCCAGAGAAGCACATCAAGCCGCTGGCGATACGCAAGTTTGGCTTCCCGAGACACCAGACGACGCCTACGAACGCTCGCAGGTGAGCAGGCGAGATCCGACGCCGGCAGGTGTCGGCCAGGAGTGACGCCAGTCTCATGGGGAAACAGAAACTCTTCATACCTCACGTTTGCCTGCTTGATCTAAGCCTGCAGCGCCTTCCGTGTTCGAGTCTCGATGGGTATTTTGGTGCTCTGACCCTGACCCATCTCTTCAAAGATACAGGCGCTTTACCCCTTTTATCGGGTCATCGTTGGCCGGCATCTCGGGAATCATTTCCTCAGCGGATTTTCTCGACTCCTACGAAAAAAACTGCCCTCTCAGCAGTTCTCCGAAACCTGGAAGTTTGAAACCGCAAGTGTGTCACCACTCAACAACTTCCTGAGTGCTCTTTTTTCGAGGAAACGATGAAAACAACGCTGCGCTTCAGTCTGCGCCTTCTGGTCATGGCAGGCATCGCTGCCATTTGTGCTCTGGGTCTTGCGACCGCCGTGGGGAGCTTCTATGCGGAAAAGTCGGTCACTCGTGGCTTTGACGCCAAGGACGTTGTGGCCGATATCCTGCCACCGCCGATGTATCTCATTGAGCTGCGCCTACTTCTGAGCCGAGCTGTTGAGGGCACTTTGCCCCTGGCCGATGCCCAGAAAGAGCGCAATCGTCTGGTCGGCGAGTATGAAAGTCGAGTCCAACACTGGAGAGACAACCCTCCCTATGGGCTGGAGGCACAGCTGTTGGGCGCACAACATGACGCGGGGCAGAAGTTGATTACGGCATCTGAAGCTGTGTTGGACTCCCTCGCCACGGGCGACAGGGAGGCCACCCTGGTTGCACTGAAAACCGCACACGCCCTGTACCTAGAGCATCGCGAGGGTGTCGATGCCACCGTTGTCGTGGCCAGTGCATTTGCGACCGATGCCATTGATAGCTACAACCAGACGACTGAACGGTTGCTCTGGCTGGTTGGCTTGGTCTTTTTCGGCGCCACAGCGGGCCTGGCGCTGCTTGGAACTTCGGTGTTGCGGAATGTCTTGCGAACGACTGGCGGTGAACCAGCCGAAGTGGCGCGCATCGCCAACGCCGTGGCCGAGGGTGACTTAACGGTCCAAGTCAGGGTGAGAAGTGGTGACACGACCAGTGTGATGGCGGCGATGAATCGCATGTGCACTCAGCTGCGAGAGCTGTGCGGCCAGGTCAGTGCCAGCAGCGAAAACATCGCCGCTGGCTCGCATCAGATCGCGGGTGGTAACCGGGATCTGAGTGCGCGCACCGAACAACAGGCCGCCAATCTTCAGCAAACGGCCTCTGCGATGGATCAGTTCTCTGGCACTGTCAAGACCAGCGCAGACAACGCGCGAATCGCCACGCAACTTGCCGTATCAGCCAGTGGGGTGGCTCAGCGTGGTGCGAATGTTGTGAGCAACGTGGTGTCGACCATGGAAGAGATCTCAACCAGCTCAAAGCGCATTGGGGAAATCACCTCCGTCATCGACAGCATCGCTTTCCAGACCAACATCTTGGCGCTGAACGCTGCCGTGGAGGCAGCACGCGCTGGAGAACAGGGACGTGGGTTTGCCGTTGTGGCTGCCGAGGTCAGAAACTTGGCACAACGTTCGGCGGGCGCCGCCAAGGAGATCAACGACCTCATCACACAAAGCGTGAACGGCGTGAAGGAAGGCACCCAGTTGGTGGCGGACGCAGGCGCCACCATGAAGGACATTGTTGACCAGGTCCAGCGTGTGACCAACCTCATCGGCGAGATATCCAACGCCACGACCGAGCAGACGCAAGGCGTTGACCTGGTGAGCACGGCTGTGAATCGGCTCGATTCGGCCACACAACAGAATGCCTCTTTGGTGGAAGAGTCTGCGGCGGCGGCTGACGGACTGATGAGGCAAGCCGACGAGTTGGTGCGTCTGGTGGGCCTTTTCCGCTTGAAGTAGGCCTGAGGGGCGATTCAGCGACGGGCGACCATTCCCGCTGACGGCTGAGTGCAGTCGGTCAGGTTTTGTTAGTCCCTTCACAGCCGCCGCCGGAATCTGCCACTCCTCATCAGCCAAGCGAACGACCGCTGGACCTCCAGCGTCGGTCAGTCGGCAGCGATGAGGCACTGCGTGCCGGTCGATCGACTGCTGCGCACCAAGGCGTCCGGCGCTCCGCAACCCCGTGACGCCCGATCTCGGCTGGCGCTCCAGCGGACGGCCACCGACAATGAGCGGATGGACAAGCTGAGGAATCACGCACGCAGGGTCTTCACCGGGCTGATGGTTGCGGCTGCGGCAATGGTCACGCCGGCCTACCCGCTCGGGCCTGCGGCGGCGTCGCCTGTGCAGACGCAGGTGCACGCATTCGATGGCCACCGTGTCACGCTGGACGTATACCCCGCCGCTGGCCCGCTGCGCGGAGCCGCCATCCTCTCGCACGGCTTCACGCGAAGCCGGCGTACGCTGGCGGGCCATGCGCAGGCGCTGGCCGATGCCGGTGTGCTGGTGCTGACGCCAGACCTACCTTGTACCTTCGACTTTCGCTGCAACGCGCGGGCCCTCACTGCCATGGTGGACTCGCTGCGTGCAGGCGGTACCTTCGGCGCCCCGGTGGAGGGGGTCATGCTCGTGGGATTTTCCGCGGGCGGGCTGTCGAGTTTGCTGGCGGCGGACACGCCAGGCGTGGTCGGCTTCGTGGGTCTGGACCCGTTCGACCGCACGATGCCTGGCGAGACGGAGCGGCTGGGTCTGGCGGCGGCCGGTCGGCTTCGGACCGAGGCGCTGCTGCTGCGCGCGCCGCCATCGAGCTGCAACGCAGAAGCCGTGGCCGCTTCCTGGGGAGCCGCGCTGCCCGCACTGTGGCGCGACGAACTCATCCCAGGCGCTTCGCACTGCGACTTCGAGTCACCAACCGACTGGATCTGCCGCCTGGCGTGCGGAGACACCGACCCGGTGCGCGCAGAGCGGGTGCGCCAGGAGTTGCTGAACGCCGCAGCACGCTGGATGCGCTGAGCCCGCCGCTTGCGGGATCGTGGGTCTCAGCGTCCGCTCGTATTCCTACCCTGTAACGCTCTGTGTGATTTCGGAGGCGTGCTCCAGCCCTTCAACAGCGACGAGCCATACGAAGCGGTCGAACGGCTGCTGTGCGCTGAGGTGACCGGCTCTTTGCGACCCAAAACGAACATAGGACGCAAGTGGAAGCGGACCTCGGCGGCAGCAGCGGCTTGGTAGGCGCCCCGGTCACTCCACCCTTAACTACTTGGGAGACACTTCACACGCTCAGGGCGAGGTGC
Source organism: Hydrogenophaga sp. (assembly GCF_030373245.1). GTDB lineage: Bacteria > Pseudomonadota > Gammaproteobacteria > Burkholderiales > Burkholderiaceae_C > Hydrogenophaga. The sequence goes on from NZ_JAUCZF010000002.1 coordinate 407,219, forward strand.
TTGCTGCGCGGCAGGGAAGGTCAGTTTCGGTTCACAAATGCCAAACGACGCTCGTGTTGCCCAATGTTCAAACCTAAAAAGCAAACTCAATGCTCACGTGAGCCACCAGTTCACCGGAATTGACGAAACTGACCTTTGCTTCAGCAAATGCAGATGCCTTTCCAAATCGCAAAACTTGGACCTCTATTCGCATGTCGTCCGATATGGCGGGCCGCAAGAAGTGGGTGTGCTGATACACGGTCCCCTTGGGCTGCCTGTCCGTTGTGGCCATTGCCAGGACGGCCACGGTGTCAACCGCTGACATGATGGCCTGACCGCAAACCGCGCCACTGGCAAACTGAAGCCTCGTGTCTTGAGGCAGCGTTGCGAGCGCTCTGCCCGGCGAAACATCAAAGTCTCGGAGTCCGAGCTCCTTCACCCAGGGTGCGAACAGCCACTCATAGAAGTCCTGGACTGTTTCGTTCGAAATGGGCAAGCCGGGCGGTTGATGAAGATCGGTCATGGTCGTTCTACCTTTGCATCCAACACCGGAGATAGGACAGCCTCAAGCTCCGGATGTCCGCTTTCTTGTATTGTCGTCACCATCTGCTCCTGGCCGACAGCGTGAGCTCGGCCTTTTGACCAGCCGTCATTTGATCGCGACTTGGTGGGTCGGCCTTCGGACTGCCTTGCTGGATGAAAGCAACCCCCTCGATAGCTGTCATTGATGCCGTCACCTCGCCGCGTCAGCCGATGGCGGCTCCGCGTTGGGAGCCGCAAATCCACCTACACACCGTCCCAGGCCAGAACCTAGAGGTTCTTCAGCAGCAACCGCGCCGATGCCGGGTTCGTGGCGCAGGGTACGTCGTGCACATCGCAGGCCCTCACCAGGGCGTTGATGTCGGGCTCGTGTGGCTGGGCGGTCATGGGGTCGCGCAGGAAGATGACTGCGTCGACTTCGCCCATGGACAGGCGGGCGCCGATCTGCAGGTCGCCCCCGAGCGGGCCGCTGAGCAGGCACTCCACGCGGCTCAGCCCGGCCTCTGCCTGCAAGCGGGTGCCGGTGGTGCCGGTGGCCATGAGGGTGTGTTGGGTGAGCATGGGTGCGAACTCGCGCGCGAGCTCGACCATGCGTGGCTTCATGCGGTCGTGGGCGATGAGGGCGATGCGCATGGTGGTGTGCGATGCTTTCGGTCCAGAAACGCCGAGGAGCTGGCTTCGCCGGGGCTCAGGCCTTGCCCCCGGCAGGGCGGTGCTGCGCAGCAGCGAGGGGGGCTTCCATCTGTTTGGCCATGGTCTTGCCCAGCTCCACGCCCCATTGGTCAAACGCGTTGATGCGCCAGATGGCGGCCTGGGTGAACACCTTGTGTTCGTAGAGGGCAATCAGCGAGCCCAGGCGCGCCGGGCTGAGCCGGTCGAGCCAGAGGATGCTGCTGGGGATGTTGCCTTCAAAGCTGCGGTGCTGCGCCAGCGCGTCGAGCTCGGCGGCGGCCACGCCGTCTTGTTGCAGCAGGGCGCGGGTGGCCTCCACGCTGCGGCCTTCGGCCATGGCCTGGGCCTGGGCGCGCAGGTTGAGGTTGACCACCGCATGGTGGGTGGAGGCCAGGGGCAGCGGCGTGTCTTCGCTCTGCACGCCGATGAAGTCGACCGGCACGGTGTGTTTTCCCTGGTGCAGCAGCTGGAAGTAGGCGTGTTGCCCGTCAATGCCCAGGCCACCCCAGACGATGGCGCCGGTGTCCACCGTGGCGGGGGTGCCGTCGATGTGGGTGCGCTTACCGTTGCTCTCCATGTCCATCTGCTGAACAAAGGGCGTGAAGCGCACCAGCCTTGAGGCGTAAGGCACGATGAGCTGCGTGGGCAGGTGCAGGAAGTTGCGGTTCCAGATGCCAGCCAGCGCCATCAGCACCGGCAGGTTTTGCGCGAGGGGGGCGGTGCAGAAATGATCGTCCATGGCGCGTGCGCCAGCCAGAAACTCGCGGAAGGCCGCGCCGCCGATGCCGATGGCCAGGGGCAGGCCGAGCGCCGACCACACCGAATAGCGCCCGCCCACCCAGTCCCAGAACAAAAAGGTCTGGTCCGCCGGGTAGCCCAGTTCGGCCGACTTCTTGGGGCTGGCGGTGATGGCGACCAGGTGGCGGCTCACGCGCTCGGCCGGCACGCCGCTGTCCACCAGCCAGCGCTGGCAGCTGGCCGCGTTGGTCAGGGTTTCTTGCGTGGTGAAGGTCTTGCTGGAGACCACGATCAGCGTGCGCGCTGCGTCCAGCGAGTGCAACACGCTGTAGAGCGCCCAGGCATCGGGGTTGGACACGTAGTGCACGCGCGGGGCTGCAACCGTGAGGTGGGCCAGCGCGTCGGCGCACATGCGTGGGCCGAGGTCGGAGCCGCCGATGCCGATGTTCACGATATCGGTGAACACCAGTTCGGAATGGCCGGTGACGGCGCCCGAGCGCACGCCATCGGCGAAGGTGCAGACGCGGTCCAGCTCGCGCGCCACGTCGGCGCTGATGGCCTGGCCCCATGGCCCGTCGGCCTTGGGGTCGCCGCGCAGGGCCACATGCAGCACCGGGCGGTGTTCGGTGAGGTTGATGGGGTCGCCGCGGAACATGGCATCGCGCTGCGCGCCCACCTGGGCCTGCTCGGCCAGCGCGATCAGTGCGCTGTGGATGGCGGGCGTGATGCGCTGTCGGCTGGCGTCGAGCGTGATGCCGCAGGCGCTTGCGCTCAGGCGCCGGCTGCGCTCCGTGTCTGTGTGCAGCAGCTCGCGCAGGTGGGTCAGCGGGGCGGCCGCCAGTTCGCCCAGCGCCGACCAGGCGGGCAAGGCGGTGGGGGTGGCGTGAAGGGTGGTCATGTCGGGCATGTGTTAGGCAGATGCAGCGAGGTCGGTGGCTTCGCGGGCCAGTTGCGTGACGCGCTTCCAGTCGCCGGAGGCCATGGCGTCGGCCGGTGTGAGCCAGGAGCCGCCGGCCATCGCCACGTTGGGCAACTTCAGAAACGAGGGCAGGTTCTCGGGGCTCACGCCCCCGGTGGGGCAGAAAGCCACGTCGGGGATCGGAGCGCCCAAGGCCTTGAGCATACCCAGACCGCCGGCCTGGGCGGCTGGAAACAGCTTCATCAGGGTGAATCCTTGTTCGCGCCGGAGCATCACCTCGCCCGGTGTCATCACGCCGGGGATGAACGGCAGCAAGGCCTTTTTGACTTCGTCAACCAGTGCGTCGGTGCAGCCCGGAGACAGCGCAAACTTCGCGCCGGCATTGATCACCTGCTGCACTTCGGCCACGCGCGTCACAGTGCCTGCGCCCAGGTGCATTTGAGGCACCGCTCTGGCGACGGCCTCGATGGACGCCAGCGCGGCGTCGGAGCGCAGGGTGATCTCCATCACGTCGATGCCGCCTTCGAGCAGCGCATGGGCCAGCGGCACGGCGTGAGCGGGGTCGTGCAGCACGATGACGGGCACCACACGGGAGAGGAACGCAGGGCGGGTGAAGCAGGTGGTGGCCATGGGCGGTGCGGCTGAAGTGGTGGGATTCCCTCGGGGATCAGCGCGCAACCGGCTTTGCCGGGCCGCTGCTGATGCCCCCTTGAGGGGATGACGACGAAGTCGGCGCGGGGGTGGTCATGAAAACAGCGGCGAGGCGCCCGATTCGGCGGTGCTCGCGTGGGTGCGGAACAGACCAAACAGTTCGCGCCCGGTGCCATGGGCATTGTGGCTGAGGTCGGGGTGCTGCACGGCACGCGCGGCGAGTGTGGCGGCATCGACTTCCAGTTCCAGGATGCCGCGCTCGCAATCGAGCGTGATCCAGTCGCCATCGTGCACCCGGGCAATCGGTCCGTCGGCCAGGGCCTCAGGGCTGATGTGGATGGCGGCGGGCACCTTGCCCGAGGCGCCGGACATGCGGCCGTCGGTGACCAGTGCGACCTTGAAACCTTTGTCCTGCAACACGGCCAGCGGCGGTGTGAGCTTGTGCAGCTCGGGCATGCCGTTGGCGCGCGGTCCCTGGTAGCGCACCACGGCGATCATGTCTTTCTCCAGCTGACCGGCGTTGAACAGGGCGAGCAGGTCTTGCTGGTCGCTGACCACCACGGCCTGGGCCCGCACCACGCGGTGCTCGGGCTTGACGGCCGAGACCTTGACCACGCTGCGGCCCAGGTTGCCGGTGAGCAGGCGCAGGCCGCCGTCGGCGCTGAAAGGCTCGGCGACTGGGCGCAACACGCTGGTGTCGGCACTCTGCCGCGGCACCGGGCGCCAGGCGAGCGCCTCGCCGTCCAGCCAGGGCTCCTGGGTGTACACCGCCAGGCCGTGGCCCATCACGGTGGTCACATCGCCATGCAGCAGGCCCGCAGCCAGCAGTTCCTGCATCAGGTAGCCCATGCCACCGGCGGCATGGAAATGGTTCACGTCGGCGCTGCCGTTGGGGTAGACGCGGGCCAGCAGCGGCACGACGGCGGAGAGCTCGGCGAAGTCGTCCCAGTCGATCAGCACGCCGGCTGTGTGCGCCATCGCCACCAGGTGCATGGTGTGGTTGGTCGAGCCACCGGTGGCCACCAGGCCAATGATGGCGTTGACGATGGATTTTTCCGTCACGATGTCGGCCAGGCAGATCGCCTCGCCGCCGGTGCGCCCGGTGTTGATCACCGCACGCCGCACCGCCTCGCGCGTGAGTGCATCGCGCAGTGGCGTGCCGGGGTTGACGAAGCTGGAGCCAGGCAGGTGCAGACCCATGATTTCCATCAGCATCTGGTTGCTGTTGGCGGTGCCGTAGAAAGTGCAGGTGCCGGGGCTGTGGTAAGCCTGCGCTTCGCTTTCCAGCAAGGCGTCTCGGCCGACCAGACCTTGTGCGTACTGCTGGCGCACCTTGGCCTTGGCGTCGTTGGAGAGACCTGTGGTCATGGGGCCGGCGGGCACGAAGGCGGCGCTGAGGTGGCCGTATTGCGTGGCGCCCATGAACAGGCCAGGCACGATCTTGTCGCAGATGCCGAGGAAGAGTGCGGCATCGAACACGTTGTGCGAAAGCGCCACCGCGGTGGACAGCGCGATCACGTCGCGCGAGAAGAGCGAGAGCTCCATGCCTTCGGCGCCCTGGGTGATGCCGTCGCACATGGCGGGCACGCCACCAGCCACCTGGGCCGTGGCGCCGAGGGTGCGCGCGTGCTGGCGGATGAATTCGGGGTAGGGCTCGTAGGGCTGGTGCGCCGAGAGCATGTCGTTGTAGGCGGTGACGATGCCCACATGCGGCGTGCGCTCGGCGTGGATTTTCAGCTTGTCGCTTGCAGGCAGGGCGGCGGTGGTGTGCGCCATGTTGGCGCAGCCCATGCCGGCGCGCTGCGGGCCGCTGCTGCGCTGCCGGGCCACGGTGTCAAGGTAGGTGGCGCGGGGTCCGGTGCTGCGTTCGATGATGCGTTGGGTGACGCGGTCGATGGTGGTGTGCAATGGGGCGTTCATGTTCGGGTCATCTCGCGTTCAGGCGGTCGGGGTAGGCGGGATTCGTGGCTCAGGTCAGCCAGACACTGACTGGCGTCTGATGCTGGTGCAGCACCAGCGACACGGGAGTTGCCGGATCGGCCTCGAGCAGGGCTTGGCGGTAAACGGCGTGTTTGGCCTCGCCGGCGATGGACAGCACCAGCTCACGGCTGGCCAGCAGCGCGGGCAAGGTCAGGGTCAGGCGCGCATGCGGCGCGGTGGCCGGGCGCACCCAGGCCAGCGGGCCGCTGCTGCGCAAGGCCTTTTCCAGGCCGGGTGCGTCGGGAAACAGCGAAGCGGTGTGGCCGTCTTCACCCATACCGAGCACGGCGACATCGATGGGCCAGTGGAGTTGCGCCAGGCGCCGGTTGGCCTGGCGCACCAGCTTGTCCAGCGCGGCGTCGTCCAGCGATTCGGGCACGGCGTCGAAAAAGGCCGGGAGCCTGGCGGCTGCAGCCTGGCCTTGCAGCAGATGCTGGCGGACCAGGGCGGTGTTGCTGTCGGCGTGATCGTGCTCAACACAACGCTCATCGACCAGGATCACGCTGACCTTGGCCCAGTCCAGCGGTTGCTGGCGCAGCGCTTCGAACAAGGCAGTCGGCGACTTGCCACCCGATACCGCGAGCAACGCTTGGCCGCGGTCGCTGATTGCGGTGCGCAGCTGGTTGGCCAGATGTGCCGCGAGACCGCGCGCCAGATCGGCCGCGCTCTTGGCGTGGTATTCCTTGACGTTGCGTGGCGGCCGGCGGGCCATCAGGCTTCTTCCACCCAGGCCGAGCCCTCCCGTGCCATCAGCGCAGAAGAGGCGGCGGGGCCCCAGGAGCCGGCGGTGTAGGCCTTGGGCTTTTCATTGAGCTGCGCCCAGCCGTCGAGGATGGGGTCGACCCAGGTCCAGGCGGCTTCGAGCTCGTCGCGGCGCATGAAGTGGGTGAGGCGACCTTTGATCACGTCCATCAGCAGGCGCTCGTAGGCCTCGGCACGGCGCTCGGTGAAGGCCGATTCGAGGTCAAGGTTGAGATTGACCGGGCGCAGGCGCATGCCGCTGCCTGGCTCCTTGGCCATCATCTGCAACTGCACATGTTCTTCCGGCTGCAGGCGGATCATGAGGCGGTTGACCGACTGGCGAGGCGAGTCGGTGAACAGCCGGTAGGGCAGGTCGGCAAACTCGATCACAATTTCGGAGCGGCGCTCGGCCATGCGCTTGCCAGTGCGCAGGAAGATCGGCACATTGGCCCAGCGCCAGTTGTTGATGTGGGCACGAAGGGCGACGAAGGTCTCGGTGCCGCTGTCGGCCGGCACGTTGTCTTCCTTCAGGTAGCCAATGGCCGAGCCGCCGTTGGAGGCGCCAGCGCTGTACTGACCACGCACCGTGTCGCGCGCCACGTCGGCCACCGTCATCGGACGCAACGAGCGCAGCACCTTGAGTTTTTCGTCGCGCACCGCGTCGGGGTCGAGCGATACCGGCGGCTCCATGGCCACGATGCACAGCAGCTGCAGCAAGTGGTTTTGCACCATGTCGCGCAGCGCACCGGTGCCGTCGTAAAAGCCGGCGCGGCTGCCCACGCCCACGCTTTCGGCCACGGTGATCTGCACGCTCTTGATGTACGGGCTGCGCCACAGCGGCTCGAAGATGGTGTTGCCAAAGCGCAGCACCATGAGGTTTTGCACCGTCTCCTTGCCCAGGTAGTGGTCGATGCGAAAGATCTGAGATTCCTGGAAGTACCGCCCCACCTCATCGTTGATGGCCTGAGCCGATGCGAGGTCGTGACCCAGGGGCTTCTCCAGCACCACGCGCGACGCGGTGTCGATCAGCTGGGCGCCGGCGAGGTGGGCGCAGATGTCCGTGAACAGCGTGGGCGCGGTGGCGAGGTAGTACACCCGGTCCGAGCCGTTCTGCAAGGCCTGGCCCAGCGCCTGGTAGTCGGCGCTCTGCGTGGCATCGAGGCAGACGTAGTTCAGCCGGTCCAGGAAGCGCTGCCAGGTATCGCCCTCGCGAGCCGCGGCAGCGATGAAGGGCGTCACCTTATCCTGCACGAAGCCCAGGAAAGTGTCGCGATCCCAGGGCTGCCGTCCCAGCGCATGGATGCGGGTGGAAGCGGGCAGGTTGTTGTGCAGGTGCGCCATATACAGCGCCGGCAGCAGCTTGCGCACCGAGAGGTCACCTGCACCACCAAAGATCACCAGATCGAGTGGGGCCGAGGAGGTTTGGGCGGGCGCAGTCTTGGGCATGGTTCTAATTTAGTTACTGTATCTGTCAAATTCTAATGTAATCAAGTTACATGGCGGGTACAAATTGCACCACACGCGGATGCCTTCCTGGTGCGTGGCGTCAAACCGCCCGGAACGCTGGACGGGATGTCGCCAGCCGAGCATTCACGTTGGCCGGGCTGGGCGGTACACAGCCGGTCTGCTGCAGGCACAAGCCGTATGGCACACAACCTCTTGCACATCCTGCTCGTTCAGCGCCAGTTCGTCTACCCGGTTCGCGGTCTGGAGACTCGGCCGCTTGACCAGGGTCACCAGCAGACTGGCCAGAGACCCGGAGGCCGGCAGCGCGAAGAGGTGGATCAGTTGAGCTGGATGGGCGCCGGTGCACTGGCTTGCAAACCTTGCGCAGTGAGGTGCAGCACGCGCTGGGCGCGCGCCGCAGCTGCTTCCGAGTGGGTCACCAACACCAGGGACGCGCCGCTCTCGGCCGTCTGGTCCTGCAGCACCTGCAGCACCTGCGCAGCGGTGCGCGGGTCGAGGTTGCCGGTGGGTTCGTCGGCCAGGATCAGGTGTGGCTTGTGCACCAGTGCTCGCGCAATCGCCACGCGCTGCAGTTGCCCGCCGGAAAGTTGTGAGGGCAGGCGCTCGCCTAGGCCCTGCAGGCCAACGGCATCCAGCATCTGTGCCACGCGCGCCGCATCGGGCTTTTGCAGCAACAGCAAAGGAAGGGCGACGTTTTGCGTCACATCCAGATGCGGCAGCACGTGAAAGGCCTGAAACACGAAACCCAGTTTTTCGCGCCGCCAGTGCGCACGCTCCACTTCGCTGAGCTGGCCGAGGTCCACGCCGTCGTGCACGATGCGGCCGGTCTGCCAGTCGTCCAGTGCGGCCATGCAGTTGAGCAGGCTGGACTTGCCCACACCCGACTCGCCGACGATGGCGATGAATTCACCCGGGGCCACCGTCAGGCTCACGTTGCTGAACACGGGGGTGCTGCCGTAGTGCTTGCCGAGCTGTTCGATCACCAGGCTCATGGGATGGCTTCCTGTCTGACGCCCAGCAGCGCGCCAGCCCAGCGCAAGACCTGTTCCTGCGCATTCGGCGCATCGCAGGTCACGACCGCGCGTTCTGGCATGGAGCGCAACCAGGTGAGCTGGCGTTTGGCAAGCTGGCGGGTGGCGAAAATGCCGCGGTCGCGCAAGGCGGCCAGCTGGGCCGCTGTGGGCGCATCGTGGGTTTCGACGAGCAGTTCCCAGGCCTGCCGGTAGCCCACACAGCGCATCGCGGGCAGGTCGGCATGCAGGTCGCCTCGTGCGCGCAGACCGCGCACTTCATCGACAAAGCCTTGCCTCAGCATGGCGTCAAAACGCTCGGCGATGCGCTGGTGCAGCCAGGCCCGATCGGAGGGCTCCAGCGACAGCATGGCGCCTGCCGCGATGGGGCTGGCCTGGGCAGCGCCCCCGGTCTGCAGGCTGGACAGCGGCTGGCCGCTGATCGTGTGCACTTCGAGTGCGCGTGCGATGCGCTGCGCGTCGTTGGGAAACAGCCGAGCTGCCGTGATTGGGTCCACCCGCTGCAACTCGGCGTGCAGTGCAGGCCAGCCCAGAGCCTCGGCACGCGCAGCAATGGTCTGGCGCACTGCGGCATCGGCCGCGGGCATGGCGTCGAGCCCCTGCATCAAGGCCTTGAAATACAGCATGGTGCCGCCGACCAGCAGGGCGGTGCGCCCGCGCGCCTGGATCTCGTCGATCAGGCCACGGGCGTCATTCACAAACTCAGCGGCGCTGTAGGCGTTCAGCGGGTCGCGGATGTCGATCAGGTGATGCGGCACTTGCGCGCGCTCGGTCGCACTGGGTTTGGCGGTGCCGATGTCCATGCCGCGGTAGACGAGCGCTGAGTCCACGCTCACGATCTCCACCGGCCAGCGCTCGGCGATCGCCAGCGCGGCCGCGGTCTTGCCGCTGGCGGTCGGCCCGGCGATGGCCAGGCATGCGGCGGTTGTTTGCGCCAGGCTCATGGTTTGGATGACGTCGAGCCCCCGATCGCGGAGGCGGAGGCGTCAGCGTCCAGCGCATGCCGTGGAACCGGCTCTGCCGGGCCACTGGCATGGTCCCCCCCGCGGGGGGGGGAAGTCGCGAAGCGGCGCAGGGGGGGCTCCTTGCTCTCTCCGTGCCGCTGCACCAGCGTCCACGCCGTGGCGGCAATCAGCACACTCCAGAACCAGATGCCGTTGGTGAGCGGCAGCACGGAGCCGCTGCCAGCGGCGATGCCCGCCAGGCTGGTGCCCAGCCAGCCGCCCATGCAAAAGGCAGCGATCATCATGAAGAAGCCGCTCAGCGCTGAGGCGGCACCAGCCGACTTCGGGAACGGGCCGACGGCTCCGCTCTGGCCGCAGGGCTGGTGCACACCGTGACCCAGCATGAACAGATAGAAAGGCAACATGATGGCCCACACGCTCTGCACGCCCAGCAGCGCCAGCACGCCCATCGTGGTGCCCGCCGTCAGCGTGCAGGCGCCGGCAATCGCCACGGTGCGCTGCACGCCAAAGCGCGGCAACAGGCGCCGGCAGACGAAGGTGCCGATGATGTAGCTCAGAGACATTGAAAACATCAACACGCCGTAGCCTGTCTTGGAGACGCCCAGCACCTGGATGAACACGAAGGACGAGGCAGCCAGAAAGGTGAACAGGCCGCCGTATGACGTGGTGGCCAGCAGGGCGTAGGCCCAGAAGGTCGGGTGGCGCAGGATGCCAGCCCAGGCTTGCACCAGGGCGACGGGGCGCAGCGGTTGCCGGTTTTCCCGGGCCAGGGTTTCTTCGAATCGCCAGACGATCAGCGCCAGCGTGACGGCGCCAAACACGGCCAGCACGGACAAGGCCGCGCGCCAGTCGAACACGTCGCTCAGCAAGCCGCCAAGTGGCGCACTGGCGCATGCGATCACACCCAGGCCCGTGAGTCCCTTGGACATCACCCGGGCGCCATCGGCTGGAGCGTAGAGGTCGCGCACGATGGCGCGCGCGCACATCACGCCGGCCCCCATGCCCACGCCCTGCAGAATCCGCCAGGCGATGAGCTGCTCCATGCTGATGGCCAGCGCGCTGCCAACGGCTGCCACCACATACAAGGCAGTGCCGATCAACAGAATGGGTCGGCGGCCGAAGCGGTCGGCCAGCGGCCCCCACACCATCTGCGACGCACCGAACGCCAGCAGCAGGCCGGTGAGCGTGAGCTGGGCCTGGGGCATGGAGGCCCCAAAGCCGCTGGTGAGCGCGGGCAGCGTGGGCAGATAGAGATCGGTGGTGACGGGCTGCAGGCCCAGCAGCAGGGAGAGCACCAGCACGATGAGCGCGGGCGACATGGCGGAGCGGGAGGCGGACATCCGCACGAGGGTAGCAGAGCGGCCCAGGGCCACCCGGCCCGGACTCAGGGGGTGGTCAGGCCGAACAGCTCCGCCAGCGCCACGCGGTACTGCGGCTGCCCCACCGAGTTGGTGTTGTGGTGCGACCCGTTTTCCACCAGCACAAACGCTTTCCTGCCGGTCGCGGCGTCAAACAGCCGGCGTCCCAGCTCGGGGCTGATCAGCCGGTCTTGCGCGCCATGCACCACCAGCAGCGGCGCGCCGATGTTCCCCACCCGCTTCACCGCCTCGAAGCGCTGGGTGATGAGGGGTGAAATCGGCAGCCAGCCCCATTTGAAGGTGCTGACCACATCGGGGATGGAGGTGAAGGTGCCTTCGACCACCGTTCCGGCTTCATCGCCCACCTGGGCCGCCAGCTCGACCGCGATCGCGCCGCCCAGCGAGTGACCGAAGATGTAGCGCGGTCGACCCGGGTATTGCTGCCCCAGCCAGTCCCAGGCTGCGCGGGCGTCTTCGTAGGCCAGGGTTTCAGAGGGCAGTTGCGCGGTGCTCTTGCCAAAGCCCCGGTAGTCGATGGCCAGTACCGAGAAGCCCAGCTCGTGCATGCGCCGGGCCCGAAACGCCGAACCCACCACGTTGTAGCGCGCGCCGTGCAGGTACAGGAGCACCGGTGCGTCGGCGCGGGTATCGAAATCGGCCTGCGCCAGCCACAGGCCGTGCAGCTTGACCGGCTGCCCGGTCTCACGCGACTGGAAGTCGATCCAGACATCGCTCATGCCGGTGGAGGCTTCTTCGCCGCGCCACCAGGTGCGGTCCGACGGCTGGAAAATCCATTCGCGCTGCCGCTCGTCCAGCGTGGCGCAGCCAGCGAGCAGCCCGGCGCTAACCGCGCAAAGCAGCAACAGTTTCCAAAGGGTTCGCTTCATGGCATTGCATGATGCGCCCAGCGGGAGAAAGTTTCACGCTTGGCCGCCAGTGACCCCCGAGCGCAGTGGGTCGGGGTGCGTTCAGCGCAGCCCGGAACGGTACTTGGCCAGCATGAGTTGCTTGGCCTCTTCTTCTGCGCTCAGCGTTCCTGGTTTTTCGGCGGGTGTCTTGTCCGCAGCTGCCGTGGGTCCCGCGCGATCAGCGATGCGCTGAGACACCGAGGGTGCAGGCGCAGACGCGGTACGCGGACCAAACATCCTGCCGTTCAGGTAGTCGGCGTGTTCGCGCAGCTTGGGGTTCTGACTGGTGCGGGCTTCGTCCAGCACTTCTTTTGCATAAGCGAGGTCGTGCAAGAAGTGCTGCACGTCCAGGCTGCGGCCGAACTCCCTTCGCATGGGGATGACCATGCGAAGGGCGTAGTTCATCAGCCCACTGTCGGTGAAGTCGGGGGGTGAGGAGGCCATCTTGCGCTAGGTTCAGCGGATCAGTTCGGCGCGATCATTTCGCCGTGCTGGGTGATGTCCAGCCCCAGGCGCTCGGACTTCTCATCCACCCGCAAACCGACGGTGAGCTTGACGACCAGCAGAATCAGCACAGTCATGCCACCGGCATAGCCCATGACGACCAGCGCACCGATGGTGTTGGTCCACACGGTGGCGGTCACCGGTGCGATCGCCGACAGGGCGAACACCGGTACCAGCACCGTGCCCACCACGCCACCCAGACCATGCAGAGCAAACACGTCCAGCGTGTCGTCGATCCCGGTCTTGGCCTTGAAATTGGTCACGGCCAGGAAACACACCAAGCTGGCAGCGGTACCGATGGCGAGTGCACCCAGAATACCCACGTAGCCAGATGCCGGCGTGACGGCAATCAGGCCCGCGATGGCGCCTGTCGCCATGCCCAGCACGCTCATCTGGCCGCGTTTGACGTACTCGCACAGGCCCCATACAAAGGCGCTCGCGCTGGCGGCCACTTGAGTGGCCAGCAGAGCACCCACGGCGCGGGGACCGGCTTCGAACGCTGATCCGGCGTTGAACCCAAACCAGCCGGCCCACAGCAGGCCGGCCCCCATCACGGTGATCAGCAGGTTGTGCGGAATCATGGGCTCGGTGCCGAAGCCCTTGCGAGGACCCACCATCCAGGCCGCAGCCAGCCCGGAGGCGCCAGCCGCGACGTGCACGACGGTGCCGCCTGCGAAGTCCATGTGGCCCATGGCGGCCAGCCAGCCGGACGGCTGCCACACCCAGTGGGCGATCGGCGCATAGACCAGCAGAGTCCACAGGGCCGCAAACACCACCGTCGCGCCCAGGCGCATGCGCTCGACCGTGGCGCCAGAGATGATGGCGAAAGCAATGACGGCGAAAGAGAGCTGAAACAGGAAAAAGGCCGATTCCGGGATGGTGGGAGCGATCGGGTGTGCCAGGACGTTGGGCCCGACCAGGCCCTCGGCGAACAGTCGATCCATGCCGCCGAACCAGCCATTGCCAGGGGTGAACGCAATCGAATAGCCAATCATGGACCAGACCAGCGTCACCACTGCGGCCGATGCGAAGATGTGAGCGACCACCGACAGCGCGTTCTTCGTGCGCAGCATGCCGCTGTAGAAGAGCATGAGGCCGGGGATGGTCATGAGCAGCACCAGCACCGTGGCGATCAGCATCCACGCGGTGTTCCCGCCATCAAACTTTTTGATCGCCTCAGTGACCACGGCTGGCGCTGTTTGCGACCAGGCGGGTGATGCAATGAGCAAGGCGGCCGAGGCCGCTGCAAGCGTTCGAGAGCCTGCTTTGATGAGGGTCAGGGGACTGGCTCGCATGGAGAGCTCCGGTTGGCTGGTAAGTCCTTTATGTTAATTTGGTGACAGTCTCCATGCTGACTTTGTATACAAAATTCGCGCGACTTCCGTGATGTCTGCCACGTGGCGTCTTACAGGTGGTCGCCGTCGGGCGCTTGGCGGAAGTCCGCTACTGCCTATTTGCCACGCAGAAAAAGGGCGTCCAGCTCCCGCATGCCCATTTGCTTCCAGGTCGGGCGACCGTGGTTGCACTGATCGGAGCGTTCGGTTACCTCCATCTGCCGCAGCAGCGCGTTCATCTCGTCCAGCGTGAGACGGCGGTTGGCGCGCACCGCGCCGTGGCAGGCCATGGTGGCCAGCAGCTCGTTTTGAGCCCGCTCGATCACGCGGCTGGCGTCGTGTTGCGACAGTTCGGCCAGCACGCTGCGCGCCAGCTCCACTGGATCGCCCTGGGCCAGCGTGCTCGGTACGGCCCGCACCGCCAGCGTCTTGGGGGAAAACGGGGTGATTTCCAGCCCAAGCTGGGCCAGCACCTCGCTCGCGTCTTCGGCGGTGGCGACCTCCGCTGGCGTGGCCGCGAAGGTGGCGGGAATCAGGAGCGGCTGGCTGGTGATCTGATGGGCGTCCAGCTGTTGCTTGAGGCGCTCGTAGACGATGCGTTCGTGCGCGGCGTGCATGTCGACCACCACCAGGCCCTGCGTGTTTTCAGCCAGGATGTACACCCCCTGCAGCTGCGCGATGGCACGGCCCAGGGGCCAGTCACCTGCCGGCAAGTGAACTGGCGGCGCGGCGTTCACCAGCGGACCTGATCCCTGAGCCGCTGCAGCCGTCGATGGGCCGCTGGACCACAAGGCCTCGACATCGCTGACCCGGTGGCCCATCGCGTCAGGGCGCTGCCAGGCCAGCGGTACCTGTTGCCCGGCCCAGGCTGCAGCGTGTGCGGTGGCCGAGGGGCCCGGCGCCGTCTCTGTGAACGATGCATCCGGGGTCTGGCCTGCTGCGACGGAGCGTGGCACCGCCAACGCTGACTCGACCGCGTGGCGCACGCCCTGGTGCACCTCGCGGCCGTCGCGAAACCGCACCTCGATCTTGGTCGGGTGAACGTTCACATCGACCCGCATTGGGTCGAGTGCGACAAACAGCGCGTACACGGGCTGGCGGTGGCCGTGCAGCACGTCCTCGTAAGCGCTGCGCGCTGCGTGGGTGATGGTCTTGTCGCGCACATAGCGGCCGTTCACATAAGCGAACTGCCAGTCGGCGCGCGAGCGCGCTGCGTCGGGCACGCCAGCGAAGCCCCACACGCGCAGCGGCTGGCGCAAGCGCTGGTCTTGCTCAGGCGCGGTCTCGGTGATGGGCCAGTCCACCGCCACCGCCTGCTCGACAAAGTCCGCGCCCAGCACATCGGCGAGACGCTGGCGCAGCGCGTCCAGACCCTGACCGGCAACCGCGCGCCATTGCGCGACCAGCTTGCCGTCGTGCCAGATGGCGAACCCCACGTCGGGCCGGGCCAGCGCATGGCGCCTCACGGCTTCAATGCAGTGCGCCAGTTCGGTGGCGTCGGTCTTGAGGAACTTGCGTCGCGCGGGGGTGGCGAAAAAGAGTTCACGCACTTCGACTGTGGTTCCCACCGCTCGGGCGACGGGTTGCAGCTCGCCGCTGCGGCCGTCGAGCAGCCAGCCGTGCGGCTCGATGCCCGTGTCCACCCGGGTGAGCAGCGACACCTCGGCAATCGAGCAGATGGCGGCGAGCGCTTCGCCGCGAAAGCCCATGGTGTGCACCGACTCCAGGTCGGACAGGCTGGCGATTTTGCTGGTGGCGTGGCGTTTGAGCGCGGTGGGCAGCTCGGCGCGCAGGATGCCGCAGCCGTTGTCTTCCACGCTGATGAGCCGCACGCCACCCGCCTGCAACCGCACCGTGATCAGAGTAGCGCCTGCGTCCAGCGCGTTGTCCACCAGCTCGCGCACCACCGAGGCCGGGCGCTCGACCACCTCGCCAGCCGCGATCTGGCTGATCAGCTCATCGGGCAGTTCGCGGATGGGTCGGCGAGGGGAGGGCGAGGACAGGTTGGTCACCCTGAAATTCTAGGCGTCGCGGTCTGAGCGGGCGAAAAGGGATAATCGCGACCACCTTGCCCAGGGCTTGCAGCCCCCGATCCACCGACTCACGAGCTCCCCTTGAAACTGTTCGAACCGCTGTACGACCGCGTCATCACCTGGAGCCGCCACCCCAAGGCGCCCTGGTACCTGGGCGGCCTCAGTTTCGCTGAATCGTCCTTTTTCCCCATCCCGCCCGACGTGATGCTCATGCCGATGTGCCTGGCGCGCCCGAATCGCTGGTGGCAGCTGGCTTTGCTCACGACACTTACGTCGGTGTTGGGCGGCTTGCTTGGGTACATCCTGGGCGCCTGGGCACTGGACGCCCTGATCCCCTGGGTCGACCAGATGGGCTGGACGGGCAAGCTGGCCACTGCGCAGAGCTGGTTTGACCGCTGGGGTTTTGCCGCGGTCTTCATCGCCGGCTTTTCGCCCATCCCCTACAAAGTGTTCACTCTGGCGGCGGGCGGCATGGGCATGGCCGTGATCCCGTTTGTGGCGGCGTCCATCGTGGGCCGGGGCGGTCGTTTTTTTCTGGTGAGCTGGCTCATGGCCCGCTTCGGCCCCGCCATGGAGCCCCGCATCCGCCCGTTCATGGAGTGGATGGGGTGGGGCGCCGTGGTGCTGGTGGGCGTGGTCTACCTGGCTTTGCGCTGACGCCTGCTCTGCGAGGGCAGCGCCACAAAGACGTCGTTGATTCAGGCCAGTCTGGAACGGACCGCGCCGCATAGCCTGAGTCGCCCGTCAGGGTCGACGCCGAAGGCGGCGCGGGAAACCCTCAGACCGATCGGCTGCGTGCCAGTGGCGGGTTCTGCGAAAAGTATTTGACGATGCCCTTGAGCAGCGCATCAGCGAGGCTGTTCTGATAGGACTCGCTTTTCAGCCGCACCTCTTCCTCCGGATTGCTGATGAAGGCGGTTTCGACCAGCACGCTGGGGATGTCTGGCGCCTTGAGCACCGCAAAGCCGGCCTGCTCGACCCGCGGCTTGTGCAGCCTACCGACACGACCCACCTCGACCAGCATGGCGCTGCCCAGCTTCAGGCTGTCCTTGATCTGGGCGGTGGTGCTCATGTCGAGCAGGGCACGCTGCAGGGTGGCGTCTTTGCTCTTGACGTTGACGCCACCGACCAGATCGGCGGCGTTTTCCTTGTTGGCCATCCAGCGCGCCGCCGCGCTGCTCGCGCCTCTGGTGCTCAGCGCAAACACGCTCGCGCCTTGTGGCTTGGGGGTGTAGAAGGCGTCGGCGTGGATGCTGATGAACAGATCGGCACTCACGCGCTGGGCTTTTTGCACGCGCACGTTGAGCGGCACGAAGAAGTCGGCGTCGCGCGTGAGGAAGGCGCGCATGGGGCTGCCGTTGACCTTGGTGGCGTTGATGCGGTCGCGCAGCTTGTGCGCCACCTGAAGCACCACGTCTTTTTCCCGCGTGCCCCCTGGGCCGATGGCCCCCGGGTCCTCGCCGCCATGGCCTGGGTCGAGCGCCACGATGATGAGGCGGTCGGTGGGCCGCTGATTGCTGGCCGCGCGGGGCGCGGCAGGTGCAGACCGATTGGCGCTCACGGTAGCGCCCACGCCAGCGCGATCGGTGCCAGATGGGGTGGGCGGCGTGCTCGCGGCCACGGTGGGACCAGGCAGGCGGTTGGGTGAAATGCGTTCGGCGATCAGATCGCCCAGAGGATCGTTGATCGCGGCGCTGCCCAGCGCATCGGTTTCTCCGCCCAGCAGGCGCGCTGCGCGCTCGCTGGCCGCGTCAAGCTCGCGCACGCGCTGCGCGATCAGCTGCTCCAGCGGGTCGGGCGGGTTGAAGGGAAAGATATCGAGCACCAGGCGGTGCTGGTAGGCCGCCACTGGCGCCAGATTGAACACCTGGGGTTTGACCGCTTGCTTGAGCGCAAGATCGAGCCACACCCGGTTGGGGATGGAAGGCACCACGCGGATGCTCGAAATGTTGGGGTCGCTGCTGCGCAACTGGCCGACCAGCTCGCGCAGCCCCGCGACCAGGTCGAGGCCTTCGATCTCGACCTGCAGGCGTTTCGGGTCGGTGTCGATGATCTCGCGCACCTTGAGTTCGCCGTCGGACTCGATGGTCACCCGCGTGTAGTCCTGCGCCGGCCACAGCCGCACCGCCACCACGCTGGCACCGCGCGCAATCTGCTGGGTGCCGATCAGCAGCACCAGGGACCCCACCCGCAGCAGCGAGCGGCGGTTGAGCGCAGCCGGCAGTCTCATCATGCCTGCAGGGCGGCAAGCAGTTGCTCGCCGGTGGGGCTTAGCGGGGTCACGGTCACCTGGCGTGGCGTATCTTCATCGTCGGACGGGAAAGCGTCGTTCATGGGTGCGGTTTGTAAGTGAATTTGGGCGTCCATGGGCGGCAGGTAAGCAGCGGCGCGCTCGGGCCACTCCACCAGCTTGAGGCCAGGACTGGTGAAAAGTTCGCGAAAGCCGGCGTCTTCCCATTCGCGCGGATCGTTGAAGCGGTAGAAATCGAAGTGCCAGATCATGAGCGGCACTCCGGGTGGCTGGTGTGCGCAGGCATCGGCGGTGTGAGGCTCGACCACCGCGTAGGTGGGGCTCTTGATGCGGCCCTGCACGCCGAGTGCGCGAAGCAGGTGCCGAACCAGGGTGGTTTTGCCAGCGCCCAGGTCTCCCTGCAATGAGAGGCTGCAATTCACGATGGCAGGACAGGCCGCCAGGCGGCGGGCAAATGCCTGCGTCTCGGCTTCAGACGCCCATTGAGTTACCCACGCCGCGGGGCGCAGCTTTTCTACAATGGAAGGCTCATGAAGGCGGAAATCGATGCTGTTCAACTCGTCTCAGACATAGCGGTTTGGGCCGAAGAGCTGTCATTTTCGCAAATTGCGGTGGCCGGGGTGGATCTGTCGACCGCTGAACCGGGTCTGAAAGCCTGGTTGTCGCAAGGATGTCACGGTGAGATGACCTACATGGCGCGGCATGGCATGGCGCGAGCGCGTCCCGCCGAACTGGTGCCCGGTACGCTGAGCGTGATCACCGTGCGCATGGACTATCTGCCGAGCGGCACGCCCGATGAATGGCAGACCCGCGAGCTTGCGCGCTTGCAGCGACCGGGGGAAGCCGTGGTGTCGCTTTATGCGCGAGGCAGGGACTATCACAAGGTGCTGCGTGCGCGCCTGCAAAAGCTCGCCTGTCGCATCGAAGCAGCGGTGGGGCCGCTGGGTCACCGCGTATTCACCGATTCCGCGCCCGTGCTTGAAGCCGAGCTGGCGGTGCGCAGCGGCCAGGGCTGGCGCGGCAAGCACACGCTGGTGCTCCACCGCGAGGGTGGTTCCATGTTTTTCCTGGGCGAGATCTTTGTCGATATCGCGCTGCCACCCGGCAAACCGGTGTCCGACCACTGCGGAGCCTGCAGCGCCTGCATCAGCGCCTGCCCGACCCAGGCCATCGTGGCTCCAGGGCGGCTTGATGCGCGCCTTTGCATCTCTTACCTCACGATCGAGCACGCCGGCGCGATTCCCGAGGCGCTGCGCCCGCTCATCGGCAACCGGATCTATGGCTGCGACGACTGTCAGCTGGTCTGCCCCTGGAACAAATACGCCCAGCGCAGCCCCTTGCCCGACTTTGACTCGCGCGAGGGCCTGTCGGGCGCCACGCTGGTCGAGCTGTTCGGCTGGACCGAAGCCGAGTTCCTGCGCCGCACCGAGGGCAGCCCGATCCGGCGCATCGGCCACGAGCGCTGGCAACGCAACATTGCCGTGGCTCTGGGCAACGCTTTGCGTGTCTTGCCCGCTGTTGACGCCTCACCGTTGCGCGCCGCGCTGGCGCAGTCTGCCGAGCACCCGAGCGCGCTGGTGCGAGAGCATGTGGTGTGGGCGCTGGCGCAGTCGTCGCAGGCGTAGCGCTGTCGCGGCTTGCGCTTGAGCCGCTTGCCGCTTGGATGCTTCGGCAGCACCAGAGCGAAGACCACGCGCTCGGGGGCCTTGAAGCGCGCCGTTTGTTCGCTGCAGTGCGCCACCACCTCGTCTTCGCTCAGCGCGTGCCCGGCTTTGGGCACCACGATCACCGTGACCGCCTCGCCCCACTTGGCATCGGGCAGGTCGTCCACCGCCACCTCGCTCACCGCAGGCAGGCGGTCAGTCAACGCTTCCACCTCGCGGCTGGCCACCCTTTTCGCCGCTGGTCTTGACCCTGTCCGTCTTGCGATCGACCGCGTTGATGCAGCCCTCCTTGTCGATCGCCGCCAGATGCGCCACGGCGCCGCCTGCCGCCGAAAGGGCCGGGTGAATCCACGTCGATGGTTTGGACTTGGGCCCGTGCCGAATGCGAGGACTATCATCTTCTTATGGACCCCATCTCCAGCGCCCAAACAGCCCTCAGCCACTGGGGTACGCGGGTGCGCGCGACGTGGGTGGCCTGGTGGCATGTGCTGTTGCTGGGCGCGCAGATCGTGGTGCTGGCCTTCATGCCATCGAGCTACCGACATGGTGCTCAGCGCGCCGCGGTGTTGAGCAATCTCTACCTGGCTACCGCGCCCTTGCTGACGGGTTTTCTGGTGCTCTCGGCGCTGGTGAGCGTGGTGCTGATCCGCATCGTCGTGGCCACTGCGCTCAGCTATGGGCTCACGCAGTACGCGCTGGAGGTGCTGGTGCGCACGCTGGTGCTGGAGCTGATCCCGCTCTACGCCGCCCTTTTTGTGGCCGTGCGCTATGCGATGCCAGGCGCGCAGAGGGTGCGCAAGAAGCTGTCCGATCTGCAGCGCGCAGGTGGCGAGGTGGATGAGCAGGCTTTGCTGCGCAGCGAGTTGTTGCCGCGCGCGCTGGCCGCCGTTTTTTCCGTGCTGCTGCTGGCGGCGCTCAGCTGTGTGGTGGCGCTGGTGCTGACCTACCTCACCGTTTACGGGTTCTCACCCTGGGGCTTGCCCGGCTACACGCGCAGCGTGGGCGGGGTGTTCACCCCCGCGGTCACGCTGATCTTCAGCCTGAAGACGCTGTTTTTCAGCCTGGCGGTCGCGGTGGTGCCTCTGGCCGCCAGCGCGCAGCGAGACGCCCAGGGGCGGTACAGCCGACGCAGCGACATATCCGAATTTGCACGCCTGTTTTCGGTGGTGTTGCTGATCGAGGTCGTATCCCTGTTGGGCAACTACTATTGAGCCCCATGAACACGCCCAGCGCGCCCCCGCAGCCATCGCCCTCGGGCCTACCGCCCGATCCGCAGCCGCCAGTGAAATACCTGGAGCTGAAGGCCGCGCTCCTGCTGCTCCTCATGCTGGTGCTGGTGGTCGGTTCGGCGCTCTACGTGCTGTACGCCCGGGGTGCGTTCGAGCGCACCCAGCGCCTGGTGCTGATTTCCGACGACTCCGAGGGCGTGGTGGTCGGCATGGACATGACCTTCGCCGGATTTGCCATCGGACGGGTGGCACGCATTGAACTTGGTCCCGATGGCAATGCGCGCATCCTGATCGATGTGCCCGAGAAGGACGCGCGCTGGCTGCGCACCTCCAGCATCTTCACCATGGAGCGCAGCCTGGTCGGCAGTACCCGCATCCGCGCCTACAGCGGTGTGCTGGAAGACCCGCCGCTGCCCGATGGCGCCGAGCGCCAGGTGCTGCGTGGTGATGCGTCGGCCGAAATCCCGAGACTCACCGCGTCGATCCGCGACCTGCTGGACAACCTGAACGATCTCACCAAGGCCGGTGCACCGCTTTCTCAAAGCCTGGCCAATGTGCAGACCGCGACCGAAAAGCTCAACGGCCCGCAGGGTGCCATGGGCCTGCTGCTGGGCAACGAGACCGACGCCAGGAAGGTGGCCGCCGCACTGGACCGGGCCAACGCCTTGCTGGCGCGGGCCGATGGCCTGACCCAGCGGCTCGACACCCTGGTGGCCAATGCCGACCGCCAGGTATTCGGTACCGGCGCAGCACCTGGACAGGGCGGGTTGGTCAGCGACGCTCGCGCCACGGTGCAGCAGCTCAATGGCCTGCTGAGCGAGGCTCGCGGCACGCTGCAAAAGGTGGATGCGGTGCTGGTGGAAGCGCAAGGCATCGCCAGCAACACCCGCGAAGCCACGGTCGACCTGAGCGCGCTGCGCGCCGATGTGGAGGCCAGCCTGCGCAAGGTCGACGGGCTCGTGAACGAGATCAATCGCAAATGGCCGTTTGCGCGGGATACGGAGATCAGACTGCCGTGAACAAGATCACCCCCACGCCGACTTCGTTGTCACCCCCTCAACGGGGCGATGCCTGCGGTCCGGCGAAGCCGGCTCCGCGGTGTTTGCTGGGTGGCTTCTCTTCTATTGGACAGATGACTTCGTTTGCGCATTGGCTTGCGCTCAGCATTCTGGGCTTGATCCTAGCAGCCTGCTCCAGCACGCCCCCGCCCCCCGACTGGCAGATGAACGTCAAGGGCAGCGTGGAGCGGGCAGCCGATGCCTGGCTCAGCGGCAACAGCAAGATCGAGCTGGTGGAATTCGCACGCGCGCGCAGCGAAGTGGCACGGACCGGCCGGCCGGATCTGCTGGCCCGGGTGGAACTGCTGCGGTGCGCCACTCGGGTGGCGGCGCTGGAATTCGAACCTTGTGCCGGGTACGAGGCCCTCGCGGCAGACGCGGCGCCGGACGAGCAGGCCTACGCGCGGTATCTTGAAGGCAAGGCTCAGCCGGCGGATGCAGCTTTGCTGCCCGAGGTGCATCGAGGCCTAGCTGGTGGCTCGGCGTTGCCCGATGGCGCGCTGGCCGGTATTCAGGACCCACTTTCTCGCCTGGTTGCTGCTGGCGTTCTGCTGCGCCGCAGGCAGGCCACGCCTGGCGTGATCACACAGGCAGTGGGAGCCGCCTCGGCCCAGGGCTGGCGCCGGCCTTTGCTGGCCTGGCTGAAGGTGGAGCAGCAGCGGGCGCAGGCGGGGGGTGCGGCCGATGAGGTGGAAAGGATTCAGCGGCGGATAGATATGGTGCTGGTACCCGAACGCTGAAGACCTTATGGACTTTCGAGCGATAGCGATGTTGCGACTGCTTTGGGATCTGTACTTTGGCAAACAGGCGAAAGTATTTCGCTGTCGCTTCGACCTTCAGGAGTCCATGGAGCGACTCAAGCGTGCAACGGGTCGGTCTTTTCTGTCCTCATTCGCCGGGCAGTTTGCCATTGCCCACATCAGTGAATCCAGAGTTGTCTTGCATCGAGTCGTGCCTTTCATCGGCAACTCTTTTCGTCCCATTTTCTTTGGAAAGTTCGACGTCGTGGATGACCGGGTGGTTCTCCGCGGCGAATTCCGGCAGTCTCGGTGGACCATGGCTTTCAATGCAAGCTCTCTGGTGTTTATCTCTTGCTGGATGCTCTTGGCATTGGGAAGTGTCATGTCCGGGGCTATCAACGATTTGATGTTCCCTTTGTATGGTCTTCTCTTTTTCGGCCTCAGCGTGGGACTTACTTGGGTTGGGAAGTGGTTTGCGCGAGGAGAGGTGGAGTGGATTTCAGAGTTGATTCAGGCAGCGTTATCTGGCTACTGACCGCCGAGCACCCCGAGCGCAAACGGCAGGCTCACCATGCCCAGCAGGGTAGACAGCGTGACCAGGCCGGCCACGTAGGGGCCGTTGTAGCCCATGCGCGCGGCCAGCACATAGCAGCTGGAGGCGGTGGGCACGGCAGAGAACATGAGCAGCACCGTGGTCTGCACCGCATCGAGTGCAAAGAGCCTCGCGAAGCCGAAGGCCATGAGGGGCATGGCAAGGTGTTTGATGCTCAGCATCAGCAAGCCCAGCGTCTTGGCCGCCTGCAGCGAGCGGAACTGCATGCCGGCACCGGCGGCCATCAGGCCCAGGGCGAGGGCGGCCTGGCCGATGCGGGTCACGGTGGGGTCCAGCCATGGCGGGATGCTCAAGCCCAGCAGGTTGGCCACCAGGCCTGAGGCGGTACCGATGATGAGCGGGTTGCGCAGCAGCTCGCCAGCAAAGTGTTTTTCTGCGTGGCGCGCCATGGGCCAGACGGCAGCCACGTTCAGCAGCGGCACGGTTACGCCGATGATCACCGCAATGAGTTGCAGCCCTTGCGGACCGGCGACCTTGCTCGCCAGTGCCAGCGCGATGAACGAGTTGAAGCGAAACGCCACCTGCGAGCTGGCGGCGTGCAGGCGCAGGTCAAACCGCTTGCCGAGCCATGGCCAGTGCGGCAGCGAGTACGACAGGGCAATGCCACCGGCGGCCAGGCAGAGCGCTGCGCCGATCAGGCTGGAGGTGGCGCCCAGTTCCAGCGGGCTCTTCACGATCGCCTGGAACAGCAGCACCGGGAACAGGAAGTAGTAGACCAGGCTGTCGATCGAACTCCAGACCGAGCGATTCAGTGCGGTGAAGCGGCACAGCAGGTAGCCGATCAGGATCAGCGAAAAATCGGGGAAGAGCAGCTGGGCAAAGTTCACCGCGGGAGGTTACCCGATGAGCCGTGTGGCATCTGTGCTGGCTGTCGCCTTGGTCAGCGCTGCGGGGGTGGGTTGCAAGGCGTGAGCAGAGTGATGCCGCCATCGGACCGGAGCAGCTGGTGCATGGGCGCACAGCCGGCCGCGGTGCACCAGTCGTAGTCTGCCGTGTAGACGGACCGGGTTAGGCGCAGGCCATCAGGCGACCAGGTGGTGGGCGTGTATTCGTACCAGCCGTTGCGAAGCACCGCGTCGGCGGGCGGCTCCATGCCGGCGGCCGAGCCGCGCACGCGCGCTGTGAGCGCCTTGAGCGTGGGTGGTTCGCCCGGCACCACCGCATAGTCTTCCTCCCATCGCACCTTTTCGATCGAGTGGGTCCAGGCCAGGGTGAAGCGCTCCACCGGCACGAAGACCGGCACCGCCGCCGGCCCTGCCGCGGCGAGCGCCAGGCACACACCCAGCAGCGCCATGGCGCTCAGGCCGCCACAGCGCGCTGTGCCCGTGTGCGCCAGGCGTGCCAGGCAATGAACACCGCCACCGCGCCCAGGCCGATCTCGTCGGTCAGCGGCAGGGCGACGATGAGGAAGCTGGCCGCGCCAATGGCCACGATGCGTTCAGCCCAGTTCAGCGGACCAAACAGGAAGCCGATGGCACCCGCGCCCCACATGGCGATTGCCACCAGCGCCTTGAACACGATCCAGCTGGTATCCACCCAGGTGCCGCTCTGCAGCATGAGCGCCGGGCTGTAGACCGCCATGAAGGGCACGATGAAACCGGCGATGGCCACCCGGATCGCCTGCATGCTGATTTTCAGCCCGGTCTCGCGCGCGATGGGCGCCGCCGCGAAACAGGCCAGTGCCACCGGCGGTGTGAGGTCGGCCATGATGCCGAAATAGAACACGAACATGTGCGAGACGATCAGCGGCACGCCCAGTTCCAGCAGCACCGGTGCGGCGAGCGAGCTGGTGATGATGTAGTTGGGAATGGTGGGAATGCCCATGCCCAGCACCAGGCAAGTCAGCATGGTGAGCAAAAGCGCGAGAAACAGGCTCTCGCGCCCAATGGCGATGATGTGACCGCCAAGCTCGGCCGCCACGCCGGTGAGGTTGATCACACCGATGATCACGCCGACCAGGGCGCAGGCAATGGCCACGGGGAGTGCGTGGCGCGCGCCTTCCACCAGGGCCTTGATGGCCAGCGCACGGGCATCGGCGCCCACCTTGCGGATGTAGGTCAGTGCCACCAGCACCAGCGTCACCACAAAAAAGGCGATCACGCCAAATTGCAGGAAGCCCGCGCAGGCAAAGCCCAGCAGCACCCAGAACAGCATGCGCAAGGGCGTGCCCTGCACGCCACCGATCACGGCCGCACCAAAGATCAGGATCACCGTCAGTGCCAGACCCACGGAGCCGGAGAACAGCGGCGTGAAGCCGGAGAACAGCAAGGCCACCAGACCGGCCAGCGGAATCAGCAGGTACCAGCGCTCGCGCACCGCCGTCCAGGGGTTCGGACACTCTTCTTTGGGCAGGCCCACCAGCCCTTTGCGACCAGCCTCCAGGTGCACCATCCAGAACGCGGTGACGAAGTACAGGATGGCTGGGATCACCGCCGCCTGCACGATCTCCAGATAAGGTACGTTGATGGTCTCGGCCATGATGAATGCCACCGCGCCCATCACCGGCGGCATGATCTGTCCGCCCATGCTGGAAGTGGCTTCCACGCCGCCGGCAAACGCGGGGCTGTAGCCAAAGCGCTTCATGAGCGGAATGGTGAACTGCCCAGTGGTGACCACGTTGGCCACACCCGAGCCGTTGATGGTGCCCATGAGGCCCGAAGAAATCACCGACACCTTGGCCGGGCCGCCGCGCGTGTGGCCCACCGTGCCCATGGCGAAGTCGTTGAACAGCTTGATCATGCCGGCCTGTTCCAGAAAAGCGCCGAACAGGATGAACAGGAAAATGAAGGTGCTGGAGACGTAGGTGGGTGTGCCGTAGAAGCCTTCGGTACCGAAGCTGAGCGTGCTCACGATCTGGTCCACGCCATAGCCGCGGTGTGCCAGCATGCCCGGCAGGTGCTGACCGAACAGCGCGTAAAGCAGAAAGATGCCGCAGATCAACGGCAGACCCCAACCCATCACGCGCCTTGCCGCTTCGAACACCAGCACGGCCAGGATCACGCCCACCACCCAGTCGGCCTGAGTGAGGTCACCGGCGCGCTGCGTCAGGTCGGCCTCGAACACCCACTGGTAGAGCCCGGTCAGGAAACCCGCGATGCCCAGCACCCAGCCGAGTGCGCGCCAGCTGGCGCTCTTGCCATTCATGGGTGGATAAAGGCTGAAGATCATCAGCAGCACAAAGCCGACGTGGATCGCACGTATCACCTGGCTGGAAAGGGGATGGAACGACGCCATCCAGATCTGGTAGCACGAAAACGCGATCGCGATCCAGAAGAGGGCGCCGCGCACGGTGTTGCTTTGGTGTTGTTCGGCTTCGTTCATGGAGACATGTCCGCTGGAGGGCCTGGTCGGTGCCCACGTGACAGCGGCCCCGGGTGGGGCCGCTGACGAGAAAGGCGCGCCGTTGCCGCAGGGCTCGGGCGCGCCAGCCGGGCTTACTTGATCAGGCCAACTTCACGATAGTACTTCTCGGCGCCTGGATGCAGGGGGATCGGCATGCCCTTGATGGCGTTCTCGCGCTTGATCACTTTGGCCGCGTTGTGCGCGGCGTAGAGGGTTTCGATGTTGTCGTACATGGCCTTGGCCATGCGGTAGGCCACATCATCCGACACATCGCTGTGGGTCACCAGGAAGTTGGTGATGGCTGCCGTGGGGATGGCTTCGGTCTGGCCGGTGTAGGTGTTGGCCGGGATCATGGCGGGCTGGTAGGCCGCATCCCCCACCTTGGTCACCACATCGGCGGGCACCGGAATCACCACGATCTTGATCGCCGTGGACAGGTCACGGATCGAAGCCACGCCCAGGCCGGCAGACTGCAAGGTGGCGTCGAGCTGGCGGTTCTTCATCAGCTCCACCGACTCGCCAAAGCCCAGGTACTCCACCTTGGCCATGTCGGCGTAGTTCAGGCCGGCAGCCTTGAAGACGGCGCGCGCATTGAGCTCGGTGCCCGACTTGGCCGCGCCCACGGAGACGCGCTTGCCTTTGAGGTCGGCCAGGGTCTTGATGCCCGAGTCGGCGCTGGCCACGATCTGGATGTAGTTGTTGTAGGTGCCCGAGAGGCCGCGCAGCTTGTCCAGTTTCTTGGGGAAGCCGGCTTCGGCGTTGCCCTGCCAGGCGTCGGAGACGGCATCGCCCAGCGCAATGGCCAGCTCCCCCCGGCCGGCCTGGAGCAGGTTGAGGTTTTCGGCCGAGGCCTTGGTCACCTGTGCGGTGGAGCGCACGTTGGGGATGTCTTTGGCGAAGATCTGCGACAGCGCCACACCCACGGGGTAGTACACGCCGCTCTGGCCGCCGGTGAGGATGTTGATGAACTGCTGCTGCTGGGCCACAGCCGCGCCAGAGGCAACGGCGGCAGCGAGGCTGAGCCCCAGACCGACTTTGTGAAGCAAACGCATAGATGAATCTCCTGAGGGTGAAAGGGAAGCAGACGGGCAGAATACCCCAATTGCCTTCATCGATCACCCCGGGAAACGCGTAGTGGCTGAGTCGGGTTTTCCCCGAGACGCACCTTCTTTTTCGACCTGTCACCATGCCACGCCATCGCGACACCGCCCATTCAGCAGCCAGCGTCCAGGGTTCTCCAGAAGCTCTGGCGAGCGAGGCCAGTGCAGGCGCGTTTGTTGACGCACTGTGGCTCGAAGAAGGTCTCTCGCGCAACACCCTGGACGCCTATCGGCGCGACCTCACGCTGCTGGGCGAGTGGCTGGCGCCACGCAGACGCGCCATTGCCCAGGCCACCGAGGCCGACCTCAACGCCTACTTCGCCGAGCGCCACACACAGACCCGTGCCACCACCGCCAACCGCCGCCTCACCGTCTTCAAGCGCTTCTTTCGCTGGGCGCTGCGCGAGCGCCTGGTTAATGCCGACCCGACGCTTCGGCTGCTGGCTGCACGCCAGCCGCTGCGTGTGCCCAAGACGTTGAGCGAGGCGCAGGTGGAGGCGCTGCTGAACGCGCCCGACACCGCCACGCCGCTGGGCCAGCGCGATCGCGCCATGCTGGAGCTCATGTACGCCAGCGGCTTGAGGGTGAGCGAACTGGTCACGCTCAAGACCTACCACGTTGGCCACAACGAGCAGGTGTTGCGCATCACCGGCAAGGGCAACAAGGAGCGCTTGGTTCCGTTTGGCCAGGTGGCTGGGCAGTGGCTGCAGACCTGGCTGGCCGAGGGACGGCGCGAGGTGCTGGCGGGGCAGCAGAGCGAAGACCTGTTCGTGACCTCGCGCGGCACACGCGCTGGCGAGGCCATGAGCCGCGTGATGTTCTGGAACCTGGTGAAAAAATACGCGCAGCAGGCCGGCATCACCTTGGCGCTATCGCCCCACACCCTGCGCCATGCGTTTGCGACCCATTTGCTCAACCACGGCGCCGACCTGCGCGTGGTGCAGCTGCTGCTGGGCCACGCAGACATCTCCACCACCACCATCTACACCCATGTGGCGCGTGAGCGCCTCAAGAGCATCGTGGCGCAGCACCATCCGCGGGGTTGATGTTCAGCGCGGTGCGGCCATGCGTTCGCGACGCGCAGCATCTTCATCGCGCGCATCGTCGATCTCGCGCATCACGCTGGCCAGGTCCACCTCACCGGGCGCGCGGGTGTATTGGCCGGTCAGCACCGTGTCCAGCCCGAGCAGACCCGCCTGGTACAGGCTCCAGATCTCAGGCCCGTAGGCGGTGCGCTTGAGCGCGGGCGCAAACTGGCCAAAGAAATCGCGCAGGTTGGCCACATCGCGCATCAGCATGCGCTGGGCGTGGTTATTGCCAGCCGCGTCCACCGCCTGCGGCAGGTCGATGATGACCGGGAAGTCCACGCCATCGGCTTCGCCCGAGTGCGCCAGCAGGATGTTGAATTCGGACAGGTCGCCGTGCACCACGCCCGCGCACAGCATGCGCACCACCTCGCCGATCAGCGTGGTGTGGTGGTGCAAGGCCTGTTCGGGGGTGAAGGCCACATCGTTGAGGCGCGGTGCGGCGTCGCCGTCGGCATCGGTCACCAGCTCCATCAGCAACACGCCGTCGAAGAAGTTGTAAGGCTGCGGCACGCGAACGCCGGCGGCAGCCAGGCGATACAGCGCGTCCACCTCGGCGCTCTGCCATGCGGCCTCTTGTGCCTGCCGGCCGAACTTGCTCCCCTTGGCCATGGCGCGCGCCTGGCGGGAGTTTTTCACCTTGCGGTTTTCGGTGTAGTCCACTGCCTGGCGAAAGCTGCGGTTGTTGGCCTCTTTGTAGATCTTGGCGCAGCGCGTTTCGTCGCCGCACCGCACCACATAGACCATGGCTTCCTTGCCGCTCATGAGCTGGCGCACCACCGAGTCGATCAGCCCCTCTTCGACCAGGGACTGCAGGCGGGGTGGCGCCTTCATGCTGGCAACCGGGTGAGGGCCGCGCCGCTCATCGGGCCACCACCGACCAGCCTGCCTTCAGGTTGTTTTTGTCGTTCTCGCTGTCCCAGTGCGTGCCGCAGCGCTCGCACTGGTACTCGGTGATCGTCACCTGACCATGGCGGCGCGGCTCCTTGCGGTTCAGGCCCTGGCGCAGCTCGGGGTGGCCAGGCGCCTTGCGCCAGTCGCGCTGGATGCCGGCGCAGGCTTCGCACAGGGGGGCTGGCTGGTTGGGATCGACGGGGATCGGTTGATCGGACATGGTTGATTTTGAGATGGGAAATGGGTTGAAAAGGGCACTTTAGGGTGGAGCGCCTTTCAGTCGTTCAGCACGCGCACCTTCACGCTCTTCCCTTTGATGCGCCCATCGTTCAACCGCCTGGCCGCCTGCTCGGCGATGTCGCGGTCCAACGCGACGTAGGTGGACCATTCGTTGACGTTGATCTTGCCGACCTGTTCGCGGGCGTAGCCCAGATCGGCGGTGAGAGCGCCCAGCACATCGCCGGGGCGGATCTTCTCCTTGCGACCGCCCTGGATGTGCAGCGTGACCATGGGCGGCACCAGCGGCGCGTGGCTCGCGGGTGTGAGGCTGGTGATGGCCTGCCATTCGGATGGCCGACCTTGCAGCACCTCGATCTTGCCGACCGAACCCATTTCGTCCAGGCTGGCGAGATTGAGCACCAGACCGCTTTCGCCCGCGCGGCCGGTGCGACCGATGCGGTGGATGTGCACCTCGGGGTCGGGCGTCACGTCGACATTGATCACGGCTTCGAGCTGCGCGATGTCGAGACCCCGCGCGGCCACGTCGGTGGCCACCAGCACCGAACAGCTGCGGTTGGCAAAGCGCACCAGCACCTGGTCGCGCTCGCGCTGCTCCAGCTCGCCAAACAAGGCCAGCGCGCTGATGCCCTGGGCCTTCAGCACACCCACCAGATCGCGGCACTGTGCCTTGGTGTTGCAGAACGCCAGCGTGCTCGCCGGGCGAAAGTGCGCCAGCAACTGGCCCACGGCGTGCAGCCGTTCGCTGTCCTTTACTTCAAACCAGCGCTGCTCGATCAGGTTCCCGCTGTGCTGCGCCTCCACGGTCACGGTGATCGGCTCGCGCATGAACTGCCGGCTCAGCTGGGCGATGCCTTCGGGGTAGGTGGCCGAGAACAGCAAAGTCTGCCGTTCCTTTGGGCACTGTTTGGCCACCTTGACCATGTCATCGTAGAAGCCCATGTCGAGCATGCGGTCGGCCTCGTCGAGCACCAGGGTGTTGAGCGCGTCCAGCGGCAGGCTGCCGCGCTCCAGGTGGTCCATGAGTCGGCCAGGCGTGCCAACAACGATGTGCGCGCCGTGCTCCAGCGTGGCGAGCTGACCGCGCAGCGGCACGCCGCCGCACAGGGTGACGACCTTGATGTTGTCTTCAGCTCGAGCCAGGCGACGGATTTCAGTGGTGACCTGATCGGCCAGCTCGCGCGTGGGGCAAAGCACCAGGGCCTGAACGGCGAAGCGCCGCGGATTGAGATTGGCCAGCAGGGTGAGCGCAAACGCGGCGGTCTTGCCACTGCCGGTCTTGGCTTGGGCGATGATGTCTTTGCCGAGCAGAGCCAGTGGCAGGCTGGCGGCCTGGATCGGCGTCATTTCCAGGTAGCCAAGCTGCTGCAGGTTGGCCAGCATGGCCGGCGACAAGGGGAGGGCGGAGAAGTCGGTGCCTGCGGGCGCGCGCGGAGCGAGGGAAGGGGAGGTCATCCCCGATTATCCGCGCTGTCCTGGCGCCAAGCTCAGTGGTGCAAGGCCTGCAGCTCGGTATCGGTGAAACCGGCCGCTCGGCGTGCCGTGTCGTTGAAGGGGGGCTTCAGGCGCGGGGCCGCGTGTTGCCGGGCCAGCTGGCGGTAGTGGGCCAGGGGATCAAGCGCCTGCTGCGCACACAGCCAGCCGTACCAGCGGTTGCCCACCGCGACATGGCCGATTTCATCGCGCAAGATGATGTCCAGAATGTCCACCACGCGTTGGGCCGCTGGCGTGCCCACCTTGCGCAGCCGCGCCTGAATCAGTGGCGTGGCATCGAGCCCGCGCGCTTCCAGCGTGCGCGGCACCAGGGCCATGCGCGCTGTCACGTTGTCCTGCGTCTTGATGCACATCTCCCAAAGTCCGTCGTGCGCAGGGAAGTCGCCGTAGTCGTGGCCCAGGCTTTGCAGGTGCTCGTGCAGCAGACCGAAGTGGGTCGCTTCCTCATCGGCCACGCGCAGCCAGTCGCGGTAAAACGCCTCTGGCATGCCCGCAAAACGCCAGGTGGCATCCAGCGCGAGGTTGATCGCGTTGAACTCGATGTGAGCGATGGCGTGCACCAGTGCGGCCAGACCGTCTGCGGTGAAAGGCGAGCGGTGCGGCACCTGCATGGGTGGAATCAGCTCCGGACGGCTGGGGCGGCCCGGTGGGCGGGTGCCTGGCGGGAGATTCAGCTGTTCGCTGGGATCGACGCGGCAGGCCAACGCCGCGTTCAAGCTGTCCGCCTGCAGCGTGTGCGTGGCATCGATCTTGGCCTGGGGATCGGTCAGGCACAGCGCGGTGAGTGCCCGCGCGCGCGCGCTGCTCGGGTCTGGCGCGCTCGGGACGTCGGCTCTGGCTTGCATCCCTACAATTCTAGGTTTTGCGCGCAAGCCCGATGGGTTGATGCGCACCAGCCACCTACAGGAGATGACGATGGCACTTTATGAACTCGATGGCATCAGCCCTCAGTTGGCCGACACGGCGTGGGTGGCTGAGAACGCACAGGTGATTGGCAACGTGCACCTGGCAGAGGACAGCAGCGTGTGGTTTGGCGTCACGGTGCGCGGTGACACGGAAACCATCACGATTGGCAAGGGCAGCAACATCCAGGACGGCAGCGTGCTGCACGCCGACGTCGGCATGCCCCTGGTGGTGGGCGAGCACGTGACGGTGGGCCATCAGGTGATGTTGCACGGCTGCACGATCGGCGACGAGTCACTGATCGGGATCGGCGCGGTGGTGCTCAATGGCGCCAAGATCGGCAAGAACTGCCTGGTCGGTGCCGGTGCGCTGGTGACCGAGGGCAAATCGTTTCCGGATGGCTCCATGATCATCGGCAGCCCGGCGAAAGCCACTCGCCAGCTCACGCCCGAACAGATTGAAGGTCTGCGGATGAGCGCACGGCACTACATCGACAACGCCCAGCGTTTTCGCCACACCTTGAAAAAGGTCGACTAGGGATGTGGCTCCCCCCACGCTCCACCGCTGCGCGGGTCGCTGCCCCCCGAGGGGGCTGTTTCGCCTTGGGGCGGCCCGGCGGCGAAACGCCGTCTTCTTTGCCATTCATTGTTTGAAAGCAGCGTTTGTCCGAACTCCACAAATTTGTCTTTGAAGGCCTGCCGGTGCGCGGCATGTTGGTGCGTTTGACCGGTGCCTGGCAAGACATCCTGAAACGACGCGAAGAGGCCGGGGGCTACCCCTTGCCGGTGATCGAACTGCTGGGCGAGATGACAGCGGCGGCCACGCTCATGCAGGCCAACATCAAGTTCAATGGCGCGCTTGTGCTGCAGATCATGGGCGACGGGCCGGTGAAGCTGGCGGTGGCCGAGGTGCAGCCCGACCTCAGCCTGCGCGCCACCGCCACCGTCACGGGCGAGGTGGGTCCAGAGGCGCTGCTGTCGCACATGATCAACGTGAACAATCTGGGCCGCTGTGCCATCACGCTTGATCCCAAGGATCGCCAGCCGGGCCAGCAACCCTATCAGGGCGTGGTGCCGCTGTTTGGCGACCAGCACGAAAAGCTGGAGAAACTCAGCGAGGTGATCGAGCATTACATGCTGCAAAGCGAACAGCTCGACACGCGCCTGGTGCTGGCTGCCAACGACCGCGTGGCCGCCGGCTTGCTGATCCAGCGCCTGCCGCTGCAGGGTGAGGCCAACCTGTCTGGCAGCGGCGTCACACGCCGCGACGAAGACGAGATCGGTCGCAACGAAGACTACAACCGCATCGCGATTCTGGCCGCCAGCCTCAAACGCGAGGAACTGCTGGAGCTGGACGCCGACACGATTCTGCGGCGCCTGTTCTGGGAAGAAGATGTGCGCCGCTTCGAGCCGCTGGCTGGCGCGCAGGGCCCGCGTTTTGCGTGCAGCTGCTCGCGCGAGCGGGTGAGCGCCATGTTGCGTGGCCTCGGGCGCGAAGAGGTTGAGTCCATCCTGGCCGAGCAGGGGCAGGTGGAGGTAGGTTGCGATTTCTGCGGCGCGCAGTACCGTTTTGATCCGGTGGATGCAGCGCAGATCTTCCTTCAGGCGGCCCAGCAAGCGCCCGGCAGTGGCGAGCGGCATTGAGCCGCTGAGTTCCCTCAGATCCTGGGGGCTCTCACCAGACGGGTGAACAGCCGGTGTTCACACTCCGGATCGCTGCAGTTGTCGCACTGCCAAGGCACTCGTCCTTCGGTCAGCGCAGTGTCTTCCGGCACGAGGGCGCGGTCCATCCAGCGGCCCACCGCACGCAAGGCCTGTTGCAGCCGCGCCTCACCGCGGCCGTAGATGGTCTGGTAAGGCAGTGGGGCGCCATTGAGCTCGCGCCGGATCAAGGCATCGGTGGCGTCGCGCAGCGCCGGCCCGTCGCGAAACAGGCCGTCGGGTGTCCAGGGCAGATCCAGCCCCATGACCAGGTTCAGGCCGTAACGCGATTGTTCGGCGCGCGCCCGGGCCAGCAGGCTGGTGTCTCGAAAGTACAGCTCGCTGTAGGCAGCAACCATCAGCGCCGAGGTATCGGCGATCACGAGCCGCACGCCGGGCTCAGCCGCAGCGAGCTCGATCAGGCGGCTTTGTTCATGGGCAATCGCGGCTTGTTCGTGGACCTGCGGCGCGCGCCCCGCTGCCTCACACCACGCGCGCAGGTGCTCCGGCACGCAGCGCACCTCCATGCTATGTTCGGCTTGAAGGCATTTCGCCAGGGCCAGGGAAAGTGCCGTTTTGCCGGTGGATTCACCTCCAAGCAGGCAGACCACCGGCAGGACGCGCGTGGCTGAATCTGAAGGGGTCTTGGCTGCCATCACCGCCCTCACGGGCGGGTCTGTGCGATCTGCACAAAGATCTCGTTGGGCTTGACCATGCCCAGGTCTTGCCGGGCCAGTTCCTCGACCATGTCCAGGCCCTCCTGCAGGTCGCGCACTTCGTTGGCCACCTGCTCGTTGCGCAGCTTTGCGTCGCGGTTGCTCTGCTCGAGATCCACCAGCTCCTGCTTCATCTGCGCCACCTGCGACACGCTGCCCCGACCAAACCAGAGCTGCGCGTGCAGCACGATCAGCAAGGTGATCAGCAGGGCAGGGATGAAGCGGTTCGCCATGGAACTGAATCAGTCAGGCTGCAGCGTCGACGCAGCCGGCGCGCACGGCATCCACCAGCACACACCGTGGAACCGGCTTTGCCGGGCCACTGGTGTGGCTCCCCCTTGGGGGGCAGCGACCCGCGCAGCGGTTGAGCGTGGGGGCCATGTTCACTTCAAGTTGTAGAACGCGTCGCGCCCCGGGTACACCGCCACGTCGCCCAGGTCTTCCTCGATGCGCAGCAGCTGGTTGTACTTGGCCATGCGGTCCGAGCGGCTGAGCGAGCCGGTCTTGATCTGGCCGGCGTTGGTGCCCACGGCAATGTCGGCGATGGTGCTGTCTTCGGTTTCGCCCGAGCGGTGCGAGATCACGGCGGTGTAGCCGGCGCGCTTGGCCATCTCGATGGCCGCAAAGGTTTCGGTGAGCGTACCGATCTGGTTGATTTTGATCAGGATCGAATTGCCCACGCCCTTCTGAATGCCTTCTTTCAGGATCTTGGTGTTGGTGACGAACAGGTCGTCACCCACCAGCTGCACCTGCTTGCCCAGCCGCTCGGTCAGGTGTTTCCAGCCATCCCAGTCGCCTTCGGCCATGCCGTCTTCGATGCTGATGATGGGGTACTTGTCGACCCAGGTTGCCAGCATGTTGGTCCACTCTTCGGCAGAAAGCGTCAGCCCTTCGGCTTCCAGGTGGTACTTGCCGTCCTTGTAGAACTCGCTGGCCGCGCAGTCCAGGCCGAGGGCGATCTGTTCACCTGGTGTGTAGCCCGCGTTGGCGATGGCTTCCAGGATCATCTGGATGGCGGCCTCGTGATTGGCCACGTTGGGGGCAAAGCCACCTTCATCACCTACTGCCACGCTCATGCCTTTGTCGTGGATGATCTTCTTGAGCGCATGGAACACCTCGGCACCCCAGCGCACGGCTTCGCGAAAGCTTGGCGCGCCCACCGGAATGATCATGAGTTCCTGGAGGTCGAGGTTGTTGTTGGCGTGCGCGCCGCCGTTGACCACGTTCATCATGGGCACCGGCATCTGCACTGCGCTCATGCCGCCGAAGTAGCGGTACAGCGGCAGGCCGGCTTCTTCAGCCGCGGCCCGGGCCACTGCCATCGAGACGGCCAGCATGGCGTTGGCACCCAGGCGCCCTTTGTTGTCGGTGCCATCCAGATCGATCAGCGTTTTGTCCAGAAAGGCCTGCTCGGACGCATCCAGTCCCAGCACGGACTCGCTGATCTCGGTGTTGATGTGTTCCACCGCTTTGAGCACGCCCTTGCCCAGGTATCGGCTCTTGTCGCCGTCGCGCAACTCGATGGCCTCGCGAGAGCCAGTGGATGCGCCCGATGGCACGGCCGCACGGCCCATCACGCCGCTCTCCAGCAGCACGTCGCATTCGACGGTGGGGTTGCCTCGGCTGTCCAGAATCTCGCGGCCAACGATGTCAACGATTGCACTCATGTGTTCTACCTTTGGAAATCAAAAACAAAAAATCGACGGCAAAGTCCTTGACCGACGCGACTGCTTCCATCCAGGGCACCCGTGGAACCGGCTCTGCCGGGCCACAGGGCGCGTCCCCCTTGGGGGAAGACGCGAAGCGGCGCAGGGGGGCTTCATCCTCACACGCCTTCCACCGCAATCATGCGGATGGAGCCCGCACCCTCGCGCACCTGGCGCGCGCGGGTGTAGGTTTCGGAGTGGTAATAGGCCTCGGCGGAGGGAAGATCCTTGAACTTCAGCACCACGATCCGCTCCGGCGTCCAGCCTTCCTCCAGCGGCACTATCCGGCCACCGCGCACGAGC
Organism: Hydrogenophaga sp.; assembly: GCF_030373245.1. Lineage (GTDB taxonomy): Bacteria > Pseudomonadota > Gammaproteobacteria > Burkholderiales > Burkholderiaceae_C > Hydrogenophaga. Next base: position 444,074 of record NZ_JAUCZF010000002.1, read on the forward strand.
ACCTCGGCGCCGTGCTCCTGCATGGCGCGGGTGCTCCACTCGCGGTACTTGGCCATCTGGTCGGGGTTGGTGATGGTCACCTCGGCAATGATGTAAGCGGGCATGTTGTCTTTCAGGTGTTGAAGTGGTTTTCCAGCAGCGGCTGGCGCTTGACCACACGGTCCAGTGCCAACAGCGATTCCAGTAGGGCCTTCATGTGCTTGAGCGGCACCGCGTTGGGCCCGTCGGACCAGGCTTCGCCAGGATTCGGGTGCGTTTCCATGAACAGGCCTGCCACCCCGGCAGCCACACCCGCCCTGGCCAGCACCGGCACCATCTCGCGGGCTCCGCCGCTGCTGGTCCCTTGCCCGCCGGGCTTTTGCACCGAGTGGGTCACGTCGAACACCACCGGTGCGCCGGACTTGCGCATCTCGGCCAGGCTGGTCATATCGGCCACCAGGTTGTTGTAGCCAAAACTCACACCGCGTTCGCAGGCCAGGAAGCGGTCTTCGGACAGACCGGCTTCTCTTGCGGCGGTGCGCGCCTTGTCGATCACGTTCTTCATGTCCCAGGGAGCGAGAAACTGTCCCTTTTTGATGTTCACTGGCTTTCCCGACTGGGCCACTGCGCGGATGAAGTCGGTCTGCCGGCACAGAAACGCGGGGGTCTGCAGCACATCCACCACGCTGGCGACCTCGGCCACTTGCGATGACTCGTGCACGTCGGTTAGGACCGGCAGGCCAGTCTGGCGACGCACCTCATCCAGGATCTTCAGCCCTGCGTCCAGGCCCAGGCCGCGCTGGGTGCTGCCGGAAGACCGGTTGGCCTTGTCGAACGAGCCCTTGTAGATGAGCGGGATGGCGAATTCCGCACAGATGTCCTTGAGCTGGCCAGCGACGTCGAGCGACATCTGCTGACCTTCGATGGAGCAGGTGCCGGCGATCAGGAAGAACGGCTGATCAAGTCCGACATCGAAGCCACAGAGTTGCATGCGGTGTCCGATCAGGCCACGGCCTTGAGCTGGTGCTGCTGACCGTGGTGGTCCAGCGCGGCACGGATGTACGCATTGAACAGCGGATGTCCATTCCAGGGAGTGGATTTGAACTCGGGGTGGAACTGCACGCCGACATACCAGGGGTGAACGTCATGCGGCAGCTCGACCATTTCGGTCAGGTGCTCGCGCTGAGTCAGTGCCGAGATCACCAGGCCGGCTTCGCGCAGCCGGTCCAGGTAGTGTTCGTTGGCCTCGTAGCGGTGGCGGTGGCGCTCGGTGACCACTGGGCCATAGATCTGGTGGGCCAGGGTGTCGGGCGACACATCAGACGCCTGTGCGCCCAGGCGCATGGTGCCGCCAAGGTCGGAGTTGGCGTTGCGCTTCTGGATCGAGCCGTCGGCGTCCTGCCATTCGTCGATCAGCGCGATCACCGGGTGCGGCGTGTTCGGTTCGAACTCGGTGCTGTTGGCCCCCTTGAGGCCCGCCACGTGGCGCGCATACTCGATCGTGGCGACCTGCATGCCCAGGCAGATGCCGAGGTAAGGCACCTGGTGCTCGCGGGCGTACTGTGCTGCGCAGATCTTGCCTTCGATGCCACGCTTGCCGAAGCCGCCCGGCACCAGGATGGCGTCGAAACGACCCAGCGTGCGTGCCACGTTGTCGGGGGTGAGCGTCTCGGAGTCGATGTAGTCGATCTGCACCTTGGCGTGGTTTTTCATGCCTGCGTGTCGCAGCGCTTCATTGAGCGATTTGTAGCTGTCCGACAGGTCGACGTACTTGCCGACCATGGCGATGTGCGCCGTGTGCTGCGGATGCTCGACCTCGTAGACCAGATCGTCCCAGCGCTTGAGGTTCGCTGGCGGCGTGTTCAGGCGCAGCTTGTCGCAGATCAGGCCGTCCAGGCCTTGCTCGTGGAGGATGCGCGGTACCTTGTAGATGGTGTCCACATCCCACATGGAGATCACGCCCCACTCAGGCACGTTGGAGAACAGCGAAATCTTGGCCCGTTCCTCATCCGGAATGCGGCGGTCGGCGCGGCAGAGCAGGGCATCGGCCTGGATGCCGATGGCGCGCAGCTCTTTGGCGGTGTGCTGGGTCGGTTTGGTCTTCAGTTCGCCCGCGGCGGCGATCCAGGGCACGTAGCTCAGGTGCACGAAGGCCGAGTTGTTCGGACCCATGCGCAGGCTCATCTGGCGCACCGCTTCCAGGAAAGGCAGGGACTCGATGTCACCCACCGTGCCGCCGATCTCGACGATGGCCACGTCCACCGCATCGGGCGTGCCGATGCCGGCGCCGCGCTTGATGAATTCCTGGATTTCGTTGGTGATATGCGGGATCACCTGAACCGTCTTGCCGAGGTAGTCGCCCCGGCGCTCTTTTTCCAGCACCGACTGGTAGATCTTGCCGGTGGTGAAGTTGTTGGTCTTCTTCATGCGCGTTTCGATGAAACGCTCGTAATGGCCCAGATCCAGGTCGGTCTCGGCGCCGTCGTCGGTGACGAACACCTCGCCGTGCTGGAACGGCGACATGGTGCCCGGGTCCACGTTGATGTACGGGTCGAGCTTGATGAGGGTGACTTTGAGGCCGCGCGATTCAAGGATCGCGGCCAGGGATGCGGAGGCGATGCCTTTGCCCAGGGAGGACACCACACCGCCGGTGACGAACACAAATTTGGTCATGACTCGGGCGAGCGGGTCGCTCGCAGGAGGTGGAAATGGGAATTATAGAGGGCCGGTCCTGGAGGCTCCTGAGCCGTCCGCCGGGCGGGTGCGGTGAACCCGCCGGGCCCCAACGCTGCTACATTGCGGCCATGATCGATCTCGCTGGAAAACACATCGTCCTGGGCCTTTCAGGCGGTATCGCCTGCTACAAGGCCGCTGAATTGTGCCGCTCGCTGATCAAGCAGGGCGCCACGGTGCAGGTGGTCATGACTGAGGCCGCCGAGCAGTTCATCACGGCGGTGACGCTGCAGGCGCTTTCGGGGCGGCCGGTGTTCACCTCGCAGTGGGACGCGCGCACCTCCGGCGGGGTGGACAACAACATGCCCCACATCAACCTCAGCCGCGAGGCCGACGCCATTCTGATTGCGCCAGCCAGTGCCGATTTCATGGCCAAGCTGCTGCACGGCCGGGCCGACGACTTGTTGAGCCTGATGTGCTTGGCTCGGCCTCTGGACAAGGTGCCGCTCATCCTGGCGCCGGCCATGAACCGAGAAATGTGGGCGCATCCCGCCACTCAACGCAACGTGGAGCAACTGCGCGCCGACGGCACCATGGTGCTCGATGTCGGCGCGGGCGACCAGGCCTGTGGCGAGACCGGTGATGGCCGAATGCTCGAACCCGAAGAGCTGCAGTACGAACTGGTTCGCTTCTTCACACCCAAGGTGCTGGCCGGACAGCATGTGCTGATCAGCGCCGGCCCGACCTATGAGGCCATCGACCCAGTGCGCGGTATCACCAACCTCTCCAGCGGCAAGATGGGTTTCGCCATTGCGCGCGCTGCCCACGAGGCCGGGGCCCACGTGACCCTGGTGGCCGGACCAGTTGCGCTGCCCACGCCGCGTGGCGTGGGTCGCATCAACGTGAAGTCGGCGCTGAACATGCAGAAATCGCTGCACCTTCTGGCCCAGACCGCCACGGTGTTCATTTCAGCCGCTGCGGTGGCCGACTGGCGCCCGGCGGTGCCGGCGTCGCAGAAGATCAAGAAAGACGGATCGGGTCAGCCCCCGGCCATGGCATTTGTGGAGAACCCCGACATCCTGGCCGAAATTGCATCAGGTGCCCGGGCACGCAGTGGACTTCTGTATTGCGTGGGCTTTGCCGCAGAAAGTCAGGACCTGCTGGCCCAGGCTCAAAAAAAGCGCGAGCGCAAAGGCGTACCCCTGCTGGTGGGCAACATCGGCCCCGACACCTTCGGGCAGGACGAAAACGCCTTGCTGCTGGTCGATGCCCAGGGCAGCACCGACCTGCCCCGCGCCGACAAACTGCACTTGGCCCGCCAACTGGTGGCCGAGATCGCCCGCCGCTTGCCGGCCTGAGTCCGCGGTGATGCCCCTGTGCTTGCACTCGGTGGGAGCTCGTCTTATGATTAATATAAGTAATTGCTTATTTTAAAGTCCTGTTTCCGAAGGCAAGCCATGAAATCGCGTCAGACGCCGTCCGCTGCAGCGGAACCCCAAACCCCGGGCAGCACGGCGAATACCCGTCGCAGCTGGTTGCGCATGGCTGGAGGGCTGGGCCTGGGGGCAGCGGGTCTGGCGATGGTTCCCGAGGTGCGGCTGTTCGCCCAGCAGATGCAGGACTTCATCGAGGGTCCGCCTGTCCCTGACGTGAAGCCCGAGCAGCTTTCGCCGCATGTCTGGATGGTCTACGCCAAGGATGGTTTTCCCACTGCAGAGAACCAGGGCCTGATGGCCAGCATCGTGTTTGTGCTCACCCAGAAGGGCGTGGTGATGCTGGATACGGGAGCATCGCTGCAGATCGGACAGATGGCGATCCGCATGATCAAAACGGTGACGCCCAAGCCAGTCATCGCTGTGTTCAACAGCCACTACCACGGCGACCACTGGCTGGGCAACCATGCCTTTGTCGAGGCCTTCGGCAATGATCTTCCCATCCACGCGCTGGCTCACACGCGCGAGCAGATCCAGGGCAACGAAGGGAACCTCTGGCGCAGCCTCATGGAGCGCTGGACCAACCAGGCGACCCTGGGGACCCGGGTGGTTGCACCCAACCGGACGGTGGAGCACGGCCAGGTCTTCGACTACGGTGACGTGCAGATCAGGCTGCACCACTACGGTCGTGCGCACACCCCGTCCGATCTTTGCTTCGAAGTCGTGCAGGACAAGCTCACCTACGTGGGTGACATTGCGATGGAGAACCGCATTGCCAACATGGATGACGGCTCCTATGTGGGGACCTTCAGGTATTACGACGCAATCAAGAAAGCCGCGGGAGACCAGTTCTGGCTTCCTGGGCATGGGTGCGGCAGCAAGACATTGCTCGACGACTACGGGCTTTTCATGCGGGGCATCTACGAGCCCTGCGTCGAGGCGGTGAAGGAGGGCTTTCCGCTCGAGGGTGCCAAGTCCCGCGTGCTGAGCGATCCCCGTGTGGCCAGCCGGGCCAAGACCATGGATGGCTTTGACAGCAACATCGGCAAGTACACCAGTCTGGCCTACCTTGAAGCGGAGAAGGAAGCCTTCTGAAGAGTCTCCTTCGCTGATGACCGGCGGTGGCCGGTGATCGCCGTCGGTTCGGCTACCGCCACCAGGGCAGCAGCCGTTTCATCGCCGCCACCTCGCCGCTGTGGTCGCTCACATAGCCGGGCAGCTGGTTCAGATGTGCCTGCCAGGTGTGGCTTCGCAGCACGCTGAGCAGACGCTGCACGGGTGGCGTATCGAGTGCCGATTTCAGGCAAACCAGCAAGTAACGCTCGTGAGTCAGCGGCACGAAGTCCAGGCCCTGGCTGCGCGCTGCGTATTCGGTGCCCAGGCCCACGTCCGCTTCGCCGCTGGCCACCGCCTGCGCCACTGCTGCATGGGAGCGCTCTTCGCGATCAAAGCCGGGCAGGTCGATCGGGTCGAGCTGGGCCTGCGCCAGCAGCTCGTCGAGCAGCAACCGCGTGCCGGTGCCCTTGGCGCGGTTCACAAAACGGGCTTGCAGCCGCGCCACGTCGCCGATGTCGCGCAGCCGCAGCGGATTGCCCGCAGCCACCATCAGGCCCTGGGAGCGCCGGGCAAATCCGATGATCTTGTGCAGGCCGGGTTTGAGCAATGGGCGGTAGGTGCGCGCGCTCAGGCTGCCGGCGTCGGCAAAGGGCTGGGTGTGAAAGCCCGCGAGCGAACAGCGACCTTCGTTGAGCGCGCGGATCGCGTCCACGCTGCCGCAAAAGCGGATGTCGAGGTGCAAGGTCCGGTCTGCGTGTTGGGCGTCCTTTCGCGCGGCCAGGTCCTGCAGTTCGCCGAGCGCGTGGTCGTGGCTGGCGTAGAGGGTGAGCGAGGTCGGTGAACTGCCCGCTTGCGGATCGGTAAAGGCGAGTGCAAAGGCGCGCTCCAGCTCGGCCCGCAGGCTTTCCATCTGGGGTCCCAGCCGGGCTTGCGCCAGCCGCTCGGCCATGAGCAGGCGTTCGCCCAGTGGGCTGAGCAGGGCTGCTCGACCACGTTCCCACAGCAGCAGCTCCTGCCCGAGCTCGGCTTCCCAGGCCTTGAGCTGCCCCCACACGTGCCGGTACGAGAGGTTGAGCTGGCGCGCCGCTGCCGAGATCGAACCCTGCTCGCGCACCGCGTGCAACACGTCCATCATGGGATTGCGCAGCAGCACCGGTTGGGTCGGGCGCTCCGGCTGTTCGGGCACGATGGCGTAGGACAGGGCGATTCGTCGCATGCCGCGCAGTGTGCCTGAAGCGGCGCAGCGGGCCTATGCACGGCGCTTCATACCGTGTCTGTACGTACTCGCAGAGGAGGGTGTTGCCGCTAAGCTGCAACGCAACATGAACACGTTCTCGGACAGCGTCGTCACGGCCCTGCAGATGGTGAGCTCGGGCGACCCCGGGCTCTGGACCGTGGTCGGGCGCTCGCTGGCCGTCAGCGCCACCGCCTGTGCGCTGGCCAGCGGTCTGGGTCTTTTGCTCGGAGCCTGGCTGGCCACGGTGCGCTTTCGTGGACGCGGCGCAGTGCTCACGGTGCTCAACACGTCGCTGGCCGTGCCCTCGGTGGTGGTGGGTCTGGTGGTGTACCTGCTGCTGTCGCGCTCGGGTCCGCTGGGCTTTCTGGGCTGGCTGTTCAGCTTCCAGGCCATGGTGCTGGCGCAGGCGCTGCTGGTGCTGCCGCTGGTGACCGCGCTCACCCGTCAGGTGGTCGAAGACGCCGAAAACAGCCACGGCGAACAGCTGCGCTCACTGGGTGCAGGCACCGGCCTGCGCTCCGTGCTGCTGGCCTGGGACGAGCGCTACGCCTTGCTCACGGTACTGATCACCGCCTTTGGCCGCGCCGTGTCCGAGGTCGGCGCGGTGATGATCGTGGGCGGCAACATCGAGGGTTTCACCCGCGTCATGACCACCGCCATCGCGCTGGAAACCAGCAAGGGTGACTTGCCGCTGGCGCTGGGCTTGGGGCTGGTGCTGTTGACGGTGGTACTCGCGCTCAATGCCCTGGTCTCGCTGCTTCGGCGCTGGCGAGAGCGCGCCGACGGTGTGAGCCTGGTGGCGATACCCGCATGACTGGCATGCCTCCGGCGCCAGGCATCCAGAGCCCGGTTTGCCTTGAACTCCAGCAAGCTCAGGTTCGCCTGGGCGCCTCTGGGCGCGTGGTGGCGCTGCAAAGCGTCGATCTTTGCATCCGCGAGGGAGAGCGCGTGGCGCTGGTGGGCGCCAACGGTTGCGGCAAGAGCACGCTGCTGCGCGCGCTGCATGGTCTGCAATCGCTCGCCCAGGGCAGCCTGCACCGGCCTTCGCATGTTCGCGTGGCCATGCTGTTCCAGCGGCCGCACCTGTTGCGCCTGAGCGCGCAGCGCAACATCGCGCTGGGTCTTCGCCTGCAGGGTGTTCCCTGGCGCGAGGCCTGTGCGCTGGCGCTGGTCGCGCTGGAGCGGGTGGGTATGGCCGACCTGGCACAGCGCAATGGCCGCGCCCTCTCGGGCGGACAACAGCAACGCCTGGCGCTCGCCCGAGCCTGGGCGCTCAAGCCCTCGGTGTGGCTGCTGGACGAGCCCACCGCCAGTCTGGACCCGCACGCCAAGCGCGAAGTGGAAGCACTGATCCAGGACTTTTGCGGCGACAGCGGCGAAGGCCCCCCGACCACGCTGGTGTTCGCCAGCCACAACCTGGGCCAGGTCAAACGCCTGGCCAGCCGCGTGATTTACCTGGAACAGGGTCGGCTGCTGGCCGACCTGCCGGTCCACGAGTTTTTCAACCACGAGTGCCTGGAGGGCGCCTGCCCCAGTGCACATCTTTTTGTCCAAGGAGAAAGTCTGTGAAATCTGCATCAAAACCTGTCGTGTCTTTTCTGGGGCGCAGCCTCTCGGTGGCGATCATGGGTGTGGCGGGTGCGATGGCCAGCGCCGCGGTCATGGCGCAAAGCATCGTGGTGGCGTCCACCACCTCCACCGAGCAGTCAGGCCTGTTTTCGCACATGCTGCCTGAGTTCAAGAAGGCCAGCGGTATCGACGTGAAAGTGGTGGCCCTGGGCACTGGTCAGGCCATCGACACCGCGCGCCGGGGCGACGCCGACGTGCTGTTCGTGCACGACAAGGTCAAGGAAGAACTGTTTGTGGCCGACGGCTTTGCCGCCAAGCGCCAGGACGTGATGTACAACGACTTCGTGCTGGTCGGACCCAAGGCGGATCCTGCCCAGACCAAAGGCAGCGACATCGTAGCTGCGCTCAAGAAGGTGGCGAGCACCAGCGCGCCCTTCATCTCGCGAGGCGACAAGAGCGGCACCCACGCGGCCGAGCTGCGCTTCTGGAAAATGACCGACACCGACGCGAACAAAGGCAGCGGCTACAAGGAATGTGGATGTGGCATGGGTCCCGCGCTCAACATTGCATCCAGCAGCGGCGCCTACGTGCTCACCGACCGCGCGACATGGCTCAACTTCAAGAACCGCGCCGACCTCACCATCCTGGTGGAAGGCGACAAGCGCTTGTTCAACCAGTACGGCATCATGCTGGTCAGCGCGGCCAAGCACCCGCAGGTCAAGACCGCCGAAGGTCAGAAATTTGTGGACTGGGTCACTGGCCCAGCAGGGCAGGCAGTGATCGCCAGCTACAAGATCGGTGGCGAGCAGCTGTTCTTCCCCAACGCCACCAAGTGATGGTGTGCCATGGGCCGAACATCTCTGCTTTGGCCTTTGGTGGCGGCGCTGGGTCTGACGGCTTGCGCCGTTTCCGGCCCGATGGCCACTGAGGCGGCGCCGACCACCGTGGCCATTCCGGTCTACGCCGCCGGCAGCCTGCGCGAGGTGCTGACCGAGATCGCGCGCGAGCACGAACAGCGTGCAGGGCAGCAGGTGGCGCTGACCTTCGGTGCTTCGGGCCTGCTGCGTGAACGCATCGAAAAGGGCGAAGCTGCTGTGGTGTTTGCCTCGGCCAACACCGCGCACCCGCAGCGCCTGGTCGAGGCGGGTGGCTGGGCGCCGCACCAGGTGTTTGTGCGCAACAGCCTGTGCGCGCTCACCAGCGACCGCGTCACAGCCACACCGCAAAACTTGCTGGAGGTGTTGCTCGACCCGGCCACCCGCGTCGGCACCTCCACGCCCAAGGCGGATCCCTCGGGCGACTACGCCTGGGCCTTGTTTCGCAAGGCCGACGCCGTGAAGCCGGGCGCCTACGCCACGCTCGACGCGAAGGCGCTGCAACTCACCGGCGGACCGACATCTCCCAAGGCACCTGCTGGCCGCGGCACCTACGCCTGGGTGATGGACCAGGGCCAGGCCGACGTGTTCCTCACCTACTGCACCAATGCGGTGGCGGCCCGCCAGGAAGTGCCGCGGCTGAAGGTGGTGTCGGTGCCGCCGGCGCTGCAGGTGGGTGCGGCCTATGGCGTGACCGTGCGCCAGGGCGCACCGGCATCGGCCCAGGCGTTTGCCCAGATGCTGCTGGCGCCCTGGGCGCAGGCGATCTTTGCCCGCTATGGGTTTGACCAGCCCTGAGCGAAGCGGCTGGAGTCGCCGCGAACTCTTGCTCGCGGCGGGCGCTGCTGCCTGCCCGCTGGCCTGGGCCCAGGTCGCGCCGCCTGAGGTGGTCGACGGGGTGAACCGCCGCATCCGCCTGCCGGCGAAAGTCCAGCGCGTGTTTCCCGCCGGACCGCCGGCGGCAATCTGGCTGTACACGCTGGCGCCCGACCTGTTGATCGGCTGGCCCAGGGCCAACCGCGCTGCCGAGCGCGAGTTCCTGCTGCCCGGTGTGGGCGACCGCCCGGAGGTGGGTCGCCTCACTGGGCGCGGCAACAGCGCCAACCTGGAGCAGGTGCTGGCCTTGCGGCCCGATCTGATCGTGGACGCGGGCTCGACGCGCCAGACTTTTGTGGAGCTGGCCGATCGCGTACAAGCGCAGACCGGCATCCCTTACGCCCTGCTCGATGGCCGTCTGGAGGCAGTGGCAGAGGGCTACCGCTTGCTGGGCGCACTGACCGGTCGCGCCGAGCGCGCCGCTGAGCTGGGCGCCTACGCCGAGCAGACCTTGCGCACAGTCAGACAGCGCATGGCGGGCGTGGCGTCGTCCGATCAGCCCCGGGTGTATTACGCGCGCGGCCCCGAGGGCTTACAGACTGGCCTGGGCGGCTCGATCAATGTGGAGATCATGGATTTCATGGGCATCCGCAACGTGGCCGGTGGTGTGCCCGGCGGGCTGGTCAATGTGTCCATGGAGCAGGTGTTGGCCTGGGACCCGGAGGTCATCATCACCATCGACCAGATCTTTGCGCAAACCGTGCGCAGCAACCCGCTGTGGCGCAGCGTGACTGCGGTCAAGTCCGGGCGCGTGCACCTGAGCCCCAAGCTGCCGTTTGGGTGGGTCGATTTTCCGCCCAGCGTGAACCGGCTGCCTGGCTTGTGGTGGCTTGGGCACAAGGTGCACCCTGCGCTGTTCCCGGAGGATCTGGGCCAGATCACGCGCGAGTTTTACCGTTTGTTTTACCAGGTGGATGTGACGCCGGAGCAGGTGGCCCGGGTGCTGGCAGGTCGCACCTGAATGCCAGCGCTCCGCATCGCGCAAGGCAGTGGCGCTGGCGGCTGGTGGGCGCTGGCGGTGCTGGTGGCCTGTCTTCTCTTTGCGCTGGCTCAGGGCCGCACGCCCATCACGCTGCTCGACCTATGGGCGCTGGCCAGTGCGCTGTTGCAGGGGCAGCCGGCACCGGTCGAGCAGGTGCAAACCATCGTGCTGCAGATCCGCGGACCGCGCATCCTGGCAGCGATCGCGGTAGGGGCCGGGCTGGCGGTGGCCGGCACCGCCTTTCAAGGGCTGTTTCGCAACCCGCTGGTCTCACCCGACATCCTGGGCGCTTCGGCGGGCGCCGCTCTGGGCGCCGTGCTGGGCATCTATTTCTCGCTCGGCATTCTGGGCATCCAGAGCCTGGCCTTCGCTGGCGGCCTGCTCGCGGTGGCGCTCGTGTATGGCCTGGGCTCAGCGGTGCGCCAGGGCGACCCCGTGCTGGTGCTGCTGCTGACCGGCGTGGTGATCGGCTCCTTGCTGGGCGCGGGCATTGGCCTGGTGAAGTACCTCGCCGATCCCTACAACCAGCTGCCGGCCATGACCTTCTGGCTGCTGGGCAGCCTGGCCGCGGCGCATGTTGATGACCTGCCCGCTCTGATCGCGCCGGTGCTGCTGGGCAGTGGCATCCTGCTGGTGCTGCGCTGGCGGCTGGATGTGATGTCGCTGCCCGAAGAAGAGGCGCGCTCCCTGGGCGCGCGAACCACGGCCCTGCGTCTGCTGATCGTGGCTGCGGCCACGCTGGTGACAGCGGCCAGTGTGGCGGCCGCTGGCATCGTGGGCTGGGTCGGGCTGATCGTGCCGCATCTGGCGCGCTTTCTGGTCGGGCCGTCTTTTGTCCGCCTGCTGCCCACCTCGGCCTTGCTGGGCGGCGGCTTTCTGTTGTTCATCGACACCCTGGCGCGCACCTTGGCACCGGTGGAGATCCCGCTGGGCATTCTCACGGCGCTCATCGGCTCACCGTTTTTCATCGTGCTGCTGCGCCGAGCATCCCGGGGCTGGGCCTGATGGACGTGCCGATGCTGCAGGCCACCGCTCTGAGCGTCGGATACGGCGCGCGCACGGTGGGGCACAACCTGTCGCTGGCGCTGGCGGCGGGCGAGGTCATGGCCTTGCTGGGGCCCAATGGTTGCGGCAAGACCACGCTGCTCAAGACCCTGCTGGGCCTGCTGCCGCCTCGGACAGGAACCATCGAGCTCGCGGGTCGGCCCCTGGCCGAGCACGACCTGTCTGAACGAGCCAGGCTGATGGCCTACGTGCCGCAGAGCCAGCAAGCCACCTTTGGCTTTGTCGCCCTCGACATGGTGCTCATGGGCCGCACCGCACACCAGGGCCTGCTGGCCCGCCCCAGCGCGCACGACCGCAGCGTGGCCGCTGCGGCGCTGCAGCGCCTGGGCATTGCCCACCTGGCAGAGCAGTCGGTGCACCGCATCTCGGGTGGTGAGCGCCAGCTGGTGCTGATCGCGCGTGCGCTCGCGCAGGAGCCGCGCGCGATCTTGCTCGACGAGCCCACGGCCAGTCTGGATTTTGGCAACCAGGGGCGGGTGATGCAGGCCATCCGGGAGCTGGCGCAGCAAGGGCTGGCGGTGCTATTCACCACGCACGACCCCAACCACGCACTGCGCTACGCCCACCGCGCCGCGCTGATGCGCGACGGGAGTCTGCTCGCAACCGGGCCGGTATGCGATGTGATCGAGCTCGGGGCTTTGCGTGCCCTCTACCGGGCTGATGTGCATGCGGTGCCCGATGCGCAGGGGGGCTTGCCGGTGTTCCTGCCGGGTGGCGGCGTCAGCGCACCATCGCCACGCCCTTGATCTGGGCAAACACCTGCGAGCCGGCTTGCAGTGCAAGTCGGTGGGCCGAGAGCTGGCTGATGCGCGCCAGCAATCGGGTAGCAGGGTCGTCGCTACCCAGCGCCAGCGTGACCAGCACCTGGCCGGGGCCGTCGTCGTGCAGTGCCACCACGGTGGCTGGCAAGATGTTGAGCACGCTGCTTTGCTCGGGCCGCTGCAGCGAGATGCTCACGTCGCGCGCCTGGATGCGCACGCGCACCGGGGTGCGGTCCGGTAACGGTGTGGCGCGGGTTTGCGGCAACAGCAGCGTGCCACTCGCAAAACGCAGTTCGCACAGGCCCGACTCGGCGTGCAGTCCACAGGTGACGGCCTCGATCAGTGCCGCGGCGTTGTCGCCCCGCGCCAGCGGCAGATCGGCGCGGGTCATCAGCTCAGCCACCGGCCCCTCGGCCACCACGCGGCCAGCATCGAGCAGCACCAGATGGTCGGCCAGGCGGGCCAGCTCGTCGGGCGAATGGGTGACGTAGACCACCGGGATGTCCAGCCGCTCGTGCAGTTGCTCCAGCCAGGGCAGGATGTCGGCCTTGCGGGCTGCGTCCAGCGCCGCGAGCGGCTCGTCCATGAGCAGCACGCGCGGACTCGTGGCCAGCGCGCGCGCGATCGCCACGCGCTGGCGTTCGCCACCCGAGAGGTCGGCGGCGCGGCGCGTCAGCAGGGGGCGAATGCCCAGCAGATCGAGGCCATGGTCCCAGCCGTGGCGGCGCAGCCCAGCGGGCGTGCGGCGCCAGCCATAGCGCAGGTTGTCCTCCACGCTCAGGTTTTCAAACAGGCTGGCCTCCTGGAACACATAGCCCAGCGCACGCTGGTGCGGTGGCACGAAGGTGCGCGCAGTGCTGTCCTGCCAGGTTTCGCCCGCCACGCGCACGCAGGCCTGTGCGCCCGGCTCCAGTCCTGCGAGCACGCGCAGGCAGGTGGTCTTGCCCGAGCCCGAGGGACCAAACAGCACGCTCACGCCGCGCGGCGGCAGGCGCAGGTCCACATCGAGCAGGAAACCGGCGCGCTGCCAGCGCGCCTGCAACACCAGGGCTTCGTTGTCGTGTGTCATGCCAGGCGCCGCCGGTTGATCCACTGCAGCACCAGCAGCACGATAAACGCGAACACCAGCAAGACGGCGGCCAGCCGGTGCGCCGCGCCGTACTCCAGCGCCTCCACATGGTCGTACAGCTGCACCGACACCACGCGCGTCACGCCCGGTATGTTGCCGCCCACCATGAGCACCACGCCGAATTCGCCCACCGTGTGCGCGAAACTCATGACGGTGCCAGTGATCAGTCCTGGCTTGCACAGCGGCAGCACCACGGTGAAAAATCGGTCCAGCGGGCTGGCGCGCAGCGTGGCCGCTACCTCCAGCGGGCGTGGCCCCAGCGCCTGCATCGCGTTCATCACCGGCTGCACCATGAAGGGCAGCGAATAGATCACCGAGGCCAGCACCAGGCCGGCGAAGCTGAAGGTGAGCAGACCTAGACCCATGGCCTGGGTCCACTGACCCAGCGGTCCGTTGGGCCCCATGGCGACCAGCAGATAAAAACCCAGCACCGAGGGCGGCAGCACGAAGGGCAGTGTCACCAGAGCCCCCACCGGGTGTCGCCAGGCCGACCGTGTGCGCGCCAGCCACCAGGCCAGCGGCACGCCCAGCACCAGCAGGATCAGCGTGGTCAAGGTGGCCACCTGCAGCGTGAGGGCAATGGCCTGAAGGTCGCCGGCGGTCAGCATGGCTCAGACGGCATAGCCAAAGGACTGGATCACCGCCTGCCCCGGCGGGCTGCGCAGCAAGGCCAGAAGGGCAAGTGCGGCCGCATTGCTGGCACCGCGCTGCAGCAGCACCGCGTCTTGCCGGATCGGGGTGTACAGCGCGGGGGGTACCTTCCACATCGAGCCGCTTTTCAGCTGTCCGCCTACCAGCACTTGCGACAAGGCGACAAAGCCGAGCTCGGCGTTGCCAGTGAATGTGAAGTTGTAGGCCTGCCCAATGCTCTCACCCTGCACCAGCTTGGGTGTCAGCGCGTCACTCAGACCCAGCTGGGTCATCACTTCCAACGCCGCCGCACCGTAGGGCGCGGTCTTGGGGTTGGCGATAGCGAGCTTGCGAAAGCGGTCGGTCTTGAGCACGGCGCCCTGCGAATCCACCAGACCGCTCTGCGCCGACCACAGCACCAACTGCCCGGTGGCGTAGGTGAAGCGGGTACCGGGCACCGCAAGGCCATCGGCTTCCAGCTGCGCCGGCGCGCGCGTGTCCGCGGCCAGAAAGACATCAAACGGCGCGCCGTTGCGGATCTGCGCGTAGAGCCGTCCGGTGGCTCCCACGGAGATCTGCAGCCGGTGGCTGGTGGTCTGCTCCAGCAGCGCCGCCAGCGCCCGCATGGGCTCGGCGAAATTCGCGGCCACGGCGATCGTGGCCGAAGCTGCTTGAGCACCTGTGCCCGTGAAGATCAGCAGCGATGCGCCCGTCCAGCAGAGCACGCGGCGAGCGAGTTGCAGTGCAGCCAGTGAGTGGAAAGAAGGGGCCATGAGGCGGATCGGATTTCGCTATTCCAAATCGGAATAGCGAGCAGTATAGTCAGCCCATGCCGCGCCGCCAAACTCCTCTGCCGCTGTCTTTACCCGCGATGTCGCAGGCGCTCAGCGATCCGGCGGTGGACAAGCGCATCGAGGTCTTGCGCTGCGTGGCCCAGGGTGGCTCGATCTCGCAGGCCGCGCGTGAAACCGGCATCAGCTACAAGGCGGCCTGGCAGGCCATCGACACTTTGAGCAACTTGAGCGGGCGCACGCTGGTGGACCGCACAGTGGGTGGCGCGGGCGGTGGCGGCGCGCAGATCACGGAACACGGCGAGCAGCTGCTGTTGATGGCCGATGCGCTGGCGCAAGCGCGGGCCCAGGTGATCCAGCGCCTGAGTGGAGCGGCCTCGCTTAGCCACGCGCTGGGTCTGCGCACCAGCATGCGCAATCAGTTGCCGTGCCAGGTCGATGGGCTGTACGCCTGCGCCGATGACGACCCTGCGATGGGTGTGCGGCTGCGCACCGCCGGTGGCGCGGTGCTCACCGCCAGCGTCACGCGCGAGAGTGCCGATCTGCTCGGCTTGGCGCCCGGTCTGTCGGTGCTGGTCATGTGCAAGGCAATGGCGGTGACGGTTCGGCGCGCCACCGCCCGTCAGCGCAGTGGCGATGGTGCAAGCCGCTCGGGCAAGTGGTGCGTGCTGCCCGGTGAAGTGGAACGCATGGCTCCGGGCGCAGCCCGCGACGAGGCAGTGCTTGCGCTGCCTGGCGGTGGTCACTGGGTGGGGTTTGCGGATCACCCAAGCCAGCTGGCGGTTGGCGATGCGGCATGGGCCCTCATGGCGCCGGCTGCGCTGGTGATTGGACTGTCTGGCTGAGGCGCTCGGGCAGTCAGCGCCCAGTCGCGAGGAAGCAGAGCAGGACGGGACGTTCAGGCGCCGGGTTTGCGCGTGCGCAGTCGGCGGTAAATGGTGGCGCGGCTGATGCCCAGCGCGCGCGCCGCCTCGTCCACATGGCCTCCCGCGTCTTGCACCGCCTTGCGGATGAGCGCGGTCTCGTGGTCTTTCAGGGGCACGGCGTGGGTGCTGCGCAGGCTGCTGCGGCCCTCGACCTTGGCGGCCTGTGGCTGCACCAGCACCTGCAGGCGCAGACCCGACCAGAGCGGAACCTCCATCTCGCTGCGGTGCTGACCCGCGGCGTCAAACAGCTCGCGAGGCTCGACCGCAAACACGTCGCTGCAATGACCCCGCGGTGCGGCTGGGTGGATGCCCAGCATGTCGCGTGCGGGTCGGTTCATGCCGGTGATGAAGCCCTCACCATCCACTGCGACCAGGCCATCGTTGTCGTCGCCCAGCACGCGGCCAGGCCAGTTCAGGCGCAGCAGCCAGCGATGTGGCATCGACAGGGTCATGGCGTTTTCGATGCTGCGAGCTGACTGCATGACCAAGTGCTTGAGTGCGGGCTGCTCCACCACGTTGACGCCAGTGAGGTCGAGCATGCCTGCGCACTGACCATCGGGCCCCATGATCGGCGCGCCCGCACAGCTGAACATGCTGGTGTGGTCAAAAAAGTGTTCGCCGCGGTGAAGCCACACTGCCTGCTGCTCGGCCAGTGTGGTGCCGATGGCAGTGGTTCCCACCGCCGCTTCTGACAGGTCTACCCCGACGCGTGCGATCGCCCGGGCCACCGGATCGTGCCGGTCGACCGGGCCGTGCACCTGCAGCGCTGTGCCATGTGCATCGGTCAGGATGGCGAAGTAACGCGTGTGCAGCATGGCGCGCGCGAGCGTGTGGATCACCGGCATCGCCACATTCAGCAGCGGCTGGCTGGCCTCCAGGGCGCGTTTGAGCTGTGCATCGGATACCGGCTCAAAGGCCACCGCGTGTTGCGGCTCGTGGCCCAGGGCCAGGCATCGCCGCCAGGAGCGCTCGATATCGGCCGACAATCCGCTCACCGTGCCCACATGGCCCGCGCGGAAGACTGCCTCGCGAGCGGTGGCGATCAGGTGCATGCGCTGGGAGTCGGCAGAGAGGGCGGAAGTGGTCAAGGTCGTGAAGTAGCTTGGGCGGGACCGGGCACATCGGTCCGTTATTTAATCAGTTCTTGGCTCGGGATGCACGCGCGAGCAGCTGTCGTTGACGGTGGGGTTTGCCTAGGGAGATTCGAACAGCCTACCTAGGAGCCCGTCGGACTTGGGGAGCGTCGGCCGCAAGTCTGGCGAAAACTGTCATCGCTGGGGCCGATTTTGATGAAACCTTCGGTTTTCGCTAGCGACGCCCCAAGCCCGACAAGCTCCTAAGTATCAGATTCAGGGAGCTGCCAGGTGCGGCCGGTCAGCCTGCGCAGCTTATCCAGATCGGCCAGGGTGTCGAGGTCGCGCACATGGTGATCGTTGTCGGTTGGCCAGTCGGTGATTTGCTCGGGATGTTGTGCGCGCCAGGGCTTGAGTCCCTGGCCTTGGCGCAAAACAGCTTGCGCCACATCGCGGCGCAAGATTACCGGGTGGCCCGGCTGGCCTTGCACGCTGGGCCAAAGGATCGCCGGTTTGCGTGCGCTGTCAGTGAAGGCGTCACAGACCGAGCGCAGGTCTTGGCCATTGAGCAAGGGCAGATCCGCCAGCAGGACCATCACCGCGTCGATGGCTGGATCGGCAGGCCCTTCCAACAACCGACACAGTCCCAGCTGGAGCGAGCTGGCGGGGTCTTCCCCAGGGGCTGGGTTGTGCGCCACCGATACCCCACTGGGCGAGGGGCACTGAGCCAGTGCTTTCTGGATTCGACTGGCGTGGTGACCGAGCACCAGCACCGTGTGTTGCACCGGCAAGCAATCCAGCGCCCGCAGCAAGCGCATCAAAAGGGGTTCACCGTCGACGCGGATGAGGCATTTGGGCAAGTCACCCATGCGCGAGCCCGCGCCTGCCGCGAGGATCAAGACGCCTAGGCGCGCGTTCAATCCACCACCTCAAGCCGAGTGCGATCCGGTGAAGCACGCCGCCGCCGACCCGCCCCCGGGCAGTTGCTGCTCTTTGGCAGGTCCGACTCGCATGTCGCGCGGCAGCGGCACGGCGTTTTTCACCGCCAGCACCTCGGCCATGACGCTGACTGCGATCTCCGACGGCGTCTTGCTGCCGATGTAAATGCCGATCGGCCCGCGCATGGCTGACAGGCTGTCTTCGGTCTGCTCAAAGTGTTCGATCATGCGGGCTCGCCGCGCTTCGTTGTTGCGACGCGAACCAATGGCACCGACGTAAAACGCCTCGCTGCCCAAGGCTTCGAGCAGGGCGAGATCGTCGAGCTTGGGATCGTGGGTGAGGGCGATCACGCACGTTCGACGGTCGACGAGAAAGGCCTTCACCACATCGTCGGGCATACCGGCGTCCAGCGTCGCGCCCGCCACCTGCCAGGCGACTCGGTAGGCCTCGCGCGGGTCGCAAACGGTCACCGAGAAGCCACAAAACATGGCCATGGTGGCCAGGTATTCGGTGAGCTGACCGGCGCCGATGAGCAGCATGCGGTATTCGGGACCAAAGCAGTTGCACAGCCAAGTGCCGTCGTCGTTCAGAGTTTGCGGTTTGGCGGCCGCTACCAGCACGACCCGCCCGGTGGCGATCTCGGTTTGGCGCTCCATCAGCTGTCCGTTGCTCAAGGCCTGCACCAGGGCCTGCAGCGGCGCCACCTCGGGGCTGAACTCCAGCAGCAGCTCCAATGTGCCACCACAGGGCAGGCCGAAGCGGTGTGCCTCGTCGGCGCTCACGCCGTAGGTTACGCGCTTGGGCGGGCCGCTGGGGATTTCGTGGCTGATGCCGGCCGATGGCGCCGCGCCGGCGCTGGTGTTGGCCCGGCTGTAGCGGTGGATCAGATCGTCTTCAATGCAGCCGCCCGAGACCGAGCCGACCACGGCGCCGGTCTCGCACAGCGCCATGACAGAGCCCACCGGACGCGGCGATGAGCCCCAAGTGCGCACCACGGTGGCCAGCAGGGCGCGCTGCCCCTGGGATCGCCACTGCAGCAAGCTGCGCAGCACGGTGAGATCGAGGTTTTCCATGGCAGTTTCCTCCAAAGTCCGTGGCCGGATCGGCTGGGACGGACGCAAATGTGAAACAGCTTCAGCGCGTGGCGAACCAGACCGCTGCGGCCACCGCCGCGGCGGCTGCAACCCAGCCCCAGGCCGGCAATCCAGCGCTGGGTGCCTGTGCTGGCGCGGCCAAGGTGGTTGCAGCTTCGGGCGCTGGGTATAGAAGTTGAAGCTCGGCCTCGAAGCGCTTGAAAAAGTCTTCGGCCAGGTTCTTGGCCACGCCATCGATCAGGCGCTGTCCCATCTGTGCGATCTTGCCGCCCACACTGGAATGCACGGTGTAGTGCAACTCGCAACCGCTTTCCAGCGGTTTGAGTTCGACCGACGACTGACCCTTGCCGAAGCCGGCCACACCGCCTTGCGCATCGAAGTTGAGTTTGTATCGGTGTGGCGCCTCGATGTCGGTGAGCTGCACCTTGCCGGTGAAGCGGGCCGCCACCGGCCCGATCTTCAGCGCGGTGGTCACGGCATAGCCGTTGTCGCCGGCGGGCTCGAATTTCTCGCAGCCGGGGATGCAGGCTTTGAGTACATCGGCGTTGTTGAGCGCATCCCAGGCCTGCTGCTGGCTGGCGGTGAGGGTGCGTTGTCCTTGCATGTCCATGGCGGGTCTCCGTCAAAAAAAGGTCTGCGGTTTTCAGCGCTTCATCAGCCGGGCCATGGCCTGCGCCAGGTCTTCCAGCCGCGAGAGGTTGTGCACCGCGAGCATGCCGTGGGCGTGGCGGTGCAACACCTGGGCGCCACTGGCGAGCGGCGCGTAACCATCGAAGCGCAGCAGGGGGTTGAGCCAGAGCAGCTGACGGCAATGGCGTTTGAGCCACAGGAGTTCGGCATCGAGCGCAGCCGGCTCGCCGGTGTCCAGGCCGTCGCTGATCAGCAGCACCACGGTGCGTCGCCCGATCAGGCAGCGCGCGTGGCGCTCGCGTAGCGTGGCCAGCGAGGCGCCCAGGCGGGTGCCGCTGGCGAAGTCGGCGATTTGTGCGTTGGCCGCTTCCAGCATGTGATCGGTATCGCAGTGGCGGAAGGCGGGGCGCAGATCGGTCAGCTCGGTGCCGAAGGCAAACACCGAGCGCGGGGTGTGGCGGGTGGCGTTGTGCAGAAACGCGAGCAGCAGCCGGGCGTAGCGCTCCATAGAGCCCGACACATCGACAACCACCAGCAGCGGTAGCGGCTGCGCGCGGCGCTCGCGGCCGGGGATCCACAGCAGCTCACCTTCGAAGCGGCGCGCCTGGTTCATCGCGGCGGCCCAGTGCGGCCGCTGGCCGCGCAAGCCAGCGCGGGTGCGCCGCCCGGGCACTGGAGGAAGCGGCAGCGGCACCTCGCGCACCAGCCGCTCGATGAGCCGGAACTCGCTGGCGTTGAGGGTTGAGAAATCGGCGTGGCGCAGGCGCTGCTGGTCGCTGGCGGTCATGGCCGCGTCGAGCCGGATCTCGCTTTCCTTGCGTGGTCCCTGGGCCGGGGTCTTGGCGGCGGCCAGCGCTTCCTGCACCCGCGCCTTGCGGTTTGGTGGCTGACCCTGGCGCACCTTGGGCAGCATCTGGGCCAGCAGCTGCTGCGCCAGTTCGGGATTGCGAAACAGGGCGTCGAACAGCTGGTCGAACACCTCGATGTCTTGCTGCCGGCTCACCAGCAGAGCGCGCAGGGCTGCGTGCAAATCGTCTCTTCGGTTGATGCCCACCAGCCGCACTGCATCGATGGCCAGCGCGATGCGACTGCTGTCCACCGGCACGCCGGCGCGTCGCAGCGCTCGGCCAAAGCCGGTGATGTTGTCGGGCAGCTTGCCGCTGCGTGCGTCACCGAGTCGCATGGTCCAAGCCGCTTGCTGCCTCAGCCGCTCAGGCGGGCTCTGGCTGCAGCAGATCGTTGATCAGCGGGAGCAGCGCGGCCACGTCTTCGCGCTGCTTGAACAGAATACCGGCCGTGTCCTGGACCACTTCGGGGTCGAGCATGAGCGTGTCCAGCGCCACCAGCGCCTTGGCCCATTCCACGCTCTCTGCGATGCCGGGGCTGCGCTGGAAGGCGCTGGCAAAGGGCAGGCTGCGAAGACGCGAGACAAATTTCGTGATCTGTTCGGTGAGCGCTGGCCCAGCTTCGGGCACCTGGCTTTGCACAATGGCCAGCTCGCGCTCGCGCTCGGGGTAATCCATCCACTGGTAAAGACAGCGGCGTTTCACCGCATCGTTCAGATCGCGGGTGCGGTTGCTTGTGAGGATGGTGACTGGCGCTGCCTGGGCCTTGATCGTGCCCAGCTCGGGAATCGTGACCTGGTATTCGCCCAGGTATTCGAGCAGGAAGGCCTCGAAGGGCTCGTCGGCCCGGTCCACTTCGTCGATCAACAGCACCGCGCCTGGTTCAGGCGCCTGTAGCGCCTGCAACAGGGGACGGCGAATCAGGTAGCGCGGCTGGTAGACCTCGCGCTCGATTTCATCTGCTGTGACCGTTTCTTGCGCAGCGCGCATGTGCAGCAGCTGCGCGGTGTGGTTCCACTCGTAGAGCGCTTCGCGCTGTTCCATGCCGTCGTAACACTGCAGGCGCAGCATCGGCCGCCCCAGCACCTTGGCCAGCGCCTTGGCCAGCTCGGTTTTGCCCACGCCTGGCTCCCCTTCGAGCAGCAGCGGGCGCTGCAGCTTCATGGCGAGAAACACCGATGTGGCGAGCTGGCGCGGCGCGTGGTAACCCACCCCCTGCAGGGCGTGGGTCAGGTCGTCGATGGAAGCAAAGCCGTTGCTGCCGTCAGCCATTGGCCTGCTGCACCGCGCGCTGGGTCTGCACCTTGATCAGCTGCGCTCGGAAGGCGGCGCTGGCGTGGAGGTCGGCATTGAGCTCGCCGGCGTCGATCGCCACACCCTCCACCGCCTCGGGCGTGAAGCTCTTGGAGAGCGCTGCTTCAAGACCCGCGTGGCGGAACACGCCATTGCCTGCGCCGGTGATCGCCACGCGCACGCCACTGGCCGTTTGCGCCACGAACACGCCGACCAGCGCAAAGCGCGAAGCCGGCTGGCGGAACTTGGCATAGGCCGCTTTCTGGGCTGCCGGAAAGTGGATCGCGGTGATCAGCTCGCCTTCTTCCAGCGCCGTGGTGTACATGCCCTGAAAAAAGTCGTCGGCGGCGATTTTTCGCTTGTTGGTTTGCACCGTGGCTCCCAGACCCAGCACCGCGCTGGGGTAGCAGGCGGCCGGGTCGTTGTTGGCCACCGATCCACCCAGCGTACCCATGGCGCGCACCTGCCGGTCGCCAATGCCCCCAGCCAGCGCGGCGAGCGCGGGAATCAGGGCCTTCACATCGGCGCTGTCGGCCACGGTTTCGTGCTTGGTCATGGCTCCGATGACCAGAGTGGCGCCCTCTTTTTTGATGCCACTCAACTCGGCCAAACCGGCCAGGTCGATCAGCGATTCGGGCTGGGCCAGGCGCTGCTTGAGCGAGGCGATCAGCGTTTGTCCACCAGCCAGGGCCTGGCCGCCAGCCGAAACCCTGGCCAGCGCGTCGGCTATGGAGGCGGGACGTTCGTAAGCGAATGCGTACATGGAGTTCTCCTCAGGCTTTTGCGTTTTGAATGGCGGTCCAGACGCGGTTCGGGCTGGCCGGCATGTCGAGGTCCTTCACGCCCAGCACGCTGAGCGCGTCCAGCACCGCGTTGATCACCGCCGGCGGTGAACCTATGGCGCCGGCCTCTCCGCAACCCTTGGTGCCCAGCGGGTTGGTGGTGCAGGGAGTGCACTCATGGCCGATCACGATGTTGGGGAAATCGTCTGCCCTTGGCATGGTGTAGTCCATGTAGGAGCCGGTCACGAGCTGTCCCGTTTCACGGTCGTACACGCAGTGCTCCATCAGCGCCTGACCAATGCCTTGCACCACGCCGCCGTGCACCTGGCCTTCCACCACCATGGGGTTGATGATGGTGCCGAAATCGTCCACCGCGGTGAAGCGGTCCACCCGCACCACGCCGGTGGCTGGGTCCACTTCCACTTCGCAGATGTAGGTGCCAGCGGGGAAGGTGAAGTTGGTCGGATCGTAAAACGCGGTTTCGTTCAGGCCGGGCTCCAGCTTGTCCAGCGGGTAGTTGTGCGGCACGTAGGCAGTCAACGCCACTTGGCCGAAAGTGACCATCTTGTCGGTGCCCTTGACCTTGAATTCGCCGCCGGCGAAGTCGATGTCTGCATCGCTGGCTTCCATCAGGTGGGCCGCGATTTTCTTGGCCTTGGCTTCGATTTTGTCCAGCGCACGCATGATGGCCGCGCCGCCAACCGAAATGGAGCGCGAGCCGTAGGTGCCCATGCCGAACGGCACCCGTCCGGTGTCACCGTGCACGATGTCGACCTGATCGGGCGTGAGGCCCAGACGGGCCGCCACCACCTGCGCGAACGTGGTCTCGTGGCCCTGGCCATGGCTGTGCGATCCGGTGAACACCGTCACGCTGCCCGTGGGGTGCACGCGCACCTCGCCGCATTCGAACAGACCGGCGCGCGCGCCCAGCGCACCCGCCACGTTCGATGGCGCCAGGCCACAGGCTTCGATGTAGCTGGAATAGCCCACGCCACGCAGCAAGCCCTTGGCTTTCGATGTGGCTTTGCGTGCCTCCAGGCCATCCACCTCGGCGAGCCGGTTGGCGTGGTCGAGTAAGGCGTTGAAATCACCCGTGTCGTATTGCAGCGCCACCGGGGTCTGGTAGGGAAACTCGGTGATGAAGTTGCGGCGGCGAATCTCGTCTTGTGACAGCCCTATTTCCCAGGCAGCGCGGCTGACGATGCGCTCCAGCAAATAGGTGGCTTCCGGCCGCCCGGCGCCACGGTAGGCATCCACGGGCGCGGTGTTGGTGAACCAGGCGTCTACCTCCACGTAGACCTGTGGCGTCTTGTACTGGCCGGCCAGCAGAGTGGCGTACAGGATGGTCGGCACGGCCGGTGCAAAGGTCGACAGGTAGGCGCCCATGTTGGCATCGGTGTGCACACGGAAGGCGAGGAACTTGCCGTCTTTGTCCATCGCCAGTTCGGCGTGGCTCACGTGGTCGCGGCCATGGGCATCGCACAGGAAGGCCTCCGAGCGGTCGCAGTTCCACTTGATCGGACGGTTGAGCTTTTTGGAGGCCCAAGTAAGACACACATCTTCGGCGTACAGAAAAATCTTGGCACCGAAACCGCCGCCCACATCGGGCGCGATCACGCGCACCTTGTGTTCGGGCAGGCCCATGACAAAGGCTGTCATCAACAGGCGCTCGACGTGGGGGTTCTGGTTGGCCACGTAAAGCGTGTAGTCGTCGCCAGCACGGTTGTAGTGGCCGATGGCCGCGCGTGGTTCCATCGGGTTCGGAGCCAGGCGGTTGTTGACCAGGTCAATCTTGGTCACGTGGGCAGCGCCGACAAACGCCTTGTCGACCTCGCCTTTGTCGCCAATAGCCCATTTGTAGCAATGGTTGTCGGGGGCCATGTCGTGCGAGGCGGGTGCGCCAGCGGCCTTCGCATCGCGCACATCGACCACCGCACCCAGCGGCTCGTAGTCAACCTCAACCATCTCGGCGGCGTTGCGCGCCTGCTCCAGCGTTTCGGCCACCACCATCGCCACGTGGTCGCCCACGTAGCGCACCTTGTCGAGCGCCAGGATCGGGTGTGGCGGCTCCTTCATGGGCTCGCCGTTGGTGCTGGTGATCAGCCAGCCGCAGGGCAGGCCGTTGATCTTGTCGGCGGCCACGTCCTGGCCATCCAGAATGCCGATCACGCCCGGCGCCTTGAGTGCGGCGGCCTTGTCGATGCTGCGGATCTTGGCATGTGCGTGCGGCGAGCGCACGAAATACGCGAAGGTCATGTTGGCCAGCACGATGTCGTCGGTGTACTGACCGGCACCGGTCAGAAACCGGTAGTCCTCCTTGCGGCGGACGGATTCCCCGATGTGGGGAAGAATGGCGAAGTCGGATGCACCCATGTTTGTCCCCTTAGGCTTTCATGTCCGCTGCACCCTGCAGCACGGCTTTCACGATGTTCTGGTAACCGGTGCAACGGCACAGGTTGCCCTCGAGCGCCTCGCGCACCTCGGTTTCATTGGCGTTGGGCTGGCGCGTGCACAGGTCGAGCGCGCTCATCACCATGCCGGTAGTGCAGAAACCGCATTGCAGCCCGTGGCACTCTTTGAAGGCGGCCTGCATCGGGTGCATGGTGCCGTCGGCCGCGGCCAGACCTTCGATGGTTTCGATGTGGGTGTCTGCGGCCTGGGCCAGCAGCATGTTGCAAGACTTCACCGCCTTGCCATTCATCAGCACCGTGCAGGCGCCGCACTGGGCGGTGTCGCAGCCTACGTGGGTGCCGGTGAGCTTGAGTTGGTCGCGCAACGCGCTGACGAGCAGCGTGTGGGGTGCTGCTTCCACAGTCACGGCTTTGCCGTTGACTTTGAGTTGAACCTGCATGTCTGTCTCCTTGAGTTTTGGTCCCAGCGAAGTGAAACACGGCCGATTGACCGTCTGATTGGGTGATAACCCTCAATTCAATTAGGTGCCATCAATCATTCTCAAATTGAGACGGAACCGGGTTTGATTTCGTTTGAATAAATCGGATGAATTGAGTGAATAAATATGAAAGTTAAGTCATAAGTGTTTTAAGGACTGATTCTTGAATAAAGGGCCAGTCGGATGACTAAATTCTCTCTGCGGAGCTCGGTGTCTCAATCTGAGACTTTCTGATGCTCTGCCGCCGATACGCGGGTAAACCCGGGGCCAATGGTGGTGCCATAACGAAGTAATCTTATGAGCCGTCCTACATAACTTGCCGATCGGCAGGCACACCGATCCCAACTCCGGAGACAACCATGCAGAAGGTCCTTCACATCAACCCGGACAAATGCACCGGCTGCTTGCAGTGCGAAATGGCCTGTTCGTTCGAGAACTACGGCACCTACGCCACCTCCAAATCGCGCATCAAGGTGTTTGACTTCCACCACACCGGCAAGAAGGTGCCCTACACCTGCACGCAGTGCGATGAAGCCTGGTGTCTGCACGCCTGCCCGGTCGAGGCGATCACGCTGGACAAGGTGACGGGCGCCAAGGTGGTTAACGAGACCACCTGCGTGGGCTGCAAGGTCTGCACCATCGCCTGCCCGTTTGGCACCATCAACTACGTGCAGGAAACCGGCAAGGTCCAGAAGTGCGACCTGTGTGGCGGAGAGCCGGCGTGTGCTGAAGCCTGCCCGACCGCGGCGATCACCTTTGTGGACGCCAACTGGACCGGAATCGACAAGATGAAGCAGTGGGCCGACAAGCTGGGCAACCAGCCTTCGGCCGCCTGATCACCGTTTTCAAGGAGCAAGCACATGTCTTGGGCTGGAAAAATTCTCCGCGTCAACCTGACCGCGGGCACCGTTGTCTCTGAGGCGCTGAACATGGAGTGGGCCCGCGCCTACCTGGGTTCGCGCGGTCTGGGCAGCAAGTACCTCACCACCGAGATCGATCCCAAGGTGGATCCGCTCTCGCCCGACAACAAGATCATCTGGGCCACTGGCCCGCTGACTGGCACCATGGCCTCCACTGGTGGCCGCTACACGGTGATCACCAAGAGCCCGCTGACGGGCGCCATTGCCTGTTCGAACTCGGGCGGCTACTGGGGCGCCGAGCTCAAGATGGCCGGCTGGGACATGATCATCTTCGAGGGCAAGTCACCCAAGCCGGTGTACCTGTTCATCAACGACGACGTGGCTGAACTTCGCGACGCAGCCCACCTCTGGGGCAAGAGCGTCTGGGAAACCGAAGAGATGCTCAAGACCAGCCTGCAGGACCCGCTGGCGCGCGTCTCCAGCATCGGCAAGGCGGGTGAAAACGGCGTGCTGTATGCGGCCGTGGTCAACGACCTGCACCGCGCGGCGGGCCGCTCCGGTGTGGGCACGGTCATGGGCAGCAAAAACCTGAAGGCGATTGCGGTGCGCGGCACCAAGGGCGTGGGCAACATCCGCGACCCCAAGGCCTTCATGAAGACCACGTTCGAGAAAAAGAAGATCCTGGCCGAGAACGCGGTCACCGGGCAGGGCCTGCCGGCCTACGGCACCCAGGTGCTGATGAACGTGATCAACGAGATCGGCGGCCTGCCCACTCGCAATCACCAGGACGTGCAGTTCGAAGGTGCCAAGGACATCTCGGCCGAAGCCATGGTCACGCCGCGCGAGAGCGACGGCAAGAAGCAGCTGGTGACCAACCAGGCCTGTTTCGGTTGCACCATCGCCTGCGGTCGCGTGAGCAAGATGGACCCGAACCACTTCACGGTGCAGAACAAGCCGCAGTACTGGGGGGCCTCGGGTGGTCTGGAGTACGAAGCGGCATGGGCGCTTGGCGCGGCCAACGGCGTGAACGATCTGGAGGCGTTGCAGTACGCTACGATGCTGTGCAACGAGGAAGGCATTGACCCGATCAGCTTCGGCGCCACGGTGGGCGCTGTGATGGAGCTGTACGAGATGGGCGTGCTGAACAAGGAGCAGGTCGGCATCGAGGCCAAGTTCGGTTCTGCACAAGCGCTGGCCTTTTTGACCGAAGAGACCATTTATGGTCGTGGCTTTGGCAAGGAAATCGGTCAGGGTTCCAAGCGGTTGACCGCCAAGTATGGGCATCCCGACCTCAGCATGTCGAGCAAGGGTCAGGAGTTCCCGGCCTACGACGGCCGTGCGATCCAGGGCATCGGCCTGGCCTATGCCACCTCGAATCGCGGCGGTTGCCACCTGCGCGGCTACACCATCGCGTCCGAGGTACTGGGTATCCCGGTCAAGACCGATCCGGTGGAGTCCGAAGGCAAGCCCGAACTGGTGAAGGCTTTCCAGGACGCGACCGCCGCCTTCGATTCGTCAGGCCTGTGTGTGTTCACCACCTTCGCCTGGGGCGTCGCCGATCTTGCGCCGCAGCTGCAGGCAGCCTGCGACGAAGCCTTCACCACCGAAGAGCTGGAGAAGATCGGCGAGCGCATCTGGAACATGGAGCGAGAGTTCAACAACGCTGCGGGCTTCACCGCCAAGGACGACAGCCTGCCCAAGCGCCTGCTGACCGAAGCCGCCAAGACCGGAGCCTCCAAAGGCATGGTCAGCAAGCTGCCCGAGATGCTGCCCAAGTACTACGCCGCACGCGGCTGGGACCCGGAAGGCCGTCCGACCGCCGAGACCCGAAAGCGCCTGAGCCTGTGAGCGTGGCCGCTGTGGCGGCCTTGTGATCAAAACCTCGCCGCTGCCGCGGCCGGGTGAGCGAAGCTGCCACTTCGCTCACCGGGTCCCGAAGCGGCGAAGTTCTTGGCTCGTTGACGATCCGAATTCGACTGGAGATTTCCATGCACCACGTCATCCTGGGCGCCGGTCCTGCCGGCGTCATCGCCGCCGAGACCATCCGCAAACACGCGCCGGCTGATCGCATCACCCTGGTGGGTGACGAGCCCGAGCCGCCGTATTCGCGCATGGCCATTCCCTACCTGCTGATCGGCAACGTCGATGAGTCGGGCACCTACCTTCGCAAGAGCCCGACGCATTTCACCGATCTGCGCATCGACCTGGTGCGCTCGCGCGCCAAGTCGGTCGACGTCGAGCAGCGCTGTGTGGCTCTCGACGACGGCCAGGTGCTGGCGTTCGACAAGCTGCTGATCGCCACCGGCTCGACGCCGATACGTCCGCGCATCCGTGGCATCGACATCAAAGGCGTGCACAACTGCTGGACCCTTGAAGACGCGCGCGCCATCATGGCGCTCGCAGTGCCCGGTGCCCGGGTGTTGCAGCTCGGCGCTGGATTCATCGGCTGCATCATCATGGAAGCGCTGGCCGCGCGCGGTGTGCAGCTCAGCGTGGTGGAAATGGGCGATCGCATGGTGCCGCGCATGATGGGCCCCACCGCCGGCGGCATGATCCGCGACTGGTGTGAGACCAAGGGCGTGAAGGTGTACACCGGCACCAAGGTCGAGTCAATCGAGGCTGGCGCGCCATTGAAGGTGAGGCTCTCCGACGGCAGCCACGTGCCCGCTGATCTGGTGATCAGCGCCGCCGGCGTGCAGCCCGCCATCGGCTTCCTGGAAAATTCCGGCATCACCTGTCTGCTTGGTGTGCTGACCGATGAGCACTTGCAAACCAATGTGCCGGGCATTTACGCGGCGGGCGACTGCGCCGAGGCCTTCGACAAGGTGAGCGGTCAGACCATCGTGAGCGCCATCCAGCCCAATGCGGCCGAGCAGGCGCGTGTGGCAGCGCTCAACATGGTGGGGCAGGCAGGCGTACTCAAAGGCGTGACGCAGATCAACGTGCTCGATACGCTGGGCCTGGTGTCAACCAGTTTTGGTAACTGGCAGGGCGTGCCTGGCGGCCAGCAGGTAGAGCTCACCGACAAGGCCGCTGGCCGCCACCTCAGCCTGCAGTTCAAGGACGACGTCATGGTCGGCTGCAATTCGGTCGGCTGGACCGAGCATGTGGGCGTGATGCGCGGTCTGGTCGAAGGCCAGGTGCATCTGGGTGAGTGGAAAGACCGGCTCATGCACGACCCCACGCGGCTCATGGATGCCTACCTGGCCAGCGCCCAGGCACAGGGTCAGTGGAGCGGGGCTGCAGACGAGCGCCGCCGGTGACAGACCGAATGAAGATCACCTTCAAGCTGTTTGCCACGCTGACCGACTACCTGCCCGCCGACGCGCGTCGCAGCAATCAGGTCGAGCTCGATGTCGACCCGGCCACGCCCATCAGCCGCATCATCGAGCCCTTCGGCCTGCCGCCCAAGCTGGTGCATCTGGTGCTGGTCAACGGCAAGTACATTGCGCCCGAAGATCGCATGAGCGCCACGCTCGTCGAGGGCGACGTGCTCGCCATCTGGCCCCCGATCGCCGGCGGCTGAACCCATGCAGTCCAGCTACGCTGAACAGTTTCAGCGCGACATGGGGTGTACCGAGCGCGAGTGGCTGGGCTGGCTGCCAGCCGCGCTCGGTGACAACGCCTGGCAGCTGGATGGCAGCGGTGCACGCGTGGACATTGCCCCTGGCCATCTGCAACTTCGCTGGGAGGCGCAGCCGCCGCGGGTGATTGCCCTCATGCGCATGCCGGTGCTGCGGGTCAGTTTTGCCTTCACCGGCCTCGACGCTGCGCAGCGCTACGCGTTCATGAAACGCTTCGACCTTTACATGCAGCGCGGCGGCGGATGAGGGCTCCCGCCCAAAACAGAACAAAGGCCGCGTTCAGCGGCCCTTGTGATGGAAGGTCAGCGGTTATCAGGCCGTGGCAACTTCCGGTTCCGGCAGGGCCACCCGGCCGTCGGTGCTCAACCGGTAGTCGTTGAACACATGCTCGGCGCTCAGCAACTGGTACTGGCCGTCGCTGCCACGCAATGAAGTGTCTTTCAGCCGCCAGGCGCTTTGACCGCAGGTCCAGATGTCGAAGTTGCGCATGTGGGTGCACAGGCAGGTCTTGTCGGTCACCGAGAAACGTTTCTCGCCCGGATGGGCTGCGAGTTCGCGGTTGTAGGACGTGACGTAGGCGCACTTGCCGTTGGCATCGAGCAGATACCCGTAAGCCTCGCAATTGGGGCGGATACCGTCTCCAATGCCCGGGCTGGCCTTGATCATGCGCATCGGGTAGCCGGTAGGCGAGATCTCGTTGACCTCAATGTCGTCCTCGACGGCCTTGAAGTACTCCTGTTTGATGTCGTCGGGCAGGCCGCATTCTCGTGTGACGGTGAAGCGCGTGGCGACCTGTACGCCTGAGGCACCCATTTCCATGAAGCGCACCGCGTCGCTGCCCGTGAAAATGCCGCCAGCCGGGATCACCGGGAAGTCCAGCTGCTCGGTCTTCATCCAGGCCAGGATTTCGGCCACGATGGTGGCCAGGTCGTACTGTGCCCAGTCCATGCCAAAGCCCAGGTGGCCACCCGCCAGCGGGCCTTCGACCACCACGTAATCGGGCAGGCGGTTGAGGCGACTGTTTTTCTTGAGAAACAGCTGCAGCGCGCGAAGCGACGAGACGATGATGCCAAGCTTGGCGTCTCGAAAGCGGGGGTGGTCTTCGATCAGGGCCAGCGAGCCCAGGTGAAGGCCTGCAGCCAGTGTGATGCCGTCAATGCCTGCATCGAGCGCCGAGGCCATGCGCACCTTGAGCGTCTCTTTGGGCGCGTTCATGGTGAGCTTTTCCATGCAGTTGATGAACACCAGGCCGCTGCCCGCCTTGCGCGTCATGGTCTTCTCGACATGCATGCGGGTGGCTTCGGCCAGATGGCCGAGATCGAACTTCACTCCCGACTTGTCTTCGGAGTCGACGTTGTACTGGTACTGCTTCTGCTTCGCCTTGACGTATTTGGTCTTGTAGCGGCGGTCGGTCACGGTCTTGACCATGGCGTCACTGATGTGGCCCACGCCGCCCAGGCGCGCCGCCTCCAGCGCCAGGTCGGACGAGGAAATGTCCACGCCCATGCCCCCAATCATGATGGGCACCAGCTCGTGGCGGCCCATGCGCATGCGGTAGTCGTCCAGTTGTCTCATGTGTGCTCAGGAAATCCGTCTTCAATCCAAGCTTAACCGCATCGCGCGGCGGGCAGTGCCGCAAGGGCGCGGCAGCGTCGTGGGTATCTGATTCGAAGACACCAAGTTCACGATTCGATATTCTCAGACAAAGTTGTGACAACTCGACGCGATGTGGACAGAGTCCTTGCGATGGGTCAAGGCATGGTCGCGAGGTTGGTCGGGTGGATCAGATACCCCCGGGAGATCGTTACCATGGCCCCACGGACATGCCAGGTTTCTCTCCTGGCCTGGCGCACCCCGGGAGGTCTTGCATGAGCGGCAACACACAGGTCACCATCACCCGCCAGTCGGGCTATCAGTTCCTTGTGGACTTTGGCGAAGGCTTGCCACAGTGGTTGGCCGATGAACCTGCGCCCCTGGGTGAGGGAAGCGGGCCGGCACCTGATCACCTGTTGCTGGCTGCAGTCGCCAACTGCCTGAGCGCCAGCCTGCTGTTTGCATTGCAGAAGTTCAAACAGGACCCGGGTCGCCTGGTCGCCACCGCTTCGCCCCTTGTTGAGCGCAACGATCAGAAGCGTTTGCGCATCACGGGCATGCGGGTGCAGCTCTGCCTGGGCAAGCCAGCAGCCGAAATCGAGCACCTGGACCGGGTGCTGGCGCAGTTCGAAGACTTCTGCACCGTTTCCATGAGCGTGCGCCAAGGCATTGACATCTCGGTGCAGGTGCTCGACGCCGCAGGCGTCCAGCTCAAGGGGTGAGAAACCACGCGGCGGCGCTGCGCATGCCGGCCCAGGTCAGCAACAGCGAGCCGAACAGGTGCAGGCTGGTCGAGCCAGCCGCCAGTGCCCAGCGCCCTTGTTGCAGCAGCGTGACCACCTCCAGGGAGAAGGTGGAAAAGGTGGTGAGTGCGCCCAGGAAACCGGTGATGATCGCCACCCGCCATGCCGGATCGATCTGGGCCTGGCTCTGGAAGAACACCACCGCCACGCCGACCGCGTAGGCGCCCACCCAGTTCGCCGCCAGCGTGCCCCAGGGCAGGGTGGCCTGCGTTGTGCTCAGCCACAGGCCGAGCTGCCAGCGCGAGATCGCGCCGACAGAGGCGCCGATGCACAGGGCCAGGGCGGTCAGCACGGGGAGTCTCCGTCAGTGCCTCAGAACGGCGGATCGCCGTCATCACCCGAGGCGGTGACGGCTTCGCGACGCGCCCGAGCAGGGGTGACGATTTCGACGTCGGTCGCGGCGGGCGCACCCAGCTCCAGTTCACCACCCAGGGCGGCGATGAGCGCCGGGATCAGCTTCTGCAGCTCACCGGTCGCCAGCGTCACATTGGTGTCGAAGCCGCTTTCACCATCGTCGCTGCGGTCGTCGAACACGCCTTCCAGGAAGTTGATCTTTTTCAGCTGCAGCGATTCGGTGAGTACCAGGCCGATGCGGCCTTCCCAGCTCAGGGCCAGTCGCGTGGGCAGCTTGCCCTCGGCGATGTGCTGGCGCACCTCGTCGGTGGCCAGGTTGTGGCGGGTGAAACGCACCACCGATTTCTCTTCGTCGGCCGACTTCAACTCGCACTCGCGCTCGACATGAAAGCCCTCGGGCCAGGCGTCGGGCGAGGTGGCGGCCAGCCACTGCGTCATGGCCGTCTGGGGCGTGACCGAGGTCTGCAACAGCTGAATGGCCAGACCGTCGAAAGCACGCACCAGGGCCGTCACCAGCTCGTCGAGCTTGCCCTGACTGCTGGCGTCGGTCACCAGCCAGCCGTTGGCCGGATCGATCCACACCCAGGCGCTGCTTCGGCGAGGAAAAGCCTGGGGCAGCAAGGCAAGCAGTGCGTCCTCGCGCAGCGCCTTGGTTTCCTTCTTGCCAGGCTTGCGGCCGGTGCTGGCCTCGATGTGGTCGGCCTGCTCCTGCGCATGTTCGCGCACGACCGCGCCGGGCACAGTCTTGGTCTCGATCATCAGCTTGAGCACGCGCTGGCCAGCCACCGACTCCACCAGCGGTCCATGCGCCTCACCCCGCGGTTCGACCCATCCCACGGCCTTGTCTTGCGTTGCCCCACAGGGCGCAAAACGCGCGCCATCGAGCGCAGTTTCCATCGCTTGCAGCGTCGGCGCCCAGCCGGGTGCGATGCGGTAAAGCGTCACATTCTTGAACACAGAATTCCTTTTTTTAGATCGGTTGACGCACGCGACGCGTGCCTCGTCCGGTCAATCTTAGGGGATGTCGCGCCTGGGCCCTGGGCGGCTGCTCGGGACCGGGCTGGCGCGCAAGCGCAGGCGCTACAGCTCTTCCACGCGCCGCGCTGGGTAGCTGTCCCAGCCCTGGCAGCCAGGGCATTGCCAGAAGTGTTGCTGAGCTTCAAAACCGCAGGCCGCGCAGCGGTAACGCTTGAGCGGAGCACTCGCCTGATCCAGCGCCTGACGAATCGGTTGCCGCGCCTCAGGTTGCGACAGAGGTTCCCCTTTGAGCCACTGGTTCGCGATCACCAGCGAAGGTTCGCGCCCCAGGTGGTTCAGATAATGCAGTCGCGCCGCGGTCTCATCGGGGCTCAGGCTGGCCAGCGCTTCGGTCACATCAAGGCTGGGGGCCTGGGCCTGGGCAGCCTGCAAGGCCGCCCGGGCCTCGGTCTCTCGACCCAGGCTTCTGGCCAGGTCGGCCAGGCTGCTGGCGGCCAGGGGTAGGCCTTGTGGCGCTTGTTGGATCAGCTGGAGCAGGGAAGCCATCGCCTCGCTCGCCTGACCCGCCTGCCGGTGCAGGCTGGCCAAAGCCAGCCAGGGCCGTGCCAGCGCGGGGGCCTTCTGGCTGGCTTCGGTGAAACTGGCCAGCGCCTGAATGGTGTCACCTTGCCGCTGGGCCTGGTCCCCGGCTTCGCATAGGTAATGCGCGAGCCGCGTGGTGAAACTGCCCTGGCCAGCGGCTTCGAGGCGTTCGGCCACATGGCGGGCTTGCGGCCAGTCGCGCGAGCGTTCGTAGATGGACAACAAGGACAGCAGCGCTTCGCCTTCAAAATCCGAGCCTTCGAGTTTGTGCAAGGCGGCCTCTGCGCGGTCGAGCAGGCCAGCCTTGAGGAAGTCCAGGGCCAGCGCATGCTGCGCTCGGTCGCGGTCCTTGCGGCTGAGGTCGGCGCGCACCAGCAGGTGCTCGTGCACCCGCACGGCCCGGTCGTAGTCGCCGCGGCGGCGAAACAAGTTGCCGAGCGCGAAGTGCAGCTCAGCGGTGTCGGGATCGCTCTGCACCGCCTCGATGAAGGCGTCGATCGCCTGATCCTGCTGCTCGTTGAGCAGGTGGTTGAGGCCACGGAAGTAGGCTTTGGGCGCCGTCCGGCTGGCTACACGCCACTGGCGAAGGTCCAGGCGCGACGCGCCCCAGCCCAGGGCGAAGGCCAGGGGCAGACCCCACAGCACCCAGGTAAGGTCAAAGTCCATGTCGCACGTCGTCAGGTGTTGGCAGCAGAGTGGAATCGCCCTCCATCACGGTGCTGGCGGCGGTGGTCGATCCAGCCTGGCGGCGCGCCTTACGGGCACGCAGCCACAAAGGCAGCATGACCAGGACACCGAGCACCACCCCGAGCAGCAGCACCAGCAACAAGACCAGCACCAGCGGAGCCTGCCACTGCGCGCCAAAGAACAGCCGCAGGGTGATCGGCTCCTGGTTGTTGATCGCGAATGCGAACAGCACAAAAAAAATGGCTGCATTGAGCAGCCACATCAGGTATTTCAAATCGGTCCCTTCAGTGGTGGAACGATTGTAGCGAGCAGGGCCCGCGGGTCAGTCTGGCTGTTGGGTCGGTGCCGCCATCATCTCGGCGGTCTTCTTGTCGACCTGCTCGCGCAAGGCTTTGCCCGGCTTGAAGTGAGGCACGCGCTTTTCCGGAATCAGCACGCTTTCGCCCGAACGGGGATTGCGCCCCACCCGAGGTGAGCGCCGGTTCACCGAAA
Organism: Hydrogenophaga sp.; assembly: GCF_030373245.1. GTDB lineage: Bacteria > Pseudomonadota > Gammaproteobacteria > Burkholderiales > Burkholderiaceae_C > Hydrogenophaga. The sequence goes on from NZ_JAUCZF010000002.1 coordinate 479,535, forward strand.
AGCTGCCGAAACCCCGGATCTCGATGCGATGGCCTTTGACGAGCGCATCGCCCATCGCATCCAGGATGGCCTTGACGGCGAACTCGGCATCGCGGTGGGTGAGCTGGCTGAACTTGGCAGCCAGCGCTTCGACGAGGTCGGAACGGGTCATGAATCTCGGATGGGACGGAGTTCGAAGAGCGTCCGGCGCCGGGGACATCGCAGGGGTTTGGCCTGCGCGTCACCGGACGCCGGAATCTGGTGCGGACGTTGCCGGTCAGCTGTTGTTGTCCAGCTTGGCGCGCAGCAGCGCACCCAGGCTGGTCGTCCCCGCGTTTTCACGCGAGGACTGCTGGCTCAGCGACGCCATGGCTTCTTGCTGGTCGGCGGCATCCTTGGCCTTGATCGACAGCTGGATGTTGCGCGTCTTGCGGTCTACGTTGACCACCACAGCATTCACTTCGTCACCTTCTTTCAGCACGTTGCGCGCGTCTTCGACACGGTCGCGGCTGATTTCGCTGGCGCGCAGGTAGCCAATGATGTCTTCGCCCAGATCGATCTCGGCGCCCTTGGCATCCACCGTCTTGACCTTGCCGGTCACGATCGAGCCCTTGTCGTTGATCGACACGAAGGTGGTGAACGGGTCACCGTCGAGTTGCTTGATGCCGAGAGAAATGCGCTCGCGCTCCACATCGATGGCCAGCACGATGGCGTCCACTTCTTGGCCCTTCTTGAAGTTGCGTACGGCGGCTTCACCGGGCTCATTCCAGGACAGATCGGACAGGTGCACCAGGCCGTCGATGCCTGCAGCCAGGCCGACGAACACGCCGAAGTCGGTGATCGACTTGATCGGGCCCTTGACGCGGTCGCCGCGCTTGGTCTGCTCGGCGAACTCGTGCCAGGGGTTGGCGCGGCACTGCTTCATGCCCAGGGAGATGCGGCGCTTGTCTTCGTCGATGTCGAGCACCATGACTTCAACTTCGTCGCCCAGCGACACCAGCTTGGAAGGGGCCACGTTCTTGTTGGTCCAGTCCATTTCGGACACGTGCACCAGGCCTTCAATGCCGGGCTCGAGTTCCACGAACGCGCCGTAGTCGGCGATGTTTGTGATCTTGCCGAACATGCGGGTGCCTTGCGGGTAACGGCGCGAAACGCCCATCCATGGGTCGTCGCCCATCTGCTTCAGACCCAGCGAGACGCGGTGCTTCTCGGTGTCGAACTTGAGGATCTTGGCGGTGATTTCCTGACCAGCCTGCACCACCTCGCTTGGGTGACGCACACGGCGCCAGGCCATGTCGGTGATGTGCAGCAGGCCATCGATGCCGCCGAGGTCCACGAACGCACCGTATTCGGTGATGTTCTTGACCACGCCGTTGACGATCGCACCTTCTTTGAGCGTTTCCATTAGCTTGGCGCGCTCTTCGCCCATCGAGGCTTCCACCACCGCGCGGCGGCTCAGCACCACGTTGTTGCGCTTGCGGTCGAGCTTGATGACCTTGAATTCCAGGGTCTTGTTTTCGTACGGCGTGAGGTCCTTGGTGGGACGGCTGTCGACCAACGAGCCCGGCAGGAAGGCGCTGATGCCGTTGACCATGACCTTGAGGCCGCCCTTGACTTTGTTGGAGGTCGTTCCGGTGACGAATTCGCCGGACTCCAGCGCTTTTTCCAGCGACATCCAAGACGCCAGGCGCTTGGCCTTGTCGCGCGACAGCAGGGTGTCGCCAAAACCGTTTTCGACCGAGTCGATGGCCACGGCGACAAAATCGCCGACTTGCACTTCGAGTTCACCCTGGTCGTTCTTGAACTCGGCCAGTGGGACGTAAGCTTCGGATTTGAGGCCGGCGTTGACCACGACGTGGCTGTGTTCGATGCGCACCACCTCTGCGGTGATGACTTCGCCCGAGCGCATCTCAGCGCGTTTCAGGGACTCTTCGAACAGGTCGGCAAAAGATTCAGACATTCAGTTTCCTAGAACCACACAGCGTCGGTTGCAGCAAGGCCGGCAAAGGCTTGCGCAGGATTCGACGGATGGGCGGCGTTGACGTGCGGTGCGAGACACCGCGGGGTTGAGTTGCAAGAACCATTCGGCCTGCGGGCTGGGAGCGCCCGGCGGTGCCGTCTGGGCCATCAAGGGGTGGTGCGATCAGTTGCCTGAAACACCGATTTGCTCTGCCACCAGATCAACACCTGCTGCACCGATTGCTCGACGCTCAGGCTGGAGTTGTCCAGCATCAGGGCATCTTCGGCCGGCTTGAGCGGGGCGTGTGAGCGGGAGGAATCCCGTTCATCGCGCGCACGCAGGTCTGCCAAAAGAGGGTCGATATTAGCAGCAATTCCTTTTGAAATCAATTGCTTATAGCGCCGCATGGCGCGTTGTTCGGCACTTGCGGTGAGAAACACCTTGAGTTGTGCATCGGGAAAGATCACCGTGCCCATGTCGCGTCCGTCGGCCACCAGGCCAGGCAACTGCTGGAAGCTGTGTTGCAGCGCGAGCAGAGCGGCCCGCACCTGGGGCACCGCCGAGACGCGCGAAGCCGCCATGCCCGCTGCCTCGGAGCGCAAGTCTTCGCTCACATCGTCGCCGCCCAGAAGGATGCGCTCGCCGGTGAAGCGCACCTGCAAGTCGGTGGCGAGCTTGCTCAGGCGATCGGCCTGCGCCGGCTCGGCCAGATCGGCGGTCGCGGTGGATAAGCCAGCGCGTTCTGCCGCCAGACCCACCAGCCGGTACAGCGCGCCCGAGTCAAGCAGGTGATAGCCCAGGTGCCGGGCCAGCTCCGCAGCCAGTGTGCCTTTGCCCGAGGCGGTGGGCCCGTCGACGCACAGCACCGGGATGTGGTGAGGCTGAGCCTCGCAGACGCCGAACAAGGCCTCGAAATAGTCGGGAAAGGTCTTGCCTACGCACTTGGGGTCTTCGATGCGCACTGGCTGCTGCGCCGGGTTGAAGGCGGCGAGGGAGAAACACATGGCGACGCGGTGGTCGTCGTAGGTGTGGATGGATGCAGGCTTCCAATCAGAGGCCTTGACGGGGGGTGTGATGCGAAGGAAGTCCGCACCCTCTTCCACCACAGCGCCGAGCTTGCGGCACTCGACGGCCATGGCGGTGAGCCGGTCGGTTTCCTTGACCCGCCAGCTGGCGATGTTGCGCAATGTGGTGGTGCCCTCTGCGTACAGCGCCATCACCGCCAGGGTCATGGCCGCGTCGGGGATGTGGTTGCAGTCGAGGTCGATGGCTTTCAGCGGCCAGCTGCCGCGACGTATGTGCAGGCGGTTGTCTTCACCGGTGATGTCGGCGCCCATGGCCCGTGCTGCTTCCACAAAGCGGATGTCACCCTGGATCGACGAGAGGCCCACGCCCTCGATGGTGATGCCGGTGTGACCCGATCGCGGCGGCGCGACGGCGCCCAGCGCAATGAAGTAACTCGCAGACGATGCATCGCCTTCCACTGCGATGCGTCCCGGTGAGGTGTAGCGACTGCCTGCAGGGATCACAAAACGGGAAGCGCCTTCCGCCCGCACCTGCACACCGAAGCGGGCCAGCAGGTTGAGCGTGATGTCGATGTAGGGTCGGGAAATCAGCTCGCCCACCACGTCGATCACCACGTCCTGCAACCGTGCTGCCAGCGGCAAAGCCAGCAGCAGAGCGGTGAGAAACTGGCTGGAGACATCGCCCCGCACGCGGATGGCTGCCCCAAGCTGCAACGGCCTCGCCTGGCCGTCGCCCAGCCGCAGCGGCGGGTAGCCAGCCTGACCCAGACATGTCACGGGGCAACCGATCTGACGCAAGGCGTCCACCAGATCGCCGATCGGGCGCTCGTGCATGCGAGGCACACCGCTCAGTTCGAACACGGCGCCTTGCTCTGTGGCGAGCAGCGCGAGGGCGGCGGTGAGCGGACGCATGGCCGTACCCGCATTGCCCAGGAAGAGCGTCGCCTGCTTCACGGTCAGCTGACCGCCCAGCCCATTGACCCGAAGGCTGCCGTCGGCCTGAGGTTGCGGCGCGCAGCCGAGCTGGTGCAAGGCTTGCAGCATCACTTGCGTGTCGTCCGAGTCGAGCAGGTCGATCACATCGGTGCTGCCTTTGCTCAAGGCGGCGAGCAGCAGCAAGCGGTTGGAGATGCTCTTGGAGCCAGGCAAGCGAACCACGCCTCCGGCGCTGGCCAGAGGCGGAATATCGAGAAATGAGGTGGCGTACATGGTGCTGGGAGCGGCGCTGGACGCCGGCGCGCTGGAACTTGAACTGCCTCAGCGCTGGGGTTTTGTGGCGGTCATGCGCCAGTGCGCGCGCGCGTTGCTGGCCTGATCGATCAGGACTTCCAGTGCATCCGGATCGCTCGAATCGATGGCGGATTCCAGTGCGTGCAGTGCGCGCTGGAAATGGCGCGACTGCGCCAGCAGCTCTTCGCGGTTGGACACCAAGATGTCGCGCCACACGCTGGGGTCGCTGGCGGCGATGCGGGTGAAATCGCGAAACCCGGGACCGGCGAGCTCCAGAAACGCTTTGCCGCTCTCCTGTTCGCCGATCGCGTTCATGAGCGCAAAAGCCAGCAGATGCGGCAGGTGGCTCACGGCGGCATAGGCGGCGTCGTGCTCTTCTGGAGACATTTGCAGCACGTGGCAGCCCAGTCCAGTCCACACCTGCTCGGCCTTGGTCAGCTGTGTCGTGTAGGTGCGCTCGATGGGGGTCAGGATGACCTGGCGGCCGGTGTAGAGGTCGGCGTCGGCATGCTCGACGCCGGCCAGCTCCTTGCCTGCGATCGGGTGGGCCGGGACGAATACGCCCACCTGGTCGCGCAACACGCGCCGCGCCGCGTCGACCACCTCGCGCTTGGTCGAGCCCACATCCATCACCAGCGTGTTTTTGTGCACCAGATGGCGAATTGCCTTGAAGGTGGCCTCGGTGGCCGACACGGGAACCGCCAGCAAGACCAGGTCGGCGCCGGAAACGGCGAGCAGGGCAGACGGAGCTTCCACGTCGATCACGCCCATCTGGCGTGCGCGCTCGGTGGTTGATGGCGACTTGCTGTAGCCCACCACGCGTTTGACCAGCCCCGCCTTTTTCAGGGCCAGCGCAAATGAGCCACCCATGAGCCCACAACCGATCAAACCCAGCTGCTCAAACATGACTGGCCATTCCTGGCTCGATGGCCGAATGCGCGACTAGGACGGCGGGTTTCGCTGTGAAGATCATTCGTTCACCGGGTAGGCACCCAGTACCTTGTAGAAAGCGCACAGGCCTTGAAGTTCTTGCAGGGCGGCGGCCACGTTGGGCTGCGAAGGATGTCCTGACAAATCGATGTAGAAATAGTATTCCCACTGGCCCGACTTGGCGGGACGGGATTCAAAACGCGTCATGGACACGCCGTTGTTCTTCAGCGGCACGAGCAGGTCGTGCACAGCGCCCGGCCGGTTCGGTACCGACACCACCAGGCTGGTGCAGTCGCGCCCTGAGGGCGGTGGCATGGCCATGGTCTGTGGCAGGCTGATGACGGCAAAGCGGGTGCGGTTGTAGGCCTCGTCCTGCACCGCGTGCGCCACGATATGCAGCGCGAACTGACCGGCAGCGCGTTCACTCGCCAGCGCTGCCCAGGAAGGGTTCGTCGCTGCCAGGCGAGCGCCTTCGGCGTTGCTGGACACGGCGCGGCGCTCGGCATTGGGCAGGTGCTGCGTCAGCCAGTTCTGACACTGGGCCAGCGCTTGCGGATGCGCCATCACCACTTCGATGCCATCCAGCGAATTGACCTGGCGCAGCAGGTTGTGGCGAATCAGCAGACTGACCTCGCCCACCACATGCACGGGTGATCGCAGGAAGAGGTCAAGCGAGCGCGCGACCACCCCTTCGGTGGAGTTTTCCATGCCGACCACGCCGTATTGCGCTGTGCCTGCTGCGGTTGCATGGAACACCTCGTCGAAGTTGGCACAGTAAATGAGGTTGGCCGCACCGCCGAAAAATTCGACCGCGGCTTGCTCACAAAACGTGCCCGCCGGCCCCAGCACCGCCACGCGCTGCGGCGCCTCCAGTGCCAGACAGGCCGACATGATTTCGCGCCAGATCGAGGCCACATGCTGGTTGAGCAAAGGCCCCTCGTTGTTGGCCTGGATCTTGTCGATCACCTGGGCCACCCGGTCTGGACGAAAAAACGGTGACCCCTCGGCGCGCTTGATCTCACCGACCTGCTCGGCCACCCGAGCACGCTGGTTGAGCAACGACAGCAGTTGCTGGTCGAGCGAGTCGATCTGCACGCGCAGCGCGGCCAGGGCGTCGGACTGGGTGGGCTGGATCATGCCTGGGTGCTTTCGAAATGGCGCATGAACGCGACGAGTGCTTGCACGCCTTCGATGGGCATGGCGTTGTACAGGCTGGCACGCATGCCACCGACCGACTTGTGTCCCTTGAGCTGCAGCAGACCAGCGGCCTGCGCACCGTCCAGGAAGGCCTTGTTGCGCGACTCGTCACGCAGGAAAAAGGGAATGTTCATGCGCGACCGGCAGTTTCTGGCCACTCTGTTCTGGTAGAGCTGTGAGCTGTCGATGAAGTCGTACAGCACCTTGGCCTTGGCGATGTTGCGCTGCTCCATCGCAGCGATGCCCTTCGCGTTGCCCTCGGTCTGCCGTTTGAGCCATTGAAACGTGAGTCCCGCCACGTAGATGGCGTAGGTCGGGGGTGTGTTGTACATGGATGCGTTGTCGGCCACAGTCTTGTAGTCGAACGCACTGGGACAGCTGGACAGAGCGTGTCCGATCAGATCTTCGCGCACCACCACCAGGGTCAGGCCAGCTGGGCCCAGGTTCTTCTGCGCCCCACCAAAGGCCAGACCGACGCGCGACCAGTCCACCGGTCGAGAAGCCACGTGGGAAGAGAAGTCGATCACCAGAGGTGCATCGCTGCCCAGCGCCTTCAGGTCGGGCAGATCATGGAACTCCACCCCGTGGATGGTTTCGTTGCTGCAGAGATGAAGGTATTGCGCGTCAGCGCTCACTTGCCATTTGGCTGGATCGGGCAGGGTGGTGTGGGCATCGGCCTCATTGCTGGCTGCGATGTGGCCGGTGGCGTATTTGCGCGCTTCCTTGGCCGACTTCTGGCTCCAACTGCCGGTCACCACAAAATCGACCACACCGCCGCGCGAGAGGTTCATCGGTACGATGGCGTTCTCGGCCAGTCCGCCGCCCTGCATGAACAAGATACGGAACTGCTCGGGCACCGCCAGCAGCTCGCGCAGGTCTTGCTCGGCGGCCTCGCAGATCGATATGAAGGATTTGCCGCGGTGGCTCATCTCCATCACGCTCATGCCCGTGCCTTGCCAGTCCAGCATCTCGTTCGCTGCCTGTTGCAGCACCTCGACGGGCATGGCCGCCGGGCCGGCGGAGAAGTTGTAAGGACGCGCGGCGGGAGGCGTCATGCAGCGTCTGCGCCGTCGGCGTCGCCAGGTTCTTCGGTGGTACCAACGATGTTGGCGTCGTTCTCCACGATGCGCTGCAGGCCAGAGAGCTCGGAGCCGTCGTCCAGCGCGATCAGGGTCACGCCCTGCGTGGCGCGGCCCATTTCTCGGATTTCACTCACCCGGGTGCGCACCAGAACACCGGTGTCCGTGATGAGCATGATCTCGTCGTCGCTGTGCACCAGCGTGGCGGCCACAACCTTGCCGTTGCGCTCACTTTGCTGGATGGCGATCATGCCCTTGGTGCCGCGGCCGTGGCGGGTGTATTCGCCGATCGGAGTGCGCTTGCCGTAGCCGTTGATGGTGGCGGTAAGCACACTCTGCGCCTCGTCTTCGGCCACCAGCATGGCGATCACGCTTTGGGTGTCTTCAATGGCCATGCCGCGCACACCGCGCGCGTTGCGACCCATCGGTCGCACGTCGTTTTCGTCGAATCTAACGGCCTTGCCGCCGTCGCTGAAGAGCATCACATCGTGTTGACCGTCTGTGAGGGCGGCACCAATGAGGTAATCACCTTCGTCCAGGCCAACCGCGATGATGCCGGCCTTGCGCGGGTTGCTGAACTCGTTGAGGGGTGTTTTCTTGACCGTGCCCATCGAGGTCGCCATGAACACGAAGCGGTCCTCCGGGAAGCTGCGGGCCTCTCCGGTCAGCGGCAGCACGACGTTGATCTTCTCGCCCTCTTCGAGCGGGAACATGTTGACGATTGGGCGCCCACGTGAACCGCGCGAACCAGCTGGTACCTCCCACACCTTGAGCCAGTAAAGCCGGCCGCGGTTGGAGAAGCACAGGATGTAGTCGTGGGTGTTGGCGATGAACAGCTGGTCGACCCAGTCGTCTTCCTTGGTCGCGGTGGCCTGCTTGCCACGACCTCCGCGCTTCTGTGCCCGGTATTCCGAAAGCGGCTGACTCTTGATATAGCCGCTGTGGCTGAGCGTGACCACCATGTCCGTGGGCGTGATCAGGTCCTCGGTCGACAGGTCGAACGAGCTGTGTTCCACCAGACTGCGGCGCGCGCCGAGCTTGGTCTGGCCAAACTCCTGCTTCACCTCGGACAGCTCCTCGCCAATGATGGTCGACACGCGCTCGGGCCTGGACAGGATGTCGAGCAGGTCGTCGATCAAGCCCATGACTTCCTTGTATTCGGCCACGATCTTGTCCTGCTCCAGACCGGTCAGGCGCTGCAGACGCATCTGCAGGATCTCCTGCGCCTGCGTCTCTGACAGGCGATACAGCCCATCGCTGCCCATGCCGAATTCGCGCTCCAGCCCTTCGGGACGGTAGTCATCGGCATTGATCACGCCGCCATCGGCTCGGGCACGGGTAAGCATTTCGCGCACCATCGCGCTGTCCCAGCTGCGCGTCATCAATTCGGCCTTGGCCACCGGTGGCGTGGGCGACTCGCGGATGATCTTGATGAATTCGTCGATGTTGGCCAGCGCGACGGCCAGGCCCTCGAGCACGTGGCCGCGCTCGCGCGCTTTGCGCAGGTTGAATACGGTGCGCCGCGTCACCACCTCGCGGCGGTGATCCAGAAAAACCTGGATCAGGTCCATCAGATTGCACAGCTTGGGCTGGCCGTCAATGAGCGCGACCATGTTGATGCCAAACGTGTCCTGCAGCTGGGTCTGCTTGTACAGATTGTTGAGCACCACTTCGGGTACTTCGCCGCGCTTGAGCTCGATCACCAGGCGCATGCCCGACTTGTCGGACTCGTCCTGGATGTGGCTGATGCCCTCGATCTTCTTCTCGTGCACCAGTTCAGCGATGCGCTCCTGGAGCGTCTTTTTGTTCACCTGGTAGGGGAGCTCGTCCACGATGATGGACTGGCGCTGGCCCTTGTCGATGTCTTCGAAGTGGCATTTGGCGCGCATCACCACTCGGCCGCGGCCGGTGCGATAGCCGTCCTTGACGCCGTTGATGCCGTAGATGATTCCGGCGGTGGGAAAGTCCGGCGCCGGAATGATTTCCATCAGCTCTTCGATGGTGGCTTCCGGGTTTTTGAGCAGGTGCAGGCACGCATCGACCACCTCGTTGAGGTTGTGCGGCGGGATGTTGGTGGCCATACCGACCGCGATGCCCGCCGAGCCATTGACCAGCAGGTTGGGCAGGCGGCTGGGCAACACAAGCGGCTCTTTTTCACTGCCGTCGTAGTTGGGGCCGAAGTTGACCGTCTCCTTGTCGATATCGGCCAACATTTCGTGCGCGATCTTCGAGAGCCGGATTTCCGTGTAGCGCATGGCGGCTGCGTTGTCGCCGTCGACCGAGCCGAAGTTGCCCTGGCCGTCGACCAGCATGTGGCGCAGCGAAAAGTCCTGAGCCATGCGCACGATGGTGTCGTACACCGCGCTGTCACCGTGCGGGTGGTACTTGCCGATCACATCACCCACGATGCGGGCCGACTTCTTGTAGGGCCGATTCCAGTCGTTGTTGAGCTCGTGCATCGCGAACAGAACTCGCCGGTGCACCGGCTTCAGCCCATCGCGCGCATCGGGCAACGCACGCCCCACGATCACGCTCATCGCGTAATCCAGGTAACTGCGGCGCATCTCCTCTTCCAGGCTGATGGGCAATGTCTCTTTGGCGAACTGGGTCATGGAGGGCGGCGTGATGCGTAAAAGGATCCCGGAGGCAACCGCACATTTTAGGCGGCTCGCGTGGGCCGCTTCCTGGCTGCTTTATTGTTGTAGTTCAACAACGGATGGGGGTGACTAATCGAAACGGGTTACTTGCAGGGGAGCCCAGGTGGGTCGGCCGGCGAGCGGCTTGTGGCACAATGAATTCAACGTTTCTGGTGGTGGTCACTGAAAGCGTCATCGTTTCTATTCCAGCCCGAACGCGGCTTACCAAGAGGAAAACCATGAAAAAACTGAACAAAGTGGCAATGCTGTTCGCAACGGCCGCCCTGGCTACCGCTGCTGGCGCCCAGACTGTGGACAACTGGCGTGGTGCCGATGGCACCGTCTGGAAGAACGGCACCAGCGAGCTTTGCTGGCGCGATGCCTCCTGGACGCCCGCCACGGCTGCTGTCGGCTGCGACGGCGCGATCGTGCCCAAGGCTGCTGCTCCTGCCCCTGCTCCTGCACCGGCCCCTGCAGCTGCGCCCGCTCCTGCTCCTGCTCCTGCGGCTGCCGCACCGGCTCGCGCCCCCGCACCTGCTCCAGCACCTGCAGCGTCCAAAGTGACCTACGCTGCCGATGCGTTCTTCGATTTCGACAAGGCAGTGCTCAAGCCTGAAGGCAAAGCCAAGCTGGACGACCTGGCTGGCAAAGTCTCCGGCATCAACCTGGAAGTGGTGATTGCCGTCGGCCACACCGATTCCACCGGCCCTGCCGGGTACAACCAGGCGCTGTCTAACCGCCGTGCTGAAGCCGTGAAGGCCTATCTGGTTTCCAAGGGCATCGAAAGCAACCGCATCTACACCGAAGGCAAGGGTCTGACCCAGCCGGTCGCTGACAACAGCACCCGCGAAGGTCGCGCCAAGAACCGCCGCGTTGAAGTGGAAGTGGTCGGTACCCGCGCCAACAAGTAAGCATTGAATTCTGCGTCTCAGACGCAAGGCCCTGTTGGCGCAAGCCGGCAGGGCTTTTTTTCGTCTGTCGATCCGGTGGGTGACTCGACGCGGCGCTTCGCATTCGGGCCACATGGCCAGGGTCGAATATCCAGGGTCGATAAGCCTGTTTGCCAGCCGTGGGAGAATTAAAAAATGAAGACCGTTAACGCCGATCCCGCAGAGCTCGCCAAGTTTTCCGATCTGGCCCACCGTTGGTGGGATCCCGAGAGCGAATTCCGACCTCTTCACCAGATCAACCCGCTGCGCCTGGAGTGGATCGATGCCCTGGTACCGCTGGCCGGCAAGCGGGTGCTGGACATTGGCTGTGGTGGTGGAATTCTGTCGGACTCCATGGCCCGAAAGGGCGCTGAAGTCACGGGTATCGACCTGTCGAGTAAGGCGCTGCGAGTGGCCCAGCTTCACGCGCTGGAAGCCAGTACGCCCAACGTGACCTACCGCGAGATCAGCGCCGAGGCACTCGCGATTGATCAACCCGCAAGCTTTGATGTGGTGACCTGCATGGAGATGCTGGAGCACGTGCCAGACCCCAGCTCTGTGGTCAAGGCCTGTTCTCAGCTGGTCAAGCCCGGGGGATGGGTGTTTTTTTCCACCATCAACCGCAACCCAAAATCGTTCCTGTTTGCCATCGTCGGGGCTGAGTACGTGCTGCAGATGCTGCCAAAGGGAACACATGAATATGCCAAGTTGATCCGCCCCAGCGAACTCGCCGCGCATTGCCGCTCAGCCGATCTGGATTTGTCGCAAACCAAAGGCCTGGAATACAACCCTCTGACCCGCCGCTACTGGCTCAGTCAGGACACCAGCGTCAACTACATGTTCGCTACCCGCAAGACATGAGCGTCTTCAGCTTTCAGCAGATTCGGGCGGTGCTGTTTGATCTGGACGGAACCCTTGTGGACAGCGCGCCTGATCTCGGCGCAGCCGCCGAGCACATGCGCTCGGTGCGCGGCCTGCCAGCGCTGCCGTTTGAGCATTACCGTCCGCACGCCGGTTCCGGCGCCCGGGGCATGCTCGGTGTGGCCTTCGGCATGACGCCCGATCATGCGGCCTATGAAGCGCTGCGAGAGGAGTTCTACGTTCAGTATGAGGCCACGCTGACCCAGCGCACCATGGTCTTTGACCAGGTGGAAGACTTGCTCGCGGCACTGATGCGGCAAGGGCTTCGCTGGGGCGTTGTGACCAACAAGGCCCAGCGGTTCAGCGCGCCACTCACCGCCGCCATGCCTTTGTTTGGATCGGCTGCCACCATCGTCAGCGGCGACACCACGCCGCATGCCAAGCCGCACCCGGCGCCTCTGCTTGAAGCGGCGCGTCAGCTTGGTCTTCTTCCTGCGCAATGCCTGTATGTGGGCGACGATGCGAGAGATATCCTGGCTGGCCGTTCTGCCGGCATGCCTACGGTGGCCGCGCGCTATGGCTACCTCGGTCCCGGTGCCGATGTGGCGAGCTGGGGTGCCGATGCGGAGGTGCACTCTCCGCTGGAGGTCTTGAAATTGTTTGAATTGCCTTAAACTAGCGTGTCAGGGGCTGCATTGGTTTCGACGTGGGTTCGGACACGCAGCAGGGCATGTCGAGGTTCTGTCACCTCGTAAATCCGCAGAAAAAAACTAACTGCAAACGACGAACGTTTCGCACTCGCCGCTTAATTGCCGGTGAGCTTTGCAACAGCATGCCTATGGGCTGGGCAAGGGTTCTCATGGCGCGAGCTGTGGGGATCCAGGCTGCAAAGATAATTCAATAGGCTGGTTGGGCGTCGGGCAACTTGGCGCGCAACAAGACGCAAGGTTGCTGGCTTTCCTTTTAGCGTGTCGCTGCGCGGCTGGGGAAGCGAGATCAAATCAGACGACTACACATGTAGAACTGCGCGAAGAAGGCTTGCGGACGGGGGTTCGAATCCCCCCAGCTCCACCATTTAATTGAATCAGTCGCCAGCTTCACCCGCCTGGCGACTTTTTTCATGGCTCGGATGTCTGGTCATTGCTACGGACAGGGGAAGGTGTTGCCGCATCTGCAGGGTCCCGAGGGCGCTGCGGGCTGCGTTTGCGCAGGCGTTGACGACGGGTCCATCGGGTTCTCAAAGTCCACAAGCCGCTGGCCAGAAAGTACACCAGCAGTCCGCTGAACGTGGCCACAATGGCCAGTCCCACAACCAGCGGTTTGCCGATCTTGCCGAACTGTTTTGTCCATACCCGGATGCGATCAGACAGGCTGAGGTCTGAATTGGGGACGGCATGCGCCTTGTCGAGCGCCTTGAGCGCCTCTTCTTCTGACAGCGCGGGCTCGTTCAAGATGAACTTGCCCAACTGGTAGGCCCCGAAGTAAACCGGGCCGAAGGTGACCGGGTTGGTCACCAGCGTGCTCGCCACGGCCATCGGCAAGTTGGCCCGCAGCAAGACGGCTGTGGCAGCAGCAAACGGAATCTGGGCCACCGGGATCAGCAGGCCGAAGAAGATGCCCAACGCAAGCCCCATGGCGATGCCTTTGCGGCTCAGATGCCAGAGGCGCGGGTGCTTGAGGATCGGCCCCATCCAGCGCAACCAGCGATTGGTGCGCACGGTTTCGGGGTCAGGCAACCACTGTTTGAACTTCTGTTTCATCCGACGGAGTGAGTGGGACGGCGTGCAACCTTTGATTGTCGCTGATGGATCACCAGCCTCCAGGGAGCGGCGACAATTCACCTCACATGATGCAGCTTCAGGACATTCTTTTTTCGCAAGGTTTTGGCACCCGACGGGTCTGTTTTGGTCTGGTGCAGCAGGGCCTGGTGCAGGTGCAGGTGGGCGGGCAACTTGTGCCGGTGGTTGACCCCACCGGGGTCTTCGATCCCGTCGGTCTGAACTTCATGGTGCAGGGCGAGCCCTGGGTCTATCAGGCTCAGGCGTATCTGATGCTGAACAAGCCAGCGGCCTTTGAGTGCTCTCAAAAACCGAGCACCTATCCGAGCATTTACACGCTGTTGCCTGGGCCGCTGCGTATGCGGGGCGGCGGGGCGGCGGCTGGCGTGCAGGCGGTGGGACGGCTGGATCAGGACACCACGGGCCTGCTCTTGCTGTCTGACGACGGCAAATTCATCCACCGCATGACCTCCCCGCGTCACCATGTGCCCAAGGTGTATCTGGCGCAGGTGAAGCACCCGCTGGATGCGACGCAGCTGGACCGGTTGTTGGCGGGCGTGGTGCTGGACGACGATCCGAAACCGGTGCGTGCAGCGGGTTGCCGTGCCCTGGACGAGCACACACTGGAACTCACGCTGACGGAGGGCAAGTACCACCAGGTCAAGCGGATGGTGGCCGCTGTGAGCAACCGGGTGGAGAGCTTGCACCGGTCACGCATCGGTGCGGTGTCGTTGCCAGAGAGTTTGTTGCCGGGGCAGTGGCGTTGGTTGAGCGATACCGAGGTGAGCGCCTTGACGGGCAAAGTCGCCAAAGCGGCCTGACCAACAAGCCTTGCGGCGTCAGAGTAGGTCGCCGCGGCGGCTGTCCAGCGGCACCAGGAACGAATTGTCCTGCCACTCGCTGCTGCCATCGCTGGCTCGCAGGGTGCTGCTGTTGCTGTTGGGCCAGTTGGACATGGGCCCGAAGTCGCTTTGCCGGCTGCTGCGCTGGCGGTTGAGCGCGGTGCGCAGATTGGTCTGCGCGGCAATGATGGCTCGCTCCTCGAACTCGCGCTCACGCATGCCCTGGGCGGTAAGCGATTCACCGAGGAACTCGGCGCGGATTTCGGCGATGGTAGGCAGTGCGTCGGAGCGGATGACCCAGTAGGGCAAGCCACATTGGGTGAGCAGCGAGTGTTTGAGTGCGCGGGTGCTTCGGGGCAGCCCGGCCTGGCCCGGCACGTCCAGGCAACCGATCACACGTCCGTCGGCCTTGCAAATGGTAAAGGTGCAGTAGACGCTGCCCAGCAGCCGGTACCAGTGCATGCCCTGTTCCTTGTCGCGCGGCAGGGTAAAGCGGGTCACCGGCAGCTTGATCATCACGTGGTGATCGTAGAAGGCCCTGGACAGCCAGTTCCAGACCCGGGCTTCTTCGCTGTTGGCCAGCGGGCGGGTGCCCAGTGGCCAATGCTTGGGAATTCGGCGCTGCTTGCGCGTGCGGCGCTCCACCCACTGCTGATGCGCGAAAGCCCCCAGCACCAGCAACACTGGAACCAGGGCCGCGAGCAGCCAGGGGTTGAAGGAGTAGGTCACGAGCGACATTGAAACAAATATGTATCAAAGTGTACGGACTAATGGCCGCGTGGGGCGCAAGGTGCAGCCATCTCAGCCGCCCTTGACGTGAAGTTCTTGGGGTTTCCCCAGGGTTTCATGGGTCAATTGCACCAGGGCGGGGTGGTTCAACGCCGATCGGGGGGGTTGAGGGATCGGTGTGCATGGTTGAGGAGCGAAAAGAGGCAAACCCGTGATTGTGCACAGGCTGGGGCCGATTGAACATCCTGTAAACAGGTGAGGTCTGGGCGGTTTGTCGGTCTGGCAGAGCGGCTCTGGACCGAACCGAGCACAGTGGCTGAACCCCTGTTGTCACCCGGAGGATGCCGCGACGGTCGAAGCTGGCCATGAAACCCGGTATTCTTGGTTGTCATGAGCCTGCTGTTTGATTCGTTCTGGCGCGCGGTGGCCTATTGCGTGCATCCGCGGGTGATCGCCCTCTCCTTTTTGCCGCTGGTCATGATGGTGTTGCTGTCGTTCGGCCTGGGATATTTCTTTTGGGAGGGCGCGGTCGCATCCGTCACAGCGTGGCTGGAAAGCTATTCGCTGGTGCAGACCTTTCTGGCCTGGCTGGAGGGCATCGGTCTGGGTGCGTTGCGAACGGTGTTCGGCCCATTGCTGGTGCTGGTGCTGGCCACGCCGATGATCGTCTTGCTCTGTCTGCTCCTGGTGGCCATGTTCATGACGCCCACGATGGTGGAAATGGTCGGCCAGCGCCGATTCGCCGGGTTGGAGCGCAAGCAGGGGGGATCGTTGCTGATCAGCGTGTTGTGGTCGCTGGGCTCGACCTTGCTGGCCTTGGTGGCGCTGGTGGTTTCGATGCCGTTGTGGCTGGTGCCGCCCCTGGTGCTGATCCTGCCACCACTGATCTGGGGCTGGCTGACCTACCGGGTGTTTGCGTTTGACGCGCTGGCGGTGCATGCCAGTGCGCAAGAGCGCAAGCAGATCCTGAGCGAACGGCGCGGTCAGTTGCTGCTCATGGGTGTGCTCAGTGGCTATCTGGGCGCAGCACCGAGTCTGCTCTGGGCGTCTGGGGCGATGTTCATCGCCATGGCGCCGCTGCTGGTACCAGTGGCCATCTGGGTGTACACGCTGGTGTTCGCCTTTGCGTCGTTGTGGTTTGCCCACTACGCACTCAGCTGCCTGCAAGCGCTGCGTGCCTCGCCCCTAACCGAGCAGGTCGATGTGGTGTCAGACCTCGACCCGCTGCCAGGCCCTCCCCAGCGCGATCAGCCCGAGCGCTTGCCGCACGCGCCTTCCTCCGACACAAGCACCCCGCCATGACACTCGCCTCCGACCCGTCTTCGCCACACATCACGCCGCCCGCATTCGGCCTCATCATCATTGGCGACGAGATTCTCTCGGGCAAACGGGCCGACAAGCACCTGCCCAAAGTGGCTGAGCTGATGTCCACTCGTGGCCTGTCGCTGGCCTGGGCGCAATGCATCGGCGACGACCGAGCCCGCATCACCGCCGCCCTGCGCGAAGCTTTTGCCGGTGGCGAAGTGGTCTTCTCTTGCGGTGGCATCGGTGCCACGCCGGACGACCACACTCGCCAGTGCGCGGCCGCCGCGCTGGGGCGCGACCTGGTGCTCCACCCGGAGGCCAAGTCGTTGATCGAGCAGCGCATGCGCGACGTGGCCATCGAGCAAGGCCAGGTTTTTGACCCGCTGCGCCCCGACAACGTGCACCGCTACAACATGGGGACCTTTCCAGCTGGCGCGCGCCTGATCCACAACCCGTACAACAAAATTCCGGGCTTCACTTGCGAGGGTGAGGGCGGTGGTGTGGTGCATTTTGTGCCCGGTTTCCCGGTCATGGCCTGGCCCATGATCGAGTCGGTGCTGGACACCGAATACAAGGCCTGGCATCGGCAAGGCGTCTGGATGGAGCGCTCGGTGGTGGTGATGGGCGCCATGGAGGCGGCGCTCACACCGCTCATGGAGGGTATCGAAGAGGCGCACGCGGTCAAGGTGTTCAGCCTGCCCAGCGTGGACCATCCCCAGTTCGGACGCCACATCGAGCTCGGCGTCAAGGGCGAACCGGTGGCCGTGGGTTTGGCGTTTGTTCAATTGCTCGATGGATTGCGCGCACAGGGTGCGCGCCTGGGCCCCGAAATGGTGCGATGAGAAGGAGCCCCAGTCTGGTGCAATTAATGCGGACGCACTGATTTGGTGCTTTCAGTTCAATACCCCGAATGGCGTGCACCGAAGCGGGCGGCTCGAAATCTTGTGCACGATAATGCCCACCAAGCGGCGCTTGCCAGGTCTGTGGCTGACGGCACGGGTCGGCCAAATGGCACAGAAACTGCTTAGTCCTATCGTTCGTTCATTTTTTTCCACCGACCCAGCTACAGGAGTATTTGATGGCCAAGACCGTCGCAGACGTGATGCAAATGGTGAAAGACAACGAAGTCAAGTTTGTTGACTTCCGTTTCACCGACACCCGAGGCAAAGAGCAGCACGTGACCGTGCCGATTTCGCACTTTGACGAGGAAAAGTTCACTTCGGGCCACGCGTTCGACGGATCTTCGGTGGCGGGTTGGAAAGGTATCGAAGCCTCGGACATGCAGCTCATGCCCGACTCGAACACCGCCAACATCGACCCGTTCTATGAAGAGACGACGCTGTTTCTTCAGTGTGATGTGATTGAACCGGGTGACGGCAAGGCGTACGACCGCGATCCGCGCTCCATCGCCAAACGCGCTGAGGCTTTCCTCAAGGCTTCCGGCCTGGGCGACACCGCCTACTTCGGTCCGGAGCCCGAGTTCTTCATCTTTGACGGCGTGCGCTGGAGCAATGAGCCCGGTCGCGTGATGTACGAGATTGAGGAGTACGAAGCTCCCTGGAACAGTGGTGCCAAGCTCGAAGGCGGCAACCGCGGCCACCGTCCCACCGTCAAAGGCGGCTACTTCCCTGTGCCCCCGGTCGACAGCACGCAGGACATGCGCGCCGAAATGTCGCTGATCCTGGAATCGCTGGGGATCCCGGTCGAAGTGTTCCACCATGAGGTGGCTGGCGCGGGCCAGAATGAGATCGGCACCAAATTCAGCACGCTCGTCGAGCGAGCTGACTGGACCCAGGTGCTGAAGTACGTGGTGCAGAACGTGGCCAACGCCTACGGCAAGACCGCCACCTTCATGCCCAAGCCCTACGCGGGCGACAACGGCTCGGGCATGCACGTGCACCAGTCGATCTGGAAGGATGGCAAGAACCTGTTTGCCGGTGACGGCTACGCCGGTCTGTCGGACTTCGCGCTGTACTACGTGGGCGGCATCATCAAGCATGCCCGTGCCCTGAACGCCATCACCAACCCCGGCACCAACTCCTACAAGCGCCTGGTTCCTGGCTTCGAAGCCCCTGTGAAGCTGGCCTACTCGGCGCGCAACCGCTCGGCCTCGATCCGCATCCCGTACGTGGCCAATCCCAAGGGTCGCCGTATCGAGGCGCGTTTCCCCGATCCTTCAGCCAACCCGTATCTGGCCTTCTCGGCCTTGATGATGGCTGGTCTGGATGGCGTGGAAAACAAGATCCACCCGGGCGAGGCCGCCACCAAGGACCTTTACCACCTGCCGCCGGAAGAGGACAAGCTGATCCCCACCGTGTGCCACAGCCTGGACCAGGCGCTTGAACACCTGGACAAGGACCGCGCGTTCCTGACCAAGGGCGGTGTGTTCACCGACTCCATGCTGGACGCCTACATCGAGCTCAAGATGGGCGAGGTGACCCGCTTCCGCATGGCGCCGCACCCGGTCGAGTTCGACATGTACTTCAGCCTTTGATGCGCGACCGGCCCGCGGGCCGGCCGCCGCGATCCCACCTTTGGGTGTGGGTCAAATGCCAAAAGGGACAGCTCAGGCTGTCCCTTTTGTCGTGATGTGCGGCATATTCAGCGGGCGGTTTGCCTGATTGCGGCACTTTCGGTGGATGGATCGGTCATACTGAAATGTGAGGTGCTCCCTGGAGTGCCATGGTGTTCCTGGATTGTGGAGTGTGTTTCTTGATGCATAAAAGCCGTTGGATCGGGCTCTCGATGACGCTGGTTGGCGTGGCGGCCCTGTTTGTCGCGCCAGCCCAGGCCCAGGAGCGGGTGTACCGTTGCGAGGGCAAGCCAGTGGAGTACATCAACAATCCCGAGGTGGCGAAGACGCGCGGCTGCAAGCTCATGGAGGGCGGCAACATCACCATCGTGCAGGGCACGGCCCCGCAGGCCGGCACTGCGCCGCGGGCCAGCACCGCACCGCGCAGCACGCCGACGGCTTCTCGCAGCGCCAACGATCGCATCGACGCCACCGCCCAGCGCCAGCGCGACAGCGACGCCCGTGCCATCTTGGAAGCGGAGTTGCGCAAGGCGGAGGAGCGCCTGACCCTGGCGCGCAAGGAATACGCCAACGGTGAACCCGAGAAACAGGGCATCGAATCACGCAACTACCAGCGCTACCTGGATCGCGTGGCCGAGTTGAAAGCCGCTGTGGGTCGCGCCGAGAGCGATGTGGAAGGCATTCGGCGCGAGCTCGGCCGCTTGCCTGGCGCGAGTTCGGCCTCCGCACCTGCCGCACAATAGGTGGCTTGAAAAAGCCCACCATCCCAAGTCCGCTGCCCGCGTCGGCACATCCCCCTGCTGCGCGCGCGCCGCGCCAGGCGCTGGCCCACACCCGTTACCAGGCGCTTGACCTGCTCGCCACGCTGGTGGCTGTGGTGTCAGGTGAAGGGCGGGTGCTGTTTGCCAATGCCGCACTGGAAGACGCGCTGGGCATCTCTCGCCGCAGCATCACCGGCAGCGCGCTGCAGGACTGCTTCACCGAACCGATGCTGCTGCAGAACGCCTTGAGTGGCGCTCGCGACAACGAATTCGCGGCGCTGCGCTACGACGCCTGGCTCAAACGGACCAACCACGAGCCACTGCCGGTGCACGTCGTCGTGGCACAGACCGAAGGGGTGGGCGAGGTCGTGGTCGAGCTACTGCCGCTGGAGCAGCAGACCCGTCAGGAGCGCGAAGAGCGCTTGATGGACCAGGCCCAGGCCAACAAGGAGCTGATCCGCAACCTCGCGCACGAGATCAAGAACCCGCTGGGGGGGATCCGGGGGGCGGCTCAACTGCTGCAGATGGAGTTTTCCAGTCGGCAGTCGGGCCAGGCCCATGCGCCCAGCCCACCCGGCGCGAGCGCCAAGGAACTGATCGAGTACACCCAGGTCATCATTCATGAAGCGGATCGGTTGCAGTCGCTGGTTGATCGCCTGCTCGCGCCGCATCGCCGCCCTCACGTGGTGGGTGACGTCAACATCCATGAGGTCTGCGAGCGGGTGCGCTCGCTGATCGTGGCCGAGTTTCCTAAAGGCCTGAGGGTGGTGCGCGACTACGACACCTCCATTCCCGAATTTCGCGGTGATCGGGAGCAGCTGATCCAGGCCGTGCTCAACGTTGCCCACAACGCCGCGCAGGCGCTGGTCGAGCGCACGCAGGCGGGTGACGCGCGCATCACGCTGCGCACGCGGGTCAACCGCCAGGTCACATTTGGCAAGCAGCGCTACCGCCTGGCACTGGAATTGCATGTCATCGACAACGGGCCTGGCGTACCAGACTCGATCAAGGACCGCATTTTCTTCCCGCTGGTGTCGGGGCGCGATGGCGGCTCTGGCCTGGGACTGACGCTGGCACAAACCTTCGTGCAGCAACACCATGGCCTGATCGAGTGCGAGAGCCAGCCCGGGCACACGGATTTCAAACTGCTGATTCCGTTGCCCTGAAGCCGATCACTGCCAGCGCCGCCTGACCAAGGGAAAGACCACACATGAAGCCGATCTGGATAGTTGATGACGACCAATCGATCCGCTTCGTCCTCGAAAAAGCCTTGCTGCGCGAAAACCTGCCCACGCGCAGCTTCACCAATCCGCAAGAGGTGCTCAAGGCGCTGATCGATACGCCGGAGAGCGAGGGCCCTCAGATTCTGGTGAGTGACATTCGCATGCCAGGGGGCTCCGGTCTGGATCTGCTGGAGAAAGTGAAGGAGCGCTTGCCGGGCCTGCCCGTCATCATCATGACGGCCTTCTCCGATCTGGACAGCGCGGTTTCCGCGTTTCAGGGCGGTGCCTTCGAATACCTGCCCAAGCCGTTCGACTTACCCAAGGCGGTGGAGCTGATTCACCGGGCGGTCGAGGAGAGCCAGCGCGAAGAGGTGGCCGAAGATCGCATGGGCGATGCGCCGGAAATGCTGGGGCAGGCGCCTGCCATGCAGGATGTGTTTCGCGCCATCGGAAGACTGAGTCAGAGTCAGGTCACGGTGTTGATCACCGGTGAATCCGGGTCGGGCAAGGAGCTGGTGGCGCGTGCCCTGCACAAACATTCGCCTCGCGCCAGCGGCCCATTCGTGGCGATCAACACCGCAGCGATTCCGAAAGACCTGCTGGAATCCGAGCTTTTTGGTCACGAGCGCGGCGCCTTCACCGGTGCGCAGACCATGCGCCGTGGCCGTTTTGAGCAGGCCGACGGTGGCACGCTGTTTCTGGATGAAATCGGCGATATGCCTTTTGACCTCCAGACGCGCCTGTTGCGCGTGTTGTCCGACGGGAATTTCTACCGAGTAGGTGGCCACAGTGCGGTGCGCGCGAACGTGCGTGTGATTGCGGCCACTCACCAGAATCTGGAGCAGCGCGTCAAGGAAGGGGGGTTCCGCGAAGACCTGTTCCATCGCCTGAACGTGATCCGGCTGCGTCTGCCAGCGCTGCGCGAGCGGCGGGAAGACGTGCCCATGCTCACGCGCCTCTTCATGCAGCAGAGCGCCAAACAGCTGGGCGTGGAGCCCAAGCGCATTTCCGAGGGTGCGCTCAAGCTGTTGGGCCTGTTTGACTTCCCAGGCAACGTGCGGCAGCTGGAGAACGTGTGTCACTGGCTGACCGTGATGGCGCCGGCCCAGGTGGTCGAGGTCAAGGACTTGCCGCCCGAGGTACTGGCTTCCATGGGTGCGCAGGCGGCGGAGGCTCAGGCTGCAGCTGCGTCCGAACCCTTGCCTGCACCAGCCGCCTTGAAGACCGTCACACCTGACGCTGCGCCGCTGTCGCCGATGGCGCCTGTGGTGGGCGAGTTGTCGGCGACCGGTCCAGCGGCGTCCAGCTGGGAGAACAATTTGCGCGTCGAGGCACTGCAGATGCTGGAAGCCGGGCGCACCGATGTCTGGGATGTGCTGAGTCGCCGCTTTGAGACAGCGCTGATCCAGGCCGCCCTGGGCAATACGCGGGGCCGGCGCATCGAGGCCGCTCAGAAGCTCGGCATCGGACGCAACACCATCACGAGAAAGATCCAGGAGCTGAACCTGGAGTAGGGGTGCAGGGGTGCCGCCCCTCGTTACCTGCAGTGCCATCCCTTTCAGGGTGCGATGCGCGCGGTCGGTCAGACCGCGTCCTACCGCAGTCAGGCAGCAAGTCCGCTTCGCCCAGACGCGCAGGTGGATCGCGTCTTCCGGATGGTCAGTCCAGCGTGAGCACCACCGGCGCGTGGTCGCTGGGCTGGGGGTTTTTGCGGGGTTCGCGGTCGATCGTGCATGCCGTGGCGCGCGCTTTCAGCGCATCGCTGATCAGGATGTGGTCGATGCGCATGCCGCGGTTTTTCTGGAAGCCCAGTTGCCGGTAATCCCACCAGCTGTAGGCTTTGGGTGGCTGCTCGAACAGCCGGTGAGCGTCGTGCAAACCCAGGCTGATCAGGGCCTGCAACTGCGCGCGTTCCTCGGTCGTGCAGTGGATGGTCTCGCGCAGGCCGACCGGATCCCAGACATCGGCGTCATCGAAGGTGATGTTGTAGTCGCCCATGAGCACCAGCTGGGGGTGCGCGGCCATCTCGTGTTGAACCCAGGCGCGCAGCGCATCGAGCCAGCGCATCTTGTAGGCAAACTTCTCGCTGTCAGGTGCCTGGCCATTGGGGAAGTAGGCGCCGATTACCCGCACACCGTTGAATGTGGCGCACAACACTCTCGACTGCTCGTCGGCGAAGCCCGGGATGTTCTTGATCACGTCTTGCGCGGGTGTCTTGCTCAGCAGCGCCACGCCGTTGTAGGTCTTCTGACCGAACCACTGCGACTGGTAACCCGCTTCGCCCAGCGCCAGCGCTGGAAACTTGTCGTCGGTGAGCTTGAGCTCTTGCAGCGCCAGCACATCGACCGGGTTGGCGGCCAGCCAGTCCAGCACCTGAGGCAGGCGCACATTGAGGGAGTTGACGTTCCAGGTGGCGACTTTCATGTCAGGCGGATCTCAGGTAGGTCACGAATGCGAAGGGCAGGCCGGTGGACGAGACGTGGTCTTCACGCTGCGCTTCCCGCCATTCGGCGCCGAGTGCTGGGGCGAACGCGTCACCTTCAAAGTCTTGCGAGATCTCTGTGACCACCACGCTGCTCGCCAGAGGCAGAGCCTGGGCGTAGATCTGGGCGCCACCGATCACCCAGGCATCGGTGCCGGGCGGGCACCGTGCTTGCGCCTGTGCCAGCGAGTGGGCGACTTCTGCACCCTCGGCAGACCAGTCGGCATCGCGCGTGATCACGATGTTGGTGCGACCTGGCAGCGGGCGAAAGCGCGGCGGCAACGAGTCCCAGGTCTTGCGACCCATGATGACCGGGCAGCCCAATGTGGTGCGCTTGAAGTGCGCCAGGTCTTCGGGCAAATGCCAGGGCAGCCGGTTGTCCTTGCCGATCACGCCGTTGGCGCCGCGGGCGTAGATCAGGTGCAGGCGGGCGGGCGCGGTCTGCGGTGGAGATTCAGGCATGGGGCGATTGTGCCGCGGCGATCACGGTCGGTCGGCGCGCAGGCCACAGCACGCTGGCAATCGCCATCATGACAAAGCCCATGGCCAGCCAGTCCTGCCAGTGGGGCACCTCGCCGGTGATGACGGTGGCACTGAGCGTGCCGACCAGTGGAATCGCCATCACGCTCATGGCGCTGGTGGCCGGCGGCAGATCGCGCGCCATGCCGAACCAGATCAGCTGGGCATAGCCGTAGTTGATGATCACGCCATAGACCAGGCTGACCCACATCGGAAGCGAGAAGCGCGATGGCTGCGGCAGGGGCTCCAGCGCAAACGCCAGCGCCCAGACCACCAGGCTGCCCAGCAGCAACATCCACACCGTCACCACCAGCGGCGAGAGTGTGAGCCGGGCGCGGCGGAACATGAGTGTGCCCAGCGCCCAGCAGACCGCCGCGGACAACATCCAGACAATGCCGGTGGGCCGGCCGCTCAGGCGGGCGAGCTCGTGCCACAGCAACAGGCCAATCGCCAGACCCGCGCACAACACCGCCACCCGCACGCGCGGCGTGACGCGCTCTCCAAAAAACAGGGCACCGAGCAACACCGTGAAGATCGGCATGGTGAAGCCGAGGATGGCAGCCCGACCCGAGGCCAGCTCCTGGACACCCAGGATGGACAGCGTGTGCCAGCCCAGTACGTTGGGCAGGCCCAGCAGCGCAATCGCACCCCATTCACGCCCGGCCGGCCACATGCGCTCACCTTTGCGCGCAACATAGAAACACAGCCAGCCAGCACCCAGCAGCATGGTGCTGGCGCGGAAGAAGAGCGGACTCATCTCCTGCAAAGACAGCTTCATCATGGGCCAGTTCACGCCCCACATGAGCGTGAGGGCGAGCAGCGCCCAGGCCTGCTTGCGAGAGATCATGTGGGCACACGACCGCAGCGAAGGGCTGCCCCGAACAAGGGCATCTCCCTCGGTGCGCCGCGGTGAAGTGTGTGGGCCACGGGTCTGGGGTCTGTTCTCACCATTTTTCTCAGAACAACAGTGTGAACAGGCCTTAAACCGCCACCGGCGCTTTGATCGCCGGGTGGTGTTCGTAGCCTTGCACTTCAAAATCCTCGTACTCGTAGTCGAAGATGGAAGCCGGGCGGCGCAAGATGCGCAGCGTGGGGTAGGCGAACGGCTGGCGGCTGAGCTGGAGCTCGACCTGCTCTTGGTGGTTGCTGTAGATGTGGCAGTCGCCACCGGTCCAGATGAAGTCGCCCACCTCCAGATCGCATTGCTGCGCCACCATGTGGGTGAGCAGCGCATAGCTGGCGATGTTGAACGGCACACCCAGAAAAATGTCGGCGCTTCGCTGGTAGAGCTGGCAGCTGAGCTTGCCGCGGCCGCCAGGCTCGGTGGCCGGGGCCACATAGAACTGGAAAAACGCGTGACAGGGCATGAGCGCCATCTTGGAGAGCTCGGCCACGTTCCAGGCACTGACGATGATGCGGCGCGAATCGGGATTGCTCTTGAGCGTGTGCATCACATCGGCGATCTGGTCGATGTGACCGCCGCCGGGCGTGGGCCAGCTGCGCCACTGCACGCCATAAACCGGTCCCAGGTCACCGTCATCGCGCGCCCATTCGTCCCAGATGGTGCAACCGCGATCCTGCAGCCATTTCACATTGCTGTCGCCACGCAGAAACCACAGCAGTTCTACGATGATGGCCTTCAGAAAAACCTTCTTGGTCGTGACCAGCGGGAAACCTTCGCTCAGGTCAAAACGCATCTGGTGGCCAAAGACGCTGGTGGTGCCGGTACCGGTGCGATCGGTCTTTTGCACGCCGGTCGTGTAGACGTGGCGCATGAAGTCTTCGTATTGCGATCGGACAGGGCGGGCGGCGGAAGCGGTCATGTGGCGAAGGAGTTCAGCGGGCAATCCCCGATTGTGCACGGGCATCGCGGGAGCCTGTTGGCGCGGCTGCCGAGGCGGCAGATCGTCGCGGCGCCTGTGCGGCCCGAACCCACCATTTGTCCGGCTCAAGTCCTGGGTTTGGTCTCGGCCTTGAGCATCGGCGAGGGATCGGAGATGCGTTGATCAAAGGGGTGCGTGGGGTGGGCAAACACCTCGCGGATGCGCTTGACGTAGCCGCGCGTCTCTGGATAGGGAGGAATGCCGCCAAAGCGGTCCACCGCGCCTTCCCCAGCGTTGTAAGCGGCGACAGCCAGGTCCACATCGCCCTGGAAATACGCCAGCAGCCAGCGCAGGTAGGCCATGCCGCCGCGGATGTTTTGCTCCGGGTCGAATGGTTGGGTGACCCGGAAACGCGCCGCCGTCTCGGGGATCAGCTGCATAAGTCCTTGCGCGTTTTTGGTCGATACGGCTTGTGGATCGAAGTTCGACTCGGCCCGGATCAGGGCCACGGCCAGTCCTGGGTGGATGCCATATTCGGGCGCGAGCTTTTGCACGATGGCCAGGATCTTGCGCCGCTCCGCACTGTCGATCAAGGCCCGGTAGCGGTTGTCCAGTGCCACGCGCTCAGCGGCTTCCTGCGCTGCGAGGCGGGCTGCTTCGATGGCGGCGCGCTCGCGCGCCAGCTGTTCGGCTTGCGCGAGTTCGGCGTGGACTATGCAGGGCGGCTTGGTGGCTCGGGTCCCGACCAGGGTCAGCATGTTGCGCGAAGGTTCGTCGCCTTGATCAGCCGCCAGGCGGAACAGGTAGGAAGCATGGGCGTCGTCACGCGGCACACCACGGCCCATGGCGTATATCCAGCCCAGGTGATAGCGCGCCGCAGCGTCGCCCGCCATGGCTGCTTTGCAGTACAGGCTGATGGCGACGTCCAGGTTGCGCGCGACACCCGAGCCATGCTCCAGCGCCCGGGCCTGCTCGCGCCACTGCGCAGCGGCGTCGCTGCTCACAGTGGCCTGCGCCGGCCAGACCGCGATCAGCGGCAGGCAGGTCAGCAAGTTGAGAGCGGAGCGCAGGATCATGGGGTCAGCACACGGCCAGGGTTCATGGTGTTTTTAGGGTCCAGTGCCTGTTTGATGGCTCGCATTAGGCCCAGGGCGACCGGGTCCTTGTACAGCGGCAGTTTCCCCGCCTTGAGGCTCCCGATGCCGTGCTCGGCGCTGATACTTCCATCGTACTTCGCCACCGCGTCAAACACCAGTTTGTTCACCCGTTCTTCCTCCGTCTGGAGGAAGGCGCTGCCGTCTGCCTCGGCGGGGGCCTGCACGTTGTAGTGCAGGTTGCCATCCCCCAGGTGCCCGAAGTTCACCAGCCGCACACCGGGAATTTCGCGCTGCAGCAGCGCGTCGGTCTCGGCACAGAAAGCCGGGATGCGCGAGACTGGGATGCTGATGTCGTGCTTGATGTTCAGGCCCTCCTGGGCCTGGGCCAGCGGGATGCTTTCGCGGATATGCCAGAGCTGTTGCGCCTGCGACAGGCTTTCGGCCACCACGGCGTCCGTCACGCAACCCTGCATGAGCGCGGCTTCCAGCAGGCCCTCGAAGCGCAGGCGCGCATGTGTTTCCGACTCGCTGTCGCTGTTCTCCAGGAGAACGCCATACGGAGCCGACTGCCAGAAAGGCACCCGCAATTGAGGCATGTGTCGGGCCACCAGTTCCAGTGCGAACTGCCCCATGACCTCAAAGCCGGTGAGTCCGGCGCCCAGATGCTGGTGCGCCAGCCCAAGCAACTGCACCGCGGCGTCGAGTGACGGCACGGCCGCCCACGCGGTGAGCCGCGCGGCCGGCCGCGGATAGAGCTTGAGCGTGGCCGCGGTGATGACGCCCAGCGTGCCTTCGCTGCCGATGAACAGGTCGCGGAGGTCGTAGCCGGTGTTGTCCTTGCGCAGCCCGGACAGGCCTTGCCAGACCTCACCTTGTGCGGTCACCACCTCCAGGCCGAGGCACAGGTCGCGCGCATTGCCGTAGCGCAACACCTGCGTGCCGCCGGCGTTGGTGGCCAGGTTGCCGCCGATGGTGCAACTGCCTTCGGCGGCCAGGCTGAGCGGAAACAGCAGGCTGGCTTGTTCCGCCGCCTGCTGGAGCTGTTGCAGCACGCAGCCGGCCTCCACTGTCACGGTGAGGTTGGCTGTATCCAGTGAGCGCACCCGGTTCATGCGGCTGAGGCTCAGCACCACTTGCGAGCCACTGCCATCGGGTACCGAGCCAACCACCAGGCCGGTGTTGCCGCCCTGCGGCACCAGCGACACACCGCCCGCCGCGCAGGCCCGGACCACCGCTGCGACTTCTTCTGTTCGGCCGGGACGCACCACGGCCAGCGCACGGCCGTGAGCCCGTCCGCGCCAGTCGCGCTCCCAGGCGCTCAGATCTGCAGTCGGATCTTCGTGGGTGAGCACCTGGCCAGTGCCCACGGCCGCGCGCAGTGCCGCCAGCAGATCGGCGCTCATGATTGGGCAGGCGGCACCGGGTCCGACGCGGCACCGATCTCGGCCGCGTGGCGCAACTTGTCGGCCTCCACCGCGTCTTTGCCCGCCGCGCGCAGACGCAGGCGCACGTGCATCGAGCAAGCCACGAAGAGCGCTACACACAGCAGCACCTGCAACGCGGCAAGCACCGCGGACAAGCCCGTGTCACTGGAGGCGCGCACCGCGCCTTCGGTGAAGTAGATCCAGATCAGCAGACTGAGCCAGCGGTAGGTGTACATGCGGTTCTTCAGCAGGCCGGCCAGCGGCAGAAAAAGAGGCAGTACTTTGATCGCCAGCCAGGAGCCGCCGGGTCGCAGCGGCGCCAGCCAGAGCTCCCAGGCCAGGCCGAGCACGATGAGCGCCAGCAGGCTGCCCACGGCCAGCGTGCGGGTCCAGCCGACGTCGGTGGGGGTGGCAGGGGGAAGTGATGTGGCCATGGTGCGAAACGAGGGGCGGGAGGGGGCCGAGCAATGGCCGGCTTTTGGGTCGATGCGGCGCTGGCGATGGGTGCCTGACCGGCGAGGTGTCGCGGTGCAGAGCGACAGTTCTGGGATGATACCGGGATGACCCTGATCGAACGCCGGAAGCAACTGGAAACCCTGTTGCGAACCCTGTGGCACGACACGCTGAATTTTCCGTGGCGGAACACGGCCGTGACGCTGCGCGAACGTTTTCGGGAAGACCGGCTGGGGGTGACCGCCAGCAGCCTCACCTTCACCACCACCATTTCGCTGGTGCCGCTGTTCACGGTGGCGCTGGCGATTTTCAGCGCTTTTCCCATGTTCGCGCGGTTGCA
Organism: Hydrogenophaga sp.; assembly: GCF_030373245.1. Classification (GTDB taxonomy): domain Bacteria; phylum Pseudomonadota; class Gammaproteobacteria; order Burkholderiales; family Burkholderiaceae_C; genus Hydrogenophaga. The sequence continues at coordinate 508,670 of NZ_JAUCZF010000002.1, forward strand.
GGCCAACCTGCAGCGCTGGCTGGTGGCCAGCCTGGTGCCAGAGAACATCGCCAAACAGGTGCTGAGTTACCTCAACCAGTTCGCGGCCAAGGCCGGGGAGATGGGTTGGGCTGGCGCGCTGGCGCTGCTGATCACCGCGCTGGCGCTCATTCTGACCATCGACCGCAAGCTCAACGACATCTGGCGCGTGCGCGAAAGCCGGCCGCTAACCCAGCGCGTGCTGGTGTACTGGGCCGTGCTCACGCTGGGACCGCTGTTTCTGGCAGGCAGCCTATCGGTGACCTCCTACGCACTGTCTGCGTCCTCCGGACTGGTCAAGGCATTGCCAAGCCAAGTGAAATTCTTGCTGGATACGCTGCAATTTGCGCTCATGGCCAGTGGCGTGGCTGCGCTGTATCGATACGTGCCCAACACCCGAGTGCGCTGGTCGCACGCGCTGCTCGGTGGTCTGTTCGTGGCCAGTGGTCTGGAGCTGGCCAAGAAGCTGCTGGCCTGGTACCTGTCCACCGTACCCACCTATTCGGTGGTGTACGGCACTTTCGCCAGCGTGCCGATCCTTCTGGTTTGGATTTACCTGGCCTGGGTGATCGTGCTGCTGGGCGCAGTGGTCGCGGCCTATCTGCCCAGCCTGCTCAGCGGCATCGCGCGGCGTGGTGACACGCCGGGCTGGAACTACCAGCTGGCGCTGGAGTTGGTGGATCAGTTGCACGCCGCGCGCTCGGCGGATGTGTCCGCTTCCCAGCCTGAAGCGCGCGGCGTGAGTCTGGAGCATTTGGCCCGCGCCCTGCGGGTCGATGGCCTGCAGCTGGAGGAGCCGCTGCGTGTTTTGCGCCAGCTCGACTGGGCAGGCTGTCTGGACGAAGAGCAAGCCCGCTGGGTGTTGCTGGTCGATCCGGCTGCCACGCCGCTGACCCCCCTGGTCGAGCGGCTGTTGCTCAAACGCGAGCCGCAGACCGAGGCCATGTGGCAGGCCAGCGGCTGGGACCAGCTCAGGCTGGCCCAGGCGCTGGGCATCGACCCCGCGGCGCGCGCGCAGGAAGCAGCGCCCCGCTCAGAGTGAGACCTTGCCCAGCCACATGTCCCTGTACATGACCCAGTCGCCCACGAAGCTGTAAAGCGGGCGTTTGAAGCTGGCAGGCTTGTTCTTCTCGAATACGAAGTGACCGACCCAGGCGCAGGCGTAGCCGGCCAGCAGCCCATAGAGCAGATAAAGCGGTTGGCCGGTCCAGATCAGAAGGCCCAGGCACAACAGGCCCAGCGAGCTGCCCAGGAAATGCATGCGGCGGCAGTTGCGGTCTCTGTGTTCACCCAGGTAGAAGGGATAAAACTCGGCGAAGGTCCGGAACTGGCTGGCGTCGTTGACGGGTACCTTGCTTGGGTTCATGGCGGTTTCCTTGTGGATGAGTTCAGTCTGCTGTCGACAGAGCCTAGAAGCAGGCAAACGGCGCGCGCAAAAAACCGCGAAAGCGCGCGCGGCCGCCGCGCAAGGGAACCGCGGTCAGGCGGTAGCTGGGGAAGCGTTGCAGGAAGCGGCCGACGGCGATGCGACCTTCCAGCCGCGCCAGGCTCAGGCCGGCGCACTGGTGGATGCCGAAGCCAAACGCCAGGTGCTTGTTGTTGGCGCGGTCCAGTCTCAGTTCACCCGGTTGATCAAACACCGCCGGGTCGCGGTTGGCCGCGCCGATGCCCAGCGTGACCAGCGCGCCTGCGGGTAGGTCCACGTCGCCGATCCGGCAGGATCTGAGCGCGCGCCGGTTGCCGAGCTGGTTGGATGACTCAAAGCGCAGGAACTCGTCCACCGCCAGCGTGAGCAGCGCCTCTTGCGCCGCGGCGTCGCGGGCACTCGGCTGTAGCGCGCTGGTCAAGGCGATGCGCTGGGCGGGATGCTCCTGCAGGCAGATCAGCGCATTGCCGATCAGGTTGGTCGTGGTCTCGTGGCCCGCGTTGAGCAGGAAGATGCAGTTTTGCAGCAGCTCGATTTCGCTCAGGCGCTCGCCATCAACCTCGCCCTGGATCAGGCGCGTGAGCACGTCGCGCTCGGGGTCGCCCGGGGCGCTCCGCCGCGCGGCCACCAGCGTGCGCAGGTAGGCCAGCATCTCGGTCACGCTGCGGTTGCCCGCCGCATGCTGCTCCGGCGTGGGCACCGGTTCGAGCGCGCCCAGGATGGCCAGCGACCAGTCGCGCAGCGGGCCACGGTCGGCGTGCGGCACGTTCAGCAGGTTGCCGATAATGTCCACCGGAATGGCGGATGCGAAATCTTCGATCAGGTCGCCGCCGCCCTGGGCTTCGATGCGGTCGAGCAGCTGGTCGACCAACGCGATCAGGCCCGGTTCCATGTCGGCGATGGCGCGCCGCGTGAGGGCTCCCATGATGAGCTTGCGCACCCGCGTGTGCAGCGGCGGGTCGTTGAACACCAGGCTGGTGGTGTGGTGCTCGTACAGCGGTGAACCGACCCCGTACTTCGGTGCGAATTCGACGTGCTTGTCCGAACTGAACACGGCCGCGTCGCGGTATACCGCCATGAGGTCGGCGTGGCGCGTGAGGAAGAGCGAGCCGTCGGGCATGCGACGCACCGGCTCGGCCTCGCGCAGGGCGGCGTACACCGGGTAGGGGTTGGCCAGGAAGTCGGCGGGCAGGGCGCGCAGGTCGAACGCTGCGGCAATCTCGCGAGCGCGGTCCGCGCCCATGGGTGGGGTGATGGCAGCCGCTGAGACGGCGTTCATGTGCGCAAGAAATCGCGGATCGCCAACAGAACCGGATCCGGGGCTTCTGTCATTTCGTAATGGCCGACCGGCAGCGTGACCACCTGCGCCGTCTTGCCCGCTGCCTTGGCCGCCTTGATCAGGCTCTGCGCTGCTCTGGGCTGTGTCATCTGGTCCAGTCCGCCGAGCAGGAACAGCACCGGGCAGGTGAGCGCTGCCATGGCCACCTCGCCACCGGCATAGCTGTCGCAGGCGACGAAGCCGCGGTGGAACACGTTGACAGTCGGGTTGCTGCGCAGCACGCGCCGGTTGAGGGCGATGCTGCTGCCGAAGACCCAGGTGCCGGGGCCGTGTGCCGAAGGAGGCGCGGCCAGGGTGCTTCGGCTGAAGACGTTGATCATCTGGATGCCCTTCTCGGGGTCGTTCAGGGCGGCATCGAGCAGCACCGCCGAGACCTTCATCGGAAAGGCCGTTCCGACCAGCACCGCGTGCGTGACGCGGTCTTTCAGCCGGGCCGCGGCTTCCAGGGTGATCAGCGAACCCCAACTGTGACCGACGAGCGCGGCCCGCTGCACGCCTGCCGCGTCCATCAAGGCGCTGATGAAGTCGGCCCCTTCTTCGACCGATGACGGCGCATCACCTGCGCTTCTGCAATGCCCAGGCAGGTCCACCGCCAGCACGTTCCAGCCGTGGTTGGCCATGTAGCGGCTCTGCAGGATCCAGACGCTGTGATCAAACAGCACGCCGTGGATGAAGATCACGGTGGGCTTGGCGCTATCAAAGGCCTTGCCGCCGGTGTAGCAATAGGTCTTGGCGCCGTTGACTTGCAGGTACATGGTCAGGCCCCCGCTTTCTCGGCCGCTTTCAGCGCGCGCTTGAGATCGTCGATCAGGTCGTCCGCATCCTCCAGCCCGATGGACAGGCGGATCGTGCCGGGGCCGATGCCGGCCCCGGCCAGCGCCTCGTCGGTCATGCGGAAATGCGTGGTCGACGCTGGGTGGATCACCAGCGAGCGGCAGTCGCCCACGTTGGCCAGGTGGCTGAAGATTTTGAGTGCCTCGATGAAGGCCTTGCCCTGCTCGCGCGAACCCTTGATGTCGAAACTGAACACGGCGCCCGCGCCTTTTGCGCCGTGCTTCAGCAGCTTCTGCGCCAGCGCATGGCTGGGGTGCGATTCAAGCAGCGGGTGACCGACCCTGCCCACCAGCGGGTGGCTGGCGAGGAAGGCCACGACTTTCTCGGTATTGCTCATGTGGCGGTCCATGCGCAGCGACAGCGTCTCCAGCCCCTGCAGGATCAGCCAGGCGCTGTGCGGCGAGAGGCAGGCGCCGAAGTCGCGCAGGCCTTCGCGGCGCGCACGCAGGAGGAAGGCGCCCACGGTACTTTCTTCGCTGAAGGTCATGCCGTGGAAGCCGTCGTACGGCTCGGTCAGCTCGGGGAAATTGCCGCTGGCGTCCCAGTCGAAGCTGCCGGCATCGACCACCACGCCGCCGATGACCGTACCATGGCCGGACAGGAACTTGGTGGCCGAGTGGTAGACCAGGTCGGCCCCGTGCTCGAACGGTTTGATCAGGTAGGGCGTGGTCAGCGTGCTGTCCACCAGCAGCGGCACTTTCGCCTCGTGCGCGATCTGCGCCACGGTCGGGATGTCGAGCACGTCCAGGCCCGGGTTGCCCACGGTCTCACCGAAGAACAGTTTGGTGTTCGGCCGCACGGCCGCTTTCCAGCCGTCGATGTCGCCCGGTTTCACAAAGGTGGTTTCGATGCCGAAGCGGCGCAGCGTGTAGTGCAGCAGGTTCTGGCTGCCGCCATAGAGCGCCGTGCTGGCGACGATGTGCGAGCCCGCGCCCATGAGCGTGGCGATCGAGAGGTGCAGCGCGGCCTGGCCGCTGGCGACCGAGATGGCACCGATGCCACCTTCGAGCGCCGCCATGCGCTGCTCGAACACCGCGTTGGTCGGGTTGCTGATGCGGCTGTACACATGGCCGGTGCGCTCCAGGTTGAAGAGCGCGGCGGCGTGATCGGTGGACTCGAAGACGAAGGAGGTGGTCAGGTGGATCGGTACTGCGCGCGCGCCGGTGGCGTCGGGCGTGGCGCCAGCGTGCAGGGCCAGCGTGTCGAAGCCGGGGTCGGAATAGCCGGGCATGGGGGTGTCTCCTGGGGCGGATCGTGTTTTCAGCGGCTTGCAGCCGGCGGGATTGGGGATTATTGTGGGCTATATTCCTTCGCAAGCCAGCCCGACTGGCGACAGCAGCACACCGAGGAGAACAGCCATGCGAGTCAGCGACATCCTGCGCGTCAAAGGCGGAACGCTCTACACCTGCCACCCCAACGACGCCCTGAGCCAGGCGGTGGACACCATGGCCGGCTACGACATCGGCTCGCTCGCGGTCATGGAGCATGGCGAGCTGGTGGGCATGCTCACCTTCCGCGAACTCATCCACACCCTGTCGCAAAACGGTGGCACCGTGGGCAACAAGACGGTGCGCGCGGTGATGGATGACCACCCGATCAGTTGCACCCCTTCGACCGAGCTCGACGAGGTTCGCCCGCTCATGCTGGAGCGCCACACCCGCTACATGCCGGTGATGGACAACCGCATGCTCATGGGTGTGATCAGTTTTTACGACGTGGCGCGCGCCGTGGTCGACAGCCAGAACTTCGAGAACAAGATGCTCAAGGCGTATATCCGCGACTGGCCGGAGGAAGAAACCGGCAAGAACGAGCCGAACTTCCCCTGAACGCTCCCCGCCTTCAGGCAAAACGCCCCGCAAGCCGGGGCGTTTTCATTGCTGCTGAAATTGAGCGAGCCGCCTTCAACCCAGAACATCGGGGGGCTGGCTTTGCCAGACCACTGGTGTTGCCCCAAACAGGGGGATGACGCGCGAAGCGCGGCGCGGGGGCTACATCGAGGCGTGGATCATGTCTCTGACCCGCGGATAGATCTGCTGGTTCCACCTGCGCCCGCTGAACACGCCGTAGTGGCCCACACCGGTCTGGATGTGGTGGGTTTTCAGGTACGGGCGCACATTGGTGCAAAGGTCTTGCGCCGCCACGGTCTGCCCGACCGAGCAGATGTCGTCGCGCTCGCCTTCGACCGTCATCAGCGCCGTGCGGCGGATCGCGGCCGGGTTCACGGTACGGCCCCGGTATTGGAGCGTGCCGCGCGGCAGGTCGTAGGTCTGGAACACCTTTTCCACCGTCTCCAGGTAAAACTCGGCCGGCAGGTCGTTGACCGCGAGGTATTCCTCGTAGAAGTTCTGGATGGTGGCCGCTTCTTCCACACGGCCGTGATCCAGATGTTCGTAGATGCTGCGAAACGACTGCTTGTGCCGCTCCGGGTTCATGGCCATGAAGGCGCTGAGCTGCACAAAACCGGGATAGACGCGGCGCATGAACCCGGCGTGCGGCATCGGCACGAGGCTGATCAGGTTCTTCTCGAACCAGTCGATCGGCTTGCTGGTGGCGAGCTTGTTGACCTCGGTCGGGTTGACACGGCAGTCGACCGGGCCCGCCATGAGTGTGAGGCTGCGCGGTTGCGCCGGGTGGTCGTCTTCGGCCATCACCGCCGTGGCGGCCAGTGCGGCCACGCAGGGCTGGCACACCGCCACCATGTGCGAACCCGGCCCGACCGCTTCGGTGAAGCGGATCAGGTAGCTGATGTAGTCGTCCAGGCTGAAGCCGCCATGCATCAGTGCCACGTCGCGGGCGTTGTGCCAGTCGGTGATGTACACATCGTGGTCTTGCAGCAAGGTTTTGGCGGTTTCGCGCAGCAAGGTGGCGAAGTGGCCCGACAGCGGCGCGGCCAGCAGGACCTTGGGTTGTTCCGGCATGCTGTCGTCGATTTTTCGAAAGCGCAGCAGGGTGCCGAAGGGCAGGGTGAGCACGGTCTCCTCCACCACCGGGATCACGCGATCGTCCACCGTGACCGAGTGGATGTTGTAGGGCGGCCGGGAGTGCGTGAGCCGCAGGCGCGACAGCACGTCGCAGGCAGCGGCCACCTTGCGCAGCACGGTGCGTTCGGTTTTCTGGAGCCAGAGCGATGCGCTGAGATGCTGGGCAGCCAGGCGCAGCGGCGACACCAGATCGGACTGCATTTGGTAGGCCTGGTACAGCATGTCGGACTTTCCTGTTGGAGTGAACTTCAGCAGGCAAGTAACGGGCCAGCCGCCAGCGCACAGCGGCGGTGCATCCGGCATGCACAAAGGTGGCACAGGGATTGCTGATCCAGCGCCACACGAGGAGCATTCCATGGCCAAAGCGGTTCTCACGATCAGCAGCAAAAACTACGGAGCCTGGGCACTGCGCGGCTGGCTGATGTGCAAACTGGCCAGGCTGGAATTCACCGAACACGTGATCCCGCCCGATGACCCGGCCATGAAGGCCGAGATGCTGTTGCTGTCGGCCTCGATGCGGGTGCCCTCGCTCGACCACGACGGTGTGCATGTGTGGGACACGCTGGCGATTGGTGAGTACCTCAACGAGATCAAACCCAAAGCCGGTTTGCTCCCGGCCGACCGCAAGGCGCGCGCGCACTGCCGCGCCATTTGTGGGGAAGTGCACTCGGGCTTCAGCGCCATGCGCAGCTCGCTGCCCATGAACATCAAGGCGCATTTCCCGGGCTTCAAGATCTGGTCGCGGGCCCAGGCCGACATCGACCGCATCGAGACCATCTGGAACGAATGCCTGGAGCAGTACGGTGGCCCTTACCTGTTTGGCGAAAAGCCCTGTATGGCCGACGCGATGTTCGCACCCGAAGTGACCCGCTTCGTTTCGTACGATGTGCCGCTGGATCCGGCTTGTGTGGCCTATTGCGAAGCCGTCATGGCTCTGCCGGCCATGAAGGAGTGGGTGGCTGCGTCCGAAGCCGAGCCGGACGAGATTGACGAACTCGACGCTGAGTTTTAGCCCACCCCCGCCGCGCTGCGCGCGACCCCCTCAAGGGGGTGATGCGAGTGGCCCGGCGAAGCCGGTTCCACCGCATCCCTGGCTACAAGCACTTCGCGCCGGAAATGACGCTGCGTCTCATGGCTTCACGGTTCGGTCCATGGTGTGGGCGCTGGTATCTCGCACACCGCGTCGACCGGCAGCGATCTGAAGTCAGCTGGCGAGACGATCTCCAGGTATTCCATGTCGGGTGAGTAGTCGAACAGGTAGTGCCGGATGCCGGGGCGCTGGTGCACGACATCGCCGGCCTCGACCAGGGTCACCTGGTCTTCGTACATGAACTTGGCCCAGCCTTTGGTCATGATCACGATCTGGAAATCGGCTTCGTGGATGTGCCAGCCGGTCCCGCCGTCGGGTGGCAGGTTCGCTTTCACCAGGTGGGCCACCACCTTGCCGTGCGTGGCGGCCGCCACGCCCAGATCACGGTACAGGAAGAAGTCGCGCAGGCCCCCGCGAACGAACTCGGTTTCACCGGGCTTGACGTGGGAGAAAAGGGTGCCTGTTTTGTCCAGCATGGGGCGCTCCTGGTCGGTGGGATGCAAACGGATTGTTGCGATGCAGCATCAAGCATGAAGCGTTCCATTGGCTTTTCTGGCCGGATGGGTATGTCCATGCACCGAAATCACCGCCTTGCTGCACCACATCGGACCGCCAGGCACCACGCCGCCCCTCTGGGATAATTGGAGTCACTATGAGCGGCAACACCTTCGGCACCCTGTTTTGTGTCACCAACTTCGGTGAGTCCCACGGCCCGGCCATTGGCTGCGTGATCGATGGTTGCCCACCCGGCATGTCGTTGTGCGAGGCCGATATCCAGACAGACCTCGATCGCCGCCGTCCCGGCACCTCGAAGTTCGTCACCCAGCGCAACGAACCCGACGCGGTGGAAATCCTCTCGGGTGTTTACGAAGGCAGGACCACCGGCACACCGATTGCCCTGCTGATCCGCAACACCGATCAGCGCAGCAAGGACTACGGCAACATCGTTCAGACCTTCCGGCCCGGACACGCCGACTACACCTACTGGCAGAAGTTTGGCATCCGCGACCCGCGGGGCGGTGGCCGCAGCTCGGCGCGACTGACTGCGCCGACCGTGGCCGCCGGTGCGGTGGCGCGCAAGTGGCTGAAAGAACGGTTCGGCACCACTTTCCAGGGCTGCATGACGCAGATCGGCGACGAGGTGATCGGCTTCGAGAGCTGGGACCATGTGTCGAAAAATCCGTTCTTCGCGCCGGTTGCAGACGTGTCGGCACTGGAGGCCTACATGGAGGCGCTGCGCAAGAGCGGCGACTCCTGCGGCGCGCGCCTTCGCGTCACCGCGCAACACATGCCGGTGGGCCTGGGCCAGCCGCTGTACGACAAGCTCGACGCCGACATCGCTTACGCCATGATGGGATTGAACGCGGTCAAGGGCGTGGAGATTGGGGCCGGTTTCGCCAGCGTCACGCAGCGCGGCAGCAACCACGGCGATTCGCTCACGCCAGTTGGCTTCGTGGGCAACAACGCCGGCGGTGTGCTGGGCGGCATCAGCACCGGACAGGACCTGGAAGTGTCGATCGCCATCAAGCCCACCAGCTCCATCCTGATTCCGCGCGAGTCCATCGACACCGCGGGTCAGCCCACCGAGCTCATCACCAAAGGCCGGCACGACCCCTGCGTGGGCATTCGCGCCACGCCCATCATCGAGGCGCTGCTCGCACTGGTGGTGATGGATCACGCGCTGCGTCATCGTGCGCAGTGCGGCGATGTGGTACCGCCGCTGGCCCCCATCCCCGGTTCCACAGGGCCAGCCGCCTGATCTTTTTCACCCGGCGCTGCGGCGCCTGATCCTCCGCGCCGCGCCCCCGGTGCGCCCCTGGTTTCTTGCTGGAGACTCCCATGCCCACCATCCGCGTTGAAATGTTCGAAGGCCGCACGCCGGAACAGAAACAGGCTTTCGTCAAGGCCATCACCGAGGCCACGGTGAACACCCTGGGCGGCTCGCCCGAGTCGGTGCAGGTGGTGATTTTCGACGTCAGCAAATCCGACTGGGCCAGTGGCGGCGTTCTGTGGAGCGACCCGAGCCGCCAGAAACCGGTGTGAAGGCTCCCGGATCCCGCTCGGCCGGGCAACCGTCGGCCGATGGACAGCGCCTGTTCCCCTTTGCGGCGCTCTCGGCCAGCTACTTCGCCCACATCGGGTTCTTCAATCCCTACCTGCCGCTCTGGCTCAAGGAGCTCGGCTTTGGCCTGATCGCTATCGCTGTGCTGACCTCGGTGCAGTCCGCCACGCGCCTGTTTGCGCCCTACGCCTGGGGCACACTGAGCGACCGCACCGGCGAGCGGGTGAAGCTGCTGCGCTTTGGTGCCACGGTTGCCTTCCTGTTGTCGTTCGCGCTGTGGTTTCCGCTCGGCGGGGTGGCGCTGTTCGTGGTGCTGCTGCTCATGTTCACCCACACCAGCGCCATGATGCCGATGAGCGAGGCGGCCCTGGCGCACCTGGTGAGCCAGGGCGGCGCGTTTGACGTCAAGCGCTACGGTCGAGTGAGGCTCTGGGGCTCGTTGGGTTTCCTGGTGACGGTGGTCATCGCAGGCTGGTGGTTCGAGCGCTTTGGTCTCGGGCATTTCCCGGCCTGGACCTTGCTCACCCTGAGCGCGGTCGTGATGAGCGTGTGGCTGCTGCCGGATTTCAAGGAGGCGCCGCACGCCGATGAGCGCCATCCCGATATTTGGCCGGTGCTGCGGCAGCCGCCGGTGCGCTGGTTTTTTGCTGCGGTGTTCTGCCATGTGCTGGCGCACATCTTCATTTACGTCTTCCTGTCGCTTTACCTGGATGCGCTGGGCTACAGCAAGACCGTGATCGGTCTGTTGTGGGCGGTATCGGTGGTGATCGAAATCGGCTGGTTCTTCAGCCAGAGTCGCTGGCTGCCGCGCTTCTCGCTCACCGGCTGGCTCGTGCTGGCGGCGGCGCTGATGGTGCTGCGCATGGGGCTCACCGCCGGCCTGCCGCTGGTGTGGCCGCTGTTGCTGTTCGCCCAGGCCTTGCACGCCATCACCTTCGCCGCGCACCATACCGCCTGCATCGCGCTGCTCTCACACCACTTTCCGGGCCGTTTGCGCGGTCGGGGCCAGGCTCTTTACACGGTGGTTGGTTACGGTTTGCCCGGGGTGATCGGTGGGCTGGGCGGTGGCCTCCTGAGCTCGGCCCTGGGCCTGGCCAGCGTGTTCTGGCTGGCTGCGGGGTGCGCCGCGGTGGCGCTGCTGTGCGCGCTCAGGGCGCGACGGTGGCAATCGGAGGGCGTCGCAACGGGTTGAAGCCCGTGACCAGCGCGGTGGCCAGCAAGACCAGCGCGCCACCGGCAAAAATGCCGGGTGACAAGTCTTCGCCCAGGAACACATGGCCCCAGGTGACGCCGAATACCGGGATCATGAAGGCCGGGCTCATGGCCGCCACCGGCGTTACATGGCGAATGATGCGCAGGTGCATCCAGTAGGCCAGGCCTGAGGTCACGATGCCCAGCACTGCGACCGCAGCCAGCGCACCCGGTGTGAACGTGGCCTGCGGCAGCGACCACAAGGCACCGGGCAGCACCAGCGGCAGCGAGACCACATGGATGCCTGCGGCGATCGCCAGCGGCTGCATGCGGGTGGTGGCCCGTTTCATCAGGGGCGTGGAAACTCCGTAGCAGCCGGCGGCGGTGATGCAGGCCAGCGCCGCGGCCAGCGTGGCGGCATCGGGGCGCACCGGACCGAGCCGCACGATCAGCGCCACCCCGATAAACCCGCAAAGGCACCCCAGCAGCTTGCGCCGCGTCAGCGTGTCTTCACCGAACCAGGCCGAGGCCAGCGTACCAAACAGCACCGCCGTTGTGTTGAGCAGGGCGCTGTAGCCCGCCGGCAGCTTCAGCGCAGCCCAGGCGTAAAAGAGAAACGGCAGGGTGGTGGACAGCGCGCCAAGCAGCAGCAGCTCGCGCCAATGGGTCCAGGGCCAGTCGTGGCGCAGCACCCGCATGATGACCACCAGCGTGGCCGCCGCCAGCGCCAGCCGCAGACCGGCGAGCACCCACGGACCCATCAGCGGACTGGCGATGCGCAGAAACATGAACGAAGCGCCCCACAGGGCCGACAGGCCCAGCAACTGCAGGAAGTGACGCGTTTGCACCAGGTGATTGTGCTGCGCGCGGGTTCGCTGTGGCGGACCATGGCTGTCGCGCGAAAGACTCAGGTCTGGCTGGCCTTGCGCGCCAGGCCTTCGATGGCCAGCCGGTAGCCGTCGATGCCAAAACCCGCCACGATCCCAGCGGCCGCAGGCGACACATAGGAATGGTGGCGGAACGGCTCGCGCGCGTGCACGTTGGAAATGTGCACCTCGACCACCGGCAGCGGCTTCACGCCCTGGATGGCGTCGAACAGTGCCACCGAGGTGTGGGTGAATGCGCCCGGGTTAAAGACCACGCCCACCAGTTCACCTGCCGCAAAGCGCCGACCGGCTTCGTGGATCTGGTCAATCAACGCGCCTTCGTGGTTGCTCTGAAAGCACTCGACTGCCAGCCCCAGGCGGTTGCCATCGGCCTCGCAGAGCGCCTGCAGATCGGTCAACGTGGTCGCGCCGTAAACGGCGGGCTCACGCGTGCCCAGCAGGTTGAGGTTGGGTCCGTTGAGGATGAGCAGGGTCTTCATGGCGGCGGCCTGTGGAGGGCTTGTGTCGGTGCGGCACAAGTATAGGTGTGGGGTGTGGCCCAGCGGATGCAAGGCTGGCGTTCAACGGCTGCAACCACCCGAAGCCTTGGCTCAGGTCAATGGCACGGTGAGCTGCCGGATCACAGACACCGTGGACGGGCGCACGCCGCGCCACCAGGCAAAGGCCTCCGCCGCCTGTTCTACCAGCATACCCACGCCATCGGCCAGGCGACTCACGCCAGCGGCCTGCGCCTGACGCAGGAACGGGGTGAGCCCTTTGCCGTAGACCATTTCATAGGCCAGGGCGTCTGGCGCAAACAGGCCAGCGGGCAAGGGCAACGGCGTTTGCGACAGGCCGGTGGAGGTGGCGTTGATCACCACGTCAAACGTTTCGCCCGACAGGCCTTCGTAACCGCCGGTCTGCAGATCGATGTGGGCAGCAAAGTCACGCCGCAGCTGATGGGCCGTGTCGGCCGTGCGGTTGGCCACCGCGAGCACCGCAGGCTGGCATTTCGCCAGCGGCAACAACGCGCCGCGTGTGGCACCACCCGCGCCGCAGATCAGCACGCGCTTGCCCGCCAGCGCCGTGCCCAGGTTGTGTTGAATGTCGCGAACCAGGCCAATGCCGTCGAAGTTTTCAGCCTGGATGCGGTCGCCTTCAAAGCGCAGCGCGTTGGCCGCGCCGGCCAGCTGGGCGCTCTCCATCGGGTCGGTCGCGATCTGAAAGGCCTGCAGTTTGAAAGGCAGTGTGACGTTCACGCCGCGTCCTCCCTCTGCCATGAAGCGGCGCACGGTGTTGTCGAATCCGTCCAGCGGTGCTTCTATAGCGGTGTACTCCATGGCCTGGCTGGTGGCCTGTGCAAACAGGCGGTGGATCAGCGGAGACTTGCTGTGGGCAATCGGGTGGCCGATGACGGCGTAGCGGTCGGTCATGGTGGCGAACGTCGGTAAATCACAATTGTCGCCCAGCAGACTTGCGCGAACTTGCCTACCATCGGCAGATGACCACTTCACTCAAGATCGATTTTGTGTCCGATGTCACCTGCCCCTGGTGTGCCGTCGGACTGGGCGCACTGGAGCAGGCCTTGCACAACCTGCAGGGCACGGTGAGCGTCGACTTGCATTTCCAGCCGTTTGAGCTCAACCCGCACATGGTGCCCGAGGGTCAGGATGCGAGCGAGCACCTGACACAGAAATACGGCTCCACACCGGCGCAGCAAGCGCAGATCCGCGAGACCATTCGCCAGCGCGGCGCCGAGGTGGGCTTCACCTTCAAGTCCGAAGGTCGCGGTCGGGTGTGGAACACCTTCGATGCGCACCGTCTGCTGCACTGGGCCGAGGTGGAAGGGGAGCCGGGTCAGCAGTACGCGCTAAAGAAGGCGCTGCTCCAAGCCTGCCACGGGCGCGCTGAGAACATGTCTTCTCCTGAGGTGTTGCTGGCCAGCGTCGGCTCGGTGGGGCTGGACTCGGATCGGGCCCAGGCCATCCTGGCCAGCGACGAGTTCGCGGCTGAGGTGCGTGAGCGCGAGCAGTTCTGGACCCGCCACGGCATCCACTCCGTGCCCGCCGTCATCATCAACGACCGGCACCTGATCTCCGGCGGCCAGCCGGCGGCGGTGTTCGAGCAGGCCTTGCGGCAGATCGCGGCCGGCTGAGCCGGTCTGCTGGCTTCAGGCCAGCTGCCGCAGCGCCTTGCCGATCTTGTGCCGGCTCACCGTAGCCTTGGGCACCTTGCCCGGCAGGTGTTCGAACCAGCGCCGCACATCGTCTTCCACGCACAGGCCGTGCATGTAGTTGTAGAGCGCCTTGCGCAGGCCAATGCCCAATGCATCGTGGTCCACGCCGGTGGGGTCGATGAAGCCGATGTCATTCTTGGCGAAGGTGATGGGAGGCAGGGGGATGAGTTGCACACCGTAGTCCGCCGGGTTTTGGCCGACGGGTGAATGCACGGTGCAGCTGAAGCGGTGGAAAAAGCCGCTCTGGATGCAGCCGTGTTCGAACAGCTGGCGCACGTATTCGAGCGCGTCCACCGTGTCCTGCACCGTCTGGGTGGGAAACCCGTACATCAGGTAGGCGTGCACCAGGATGCCGGCGTCGGAGAAACCCTTGGTCACCCGCGCCACCTGCTCCACACTTACACCCTTCTTCATCAGCGTCAGCAGCCGGTCGCTCGCCACTTCCAGCCCGCCGCTCATGGCGATGCAGCCGCTTTGTGCCAGCAGCTCGGCCAGCTCGGGCGTGAAGGTCTTTTCGAAGCGGATGTTGCCCCACCAGGAAATCTGAAGGTCGCGGCGGATCAGCTCTTGCGCCAGCGCCTTGAGCGCCTTGGGCGGCGCGGCTTCGTCAACAAAGTGAAAGCCGGTCTGGCCAGTCTCTTCCACGATGGCCTGGATGCGGTCGGCCAGCGTGGCCGCGGTCGCCGTCTCGTAGCGCCCGATGTAGTCCAGGCTCACGTCGCAGAAGCTGCACTTCTTCCAGTAGCAGCCGTGGGCCACGGTGAGCTTGTTCCAGCGGCCGTCGCTCCACAGGCGATGCATGGGGTTGAGCATGTCGAGCAGGCTCAGGTACCTCGAAAGCGGCAGACCGTCCCAGGTGGCGGTGCCCACGTCTTCGAACGGGATGTCCGGCTCGCTGAGGTTGACGTACTTCACCTCGCCATCGGCCGTGCGCACAAAGGTGCGCACCAGCCGCTGCGGGCCGCGCTGGCCGCTGAGGTGTTCGATCAGCGCAAGCAGCGGACGCTCACCAGAGTCGAGCGTCACAAAGTCCACGAAGTCGAACACACGCGGCTCGGCCAGCTCGCGCAGTTCGGTGTTCGCGTAGCCCCCGCCGAGCGCGATCTTCACGTTTGGGTATTGGGCCTTGATGGTCTGGCCCATGCGCAGCGCGGCGTAGACCGAGCCGGGGAAGGGTACCGAGAGCAGGACGAGCGTGGGCTGGTGCTGCTCGATGGCGGCGCGAGTGAGCTCGGCCAGCCAGTCGTCGATCAGCGTAGGGGGAGCAGCCAGTGCGGTGGCCAGCGGCTCGAAGCTGGGCTGGCTGCTGGCCAGCGACTCGGCGTAGCGCACGAATTCAAAGCGTTCGTCGACCGCGTCGCGCAGCACGTCAGCGAGATCGTTCAGGTAGAGCGTGGCGAGGTGGCGCGCCTTGTCCTGCACGCCGAGCGCACCGAAGGCCCAGGCCAGCGGGTCTTCGCCGCCGCCCTCGCCACTGCCCAGAGCAACCTCTTCGTACACATCGAGCGCGGCGAAGCGCGGCCCTTCCGGCAGCAGACCGCGCGCAGCGATGCGGTGCGCCAGGGTGGAATCCCCGCCTTGCAGGAAACGTATCGCTGGGCCGATGGTGGCGCGGTAGGCGGCGAACTGGTCGAGAAACGCGTGCACGCTGGCCGAGCGCTGAGCCTCGGGTTGCTCCAGTGCCCGGGCCTTCACCGCGTCGAGTCCGGCAGGCGTGAACACGCGCAGCACCAGCGCCAGCGCCAGGTCGTCCTGCACCGCAGCGATGCCGCGAGAGCGCAGAAAGCCGGTGAGGTAGGCGGTTGACGGGTAGGGCGTGTTGAGCTGCGTCATCGGCGGGATGAGGCTCAGCACGCGCACGGAGCGGTCGTTCATGTTGAAAGGCACAGGGGGCGGGGCGTTTGATCTTACGGCCTGCCTTAAGCCCTCGCGTCAAGGCAGATTCAGCAGGGCGCGCACGCGAAGACGCTCGGATTCCGAGAAGTTCTGCGCCAGCCATTGCTCTACCGCTTGATCACGCTGCAATTCGGACAGCTCGGGTGCCTGGCGAAGCCGGTGCAGGGTATAGCGGGCATTGTCCAGGCGGGTCTGCCACGCGATCTGGGCCAGGTCTTCTTTGCGCAGCCGTTCGGCGGCCTCGCGGCCATAGGTGGCCACGCGCAGCTGGTGCAGCACGCTGGCGGGCAGCTCTGCGCTGGGGTTGAGCGCGTCGGGGGTGGCCGCAGGCGCGCGCGCAGGGGCTGCCTGGCTGCGCTCGGCAATCAGCTCGCGAAAGTGCTGCTCTTCTTCGCCGTAGAACGCATCGGCCCAGGCGGGTCCCAGGTGTTCGTGGCGCGCGAGCTGGTGCGCTTGCAGCACGCGGGGCCAGTCGGCAGGGCGGCTGAGATCGATGGTGTCGGCAAACCGGACCTGCTGCAAGGCCAGGTAGGCATCCCACAGCGCCAGCACGGCCTGCGCCTGCTCGCGAGTGGTGTCGCGCTCGGCGCGACTGGCGATGAAAGCGCGCAGCTCGTCGGTAGTGACTTCGCCGACCGAGGTGAGCAGCTGATCAAAACGCTGGCGCAAAGCGAAGTCTGGCTGCAAGCGGCCATCGACCCAGCGGCCCCAGCTGCCATCGAGCTCGGCGCCCTTCAGTGAGCCGTCGGTGAACAAACGGGTCTCGATGTCGGCCGCATCGATCGTGCCCGCTGCACCTGCGATGGGCGGACCTTCCGAGCCTCCACCAGCGAGCAGGCTGATCCCGCCGGTGGTGTCCAGGCGAACCGCGCCGGCCTGCTTTGCGCCGTCATGGTCTGCGCCATCGCGCAGTCCCAACCAGCCCAGCGCCGCGGCCATCAGGGCCACGCCCAGCGCAACGAGCAGGCCCGGATGCGGTTTCACAGGCCGGCGTTTTTCAGCCGGTTGGCCTGGGTGCGGTAGAAGGCCACCGGGTTCGGGGTAAACCAGCCGCGCAGGCCAAATGTCTGGTTCACCTCGTCGAGGTGATTCCAGGGGTAGTTGTCGCGCAGCACCGTACCCCAGCGCGAGGAACAGCGCTCGACCAGGCCGTCATTGGCCTTGCCCAGAAACAGGACCGAGGTGATGGACAGGGAGCTGTCCACATCCAGCAGGTTGGTGACCACCGAGGTGCCGCCTGCCGAGTAGTAGCGCACGCCGTTGACCACGCTGGCGCCACTGCCGCATGCGGTGGTGGGTGCGCCGGCGGGGAAGCGCTGGTTGAACGCCTGGCTGCCCGCCGTGCTGAGCGAGCGCAGCGCGGCCTCGCTGTTTTGCGGCAGTCGGGGAGCACCCGAGATGGCGCTGATGATGCTGGCCAGGGCGTCGGCAATGCCGGCGGCCAAAGGCGTGGTACCGGTGGCCTGGGTCACGGCGTACAGCGCATCGGCCACGACCGTGCCCCGGTGCGGCGTGCCCACGGTGGTGACCGAGGCCACCAGCTCGGGCGCCACTGCCGCCACGTAGCGGATGGTGTGGCCGCCATGGCTGTGGCCGATCAGGTTGAATTTCTGGTGGCCGTGTGCTGCCTTGAGGCGCCGCAGCTCGGCCAGCAGCTGCTCGCCGCGCGCTTCGCTGGAATTGGCCGCCGATTGCTGGGTGGTGATGACGGTGGCGCCGTCGCGGCGCAGTGCGCTGGCCACGCCGAAGAAGTAGTCGGCCGGGCCGATGGCGTCGAAGCCGAACAGGCCGTGCGCCAGCACGATGGGGTGGCGTGTCTGCGTGTAGCCGCTGGCGGCCTGGGCGGTGGCCAGGCCCACCGGCGTGGCGCAAGTGGCCACGGCAATGCACAACGCGGTCAAGGTCTTGTTCACGGTTTGTCTCCGGTATTTTTCAAAGCGGTTGCCAACGCTGTCCATCGCCCGGAGATTTGAAGCGAACGACCGTGCTAATTTCAGAGGGTTTTCCCGCAACGGGGCCACCTTGCGCCGGCTCAGCACTCGACGATGTTGACCGCCAGCCCGCCGCGAGCGGTCTCTTTGTATTTGGTTTTCATGTCGGCGCCGGTTTCGCGCATGGTCTTGATCACCTGGTCGAGGCTCACATGGTGTGTGCCGTCACCGCGCAGCGCCATGCGGGCAGCGTTGATGGCCTTGACGGACGCAATCGCGTTGCGCTCGATGCAGGGAATCTGCACCAGCCCACCGACCGGGTCGCAGGTCAGGCCCAGGTGGTGCTCCATGCCGATCTCGGCGGCGTTCTCCGCTTGCGCGGGTGTGCCGCCCATGACTGCACACAGCGCGCCCGCGGCCATCGAGCAGGCCACGCCCACTTCGCCCTGGCAGCCCACCTCGGCGCCGCTGATGCTGGCGTTTTCCTTGTAGAGGATGCCGATGGCCGCGGCGGTGAGCAGGAAGTCGATCACGCCCGCATCGTTGGCCCCCGGTACGAAGCGCGTGTAGTAGTGCAGGACCGCAGGCACGATGCCGGCCGCGCCGTTGGTGGGAGCGGTGACCACGCGCCCGCCGGCGGCGTTTTCTTCGTTGATCGCTAGCGCGTAGAGGTTCACCCAGTCCAGCACCTGAAGCGGGTCGCGCAAGGCGGCTTCCGGGTGGGCGCACAAGTCGGCATGCAGTTGTGGTGCGCGCCGCTTCACCTTGAAGCCGCCAGGCAAGACACCGGGGGTGCTGCAGCCGCGCTGCACGCAGGCCTGCATCACGCGCCAGATACTGAGCAGACCGGCATCGATCTCGGCATCTGCGCGCCAGTGGCGCTCATTGGTTCGCATCACCGCGGCGATGCTGCAGCCGTGTTGCCTGGTGAGGGCGAGCAATTCGGCAGCGCTGCGATAGGGCATGGGCAAGACGGTGGTGTCGGGTGCGATCACCCGCGCCTTGCTGCCGTCGGCCGCCACCTCGTCGCTCACCACGAATCCACCGCCGACCGAATAGAACACCCGGTTGCTGAGCTCGTTGCCGGTCGAGTCGAACGCAATGAAGCGCATGCCATTGGCGTGAAACGGCAGTGGCGTGCGGTAGAACAGCAGGTCATCGCGCTCCTTGAAGGCGATCAGATATTCGCCTGCCAGCAACAGCTCGCCGCTGTCGCGCACGCGATCCATCAGGCCAGGCACGGCGTTCACATCCACCGTGTCGGGCTCCAGACCCAGCAGACCCAGCAGCACCGCGCGGTCGCTGCCGTGGCCCTTGCCGGTGGCACCCAGCGAACCGTGCAGCGAGCAACACACGCGGGCGGTGCGCGACAGCAGGCCTGCGGACTGCAACCCCAGCGCGAACAAACGCGCGGCACGCATTGGCCCTACGGTGTGCGAGCTGCTCGGTCCGATACCGATCTTGAACAGGTCAAAGGCCGAAATCGCCATCGCCTCATCCTGTGCGGGTTGGCGCCATCAGGCCAGCTTGGCCACCGGCACGGCCAGCGGTTGACGCTGGCGCTGCGCCTGCTGTGCGTGCTCGGCCACCATGTCGGCGGTGACGGCGGACAGCGTCCAGCCCAGGTGGCCGTGACCGGTGTTGTAGAACACGTTGGCGCGTTTGCCCGCGCCCACGCGCGGCATCATGTTGGGCAGCATGGGGCGAAGGCCAGCCCAGGGCACCACCTGGCGCGTGTTGATGCCGGGGAAACACTGGTTGACCCATTCGGTCAGCGGGCGGATCCGGTCGGCGCGGATGTCGCGGTTGGCGCCGTTGAACTCGGCCGTGCCGGCGACGCGGAAACGGTCGATCCCGAGGCGGCTCGTGACCAGCTTGGTTTCGTCATCGAGCAGGCTCACCGTGGGCGCAGCCTGCTGGCTCTGTGCGTCGGGCAGGTTCACGGTGATGGAGTAGCCCTTGACCGGGTAGACGTTCACGCGATCGCCGAGTTGCGCGGCGAAGTCGCGGCTGCCGATGCCGGCACAGACCACCAGGCTGTCGAAATGGTGTGTGCGCGCTCCGGCGTCGTCTTTGGCCAGCACGGTGGCGCGTCGTCCGTCGCTGTGCAGGCGTTGCACGTCTTGCCCATAGAGGCAGGTCACGCCCAGGCGCTCGGCTGCTGCTGCGAGGCCCACCGTGAATTTGTGGATATCGCCGGTGGCGTCACTCTCGGTGAAGAAACCCCCGTGATACTGACCGGCCAGGGTGGGCTCGATGGCGCGCATCTCTGCCGGCGTGACGGCGCGGCGTTCCAGACCGCCTTGCGCCAGCAACTGGGACACCTTGGCCGCGTGGTCAAAGCCTTTTTTGTCGCGGTAGATGTGCAGGATGCCCTGGCGCTTCAGATCAAAATCGACGCCCTCGGCCTCAGCCCAGGCAAACAGGTGCTGGCGAGCGGCAATCGCCAGTCGGGTGGTGGCGATGGTGTTGTGCTCGTACTTCGGGATCTGGGCGATGAACTCCGCGAACCAGGAAAACTTGTGCCAGCTCGGCTTGGGGTTGACCAGCAGCGGTGCATCGCTTTTCAGCATCCACTTCAGGCCTTTGAGGATGGTGGATGTGTGGTTCCACACCTCTGCGTTGGAGGCCGAGAGCTGGCCGCCATTGGCAAACGAGGTTTCCATCGCGGCGTAGCGATGCTGCTCGAACAGGGTGACCTGGAATCCGCGCTTGGCCAGCGCGTAGGCGGTGGTGACACCGGTGATGCCGCCGCCGATGACGGCAATCGATTGTTTTTGCATGGAAAGGCTCCAAAGCGTCAGAAGGATGGAGTGCGCCACATGACATGCGTGGCACACGCCCCCTCTGTTTGGAACCTGAGAGATTCACAGCGCTGGTCATGAAGATGGCGCTGCTTGCTCCTGCGGTGAGCCGACTGACGAAGCCGGCTGCTCTTCAGAGATCAATGCGTCGACCGGTCCTTTTGCCTGAGAGTTTCCGGGGCGGTTGCTCCTTCGGCGCTGCGCTTTCACGCAGTCTCTCCCGATCGATGCGAGATTGTAGGGGGTGGTCTGGGATTCATCAACCCGGCCTGTTGCGCGCCGGTCAACCTGCCTGCTTGTGGGCTGTCAGCGCCCAGCGAAGTAGTCCTTGATCGCCGCCGTGACGCGGCCGCGTCCGTGTTCGCGTCGCTCCAGCAGGCCGACATGGCGTTGCACATCGGTCCCGGGCAGGGAGATCAGGCGCAGGGCGCGATCGCGCGACCATTGCAGGTTGGCCAGCTTGGGCACGATGGATACGCCAAAGCCCTGGCGCACCAAAGCCAGGATCGCCTCGACCGAGTTCAGCTCCATGCCTTCGCGCACGGTGGCGCCGGTCTGCGTCAGCACCTTGTCAACCAGATGACCAGTCCAGGCCTGCCGGTCGAACCGCAAAAAAGGGCTCTCGCGCAGAATCGCCAGCGGCTCCGCGGCAATCGCAAACTGCGGCTGCCGCGGAACGATCAGCACCATGGGTTCATCGTAAAGCGAGGTCCAGAGCAGACTGGAGGGGATGCGAAACGGTGGCTGCGTGACCACGGCCGCGTCGAGTTCGCCTTTTTCCACGCGCTGGGTGAAGTCGGCCGACAGGCCTGAAAACAGCTTGACGTCCAGCGCCGGGTTCTGGATGGTGAGCGACAGCAGGCAATCTGCAAAGCTGCCCATCAGCGCCGAGACCAGCGCACCCATCACCAGTTTTCCGCTCAGCGATTCGCCCTGCTCGGGCGGGGCCAGCGCGTCAAACCGCGCCACGATGTCGGCCAGCGGCGCGAGCATGGCGCGCCCGGCGGTGTTGAGCACGATGGAGCGCCCGCTGCGGTCGAACAGTTGCTGGCGCAGCTCTTCCTCCAGCCCCCGGATCTGCAGACCGACCGCCGCTGCGGTCAGGCCGATGTCATGGCCTGCCGCCACGAAGCTGCCATGACGGGCCACCGCAAGAAAAGTCTTGAGATTTCGGATCGAAGGCACGGTGGCTTGTCCAGGAATCAGAGAGAAGGGCGACGTCGTGAGTCTAAAGAAAAACTTTATCTCACGACCACAAAAAATCGCTTTTCTTTTGTAATGCACATCCCTACGATCGCCGCCATGAACAAAATGCCCGTTCCCGCCGATGGTCAGCTGCCGCCTCTGAAGGTTGCGGTCTGGCGCGGGCGGGCCGATGGCGGGTTCAGCCGTTACGAAGTGCCGCGCCTGGCCAGCCAGACGGTGCTCGACGTGATCTCCTACATCCAGAAGCACCTGGAGCCGTCGCTGGGCTACCGCTTCGCTTGTCGCGTCGGCATGTGTGGTTCGTGCGCGATGACGGTCAACGGCAAGGCTCGCTGGACCTGTCGCACCCACGTGGCCAAGGTGGTGGACGCCCAGGGCGGGATCGAGGTCGCACCGCTGGCCAACCTGCCGGTGGTCAAGGACCTGGTCACCGACATGACGGTGTTTTTCGACAAATGGGCTGCTGCCAAGGGTCAGTTCAAGGGAGAGCGCAGCCGCCTCGACGATTTTGCGAAGGTGGCGCCAGCCTCGGCAGAGCGCGTGGCGGCCAATGCCGGCATCGAGTGCATCGGTTGTGCGGTGTGTTACGCCTCATGTGACGTCGTCGGCTGGCGGCCTGACTACCTGGGTCCGGCGGCGATGAACCGGGCCTGGACCCTGGTCAACGATGTGCGCGACGTGCAGCAGCGCGAGCGTCTGCGCGCGGTCGCCGGCGACGCCGGTTGCCATGCCTGTCACACCCAGGGATCGTGCACGGAAAACTGCCCGAAACACCTGTCGCCCACCTTGTCGATTGCAGGGCTCAAGCGCGCAGTGGGCAGAGCCGCGGTGCGGGGGCAGCTGTGACCCATCCTCCCTCCCTGGAGGGGCTGCCGTGAACGGCGCCGCGATTGCCGAAGCCAAGCGCTGGTACTGGCAGCGCATCAGTGCGATGGTGCTGGCGTTGTGTGTGCTGGTGCATCTGGCGGTGATGATTTACGCGGTGCGAGGTGGCCTGAGCGCAGCCGAAATTCTGGGTCGCACGCGCGGCAACTGGAGCTTCGGCGCTTTTTATGTGGTCTTTGTCGTCGCCTGTGCGGTGCACGTGCCGGTAGGGCTGGCCAACATCGCGCGCGAGTGGTGGGGTGTGGGCGCCCGCCCGGCGCTGTGGGGCGCGCGACTCTTTGGCCTGGTGCTGCTGTTCACTGGCTTGCGTGCGGTCTGGGCGGTGGTGATTGGCGGGGATGTGCCATGAGCCACATGCGCCGCCCCGATGCACGAGCCCATGCGCACCCTGCCTGGTGGGCCTATCTGTTGCATCGCTTGTCCGGGCTGGGCCTGGCCCTGTTCCTGCCGGTGCACTTCTGGGCGCTCAGCCAGGCCCTGCATGGCGCGGCTGCGCTGGACGGCTTTCTGCTGCTGGCCGATCAGGGTCTGTTCAAGTTCGGCGAGTGGGGGCTGGTCGTGCTCCTGTCGCTGCACATGATGGGCGGCGTGCGCCTGTTGTTGATCGAATTGGGTCCTGCCTCGGGGCTGCGGAAAAACTGGATCGCTGGCGCGGCCGGTTTTGCCATGGCCACGGGGCTTGCGTTTGCCCTCTCGCTGCTGTCCTGACATCGCGCAGACGATGCAGGCGGCCGTTTCTTTCCTGTTCCCCATCCATTCCGGAGACAAACCACCATGAGCCTTTCGTCCTATTCCCCACTGCGCCGAGCAATCACCGTCGGCTTGATCGGCGTCGCACTTCCCCTGGCCGCCAGCGCGCAGGCCAGCTGGCCGAGCAAACCGGTGCGCATGGTGGTGCCCTTCGCCGCTGGCGGCACGACGGACGTGGTGGCGCGCATGGTGGGCCAGAAGCTTTCGGTGCTGTGGGGCCATTCGGTGGTGGTGGAAAACAAGGGCGGTGCGGGCGGCAACGTCGGCGCTGATCTGGTGGCCAAGTCGCCCAACGATGGCTACACGCTGCTGATGGCCTCGGGCAGCATCACGATCAACCCGCATCTCTACAAGAACATGCCGTTCGACACCAAGAAGGACTTGCAGCCCATCACCAATGTGGCCAGTGGTCCGATGTTGCTGGTGGTGCCAGACAATTCCCCAGCGAAGACCGTGAAGGACCTGATTGCGATGGCCAAGGCCCAGCCCGGCAAGATCAACTTCGGCTCGGCCGGTGTCGGCAGCCAGGTGCACCTGGCGGGTGAAAACTTCGCCGATGCCGCCGGCATCGCCATCATGCATGTGCCTTACCGGGGCGAGGCGCCGGCCTACACCGACCTCATGGGGGGTCGGGTCGACATGATGGTGGGCAACTTTGCCGCCGCCTCGGCACTGCTCGGGGAGGGCCGGCTTCGCGCGCTGGGTGTCACCGGCAAGCAGCGCTCGCCGCGCCTGCCCAACGTGCCGACCGTGGCCGAGAGTGGTTTGCCCGGCTTCGAGAACAACGGCTGGTTTGGCCTGTTTGCGCCCGCTGGCACGCCGCCGGCCATCGTCGCCAAGATCCAGCAGGACACGGCCAAGGTGCTGGCCGACCCCGAGACGCGGGCCCAGCTCGACAGCATGGGCATCTCCGGCGTTGGCAACAGCACCGCCGATTTCGCCGCTGCGATGGAGGTCGAGTCGGCGCGCTGGTCCACCGTGGTGAAGAACCGCGGCCTCACGGCCAACTGAATGTTTTGCGCTTGAAGAAAGATGCCATGAAGATCGACCTGCAGGCTGTGGAAGACACGGCCAAGGCGCTGTACATCCGCGCGCTCAAGGTGCTGCCACCCGACATCAAAGAGGGTTTCAGCCGACTGGAGAAGCGCGAGACGGATGGCACCGCCCAGCGCGTGCTGGCCACCATGGTGCAGAACATCGCAGTGGCCGAAGAGACCGACAACCTGCTGTGCCAGGACACCGGCGTGCCGATCTACAACCTGTGGATAGGCCGGGGTGTGGAGGTCGATGGGCAGGCGCTCAAGCAAGCGATTCGTCGGGGCTGTGAGCGCGCCACGCGCGAATACCCGCTGCGCAGCTCGGTCGTGCATCCGCTCACTCGCAAGAACGAGCACACGTCGTGTGGTGTCGAGGTGCCGGTGATTCACATCGATTTCAACGACGAACCGCAAAACCTACGCATCGAGATGATTCCCAAGGGCAGCGGTTCGGAGAACAACTCGTTCCTGAAGATGGCGGTGCCGGCCGAGGGTGTGGCCGCGATCAAGACCTTTGTGATCGACTGCGTGCTGGCCGCAGGCGGCAAGACCTGCCCGCCCACCATCGTCGGTGTGGGCCTGGGTGGCACGTCCGACCTCGCGGTCGCGCTGGCCAAGCGCGCAGCCACGCGGCCACTGGGCAGCGCCTGCGCTGACCCGGCGGGCGCCGAGCTGGAGCAGCAGCTCTCCATCGCCGTCAACCAGCTGGGCGTGGGGCCTCAGGGCCTGGGCGGCGACGCCACGGCGTTTGCGGTGCACATCGAACTGGCTGCAACCCACATCACCATGAATCCGATCGCGGTCAACATGCAGTGCCATTCGGCGCGGCGCGCGCGCGCCGACATCTCACCCGCCGGCGTGGCATTTGGCTTCTAGACACAGCGGACACAACACCGATGGCCCACCATGAACTGACGATGCCCGCAACCGAGGCGCAAGTGCGCGCGCTTCGGGTGAACGACACCGTGACGCTGCAAGCGCGCCTGTTCGGCATCCGGGATGCGACACAGATCCACATGTTCGACCGCGGGCGCACCACCCACTTTGACCTTCGAGGCCACGCCGTGATCCACACGGCTCCCAATGTGCGCAAAGTCGAGCGCAGCG
The DNA here is from genome assembly GCF_030373245.1 of Hydrogenophaga sp. Taxonomy (GTDB): domain Bacteria; phylum Pseudomonadota; class Gammaproteobacteria; order Burkholderiales; family Burkholderiaceae_C; genus Hydrogenophaga. The sequence continues at coordinate 534,329 of NZ_JAUCZF010000002.1, forward strand.
CGGCCTCTCCAGCGGGCTACCAGCCGGTGTGTGTGGGCACCACCACGTCCGACCGCATGGAGCGCTTCACTCGCCCGCTGATGGAGCAGTACGGCGTGCGCCTGATCGTGGGCAAGGGCGGACTGCGTGAGGCCTCGGCCCAGGCATTTCAAGACCTGGGGGGCGCCTACCTGGCGATCATTGGCGGCACCGCGGCGCTGGAGACCACCTGGGTGGAAGCGATTGAGGACGTTGATCTGGACGACCTCAACCCGGAGTCCTTGTGGCAATTCCGCATCCGCAACTTTGGGCCGCTGCTGGTGGCCATGGACAGCCATGGCGGTAGCCTGTACGACGGTGTGCGCGATGCGGCGCAGGCGCGGCGCGCAGCGGTGCTGGCGAGCCTGGGCGTGGCGTCATGAACACAGCGACGGGTCGCTCCCAGGCAAGCTCGCAGGGAGAAGGGAGTCCATCGAGCACGGCCATCCGGCGGTTGCAGACCGATATCCTGATCCTGGGTTCGGGCGGTGCCGGTCTGTTCGCAGCACTGCACGCGCACCAGCGGGCCAGTGACATGCACATCACCGTGGCCGTCAAAGGTCTGCTGGGCAAGTGCGGCTGCACGCGCATGGTCCAAGGAGGCTACAACGTGGCGCTGGCGCCGGGTGACTCGGTGGAGCGCCATTTCATGGACACCATCGAAGGCAGCAAATGGCTGTCTGACCAGGACCTGGCCTGGACGCTGGTGACCAAGGCGGTGGAGCGTGTTCGCGAACTGGAGAACGAGCTGGGCTGTTTCTTCGACCGCAACCCGGATGGCACCGTGCACCAGAAAGCCTTTGCCGGGCAGACCTTCGACCGCACCGTGCACAAGGGCGATCTGACCGGCATCGAAATCATCAACCGGCTGTCCGAGCAGGTCTGGGCGCGCGGCATTCACCGCCTCGAAGAGCACCGCGCCGTCGAGCTGATCAAGACCGAAGATGGTCAGGGACTGGCCGGTGTGCTGATGATCGACATCCGCGACGGTGGCTTTGTGTTTGTGCAGGCGAAGGCGGTGTTGCTGGCCACCGGCGGCGGGCCGACCATGTACAAGTACCACACGCCGTCGGGCGACAAGACCTCGGACGGCCTGGCCATGGCCTTGCGCGCCGGTCTGCCGCTGCGCGACATGGAGATGGTGCAGTTCCACCCCACCGGTTTGCTCGCGGGCACCGGCACGCGCATGACCGGCACTGTGCTGGAGGAGGGCCTTCGGGGCGCGGGTGGTCACTTGCTCAACGGCGAGCAACAGCGTTTCATGGACCGCTACGACCCGCGCGGCGAGCGCGCCACACGCGACATCGTCTCGCGTTCGATCTTCACCGAGATGCGCGAAGGCCGTACCTCGCCCAACGGAGGCGTGTACCTGAAGATGGAACACCTGGGGCCCGACAACGTGCGTCAGCAGTTCAAGGGCATGGTGGAACGCTGCGGCGACTGCGGCTTTGATCTCGCCGCCGGCCTGGTCGAGGTGGTGCCGACCGCGCACTACCTCATGGGCGGTGTCGTTTTCGAGGCCGATTGCCGCACCGACCTCAGGGGCTTGTTCGCCGCGGGTGAAGACACGGGAGGTGTGCACGGGGCCAACCGGCTGGGCGGCAACGGCGTGGCGAACTCGACCGTCTTCGGCGGTATCGCCGGCGACAGCATGGCCGAGTGGGTCAAACGCGAAGGCGTGCTGCGCCCGCCCGACGAGGCCGCGCTGGCGGCCAGTGTGGCCGAACAGCTCGCGCCGTTCGCGCAGCCTCCAGGCGACCTGGAGGCGATCCGTGAGGCCTTGTTCGACTGCATGTGGCAGGACGTCGGTATCCTGCGCGATGCCGCGGGGTTGCAGCGCGCGCTGGCCACGCTCGATGAGCTGGACGCGAAGCTGGCGCGCACCGGGGTTCAGGACGGCGACCGCGGCTTCAACCTGAGCTGGCACGACTGGTTGAACCTGCGCAACCTGATCGAGGTGAGCCGCGTCATCGCCACGGCTGCGCTGGCGCGCGAAGACTCGCGTGGTGCACACTTTCGCGAAGACCATCCTGAGACCGGCGATCTGCCCAGCTCCAGCTACATCGTCGTCACGCAGCGCGATGGCAGGTTGAGCATGGATCGAAAGCCGGTGCAATTCACCCGAGTTGCGCCGGGGCAGACCATCCTGGAGGCGGCATAGGTCAGCCCCTGATGAGACCTCCGTCCGGCGAGCCTGATCTGGTGGCCGGTTGGGCATCAAGGGTCCTAGAGCAAGCGCTGCCAGCAGGAGGCCTGACAGCACGCCTTGTGCAGAGTCGCTGTCAGGCCACAGGCCATGGGCCGGCGCACAAGCTGATGCGGTACCGATGCACGGGCCGCGTTCGCGGGCTGTACTGAATCGAACCGCCAGAACCGAGCACACATGACCTCATCTCACCCTCAGCGCGGCTGTGACGCGCTCCTTGCCGCCATGCAGGTGGCCGGCGTCAGCCGGATATTCACGCTCTCGGGCAACCACATCATGCTGGTGTTCGATGCCTCGTTGGATGCAGGCATTCCGTTGATCCACACCCGGCACGAGGCCGCCGCCGTCCACATGGCAGATGCCTGGGCGCGGATGACCGGTGAGGTCGGTGTGGCCCTGGTGACTGCCGGGCCAGGCCATGCCAACGCGGTTTCGGCTCTGTACACGGCCTTGATGGCGGAGGCGCCGGTGGTGCTGCTCTCGGGTCACGCGCCCAACGCGCTGCTGGGGCGTGGCGCGTTCCAGGAAATTCGCCAAGCCGACATGGCCGAGCCGGTCTGCAAGGCCGCATGGACCTGTGCCAGCGTCGATTCGCTGGCCAGCGACTTTGCTCGTGCAGTGCGCCTCGCGCGCTCGGGCCGGCCCGGCCCGGTGCACCTGAGCCTGCCCACCGACGTGCTGGAGTCCGCAGCCAGCCAGGTGGCGTCTCTCACCGCCGAGGACTTTGCTGCCGATTCCATGCCGCTGGATGGCGCGGCCGCGCACGCCATCATGGCCACCCTCAGGCGTGCGCGGCGACCGGTGATCCTGGCGGGTCCCTCGTGCATGACACGTCCTGGTCGCGCCCGGCTGGCGGCCTTGCAGGCCAGCTGCGGCATCCCCGTGGTGGGCATGGACAGCCCGCGTGGAGTGGCCGATCCGCGTCTGGGTGCTTTTGCGCAGGCGCTCGCCCAGGCCGATGCCGTGTTGCTGCTGGGCAAACGGCTCGATTTCACGCTCAGATTTGGCCAGGCGCCAACGATCGCAGCCGATGCCGTGGTGTGTCAGATCGATGCCGATACCAGCGAGATCGAGCGCAGCCGCCAGGCGCTGGGTCACCGTCTGCAGGTCTGCGCTGCTGCCGATGTGGCGTCGGCGCTGGCCGGCTTGATCGCGGTGCTGCAACAAGGTCCGTCGAACAACGAAGTCCAATGGCTGGACCAGTTCAATGAGGCCATCGCCTGGCGCCCTCCGGCCTGGGAACAGGCAACGGCCTCGCAGGCTGATCGCCTGCATCCGGTGCAGATGCTGCGGCCACTGCAGGCCGCGCTCGACAGCCACCCGGACGCGGTGCTGGTGTGCGACGGTGGTGAGATCGGGCAGTGGGCCAGTGCCTGCCTGGACGCACCGCATCGCCTCATCAACGGCGTGGCCGGCGCGATCGGATCGGCGCTGCCGTACGCCCTTGCCGCTCGCTGCGCCGCCGCTCCTGGCGCCCCGGTCATTGCGGTGATGGGCGACGGCTCCGTGGGTTTTCACATTGCTGAGTTCGACACGGCGGTGCGCTGCGGCCTCGGCTTCGTGGCGGTGGTGGGCAACGACGCGCGCTGGAACGCCGAATACCAGATCCAGCTGCGCGACTACGGTGCCGACCGCGTGATCGGCTGCGAACTGCGACCGAGCCGCTATGACGCGGTGGCTGTTGCCTTCGGTGGCCATGGCGAGCAGGTCTCCCATGCAGACGACATGGCGCCCGCCCTGCAGCGCGCGCTGTCGAGTGGCTTGCCAGCCTGCCTGAACGTGATGATCGATGGGCTGCCGGCGCCAGTGATGCGGCGCCCATGATGGACCTGCCCTGGCCGACACTGGTCTTCGCTGCGGCTGTGGTGGCGCTGGCGTACGTGGTCTATGGATTGACCGGCTTTGGTGCGTCCATCATCGCCATCCCCTTTCTTGCCCATATTTTCCCGCTGCGCTTTGCTGTGCCCATGATGCTGCTGTTTGACATCGGGGCCGGCTTGTTGCTCGGGCTGCGCCACCGGCGCATCGTCGACTGGCGCGAGTTGCTGCGGCTGTCGCCGTGGTTGCTGATCGGGATGGCCTTGGGTCTGAGTCTGCTGGTGCAGGCCGGTGAACGCTTGCTGCTGCTGTTGCTCGGGGGTTTTGTGCTGGGCTATGCCTCATGGAGCCTGCTGGTGCGCGCCCCCGAGGGATCTGCCTCGAAGGGGTGGTCTGTTCCGGCTGGCCTGGTGGGCGGCGCTTTCACGTCCATGTTCGGTACCGGTGGGCCGATCTACACCATCTACCTGGTGCGCCGCATACCCGACAAGCATGTGCTGCGCGCCAGCATCAGCCTGCTGATCTTGTGCGCGGGACTGGTCCGCCTGGTGATGTTCACCGGCAGCGGTCTGTACCAGCAAGCTGGTCTGCTCGCCACGGCTTTGTTGCTCATGCCCGCCGCCTTTCTGGGCTTCTTGGGTGGTAGCCGACTGCATGCCCGTCTGCCGCCGCAGCGCGCGCTGCAGGCGGTATGGGCACTGCTGATTCTGGGCGGTATCGGTTTGCTGGTGCGCGCCTATGCGCTGGGCTGATCCAGCGGCCCCTTGAAGAAGCCTCCAATTCGGACACCCGGCCAGCTACCGCATCCACTGCACCAGGACCAGGCTGATCGAGGGAAAAGCGACCAGCAGCGCCAGGCGCACCACGTCCGTCGCGATGAACGGGATCAGTCCGCGGAAGATGGCGCCGACCCGTACCTTGGGCAGATTGGCCTTGAGCACGAACACGTTCATGCCCACCGGTGGCGTGATCAGGCCGATTTCGGTCAGCACCACCACGATGATGCCGAACCACACCAGATCAAAGCCCTGCGCCACGAGGGTGGGCATGAACAGCGGCACGAAAATCAGGATGATCGCCATCGCGTCCATCACGCAGCCCAGCAGCAGGAACACCGCCAGTATGGCCAGCAGAATGCCCAGGCGCGAAAAGCCCGAGCCGTTCACCAGCGAGAGCAACTCGTCAGCCAGGCCGGAGAAGGAGATCAGCTGCGCAAACAGCATGGCACCGAACAGCACCACGTACAGCATGACCGAGGTGTGGGCGGTTTCCTTCATCAGATCGACAAAGCGGGGCCAGTCCAGGCGCCGCTGCACCAGCGCGATCAGCAAGGCCAGGCCAGCACCGATCCCGCCGGCTTCGGTGGCAGTGAACCAGCCCAGGTAGAGGCCGCCGATGATGATCAGAAACAAGGCCACGAACGGCCAGACACCGGCCAGTGAGGCCCAGCGCTCCTGCGCCGATGCGCGCTCGCCCCGGGGGGCGTCCTCGGGGCGCAGCCAGGCGATGACATAGATGACGAGCATGTACATCGCCAGACCGAGCAAGCCCGGCAGCATGCCGGCGATGAACAGCTCGCCGATGTTCTGCTGCGTCAGGATGCCGTAGATCATCAGGATGATCGAAGGCGGTATGAGGATGCCCAGGGTGCCGCCGGCGGCGATGGTGGCTGACGCCAGGCGGTCCGAGTAGCCGTACTTCTGCATGCTAGGGTAGGCCACCTTGGCCATGGTGGCGGCGGTGGCAAAGCTGGAGCCGCAGACCGCGCTGAAGCCGGCGCAGGTGACCATGGTGGCCAGCGCCAGACCGCCGCGCACCGCCCCCAGGAAGGCATGGGCCGCGCGGAACAGGTCGTGCGAGATGCCGGTGCGCGAGAGCACATTGCCCATCAGGATGAACAGAGGCACCACCGCCAGCTCGTAGGAAAAGGCGGCTTCGGTCAGCGTCATCGGCACCAGGGTGCGCGCCACATCAAAGCTGTTGATCGCACTGATGCCCGCGATCGACACCGCCAGCAGGGAGATGCCCAGAGGCACCCGCAGAAAGGCCAGCAACAGCACGGCCGCCAGGCAGATCAGTCCGATGGTCATGACGGGGCCTCTTCACTCAGGTGTTCGTGCCGGGGCGCTGCGGTGAACAGCGCCAGTGCCGCCGATAGGGCGGACGTGAAGGCCATGAAGGCGTACATCCACGACCGCGGGATGGTCAGTGCGGGGCTGACCTCGTTGATGGCCATGGCCTCGGGCACCGCCAGCGCGTACTCCCAGGCGATCAGACCCAGCACGGCGGCGATCAGCACGTCCACCGCCTTGTGCCAGAGGCGCCAGCGCGGGTGCAGCAGCCAGCGGTCGAACAGGTCGACGCTGAGGTGGCCACGTCGGGCGGTCAGCAGCGGCAGGCCGCCAAAGATGATCAGCGCCATCAGGTGCTCGGTCAGGTCGTTGGCGCCGAACACCGGCGTGTTGAACAGGCGTCTGCCCAGCACGTCGGTGAAGGTAAGGGTCACCATGGCCGACAGCAGGAGCACCAGCAGCAGGCCAACGCCGCGTTCGATCCGGCCGAGCCAGGGCTTCATGCGCATCGTCTCCGTTCAGCGCCAGGTCACTTGGCCAGCAGCTTGTACTGCTGCTCGTAGAACGTCACCACCGCGTTGTGGTCGGCCACGCCGAACTTCGGCCCGTCGGCGTTGAGTTCTTGCAGCATGGCTGTGCGCACCTTGCGGATGTTGTCCAGCAGCGCAGGGCTGGGCTGGGCGAACTTGTGGCCATTGCCGCGCAGCTTCTCTTCCGACGCCTTGTTCTGCGCATCGAACTGCTGGCCCCAGCGGCGCGAGAGCGCTTCGCCCGACAGCTTCAGGATGGCCTGCTGGTCGGCAGCCGACAGGCGCTGGAACTTGCCTTCGTTCATCACGATGAAGAAGGTCGCGTCGTACAGGCCACCGGGGATGAGGGTGTGGTTCTTGAGCTTGCCGTCCAGACGGAAGTTGACCACCGACTCCATCGCGTGCAGCGAGGCGTCGATCACGCCGCCCTCGAGCATTTCGTAGGCCTTGGGGCCCGGGCCTGACACGGGAATGGCGCCCAGGTCTTCGAGCAGGCGTTTCTGGATCGGGCCGCCCATGCGCACCTTCTGGCCCTTGAGGTCGTCCGGCGTGTCGATGACCTTGGCCGGGTGGTGGAACTGGCCGCCGCCGAGCATGCCGGTGCCCAGCATGACCACGCCCTTGAAAGCCTCGTTCCTGGCCAGGTACTTGTCGAAGGTGCGCCACAGGGCGACCGACGAGGCTTCGCCGTTCGAGCCCATCATCGGCAGCTCGGCGAACCAAACGTGCTTGAAGCGCTCTGGCTCGTAGGTGAAGTTGCCCCAGGTGATGTCGGCCACGCCTTTGCGCGCCAGTTCCCAGTGCTGGGCCGGTGCGCCTACCGGCTTGGGAAGCAGGTTGATCTTCACGCGGCCTTCGGTCGCTTTCTCCACGTCGGCCATCCAGGGTTGCAAGATGTCCTTGACCACATAGTGGTTGGACGGCACCCAGCTGGAGAGCGTCAGCGTGGTGGTTTGTGCCTGCGCGGTGCCGGTGGCGCCCAGCAGGGCCAGGGTGGCGCCGGCGGCGATGGCGTGCAGTCGGATGCGTGCGTTCATGGGGGTTGTCTCCTCTTTGGGTGGGGTTGGGGGTCAGGTGGGGGAAAGCAGTTCGTTGACCAGCGCGATCCAGTACGCCGCGCCGGGCGCGATGTTCTGATCGTTGAAGTCGTAGGCAGGGTTGTGGACCATGCAGGCGCCGGGTTCACCATCGGCCCCGTTGCCGATGAACAGGTAGCAGCCCGGCACGCGTTCGAGCATGAAGGCGAAGTCTTCGCTGGCAGACACCATCGGCCCCAGCGGGTTGACCCGCTCAGCGGGGAAATGCTTCTGCGCCACCGCCAGGGCACGCGCGGTCTGCTGGGCGTCGTTCACCAGCACCGTGTAGCCTGGGCGCCAGTCCAGCTCGGCTCGAACCCCGTAGCTTTGCGCCTGCAGATGCACCAGTTCGCGGATGCGCTGTTCGACGTTGCGGCGCACCTGAGGGTCCAGCGTGCGCACGCTGATTTCCAGTCGCGCTTCGGCAGGGATCACGTTGTTGGCCTCGCCGGCGTGGATCGCCCCCACCGTGATCACGGCCGGCTGCAGCGGGTCGACATGGCGCGAGACCACGGTCTGCAGCGCCATGATGAGGGAGGCGGCGGCCACCACGACGTCGGTCGCCTTGTGTGGCATGGCGCCGTGCCCGCCGTGGCCATGCAGGATGACCGTGGCGTAGTCGGACGAGGCCATGGCCGGCCCGCTGCGGAAGACCAGCTGACCTTGTGTCGTGCCCGGCATGTTGTGCATGGCGAAGATGGCGTCGCAGGGGAAGCGCTCGAACAGACCGTCTTCCATCATCTTGAGCGCGCCGCCGCCGCCTTCCTCGGCCGGCTGGAAGATCAGGTTCAGCGTGCCATCAAAGCGGCCGTGCTGCGCCAGGTGATGTGCGGCGGCCAGCAGCATGGCGGTGTGACCGTCGTGGCCGCAGGCGTGCATCACGCCGTGAGTGCAGCTGGTCCAGGCGGCTCCGGTCGCTTCTGCCAGGGGCAATGCGTCCATGTCGGCGCGCAGGCCGATGCTGCGTTTCGAGGAACCGCGCTGGAGCCGCCCCACCACGCCGGTGCCTCCCAGTCCGGTGGTGACTTCGTAACCCCAGGCGCCCAGCTGCGCCGCCACCAGCGCGGCGGTCCGGCGTTCGTTGAACGCCAGTTCGGGGTGTCGGTGGATGTCGCGGCGCACGGCGATGAACTGTTCAACCGCCGCGGCACAGAGTCGATCCATGCACTGTCTCCTTAAAACATGAACTTTGTTGCATGTTAGGAAGGGCCTGGATTAAAGTCCAATGCATTGATGAGCAATGACCCATGACTTTGAATGGAGGTTCGGGATGACCCTCGTGCAACTGCGGCACTTCGTGGTGCTGGCCGAACTCGGCACTTTCGTGCAGGCGTCCAAAGCCCTGTTCCTCACCCAACCGGCGCTCACGCGCAGCATTCAGGGGCTGGAGGACGAGCTGGGTTCCCGCCTGTTCGACCGACTGGGTCGGCGTATCGCGCTGACGCCCTTCGGACACGAAGTCCTGCAACGTGCTCGGCGTCTGGTGGCAGATGCCGAAGCCCTCAAGCAGACTGGCAGGGGATTGCATGCGGGGCTGATCGGGACGCTGCGCATCGGCCTGAGTTCGGGGCCTGGTGCGTTGCTGTCCACACGGCTGATGCTGTACATGGCCGAGCACCACCCGCGGCTGCAACTGCAGATCTCGCGTGGCAACACCGCCGTGCTCATCGACGCGCTGCGCGACCAGCGACTGGACGCGGCGGTTGTGGATGTGCGCTCGGTGCTGCCGTCGGCCGACCTGCAGATCGCGCAGACCTTTGAGCTCGAAGCGGGTTTTCTGGTGCGGCCCGACCACCCGCTGGTGCAGCGCGGCCGGCCGGTGGTCATCGAGGACATCCTCGCCTATTCCGTCGCCTCCATGCCGCTGAGTGACGAGGTGGCCCGGTTGCTGATCGATCGCTACGGACCGAGTGCCAACCCGGACGACATGGTGACGCTGCGCAACGACGAGACGCTGAACATGGTCGAAGTGGCCCGGCGCAGCCACGCGATTGTGCTGACCCCGAAGGCCACGGCCGAAGGCCTGGTGGCGCTGGACATGTCACCCGCGCTCGATGCGACGGCTCGCTTCGGGCTTGTCACGCTGGCACGTCGGCAGGAGGCGCCGGCGTTGCGCATCCTGCGGGAGCAGTTGCCGCACTGGATCGCGGAGTTCAGATCTGTGTCCTGCGCATGAAAAAGGGCGCCATCGGCGCCCTGGTGGGACCCTCTGGGGACATCAGTCGGTCAGTTCGCCCACCGGCACGCAGCTGCAGAACAGGTTGCGGTCGCCGTAGACGTTGTCCACCCGGCCCACCGACGGCCAGTACTTGGTGTTGACCGCGTGGCCCTGGGACGCGGCAGCGAGTTCGCGCGAGTAGGGGTGGGACCAGTCGGTGGCGATCAGGCTGGCCGCAGTGTGCGGCGCGTTCTTCAGCGGGTTGTCATCCTGCGGCCAGGTGCCGTTCTCGATCAGGCGGATTTCCTCCCGAATCGCGATCATGGCGCTGATGAAGCGGTCGATCTCGCCCAGTGTTTCGCTCTCGGTGGGTTCGACCATCAGCGTGTTGGCGACGGGGAAGCTGAGCGTGGGCGCGTGAAAGCCGTGGTCCATCAGGCGCTTGGCCACGTCCTCGGCCATGACGCCGCTGGTCTCCTTGAGATGGCGCAGGTCCAGGATGCACTCGTGCGCGACGTGGCCGTTGGCCGATGCGTACAGCGTGGGGTAGTGGTCTTTCAGGCGCTTGCTGATGTAGTTGGCGCTCAGGATGGCTGCTTCGGTGGCGTGCTTCAGGCCGTCGGCGCCCATCATGCGGATGTACATCCAGCTGATGGGCAACACGGCCGCATTGCCGAGCGGCGCTGCGCTGACCGCACCGACACCATTGACCGGGAGGCCACCGGTCGCATGACCAGGCAAAAACGGTACCAGATCTTCCACCACACACACTGGGCCTACGCCCGGGCCGCCGCCGCCATGCGGAATGCAGAAGGTCTTGTGCAGGTTCAGGTGGCTCACGTCACCGCCGAACTCGCCGGGCGCCGCCACACCCACCAGGGCGTTCATGTTGGCGCCGTCCACGTAGACGCGTCCGCCGTGCTGGTGCACCAGTGCGCAAAGGTCTTTCACCGTGGTCTCGAACACGCCGTGCGTGCTGGGGTAGGTGATCATGGCTGCGGCCAGGTGGGCGCTGTGCTGTTCGCACTTGGCTTTCAGGTCGGCCATGTCGACGTTGCCGTTTTCGTCGCACTTGGTCACCACCACCGTCATGCCCACCATCTGCGCGCTGGCCGGGTTGGTGCCGTGGGCGCTGCTGGGAATGAGACAGATGTTGCGGTGGCCTTCGCCGCGTGAAGCGTGCCAGGCCTTGATGACCAGCAGGCCGGCGTATTCACCCTGCGAGCCGGCGTTGGGCTGCAGGCTGATGCCGGCGTAGCCCGTGGCCTGGCAGAGCCAGGCGCGCAGCTGCTCGTCGAGCTCCTGGTAACCCTTTTGCTGGTCGGCCGGCGCAAACGGGTGCACGTTGGCGAACTCGGGCCAGGTGATGGGAATCATCTCGCTGGTGGCGTTGAGCTTCATGGTGCAGCTGCCCAGCGGGATCATGCTGCGGTCCAGCGCGAGATCCTTGTCGCTCAGAGACCGGATGTAGCGCAACATGCCGGTTTCGGAGTGGTGGCTGTCGAACACCGGATGCGTCATGAACGCGCTGGTGCGGCGAAGCTCGGCCGGGATCAGCGGCTCGATGCCTTTCTCGAAGGTCTCGAAGCGGGGCAGGGCCTGGCCCTCCTGAGCGAAGATGGTCCAGAGCAATTCGATGTCAGCGCGCGTGGTGGTTTCATCCAGCGTGATGCAGAGGTACTCGTCCCAGGCGCGCCGAAGGTTGGCGCCGTGGGCCACGGCCCTCGCCATCAGAGCCGCGGTCTGGTCACCGGTCTTGTAGGACAGCGTGTCGAAAGCGCTGTCGTGGTGGGTCTGGGTGTGGCCCAGTTGCGCGAGGCCCTTGGCCAGGATGGCGGTGTACGCGGCGACGCGCTGCGCGATACGCTTCAAGCCCTGCGGGCCATGGTAGACGGCGTACATGCTGGCAACCACGGCCGGCAGCACCTGCGCGGTACAGATGTTGGAAGTGGCTTTTTCTCGGCGAATATGTTGTTCGCGGGTCTGCAGTGCCAGGCGGTAGGCCGGGTTGCCGTGCGCGTCCACACTCACGCCCACCAGGCGGCCGGGCAGCGACCGTTTGAACGCATCGCGGCAAGCCATGAAGGCGGCGTGCGGACCACCCGCACCCATGGGCATGCCGAAACGCTGCGTGGTGCCGACCACGATGTCGGCGCCCCATTCGCCAGGCGGCGCCAGCAAGGTGAGGGCCAGCAGGTCGGCGGCGACGATGGCGGCCGCCTGCTTGTCGTGGATGCGCTGCACGTCGGGCGCCCAGTCCTGCACCCATCCGCTGCTGGCCGGATACTGGATGAGGGCGGCGAAAAAATCACCGGCCAGCGCCTGGTCCCACTCGGCCGCCGAGTTGGCGATAACCACCTGGATGCCCAGGGGCGCCGCACGCGTCTGGATCACCTCGATGGTCTGCGGGTGGCAGTCGCCGGCCACCACAAAGGTGTGGCTCTTGCTTTTGACCGAGCGCATGGCCAGCGTCATGGCTTCGGCCGCTGCCGTGGCCTCGTCCAGCATCGACGCGTTGGCGATGTCCATCCCGGTGAGGTCGGTCACCATGGTCTGGAAATTGACCAGCGCTTCCATGCGGCCTTGCGAAATCTCGGCCTGGTACGGCGTGTAGGCGGTGTACCAGGCGGGGTTTTCCAGGATGTTGCGCAGGATGACGCCCGGCGTGTGCGTGCCGTGATAGCCCTGACCGATGAAGCTCTTGAGCAGCTGGTTTTTGCTCGCGATGGTTTTGAGCTCGGCCAGTGCGGCCGCCTCGCTGGCCACGGCTGGCAGCTTCATGCCGGCGCTGCGCGCGATGGCTCGCGGCACGATGCCGTCGATCAGTGCACGGCGCGAGGCCTCGCCGATCACCGACAGCATGTGGGCTTCGTCGGCTTCGCTGATGCCGATGTGGCGGGCGATGAACTCGGACGGGTTCTCGAGCTCGTCAAGGGGTTTGGCGGAGGGCATCAGCATGGTCGAACCTAAAGATGAGTTTGAGATTGCGGCAAGGCGGGAGAGGCAGAGTCGAGCGCGAAACGCGAGAGGTTGACTTCATCCCCGGGCGCAGCAGAACCGGCTTCGCCGGGCCGCCAGCGCCGCCCCTTCGTGGGTCCGCGCACTGCGCATCGGGGGTGAATCAAGTGAGCGCGGCGTAGGCGGTTTCGTCGAGCAAGGCGTCTACCTGCGCAGGCGCCGACAGCTTGACTTTGAAGAACCAGCCGGCAGCCAGCGGATCGCTGTTGGCCAGCGATGGATCGCCGCGCAAGGCTTCGTTGACTTCCACCACTTCGCCGCTGACCGGCATGTACACATCAGCGGCCGCTTTGACCGACTCCACCACTCCCGCCACCTCCTTTTGCTCGAACGACTTCCCCACCTCGGGCAGATCGACGAACACCACATCGCCCAGTGCATCCTGCGCATGGTGGGTGATGCCGACGGTGGCAATATCGCCCTCGACGCGGATCCATTCATGGTCTTCGGTGTACTTGGTGGTCATTCAGGGCTCCTGAGAAAAAGTGATGAGGAAAAAGTGGGTCGCTGTAGGACCGATCCGATGACCGATGCTCTGCAAGGCGATAGCGCTTTGTAGAGCATCAGCCCCGGAAATAACGATTGGGTACAAAAGGCATGGCTGCCACCTCCATGGGCACAGCTTTGCCGCGCACCATGGCCTGCAATCGGGTGCCGACCGCGGACTGCTCCACGCTGACATAGCCCATGGCAACCGGCTGGTTGGTGCTGGGCCCGAGCAAGCCGCTGGTGACTTCGCCAACGGTCGAGCCGTTGAGTGATTGAATTTCGGTGTGCTCGCGCACCGGCACGCGCTCCAGTGCGATGAGGCCCACGCGCTTGCGTGTCAGCGGCTCGCTGCCTTCGAGTTGCGCCAGCACCCGCTCGGCGCCCGGGAAGCCGCCGGCGCGAGCGCCGCCCGTTCGACGCACTTTTTGCATCGCCCAGGTCAGGGCCGCTTCGACGGGCGTGGTGGTGGTGTCGAGGTCTTGACCGTAGAGGCACAGTCCAGCCTCTAGGCGCAGCGAGTTGCGAGCGCCCAGACCGATCGGCTTGACCTCGGGCTGGGCCAGCAGCGCGCGGGCAAACGCATCTGCATGATCGGCAGGCAGGGAAATTTCGAAACCATCTTCACCGGTGTAGCCGCTGCGGGTGATGAACAGATCGGCGCCGGCCCAGCTGAAGGCGGTGCCGGTCATGAACACCAGCTTTTCCACCCCTGGCAGCAGACGCTTCAACGCGGTCACGGCCTGCGGTCCCTGCAGCGCGAGCAGGGCGCGATCGAATTGCGCGTCCACATGACAGAGCTGGCCAATGGTGGCGTAGATGTGGGCCAGGTCGCCGTGCTTGCAGGCACCGTTGACGATCACGAACAGATCGTCACCACGGTTGACGAACATCAGGTCGTCGATGATGCCGCCGGCTTCGTTGAGCAGCAGGCCGTATCGCTGCTTGCCCACAGGCAGGTCGACCACGTCCACCGGCATCAGCGTCTCGAATGCCGACGCGGCATCGGTGCCGATCAGCCGCAGCTGGCCCATGTGGGACACGTCAAACAGGCCGGCGGCAGCGCGCGTATGCAGGTGTTCCTGCATCAGACCCATGGGGTACTGGACCGGCATGCTGTAGCCGGCGAACGGCACCATGCGGGCACCCAGCTCGAGGTGCAAGGCGTGCAGCGGGGTCGAGAGCAGTTCGGCAGGAGCGGGGGCGATGGACACGGCGCGCTTTCAGGTGGCGTTGGGGCAGAGCCCGCGCGGCGTGCGCGAGCGTGACACGGTGCATCCGTGTGCTGCCCCCCCTGTCCGCTTTACCTGAGAGATTCACGCGGGCGATGCCGCATTTGCTCCTTCGGTGGGCCTCCTCGGGGGAGGCCTCTCTCCAGTGGGGGACACCGCCTGTGAAGGCGGTGTTGGTCAGTCCTTTTGCCTGAGCGTTCAGGGCCTGCTTGCTGCTGCAACGCGGACCTCCTGCGCCTTCGGCGGCCCCGGTTGAGGGCTCTCTCCTGACCTGACGAATTCTAATTCAGCTGACCTGGGTGTGCTGCGAGGTGGTCACTGAACCGCACCACAGCAATGGCGCGTGAGGGCCAGGGGCCAGCCGCCGGGCCGCTCCCAAGGCAGGCCCAGCCCCCTCGGGGGGCAGCGA
>NZ_JAUCZF010000003.1 GCF_030373245.1 Hydrogenophaga sp.
CCGCGGAACCGGCTTTGCCGGGCCGCCAGTGCCGCCCCCTTGAGGGGGTCGCGCGCAGCGCGGCGGGGGTGGGTCACACGATGCGCGGCGCGAGGGAATCAATACTTGATTCGCGCGTAATAGGTCTTTTGTGATGCTTCGCGCGCCTGGCCCAGCGTGTGGATACCTTTTTCGGCCAGCAAGGGAATCAGCTTCAGAAACGCCTCGGCCGTCACCATGGCGTCGCCCAGTGCGGTGTGGCGGCCGACGATGGTGACGTTGAAACGCTCGGCCAGCGCTTCGAGGCGATGCGAATCCTGGTTCGGATGCACCAAGGCAGAGAGCAACAGCGTGTCGAGCACGGGATGGTCAAACACCACGCCGGTCTGCGTCTGCTTGAGCTGCAGAAACCGCATGTCGAAGGCCGCGTTGTGCGCCACCAGCACCGTGTCCTGCGCAAACGCATGGAATGCCGGCAGCACCTGGTCGATGGTGGGTTGACCCACCACCATCTCGGGCCGGATGCCATGGATGGGAATGCCTGCGGCTGGAATGGCACGCTTCGGATCCACCAGTTGCTCAAAGCTTTCCTGGCGCAGCAGTTTGTTGTTGACGATGCGCGCTGCACCCATCTGGATGATCTCGTCGCCCTGTGACGGGTTGAGCCCAGTGGTCTCGGTGTCGAACACGGTGTAGCTCAGATCGGTCAAGAGCCGGTCATCGAGTGAGCGGGTGAGCTCGGTGGTTTTGAAGAGGTCGAAGTCGTAATACTCGGGCCGGCTGTCTCCGGGCAAGAGGGCTGCCTGCTCGGCCTGCTCCTGCGGATTGGCCAGCGGCAGCAGCAAGCGGAAGAACGCCTGGTGTCGTGCACGCTCGCGCTCGAACCAGAACGCGCCCGCATGGCGTTCGATCACATCGCGCACCGTGAGGCGCGTCGCTTCGCCACCCGTGCGCATGGCGTCCATCTCCCAGCTCATCACCGTCTCGGTGCTCATGGCCTGACCGGTCCAGACCAGATCCAGCTGCGCCTTGCCTGCGCTGCTGGCGGCGGTGCTCAGGCGCAGCTGCACAAACTTCACGGCAAACTCGTCCTTCAACCGGCCCGCCAGGTAGACCAGCGCCTGCAGCAATGAAAAACTCTCCACCTTGAGCCAGAGACCCGAGTCGACCTCGGTCGCACTGGCATGGAGACCGGTCACCACCTCGATGCGTCGCGCTGCGGCGTTGACCAGGTCTGAGCCCAACATGTCTTCCAGCGGCCAGCGTGTCTTGAGGCTGGTGGTCGAGCCGGTCTCCAGCGTGCTGATGCGCTGGCTCAGCGCGGCCGTTTCCTCGCGCACGACACCCAGGAATCGCTCGCGCATGGCGGGCTCCAGGTCTGGGAAGTCCAGCATGTCGACGGCCGCCTGCATGTTCCCCAGCGCCGCGCGGCTGCCTTCCGTCAGGCTGAGCAGCACCTGGTCCTTGGCGGACTCGGTCTCGAAGTCGCGCGTGATGTTGTCCAGCATCAGCACAAAGCCGGTGAGGTCGCTGCCGTCTTCGGCGCTCGGCCCCTGCGTGGCCCTTACTGGCGCCATCTGCACCCGCAACAGCTGCCCGGCCGGCGTGGTGGTGACGAATTGCGCCGATGGCTGAGTCGCGCCGCGAAGCATGCGCTGCTGGATGTTCTCCAGCGCGTGCGTGACCAGTTTGCGGTCGAACACGCCGTAAATCGATCTGCCCAGGCCGATCAGCTCGGCGCCGCCGGCCACGCCAGGCGCCTGCGACAAAGCGCGGAACTGCATGCGCGCGCGGTTGTTGTAAAGCAGCACGCGGCCGTCCAGGTTGCACACGACCACACTCTGCGTGAGCTCGGACATCAGCGCGGCCAGCCGGCTCTTTTCTGCCTCGATGCCCTGCGCAGCCTCCTGCACCTTTTGCGTCATCTGCTCGCGCAATTCTTCTCGCTGCCCCACCAGCTGGTTGAAAAGGTCGGCCAGTACCCGGGTCTCGACATTGCCCTTGGGCTTGAGCGTGCGGACGACGTCGGTGCGCAGGAGGACTTGCGCTTCCTCGGCCAGCTGCACCGAGGGCGTGACCCAATGGTCAAACCAGCGCTTGAGCGCCCAGGCAATCGCCGCCATGCCGGCGCCCCAGGTCAGCAGCACCAGGACCAGCCGTTCACCCAGCAAAGCCCAGACCGTGCTGCGCTGCGCCGCCTCCAGCGTGCTCCCCACCAAAGCCATGGTCGCCAGCAACCACGCAACCGACAGCAGGGCCGCCACACCCAGCAGCCACCAGAGGCGGCGGTCGGTTTTCTGTTGGCCACTCATGGCGCCTCGCCCAGCATGTCCCGCACCTTCTGCACCAGCTCCTTGGTCGAAAAGGGCTTGGTCATGTAAGCGTTGGCGCCCAACGCCAGCCCTTTGGCCACGTCGGTGTCCCGCCCCTTGGCGGTGAGCATCAGGATCGGCGTATCGCGCAGCACGTCGCTGGCACGCACTTCGCAGCAGACGTCAAAACCCGACTTGTTCGGCATCATCACATCCAGCAGCACCAGCGCCGGTCGCTCGCGCTGCAGCACATCCATGGCTTCCTGGCCGTCGCGCGCCAGCAGCACCTCGTAGCCTTCTCGCTTCATCAGGAACTCCAGCGAGATCAGGATATTGGGTTCGTCATCGGCAATCAGGATTTTCTGGCTCATGTGTCGCTGCTCCTCTGGTTGTCTTCCGGGGATTCCGGTTCGGTGGCGCTGCCCGCGTGCGGCAGCGCAAACCCGAAACAGGCCCCCTGCCCCGGCGCAGACCGCAACCACATGCGGCCTCCGAAATGTTCCACGATCTGCCGGCTGATCGGCAAACCCAGCCCGGTGCCCCCGGGCCGGTAGTGATCATCACCTGCCACCTGCTGGAATTTCTCAAACACCACCGACTGCTGGTCGGGCGCGATGCCTGGCCCGTTGTCCTGTACCTCCAGTGTCAGCTCTGGCCCTGAATCGCTCAAGCTCAGCACCACCCGCCCCCGGGCGGTCGGGGCATATTTCAGCGCGTTCGACAGCAGGTTGAGCACCACCTGGGTCAGCCGATCAGCATCGGCCCGCACCGGGCGGACCTGCTCCGGCAATTCCAGTTCCAGCGCCACGCCTCGCTCGCGGTAGCTCTCACGAATGGAGTCCGCCGCCTGCTCGGTCACCTCTAGAAGATCCACATCGGTGCTGTGCCAGTCGGCTTGCCCCGCCTCGATCTTCGCCATGTCAAGCACCTGGCTCACAAGGCGGCTCAACCGCTCGGCTTCGGTCACGATGATGCCCAGAAACTGCCGTCGCTGCGCCAAATCCATGCTGTCATCATCACGCATCAGTTCGGACAGCGCCCTGATCGATGTCAAGGGCGTGCGCAGCTCGTGCGTCACCGAGGACATGAAGTCGTCCTTCATGTGGTCCAGGCTCTTGAGCTTCTGATTGGCCTCGCGCAGCTCGGCAGTGGCCAGTTCTAGCGAGCGCGACTTTTCCTCCAGCGCGTGCGAATAGGCCCGCAGCTGCGAAGCCTCGTCCAGTATGCGCAGCACATCGTCCAGATTGAGCGCCTCTTCTTCCACCACCGACGCCACCATCACCCGCGCCGAAGCGCTGCCGATGGCGCCAGCGAGCTGCGTTTCGACAAATTGCACCAGGCGTGCATCGGCCGGGATGTCCTCCACATGGGCCAGACCCAGGCGCTGCGCGTAATCCTGAAACAGCCGTTGGGCCACCTGCGCACCAAGAAAGCGCGCCGCCAGCGGCAGCAGCGCCGACACCTGTGCCTTGCCTTGCCAGAACACCGGGTAAGTCTCGGCGGTGCGATTGAACACATCAACAAACAGCAGGGCCTGGCTGGTTTCAGCTGCCGACGGGGAACGCCACAGCGAAACCCCGACATAGGCCACCACATTGGCCAGCAAGCTCCAGAACAGCGAGTGAGTCAGGCCATCCAGACCACTGAGACCCAGAAACGCCTCGGGTTTGAGCAGGGCCAGGCCAAACAAGCCCTCGCGCAAGAAGCCGTCATCGAGCCAGCCCGACTTCGCCAGCGAGGGCAGCATCAACGTGTAGACCCAGAAGCCGAATCCGCACAGCAGCCCGGCGAGCGCACCTGAGCGGGTGCCGCCGCGCCAGTACATGCCACCCAGAATGGCGGGCGCAAACTGAGCCACCGCTGCAAAGCTGATCAGACCAATGCTCACCAGCGCGTAGGCCTCGCCCGCCAGCCGGAAGTACAGGTAGCCCAGCAGCAGGATGCCGAGAATGGCGGTGCGGCGGATGCCCAGCAAGAGGCCGGTGAGGTCGCCGCTGGTGCGCGCGCCAAAACGCTTCATGCGCAGCAGCAGCGGCATGATCAGGTCGTTGCAGACCATGGTGGAGACGGCCGTGGCCTCCACGATGACCATCCCGGTGGCTGCCGAGAGCCCGCCCACAAAGGCCGCCAGCGCCAGCACCGTGTGGCCCTCGGCCAGAGGCAGCGAGAGCACGAAGTTCTCCGGGTCCATGCGGCCCGGTCCGAAGTAGAGCAAGCCCGCAAACGCGATCGGCAGCACAAAGAGGTTGATCAGCAGCAAATACAGCGGGAACACCCAGACAGCGCGCTTGAGGTGCCGCTCGTCCACGTTCTCCACCACCATCACCTGAAACTGGCGCGGCAGGAACAGCGCAGCGAACAAGGCCAGCAACGTCATGCCCGCCCACTGCACATAGGCGAACGACTGGCCTTGCCTGAAGCTGAGAAGCTCGCGCAGCGACTCCACCGAGCGCGCCTGCTCGAAGATCGCCGCCGGGCTGGTGAACAGCACAAAACTGGCAAATACGCCGACCGCCAGAAACGCCAGCAGCTTGACCACCGACTCGAACGCGATCGCCGCCACCATGCCCTCATGCCGCTCGGTGCTGTCCAGATGGCGGGCACCAAACACCATGGTGAAACCGGCCAGAAAAAGAGCCACATAGAGCGTGCTGTCGCGCCACCAGTCGGTGGCGATCGGCGCAGGCTGGCCCAGCGGAGAGGTCAGCACCGCGTAGCCGCTGGCCACCGCCTTGAGTTGCAGGGCGATGTAGGGGACGATGCCCACCACGGTGATCAAGGTCACCAGACCCGCCAGGGCGGGGCTCTTCCCGTAGCGGCTGGCAACCAGATCGGCGATCGAGGTGATGCGGTAGGTTTTGGCGATGCGGATCATCTTGCGCACCACCATCCAGCCCAGCAACATCGCCAGCATCGGACCCAGGTAGATCGGGAAGAACCAGACGCCTGCGGTGGCCGCGCGCCCGACGCTGCCAAAATAGGTCCAGGCGGTGCAGTAAACCGCGATCGACAGCGCGTAAACCCAGGGGCTGCCGATCACCGAGCGCCCGGCCGCGGCACGGCGGTCGCCCCAGTGGGCCACTGCGAACAGCAGTGCCAAGTAGGCGAAGGAGACGCCAATGACCAAGGACGCCGGCAGCATGGTGAGGCCTTCAGTCCTTGGCGGCACCTTGGCCATGTTGACCACGCTCCATCACCCAGGCCAGGGCCGCGATCAGCCCGGCCCAGATGAGAAACAGCGCGGTCGGAAACAGCGGCAGACCCCACAGCGTGACGTCGTGGTCCCACAACGCGAGCAGCGGAAAGTTGAACAAGACCAGGGCCAAAAAGAACAGTGCCACCAGCCGCTGGGCATCCAGACCTTCGAACATGCTTGTCTCCTGCTTGAGCTGGCCTGCAACGCCATACCCCTGGGGAGCATTGTGCGCCAGGGTCTGACGCGACACTGACCTTGTGCCATGAAAAAAGGCAGGCGAACCGCCTGCCTTTGCCCGAAGCGCTACCGGCCTACCGAGCCGAGCCAGCGAGCAGCTGCCAGGTATCAACCACGGAGTCCGGGTTCAGCGAAATCGAGCTGATGCCCTCGTCGCGCAGCCATTGCGCAAAGTCCGGGTGGTCGCTGGGGCCCTGACCACAGATGCCCACGTACTTGCCCTCGGCCTTGCAGGCGCCGATGGCCATGGTCAGCAGCGCCTTGATGGCCGGGTCGCGTTCGTCGAAGTCTTGTGCCAGCAGCTCCAGGCCAGAGTCGCGGTCCAGGCCCAGGGTGAGCTGGGTCAGGTCATTGGAGCCAATGGAGAAGCCATCGAAGAACTGCAGGAAGTCCTTGGCCAGCACGGCGTTGCTCGGGATCTCGCACATCATGATCACCTTGAGATCATGTTCGCCGCGCCGGAGGCCCTTTTCTGCCAGCAGCTCGGTGACCTTTTTGGCCTGGCCCAGGGTGCGCACAAAAGGCACCATCACCTGCACATTGGTCAGGCCCATCTCCTCGCGCACTCGCTTGATGGCCTCGCACTCCATGGCGAAGGCTTCGCGGAAGTCCTCGCTGATGTAGCGCGCAGCCCCCCGAAAACCCAGCATCGGGTTTTCTTCATCGGGCTCGTAGCGGCTGCCACCCACCAGCTTGCGGTACTCGTTGGACTTGAAGTCCGACAGACGCACGATGACCGGCTTGGGCCAGAAGGCAGCGGCGATGGTGGCCACGCCTTCGGCCACCTTGTCCACGTAGAAGGCGCGCGGAGAGGCGTGTCCACGGGCCACCGATTCCACCGCCTTCTTCAGATCGGCGTCGATCGCTGGATAGTCGAGGATGGCCTTGGGGTGCACGCCGATGTTGTTGTTGATGATGAATTCGAGCCGCGCCAGGCCGACCCCGCTGTTGGGGATCTGGCAGAAGTCGAAAGCGAGCTGAGGGTTGCCCACGTTCATCATGATCTTCACGTCCACCGGTGGCATTTCACCGCGCTTGACTTCCGTGATCTCGGTTTCCAGCAAGCCGTCGTAGATGTGGCCGGTGTCGCCCTCCGCGCAGCTCACCGTGACCAGCGTGCCGTCCTTGAGCTGTTCGGTCGCGTCGCCACAACCCACCACCGCCGGAATACCAAGCTCGCGCGCGATGATGGCCGCATGACAGGTGCGCCCCCCGCGGTTGGTCACGATGGCGCTGGCGCGCTTCATCACCGGCTCCCAGTTCGGATCGGTCATGTCGGTCACCAGCACATCGCCAGGCTTGACCTTGTCCATCTCGCTGAGGTTGTGCACCAGGCGCACCGGGCCGGTGCCAATCTTCTGTCCAATGGCTCGCCCCGACGCCAGCACAGGACCCTTGCCCTTGAGCTTGTAGCGCACCTCCGTCTTACCCGCGGCCTGGCTCTTCACCGTCTCCGGACGTGCCTGCAAGATGTACAGCTGGCCATCGGTGCCGTCCTTGCCCCATTCGATGTCCATCGGGCGTCCGTAGTGCTGCTCGATCACCAGCGCGTAGTGCGCGAGCTGCTCGACATCGGCATCGGTCAGGCTGTAGCGGTTGCGCTGCTCCACCGGCACATCGACGGTCTTGACCAGCTTGCCCTTGAACTCACCCGCCGCCTTCTCCTCGGCACTGGTGAACGTCATCTGGATCAGCTTGGAGCCCAGGTTGCGGCGAATGAGCGCGCGTTTGCCCGCTTTCAGCATGGGCTTGTGCACGTAGAACTCGTCCGGGTTCACCGCGCCCTGCACCACGGTCTCACCCAGGCCGTAGCTGGAGGTGATGAACACCACGTCTTCGAAGCCGCTTTCGGTGTCGATGGTGAACATGACACCAGCCGCGCCCGTATCAGATCGCACCATGCGCTGCACGCCGGCGGAGAGCGCCACGTCGGCGTGGGCAAAGCCTTTGTGCACCCGGTAGCTGATGGCGCGGTCGTTGTACAGGGAGGCGAAGACCTCTTTCATCTTGTGCAGCACCTCGTCGATGCCGTGCACGTTCAGAAAGGTCTCCTGCTGGCCTGCAAACGAAGCGTCCGGCAGGTCTTCGGCCGTGGCCGAAGAGCGCACCGCGAAGGTGGCCTGCTCGTCGCCATTGAACAGCGTCGTGTAGGCCGAGCGGATGGCTTGCTCCAGATCGGCGGGAAACGGCTGCTTTTCCACCATGGCCCGGATCTCGGCCCCGGCTTCGGCCAGGGCGCGCACGTCTTCGGTGTCCAGTGCGTCCAGCCGCGCGTTGATGCGATCGGTCAGGTCCTCGAATTTCAGGAACTCGCGAAACGCGTGGGCGGTGGTGGCAAAACCGGTGGGCACCTTCACGCCGCTGGGCAGCTGCGAGATCATTTCGCCGAGGCTGGCATTTTTGCCGCCGACGACCTCCACATCGCTCATGCGCAGATGCTCGAAAGGCACGACCAGATCGGTCGGAGAAAACAGTTGGGACATGGAAAGACTCCGCTCAAGTTAAAAAACCGGAAGCCGTCACGCAGCGGGAGACCTTGTTGTGCTGTTCTGGGTCGGTCGGCGGGTGGAGGCAAGAATCAGGGGCCAATGCAACCGGGATAATGGTTGCCCATGGACCGACCGATTGTAGGTGGCCCGGTCTTTGCTCACTTGATCGCTGCTGGCGGTCTTCTCGAATTCGTCACAATTGGCCATCTGGAGTTTGCCCATGCCCAACCGAACGGTATTTTTCGTCTCCGACGGCACTGGCATCACTGCCGAGACCTTTGGCAACGCCATCCTGGCTCAGTTCGAGACCGAGGTGCGCCGTGTGCGCTTGCCGTTTCTCGACAGCGTGGACAAAGCCCATCAGGCCGTGCGCCAGATCAACCACACGGCCGAGGTGGAGGGCAAACGCCCTCTGGTGTTCGTGACAGTGGTCAACATGGAGGTGCTGAAGGTCATCAAGGCGGAATGCAGCGGCATGATGCTGGACATGTTCGGCACCTTCGTCGAGCCGCTGGAGGCCGAGCTGGGCATCAAGTCCAACCACCGGGTGGGTCGATTCTCCGATGCCTCCAAGAGCAAGGAGTACGACGACCGCATCGAGGCCATCAATTTTTCGCTGATGCACGACGATGGTCAGAGTCACCGCGATCTGGAAGGCTCCGACGTGATTCTGGTCGGTGTGAGCCGCAGTGGCAAAACGCCCACCAGCCTGTATCTGGCGATGCAGCACGGGCTCAAGGCGTCCAATTACCCGCTGATTCCCGAAGACTTCGACCGCCGCAAACTGCCGCCGGCCCTGGTCCCTCATCGCAAGAAGATCTTTGGCCTCACCATCGCCCCCGATCGCCTGGCCCAGATCCGCAACGAGCGCCGGCCCAACTCGCGCTACGCCAGCCTGGAGAACTGCCGCGCCGAGGTGAGCGAGGCCGAAGCCATGATGCGGCGAGAAGGCATTCGCTGGCTCTCGACCACGACCAAATCGATCGAAGAAATCGCGACCACCATCCTGCAGGAAATTCGTCCCGAACGGCTGGGCTACTGAGACGCGCTCAGCTGGACTTGTCGGCGTCCACGGCTCCCTTTTTCGCCTTGGTCTTGGGACCCAGGCCATGAGCCTGGCGGCTCAGCGCAAACGAGGCAAACAGCTTGACCCACAGCGTGACGCCCGCAATCGCGATCCAGTCATCGGCCGCGAGTGCCTGAAAGCCCAGCACGGCGATCAGCACCCCCACCATGACGATGCCACCCACTGCGTTGATCGCCATCTCGTAAGGCGCGTACTTCTCGGCATCTGGCGGTGGCATGCCTTTTTTCAGCGCCACCTCAGAGAAGTCGCGGCGCACCAGGATGCGCCAGGCCCGACGCAGCCAGAAGAAGGCCACGGGAAACAGGATCAGCAGAAAAATCCAGTTGAAGATGTAAACACTGGGCAAGTTCATCCGGCAAACCTTGTAGAAATGGGCGTCGCTTGCGCTCCGCTCAGGCCAGGCATTCGCCTGATCTGAGGGCAGCGCCCTGAACACACTGTCCGCAAATAAACGGATTGTGCGACACAGGGGTGCGTTCACTCAAAAACAAAGACCCCGTCAGCAAGCTGACGGGGTCCCGATTCACCTCTGCACCGGGCCATGACCCGGTGCGAGAGGTGTCAAGCCATCAGTGGCCGCCAGTGGCCGCGCCCGCACCCTTGGGGATGCGAACCGACTCGACGAGGGCTTGGATGTGCTTGGGTGCCGGTGCAGACATCTTGTTCACCAGGAAGGCCACCACGAAGTTGGTTATGGCGCCCACGGTACCGAAGGCCTCAGGGGTGATGCCGAAGAAGCTGTTGGCGCCTCCGATCAGACCCAGGAATTCGGTGCCCTTGATGAAGAAGATGCCTTTGTGTGCGAACACGTAGAACAACGTGACAGCCAGACCCGCCAGCATGCCGGCGATGGCGCCCTTGTCGCTCATGGTGCGGCTGAAGATACCCATCATCAACGCAGGGAAGATGGTGGATGCCGCCAGACCGAAGGCCAGGGCCACGGTACCTGCTGCAAAGCCTGGCGGGTTCAAGCCAAGGTAACCTGCCACGAAGATGGCTGCTGCCATGGCGATCTTGCCGGCCATGAGTTCACCCTTCTCGCTGATATCGGGCTTGATGGCACCCTTGATCAGGTCGTGGGAGATGGCAGAGGAGATCACCAGCAACAGACCGGCAGCGGTCGACAGCGCAGCGGCCAGACCACCGGCGGCCACCAGCGCGATCACCCAGTTGGGCAGCAGCGCGATTTCCGGGTTGGCCAGCACGATGATGTCGGCGTTCACGGTCAGCTCATTGCCCTTCCAGCCAGCCGCTTCGGCCTTGCCTTTGGCGGCTTCGTTCTTGGTCTTGTCGTTGTAGTACTGGATGCGGCCGTCGCCGTTCTTGTCTTCCCACTTCAGCAGACCGGTTTTTTCCCAGCGCTGCATCCAGGCCGGACGGTCTGCGTAGACCAGGCTGGCATCGGCGGCGTACACGTCGGCATTGGCTTTCACCGAATCGGCGCTCACCACGATGCCGCCCTCGGGGCTCTTCACCAGGCCGACCGCAGAGTTCACGGTACCGATCAGGTTCAGACGCGCCATGGCGCCCACGGCAGGTGCCGTGGTGTACAGCAGGGCAATGAAAACCAGGGCCCAGCCAGCAGAGGCGCGGGCATCGGACACTTTCGGCACGGTGAAGAAGCGAACGATCACGTGGGGCAGACCGGCGGTACCGACCATGAGCGAGATCGTGTAGAACAGCATGTTCAGCGTGCTGCCGTTGGTCGTGGTGGTGTACTGGTTGAAGCCGAGATCGGTCACCACCTGGTCAAGCTTGGCCAGCAGCGAGATGTCGGTACCCGCCAGGTCAGAGCCCAGGCCCAACTGTGGCAGGAAGTTGCCGGTCAGGTTCAGGGAGATGAAGAAGGCCGGCACCAGGTAGGCCAGGATCAGCACGATGTACTGCGCCACCTGGGTGTAGGTGATGCCCTTCATGCCGCCGAACACCGCGTAGGCAAACACGATGGCCATGCCGATGTAGATGCCTTGCTCGTTGGACACGCCCAGGAAACGCGCAAAGGTCACGCCCACACCGGTCATCTGACCAATGATGTACACGACCGAGATCACCAGCAGGCAGATCACCGCGACGTTGCGAGCCAGGCTGGAGTAGAACCGGTCGCCGATGAACTCGGGCACGGTGAACTTGCCGAACTTGCGCAGGTAGGGTGCCAGCAGCATGGCCAGCAGAACGTAGCCGCCGGTCCAGCCCATCAGGAACACGGCGCCGCCGTAGCCCAGGTTGGAGATCAGGCCGGCCATGGAGATGAAGGACGCGGCCGACATCCAGTCAGCGGCCGTGGCCATGCCGTTGGTCACGGGGTGCACCCCGCCGCCGGCGACATAGAACTCGGACGTGCTGCCAGCGCGCGCCCAGAAGGCGATGCCGAGGTAGAGCGCGAAGCTCAACCCGACAAACAGATAAATGGTGGTTTGCAGTGCCATGTTGATTCCTTGTGATCAGTCTTCTTGCACGCCGAACTTGCGGTCGATCTTGCCCATCGCCTTGGCGTAATAGAAGATCAGGGCGATGAAGATGTAGATGGAGCCTTGTTGGGCAAACCAGAAGCCCAGCGGATAGCCGCCGAGCTGGATGCTGTTGAGCATGGGGGCGAACAGGATGCCAGCACCATAGGAAACCAGTGCCCAGATGATCAACACCTTGGTCAGCAGTCCTAAAGTCGCCTTCCAGTAGGCATTTGCGTTGTCTTGACTATTCATTGAAGTCATCTCCTCGGAGTGATGCTTTCCGTTTTGACGGGGTAAACCGCCACGCTTTGCATGCCAGCCACTGTGCGGTTTTTGGCATTACGAGGCGGACTGTGGACACCCTTTCTTACATCAAAATTGCTGGCGCCCTGCTTGGACACCGGGCCTAGGGTAAGCCCCTAGCAATTAGCGGCAGGCGGGCAAAGTCACTCTCCAAAAGCGCGGCCCGCTGCCTTTGCCGCCCAGCCCGTGGGCCCCAATGTCTGACTCCTTCCGTTTCACGCCCAGGGCGCCGAGCGCCTGGAATTTGGGACAAGTTGCATACCGTGCAAGATCAGCGACGGGCGCAAGCGATGGCGATCCGGCCCCAGGCGCTGCGGCTCGCTGGCTGGAGGTGGGTTGCTGGGCTTGCAGTGCTACTGCGACCATCACGGGGAGGTGCCCCAGGTCAGCGGTGAGGGCCCAACAGGCACGACGAGACCGGGTGCCAATGTGACAGCCAACTGATCGATAACCGGTTCTCCTGACTGCTCTGCCGTGTGCGCTGCGGTGGCGCAAGGGGTCGAGCTGCCTGACGGCAGCCAATGCGGCGCGCAGCCGCTGGCGGAGCTGACGCTTACCGCGGGTGCTCGGGCGCAGCGCCTCATGCCGCCGCCCGCGTGAGGCTGGTAGGTCCTCCAGCCCAACAGGCGGCTTTTGCGCCCGATGGCAAGGTGAGACGCCGCGTGCCGCCAGCCATGCCGTCACCGGTCCCGACATCGCGCTCACGCGGATCGAGCACGCTCGGCGGCTGCAGCGCATGCCGTGAGAGCCGCGCCGCCGATGCACTCAGGCCGGCGAAGCCTCGGCCACTGGCACTGCCGCGGTGGGCACCGAGGGCTGACGGATCAGGTAGTCGAAGGCGCTGAGCGCGGCCTTGGAGCCGTCGCCCGCAGCGATCACGATCTGCTTGTACGGTACCGTCGTGCAGTCACCAGCGGCGAACACGCCCGGCAGGTTGGTGTGGCCCTTGGCATCGACCTCGATCTCGCCGAAGCGGCTCAAATCCACCGTGCCTTTGAGCCATTCGGTGTTGGGCACGAGACCGATCTGCACAAACACACCTGCCAACTCGACCAGCTGCTCCTCGCCGCTCACACGGTCCTTGAAACGCAGCCCGTTCACCTTGCCATCGGCGCCGGTGATCTCGGTGGTCTGGGCGTTGACGTGGATCGTCACATTGGGCAGGCTCTTGAGCTTGCTCACCAGCACCGCGTCGGCCTTCAGCGCGTCGGCAAACTCGACCAGCGTCACGTGCTGCACGATGCCAGCCAGATCGATCGCGGCCTCGACACCCGAGTTGCCGCCGCCAATCACCGCGACCCGCTTGCCCTTGAACAGCGGACCGTCGCAGTGCGGGCAGTAGGCCACGCCCTTGTTGCGGTATTCCTGCTCGCCAGGCACGTTCACGTTGCGCCAGCGCGCGCCGGTCGAGAGGATCACGCTGCGGCTCTTGAGCGTGCCGCCGTTGGCCATCTGCAGTGTGATCAGGCCGCCCGGTTCGGTTGCGGGCACCAGCTGGTCTGCGCGTTGCAGGTTCATCAGGTCCACCTCGTAGTGGCGCACCTGGGCTTCGAGCGCCGCGGCGAACTTCGGCCCGTCGGTCTCCAGCACGCTGATGTAGTTTTCGATCGCCATGGTGTCGTTGGTCTGGCCACCAAAGCGCTCGGCCGCCACTCCAACGCGAATGCCCTTGCGCGCGGCGTACACCGCCGCGGCTGCACCGGCGGGTCCACCGCCCACGATGAGCACATCAAAAGGATCTTTTTCGCTCAGTTTGGCCGCCTCGCGCTCGTCGGACTTCACATCGAGCTTGGCCACGATTTCTTCCAGCAGCATGCGGCCCGATCCGAACACCTCGTCGTTGCGGTACATCAGCGGCACCGCCAGCACCTGGCGCCGATCCACCTCTTCCTGGAACAGCGCGCCGTCGATAACCACGGTCTGGATATTCGGGTTCAGGATGGCCATCAGGCTCGCAGCCTGCACCACGTCCGGGCAGTTGTGGCACGACAGGCTCATGTAGACCTCGAACCGGTGCTCGCCTTCCAGGGCCTTGATCTGCTCGATCACCTCGGCCTCGACCTTGGGCGGATGGCCACCGGTCCACAGCAGAGCGAGCACGAGCGACGTGAACTCATGGCCCAGTGGAATGGCCGCGAAGCGCACACCGGTGGACTCGCCCTCGCGAGCAATCACGAAAGAGGGCTTGCGAGCGTCTGAGCCTGATTCGTCAAACGACACCTTGTCGGACAAGGCGGCGATTTCCGTCAGCAGCGCACGCATTTCGCCGGCCTTGGCGCTGTCGTCGAGCGAAGCGATTAGGCGGATGGGCTGGCGCAGCATCCCCAGGTAGGAGGAAAGCTGGGTGGTGAGGGTGGCGTCAAGCATGGTGGACTCCTTCAAACATCAAGAAAATGGGTGCACTGAACCAGTGCCGCTGGTGCATGAGCCTCATAAGAAGCCCATGGGTCTGCGGTACGAGAGAAAAACAGCAATGGAGGAACGAGATGTCCCTTTCCAGAACGCCGCCGATCCGGCTCTGCCGGTCGGCCAGCGTTGTCCCCCGGGGGGAAGACGCGCCGCAGGCGCGGCGCAGGAGGGATCAGATTTTCCCGACCAGATCCAGCGAAGGCGTCAGCGTCTCGGCGCCTTCGTTCCACTTGGCAGGGCAGACCTGGCCTGGGTTCTTGGCCACGTACTGGGCAGCCTTGAGCTTGCGCAGGGTTTCCTTCACATCGCGGGCGATGCTGTTGTCGTGCACTTCCATGGTCTTGATCACGCCATCGGGGTTGATGATGAAGGTGCCGCGCAGCGCAAGGCCCTCTTCCTCGATGTGCACGCCAAAGCCGCGTGTCAGCTGGTGCGTCGGATCGCCAACCAGCGGGAACTTGGCCTTGCCCACAGCTGGCGAGGTCTCGTGCCAGACCTTGTGCGAGAAATGGGTGTCGGTGGTCACGATGTAGACCTCGGCGCCTGCCTTCTGGAATTCCGCGTAGTTGTCAGCGGCGTCTTCCACTTCGGTGGGGCAGTTGAAGGTGAACGCGGCGGGCATGAAGATCAGCACCGACCACTTGCCAGCGAGGTCCTTGTCGGAGACTTCGATGAACTTGCCTTGCTTGAAAGCCTGAGCCTTGAACGGCTGAACCTTGGTGTTGATCAGGGAGAGAGCGTTGATGATGGACATGGTGTTTTCCTTCTGTCGGCGGGTTGATGAAACGGTGGCAGCGCTTTTTTTGCTGCGACCCCTGAATAATAGATATGAACTATGGATACGTCGAATTGATAGTCACGATCAAATCGATAGCTTTTTTGTTGCTGCGCAACATTTGAAGATCTGTCATTCAACGGTAATGCGACCCGTTCGTATTTGGTCTTACACGCGAACCTCCCAGCCAGCCAGGCAGCCACCACCGCCCGCGCGATGCAGCTTGCCGAGCACCTCGACGCTCCGCTGCCCACATGCCCATTCGCGCTTGCACCCCCGCTTCTTCTCCCCATCTGCCAACGCCTGCGGCCACCAGCGGGACCATTGCTACGCACCAACCGCCCTGCCCCTGGGCGCCCTGCTGCTGGCCAGTTCGCTCGGCGCCTTGGACCAGACCCCGTCCGCCGAAGCCACAATGAGCACCGTGACGGTGCGCGCCCGCTCTACAACCACCCCTGACTGCTGGGCCGCACGGTCGCCCACCCCATCCTGGTCGCGCCCATGGCGCACCAGCGCCTGGCCCATCCGCAGGGCGAGCTCGCTGTCGCGCTGGCCGCGGCAGCGCTCGGTGCCGGCATGGTGCTGAGCACCCAGTCCAGCACCCGGCTTGAAGACGCGGCCCCCCTCTATCTCCGCGAACCCGACCGTGGCCCGCTGTGGTTCCAGCTCTCCCTGCAAGCCGAGCGCGAGGTCTGCTGCGAACTTGTGCAACGCGCAGAGCGCGCGGCTTTTGAGGTGCTGGTGCTGACAGTGGACGCGCCAGTCAACGGCGTGCGCGATCGCGAGCGGCGCGCCCGCTTCGCGCTGCCGCCCGGCATCTCGTCGGTCAACCTGCAAGGTCTGCCCGCACCAGCCCTCAACACTCGGATTCCCGGGCAAAGTGCGCTGTTTGATGGCCTGCTGGCCCATACCCCGACCTGGGAGGATGTCACCTGGTTGCGCTCCATCACACGATTGCCGGTGCTCCTCAAAGGCATCACCCACGCCCAGGACGCGCGGCTGACCATCGAGCACGGTGCAGCCGGTGTCGTTGTCTCCAACCATGGCGGGCGTACGCTTGACACGCTACCCGCCACCGCTCAGCTGCTGCCCGCCGTCGTGAATGCCGTTGCCGGACAGGTGCCTGTGCTGGTGGACGGCTGCATCCGGCGCGGCACCAACGCGCTCAAGGCGATGGCGCTGGGCGCTTCGGCCGTCCTGGTGGGCCGCCCGGTTTTGCACGGTCTGGCCAACGCAGGCGCGGTGGGGGTGGCCGATGTGCTGCGCCTGTTGCGCGACGAACTGGAAGTTGCCATGGCGCTCACCGGCTGCCCTGATCTGCAGAGCTGCGACAGGGTGCTCGATGGGCCCACCACCGATCGGTCTGTCAAAGCTCATTTCAACAGATTTCACTGAATGCGAACCATTCTCATTTAGAATGCTGTCTTTCCAGCAAGCTCGAAACCCGGGGCGAAAGGACACCATGACCACCAGCCTCCTCTTCCTCAGCGGCAGCTTGCTCCTTACCCTTGCTTGCGCATGGTGGGCGCTGCGTCGCTGAACCGCCAGCCGGCTTCACGTTCATCGTTCACTGTCTGCCCCGCCTAGACTATGGTGTACGCCAACGCTCTCCCCATGGACCCCATCGCGAACCTTCTCGGGCGGGGCACACCCCCTCCTGCCCATACCGTCTGAACTTGCCGATGGATCGCCGCCTCCTGATCGCCGCCACCGTGCTCGTGCTGCACCTGCTTGCCCTGTGGGCACTGCATGCCGGTCTGCTGCACCGCCCGGTGGAGCAGGTGATTCCGGTGCAGGTTCTGGCCGAACTGATCGAACCGCCCCAGCCGGCGCCCGAACCCGCACCACCCACCCCAGCCCCACCCGAACCGGCGCAGCGCCAACAACAGCCCAAGACTTCTCCCAAGCCACCGCCCCGCCCACAGGCGGTAGCCGTGGCACCGGCCACACCCGACCCAGCGCCTTCACCCTCGCCCGCCACCCCCGGTCCCGCGCCGGTCAGTCCGGCAGCCACCCCTACCGACACCGCGCCGCTCGCGGTCGAGCTGGCTGCGCCCGCGCCACCAGCGCCACCTGCACCGCCCCGGATCGACCTGCCTTCGAGCAGCGCCGACTACCTGAACAACCCGCCTCCGCCCTACCCTCCGCTGTCCAAACGCCTGGGCGAACAAGGCCAGGTGGTGGTCCGCGCCCGCATCGAGGTCAACGGCACCGCCAGCCAGGTGGAGATCCGCACCTCCAGCGGCTTTGAGCGGCTGGACCGCGCGGCCCTGGAGACCGTCAAGGGCTGGCGCTATGTGCCGGGCAAACGCGGCGGCGTGGCCGAAGCGATGTGGTTCAACATTCCGATCCGCTTTGTGCTCGACTAGGGCCTTTTCACACTGTTTTGTATCTCTCGGAGTTTCTTGTATGGACCCCCAACTCACCTCATCGGGCATCGCGCATGTCTGGACTCAGGGCGACGCCGTCATCCGCACGGTGGCGCTGGTGCTGCTGGCGATGTCGCTGGCTACCTGGATCATCATCCTGTGGAAGGCGCTGGATCAGCGGACCCAGCGCCGCCAGGCCAAAGCCTGTGAAGGTTTCTGGCACAGCGCCGACTTCGCCGAAGGCCTGGACAAGCTGGGCGCCCCCGAGGGCAATCCATTTCGCTCACTCGCCACCGAAGGCCGGGAGGCAGCGCGCCACATCCTGCACCAGGACGGCCGCACCAGCCCTCAGCTGCACGACCAGCTCGACCTCAGCGACTGGATTGAGCGAAGCCTGCGCAACAGCCTGGACGACTTCACCGCGCGCGCCCAGAGCGGACTCACGGTACTGGCTTCCATCGCCTCCACCGCGCCTTTCGTGGGCCTGTTCGGTACCGTCTGGGGCATCTATCACGCCCTGCTGGGCATCAGCGCAGCAGGCACCGTGGGCATTGACCAGGTGGCCGGACCGATCGGCGAGGCGCTGATCATGACGGCGCTTGGCCTGCTGGTCGCCATCCCCGCCGTGCTGGGCTACAACGCGCTGGTGCGCGGCAACAAAGGCATCGTGCACCGGCTCAATCGGTTCGCCAACGATCTGCACGCGTACTTCGTCACCGGTGCACGCGTCACCGCGGGCGGCGACGCCAAGGTCTTGCCCTTGAAGCGAGGTTGACACCATGGCCATTGGAACTCAGGACGACAGCGACCAGATGCTCAGCGAGATCAACATGATCCCGTTCATCGACGTCATGCTGGTGCTGCTCATCATCTTCATCATCACCGTGCCGGTGATCAAACACGCGGTCAACGTCGACCTGCCGCGCGCCAACAACGAGAAGTTGCTCGACAAGACGCAAAACGTGCGTCTCACGGTGGATGCCGACGGCACGTACTTCTGGAACGACGAGCTGCTGACCGACGCAGCTTTCGAGCAGCGCCTGTCGGCCGCCGCCATCCAGCAACCGCAACCCGAGCTGCACATCCGCGGCGACCGCGCTGTGCGCTACGAGCGCGTGGCCCAGGCGTTGGCAGCGGCGCAGCGCGCCGGCGTGCAAAAGATTGGTTTTGTGACCGAGCCGCAGCTGCCATGAGCGTCGTGCATCCACCACCTGAGGGGATTTCCCAGGACCACGCCGCGCCTGATTCGGCAACCGGTGGCAAGCCGCCGCAGACATGCACGTCCGCCGCCATCCGCAGCGAGACCTTGCTTCGCGGCCAACCCTACGTGGCGATCCATCATCAGGGTGCGGTCTACCGGCTGCAAGCCACCCGCCAGGGCAAGCTCATCCTGACCAAGTGAGATGGCCACGCAGCGACCGGCATTCGTGAGGCGACCCGGGACGCATCGCCCGGCGTCGTTTTTTGGCCAAGCCAGGGAGCAACTGCTCCGTTAGCCAGCCGTTTTTTCAGAGCGCTGCGATACCAGCGCGTGCGATCTGAACGTCTTCCGACGACTTGACCCCGCTCACACCCACCGCGCCGATGCACTGCCCATCCTGAAGGATGGGAACACCCCCTTCGAGCATGCCGGCAATGGTGGGCGCGCTGAGGAAAGATGTGCGGCCCTGGTTGATCACGTCTTCATAGACCTTGCTTTCGCGTCGACCCAGGGCCGCGGTGTTGGCCTTGGCCGGAGCGATGTGGGCAGAAACGGGGGCGGCACCATCCAGGCGCTGCAAGGCCAGCAGGTGGCCGCCGTCATCGACCACGGCAATCGTCACGGCCCACTGGTGCTTCAAGGCTTCCGCTTCGGCAGCGGCCACAATGCGTTTGACGTCGGCGGCTTCGAGCACGGCTTTGTTTTTCATGAACTTTCTCTGTGTTGGTTGGGTCTGACACCAGATGGTGCATCCCGGGTGAGGGGCAGGAAGGACCTTACCGCAGGCATTGATGACACCGCGGTCAGGGGTGACCATACCAAAATGAAGGTTTTCAGCCGGATCACCCCAGTCTGCGCACGGTCCGTACAATGTGCACCAGCAAGCAAGTGCCTGAAGCGCTCTGCATTCAACCAGTCAGATGATGAAGGATCTCACCACCATGACCGACCACGTACAAACCGGCGACCGCTTTGGCGGTGCCCTCTCTCGCGACGTGCAGCGCAACAAAGTCATGCGCAACACCTACTGGCTGCTGGCTTTGTCCATGCTGCCGTCGGTGCTCGGCGCCTGGGTCGGTGTCGCCACCGGCATCACCGCCGGTCTCACCGGCTTCATGGGCCTGATCGTCTTTCTGGGTGGCGCCTTCGGTTTCATGTTCGCGATCGAGAAGACCAAGAACTCTGCCGCCGGCGTACCCGTACTGCTCGCCTTCACCTTCTTCATGGGCCTGATGCTGTCGCGCCTGCTGGCCGGCGTGCTGGGCTTCAGCAACGGCTCGAGCCTGATCATGACCGCCTTCGGTGGCACCGCAGGCGTCTTTTTCGTCATGGCCAACCTGTCCACCGTCATCAAGCGTGACATCTCGGGCATGGGCAAGTGGCTGTTCATCGGCATGCTGGCGGTGTTCTTCGGGGCCATCATCAACGTGTTCGTGGGCAGCCCGGTAGGCATGGCGGTGATCGCTACGCTGGCCATCGTGGTGTTCAGCGGCTACCTGCTGTACGACCTCAAGCGCATCGTCGACGGCGGCGAGACCAACTACATCACCGCCACCCTGGGCCTGTACCTCAGCCTGTTCAACATCTTCCAGAGCTTGCTGATGCTGCTGGGCATGTTTGGTGGCGACCGCGACTGAAAACGGCCTCGGCCAGAAAAAGGGGACCTTCGGGTCCCTTTTTTTTGCCTGATGGCAGTGGGAAGGCGCGAACCGGGCATCAAGTTCAACGAGAAGCTGCCGAAACAGATGCAAACCCACTGGAACAGCCATGCGCCACCTCGTTGTCACCCTCGGTCTGATCGCCGCCGCCAGCACACTGGTGGGATGTGACGCCTTGGGCATCGAAACCGCAACCCAGATCAATGCCAAGCGCGAGGCCGAGGCCCGAGCCATCGGCAGCGCGTGCCGCTATGCGCTGAGGGGCATCGAGGACTGTTTTGCCGGCAACAGCAAAGCAGGCAAGGCCGCGGTCTTCGAGGGCTGGAAAGAGATGGACCAGTACATGCGCGACAACCAGCTGGTGGGGCTGCCTTCCGGCGACGAGGCGCCCAAATCCGAATCTGGTTCGGATGCCGCCCCCGCTGACAACAACGGCGCCCGAACCGAAGCCAATTCCCGTCGCTCCTGAGCGCTGGCCGACTCGGCGCGACCACCCTGCCAGGGCGTCATCCTCGGCTCAACTGGGCGAAGCTTCTTCGCGTTCGAATACCGCCATGCTTTCCACGTGCGCGGTGTGCGGAAACATATTGATCACCCCGGCGGCGGTGCAGCGGTAGCCGCCCTGGTGCACCAGCAAGCCCGCGTCGCGCGCCAGCGTCGCCGGGTTGCAGCTCACGTAGACGATGCGCTGCGGCGCGCGCCAGTTGCCGCGCAACTCGGGCTGCTGATGCAGATCCGCCACCGCCTTGGCCAGCGCAAACGCACCCTCCCGCGGCGGGTCGACCAGCCATTTGTGCGCCACGCCATCGGCCACCAGCAGCCCGGGCGTCATCTCGAACAGGTTGCGCGCTGCAAACTGCGTGGGCGCCAGCGGCGCATGCCGGCCAGCCTGGTTCCGCGCCAGGTTCTCGCGTGAGCGCGTCACCAGGACCTCGCTGCCTTCGATGCCCAGCACCTCGCCGGCCTGCGATGCAATAGGCAGGGTGAAGTTGCCCAGACCGCAGAACCAGTCGATCACACGCTCGTGTGGCTGCGCATCGAGCAGACGCAAAGCGCGCGCGACCAGGACCCGGTTGATGTGCGGATTGACCTGGGTGAAATCGGTCGGTTTGAACGGCATGGTGATGCCGAACTCGGGCAGCGCGTAGGACAGCAGCGGACCACCGTCGTCCAGCAGCTTGACCGTGTCTGGCCCTTTGGACTGCAGCCACCATTGCACACCGTGCGCAGCGCCAAAGGCGCGCAGGCGAGCCAGATCGTCTTCGCTCAGAGGCTCGAGATGACGCAGCACCATGGCGATGACCGAGTCGCCACAGGCCAGCTCAATCTGCGGACAGGTTTCGCGCGCATCCATGCCGAAGATCAGCCCGCGCAAGGGCATGAGCAAAGCGCTCACCGCCGGCGGCAGCACCGCACAGGTCTGCAAATCGGCCACATAGCGACTCTTGCGCTCGTGAAAACCGATCAGCACCTCGCCCTTCTTGTGCACAAAACGCACCGACAGGCGCGCGCGGTAACGGTAGCCCCAGGCCGGACCTTCGATCGGCCGCAGCAGCATCTCGGCCTTGACCTTGCCCAGGTGCCAAAGGTTGTCCTCGAGCACACGCTGCTTCACCGCCACCTGGGCCGCAGGATGCAGGTGCTGCATCTTGCAGCCGCCGCAGGCACCTGCGTGCAAGCCGAAATGGGGACAGCCCGGGCGCACCCGCTGGGACGATGCGCGGTGCACTGCGGTGACCACACCCGCCTCCCAGTTGTTCTTCTTGCGGTGCACGCTGGTGCTGACCAGTTCTCCCGGCAAAGCACCTTCGATGAAGACGACCTTGCCGTCCGGACGCCGGGCGACGCCCTGAGCGTCAATGTCCATGGACTCGATCGCCAGCCAGCCCTCGGGCAGTTCGTTGGCGCTCGGTGCGTCGGGATTGGGACTGGCGGTGGTGGCCAGGCTGTTTTCGTGGGATTCAGATGCGCTCATGCACCGATTGTCTCAGGCCGGGCGAACTGGCCCAGTCAAGTGCGGCGACGGGTCGGCGTGCCGATGTCGCCTATTTCAAGGGGTGACGCCGCAGGCAGGCTGGGCGTGATTGCCCGTCAGGACCAGGCCTGGAGATACTCGTTCCAGTGGCTTTCGGTGGACGCCAGATTGCCCAGGGTCTCTTTCACGTAGGCGATTTCCTGCTCGTATTCGACCTCGGTGAGCCCACCGCGCATTTTCTGAAAGCGGCAATACACCAGGTAGGTGTTCATCACGTCGGTTTCGCAGTAGCGCCGCACATCTTCCGTCTGCCCGGCGAGATACTGCGCATACACCTGAGAGCCGTCCATGCCGAGCTTGCCGGGGAAGCCACAGAGCTTGGCCATGGCGTCCAGCGGTGCGTTGTTCTTCGGGCTGTACATCGCCAGCAGATCCATCAGGTCGAGATGGCGCATGTGGTAACGGCTGATGTAGTTGTTCCACTTGAACTCGCGATCGTCTTCGCCCAGGTCCCAGTACTTGTTGGCCTCCACGCCATGGCGCAGGCCTCGGTAGTGCAGCACCGGCAAGTCAAATCCACTGCCGTTCCAGCTCACCAGTTGCGGGGCGTGCTTTTCAACGGCGTGAAAAAAGCTCTGCACCACCTTGCCTTCGCTTTGCCCGTCGCGGTCCACAAAGGAGTGGATGCGCAAACCTTCGGCGTTGCGGAACACGCAGCTGATCACCAGCACGCGCTGTAAGTGCAAGGGGGTGAAGTCGCTCTGGCCTTTTTCCTTGCGCTCGGCCAGCCAGGCGGCATAAACCTGCTCGTCAGAAGTCTCCGCTGGCTCGCCCCTCAGGGCGCGCAGACCCGTCACGTCGGGGATGGATTCGATGTCGAACACGAGCACGGGCCAGGCCATGGAGCGCTTTCGTTGGCGGGCCGTTAGGGCGAGCCCAGAGGCTCAGCGCTTGGGCAGGTAGCCCATGGGATCGACCGGCTTGCCCAGGCGGCGCACCTCGAAGTGCAGTTTGACGCGATCGGCGTCGCTGCTGCCCATCTCGGCGATCTTCTGGCCTTGCCGAACCGCCTGATCCTCGCGCACCAACAGGGCCTGGTTGTGGGCGTAGGCGGTCAGGAAGGTGTTGTTGTGTTTGAGAATGATGAGGTTGCCGTAACCCCGCAGACCAGCACCGGCATACACCACGCGCCCGTCCGCTGCGGCGATCACCGGATCACCGACGCGCCCGGCGATGGCCACACCCTTGTTCTTGGCCTCGTCGAAACCAGCGATGACCGTACCTTGTGCAGGCCAGACAAAACTCACGTCGTCGGCACCGGCCGACTCTGGCGCGGTCGAAGGCGCCGGGGCGGGGGCCGGCACCGCAGCCGTCGAGGTACCCAGCGGGCGCGAGACCACCCCGGTGCTGGTGACAGCGCTTGCGGTGACCCCGGTTCCCCCCACTGCAGATGTGACTGCGGTGACCGGCGCGGAGCCTGTGACCGGGCTGGTGGCGACCGGAGGCACCACGCGCAAGACCTGTCCCACCTCAAGCGCATTGGCGTTGGGCAGGTTGTTCCAGGCCTGCACATCGCGCCAGTTCTGACCGCTGTCCAGGGCGATGCGGAACAGGGTGTCACCTGGCCGCACAGTGTAGTAACCAGGTTTGCCGGCGTTTTCGGCACCGGGCAGTTGCTTGATGTCCAGCGTGCCAGCCACGCCAGAGCGGTCTTCCACGGGAGCAGGCTGGGCCAGCCGACGGGTCGAGCAGCCGGCCGTGACCAAGAGTGCGGCCAGCAAACCAGAAATCAACAGGCGGTGGGTGTTGGTAGGCCGGTGCCGGAGGTCACTGGCCATGGCCACTGGAAGCGTTGTGTTCATGAGGACTCTCAACAAAGGTGCGGACCCGCTCAGTGGGCCGGTCACAGGATGTGGTGGGGCAAGCCGGGCAGGTCCTGGACCTGGCTGGCTCACGCGATACCCGATTTTAGAGGCACAAAGTGCACAGCTTCGAGCACCGTGCGGCTCACGCCCTGGGCGGTCTTGTCGATCACCACCAGGTTCTGGCGCCCTGGCCCGGTGGCGGCGGGGGCCACCAGACGCCCGCCCACGGCCAGCTGGTCGACCCAGGCGGCTGGCACATCTTCTCCCCCTGCGGCCGCGATGATGGCCGCATACGGCGCGCCGCGCGGATAGCCCAGCATGCCATCGCCCAACAGCAGGTGCAGGTTGGCAATGCGCAGCATGCGCAGGTTTTCTCGCGCCCGCTCGTGCAGGCCACGCAGCCGCTCGATGCTGTAGACCTCGCGTGACAAATGGCTCAGCACCGCGGCCTGATAACCACAGCCGGTGCCGATTTCAAGCACCCGCCCCAGCTTATCGGCGTGCCCGTGGCACAGCAACTCGGCCATGCGAGCAACCACATTGGGTTTGGATATCGTTTGACCCAATCCAATAGGCAAACTTGTGTCCTCATAGGCCTGGTTGACCAAGGCCGAGTCCACAAACCGGTGGCGCTCCACCGCCTGCATGGCCGCAAGGACCGCTGGATTGGACACGCCCTGAGCCTCCAGCTTGCGCACCATGGCCGCGCGCACCGCCTGGGAATCCATGCCGAGACCGGTGGTCAGCGGTCGCGCAGAGGAGTCCGAAAACGCGGCACGCACCAACGGCCTTTTCGCAGGAGAGGCGCCTTGCCCCTTGCTGCCACCCGCCGCCAAAGACGCCGGGAACCCGGGTCTGGGGCGGGTACCTGCGGGAACGGGTGGCTTCATGCGGGCGTGCCCGGGGTCGACGCGGCCGGGTGCCTGAGTTCGGCCGACAGCTGGACCGCGGTTGGTGCCCAGTAAGGAAGGCGTTCGTGATCGGTCAGATCGATTTGCAGCGGTGTGATGGTGGCGTAACCCTGGGCGGTGGCGTGAAAGTCGGTGCCCTCGGTGTCGTCTTTCGCGGCTCCTGCGCTGCCGATCCAGTACATCGTGTCGCCGCGAGGGTTGGTCTGCGAGATCACCTGCTCGGCCGCGTGGCGGCGACCCAGCCGCGCCACCTTGAACCCGCGCAAGCTCTCCGCCGGCACATTGGGAATGTTCACATTCAGCAGCCACGGCAGCGCGCGCTCGGCCGCCTCCGGCAGCGAAGGCAGCAGCTGCGCCACAAGCTTGGCCGCCATCTGGCCTGCTGCGTCCAGGTGGGCCCACCCCTTTTCCGTCTGCGAAAACGCGATGGCCGGGATGCCGAACAGATAACCCTCCATGGCCGCGCCGACGGTGCCGGAATAAATCGTGTCGTCGCCCATGTTGGCACCGTTGTTGATGCCCGAGACCACCAGATCGGGCCGGTAGCCGAGCAGACCCGTGAGGGCGATGTGCACACAGTCGGCCGGCGTACCGTTCACATAACGAAAGCCATTGGACGCCGTGTGTACATACAGTGGGGAATGCAACGTGAGCGCGTTGGACTTGGCGCTGTTGTTGTGCTCAGGCGCCACCACCTCCACCGAAACACCTGGCAAAGCCCTGAGGCTCTCGTACAAGGCCACGATGCCTGGGGCCTGGTAGCCGTCGTCGTTGGAGATGAGGATCTTCATGCACCTGATTCTAGGTCGCTTGCCCTGTGAGAACGGCGCGGTGGGGCTTGGCCGTGTCGTCGTCGCACCAGCGACAGCGCAGCGGGTTGTCCCGCTGCTGTCCGGACCAGACGATCCCTATCATGGACCGATCCCCCGAAACCTTTGCATCAAGAGGAAACACCATGCATGCCTGGCTGTGCGAAAACCCCGTCGGCGTCGAAGCCCTGAAATGGACCGAGCTGCCCACGCCCGATCCCAAGGCAAGCGAAGTGCTGATCGAGATCCAGGCCGCAAGCCTCAATTTCCCGGACCTGCTCATCGTTCAGAACAAATACCAGATGAAGCCGCCCCTGCCCTTTGTGCCGGGTTCCGAATACGCTGGCGTGGTGCGTGCGGTCGGTGACGGCGTGAAGCACCTGCAGGTCGGCCAGAGCGTGGCCTGTCTGAGCGGTACCGGTGGCTTCGCCACCCACACAGTTGCCCCGGCCGCGCTGTGCATGCCGCTGCCCGCGGGTTTCCCGCCGGTGGATGCCGCCGCCTTCATCATGATTTACGCCACCTCCTGGCACGCGCTCATGGACCGGGCTGCGCTCAAGGCGGGTGAAACGGTGCTGATCCTCGGCGCGGCCGGCGGCGTCGGCACCTCGGCCATCCAGCTGGCCAAAGCGGCGGGTGCGCGTGTGATCGCCGCGGCGTCCAGCGACGAAAAATGCGCGCTGTGCAAGACGCTGGGGGCCGACGAGACCATCAACTACAGCGTGCACACACCCGCCAAAGGCTTGCGCGAGGAAATCAAGCGACTGACCGACGGCAAAGGTCCGGACGTGATCTACGACCCAGTGGGCGGCGACTTTGCAGAGCCGGCGTTTCGCTCCATCGGCTGGCGCGGGCGCTACATGGTGGTGGGCTTTGCCAGCGGCCCCATCCCCAGCCTGCCGCTCAACCTCACCTTGCTCAAGGGCGCGAGCATCATGGGGGTGTTCTGGGGCGACTTTGCGCGCCGGGAACCCCAAGCCAACGCGCAGATGATGCAGACCCTCGCAGGCATGTACCTCAAAGGCCAGATCAAGCCGCAGATCGATCAGACCCTGCCCATGCGGGAACTGCCCAAAGCATTCGCTGTCATGGGTTCGCGCTCGGTCAAGGGCAAGCTGGTGATGGTGAACTGAAGGCGGTGGCCAGCGGCAGTGGGCACGCCTGCGGCAAAGTCAAGCAACAACAGGGCAGCGGACTCAGGGGCTTGAGGATGGAAGGTGGCAGGTGGGCAACGGGTGTCCTGTTCACCTCGCTGCCAGCTCGCTTCGACTGGCCATGCACTCCACCCGCTCAGCACGACCGTGTTTCTCCGCACTTCAGCCGCGGAGCCGTCTGTCTGCAGACGCGGTGCATGGTTCGGGCTGGCTTTGAGCTTGGTGCCGTCCACCGCCACGGAGCCCACCTTGACCAGGCCGCACTCGCGCGCCAAGCGAACGACCTGAACGAACACGCCGAGAGCTCTTGCAGGTGCAGTGCCCGAGAGTCCGACAGCGTGCGGTGCGCCGGGTAGTTCTCTGCGACCAGTACCCGCAAGGCCAAGTCTTCGTGCAACTTGGCCGCCAGCTTGCGCGAGCTGAAGGTGCCCGTGGCTTA
Organism: Hydrogenophaga sp.; assembly: GCF_030373245.1. Lineage (GTDB taxonomy): Bacteria > Pseudomonadota > Gammaproteobacteria > Burkholderiales > Burkholderiaceae_C > Hydrogenophaga. Next base: position 27,619 of record NZ_JAUCZF010000003.1, read on the forward strand.
GCCATGGGTCAAGACCTTGACCATCATGGACGGGTGAAAGAGTTGGTTGCGCGGACCGCCCTTGGCGTACCGGGCGTGAAACGCGCTCAGCTCCAGGCTGTCAACGCTGTCACTGATGAAGGACGGCGAATGCCCTTCGGGCAGCCAGTCTTGCAGTGCGTCGGGCAGCAGTCGTTGCTGCTGCGATTCGTAGGGAAGGTAGCTTGCTGCCACACCCACAATTGACCAAGCCTTCGCGACCTCTGTGCGCTTCTGCCGTGCAGGCTCCTAGGGCGAAACGTCACCGTCTGATCAGCCCCGCATGCACATCCTGTGCTTCAGACCGGGGCGGGTCATTGAGCAGGCTCAACAGCGCGCAAGGCGGGGGCGGCGCGGCTCACCAACCATGTGTTCCCGGTTGAATGGGTAAGCCGACTGGGCGCCACGCAGGAACCCGCTGGCAACGTTGCCATCTGGGCGGGACGCCAGCAACTGGTAAATCGACAGCCAGCCCTGTTCGAAACTCATCGCACAGCCCGCCAGGTACAGGCGGTAGGCGCGCACCGTGGCCTCGCTGGTGAGCGAGCGCGCCAGCGCCAGGTTGTGCTCCAGCGCGTCTGACCAGGCCCACAGGGTGCGGGCGTAGTGAGGGCGCAGGTTTTCGGCGTCCAGCAGCTCCAGCCCCGCACCGCACAGGCTGCGCTCCATGCGCGTCACATGCACCAGCTCACCACCCGGGAAGATGTGCTTGTCGATGAAGTCGCCCATGCCGGCGCCGAGCTGGCTGTTGCACAGGCCACCGGCCGTGATGCCGTGGTTGAGCACCAAGCCGCCCGGCTGCACCAGGCACTGCAGTTTGCCGAAGTAGCCATCGAGCCTGGCCTCGCCCACATGCTCCACCATGCCCACCGAAGCCACCCGGTCAAAGCGCTCGGTCTCAGGCAGATCGCGGTAGTCCAGCAGCCGCATCTCGGCCCTCCCCCGCAGGTCCTTCTGGTCGATCAGGCGGTTGACGTGGGCGTGCTGGTCGCGTGAGAGCGTGATGCCGGTGGCACGCACACCATGGCGCTCGGCGGCCCACAGCAGCAGGGCACCCCAGCCCGCGCCAATGTCCAGGAACGATTGGCCTGGCCGCAGCTGCAGCTTGCGGCAGATGAGTTCGAGCTTGGCTTCCTGCGCCTCGGCCAGGCTCATGTCGGGCTTAAGGAAGTAGGCGCACGAGTAGACGCGCAACGGGTCGAGCCAGAGCGCGAAAAAGTCGTCACACAGGTCGTAGTGAAAGCGCACCTGCTCGGCATCGCGTTGCCGCCGGTGCAGCCAGAGCGAGCGCATCCGCCGCAGCAGGCGGCGCCAGGCCGGCGTCTGGCCCCGCTTCACCGGATCGCCGGCCAGTTCGGCGGCCAGCGCCATCACATCGGTGAGCTCACCCTCGATCTCCAGGTCGCCGCGCACATAGGCATCGGCCAGGCTGCCGATGCGCCCCAACGCCAGCCTGGGCAGCAGCTGGCGCTCCCGCATCTTCAGCCGCACCGGCGCATCGGCTTGCCCGACACGCCCGCCCGGCCATTCCAGCGCCAGCGGCCTGGAGAGCTGCGCCACGCGCGATTCAACAAGAAAGGCCAGCGAAGACATGACATCGACCTGTGAATCGGTGGCAATGCCCGTCGGGTGGCTGGTCTCGGCAAACCTTACGAAACCATGGCCCGCAAGCCGGCTGTGGAGCGGCGCCCCGGCGTGCTGCGCCGGGTGAACATGCCGCCGGTGGGCGCCACCAGGGACTCATCCGCGCGGCGCCGCGTGCTGCGCGCGTAAGCCTTCAATCCCTCCATGTCCAGGATCTCGACATCGCGATCGGCGACGTGGAGCAGGCCCGCCAGGGCCAGGGCGCTGAAAGAGCGGCTCACGGTTTCGTTGGCCACGCCCAGCAGACTGGCGATCTCGCGCCGCCCCATGCTCAGGTGAAAGCGACGCGGCGACAGGCGCGCTGCCGCCATGCGCTGGGAGATGTGGATCAGAAAACGCGCCAGCCGCACTTCCGAGGCCACCGCCGCCATCAGGTCGGCCAGCTCGCGGCTGCGGGCCAGCGACAGGCTGCCCGCCCGCTGCAGCGCCATGCTGAAGGCGGGCATTTTCACGCTGAGCATCATGAGATCGCTGCGCAGCACCACGAACACGCTCGACGACTCAAGCGCGGCGATGGCCGTGGGGTGCGATTCCATGCACAGCGCATCGAAGCCCAGCACCTCGCCGCGGGTGGCAAATGCGAGCACCTGTTCGTAACCGTCCACGTCGGTGTGGAAGACTTTGAACGTGCCGGCACGCACGAAGTACAGGGCCTCGGCCGTCGCGCCCTGATGCGCCAGGTTCTCACCCGCGCGCAACCGCCGCACCGCGATCGGCAACTGCAGGGCTGCAAAGCGGTCGCCCTGCTCGGCGCCCATGGCGTCGAGCAGGTCAGCCATGGTGGTGGCGAACGGCTTGGCACATTCGCATTCGTTGACGCCGGCGGTCGCGCTGGACTGCGGTTTCGTGGTGGCGAAGCTGTTCATCGGGTCACTCCTGTGTGTGTGGTTCAAATCCCTGGGTGCACAATCAACTTTGTGACAAATCTCACGTGCACACCATCAGATGCGGGATCGACTTGCGATCAGAAAAGGCACCGCCTGGCATCAGAAAAATCTGGCACTGCTGTAGGACGATTCCGAACGCACTGGCTGCGCGCCACCTTGTGCCCGGGGCAGCCGAGGCGGCCGCAGACTGCCCCTGGCGAGAAGCACCCCCCGGGGCTCCCTCCAGCTGGCGCACTGGGCCTGATTTCGACGCATGATCATGGGCATTCGCGGGTAATGGGTGCGATGGAATCCGCCGTCCCACCGGTTGCTTTCTGACCAAACCGTCATGGAACCAGAAGATCAATTCCAACCCGGTGGCCAGCAGCCGCTGAGTCTGATGCGGCAACCCGAGGCGATCAAGGTTGCGCTGGAGGGCGTGGTCACGATCGACGAAGACCAGCGCATCATCATGATCAATGCGGCCGCGCAGCGCATGTTCCTCAGAACCGCTCGGGAACTGAGGGGCGCCTCGCTGAGCGAGCTGATGCCGGTGCGGTTCCGACAGGCGCACGAGGTGCATGTCCGGCGCTTCATGGCCTCTGCAGCGGCGGAGCTTTCCATGGACCGCGTGACCACCATCGTGGGGCTGCGGGCCAACGGCGAAGAGTTTCCGTTGCAGGTGGCGATCTGCAAGGTCGATCTCGACACCGAGCAAGGCGTGCGCCACTGCTGCACCGCACTGCTGTACGACCGCAGCGAGGTGCAAGGACTGAACCAGACGATCGAGCGCCTGAACCACCAGATGCGCTCCATCTTCGAGCTCGCACCGGCGGCGATCTGGATCACCGACGGTGAGCACATCGTGTTTGCCAACCAGGCCTGCTGCAAGCTGTTCGGCGTGGAGGCGCCATCCGAGCTGGTCGGGCGACCGGTAGACGAACTGCTCCGAGCGGGCTTCGGCGACTCGCTGCAGAGCCAGATCGGGCAAGCCCTGGCCAATGAGGACATGGTGTCCACCCTGAGCGGTGTGGTGGTTCGCAAGAGTGGCGAGACGCGTGAAGTGGAGCTGGCGCTGGGCGCCCTGCCCGATCACCACCGCACGCTGGTGCAGATGGTGATCACCGACACCACCCAGCGCGCGCAGGAGCGTCGCGACCTGCTGCTCTCGAGGCGCACGCTGCGCGAGTTCTCGGCCAGCATCGTGAACGCGCGCGAGGAAGAGCGCCGCCGCATCGCGCGCGAATTGCATGACGAGCTTGGTCAGCGCCTGATGGCCTTGAAACTCGAGCTGGCGACCTTGCCAGGGGCTGCGCCCCAGAGCGCGGCGGCTGCGCGCGCCCAGGCCATGACCGACATGCTCGACGACACGGTCGCCTCGGTCCGCCGCATTGCAGCGGGCCTGCGTCCGTCCATGCTCGACGACCTCGGTCTGAGTGCCGCCATCGAATGGCTGGTGAGCGAGTTCCGCCAGCACCACAACATCCAGGTAGAGCTTGAGATGAAGCCGGGCAAGGCCAAGGTGCCGCCCGACGTGGGCATTGCGCTCTACCGGATCCTTCAGGAAACCCTGACCAACATCGCGCGCCATGCCGGCGCACACAAGGCCCGCGTCATTTATGCCCAGACGGCAACAGACTGGCGGCTCACGGTGGAAGACGATGGTCTGGGTTTCCCCCAATTGGGTACGCCCGCCAAGCGCGGGTCTTTTGGCCTGATCGGCATGCGCGAGCGCGTGCTCCTGCTGGGTGGAACGCTGACCACCCAGAACCTGGCCAGCGGCGGAGCCCGGGTCGACATCCGGATCCCGCGGCGCGCGGCCGGCGAGGCGCACGCGCCCGGTACCGCCGACCTGATCGAACCGGCACCGCATCCCGAATCCGCCAACCCGCCGCACAATGGCCCAGACCGCCAGCAGCGCGACAGCAGCGACGCCAGCCGGCTGGCCCACGAGCTGCAAGTGCACCAGGCCGAGCTGGAATCTCAGAACGAAGAATTGCGGCGCACCCAGTCGGCCCTGGTGGCGGCGCGTGACCGCTACCTGGATCTCTACGAATACGCGCCAGTCGGCTACCTCACGCTGGATGAGCAGGGGAAGGTGCAGGAGTCCAACCTCACCGCGGCGGTCATGCTGGGCCGAGAGCACGGCGCCCTCATGGGTCGGCCTTTTGCGCGCCACCTGCAGGGCCCGGATGCCGATCGCTGGGACCGGTTTCTGCGGCAGGTGTTGGCTGGATCCGACCGCCACAGCATCGTCCTGACCTTTCTTGTGCCGTCCACCCAGGGGATCTGGCAAGGGCAGGTCGATTGCCTGCGCGCGGTGTCTCGCCAAGGGGAAACCAGTCTTCGGGTCACCCTGGTCGATGTTTCCGATCGCGTGCAGGCCGATCTCGAGCGGCGCATCGCTGCGCTCGATGCCGATGCGAGGGAGACCGAGCGGCGCCGCGTGGCCTTGACGCTGCACGAAAACCTGGGGCAGCGGCTGAGCGCGCTCAAGATGGAGATGGCCGCGACGCCCGCCGACGTGGGTGAGCACGAGGCGGCCCAGTGGAAGTCGCGCATGGCGCCGGTGCTGGACACGCTGGACGAGGCGGTCGCCACGGTGCGCCGCGTCACCACCGACCTGCGCCCGCCCATGCTTGACGACTTGGGCCTGAACGCAGCCATCGAGTGGCTGGCGCAGGACTGTGCGCGCCAGTTCGACCTGCGCTTCAGCCTGTCGCTGGACCCAGAGCTTCCCGTGCTCACGCAAGCGACCACGCTTGGCCTGTACCGGTTCGTGCAGGAAGCGCTGACCTACCTGCTGCGCGACCCGGACACCAGCGAATTCCGCATCGACCTGCACCACGGCGCCGGTGCGCTGGAGCTGGTGTTGCGCAGCCTCGCCAAAGCGGCATCACCCGTCCCCAGCAGTGCAGACGACCCGGCAACCGATGTGCTGGCACACCGTGCCAGGCTGCTGGGTGGCGAGCTGCAGCCCGATACCGAACGCGACCGCACCGGCTGGCAGTCCCTGCGGCTGACGCTACCCTTGCCCGCAGAGGGCCAGGAAACCCGAAAGAATGGCGAAACACCATGAGCGAAACCAGCCGGGCCAGGGGCCTCACCTTGCAGAACCTGTTGCTCGTGGACGACCACACCGTGGTGCGCGAGGGCCTCAAGCGGCTGCTCGAGCCTCTGGCGAACGAATGGCGTATTTCCGAAGCAAGTACGGGTTACCAGGCGCTGGAATGCCTGCGTGCACAGCACTTTGACCTGGCCATCGTCGACCTGTCCCTCCCCGGCATGAGCGGCCTCGACCTGATCGCACGCATCAGGAGCGAATTCCCGCTGGTCTCGGTGCTGGTGCTGACCATGCATGCCGAGGAGCAGTACGCACTGCGCGCATTCCAGGCCGGCGCCCGGGGGTACGTGACCAAGGATACGGCGGGCACCGAACTGGTAACCGCCGTGCGCAAGGTGGCCCAGCGAGGCGTGTTCGTCTCCGCTCACCTGGCCGAGCGCGTCGTGCAGCAGCTCAGCGGCCAGCGGCCGGCTTCACCAACCGAACTGCTGAGCAACCGGGAAATGGAGGTGCTGCAACGCATTGTGGCTGGGCAGCGCCCGGTAGACATCGCGCAGGCACTGCATCTCTCTGTCAAGACGGTGAGCACGCACAAGCGCCGCATTCTTGAGAAACTCCAACTCGACAGCACGGCCGCACTCATCCGCTTCGGCCTGGAGCACCAGCTGGGAAAAAACGACCTCGGCGAAGCGACTGGCGGGACCTGAGCGGGTGCGTCCACTGACGCGACCACATCCCGCGCGCCAACGCACGGCTGAGAGGAATGCCCATGGCTACCCGCAAGCCAACATTGCCCAAAACCCCATCTGCCCCGGCCCGTGGTGACCGGCGGCGCCAGCCCGGGCTACCCGCGCCAGCAAAAACCGACGCGGCTTTGCCCGAAGCGTCCGGGTTCCCGATCGTGGCGATCGGAGCTTCGGCCGGTGGCCTGGAAGCCTTCGAGCAGTTTCTGCGCGCCATGCCCGATGGCAGTGGCATGGGGTTTGTCGTTCTGCAGCATCTGGACCCGACGCACGCCAGCATCCTCACCGAGATACTTCAGCGCAGCACCCGCATGCCGGTGAACGAGGCCCACGACCAGGTGGTGGTGGCGACGGACCATGTCTACGTGATCCCGCCGAACCGCGACATGGTGATCACCCAGGGCGCCCTGAGCCTGACCGAACCGGTCGGTCAACGGGGGCGGCACATGCCGATCGACAGTTTCATGCGCTCGCTGGCCGATGACCAGGGCGCACTCGCGGTCGGTATCGTGCTCTCGGGCACCGGCACCGATGGCACGCTGGGCCTTCGGGCCATCCACGGTGCTGGTGGGCTTTGCCTGGTGCAGGATCCGGCCTCGGCGAAGTACGACGGCATGCCCGCCAGCACGATCCAGGCCGGCTGTGCCTCCCAGGTGCTGGCGGTCGAGGACATGCCCAAGGCGCTGGCGGCGGACGCCCGGCTGCGCGAGCTGATGGTGCAGAACCGCAAGTCGCCGGTCAACGACAAGCGCGTGGCAAGGGTGCTGATGCGGCTGCGTGCCAGCACCGGACACGACTTTTCCCAGTACAAGAAAAGCACCCTGGGCCAGCGCATGGTGCGGCACGGCCTGGCGGACGCAGAGGCCTACGCGCGCTTCCTGAACGAGCATCCGGACGAGGTCCAGGCGCTGTTTCGCGAGCTGCTGATCAGTGTCACCACTTTCTTCCGCGACCCTGAGGTGTTCGATTTCCTGAAGAAGTCGGTGCTGCCGGCGCTGCTGGCCAACCGCTCTGAGAGAGAGAGCCGCTGCGCGTCTGGGTGGAGGGCTGCGCGACCGCGGAAGATGCCTTTTCCTGGCGATGCTGCTGCGCGATCTGGCAGACGAATTGCACCGAGAGCTGCCGGTGCAGATCTACAGCACCGACATCGACCCGGACACCATCGCGATGGGCCGCGCAGGGCTGTACCCGCCCAAAATCGCTCAGGAAGTTTCGCCCGAGCGCCTGCGCCGCTTCTTCGTCAATGAAGACAGGGGCTACCGCGTGCGCAAGGAAATCCGTGAAATGGTGGTGTTCGCGCTGCAAAGCGTGATCAAGGATCCGCCCTTCGCTCGGCTCGATCTGCTGTCCTGTCGCAACCTGCTGATCTACCTCGAGCCGGACCTGCAGGACCGGCTGATGCCCATCTTTCAATATGCACTCACCTTCGAATCCCGCGAGCTGACCCACTAGATTCCCGGCATGGGGCCAGCGCCACAACCGCTGCGGCTGTCCGCGCGCCGGGTGGCGGAAGCGGGTGGTGGCACCGAACTGCTGCTATTGAGCTTCGAGGTGCTGTCGCGGGCGACCCCAACCTGACACGGCACGGGCTCAGGCCTTAAGCAGCTCGATCACGGCGTCATCGCTCACCTGAGGGAAGTCGCGGTAGAACTGGCCCACGGCCTGGAAGTCCGGCGGCGTCATCAGACAGACGACCTCGTCGGCCATTGGCCGGATTTTCTCCAGCGCTTCGAATGAGGCCACCGGTACGGCGCAGACCAGCTTGAGCGGCTTGCGCTGGCGCAGGCCATGCAGAGCAGCGGTCATGGTGGCGCCGGTGGCAAGGCCGTCGTCCACCACGATGACCGTGCGCCCGGCCGGATCGACCGGGGTGCGCAGCGGCGAATAATGCGCGCGTCGCGCGTGCAGAACCTGCAGCTGCAGGTGCTTCTCCGCGGCGATGTAGTCCTGGTCAGCGCCTGCCGCAGCGGCGTAAGGCGCGATGGTGGTCCAGCCGCTTTCGTCGACCGCGCCGATCGCCGTCTCGTGGTGAAACGGCGCACGCAGCTTGTGCACCAGCACCACGTCAAGCTCGCCCTTGAGTTGCCTGGCAATCACCTTGCCCATCGGCACCGCGCCCCGCGGAATGGCCAGCACCAGCGGATGCTGGCCACGGTAGGCCGCCAGCCGGTCGGCAAGCTGACGGGCGGCGTCGTCACGGTCTTTGAACATGGGGGAGTTCCTTTTCATCGGTTCGACCCTGGGGTCCAGGCCGCAGCAGCTGAACGCTGAAGCCGGGTTCGTAGGGTGGCACATGGCATTCGACGATGTCGGTGGGTGCGACCTCCAGCCTCAGGCCAACCACGTCGGCGCTGATCGGCAGTGCGGTCACGCACCGGTCGACGAGCACGGCCAGGTGGACGGCGGCCGGTCGTTTGCGAGCCAGCCAGTCCACCACCTTGAGCGCGGAGTGGCCACTGAACAGCACGTCGTCAACCACCAGCACGGTGTGGCCGCTCAGGTCCAGGGCGGCGTGTTGAGGCGCTTCGGTGAGCTGTGTGTCGGGAAACAGCAGTTCGAGGTTGTCGGCGTAGCGCTTGACCGACAGGTCCAGGCGCAGCGGCGGTGCCAAACCCAGGTCTTTCACCATGCGCCGGGTCAGGTGATCGGCCAGGGGCGCCCCGCGACGCAGCACGCCCACCACCGCCACGGGTCCGCTGGCGCGCAGGATGCTCGCGGCTTGTTGTGCCATGCGGCACATGACAGCGTCGAGCTGGGCGCTGTCGCAAAGACAGGTTCGCGTTTCAGAGGCTGTGTTCATGGGGTCTGGGCTGGGGAGGGCGTTGGATAGCGCCGATGATCAGCCGGCGCAGAAGTTGCTGAACTGCCAGGGTTCGTCCCGATCCAGAGCTTCGACCAGCAGCGTGCTGCTGCCATGGAGTGGCGCGCAGTCGGTGAAGGCGCCCGCCATCTGGCCCAGGTACGGCTGGCACAGGGTCACGGCTCGTCGCAGGCTGGGCAGCTGTGGCTCCATCCTCAGGCCCGACCTGATTCGCACAGGTGGCGCCTGAACCATTCAGCGGCCAGGGCCGCCACGCTTTCGAGGGTGCCTGGCTCCTCGAACAGGTGCGTTGCACCCGGTACGATCTCCAGCCGCTTCTCCCCACCCAGCTCGCGAATGGCCTGCCGGTTGAGGACAAGCACTTCGGCGTCACGCCCGCCCACGATGAGCAGCGTCGGTGCCTGCACCTGCGGCAGCACACTCAACGCAAGGTCCGGGCGCCCCCCGCGCGACACCACCGCCGCCGCGCGCCGGGGCTTCTGCGCCGCCGCCACCAGCGCGGCAGCCGCGCCCGTGCTGGCACCAAAAAGACCCAGCCTCAGGTGCGCCAGGTCAGGGCGCTGCGCGACCCATTCCATCGCGTCGACCACGCGCCGACCCAGCAGCGCAATGTCGAATACCTTGCGCTGGTCCTGCGCCTCCTCTTCGGTCAGCAGATCAAACAGGAGGGTGGCCAGTCCGCGCCGCTGCAGCACACCAGCCACCCAGCGGTTGCGCACGCTGCGCCGGCTGCTGCCGCTGCCGTGGGCAAACAGCACCAGCCCCTGTGCATGTTCGGGCACCATCAGATCAGCGGGCAGCGAAGGCCCTTGCAGGTTCACCTGTTCGCTTTGCATCTCGGGTGTCATCGCAGCCCTCATCTCAGGTTCCGGGCAACGTCGCACGGGTCGTCAAGCGGCCGTGGAGCCGTGCTGTGTGGGTGATCGCGTCATCGTCTTCCTCACCGACTGGCGGCTGCCTGGCTGTCATTCGAACGTCCTTTCTTCTTCTGTCGACTTGCCGCGGCTGGCGTGCAAGCCAGCGACCCAGCTGTCACCATCTGACGTCGACGGATTGAGCTCGTGCAACGACAAGTGGTGGTTGACCGCATTCGATCGACTTGGCAGCTTCAACAGTGACCGCTCTTGCGCTGCGCGAAGTCAGAGCAGATCGGGAGCGATCGTCCTGTGCCGCTGCGCCGTAGGGGCGGCCAGGTTCAGTGCGCCTTCTTCTTCGAGCCACCCGTCGCCTGGCGCACCAGGGTCTCGGCTTGCAGCCAGTCGTCGAGTTCGTGACCAGGCTCGCAGCCGCGCGCTTCAAAACGGGCATAGGCCGCCTCGCGAACGGCCGTCTGGTGGTCAATGGACGCTGGCTTCTGGGCGGCCTTGGCGCGCGCGGTGGAAGTCAATGGGCTGGCCGTGCTCATGGCCTTTGCAGCGAGGGTGGAGGGCTTGGTAGTGGATGAGGATCGGGGCATCTCGGGTCTCCTTGGACGGGTCAGGATGAAGGGGCAGCGTGAGGGTGCAGAGCCTGTGCGGCGATGCCTGCACCAGTCAAACCTTAGGCCTTGAGATCGCCTCCGGATTGCGTTGACTCAATGCCGCGGCATGTCCGGCGGGCCCGGCCGACGCACGGCAGCGCAGCGAAACCCATGGGGTGCGAAGCGTCTCCTCGCTCTCGCGCATGTCAGCTGACCAGCGACGGGTGTCTCGGTTAAGCACGCTCAATGTACGGGAGCGCGCGCAGGCTGACGATAGCCGCCGGAAGCGGTTCGCCGAACAGGCTTCAGTTGCTCAACCTACTCAAGGAGAAACACATGAACGAACTCAAGGTCCGCGACCTTTTCGCATCCGATCCTTTCGACGATGCTTTTCGCAATTTCCTGCGCCCGTGGGTGAGCACCAGGCCAAGAGCACTGTGAGGCATGCGGTAGATGGCAGCGACACTGACAGTTTCATTTCTCACTCCCATGGAATCTTCCAACAGACGCTTATTCGAACGCCTCGGCAGCAAAGCACAAGGATGCCCGCTCCTGACCGATTCTTTAAGTCTAGCCTTGTGGAGCAGCTACCCATCTTGATGGGACCGTCGGCCGCTTACCCAGTTTGAGAGCAGCCACACACGGGGAAACAGTTCGGGCCCTTGCCCAAGAAAAAGCCCCGAGGATTTCACCTAGGGGCCTTAGCAGCAAATCCGGGGGGGTCAATGGCAGTGATAGCCGCCTGTGCGCTTCTCGTTGTGGCAGCCTTCTGAATTCGTCCGGCCCCCATGCGCAGCAGCGATGCTTGCAAACGTGATGAGTGCAACGAGCACGAGCAATGATTTCTTCATAGGGTCCTCCTGATGTGATACCCCCAATAGTAGCCCTCGGAACCATTGATGTCACACACAAGCGGGGGAATCAATGCAGGCCACAACAGCAAAGAAAAAGGCCCCGAGGATTGCTCCTGGAGGCCTTCAACTTTGCACCCACATCATGCACCCACACTAGCTGGGAAGCCGCATAAACACTGGGTTTTGAATAGTGGGGTGGCTGATGGGGCTCGAACCCACGACAACAGGAATCACAATCCTGGACTCTACCAACTGAGCTACAGCCACCGCAAGCTTGAAATTATAGCGTCATCCGAGCCCTCAACGGGCTGCGGACGGCGGGTCGACTGGGCTCAGCGCGCCGCCGCGCTCAGCGCGGGAGGAGTCGGCACCTCAATGCGGACCTTGAAGCGCTCCTTCAGCGTTTCGTAGTAGGCCTGGCCTTCGGCCGCGCTCCACCACTGACCGTATTGCTGCACTTCCTGCTGCCGCGCCTGGGCATCGCGAGCTTCGCGCGGCATCACCTTTTCGACCTGGATCACCGCATAGCCCTGGCTGCCCAGGTTCACGCCTTTCCAGACCGGCAGCTGGGTCGAATCGGCGCTGAGCGCGGCGTTGAGCACCGGACCGGGCAGGCCCTGGGCCTTGTCGCGCGAAACCGTCAGGGGCGCCGGCAGATTGGCGGCGGCCGGTGCAGCTTGCCAGGCGGCGAGCTTTTGCGCGCCCTCTTCCTGGGCCAGCTGGGCCGAGCGCTGCGCCACCAATTGGGTGCGCACGGCGTCACGCACTTCGGCCAGCGGCCGGGTGCGGGCTGGCAGGTATTGCAACACGCGCGCCGAGGCCAGCTGGCCCGAGCGCACTTCGACCGCGGCCACGTTGCGCTTCTTCTCCACCGATTCGGCGGAGAAGATTTCCGACAGAAGCCGGTCGTTGGACAAGACCCCCGAACCGGGCTGGCCCTGCCGGGTCACGCCCTGGGCTGTCTGCACGCTGAGCTTCAGGCGCTCGGCAGTCGGCGCCAGGCTATCGCCTTGTTCGTAGACCAGGTTGCTGAAGGCCTCGGCGTTTTCAGCAAACAGCTTTTGCGCCTCCTGCTTCTTCAGGTCGCTTTCGATCTGCGCACGCATGGACTCAAAGCTCTTGACCTCGGGCGCCTTGATGTCGGTCACGCGAATGATGTGAAAGCCAAATTCGGTTTCCACCAGGTCGGAGATGTCGCCCTTGTTCAGCGCAAACACCGTGTCCTCGAACGGCTTGACCATGGCGCCGCGGGCGAAGAAGTCCAGGTCGCCGCCGTTGGCTGCAGAGCCGGGGTCTTGCGAGTTGGCCGTGGCAACTGCCGCAAAAGTGTCAGGCGCCTGACGCACCTGGGCCAGAAGCGCCGCCGCGCGCTCTCTGACGGCGGCCTTGTCGGCGTCAGACGCGCCGGGTGCCACGGTGAGCAGAATGTGGCTGGCGCGACGCTCCTCATTACCCGACAGGCGCGAGGCATTCTGATCGTAATAGGCGCGCACATCGGCTTCGTTCAGGCTCACCGTTTCCTGCAACGCTTCGGTGTCGAGCACCAGATACTCGATGTCGACCTGCTCCGGTGCCTGGAACAGCTGGGGGCTGTCGTTGTAAAAGGTTTCGATCTCGGCGTCGCTGGGATTCACGCGGGCTGCAAAATCGGCGGCGGCAAATTGCACCACACGCACCTCGCGCTGCTCGAAAAACGCATTGAGCGAAGCCTGGGCAATCGCTGGCGACGCAAAGCCCGAACCCACGATGCCCTGCGACACCTGGCGCACCGAAATGTCAGCACGCACACGCGCCTCGAACATCTCGGGCGTCATGCCCTGGCGGCCGACCAGCTGGCGATAGGCCTCGGTGTCGAGCGTGCCATCGGGTCGGCGCAGCGAGGCGATGGCCTCGTTCTGCTGGAGGTCGCGCGCCAGGCGCTGATCGCTGGTGTACAGGTTGAGCTTCTGCGCCGCCGCCGCCAGCACGCGCTCGCGCACCAGCCGCTCCAGCGTGGCGTAGCGGGCCTCATCGCTGTCGAGGAACCTCGCGTCCAGCGTCGGCATGGATTCGCGCAGGCGTTGCGACTCGACCTGATGCGCCTGATCCCAGTCCAGCTGCGTGATGTCTTCGCCGTTGACGGTGGCTACGGTCTTGCCGCGACCATCGCCGTCGGAAAACCCCTGCACACCAAACAGCACAAACGAGGGAATGATCAGAATCATCAAGAACCCCATGAGGTACTTCTTGTGATTGCGTATGGATTCGAACATGCAAACAAACCTTGAAACAACCGGCGGACCGGGCTGGGGTTCTGACAACAAAAAAGGCGAACCCGTGTTCGCCTTTTCGGTGGTGGTGGGTGCTGACGGGGTCGAACCGCCGACCTACGCCTTGTAAGGGCGCCGCTCTACCGACTGAGCTAAGCACCCCACCGGGAAACCCGTGGTGCGGCTCAGTTCAGCGCATCCTTCAAAGCCTTGCCTGGGCGGAACTTCGGCACTTTGGCGGCCTTGATTTTAATCTCAGCGCCAGTGCGGGGGTTGCGACCCTTGCGAGCAGGCCGTTTGGTCACAGCGAACGAGCCGAAACCCACGAGGGAAACGGTACCGCCCTTCTTGAGCGTGGTGCGAATGGCGGTGATGGTCGAATCGAGTGCGCGCGTAGCAGCCGCCTTGGAAATGTCGGCGTGCTTGGCGATGTGTTCGACGAGTTCGGTTTTGTTCACAAATAGCCCCTCTTGAAATGATTGGAAGAATCCGTGCAAGCGGACCCGATGCAAAAGACGGTGATGTTGCCGTCAACACAGGCCCGCGGTGCTTGCCGTGCTGTTGCCCGAAAGCCTCAACAGACGCGGGTTGATTAGACCCATGGCGCCTAGGCGATGTCAATAAGCACATCCGCCAAGGCCACCACACCCGCTGACAAGAGGCGAGATTCTAGACCTTTTCCCCACGGCAGCCCGCGCGCTTCGTGACTTATTGCCCGGGCAGTGGCCTCAGCCGACCAGCGCTGCGGCGATCGCGCGCCCCACATCGGAGGTACTGGCCTGTCCACCCAGATCGGCGGTGCGGGGTGCGCCACTTCCAGGTTGCAACACGGCCTCGATGGCGTCCATCACGGCATCGTGCGCATCGCGGTGGCCCAGGTGGTCGAGCATCATGGCGCCGCACCAGATCTGACCAATCGGGTTCGCAATGCCTTTGCCGGCGATGTCGGGCGCCGAGCCGTGCACCGGTTCGAACAAGGAAGGGTGGGCTCGGGTGGGATTGAGGTTGGCGCTGGGCGCGATGCCGATGGTGCCGGTGCAGGCCGGGCCGAGATCGCTCAGGATGTCGCCAAACAGATTGCTGCCCACCACCACATCGAAGAAGTCGGGGCGCTGCACGAAGTGCGCGGTGAGGATGTCGATGTGGAACTTGTCGACCATCACATCCGGGTACTGCTTGGCCATCTCGGCCACGCGCTCGTCCCAGTAAGGCATGGTGATGGCGATGCCGTTGCTCTTGGTGGCACTGGTGAGGTGCTTCTTGGGACGCGACCGCGCCACCTCGAAGGCATAGCGCAGCACGCGGTCGACACCGATGCGCGACATCACCGTTTCCTGCACCACGATCTCGCGCTCGGTGCCGGGGTACATGCGCCCTCCGATGCTGGAGTACTCGCCCTCGGTGTTCTCGCGCACGATCACCATGTCGATCTCACCCGCCTGGCGCGGCGAACCGTCGCGCCGCACCACGGGCGCGGTGACCCCGGGCATGAGCTTGGCGGGACGCACGTTGACGTACTGGTCGAACTCGCGGCGGAACAACAGCAGTGAGCCCCAGAGCGAGACGTGGTCGGGCACCTTGTCAGGCCAGCCGACCGCGCCGAAGTAGATCGCGTCGTGACCGCCGATCTGCTCCTTCCAGTTGTCGGGCAGCATCTGGCCGTGCTTCTCGAAGTAGGCGCAGCTGGAGAAATCGAAGTGGTCAAACTGCAGCGCGATGTTGAACTTCGAAGCCGCGGCCTCCATCACGCGCAGGCCTTCGGGCATGACCTCCGTGCCGATGCCGTCACCGGCAATGACGGCGATGCGATGGGTTTTGTTCATGTTGTGCTCCTGGGTGGGGTGAGTTTGAAAAAAGGAATGGCCTGCGCCAGCAAGGCATCGGGCGCTTCTTCGGCCAGGTAGTGACCGCAGGGCAAGGTGTCCCCGCTGACATGCTGCGCACGCTCGCGCCACAGCGCCAGCACATCGAAGCACCGCGCCACCGTGCCATGTTCGCCCCACAGCACACGAAGCGGCTGCGTCAGCTGGTGCCCGCAAGCCACATCGGCTCGGTCGTGTTCCAGGTCGATGCTGGCGCTGGCACGGTAGTCTTCGCACATCGCTTCGGCCGTGCCGGGCAAGGCGATGCAGCGCGCGTACTCGGCCAGCGCCGCCGGGTCGAAGGCTGCGAGACCGGCATGGCGGCTGCCCATGACGCTGGTCAGGTAGCGGACCGGGTCGGACGCAATCAGCGCCTCGGGCAATGGCGGTGGCTGGATCAGAAAAAACCAGTGCCAGTAGGCGCGTGCAAACGCTTCATTGGTTTGCTGGTACATCGCCAGCGTGGGCGCGATGTCGAGCAGCATGAGACGGCTCACCGACTGCGGGTGGTCGGCTGCAAGCCGGTGCGCCACGCGCGCGCCGCGGTCGTGCGCCAGCACCGCAAATTGATCAAAGCCGTGCGCCCGCATGACCGCCACCGCGTCCTGGGCCATTACCCGCTTGCTGTGGGCGAGGTGCTTGGCATCGGCGGCGGGCCGTCCGGAGTCGCCGTAGCCGCGCAAGTCCATCATCACCACACGGAAGTGCTCGGCCAGCCGGGGCGCCACTCGGTGCCACATGGCCATGCTCTGCGGATGCCCGTGCAACAGCAGCAGCGGCGGACCTTCACCGCCCGACCGGGTGTGCAGGGCCAGCCCGTCGTGGACCACAGTGCCGGGAGAGAAAGCGTCGAGCATGGGCTGCAGCTTACGTCGAACACCAGCAATAATTCGGCAATTGATTAATTCCGCAGGAGAAACAATTGGACCGAGCCGATCTGGAACTGGTGCTGGCCGTGCGCCAGCACGGCAGCCTGGCGCAGGCTGCCCGTGTGCTGCAGCTGGCCCCGTCGGGCGTCACCAAACGCCTCGCATCGCTGGAAGCGCGCCTCGGCCTGCGCCTGTTCCAGCGCACCACGCGCCGCGTGAGCCCCACGGCCGAGGGCGAGACACTTTGCGTGCGGGCGGTTGAGTTGCTGCAAGGGTTTGAGGCGGCTGAGTCCGAGCTGCGTGAACACCATCAGGAGCCGGCCGGGCCGATCCGTCTGGCCGCCACCTTCGGTTTCGGTCGCCGCTGGCTGGGCCCGGCACTGGCCGATTTCCAGGCGCGGAATGCTCGGGTGAGCGTGCAGCTGCAACTCACCGAGCAGCTGCCGGATCTCGCGGTCGAGGGCTTTGATGGCGCAATCTGGCTCTGGAGCGCACCAGGCGAACGCAGCGCCGAGTGGATCGCGCGCAGCCTGGCTCCCAACCAGCGGGTGCTGGTGGCCGCACCCGCCTACCTGGCCTTGCGAGGGGCGCCCACCTGCCTGGCAGACTTGTCGCAGCATCACTGCCTGGTGGTGCGGGAAAACGGCGGTGGCGCCAGCCAGCGCTTTGACCACTGGCGCCTGTTCTGTGCGCAAGATGGACAGACGCATCACGTGGCGGTGCGCGGGCCTCTGTCGAGCAACTCGGGCGAGATGGTACGCGACTGGTGCCTGGCCGGCCACGGCATCATGCTGCGCAGCCGCTGGGACATCGCTCCTCGCCTGGCCAGCGGCGAGCTGGTTCAGGTTCTGCCCGAGTTCACCATGCCCGAGGCCGACATCCACTGGCTGGCGCCCTACCGCGCGCAGATTCCGCGCCGCATCCGGCTGCTGGTCGACTTCCTCGCCCAGCGTTTTCGCGAAGAGCCTTGGCGCGTCAGGTCGATTTCGGCGGGCGAATCACCAGGCTCACACCGAGCGCGGTGAGCGCGATACCGGCCACGGTGAAGAGCGTGACGGGCTCATCAAACAGCAGCCACGCGATCAACGCCGTGCAAGGGGGCACCAGGTACATCAGACTGGTGACCTTGGCCGCAGCGCCGCGCTGGATCAGCAGGTACAGCAGCGAGCTGCCGCCCAGCGTGAGCCCCAGCACCGACCAGGCCATGGCGCCCACCAGCTCGCCGTTCCAGCGCATGCTCTCGGTCTCCAGCAGCGCCAGCGGCAGCGTCACCACCAGCGCGGCCAGCAGCTGCACCGTGTTGGCGCTTCGCACGTCGCAGGCCTTGACATAGCGTTTTTGATAGAGCGTGCCGACTGTGATCGAGAACAGCGCCAGCACGGCCAGCGACAGGTTCAGCCAGTCGGCGTGGTCCCCTGCGCCGCCGTGTTCAAACTTGCGCGAGACCACCAGCACCAAGCCGGCAAAGCCGAGCAACAGCCCGGCCCATTGCCGGCGCGAGACACGGCCCTCAGCGCCGCCCATGGCGCTCAGCCAGATCGCGGTGAGCACCGGCTGAATGCCCACGATCAGCGCCGACAGGCCCGAACCCATGCCCGCCTTCACTGCGGCCCACACGCCACCGAGGTAGCCCGCATGCATCAGCACGCCGGTCACCGACAGATGCAGCCACTGCGCTCGATTCACCGGCCACTTCACACCAGCGACCCAGATCCAGGGCAGGAAACACAGGATGGACAGGGCGTAGCGCACGGCCAGGAAAGACATCGGTGGCGCGTGCGGCATACCGAAACGCGCGACGATGAAGCCGGTGCTCCAGATCAACACGAACACCCAGGGCATGGCGCGCAGCCACGCGTTGTCTTGCGCGGGAAGGGACATGCGGGCTCAGCGCGAACGCGCGCGGATCTCGGGCAGGGCTTTTTTCAGGTAGTACACCATCGACCAGATGGTCAGCACCGCAGAGATCCAGATCAGCCAGGTACCCCACACATGCGTGTCGATGAGACCCAGCGGCCGACCGTCGTACAACAAAAACGGGATCGCAATCATCTGCACCATTGTCTTGGCCTTGCCCACCATGTGCACCGCCACGCTCTTGGTTGCACCGATGATGGCCATCCACTCGCGCAGCGAAGAGATCGCGATCTCGCGGCCGATGATGATCAGCGCCACGAACACATCGGCCCGGTCCAGGTGGACCAGCACGAGCAAGCTGGCGCAGACGAGGAACTTGTCGGCCACCGGATCAAGAAAGGCGCCGAAGGCCGAGGTCTGGTTGAGCTTGCGTGCGAGATACCCGTCGGCCCAGTCGGTGAGCGCAAACACGATGAACATCACCGTGGCGATCAGATTCTGCTGTACCGCGCTCACCCCTTCCAGATAGAAGACCCCGACGATCAAGGGAATCGCGACGATGCGCGCCCAGGTCAGCAAGGTGGGAAGGTTGAAGAACATGCGCCGATTATGGGGGAGCGATGGCGCAAGCCTGCGAACGCCACGGCGCTGATGCCGCTCCGAACCAGACCTGCCCCCGGGGCTGCGCCAAAACCCGATGGAGCCGCAGCATGCACCCGCAGGCAGCGGGACGCAGCGAGGCCCGTCAGTGAAGCGCGCGGTAGATCGCATCGGCCAGATCAGCCGAAATACCTTCCACCGTGCAGAGATCTTCCACGCTGGCACTGGCCACGCCGCGCACGCCGCCAAAACGCTGCAGCAACCGCGCCCGCTTCTTCGGCCCCACGCCCGGGATGTCTTCCAGTTTGCTGGCGCCGGTGCGCACCTTCGCGCGCTGAGCGCGCATGCCGGTGATGGCGAAGCGATGCGCCTCGTCCCGAATCTGCGCCACCAGCATCAGTGCCGCCGAATCGTGCCCCAGATAGACCTTCTCGCGGCCGTCAGCAAAGACCAGCTCCTCCAGGCCCACCTTGCGACCCTCGCCCTTCTCCACGCCCACGATCAGCGACACATCGAGCCCCAGCTGCTGGAACACCTCGCGCGCCATGCTGACCTGACCTTTGCCGCCGTCGACAAGCACCAGATCGGGCATGCGGGGGCCGCTTGGCAGGCCGCTGGTGGCGTCGCTGGCAGACTCCGAAGTCGCTCGCTCTGCGGCATCAGCCGTGTCGGCAGCCGCGTCGGCCACCGGTTCGGTCTGTGCCGGGGCGGCGGCGGGTTCGGCCGCCTCCGCGGCCAGCGCCTCGGCCACGCGTCCATAGCGCCGCATCAACACCTGCCGCATCGCCGCATAGTCGTCGCCCGGCGTGATGCCTTCGATCTTGTAGCGCCGGTACTGGCTGTTCTGCATCTTGTGATCTTCAAACACCACGCATGAGGCCTGGGTCGACTCGCCCGCCGTGTGCGAAATGTCGAAACACTCGACCCGCAAGGTGTCGAGTTGGTCGTCGGGCAGTTGCAGGGCGTCAGCGAGCGCGCGGGTGCGGGCCTGTTGCGAGCCTTCTTCGGCCAGCAGGCGTGCAAGTGCGATCTCGGCGTTTTTTTGGGCCATTTCCAGCCAGATGCGGCGGTGTTCGCGCGGCTGATGCACCGCGTTGACCTTGACGCCAGTCTGTTCGCTCAAGGCGTCCAGCAGAGCCTTGCTCACCGGGTGGCTGGTCACCAGCGTGTGCGGCATGGCAACGCCCAGGTAGTGCTGCGCAATGAAGGCTTCGAGCACCTGGACCGCCACGCGCTCAGGCAGCGGCAAATCGCTGCGCTCCTCGCTCAGCGCGTGGTCGATCTGCGTCGCATCTTCGACATGAGCAGGGAAATACGGTCGGTCGCCGAGGTGGCGACCGCCGCGCACCATGGCCAGGTTCACGCAGGCGCGGCCGCCCTGCACCTTGACCGCCAGCACGTCCACGTCCTTGTCGGACACGTTGTCCATCGCCTGCTGGTGCAGCACGCGCGAGAGCGCGGCCATCTGGTTGCGAATTTCAGCCGCCTGCTCATACTCCAGCCGCTCGGCGTGATCCCTCATGCGCTGCTCCAGTGTGGCCAGCACCGCCTGCGTCTCGCCGCGCAGAAAGGCTTCGGCATCGGCCACGTCGCGCGCGTAGGCTTCGCTGTCGATCAGGTCCACACATGGGCCGCTGCAGCGCTTGATCTGGTACAGCAGGCAAGGTCGCGTGCGGTTGGCAAACACGGTGTCTTCGCAGGTGCGCAGGCGAAACACCTTTTGCAGCAGCGTGATCGACTCCTTCACTGCCCAGGCACTGGGGTAAGGCCCGTAATAGCTGTGGCGCCGATCCACCACCCCGCGGTAGTAGGCCATGCGTGGGAAGGCCAGCGAGGGCACTGGCTTGGCGGCGGTGACGCGAAAAGGCTCGCGCGTACCGGTGATCTTGAGATAGGGATAGCTCTTGTCGTCTCGAAACAGGATGTTGAACTTCGGCGCCAGCGTCTTGATCAGGTTGTTTTCCAGCAGCAAGGCCTCGGCTTCAGAGCGCACCACCGTGGTCTCCATGCGCGCGATGCGGCTGACCATGTGACCGATTCGGGTGCCGTCGTGGGTTTTCTGAAAATAGCTGCTCACCCGCTTTTTCAGGTTGCGCGCCTTGCCCACATAGAGCAGCTGGTTCTGCGCATCGAAATAGCGGTACACACCCGGCAGACCGGGCAAGGCGGCCACTTCACTCAGCAGTTGATCGGAGAACACGGGTTCCATGGTCTGTATTGTCGCGGCGCCGGCTGCGGCATGATTCGCTCATGGTCTGCACGCCTTCCTCTCCCCTGCCCGCTTTGCGCTGGGATCTCTTTTGCCGCGTGGTCGACAACCTCGGCGACATCGGCGTGTGCTGGCGCCTGAGCGCCGACCTGGCAGCGCGCGGCCAGCAGGTTCGGCTCTGGATCGACCAGCCCGGTCCGCTGCACTGGATGGCACCCGGCGCGCTGGAAGGCCAGGTGCCTGGCGTGCAGGTGCGGCACTGGCACGATCCGTTATCGGCCCACGCATTGGCAGACTGGGTGCCAGGCGATGTGTGGGTTGAGGCGTTCGGCTGCGACCCGGCCGCCGAATGCATGGCACGAATGGCTGAGCAACTCGCCCAAGGTGACCCACCACCGGTGTGGATCAACCTGGAGTACCTGAGCGCCGAGGGCTATGTGGAGCGTTGCCACCGCCTGCCTTCACTGGTAAACCAGGGCCCGCTCCGGGGTCTGACCAAATGGTTTTTCTACCCCGGCTTCACGGCCGCTACCGGTGGTTTGCTCCGCGAGCCCGACCTGCTCGCCCGCCAGGCCATCTTCGATCGCACCGCCTGGCTTCGGGCGCAGAAGCTGCCGACAGGTGCAGCGCGACGCATCAGCCTCTTTTGCTACGAGCCGCCGATACTGGGTCAGGTGGTGCGAGAGACCGTGCAAGGGAAGCTCAGGTGCGACTGGCTGGTGACGCCGGGCCGCGCGGCGCAGGCGGTGGCCGCGCTCGCCGAGCAACCGACTTCGCTGCACCAGCTGGCGCCGCTGCCCCAGCACGACTTTGACCACCTGCTCTGGAGCTGTGATCTGAATCTGGTTCGCGGAGAAGACTCGCTGGTGCGCGCGCTCTGGGCTGGTCAGCCCTTGGTTTGGCACATCTACCCGCAGCATGACCATGCCCACCACGCCAAGCTCGATGCGTTCCTCGACTGGCTGGACGCTCCCACTTCGATGCGCCATTTCCACCACCAGTGGAACGGCATGATCCCGGCGGGCAACACCGTCTGGCCGGGGTGGGTGGTGGTCGACAGCTGGCGCGCCTGTGTGCAAGCGGCACGAGCCCGACTGCTGGCCCAAGACGACCTGAGCAGCCAGTTACTCGGTTTCGTGGCCAAAAAGCGATAAAATTCAAGGCTTTGCGGAAAACCGGTTGCCGGCCCAGCGCCTGCATCCCGTTCCTGCCAGCCTTCTGCCTCGCCGCACAGAGTGTTGCCATCAGCAGCGTTCCCGGGACTTCCCTCCCCGCCGGAACCCGCGGCCCAACCGTTGGAACCCTTATGAAAATCGCCCAGGAATTGCGCGCCGGCAATGTCATCATGCACGGCAAAGACCCAATGATCGTCCTCAAGACCGAGTACGCCCGTGGCGGCCGCGGTGCGGCCACCGTGCGCCTCAAGCTCAAGGCCTTGCTCAACAACATGGCCACCGAGGTGGTCTGCCGCGCCGACGACAAGATGGACCAGATCATTCTGGACAAGAAGGAGTGCACCTACTCCTACTTCGCTGACCCGATGTACGTCTGCATGGACGCCGACTTCAACCAGTACGAAGTTGAAGCCGAGAACATGGGCGATGCGCTGAACTACCTGGAAGACGGCATGACCGTCGAAGTGGTGTTCTACGAAGGCAAGGCCATTTCGGTCGAACTGCCCACCAGCGTGGAACGCGTGATCACCTGGACCGAACCCGCCGTCAAGGGTGATACCTCGGGCAAGGTGCTCAAGCCAGCCAAGATCGCCACCGGCTTTGAAGTGTCGGTGCCGCTGTTTGTGGCCCAGGACGACAAGATCGAAATCGACACCCGCACCGGTGAGTACCGCAAGCGTGTCTGAATCCGCTGCACTCAGCTGATCTGACCAGAAGGCTCCCGCGGGAGCCTTCTTGCATTCGAAATCCGTACCTGCCGCCATGGAACTCCTCGCCCGCATTGCCGACGTCATCATCCCGGTCTTTCTGATCGTGGCGATCGGCTACGGCTATGGGCGACGGCGCGCACCCGATCTGTCCGCCTTCAACCGCATCGCGCTCGATGTGCTGGCCCCCTTGCTGGTGTATTCGGCGCTGGCGGCCAAAGACTTCCGCCTGGGCGATCACCTCGCGCTGCTGGTCGGCGGCGCCATCCTCATCCTGGGTAGCGGTCTGCTGGCCTGGCCGCTGGCGCGCGCCTTTGGCGCCCAGCCGCGCACCCTGGTGCCTGTGGTGATGTTCAACAACTGCGGCAACATGGGCTTGCCGCTGGCCTTGCTGGCATTCGGCAGCGAACATTTCGGCGCCGCGGTGGCCCTGTTCTCGATCAGCAACCTGCTGCATTTCTCGCTTGGCGCGCGCATCACCAGCGCAGCCGCGCGTTCGCGCGATCTGCTCACCAGCCCGCTGATGATCGCCACCCTGCTCGGTTTCGCCAGCGCCATGACCGACCTGCGGCCGCCCGAGGTGCTGCTCTCCGGCATGAAACTGCTGGGCGACGCGCTGCTGCCCATGATGCTGTTTGCGCTGGGTGTGCGCCTGACCGCACTCACGCGCCAGGGTCTGGCGCTGGGTTTCCTGGGCGCGCTGGCGCGCCCGCTGATCGGCCTGGCCATTGGCATCCCGCTGGCCTGGGCGCTGGGCCTGGAGGGCGAGGCGCGCGGTCAGCTGTTGCTGTTTGCCGCACTTCCGCCGGCCGTGATCCAGTTCATGCTGGCCGAGCGTTACCAGCAGGAACCGGACAAGGTGGGTGCCATGATCATGTTGGGCAATGCGATGGCGGTGCTCTTCGTGCCGCTGGCCCTGGCCATCGGTCTTTGAGGTGGACCATCGACCGACCCTCACCCTATTGGAGAACTCTGTGCAAAGCACCGAACACCTGAGCCAACACATCACCGAGCGGCGCCTGGCCGACGCCTGGGCCGAGCTGCAAGCCCATGCCACCAACGGCAATGCGCTTCAAGCCGATGCCTACCGCCTGGCCTTTGCCGACCCGGAGTTCCTGCTGCGTCGCGAAACTCGTGGCATCCGTTTCCAGCTCGAGATGCTCAAGCCCGATCTGGCACAGCAAGACCTGGGCATTGAGAACACCGTGGTGGTGTTTGGCAGCGCACGCTTCAAGGAAACCAGCGAAGCCCAGGCCCTGCTGGCACAGGCCGAAGCCGACGGCGACGCAGCAGCCATCGCGCGCGCGAAAGCGCTGGTGCGCAACGCCCCCTACTACGACCAGGCTCGCAGCTTTGCCCGCATCGTGGCGCGCTACAGCCAGCGCTGCCCAAAGGAAGATCAGCTGTACATCTGCACCGGGGGTGGCCCGGGCATCATGGAGGCAGCCAACCGCGGCGCGCACGACGAAGGTGCCCTGAACGTCGGCCTCAACATCGCCCTGCCCCACGAGCAGGAAGGCAACCGCTTCATCTCACCCGAGTTGTGCTTCAAGTTCCACTACTTCGCGTTGCGCAAGATGCACTTCATGATGCGGGCCAAGGCGCTGGTGGCTTTTCCGGGCGGTTTTGGCACGCTCGACGAGCTGTTTGAGGTGATCACGCTGGTGCAGTGCAAGAAGGCCAAGCCGGTGCCGATCGTGCTGTTCGGCAGCGACTACTGGAAGCGCCTGATCAACTTGGACCTGCTGGTCGAGGAAGGCACGATCTCGGCCGACGATCTGCAGCTGTTTCAGTACGTCGACGATCCTCAGGCCGCCTGGGACTGCATCGTGCGCTTCTACGACCTGCCGGCGGTATAGGCGCTCCGCACACGGCGCAGAAGGCGCGGGCATCGAACCGCGCGCAGCTGAAGTGCGTGGGGGCGACAATCCGGCGCCGGGCCGCCCCAAGCCGGATCAGCCCCCTTGGGGGGCAGCGACCCGCAGAGCGGGGGAGCGTGGGGGCTCTGCTACTCCGTCCAACCACCACCCAGCGCCTTGTACAGCGCCACCTGGTTCTGCTGCAGCGCCAGCTGGCTGAGTGCCAAGCTCTGCTGAGTGGCAAACAGCGAGCGCTGGGCGTCCAGCACGTCGAGAAAACTGGCCACGCCATTGCGGTAACGCAGTTCGGCCAGCCGGAAACGATCGGCCTCTGCGGTGGCCTGCGCCTGCTGCGCCCTCACCTGCTCGCCAAGGGTGGCACGGCCCGCGAGCG
Organism: Hydrogenophaga sp.; assembly: GCF_030373245.1. Taxonomy (GTDB): domain Bacteria; phylum Pseudomonadota; class Gammaproteobacteria; order Burkholderiales; family Burkholderiaceae_C; genus Hydrogenophaga. The sequence continues at coordinate 52,869 of NZ_JAUCZF010000003.1, forward strand.
CATCGGCCACTTCGCGAAACGCAGTCTGGATGGCTTTTTCGTACTGCGCCACGGCGATCTCACGCGTGGCGTTCGCCGCCTCCAGATTGGCCTGATTGCGCCCAGCGTCGAAGAGGGGCAACACCGCCTGAGGCGCCAGGCTCAAGCCCCACGATCCGCTCTTGAACAGGTCAGCCAGCTCGTTGCTCACCGTGCCCAGTCCGGCTGTCAGCGAGATGCGGGGGAAAAACGCGGCGCGCGCGGCACCGATGCTGGCGTTGGCGGCTATGAGTTGCTGCTCGGCCTGGCGGACATCGGCGCGGCGGGTGAGCAGATCCGAGGGCAAGCCGGCGGGCACGGTTGCCATCAGCGGGGCCTGGCCAGGGTCTGCCGGGTTGAACAGCAGCGCATCGGGCACCGACTGCCCCACGAGCAGGGTCAGCGCATTGCGGTCCAGCGCGTGCTGGCGCTGCTGCTGAGCCAGCGCCGATTCGGCCGCGGCGGTCAGTGACTCGGCCTGGCGCAGGTCGAGCGCCGAGGACGCGCCGTTGTCGAAACGCAGGCGGGTCAGGCGCAGAGAGTCGTTGCGGGTGGCGAGGGTGCGCTGGGTCAGCGCCAGCAGGTCATCATTGGCCTGCAGACTGAGCCAGGTGCTGGCCACCGCGGCAACCAGGCTGGTCTGCGCGGCGCGGCGCGCCTCTGCGCTGGCCAGGTACTGGGCCAGGGCGGCCTCCTTCAGGCTGGCGACCCGCCCGAAGAAGTCCAGCTCCCAGCTGCTGACGGCCAGACCCACGCTGTAGCTGGTGTTGGTGCCGCCACTCGAATTGGGCTGGCGACTGCCGCTGGCAGCCAGGTTGAGGGTAGGCAGCAGGTCGGCCCGGCGGATGTCGTACTGCGCGCGCACCTGCTCGATGTTGAGCGTGGCCACCCGAAGATCGCGGTTGTTGGCCAGGGCCAGCGTGATCAGTTCACGCAGCCGAGCATCGGTCACGAAGTCCTGCCAGCGAATGTCCACCGCCGCCTGCTCGTTGGCCTGATCCGGAAAACTCGCGGCCACCGGCAAGGGCGGCGGCTCGTAGGTCGGCATGAAGGAACAACCGGCCAGCACCACGGCTGTCACCGCGATCAAGCTCCGGCCCAAAGCGGGTGAATGAATCATGTCAGCGGCTCCAGCGTGCACCAGCCATGCGCAACGCGACGATTGAAGGAATGCCCTCGGCACATCCCACCGTGCAGGCTCCGCAGGGCTGAAGGGTGGTCCCCGCTCAGCGGAAGAAGTGCGAAGCGACTCAGGGGGTTAGTCATGCGTGATCCCATGCGCCGCTGCCGCCTCGGCATCGCGCCGGTGCTGTCGCTCGCTGCCCTTGAACAGCGTGCGCACAACGACAAAAAAGACCGGGACAAAAATCACCGCAAACACGGTGCCGGTGATCATGCCGCCCATCACGCCGGTACCGATCGCGCGCTGGCTGGCCGAGCCCGCGCCGGTGGCAATCGCCAGCGGCAACACGCCCAGTGTGAACGCCATCGAGGTCATCACGATGGGCCGGAACCTCAGGTGGGCCGCAGCCAGTGCCGCCTCGATCGCGCTCTTGCCCTGAGCCTGCAGGTCTTTGGCGAACTCGATGATCAGAATGGCGTTCTTGGCCGACAGGCCGATGATCGTGACCAGACCCACCTGGAAGTACACATCGTTCGAATAGGCTCGTAGCAGCGTGGCGAGCAACACGCCCAGTACCCCCAGAGGCACGACGAGGATCACCGCCAGCGGCACAGTCCAGCTTTCGTACAACGCGGCGAGACACAGGAACACCGCCAGGATGGCAAACGCGTAGAGCACCATGGCTTGTGAACCCGCGAGCTTCTCTTCACGCGACTGACCCGTCCATTCAAATCCGAATCCCGGTGGCAACTGGGCAGCGAACTTCTCCATTTCGGCCAGCGCGTCGCCGGTGCTGTAGCCCGCGGCGGCACTGCCGCTGATGCGCATGGCCGGGTAGCCGTTGTAGCGCACCGTCTGCATCGCGCCATTGGCCCAGCGCGTGCTGGCAAAGGCCGACAGCGGCACCGCCTGGCCCTGGCTGTTGACGACGTTCAGGCGCAGCAAGTCGTCGGGCTGCATGCGAGCAGCCGCGTCGGCCTGCACCACCACCCGCTGCAGGCGACCATTGTTGGGAAAGTCGTTGACGTAGCTCGATCCGAGCGCGGTGGCCACCGCGCTGTTGATGGCATCAAAGCCCACGCCCAGGGCATTGGCGCGATCGCGGTCGATGTCCACCTGCAGTTGCGGCGCATCCTCCAGGCCATCAGGCCGCACGCCGGTGATCACCTTGCTCTGCGACGCCATGCCCAGCAGCTGGCCCCGCGCAGCCAGCAGCGCGTCGCGCCCCAGGCCGGCGCGATCCTGCAGCCGAAAGCTGAATCCCGAGGAGTTGCCGAGCTCGCGGATGGGTGGCGGGCTCAGCGGCAGGATGAAAGCATCTCGGATGCGCGAGAGTGCGCCAAAGGCCCGACCGGCCACCGCTTCGGCCGAACTGCCCGGCGCGGTGCGCTCGGCCCAGTCCTTGAGCGTGACGAAGACCAGCGCTGCATTCTGGCCCTGACCGGAAAAGCTGAAGCCCAGCACACCCACCATGCTCTGGACCTCGGGCTGCTTGAGCATGAAATCCTCCACCTGCGTCATCACGGCGCGCGTGCGTTCCTGCGTGGCGCCGGGTGGCAGCTGCACGTTGATCAGCAGGTTGCCCTGGTCCTCGTTGGGAAGGAAGGACGTGGGCAATCGGTTGTAGACCAGCACCGCGGCGCCGACGATGGCGAGGTACACCACCATGGTGCGCCCGGCACGCGGCAGCAGCGCGGACACTCCGCGCTCGTAGCCTGAAGCGGCGCGTTTGAAGCCGCGGTTGAACCAGCCGAAGAAGCCCTTTTTCTCGAGGTGGTGCCCTGCTTGCACCGGCTTGAGCAGCGTGGCACAGAGCGCGGGCGTGAGCGAGAGCGCGAAAAAGGCCGAGAAGGTGATGGACACCCCCATGACCGCAGCGAACTGGCGGTAGATGTTGCCAATCGAGCCGCTGAAGAAAGCCAGCGGCACGAACACCGCGATCAGCACCAGCGTCATGCCAATGATGGCACTCGAAATCTGACCCATGGCCTTCTTCGTGGCCTCCAGCGGCGAGAGACCCTCCTCGCTCATGATGCGCTCGACGTTTTCCACCACCACGATCGCGTCGTCCACCACGATGCCGATCACCAGCACCATGCCGAACATGGTGAGCACGTTGATGGAAAACCCCATGGCCAGCAGCGTGGCGAACGTGCCCAGCAGCGCGATCGGCACCACGATGGTCGGGATGAAGGTATATCGGATGTTCTGCAGGAACAGGAACATCACCAGAAACACCAGGCCCACCGCTTCGAGCAGCGTGATCGCCACCTGCTGGATGGAGATGCTGATGAAGCGCGAACTGTCAAAGGGCACGGCGTATCCCACCCCTTGAGGAAAGAAGCGCTCCAGCTCGGCCATCTTGTCGCGCACGGCCTGGGCAGTGGCCAGTGCGTTGCCACTGGGCGAGAGCTGGATGCCGATGCCGGTGGCAGGTTGACCGTTGAGTCGCGCCGAGGTGGCGTAGGCCTGGGCACCGAGCTCGATGCGCGCCACGTCTTTCAGGCGCACCGTGCCGCCGTCGGCACGGGCGCGAAGCACCACATTGCCAAACTCCTCCACGGTGGAGAGCTGGCCGTTGACGATGACCGTGGCCGCGATTCCCTGGCCAGCCACGTTGGGCAATGCGCCAATCTCGCCAGCCGATACCTGAGCGTTCTGCGCGCGGATGGCTGCAGTGACGTCGGCTGCACTCAGATTGAAGCCGATCAGCTTGGCCGGATCGACCCAGATCCGCATGGCGCGCTCAGTGCCGAACAGCTGCACCTGGCCCACGCCCGGCACGCGCTGCAACTCGGGCACGATGCTGCGCGAGGCGTAGTCGCCCAGCGCCACCGGCTCCAGCCGGCCGTCGGTGGACGACAACATGACAAACATCAGGAAGTTGCCGCGCGATTTGTCGACCCGAACGCCTTGCTGGATCACCGCCTGCGGCAGGCGCGGCGTGGCGCGCGCCAGCCGGTTCTGCACGTCCACCTGCGCCAGGTCCGGGTCAGTACCTGGCTCAAAACTCAACGTGATGTTGCCAGTACCGTTGGCCTGGGCCACGGCCTCCATGTAGATCAGGCCTGGCGAGCCGTTCATCTCCTGCTCGATCACCGAGAGCACGCTGTCTTCGAGCGTCGAGGCCGACGCACCCGGGTAAGACGCCGAGACCACGATGGACGGCGGCGCCACCGGCGGGTATTGCGAAACCGGCAGCTGGGTGATGGAGACCACTCCCAAGACCATCACGAACAGCGCGATCACCCACGCGAAGATGGGGCGGTTGATGAAAAACTGGGCCATGCTGTGCAGCCCTTACTTGGCTTCGGTCTTGGGTGCGGAAGTCGCGCTGGCCGCCCGCTCACCGGGCGACACCCAGGGCACCGGCTTCACCGGCGCACCGCCGCGCAGCTTCTGGAAGCCGTCGACCATGACCTGCTCGCCAGCTTCCAGCCCGTCGAGTACCACCCACTGTGCGTTCTGCTGGCCACCGAGCTTCACTGGCCGCGGCGCGACCTTGCCTTCCGCATCCACCACCATCACCGTGTCGCCCCGGGCAGAGCGCGTCACCGCCTGCTGGGGCAGCGTGATGGCATCGCGCGCGGTCGCCTGCTCCAGCCGCACACGCACGTAGAGCCCGGGCAGCAACGCGCCTTCCGGGTTGGGCACTTCGGCGCGCAGCGTGATCTGGCTCGTGGTCGGATCCACCGTCAGGTCCGAAAACAGCAACTTGCCGGCCTGGGGGTGCTCGCTGCCGTCTTCCAGCACCACGCGCACGCTCGCCGCGCCGGCGCCGGCCCCCTTGAGCTGGCCAGCCTCCAGCGAGCGCCGCAAACGCAGCACCTCGGCCGCCGACTGGGTGAAGTTCACGAACAAGGGGTTGACCTGCTGGATCACGGCCAACTCGGTGGCCTGGCCCTGCCCCACCAGCGCGCCTTCGGTCACCAGTGCGCGCCCGATGCGCCCGGCGATCGGCGCGGTCACGCTGGCGTAACCCAAGTTGATGCGCGCGGTCTGCACCGCCGCCTGCGCCACGGCCACATCGGCCTCGGCCGACTGCTGGGCTGCCTGGGCATTGGCGAACTCCTGCTGGCTGATGGCATTCTCGGCCACCAGCGGCTTGTAGCGGTTGGCCAGCGCCGTGGCCTGCGTGCGGTTGGCCTGGGCGCGCGCCAGCGAGGCTTCGGCGCTTTGCAGCGCAGCCGCGTAGGGCGCGGCGTCGATGCGGAACAAGAGTTGGCCGGCCTTGACATCACTGCCTTCGCGGAACACGCGCTGTTGCAGGATGCCTGCCGCCCGAGCCCGCACCTCGGCCACGCGCGATGCTTCCAAACGACCCGGCAGCTCGGTGATCAGACCCACATCACCCGGCGCCACGGTGACCACGCCGACCTCGGCCGGTGGCGGACCCCCTGCGCCAGGTGCGCCCGGGGCCGCCCCAGCATTCGGAGCCTTGTCACACGCCGCCAGCCCCACGCCTACCGCCAACAGCAGCGCCCAAAGGCCGAAACGAACGCCCAGCGGCTTGGGGGCGGCAGCAGCCATTTTCAGGAGGGGAGATGAAACAGACATGAGAACCTCGGCAAGGGAGCACTTGGCCATCGATGCCGACGGACGAGCACCGCAAGGGCGGCGGCGCGTGGCACCGCTGGCGAAAAAAGCAAACGGTCAGTGTAGCGACGACGACGCCTGGCTGCAGCGTGAGGGTCAAGGCGGGACAGACCCGCCTTCACGCTGCGGCTGAACTCCCGGCCGCGCCGCGCGTGAGCAGGCCTGGGCTCAGCCAGGTCGGCGCTCAGGCACCGCCGTATCGGGCACTGGCGCCAGCGAGCGGTGACGCAGGTGCAGCGCCGCCTGCGCCATGAGGTTGGCCGAGACCGGTGCGGTCACGAACACGAAGAGCGTGATCAGCAGCTCAGCCAACCCGGGACGGCCGTGGTCGGCGGTGACCAGCATGGAAGCGATCAGCACGCCGCCCACGCCCAGCGTGGAGGCCTTGGTGGGCGCGTGCAGGCGCATGTAGAAGTCCGGAAAGCGCGCCAGTCCGATGGCGCCCACCAGCAGGAAGAACGCGGCGATGACGATCATCAGCGCAGCCATCAACTCAAGCGGAGAGTTTGTCATGGTGAAGCTCCTTATTCGATCACGTCGCCACGCGTGATGTAGCGCGCCAGCGCCACGGTAGAGACAAAGCCCATCATCGCCACCAGCAGCGCGGCTTCAAACAGCAGTTCGGTGTCCCACCGGATGTCGAGCAGGATGATCAGCGCCACCATGTTCATGTACAGCGTGTCCAGCGCCAGTACACGGTCGCTGAGTTCAGGGCCCTTGAGCAACCGCCAGGCGCACAAGGCCACGGCCACCGTCACGGCAGCGGTACCTACGTCCAGCGCAAGAAATAGCAGGTTCATGGCTTTGTCTCCTGGGTGGGCTGCGGCAGACCGCACTCGCTGCCGAAAATGCGCAGCAGTGGTGCCTCGTAGCGCAGCTGGATGTCGCGCGCCAGCGCGTCAGGATCGTCGCAACTGAGCGCATGCACCAAAATCTCGCGCCGCTCGGGGTGCAACACGGCCGACACGGTGCCCGGGGTCATGGTGATGATGCTGGCCAGCAGCGTGTTCACCCGCGGATGGTCGCTCTGAAGCGGCACGGGCACCCACGCCGGCTGGATCGATTTCAGGCTGCCCAGGGTGATGCGCGCCACCGTGATGTTGGACAGCACGATGTCCCACAGCACCACGCCTGTGAGGCGAAACACGGTGGGCCAGTGCAAGGCGCTGGCGTCAGCCAGAAAACCGCGCAGCAGATGAGGCAGCAGCCAGCCCATGAGGACTGCCGACAGCAGGTGCACAAAGGCCAGGCTGTGCGAGAGCACCAGCCAGCTCAGGGCGAGTTGGATCGACAACGCAGGGTGCGGAAAGACGCGCGCGAACAGGCCGGGTGTGGTGCTGGCGGGCGCACGGTTGGTGGTCATCACGGCGTCTCCTGTTTCGCCGGCGGCTTGGGTGGCATGTGTGCAGCGGGCGGCACACCGTCGTAAGGTCGGGTGGTGCTTGCGCCAGCGCCGCCTTGTGCGCGCAACACCGCCTCGGCGTAACTCGCGCGGTCGGCCAGTTGCAGTGCTGCGGCGTCGGTGTAGCTCTTGATGGGCGAAGCCAGCACGGCCATGCCCACCGTCACCACCATCAACGAAAGCGTGGCGGCCAGCAATTTGGGGCTGCTGCCGGCTACCAGCTCGGCGCGTCCTGCTTCGGGTTCGATGTGCCAGAAGACGATCACGCCGGCACGCGCCAGGCCCACCAGCGAAAAGAAGCCCACCAACAGCACCACCGACCAGACCCAGGCCTGAGGTCCCAGCCCGGTACTGCTTTGCAGCACCATGATCTTGCCCAGGAAACCCGGCAGCGGAGGCAGACCTGCAGCCGAGGCAGCGCCGAAGATCAGCATCAAGCCGAGCAGCACCGGCTCACGCACCGCCATCGCCGGCTGAAGCCGGTCGCCGCATTCCCCGCGCTGTGCCGCCAGGAGCTCGACCAGCAGAAACAGCGCGGCGATGACGATCGTGCTGTGCAGGGTGTAGTACAGCGCGGCCGAGAGGCTGGCGGTGGTGAACAGCCCGACCGCAGCCAGGATGGTGCCCACCGAAGACACGGTGAGGTAGGCGATCAGGCGACCCATGCTGTGCGAGGCCAGCGCGCCAAGCACGCCGAGCACGCTGGTGGTCAGCGCCAGCGGAAGCAGCCAGTCGACCACCGCCAGCGAGGCCTGGCCACCACTGTCGCCAAAGATGCCCCAGTGCACACGGATGATGCTGTAGACGCCTACCTTGGTCATGATGGCAAACAGCGCGGCCACCGGTGCGCTGGCTGCGGCGTAGGTCGATGGCAGCCAGAAATACAGTGGCACCAGAGCCGCCTTCACGCCGAACACCAACAACAGGATCAGCGCCGCCGAACGCGCCAGCAAAGCCATGTCGCCGGTGATCTGGGGCACGCGCTGTGCCAGGTCGGCCATGTTGAGCGTGCCGGAAACCGAATAGATCAAGGCCAGCCCGATCAGGAACAGGGCCGATGCCGTCAGGTTGATGACCACATAGTGCACACCGACCCGGAAGCGCTCGCGGCCCAGCCCGTGGAGCAGCAGGACATACGAGGCGATCAGCAGCACCTCGAAAAACACGAACAGGTTGAACAAGTCGCCAGTGAGGAAAGCACCGCACAGGCCCATGAGCTGAAACTGGAACAAAGCGTGGAAATAGCGCCCGCGGTTGTCCCAGCCGCCAGTGGCGTAATACAGCGCGGGCACGGCCACTGCGTAGGTCAGCAGCACCATCAGCGCCGAGAGTCGGTCCACCACCATGACGATGCCAAACGGCGCAGGCCAGTCGCCCAGCGGGTAGACGGTGAGCGCGCCGCCGTCCGCCAGCAGCACCAGCTGGATCGCCATCCCCAAGCCCAGCAAGGTTGAGCCCATGGCAAGGCGGCGGCGCCAGCGCACGCGTCCCTCGGCGTGGCCAACGGTGGTCAGGCTGGACGAATCGCCCAGCAGCAGCAAGACGCAGGCAGAGAAGGCCGGCAACAGCACCGAGAGCACGGGTGCGTGTTGCAGCCAGAAGGCAGAGATGGCGTCAAACATCAGCTGGACTCCTTCTTGGAGTCGTTTTGCACGCGAGGGCTGGCCCGGCGTGGCTCATGGCCGTCGACATGGTCGCTGCCGCTTTCGTGGTGACTGCGCAGGGCAAGCTCGATCACAAAGCCGGTGGTGGCAAAGCCGATCACGATGGCGGTGAGCACCAGGGCCTGCGGCAACGGGTCGGCCAGCAGGTCACCCGAACCCAGGATCGGGTTGGCATCGAACCAGAGCCGGCCCATGACGAAAATGAACACGTTGACCGCATAGCCGATCAGCGACAGGCCGATCACGACCGGAAAGGTACGCCCGCGCAGCAGCAGGTAGATGCCGGCAGCGGTCACCAGGCCGATGCCCGAAGCCAGCAGAAATTCCATGCTCAGCATCATGAGCGCACTCCCGGTGTACCCGTTTCAGCGCCGGTGTCGTGCACCGGCCCGGCGTCCCGGCTCGGAATGCCCTCGCGGCTGGCGGTGCCCAGTACCGAGATCGTCAGCAGGGTCGCGCCGACCACGGTGAAGTACACGCCGAGGTCGAACAGCGCAGCGCTGGCCAGTGGCAGCTCACCGAGCCACCCCACATGCGGGTGGCCATGGGCACTGGTGAGAAAGGGTTTCCCGAACAGGAACGCACCGGCGCCGGTGAGCCCGGCAATGCCCAGGCCGGCGCCAATCCAGCGCACGAAACGCCGTCCCCCATGGGCCCGCAACACCGCTTCGGCGCGCGCCTGCCCCAGCGACATGAGTTGCAGCACCAGTGCCACCGAGGTGATGAGGCCGGCAATGAAGCCGCCGCCGGGCATGTTGTGGCCGCGCATGAAGATGTAGATGCTGAACACCAGCGCCACGGGCAACACCACCGACGCCGCGACCCGCAGCAGCAGCGGCTGATCCACGAAGGTCCAGCGCCGCCCGCCTGGATCGGCCAGCGGACGACGTGCCGTCATGCCTTCCATCAGTGCCAGCACCCCGATGGCCGCGATGCCGAGCACCGTGATTTCACCGTAGGTGTCGTAGCCGCGGAAGTCCACCAGGATCACGTTGACCACGTTGCTGCCACCGCCCAGCGGCAGCGATTTTTCCAGGAAGTACCAGGCGATGGATTCGTGACCTCGCGTCAGCAGCACCCAGGCCAGCCAGGCCACGCCAGCGCCACCGGCCAGCGCCAGCACCGCATCGCGCACGCGCCGCGCGTTCGTCGATTCGCGCGGCGACTGCGCCGGCAACAGCGCCAGGCCCATCAGCAGCAGCACGGTCGACACCAGCTCCACCGACAGCTGGGTCAACGCAAGGTCTGGCGCCGACAGGCTCACAAAGGTGAGCGACACGGCCAGACCCACCACGCCCAGCAGCACCACCGACTGGAATCGCCGGTGGTGGGTGAGCACGATTGCCAGGCAGGTGGCGCCCAGCAGCAGCCAGATCGCCACCGCCAGCGCGTTGGCCGGCAGCAGCTCGCGCGATCCAGCGCTGATGCCCCCTCCGCCCAGCAACGGTACGGCGCCGACCACCACGGCAGCGCCCACCATCCAGGCCAGGTAACGCTGCAAAGAACCCGTTTCCAGGCGAATCGAAATGCGCCCTGCAATGGAAAACACGCCGTCGATGGTGCCTTCGAACACCCGGCGACCCAACAACGGGCCGAACCAGGACTCGCTGCTGATGCGATGCAACCAGCGCGCGCGCGCCAGCCAGAGGTAAAGCGACACACCCACCGCCAGCGCAATCGCACTCATGAGCAGCGGCAGGTTGAAACCATGCCAAAGCGCCAGGTGGTACTCGGGCAGGGCTTGGCCGGCCAGTGCGGTGGCGGCCACGTGGACCAGCGGGCCAAAGGTGAATGCGGGCAGCAAGCCCACCACGATGCACATCACGACCAGCAAGATCGCCGGCAGCTTCATGCCCAGCGGCGGCTCGTGCGGATGCTCGTTCGGGACATCGCCCAGTTCCCCGTTGAAATAGGTGTCGTGCACGAAGCGCAGCGAGTAAGCCACGCTGAACACGCCGGCCAACGTCACCAGCGCTGGCACCACCCAGGCCCAGACGCCAGCCGTACCCACCACCGCCTCCGTGAAGAACATTTCCTTGGACAAGAAGCCGTTGGTCAGCGGCACACCGGCCATGGAAGCGGCCGCCACCATCGACAGCGTGGCGGTCCAGGGCATGAGCTTGTAGAGGCCTCCGAGCTGGCGCATGTCGCGCGAGTGCGTTTCGTGGTCGACGATGCCGGCGATCATGAACAGCGAGGCCTTGAAGGTGGCATGGTTGAGCACGTGGAACACCGCGGCCACGGCCGCCAGCGGCGATCCCAGGCCGACCAGGAAGGTGATCAGCCCGAGGTGGCTCACGGTGGAATAGGCGAGCAAACCTTTGAGGTCGTGCTTGAAGATGGCGACAAAGGCAGCGAACAGCACCGTGATCAGCCCGACGCTGGTCACGATCACTTCAAAGTAGCCCGATCCTGCCAGCACCGGGTACATGCGCATGAGCAGAAAGATGCCGGCCTTGACCATGGTGGCCGAGTGCAGGTAGGCCGACACGGGGGTGGGCGCCGCCATGGCGTCGGGCAACCAGAAATGAAACGGGAACTGCGCGCTTTTGGTGAACGCGCCCACCAGAATCAGCAACAGTGCTGGCAGGAACATCGGGTCAGCCTGGATGGCTGCCGCGTTGGCCGCCATGGCACTGAGCTCGTAGGTGCCAGCGATCTGACCCAGCAGCACGAATCCGCCGAGCATGGCCAGGCCCCCACCGCCGGTCACAGCCAGCGCCTGGCGCGCGCCGGCGCGGGCATCGGCCCGGTGGCTCCAGTAACCCACCAGCAAGAACGACGACAGGCTGGTCAGCTCCCAGAACACCACCAGCAGCAGCAGGTTGTCCGAGAGCACCACGCCCAGCATGGCCGCCATGAACAGCATCATCAGGCTGTAGAACTTCGCGGCTGAGTCCTTGGCGCTCAGGTAGAAGTGCGCGTAGACGATGATGAGCAGGCCGATGAAAAGAATCAGTCCGGCAAACATCATCGACAGGCCATCGAGCCGGAAACCCAGGTTCAGCCCCAGCGAAGGCACCCAGGGCCAGCTGTTCATCACCGTTTCGCCGACCATCACCGAAGCGCCTTGTTGCACCAGCAGCGCCAGACTGGCCAAGGTGATTGCGAAGGCCAAAACCGCAGCACCCAAACGGGAACGGTTGCCGAGCCACATGGTGCTCAGGGTGCCCACCAGCAGGGGAAGCAGAACGATCAGCAGCAACACGTTTTTCGAGCTTTCGGGGGAGACTCAGTCGACCCCCAGCAGAGGCCGGCGGCGGTCAAGATCGGTGGGTCAGCAGCAGACTGGGTCTGCGCGAGCAAGCATGGATGTTAAACGAGCGCCTGTCGCAGACCTTGCAGCGCCCGGTCCGAGGGCGCTCCCGGACTCAGCGCGGTGGCTGTCGGGTGCTCAGCACCGGAGCCTCGTCGATGCCGCGCTGATGCGCAGCCGACTCGCGCACCGCCGCGCGCGCCAGCAGGTGCGAGGCCACCGGCAAGGTGACCAGCAGGAACACGACGATCAGCAGCAGTCGGCGCACCCACTCCCACTCGGGCATGACAAGCATGGCGCCCACACACAGCAACGCAAGCGCGAGCGTGCCCGCCTTGGTCGCCGCGTGCTGGCGCGCCAGCGCATCGGGCAGCTTGATGACCCCCCAGGCGGCGATCAGCAACAACACCGCAGCGGCGAGGATCAGCACCGTGGCCAGGAGAGTCATGGGCGGTCCTCCTGCGCATTGTCGGAATCGGCCTTCTGCACCAGGCGAGCCCAGCCGATGGTGCCGACAAATCCCACCAGCGCCAGGCCAATCGCCACATCGAGAAACACGGTGCGCGCCGTCAGCAGCGAAGCCGCCACCCCCAGCGCCACGCCAGCCGCCAGAAAGATGTCGAGCGCCACAATGCGATCGGCGTTCGTGGGGCCGACCACGATGCGCACGCTGGCCAGCGCCAGCGCCAGCAGCGAGAAAACCACCAGCGCGGTCGTGGCCCAGGCGATCATGCGGTGACTCCGAACACAGCCACCAGACCCGGCTCGAAATCGGTTCGAATGCCGTCGAGCATGTCCTGCACCGCGGTCTCATCCAGCACGTGCAGCAGCAGCTCGTGGTGATCCATGTCGATGTCCAGCGTGGTCGTGCCCGGGGTGAGCGACACCATGCAGCCAAGGATGGCCGCGCCAGTGGCATTCATGGGGGCAAACCGCACCCGCACAAAAGTGCCGGTGCGCGCAGGTGCACCACCGGGCGCAGTCGCCAGGATGACCTGGACCGTCTGAAGACCCGAGAGCACCACGGCTTTCAGAAAGCGCAGCAGCAGCACCAACAGCGCCCCAAGTTTGCCCAGCATGTTCACTGCCCTCCCAAAGTAGCCGCAGCCGCCTGCGCGTAGGCCACCAGGGCCTGCGGGTTGAGGCTGATCGCCAGTGTCACCGCCGCCAGACCCAGCGTGGCGATCCAGGCGGGTGCCACGCGGGCATGGGTCGGAAGCGTCCAGCTGGCATCGGGATGCGGCTTCCAGAAAGCCTCCATCCAGATTTTCATCATCGAATACAGCGTAAGCACGCTCACCGCCAGCGCAACCACGGTCCACACGATGCGACCCTGACCAATGGCCTCCTGCAGGATCATCAGCTTGGCCCAGAAACCCGAGAGAGGCGGAATGCCCACCAGCGACAGCGCAGGCACCAGGAACAGCAGCGCCAGCAGCGGCTTGGCCGCGTACAGACCGCCGATGCGCCGCAGGTCGTAGCTGCCGGTGTAGCGCCAGATGAGCGCGGCGATCAGGAACAGGTTGGCTTTCACCACGATGTGATGGATGGTGTAGAACAGCGTGGCGGCATTGCCGGCCTCGCTGGCCAGCGCAATGCCCAGCAGGATGTAGCCGATCTGGCTGATGATGTGGAATGCAAGGATGCGCCGCATGTCCCAGTGGTAAGCGGCACCGAACACGCCAAACAGCATGGTGGCCGCAGCGATCCAGCCCAGGGCCTCCATCAACACCGCCGGGGCTGGCGAAAACACATCGCCCGCCGTGCGCATCACCGCGTAGACCCCGACCTTGGTCAGCAGCCCGGCAAACAGCGCCAGCACCGGTGCGGACAGCGTGTGGTACGAAGCGGGCAGCCAGGCAAACAGCGGGAAGGCGCCGGCCTTGACGAGAAAGGCCAGCAGCAGCGTACCCAGCACCAGAACAGACAACGCCTCCGGCATGCCGGGGCTGGCCTGGGCCAGCGCGCCGAAGTTGAGGTGACCGGTGACGGCGTACACCATGCCGACCGCGATCAGCAGAAGCAACGTGCCGACCAGATTCAGCACCAGGTACTTGAAGCTGCCGTCCAGCTGATCGAGCCGCCCACCGATGGCAAACAGGCCAACGGCGCAGATCAGCATCACCTCAAACCACACATACAGGTTGAACAGGTCGGCGGTGACAAAGGCTCCGCCCACGCCCGCCAGCAGTCCGTGCAACAGCGGCAACAGCAGGCCGTGGTGCTCGCCGGTGTCGGCATCGCTGGCCAGAAACAGCAGGCTGGCCAGTCCCATGAGGGCGGTGATCAGCACCAGCGAGGCGCCGGTGCGGTCGATGCGAAACTCGATGCCGTAGGGAGCTACCCAGCCACCAAAGGCCGCGCTGGGCACCGCACCGGTGGCCGCAATCTGCACCAGCCAGATGGCGCAGCCCAGAAACAGCAGCACGCCGGCGTAGCTGATGCCACGCTGCAGGCCAGCACGTTCGCGCGCCAGCGTGGCCAGCACCGCGGTGGTCAGCGGCACCAGCACCGGCGAGATCACCAGCGCGTTCATCAACCCGCTCATGAACGCTCCCCCTGCGCCATCGACGGGTGGACCGGCTCCAGCGCCGCGGGCGTGTACGGCGGCTTGACCGGGTCATCGGGCAGCGGCTCGGCGTGGCGCAACTGCTCGGCATCGTCGGTGGCGGCCACCTGGATCAACCGCAACACCAGCACCAGCGCAAAGCAGATCAGCGCAAAGCCGATCACGATCGCCGTGAGCACAAGCGCCTGCGGCAGCGCATTGCCCGCTTCACCCAGCACCTGCTCGCCCAGCGGCACGATGGCCGGCCGCGCCGAACCAAGGCGGCCAGCGGCAAACAGCACCAGATTGGCCGCTGCGCCCAGCACGCCCAGGCCCAGCACGCAACGGAACACGTCGCGCGACAGCGCCAGGTACACGCCTGCAGTGATGCAGACAAAGACAGTCAGGGCCAGCAACCAGATCACGCGCCGCCCTCCTTCGGTTCATCCAGACCCAGCAAACCCAGCGAATAGCCGGCCAGACCGCCCCAGACGCAGAGGTAGACACCCAGATCAAAGACCATCACGGTCGACACTTTGAGGGATGTGAAACCCAGCGGCAGACTGCCCCATGCGTGGGTGAGGAAGTCTTCAGCACCCCAGAAGGAATGCACACCCGACAGCGCTGCCAAAGCAACGCCCACAGCGGCAAGCCGCACCGCGTCGCCCAGCGGCAGGCGCCGCTCGGCCGCCTGCGAGCCGTGTGCCACCGCCCACAACACGGTCGCGCTCACGGCCACCAACCCGCCGATGAAGCCACCGCCCGGCTCGTTGTGGCCGGTGAACAGCACCCAGACCGAGGCGGCCAGGATGATCCAGTACAGCGGCCGCGCCACCACCTCCAGAATGACCAGGCGATCGCGCATCAGACGCCGCCTTTCGGTGTCGAGGTGCGCCGCCCGCGCAGCGCTTGCAGCAGCGGCCAGGCGGCCAGGAAAGACAGCATCACCACGGTGATTTCGCCCAGGGTGTCGAGGGCGCGGAAATCCACCAGGATCACGTTGACCACGTTGCGACCAAACGCTTCGGGAACACTGCGGGCGGCGAAGAAATCGGTGAGGCTGGTGTCGAAGGTGCCGGCCGTGGCCAGCAGCAGCAAGGCGGTGAGCACCGCGCCCGCAAGCAGCGCCACGGCGAGCGCCAGCGGGCGCAGCGCCGGCTCGGGCAGGCTGCTGCCACGCCCCTGGCGCTTGAGCCTGATCAGCACCGAAGCCACCACGATCACGAAGACCGTCTCCACCACAAACTGGGTGTAGGCCACATCCGGCGCGCCGGTGAACAGGAACAGCACGCCGCAGCCAAAACCCACCAGCCCGGTGGCCAGCAGCAACACCAGCCGGTTGCGCACGCCACAGGCCAGCACGGCGCCGGCGATGATCAACAGACAGGCACCCACGAAGCCCACCGACGGCGCTTCCCAGGCCGGCCAGACCCATTGCCCCCAACCTGCCAGCAGCAACATCAGCAAAGCCAGCGAGAGGCTGCTCACGGTGAGCAGCGTGTAGCTCGGCAGACTGCCGCCCTGAATCCAGCGCGTGGCGCCGGCCGCCAGTTGCGGAATGCCTTTGAGCGAGCGCTCATAGACCGAGATCATGCCGAAGTGACCCGTCAAGGCAGACAGACGCTCAAACACCCGGTGCAGTGGATCCCAGAACACGTAGATCAGGCCACCAATGGCCAGCGTGACGGCCAGCGAGCTCAGTGCCGGGCCCAGATCGAGCGCCAGGCTGAGCGCGGCCACCTGGGTGTCGGGCGTCATGGCCAGCGAGGCGTCTGAGATCAGGCCCTGAATCAGAAAAGGGAACACACCCAAAGCCATGCCGATCAGGGCCAGCGCGAGCGGTGGACCCACCAGCGAAGGCCCACCTTCGTGGGCATCGGGCGGTGGCAGGTTTTCGCTGCGCGGTCGCCAGAAAATGCGGATCGCCGCCACGCCGGCCACCGCCACCGCAATTGCACCGAACACGGTGTAGGCCGCTGTGGCAAAGGCGAACACATCGCCCGAGGCCTTGGCCTCCAGGATCAGGTCTTTGGCGATGTAGCCAAACGACAGCGGCATGCCCGCCATCGACGCGCCCGCCAGCAAAGCCACCGCCGCCGTCCATGGCATGGCGTGACGCAGGCTGCCGAGCTTGTCGATCACGCGGGTGCCGGTGCCATGGTCCACGTTGCCGGCCACGAAGAACAGAGGCGCCTTGTACAGCGCGTGTGCCAGCAACAAGGCCCCCACCGCCACCGTGGCGCCCTCGCCGCGCAGGCCAACCAGCATCACCAGCGTGCCCAGCGTGGCCACGGTCGACCAGGCCAGAATGCGCTTGAGGTCGCGCTCGCGCAACGCCAGCGCCATGCCCCAGGCAGCGGTGATGGAACCCGCGCCCTTGAGCGCCCACTCCCACAGCGCCCATTCGCCAAAACCCGGATCCAGCCGCGCGAGCAGGAACACGCCCAGCTTCACCATGGTGGCCGAGTGCAGATAGGCCGACACCGGCGTCGGCGCCGACATGGCGTTGGGCAGCCAGAAATGGAACGGGAACTGCGCACTCTTGGTGAAGGCTCCGACCAGGATCAGCACCAGCGCGGTGGTGAGTTGCGGGGTTTGCTCCATCTCCGGCAGGCGCAGAACGATCTCGCTCATGGACCAGCTGCCCATGGCCTGACCCAGCACGATGAAGCCGGCCAGCAGCACCAGGCCGCCAGTGCCTGTCACCAGCAGGGCCTGCTGCGCCGACTTGCGGCTGTCCGGCTGCTCGTGGTTGAAGCCCACCAGCATGAACGAAGTCAGGCTGGTCATTTCCCAGAACAGGAACAGCACGATCAGGTTGTCGGCGGTGACGCAGCCGATCATGGCCACCATGAACAGGCTGAGCAGGATGTAGAGCCGGTGTTGCTGAGGATGGCCGGCCAGGTAGCCTCCTGCGTACACAAACACCGCGCTACCCACACCGGTGATCATGAGCAGCATGAGCGCCGAAAGGCCATCGACATAAAACGAGAACTCCACGCCCAGCGCCGGAACCCAGGCCGCGGCCCACTGCAGCGGCAGCTCAAACCGCCACAGCAGCCAGATCAGCAGGCACAACGCCGCCACCGGCACCGCGATGAACGCAGCCCGCCCCGGCCAGCCCAGGCTGGTCGCGGATGCATCGAGTGAATGGGCTTGAGCCATGTCGTCTTAGGTTTATGAAAGCCTGGCTCTTGGCCTCAGGGTGGATCGGGGCAGCCCGAAAACGCAAAGGCCATCATCATAGTGGCCCTGTCAAAGGCTTTCGCCGAATCGGGGTGTTCGAGGCTGCGAGAGCTTCAGGTTCGCGGCGATGGCGCAGGTGAAGGCATGCGCCGCGCGAGATGCGAACCGACTCCCACCACCACCCCCACCGCCCAAAACACCCCGGCCACGCCGATCACGACGCCAGCAGAGCCAAACAGCAGCGGCATCACCACGCTGGAGCCGTTGATCGCCAGCGCGCGCAGGCCCAGCGCCTCGCCGTGACGGTGTCTGGGCGTGATCTGGTGCAGCGTGCTCATGATCATCGGCTGTACCGAGCCTAGCGCCACGCCCAGCAAGATGGACAACAAACCCATCGCCCAGGGGGCGTGCACCAGCGGGTAGAGCGCAAACAGCAGCGCGGTCGCCACCATGGCTGAGGCGATCACCGACGACTCGCGAAGGTGCATGGCCACCCGAGGCATGAGCAGGCGAATCGCAGTGGCAGCGAGCGCAAATCCGCCTAGGATGGCGCCAATGGCCGAAGCGCTCAACCCCCGCTCGTGACCCAGCACCGGCACCAGGAAGGTGTGCACGTCCCAGCACGACGACAGTATCCAGTTGATGATCATGAGCCGGCGCAGATCGGGCTGACGCAAAAGGTTCCAGGCCGACCCGCTGCTGCCCGGCGCCTCGCTGTGTTGAGCTGGCACCTCGGTGAGCTGGCGCGCCCAGAACCAGGCCAGCGAAGGCAACAAGGCCAGCAGCAGGTAGGCCGCGCGAAAGCCCGAGGCGTCGATCAGCAGGCCCGCCAGAAACGGCCCGACGAAGTTGGAGATGGACGGGCCGATCGCCAGCCAGCTGAACACCTGCTTGAGTTGGGTGCCGTCGTGGGCGAGCTTGCCGGCGTGGCGCTGGACAGCCGTCATGGTCAGACAGGAGGCAGCGCCGCTGGTGAGCGCGGTCACGCACAGCACACCAAACACCGGCCAGGCCAGTGCCAGCAGGGCGCCGAAGGTTGCGACCCCGATCGCCAGCTGCAGCGGGCGGCGGATGCCGCGGCGGTCAGCCAGCCGCCCCGCGGGCAGCGCCAGGATCACCTGCGCCAGCGCAAAAAGCGCCAGCAGCATGCCCACCGCCGCTGCGCTGTGGCCCTCGCGCAGCGCCATCAGCGGCGCGGCCATGCGAAAGCCTGTCATGCAGGCGTGCAGGCAGACCTGCGCAGCGATCAGCCGCGCCAGCTCAGTGCGTGGCAGCGCGCTCAAGCGTCACCGACGGCGGGATCTTGATCGCTCGGGTCCAGCGGCAGCAAGGCGCTGGCCTGGTCTTGCGGCAGGGCTTCTACCGTCTTGAGCGCGCGCCCCATGGCGCGGCTGCGGGTTTCAGCCGCGTCGATGGTGTTGAGCACCGTCTGGGTCTGGTTCTTCACCCGGGCCAGCACATCGCCGAACTTGCCGAACTCGGTCTTCACCGCGCCCAGCACCTGCCAGACCTCGCTGCTGCGTTTCTCCAGCGCCAGCGTACGAAAGCCCATCTGCAACGAGTTGAGCATGGCCATGAGCGTGGTCGGCCCGGCAAGCGTGACGCGGTGCTCTCGCTGCAACACCTCCATCAGACCGGGGCGGCGCAGCACCTCGGCGTACAAACCTTCGGTGGGCAGGAAGAGGATGGCGAAGTCGGTGGTGTGCGGCGGCTCGAGGTACTTCTCGGCCATGCTTTTGGCTTCGAGCCGGATGCGCTGCTCCAGGCCGCGAGCAGCCAGCTCGGCGCCCTCCACGTCGGCGCGCTGCTGCGAATCGAGCAGGCGTTCGTAGTCTTCGTTTGGGAACTTGGCGTCGATCGGCAGCCAGCACGGCGCGCCGTCGTCACCCCGGCCCGGCAGCTTGATCGCAAAGTCCACCACATTGCGGCTGCCAGGTTTGGTGGCGACCTGGGTCGCATACTGGTCGGGCGCGAACACCTGCTCCAGCAAGGCACCAAGCTGGGCCTCGCCAAACATACCGCGGGTCTTTACGTTGGTCAGAAGGTGCTTCAAATCACCCACACCCTGCGCTAGGGTCTGCATCTCGCCCAGACCCTTGTGCACCTGTTCCAGGCGGTCGGCCACCTGTTTGAAACTCTCGCCCAGGCGTGCCTGCAGCGTGCTCTGGAGCTTTTCGTCCACCGTGGCGCGCATCTCGTCGAGCTTGGCGGCATTGCTCTGCTGCAGCTGGGCAAGCTGGGCGTCCAGCGTGGTGCGCACCTCGGCGAGGCGGCGCGCATTGCTTTCGCTCATGTCCTGCAGCTGGCGCACCAGGGTGTCGGACAGCGTGGTGCGCAGCTGCACCAGTTGCTGGGCAAACGCGTCGATCTGCGCGTTCTGCGTGCGCGTGGCCTCGGCCGCCTGCTGGCCCATGCCCAGGCTGATCGCCTGCAGCTGCTGGGTCAAGGTATCGCCGAGCGTGCCGCGCAGCTGCAGCAGCTGCTGGGAAAACGCATCGAGCTGTGTGTTCTGCGTGCGCGCGGCTTCGGCACTCTGACGCGACACCGCCTCCTGAAAGCCACCAAGCGTCTGCTGGATCTCCTGGCGGGCGACGCGCGCGTTGTCACCGATTTCACGCCGCAGCTCGCCCTCCACATGCTCGACCCGCTGCCCGATCTGCTGGTTCTGGCTTTGCAGCAGCTGGCGGTGCGCCAGCTCGTCGGCGCCGGGCTGGCGTGGCCGCAGAAGCAGCCACAGCGCCAGCAGCAGGTTGAGCGCGACGCCGACCAGCAGGGCCCAGATCAGCGTCTCGGTGGTCATGCCCGGATCACTTCCGGATTCAGTGGCGTGAGCGCTTGGCCTTGGGTCAGGTAGGCGATCACGTTGTCGGCCGCGAGCTGTGCCATGGCCCGGCGCGTGGCCAGGGTGGCGCTGGCGATGTGGGGCGTGAGCACCACGTTGGGCACGGTGAGCAGGTCAGGATGCACCTTGGGCTCGCCCTCGAACACGTCCAGGCCGGCGGCCGCGATGCGGCGCTCGCGCAAGGCAGCGGCCAGGGCCGCGTCGTCCACGATGCCGCCGCGTGCGATGTTGACCAGCGTGGCCGTGGGCTTCATGCGCGCGATTTCAGCTGCACCGATGGCGTGGTGCGATTCAGCGCTGTAGGGCAGCACCAGGATCAGGTGATCGGCCTGCTGCAGCAGCTGGTCTTTGCTCACGTAGCTTGCGCGCAGATCGGCTTCGATGGCAGCGTCCAGCCGCGAGCGATTGTGGTAAATCACCTTCATACCAAAGCCGTGCGCGCCGCGTCGGGCAATGGCCTGGCCGATGCGGCCCATGCCCAGGATGCCCAGCGTGCTGCCGTGCACATCGGCGCCGGCGAACATGTCCAGCGCCCACTTGTTCCACTTCCCCGCGCGCAGAAAATGTTCGCTCTCGGTCAGGCGGCGGGCCGTGGCCATGATGAGGGCGAAGCCGAAGTCTGCCGTGGTCTCGGTGAGCACGTCGGGCGTGTTGGTGCCGAGCACGCCGGCGGCCGTCATCGCCGGCACGTCGAAGTTGTTGAACCCGACCGCGATGTTGGCCGCCACCCTGAGCCCAGGACAGGCCGCCAGGAGGGCCGCATCGACCCGCTCGCTGCCGGTGGTGAGCACACCCACCTTGCCCTGCAGACGCTGCGCCAGCTGTTCGGGGGTGAGCGCCACGTCGTCGTCATTGGTGTCGACCTCGAAGTGCTCGCGCAAAGAGGCAATGACTTCCGGAAAGATGGCGCGTGCGACCAGGATGGAGGGGCGTGGATTCATGTCAGGCTCCGAATTGCAGCGTTAAGAGAAAGTAGCCGTTGAGGATCGCGCATCCAGCCTCGGTACAGAGCGTGGAACCGGCAGCACCGGGACGCTGGCTTGCCCACTTGAGGGTCGAGGACCGCGGCTGCAAGTTTGCCTGTGCCGAACTGGACGGGACGAAGCGGCACGGCTTCTTGGCCGCTTCGTGCCCTTCAAAGGAAGCGAGGCGTCGCCGCGAGATACCTCAGACGGCCAGCAGATCAACCTCGAACAGCAGCGTCGCGTTGGGCGGAATCACGCCTCCCGCGCCACGCGCGCCATAACCCAGCGCTGCCGGGATGACCAGGCGGCGTGTGCCACCCACAGCCATGCCTTGTACGCCCTCGTCCCAGCCCTTGATGACGTGGCCAGCGCCCAGCGGGAATTCAAACGGCTGGCCGCGGTCCTTGCTGGAATCGAACTTGGCGCCCTGCACGCCATCGTTGTAGAGCCAGCCGGTGTAGTGCACCTGCACCGGGCGACCGGCCTGGGCGACCTCGCCGTTACCCACGGTGGTGTCTTCGTATTGCAGGCCGCTGGGGGTCGTGATCATGGTGGAGTCCTCGAGTTGAGTTGTTGAAAGAATGCGTTGGAAGGATTATTCCAGCCACTGGGTGAAGCTGGCCACAGGCTCGCGCGGCGTGTGAAAACCGTTGACCTTTTCGTCGGGGTCAGCAAAGCCCAGCGCCATGCCGCAGACCAGCATCTCGCTGTCGCTGGCGTCGATGTGCGGCAGGATGATCTTGGCAAAACCGTTCCAGGCCGCCTGCGGGCAGGTGTGCAGGCCATGGCCGCGCGCGGCGATCATGAGGTTTTCCAGGAACATCCCATAGTCCACCAGCGAGCCACGGCCCATCACCTTGTCCAGCGTGAACATCAGCCCCACCGGCGCGTCGAAAAATCGGAAATTGCGCTGGTGCTGGGCATGCATCTTGTCCTTGTCGCCCTTGGTGATGCCGAGCAGGCCGTAAAGGCTCCAGCCGTTTTCACGCCGCCGGTCGATGTAGGGGCTGACCCATTGCTCGGGGTAGTAGTCGTATTCCTCGCGGTATTGCGCCGCCAGAGAGGGGTCCGCGCGCAGGGCATCGTGGGCGGCACACACTTTGTCCACCAAGGCGTTGCGGCTGGCACCCTGCAGCACGTAGACCTTCCACGGCTGGGTGTTGGTGCCCGAGGGTGCTCGGCTGGCGAGCGTGAGCAGGTGCTCGATGGTGGCGCGTGGCACCGGCTTGGGCAGAAAGGCGCGCGCCGACATGCGGGTGCTGATGGCAGCGTCGACACTGGCGGCGTCGATGACGGGCAGCGTGGTGGGGTTTTGGCTCACAGCAGTTTCTCCAGGGAGTTTTTCAAAGTCTCGGGTAATGGCACCGGGCGCTGGGTCACGCGATCAACATAGACGTGAACAAAATGACCGCAGGCGGCCGCGGTTTCGTGGCCTTCGGCGAACAGCCCCACCTCGTAGCGAACACTGGAACTGCCCAGCTGAGCGACGCGCAGGCCGGCCTGTACGGTTTGCGGAAAGGCCAGCGGCGCGAAGTAATTGCATTGGGTCTCGACCACAAAGCCGATCACCGCGCCCTGGTGGATGTCCAGCGCTCCCTTCTCGATCAGGTGGGCGTTGACCGCGGTGTCAAACCAGCTGTAGTAGACGACGTTGTTGACGTGGCCATACACGTCGTTGTCCATCCACCGCGTACCGATGTCGCGAAAGACGCGGTAGTGGCTGCGGGGGCGGGCTTGCGGGCGCCCCGCCGGAGAATCGTTGCTCATGGCCGAAGATTGTGCCAGCCGCCTCAGCGGGTGCCTGTCGCCAAGCCGCCTGCCCAGCGCTGCCACCGCGCGTGGTACTCAAGCGCCACGGCGTAGGTGTTGATCTGCACCTGCACCGTGGCTTCGAGGTCGGTACCGTAGCCACCAGCCATGCAGAACACCAGCGGCACGCGCCGCTGCCAGGCCCAGTCCATCACGCGCCGGTCACGGGCCTCCAGGCCGTCGAAACTGATCTTCAGACGCCCCAGCCGGTCGCCTTCGTGCGGATCGGCCCCGGCAAGGTAGATCACCATCCCGGGATCAAAGCGCCGCTCCAGCTCCTCAATCGCGCGCTCCAGCGCGTCCAGGTATTCGATGTCGCCGCAGCCGTCGGGCAGCTCCACGTCCAGATCGCTGGGCTCCTTGCGGAATGGAAAGTTGCGCGCGCCGTGCAGCGACAGGGTGAACACCGACGCATCGTTGACGAAGATGCGCGCGGTGCCATTGCCTTGGTGCACATCAAGGTCAATGATGGCCACACGCAACAGGCCGGCCGCACGGTGTTGACGCGCGTGCTCGGCCTGCAGCAGACGGGTCGTCACTGCCGCGTCGTTGAACACGCAAAAGCCGCTGCCCTTGTCGGCGTAGGCGTGGTGGGTGCCCCCGGCCAGGTTGGCGGCCAGGCCTTCGCCAGCCATCGCACGACGACCCGCCAACACCGTGGCACCGACCGACCGGCGAGCCCGCTCGGCCATGGCCGGACTCCAGGGAAATCCGATTTCGCGCTGCGCAGCGGTGCTTAGAGTGCCCTCGGCCACGGCGCGGATGTAGTCCGGCGTATGCACCAGCGCCAACTCGCCGTCGGTCGCCGGCAGAGCCTCCTGCAGGCTCACGCCGGGCAGTTCGGCCGCCAGTCGCTGGCGCAAGCGGCCGTACTTGGCCATGGGGAAGCGATGTCCCGTGGGCAGAGGCAGGACGAAATGATCGGCGTAGTAAGCGTGCACAAGCGAGATGGCGTAACGGGCTGCCCCGATTGTGGCGGCGCCATGAAAACCGGCGGGCAGACCCGGTGTTTAGAAGACCCCGCCTAGAATGTTGCGTCGCAGCAAAAAAGCCTTGCAAAGCCACGGGTAATCCCTATAATTTGAGGTATGTTGCAGTGCAGCAAAGCGAACGAGAACAACAGCGTCGAGACAGCGCGGGTTCGGGAGCAGCCCTCAACTAGGTTCTTTTTTACCTCGTCTGACCTTTCAATAATTGGAGTACCACCATGCTGACCGCTGAACAAATCGTCGCCGCCCAGAAAGCCAACATCGAGACCATTTTTGGCCTGACCCAGAAAGCCTTTGAAGGCGTCGAAAAGCTGGTTGACCTCAACGTGCAAGCCACCAAGGCCGCCATGTCCGAGTCCGCCAACAACGCCCAGGCCATGCTCAGCGTGAAAGACGCTCAGGAACTGCTGACCCTGCAAGCCGCCCTGATGCAGCCCCTGGCCGAAAAGACCGTGGCCTACAGCCGTCACCTGTATGACATCGCCTCGGGCACCAGCGCCGAGTTCACCAAAGCCGCTGAAGCCCAATCGGCCGACGCCCAGAAGAAATTCATGGCCGTCGTGGACAACGCCGCCAAGAACGCGCCCGCCGGTTCCGAAACCGCCGTGACCATGATGAAGAGCGCCGTATCGGCAGCCAACAACGCCATGGAATCGGTGCAAAAGGCCGTCAAGCAAGCCACCGAAATGGCCGAGTCCAACTTCAACACCGTGACCAGCCAGGCCACCAGCGCTGTCAAGGCTTCCGCTAAGAAGCGTTGAATTGAAGCGGGATCGCCCCGCTCCAGACCGCTTTGCCGTTCGGCGGAGCGGTCACACTCAAAACATCGGTGATCGACCACCTACTGGTTTGTCGATCACCTCAACCGGTTTCTCTGGTTGTCTCCTCGGGTCCTTTTCGACATCGGATGTCATCGGATCCCTTAAGCCCTCACCGCAACGTGAGGGCTTTTTTTCGGCCCTACATTGGCAGGTCTGGCAACAGCGTCAGGGCTGGCGAAGCTTGGCCAGCTCTGCCTTGAGGCGCGGCATGGCCGCCTGCATGGCTGCGCGACCGGCCTCGATGGAGCGCTGACGCGAAGCAAAATCAGCGCTGCCCACCCCGCTGAGTGCCGGGCGCACCACCAGCTCGGCGCTGGCCAGCTCAAAGCGGTTGATGCTCTGGCCCATGATGGCGGTGGTCTGCAGCAGCAGCCCCAGCATGCCGCTGGCGTCGTTACCCTGCGGGTCCGCCGAGATGTCGACCGCCAGCACCACCTCAGCACCCATGGAGCGCGCCTGTCCCACCGGCACCGGAGCCACCAGGCCACCGTCGACATATTCGCGGCCTGCAATCAGGACCGGCGCGAACACGCCGGGCACTGCACTGGAGGCGCGAACCGCCTGGGCGGCGTCGCCGCGGCGAAACAGCACGCCCTGCCCGCTGCCCAGATCGGTGGCCAACACACCCAGCGGCATGGCCATGTCTTGCAGCAGGCGTCCGCCCACAGCCTGTCGCACGTAACGCGCCAGCGCATCTCCGCGCAACATGCCTCGGCTGAGGATGGGGAGCATCCAGTCCGTGAGCGTGGCTTCGTCCATGCTGAGCGCGGCACGCTCCAGCGCCGCGGCGTCCATGCCGCTGGCGTACAGCGCCGCCACCAGGCTGCCAGCCGAAGTGCCCACCACAAGATCGGGGCGAATCCCATTGCGCTCCAGTTCCTGGATCACGCCGACATGGGCAAAACCACGTGCTGCGCCGCCTCCCAGCGCCAAGCCCAGTCGGGGTGGCCTGCGCACCGGCTCAACCAGCGGCGGGGTTGTCACCACGGGCGGAGCCATCGGGGGTGGTTCGGTCTGGGCGGGCAGCAGAGAGCAGCCCGAAAGCAGGACCAACAGTGCTCCGTTGATCCATATCAATATTTTTTTATTGAGAACCATTCGTATTTCGGTTATCATTAAATCCGTGCTTCGTTCAGCGATGCTTAGGCCCACACAGGCCCTAAGCCACCCAGTTTTTAAACCTGAGAGCCACCATGCCATCCTTTTTCACTTCACGGGTTCCGTCCGTCGCCCGCCTCCCGATCTTCGCTGCATTGGCCTTGTGCACCACCCTTCCCGCCATGTCCCAGGACAAGGTGCTGAATCTGTACTCCGCCCGGCACTACCAGACCGATGAGGTGATGTACGACACGTTCACCAAGACCACCGGCATCAAGATCAACCGCATCGATGCCGACGACGCAGGCATCTTGGCCCGCCTGCGCGCCGAAGGCTCCGCGTCACCGGCAGACGTGGTGCTGCTGGTGGATGCGGCCCGCCTCACGGCGGCGGACGCACAAGGGTTGTTCCAACCCATCCAGTCGGCGAAACTGCAAGCGGCCATCCCGGCCACGCTGCGGGCCGCGGCCACCCCACAGGGCACAACCTGGTACGGCTTCTCCACCCGTGCGCGCGTGATCGTGTACGACCCCAAGCGGGTCAGGGCCGAAGACGTGGCCACCTACGAACAGCTCTCAGATCCCAAGCTCAAGGGCCTGCTGTGCACCCGTTCAGGCTCACATCCCTACCAGCTCTCCTTGTTCTCCACTGTGGTGGAGCGCCTGGGTGATGCCAAGGGGGAAGCCTGGCTCAAGGGTCTGGTGGACAACATGGCACGCGCGCCCAAGGGTGGTGACACCGACCAGATCAAGGCGGTGGCCTCAGGCGAATGTGGCGTGGCGATCACCAACACCTACTACGCCGCGCGCTTGCTCAAGTCGGACAAGGCGGAGGACAAGGCGGTAATGGAGAAGGTGCGGGTGGTCTTCCCCAACCAGGGCACGAGCGGCACCCACGTCAACATCAGTGGCGGCGCGGTAGCCAAGCACGCCAAGAACCGGGACAACGCCATTCTGTTCATGGAATACCTGGCCAGTCCGTTCGCACAGAACTACTTTGCAAACGGCAACAACGAATACCCGGCGGTCACCGGAGTGAAGGTGGACAACGCTGCCCTCACCGCGATCGGAAGCAATGGATTCAAGGCCGAGACCGTTCCCCTCAACGTGGTAGCGAAGAACGTGACCAAAGTTCAACAGATGCTGGACCGCGTCGGATACAAGTGAATCAACCCCGCGCCGCCTGCGGCGTCACACCCTCCAGGGGGTGACGCCCGAGCATCCGGCCGGCGGGGGGGTGATCAGCTCACCAGGTGTTTTCTTGCCCGGTGCAGCCGCACATAAAGGCTGTCCTGGCTGATGCCCAGCCGTTCGCACACCGCCTCGGTCGGCTCGTCGTTGAGCACGCTCCATTGCATCGCATCTCGCAGCCCGCCTGGCAGCTGCTGGATGCGGGACATCACCAGGGCCAGGCGTTCGCGCTGCTCGGCCAGGTCGTCTGGCCCCGGGGCACCACAGACTTGCCGGCTGTTGGGTTCATCGCTTTCGTCTTCATCGCGGTCCAGCGCGCTGTAACGCACGCGGTCTCGGATCAAGTCGACCAGCTTGTTCTTGAGGATGCCGACCAGCCAACTGCGCAAAGCACTGCGCCCGCCAAACTGGGCGCGGCCGCCGAGCACGGCTTCAAACACATCGTGCACCACGTCTTCGGCCAAGGCGGGGTCGTGCAGCTTGCGCCGGGCAAAGCGCAGGAGATAGTCGCGGTGCGCCAGCACCTCGTGCCAACACACGCCCGCAGGCTGGGGCAGGAAAGGCGAAAGCGGTGCGACTGACGTCATGTGAGGTCCTTGGTGGGGGTGATGGCTCCACTGTGTGAGACGGGCATCACAGCCACCTCGAGAAACCTCACATTTGCATCACATCGCAGCCAGGTTCGGCGTAAGAATGGCGCGCGAATACCGACTCAAGCCCATGAACGAGCCCAAACGCATCCTGGTGGCCGAGGATCAGACCGACATCCGCGACCTGCTGGTGCTCAACCTGCGCGCGGCGGGTTACGCGGTGAGTGAAACCCGCGATGGATTGTCGGCACTGGCCTTGCAGACCGAGGCGCCCTGCGATGTCCTCGTGCTCGATCTCATGATGCCAGGCCTGGACGGGTTGGAGCTGTGCAAGACGCTGCGCGGACGCGGAGACACGACGCCCATCCTCATGCTCACCGCCAAGTCCACCGAGCTCGATCGCGTGCTGGGTCTGGAGCTGGGTGCAGACGACTACCTCACCAAACCGTTTTCGCTCGCTGAACTGATGGCGCGGGTCAAAGTTCTGTTGCGCCGCGCCGAACAGCTGCGCGCTGCGCTGGCGGCACAGGCCACGGCCAGCGACACGGCGTCGGCGCTGATCAACGGCGAGCTGGAGATCCAGCCCGTCAAGCGCCAGGTTCGCGTGCGCGGTCAGGCGCTGGATTTCACCGCGCTGGAATTCGACCTGCTGATGCACTTCGCCCAGCACCCGGGCCATGTGTATTCGCGCAGCCAGTTGCTGAGTGCCGTCTGGGGTTACAGCCACGACGGCTACGAGCACACCGTCACCACCCACATCAACCGATTGCGAGCCAAGCTGGAGGACGATCCGCTCAGGCCAGCGTTCATCCTCACGGTGCGCGGCGCGGGCTACAAGATGCGTGAGCGCCCAGGCGCTGGCTCATGACGGTCCGCGCCAAGATCGCGTTCACGATCCTGTTCACCGGCCTGTTGACCGCGCTCGGCGTGGTGTTGGCACTTGTGCTGGCCTACGAGCGCTTCGAGCACGAATCGAGCTACTACCGGGCCGACGCTTTCCTCAAGCGCGTGACCGAGCAGCACAGCGACCTGCTGGGCATGCGCGAGCGTTTCGGCGAAGACTTCGACAGCTTTCTGGCCAACCTCGTGCTCTACGAGCCGGATACCCAGCTCTACCTGCTCGACCCCCAAGGGCAGGTGCTGAGCTCCACTGGCCAGCGGTCGCTGGCGGCAAATTTCCGCGTCAACATGGGACCGGTGATGCTGGCCTCTGGCAACGACCCCATGCCTTACGTGTTGGGCGACAACCCCGAGCGCATGGACGCGCGGGTGGTGGTGGCGGCGCGCGCACTCAAGCCAATGTCGATTGCCCCCGACCCGCCGGTGGCCGGCTACCTCTATCTGGTGACCCGCCCACGTGGCTTCACCGAGAGCCGCAGCACCGCCTTGCACAGCGCGCTTTCGCAGCCGTTTGTGTTGCTGATGCTGGTGGTGGTGGCCTTGACCACCGGCCTCGCAGCCTGGATCACCGCCACCGTCACCCGCCCGCTCACCCGCCTCACCGCCTCGGTCAGTCGCATCCGGGATGAAGGACTGTCAGACGCGTTGCCACTCGCCGCGAACGACGCCGACGCACCCTGGAACCTGCCCGATGCCCGCGACCAACACAACGAGTTTGGCCAGCTCGCGCGCGGCATCGGCGCCATGCTTCAAACCCTGCGCCGGCAATGGGCTGCGCTGCGCCGCCTCGACCACTTCCGCCGCGAAGGCGTGAGCAACCTGTCGCACGACCTGCGCTCTCCGCTGACCGCCACCAGCGCCTGCCTGGAAACGCTGGACAACCGCTGGCAAGGCGATCCGGCCCGCGACGCTGACCGCGAACTGGTGGCGGTGGCGCTGCGCAACACGCACAACGCCGCGCGCCTGGTGCAAAGCATGGGTGACCTGGCGCGGCTGGACGAGCCGGCGTTTGAGCTGAAAACCGAGGTGCTGGACCTGGGAGAGTTGCTCGATGACGTGGCGATCCGCTTTGCCGAACGCGCGCGCCAGCTCGGCGTGATGCTGTCCACCGGGGACCCGCCGGGCCAGCCCCACGGCGCCGCGCTGGCTCGGGTGGATGTGCAGCTGATCGAGCGCGCGGTGGCCAACCTGATCGACAACGCGCTGAAGTACGGAGCCGCGGGCGGCGCGATCACGCTGCGCGCGCAGCGGGCCGAGAACACCGACGGGGCACAAGCCCTGGTCACCGTGAGCGACAGAGGGCCAGGCATTGCCGCCGACGACCTGCCCCACCTCTTCGACCGCTTCTACCAGAGCCGCCATCAGGTCGCTCCGGCCACTGGCGAGGGTGGAAAAGGCCTGGGCCTGGCCATCGTCAAACGGATCGCCGAACTGCACGGCGGCCAGCTGTCGCTGGCCAGCACACCGGGCTCGGGCACGGTGGTGACGCTGGCGCTTCCGGCTGCCTGAGCTAACCCCAGCCTCGTCGGTGATAATTGACGTTTACGTCAACGTCAATCCCGGCACATTCCCCGAAGGAGCATCCCATGGACATTCAAGGCAAAGTCTTCATCGTCACCGGCGGCGCATCGGGCCTGGGCGAAGGCACGGCACGCATGCTGGCGGCCAACGGCGCGAAGGTGGTCATCGCCGACATGCAGACCGACAAAGGCGAAGCCGTGGCCAAGGACATTGGTGGCGCGTTCGTGAAATGTGATGTGAGCCAGGAGGCCGATGGCCAGGCGGTGGTGGCCAAAGCCGTCTCCATGGGCAAGCTCATGGGCCTGATCAACTGCGCCGGCATCGCGCCAGCCGAGAAAACCGTGGGCAAGACCGGCGCGCACTCGCTGGCGGTTTACACCAAGACCATCATGGTCAATCTGGTCGGCAGCTTCAACATGATCCGCCTGGCGTCAGAGGCCATGTGCAAGAACGAGCCCGAGACCACCGGCGAGCGCGGCGTGATGATCTCCACCGCCAGCGTGGCGGCCTACGACGGCCAGATCGGCCAGGCGGCCTACGCAGCCAGCAAGGGCGGCGTCGTCGGCATGACGCTGCCGATCGCGCGCGACCTGTCGCGCAACGGGATCCGCAACATGACCATCGCCCCCGGCATCTTCGGCACGCCCATGCTGTTTGGCATGCCGCAAGAGGTGCAGGACGCGCTGGCCGCCAGCGTGCCATTCCCCAGTCGCCTGGGCACGCCGGCCGACTATGCCAAGCTCGCCAAGCACATCATCGAAAACGACATGCTCAACGGCGAGGTGATTCGCCTTGACGGCGCGATCCGCCTGGCGCCGCGCTGATCCTCAGATCGCCTGGGCTGCCAGC
The DNA here is from genome assembly GCF_030373245.1 of Hydrogenophaga sp. Lineage (GTDB taxonomy): Bacteria > Pseudomonadota > Gammaproteobacteria > Burkholderiales > Burkholderiaceae_C > Hydrogenophaga. The sequence continues at coordinate 84,236 of NZ_JAUCZF010000003.1, forward strand.
TTCTGCAGATTGGACATGGCCGGCATGGCGGCGGCGCGGATGCGACCAAGCACCGCCAGCTTGTCGATGTCGTCCGGCGGAATCCCCGCGATCACCTTGCCGAATCCATCCAGCCGACAGTCGCGGATCCAGCGGCTCAGCGCCTTGTCCTGACCCCAGCGGAACTGGTTGGCCATGTTGGCCATGTTGCAGTGCAGGTATTGATGCAGCTCGTGGGGAAACGGCACCGTGGCGCACAGAGCGTTTTTGGTCGCATCGTCCGGGTAATGGGCCTCCACGTAAGCAATCAGCGCAGCGCTGAACGCCGGCTGCGGCGCACGCACCAGTTGCGGCACGATGCGCTCGCCCTGAAAGATGGCGCTGCCCGGCCGAGGCTCCACCGCCGAGGCGGTGCAGTCGATGTAGAGCGTGCCGTCGGCCGGCATCGCTACCCGGCCCTGCTCCATCAGCAAGCCTTCAGCGTCGATGGCTGTCACCCGACCCAGGCGGATCACTTGCGTGATGCGGCGCAAAGTCTCGATCTCGCCGGTGGACATGGTGGCAAAGTGAAACATGCTGGGGCGCACCGCGCGGTCGATGCGCAGCATGATGCCCGCCGCCTCCAGCCGATCAAACAGGTCGTCCAGCGAGCTCGCTGCGGCAAACGCTTCCATCTGGTCGGCCTGACCGCCCAGTGTCTGATGGAAAAACTCCAGACCGGGCTGGATGTGCAGTCGATTGAGCAACCAGGAGTCGCGCGGCACCACCCAGTGGATGCTCTCGGGTCTGGCACCGCTGCCCAGCAGCCACACGCCCACGTCCATCGCCGTCTTGCCTGCACCCACGATCACGAATCGTTTGGGGCGTTGCGCGGCCGGCTTCATCCACAGCTGTGGCAAGGCGTTGGGCGGCACGAGGTCCATGCCGTCGGCCAGGGCGAAGCGCGGGGTGTGGGTGGCGGGCACCGAGGTGCCGAAAAAGGTGGCGTCCACCGTCTTGCGAGCCACACGCACCTGCGTTTCTTCACCCGACAGCATTGATACAAACCGGCCATCACCCAAGTAGTCACACAGTGGGTGGTAGCTCACCCGGCCGCTGGGCAGCAGGCGCTGGCGCATGACGGCGTCGAAATAGCCGCTGACCTCGGGGCCAGAGGCCAGCTCGTACAGCCCCTGGTTGACGCCGACGGTGTCTTTGCGGTTGCTGCCCAGCGGCAGCGAGTTCACGCCGTAAAACGCCGAAGGCTGGTGCAAAGCCACAAACGCGTAGGCATCGTTCCAGTGGCCACCGGGCTTGCCGTGGCGGTCGACGATGGTGATGCGTGCGTCGGTTTCCTGCAGCAAGGTATCGGCAAAGGCCAAACCGACAGCGCCGCTGCCGATCACGAGGTAGTCGGTCTGCAGGGTATTCAATGGAATCTCCGATGGGCCGTTTCGCCGCCGGGCGAATGCGCCAAGGACCAGTATCGCAGTCCTGAACCGGATGGGCGGAGTTTTCAGGGGCGCTTAAGAACCCTCCTGTTTGTGCCGCATTGCACACAAAAGTCCCTTCATGAACTTGAAAAAGTAGGTCAAACGGCACTACTTGCAACACAATGTTTCTGTTACCACTGGGCTTGCCCCTATGCGCCCCGAACCCGGCAGGTCGTCACCGCAACCGAGTGCAACTCCCTCGGCATCAAGGGCTCACCTCCAAACCGGCATTGGTTTGCCCGCCGGGCGTGCCTGCTGGAGTCAAGCCATCACGTGTTCGGTCGACCGCATGGCGCCCCTGCCACTCAAAAGAAATCTGTCACATGGAACGCATCAGGTACGCAATTGAAAAGGCCAGAGAGGCTGCCAATCAACGTCGGCTAGGGCAAGTGCCCACCGAAACGGGGGATGCAATTGCCTGGGCCGCTTCGATGACACCCAAACCCTTGACGGGACCCGAGGCGCTGGCGCCAGAGGGCGCCGACCCACGTCGGCGCGTGCCTGTCGTGCTGTTGCTGGGTGTGGTCGCCCTGATCGCTGGATGGGCTTTGTGGTCAACCCAGCAGAGCGTACCAGCGCCCTCCAGCCCTTCGGCCACAGCCGCATCGTCCATCTTGGTCAACCCACCCAACCCAGGCGCTCAGCCGGTGCCCGCAGCGCCTCTTGTGGCCGCTGCGCCAATTCAAGCCCTCCCGGCCAGCCCGATGCAGGCTGCAATCACTGCACCAGAGCCTCCCAGCGCGCCGGAGGTTCTGCTGGTGGATCAGGTCGCGCGCGCAGTCGAGTCCTGGCGCCAGGACTGGGCTGCTCGCAACATGATGGCCTACCTGGATCATTACAACGAGGCGTTCACGCCGGCAGACGGTGTGTCGCGCCGTGACTGGATCGCCAGTCGTTATCGCAATGTGGGCGGCCGTACCTCCATCGAGGTGCAGATCAAGGATCTGCAGATCTTTCCCCTGAGCGACGATCGGGTGCGAGTGGGCTTTTTGCAGGATTACGCCTCTGGCAGCTACCGCGAGATCGCTCGGCCCAAGACGCTCGAACTCGTGCTTGGGCCTGATGACCGTTGGCGCATCGTGGGCGAATGGCAGGGTAAGCCCCCTGCGCTTGTGGCGTCAGACAATTCGTGAGCACCGCTGCTGCACAAAAATACTACTTTCAGCTTCCATAGTCGGGCCGACTGCGGCACACTTGAACCGCAGGGGGCAGATTCCGACTCCCTGCTCCGTTCGACCCAGTCGATCTGCCCATCACCAGGAGAAAACATGTCTGAATACCTCGCCGATGTCCGCAAGTACGCCCCCCAGGCCAGCGAAGCCGCTGTCAACGCCATCGTCAAGTACTGCGGGATCGCCCTGCGCAATGCCGATTCGTCACTGGTCTCGGGCACCGACCCGAAAGAACTGGCCACGGTGCGCGACGGTTTTGCCGCCAAGAAGCTGGGCCTCTCGGCCGAAGCCGCCGATGCGGGCATTGCGCGCGTGGTGGAGAAGATGAAGGGTGTGAACCGCAAGAGCCGCGTCACTTTCTACTACCTGCTGGCCGAGGCCACCGGCTCGCTGAGCAAGCTCGGCTAAGCACCACAGAATCCCTCCAGGAAAACCGGTCAATGGACCGGTTTTTTTCTGGTGCGATCGGACTCACGCGTCTTGCATGTTGCTAAGTTGCCAACACGTTCAACAGCGAAACGCCTGGGTGTGATGCGATGTGAAGCCTATGTTGCGCGATGTAGTACTGCTTTGCTCCAGCAGAAACTACCAGAGCGACCAACTTCCGGTCGTCAATATGTAGACCGATAGCAGCCCGTTGGTCGTTGCATGAGCAACGAATGCATCGGCAATGTTGTTGCGATAGATTCGAACCAGTCCGTATGCCACTCCTGCAAGCAGACCAGCTATCCACGCACTATGGAGCATGCCAAACAGAATTGAGGATACGGCTAGTGCGAGCCATGGAAAATGTGTCCGTCCGTTCACGCTGTGGCCAGTACCAAGCCATTCGAACAGATAGCCACGAAAGGCAAGCTCCTCGGCCAGAGGCACGGTGATCACAGCACCCATGGTTCTGACCACCAGCCAAGCGATCAGCAGTCCGGAAGGTATCTCATGCAGGTGCTGGTCGATCATGGGGCTTGCTGCAGGATCGTCTGGAACCAGCAGCAGCCAGAGCAAGAACACCAGTACACCGACTGCCACCGCAAACCAGGTGACTCGAAACGAAATGCTGCGATAGTGCCGCCAGAGAAGGGCCAGTGCACATGCCGTGAGAACGACCCGAATCGGATACCACCAGTCGACTGTGATGGTCATGGCCGACGTGATGAGCGTCGCCGACAGCATCACCACCAGCGGGATCAGCAGCGCCATCCTGAAACTGATCGGCTGTGCGCTCAATGTTTGAGGTGATCGGCTGAACAGCGCGCTGCTGTGCGCTAGCAGCAGTATGCAGGCTGTGACCAGAACGAAACTGATCCAGCCGGCCATGCTGTGAAACCCGCCCAGCGCCAGCTCTGGCGAAATCTCGGCACCGATGCCAATCAATGCCGCGATGCGAAAGATATTGAACAGCCAGATCGTGGCCACGCCCAGGGGTAGCAGCAACAGCGCTTGGGGAAAGCGGAAATCCTGGCGGAAGATGGTCAGATAAAACCCGGTGAATATCAGCACCAGCCCGATGCCTTCGTAGCCGGAGCACACGGCTGCAATCTCAACAACGAAGTCGCCGACCCCGAGAATGCGTTGCTGCGGGTCGACAACGACATCGGCGTAAAACAGCTGAAGCACTGAGGTTGCCACGTCAAAAGTGGCACCGCTTAGTGGATCCCACAGGCCCTGAGTAACCAGCGTGAATCCCCAGGTCAGCGTGGCGATGGCGCAGGCAAAACCAATGGTGATCGCCTCTTCCCGCGCAAACCGTAGGCAAAATTTGATGGGAGCGATTGTGCTCAGCCAAAGCACTGCGACCAATACCAGTGCAGCCAACCAGAACAGGGGAAAAGGGATTGCAGGCCCTTCCCAACGACTCGTTGTCGTCGAAAAGACCAGGTAGGTCAGGGCGAAAAACAGCAGATAGGCGATGAGCTGCAGCGAGAGCCACAAATGGTAGCTATGACCATCGGCGGCCACTTGTAGATGCCGGCTCCATTGCTTCAACCTGGGGCCCAGCGCCACCAGGAGCGCAACGACCCAGATGAACAGGATTTTTGATGCAGCACCTGCATGCCCCAACCACCCATAGCCGGCCGCGGCGTGCTGTTGCGGCAGTGTGCTCGCATCAAAAGCAACAGAGATTGCCAAAGCCTCGCCAACAATCAGCAGAACGAGCGAGAAAAGTCGGGCGGTGGTGGTTCGCATCAACGAGCAAACAACCCAGCACGAGCCGTTGCAGATCAGGTGCTGGATTGTGGATGGCCTCTCAACCGACCAAGGGAAACGGCCAGTTGGCAGATGGAGAAAGGATCAGCGCGAGCGACGCTTCTCGCGAATCAGGCCACCCACGGCGAGGGTCAACCCAAGCGCCATCACTGCCATGCTGCCATCCAGCTCCGGTACGGCCGTCGGCTTGGTCGCCGTCGCGTTGCTTTTGCTTCCCCTGTTGTCGGGTTTCTCTGTTTTTTCTTTCAAGCTATTCATTGCAAAGTCACGCTTGATGCCGCTGGAGTTACCGAAAGCCATAGCGTTGCTAGCGAGGAGCAGGCCCACAAGCAGTGCAAGAGGAGTCTTGTAAGTCATTTTTTCCGATCGAACATGTAATAAAAACAGACTAAAACTTTGCTGTAAACACTGTCTACATGCCTAAATGTTAACTTATTTGCTTATTCGTTAGTAAATGTTTCGGTCGGTTGCCGTGAGATTTTTCGCATCTCTATGGAGTTGGCATAGGCTGAGAGGGAAATGATGACCACCTGAATCGCAGGCCGTGCTTCCAGGGTTTCTCTCATCTCGGCTTTGATCAGCTGAATGGCAGGTCAAAGCTTCAAGCGCAGATGCTCAAGGCGCATACTCACCGCATCGCTTCAACGAGCAAAAATGCCCCGGACGGTTTCCCGCCCGGGGCTTTCGCTTTGTGCAGCGCTAAGTACGCCTACTTTTTCGCAGGCGGCAGATCCGTGCAAGACCCGTGCGCCACTTCCGCCGCCATGCCGATGCTCTCGCCCAGCGTGGGGTGTGGGTGGATGGTCTTGCCGATGTCCACCGCGTCGGCGCCCATCTCGATGGCGAGAGCGATCTCGCCGATCATGTCGCCGGCGTGCGTGCCGACCATGCCGCCGCCCAGGATCTTGCCGTGGCCATGGGCCTCCGGACTGTCGTCGAACAGCAGCTTGGTGACGCCTTCATCGCGGCCGTTGGCGATGGCGCGGCCTGATGCCGTCCAGGGGAACAGGCCCTTCTTGACCTTGATGCCCTGCGCCTTGGCCTGGTCTTCCGTGAGACCCACCCAGGCCACCTCGGGGTCGGTGTAGGCCACGCTTGGAATGACGCGGGCGTTGAACGCGGCGGCTGCCAGCTCTTTGTTGTCTTGCAGTTCACCGGCAATCACTTCAGCTGCCACGTGCGCCTCGTGCACCGCCTTGTGCGCCAGCATGGGCTGGCCCACGATGTCGCCGATGGCGAAGATGTGCGGCACGTTGGTGCGCATCTGGATGTCGACATTGATGAAGCCACGGTCGGTCACGGCCACACCGGCCTTGTCGGCAGCGATCTTCTTGCCGTTGGGCGTGCGGCCTACGGCCTGCAGCACCAGGTCGTACACCTGTGGCGCGGGGGCGGTACCGCCCTCTTCCGCTGCCGCGAACGTCACCTCGATGCCTTCGGGCGTGGCCTTGGCCCCCACCGTCTTGGTCTTGAGCATGATGTTGTCGAAGCGGTGGGCGTTCATCTTCTGCCAGATCTTGACCAGGTCGCGGTCGGCGCCCTGCATCAGGCCGTCCATCATCTCCACCACGTCCAGTCGGGCACCCAGCGTGCTGTAGACCGTGCCCATTTCCAGGCCGATGATGCCGCCGCCCAAGATCAGCATGCGCTTGGGCACTTCCTTGAGCGCGAGCGCGCCGGTGCTGTCGACCACGCGCGGATCGTCGGGCATGAAAGGCAGGCGCACGGCTTGCGAACCAGCGGCGATGATGGCTTTCTTGAAAGCCACGGTCTGCTTTTTGCCGGTTTTCTCCTGGGCTGTGCCGCTGGTTTCTTCCACCTCCAGGTGGTTGGCGCCGACAAACGAACCGTATCCGCGCACGATGGTGACCTTGCGCATCTTGGCCATGGCGGCCAGGCCGCCGGTGAGCTTGCCAATGACCTTTTCTTTGTGGGTGCGCAGTTTGTTGATGTCGACCTTGGGCGCACCGAAGTCCACGCCCAGATCGGCCATGTGGCTGACTTCGTCCATCACCGCGGCCACGTGCAGCAGCGCTTTGGACGGGATGCAACCCACGTTCAGACAAACGCCGCCAATGGTGGCGTACCGCTCCACGAGCACCACTTTGAGGCCCAGGTCGGCGGCGCGGAACGCGGCGGAATAACCACCGGGACCGCCGCCGAGCACGAGCAGGTCGCAATCCATATCTGCTGAACCGCCGAAGCTCGCGGCTGCAGGCGCCACCACCGGAGCGGGGGCAGCAGCAGCGGGCGCCGGTGCAGCCGCTGCGGGCGAAGCGGCGGGCGCCGCAGGAGCGCTGGCGGCGCCCGCAGCTTCGAGCACCAGCACCACGCTGCCCTGCTTGACCTTGTCGCCCAGCTTCACCTTGAGTTCTTTCACCACGCCGGCGTGCGACGAGGGGATTTCCATCGAAGCCTTGTCCGACTCCACGGTGATGAGCGATTGCTCGGCCTTGACGGTGTCGCCGGATTTGACCAGCAACTCGATGACCGCCACTTCGTCGAAGTCGCCAATGTCGGGAACTTGAATATCGATCAGTGCCATCGCGATTCCTTAAAGAAGAACACGACGGAAATCGCCGAGGATCTGGCCGAGGTAGGCGTTGAAGCGAGCGGCAGCGGCGCCGTCGATGACGCGGTGGTCCCAGGTCAGCGACAGCGGGAGCATCAGGCGCGGCACGAACTGCTTGCCGTCCCACACCGGTTCCATGTTGCTCTTGCAGACGCCGAGGATGGCGACTTCGGGCGCGTTGATGATGGGCGTGAAATACCGGCCACCGATGCCGCCGAGCGACGAGATGGTGAAGGTGGCTCCGCTCATTTCGGCCGGGCTCAGTTTGCCATCGCGCGCCTTCTTGGCGAGTTCGCCCATTTCCTGGCTGATCTGCAGCACGCCTTTCTTATCGGCGTCCTTGATCACCGGCACCATCAGGCCGTTGGGCGTGTCGGCCGCAAAGCCGATGTGCCAGTACTGCTTGTAGACCAGCGAGTCGCCGTCGATCGAGCTGTTGAACTCCGGGAATTTTTTGAGCGCGGCCACCGAGGCCTTGATCAGGAAAGCCAGCATGGTCACCTTGACGCCGCTCTTCTCGTTCTCCTTGTTGGTGGAGACGCGGAAGGCTTCTAGGTCGGTGATGTCGGCGTCGTCGTGGTTGGTGACGGCCGGGATCATGACCGCGTTGCGCAGCAGGTTGGCGCCGCTGATCTTCTTGATGCGACCCATCTCCTTGCGTTCGATGGGACCGAACTTGGCGAAGTCGACCTTGGGCCAGGGGATCAGGCCCAGTTCGGAACCGCCAACGCCGCTCGCAGGCGCTTTGGCCGCCTGGGCCTGCGTCTGGGTGCTGCCACTCATCACCGACTGGGTGAACTTCTGGATGTCTTCGGCGGTGATCCGTCCCTTGAGGCCCGAGCCCTTGATCTCGGCCAGCGGCACGCCGAGCTCGCGCGCGAACTTGCGCACCGAAGGCGACGCGTGGGGCAGGCCCACAGCCGGGCTGGCGGTCGGGTTGTGGGCCGGTGCGGCAATGCTGGGTGCGACAGGCGCGATAGCTGCCGCTGCAGGCGCCACAGATTCCGGAGCGGACGCAGCTGGCGCTGAAGCGGCAGCTCCTGCAGTCCCCTCGAGCACGGCCAGCAGATCACCGATGTTGACCGTATCACCCACCTTGACCTTCAACTCCTTCAACACCCCAGCATGGCTCGACGGAATCTCCATCGACGCCTTGTCGGACTCGACCGTGATCAGGCTTTGCTCGACTTTGATGGTGTCCCCTGGCTTGACGAAGACCTCGATCACCGCCACGTCCTTGAAGTCACCGATGTCAGGCACCATGACCTCGACCCGCCCGCCACCGGCTGTGACTACCGGGGCCGCTGCGGCTGCCGGAGCAGGTGCCTGAACAGGCGCGGGAGCGGCAGCAGCAGCGGGCGCCGCGGCTGCAGCCTCGCCGACAGCCTCTACAACCAACACCACCGAGCCCTCTTTCACCTTGTCGCCCAGGGCCACGCGCAGTTCCTTGACCACACCCGCCGTGCTCGACGGAATCTCCATCGACGCCTTGTCCGACTCGACAGTGATCAGCGACTGTTCGGCCGCCACCGTGTCACCTGGCTTGACCAGCAACTCGATCACCGCCACTTCATCAAAGTCACCGATGTCTGGGACCTTCACTTCTATCAATGCCATGTCTGTCTCCAATCAGATATTCGCAACGCTGCGCGCCAGTACTTCAACCCGGGAGGCCACCGATCTGGCTTGGCCAGTCGGCAGGCTCTCACGCCCTTGAGGGGGAAGCGCCGGAGGCGCTTTGGGCGATGGGTTATGCGTACAGCGGGTTGATCTTGTCCACTTTGATGCCGTACTTCTTCAGCGCCTCTGCCACCTTGGCCACTGGCACGGAGCCGTCTTCGCTCAGCGCCTTGAGAGCGGCCACCACGATGTAGTGGCGATTGACCTCAAAGTGCTCGCGCAGCCTGACACGGAAATCGGAACGGCCAAAACCGTCGGTACCCAACACCTTGTAGGTGCGTCCCTTGGGAATGAACGGGCGAATCTGCTCGGCGTAAGCTTTCATGTAGTCGGTTGACGCCACAACCGGCCCGGCGTGTTGACTCAGCTGCTGTCCCACGAACGGCACACGCGGCGTCTCCAGCGGATGCAGCAGGTTCCAGCGCTCGGCGTCCTGACCGTCGCGGGTCAGTTCGTTGAAGCTCGGGCAGCTCCACACGTCGGCCGCGATTCCCCAGTCTTTCTCCAGCAGTTCCTGCGCAGCAATCGACTCACGCAGAATCGTGCCCGAGCCCAGCAGCTGCACGCGCTGCTTGAGCTGGGCGCCCGGCTTGCAGAGGTACATGCCCTTGATGATCTGGTCTTCGGTACCAGGCGTGAGACCCGGCATGGCGTAGTTTTCGTTCAGCAACGTCAGGTAGTAGAAGACGTTGTCCTGTTTTTCAACCATGCGCTTCAAGCCATGGTGCAGGATCACACCGACTTCGTGCGCGAAGGTCGGGTCGTAGCTGATGCAGTTGGGGATGGTGCCCGCCAGGATGTGGCTGTGGCCGTCTTCGTGCTGAAGACCTTCGCCGTTGAGCGTGGTCCGGCCCGAAGTACCGCCGAGCAGAAAACCGCGCGCCTGCATGTCGCCCGCTGCCCAAGCGAGGTCCCCGATGCGCTGGAAGCCGAACATGGAGTAATAGACGTAGAACGGGATCATGATCCGGTTGCTCGTGCTGTAACTCGTGGCCGCCGCGATCCAGCTGCTCATGCCGCCCGCTTCGTTGATGCCTTCCTGCAGAATCTGACCGGCCTTGTCTTCCTTGTAATACATGACCTGGTCTTTGTCGACCGGGGTGTACTGCTGGCCTGCCGGGTTGTAGATGCCGATCTGGCGGAACAGGCCCTCCATGCCGAAGGTGCGGGCCTCGTCGACCAGAATCGGTACCACGCGGGGACCGATTTCCTTTTCTCGCAGCAGCTGAGTCAGAAAGCGCACATAGGCCTGCGTGGTGGAGATTTCCCGGCCTTCGGCAGTTGGCTCGATGACGGCCTTGAAGGTCTCGATCGGCGGTACGGTGAACGTTTCGTCGGCCTTGGTGCGGCGGTGCGGCAGGTAGCCGCCGAGCGCTTTGCGGCGCTCGTGGAGGTACTTCATTTCCGGGGTGTCATCTGCCGGCTTGTAGAACGGCAGTTCAGCCAGCTGGCTGTCGGGGATCGGAATGTTGAAGCGATCGCGGAAGAACCTGATGTCTTCATCGCTCAGTTTCTTGGTCTGGTGAACCGTATTCTTGCCCTCGCCCACCTTGCCCATGCCAAAGCCCTTGACGGTCTTGATCAGCAACACGGTTGGCTGGCCCGTGGTTTTCACAGCAGCATCGAACGCGGCGTAGACCTTCTTGGAGTCGTGACCACCGCGACGAAGGTCGCCGATTTCTTCATCGCTCATGTGGGCGACCATTTCGAGCGTGCGAGGATCGCGACCGAAGAAATGCTTGCGGACATAGGCGCCGTCGTTGGCTTTGAAGGCCTGGTAGTCGCCGTCGTTGCACTCCATCATGATCTTGCGCAGCGCGCCGTCCTTGTCAGCAGCCAGGAGCGGATCCCACTGACTGCCCCAGATCAGCTTGATCACGTTCCAGCCCGAACCGCGGAACTCGCCTTCAAGCTCTTGGATGATCTTGCCGTTGCCACGAACCGGGCCGTCCAGGCGTTGCAGGTTGCAATTGATCACGAAGATCAGGTTGTCCAGCTTTTCCCGAGCCGCCAGGCCAATGGCACCCAGCGATTCCACCTCGTCCATCTCGCCATCACCACAAAACACCCAGACCTTGCGGTTTTCGGTGTTGGCGATGCCGCGCGCATGCAGGTACTTCAGGAAACGCGCCTGGTAGATCGCCATGAGGGGCCCCAGGCCCATCGACACCGTTGGGAACTGCCAGAAGTTGGGCATCAGCTTGGGATGCGGGTAGCTGGACAGGCCCTTGCCGTCCACTTCCTGGCGGAAGTTGAGCAATTGCTCTTCCGTCAGGCGGCCCTCCATGTAGGCGCGGGCGTACACGCCGGGCGACACGTGACCTTGGATGAAGAGACAGTCACCGCCATGGTTTTCGCTCTCGGCGTGCCAGAAATGGTTGAAGCCGGCGCCAAACAGGCTGGCCAGCGAGGCAAAAGAGCCGATGTGGCCGCCGAGGTCCCCACCGTCCTCGGGATTGTGGCGGTTGGCCTTCACCACCATCGCCATGGCGTTCCAGCGCATGTAGGCGCGAAGACGCTGCTCGATTTCCAGGTTGCCGGGCGAACGTGCCTCCTGGCCGGGCTCGATCGTGTTCACGTAACCGGTGTTGGCCGAAAACGGCAGGTCGATGCTGTTTTGCCGGGCTTCTTCCAGCAACTGCTCCAGCAGAAAGTGCGCGCGCTCGGGGCCCTCGCGCTCGATCACGGCGACCAGCGCCTCCATCCATTCGCGGGTTTCCTGGGCATCCAGGTCACCTGCACCGCGACCCTTGAGAGCGTCTGACGCTGACATGTTTGTCTCCTGTTGATTTGAAGTCGAGCTTAAGGCGGCTTTTGCACGCTGTCAGCGATTTTGCCATCAACCGCAGGCCATTTCAATATGTGCTTTACGGTTTTGTCTTATGAAATTTTTTTGATGACAGATTGATGCATGCTTGACAAGCCGCAGAGGCGCTGGAGCGCAAGAAACCGCAACCAAGGCGCCCCTCACGTAGACTTGGGGCTTCATGACGCCGCGCCCTGCCTCCGACACCGCAGCCGACACCAAGCGCTCGGCCGCGCCCTTGTGGAACCGGTGGTGGCGTCGCCTGCCACCCTCCCGCCAAGACCGGGTGGCCACCCTCGTCCCTCTGCTGGCGGTGCTCCTTTTTCTGGCGGCCATCGTGGTCGCCATCACCTACCTGCGCTACGAAGAGCTGGATCGCGAGCAAGAGGCGGTGACACGCGACGTGGAATACGCGCAGCAGAGGCTGCGCCTGCGACTGCTTGAACGCCAGGAGCAGCTGATGCGGCTGGCGCGCGAAATCGACAACAAAGAGATTGCGACCGAAGAGTTTGAGTTCCAGGTCGAATCCCTGATCAGCCAATTCCCCGAGCTGCTGGCCATCAGTTGGGTCGACGCGCGGCGCAACGTGTTGGCCACCTACGCGTCACCAAGCACACCTCCCGCCCTGATTCGCCAGGCCGGCAGTATCCTCGGATCGGATGAAACCGATGGCTCATTTGATCTTGCGCGCGAGCTGCGACAGCCGATCTATTCGCGCCCGCTGGGAGAAGACCCGCGCAACGCCACTCTGATGCTGCAGGTGCCGCTGTCTGAGCAAGGGCGGTTTGCCGGTACGGTGATGGGTGAGTACTCGATCGACGGGCTGATGCGCTTTGGCATGCCGCCCGAAATCATGGCTCGCTACGCCGTGGCCTTGCTCGACGACCGCCAGCGTGTGCTAGCGGGCAGCCTGCAGAACGAGAGCGAGGTGTTGCGCGTGTTGCCCTGGTCAGCGCAACCGATGGAGCACGAGGCGCCGGTGTCACCGGTGGGCAATGGCCTGATCATCAAGGCCCAGGGCTACCGGACCTCGCAGGACATCGTGGGCAGCGGCTTCTTCTGGGTCATTGGGGCACTGAGTGCGCTAACGGTGTGGATGCTGCTGGGCACCTGGCGCCACACGCGCCGGCGGGTGCAGGCCCAACAGGCGTTGGTATCGGAGACCAACTTCCGTCGCGCCATGGAAAACTCCATGCTCACCGGTATGCGCGCGCTGGATATGCAAGGCCGCATCACCTACGTGAATCCGGCGTTCTGCTCCATGACCGGCTGGACCGAGGGCGAACTGGTCGGGCGCACTGCGCCCTTCCCTTACTGGCCAGACGCTGATCATGAGCTGCTGGCCGCGCGGCTGGAGGACGAACTCAAGGGACGGTCAACGCCCGGCGGTTTCGAGGTGCGGGTGCAACGCCGCGATGGCTCCATCTTTGATGCCCGCATGTACGTCTCACCGCTGATCGATCCCAAAGGACATCAGAGCGGCTGGATGACATCGATGACCGACATCACCGAGCCCAAGCGCATCCGCGAAGAACTGTCGGCCTCCTACGAACGATTCACCACCGTGCTGGAGAGCCTGGACTCCGCGGTATCGGTGGCGCCACTGGGCAGCGACGAAATGCTCTTTGCCAACAAGATGTACCGCCTCTGGTTTGGCACCCGCGGCCAGGGCCACCGGCGACTGGTCGAGCTGGCGGGCAAGCAGCCCAGCCCCAGTCCGGACGACGGCGACGCGGTGGACGCGTTCGCTGGAATGCCCACAGACTCGCTGACCGACGCCGGTTCTGAAAACGCCGAGGTCTTCGTCGAGGAACTTGATCACTGGTTGGAGGTGCGCACCCGATACCTGACCTGGGTCGACGGGCGCCTGGCGCAGATGGTGATCGCCAGCGACATCACCGCCCGCCGCAATGCCGAGACCCAGGCCGCACGCCAGGCCGAGCGCGCGCAGACCGCCAGTCGCCTGATCACCATGGGCGAGATGGCCTCCAGCGTGGCGCACGAGCTCAACCAGCCGCTGACCGCCATCAGCAACTACTGCAACGGCATGATTTCGCGCGTGCGAGAAGATCGCATCGGCACCGGCGAGCTGCTCGGTGCGCTGGAGAAAACCGCTCGACAGGCCCAGCGCGCTGGTCAGATCATCCAGCGCATCCGCGCCTTCGTGAAGCGCAGCGAGCCCAACCCGACACTGTCGGAAGTCGCTCCAATGGTCGCCAACGCAATCGAACTGGCCGACATCGAGCTTCGCAGGCAGCAGGTTCGCCTGACGCCCTATGTGGCCGCGCGGCTGCCTCCGCTCATGGTCGACCCCATCCTGATCGAGCAGGTTTTGATCAACCTGCTGCGCAACGCAGGGGACGCCATTGCGCAAGCCGGGCGGCTGCCCGGCGCGCGCTTTATCGAACTGCGGGCGGGACCGGGCCAGCGCGAAGGCGTCGAGGTGGTGGAGTTCTCGGTGAGCGACTCCGGCAACGGCGTCCCCGACGAAATGTTCGAGCGCATCTACGAAGCCTTCTACAGCACCAAGAGCGAAGGCATGGGCATCGGGCTCAAGCTGTGTCGCAGCATCGTGGAGTCGCACCACGGCCGGATGCACATGGAGAACATCTACAATGGCTCCGAGGCGGTGGGTTGCTGCTTCAGTTTCTGGATCCCTGTGGTCTCGCGACTGCGGCCTGAGGCTTCGCAACCCGAATCCACCTCGGCGTCGTTGCCGGAACCAGAAAGAGCGAGATGAGTTTGATCCCCAAGAAAGGCACCGTCTATGTCGTTGATGACGACGAGGCAGTGCGAGATTCTCTCCAATGGCTGCTTGAGGGCAAGGACTACCGAGTCCGCTGCTTCGAATCGGCCGAATCCTTTCTGAGCCGCTATGACGCGCGCGAAGTGGCCTGCATGATCGCTGACATCCGCATGGGTGGCATGACCGGCATGGAGTTGCAGGAAAAGCTGATAGAGCGGCAGTCGCCGCTGCCCATCGTCTTCATCACAGGGCATGGCGATGTGCCGATGGCGGTGGAGTCAATGAAGAAGGGCGCGCTGGATTTCATCCAGAAGCCGTTCAAGGAAGACCAGCTGGTGGCCCTGGTCGAGCGCATGCTTGATACTGCCAAAGAGGCATTTGCCACCCACCAGCAGGC
This sequence comes from Hydrogenophaga sp., assembly GCF_030373245.1. Lineage (GTDB taxonomy): Bacteria > Pseudomonadota > Gammaproteobacteria > Burkholderiales > Burkholderiaceae_C > Hydrogenophaga. The sequence goes on from NZ_JAUCZF010000003.1 coordinate 99,265, forward strand.
CGCCAGCCGCGAAGCTCTGCTCTCCAAGCTCACCAGCCGCGAAGCCCAGGTACTCGAACGCATCGTTGCGGGCCGGCTCAACAAGCAGATTGCCGACGATCTGGGCATCAGCATCAAGACGGTGGAGGCACACCGCGCCAACATCATGGAAAAACTCGGCGCCAATACCGTGGCCGACCTGCTCAAGATTGCACTCGGCCCGACCGCCGCCAAGGTCTGACGCACCCCTTCTTCACGCACACGCCCGCCGACCCGTCCCGGCGGGCGTTTCTGTTTCAACACCGCCCGACTGCACCCAAATGACCGCCCAACTCATCGACGGCAATGCCCTGTCACGACAACTCCGAACCGATATCGCGGTCCGCGCAGCAGCGCTCAAAGCACGCGGGGTGACGCCAGGCCTTGCGGTGATTCTGGTCGGCGAAGATCCCGCCTCTGCGGTCTATGTGCGCAACAAGATCAAAGCTTGCAACGAGACCGGCATCCACTCGGTGTTCGAGAAATACGACGCCATGCTGAGCGAGGCGGATTTGCTGACCCGCATCAAGGCGCTCAACGACGACCCCAGCATCCACGGCATCCTGGTGCAGATGCCGCTGCCTAAACACATCCACCCGCAGCGCGTGATCGAGACCATTTCCACCGCCAAAGATGTGGACGGCTATTCGGTGCAAAGTGCAGGTGACTTGATGGCGGGACTGCCTGGTTTTCGCCCCTGCACGCCCTATGGCTGCATGAAGCTGATCGAAACCACCGGCATCAACCTCAAGGGCAAGCACGCCGTCGTGATCGGACGCAGCAACACGGTCGGCAAGCCGATGGCCTTGTTGTTGCTGCAGGCCAATGCCACCGTCACCATCTGCCACAGCGGAACGCCCGACATCGGCGCCTTCACCCGCCAGGCTGATGTGGTGGTGGCCGCCGTAGGCCGGCGCAACGTGCTCACCGCCAACATGGTCAAACCCGGCGCCGTCGTGATCGATGTCGGCATGAACCGCAACGACGAAGGCAAGTTGTGTGGCGACGTGGACTTTGCTGGCGTAAAAGAGGTAGCCGGCTGGATCACGCCAGTCCCCGGTGGCGTCGGCCCCATGACCATCACCATGCTGATGGTCAATACGCTGGAAGCCGCAGAGAGAAGGTAGCCTCCGCCGCAGCCGCGCCGCGGTGGATTACCTGTTCAGTCTCCACAGCACCGCCCCACTGCACAGCCATTGCCCCAGCACCATGGCGCTGCCCACAGCGTGCCAGAGCTTCAGATCCCCACCGCTGGCGCGCGCCGTCACGATGCGCTGGGCGACGCCAAACTCCACCAGCAGCGCCAGCATCATGCCGAGAATGACGAAACCCATGGTCGCCAGCGCGCGTTGCATGCGAGCCACCTGCTCGGGCGATGGTGCAGCGACATCCATCTGCGAGCGTTCACGGCGCAGCAACAGCAGCAGTGCCAAGCCGAGCAGCAGGCCGGCCCAGCATTGCAGCGAAAACAGCTTGGCCGCAACCGAACCGGCCAGTGCGGGGTTACCCAGGGTGGCGAACAGCGTCGGTACCGCCAGGAAGCTCAACGCGCTGATGCCACCCCACCACAGGGCGGCTACCAGCACCGGAAGGCGGGCAAGCAGCGCGGACACGGAGAGCGTCAGACGTAGCGCACCGCCATGACTTCATAGCGCCGCGTGCCTCCAGGCGCTTGAACCTCAGCCACATCCCCCACTTCCTTGCCGATGAGTGCGCGCGCGATCGGGCTGCTGATGTTCACCAGGCCGAGCTTCAGGTCGGCCTCGTCCTCACCGACGATCTGGTAAGTCAGCTTGGCACCGCTGCTTTCATCTTCCAGGTCCACCGTGGCGCCGAACACCACCCGGCCAGTTGCCTCCACCGTGGTTGGGTCGATGATCTGCGCGGCCGACAGCTTGCTCTCGACTTCTGCGATGCGGCCTTCGATGAAGCCCTGGCGGTCCTTGGCGGCCTCGTACTCGGCGTTTTCGCTCAGATCGCCCTGCGCGCGCGCCTCGGCAATCGCGTTGATCACGGCCGGTCGCTCCACCGTCTTCAGGCGATGCAGTTCTGTCTTGAGCTTTTCAGCACCGCGCAGGGTGATGGGAATGGTGGGCATGGTTTCTCTCCAGCAAGCTGGGTGCCGCCATCTGCAAGCGGCGCCAGCACAAAAGGAAACCGCCGAGCGTTACCGGTCGGCGGTGGTTTCCCAGCATTATGCAGCACGCCACCCCGCCAAGGATGGGCGCACCATTTTCGCAGCGGTGACTCAGGCAGCGAGCTGCGCGTGCATTTCCTGTACCGAGATCACGCCCAGGCTATCCAGGTAGGCCATGCCTTCGACCGCGGCTTCAGCGCCCGCGATGGTGGTGTAGGTGGTCACCCGGGCCAGCAAGGCCGACGTGCGGATGGCGCCCGAGTCGGCGATCGCGTTACGCCGCTCTTCCACTGTGTTGATCACCAGCACCACGCCGTCACTCTTGATCATGTCGACGATGTGCGGCCGGCCTTCGGTGACCTTGTTGACCGTGTCCACCGCAATTCCGGCGGCTGTGATGGCCGCGGCCGTACCGCGCGTGGCGACCAGCTCGAAACCCATCGCCGCGAGTTGACGCGCGATCTCGACCGCGCGCGGCTTGTCGCCGTTCTTGACGGTGAGGAAAACCTTGCCCGACGGCGTGCCATCGGGTTTCCTGGCCCGCGGCAGATGGGTGCCAGCGCCGAGCTGACTCTTCACAAAGGCCTCGCCAAAGGTCTTGCCCACGCCCATCACTTCACCCGTGGATTTCATCTCGGGGCCAAGAATGGTGTCCACACCCGGGAATTTCACGAAGGGGAACACGGCTTCCTTGACGCTGAAGTAAGGCGGGCTGACTTCGGCGCCAATGCCTTGCTGGTCCAGCGTCTGGCCGGCCATGCAGCGCGCCGCCACCTTGGCCAGCTGGATGCCAGTGGCCTTGGAGACAAAGGGCACGGTGCGTGAGGCACGTGGGTTTACCTCCAGCACAAAGATCACATCCTTCTTGGCGCCGCTGCCGTCGGTTTCCTGGATCGCGAACTGCACGTTCATCAGGCCCACCACATTCAGACCCTCGGCCATTGCAGCGGTCTGCCGTTTCAGTTCTTCGACCGTTTCCTTCGACAGGTAGTACGGAGGCAACGAGCAGGCGGAGTCACCGCTGTGCACGCCGGCCTGCTCGATGTGCTCCATCACGCCACCGATGAACACACGTCCGGATGTGTCGCGGATCGCGTCCACATCGCATTCGATGGCGTCGTTCAGAAAACGGTCGAGCAGCACAGGCGAGTCGTTGCTCACCTTGACCGCTTCGCGCATGTAGCGTTCAAGATCGCGCTGCTCGTGCACGACTTCCATGGCTCGGCCGCCCAGCACATAGCTGGGGCGCACCACGAGCGGGTAACCCAGGGCCGCGGCCTTCTCCAGCGCATCGGACTCGGTGCGGGCGGTGGCGTTGGGCGGCTGGCGCAAACCAAGGTCGTTGAGCAATTTCTGGAAGCGCTCCCGATCTTCGGCCGCGTCGATCATGTCGGGGCTGGTGCCGATGATGGGCACACCTGCCGCCTCCAGGCCCAGCGCCAGCTTCAGGGGCGTCTGCCCGCCGTACTGCACGATCACGCCCAGCGGCTTTTCCTTGTCCACGATCTCCAGCACGTCTTCCAGCGTCAGCGGCTCGAAGTACAGGCGGTCGCTGGTGTCGTAGTCGGTGGACACGGTTTCCGGGTTGCAGTTGACCATGATGGTCTCGTACCCGTCTTCGCGCATGGCCAGCGCGGCGTGCACACAGCAGTAGTCGAACTCGATGCCCTGGCCGATGCGGTTCGGACCACCGCCGAGCACCATGATCTTCTTGTTGTTCGTCGGCTCGGCTTCGCACTCGCCATCACCGTGGCCTTCGTAGGTGGAGTACAAGTAGGCGGTATCGGTGGCGAACTCAGCCGCGCAGGTGTCGACCCGCTTGTAGACCGGGCGGATGTTCTCGGCAATGCGGCGCTCGCGCACGGCGGCGTCGGTGGTCTTGAGCAGCTTGGCCAGGCGCCGATCGGAAAATCCCTTCTTCTTCAGGCCGCGCAGGGTCTCGCTGTCGATCGCGTCCAGACTGGTTTGCTCCAGTTTCAGTTCGATCTTCACGATCTCTTCGATCTGCACCAGGAACCAGGGGTCGATCTTGGTGAACTGGTGGACCTCTTCCATCGTCCAGCCGGCAGCGAAGGCGTCGCCCACGTACCAGATGCGGTCCGGGCCAGGCGTGCCGAGCTCGCGCTCCAGGGTCTCTCGGTCCTGGGTCTTCTCGTTCATGCCATCCACGCCCACTTCCAGGCCACGCAAGGCTTTCTGAAACGACTCCTGGAAGGTACGTCCCATGGCCATCACTTCGCCCACACTTTTCATCTGCGTGGTCAGGCGGCTGTCGGCGGCAGGAAACTTCTCGAACGCAAAGCGCGGAATCTTGGTGACCACGTAGTCGATCGACGGCTCGAAAGACGCCGGTGTAGCACCACCGGTGATCTCATTGCGCAGTTCGTCCAGCGTGTAGCCGATGGCCAGCTTGGCCGCCACCTTGGCGATGGGGAAGCCGGTGGCCTTGGAGGCCAGCGCCGAGGAGCGCGAGACGCGCGGGTTCATCTCGATGACAACCATGCGGCCGTCTTTCGGGTTGATCGAGAACTGCACGTTGGAGCCACCCGTGTCCACGCCGATTTCGCGCAGCACCGCCAGCGAGGCGTTGCGCAGAATCTGGTATTCCTTATCGGTCAGTGTCTGAGCCGGAGCCACGGTGATGGAGTCACCGGTGTGCACGCCCATGGGGTCGAGGTTTTCGATCGAGCAGACGATGATGCAGTTGTCCGCCTTGTCGCGCACCACCTCCATCTCGTACTCTTTCCAGCCCAGCAAAGATTCTTCAATCAGCAGCTCGTTGGTGGGCGAAGCTTCCAGGCCGCGCTTGCAGATGGTTTCGAACTCTTCCGGGTTGTAGGCAATGCCGCCACCGGTGCCGCCCAGCGTGAAGCTGGGGCGGATGACGACTGGGAAACCCACCGTCTTCTGCACGCCCCAGGCCTCGTCCAGACTGTGGGCAATGCCCGAACGCGCCGAACCCAGACCGATCTTGGTCATGGCGTCCTTGAACTTCAGGCGGTCTTCGGCCTTGTCGATGGCCTCCGGAGTCGCACCGATGAGCTCCACGCCATGCTTGTCCAGTACGCCGTGGCGCCACAGATCGAGCGCGCAGTTCAGCGCGGTCTGGCCGCCCATGGTGGGGAGGATCGCAAAGCCACCTTGGCACAGTGGGCGCTCCTTGGCGATGATCTTCTCCACCGTCTGCCAGGTGATGGGTTCGATGTAGGTGACGTCCGCCGTGGCGGGGTCGGTCATGATGGTCGCCGGGTTGCTGTTGATCAGCACAACGCGGTAGCCCTCTTCGCGCAAGGCCTTGCAGGCCTGCACGCCGGAGTAGTCGAACTCGCAGGCCTGGCCAATGATGATGGGGCCGGCGCCGATGATGAGGACGGTCTGGATATCGGTTCTTTTGGGCATGGCGGTCCGGTGGCGGTGCGTTGGGTCGTTCGATGGTGCGCGCAGTTCAGGGCTGGCGGCGGGTGTCCAGGTGGTTCAGCAAGGCTTGCACGCGTTCGGCCGGTATGTTTTTCTGCATGAGCTGCAACAAGCCATCACCCTCGATCATGGGACGCAGCACCTCGACTTCGGTCGGGTGAAACAGGGCGTCCCAAGCAGCCAGCTCGGTGGCAAAGGTATCGGCGTCCCAGCTCTTGCCTTTGGCGATCAGGGTCACCAGCGGCATGGCCTTGTTTTCGACAAAGGACTTGCGGTACGGCTTCTGCGCCCAGCGCTGGGCAAACCACTCCTTGTGGGGTGACGGCAGCGAGAGCATGCGTTTGGCAATCGCCTTTTCGACCGCAAACACGGGAAAACTGAACAACTTCATGTCACTCCTTGGGCACAGTCATCAGAGGCTGGCGGTGGCCAGCTTGGCACCGAAGCCGACAAACAAAACCCCCACACCGCTGGCCAGGCCGGCTGAGAGCCGACGACGTGCGCGAAACACCTGCGCCAGATGCGCACCACCCACGATCAGCGCTGAGAGGTAAAGCGCACTGAACAGCATGACGATCGCACTCAGGATCAGGAACGGCACCGCCGGGACTGGGTAGGCAGGGTCGATGAACTGCACAAAAAACGACAGCAAGAATAGGATGGCCTTCGGGTTGAGCAGGCTGATGAGCAGGGCGCGCCGAAACGGATGGGCCGCGGGCGCGTCGGGCCGGGTGGAGACGCTCTCGGCGCAAGCTGCCACTGGCGCGAGGCCCTGGCGCAAGGTGCTGCGGATCAAGCCAACGCCGAGCCAGGCAAGGTAGGCAGCGCCGGCGTATTTCACCACCACGAACAGTGCCGGGTAGGTGTGCAGCAAGGTGGCGGCGCCCAGTGCCGTCAGCAACAACAACACGGCGTCACCCACGAAAACGCCGGTGGCCGCCTGGTAGCCGGCTGTCACCCCGCGCGCGCTGGCCACTGCCAGCACAAACATCGAGTTGGGCCCAGGCAGCAACACGATTCCCAGAGCGCCCAGAGCGTACGTCCAGATGTCGGTGACACCGTAGAAGCTCATGCGGTTTTTTCCATCAGGCCGATGAAGCGGTCAAACAGGTAGCCGATGTCGTGCGGGCCGGGCGACGCCTCCGGATGGCCTTGGAAGCAGAATGCGGGGCGATCGGTGCGGGCCAGTCCTTGCAAGGTGCCATCGAAAAGGCTCACATGGGTCGCTCGCAGGTTGGCAGGCAGATTTTTTTCGTCCACCGCAAATCCGTGGTTCTGGCTGGTAATGCTCACACGGCCACTGTCCAGGTCTTTCACCGGGTGGTTGGCGCCGTGGTGGCCAAACTTCATCTTGAAGGTCTTGGCGCCGCTGGCCAAGGCCATGATCTGGTGTCCCAGGCAGATGCCGAAGGTGGGTACACCGCTGTCAATGATGTCGCGCGCCGCGGAGATGGCGTAGTCGCAGGGCTCGGGGTCGCCTGGCCCGTTGGAGAGGAACACGCCATTGGGCTTGAGCTTGGCCACATCGGCCGCAGAGGTCTGCGCGGGGACCACCGTGATCTTGCAGCCCCGGGCCGCCAGCATGCGCAGAATGTTGCGCTTCACGCCAAAGTCGTAGGCGACCACATGGAATTTCGGCGAGATCTGCTCGCCATAACCAAAGCCCAGTTGCCATTCGGTCTGGGTCCAGGCATAAGGCTCTTTGACGCTGACGACACGGGCCAGGTCCTGGCCTGCCATGTTGGGCGCTGTCTGCGCAGCAGCGATGGCCTGTGCGCGGTGCGCATCGGTGATGACAACGCCCGCTGCCAAGGCCAGGATGCAGCCGTTTTGCGCGCCGTGGGTGCGCAAGCGCCGGGTGAGTGCGCGGGTGTCGAGTTCGGCGATGGCCACCGTGTGTTCACGCTGGAGGTATTGCGCCAGGGAGATCTCGCTGCGGAAGTTCGACGCGAGCAGCGGCAGATCTTTGATGATCAGACCGGCGGCATGGACACGACTGGCTTCCACATCTTCGGCGTTGATGCCGGTGTTGCCGATGTGCGGATAGGTCAGCGTGACGATCTGCTGGCAGTAGCTCGGATCGGTCAGGATTTCCTGGTAGCCGGTAAGTGAGGTGTTGAACACCACCTCACCCACGGTCTGCCCTGTGGTGGCAATCGAGATGCCGGTGAACACGGTGCCGTCGGCGAGCGCGAGGAGGGCTTTCGGGTGGACGGGCAGCAAGTTCTTCTCCAGAGGTTTTTTTTCGAGCGCACCCGCCCCGTCAAGGGACACAACCGGGGAGGAATCGGGCCGTTCTGGTCGGGCTTCAGGCCAGCCGAGCCCCGAGATGAACGAGCCGGCAACCTGTGCGAGAAGCCGGGTGACGCAGAGCACTGCGTCGGTTGCGGGTAAACCCCGGAATTATAGCGTCTGCCCGCTGCGCAACCGGCCCTTGAGCGCGTGTGCCAGGCTCAGCGAGTGGTGGCGCTCGCGTGCAGGCAAATGGCCGCCGCTGCCGCCACATTGAGCGACTCCTCGCCTCCCGGCTGGGCAATGCGCACCGACTGCTGGGCCAGCGCCACCAGCGCCGGGTCCACGCCCTGCCCTTCATGGCCCAGCACCCAGGCGCAGGGCCAGGGGAGCGTGGCCTTGTGCAGCCAGTCGCCGGCATGAGAACTGGTCACCAGCAAAGGCACTTTCAGCGCTTTCGTGTCGTCGTGCGAGAGTCCTTCGACCAGGTTCAGACCAAAGTGCGCGCCCATGCCGGCGCGGACTACCTTGGGTGACCAAAGGGCCGCCGTGCCCTTGATCGCCAGCACCTGGGCAAAGCCCAGGGCAGCGGCGCTGCGCAAGATGGAGCCCACGTTGCCGGCGTCCTGCAGTCGGTCCAGCACCACCGTTGGCAGTGAAGGATTCACCTCAACCCGGGTCGGTAGTGTCCAAAGAAAACCCATGCGCGCAGGCGATTCCAGGCCACTGAGGCTCGCCATCAGGTGGTCCGGGATGCGACTCACCTGCGGCGCTGCCTCGCGCAGCACCGGCTCGGCCTGGGGCCAGAAGGATTCGGTGAACACAGCAACCGCTGGCCGCAGACCTCTCGCCAGCAGCGCCAGGCAGAGGTGTTCCCCCTCAAGCCACACCTGCCCTTGCTTGCGGTAAGCCGTGCTGTCTTGCGACAGCTGGCGCAGGCGCTTGATCAGCGGGTTGTCGCGCGAGGCGATATCCTGCGGTGCGATCACCGAGACGCCTGCTGCTGCAAGGCCCGGGCCACCGGTGCGAACGAGCGCCGGTGTGCTTCCAGCGGGCCCAGGGTGCGAAGGGCCAGCAGATGCTGGGCGGTGCCGTAGCCCTTGTGGCGGTCAAAGCCGTAGCCAGGAAACTGGTCGTGTAGCTTGAGCAGCAAGCGGTCGCGCGTGACCTTGGCCAGGATGGAGGCAGCCGAAATCGCTGGCACCAGCGCATCGCCAGAGACCACCGCCTCGGCCAGCACATCCAGCGCGGGAAGGCGGTTGCCGTCGACCAGCACCTTGGCTGGCTTCAGACGCAGGCCCAGCACAGCGCGCTGCATCGCCAGCAACGTGGCCTGCAGGATGTTGAGACGGTCAATTTCTTCGACCGACGCCTGAGCCACGCTGCAGCACAGTGCCTTGGCCCGGATCTCGTCGTACAGCTGCTCACGACGCCGCTCACTGAGCTGCTTCGAATCGGCCAGCCCCTTGATGGGTGCGCGGTCGTCCAGAATGACCGCGGCGGCGACCACCGGGCCGGCCAGCGGACCACGCCCGGCCTCATCAACCCCTGCGATGAGACCAGGCAGATCCCAGACCAGCGAGGCCTGCTCAGCCTGCAAGAACTTGTTCGATCGCATCGGTGGCGAGTTGAGCGGTATCGCGCCTCAAAGTGTGGTGAAGCGCCTGAAAGCGCTGCTGCAGAGCTTCGATTCTCGCAGCATCGTCGAGCCAGTCGATTACCCCCTGGGCCATGGCAGCTGGCGTGGCCGCATCCTGCAAGAGCTCGGGCACCACCGCGTTTTCGCACAGGATGTTGGGCAGGCCAACCCAGGGCTGCAGCTGTTTGCGTCGCATGATCTGCCAGGACAGCCAGTGCATGTTGTATGCGATCACCATGGGCCGCTTGAACAGCGCTGCCTCCAGCGTCGCCGTGCCGCTGGCGATCAGGGTCACGTCGCAAGCGGCCAGCGCCGTGTGCGACTGCCCATTCAGCACCTGGACGGCATCGACCAGGCCGCTGGTGCGCACCAGTTGCTCGATGCGCTCACGCAGCGCGGGTACCGCCGGGATCACGAAGCGCACTTCCGGCCGCGCCTGGCGGATGCGCAGCGCCGCCTGCAGAAATCGGGCCCCGAGGTATTGCAGTTCCGACGCGCGGCTACCCGGCAGGAGAGCGACCACTGGGGCATCCAGGGGCAAGCTCAAGGACGTGCGCGCCGCCGCGCGATCGGGCTGCAGCGGGATCACGTTGGCCAGTGGGTGGCCGACGTAGGTGGCGGCAATGCCATGTTGCGCCAGCAGATCGGGCTCAAAGGGAAAAATGCACAGCACATGGTTGACGCTGCGGCGAATCTTCTCGACCCGATCCGCCCGCCAGGCCCAGATCGACGGGCAGACAAAGTGCACGGTAGGAACGCCCTGCGCCTTGAGCGCGGCTTCGAGATCGAGGTTGAAATCGGGCGCGTCCACGCCAATGAACAGGTCTGGCCGGTCGCGGGTCAACAGGCGTTCGCGCAGCTGGTTGCGGATCTCGACAATGCCACGGTAGTGGCGCAGCACCTCGATGTAGCCACGCACCGCCAGCCGATCACTCGGCCACCAGGCCTCGAAGCCCTGCTCCGCCATGCGCGGGCCACCGATGCCATAGCACTGTTGATCGGGCCAGCGCTGGCGCATTCCGCCCAGCAGCAGCCCAGCGAGCAGGTCACCCGACGTCTCGCCTGCCACCAAGGCAAAACGCTGGCTGCCGTCCATGCCGTCAGCGAACGATACCGCGCTGGGGGGAGATCTGCTTCAGGAAGTCCAGCATCATGGCCACATCGGGAGCCGCCTCGGGCGTCTGCTCACCCAGCACCGCGATCTCCTGCATGGCGCGCTCCAGCGTCAAGTCACCGCGGTACAAGGCCTTGTGCATGCCCTTCACCGCCGCGATCCGAGGAGCGGTGAAACCGCGTCGGCGCAGGCCTTCGTAATTCATGGAGCGAGCGCCAGCGGGCTGCCCCTGGCACATCACGAACGGCGGCAGATCGGCAAACAGCAAAGAACACATGGCGGTCATTGCATGCGCACCGATGCGCACGAACTGGTGCGCGACGGTGAATCCACCCAGGATCACCCAGTCGTCGACGACCACATGGCCAGCCAGCTGCGAGTTGTTGGCGAAGATGGTGTGGTTGCCCACCCGGCAATCGTGAGCCAGGTGCACATAGGCCATGATCCAGTTGTCGTTCCCCACCGAGGTCATCGCCCCCCCGGTGGGCGAGCCGATGTTGAAGGTGCAGAACTCGCGCACCGTGTTGCGGTCTCCGATGACGAGCTCACAGGGCTCGCCTGCGTATTTCTTGTCCTGCGGAATCGCGCCGAGCGAGCTGAACTGGAAGATGCGGTTGTCGCGCCCGATCGTGGTGTGGCCCTCGATCACACAATGTGCACCGATGGTGGTACCAGCACCAACCTTCACGTGCGGACCAATCACGGTGTACGGGCCAACACTGACCGAACTGTCGAGTTCTGCGCCCGGATCAACCAGGGCGGTGGGGTGAACCTGGGCCACGGCAACGAACCCGGCTGCTTCAGGCAATGGTGCGCATGGTGCACATCAGCTGTGCCTCGCACACCACATCGCCTGCGACCCGCGTCACGCCGGTGAACTTGAAGATGCCAGACTTCATGCGGTCGAGCGTCACATCCATGATGAGCTGGTCGCCAGGCTCCACAGGTCGCTTGAAGCGCGCCGCGTCGATGCCAGCAAAATAATAGACCGTGTTGTCGTCCGGTGTCTTGTCCAGCGCATCAAAGGCCAGCAAGGCAGCGGCCTGGGCCATGGCTTCGAGCATCAACACACCCGGCATCACGGGGCGGTGCGGAAAGTGGCCACCGAAAAATGGCTCGTTGATCGTGACGTTCTTCAGCGCCTGGATGCGCTTGCCTTTCTCCATCTCGATCACGCGATCCACCAGCAGGAACGGGTAGCGGTGCGGAAGCTGCTTGAGGATTTCGTGGATGTCCATCATGGTGATTCAGGTGTCTCGCGTGTCGCGAGTGTCATCGACTGTTCAATCGCTCTGAGGCGATCCCGCAGCCGGTGGAGTTGCTTCAGGGAAGCCGCGTTTTTCTCCCAGACTGCATTGTCGTCGATGGGAAACATGCCAGTGTATTGGCCCGGCTGCCTGATCGATCGGGTCACCACCGACGCCGCAGAGATATGCACCCCATCGGCCAGAGTCAGGTGCCCAAGCACCACGGCGCCACCCCCGACGGTGCAGTGCGCGCCAATGATCGCGCTGCCGGCCACACCCACACAGCCCGCCATTGCCGTGTGTGCGCCGATGTGCACGTTGTGACCGATCTGAATCAGGTTGTCGAGTTTCACCCCGTCTTCAATGACGGTGTCGTCCAGCGCGCCGCGATCGATGCAGGTGTTGGCACCGATTTCCACGTCGTTGCCGATGCGCACCGCGCCCAGCTGCTCTATCTTGACCCACCGGCCGGCGTCGGCCGCAAACCCAAAACCGTCGGCCCCGACGACCACGCCGGCGTGAAGGATGCAGCGGGCACCCAGACGGCAATCGTCCCCGATCGTCACCCGCGAGTACAGGACCGAACCCTCGCCGACCTCGGCTCGGGCTCCAATGACGCAATGGGCGCCGATGCGCGCACCCTTGGCGATCCTCGCCTCGGCATCGACCACGGCAAAAGCCCCGACATCCGCCAGAGGGTCGACCAAAGCGGTGGGATGGATGCTGGCCGATGGGTGCACGGCGGGCGCTGCCACCGGTGCCAGCTCGGCGCGCCACCACTGCGTCAGGCGTGCGAAGTACAGATAAGGGTCAGGCGTGACGATGCAGGCGCCGCGCGCTGCGGCGGCCGTCGCCAGCTCGGGCATCACGATCAGGGCCGATGCCCCGGTGGTCTGAATCTGATGGATGTATCGGGCCTGCGCCACAAAAGCCAGCGCCCCTGTCTGGGCTGTCGACAGCGGCGCCAGCCGCACGATCGGCGTGGCCGGGTCTCCGAGCAAATCACCACCCAGGGCCTCGACCAGGGAGCCCAGGGATTTGGACACCTGGGGGCCTCTTACTTGAGACTGTTCAAGCCGCTGAGCACCTTGTCGGTGATGTCGTGCTTGGGGTTGATGTAGACCGCTTCCTGGATCACGAGGTCGTACTTCTCGTTCTCGGCGACCTGCTTGATGACGCGGTTGGCGCGCTCCAGCACCTGCTGAAGCTCTTCGTTCTTGCGCAAGTTCAGGTCTTCCTGAAACTCGCGCTGTTTGCGCTGGAAGTCGCGATCGAGCTCGACCAGCTGGCGCTGGCGGGTCACGCGCTGCGACTCCGGCAAGGTGGGCGCTTCCCGTTCGAACTTCTCAGACGCCGACTTGAGCTGAGAAGCCAGGCCTGCGACCTCTTTCTCGCGGCGCGAGAACTCCTGCTCGAGCTTGGTCTGCGCCGCCTTGGCCAGATTGGCCTCGCGGAAAATCCGCTCGGTATTGACGAAGCCGATGCGGAACTCCTGCGCCAGCGCCGCGCCGGCCAGCAGACCACAAGCGGCCAGGGCAATCAGGGGACGAACGAACGAGCGGGAATGAGTCTTCATCAAAACGACGTGCCGATCTGAAACTGGAATTTCTGGATTCTATCGCCAGCGAACTTGCGCACCGGGTTGGCGTAAGCAAATCGGAGCGGACCAATGGGCGAGATCCAGCTCAGGCCCACGCCGACCGAAGCCCGCATTTCGCTGAAGTCAATCTTTTCCTTTTCACCATAAACATTGCCCACGTCGACAAACCCGAACACGCGCAACGTGCGGTCGTTGCCCGCGCCCGGAAACGGAGCAATGAATTCGGCGTTCAGGCCAAGCTTGCGCGGGCCTCCGATGAAGGAGCCGGTGATGTCCCGCGGACCCAGCGTGCCTTGATCAAATCCACGCACCGAGCCCAGTCCACCCCCAAAGAAGTTCTTGAACACTGGGAACGGGCGGCCGCCGAGACCCTTGCCCCATCCGGCCTCGGCGTTGAATGCCAGGGTGTACTGCTTGTTCAGCGGGATGTATTGCTGGAACTGGTAGTTCAGCTTGGTGTAGCGGGTATCGCCGGCAATGCCCACCTCCCCGTTCACGCGCTGCAGTCGGCCGGTGGTGGGCACCAGCGAGCTGTCTCGGTTGTCACGGCTCCATCCGATGGTGAGCGGCACCGAGGTGCTTTTGAAGCCGAAATCGGTGGCGTACTTGAGGTAGGCTGCCGGAATGTTGGTGCCGGGCTCGATCTCGGTTTGCTCCGCGCCAATACCGAAGAACACGGTGTCCTGCTCGGTGAACGGCACACCGTAGCGCACGCTGATGCCCGGTGTGATCAGGCGGTAGTCCCCGCCTTGCTCGGTGAACGGCGTGGTGGTGCGGTAGTAGAGATCAAACGTGCGCGAAATGCCATCGGCCGTGTAATACGGATCGGTCGTGCTCAGCACAAACTGGCGGTTGAATTTGCTGGTGTTGATGTCCAGCCCCAGGTAGTTTCCCGAGCCAAAGACGTTTTCCTGCTTGATGCCGGCAATCAGGGAAAGCCCCTCAGCCTGCGAATAGCCCGCGCCCAGCGAAAGGTTGCCGGTGGGTTTCTCGACCACGCTCAGGGTCAGGTCGACCTGATCAGGCGAGCCGGGCACCGGCTGCGTCTCAACACCCACCTGGGTGAAAAACCCGAGGCGGTCGACGCGATCGCGCGAGAGGCGGATGCGGTCGCTGTCGTACCAAGCCGATTCGAGCTGACGGAGCTCGCGGCGAATCACCTCGTCTCGGGTACGGTCGTTGCCTTCGACATTGATTCGGCGCACGTAGACGCGGCGCGATGGCTGGGCACGAAGCACAAATGCCACGCGGTTGTTCACGCGGTCGATTTCGGGTGTGGCTTCAACCTGCGCAAAGGCATAACCGAAAGCGCCAAAATAATCGGTGAAGGCCTTGACTGTGGTCGACACGTCTTCGGCGTTGTAGGGCTCACCGGCGCGCAGCGCCACCAGCGACTTGAATTCGGCTTCTTTCCCCAGGTACTCACCCTGCAACTCCACTGAGGACACCACATAGCGATTGCCCTCACTGATGTTGATGGTGATGGTCATGTCCTCCTTGCCCGGATCGATCGCCACCTGGGTCGAATCGATGCGGAACTCGAGGTAGCCACGCGTGAGGTAGTAGGACCTCAAGCTCTCCAGGTCGGCGTTGAGCTTGGCGCGGGAGTAGCGGTCGGACTTGGTGTACCAGGTCAGCCAGCCACCGGTGCTGAGGTCAAACAGACCACGCAGCGTCGACTCGGGAAAGGCCTGATTGCCCACGATACGGATGTCGCGGATCTTGGCTACATCGCCTTCGGTCACGCTGAAGTTCAGACTCACCCGGTTGCGCTCGGCCGGCGTAACCGTGGTCACCACCTGCGCGGCATACAGGCTGCGGTTGATGTACTGGCGCTTGAGCTCCTGTTCGGCCCGGTCGGCCAGCGCCTTGTCGTAGGGCCGACCTTCGGTCAAGCCAATGTCGCGCAGCGACCGCCTGAGCACCTCCGCATCAAACTCTTTGATGCCGGAGAAAGTGACATCAGCGACCGTCGGCCGCTCCTCCAGGATCACCACCAGCACGTCACCATTGACCTGCAGCCGCACATCACTGAACAGACCCAGACCAAACAGCGCCCGGATCGCGGTGGAGCCCTTGTCGTCGTTGTACTGATCACCGATGCGAAATGGCAGCGAGGCGAACACCGTGCCAGGCTCCACCCGCTGCAGGCCTTCGAGGCGGATGTCGCGAACGGTGAACGGATCGACAGCCCAGGCGGGCAAGGCCGCCAGCAGGGAAGATGCGAGCACCGACAACGTCAGGCCACGCAGACCGATCTTGGATATTTTCATGAAAGGGAAGCGGTCAGCCAGCCAGGCGGGCTACATCATTGAACAAAGCGACGGCCATGAGTGCAAACAGAATCGCCACACCTCCGCGCTGCAGGCGCTCCATCCAAGCATCGCTCACACTGCGCCCGGTCACACCTTCCCAAAGATAATACATCAGGTGCCCGCCATCGAGCACCGGCAGCGGCAGCAGGTTCAACACACCCAGACTCACGCTGATGAGCGCGAGAAACAGCAGATACTGGGTAATGCCCAGACTGGCAGATTTGCCCGCATAGTCGGCAATCGTAAGTGGTCCACTGAGGTTTTTGATCGAGGCCTCACCGATGAGCATGCGCCCCATCATCTTGAGCGTGAGCCAGGACACTTCCACCGTGCGCACCGTGCCTTGCCACAGGCCATCCAACGGGCCGAACCGCACCGTCATCATCTCGGGCGCGGCCCCAATGTAGGCGCCGACGCGTCCGACCCAGGCCTCACCCTGTGGCTCTGGCGCCGGGGTGACCACCAGTTGCAGTGGCAGGGAGGCACGGCGGATCTCCCATTGCTGTTCCACCGCCTGGCCGGCGGGCCCCACCCCGGCCCGAATCAGGGCACGCAGCCGCTGGCCGTCACCGACCGGCTTCCCGTCGATGCTGATCACGCGGTCGCCTTCGCGCAGGCCAGCCGCCTCGGCAGCACCGCCAGCCATCACCTCACCCACCACCGGATCGCTCCAGGGACCGACGATGCCGATGCGCTGGAACAGGCTGGCGTCGGCCTCGCGCACGTCGAGTTCGGCCAGCGGCAGAATCACCGCTCGCGCCGTGCCGCCCTCGGCATCTGCCAGCCAGAGCGTCATGTCCTCGTTGGACAACGCAGCCTGGGTCAGGCGCCAGCGCAGGCCGTCAAACGAACCCACATCGCTAGGCGCTTCATCAGGGCCCGCGGTCTGCACCACCCATTCGCCGCCCTGGATGCCAGCGCGCTCGGCCACGGACGCAGGCGCAGGGCTGCCGAGCACAGGCTTGGGCTCTTCGACGCCGGTCCAATTCACCAAGGCGTAGATCAGCACCGCCAGCAACAGATTGGCAGCGGGACCCGCTGCCACAATCGCCGCTCGCGAGCGCAGCGGCTGGGTGTTGAAGGCCAGATGCCGTTCGGCCGCCTCCACCGGCGCTTCGCGCTCGTCGAGCATGCGCACATAACCGCCCAGCGGCAAAGCGCCCACCACAAACTCAGTCGGGTTGCCCGGGCGCCTCCAGCTCAGGAGCGGCTTGCCAAACCCGACCGAAAAACGCAGCACCTTCACGCCGCAGGCCACGGCCATGCGGTAGTGACCGTATTCGTGCACAGCGATCAACAGGCCCAAAGCCAGAATGAAAGCAAACAAGGTGAGCATAAGAGGGTTCCGTCGCGGTATCGGGGTCGACCGGCCCGGTCAGTCGGACAGGCGCCGCACCTGATCCTGGGCCAGTTGCCTGGCCTCCAGATCGATGGCCAGCAGGTCGGCCAGGGAGCCCGGTTTGGAGGGGCTGAGCGCCGACAAAGTTGCATGGATCACCGCATGAATGCGATCAAACCGAAGGCGTTCATCAAGAAAAGCGGCCACCGCCACTTCGTTGGCCGCGTTGAGCACCGTCGAGGTGCCTTCAGGCGCGCGCAAGGTCTCCCAAGCGAGGGCCAGGCCTGGGTAGCGCTGCAAGTCGGGCTCACGAAACGTGAGGGCAGCGAGCCGGCGGAAATCCAGAGGATCGGCACCGCTTTCGAAACGCTCTGGCCAGGACAGGCCGTAGGCAATCGGCACCCGCATGTCGGGCGTTCCCAATTGGGCCAGCACGGAGGCGTCGTGAAACTGCACCATCGAGTGGATGATCTGCTGAGGGTGAATCAGCACCTGAATCTGCTCGGGCGCGAGATCAAACAACCAGCGCGCCTCGATCACTTCCAGCGCCTTGTTCATCATGGTGGCCGAGTCGACCGAAATTTTTCGCCCCATGACGAAGTTGGGATGGGCACAGGCCTGGTCCGGCGTGATGCTGGCCATCTGGCTCAGCGGCGCATCCCGAAAAGGGCCACCGGACGAGGTGAGCATGATGTGCTGGATGCTGCGGCGCCAGGTGGATGCGTCGGGTGGCAGGCACTGGAAAATGGCCGAATGTTCGCTGTCGATGGGTAACAAGGTCGCACCGCCCTCGCGTACCGCCGACATGAACAGCTCCCCCCCCACCACCAGCGCTTCCTTGTTGGCCAGCAGCAATCTCTTTCCTGCGCGCGCCGCGGCCAGCGAGGGCGCCAGCCCTGCGGCACCGACGATGGCCGCCATCACCACATGCACCTCGGTTGCCTGCGCCACGTCGCAAAGCGCCTGCGCGCCAGAGAGCACCTCCACCGCCAAACCTTGCTGCCGGATCCGCTGTGCCAGATCCTGGGCAGCGGTGGCGTCGGCCATCACCGCGAAGCGCGGCTGAAAACGCACGCATTGCGCCAGCATGGTTTCGACCTGCGTCGAGGCGGTGAGCGCGAACAGGCGGAAACGGTCGGGGTGGCGGGCCAGCACGTCGAGTGTGTTGGTGCCGACGGACCCTGTTGAGCCTAGGATGGTGACGAATTGCAGCGTGGTCATGGGTTCACAAAGTGGCCAGCATCATGGTAAGAGGCAGAACGGGCACCAACGCATCGACCCGATCGAGCACGCCGCCGTGGCCGGGCAGCAGGCGGCTGGAATCCTTGGCACCGGCGCTGCGCTTGACCAGCGACTCCACCAGGTCGCCCACCACACTCATCACGATCAGGTACAGCAGGCCCAGCGCCGCCAGCAGAGGCCCCAGCGACCAGAGGCGCACATACAGGCTGTTGTGATCGCCCCAGCCGCGCGCGTCGGCCCAGATCCAGGCGCCAGCCATCAGAAACACACCGACCGCACCACTGATGGCGCCCTCCCAGGTTTTGCCCGGACTCACCGTGGGCGCCAGCTTGCGACGCCCCAGGGTCTTGCCCCCAAAGTAGGCGGCAATATCGGCCATCCAGACCAGCAGCAGCGCCGACAGCAAAAAGCCCAGGCCTATCTGGCGCGCCTGCACCAGGGCCAACCAGGCGCAGGCGATCAACAGCAGACCGCCCCACAGCCGCAAACCCGTCGGCCATTTGGCCCAGCCCTGCACGCCCCGAGACAGCATCAAGAAAGCAAGCACCAACCAGACGCCCCCCAGCACCCGCCAGAGCACGCGCCAGTCCTGAGCCAGGCCGCCAGCCCACCAGAACACCGCCAGCGCCACGCCCAGACCGATGCCCAAGAGCCGGGAAGCCTGTGGGCCAGATCCGTTGAGGCGGGCCCATTCCCAACCGGCAGCAGCGATCAACACCAGCGTCAGCAACCCAAACGGCTCGATGCGGGGATAGAACAGCGTCGGCAGCAGCACGGCCAGCAACAGCACGGCCGTGATGATCCGCTGCTTAAGCATATTGCGGCCCGATCGGCTGTTGAACCTGTTCGCCGATCTGCCCAAAACGCCGCTCTCGTTCGGCATAGGCCTTCAGAGCACGCGCCATTTCGAAGTCGTCGAAGTCTGGCCACAGACAAGCCGAGAAAAACAGTTCGGTGTACGCCGACTGCCAGAGCAGGAAATTGCTGATGCGCATTTCGCCACCGGTGCGGATCAGCAGATCGGGGTCACCGACATGGGCCAGCGCTGTGGCCTCGGAGAGGTTTTTCTCAGTGATCTCACGACCCTCGGCCACCAGACGCCGGGCTGCATGGGCGATGTCCCAGCGTCCGCCGTAGTTGAAGCAGACATTGAGCACCAAGCGCTGGTTGTGGGCCGTGCGCGCTTCTGCTGCCGCCAGCCCTTGCGCCACCCGCTCGGACAAACCTGCGCGATCACCAGGGAAGTGCAGCCGCACGCCGTTGGCGGAAAGGGACTCCACCTCGCGGTCCAATACCAGCGAAAGCAGATCCATCAGACCAGCGACCTCGGCGGCGGGCCGGCTCCAGTTCTCGGAGGAAAAAGCAAACACGGTGAGCACCGACACACCCTGGTCGAGGCTGGCCTGCACTGCCCGACGCAGCGCATCGACACCCTTTTTGTGACCCGCCAGCCGAGGCAGATGGCGCTGGCTCGCCCAGCGCCCGTTGCCATCCATGACGATGGCCACGTGGCGCGGTACGCTGGTCGGCACCTGGACGGCTTGGGTCAAAACGGGTCTCTTCCGATGAGGTGGACAAGGGGCCGCAGGCAGCGCACTGGCGCCTCACACCGCCATGATGTCCTGCTCTTTGGCCGCCACCAACCGATCTACTTCGTTGATCATGCGGTCGGTAAGCTTTTGCACGTCTTCTTGTGCGCGGCGCTCGTCGTCTTCAGAGGCCAGCTTTTCCTTGACCAGCTTCTTGACAGCGTCATTGGCATCACGACGAAGGTTGCGGATGGCGATCTTGGCAGCCTCTCCATCGTTGCGCACCACCTTGGTCAGCTCCTTGCGGCGCTCTTCGGTCATGGCTGGCATGGGCACTCGGATCAGGTCACCCTGGCTCGAGGGATTGAGGCCCAGATCGGATTCACGAATCGCTTTTTCGATCTTGGTCCCCATGCCCTTTTCCCAGGGCGCCACGCCAATGGTGCGCGCATCCAGCAGCGACAGGTTGGCCACCTGCGACAGCGGCAACATGGCGCCGTAGTACTCTACATGGACCGTGTCCAGCAGCTGGGGGCTGGGGCGACCGGTGCGGATCTTGGTGAGGCCGTGCTTGAAAGACTCCAGCGACTGCAGCATCTTGTGCTCGGCCTGTTCGTGAATCTCGGGAATGCTCATGAATACTCCTCAGTAGGGTCAGTGTAGCCAGCCTCTGCGCTCCAGAGCAGCGGGCTCAGACGTGAACCAGGGTGCCTTCGTCGCCACCCAGCACCACCTTGCGCAGTGCGCCGGGCTTGAAAATCGAGAACACCTTGACCGGCAGCTTCTGGTCTCGGCACAGCGCAAACGCGGTGGCGTCCATCACCTGAAGGTTCTTCGCCATCGCTTCATCGAACGAAATGGTGGCGTAGCGCGAGGCGGTGGGGTCCTTGTTGGGATCTGCGCTGTAAACCCCATCGACCTTGGTCGCCTTGAGCACGATTTCGGCGCCGATCTCGGCGCCACGCAACGCCGCTGCGGTGTCGGTGGTGAAAAACGGGTTGCCGGTGCCAGCAGCAAATACCACGACCTTGCCCTCTTCCAGGTACTGCAAGGCCTTGGGGCGCACGTAGGGCTCAACCACCTGCTCGATGGCGATGGCCGACATCACGCGCGCCACCACACCAGCCTTTTCCATGGTGTCGGCCAGCGCGAGCGAGTTCATCACCGTGGCCAGCATGCCCATGTAATCCGCCGTGGCGCGGTCCATGCCGACCGAGCCACCGGCCACACCGCGAAAGATGTTGCCGCCCCCGATCACGATGGCCACCTCGACGCCCAGGCGTGTCACCTCCGCAATTTCTTCCACCATGCGAACGATGGTGGCCCGGTTGATGCCAAAAGCATCGTCACCCATCAGGGCCTCACCCGAGAGTTTGAGCAGAATCCGTTTGTAGGCTGGCATAAATCACTTTCTGGTCGTCAGAGTCGCCAACAGACGACCCCTTGAGTGTACCGACCGGCCGGTGCCGATCGCAGGCATCGAGCCCCTGCTGACGTGACAACGGGCCCTGCGGCCCGTTGTGATCTGGCGAATCGGCTGCGAACAGCCAGGTGCGTCAGGCGCCTTTGGCGGCAGCCACCTGGGCGGCCACTTCGGCGGCAAAGTCGTCGACCTTCTTCTCGATGCCCTCACCCACCACATACAGCGTGAAACCCTTGACTGTGGTACCGCTGGCCTTGAGCATCTGCTCGACGGTCTGCTTGTCGTTCTTGACGAAAGGCTGATTGAACAGCGATACCTCTTTCAGGTATTTCTGCACCGAACCTTCGATCATCTTGGCCGCAATGTCGGCTGGCTTGCCCGATTCCGCGGCCTTGGCCGTGGCCACCGAGCGCTCCTTGTCGATCAGGTCGGCTGGCACGTCGGCGCTGGTCAGCGCCACGGGTTTCATGGCCGCAATGTGCATGGCGGTGTCCTTGGCCGGTGCTTCCTCGCCGTCGAACTCCACCAACACACCAATGCGCGTGCCGTGCAGGTAGCCGGCGACCTTGCCGCCGTTGCTGTAGCGCTTGAAACGGCGAAAACTCATGTTCTCGCCAATCTTGCCAATCAGGCCCTTGCGCACTTCTTCCAGCGTCGGGCCGAAGCCGTCCTGGCTGTAGGGCAGCGCACCCAGCGCAGCCACGTCAGCCGGGTTGTGCTCGGCCACCAGGGCGGCAGCTGCATTGGCCAGGGCCAGGAAGCTGTCGTTCTTGGTCACGAAGTCGGTTTCGCAATTGACTTCGATCATGGCGCCGGTGTTGCCGTTGATGGCACTGGCAACCACGCCTTCAGCGGTCACACGGCTGGCAGCTTTACCAGCCTTGGTGCCCAGCTTGACGCGCAGCAGCTCTTCGGCTTTGACCATATCGCCATCGGCCTCGGTCAGTGCTTTCTTGCATTCCATCATCGGCGCATCGGTCTTGGCGCGCAGTTCGCCAACCATGCTTGCGGTAATTGCCATTGGGGTTCTCCATGGGCCACATTGCCGGGATCTGGCAGCGGGCAGTTCGTTAAACAAATCGGGTTGTGAAAAAGGGGCCACGCGAGCCCCTCTTTCTCGCAGTGCCTGGGGTCAGGCTGCTGTGTCTTCCTTGACCTCGACGAATTCGTCGCCGCCCTCGGCCGACACGGCCTTGACCACCTGGCTCACCGCGTTGTTGCGGCCTTCCAGGATGGCGTCGGCGATACCACGGGCGTACAGTGCGATGGCGCGAGCCGAGTCGTCGTTACCGGGAATCACGTAGTCAATGCCAACCGGCGAGTGGTTGGTATCAACCACACCCACCAGGGGAATACCCAGCTTTTGCGCCTCGAGCACCGCGATCTTGTGGAAGCCGACGTCAATGACGAAGATGGCGTCCGGCAGGGCATTCATATCCTGAATGCCGCCGATGTCCTTTTCCAGCTTCTCCATCTCGCGGGCGAACATGAGCTGCTCTTTCTTGCTCATCGCATCCAAACCAGCTTCTTTCTGTGCCTGCATCTCTTTCAGGCGCTTGATCGAGGTCTTCACCGTCTTGAAGTTGGTCAGCATGCCACCAAGCCAGCGTTGATCGACATACGGAACGCCAGCACGGCGGGCTTCCTGGGCCACGATGTCGCGCGACTGCCGCTTCGTGCCAACCATCAGAATGGTGCCGCGATTGGCCGACAGCTGACGAACAAACTTCGCTGCTTCTTCAAACAGCGGCAACGTCTTCTCAAGGTTGACGATGTGAATTTTGTTGCGATGCCCAAAGATGTACGGCGCCATCTTGGGGTTCCAGAAGCGGGTCTGGTGGCCAAAGTGGACACCGGCTTCCAGCATTTCGCGCATGGAGATAGACATGAGATAAGTTTCCAAAGGTTGGTTCTGAAATCCAGCCCCGATTGCGACACAGGCCGGCACCAGAGTACCTCGACCCACGTCCCAACACCCGGATGGGCTGGTTTGCGATTGACTTCGCCGGTCGACCCTGCTCCAACACCAGGAACAGGTCGCCATCTGCAAAGCCAGTCGATTATAACAGGCGCCCGGCAACACTCCACCGCACTCGGCCGGCCTGACGCGACACCCAAAGCTGCTACCAGGCACTGGTGTTGCCCAGATGGCCCGCTCCTGTGCGGAAATGGACGGGCACCGGTTCGAGGCCTTGACGCCGGCCGTCAAGCATCGCACGATGCCCCTTGATCCTTTTCACTTACCCAACCAGGAGATTTTCATGGGCATGTTCAGTTTCATCAAGGAAGCCGGCGAGAAGTTGTTCGGCATTGGCAAGGCCCAGGCCGCAACCCCAGCGGCGCCGGCAGCGCCTACCCCGGAACAGGCTGCCGAACTGAGCAAGACCGCTGGCAACGCGATTGCCACCTACATCAACAGCATGGGGCTGAAGGTGGAGGCGCTCGACGTGGGCTTTGATGCCGCCACCGAAACCGTGACCGTCTCGGGCGTCGCGCCCGACCAGACTACGCGGGAAAAGGTGGTGCTTTGCTGCGGCAATGTGGCCAACGTCACCAAAGTCAACGATCTGATGACGGTCTCCGCACCGGAGCCGGAGTCGCAGATGTACACCGTGGTCAAGGGTGACAACCTGTCCAAGATCAGCAAACAGTTCTACGGCACGCCCAACAAGTACCCGCAGATCTTCGAGGCCAACAAACCCATGCTGACCCACCCCGACAAGATCTACCCCGGCCAGGTGCTGCGCATTCCAGCCGCCTGATCGCATGCCGCTGCGGCGGATCACCCAGCAGTCGATTGAACCGCTTCATGGCGTGGCGCAAACCCGCGCACTGGAGCAGGCGGCTGCGACCAGGCTACCTGTTCATGTGTTGATGGGCAGGGCTGGCTTGGCTGTGGCCCAGCTCGCGCAGGCCCTGACACCTCACGCGCGCTGCATCTGGGTCGCTTGTGGCCCTGGGAACAACGGCGGCGATGGCCTGATCGCCGCCACCTATTTGCACCAATGGGCGTTGGCGTCTGGCCACGGTTTGCAAGTGGTTGTCACCCTGCTGCCTGCCGCGCAACGGCCAGCCGATGCCGCGTGGGCCCTGGCGAAAGCGCAGGCCGTGGGCGTCCAGATCAGCGAACACCCCCCGGAGACATGGGACCTGTCGATCGACGCCTTGCTCGGCATTGGCGTTACGCGCCCACCCGACGGCGTGATGGCCGATTGGTTGTCCTGGCTGCACCATGCCAACGCCCCCTGCCTGTGTGTGGATGTGCCCTCGGGACTGGACGCGGACAACGGCCGCTGGCTGGGGCACAGGGACAACGACCCCACACTCGGACCTGCAGGCGAGCGCCACACGCTGGCCTTGCTGACCCTGAAGCCAGGCCTGTTCACCTACCGTGGTCGCGATCTGGCCGGACAAGTGTGGTTCGACGACCTGCAGTGCCCGCCCTCCTCTGATGTGGGGACAAAGGCCTTGCTGGCCGGTCGTCCGGATGGCGGCAGGTCCTGCACCGCAGGCCCCCACAGCGACCACAAGGGCAGCCGGGGAGACGTGGTGGTGATCGGTGGACAGGACATCGCCCTGTGCGGCGCAGGGATGACCGGAGCCGCGGTGCTGGCGGCCCGCGCTGCCTTGCACGGCGGCGCTGGTCGCGTTCTGGTGGGCTTGCTCGAAGGCGCCGATTCGCGCACCGCCTGGGACCCGGTGGCTCCCGAACTCATGTTCCGTCACCTCGACCTGCTGCTGCGGGACGGCGCTCTCAGCCATGCGACCACGGTCTGCGGCTGCGGTGGCGGCCAGGCGGTTGCTGCTGTCCTGGCCACCGTGTTGCCCCGCGCGCCTCGCCTGGTGCTGGACGCCGACGCACTGAACGCCATCGCCACCGACGAGGCACTGCAGCAGCAACTCACTCAACGGGCCCGTCGCGCCTGGATCACTGTGCTCACGCCGCACCCGCTGGAAGCGGCTCGCCTGCTGGGTACCGACACTGCGCGGGTGATGGCTGACCGTCTGCTGGCGGCAGATGAACTGGCCGAACGCTTTCAGGCCGTGTGTGTCCTCAAGGGCTCGGGCACGGTGATCGCGGCACCAGGCAAAGTGCCCATGATCAATCCGACCGGGAATGCTGCACTGGCCACCGCCGGCACTGGCGACGTGCTTGCGGGTCTCGTGGGAGCGGCGCTGGCCGCTCCGGAACTCACCTCGGAGCAGGCCTTACAGCGCGTGGCCGACGCGGTGTACCAGCACGGCTGGCTGGCCGACCATTGGCCTACCGAAAGCGGTGCCCTGAGTGCAAGCCGGCTCGCGGAACGGGTGAGACCTGTGCGCTAGCCCAGCACCATCAGCGCCACCTGCAGCAGGATGATGAGCACCAGCACCGACAAGTCGATACCACCCACGGTGGGAATGATGCGGCGCACCGGCCGCAGGAGCGGCGAACAGAGGCGGTCCAACGTACCCAACACCGGCGCCTGAGGTTGCAGCCACGAGAGGATGGCGTAAACCAGCAGCAGCACCATCAGTCCTTGCAGCACGGTGCGCAGCAAAAGCTTAAAAGCCAGTGTGGGGATGGCCAGGATCATGGCGGCGGACGAAAACTCGGCCGATGAACCCATGGTCGCCAACGTGAGCCAAAGTCCCCCGTAGGCAATGGCCAGCAGCAAGGCGGCCATCAGGCTGCCCCAGTCGACCCGGCTTTGTGCCAGCCCGCGAGGCAGTACCCGACGCACCGGCTGCACCAGCCAGTCGGTCAGGGCAATGACGAACTGCCCAGGCTGAGCCGACATGTGGATGCGCAGCTGGTTCATCCAGGCGCGCACCAGGGCCGCAGCCACCAGAAAAAAGAACAGGGTATCCAGAAGAAAAAAAACGACTTGCATAGGACAGGCTCGGGCGCGAACAGGATCAAGTGAGGACCAAAGACACGCAAGGCATCAACGTCGGGTTTTCCGGGCTTTACCGGCAGCGCTGCGGGAGCCGCCCCGGTCCGTGCGTTTGGGTTCCGAGCGGCGGCCGCTCGACTTGGCAGGCGCACCTGCCGCTTCCCCAGCGGCGCTCCCCTTGGTCCGATCACGGGGCGCGGCGTCACCCGACCGGCTGCGGCGCGACTTGCTGGCCGGGACTCCTGGCGTGGGCTCTGCGCCATTTTTGTCGCGCATGGCCCTCAGGGTGAGATCTTCGTCACCCGTTACCAGTCGGAAATCGATGCGGCGTCCATCCAGGTCCACGCGGCTCACCTGAACCTGCACACGGCTGCCCAGCGCATACCGGATGCCAGTGCGCTCGCCGCGCAGCTCCTGGCGTGCTTCATCGAAGCGGAAATACTCGCCGCCCAGCTCGGTGATGTGCACCAGGCCTTCGACATACATGCTGTCGAGCGTGACGAACAGGCCGAAGCTGGTGACCGAACTCACCACGCCGCTGAACTCCTCGCCCAGGTGCTCGCGCATGTATTTGCACTTGAGCCAGGCTTCCACATCTCGGCTGGCCTCGTCGGCGCGCCGCTCGTTGGCGCTGCAATGCAGACCGGCGGCCTGCCACGCCAGGATATCGGCCGAGGGCTTCTTGGCCGGCACATCCGAGGCTGGCTTGGCGCGGCTGGCCAGACGCTTGCTCAGCTTGGCATGGGCCTCTCCTGGCGTAGGCAGGACCGGCAACTGGTATCGCTTGCCAGCGAGGATCGCCTTGATCACGCGATGCACCAGCAAGTCCGGGTAGCGCCGGATCGGACTGGTGAAGTGGGTGTAGGCGTCGAAGGCCAGGCCAAAGTGGCCCTCATTGTTGGGCGTGTAGATGGCCTGCGACATGGAACGCAGGAGCATCGAATGGATCTGCTGCGATTCCGGTCGCTCCTTGGTAGCGGCCGCGATGCGCTGGTACTCCGAGGGGTGCGGCTTATCGCTCAGGGTCTGCGACACACCCATGGCCTTCAGGTAGTTACGCAGCGTCTCCTGCTTCTCAGGCGTGGGGCCTTCGTGCACCCTGAACAAACCGGTGTGTTTTCCTTCACCAATGAAGTCGGCCGAGCAAACGTTGGCCGCCAGCATCGCCTCTTCGATCAGCTTGTGCGCATCGTTGCGGGTTCGAGGCACGATTTTTTCAATGCGTCCAGACTCGTCGCAAACGATCTGCGTCTCCACGGTTTCGAAGTCGACCGCACCGCGTACGCCGCGCGCCGTGAGCAAGGCGCAATACACATCGTGCAGGTTGATCAGGTAAGGCAACAGCCCTTTGCGCTGCGCGGCTTCCGGCCCACGGGTGTTTTGCAGAATGGCCGCCACTTCCGTGTAGGTGAAGCGCGCGTGACTGAACATGACCGCGGGGTAGAACTGGTAGGCGTGGATGTCACCCTTGGCGGTGATCAGCATGTCGCACACCATGCACAGGCGCTCCACGCCGGGGTTGAGCGAACACAGGCCGTTGGAGAGCTTCTCGGGCAGCATGGGGATCACGCGGCGCGGGAAGTACACGGAAGTGGCCCGGTCGTAGGCGTCGACATCGATCGCCGAACCGGTCTCCACATAATGGCTCACATCAGCGATGGCCACCAACAATCGCCAGCCCTTGCCACGCCCCACCTTGGCAGGCTCGCAATACACCGCATCGTCGAAGTCGCGCGCGTCCTCGCCGTCGATGGTGACCAGAGGCACATCGCGCAAATCCACTCGGTTTTTGTGGTCGGTTGTCCGGACATGGTCGGGCAGAGAGCGGGCCTGCGCCAGCGCAGCATCGGAAAACTCGTGTGGCACGCTGTATTTGCGCACCGCGATCTCGATCTCCATGCCCGGGTCGTCGATTTCACCCAGCACTTCCTTCACGCGACCGACCGGCTGCCCATAGAGCGCTGGGGGTTCTGTGAGTTCGACCACCACCACCTGACCTGTCTTGGCAGAGCCTGTCGCCCCTTTGGGGATTAGCACGTCCTGCCCATAGCGCTTGTCCTCAGGCGCCACAAGCCAGACGCCGCTCTCGTGCAGCAGACGGCCGATGATGGGGGCATCTGCGCGCTCCACGATTTCGGTCACGCGGCCTTCGGGTCGGCCTTTGCGGTCCGTGCGCACGATACGCGCTTTGACCCGATCCCGGTGCAGGACCGCGCGCATTTCGTTGGAAGGCAGGTAGATATCGGCTTGTCCATCGTCGCGGATCACAAAGCCATGGCCATCGCGATGGCCCGATACAACACCTTCAAATTCGGCCAGCAGGCTGTTTTTTTCGTTCACAATTTCTCTGATAGAATTCTGGTTTTCCTGAGATGCCCAGGTGGCGGAATTGGTAGACGCACTAGTTTCAGGTACTAGCGCCGAGAGGCGTGGAGGTTCGAGTCCTCTCTTGGGCACCACGATCATAAAGGCTTGCAAACACCGCGTTTGCAAGCCTTTTTTGTTGGCCAGGCGCGAAGGCGCCGCGCCGCAACAAATTCAAAACGGCACCGCCAGCAGGTCGTGCCCCTCGGCCGCCACGATGCGCGCCTGGGTGAACGTCCCGACCTTGAGGGTCTTGGAGATTTTTTGAGGTGGCAACAGGCGCACCACGCCGTCGATCTCGGGCGCATCGGCATAGCTGCGGCCAACCCCACCTTTTTTGCCCATGCCGGGCGCCGAGTCCACCAACACCTGCATGGTTGCGCCTACCCGCTCACGCAACCTGTCTGCCGACACCGCCTCGGCCGCGGTCATGAAGCGTGCCCGGCGCTCTTCGCGCAGCTCGCTGGGCACCGCGTCGGGCAATGCGTTGGCGGCAGCCCCTTTCACGGGCGAATAGGCGAAACACCCGGCGCGATCGATTCGGGCCTCCTGCACAAAATTCAGCAGGTGCTCAAACTCGGCTTCGGTTTCACCAGGAAAGCCGGCGATGAAGGTGCTGCGCACCACGATCTCCGGACACAGCTCACGCCAGCGCGCGATGCGCTCCAGATTCTTCTCGCCGCTGGCAGGCCGCTTCATGCGTTTGAGTACATCGGGATGACTGTGCTGCAAAGGCACGTCCAGGTAAGGCAAGCACAGCCCATCAGCCATCAGCGGCACGATCTCGTCCACGTGCGGATAAGGGTAGACATAGTGCAGGCGCACCCAGGCACCGTAGCCCTTGGCCAGTTCACCCAGCGAGCGCACCAGATCAAACATGCGGGTCTTGACTGGCTTACCGTCCCAGAAGCCGGTGCGGTACCGCACATCCACGCCATAGGCGGAGGTGTCCTGGCTCACCACCAGCAGTTCTTTCACGCCAGCTTCGAACAGCTTGCGGGCTTCGGTCAGCACGTCGCCAATCGGGCGACTGACCAGATCCCCGCGCATCGACGGGATGATGCAGAAAGTGCAGCGGTGATTGCACCCTTCGCTGATCTTGAGGTAGGCGTAGTGCCGCGGGGTCAGCTTGATGCCCTGCGCGGGCACCAGGTCCACAAACGGGTCGTGTGGCTTGGGCAGGTGCTGGTGCACCGCGGTCATCACCTCGTGGGTCGCATGCGGCCCGGTCACGGCAAGCACGCTGGGGTGCATGTTGCGCACCAGATTGCCACCACCCTCGCCCTCACGCGCGCCCAGGCAGCCGGTGACGATCACTTTGCCGTTTTCGGCCAGCGCTTCGCCGATCGTGTCCAGGCTTTCTTTCACCGCGTCATCGATGAAACCGCAAGTGTTCACGATGACGAGATCAGCGCCGGCGAAGGTCTTGACGGTCTGGTAGCCCTCGGCGCTGAGCTGAGTCAGGATGAGTTCGGAGTCGGTCAGCGCCTTGGGGCAGCCCAGGCTGACAAAACCGACCTTGGGCGCGGACACGTCTGGAGAGACAGGGGAATCATTCATCCTGCGATTGTCTCAGAGCCCGGGCGCCAACGCGGACTCTCGACCACCGGCTGTACGGCAGCAAGGCGCTCAGCGTTTGAGTCCCAGTGCAGCCAGCATCTGCTCGCTGTTCTTCTGCATCTGCTCTTGCATCTGGGTGAAGGCGTCGCGCGACTGCTCCAGATAGGTGCCCATCATGCCGTTGAGCATGGGCGACTGCACGTTCATGAACTGCTTCCACATGTCCGGGTTGATGCCAGGCGTCTGCTGAGCCATTTTTTGCTGCAGGTCCATGAAGATCTGCACGTTCTTCTCCAAATACGCACCCATGAAATCCTGCATCGCATGACCGTAAAAACGGATCAGATTGGCCAGTACCTGTTCGGTAAAGATCGGCACCCCCGCGGTCTCTTCCTCCAGGATGATCTGGAGCAGGATGCTGCGGGTGAGATCGTCGTTGGTCTTGGCGTCTCGAACGACGAAAGGCTCGTTCTCCATCACCAGCGTCTTGACTTCTGCCAGCGTGATGTAGGACGAGGTGTCGGTGTCGTACAGGCGGCGGTTCGGGTATTTTTTGATCACCCGAAGGGCGCCAGTGGAGGCGCTGCCAGCATCAGCCTTGTTTTTTTGCACGTGGTGACTTTCTCTTGGGAAGGCAAACAAACCCTCAGCATACGCCCAATTCTAAGAATGGCCAGCCGCTTGCACCAACGTGGGATGCCCTGTGAAACACATTCAGGCCTGCAACTCAGACGAAAAAAAAGGCCCAGCGAGTCCGCAGGCCTTGGGCATTGTTTCGATCTTTTTGGTAGGCGCGATTGGACTCGAACCAACGACCCCCACCATGTCAAGGTGGTGCTCTAACCAGCTGAGCTACGCGCCTACAAATCGTTCGAAGCTGCGCAGTATATCAGCAACGGCGGGCTTCCCCGGCGGCACTACTTGCGACGAACCTCGCGCACGCCCGGCACATCCCCCACCACCGACATCGCTCGCGCCACCTGCCGCGCGTCTGTCACCTCGATGGTGAAAGTCATCCATGCCACACCACGCACAGTCTGGGTCTGCACGCCGATCACGTTCATTTTTTCGCGGGCGAACACGTCGGAGATGTCGCGCAACAAGCCATGGCGATCTTGCGCCTCCACCGCCACATCCACAGGGTAGACCGAAGCCTGACCATCTCCCTGGGCACCACCGGTCCACTGCACTTCGATCAGGCGGTCCGGACTCTTGCGCTGCAGGTGGGCAAAGTCGGGACAATCCACCCGGTGCACGCTCACGCCCTTGCCGCGGGTAATGAATCCACCAATCTCGTCGGGCGGCGCTGGCTTGCAGCACTTGGCCAACTGGGTCATCAGCGAGCCCACCCCGACGACCAGCACTCCGGCGCTGGCAGGGCCACTTCCGCGGCGCGGCTTTTTGAGCCAGGGCACAGCATCGCCGGCTGGCGCGGCGGGCTCCGGGGGTCGCAAGTGGGTCTCAATGGCTCGCAGCGACAGCTCGTCCTTGCCGACCTGCTCAAACAAGGCCTGCGCCGAATCCAGACCCATGCCGGTGGCCAAATCCTCCAGTTTGAGGGCCGTGCGGCCCTCGCGCTGCAACAGCTTCTCTACCGCTTCGCGGCCTCTGGCCACCGTCTCTTCCATGGCCTGCGCGTTGAACCATGCGCGTACCTTGCTCTTTGCGCGGTGGCTGACCAAGTAACCCAGCTCGGCATTGAGCCAGTCGCGGGAGGGCCCGCCCTCTTTGGCCGCGTTGATCTCCACCGTCTGCCCGTTTTGCAGCGGGGTGTTGAGCTGGACCATCACGCCATCGAGCCTGGCCCCGCGGCAGCGGTGGCCCAGGTCGGTGTGCACGCTGTAGGCGAAGTCGACCGCGGTTGCACCTTGCGGCAACTCCACGATGGCGGCATCCGGCGTGAGCACGTAGATGCGATCATCAAAAAGGGCCGCGCCCGAACCGCTGAGGTCGCGCTCCCAGGCCAGCAGCTGCCTCAGCACGGCGATCTTCGCGTCGTAGGCCGAGCTCGCCGAAACACCAGCGTAGCCTTTCGCACCAGCCTCTTTGTAGGCCCAGTGGGCCGCGACGCCGTGCTCGGCATGGTCGTGCATGGCCTGGGTTCGAATCTGAATCTCGAATGCACGCCCCTCTTCGTCGCGCACCACCGTGTGCAGCGACTGGTAGCCGTTGGGTTTGGGCTTGGCGATGTAGTCGTCAAACTCCTGCGCCACGGGAGAAAACTGTGCGTGCACCTGCGCCAGCGCGGCGTAGCAGGCGTCCACATGGGGCACGATCACTCGCAGCGCGCGAATGTCAAAAACCTGGTCGAAGTCAAGCGCTTTGCCTCGCATCTTTTTCACGATGCTGTAGATGTGTTTGGGCCTTCCCTGAACCGCGGCCTCGACGCCCGCCCGCAGCAGATCCCGCTCCAGCGTCTGGCGCACCTGCTCGACATGGGTTTCGCGCTCGACCCGCTTTTCGTCCAGCTGCTTGGCCACCTTTTTGTAAGTGCGCGGCTCCAGGAAACGAAACGCCAGGTCTTCCATTTCCCACTTGATCTGCCAGATGCCGAGCCGGTTGGCCAAGGGTGCGAACACGTGCAAAGCCTCGCTCGCCAAGGCCGGCCCCGGATCGCCTTTGCTGGCCGCATAGAAGCGCAAGGTCTGCAAGCGCGAAGCCAGGCGGAGCATGACCACGCGCAGGTCGCGGGAAAACGCCAGCAGCATCTTGCGCACGTTCTCCGTCTGGCTGGCCGCAAGCTCCGAAACAGGCTGCTTGCTGGGCGAAGGCATGGGCAGAGCCTGCTCCTGGGCTGCCAGGCGTTCAACCTCCTTTTTGGCCAAAACCTCGGCCGCCTTAAGGCGAGCCTGCCGCTGCAGTTGCACCAGCTTGGTCGTCTCGACCGCCAGCGCAGCGAAGTTTTCGCCGAACGCTTTGGCGATTACCTCCTGTGGCCGGTTCAGGTGCTCGCAGGCATACACCAGATAGGCTGCGGCCTGCATCGCCTCGGAGCCGCCAATCTGGCGCAGAATCTCGGCCACCGCGTCGGCATGTTCGAGGATGTTCTCGCCAGTGTCCAGTCGTTCGCTGGCCAGCAGGGGTTCGGCAAAAGCTCGTGCTCGCAAGAGCGCCTGCGCCTGATGAGGCAGGCAGGCCGCCGTGACCGCCATGATGGCCGCTGGCGCATCCGGGGCCGCCGTCAGGGCCATCACAGCCAGGTCTTCAGCCGCTGTCTCCAGGGATGTGGCGGTGGCCACCTTGCGCTTGCTGCCCATGCGGTGCGGTGATTCAGGGGGTCAGGAGAAAATCGCTCACGGCCTGCCGCTGGTCTGCTGCGATCAGCGTGGGCGCGTGGCCGACTCCTTCAAACGACACACAACGCGCCCGCGGACCCCGCTCACCCATGCGGGCGGCGGTGTCCGCCGTGAGCAGGTCGGACTGCGCACCGCGCAGCAGCAAGGTGGGGGCCTGGATACTGTCGTACAGACCCCAGAGAGCCGCCTCGCCCTGCAGCACCGCCTGGCGAGAGGCCTCCACATCGCCCGCCATCATGGCCTTGAACGGCTCGGCAATCGCCGGGTCGTAGTGCAGCCACCAGCGTCCATCCCGCTGCCGCAGCATGGGGCGAGACAAGGCCAGCCATTGCTCAGGCGTGTGCGGTCCGAAGCCGGCTGAGATGGAAGCGAAGTAGTCGGCGGCTTCCTGCTCGCTGCCGAAAGAGGGGTTTTGGCCCAGGTAGGTTCCTATCCGGCTCAGCGCCTCCCACTGCAGCACCGGACCCACATCGTTGAGCACCAGGCGGCGCGGTGAAAGCGCAGGCTGAGAAGCCACCGCCATGCCGATCAGCCCGCCCATGCTGGTGCCCACCCAGTCGATGAAAGCACCCGGCTGGTCAGCGCGAAGGCGGGCCATCAGCGACACGAGATCGGCCGCGTAGGTCGGCACCTGATAGGACAGAGGATTGGCAAGCCAGTCACTGTGGCCGCGACCCGCCACGTCAACGGCGATCACACGGCACCGAGGCACGAGCTGCTGCGCGAGCGCATCAAAGTCGCGGCCCTGACGAGACAGACCGTGCACACAGACCACGATGTGACCCGGCAAGACGCCCTCCTTGGGGCACCAGTCCCAGTAGGCCAGGCGACGCGGCTGACCACCTAGCGCGGCCGGGCCTTCGACGGAGAGGAATTCGAGTGCGGGTTCGATCATGTAGCGGGTATTTTCCAGAAGAACGGGTCCGCGATAATGAATCGCAACCCTTTCGACCAATCGTAATGGAACTGGAGTTTTCCCATGCTTGCCAACAAAACCGCCCTCATCACCGGATCCACCAGCGGCATCGGCCTCGGTATCGCCAAAGCGCTGGCCCGCCAGGGCGCCAATATCTTGCTCAACGGCTTTGGTGACGCCGACGGCCCGCAAGCCGAGATTCGCGCACTGGGCGCGAAGGTGGCTTACCACGGTGCCGACATGAGCAAGCCTTCAGAGATTGAGGCCATGATGAATTTTGCTGCCGACTCGTTCGGTCAGGTCGACATTCTGGTCAACAACGCCGGCATCCAGCATGTGGCCCGCATCGAAGCGTTCCCCATTGACAAGTGGGACGCAATCCTGGCGATCAACCTGAGCAGCGCCTTCCATGCAACGCGGTTGGCGCTGCCAGCGATGCGCAAGGCCAACTGGGGTCGCATCATCAACGTGGCTTCGGTGCACGGCCTGGTGGCTTCCGCCGAGAAGTCGGCCTATGTGGCGGCCAAGCACGGTGTGGTGGGCCTGACCAAGGTGACCGCGCTGGAAAACGCCACGACCGGCGTGACCTGCAACGCAATTTGCCCGGGCTGGGTACTGACTCCACTGGTGCAAAAGCAGGTGGATGCCAAAGCCTCGGCGAACGGTGTTTCCAATGAAGAGGCCAAGAAGCTGTTGCTGGGCGAAAAAGAGCCGTCCATGCAGTTCACCACTCCAGAAGAGCTGGGTGAACTGGCGGTATTTTTCTGCTCACCGGCTGGCGCCAATGTGCGTGGTGTGGCCTGGAACATGGACGGCGGCTGGGTTGCACAATAGACGCCAGGAGCCGCGCGGCGCACGCAAAAAAAAGGCCCGCACAGCGGGCCTTTTTTTTGACTGGTCAATTTCAGCGCAGCTGGATGCTGCCCGAGACGGTGACGTTGACCATGCTCTTGCCTGCCTCGACTGGCACTGGCGCGTCGCTCATGGCCGCCTTGGCCTCCATCGCCATCACCCGAGGTCGCGCCGCGATATCCCCACCCGAGTCGGCCGAGCTGATCCCGATCTCGCGCAAGGTGTAACCGCTGAATCCAAAGCCTTTGGCCACTTCGGCAGCGCGTGCCTTGAAGCGCTCAATGGCCTGGGCCTGCACCTCGGACTCCAGCTGCTGACGCGCCTCTCGCGAGAGGCTGAACGACACGCCGCCCATGGTGAGCGACGTGATCTTCCCCGCGGTGCTGCTGATGCGGGCGAAATCTCGACCTTCCAGCACCAGCTCGGTCGAACCTTGCCAGCCGTTGATCTTGCCGTTGCTCCCGTAGCGGGGGTACAGGCTGAACTGCCCGGTGCGCACCTCCAGCAAACCCGGCTTGGCCTGCGCGCGCGCCACGACAAGCGCGGATTCGATCGCCACTTTGAGCTGGTTTTGCACCGTACTGGCGTCTGTGCCCGATTCAGTCGTGGTCAGGCGCATAGTCAGCCAGTCCTGCGTGACTTCCTTGAAGCCACTGGCATCGATCTGCACCACGTTGGCGAGAGCGGGCGTCGCCATGGCCTGGGCGTTTGTCAGGCCGTGCCACGCGAAACCCACCGTGCAGATCGCCAGCAGCGCGATCTGCTGCCGGGCTCGTCCAGCCGCGGCGCTCATGGCTTGTCTTTGGGTTGACCAGCGTCTGCGTGGCTGCGCAGCTGCTCCCGCAATCGGTACCGCTCTTCAGACGAGAGACGAAATGGCTTTCCGTTCAGGTCTTGCTGCTGCTCGTCATAGGGGTGGCGCAGCGTATCGCGCAGCCGGGCGGGAGCCGGAGGTTCTCCCTCCTGCACGGAAACCGGCATGACCACCAGCGGGGCCGACGCGCCATTGGTCAGCACGCGAACGCCACCGGGCTCCGCCATCGCAGAACCCAGACAAACCGCGACAAAAAAACCTACCCAGTACGTTTTCATTGGCTTTGATTGATGCACCATGCCGACATTGTGCGAGCGCGATGGTGATTGGCCATGGCGGGCCGGGCGCAACATCTGTAACACCTTGTCAAAAACCCGAAAAACGTGGTGTGACAAGCACTTGGCACTGCCACAATGGCCCTTGTTACATTTACAAGAAGTTGCTGCCATGCCACAAACCAACGCGCGCCCCAACAAAGTCCTGGTCGTCGATGACGATGTCCGCATCCGGGATCTGTTGCGGCGCTACCTGATGCAGGAAGGCTTCGAAGTCATGCTGGCCGAAGACGGCAAGGCCCTGAACCGAGTCTTGCAGCGCGACTCCGTCGACCTGATCGTGCTCGATCTGATGATGCCCGGCGAAGACGGTCTGTCAATTTGCCGCCGTCTGCGCGCCAACGGCGACCGCACCCCCATCATCATGTTGACAGCCAAGAGCGAGGATGTGGACCGAATTGTCGGGCTGGAGGTCGGGGCCGATGATTACCTGGGCAAGCCGTTCAATCCGCGCGAGCTGCTGGCGCGCATTCACGCGGTGCTGCGCCGCCGACCGCCCACTGAGGTGCCCGGTGCGCCGTCGCAGGATCAGGAGGTGGTCAAGTTCGGCCCGTTTGAGTTCGATCTGAGCCTGCGGACCCTGCGCAAAGAGGGCGCTGATCTGCCGCTGACCACCGGCGAATTCGCCATGCTCAAGGCCCTGGTGCGCCACCCACGCCAGCCGCTTTCGCGCGAGAAGCTGGCCCAGCTGGCACGTGGTCGCGAATTTGAACCGTTTGACCGCAGTCTCGATGTGCAGGTCTCGCGCCTGCGCAAGCTGATTGAGGAAGACGCGGCGTCGCCTCGCTACCTGCAGACTGTCTGGGGAGTCGGCTATGTGTTTGTGCCCGATGGAAGCAGCTGATGTCCAGCCTGGAGTCGCGCGTCCCGTTTGAGACCCAGCCAGCCGATCTGGAAACGGCGCCTGCGCCACTGGAGATGC
Source organism: Hydrogenophaga sp. (assembly GCF_030373245.1). GTDB lineage: Bacteria > Pseudomonadota > Gammaproteobacteria > Burkholderiales > Burkholderiaceae_C > Hydrogenophaga. The sequence goes on from NZ_JAUCZF010000003.1 coordinate 136,453, forward strand.
GGCCAGGGCGTGGGGTGAGCCTGTTTTGGCGCACATTTTTTTTCCTCTCGGTGCTGTTGGTCGGCTGCATCATCGCCTGGCTGCAGACGTTCCGGGCGCTGGAATACGAGCCGCGCGCCTTGCAGAGTGCGCAGCAGCTGGCCTCACTGGTCAACCTCAGCCGGGCCGCGCTGGTTCACTCGGACTCGATCGCGCGCGTCTCACTCATCAAGACCCTGGCCGACGAAGAGGGTTTGCGCATCGCCCCGCGCGAGCCCGCCGACACCTTCCGGCTTTACAACCTTGACTCCCTCAGCCGCAATGTGAGTGAGCGATTGAACGCACGGCTCGGTCCCGACACGGTGGTAGCCCGAGAGGTCAATGGCACGGCGGGCCTGTGGATCGGCTTCTCCATCGATGGCGACCCCTACTGGCTGCTCACCGACCCTTCGCGCATCGGGCCGGTCGCGGGCACCACCTGGCTGATCTGGCTCGGCACCGCGGCCCTGCTCTCGCTCACCGGCGCTGCCGTGATCGCGCGGCTGATCAACCACCCGCTCAAGAAACTGTCGTTTGCGGCGAGTCGGGTGCGCGAAGGCGATTTTGATTCCAGCCAGCTCAACGAAGCGGTGGCCACCAGCGAGATACGCGAGGTGAACATCGGCTTCAACCGCATGGCGCAGCGCCTGTCCAAGATCGAGCAGGACCGCGCCCTGATGCTGGCCGGCATCTCGCACGACCTTCGCACACCGCTCTCGCGGCTGCGGCTGGAAACCGAGATGAGCGTGAGCGACGAGCAGGCACGCGAACACATGGCAGCCGACATCGAACAGGTCAATGCCATCATCGACAAGTTCCTCGACTACGCCCGACCCGACAACATTCAGCTCGATCGCATCAACCTCAACCAGATCATCGACTCTGCCACCTTCGCGCTCGGCTCGGACCCATCGGTGCAGATCACGGCCAGCATCCCGCCCGACACCATGGTCATGGGCGATGCGGTGGAACTGCAGCGGGTCTTCTCCAACCTGCTGGAGAACGCTCAGCGCTACGGCCGGGACGCGGTGACGGGCACCGTCAAGATCGACATTGCGGCACGAGAGAAAGACGACTCGGTACTGATCAAATTGCGAGACCACGGCCAGGGGGTGAGCCCCGGCATGTTGCCCCAGTTGACGCAGCCCTTTTTCCGAGGGGATGAATCGCGCAGCTCGGCCACGGGCACTGGGCTGGGCCTGGCCATTGTCGAGCGCGCCGTCACGCGCATGGGAGGGCGGTTTGCCATGGCCAACAGCAGCACCGGTGGGCTGTCGGCCCACATCAAGCTCAACAAGGCGCCGGCCGCGGGCAAGGCATCGGCCGCCAAAGCGCAGGCTCAAACCAAGTCGGCTGCGTCCGTCGCGCCCGCAGACGCGCTTGCCAGCAGCACCACGGCGCGCGCCTCGATAGAAAGCTCCTGACCCACGGGGCCGAGCCGTTCGGCCGTCTTAGCTTTCACGTTCACCTGTGCAGGATCCACACCCAGCGACTGCGCCACACGAGCCACCATGGCCCCGATGTGGGGTGCGAGTTTGGGGGCCTGGGCGATCACCGTGCTGTCGATGTTCACGATTTCAAAGCCGGCGCCACGCACGCGCTGGACCGCTTCGGCCAGCAAGGCGCTGGAGTCGGCGCCACGAAACCGGGCATCGGTGTCGGGGAAATGACGCCCGATGTCACCCAGCCCGGCTGCACCCAGCAAAGCATCGGTGATTGCATGCAACAGCACATCGGCATCGGAGTGACCGAGCAGCCCCAGCCGATGTGGAATGGTCACCCCGCCAATGATGAGCGCTCTGCCAGGCACCAGTGCATGCACATCCCACCCTTCACCTATGCGCAGGGCAAACAAAGGGGAAGTCATGCGCGGCTCCTGAGGATGATTTCGGCCAGGCCAAAGTCTTCCGGGTAGGTGACCTTGAAGTTCTGTGCGCTGCCGGGCACCAGGCGCGGCGAGTGGCCAGCCAGCTCCATGGCGCTGGACTCGTCGGTCACGCCAGCAAACTGGCTGCCGGCCTGAGCTTGCAGCGCAGCCAACAGAGCGCCCAGACGAAACATCTGAGGCGTCTGCGCAAGCCACTTGTCTTCCCGGTCCAGCGTTGCCGCCACCCGACCTGCAACCTCGACCTTGAGCGTATCGGGCAGCTTGAGCGCCAGCAGTCCCCCGATGGGGTCGTGCTCCCCGGCGTCGATCAGCATCTCGATCTGCTGCGGTGTGATCAGGCAACGCGCCGCATCGTGCACCAGCACCCAGTCCATGTCGGCTGCGCCGCCTTCACGCAATGCTTTCAAGCCGTTGTACACCGTCTCCGCCCGGCTGCTGCCACCGCACCGGGCGAGGTGCACGCCCGGAAGATCCAGAGTGAGGAATCGATCTGCCGGCGCCACCACGATCCAGACCTGCCGCACCCGCGACACCGCCTGGAACGCCGCAAGCGTGTGCAGCACCATAGGCGTGCCTGCAAGCAGCTGGTACTGCTTCGGGGTAGCGCTTCCCGAGCGCGCGCCCTGCCCCGCACAAGGCATGAGCACATAAAAGCAGGGGGCGTCGGGTGGGGTCAACTGAGCTTGGGTCGGGTTCGGTGAGAACCTGCATTCTAAAATCAACGCATTCACCCCCCGGCGCACCAGCCGGGGGGTGTTCGTCATGGCCTCCTGCGTCATGCGCTCACCGCGACACCATGGACCTCCCGAAACTCTCCCCCGGCAAACGTTTCACCCTGCCCCGCCCCGCTGGCGCGGCCGATGCCCTGTTGCTCGCCCAGCTTGCGCAGCGCGACAAGGCCCAAGGCCGATTGACCGCCATCGTCACCGCCGACGCCAACGACGCGCAGCGCCTGATCGACGAAATCGCCTTCTTCGCGCCCGACATCCGCTGCGCCCTCTTTCCCGACTGGGAAACCCTGCCCTACGACAGCTTCTCACCCCACCAGGACCTGATCTCCGAGCGCCTGGCCACGCTCTGGCGCATTCATACGCGAGGCCAGGCGCAACATGCCGCAGGCAGTGCCGACGTGGTGCTGGTGCCAGCCACCACCGCTTTGTACCGACTCGCGCCGCCGGCCTTCCTGGCTGGCTACACCTTTCACTTCAAGGTCAAGCAACAGCTCGACGAAGCCCAGCTCAAGGCCCAGCTCACGCTCGCGGGCTACCAGCATGTGACGCAGGTGGTGAGCCCCGGCGAGTACGCGGTACGCGGCGGCCTGATCGACCTTTTCCCCATGGGTTCGCTGGTGCCCTACCGCGTGGATCTGTTTGACGACGAAATCGACACCATCCGCACATTCGATCCCGACACCCAGCGCAGCCTCTACCCGGTGCCTGAGGTGCGGCTGCTGCCCGGCCGCGAGTTTCCGATGGACGATGCGGCGCGGGCCAGATTCCGCAGCCGCTGGCGCGAGCTGCTGGAAGGCGACCCGACCAAAAGCCGCATCTACAAGGACATCGGCAACGGCGTAGCCACCGCGGGCATCGAGTACTACCTGCCGCTGTTCTTCGAAGAAACCGCCACCGTATTCGACTACCTGGGCGACGCGACCACCATCGTGCTGCATGGCGATCTGGAGCCCGCTTTCCAGCGTTTCTGGCAAGACACCCAAGACCGCTACCGCCTGGTACGCACCGACCCGGACCGCCCGGCCTTGCCACCCGATTCGCTGTTTCTCAAGCCCGAACAGTTCTACACCGAGGCCAACTCATACGCACAGCTCGCGATCAGGAGCCATGTCCCCACGCTCCACGAGGGGGCATCCACCAACCTGGTGCGGCCCAGCGCTGGTTCAGCGCTGGAAGACGTAGCCGACAACGCCTTTGCGCAAAAGCTGGGCGACCTCTCGGTGGTGCGCGGCGCCGAAGACCCGCTGGCACGCCTGCAGGCCCACATCCGCAACACGCCGCACCGCGTGCTGGTGCTGGCGGAGAGCGATGGCCGACGCGAAAGCCTGCTCGATTTTCTGCGCGCCAGCGGCCTGCACCCGCCAGCGTTCGACACACTGGCCGAGTTCCAGGCCAGCGACGAGCGCGTGGGCATCGCCACCGCTGCGCTCACAGTGGGCTTTTCCTCGATTGAAGACGGCATCGACTTCGTCACCGAAACCGAGCTGTTTGCCGCTGGCCCCACCACGCGCAAACGCCGCAAGCAGGAACAGGTCAGCGATGTTGACGCGCTCATCAAAGACCTCTCGGAGCTCAACCTGGGTGACCCGGTGGTGCACAACGCCCACGGCATTGGTCGCTACCGGGGTCTGATCAACATGGACATGGGCGACAAGAACCCCGATGGCACGCCTGCCCTCATGGAGTTCCTGCACCTGGAATACGCCGACAAGGCGGTGCTTTACGTGCCGGTCAGTCAGCTGCAGCTGATCGGCCGCTACACCGGCGTGAGCGCCGACGAGGCGCCGTTGCACAAGCTGGGCAGCGGCCAGTGGGAGAAGGCCAAGCGCAAGGCCGCCGAGCAGGTGCGCGACGCGGCGGCAGAGCTGCTCAACATCTACGCCCGCCGCGCTGCGCGCCAGGGCCACGCATTTCGCTACTCGGCGCAGGACTACGAAGTGTTCGCCAACGACTTTGGCTTTGAGGAGACCGCCGACCAGCGCGCCGCCATCCACGCCGTCATTCAAGACATGATCAGCCCTCGCCCCATGGATCGGCTGGTCTGCGGCGACGTGGGTTTCGGCAAAACAGAAGTTGCCTTGCGCGCTGCCTTCGTGGCGGTCACCGGCGGGCGCCAGGTGGCCTTGCTCGCGCCCACCACGCTGCTGGCCGAGCAACATTTCCAGACGCTGGTTGATCGCTTCGGCAAATGGCCGATCAAGATCGCCGAGATGAGCCGATTCCGCTCGCAGAAAGAGATCACGGCCGCGCTCAAAGGCGTGGCTGACGGCTCGGTCGACATTGTGGTCGGCACGCACAAATTGCTGAGCGAGAAGACGGCGTTCAAGGATCTTGGCCTGCTCATCATCGACGAAGAACACCGTTTCGGCGTGCGCCACAAAGAACAGATGAAACAGCTGCGCGCCGAGGTCGACGTGCTCACGCTCACCGCCACGCCCATCCCGCGCACGCTGGGCATGGCGCTGGAGGGACTGCGGGATCTGAGCGTGATCGCTACCGCGCCACAGCGCCGCCTGGCCATCAAGACCTTTGTGCGCAGCGAGAGCAACGGCGTGATCCGCGAGGCTGTGTTGCGCGAGCTCAAGCGCGGCGGCCAGGTCTACTTCCTGCACAACGAGGTCGAGACCATTGAAAACCGCCGGCAGAAGCTGGAGGAAATCCTGCCCGAAGCGCGCATTGCCATTGCCCACGGCCAGATGCCCGAGCGCGAGCTGGAGCGCGTGATGCGAGATTTTGTGGCGCAGCGCTACAACCTGCTGCTGTGCTCCACCATCATCGAAACCGGGATCGATGTGCCCACGGCCAATACCATCGTGATGGCGCGGGCCGATAAGTTTGGTCTGGCGCAGCTGCACCAGTTGCGCGGACGCGTGGGTCGCAGCCACCACCAGGCCTACGCCTATCTCATGGTTCCCGACATCGAGGGCCTGACCAAGCAGGCTGCGCAGCGACTCGACGCCATCCAGCAAATGGAAGAGCTGGGCTCGGGTTTTTACCTCGCCATGCACGACCTGGAAATCCGCGGTGCTGGCGAGGTGCTGGGCGAGAACCAGAGCGGCAACATGCTGGAAGTAGGCTTCCAGCTCTACAACGAGATGCTGAGCGAAGCGGTGCGCTCCCTGAAGGCCGGACGCGAGCCGGATCTGCTCTCGCCGCTGTCGGTCACCACCGACATCAACCTGCACGCGCCAGCCCTACTGCCCACCGACTACTGTGGTGACGTGCACCTGCGACTGTCCTTCTACAAAAAGCTCGCCACGGCCAAAACCACGGATCAGGTCGACGCACTCCTGGAAGAAATCGTCGACCGCTTCGGCAAGCTACCGGTGCAGGCCCAGACGCTGGTGGATGTGCACCGGCTGCGCGTGCTGAGCGCCCCGTTCGGCGTGATCAAGGTCGACGCCACGCCTGGCGTGACCCTCATCACCTTCAAGCCCAACCCGCCGATCGAACCGATGAAAATCATCCAGCTGATCCAGAAGAACAAACACATCAAACTGGCCGGCAATGAGAAGCTGCGCATCGAGCGCGAGCTGCCGGATGTGAAAGACAGGGTGCAGATGGTGCGCGACGTGCTGCGCTCGCTCGGCCAGCCCATCGCCATCCCCGAACCCGCTTGAAACCAAGATGACCACTGCCACCGAATTCGCTCCTGGCCTGACCGTGCAAGGCTTCAACCCGCCTCTGTTCTTGAAGGACTTCAAGCTCATCGCCTTCGACATGGATTCCACCCTGATCAACATCGAATGCGTGGACGAAATCGCCGACGCCGCCGGGCGCAAGCCTGAGGTCGCAGCGATCACCGAGGCGGCCATGCGAGGCGAGATCACGGATTACAAAGAGAGCTTGCGCCAGCGCGTGGCGCTGCTGCGCGGCGTGACGGTGGCGCACATGGAACAGGTGCTGGCCGAGCGCCTGCAGCTCAACCCGGGCGCCGAGGCGCTGGTGAAGGCCTGCAAGGCGGCTGGGCTCAAGGTGCTGCTGGTCTCGGGCGGTTTCACCTACTTCACCGATCGCGTGCGCGACCGCCTGGGCATCGACTTCACCCGATCCAACATCCTGGAAGTCGAAAGCGGCCCGAACTGCGGCCAGCTCACGGGCCGCATGGTGGACCAGTCCTGGGGCGATATATGCGACGGTGCGGAAAAGCGCCGCACGCTGCTGGAGGTGGCCTCGCTGCTGGGCATCGCGCCGGCACAGTGCATCGCCATGGGTGACGGCGCCAACGACCTGCCCATGATGGCCGCCGCGGGGTTGTCGGTGGCCTACCACGCGAAGCCCAAGGTGCGCGAGCAGGCGATGGTGGCGATCAACGAAGGCGGGCTGGACCGCCTGCTTGAAGTGCTGCGCTGACCCCGCTGGCCTGCATGGCTGATACGCCCTCTTCCCCGATACCCAGCTGGCCGAAAAAGTTGCGGTCCCACCTGGGCACCGCCGGGCTGGTGCTGCTGGTGTTTTTCGGGGTGCAAGCCTGGCAGACGCGCAACGTGCCCACCGGCTCCCTGCCCGATGCCCGCTTCACCCTGATCCAGACCGACGGCCAGCGCCGCACCACGACCCTGGCGGAGTGGCGTGCACAACACCCTGGCCAGGCGGTGGCCTTGCATGTGTGGGCCGAGTGGTGCCCGATTTGTCGCACCGAAGAAGGCACCGTCACGTCGCTCTCGAAAGACCACCCCGTGCTGAGCATTGCCATGCAGTCGGGCCAGCCCGATGCGGTGGCGCGAGTGCTGGCGCGTCGGCAGCTGCCCTGGGCCACCGCCGTCGATCCGCGTGGCGAGATCGCGAGCGCGCTGGGCTTTCGGGCAGTGCCCGCCTTCGTGGTGGTGGATGCCGACGGGCAGCTGCGCACACCCACCGTGGGCTACACCACCGAAGTCGGCATGCGCGTGAGGCTGTGGTGGGCACAGACCTTCTGATCAGCCGCCAGCGCGCTTCACCTGGTGCCCCTGCGCCTGCAGCGCTGCCATCACCCGGTCCACGTGATCACCCTGGATTTCGATCACCCCGTCTTTCACCGTTCCGCCGCTGCCGCACAGCGCCTTGAGCGATTTGCCCAGGGCCAGCAGACCGGCTGCATCCAGCGCCACTCCCCTGACCACGGTCACCGCCTTGCCACCGCGCCCCTGCGTTTCCCGCGATACCCGTACCCGGCCATCGCCCACGGGCGCTGCGCGAGCCTGCGATTTGCATTGGCATGAGGCCTGCGGCTGGCGGCAGAGCGGACACATGCGGCCGGCCTCCGTGGAGTAGACCAGCCCGCCCATTTTTCGGTCCGAGTTCGCTCGTTGATTCATGGCCAGCATGGTAGCGCGGCCCATCCGCACAGGGCCGTTAAACTGGCTGCCTCACACCACCATGCCTTTCACCGCCCTCGGCCTCGCGCCTACCCTCGCCCAGGCCGCCGCCCAGCTCGGCTGGACCACCCCCACCGCCATCCAGTCGGCCGCGCTGCCAGCGGTGCTGTCGGGCGCGGATCTGCTCGCCACCGCACCCACCGGCTCAGGCAAGACCGCAGCGTTTGTGCTGCCCTTGCTGCAGCTTTGGCAGAGCCGGCCAAATACACAGACACAGCGCAATCGCGCCACCACCCTCTTGCTGCTGGTGCCCACGCGCGAACTGGCCGCCCAGCTGGTGGATGTGATCCTGCAGCTGACACCAAGCCTGACGTCGCACCCCAAGGTCGTCACCGCCGTTGGCGGTGTGTCGATCAACCCCCAGATGATGGCCTTGCGCGGCGGCGCCGATGTGGTGGTCGCCACGCCCGGTCGGCTGCTTGATCTGGTCGAGCACAACGCCCTCTCGATCGCATCGGTGCAATACCTCGTGCTCGACGAAGCAGACCGACTGCTCGAACTGGGCTTTGCTGGTGAGCTGGACCGGGTGCTGGCCTTGTTGCCCAGGCGACGGCAAACCCTGCTGTTCTCGGCCACTTTCCCGGCCGCTGTCGAACAGCTCGCCAGCCGCTGGTTGATCGACCCGCAACGCATTGTGATCGGCGGTGACACCCTCGCACCCGCCAGCATCGAGCAGCGCGTGATTTTGGTGGATGAATCCCGGCGCACTCAGCTGCTGCGCCAGCTCATTCGCGACCATGGCTGGGAACGGGTGCTGGTGTTTGTGGCCAGCCAGTACGCCGCTGACCACCTGGCGCGCAAGCTGCACCAGGGCGAGCTGTACGCCACCTCGTTCCACGGCGGCCTGAGTCAGGGGGCGCGCCGCCAGACCCTGAGCGAGTTCAAGCAACAGCGCTGGGATGTTCTGGTGACCACCGACCTGGCCGCGCGCGGCCTGGATGTGGAGCAGCTGCCGGTGGTGGTCAACTTCGACCTGCCGCGCTCGGCCACTGACCACACCCACCGCATTGGCCGCACCGGACGCGCCGGCGCGCCAGGCCTGGCCATCAGCCTGGTCAGCCCGCAAACCGAAGCGCATTGGCGGCTGATCGCCAGGCGGCAAGATCTGACCAGCCTGCCGCTCGAAATCCTGCCTGGTTTCGAACCCACCGAGTCGCCGTCGACCAGCATCCAGGACCCGAACGGCACTGGTGGCATCAAGGGCAAGCGACCGAGCAAAAAAGACAAGCTGCGCGCAGCCGCCGCGCTGGCTGATCGCCCTGCGCCTGACGCCTGAACCCTCAAGCCATCGCCTCTACCCAGGCTTCTCCACCGTGCCCCTACCCAGTCCCGCTCCTCGCAACCCCATGCACACCCGCCGCACGTCGTTTCGCGGATTTGCACGCGACGATGGCTGCTGGGACATTGAGGGTGAACTCATCGACACCAAACCGCACGCCTTCGAAATCGAAGGCGAAGGTCGCTGGGAACCCGAGCAGGCCATCCACCACATGCACGTGCGCCTCACACTCGATGAGGCCATGGTGATTCGCGACGTGGCGGTGGCGATGGACAGTTTTCCCCACACCCCTTGCCCGCAAGCACAGGCCCCGATGCAACGGCTGATTGGCGAGAGCCTGGGGCGCGGCTGGCGCCAGACCGTGATGCGCCATCTGGCCGGCGTTCAGGGCTGCACCCACCTGCGTGAGCTGCTGTTCGCCATGGCCACCGCCGCTTTTCAAAGTCGCTCGTCCTCGTTCGCCCCACCACAGGACGGCAGCCCACCCATGCATCTGGGCCAATGCCTGGCCTGGGACTTCGACGGCCCGGTGGTCGAGCGCGTGTACCCGATGTTTTTCCGCTGGCAGCCGGCGGCTCGCAAAACGCCGACAGCCTGAGACAAACAGCAGCCCCCACCACCAACACGCTGTGGCGGGGAAGGCGTGGCCAAGGGCCGATCGGTTCCAGCCAGCCGTCAAGCCGGCTTGATCGCCACTTTCAAAACGCCGTCGCGCTGGTTGGAGAACAGCTCGTAAGCCTCCACGATGTTGTCCAGCGGGTAGTGGTGCGTGACCATCACGCCCAGGTCGATGCGGCCAGAAGCCACCACATTCATCAGGCGGCGCATGCGTTCCTTGCCACCGGGGCACAGTGCGCTGACGATCTTGTGATCACCCAGCCCAGCGGCGAACGCCGACAGCGGAATGGTCAGATCCTCTGAGTACACGCCCAGGCTGGACAGCGTGCCACCGGGCTTGAGCACCCGGAGCGAGGACTCAAACGTGCTTTGCAGGCCCAGCGCTTCAATGGACGAATCGGCGCCCCGGCCTCCGGTGAGCCTCATGATTTCGTCCACCACGTCGCAGCTCTTGTAGTTGAGCGTGATGTCGGCACCCATCTTCTTTGAAATGCCCAGCCGGTGGTCGTTGCCATCTACGGCGATGATGGTAGAAGCGCCGAGCAGGCGTGCGCCCGCCGTGGCGCACAGGCCAATCGGGCCTTGCGCAAACACCACCACCGTGTCGCCGATACGGATGTTGGCGCTCTCGGCGCCCTTGAAGCCGGTGGACATGATGTCGGGGCACATCAGCACCTGTTCGTCGGTCAAATCATCTGGAATCGGGGCGAGGTTGGCCTGCGCGTCGGGCACCAGCACGTACTCCGCCTGCGTGCCGTCGATCAGGTTGCCAAAGCGCCAGCCCGCGGTGGCCTTGTAGCCATGACAGCCACAAAGACCCTGTGGCACCAGGTAGCTGCCGTCCTGCGAGGCAACGCCGTCCTGCGCCGCATACGAATTGAAGTTGGGGCAGATAGCGCCAGCAATCACCCGCTGACCCTCGGTGTACCCCACCACGGCGCTGCCCAGTTTTTCGATCACACCCACCGGCTCGTGCCCCACGGTCAAGCCCTTGGCCACTGGGTATTCGCCTTTGAGGATGTGCACATCGGTGCCGCAGATCGTGGTGGTGGTGATTCGCACCAAGGCGTCATTGGGGCCGACGTCGGGCACGGGCTTGTCGGCCAGTTCGATCCGACCAGGTTCCACAAAAATAGCGGCCTTCATCATCTTGGACACAGCGTTCTCCTTGTCATCAGTTCGATCACAAACATCAGTTTGAGCTCAATGAAAGTCCCCCGCCTTGACTTGAATCAGTGAACCGAACGAGGCAGCCTTTCACCGTCTTTGCCCCCTCATATGGGAAAAGGCAGCGTGCGCGTTCCTGGACACCTTGTTTTCCCTGCCCTCGCCCACAGGGCGACATTTGGGGTGCAAGTTGCGGGTGTTGTGGAGCGGGATCAGCACACCTCTGGCGGTGCGCGTCACGCCGCCCCTGCGACACACCGCTGCTGGTGGTCAGAAGGATCGGCTCGAACCAGGCGAAGAGCGTGAGATGCAGGAGCTAGGAGCCTGGAGTGTCAACCTAGAAAACAGGCGTTGGGATGTGAAGCAGGATGGCATTCACCCCTTGTTTCTCTGCCAGAAACGACGAAAGGCACCAAAAGGTGCCTTAGGTCAACGATTTATCTGAGTAAATCCTGGTGGGCGGTGCAGGGTTCGAACCTGCGACCCCTGCCGTGTGAAGGCAGTGCTCTACCACTGAGCTAACCGCCCGATTGATCTGGTCCGATCGATCGGAAGCCTCAAATTATAGCCTTGTTTTTGGCGCATCCCGGCAGACACGCCATCGGCTCAGCTGGGTTGGAGCTCGCGCCAGATGGTGCGTCCCTTGCAGGCGTTGTCGATCTCGGTGAGCACGCTTTCATGGGCCTGCGTTTCGTGCTCGTTGGCGAACAGCACCGGCAGGTCGAAACGGCTCAGGTCGACCTGGAGCACCTCGCCACCTTCGCTGGTGGCGTCGCCCAACTCCATGAGCAGCGCATCCTGGCCGCGGGTCATGTTGATGTAGACGTCGGCCAGCAGCTCGGCATCGAGCAAGGCACCGTGCAGCGTTCGCCCGGAGTTGTCCACGCCCAGCCGGTCGCACAGGGCATCGAGGCCGTTGCGCTTGCCCGGGAACATTTCCTTGGCCATGACCAGGCTGTCGGTCACGCCATTCAGCAGGGATTGGATGGGGCCGAGGCCCAGTCGCTCCAGCTCCTTGTTCAGGAAGCTGATGTCGAACGGCGCGTTGTGGATGATGACTTCGGCGCCTTGCAGGTAGTCAAGCAACTCTTGGGCAATCTGGCCAAACTTGGGCTTGTCGCGCAGGAAGTCGTTGCTGATGCCGTGCACCTTGAGCGCGTCTTCGTGGCTCTCGCGCTCCGGGTTGACGTAGAAGTGCAGGTTATTGCCGGTGAGCTTGCGCTGCAACAGCTCCACACAACCGATCTCGATGATCCGGTCGCCGTTCTCGGCGGAGAGGCCAGTGGTTTCGGTGTCGAGAAAAACCTGGCGCATCAATGGTTCTCTTTGGCGTGGTTGATCGAGTATTTGGGGATCTCGATGGTCACATTGTCCTGGGCCAGTATGGCCTGGCAGGACAGGCGCGAATTGGGCTCAAGGCCCCAGGCGCGATCCAGCAGATCTTCTTCGTTTTCATCAAGTTCGTTGAGGCTGTTGAAGCCCTCGCGCACGATCACGTGGCAGGTGGTGCAGGCGCAGACCATGTCGCAGGCGTGTTCGATCTCGACGCCATTGTCCAGCAGTGCTTCGCAGATTGAGGTGCCGGCGGGTGCGTTGACCTCTTTTCCCTGAGGACAGTACTCAGGATGGGGCAGGATTTTGATGATGGGCATGGGGGCAGTCTGGATGGGCCGGCGACAGGGAGCAGCACCGGGAAAAAAGAGGTCACACCTCTTCGAGCTTTTTGCCCGATAGGGCTTGTCGGATGCCCGCGTTCATGCGCAACGCGGCAAAGGCTTCGGTGCCCTTGGCCAACGCGTCGGTGGCAGCTTCGATGGCAGCGGCGTCATCGCCTGGCACGGTCTGCGCGAGCGCTTCGATGATCGCTTCGATGGCGGCGCGCTCGGCATCTGACAGCAGGGCGCCATCGGCCTTCAGCGCACTGCGGGTGGCCACGATCATGCGGTCGGCATCCACCCGGGCTTCCACCAGGGCGCGAGCCGCCATGTCCTGCTGCGCGGTGGCGAAGCTGTCTTTCAGCATGGAGGCAATCTGATCGTCTGACAGACCATAGGCCGGCTTGACGTCCACCCGCGCCTCCACGCCACTGCCCTGCTCTTTCGCGCTGACCGACAGCAGGCCGTCGGCGTCGACCGTGAAGGTCACGCGGATGCGCGCCGCGCCTGCCGCCATGGGAGGGATACCACGCAACTCGAAGCGCGCGAGACTGCGGCAGTCGGCCACCAGATCGCGCTCGCCCTGCACCACGTGCAGCGCCAGCGCGGTCTGGCCGTCCTGGTAGGTGGTGAAGTCCTGTGCGAGTGCGGTCGGGATGGTGCTGTTGCGCGGCACGATGCGCTCCACCAGGCCGCCCATGGTCTCGATGCCAAGCGAGAGCGGAATCACGTCGAGCAGCAGCAGTTCATCGCCGTCGCGGCTGTTGCCCGCAAGCGCGTTGGCCTGGATGGCCGCACCGAGCGCCACCACCTCGTCAGGGTTCAGGTTGATCAAAGGCTCTTGGCCGAAAAACGCGCCGACGGTGCGCCGGATCACCGGCATGCGGGTGGAGCCGCCGACCATCACCACGCCTTGAACCTCATGCTTCGCCACGCCGGCGTCGCGCAAGACCTTGCGCACGGCGTTCATGGTGCGGGCGGTCAGCGCTGCCGTGCAGGTCTCAAAGTCGGCGGTGCTCAGGGTGTGCTGAAAGCGCTTGCCCGCGACCGTCGCACCGAATATCACTTCATTGCCTTCGCCAGACAGCGCTTCCTTGCAGCGCCGAGCCTCGGCGTTGAGCGCCGCGCGCTCGCCGGGCGAAAGCGCAAGGTCAACGCCTTTCGTCTGCAACACCCAGGCCACCAGGGCCTGGTCGTAGTCATCACCTCCAAGGGCCGAATTACCACCGGTGGCCATGACTTCGAACACGCCCTTGGTCAGGCGCAGGATGGAGATGTCGAACGTGCCGCCGCCCAGATCGTAGATGGCGTAGATGCCTTCGGAACCATTGTCCAGGCCGTAGGCGATGGCGGCAGCGGTGGGCTCGTTGATGAGCCGCAGCACGTTGATGCCAGCGAGCTGAGCGGCATCTTTGGTGGCCTGGCGCTGGGCGTCGTCGAAATAGGCGGGGACGGTGATCACTGCGCCATAAAGCTCATCGTCGAAGCTGTCCTCGGCGCGAAAACGCAGCGTGGCCAAAATCTCTGCGCTCACCTCCATCGGCGTCTTGCGTCCGGCCACGGTCTCGATGACTGCCATGCCATGCTCGTCCGCCACGGTGTAGGCGAGCTTGTCCGCATCGGCCACCTGGGCCAGCGAGCGGCCCATCAGGCGCTTCACCGAGCTCACGGTGTTGGCAGGGTCCTGCACCTGGGACTCAAGGGCTTCAAAACCGATCTGGCGCCCGGAGCCGCCCTGAGCCGGATCAAGGTAGCGCACCACGCTGGGCAGGATGGCGCGCCCATCGGCTGCCGTCAGGCACTCGGCCACGCCGTGGCGCACGGCGGCCACCAGGGAGTGGGTGGTGCCCAGGTCGATGCCCACGGCCACACGCCGCTGGTGGGGGTCCAGGGACTGACCGGGTTCGGAAATCTGCAGAAGCGCCATGGGTTCGTTCTTGTCTCGGTTGGCCTCTATTGTTCCAGCTGATCGAGTCGTGCTTCGACATCGCGCGCAAAGCGCTCAACGAACATAAGGGCTCTGACCTGCTGCGCAAGAGCGACATAGTCGCGTCTATCGTCCGCGGTCGTCCGCAGTTGTTTCAGCAGGTCGCTGCGAGCCGCGGCGACCTCTTCGGCCATGCGCTCCAGGTCGGCAGCAGATTGCGCCTCGTCCAGCTCTTCGCGCCACTGCATCTGCTGCATCAGAAACGTCGCTGGCATGGCGGTGTTGTTTTCCGCATCGATGCGTGCGCCGTTCAACTCGCACAAATAGGCCGCGCGCTTGAGCGGATCTTTCAAGCGCTGGTAGGCCTCGTTGATGCGCACCGACCACTGCATGGCCTGGCGCTGCGCCAACGCATTGGCGGTGGCGAAGCGGTCGGGGTGAGCCTCTCGCTGCAAAGTCTTCCAGCGCGTGTCGAGCGCGGCGCGGTCCAGCTCGAAGCTGGGCAGCAGCTCGAAGATTTCAAAATCGGAGGATTGCAGACTCAGAGTCATCGATCAACAGAGGGGCTCAAAAACAAAAAACCGCCAGGGCAAATGAGCGCTGGCGGCCTGCGCAACAACGGCGGACCGTCAAATGCGAAAGCTCTCACCACAACCGCAGCGGTCGCGTTCGTTGGGGTTGTTGAAGCGAAAACCTTCGTTCAGGCCTTCGCGCACAAAGTCGAGCTGGGTGCCATCGATATAGGCCAGACTCTTGGGATCAACCAAAACCTTGACGCCATTGTCCTCGAACACCACGTCCTCCGGCGCAATCTCATCCGCGTACTCCAGCTTGTAGGCAAGGCCCGAACAACCGGTGGTCTTCACGCCCAGACGCACGCCCACGCCCTTGCCCCGCTTGGTG
Source organism: Hydrogenophaga sp. (assembly GCF_030373245.1). GTDB lineage: Bacteria > Pseudomonadota > Gammaproteobacteria > Burkholderiales > Burkholderiaceae_C > Hydrogenophaga. Next base: position 151,996 of record NZ_JAUCZF010000003.1, read on the forward strand.
ATGTAGCGGGTAACGTGGCGGGCTGCAGCTTCGGAAATCGAGATGGACATGTTGGTCTGTGATGGCGCGATGGCTTTGCCGGGGGATAGCAGTGTCCTGAGTCAAGACAGGCAGGACCGGCCCTGATTGGCTGCCGGAGCCGCCCCCTGGTCGGGGAGCAACGCCGGGCAGCGCGAGGGGAGTCAGTGCTGGTGCTTCTTGCGGTAGTCGTCTACCGCAGCCTTGATGGCGTCCTCGGCCAGGATGGAGCAATGAATTTTCACCGGCGGCAAGGCCAGCTCTTCGGCGATCTGGCTGTTCTTCAGCGCTGCAGCCTGATCCAGCGTCTTGCCCTTGACCCATTCGGTCACCAGCGAGCTCGACGCAATGGCCGAGCCGCAGCCGTAGGTCTTGAAACGCGCGTCTTCGATCACGCCCGACTGAGGGTTGACCTTGATCTGCAGCTTCATCACGTCGCCGCAGGCGGGCGCGCCCACCATACCGGTACCGACGGACTCGTCGCCTTTGTCAAACGAGCCGACGTTGCGGGGGTTTTCGTAGTGGTCTACAACTTTTTCAGAATAAGCCATGGTGTTTTCTCCTTCAGTGTGCTGCCCATTGGATCGTTGAGAGATCCACGCCATCTTTGAACATTTCCCAAAGCGGCGAGAGTTCGCGCAACTTGGCCACGTTCTCCTTGATGGTATTGATGGCGTAATCGATTTCTTCTTCGGTGGTCCAGCGACCGATCGTCATGCGAAGGCTGCTGTGGGCCAGCTCGTCGCTGCGACCCAGGGCACGCAGCACGTAGCTGGGCTCAAGGCTGGCCGAGGTGCAGGCCGAACCGGACGAAACCGCCAGGCCCTTGATGCCCATGATCAGCGACTCGCCCTCAACGTAATTGAAGCTCATGTTGAGGTTGTGCGGCACGCGCTGTGTCTCATGGCCGTTGATGAACACCTCTTCGATGTCTTTCAAACCAGCCACCATGCGGTCGTGCAACGCGCGAATCCGCTTGTTCTCTTCGTGCATCTCGGCCTTGGCAATGCGGTAGGCCTCGCCCATGCCCACGCACTGGTGGGTCGGCAAGGTGCCCGACCGCATGCCACGCTCGTGACCGCCACCGTGCATCTGCGCCTCGATGCGCACGCGCGGCTTGCGGCGCACAAACAGGGCACCGATGCCTTTGGGACCATAGGTCTTGTGACTGGTGAGGCTCATCAGGTCCACCGGCAGGGTTTGCAGGTCGATGTCCACCCGACCGGTAGCCTGCGCGGCGTCCACATGGAAGATCACGCCTTTCTCGCGGCAGATGGCCCCAATGGCGGAGATGTCCTGAATGACACCGATCTCGTTGTTCACGAACATGACCGAAGCCAGGATCGTGTCGGGCCGGATGGCGGCCTTGAACGTGTCGAGATTGACCAGCCCATCAGACTGCACATCGAGGTAAGTGACCTCGAAGCCCTGTCGCTCCAGCTCGCGCATGGTGTCCAGCACGGCTTTGTGCTCGGTCTTGACCGTGATGAGGTGTTTGCCCTTGGAGGCGTAAAAGTGCGCAGCCCCCTTCAAGGCGAGGTTGTTGGACTCGGTGGCGCCACTGGTCCACACGATTTCGCGCGGGTCGGCGCCGATCAGGGCGGCCACCTGCTCGCGAGCGGTCTCCACCGCTTTCTCAGCTTCCCAGCCCCAGGCGTGGCTGCGCGAAGCCGGGTTGCCGAAGTGCTCGCGCAACCAGGGAATCATGGCATCCACCACCCGCGGGTCGCAGGGGTTGGTGGCGCTGTAATCCATGTAGATCGGAAAGTGTGGCGTACTCATGGGTTTGACATCATGTAATGGGGTGATCAGAGCTTTCGAGCGACGTGCCCCGCATCGACCGAGGTGACAACGGGCGGCAGGGGTTGCTGCCAGCCCGCGCCACTTCACTTAGAGAACGCGGCGCCGAGCGCAAACACCGAATTGGGAGCATTCACCCGAATCGGCTTGACCACCGATGGACTGGAAATCGCTCGCTTAATGGCCGGCGCGTTTTCCACCACCAGGCCCTTGGCCAGCTGGTCGTCCACCAGCGACTGCAGGGATACCGAGTCGAGAAAGTCGACCATCTTGGTGTTGAGCGCTGCCCAGAGTTCGTGCGTCATGCAGCGGTGACCTTCGCCGAGGCAGTTTTCCTTGCCTCCGCACTGGGTGGCATCGATCGGCTCGTCCACCGAGACGATGATGTCGGCCACGGTGATATCGGCTGCCTTTCGGCCCAATGTGTACCCGCCGCCTGGACCGCGGGTCGATTCGACGAGTTCGTGTCGACGCAGCTTGCCGAACAGCTGTTCCAGGTAAGACAGCGAAATCTGCTGACGCTGGCTGATGGCAGCCAGCGTGACGGGACCGTTGTTCTGGCGCAGGGCCAGATCGATCATGGCTGTGACCGCAAAGCGGCCTTTGGTCGTGAGGCGCATTTTCAAGCTCCTTGGTGATGCTTGACTGTCGTTGGATGGCTCCACAGAACGCATGTCCCGAGAACCTCTCTTTCCGCCCACCCCACCCGCCTTTCGGGTCGTTTGTTCTAGGGCCGGCTTTCCCGACTGTTTTCGTCGAGTATAGCGGAAAGGCCCAGTGATTTGCTCCGGATTCTAGCCGAAAAACTGAGTTTGTCTAGGACAAACACGCAAAACACCGGGTGTGATGGGTGATCAGTCCGACATTTGCGCTGGTCACGCCCTGCGCCCAACGGGCACACTCTGTTGAGAGACGCCTCATGATTCCGCACTGTCGACCGGCCACAGCAGGCTCACTCGGGTCCCGGGATGGGCTGCCTCAAGCCGCAATTCGGCGCCCATCTCGAGGGCGCGCAGTCGCATGTGAGCCATGCCGCGCCCGGGCGGTCCCGACTCAGGATCCAGCCGTCCGAGCCCCACCCCGTCGTCGGTCACACTCAATCCCACCTGGCCAGCCTCATGCCAGGTCCGCACCGCGACGCGGCGGGCCTGGGCGTGTTTGACCACGTTGGCGATCACCTCTTGCAGGCAGCGAAACAGGTGCATCACACCCTGGGCTTCCATGCCAGCGACCGGCGGTACGCCCTGCACCTGCCAGTCCAGCTCGATTCCCGAGCCTTGCAGGGCAGGCTCGATGCGTCGGCGCAGCATGCCCAGCACGGTCGGCAGGTCGCCCTCCATAGGCTCAAGTGAATCCAGCGTGAGGCGCAGCTCGTCCAACGCGTGGTTGAGCATGCCGGCCACTGCCTCGGCATCCAGGCGTGAGCCGGCGCTGCGCACCAGGCTGAGCGTCTGCACCAGCTGGCTGCCCAGGCCGTCGTGCATGTCGCGCGTCAGCCGCTGGCGCTCGGCTTCCAGCACACGCTGGGTCTGGGCCACCCGCAAGCCTTCGACGGCGGCGTGCAGCTCAGCCTCGCGCTGGTCGACGGTGCGCGCCAGCTCGGCATTGAGCCGCTTTGTCTCCTCCAATGCATCGATCGTTCGACGCAGCAACACCCAGCCCATCACAAACATCAACACCATGCTGCCTGGCGTCATCCACCGGATGTCTGCGTCGCCCGGCAGGCCCAGGTGCACCACCAGGAAGTCGCGCACCCCTGTGATCAGCGTAGCCAGCGACACCACCGCCATCAGGCGCTGGTTCACGCCCATGCGCCAGCGCACCCGCAACATGACCCGCCCCAGCGCGAAGATGCAGATCAGCACAATGGCGCCCATCCAGACCCGATACAGCTCGTAATGATCGGTCCAGACCACCATTCCCAGCCACAGGGGCGCGATCACCATCATGCCGAGCACAAGCCGCTTTACCTGCTGCTGATCGAAGCGAAACAGTTCCGCGAGGAACAGGTAGGTCAGTCCGCAGTAAAGGGTAAAGCTGAGTTTGTGGAGGTAGTCCCAAAAACCGAACGCGCCCGGCAAAAACATGGGCGTGGACAGCAGCAGCCGCACAGTCAGCACCAGCAGGCCTGCTGCGAGCAGGCCAAACAGCCGCTCACCAGTGTTGAGCCAAACCAGCAGCGCGAGCAGCCCGAGCGTGAACCCGGTGGCTGCCACCATCCAGGTCAGGTTGACCTGCCAGCCTTGCAGCCAGAGGTGACGCTGCTGCATGGCGTCGCGCGGACCCACCCACACCGGTCCGAGCCCACTGATTCGCAGAGGCTGGCCCTGCAACTCGATGCGCAGCTGGTTGACCTGTCCTGGCGCGAACAGAAACTCCACCGGCAAAGGCGCGTAGTGCGAGCGCGTGCCAGTATCGGCATAGCCAGGCCCCCAGCGCCAGGCATCGGCCAACAGCTCGTGGCCGTTGAGCAGCAACCGAAAGCGAACACCCACCCGAGGCAACAGCACCGCGAGATCGGCCACCGCTTGGTCGGACGCGACGATCTCGGCGGGCAGCTCCAGCGTGTACACGGCCTGCCCAGCCCAGTTGCGCTCTCGGTTGTTCCACACATGAGGCAGGCTGACCACCTGAGCGGGCGCCACAGACGGCGAAGGGGTCTGCAGCAGCGCATGCGTCAGCACCCGAGCGCCCTCGATGTCGGTGGATTTCGTCACCAACCCGAGCGACACCAGCAGCAGAGTCAGCAGGACCGCAGTCCAGGCGTCTACCGGCAGGCCGGACAGCAAGCGGCGGGCGCGGCCCCAGGGAATCACAACAAGCCTCGCTCCTGCGCCACGCGGATCACCTGTACCCGGCTGTGCACCGACAGCTTGCGGTACAGATTCTTGACATGGCTATCGACCGTGGCCGGCGCGATGCTCAGTCTCAGCGCAATTTCCTTGTTCACATACCCCTGGGCCAGCAGCTGCAGCACCTCGGTTTCTCGCTGCGACAGAAGCATCTGGTCGGCCGACGAGACCGACGCAGTCTGGACAGCAGGCGGTGGATCGGCGCGAAAGCGCTTGAGGAGGCGACGCGCCAGCAGCGGGGAGATCGGTGCCCCACCCGCCCGGATCTGCTCGACCGCGAGCACCAGCTCCTGCGACGCGCAGCCCTTGAGCACGTAACCCGTCGCACCGGCCTCCAGCGCCTCGATCAGCCGCGACTCATCCCCAAACACGGTGAACACCAGCAGCTCGGCATCGGGCTTGTGCATGGCCAGGGTCCGCAACAGGGCTTCACCGCGTCCGTCGGGCAAGCCCAGGTCGACCAAAAACACGTTGGCCGGCGCGGCCAGCGCGTGTTCGCGGGCATGGGCCAGGTCGCGCGAGACCCCCAGCAGACGCCACCCTGGCCGCAGCAACAAGGCCTCCCGAACAAACTCAAGAATGGCCGGATCGTCCTCGATCAGGTACAGGCTGGTGGAATCTCTACTGTCCGGTGCGCGCGTGCGCGCAGCGCTTTGAACTGGCATGTTGGCAACGTGAAAGGCGTATCCATGTCCCGCCACGATTGCGGCGGCCCCTGCATGGGTACTTTTGGCGTAATTGTCCGCGAAATGGGCGGCGAGCCCCGATCGGTGGAGTTCCCCCCCGGTACGTGCCTCGGATACAGCGTCGGGACACCGGTGAAAGCGAGCATGTCGCCCGGCCCGGAACTCAGGCCACGTGGTCTTCGCCCGATGCGCCAAAAACCTGGGCTTTGAGGTGGCTGAGCTGGTCGCGCACGCTGGCGGCCTTCTCGAACTCCAGGTTGCGCGCGTGCTCCAGCATCAGCTTTTCCAGCCGCTTGATCTCACGCGACAGGTCTTTTTCGCTCATGTCCTCGGTGCTGGCGCGCAGCGCGCTTTCGGCGGCCAGGCGATCCGCTTCTTTGCCTGCCTTTTCGCTGTAGACACCGTCAATCAGATCCTTCACCTTCTTGTTGATGCTGCGCGGCACGATGCCCATGGCCAGGTTATGCGCCACCTGCTTGGTTCGCCGGCGCTCGGTCTCGCCCATGGCGCGCGCCATGGAGTCGGTCACGCGGTCGGCATACAGGATGGCGCGGCCATTCAGGTTGCGCGCGGCCCGCCCGATGGTCTGGATCAGGCTGCGCTCGGAGCGCAGAAAACCTTCCTTGTCGGCGTCCAGAATGGCCACCAGCGAGACCTCGGGAATATCAAGACCCTCGCGCAGCAGGTTGATGCCCACCAGCACATCGAACGCGCCCAGCCGCAGGTCGCGCAGGATCTCGACCCGCTCGACCGTGTCCACGTCGCTGTGGAGGTAACGCACCTTGACGCCGTTTTCCGTTAAATAGTCGGTCAACTGCTCGGCCATGCGTTTGGTCAGTGTGGTGATGAGTACACGCTCGTGCTTCTCCACGCGGATGCGGATTTCCTGCAGCACGTCATCTACCTGGTGCGTGGCCGGGCGCACCTCCACCTCCGGGTCCACCAGGCCGGTGGGACGCACCAGCTGCTCCACCACCTGGCCCGAATGCGTCTTCTCATAATCGGCTGGCGTCGCCGAGACAAACACCACTTGGCGCATGCGCTGTTCAAACTCTTCGAGCTTGAGTGGTCGGTTGTCCAGCGCGCTGGGCAGGCGAAATCCGTATTCGACCAGCGTGGTCTTGCGCGCGCGGTCACCGTTGTACATACCACCGAACTGGCCCATGAGCACGTGGCTCTCGTCCAGAAACATCAGCGCGTCTTTCGGCAGGTAGTCGGTCAGCGTGGAAGGCGGTTCGCCCTCGGCGCTGCCCGACAGGTGGCGCGAATAGTTCTCGATACCCTTGCAGTGACCGACCTCGCTGAGCATCTCCAGATCAAAGCGCGTGCGCTGCTCCAGCCGCTGGGCCTCCACCAGCTTGCCCATGCCCACCAGCTGGCCCAGGCGCTCGCGCAGCTCCTCCTTGATCAGCTCCACCGCGTTGAGTACCTGTTCGCGCGGGGTCACGTAGTGGCTGCTCGGGTACACCGTGAAGCGCGGGATCTTCTGGCGCACCTTGCCGGTGAGCGGGTCGAACAGCTGCAGGGTTTCCACCTCGTCATCGAACAGCTCGATACGGATCGCCATCTCGCTGTGTTCGGCCGGAAACACGTCGATGGTATCGCCGCGCACGCGGAACTTGCCGCGCGAAAAATCCTGTTCGTTGCGCGCGTACTGCATGCGCACCAGCTGGGCGATCAGGTCGCGCTGGCCGATCTTGTCGCCCACGCGCAGCGTCATCACCATCTGGTGGTAACTCTCGGGCTTGCCGATGCCGTAGATGGCCGACACCGTGGCCACGATCACCACGTCGCGCCGCTCCAGGATGCTTTTGGTGCAAGACAGCCGCATCTGCTCGATGTGCTCGTTGATCGCGCTGTCCTTTTCGATGAACAGGTCGCGTTGCGGCACGTAGGCCTCGGGCTGGTAGTAGTCGTAGTAGCTGACGAAGTACTCGACCGCGTTCTTGGGGAAGAACTCGCGAAACTCGCTGTACAGCTGTGCGGCCAGCGTCTTGTTGGGCGCGAACACGATGGCCGGGCGGCCCAGGCGGGCGATCACGTTGGCCATGGTAAAGGTCTTGCCCGAGCCGGTCACGCCCAGCAGGGTCTGGAACACTTCTCCGTCGTTCACGCCCTCGACCAGTTGCTCGATGGCCGTGGGCTGGTCACCCGCCGGTGGGTAGGGCAGAAACAGCTCGAACGGCGAGCCATCGAAACGCTGGAAATTGCCCTCGGCGGGCGCCTCGGTCACGGCCTCAGGCTGCGGGGGTGATGGATGGTGACGAAGGGGGGTCGTTGACATCAGCAGATTGTGCGGCAGGCGCGGATGCGGTGTCGGATGCTGGGTCGCGCGGCTGGCGTACCGCCGGCCTGGCCAGGATCTCCACGTACGCCTGTACAGCGCCCGTCTTGGCCAGCGTATCGAGTTCGCCAATCAGCGCAGCCACGTGCAGGACATGCGCCACCTCCTGGCTGGCGCCGAAGCGACAATCAAAATCCCAGAAATGCATGCCCTCGGGCAACTCTCGACGGCGCTCGCGCTTCAGGTATTTGCGGATGTCGTGCTTGACGGCCTCCAGCACGCGGTCGGGATGTTTGCCTTCTGGGCGCAGAGGATAGGTTTTTCGCATGAGGGTCCTTCGGAGCGTGCTGTCGCCCTGGGAGGACGGAAACCGGAAACGCAGGCCCCGATTATGGATCGAGCCGGATCTCGTACCCGCCCTCATCCAGATGCCGGTGCGGGCCGAACACCGCTGCCATGGCCGCACCTTCTGCCTGCTGCCAGTGCTCCAGCACGGTGCGCTCCTCCACCGTCAGCGCCTCGGGGTCAGGCGTCTCGCCGTGCTGGCCCAGGATGGCAAGGTAGGCGGTGTAGACCGGCGCCACCAGGGCCGCGTCGCCCAGGCTGGCGTCGAGTGACTGGCGAAACAGGCGCTCGGCAGCCTCGCGCTGAGCCGGCGTGCTGCCATCGGGTACAAAAAGCTTCAGGGAATAGGTCATCTGGCAATCTCGTGCAGGGCGCAGCGGGTCATAGGCACAATGCATTGATTATTCTCTTCGCAACACCCACCTCCAGGCAGGTGTCCGCTTCCACCTTCATGCAAGTCTCCCAGCCCACACCCAGCAAAGACGAGATCGCCTTGCTGCCCGAGTTCGACCGCCTCGGACTGGGCCAGATCACGCTGGTGGTGTCCGCCGCCCAGGCGCGGGAGGCCAGTGCGGCGCTGCGAGATCACGCCCACTGGGGCTTCGACACCGAAAGCAAACCCACCTTCTTCAAAGATCAGGTGTCCGACGGACCTCACATCGTGCAACTGGCGACGAAGGATCACGCCTGGGTGTTTCAGTTGCAGGACCTGGCCTGCCGCGCCATCGTGGCGGATCTGCTGGCGCACGACCAGCACACCAAGGCGGGCTTTGGCCTGGGCGATGACACCAAACGCATCCAGTCCAAGCTGCGCGTGGAGCCAGCAGCCGTGCTCGAACTCAACACGGTGTTTCGCGAACGCGGCTACCGCAAGGACATGGGGGTAAAGGCTGCGGTGGCGATCCTGTTCCAGCGGCGCTTCATCAAATCGAAAAAGGCGGCCACCTCCAACTGGGCCAATCCTCACCTGAGCGAAGCTCAGCTGATCTACGCCGCCAACGACGCCTACGCAGCGGCCCGGGTGCACCTGGCACTGCAACCCTAGCGCGGCAGGCGCAGCGGCGTGAGCAGGTCGCTCAGACCGTTGTGATCGATTTCGTGCATGAGGGCCAGCAGGCGCCCGATCTCGCCTTTGGGAAAACCCTCGCGGGCAAACCAGTTCAGGTAGTTGCCTGGCAGGTCGGCGATGACCGTGCCTTGGTGTTTGCCAAACGGCATGACGGTTGAGACCAGGCGCTCCAGGTCTTCGGGTTTCATGACGTGGCGCCGCGGTCGAGCCAGCTGCGCACCACACGATTGAACTCGGCGGGGCGCTGGGTCATCATCCAGTGGCCGGCGTCGAAGCCGTAGGCGGCGCAGCCCGGCGTGGTGCCGAGCGAGGCCAGCCAGTTGGCGGAGTGGAACATGAAGGGTTTGCGCTTGCCAAACAGGAACAGCGTCGGGATTTTCGGCCCAAACACCTTGCTGACTCGCGCCACGCCCGCAAGCCCGCCGTAGGACTTGAACCACTGCATCGCGTAGGGGTAGTTCATCTGCCAGCCCATGCGCTCGGGTGGCGTGGGACAGCCCTGCCCCTGTGCCATGAATCGCGTCATGCGGTCGCCCAAAGAGGGCCAACGCTGGCCCAGCTTCCACGCCATGGCCAACCACAGCTGGTAATAAGCGATTTTGAGCTTTTCCGTGGTCGTCAAGGCCTTGAGGTAAGCGCCCGAATTGGTGTCGCCGATGTCGGTGGCCACCACACGCAAGACGCGCTTGGGGTGGCGTGCGGCGTATTCGTAGCCAAAGAAACAGCCCCAGTCGTGCAGCAGGAGCGTCACCGGGTCGTGCGGACTGACCTCATCCACCACCGCACCGATCAGCTCACACATCTGGTCCACCGACACCGGTCGGGCCGGCTTGGCCAGGTCGTAGCCCGGCAGCGGAAAGCGCACGCAGCGGTAGGCATCGCGCAGTGCTTCCACGGTGTCGTCCCACAGGGCGGGTGAGTCCGGCCAACCGTGCAGCATCACCACCGTGGGCCCGGCCCCCTCTGCCCGCACGCTCAAGCCCTGCACATCGGTTTCTTCCATCACTTCCGGTCTCCTGTGTGTCCAGGGCAGATAGTAGTCGCGCTGGCTCGGACTCCGGTCGCGCACGGCACAACGCACCTCACACCCGAAGGCTGTGCAGCGTCGGCGATACTCGCCGCCATGCATCGCACCATCTTCACCACGCCTGTGGTCAACACCCTGCTTCGTGGTTTTTCGGTGGCTTTTCTGCGGCTCACCGGCTGGCGCGTCGAGGGCAGCCTGCCGCCCAACACGCCCAAGAGCGTGCTGATCGCCGCCCCACACACGAGCAACTGGGATCTGCCCTACACCCTCATGGTGGCATTTGCCCTGCGGCTCACGCCGTACTGGATGGGCAAGGCCAGCATCTTCAAGGCGCCCTTCGGTGGTCTCATGCGCTGGCTGGGTGGCATCGCGGTGGACCGAAGCCGGAGCAACAACCTGGTGGCCGCGTCGGCCGAGGCCATCCGGGCGGCCGATTTTTCGCTGCAACTCATCGTGCCGCCCGAGGGCACACGCAGCCAGGCCCGACAGTGGAAGACGGGCTTCTATCACATCGCCCACACCGCTCAGGTACCCATCGTCATGGCTTACATGGACTACGCCAGCAAACGCAGTGGCCTGGGCCCTGTGTTCCTGCCCACCGGCGATATCGACGCCGACATGGCTGCCATCAAGCGCTTCTACGCGCCGTTCAAGGGCAAGAACGCCACACAGTTCCACTCGTCAGACTGAGCAGCACGCCGAATCTGCCGGTTAACAATTCGTTGCACCAACCGTCGGGCCACCCCGCTGAAAAGCTGCTTGAATACGAGCGTGTGTCAAACCACCCAGCTCGACCGACGCTTTTCTGCTCTGATCTCACATGGTTTCTGTTCGCAACACCCTCGGTGACAGCATCCGCGCGATGCTCGGCATCAAGCCGCCACCACCCTCGCCCGAAGCGGTGGCCACCATCCGTGAGGCGATGTTGCAACTGCTGGGCGAAGACGGCCATGAGCGCCATCCGCAATTGCACACCCGGCTGCACCAGATTCACGACGCCCAGGGGCTGTGGCACATGCGGGTTGAGCTCTACGCCCACCTCTGCGAGCAGTACGACGAACCTCACGCGCGGGACTGCCTGGCAGCGCTGCTGCCGCTGTTCAAGGGCCAGGTGCCACGAGCGCTTCTGGACAGCGCCAGCCCGGGGGCAGGGCCTGACCGTTCCCGCTGACAGGCCGGTCGTGCGTCAGAGCGCCTGTCCCAAGCGCTTCACGCCGTCTTCGATCTTCTCCACCCCCACGGTGGCAAAACTGAGACGCAGTGTCGACGCGTCGGGTTGGGCAGCGTAAAACGGTGCGCCCGGCACAAATGCCACGTTGTGCTCGATCGCACGCCGTGCCAGTTCGCCTCCATCGTTGACCTTGCCACCCGCGCCGGTGAGGCGTGCCCAGATGAACAGGCCACCCTGGGGCTGCACGAAAGCGATCGCATCGCCCAGCTCACGCCGCAGCGCGCTGCCCATGGCGGCGGCGCGCTCGGCGTACACCGCACGCACTCGCTCCAGCGCCGCCGGCAAACGACCGCTGCGGAGGTAGTGCGCCGCGGTGGCCTGGGCGAAGGTGCTGGTGTGGGCGTCGCTGAATTGCTTGCACATGGTGGCCTTGGCCAGCAGTTCTGCCGGTCCCACCATCCAGCCCACTCGCAGGCCCGGCGACAGCACCTTGGACAAAGATCCACAGTGCACCAACACCTCGCGACTGCCCGGCACCTGGGCGCTCAGCGCCAGCAGGCTGGGAGGCGGCGGTGCGCCGAAATACAGATCGCCGTACGGATCGTCCTCCACGATCAGCGTGCGGTGTTTCACCGCCATCTCCAGGACGCGGCGGCGGCGCTCCAGGCTCAGCAGCGCGCCACTGGGGTTGCCGAAGGTGGGAATGAGGTAGACGAACTTCGGCTTGTGCTCGGCAATCAGATGCTCCAGGGCGTCGGTCTGCACGCCGTCACCGTCGACCGGGGCACTGATCAGCTGTGCGCCGTAAAGGCGAAAGCACTGGATGGTGGCGAGAAAGGTCGGACCTTCGACGATCACTTTGTCGCCGGGCGAAATCAGCGTCTTGCCCAGCAGATCGAGTGCCTGCTGACTGCCGGTGGTGACGATGAGCTGCTCGGGCGACACATCGGTCGCACCCTTGGCCTGCATGAAACCGGCAATCTGTTCGCGCAAGGGGTTGTAGCCCTCGGTAGCGCCGTACTGCAGGGCCGCACCCGGTTCGGAGGTGAGCGCGGCGTTGGAGGCCTCGCGGATGCCCTCCACATCAAACAGCGCACTGTCGGGAAACCCGCCGGCAAAGCTGATGATGCCGGGCTTGCCCAACAGCTTGAAAAGCTCGCGAATGGCGGAGGTCTCGACGTTGTTGAGGCGGTCGGCGAAAGGGGTGGTGAAGGGCATGGCGGGCTCGGAAGAGGCTGAACAATCCTGGATGGTAACCAGCGGGCGCTGCCCGCGGTTTGCCCGCGGCCATACCCAGCCGGAGCACCCTGGCGCCGCCCGGTCTGATGCCTGTCGCCCGAGCGCCAGCACTGCCTGCAATGAAGCCTCGCATGGCGAATGGAGTTTCACGGAAATGGGGCCATGAGGCCGTCGAAGGCGCGGCCTACCCTGCTGGTGCAGAGTCAGGCGTTCGGCAATGCCCCGACCCCTGCCCGCGATCTGGCCATGGCCGTCAACGAAGGGGCCATGGGCGAAACCGACCCCGCGCGGTTGATCGATCGTCAAGCTCCAGGGCCTGGCCGACACGGTGGGGCAGCGCATCGTCCTGCCCATTGCGCCACTTTCATGACCCCATTCTGAACCGCCCGCCTGCGTGTCACAGAAAAGCTCCTGGTGGCAATGAGAAAAATCGGTATCCAGGGCTTTGACACCACGATCAAGCGGCGCCTGCACTCTCGGGTGGCCTGAATGGGTCTGTGAGCGCTCAAGCTGCGGCCCGAAGCAAAACAGCACGGCTTTTGTGCCGGATTTCCGGCTTTGCCGCTGGCGCCAGGCCACCAGAATCGAGCAATCTGTGATGACTCCGCGAGAACTCCACATGTCCCCAGTGGCCGACTTTTTCAAAAATCTCACCCTGCCGGTGATGCCTGAGGTGGCTCACGAGCTGATCCGCTCGCTCAACGATGAGGATGTCCCGGTGCCGCAGCTGCGCGATGCCATTGCGCGCGACCCGGCACTGGCGGTGCAGTTGCTGCGTCTGGCCAACAGCGCACGCTACGGCCGCTCGCGTCAGATCAGCACGCTGGATGATGCGATCGCCCTGGTTGGCCTGCGCCAGGTGCGCGCGCTGGCGCTGGCCTCCTGCTTCAACGACGCCTTTCCGGTGGTGCCCGGCCTGGACCGTGAAACGTTCTGGCGCGAGAGCCAGAGCTGCGGCGGCCTGGCGCAATGGGTGGCCAGTGGCGTGGGGTCGGACAGCGAGCAGGCCTGGCTCAGCGGCTTCATGGTGCGCGTGGGTGAACTGCTCATGGGCATGAAGTCACCCAGCAGCGTGATCGATTTCGAGCGGCAGCCCAGCTACCCGGGCGCCCGGTGGGAACGCGAGCACGCGTTGCTGGGCTTCACCGAAGGCCAGGTCAGCGCCGAGCTGGCCCGCGCCTGGAATTTTCCCGACGCCATGGTCGACGCATTGAACGCCGCAGCCAAGCCCATGCAGGCGCAGCCGTTTTCGCAGCTGGGCGCGGTGCTGCACGTGGCCGAACTGCTGGCCGCTTCGGACGAGCTGAGCGAAGACGCAGTCGACGGCCTGCCGGCCGAGGTGCTGGGCGCGCTCAACCTCGATGCCGCATGGATGCGCAGCCGCCTGCCGCAGGCGCAGGCCTATGTGCAGGCGTCCACGCTGCACTGACAGCCGGACTCCCTTGCATCTCGCGCGATTCCGGCGCGCGCAGCGGCACCGCCACGAGCGCAGGTCGATGCGCCAGGAATCGCAAAGCGCAAGGTTTTTTACCGGTACGCAAACAGTTTCGCCATGGGACGAGGGCCTGGCTGAGCGTCTCCCTCCACGATGTCGCGGCGACAAGCCCTAGACTTGGCAGCCATGAAACCCGCTGCCATTCACGCCTTCTTCACCACGCTGCGCAACGCGAATCCGCACCCCCAGACCGAGCTGGAATACACCAGCGTGTTTGAGCTGCTGGCCGCGGTGCTGCTGTCGGCTCAGGCGACCGACGTAGGGGTCAACAAGGCCACGCGCCGTTTGTTTGTGGTCGCCAACACGCCGCAGAAAATCCTGGCGCTGGGACTCGACGGGCTGGAGTCGTACATCAAGACCATTGGCCTGTACCGCAGCAAGGCGCGTCACCTGCTGGAAACCTGCCGCATCCTGGTTGAACAACATGGTGGCGAGGTGCCGAGCACGCGCGAAGCGCTGGAAGCCTTGCCCGGCGTGGGCCGCAAAACGGCCAATGTGGTGCTCAACGTGGCCTTTGGCCAGCCCACCATGGCGGTCGATACCCACATCTTCCGCGTCAGCAACCGCACTGGCCTGGCGCCGGGCAAGACGCCGCTGGCGGTCGAACAGCAGCTGATGCAGCGCGTGCCACCCGAGTTCGCAGTGGACTCGCACCACTGGCTGATCCTGCTCGGGCGCTACGTGTGCCTGGCCCGCAAACCGCAGTGCCACCGCTGCGCGGTATCGGCCTGCTGCGATTTCAAACCCAAGACCCTGGGCTGACCACCTCGGTCACAGCGTGAGCTGCAGGTAGCCGCCGGGCTCGGGCGCCTCCTCAGGCCACTCGCTCACCCGCGCAATCGTCCGATGGCCGTGGCGCAGCACAAACTGCGCCGCGCGAATCGCGCCCGCGTGACACACCCAGACCGCATCCGAGGCGCCACTGTGCCGGGTATCGCACAGCGCCAAGGCCACGCGATCAATCACCTGCTGCGTGCTCTCACCACCACCCACGCGATGGTGGGCGAAGTCGGCCATCCAGCCGTCAAACGCGCTGCGGGGAATGGCGTCCCAGCGCTGCAGCTCCCAGGCGCCGAAATCCATTTCGTTGAGTCTGGGGTCAATCTGAGCCGGACCCAGGTCAGGCCGTTGGTTCCGCAGACCTGTCATGAGCTGCTGCGCGCGCGCCAGACCCGACACCCGGCAGGCTGCGCCTTGCGGCAACACCTCAGCCATCATGGCGGCCGCTTCTTCGGTGAGCGCGGCATCGGCGGCGACGTTGCTTGCGCCATAACAAAGACCTGGCGACAGCACCACACGCGCATGCCGCACCAGCCAGAGCCTCACGACAGGCCCAGGGCAAAGCCCAGGTAAAACATCAGCTCGCACACCTGTTGCGTAGCGCCCAAGCCGTCGCCGGTGAAGCCTTGCAGGCGACGCCGCAGCAGCCGCCACATCCAGCCCAGACCCAGGACCGCGCCCAGCAAAGCAGCCGCCCAAGGCGAAGCCGGAAAAACCATCAGCACCAGCGCCAGCGCCAGCGCCCACCACAGCATCCCGACGAGCAGGCCGGCGGTGCTGATGGCTTCGGCCAGCGGTTTGGATTTCGAAGCAGCCGTGTCGCCCACATGGGGCAGTGTTCGGATCACGAACAGTGGCAAAAAACGCGAGGTGACGTGGGCCCCGAACAGTGCCGCCACCGCAGGCCAGAGGCCGGCGCTCTGCGTAATCAGGGCCAGCAGCGCGGTCTTGCCCAGCACGGCCAGCACCAGCGCCAAGGCGCCGTAGCTGCCGATGCGCGAATCTTTCATGATGTCCAGCGCGCGCTCGCGGTCCAAGCTACCGCCCAGACCATCGGCAAGGTCGGCCAGACCGTCTTCGTGAAACGCCCCGGTGAGCAAGACACCGAACACGGTGCTGAGCGCCGCCGCGACCCAGGGCGACGCGTCCTGTGCTGGCAACAGCCACAACAGCGCGCCGAACACCGCTGCGGTGAGTGCGCCCACCAGCCAGCCGACCCCGGGAAAGTGCGCGGCGCTGACGCGCAGCATGGCAGGCGAAAACCCCACCCAGTCGGCGAGTCGACCCGTCACAGGGATGCGCGTGAAGAACTGAACCGCGAGCAGGTAGTGTCGAATGGGCTGGAGCAGCCCACGGCGGCGCGGCGCGTCGGGATCAGTGCCTTCGCGTGTCATGACTTCAGGGCGCGGTGAGGCTCGCGGTTTCACCCTGGCGAGACACCCCCGCCACCTCGAAGCTGGCCATCTCACGCAGCAGTGCGCAGGCCGAGACCAGCAGCGGCCAAGCCAGTGCCGCGCCCGATCCTTCGCCCAGGCGCAGGCCCAGGTCGAGCAAAGGCTGGGCTTTCAGGTGCGCCAGCATCAGCGCGTGGCCGCGTTCGCCCGAGCGGTGCGCGAACACGCAGCGTTGCAGCACGGCGGGCTGCAGCCGGCTGGCCACCAGCACCGCGGCACTGACGATGAAGCCATCGACCACGATCACGCGCCGCTCACTGGCGGCCTGCAGGATCGCGCCCACCATGGACGCGATCTCGAAACCACCCATGGCCGCCAGCACGGCCAGGGGCTCGCACGCGTCCGCATGGCGATGGAGCACCTGGCGCAGCACGGAGATCTTGCGCTGCACCGCTGGCTCATCCAGCCCGGTGCCTGCACCGGTGCAATCGGCCACATCCAGTCCGCACAGGCGCGCCAGCAGCAGCGCCGCCGCCGAGGTGTTGCCAATGCCCATCTCGCCCAGCAGCAAGGCGTTGCCCGGCAACTCGCGCACCAGGGCAGCACCACTGGCCAGCGCAAAACGAGCTTGTGCCTCGCTCATCGCGGGTCCTTCAAGCGAGTCGGCGCTGCCGAGCGCCATCTTGCTGATCACCAGGCCCGGCTGGAGATCGAAGGTGTGCGCCACGCCGCAGTCCACCACCGTGAGGCCCATGCCGTGCTGGCGGGCGAGCACGCTTACCGCTGCACCGCCAGCGAGGAAGTTCTGCACCATCTGCCAGGTGACCTCGCTTGGGTAGGCCGAGACACCGCGCGCAGCCAGTCCATGGTCGGCGGCGAACACCAACAGTTGCGGCTCTTTCAGCTCGGGGGTCTCATTGCCGAGGATCAGACCGATGTGCTGCGCCAAGACCTCGATGCGCCCCAGCGAGCCCACCGGTTTGGTCTTGTTGTCCAGCAGCCCTTGCAGGCGCGCGGCCAGCTCGGGCTGCTCGATCTCGGGCACGGTGGGCAGGTCAAACGGCATGGCGAAGCTCGGTGAGGGCAATGGGTTCAGCGGGGCAATGCCACCCACTGGTCGTCCAGGGCGCGCACGGCGATGCGGTGGTCGAACACCGCTTCGAGTGCGCGATGCGTGTCGGGGTGGTGGCA
The DNA here is from genome assembly GCF_030373245.1 of Hydrogenophaga sp. GTDB lineage: Bacteria > Pseudomonadota > Gammaproteobacteria > Burkholderiales > Burkholderiaceae_C > Hydrogenophaga. The sequence continues at coordinate 169,347 of NZ_JAUCZF010000003.1, forward strand.
GGCGCCCAGGTGGCGCACGCGACCGGCGTCCAGCACCAGCACGTCGTCGGCCTGCAGCACCATGCCCAGCTCGTGCAGCACGCTCACCACCGTCTTGCCACTGGCCACCAGGTTGCGCACCAGCGCCAGCCAGTCGGCCTGGTGCGGCGGGTCGAGGTTGGCCAGCGGTTCGTCCATCAGCATCACCGAGGCCTCGACCGCCAGCGCGCGGGCCAGCAGCACGCGCTGGCGTTCACCGCCGGAGAGCGCGCCCAGCGGCCGGTCGCACCAGTCCCAGGCCTGGGTCTGTTGCAAAGCGTGCACCACTGCCGCGTGGTCGGCCTCGCTGGGCTCGGCCAGCCAGTCCAGGTGCGGCAGCCGACCCAGCAGCGCGACGTCGTACACCGTGAGGTCGTCGGCGGCGGTGTCGGCCGTGGCCTGACCCAGCCACGCCAGCGAGCGGGCGCGTTCGCGCGATGAGAGGCGCGAAAGCTCGCGCCCGTGCAGCCAGACTTCGCCCTGGTGGGGCAGCAGGCCTGCCAGCACCTTGAGCAGGGTCGACTTGCCGGCGCCATTGGGGCCCACCACGCAGGTCCAGCGCCCAGCGTCGAACCGCACGTCCAGCTCGCGCAACACTGGGTGGCGCAACGCGCCCTGCCCCAACGATGCGCTCAGACCGCGTGCCTCCATGGCGGGTACTTGAGCAGTGCTCATCGCGGCGACCTCCCCATCAGCCACAGCAAATAGCCGCCGCCCAGCACCGCCGTCAACACACCCACGGGCAGCTCCTGCGGTGCCATGAGGCCACGCGCCAACGCGTCGGCCAGCAGCAGCAGCGCGCCCCCCATCAGGCTGGAAAGCAGCACCAACCGCGCGTGCGTCGTCTTGACCACCGCGCGCACCAGGTGCGGTGCGGCCAGTCCCACAAATGCGATCAGGCCGGTCTGCGCGACCGCCGCGCCAGTGGCCAGCGCCATCACCGCCACCAGCGCCAGGCGCAACGGCACCAGCGGCAGGCCCAGGCTGTGTGCGGTGGCCTCGCCCAGCACCAGCGCGTCCAGCACCCGCGCCAGCGCCCAGGCGACAGTCAGGCACAGCGCCCACACCACCGCCATCGTGGTCACGGCACTCCAGCCAACAAAGGCCGTTGTGCCCAGCACATAGGCCTGCAGACTTTGCAGGGTCTCAGGAAACGACAGGGTGATGAGCGACGTGAAAGCCCCCAGCACGACACCGACCACGACGCCCGCCAGCAGCAGGCGCAGGGTGTGTTGCACGCCGCGCGCCAGCGCCAGCGTGAGCAACACAGCGGCCACCGCGCCGACAAAAGCCGCGCCCGTCAGACCCAGGCTCAGCAGCCAGTCGGCCGCCAGCGGCGATGCGCCCAGCGCCACCAGCGCCAGCGCCACGCCCAGCGAGGCGCCCGATGCGCTGCCAAGCAGAAACGGATCGGCCAGCGGGTTGCGAAACAGGCCTTGCGCGACTGCGCCGGCCAGGCCCAGCAGGGCGCCCGCCGTGTAGGCACCCAGGCTGCGCGGCGCTCGAATGTCCCACACGATCTGGCTGGCCACCGGGTCCGCCAGCATCTGCCAGATGGCTTGCATACCGGTGCTGCCGACCCCTAGGCTCAGTGCACCCAACACCAGCGACAGCAGCACCAGCAACGCGCCCAGCCCCCAGGCGCGACGAGGCGGTCGTGGCGGCGCCGACGCATCGACATCCAGGGCGCTGGTGAATGTGGGCATGGTCCTCAACTCAGGGCGCCTTGCGCCTCAGGCAGTCGGCCATCAGGCGAGCGGCTTCGGCCATCCGGGGCCCGGGGCGCACCAGCACGTCGGATTCTGCCGGGCTGAACACACACAGCCGCTGCTCGCGCAGCGCGCGCATCTTGGCCCAGCCTGGACGCTGCGTGAGCCCCGGCGAAGTCTGGTCACCCACCATGATCAGGTCGGGATCGGCGCGCACCACAAACTCCGGGTTGACGCGGGGAAACGGTCCCATGGCAGCAGGCAGGATGTTGCGCGCGCCCAGCCTGGTGAGCAGCTCGCCAATGAAAGAGCTTTCGCTGGCGCCGTAGGGCGCGTTGTTGACTTCGAAATACACCCGAGCGCCGCGGCTGGACGCGGGCAAGGATTGCGCCAGCGTCGACAAGGCCTGGTCCATGGCCTGCCATTGCAACGCCGTTTGCGCGGCATCCAGCCCCAGCAACTGGCCCACCTGCGTCATCACCCGCTGCAGCCCGGCGAGGTCGGTGGGCTCCAGCACCACCACCTTGAGGCCCAGCGCCTGCAGCTGTTCGACCCCGCGCGAGGAACGCGCGATCAGCACCGCATCGGGCCGCAGCGCCAGCACCGCTTCCACGCTGGGATCGATGCCACCGCCCAGCTTGGGCAGGCCTTGCACCGCAAGTGGCCAGTTGGAATACCGATCCACACCCACCAGCCGATCACAGGCGTTCAGCGCACACACCGTTTCGGTCAGCGAGGGCAGCAGCGAGACGATGCGCTGCGGCGGCATGTCCCAGCGGTGGGTGACGCCGCGGTCGTCGGTGACCTGGGTACCTGCCGCGAGCGACCAACCGCTCACCAGCACCAACCAGCAGCCGAGCAAGAACTTCAGGGTGTTCATTCGCCACCCTTCACCGTGATTGCACAGCCTGCCACCATGAGGCTCACGCGATCACAGCCGGCGGCGATGCGCTGGTTGAGCAGGCCCAGCGCATCCACAAACGCCCGAACATCGCGACCCATGGGAATCACGCCCAGTCCGATCTCATTGCTCACCAGCACCACCGGGCCTGGAGCCTGTCGCACCGCATCGCACAGCACATCGACCGTTTGAGTGATCCCGTCAGGCACCAGCGCATCGCCTTGCGCGGGCATGAGCAGGTGGGTCAGCCAGAGCGTGAGGCAGTCCACCACCAGCAGGGATTGTGGCGCGCTGTGGCGGAGGATCGCCTCGGCCAGGTACCGGGGCTCTTCCACCGTCTGCAGCGCAGGCGCACGGGTGGCGCGGTCTTGCTGGTGGCGGGCGATGCGCGCGGTCATTTCGGCATCGGCCGGCAATCCCGTGGCGATCAGCACCGCACTGCGCTCGCCACCCGCCCGCATCCATCGGTTCGCCAGTTGCTCGGCGCGTGCCGACTTGCCGCTTTTTTGTCCGCCCAGGATGAGCTCGGTGCGTGGGCTATCCATGGCGGACCATCCAGTTTTTCACAATCTCGTGCAGCTGCTCCACCCCATCGGTCAGCGCGGCCGGGCCGGGCTGCAGGATGTTGGCCGACTTGATTTCAAACAGCTGCTGGTTGACCAACGCCGGCACAGCCTCCCAACTGGGTCGCGCCGCCACCTTTTCGGGCCGGAAGTGTTTGCCGCACCAGGAACCGATGACGATGTCGGGCGAGCGGCGCACGATCTCCTGCGGGTCGGCAATGATCCGCTGCTTGCCCATGGGCTCCCGCGCCAGCTCGGGAAAGCAATCATCGCCGCCCGCGATGCCGATCAGCTCCGACACCCAGCGGATCGCACTGATTGGCGGCTCGTCCCATTCCTCGAAATACACCCTCGGGCGTCGCTTGCCAGACGCTTGTAGCGCGCGCGCCGCCGCGTCGATCTGCACCAGCCGCTCGCGCATGGTCGCGATCTGCACCAGGCCCTCGTCGGCACAGCCCACCATGGCCGCCACCTGGTACAGCATGTCGAAAATTTCGTGCACGCTGCGCTGGTTGAACACGGTCACTTGCACGCCCGCCCGGATCAGCGCCGCCGCGATGTCGGCCTGCAGGTCAGAGAAGCCGAACACACAGTCGGGCCGCAGCGCCAGGATCTTGTCGATCTTGGCGCTGAGAAACGCGCTGACTTTGGGCTTTTCCTCACGTGCCCGACGCGGCCGCACCGTGTAGCCGGAAATGCCGACGATGCGCGCCTCCTGCCCCAGCCGATACAGCCACTCGGTGGTCTCCTCGGTGAGACAGACGATGCGTTGTGGGCCGGGCAACATGATGGGTTTCTTGATGGTGCTCGAGCACTCAGAACTGGGGACGCCAGTCCAGGCCCAGGTAGAGGCTGCGCGGCTGCTGGTTGTAGCCGTACACGGTCTGGTAGCTCTTGTCGGTCACGTTGTCGATGCGGGCGCGCAATTTCACGTCTTTCCTCAGCGCATATGAAGCTGCGAGGTCGAGCACGGTGAAAGACGGCAAGTTGGTTTGGACGGCAGCAAACGTGGCGGGATCGGCGTAGCGATCGCGGCGCGAACCGGTGTGCCGAAGGTCAGCATCCAGCGTCACACCCGCAACCGTGTGCGAAGCACCGAGCGACCACAGCGTCTTGGCGCGGCGAGTGAGCGCAAGGCCGGTGATCTCGTTAGTCGGGTCTTGCAGTGTCAGGCCAGCGCGCAACAGGGTCTCGCCCAGCGAGCCCTTGTATGACATTTCCAGGCCGCGGTTGCTGGTGCGGCCCAGGTTGGCGAAGGTGAAGGTGGCGTTGTCGAAGTCCAGCTGGTTGGTCACGCGGGTGTCGAACCAGGTGGCACGCAGCAGGTGCGTACCGCGCTCAAACTGCAGCCCCAACTCTTGGCTGCGCGCTGTCTCGGGTTGGAGATTGGGGTTGCCAAAGCCTGGCGCAAACAGATAGCCCAGGGGTGGCGCGTTGAAAGCGGTGGACGTGCTCGCCAACAGCTTGAACTGCGAGGTGATCGGCAGGCTGTAACCCAGGTAGCCGGTGGTTTCTGACAGGTCGCCCACGTCGTCAAGCCGCAGGTTGAGTTGAACACGACCGGGACCCAGCGCGCCCTCGACGCCGGCAAACAGCGCCTTGGCATTGCGCTTGACGTCGTATGGCGCACCGAACGCCGACGTGGTTTGTGTGGCTACCCGCTGCCATTGACGTTCCACGCCTGCGGTAGCCAGCCAGTTGTCGCCCAGAGCGATGGTGTTGACCCAGGAGAACACCATGGCACTGGTGCGAAAGCCATCGTCGGATCCAAACGCTCCGTTGTCGCTGGTTCGGCTGCGGTCCGACTGCTCGCTCAGCGAAACGCGGCTGCGCCAGTCGCCCCAGGTGCTGTCCGAAAACAGCGTGGCATGGCTGATGCGGGTGCTTGAGGTCTGCAAATCGGTAGCGGCGCCGTAGGCGTTGTCGTAATCGGTGTCGCCCACTGATCGGCTCAGCCGCACGCCCGCCTGGTGGCGTGGCGCGAGCTGGTGCGTGAGCGACAGATTGAGCGAGGTGTTGGCGTAGCCATCGGCGTCAGGATTCGCGCCAGCGAACTGCGCCGGATCGACGGAGGAGAAACCATCGGTGCGAAAGCGCGAGGCGCCAGCGCTGATGGCGGTGTCGCCCACCTGGGTCGATACCTGGGCCGCGAGCTTTCGGGTGGCGCGGGGGCCGACTTCTGCCGACAGCTGGGCAGCAGGTTCGCGAGCACCGCTGCGGGTGAATATCTGGATCACGCCTCCAATGGCACCAGAGCCGTAGATCGCCGACACGTTGCCGCGCACGATTTCAACCCGCTCAATGTTGTCGAGCATCAGGTGCTCCAGACTCACCGCGCCCGAGGCATCCTGCTTGTTCAGCGGCACACCATCGACCAGCACCAGCGTCTGCAGCGAAGGGGCTCCGCGCAGGAACACGCTGGAGACAGTGCCCACGCCACCGTTCTGCGTGCGCTGCAGTCCGGCCTCGCGCTGCAGCAGCGTGATCAGATCACTGGCCTGCGAGCGTTCGATGTCCTCGCGACTGATCACCGTGGTGTGGTGCATGGCCGCGCTCAGCGGCAAAGGGTTGCGGGTAGCGGTGACCACCGTCTCGGCCAATGGGGGCGTCGATGCGTCCTGAGCCAGGACGGGCAAGGGCAAGAAGGCCGGAAGAAGGGCCAGGGTCAGCGCAGCCACTGGGGTGCGCAGGTTGCGGGTTTTCATGAAACAACGAACAGGACAAGGGCCCTCACCGCCTTCCCCGACGGTGCATGGACATCACGGTGGAGCTTCCCTGCGGACGCACCACCACCTCGTTGGCCGGTATCCGGGCTGGCAGAGCGACCTTCATCACCTTCCCAGACGCTGAGCGTCCAGTGGCTGATGGATGAAAGCGGAGCGTTCCGAGAATCTCGGTCGGCTCGTCTGCTTACCGTTGCGGGGGCAGCGCAGGTTAGGTCGGTCCAGTGTGAACTTTCCCTCCTGCTTCCCGTTGAACTGCGGCATGTGAACCACACCGCGAGCACCAACGCCGATGATTGTAAGCCCCGGCCCCGGGCTGCAACCCTACAATGACTGACACAAACGTTCACAACATGGCCGACCCCCAGCACCTAGACCAGATCGCCGAGCGCGTCGAGCGCTTGTTGCTGCGACACGAGGAACTGCAGCGCACCAACGCTTTGCTGCACCAGCAGCTGCAAGGGTTGCAGGCCGAGCGGGACTCCCTCAAATCCCGACTCAATGCGGCTCGCGCTCGAATCGATGCCCTGCTCGACCGCCTGCCAGCAGGCGTCCAGCCCTCCTCCACGGATGACGCCCGATGAACAAACCCGCTGCCAAGCAGATCGAGGTCCAGATCATGGGCCAGAGTTACCTGCTGGCCTGCCCCGCCGGCGGCGAGTCGGCGCTGATCGACGCGGTCGAGCGGGTGGACACCGCCATGTGCCGCATCCGCGATGCGGGCAAGGTCAAGGCGCGCGACCGCATCGCGGTGCTGGCCTCGCTCAACCTCGCGTTCGAGCTGTCGCAAAAGGAGTCTGAGGGTCTTCAGGCTCATGCGTCGGCCAGAGAGGCCTTGACTGCAGCCGAGGCACCATCGGTTCAGAGCAACCTGCCGGACCCAGCCGCACAGGCCCGCATTGACGACCTGGTTCGCCGACTCGACGAATCGCTGGGCAGCGACGGTCAGCTGCTCTGAGGCGCCGCCCGTCCGCCGACGGGTCTTTCGGCTTAGTGAGCCCGCACACGGCGGTTAGTACGCCTACAATTTCAACCGTCTGCAGTGCATGCCGGGCTTAATATTTCCTTGAACCAATGCTCATTGAGCACGGGCTTGGTACATTGCCTGACGGGTGTGAGCATCTCGCGTCAGATGAACCCGAAGTCAGGTTGCCCTCGCCCACCTGAACCCCCGGTTCAGGATGACGGTCCGGTGGCACTTGCAGACACCTCATTTCGAACACCCCCCTGCGCCGCTGCGCGGCTTCCCCCCTCTCCTGCGGGAGGGGAGACGCGCCCTGTGGCCCGGCTGAGCCGGTTCCACGGGCGCCCTGGGTCTGCCGTCACCTTCGCCATCACAATCCAATCACGCTGCCTTCACACCCCCTGCGCCGCTGCGCGGCTCTCCCTCTCTGCGGTAGGGGAAGCTCCCCTTCTCTTCCTGAACCCTTTCTTCCGTCCCCGGACTTCCCTGAACCGCCAACAAGGTGGGTTCATGCGCGTCCGGGGCACCCCACTCCATGATGCTCGAACCTCTGTTGATTCTTGAACTCGCCCTGCTCGGACTGGGTACCGGTTTTCTCGCAGGCCTGCTCGGCATCGGCGGGGGCATGATCATGGTGCCCTTTCTCACCATCATCCTCAGTGGGCGCGGCGTATCGCCCGACCTGGCGGTCAAGATGGCGATTGCCACCTCGATGGCCACCATCATCTTCACGTCGCTCTCCAGTGTGCGCGCCCACCACAAGCGCGGTGCGGTGCGCTGGGACATCGTCAAGCTGCTCGCGCCCGGCATCGTGATCGGCGCGGCCATCGCCAGCCTGGGGGTGTTCGCCTTGCTCAAGGGCTCTTGGCTGGCCCTGGTGTTTGCTGGCTTCGTGGGCTTCTCGGCGACGCAGATGTTGCTCAACAAGAAGCCCAAGCCATCGCGCACCCTGCCCGGCCCGGTGGGCACCTTGAGCGCTGGCACGGTGATCGGCTTCCTGTCCGGCCTGGTGGGCGCGGGTGGCGGCTTTGTCAGCGTGCCGTTCATGACCTGGTGCAACGTCGCGATCCACACCGCGGTGGCCACCAGCGCAGCGCTCGGGTTCCCGATCGCCTTGGCCAATGCGCTGGGTTACCTGGTCGCGGGCCAGGGCGTGGCCGAGCTGCCGCCGGGCTCGATAGGCTACATCTACCTGCCAGCCTTGGCGGTGATTGCCAGCGCCAGCGTGTTGATGGCGCCATTGGGCGTGAAGGCCGCGCACGCTCTGCCCATTCCCACGCTCAAGCGCGTCTTCGCCAGCGTGCTGTATCTGCTGGCGGCCTACATGGCCTACAAGGGACTTTCCATCTAGGGACGCGTCAGCCGAGCAGCGGCGCAGAAGCGACCACGATACCGTCTTCATCGGCGTAAAGCCAGTCGCCCGGGCGCACCCACACGCCCTGGATCTGCACCGCCACGTCGCGCTGCCCCTCCTGACGCTTCTCGGTTGGCAGCGGCACCGGCGCAAGCGCGCGGATGCCGGTCTGGCAGAGCGCCAACTCGGCCAGATCGCGCACGCAACCATCGATCACCACGCCCGCCCAGCCATTGCGAGACGCAGCCGCTCCCAGGTTGCCGCCCAGCAAGGCGCGGCGCAGCGAAGCGCCGCCATCAACCACCAGCACACGCCCTTCTCCAGGGCTGTCCACCGCCGCCTTCACCAGCGTGTTGTCTTCAAAACATTTGACGGTGCTCACCGGACCTGAAAACCGATGCACCGCACCAAAATCGCGGAACACCGGAGGCAACACCCGAAAGCCGCCGGTGGTGTCTTGTTTGTGGGCGTCGCAGAGGTCGCAGGTGGCGATGTGGGGCATGGAAATGGGTCTCCGAAAAAAGGCGGAACAGGCGCAAAACGGCTTCAATTTTGACGCAGCCCACGCAGCTTGCTTCTGCCCTCTGACGACGGGCTTTCGCGGCTCGACATGCCGAGTGTTGTTTTCCCCGCCATAGAAGCGTGTTTCCCCTATGAAATCCAACGAAAAACCCGGCGTGCTCCCTTGGAATGCATTGACAACTCCATTAGCATCCGAATCACCGGTGATCGAGCGCGTTCGGTCGCCGGCGTTTGTTCAACTTCTAGAAGGAAATCCAACCATGGCAACTGCAAAAAAAGCTCCCGCGAAAAAAGCGGCTCCGGCCAAGAAGGCTGTCGCGAAAAAAGCGGCTCCCGCGAAGAAAGCGGCACCGGCCAAGAAGGCACCTGCGAAGAAGGCAGCTCCGGCCAAGAAGGCAGCTCCGGCCAAGAAAGCGGCTCCGGCGAAGAAGGTCGCAGCGAAGAAAGCCGCTCCGGCCAAAAAAGCCGCTGCGAAAAAAGCGCCTGCCAAGAAGCGCACCCCGAACGCAGCCTTCATGAAGGCCATGACCCCCAGCGCCGCCCTGGCCGCCATCGTGGGCGCCAAGCCCCTGCCGCGTACCGAGGTGACCAAGCAGGTCTGGGCCTACATCAAGAAAAACAAGCTGCAGGACGAGGTGAACCGCCGCATGATCAACGCCGATGCCAAGCTGAAGGAAATCTTCAAGAAGGCCCAGGCGTCGATGTTCGAAATGACCAAGATGATCAACGATCACCTGAAGTGATCTTCATCGGCCGCGCTGTCGCAAGACAGCGTTTGGCCTTGCAGAAAAGCCGGCTCACGCCGGCTTTTTTTTGCCTGTTCTGCGCGCCACAGGGCCTGCTGCACGCGACCCGATGGAGTTATGGTCGAGGGTCTTGGCTCCATCGGGCGTTCCGTTACGAAATGAGGCTCTGGCATGACACATCGCACACCGACGCGCTTTTCGCTGGCACCGCTCCTGCTGGTCTGCGCCATCATGGCCTCCTGTGCTGGCCCGGTGGGCCATGGCCGGATGACCGGTCAAGCCGCACCCCCGGCACAGCCCGAACAAGCATCGGCCATCAACGCCAAACCAGGCTGGACGTTTCAGCGTCACGCCGTGGCGGCGGCCAACCCGCTGGCCGCCGAGGTGGGTCTCGCTGTGTTGCGCGACGGCGGCAGCGCAGTGGATGCGGCAGTCGCCGTGCAGATGGTGCTCACACTGGTCGAACCGCAGTCCAGCGGCATCGGGGGCGGCGCCTTCCTGATGCACCACGATGGCCGCCGTGTGCAGGCCTTTGACGGTCGTGAAACCGCACCTGCGGCCGCCACGGAACGGCTCTTCCTCGACGACAGCGGCAAGCCCCTGCCTTTTTTGAAGGCCTTGGTCGGTGGTCGATCGGTGGGTGTACCTGGCACGGTCGCCATGCTGGCCCTGGCCCATCGCCAACACGGCAAGTTGCCCTGGGCGCAACTGCTGGCGCCAGCGATTGACCTTTCAGAGCAAGGCTTTGCAGTGAGTCCGCGGCTCCACACCTTGCTCGCTGCCGACACCACGCTCAAGGCCGATCCGGTCGCCGCTGCCTACTTCTACCGAGCCGACGGCCAGCCGCATGCTGTCGGTCATGTGCTGAAGAATCCGGAGCTCGCCGCCGTGCTGCGGCAAATCGCCGCGCAAGGCCCCTCCGCACTGAGCCAGGGACCGGTGGCTCAGGCGATGGTCGACAAGGTTCGGCTGCATCCGAGCAACCCCGGCATGATGACGCTGGACGATCTCAAGCGCTACCAGCCGCGCGAAAGAGACCCGCTTTGCCATGTGTGGCGGGCAAACCAGCGCGACCTGCGCCTGTGTGGTTTCCCGCCGCCCAGCTCGGGAGCGATCGCCATCGGCCAAATCCTGGGGCTGCTTGCGCGCACGCCACAAAGCGAATCGCCACCGACCAGTGGCCAGCAGAAACCCGAGTGGCTGCACGCGTACACCGAAGCGTCCCGCCTGGCCTTCGCCGATCGCGCCTTGTACGTGGCCGATCCCGACTTCGTGCCGGCGCCCGCCGGCCGCTGGACCAGCCTGCTCGATCCGGCCTACCTCGACCAGCGGGCTCTGCTCATCACCCCCACGCGCATGCCGCAAGCGCCCGCCGGTCAGCCGGGGGGAGCGGTGAGTGCGTGGGCACCCATGCCGGAGCAGCCCGAGTACGGCACCAGCCACATCAGCATCGCCGACGCATTCGGCAACACGCTGGCCATGACAACCACCATCGAGTCAGGCTTTGGCGCCCGGCTGATGGTCAACACCAACCAAGGCCGCGCTGGCGGCTTCCTGCTCAACAACGAATTGACCGATTTCAGCTTCGCGCCCACTGATGCGCAAGGCAAACCGGTGGCCAACCGGGTCGAGCCTGGCAAACGTCCACGCTCTTCCATGTCACCCACGCTGGTGTTCGACCACGTCAGCGGCAAGCTCCTCATGAGCGCGGGCAGCCCGGGCGGCGCGTTCATCATCCATTTCACAGCCAAGACCTTGCTCGGCACGCAGCAGTGGGGCCTGAGCCCGCAAGCCGCCATCGACTTGCCCAACCTCGCCACCACCGGTGGCCCGCTGTTCCTGGAAGAAAAGCGCTTTTCAGCCGCCACGGTGCAGGCACTGCAAGCGCTCGGTCACACGGTCAACGAAGTGGCCCTCACCAGCGGCCTGCAGGCCCTTCAACGCAGCAACCTCGACAGCCGACCGGTGTGGCTCGGTGGCGCCGACCCCCGTCGCGAAGGCATCGTGGCAGGCGACTGATCGGACTCAGACCGCAATGGCCTGCGCAGACCCAGCCACCTTGCGCAGTTCAAACTTCTGGATCTTGCCGGTGCTGGTCTTGGGCAGTTCGCCAAACACCACTGCGCGCGGCACCTTGAAGCCAGCCAGGTGCTGCTTGCAGTGCGCCACGATGTCTTCAGGCGACACCTGTGCACCCGCCTTCAACTCCACAAACGCGCAGGGCGTCTCGCCCCACTTCGCATCAGGCTTGGCCACCACGGCCGCGGCCAGCACCGCCGGGTGGCGGTAGAGCACGTCTTCCACCTCGATGCTGGAGATGTTTTCGCCACCCGAGATGATGATGTCCTTGCTGCGGTCCTTGATCTTGAAATAGCCATCGGGGTACTGCACCGCCAGGTCACCGCTGTGGAACCAGCCGCCAGCAAAGGCTTCCTGCGTCGCCTTGGGGTTCTTGAGATAACCCTTCATCGCGATGTTGCCCTTGAACATGATCTCGCCCATGGTTTCGCCGTCCTGCGGCACAGGCAACATCGTCTCCGGATCAAGCACGCGCACGTCTCGTTCCAGGTGGTAGCGCACGCCCTGGCGCGCGTTGAGTCGCGCGCGCTCTCCAATGTCGAGCTCGTCCCAGGCCTCGTGCTTGGCGCAGACCGTGGCCGGACCGTAGACCTCGGTCAGGCCGTACACATGGGTCAGGTCAAAACCCATCTGCTCCATGCCTTCGATCATGGAGGCCGGTGGCGCAGCCCCCGCCACCATGGCTTTCACACCGTCGGGCAGGCCCACCTTCAGGGCGGCCGGTGCGTTGACCAGCATGCCGTGGACGATGGGCGCGCCGCAGTAGTGGGTCACGCCATGGTTGCGCATGGCATCAAAGATCGCTTGCGCCTCCACCCGGCGCAGGCACACGTTCACCCCGGCGCGCGCCGCCACGGTCCACGGAAAGCACCAGCCGTTGCAGTGAAACATGGGCAGCGTCCAGAGGTAGACCGCGTGCTTGGGCATGTCCCACTCCATCACGTTGGAGATCGCGTTCATCGCTGCACCCCGGTGGTGGTAGACCACACCCTTGGGGTTGCCTGTGGTGCCACTGGTGTAGTTCAGCGCAATCGCATCCCACTCTTCGGCGGGCAGGCTCCAGGCAAACGCCGCGTCACCGGTGGCCAGGAAAGCCTCGTAGGTGCTGCTTCCCACGCGCTGTCCAGCGCCGGTGTACAGCGCGTCCTCCACGTCGATCACCAGCAGCGGTGTGCTCGCCTTGCGCAGGCTCAGGGCCTTTTGCAGCGTGGCGGAGAACTCGGGATCCACGATCACCGCCCTGGCCTCGCCATGGTCGAGCATGAAGGCAACCGCCTCCGGATCCAGCCGCGTATTGAGCGCGTTGAGCACCGCGCCGGCCATCGGCACACCAAAGTGCGCCTCCACCATGGGTGGCGTGTTGGGCAGCATCACGGCCACGGTGTCGTTCTTGCCGATGCCAACGCGATGCAATGCGCTGGCCAGCCGCCGGCAGCGGGCGTAAGTCTCACCCCAGGTCTGGCGCAGCTCGCCATGCACCACGGCCAACCGATGGGGGTAGACCTCGGCGGTGCGTTCGATGAATGACAGCGGAGAGAATGCCGCGAAGTTGGCTTCGTTGCGCGGGAGGTCTTGGTCGAAGATGCTGGTCATGGCAGTTTGTCTCCTGGTGTGAACGGGTCTTGGAGCCCTTGCGCGAGAATACCCCTGTGGCCATCCCCCAGACCTTCATCCAGGAACTGCTCAACCGCGTGGACGTGGTCGATGTGGTCGGGCGCTACGTGCAGCTCAAGAAGGGCGGCGCCAACCTGATGGGCCTGTGTCCGTTCCATGGCGAGAAGTCACCCTCGTTCAGCGTCAGCCCGACCAAGCAGTTCTATCACTGCTTCGGCTGCGGGGCCAACGGCAACGCCATCGGCTTCCTCATGGAACACGCCGGCATGAGCTTCATCGAGGCGGTGAAAGACCTCGCCCAGCAGACCGGCATGCAGATTCCGGAGGACGAGGCTTCACCACAAGACCGAGAGCGTGCCGCGCAGCAACGCCAGAGACAGGTCACGCTCAACAGCGTGCTCGACAAAGCGGCCCACGCCTACATCCAGCAGCTCAAGGTCACCCCGCGCGCGGTCAGCTACCTCAAAGGCCGTGGCCTGTCGGGCGAAGTCGCCAAGACCTTTGGCCTGGGCTATGCGCCTGAAGGCTGGCGCGCACTCGCTGGCGTGTTCCCCGACTACAGCGATCCCTTGCTGGTCGAGTCCGGCCTGGTGATCGAACACGCAGACGAAAAGGGCGCCGACGGCGAGAGCAAGCGATACGACCGCTTCCGCGACCGCATCATGTTCCCCATCCGCAACGTCAAGGGCGAGTGCATCGGCTTTGGCGGGCGCGTGCTTGATCAGGGCGAACCCAAATACCTCAACTCGCCCGAAACGCCCGTGTTCAGCAAGGGCCGTGAGCTCTACGGCCTGTTCGAGGCCCGCACCGCCATCCGCGTGGCCGGCTACGCGCTGGTCACCGAGGGCTACATGGACGTGGTCGCCCTGGCCCAGCTCGGCTTTGCCAACTGCGTGGCCACGCTGGGCACGGCCTGCACGCCCGAGCACGTGCAAAAACTCTTCCGCTTCACCGACTCGGTGGTGTTCAGCTTCGACGGCGACGGCGCGGGCCGACGCGCGGCCCGCAAGGCGCTGGACGCCGCCCTGCCGCTGGCCACCGACACGCGCAGCGTGAAGTTCCTGTTTCTGCCCGCCGAGCACGACCCCGACAGTTTCATCCGCGCGAACGGCAGCGAGGCCTTTGCACAGGCTGTCAAGGAAGCGGTGCCGCTGTCGCGCTTCCTGATCGACTCGGCCGCCGCCGACTGCGACCTGGCCACCGCCGAGGGCCGAGCCCGCATGGCCAGCCAGGCGCGTCCGCTCTGGACCGCCCTGCCCGACGGCGCCCTCAAGCGCCAGCTGATCGGAGAGTTGGCGGAGGGCGTTGCGCTGGACAGCCAGGATCTGCTGCAGCTCTGGCAGCAGCCTGCCGGGCGCGGGCGCTCAGCCGAAACCTCGCGCTCGCGGGCGCCTGACGGAGAAAGCCGGCCGGGCGGCCAGCGCAGTGCTTATGGCACGCATGCAGGCGCGACACGGCGCAGCAACCGCAGCGGCGGGACGCGCCGCGGTGTGGCGAGTCGGGCCGACCGCGCCATGGGCCTGTTGATGGTCAATGCGCGGGCATGGGACAGCCTGTCAGCTGATGACCATGCCATGCTCTCGCAGCTCAGCGAAGCCCATGCGGGCGCCTTTGCCTGGCTGGAGTCCCAGCTGAACGAACACGGACCGCAGTCCTGGGCAGCGCTGCGCGAGGCGCTTCGGGGACATGAAAGCGAGACCTTCATCTGCACCCAGGTCGAAGCCGTGCTGCTCGGCGCGGCCGATACCGACAGCGACGCCGAGCTCAGCGAGCTGGCGGGCGTGATCAACCAGTTGCGCATCGACAACCTTCAGCGCCAGAGCCAGGCCCTGAGCGAGCAAGGAGCCCACGACCCGGCGGCACTGCGGAGACTGCAAGACATCAACGGGCGCATCAAAGCCCTGAAAGCGGGCCAACCGGTATAATCCAAGGTTTTGCACCGCAAGCGCGACAGCAGCACCTCCGGACACGGCCTGACCCCAGCACAGGGGCGACACGGATTCTTTTCCTGGCCACCTCAGCGACCACAGCGGTCCTGACGGAACCCCGCAAGGGCTGCACACCAAATGTTCGCCCACCCAGCTTGCAGACCTGCCCTTTCCGGCGAAAGGCAGGTGGGGTGCCCAACAAAGTCACCGGGACTGCCCGCCTGAATGGGGTTGTCTGGCGATGTTTGTGTGATCTGCCGGTTCCATTTCTGACGTTTTTTTTGAGGTGCCCATGCCTGCGAAGAAGTCCAGTACGCCTGCCGTTTCCCGCACAAAACCCGCACAGAAAGCCACGCCCAAGGCGGCCGCTCCCAAAGTGCAACCCAAGGTTGCGCCACCGAAGAAAGCTCCTGTTTTGAAGTCTGCCCCCCCCGTTCCCAAAGCCGCGGCCAAGCCTGCGGCCAAAGCCCCCGCCAAAGCCGCTACCGACACCAAGGCCGCGGCCTCCTCCCGCAAAGTCGCTGCCGATGCCGAGGCCGGTCTGCTCGCGCTGACCATCGCCGCACCCGTCAAAAAGGCCGCAGGCCGACCAGCCAAGGCCGCTGATGGCGCCGCCGCCAAGACCCCGGCCAAGCGCGGCCGCAAGCCCAAGGCGAGCAGCGCGTCCGCCAAGTCCGGTCGCGACATGGACGATACCGATCTGTCCGACATTGAATCTGATCTCGAGGGCGAGCCGGAAGAAGCCAGCACCGACACCACCGAGGTGGTGGAAAAGGTCAAGCCGCTGCGCATGAAAATCAGCAAGGCCAAAGAGCGCGCGCTGATGAAGGAATTTGGTCTGGACGACTCTGTCCTGTCCGAAGAAGAAACCAAAAACCGCCGCGACCACCTCAAGGCACTGATCAAGCTGGGCAAGACGCGCGGCTACCTGACCCACGGCGAAATCAACGACCACCTGCCCGACAAGCTGGTCGAGGCCGAGACGCTGGAAGTGGTGGTGTCTTTGCTCAACGACATGGGCGTGGCCGTCTACGAGCAGACGCCCGATGCCGAAACCCTGCTGCTGAACAACACCGGTCCTTCGGCCGCCACCGAAGAAGAAGCGGAAGAGGAAGCCGAAGCCGCACTGTCCACGGTGGACAGCGAATTCGGCCGCACCACCGACCCGGTGCGCATGTACATGCGCGAGATGGGCACGGTCGAGCTGCTCACGCGTGAGGGCGAGATCGAGATCGCCAAGCGCATCGAAGGTGGCCTGAACGACATGATGGCAGCCATCAGCGAAAGCCCGGCCACCATCGCCGAGGTGCTCGCGCTCGCCGAAGAGATCCGGGAAGGCAAGGTCGTGATTTCCACCGTGGTCGATGGCTTCGCCGACGCCGACGAGGCCGACGACTACGTGGCCGAAGAAGACTTCGACGAGTACGACGAGGAAGACGACGACGACGGCAAGGGTGGCTCCAAGGCACTCACGCGCAAGCTCGAAGAACTCAAGCGCGAAGCGCTGGAGCGTTTCGACACCATGCGCAACCAGTTCGAGAAGCTGCACAAGACCTACGACAAGGAAGGCTACGGAACGCCCACCTACGTGAAGACGCAGAAAGCCATCACCGAAACGCTGATGTCGATCCGCTTCACCGCCAAGACCATCGAAAAACTCTGCGGCACCATGCGCGCGCAGGTCGACGAGGTGCGCAAGAAGGAGCGCGAGCTGCGCCGCATCATCGTGGACAAGTGCGGCATGCCGCAGGAAAAGTTCATCGCCGATTTCCCGGCCAACCTGCTCAACCTCAAGTGGGTGGAGAAGCAGGCGGCAGCGGGCAAGTCCTGGAGCGTGGTGATGGAGCGCAACATCCCGCCGGTGCAAGAGCTGCAGCAAGGCCTGATGAACATCCAGAGCAGCGTGGTCGTGCCGCTGGCACACCTGAAAGACATCCACAAGCGGATGAACTCGGGCGAGTCCACCTCGCGCGATGCCAAGAAGGAAATGATCGAGGCCAACCTGCGCCTGGTGATCTCGATTGCGAAGAAGTACACCAACCGCGGCCTGCAGTTCCTGGACCTGATCCAGGAGGGCAACATCGGCCTGATGAAGGCGGTGGACAAGTTCGAGTACCGCCGCGGCTACAAGTTTTCGACCTACGCCACCTGGTGGATCCGCCAGGCTATCACCCGATCGATCGCCGACCAGGCGCGCACCATTCGTATCCCGGTGCACATGATCGAGACCATCAACAAGATGAACCGCATCAGCCGCCAGCACCTGCAGGAGCACGGCTTTGAACCCGATGCGTCCATCCTGGCCGAGAAGATGGAGATGCCCGAGGACAAGATCCGCAAGATCATGAAGATCGCGAAAGAGCCGATTTCCATGGAAACGCCGATCGGCGACGACGACGATTCGCACCTGGGCGATTTCATCGAAGACCAGGCCAACACCGCGCCGATCGAGGCCGCGATGCAGGCCGGCCTGCGCGAAGTGGTCAAAGACATCCTCGACAGCCTCACGCCGCGCGAAGCCAAGGTGCTGCGCATGCGTTTCGGTATCGAGATGTCCACCGACCACACGCTGGAAGAGGTGGGCAAGCAGTTTGACGTGACGCGCGAACGCATCCGCCAGATCGAGAGCAAGGCGGTGCGCAAGCTCAAGCACCCCAGCCGCTCCGACAAGCTGCGCAGCTTCATCGACTCGATCTGAACCCGGTCTTGCCCGCAGAAAAGAAAGGAGCCTTCGGGCTCCTTTCTGCTTTTTGGGTACATCGCCTCATGCACAGACAGCATGGGCATTTCGGGCACACCGCTTGAAATACTAGGGTTAACCCTTAATCTAGGAGCCTCTGTTGTTGAAGCCGATCCCCGGCCGTTCCGTTCATGTACACCGTGTTTGCTTTCCTGACCCGCCTGCGCTACCGCTTCTCAAGCCAGCCCCGGCTCTGCGCCACGCCGGGCGCGCGCCAGCCCCGCGCCTGAGCGTTCCGAGGTGACTGCGCGGCGAAGAGACGCCGACCACAATGGGCCTTCCTTTCGGAACGCCCATGTCCACACCTCACCCATCCCCGCCGTCCGCTGACGGCTGCCCCACTGGAGCGCCCGCGTGGCATGCCCCGTTCGCGCCGGTCCGTCCGGTGCGAACGCCTGAGGATGTGCGCGCGCTGGAAGCCACACCCCTGGCCGAAGCCATCCGCCCGCGCAGCACCTACGAGCTGATCCGCAACAGTGCGCATGCCTTCGGCGACAAGACCGCCCTCACCTTCCTGCCCACCGCCGAGCCGGGTGCGCCGGCAGTGCGCTGGTCGTATGCGGACCTGCTGGCGCGCGTTCACCAGACCGCCAATGCCTTGCACCGCCTGGGTCTGCAGCCCGGCGACGCGGTGGCGATGCTGTTGCCGGGTTGTCTGGAATACCACCTGGCCCTGTGGGGCGGGGCTGCCGCTGGCATCGTGCAGCCGCTCAACCCGCTGCTGAGCGACGAAAAACTCGCCTCGCTGATGAACGCAGCGCAAGCCCGGGTGCTCATCGCCTGGGGCGACGAAGCCTCCGAGAGCGACACCGGGCTCTGGGCCAAGGCGCAGCGCGTGCGAGGTCTGGTGCCCACGCTGCGCACCGTGCTGCGCGTGACGCCGCACGGCGAAACCGCGCCACCGACCCTACCGGCCGGCTGCCTGGATTTCCACGCCCTCATCGCTGCCGAGCCAGACGATCGCCTCGTCAGCGGCCGCCAGATCGCGCCCACCGACATCGCTGCCTACTTCCACACCGGTGGCACCACCGGCGCGCCCAAGCTCGCGCGCCACAGCCACGGCGCGCAGGTGTTCACCGCCTGGGCCTGCGTGCAGCTGCAAGGCGTTCGCGTGGACGACGTGGCCATCAACGGTTACCCGCTGTTTCATGTGGCCGGCGTGCTGCCGGGATCACTCACCTCGCTGAGCGCCGGCGCCGAAACCGTCATCCCCACGCCCGCGCTGTTTCGCAACAAGGCCGTGATCGCCAACTACTGGAAGCTGGTGGAAGCGCACAAGGCCACCGTGCTCACCGGTGTGCCGACCGTGCTCGCCGCGCTGGCCAACGTAGCGGTGGGCGATGCCGACCTCTCCAGCCTGCGCTACGGCCGCACCGGTGCCGCGCCCATGCCCGGCGAACTCGCCGCCCGGCTCAAGCAGCTGATCGGCATCCAGGTGCACGAAAGCCTGGGCATGACCGAGATGGCCGGCATCTCCACCATCACCCCACCGGGCATGACCTCCCCGCCCGGCTGCGTCGGCATCCGCCTGCCCTACACGAAATGGCGCATCGTGGCGCTGGACGAGCAAGGCGGTGCCAGCGACCGCGAATGCGCACCTGGCGAGGCCGGCATGGTGCTGTTCAAAAGCCCCAATCTGTTCTCCGGCTTTCTGGACGAAGCCGACAACCAGCACGCCTTCACGCCAGATGGCTGGCTGGCCACCGGCGATCTCGGCCACATCGACGACCAGGAGCGCCTGCACCTGAGCGGCCGAAGCAAAGACCTCATCATCCGCAGTGGCCACAACATCGATCCCAAGGTGATCGAAGACGCCCTGGCCGCCCACCCCGCGGTGCAACTCTGCGCCGCCGTCGGCGCGCCCGACGCCTACGCCGGCGAGCTGCCCGTGGTCTTCGCCACCCTCATCCCCGGCGCCGTCGCCACGGAAGAAGAACTGCTGACCTTCGTGAGCGAGCGGGTGGACGAACCCCCGGCAAGACCGAAGCGCGTGACGATCCTGGACACCATGCCCCTGACCAACGTGGGCAAGATCTACAAGCCGGATTTGCGGAAGATGGCAGCGGCGCCAAAGGCCGCGGAGCGTTGAGCGCAGCCGCTCAGGCTGGCTCGGTCAACTCGGCGCCGAGGTCGCCCGCAATCAGCTTGAACTGTTCCAGCGCAGCCTGCAGGTCTTCCACGATCTCCTGTGCGATCACCTCGGGCGCGGGCAGGTTGTCGCTATCGGCCAACGAATCGTCCTTCAGCCAGAAGATGTCGAGGCTCGCTTTGTCGCGGGCGGTGATGTCTTCATAGCTGTAGTCGCGCCAGCGGCCTTCGGGCTGCTCCGCGCTCCAGGTGGCCTGGCGTTGCTGGCGATTGCCCGCGTTGTAGAGCGTCACGAATTCTTCAAGGTCCTCGCGCCGCAGCGGGTTGGTCTTCAGCGTGAAATGCTTGTTGGTGCGCAGGTCGTAAATCCAGAGCTTCTTCGTCCACGCCGTTTCGCTGGCCGGCTTCTTGTCAAAGAACAGCACATTGGCCTTCACGCCCTGCGCATAAAACAGGCCGGTGGGCAGGCTCAAGAGGCGCAGCGTGTGGCCGGTGGGGGCGGTGTCAAACACCACGTGGTCGCAGCGGCTTTCCCCGCCCTCGCCCGCCAGCAGCGCGGCGAATTCGTCGAAGGCGGCGATCTCGGTGGTGCACGCGCCCGAGAGCTGCTCGCGCACGGTCTGGCGCTCTGCATCGCTTGCGCTGGCTTCCAGTTGCGCCAGCACACGCTGGCGGTAGGCCTCGGCGGCGGTGTCGGGATCGATGTTGAGCATCTCAAGCCCGGGCACGCCGGGTACGGCCACCGGCTGGTTGGACAGCGCCACGCCGAGCATTTCGTCGAGGTTGGACGCGGCATCGGTGCTCACCAGCAACACGCGTTGCCCGCCATCGGCCAGACGAATAGCAGCGGCGGTGGCGAGCGAGGTCTTGCCAACGCCGCCCTTGCCTGTGAAAAACAGGTAGCGGGTAGCTGCCGCGACAAAGCCGGGAATGGGGGTGGGGTTCATGGCCCACAGCTTGGCACGAAGCGCCCGCCCAGACCCTGATGCGCATCAAGCGCGATGGAACTTCAGGCGCCGGGCAAGGTGACGGTGACCGCCAGCCCAGGCTGCGCATTGCGCACTTCAAACCGCCCGCCGTGCGCGCTGGCCACCAGCTTGCACAGGTAGAGCCCCAGGCCGACGCCGCCGGTGCTTCGGGTGCGCGCGCTCTCGGGCCGGTAAAAGGCCTGGGCCAGCTGGGGCAGCTGGTCTTCGGGCACACCTGGCCCGTGGTCGCGCACCTCGATCTGCAGGCCTTTCCCTGCTTTGCGCAGGCTGAGCTCGGGCGGATGCAACGCGCCGGCGCTGTGGCGCAGGGCGTTGTCGAGCAGGTTGCGCAGCAGCAGGCGAATGCGGGTGGGGTCCAGCGCGAGGCGGGGCAACGCAGGATCGGTGTGCAAGGTGATCTCGGGCCGCGCGCCAGCGCGCTCGGGCTGACGCGCCAGCACCTCGGCCACCACCTCACCGGCCAGCGCAGCCAGGTCGACGGGCTCGCGCTGCAGCGCGGCGTGGTTGCCCGAGAGGCGCTCGCTCTCCAGTAGGTCGGTGATCAGCGTGGCCATCTCTTGCAGGTCGCGCAGCAGCGCCAGGCGCTGTGGATTGACGTCGGCGGTTTCGGGCAGCAGCTCGGTGTTGAGGCGGGCGCGGGTGAGCGGGCTGCGCAGCTCGTGGCTGATGGCCAGCAGCAGCGCGCGCTTGGCCTCCAGCATCTGGTGGATGTCCTGCCCCATGGTGTTGATGGTGGCGGCGAGCTGGCCCAGCTCGTCGGGCCGTGTCGGGCGCTGCACGGGAATGGGCTGGCCAAACTCGCCAGCGCCAAAGCGCTGGGCACCGGCGCGGATGGCATCCAGCGGGCGCAGCAGGCGGCGCACATACAGCCAGGCGAGCATCGTGAGCACCAGCAGCGCGGTGATGGCGAAGCCCACCAGCCGCGGGCGGCGCTCAAACACGGCCTCGTTGATGCCGAACTCGATGGTGTGGCCGTCGGCCGTGGTTCGATGCAGGATGCGCTGCCACTCCCGATCACCATTCCCGCGCTCGCCGTCCCAGCCGCGGCCGTCGGTCTGATCCCAGCGCTCGCGCTGCCAGTCGGGGCGCTGCTGCTCGGGGTGAGAGGACCAGGTGATCTGCGGCCCGGTGATGCGCACGGTGAGCGGCAGTCGCTGAGTGAGCGCCAGTGCGGCAGCTTCGCTGGGCGTGCCGCTGGCGGTGATGTCGGCGGCGAGGTGATCGACATAGTCCATCAGCAGCGGGCGCGCGGCTTCGCGCCAGCCGAGCGAAAACGCCTTCTGCGCCCCGCTGAAAAACACGCTGGTCATCGCAGCGGCGAGCAGCAGAAACACCAGCACCAGGCGCAGCTTGATGGAGGTGCCGAGCGCCAGGCGCGCGCGGCGGTGCCAGGGTGTCGGCGCCTGAGCGGCGATGGTTGGCTCGCTCATGTGGCTCGGCGCAGCGCCAGCGCGTAGCCGGCGTTGCGCAGGGTCTTGATACAGTCCAGCGGCTCCAGCTTCTTGCGCAGCCGGCTGATGACGATGTCGACCGCGCGCGTCAGCAGCTCGGCCTCGTGACCGCGCAGGTGGTTCAGGATGTCGTCGCGGCTGTAGACCTTGCCCGGCTCGCGGGCCAGCAACAGCAGCAGTTCGTACTCGGTTCCCGTGAGGTCGACCGCTTCGCCCTGGCGCGACACTTCCCGGCGCACCGGGTCGATCACCAGGCCTTCAAACACCAGCTCACCCGGCGCGCGCACCGCTGCCTTCACGGCACCCGTTCGCCGGCGCAGCAGGGTCTGAATGCGCGCCACCAGCTCGCGCGGCTCGAAGGGCTTGGGCAGGTAATCGTCCGCGCCCAGCTCCAGACCGACCACGCGGTCCATCACATCACCGCGCGCAGTGAGCATGACGATGGGGATATCGCTTTCCTTGCGGATGGTGCGACACAGCTCGAAGCCGTCCATCTCGGGCAGCATCACATCGAGAATGGCGGCGTCAAACGGCTGGCGCCGCAACAGCGCCAGCCCATCGCTGGGCTTGAAGGCGTGGGTGAGGCCGAGCTCGAAGCGCTGGAAATAGGTGGCCAGCGGCGGGCCGAGCTGTTCGTCGTCGTCGATGAGCAAGATGCGGTGCATGCGGCATTCTCACACCGCCGCGCGGGCCCAGACTTCTGGGCGCTGCGCGGCGGCACAGCAGCAGAGGTGATCAGCCGCGACCCCACCAGCCACCGCGCTTGTCCATGCGCTCGCGCACCTGGGCCTGCTGGGCGGGGTTGAGGCTGTCGTAGAAGTCGGCCATGGCGGCGATCACCTTGGGGCCGCCGGCCTGCACCACTTCGGTCTTCTGGGTCAGCAGTGTCTGGGCGCGGGCGCGATCAAACTTCTCGCCAGCGACCAAAGCCTTCATCTCGGCGCGCGGGGCGGCGCTGTCACCGCGCAAGGCCTTGCGTTGCGCGATCATTTCGTCGGCCAGCACGCCGAGCTTGAGCTTCTGCGCTTCGTTGAGTTCGAGCTTGTCGCTCACGCGCTCGATCACCTTGCCACGCATCTCGACCACGCGCTCTTCGCTCATGGGGCCGCGCTCATGGCCGCCGCGGTGGCCGCAGGCAGAGAGGCCGCCCAGCAGGATGGTGGCGCCGGCAACGCCGATAAGGGTTTTCTTGATCCAGGGTTTCATGACGGTGTTCCTTTCAGAACGGGTTGAACATGACCGCCATGGTGCCCGGGGGTGACGCGCGATGGGTCTCAGCGCGGTGTCGCTTTTTTTCGTTTTGTATCGGGCTGGGTGACTGAGCGCACCCGGGCCAGGTAATCGATCACATGCTGGCCCAGGCGCTCGGCCACGATGCGCGCCACCCGGGGCAGCGCGCGGTTCGCGCTGATGGCCACGCCGATGGTCTGCGCCTGGGCACTCTTGTCGAGCACCGGCACAAAGCGCACGCTGCCCTCAAGTATCTCGGGACCCATGTCGAGCTCGGAGGTGAGTGCGACATGGGTGCCGCTGCGCACCAGGCTCTTGAGCAACTGCAAGGAGTTCGTGACCAGCGGAGGCCGCGCCTCCTCGATCAGCCAGTGGTGTCGCCGGTCCAGGTAGCGGCGAATGGCCAGCGCCCGGCTTTGTGCGGCCAGCGGCCAGGCCGCCACTTCCTTGAAGCTCACATGGGGAAGACGGGCCAGCGGGTGCGTCGGCGTCATGGCGCACCCAAGCGGCAGATCGGCCACACACACCATGTGCAGCTCCCGCCCGGCCTTGAGATTGAAGGCCACCACCAGATCGACATCGCCCTCGCTGAGATGCCGGACCGCATCGTCGGTGTTCACGATCTCCACGTCCAGCACCACGCCGGGGTACTCGCGGTTGACGATGTGCACGAACTCGGGCAGCAAGCCGTTGGCGTGGCTGTCCATGGCCGCGATGCGCAGGTGGCCCTGGCTCACGCCCTGGAGCTGCTTGATGTCGGAGAGCGTTCGGCCGAGGTCGGCCTTCCAGCGCTGCGACAAGGCCAGCAGCAGCTCGCCCGCTGCCGTGGGCCGCATGCCACGGGCCACGCGCTCGAACAAAGGCACGCCCAGATCCTGCTCCAGCAGCAGGATCTGCCGATCGATGGCAGATGCCGAGATAGAAACCTCGCGCGCGGCCGCCTGCACCGAACCCAGGTGGGCCACGGCCGTCAGGTACCGCAAGGCCTTGGGATGAAGCGGGTTGTTGGACAGGTTGGTCATGCGAATTATTAGAACGCAATCCACATCAATATGCGATGGACAGCAACAGAAGCAGGCGCGAGACTGCACCTCATCATGAAGCCGGGTTTTCCCACTCCCATCCCGTTTGCGCAGCTGCAGTCCCTGGACCGCCCTGACTTTGCCGCGCTGCTTTCCACCGTGGTCGAACATTCGCCCTGGGTGGCCGAGCAGACCTGGCAGCGGCGCCCATTTGCCTCCTGGACCGCCCTCTTCCTGGCGCTGGAGCAAACGCTGCGCGAGGCCGAGCCCGCGCAGCAGCTCGCCTTGCTGCAAGCGCATCCCGAACTCGCCGGTCGGGAAGCTCAGGCCGGCAGCATGACGAGCGACTCGCAGAGCGAACAGGGTCGCCTGGGTCTTCTGAGTCTGCAGCCCCACGAGCTTGAGCGTCTCGCGGCCCTCAACCAGCGCTACCGGCTGCGTTTCGGCATCCCGTTCATTGCGGCGCTGCGCCTTCACGAATCGCTCGCTTCGGTTTTCGCAACCTTCGAAGTTCGGCTCGGGAACGACCCCAGCACCGAGCGGGCGATCGCCCTTCGCCAGGTGGGCCAGGTCATGCACGGTCGGCTGGAAAAGACGGTCTTGCCCGAGTCCCCCGGATCTCCTCACCATCCCCTTGTTTCCACTGCCTAAGAGGTATGCCATGACAGCCACCCGCCGCTCCCTTCTCGCCACCAGTCTTCTGATGGCCTTTGCTGTCTCACCGGTGCAGGCTCAGGCCTGGCCGCAGAAGCCGATCAAGATCATCGTGACCTTCAACCCGGGAGGCTCTTCGGACATCGTGGCGCGCCTGCTCCAGCCCGGTCTGCAGGAGAAGCTGGGCCAGCCGGTGGTGGTGGAAAACAAGCCGGGTGCGGGCAGCACCATCGGCGCCGACGCCGTGGCCAAGGCGCCCGCCGATGGCTACACCTTGCTGCTGTCGAACACCGCCCCCATCAGCATCTCGCCATTCATGATGGACAAGGCCCCCTACGATCCGGTCAAGAGCTTTTCGCATGTGGCCCACATCGGCTCGGTCCCCAATGTGTTCGTGGTGCACCCGTCGGTACCCGCCAAGACCATGCCCGAGCTGATCAAGTGGATCGGCGCTCAAAGTACACCGGTGAACTACGGATCGGGCGGCGTGGGCTCCATCGGCCACATCGTCGGCGAGATGTTCAAGCAGCAGCATCAGCTCAAGATGGAGCATGTGCCGTACAAGGGTTCTGCACCCATGCACGCCGATCTGCTCGGTGGTCGACTGCAATTCGCGGTGGACACGCTGACCCAGAACGTGCCCTACATCCAGGACGGCAAGCTGGTGGGCCTGGCGGTCACTGCGCGCACCCGGGCCGCCATGGCGCCCGCGCTGCCCACGGTGGTTGAGGCGGGCTTCCCCAAACTTGTCGCCGACAACTTCCTCGGTCTCTCCGCGCCCGCGGGCACACCGGCTGACGTGGTGGAGAAGCTGAACAAGGCCGTCACCGAGGTGGTGGCGCAACCCACGGTCGCCAAACGCCTGGCCGAGCTGGGGGTCACTCCCGAACCCATGAGCGCCGCCGAATTCACCAAGTTCGTGACCGATCAGGTGTCGGTCTGGGCGCCGGCGGTCAAGGCGTCTGGCGCGCGGATGAACTGAAGGCCGGCTACATGTCTGGCGGCATCTCGATTCATTGTGTGGACGTGGCCAGCGGCCGCGTCGCCACCGGCCTGCGGGTCGCCCTGCACCGGCTGGACCCTGGCGGTGAACCCATGGCCGAACCTCTGGCGGAAGGCAACGTGGGCAGCAGCGGCCAGCTGCAACACGCCGGCCTGAGCAGCGACGCGATCGGTGCAGGAGGCTATGAGGCGGTGTTCTGGGTCGGTGACTACTACCGTGCCCAGGGCGCCCAGGTCCCGAACCCGGCATTCCTGGAGCGGGTGGTCTACCGCTTCCACATCGCCGACCCGGTGCAGCACTACCACCTGCCGTTCAAGTTCACGGCCTGGGGCTATTCGCTGTTTCGCGGCGGCGCCTGAACCGCGCGTGGTCGGCCTGAGCCAGCTCGAGGCCGCTCAGAACTCCTCGGTGTCCACCTCGCTGTTGCCCTGATCGTTGTAGCGGCTGCCGACCACGGTGCGCTGGTTGATGAGCGCATCCAGTTGGGCCATGACATCGGCGTCCAGCTTCACCTGGAGCGCACCCAGATCGTCTTGCAGATGGTCAACGGTGCGGGTGCCAGGAATGGGCAGGATGTGTTCGCCACGGTGCAGCAGCCAGGCAATGGCCAACTGCGAAGGCGTGCAGCCCAGCGCTTGCGCGATGGCCAGATAGCCCGGCAGCAGCTTGGCGTTGGAGGCGTAGTTCTCGGGCGAAAAGCGCGGCATGGTGCGACGGATGTCCTTGGCGTGCAGGTCGCCCACATCCATCGGGCCGCACAGAAAACCACGCCCCACCGGGCTGAAGGCCACAAACGTGGTGCCCAGCTCGCGGCAGGTGTCGAGCACCGCGATTTCGGGGTTTCGGGTCCAGAGGGAATACTCGGTTTGCAATGCAGCAATGGGATGTTCGGCATGCGCCCTGCGCAGGGTGCTGGCAGACACCTCTGAAAGCCCGATGGCGCGAATCTTGCCCGCGCGCACCAGATCGGCCAGGCCACCCACGCTCTCCTCGATGGGCACCTTTTTGTCCCAGCGGTGCAGGTAATACAGGTCAATCACATCGGTCTGCAAGCGTTTGAGCGCCGCTTCGCAGGTGGCGCGCAGCGTGTCGGGCCGGCCATCGATCACCCGCACCAGCTTGCCGTCACCATTCACGTCCACACCCTGCATGCCGCATTTGCTGGCCAGCGTGAATTGCGAGCGGTGTTTCGAGAGGTACTTGCCCACCAGCGTCTCGCTGGCGCCAAAGCCATACAGCGCGGCCGTATCGAAATGGTTCACGCCGGCGTCCAGCGCGGCATGCAGCAGTTTGGCGGCTTGGGCTTCAGACACCGGCTCACCGTAGGCGTGGCAGATATTCATGCAGCCCAGGCCGATGGCGGAGACGGTGAAGGGGCCGAGCTGGCGTTGTTGCATTCGGGAGTCCTCTGGATGCTTGATGGCGCGCAAGACACGCGAAATGGGGCCGGAGCACACCGCCGGCACGCGGCGGGGATCGTGCCCCATTTTGCTTCAGGCGCGCTGGGCGCCTCTGTCGGTCAAGTCTTGAGCTGCTGCTCCAGCTGATGCAAGACCTGGTAGCAGTTGAATACCTGCGCCACGCTGCTGTCGGGCTCGCGGCCTTCGCGGATGGCCGCAAAGAACTCGCGGTCTTGCAGCTCGATGCCGTTCATGCTCACCGCCACCTGGCTCACGTCAATCTTCTCTTCCTTGCCAGTGAACAGGTCGTCGTAGCGGGCAAGGTAGGTGGCGGTGTCGCCGATGTAGCGGAAGTAGGTGCCCAGCGGGCCATCGTTGTTGAAGCTCAGGCTGAGCGTGCAGATGGCGCCATTGGCGGCCTTGAGCTGGATGCTCATGTCCATGGCGATACCGAGAACAGGGTGGATCGGGCCCTGAATGGCGTTGGCCTGAACGATTGGGCTGCCGGCCTGGTAGGCGAACAGGTCGACCGTGTGCGCGGCGTGGTGCCACAGCAGGTGGTCGGTCCAGCTGCGCGGCTGGCCCAGCGCGTTGGTGTTGGTGCGGCGGAAAAAGTAGGTCTGCACATCCATCTGCTGGATGTTGAACTTGCCGGCCTTGATCTGGTTGTGCACGTACTGGTGGCTGGGGTTGAAGCGGCGGGTGTGGCCACACATCGCCACCAGCCCGGTCTGCTTTTGCAGGGCGACCACGTCTTCGGCGCCCTTCAGGCTGTCGGCCAGGGGGATCTCCACCTGCACGTGCTTGCCAGCCTTCAGGCAGGCCAGGGTCTGCTCGGCGTGCATTTGCGTGGGCGTGCACAGAATGACGGCATCGACCTCCTTCATGGCCAGACTGTCAGCCAGATCGGTGGTGACGTGTTTGATGCCGTACTTGTCGGCCACTTCCTGGGTCTTCTCCAGGTCGCGGCTGATCAGCGAGACGACTTCCACGCCGTCGATGTTTTTGATGCCGTCGAGGTGCTTGACGCCGAAGGCGCCAGCGCCGGCAAGCGCGACTTTGATGGTCATGGTGTGTTCCTTACGCGTTCTCAAGAATCAGGTGGCCCACCGCCGTGTTCGACGCGGGCACATGGTAGAAGCGGTGCTTGACGACGGGCGCAGACCCCTGCGCCTTGCCATCGACGATGTCGGACATGGCGCCGCGCGCGATCAGCCACATCACGAGTTCGATGCCTTCGCTGCCGGCTTCGCGCACGTAGTCGATGTGCGGCGTGTTGGCGCAGCCCACCGGGTCGTTGATCATCTGGTCGAGCCAGGCGTTGTCCCACTCACGGTTGATGAGGCCGGCGCGCGCGCCCTGCAGCTGGTGGCTCATGCCGCCCGTGCCCCAGATGTGCACATTCAGGTTGTCGTCGTAGCTCTCCACCGCCTTGCGAATGGCCTGGCCGAGCATGAAGCAGCGCCTGCCCGAAGGCACGGGGTACTGCACCACGTTGACGGCAAACGGAATCACGGGGCACGGCCATGCCTGCGTCTTCGGATCGAGTTCGCCGCACATCAGGGACAGCGGCACGGTCAGGCCGTGGTCCACGTCCATCTTGTTGACGATGGTGAGGTCAAAGTCCTGCTGGATCACGCTTTGCGCGATGTGCGAAGCGAGCTCAGGATGACCGATGACCTGGGGCACCGGGCGCGGCCCCCAGCCCTCGTCGGCTGGCTGGTACTCGGCCGCAGTGCCGATGGCAAAGGTCGGGATCATCTCCAGGCTGAAGGCCGTGGCGTGGTCGTTGTAGACGAGGAAGATCACATCGGGCTTGTTGTCCTTCATCCACTGCTTGGAATACTCGTAGCCCGCGAACACGGGTTTCCAGTAGTCCTCCTGGCTTTTGCCGAGGTCGAGCGCCGCGCCGATGGCGGGCACATGGGAGGTGTAAACCGAGGCGGTGATGCGTGCTGCCATGTCAGTGCTTTCCTTGAGGTTGGTGCTGCGGCTGAGCATCGCCGTCCTCGCCGAGGTAGCGGTTGCCTTCGACGCTGCGGCCACCGCCGACCATCATGTCGCGGTATTCGGCCTCGGTCATGCCGGTCATGGAGCCGGCCATCTGCTGAAAGCTCTTGCCATCGGTGGCGCCGATCTTGGCCAGGAAATAGATGTTGCCGCCGGTGCGCATGCACCAGTTGAGGTCGCGCGCCAGCACCGCCTGCTTCTGCTCCTCGGTCATCGCCCATTCGTCCAGGTAGGCGCGCTCGTCGGTCTTGAACCTCTCGCGGTTCTCGGCCTTCATGAGCGACATGCAGAACTGGTTGAGCCAGTAGCCTTTGCGCGATTGCTCGGCATCAAAAATGATGGTGCCGGGCACGTCCTTATAGGGTTTGTCGAGGGACATGGGGACTCCTTGTGTAAACGGGAATCGCCGCCGGGCCGCCCCAAGGCGATTCGCTCCCCCTCTGGGGGCAGCGACCCGTGCAGCGGCGGAGCGTGGGGGTCAACATTCCTCGGGCCAGTAAAGCTTCATGGGGTTCGTCACCAGCAACTTCTGCTGCAGCTCAGGCGTCGGCGCGATGTGCGGGATGAAGTCCGCCAGCAGGCCGTCATCGGGCATGTGGTCTTTCAGGTTGGGGTGCGGCCAGTCGGTGCCCCAGAGCACGCGGTCGGGGAACTGCTCCACGATGCGGCGCGCAAACGGCACCACGTCGCGATAGGCGCTCTGCTCACCTGCCAACGCTTTCGGGCCGCTGAGCGACAGCCGTTCCGGGCAGCTCACCTTGCTCCACACGTTGGGGTGCTCGCGCATGAACTTTTCGAACAGCGCGAACTGCGGGCCGTTCACCGGCAGCGCCACATCGGGGCGCCCCATGTGATCCACCACCACGGTGGTCGGCAGCGCGGTGAAGAAATCCCACAGCTCGGGCAGGTCGACCGCTTCAAAATAGATGACCACATGCCAGCCCAGGGCGTGGATGCGGTTGGCGATCTCCAGCAGCTCGTCCTTCGGCGTGAAGTCGACCAGGCGCTTGACGAAATTGAAGCGCACACCGCGCACACCGGCTTCGTGCAGCGCCTGCAGCTCAGCGTCGCTCACGCAGCGCTTCACGGTGGCCACGCCGCGGGCCAGGCCTTGCGAGTGCACAAGAGCATCCACCAGCGCACGGTTGTCGGCGCCGTGGCAGGTGGCCTGCACGATCACATTGCGCGCAAAGCCGAGGAGCTCGCGCAGGGCGAACAGCTGCTGCCTGGAGGCGTCGCACGGCGTGTACTTGCGTTCGGGCGCGTAAGGAAACTCGGCGCCCGGGCCAAACACATGGCAATGCGCGTCAACGCTGCCGACGGGCACCCGAAAGCGTGGCCGGCTCGGCCCTTCAAACCAGTCGAGCCAGCCGGGCGTTTTGGTGAAGTGTCCGGAGGTGGGCTTGTCGTTGGCTTGGGTCATGTCTGATGATGAATTCGCACAGGAGGCATGCGGTGGCTCGTTCGAGGGCGCCGTGGAGTCGGATTTTCCGGGCTACCGGCGCAGCTCCCTACCTGGGGGTCGCGCACAGCGGGGCGGGGGATATCCATGGCTAGTCGATGTATTTCAGACCTGCCTTGGCCAGTGGCTCGCGCATCTGGTACATGTCCAGCCCCAGCACGCCGGCTTCGAACTTCGCTCGCTTTTCGCCCTCGAAGCTCTCGCGCTTCTCGGCCGCGTCGGCCACTGCCTGGGCCATCGCGGCGGGCACCACGACCACGCCATCGGTATCGGCCACGATGACATCGCCGGGATTCACCAGGGCGCCTGCACAGACCACGGGGATGTTGACCGAGCCCAGCGTGGCTTTGATCGTGCCCTTGGCGTGGATGGCCTTGCTGAACACGGGAAAGCCCATCTTTTCCAGCTCGTCCACATCGCGCACGCCACCGTCGATGATGAGGCCGCGCGCGCCGCGCGCCTTGAACGAGGTGGCGAGCAGGTCGCCGAAAAAGCCGTCGGTGCTGTCGGTGGTGCAGGCCGCCACCACCACATCACCGGGCTGCAGCTGCTCGGCGGCCACGTGCAGCATCCAGTTGTCACCGGGCTGCAGCAGCACGGTGACGGCAGTGCCGCACATGCGAGCGCCTTTGTAGACGGGTCGCAGGTAGGGCTTCATGAGGCCAACGCGGCCCAGCGCTTCGTGCACGGTGGCCACACCGAAGCGGGCAAGTTTTTCAACCGCCGCCGCGTCGGCGCGCACGATGCGGCGGTGGACGATGCCGAGTGTGGTCATGTTCAGCGTCCCTGGGCTTGAAGGCGCGCATCGAGGCGCGGAAAAACACGGCGCACATTGGCCTCGAAGATCTGTCGCTTGTCGTCCGCGCTCAGAATTTTCGACGCTTCGATGTAGCGGCGGGTGTCGTCGTAGTGGTGACCGGTCTCTGGATCGATGCCACGCACGGCGCCGATCATCTCGCTGGCGAACAGCACGTTTTTCACCGGGATCACGGTGTTGAGCAGGTCGATGCCGGGCTGGTGGTACACGCAGGTGTCGAAGAACACGTTGTTCATCAGGTGTTCGCTGAGCAGCGGCTTTTTCATCTCCTGCGCCAGACCGCGGAAGCGACCCCAGTGGTAGGGCACGGCGCCGCCGCCGTGAGGGATCAGGAACTTCAGCGTGGGGAAGTCCTTGAACAGGTCGCCCTGGATGAGCTGCATGAAGGCGGTGGTGTCGGCGTTGAGGTAGTGCGCGCCGGTTGTGTGGAAGCAGGGGTTGCAGCTGGTGCTCACGTGGATCATGGCCGGCAGATCGTGTTCGACCATCTTCTCGAAGATCGGGTACCAGTGGCGGTCGGTCAGGGGCGGGCTGGTCCAGTGACCGCCCGATGGATCGGGGTTGAGGTTGATGCCCACCGCGCCGTACTCGCGCACGCACTTTTCCAGCTCGGGGATGCAGGTGGCCGGGTCCACGCCCGGGCTTTGCGGGAGCATGGCCACCGGCACAAAGTGGTCGGGAAACAGCTCACTCACGCGAAAGCAGAGCTCGTTGCAGATCGCCGCCCAGGTGCTGGAGACCTGGAAGTCGCCGATGTGGTGGGCCATGAAGCTCGCGCGTGGGCTGAACAGCGTGATGTCGCTGCCGCGCTCCTGCATCAGGCGCAGCTGGTTGCTCTGAATGGATTCGCGCAGCTCCTCGTCGCTGATATGGAGGTCCGACACCTGGGGCATCCGGGCGGGATCCTGGATGCCGGCGATCTGCTGGTTGCGCCAGGTCTCCAGCGCTTTGGGCGCGGTGGTGTAGTGGCCGTGGCAGTCGATGACGAGGGGTTGGGTCTGGGTCATGGGGACTGAGGTGGGGTTGGCGTCGGCACAGGGCACCGGCGGCGCGGAGGCTCGGTGTTCTGACATTCTGGCCCGCTCGGCGCTGGGTCACCAGACCGCGGGTTCGCTAGCAGCTAGAACGGAAAAGGATACCTATGATGACGTCATGCCGAACAACTGGTAGCAGCACATGGATCTCAAACAACTCGAATACTTCGTGCGGGTGGCCGAGCTGGGCAGTTTCACCCGGGCCGCGCAGGCGCTGGACGTGGCCCAGCCGGCGCTGTCGCGCCAGGTGCGCCTGCTGGAAGTCGAGCTGCGGCAAAACCTGCTGGTGCGCAACGGGCGCGGCGCCAATCCCACCGAAGCGGGCAACTTGCTGCTGGCACACGCGCGCGGCATCCTGCACCAGGTGGAGCGGGCGCGAGAGGAGCTGGGCCGAGTGCGCGGAGCGCTGGCCGGGCGCGTGGCCATCGGCCTGCCGCCGAGCCTCTCGCGCGTGCTGGCCGTGCCGCTGATGCGGGCGTTCCGCCAAAAACTGCCCCAGGCCAGTGTGTCGATCTGCGAAGGCCTGTCGGTCAACATGCAGGAATGGCTGGCCACGGGGCGGCTGGAC
Organism: Hydrogenophaga sp.; assembly: GCF_030373245.1. Taxonomy (GTDB): domain Bacteria; phylum Pseudomonadota; class Gammaproteobacteria; order Burkholderiales; family Burkholderiaceae_C; genus Hydrogenophaga. Next base: position 202,936 of record NZ_JAUCZF010000003.1, read on the forward strand.
ATCGCCGTGCTCTACAACGCCCAGCCAGCCGCCGAGCTGGATGTGTCACCGTTGCTGGAAGAAGATCTGGTGCTGGTGCAGGCGCGGCCGGCTGGCTTGCCTCAGGACCCGCCGCCTGGCACAGTCTCGCTGAGCGAGATCGCACCACTGCCGCTCGTGATCCCCAGCCGACCGAACGCGATCCGCATGCAGGTCGAGGCTGCCCTCGCCCACATCGGCCTGCGGCCCACTGTGGCGCTGGAGATCGACGGCGTGGCGGCCATCCTCGACCTGGTGGCCGATGGCGCGGGCGCCGCCCTGCTCTCACGCAACGCGGTCAGCAGCTCGATCCGTCCTTCTGCGTTCCAGGTACGCGCCATTGTTGACCCTCCCTTGCGCACGCGCCTGAGTCTGGCGGTCAGTGCCCAGCGACCCGCGACCCTGACCCAGCAGGCGACGCTGGACCTGCTGCGGCGCACCGCGCTTGCCGTGCTCAAGCCTGACGCAACCGGCGAGGATCATTCGGCCCTGGAGCGCGCCGCCAGCAGAAGGTCGGCATAAGTCACCCAGTCGGATGACGCCGGTAAATCGGAGAACGCACCACTCTGCGCCTGATCCGCCATCCAGTCGTGTTTGCGGGCAATGGCTTCGGACATGAAGGGTTCGAAGCCGGCTTCGCGCACCGTGTTCGCTGCTTCGCGCATCTCCTCGGCGCGGCGCCGTCCATGCTGCGCCACGCGGCTGAAAAAATAGCTGCCCTGGCGGGACCAGTCGATGCCGGGAAAGGTTTCCTGCAAGGTGGCGATCATCGCGGCTTCCACCCCGTAGTGGCGTGCAGTGGCATAGCTCTCGATCACCAGCGCCTCCAGGCCCTTGATCATGACGCTGCGACACATCTTGGTGGCCGAGGCCACGCCCACGCGCTCACTCGCCACCTGCGCCTTCATCCCCCAGCCGAGCAGCGTGGGCAGCAGCGCCGCGGCATGCGGACCACCCAGCAACATCGGCACGGCGATGCCGTGCGGCGGCACCGAGGTCATCACGCCCGCTTCCACATAACGCCCACCTGCCGCATCGATGCAGGCCGCTGCCGCCTGCTTGGTGCCGGGAGACGCGGAGTTGAGATCGAGAAAAAAAGCACCAGGCGCGATGTGGTCCACCACTGCCTCAGCCACCGCCAGCGTGCTCGACGAGGTCACCGCCGAAATGACCACCTCGGCACCGGCGCAGAGCTCGGCCACACCCGCGCAAGCCTGCACACCCTGGCCAGCGGCATGGGCCAGTGCAGACGCGCGCGCAGCGGGGTCGGCAAACACCAGATCCCAGGCGGCCACCTGCGAAACCTGTGGCCGCAAGGCGGCGCAGAAGATGCGCCCCACCTCGCCATAGCCCACCATCCCGATGCGCTTCATGCCGACCTCCTGCCTCATTGTTTCGGAATGCCAGCGCGCTCGATCACTGTGCTCCAGCGCCGGATGTCGCTGGCCAGCAGCTCAGCCGTCTGCTCCGGTGTGCTGGCACGCGGATCGATGTTGAGTTCCAGCAGCTTCTTGCGCAGCTCAGGCGCAGCCAGCACCCCTTCGATCGCCTTGTTCAGCCGCATCACCACTTCGCGCGGCGTCTTGGCGGGCACGGCCAGCGCGTTCCACGAAGAAGCGACCAGGGCAGGCACGCCGCCCTCGATCGCCGTCGGCACCTCGGGCAGCACCACGGAGCGCCGCTCGCCGGTCACCGCCAGGGCGCGCAAGGCGCCGGCGCGGATCTGCGGCAGGGCTGGCCCCAGGATCTCTACCCCCACCTCCACCTGCCGTCCGCGCAGCGCACCGATCAGTGCCGGTGTGCCGTTGAACGGCACCACCTGCGCCTGGATGCCGGCCGCGCTCTTGAACAGCTCGGCCGTCAGGTGCTGCGTGCTGCCGATGTTGATGCTGCCCAGGTTGAGCTGGCCCGGGTTGGCGCGCGCGTACGCCACCACATCGCCCAGCGTCTTGAAGGTCGATTCGCTGCTGGTAACCACCGCGATGTCAAAGTAGCCCAGCGTGGACACCGGAATGAAATCGCGCACCATGTCGAACGGCAAGCGATTGAACAGGCTGGCCGTCACGGCCGAGCCGTTGGACATGAGGAACAGGGTGTGGCCATCGGGTGCAGCTCGGGCTACCGCCTCGGCCGCCACCACGCCACCAGCACCTGGTCGGTTCTCCACCGTCACCGGCTGGCCCAGCGGCTCGGCCAGTGCCTGCGCCACCGCCCGCGCGGTGAGATCGCCCACACCGCCGGGACCAAACGGCACCACGATCCGCAGCGGCTGGGTCGGGTAGGTCTGCGCCCAGACCGAGGTGGCCAGACCCAACGTCAGGAGTGTGGCTGTGGCCAGCGCCAGCAGCGCGCGACGGTGGGTGGTGGTGGAGGCGTGAAGAGACAGCATGGAACGCTCCGATGGGCAAACGCCGTGAACAGACCCGATGGACTCAGAGGCGCAGCACAAACAGTGTGATCGACGGGAAGGCCAGCAGCACGCCGGTTCGGATGAAGTCGCTCGCCACAAACGGCAGGATGGCGCGGTAGGTCTGGGTAATCGGTGTGTCTCTCGCCAGGGAGTTGATCACGAAGAGGTTCATGCCCACCGGCGGTGTGATCAGGCCGACCTCCACCACGATCAGCACCAGGATGCCGAACCAGATCGCAAACTCTTCGGGCGGCAGGCCGAAGTCCAGGGCGGTGACGATGGGGAAAAAGACCGGGATCGTCAGCAGGATCATGGACAGCGAGTCCATGAAGCAGCCCAGGATGACATAGAGCACCAGGATGAAGACCAGCACCAGCATCGGGCTCACACCCCAGCCGCCCACCGCATTGGCCGCCTCCTGCGGCAACTGCGACAGCGCGAGGAAGGTGTTGTAGACCCCGGCGCCCAGCACGATCATGAAGATCATGCCGGTGGCCACGGCCGTACCCAGCACGGCCGCCAGCAGCGTCTTGCGGTTGAGGCCGCCGCTGAACCAGGCCGACAAGCCAGTGCCAAACGCACCGATGGCCGCACCCTCGGTGGGCGTGAACAGACCGCTGTAGATGCCGCCGACCACGGCCACAAAGATCACCATCACGGGCCACACCTTGATGGTGGCGGCGATGCGGTCCTTCATGGGCATGGGCGGCAAGCTGCCCACGTCTTGCGGCCGGAGGCGAGCATAGATCGCGATCACGATCATGTAGCCCAGCGCCGCCAGCAGACCGGGCACAAACGCGGCCAGGAACAGCTTGGCGATGTTCTGCTCGGTCAGGATGGCATAGATCACCAGCACCACCGAAGGCGGAATCAGGATGCCCAGCGTGCCGCCTGCGGCCAGACAGGCGGTGGAAATACCACCGGCATAACCGGCTCGCTTGAGCTCGGGCAAGGCGACCTGGCCCATCGTGGCCGCGGTGGCCAGCGAGGAGCCGCAAATGGCGCCAAAGCCAGCGCAGGCACCCACCGCCGCCATCGCCACGCCGCCCTTGCGGTGGCCGATCCAGGCCTCGGCCGCCTTGAACAGCGCCTGAGACAGGCCACCCAGCGCGGCAAACTGCCCCATGAGCAGAAAGAGCGGGATCACCGAGAGCGAGTAGCTGGAAAACGTGCTGAACGTCATCTGCTTGAGCTGGTTCAGGATCGGCATGTAGGAGCCGTAAACCATCCAGGCGCCGCCCAGACCGCACACCAGCATGGACAGGCCGATGGGGATGCGGATGAAGATCATCAGCAGCAGCAGCGGAAAGGACCAGAGGGCGAGTTCGACGTTGCTCATGATGGTGTGCAGGACAGGGTTTCGCCCGTGCAAAAAGAGGACCCGCAGCGCAGCGGGCGTTTCACAGAAGAGAACAAGGGTTTGCGAGCGAGGCGGCGCAACTCAATGACCGGCATGAGCGTCCAGCGTCCAGCCTTTGGGCTCGGAGGCCAGTCCCAGCTGGGTCAGCGTGCGAGCGGCATAGGCCAGGCAGCCGATCACGGCACCGGCCAGACAGAAAGCATAGGCCCACCAGACCGGCATCTGCAGGATGAAGGTGGTCTCCAGGTACTCCTTCTTCTCCAGCATGCCTTCCCAGAGCTTCCAGGTCATGACCAGCCAGACCAGCAGCATCAGCACGTCGCTAAAAATGTCCACCGCCCGCTGCGCCCAGCGCGGCGTGTGCATGTAGAGCAGATCCACCGTGGCATGCCCCCCGCGCAGATAACACCAGGGCATGAAGAAGAACACCGCGATGCCAACCCCGATCTCGACCAGCTCAAAATCGCCCGGCACCGGACCCAGGCCGACGTCGATCAGCGCACGACCCGTCACGCTGGCCACCACCAGCAGCACCAGCGCCACGAGCACCAGGCCGCCGATCAGCGCGGTCCAGTGAGACAGGCGGTATATCCAGGCAATCATGTTCGGTTCCTTGGCAGGCTCATCGAAAGCCTGAATTGTCTACGCCAAATCACAGCAGGCGCAAAACAGCCCCTCGTTGGGCCGTCATCACCAAGCACCAGCAGCCTACGGGGGAGCCGGCACCCACGAGGTGAAGCATGCGATCGCTGGACTGCTGTGCCTGGATGTCAGGCACAGCAGCCCCCGGATCACTTCGCGTACCTGGCAATCGCCTCCCGGGCCTCAGCCGCCAGCTTGGCGCCGTCGATGCCCTTGCTCTTGACGTCGTTCACCCAATCCGACTCGACCGACGCCGCGGCAGTGCGCCAGCGCTGGGTCTCGGCGGCGTCCAGCGCCACGATGTTGTTACCGGCCTTGACTGCCAGGTCGCGGCCGCGCACGTCGCCCTCGTCCATCGAGCGGGCAAACATCGCTCCCATCTCGGCGCCCGAGTTGTCATCGATCACCCTCTTCAGATCGGCCGGCAGCTTGCTGTAAGCGGCCTTGTTCATCGCCACCACGAAGGTGGTCACATACAGCGCCCGGTCACCGGCGAAGGTGGTGTGGTTTTTCACCAGTTCCTGCACCTTCAGCGCTGGCGCCACTTCCCAGGGGATGGTGGTGCCGTCCAGCACGCCTTTGGACAAGGCCTCGGTGACCGCTGGCACCGGCATACCCACCGGTGTGGCGCCCAGCTTGGTCAGCATGTTGTTGACGATGCGGGTGCCACCTCGGATCTTCATGCCGCGCAGGCTCTCCAGGCCAGTGACTGGCTGCTTGGTGTGAAACAGGCCAGGGCCATGGGTATGGAACGCCAGCACGTGCACGTCCTTGTACTCGTCCATCGCGTTTTTCTGCGCGTAGTCCCACAGCGCACGAGAGGTCTGCTCGGCCGACAGGCCGGCCATGAAGGGCAGCTCGAACACTTCGGTCTTGGGGAAGCGACCCGGGGTATAGCCCTGCAGTGTCCAGACGATGTCGACCACGCCGTCGCGCGCCTGGTCAAACAGCTGGGGCGGCGTGCCACCGAGCTGCATCGAGCTGAACATCTGGACCTTGATGCGGCCCTTTGAGTCTTCCTCAACTTTCTTGGCCCAGGGCAGGATGGCCTTGGACGGCACCGTTCCCTGCGGCGGCAGGAACTGGTGGAAACGCAGCGTGACCTCTTGCGCCAGCGCCGCGCTGCTGGCAAGCAGCGAAAGGGTCAGGCAGATCGCGGTTTTCTTCAGTGAAATCATGGTTTGTCTCCAGAAAGGGAATGGGCGGGACAGCCGTCCGGCATGGCGTGGAATCTCCAAGGCTGCCAGAGCGACTGTGTTTCGTGGTCGGCACCAGGGCAAGTGCAAAAGGCTTCCAGGTGATATGCCAAAACGGAACATCGCACGCCAGGGGTTCTCTTGAAACCTCTGGCGCCACCCCGCAAGCGCACACGCTTTCACTCACCCTGTCAGCTCACATCTTTCCGGAATCCCTACCTGGAACCGCTTGCGTTGGTTATTATTTATAACCATAATTCAAACTCACCGCAAGCTCCAAAACCCCGATCCCATGACACAAAACCACAATCAACTGAGCCTTCAGATTCGAGGGGATCACAGCGAGATTGCTGTGGTCACGCTGACCAGACCCGCCAAGCGAAATGCGCTCAACGACGCACTCGTCATCGCCCTTCGCGACACCTTCCAGAACCTGCCCGCCTCTGTCCGCGCAGCGGTGATCCACGGGGAGGGCGACCACTTCTGCGCCGGCCTGGATCTGTCCGAATTGAGCGAACGGGACGCGGGGCAAGGCATGATGCATTCACGCATGTGGCACACCGCACTCGATGCGCTGGAAAAGGGACAAGTGCCGGTGGTGGCTGCGTTGCACGGTGCGGTGGTGGGTGGTGGACTGGAGCTGGCCAGCGCCTGCCACATCCGGGTGGCAGACGAATCGGCCTTCTTCGCCTTGCCCGAAGGCAGCCGCGGCATTTTTGTGGGTGGCGGCGGTTCGGTGCGCGTCCCCAAGCTGATTGGTGCGGCGCGCATGGCCGACATGATGTTCACCGGCCGCGTCTACAAGGCCGCCGAAGCCGAGCGCATTGGCCTGGCCCAATACCTCGTGCCCGCCGGCAGTGCCTTTGACAAAGCCTTCGAGCTCGCCACGCGCATCGCCAGCAACGCACCGCTGACCAACTACGCGCTGATGCATGCCTTGCCGCGCATCGCCGAGCAGCCAGCCGACCACGGACTGTTCACCGAATCGCTGGTGGCTGCCATTGCGCAATCTGCGCCTGAAGCCAAGGCGCGGGTGCGCGCTTTTCTTGACGGCAAGGCCGCCAAGGTCAGCAAAGACTGAGCCTGCTTCCCGCTCCCGCAACCCGGCACCAGACCGGGTGCCGATCCCTACCCGACACCGGAGAGAGAGACATGAACACAGCAGTCCACCCTGCCAGCTACCGCCCGTTGGGCTTTGGCGTCACGCGCGGCGTCTTGCGAGACGGCGCACCCGGCGTGCACTACCTGAGCGCCGATCAAACCTTGCTGCCCTACCCCGAACGCCTCACCGATCGGCTGATGCTCTGGGCGCGCGAGCGCCCAGAGCAAACGCTCTTTGCGCAGCGCACCAAGCTGGCCGACGGCAGCAGAGGTGACTGGCGGCACATCACCTTCGCACAGGCGCTGGAGGCTGCTCGGCGCATCGGCCAGGGGCTGATCGACCGCGGCCTTTCGGCCGAGCGGCCGGTGTTGATCCTCAGCGAAAACGATCTGGAACATGCGCTGCTGGCCCTGGGCTGCATGCTGGTTGGCGTTCCATGGTGCCCGACCTCGCCACCGTATTCGCTGATCAGCCAGGACTTCGACAAGCTCAGACACGTGGTCAAGACGCTCACGCCAGGCCTGGTGTTCGCCAGCGACGCCAGCCGCTACGGGCGCGCCATGCTGGCCACCATCGCTGAAGACGTGGAGCTGGTCTGCACCGAAGGCGCCGTACCCGGTCGCGCCACCACCTCGTTTGCCGCGCTGCTGGCCACCGAACCCACCGGGGCAGTGGATGCCGCCATGGCTGCCACCGGGCCAGACACGATTGTCAAGTTCCTGTTCACCTCAGGCTCGACCAAGATGCCCAAGGCGGTCATCAACACGCAGCGCATGTGGTGTGCCAACCAGCAGCAGATGACGCAGTCGATGCCGGTGATCACCGATGGCGACCTGGTGCTGATCGACTGGCTGCCCTGGAACCACACCTTCGGCGGCAACCACAACTTCGGCATGGTGATCTACAACGGCGGCACGCTCTATATCGACGAAGGCAAGCCCACGCCGGCCCTGATGGCCGAGACGCTGCGCAACCTGCGCGAGATCGCGCCCACGGTCTATTTCAACGTGCCCACCGGCTTCGAGGCGATTGCCCTCGCCATGAAGCAGGCCACGGACGAAGGAAGGCAGTTGCGCAGGACTTTCCTTTCGCGCGTGCGCATGTTTTTCTATGCCGGCGCGGCGCTGGCCCAGCCCGTCTGGGACAGCCTCTACGACAGCGAGGAAGCCGAGATTGGCGAGCGCATCGTCATGACCTCGGGCCTGGGCATGACCGAGTCCGGACCGTTCGGCCTCTATGTCACGAGCCCGAACGTGCGAGCGGGTTATCTGGGTCTGCCGACACCCGGACTGGACCTCAAACTGGTCGACAAGGAGGGCAAGACCGAGGTGCGCTACCGCGGGCCGAACATCACGCCCGGCTACTGGCGCATGCCCGACGAAACGGTCGAGGCGTTCGACGAAGAAGGCTTCTTCAAGACCGGCGACGCGGTCCAGTGGATTGACGAGACCGACATTCACCAGGGGCTGCGCTTCGATGGCCGCATCGCTGAGGACTTCAAGCTCGCCACCGGCACGTTTGTCAGTGTGGGCCCATTGCGCGGCAAGATCATTGCGACCGGCGCCCCCTATGTCCAGGACGTTGTCCTCACGGGCCTGAACCTCAAGGAAGTCGGCGCCATGGTGTTCCCGACCGCGGCTGTGCGGCAGCTCGCAGGCCTGCCCGCCGACGCCTCGATGCACGAAGTGCTGGATGCCCCGGAGGTGCTCGCCCATTTCCAGACCGTGATCGACGCGCTGGCGCGCACGTCAACGGGCAGCGCCAACCGCATCGCCCGCCTGTGCCTGCTGGCCGATCCGCCCACCATCGACCGCGGCGAGATCACCGACAAGGGCTCGATCAACCAGCGTGCTGTGCTGGCCCACCGCGCCGACACCGTCGACAAGCTGCACGCCGACGAGTTGCGCTACATCATCAAACCGACCGTCTGAAAGGCATCACCATGGCAACCCAAGGATTCTTCAATTCGTTTGATGACGTGGTCATCCTCGGCGGTGTGCGCACCCCGATGGTGGACTACTGCGGCGCGCTCGGGCATGTCTCGCCCACCGACCTGGGCATCAAGGTGGCGCGCGAAGCGCTGGCGCGCACCGGCATCCTTCCTGAGGAGATCGGTTCCGTCGTCACCGGCAACATGGCACCTGGTGATTTCGACCAGTTCTTCCTGCCGCGCCACATCGGCCTCTACGCGGGTGTGCCGGTCACCGTACCCGCGCTGATGGCGCAACGCATATGCGGCACCGGATTCGAGTTGTTCCGCCAGGCAGGCGAGCACATCAGCGGCGGCCTGTGTGACGCGGCGCTGGTGGTGGGCACCGAGAACATGACGCGCAACCCGATTGCGGCCTTCGATCACCGCACCGGCTTCAAGCTGGGCGCACCGGTGGGCTTCAAAGACTACATGTGGGAAGCCCTGAAAGACCCGGCAGCCGGCATCAACATGATCCAGACCGCCGAGAACCTGGCGAAGAAGTACGGCATCACGCGCGAGGAAGTCGACGCCTTCGCCTCGGCATCGTTCGCCAGGGCCGTGGCTGCGCAGGAAAGCGGCTTCCTGGCGGGGGAGATCGTGTCGGTGGTCAGCGAGAAGTTCGAAGTCGATGGCTACAAGACGCGTGGCATCAAGCTGCAGGGCAAACTCACCGAAGTGGACCGCGACACGCATCCGCGCATCTCGCCTGTGGACGTGCTGGCCAAACTCAGACCCGTGTTTGAGGGTGGCGTGCAGACCGGTGGCAACAGCTCGGCGCTGGTCGATGCCGCAGCAGCCTGCGTGGTCACGTCCGGCACCTATGCCAGGGCCCAGGGCAAGGCGCCGCTGGCCCGCGTGGTGGGCGCTGCCGTGGTGGGCGTGCCGCCCGAGATCATGGGCATCGGACCGGCCCCGGCCATCCGCCTGCTGCTGCAGCGCACCGGCCTCAAGCTCGATGACATTGGCCGCTTTGAGGTCAATGAAGCGCAAGGCGCGCAGACCTTGTCGGTGGCCAAGGACCTGGGCATGGACATCAGCAGGCTCAACGTCAACGGCGGCGCCATCGCACTGGGTCACCCGCTGGCCGCCACCGGCGTGCGCCTGACGCTCACGCTGGCGCGCGAGTTGCAGCGCAGCGGCCTGAAGTACGGCATTTCCAGCGCCTGCGTGGGCGGTGGCCAGGGCATTGCGTTGCTCATCGAAAACCTGAGCCTATGAACACCCCCGCCGCGCTCTGCGCGTCCCCCTCAAGGGGGCAACACCAGTGGCCTGGCCAAGCCATTTCTGTGGTGTCCCTGGGTCACTCCACCTCTCGCCAACTTCTTCTCTGGAGCAATCAATGAACATCCAAGGACATGCCGCCCTCGTCACCGGCGGAGGCTCCGGCCTCGGCGAAGCCACCGCCCGCGAACTCGCCCGCCTGGGCGCCAAGGTCGCGGTGCTCGACTTGAACCTGGAGAACGCGCAGCGCGTGGCGACCGAGATCGGCGGCGTGGCGGTGGCCTGCAACGTGGTGGACCCCGAGAGCATGCAGGCCGCCATCGATCAAGCCGCAGCAGCCCATGGCCCGGCCCGCATCCTGATGCAGATCGCCGGCATCGGCAGTGCCAAGCGCGTGGTCGGCAAGGACGGCAAGGCCGCACCGCTGGAAGACTTCGCCAAGGTGATCAACGTCAACCTCATCGGCACCTACAACGCGGCCCGCCTGTTCGCCGCCGCCTGCGCTCAGCTGGAGCCCATGGAAGACGGCGAACGCGGCGTGATGGTGTTCACCGCCAGCGTGGCCGCGTTCGACGGCCAGGTGGGCCAGCAGGCCTACAGCGCGTCCAAAGCCGGCGTGGCTGGCATGACGCTGCCCATGGCGCGCGACCTGGCGCAGCACGGCATCCGCGTCTGCACCATCGCGCCGGGCCTGTTCCTCACACCGCTGATGAGGACCCTGCCCGAGCCGGTGCAGCAATCGCTGGCCGCCAGCATTCCGTTTCCGAATCGCCTGGGAAAACCCGAGGAATTCGCCCAGCTCGCCGTCCATGTCGTCACCAACGGCCACCTCAATGGCGAGGTGATCCGGCTCGACGGCGCGCTCCGGATGAGTCCTCGGTAACCCCCCTCGCCACCGCTGCGCGGCGTCACCCCCCAGGGGGCAGCGCTGGTGGCCCGGCAAAGCCGGTTCCACGGCGCCCTTGCTCAAACCCTTCATTCGACTCTTGCTGCTATGTCAAAAACCGTTGTGTATGAAGTCGAGGTGATGTTCGGCGACTGCGATCCGGCCGGCATCGTTTTCTTTCCCAATTTCAGCAAATGGATGGACGCCTCCTCGCTGAACTTTTTCGTGCAGTGTGGCGTGCCGCCCTGGCGCGAGCTGGTCAAGACCACCGGCATCATCGGCACCCCCCTGCTGGAGATCCACACCAAGTTCATGAAGCCGGCCACTTACGGGGAGCGGCTGCAGATCCACACCAGCGTCATCGAGTGGCGCGAGAAGGTGTTCATCCACAAGCATGTGATCAAGCGCGGCGACACCGTGCTGTGCGAAGGCACCGAGACCCGCGCCTTCTGCATGCGATTGCAGGGCGAGCCCGACCGCATCAAGGCGATCCCGGTGCCCTTAGACATCAAGGCCCTTTGCAGCTGACGTCCTCGCAGAAGGACGCCCGATTCCCCCACCCGGAACAGGAGACAGACATGCGCCAGAACCGCCATCCCGTGCACCCCCTGGGTGCGGCCACCGCCATGGCCGCCGCCATTGGCCTGAGCGCCTGCGCGCCCATGAGCCAGACCAGCGGCACGCCGTTGCATGCCGCGAAGGGCGCGGCCCTGCAGCAGTGCGAAACGCTGGTCGCCGGTTTCCGCCACGATCAGACCGCGCTGGCCTCGAGCGCCGCGCAGGCCACAGGAGCACTCAAGATGGCCGGTCGGGACGTCCCCGAGCATTGCCTGGTCAAGGGCAGCATGCACGCGCGCAAAGGCAGCGACGGGCGCGACTACGCCATCGGCTTCGAGATGCGCCTGCCCAAGGACTGGAACGGTCGCTTCTACTACCAGGGCAACGGCGGGCTGGACGGCAACGTGCGCCCGGCTGAGGGTGCGCTCGGCGGCGGACCGCTGACCGGTGCGCTGATGCAGGGCTTTGCCGTGATCAGCTCCGACGCAGGTCACACCGGCGCGCAGACGCCCTACTTCGGCTCGGAAGCCCAGTCCCGCCTGGACTACGGCTACCAGGCCGTCGCCAAGCTCACCCCCATGGCCAAGGCCCTGATCGCCACCGCTTACGGCAAAGGCCCGGATCGGTCCTACATCGGCGGCTGCTCCAACGGCGGACGCCACGCCATGGTCGAGGCTGCGCGCGGCCAGGCCTACGACGGCTACCTGGTGGGAGCCCCTGGCTACCGCCTGCCCAACGCGGCCCTGGCCCAGCTCTGGGGTGCGCAACAGTGGGCACCGCTGGCAGCACCTGGCGCGACCACCCAGCACCCGATGGTGCCGACCGCCAGAATTCCCGACCTGAGCGGCGCCTTCACCAGGACCGAGCGCCAGCTGGTGGCAGATGCCATCGTTGCCAGATGCGACGCCATCGACGGCGCCAGGGACGGCATGGTCCAGGCCACCCAGGCCTGCCAGAGCACGTTCAAGCTGGCCACCGACGTGCCCAGCTGCACGGGCGAGCGCAACGGACAGTGCCTGAGCTCGGCGCAGAAGGCGGTGATCGCCAAGGTGTTCGCTGGCGGCCGAACCGATGACGGTCAGTCCATCTACTCGGCCTTCGCCTACGACCCCGGTCTGGCCGCCGACAACTGGGCTACCTGGAAGTTCACCAACTCGGTTGCCCTCGACCCGCTGGCCGTCGGCAGCGTGTTCAGCGTGCCGCCCGGCCGGGTCGACCCCTTGACCGTGGACATCAACGCCCGCCTGCCCCTGTTCAGCGCCACCAGCGAGATGTACCGCGAGTCGGGCATGTCGCTCATGACACCGCCGGGCCATGAAAACCCGGTCAACCACGCCCGCTTGCTGGAGAGAGGTGCCAAGATGGTGCTCTACCACGGCGTGGCCGATGCCATCTTCTCCGCCGAAGACACGCGCCAGTGGATGCTCCGCCTGGACAAGGCGCTGGGCGGCCAGGCCGATCGCATGGCGAGGTATTTTCCGGTTCCCGGCATGGCCCACTGCTCGGGTGGACCATCCACCGACCAGTTCGACCTGCTCACGCCCCTTGTCAGGTGGGTTGAGCATGGGCAGGCACCCCAGGCCGTACCGGCCAGAGCCCACGGCGTCGGTCATCCCGGCGGCGTCAACGCCGAGCTGCCCGCAGGCTGGGCACCCAGCCGCAGCCGCCCGCTCTGCGCCTACCCGTCGGTGGCCACCTACAAAGGCAGTGGCAGCCTGGAAGACGCCGCCAGCTTCAGCTGCCGCTGAGCCAAGCACCCAACCACCGGAGACAGACCATGTACTACGAACCCGGCAAGACACCCCACGGCCTGCCGCACGACCCGTTCAAGTCCTGCGTGGTGCCACGGCCCATCGGCTGGATCTCCACGGTCGACGCGCAAGGTCGCGACAACCTGGCGCCCTACAGCCAGTTCCAGAACGTGACCTTCGACCCTCCCATCGTCATGTTCAGCGCCAACCAGACCACCCAGGGCGAGCGCAAGGACTCGGTGCGCAACGCGGAGCAGATGGGCCAGTTCGTCTGGAACATGGCCACCTTTGCGCTTCGCGAGGCGGTCAACATCAGCGCCGAAGAGCTGCCGCACGGCGTGGACGAGTTCGCCCGCGCCGGGCTGGAAAAGCTGGACAGCCGCCTGGTGAAACCCAAGCGCGTCAAGGGCTCTCCGATCCAGTTCGAGTGCGAATACCTCAACACCGTGCGATTCCCCGGCAAGCCACCCATGGGCACGGTCGACGTGGTGTTTGGGCGCGTGGTCGGCATCCACATCGACGATGAATACATCGATGGCAACGGCCTGGTCGACGTGCTCAAGATGCAGCCGATCGCGCGCATGGGTTACTACGAATACACCACCGTGGACAACAAGTTTCAGATGGTCATTCCAGGCAACAGCAAGGCGCTGCTGGCGGGGCTGGAAGGCTCGCCCGACAAGGCGGCGCAAGAAGCCCGCTCCCGTTGACCTCGCTCCTCCACAAAAACATGAACGCTTACCAGCCCCAGCCCGCCGACCAGCGCTTCATCCTGCAGAACGTGCTGCAGGCGCCGCAGCAACTCTCGGCCCTGCCCGTGTTTGCGGATTTCGACGGCGATTTGTTGACCCAGGTGACCGACGAAGCCGCCAAGTTCGTGGGTGCGGTGATCGCGCCACTGAACCGCGAGGGAGATGAAGTCGGTGCGCATTGGAAGGAGGGCGCCGTCACCATGCCGCCGGGTTTCCGCGCGGCATACCAGGCGTTCTGGCAAGCGGGCTGGCCATCCCTGGCCTGCGCCACGGAAGACGGTGGCCAAGGCCTGCCGGCCGCGCTGGAGGCCATGCTCTACGAGAACCTGAGCGCCGCCAACCACGGTTGGACCATGGCGCCTGGCCTGCTGCATGGCGCCTACGAGTGCATCAAACACCATGCATCGGCCGAGCTGAAAGCGACGTACCTGGAGAAGGTGGCCACCGGCGAATGGCTGGCCACCATGTGCCTGACCGAACCGCACGCGGGATCGGACCTCGGCCTGTGCCGCACCAAGGCCGTGCCGCTGGCCGATGGTCGTTTCTCGCTGTCCGGTACCAAGACCTTCATCTCCGGTGGCGAGCACGACCTCACCGACAACATCGTGCACCTGGTGCTCGCGCGCCTGCCCGACAGCCCGCCCGGCCCCAAGGGCCTGTCGCTGTTTCTGGTGCCGAAGTTTTACGAAGACGGCTCCAGAAGCGCGGTCGTGTGTGAGCGCATTGAAGAAAAGATGGGCCTGCACGGCAGCCCCACCTGCGTGATGCGCTTTGACGAGGCGGCCGCCTGGATCGTCGGCGATCCCGGCAAGGGCCTCAACGCGATGTTCGTGATGATGAACGCCGCACGCCTGCACGTGGGCCTGCAAGGTATCGGACTGCTCGACGCGGCCTGGCAGAAGGCCGATGCGTATGCGAAGGAGCGACGCCAGATGCGCGCGCCCGGTGGCGCGGCCAAGGCCATGCCGGTCGCCGGGCCGCCCCAAGACGGGCAAGCCCCCTCGGGGGGCAGCGCATTCCACGCAGTGAAAAGCGTGGGGGCAGCTGGACAGGCGGATCTGATCGAACAACACCCCGCGATGCGCCGCATCCTCGACGCACAGCGCGCATGGGTTGACGCAGGCCGCGTCGTGGCCTACCGCACCGCACTCGAACTCGACATCCTCAAACACCACGGCGACGCTACGCGCCGCGACCTTGCCAGCCGCTGGTGCAGCTTGGTGACACCCGTTCTCAAGTCGGCCTGGACCGATCAGGCCTTCCACGGCGCCAGCGCCTGCCTGCAGGTGTTCGGCGGCCACGGCTACGTGCGCGAGTGGGGCATCGAGCAGATCGTGCGCGACGCGCGCGTGGCGATGATTTACGAAGGCACGAACGAGATCCAGGCCATCGACCTGCTGCTGCGCAAGACCCTGCCCGACGGCGGTGCGGCACTGTTGCAATTGCTGGCTGACATCGGCGCCGAGCTGGGCGACGATCCGCAGGCCCAGCGCGTGAAGGCCGAACTCACCCGGTTCAGCGCCTTCCTGCGTGATCAGCTGCTGCCGCGCGCCACCGCCAAGGACGCTCCCGCCGACCTCCCGCACTGGCTGGCCGACGACTTCCTGCGCGCCGTGGCCATGCTGCTCATGGCCTGGGCCTGGGCCCGCATTGGCAGCGCGCCCGGCACCGAGGCCGCTCGCTGGCAGACTGCGCAAGCCGGCTTCTGGCGCTGGGTCTGGCCCGAGTTCGAGATGCGCATGGGCATCATGAGAAGCACCCTGTCGCCTGACTGATTCGAGGTCAGTCGGCTTGACGCTATGCTCGACACAATGCCCTCCTCCTCGTCAAGCAGCACCACCGCTCGTGGTCGCCCGCCGCGCAAAACAGCAACTCTCGCAGACACCACAGCCTCGGGAGATCATTCGCCTGACGCCGATCAGGGGCTGGATACCCGCTACCTCGAATCCCTGCTGGGCTACAACGCGCGCCGTGCGGCGCTGTCCATCATTGCCGTGTTTCTGCGCCGCATGGCGCCATTTGATCTGCGCCCGGTGGACTTTTCAGTCCTGACGCTGGTGGCACACAACCCGGGCGCCACCTCGCGCCAGATCTGCGCAGCGCTCGACATCCTGCCGCCCAATCTGGTGGGATTGGTCCGGAAGCTGGAGGTGCGCGGACTGGTGCAGCGCAAGCCCCACCCCACCGACCGGCGCGCTCAGGGCCTGCACCTTTCCGCAGCAGGCAAGCGACTGCAGCGCTCAGCTCAGGCCGAAGCCACAACGCTGGAGCAGGATGTGGCCTCGGCACTTTCTCGCGAAGAGCACGACCAGTTGAAGGGGCTGCTGCGCAAGGTCTACCTTCACACACCTGCGCCGGATATCGGCAGCGACCCCGGGTAAATCCGGAGCAACCGGTGGGTAGCCCAGGGGCATGATCTTTTTCAGCTAGCGATCTGCTAGCGGTGCCCGCACCGTCCCTCAGCGCAACAATGGCGCCGGGCCCGACGGGACATCCCCGGCAGGGGCGCGCAAGGAGACGAAAACATGGGTGCCAAGGACAACGCCGCCGTGATCCAGCTGTTCGATCTGCTGGAGTCGCGCTATGCCATGCGCGTGATCTGGGCGCTTTCGGACGGCCACCCGCAGACTTTTCGCCTGCTGCAGGACAGCGTGGGCGGCGTCACCCCCAACACCCTCAACACGCGGCTGAAAGAGCTGCGCGCCGCGCGCCTGGTCGAGCACGGCGGCGATGGCTACCGCCTCACCAGCCAGGGTGCAGACCTCGCCCGGCGCATGACGGAAGTGCAGCTCTTTGCGGGCCGCTGGGCCCAGCAGCAGGCGCGCTCGGCCGCCACCAATGGCCACGCTTTGGTTGCCGCACACACCGCCTCGCCCTGAGTGACTCAGGGCCTGTCCACCACCTTCTGACGCTGCTCGCCCAGGCCGCGTCCGCCCAGCGTGATCAGGTCGCCCGCCTTCAGGTAGCTCGGCGGCTTCATGCCCATGCCCACACCGGGCGGCGTGCCGGTGGCGATCACGTCACCAGGCTCCAGGGCCATGAAGCGGCTGAGGTAGCTCACGATCTGCGTCACACCGAAGATCATGGTCCGGGTGTTGCCCCGCTGGCGGGGTGAGCCGTTCACATCCAGCCAGAGATCCACCTCCTGCGGGTCACCCAGCTCGTCGGGTGTCACCAGCCAAGGGCCGATGGGACAGTGCGTGGGGTAGCTTTTGCCCTTCACCCACTGGCCTTCGTATTCCATCTGGTAGGCGCGCTCAGACACGTCATTGACCAGGCAAAACCCCGCCACATGGCTCAGTGCCTCGGCCTCGCTGACATGAAATGTGCGCTGCCCGATCACGATGCCCAGCTCCACCTCCCAGTCCAGCTTCAGCGCTCCGGGCGGCAACCAGATGTCGTCGTTTGGGCCGCTGAGCGAACCGCGGTGCTTGTTGAACACGATGGGCTGGCCGGGCGGATTCAGGCCAGCCTCAGCGGCATGGTCAGCGTAGTTCAAGCCGATCCCGATCACGCTGCCGACCGAGCCCACGCAGGCGCCCAGCCGGGTGCCAGATGGCAGCACCGGGAGTTGGGCCGGGTCGAGTGCGGCGATGCGCGCCATAGAATCGGGGTGCAGGGCGGCTGGCCCGATGTCGGTCACCACCGAGCTGAGGTCGCGCAGCCCACCGCTGGCGTCGATCAGTCCGGCGCGTTCGGCCCCCGGCGGGCCGTGTCGAAAGAGTTTCATGGCGTGTCCTGGCTTGTGACAAAAGCCCGATTCTCGCTGCCAGCGGCTGTGTTTCCGGGGTTTTTGTCTCCTTGACCAGCGACTGGCCCGCCCCGCTCTTGAACCGCGCCAATCCGCCCCCAGCTGATCTGAAGCATCAGCCCTGCCTTTCATCCCTGGATTTTTTTGACCACCGTCTTGACGTCCCTTCAAACCCCATGAGCTCAGCACCCAAGCCCGCCGACACGCCGACCACCCAGGCCAGCCACCCCAACGAACAGCACGCACCGGTCAGCCCGGAAGAGGCCCTGGCCGCCGCCGCGCAGGCTGAAGCCGAGGCGCTGAGCAGCCTGACCCATGAAGTGAGCGAACTCAAAGCGCAGAACGTGGATCTGGCCGAGCAGTTCCTGCGCGCCAAGGCCGAAGCCGAAAACACCCGCCGCCGCGCCGAAGAAGACATGAGCAAGGCGCGCAAGTTTGCCGTCGAGAGCTTCGCCGAGAGCATGCTGGCCGTGGCCGACAGCCTGGAAGCCGGCCTGGCGATCCAGGAGGCCACCCGCGAACAGCTGCGCGAAGGCTCCGAAGCCACGCTCAAGCAGCTCAAAAGCGCGCTGGAGCGCCACAAGGTGATCCAGATCGACCCGGCCCAGGGCACCAAATTCGACCCGCATCAGCACCAGGCCATCAGCATGGTGCCGGCCGATCAAGAACCCAACACCGTGGTGGCGGTGCTCCAAAAGGGCTATCTGATCGCCGAGCGCGTGTTGCGTCCGGCCCTGGTCACCGTGACGGCACCGAAATAAATCCTTCCGGACGACCAGCCCCCTTGAAAAAGCGCTGAGTTATCCACACCTCCTCCACATCGGGTCCACACCCTTTCAACACACTTTTCATCTCTTCGAACCGGAGCACAAAAATGGGAAAAATCATTGGCATCGACCTGGGCACCACCAACTCGTGTGTGTCCATCATGGAAGGCAACACCACCAAGGTGATCGAGAACAGCGAAGGTGCGCGCACCACGCCGTCCATCGTCGCCTACCAGGAAGACGGTGAGGTGCTGGTGGGCGCGTCTGCCAAGCGCCAGGCCGTGACCAACCCCAAGAACACGCTCTACGCGATCAAACGCCTGATTGGCCGCAAGTTCACCGAGAAAGAAGTCCAGAAAGACATCGACCTCATGCCCTACGCCATCGTGGCCGCCGACAACGGCGACGCCTGGGTGGAGGTGCGCGGCAACAAGATCTCGGCCCAGCAGGTCAGCGCCGACATTCTTCGCAAGATGAAAAAGACCGCCGAGGACTACCTGGGCGAGCCGGTGACGGAAGCCGTGATCACCGTGCCGGCCTACTTCAACGACGCCCAGCGCCAGGCCACGAAAGACGCTGGCCGAATCGCCGGCCTGGATGTGAAGCGCATCATCAACGAGCCCACCGCCGCCGCCCTGGCCTTCGGCCTGGACAAGCAGGACAAGGGCGACCGCAAGATCGCCGTGTATGACCTCGGCGGCGGCACGTTCGACGTGTCCATCATCGAAATCGCCGATGTCGATGGCGAGAAGCAGTTTGAAGTGCTGTCCACCAACGGCGACACCTTCCTGGGCGGAGAAGACTTCGACCAGCGCATCATCGATTACATCGTCACCGAGTTCAAGAAAGAGCAAGGCGTTGACCTGACGAAAGATGTGCTGGCCCTGCAGCGCCTGAAGGAAGCGGCCGAGAAAGCCAAGATCGAGCTGTCTTCGTCTGCTGCGACCGACATCAACCTGCCCTACATCACGGCCGACGCCTCGGGCCCCAAGCACCTGAACATCAAGCTCTCCCGCGCCAAACTGGAAGCCCTGGTGGAAGAGCTGATTGAGCGCACGATTGCGCCTTGCCGCACCGCCATCAAGGACGCTGGCGTGAGCGTGAACGACATCAACGACGTGATCCTGGTCGGCGGCATGACCCGCATGCCCAAGGTGCAGGAAAAGGTGAAGGCCTTCTTCGGCAAGGAGCCGCGCAAGGACGTGAACCCGGACGAGGCCGTGGCCGTCGGCGCCGCCATCCAGGGCCAGGTGCTCTCGGGTGACCGCAAAGACGTGCTGCTGCTGGACGTGACCCCGCTGAGCCTGGGCATCGAGACCATGGGCGGCGTCATGACCAAGATGATCCAGAAGAACACCACGATCCCGACCAAGTTCGCGCAGACCTTCTCGACCGCTGAAGACAACCAGCCGGCCGTGACCATCAAGGTGTTCCAGGGTGAGCGCGAGATCGCCTCGGGCAACAAGCTGCTGGGTGAGTTCAACCTGGAAGGCATCCCCGCTTCGCCACGCGGCATGCCGCAGATCGAGGTCTCATTCGACATCGACGCCAACGGCATCCTGCACGTGGGCGCCAAGGACAAAGGCACTGGCAAGGAAAACAAGATCACCATCAAGGCCAACTCCGGCCTGTCCGAAGAAGAGATTCAGCAGATGGTGAAAGACGCGGAGCTCAACGCCGCCGACGACAAGAAAAAGGTCGAGCTGGTGCAGGCGCGCAACCAGGGCGAAGCCATGGTGCACAGCGTGAAGAAGAGCCTGGGCGAGCACGGCGACAAGCTCGATGGCGGCGAGAAAGAAGCCATTGAAGCTGCGATCAAGGACGTGGAAGAGGCGCTCACCGGCGAAGACAAAGCCGCCATCGAGAGCAAGACCGAAGCGCTCATGACCGCGAGCCAGAAGCTGGGCGAGAAGGTCTACGCCGCCTCACAAGCCGAAGCCGCTGCAGCCGGCGCCAGCTCTGCCGAAGGCGAGCCGCAAGGCAACGCGTCGGCCAGCAAGGCCGGCGCAGACGACGACATCGTCGACGCCGAGGTGAAGGAAGTGAAGAAGGGCTGATCGGCGGTTCGCCGGCCCCTCGCCGCCGCGTCCGGGCAACCTGACGCGGCGTTTGTATTCAATCAGAACCGCAGTTGATCATGGCAACCAAACGCGATTTTTACGAAGTACTGGGCGTGCCCAAGAACGCCTCAGACGACGAGATCAAGAAGGCCTATCGCAAGCTTGCGATGAAGCACCACCCCGACCGCAACCAGGGCGATGCGGCCAAGGGTGCCGAAGACCGGTTCAAGGAGGCCAAAGAGGCCTACGAAATGCTCTCGGACCCGCAGAAAAAGGCGGCCTACGACCAGTATGGCCACGCTGGAGTGGACCCCAACATGCGCGGCGGCGCAGGCGGACCCGAAGGCTTCGAAGGCTTCTCGGGTGCGTTCGGCGATATCTTTGGCGACATCTTTGGTGGCGCGCGCGGCGGCCAGCGTGGCGGCCGCCAGGTCTACCGCGGTGCCGACCTGTCTTACGCGATGGAGATCGACCTGGAAGAGGCGGCGGCCGGCAAGGAAAGCCAGATCCGCATTCCCTCCTGGGACAACTGCGACACCTGCAAAGGCACTGGCGCCAAGCCCGGCACCAGCGTCAAGACCTGCTCCACCTGCCATGGGCAGGGTGTGGTGCAAATGCGCCAGGGCTTCTTCAGCGTGCAGCAGAACTGCCCGCACTGCCACGGTACCGGCAAGGTCATCCCCGAGCCCTGCACTGCCTGCAGCGGCCAGGGCAAGATCAAGAAGCAGAAGACGCTGGAAATCAAGATCCCTGCCGGTATTGACGACGGCCAGCGCATCCGCTCCAGCGGCAACGGCGAGCCAGGCCAGAACGGCGGGCCATCGGGCGACCTCTACATCGAGATCCGCCTGCGCAAACACGATATCTTCGAGCGCGAGGGCGACGACTTGCATTGCCAGGTGCCCGTGCCCATGACCACCGCCTCACTCGGCGGCGAGATCGACGTGCCCACGCTGCAAGGCAAGGCCACCATCGACCTGCCCGAAGGCACGCAGAGCGGCAAGACCTTCCGCCTCCGCGGCAAAGGCATCAAAGGCGTGCGCAGCAGCTACCCGGGCGACCTGTATTGCCACGTGGCGGTGGAAACGCCAGTCAAGCTCACCGAACACCAGCGCAAGCTGCTCAAGGAACTCGACGAGTCGTTCAAAAAGGGCGGCCACAAGCACAGCCCGAACGACAAGGGGTGGTTTGAGAAGGCGAAGAGTTTCTTCAGCTGATTGGCGCTGAGGGGTTCAGAAATGAGAAGGGGCGATGGGTGACCGTCGCCCCTTTTGCATTTCCCTACAAATCATCAGCCATCAGTTTTCGTGGTGGTCCGCCTGCTTCGCATCTTCTTGCGCGTTTTTGCGCCGTCCGAACACCGACTCCATGGCCTTGACTGGATGAATCATTGCGTAAAAGGCTCGACCAATCCCACTGAAGTTGGAGATGACTGCTGCAGCCCCGCAAACCAAAACGAGAAAAAACTTTATAGCGGGGGAGATTCCGAGAGATCTAAACGTCTCATCGCTGGTCAGGAGAATCAAGACACACAAGCCCCAAAAGACATGGAACATAAACTTCACCCTCTCCTTGTTGAACTTCTATACCAGCAGCCAATTGTCCAGAGAACAAGGTGATTGCAGCTGCCATCGACTCCCCATCCCCCTTCACCGCCTCCGGCCCTCCACCTTTGCCCCACAGCTTCCCGACCAGCGGTCCGTCCTGAAACTGCGCGCACATCACGGCCGAGTGAATCATGGGTTGTGTCTCTCACTGGTGCCGTTTCACAAAGCATCCAGCTCAGACATCCAGGCCGGAATGTCCCGCTCGGCGTGCAGGACGCGCCAGACGTCAATGTGGTCCGGGCGCTCGACGTAGAAGACCAAATAGGGGTACTTGTTCAGGCCCCAATGCCGCACACCCGGCAGGTTGAGCGCGTGGGCATAACGCGGCGAGCCGGTGGCGGGTTGGCGGCCGATGTGGGTGAAGGCCTGTTCCAGCGCGTCCACAAAGCCCAGCGCCACGGCTTCGCCGCCCTCCTTCATGTACCAGGCGATGGCTTCGTCCACATCCGCGCGGGCCTGCGCCCGGGGAATCACCGGCCGGCATTTCACACCTTGCGTTTCGCTGCGCGGCGGGGCTGGTGCACCTGCGCGCGCAGGGCGTCGAAGTAGGCTGCATCGACGGGCTGTGTGGGTTCGGACGCAGCCCCGGCCAGCAGCAGGCCGCACAGTTGCACGCGGTCCTGGTCGCGGCGGATGAGTTCGCGCAGGTATTCGCTGCTGGTGCCGTAACCGCGCTGGCCGACCTGTTCGTCCACAAAGGCTTTCATGCTTTCCGGCAAGGAGATGTTCATGGTGCTCATGCCCACACTTTAGGCAGCTTGGCAAAATTTGGCAAGCCATGCTGACATGAGCGACGTGGCCCGCCACAATGCGCACCATGCACCAGACCGACTTCCTCATCCTCGGCGCCGGCATCGCGGGTGCCTCCGTCGGCCACTTTCTGGCTCCACACGCCCGCTGCGTCATGCTGGAGCGCGAGAGCCAGCCGGGTTACCACAGCACCGGGCGCTCGGCGGCGCAGTTCATCGCCAGCTACGGGCCGCCGCAGGTGCGGGCGCTCTCGCGGGCCAGTGAGCCCTTCTTTCTGAACCCGCCGCCCGGTTTCGCCGATGCCCCACTGCTCACGCCGCGCGGCCTGCTGACCGTGGCCGGGCCGGACGAGGTGCACCACCTCGATGAAGCCTGGGCGACCCTGCAGCAGACCAGCCCGCGCGGACGCCGTCTGACTGCTGCCGAAGCCCTGGCCATGGTGCCGGCGCTGCGGGCAGAGAAGGTGAGCGCAGCCCTCTACGAGCCCGACAGTTTCGACATGAACGTGCACGCCATCCACCAGGGCTACCTGCGCGGGTACCGGCGCGCGGGTGGCGAGCTGGTGACGGGTGCTGAGGTGGTCAGCATCGAACGTGTGGGCGATGTCTGGCGCGTGACCACCGCCGCCGCGACCGTGTTCGAAGCGTCGGTGCTGGTCAACGCGGCTGGCGCCTGGTGCGACGCTGTCGCGCAACTGGCGGGCGTCGCACCCCTCGGCCTGGTGCCGAAACGGCGCAGCGCGCTCACCTTCGCGGCGCCCACGGGTATGGACACGCGCGACTGGCCGCTGGTGCTCGCGGCGGACGAGTCGGTGTACTTCAAACCCGACGCCGGCGCCCTGCTCGCCTCGCCGGTGAACGAAGACCCCACGCACCCGCAAGACGTGCAGCCCGAAGAGCTCGATATCGCGAAGGCGATGCATGCGCTGGAAACCTGGTCCACGCTCACACCGCGCCCCACCCACACCTGGGCTGGCCTGCGCTCCTTCGTGGCCGACGGTGACCTGGTGGGCGGCTTCGACGCACAAGCCCCGGGCTTCTTCTGGTGCGCCGCGCAGGGCGGCTACGGCATCCAGACCAGCGCCGCCATGGGCGAGGCCTGCGCGGCGCTGGCGCGTGGGCTGCCGCTGCCGGCACACATCGCGGCTTGTGGGCTCACCGCGCAGATGTTGTCGCCCGCACGCAAGACCCTGCAGCCCTGAGCGGCCGCGGCCCTGCGGCACACTCGTGGCTCCCATGGCCACGCCCAGCCAAGACCTCATCGTCGCCCGCCCCGAAGGCCTGTACTGCCCGGCCGGTGACTTCTTCATCGACCCCTGGCGGCCGGTGGAGCGGGCCGTGATCACCCACGGCCATTCGGACCACGCGCGCTGGGGCCATGCGCACTACCTGGCGCACACGCACAGCGCGGGCACGTTGCGCCAGCGGCTTGGAACAGACATCAACCTGCAGACGCTGGACTACGGCGAAGTCATCGAGCACCACGGCGTGCGGCTGTCGCTGCACCCGGCCGGGCATGTCCTCGGCTCGGCCCAGGTGCGGCTGGAGCATGCGGGGCGTGTGTGGGTCGCCTCGGGCGACTACAAGACCGAGGCCGACGGCACCTGTGCGCCGTTCGAGCCGGTGCGCTGCGACACCTTCATCACCGAATCCACCTTCGGTCTGCCGGTCTACCGCTGGCCCACGCAGGCGGTGCTGTTCGATCAGATCAACGCCTGGTGGCGCTGCAACGCCGACGAGGGCCGCGCCTCGGTGCTGCTCTGTTACGCCTTCGGCAAGGCACAGCGCCTGCTGCACGGGGTGGACGCCAGCATCGGCCCCATCGTCGTGCACGGCGCTGTGGAGCCGCTGAACGCGGTGTATCGCGCAGCGGGCGTTGAGTTGCCGCCCACGCACCGCGTCACAGACATCGAGAAGACGGCGCTCGCACACGCGCTGGTGCTCGCCCCGCCCTCGGCCCAGGGCACGCCGTGGATGAAGCGCTTCGGCGCCGACGCGGTGGACGCCTTCGCCAGCGGCTGGATGCTGGTGCGCGGCACACGGCGGCGGCGCGGCGTGGACCGGGGTTTCGTGATGTCAGACCATGCGGATTGGCCAGGGCTGATGAGTGCCATCAAAGCCACCGGGGCCGAACACATCCGCGTGACGCACGGCAGCGTGCCGGTGCTGGTGCGCTACCTCACCGAACAGGGGCTGGATGCGCAGGCCTTCGAGACCGAGTACGGCGACGAGGATGTGGCGGACAAGGCCACGGAAGCTGTTCCCTCGGAACCCACTGCATGAGCCCCGCACGGCCGCCCGAAGGGGCTCGCGCCGCAGTCCGCTGGACGGAGGCTTTCTGATGCGGCGCTTCGCCGCCCTCTACCGCGAGCTGGACGCGAGCACCGCCACGCGCGAGAAGCAGGCCGCGCTGCAGCGCTACTTTGCCGAAGCACCGGCCGAGGACGCAGCCTGGGCGGTTTACTTCCTGGCCGGCGGCAAGCCGCGCCAGACCGTGCCCACGCGCGCGCTGCGCGAACAGGCGCTGGCGGCCACGCGCTTGCCCGAATGGCTGTTTGAAGAGAGCTACCAGACGGTGGGCGACCTGGCCGAGACCGTGTCGCTGCTGCTGCCACCGGCCAGCGCGCCGGTAGAGCGTGGTCTGGCCGAGTGGCTGACGCAGCACCTGCTGCCGCTGCGCGGTCTGGCGCCCGAGGCGCTGGCCGAACGCCTGCGCGAACAATGGGACGCGGCGCCCGACGACCAGCGCTTCGTCTACTTCAAGCTCATCACCGGCGGGTTTCGTGTCGGCGTGTCCAAGTTGCAGGTGACGCAGGCGCTCGCGGCGGTGGCGGGTGTTGCGCCTCAGCGCGTGGCGCAGCGGCTCATGGGCTACACCCACATCGGCGCGCAGCCCACCGCCGCCGACTACGCAGCGCTGGTGGCAGCCGAAAGCCCCACCGAACAGAACCAGCAAACCAGCGGCCAGCCCTACCCCTTCTTCCTCGCGCACCCGTTCAACGAAGCGCTCGAACGCTTTGACGAACTGCTGGGCCCGCCCGCCGACTGGCAGGTGGAATGGAAGTGGGACGGCATCCGCGCACAACTCGTGAAGCGGGCGGGCCAGGTCTGGCTGTGGTCGCGCGGCGAAGAGCTGGTGACCGAGCGCTTCCCAGAACTCGCCGCGCTGGGCGACGCCCTGCCCGACGGCACCGTGCTCGACGGCGAGATCGTGGTGTGGAGAGACGGTAAACCGCAGCCCTTCGCCGATCTGCAGAAACGCATAGCCCGCAAGACGCTGGGCCTCAAGATCCTGCGCGAACTGCCGGTAGCCCTGCTGGCCTACGACCTGCTGGAACAACACGGCCAGGACCTGCGCGAGCAACCCCTGCACGCGCGACGCGCGGCGCTGGACGCGTTGGTGCAGGACCTCAACCATCCGCTGCTGATCGCCAGCCCGCTGCTGACCGGCGCCACCTGGGCCGAGCTGTCCACGCTGCGCGAAGAAGCGCGTACACGCGGCACCGAAGGCTTCATGCTCAAGCAGCGCAGCAGCGCCTACGGAGTGGGCCGCACCAAGGCCGCGGGCACCTGGTGGAAGTGGAAGACCGACCCCATGAGCGTGGACGCGGTGCTGATCTACGCCCAGCGCGGCCACGGCCGCCGCGCCAGCGTTTACAGCGACTACACCTTCGCCGTCTGGAACGCACCGCCGGGTACCAAAGGCCGCGCCCTAGTGCCCTTCGCCAAGGCGTACTCAGGCCTCACCGACGCCGAGATGGCCAAGGTGGATGCGATCATCCGCGCGACCACCATCGAGAGCTTCGGCCCAGTGCGCAGCGTGCGGCCCACGCTGGTGTTCGAGCTGGGCTTCGAAGGCATCGGCCGCAGCCCGCGCCACAAGAGCGGCATCGCGGTGCGCTTTCCGCGCATGCTGCGCTGGCGCGAAGACAAGCCGGTGGAAGAAGCCGACTCGCTGCAGACGCTGGCGGCGCTGCTGCCCGAGGGTGGCGCCGCAGGAACCGATCAGGGTTTTCCTGGGGATTATTTGCACCAAAGCCAAAGCATGGAAAGCTCCTGACACCTTCAGCCACCGGAGAACAGCCATGCCCCGCCAACCCAAAACCTGGGCACAGAAGATGTGCGCCAAACCGCCCCACACCGTCGTGCTGGACAAAGCGTTTGCCGGCGTGCCGCAGGGCGCCCGCCTGCTCATTTCCAGCCCGCAGGAGATCGACGAATTTGTGCGCACACTCTCGGCTGGGCGCAGCCTGCCGATCCAGCAACTGCGGCGCGAACTGGCGACGCGCCATGGCGTCGACGCGGCCTGTCCGGTATCGACCTCTATTTTTCTGAAGATCGTCGCCGAACACGCTTTCGAGCGCTTCCAGTCGGGTGAAGACATCGGCAGCGTGACCCCAGTCTGGCGTGTCATCGAGCCCGACTCGCCCTTGATGCGCAAGCTCAGCTTCGACCCGATGTGGATCACCGAACGGCGGCAGCTCGAAGGCCTTCCCGCTTGATCAAACCCGCTGCGCTTTCCTCGCCCACTCGCCGCGCAGAGCCCAACGCCGACGCCTGGCTGGCGGCGCGCGGCTGGTCGCCTTTTCCGTTTCAGCGCGAGGTCTGGGAAGCGATGGCGCGCGGCGAGAGCGGCCTGCTGCACGCCACCACCGGCGCGGGCAAAACCTTTGCCGTGTGGCTGGGTGCGCTCCAGGTGCTGGCCGATGCCGAGGCCAAGCGCACACCGCCGCTCACCGTCGTCTGGCTCACACCGATGCGCGCGCTCGCGGCCGACACGTTGCTCGCGCTGCAAACCCCGCTGCCCGACCTGGCCCCGGCGTGGACCGCCGGTGCCCGCAGCGGCGAACGCGCGAAGCAGACGCAGCGCCTGCCCACGGTGCTGGTGACCACGCCCGAGAGCCTGAGCCTGCAGATCGCCCGCGCCGACGCACCTGAGACGCTGGGCCGCATGGCGCTGGTGGTGGTGGACGAGTGGCACGAACTCATGGGCAACAAGCGCGGCGTGCAGGTGCAGCTGGCGCTGGCGCGCCTGAAGCGATGGAACCCGGGCCTGATGGTCTGGGGCATGTCGGCCACGCTGGGGAATCTGGACGAAGCGATGCACAGCCTGCTCGGTCCGCCAGCGGCTGCCCAAGGCTGCATGGTGCGCGGCCAGACGCCCAAGCGGCTGACAGTGGACACTTTGTTGCCGCCGCGCGTGGACCGCTTCCCCTGGGGCGGCCACCTGGGCCTGGCCATGCTGCCGACGGTGGTGAACGAGATCGAAGGCAGCGGCAGTACGCTGGTCTTCACCAACACCCGCTCGCAGGCCGAGATCTGGTACCAGGCGCTGCTCGATGCGCGGCCCGACTGGGCCGGGCAGATTGCGCTGCACCACGGCTCGCTCGACCGTTCGGTGCGCGAATGGGTTGAAGCCGGTTTGAAGGCGGGCGAGCTGCGCGCCGTGGTTTGCACCAGCAGCCTGGACCTGGGCGTGGACTTCCTGCCGGTTGAGCGCGTGCTTCAGATCGGTTCGCCCAAAGGCATTGCGCGGCTGCTGCAGCGCGCGGGCCGCTCGGGCCACGCGCCGGGCCGGCCTTCGCGCGTGAGCATCGTGCCCACGCACAGCCTGGAACTGGTCGAAGGCGCGGCCGCGCGCGCGGCGGTGTTGGTCGGGCAGATCGAAGCGCGCGACACACCGAAGCAGCCGTTGGACGTGCTGGTGCAGCACCTGGTCACCGTCGCGCTCGGCGGCGGCTTCACACCCGATGCGTTGCTGGCCGAAATCCGTAGCACCGCCGCCTACGCCGACCTGCCCGACGACCATTGGCGCTGGTGCCTGGACTTCGTCTCGCAAGGCGGCGCCTCGCTCGCGGCCTACCCCGACTACCACCGCGTGGTGGCCGACGAACACGGCGTCTGGCGCGTGCCCGACGCGCGCCTGGCGCGGCGCCACCGCATGAACATCGGCACCATCGTCAGCGACGCCAGCATGGCTGTGCAGTACCTGGGTGGCGGCAAGATCGGCCACGTGGAAGAAAGCTTTGCCGCTCGCCTGAAACCCGGCGACTGTTTCACCTTCGGCGGGCGCCTGCTGGAGCTGGTGCGTATCCACGACATGACCGCGTGGGTGAAACGCGCCACCGGCCGCAAGCCGGCCGTGCCGCGCTGGAACGGCGGCAAGATGCCGCTCTCCACCACGCTGGCCGACGCGGTGGTGGCGCAGCTCGCGCGGGTGCAATCCGGTGCAGGTTGGGCCGACATCGACGACCCGGCCTTGCTCGCCGCCAAGCCCTTGCTGGAACTGCAGGCCCAGTGGTCTGCTCTGCCCTCGCCGCACACCCTGCTGGCCGAGGTGATGCACTCGCGCGAAGGCACGCACCTGTTCCTCTACCCCTTCGCCGGGCGCCACGCGCACCTGGGCCTGGCCAACCTGATCGCCTGGCGGGTGGCGCAGCACGCGCCCAACACCTTCTCCATCGCCGTCAACGACTACGGCTTCGAACTGCTGAGCGCCACCGACATCGACTGGCCGACGCTGCTGCCGAACATGCTGCAGGAACAGACCGACCCAGCCCGGTTGATGCACGAAGTGCTGCACAGCCTGAACGCCAGCGAACTCGCGCAGCGCCGCTTTCGCGAGATCGCCCGCGTCTCGGGCCTGATCTTCCAGAGCCACCCGGGCGAAAAGCGCAGCAGCCGCCAGCTGCAGGCCTCCAGCAGCCTGTTTTGGGAAGTCTTTCGCAAGTACGACCCGGGCAACCGCCTGCTGCAGCAGGCCGAGGCCGAGCTGCTGACCCAGGAACTGGAGCTGGGCCGCCTGCGCGAAGCGCTGCGCCGCATGGCGCAGCAGGCACTGGTGCTCAAGAACCTGGAGCGGCCCACCCCGTTTGCCTTCCCGCTGATGATCGAACGCCTGCGCGAAAAGCTCAGCAACGAAAGCGTGGCCGACCGCATTGCGCGCATGCTAGCGCCGCTGGAAAAAGCAGCGGGCGGTGCGGCGGGCCATGACGCCGTCACGGTGCGCCAGTCGCTCTCATTCGGGCGCGAAGGCGCCGCAGACAAAACCCCCGCCACCACACAACGCGAACGGCGCCCACGCCGGCTCCGCCTGCCGCGCTAGCCAGCACGCTTGCTGCCCAGGCAGCACAATGCTCGCCTCCCCCACCGCAAAACCACGCCTGGCCACGCCCATGACCCTCATCGTCCACCACCTCAACAACTCCCGCTCGCAGCGCCTGCTGTGGCTGCTCGAAGAGCTGGAACTGCCCTACGAAATCCGCTTCTACGAGCGCGACAAAGCCACCATGCTCGCGCCGCCCGAGCTGAAAAAAGTGCACCCGCTGGGCAAGTCGCCGGTGCTGGAAGACGGCCCGCTCAAGCTGGTGGAAACCGGCGCCATCTGCGAATACCTGGTCGACAAGACCGGTCGCCTCGGCCCCACCGACCAGGGCGAAGGCCTGCGCAGCTACCGCCAGTTCATGCACTACGCCGAAGGCTCGCTCATGCCCAACCTGCTGCTCATGCTGGCCATGAGCAAGGTGCCGCTGATCGGCGGCATCGCGGTGAAGAAGGTGCAACCCATGGTGGACGTGCACCTGGACTACGTGGAACAGGTGCTGGCCTCGCGCCCCTGGTTCGCCGGCCAAGCCATGACCGCCGCCGACATCATGATGAGCTTCCCGCTCGAAGCCGCCGTCTCACGCGCCGGCCTCGGCCCCTCGCACCCCGCCACCATGGCCTGGATCAAAAAAATCCACGCGCGACCGGCGTACCAGGCCGCGTTGAAAAAAGGTGGCGAGTACGCCTATGCCTGAGTACGCCCCCACGCTCCGCCGCTGCGCGGGTCGCTGCCCCATGACCGGGAAGGGCCCCGGTCTTCGCCGGGTCCGGGGGCTGATCCGGCTTGGGGCGGCCCGGCGCCGGATCGCATGACGCCCCACGCCACCGTCCACTGGGGCGGTGAGCTGCTGCACCTGCTGCCCGCGCACGCCATCTGGTGGCCGGCGGCGCAGACGCTCTTCATCGCAGACCTGCACCTCGGCAAAGCCGCCAGCTACCGCGCCCAAGGCCAGCCGGTGCCCGGCGGCACCACACAAGACAACCTCGCGCGGCTGGACGCGCTGATCGCCACCCACCAGCCCCGGCGCCTGGTGTGCCTGGGCGACTTCCTGCACGCCGCCAGCGGCCGCACCCCGGCCGTGCTCAGCGCCCTGCTCGACTGGCGCCAGCGGCACGCCAACGTCACCATCACCCTGGTGCGCGGCAACCACGACGACCGCGCCGGCGACCCACCGCCCGAGGCCGACATCGAGGTGGTGGACGAACCCTGGCTGCTTGGCCCCTTCGCCTGCTGCCACCACCCACTGCCGCCAACCCAGCGCCTCACCACCCACTTCGTGCTCGCCGGCCACCTGCACCCGGTCTGCCAACTCAGCGGCCCCGCGCGCGACACCATGCGCCTGCCCTGCTTCGTCAGCGAACCGGACCAGGCCATCCTGCCCGCTTTCGGTGCCTTCACCGGCGGCCACCCCATGCCCACCGTGCCCGGCAGGCGGTTTCATGCGGTGGGAGGAGACCGGGTGTGGGCGGTGCCCTAGGAGTCTGCGCGGCAGAAGCGCAATAAGGTCGCGAAGGCTTGGTCAATTGCGGGCATGGCCGCAATTGACCAAGCCTGTTGAACCCCAACCGCAGCGACTGCTGCCCGACGCACGGCAAGACTGGCTGCCCGAAGTTCAGCTGGCGTACTTCACCCTAGACAGCGTCTACCGCCTGGACCTGAGCGCGTCTCACACCCGGCACGCCAAGGGCGGACCGCGCAATCAGCCGTTTTCACCCGGCCACGATGGTGAAGACTCTCGAGATTCAGAACGCCTGTGTCAGCGACAACTTCCTGATCGATTACGCGACCGCAGCTCAGTAGGTGCCCAACAGAGGCCGGGCAGTGAATGCTGCCCGCGAGGCCGGTCTTCCCATCATCGTCGTTCAGCACAAAGGATTTGGCCAAGACAGTGATGACCAGCAACTGCATCCGGTGGTCACCCGTCCTGCGGATGACCACCGAATCGACAAACAGAAGCCCAACGTCTTCACAAACACGGACCTAGCGGACTGGCCGCAGGCGCACCGCATCGACACAATGTCGAGCGTTGGCTACATGACCCACAACTGCAATCCATCAACGGTTTTCGAGGCGCACCATCGTGGGCTGAATGCCGAGCTTCTGTCAGACGCCACAGTCTCGTTGCCTCACGCCAACCGGGCGGGCACCACCAGTGCGAAGGACAAACGCGGGGTCTTTTCAGTGGTCTTCGAGTCGAACTTCGCAGCGGTGCTGTCATCGGCCGAGTGGCTGCAAGCCATCGCCACGGCATCTGCGCCCAAGCCGGAGAATCCTGTCGCCTCCTACCGGCGCGCTCTGATCCACAAGCTGGCCGCTGCGCAGTGAAGCGCTGGTCTTTCTGGCCACGCGCTAAGCTTCAGTCTCTTGCCTTTTCAAATGTTTGCCTTTGCACCGATCGCCATGAATCATCGTCTCCAATGCCAATGTGGCGCCCTGCGCGGGCATGTCGGCAACATCCATCTTGCCGTTCGCGGCGTCTGCTACTGCAAGGACTGTCGGGCCTACTCCCGGCACCTGGGCCAGCTGGACGCCTCGCACGACAGCGCCGGGGGAGTCGAGTTCGTGGCCACGCAGGGCATGCATGTCAGCTTTGAGGGAAATACGCAACAACTTGCGTGCCTGTCCTTGTCAAAAAATGGCCTTCTGCGGTGGTACGCGAAGTGCTGCAACACGCCGATTGCCAACACGACGAGAAACTGGAAGTTCCCCTACGTCGGCCTCCTGCACACCTGCATGAAGGCAGAGTCCGCTTTGTACGAACAGGCATTTCCGAAGGTGCAGATGCGCGTGAATACGGGCAGTGCCCGGCAGGAGCCGCCTGGCATGAAGCTTGGAACAACGATCTCGCTTCTGGGCTTCATGCCGCGGGTGATGGCGAGTGGCATCAACGGCGCCTACAAGCAAACACCGTTCTTCCTGCCTCCTTCAGGTTCACCGAGGGTCGAGGTCAATGTGCTGTCCGCGGAAGAACGAGCGAGCGCGTACGAAACAGTCTGATCAACCGCCCTGGTGCATCGAGTGCGCCCATCCCTACCGCCCGCGGTTCGGATTCACTGTTCGATCCAAACAAAACTTCACCTGACGCTGTTTCAGCCTTGTGCCAATGCCAACCCTCACTTCACAAGCTTCACCGACCGACTTCGACTTCATGCTTGGCGAGTGGCGGGTGACACATCGCCGCCTCAGTTCGCGCCTTGCAGGGTGCACAGAATGGACGGAGTTTCAAGGTACATCGTCCACGCGAAAAATTCTGGGTGGTTGTGGCAACGTGGAGGACAACGTTCTGAATTTCCCAGAAGGTGAAGTCAAGGCGGCAGCCTTGCGCTCTTTCAATCAAGACTCGCAGGAGTGGGCAATCTGGTGGCTCGATGGCCGGGCTCCCCACCACTTGGACACTCCGGTTGTTGGACGATTCTCCGGAGCGGTGGGCACCTTTTTCGCGCGAGACACCTGGGAGGGAAAGCCGATCACCGTCCGGTTTACCTGGCGAAAGAACCCGGGCAAAAACCCGGTCTGGGAACAGGCATTCTCAGACGACGAAGGTAGAAGCTGGGAGACCAATTGGGTCATGGAGTTCGTTCGCCAGTGAGGCTTGGCTCCCGGTAAGGTCATACGAGCCGTTGGCAAGCGCCCGCAATGGCAACCAGCAAATACTCTGAGAGAGCAACACCGTACCGACAAAGTCTGGGTTCATCGAGAGGGCACACCTTCGTCCACCATCAAGCAACGGAGCGGTACTCGATGGAAGTGATTGATGGGCCGGACACACCCGTGGCCAGTGGGCCACCACCACCCGCTCAGCGGCGCTTGGTCTTGATGCCCAAGGCCTCGCGCTGGCGGTCGATGCGCTCCTGCTTTTTCTGGTCCATCTTCTCCATCGCCTTGCGCTTGGTGTAGCCTGTTGCGTCGGCCCAGGCCCACCACGCCACAGCCAGCGCAAACGGTGACAAAACCCACCACCACGACAGCCCAGCGACAAAACCTACCTCGAGATACTTCAGCAGCATCAGGGCAATGCCCAGAATCAACAAATACATCACACCCTCCGGTAAACCGCAGATGAAGCGGGCAAGAAACTGTAACTTTCCGTATCCTCGGCCCGACCGACAGATAAAATCCAACCGTTCCTTTTTCATCCCCCTTTCGAGGATTTCCCAATGAAACGTGCTCTGCTGATTATGGCCGCGATGGCCACTCTCTCCGCCCCCGTGCTGGCCGACGAAGCCCTGGCCAAGAGCAAGAATTGCATGGCTTGTCACGCCGCAGACAAAAAACTGGTGGGTCCGTCCTACAAGTCGGTGGCCCAGAAATACGCTGGCGACGCAAAGGCGGTCGACCTGCTGGCGACCAAGATCATCAAAGGCGGCTCCGGCGTCTGGGGTGCGATTCCCATGCCTGCCAACCCGCAGGTCAGCGAGGCCGACGCCAAGAAGCTGGCTGCCTGGGTATTGAGCGTGAAGTAAGTTCCCGTTGTCCGGAATAAGAAAAGCCCGCTGGGGTCCCAGCGGGCTTTTTGTTGTTCGTTCAGCACCCTCTTGACACATTGCCCTCCGACGGCCGTTCGAGGATCGCAAGGCACTGGTGATGGCATCACATCGCTTCGCGATCGCGGCGCCCCTCAGCCTCCTGCCGCGCGCAGCATCCCGGCCATGGCTGGGAAGTCGATCAGTTGTTCTCCGACAGCTGATCCAGAATCGCGGGGTTCTCCAGAGTGCTGGTGTCCTGGGTGATCTTTTCGCCTTTGGCGATCGAGCGCAGCAGGCGGCGCATGATCTTGCCCGAGCGCGTCTTGGGCAGGTTGTCACCGAAGCGGATGTCCTTGGGCTTGGCGATCGGGCCGATCTCCTTGCCCACCCAGTCGCGCAGCTCCTTGGCAATGGCCTTGGCTTCGTCGCCGATCGGGCGTGAGCGCTTGAGCACCACAAAGGCCACGATGGCCTCTCCGGTCAGGTCGTCGGGCCGCCCCACCACGGCCGCTTCAGCCACCAGGTCAGACTTACCGACCAGCGCCGACTCGATCTCCATCGTGCCCATCCGGTGACCCGAGACGTTGAGCACATCGTCGATGCGACCAGTGATCCGGAAATAGCCGCGGTCAGCGCTCCGCACCGCGCCGTCGCCAGCCAGGTAATAGCCCTTGAGCTCTTCTGGGAAGTAGCTCTTCTTGAATCGCTCAGGATCGCCCCAGATGGTGCGGATCATCGATGGCCAGGGCTTCTTCACCACCAGGATGCCGCCCGAGCCGTTGGGTACGTCCATGCCCGCTTCGTCCACGATGGCCGTGGTGATGCCAGGCAATGGCAGCGTGCACGAGCCCGGCACCAGCGGTGTGGCGCCTGGCAGCGGCGTGATCATGTGACCACCGGTCTCGGTCTGCCAGAAGGTGTCCACGATCGGGCAGCGCTCCCCGCCCACGTTTTTGTAGTACCACATCCAGGCTTCTGGGTTGATGGGCTCACCCACCGAACCCATGATGCGCAGGCTGCTCAGGTCTGAGCGCGCCGGGTGCACTTTTTCATCGGCCTCGGCGGCCTTGATCAGCGAGCGGATCGCGGTCGGCGCGGTGTAGAAGATGGTGCACTTGTGGCGCTCGATCATCTGCCAGAAACGCCCTGCGTTCGGGTAGGTCGGCACGCCTTCGAACACGATCTGCGTGGCACCCGCAGCGAGCGGGCCATAGGCCACATAGGTGTGGCCGGTGATCCAGCCGATGTCGGCTGTGCACCAGAAGACGTCGCTGTCCTTCAGGTCGAAGGTCCAGTTCATCGTCAGGTTGGCCCACAGCAGGTAACCGCCCGTGCTGTGCACGACGCCCTTGGGCTTTCCGGTGGAGCCTGAGGTGTAGAGCACGAACAGCGGGTGTTCGGCACCCACCATTTCGGCCGGGCAGTCGGCGGACTGCTCGGCCATCACCTCATGCATGAAACTGTCGCGCCCAGCCACCATGTTGACCGCGGTCTGGGTGCGCTGGAACACGACCACGTTCTTGACCGACTCACAGCCACCCAGCGCAATGCCTTCATCGACGATGGACTTGAGCGGCAGCTCCTTGCCACCGCGCAACTGGTAGTTCGCCGTGATGACGGCCACCGCGCCTGCGTCGTGGATCCGCTCTTGCACCGCCTTGGCCGAAAAGCCGCCGAACACCACACTGTGCGTGGCCCCAATTCGGGCGCAGGCCTGCATAGCCACAACGCCCTCGATGGTCATGGGCATGTAGATGACGACACGGTCACCCTTCTTCACGCCCTTGGCCTTGAGTGCATTGGCGAACTGTGACACCTTGGCCAGCAACTCCTTGTAGGTGACCTTGGTGACTTCACCCCCGTCCGCTTCAAAAATGATCGCGGTCTTGTTCTCGACTGGCGTACCCATGTGCCGATCAAGGCAGTTGTAGGAGGCGTTCAACTCGCCATCTTCAAACCACTTGTAGAACGGCGCATTGGACGAGTCCAGCGTCTTGGTGAACGGCTTGTGCCAGGCCAGCGTCTCACGAGCGCGCTTGGCCCAGAAGCCTTCGAAGTCCGTGTCGGCCTCGTCACACAGTGCCTGATAAGCGTCCATGCCGGAGATGCGCGCGGACTTGCGCATGGCGTCCGATGGCTCGAAGACCCGGTTTTCGACCAGGGTGGACTGGATGGCGTTGGACGGTGCTGACATGGCTTGTCTCCTGAGGTTTTGCGGTATCGAGAATCTCTCACAATGTGCGCAAAGGCTCTTACGAGCCACTTACACACGGGCAGCAGCGGCCCTGCGTACGCCACGGCGTTGGGCGACTTCTTAGAATACGGCACCGTCCAAAGTGCCACAACACCCGCCAGCCATGCGCCTCGCCGCCCACGAAACACCCCCCGATCCGCGCGCACGGCTGAGCGCCTGGCTGGCAAACCCGCGCGTGCAGCAGTTCGTGCTGGCACTGATCATCGTCAATGCGGCTCTGATGGGCCTGGAAACCTCGGCCGGTGTGATGGCGCAGGCGGGTCACTGGATCCTCGCCCTGGACCGGGTCATCCTAGGCGTGTTTGTCGTCGAGATTCTCCTGCGCATCTACGCGCACCGCAGTGCGTTTTTCCGGGACCCCTGGAGCGTGTTCGACTTCACCGTGGTGGCGATCGCGCTGATCCCGGCCAGCGGACCGCTGGCGGTACTTCGCGCGCTACGGGTGCTGCGGGTGCTGCGGGTCCTCACCATCGTGCCCTCGATGCGCAGGGTTGTCGGCGCCCTGCTCTCGGCGTTGCCCGGGCTGGGCTCGATCGCCATGGTGCTGCTGCTGGTTTTCTACGTATTCGGCGTCATCGCCACACACCTGTTTGGCCAGGCCTTCCCCGACTGGTTCGGCCACCTGGGGCGCTCACTTTACACACTGTTCCAGGTGATGACGCTCGAGAGCTGGTCCATGGGCATTGCGCGCCCGGTGATGGAGGAGTCACCATTTGCCTGGGTGTTCTTCATCACCTTCATCCTGTTTGCCACCTTCACCATGCTCAACCTGTTCATCGCGATCATCGTCAATGCGATGCAGACCTTCACGGAGAGCGAACACAAGGCCACCGAAGCCCTGGTCGAAAATGTCGGCCTTTCGATGGAACACGAGCTGCACGCCGAAGTGCAATCCCTTCGCCAGGACATCCGAGAACTCAAGGCCCTGCTGGCCCAGGCAGGGCCGATTTCCACCCCAAGAGAGAACCCATCGCCATGACCACCACGATCCGCCAGGCCGACCTGATTGAATCGGTTGCCGCCGCCCTGCAGTACATCAGCTACTACCACCCAGCCGACTACATCGCCCACCTCGCACGCGCCTACGAGCGCGAACAAAGCGCCGCCGCCAAGGACGCGATCGCGCAGATCCTGACCAACAGCAAGATGAGCGCCACCGGCCACCGCCCAATCTGTCAAGACACCGGCATCGTCAACGTGTTCCTGAAAGTGGGCATGGATGTGCGCTGGGAAGGCTTCACCGGCAGCCTGGAGGACGCCATCAACGAAGGGGTGCGCCAGGGCTACAACAATGCCGACAACAAGCTGCGCGCCAGCGTGGTTGCCGACCCGCTGTTCGCCCGCAAGAACACCGGCGACAACACGCCCGCCGTGATCTACGCCGAGATCGTTCCCGGAAACAAGGTGGACGTGACCGTGGCCGCCAAAGGCGGCGGCAGCGAGAACAAAAGCAAGATGATGATGCTCAACCCCAGCGACAGTGTGGTCGACTGGGTGCTCAAGACCGTGCCGACCATGGGTGCCGGCTGGTGCCCGCCGGGCATGCTGGGCATTGGCATCGGCGGTACGGCCGAAAAGTCGGTGCTGCTGGCCAAGCAGAGCCTGATGGACGACATCGACATGTACGAGCTGCAGGCCAAAGCCAGCAAGGGCGACAAGCTCAGCCAGGTCGAAGAGCTGCGCCTGGAGCTGTTCGATAAAGTCAACGCACTGGGTATCGGCGCTCAGGGCCTGGGTGGCCTGACCACTGTGCTCGACATCAAGATCAAGCTCTACCCGACCCACGCAGCCAGCAAGCCGGTGGCCATGATCCCCAACTGCGCCGCCACGCGCCACGCCCATTTTGTGATGGACGGCAGCGGCCCGGTGTACCTGGAAGCACCCAGCCTTGACCTCTGGCCCAACGTCAACTGGACGCCCGACACGCAAAAGAGCCAGCGGGTCGACCTCAACACACTGACCAAGGCGCAGGTGGCCGCCTGGAAGCCGGGCCAGACCCTGCTGCTCAACGGCAAGATGCTCACCGGACGAGACGCCGCACACAAGCGCATCCAGGACATGCTGGCCAAGGGCGAGCCACTGCCAGTGGACTTCACCAACCGCGTCATCTACTACGTGGGCCCGGTCGATCCGGTCGGCGACGAAGCGGTTGGCCCGGCCGGTCCGACCACCGCAACCCGCATGGACAAATTCACCGACACCATGCTGGAGAAGACCGGCCTGATCGCCATGATCGGCAAGGCCGAGCGCGGCCCGGCAGCCATCGAATCGATCAAGAACCACCAGAGCGCCTACCTCATGGCAGTCGGTGGCGCGGCCTACCTCGTGTCCAAAGCCATCAAGACCGCCAAGGTCGTGGGCTTTGCCGACCTGGGCATGGAAGCCATCTACGAGTTCGATGTGGTCGACATGCCGGTGACGGTGGCTGTCGACTCGGCGGGCACCAGCGTGCACACCACCGGCCCGGCCGAATGGAGCCAGCGTATCGCCTCGGGCGAATTCAAGGGCATCGCCGTCGCCGGCGCATGAGCGACTTCACTTGACCACCGTCGGTGTTTTCGACAGCGGCGTCGGTGGACTCAGCGTGCTGCGCGCGCTGCGCGCCGAGCTGCCTCAGGTGCATTTTGTCTATCTCGCAGACAACGCCCACGCA
The DNA here is from genome assembly GCF_030373245.1 of Hydrogenophaga sp. Lineage (GTDB taxonomy): Bacteria > Pseudomonadota > Gammaproteobacteria > Burkholderiales > Burkholderiaceae_C > Hydrogenophaga. Next base: position 242,216 of record NZ_JAUCZF010000003.1, read on the forward strand.
CCCTACGGCGAACAAGCTTCCCAGACGGTGCTCGATCGAGCCCTTCGGCTCACCGAGCGGTTGCGGTCCGAATACAAGATTGACGGGCTGGTGGTTGCCTGCAACACCGCAACCGCGCTCGCCATCGACGAGCTGCGCCACACCCACCGCGATCTCCCGTTCATTGGCGTGGAGCCTGCGCTCAAGCCCGCAGCGGCCTTGACGCGCAACAGCCACATCGGTGTGCTGGCCACACGCGGCACGGTGCACAGCACCCGCTTCGCGCAGCTGCTGCATCGCGTGACGGATGAACCACAGCGGCCGCTGCATGTGCGCATCCAGCCTTGCGATGGATTGGCGCACGCCATCGAGCGTGCGGACCCTGTCGCCATTCGCGAGCGCGCTAGGTTTCACCTGTCGCAGCTGCATGCACAAGAACCACATCGCCCACCCATCGACACCCTGGTGCTCGGATGCACCCACTACCCGTTCGCGAGCAACATCCTGCAAGCGCTCTGCGGGGCCGGCGTGCAGCTGGTGGACACCGGCGAAGCGGTGGCCCGCCGAACACGCGCGGTGTTGAGTTTGGAAGCGCCTGCAGCCGGCACCGGACCTGGCTCCGTCACCCTGCTGAGCACCGGAGACCACCACCCTCTGGAGCAGGCCGCAGCCCGCTGGCTGGGCATGTCGGCCCAGGTTGCAGCGACCTGAACTCAGCCTGTCCGCGCGGGCGGGCTCACTTCCGCCAGCGCCGCCGCTCGTCCGCGCGCCATGTTCACCGGCTGCAGCAAAACCAGGCCAACCAGAAACAGCACGGCTGTGAAGCCGATCGCCAACCGCTGATTGCCATCGGTCATCCAGGTGATGGCGCCATAGCTCAGGGGTCCGATGATGCTCGCCAGCCGCGTGGCAAAGGTCCACAGGCCGTAGAACTCGGCCAGCTGCGCAGGCGGAGCAAACAGGCCTGCCATGGCCCGGCCCGACGACTGGCTGCTGCCCATACACAGGCCGGCGATGGCCGCGGCGTACCAGAAGCCGCCTTTGGTGGTGGTGAGCGCAGCGATGATGCAGGTGGCCATCCACCCCACCAGCGTGATGCCCAGTGCCAGCTTGTGACCCAGCCGGTCCTGCCAGTAACCAAAGGCGAAGGCACCGACGGCGGCAGCGATGTTGAGCACGAAGATCAGCAGCATGGTTTCCTGCTGCACGAAGCCGATCACCTGTTCGGCGTAGATCGCGGCCAGGGTGATCGCCACCGCGACCCCGCCCTGGTAGGCCACGGCGCAAGCCAGCAACCACATGTAGTCGGTATAACGGCGTGCATGATGAAAGGTGTTGCGCAACTGGCGCAGCGAATCGCGCACGCCGCTGACGCCAACTTGGGGGTTGGGCTGGGCACGCTCGTTGAGCAACGAGAGGGTGACCGAGGCCGCCAGCGCAAAGATCACCGCGGTGATCAGCATGGTGACAGGCACAAACTCAGCCGCCTTCTGACCTTGCGCCTGGGCCCATAGCACGTAGGCCAGGCTCAGGCCGAGCGCCAGCATGCCGCCGAAGTAGCCAAAGCTCCAGCCCCAGCCACTCACCCGCCCCATGGCCGACGGTCTGGCCAGCTCAGGCAGAAAGGCCGCGATCAGCGACTCGCCCCAGGCGAAACACACATTGGACAGGATCACCAGGCCTACCGCCAGCCAGACCGCGCCTGGTCCCACCGAAGCCAGACCAGCCGTGGCAAGCACACAGCCGATGGTACTCAGCATCAGCAAGCGCTTCTTCGCCCCGTGGCGGTCCGCCCACGCGCCCAGGGCGGGCATGGTGAGCATGACCAGGGCATGAGAGACACTGAGCGCCAGCGTCCAGACAAAAGTGGCCCAGGCCGCCCCTCCCGCCACCGCACCCACGAAGTAGGCGGCAAACACGGCGGTGAGCACCACGGTCGTGTAGCCCGAGTTGGCGAAGTCGTACATCGCCCAGCCAAACACCTCGCGCTTGCGCACGCCAGGGTTGAGGGCTTCGTTGCTGAACAGGGCCATGCGCGCTCCAGGCCGGCGAACAGCGCCGGTACGCCGGGAGTCTAGCGCGCGCGCCGGTCAGCGCAGTGGCGCAGAGGAATCAGTGCAGATGGCGCGGCTTGCGGCCGCCGCCGTGGCCCGACGAGCCACCGTGACCACGCGGGGGTTTGCCCAGGTGCATGGAGCTCACCAGCGCGTCAAAACGCTCGGTGAACAATTGATCGATCGCGCCGACCACGCCGCCGAGCTCAGAAGCGTCGAAATGGCGCTCCATGATATGCACCACGTCCTGCACCAGCAGATCGCGCTGCACCTGAAGAATCGCCGCAGGCGTCGGACCCACGAAACACATCATGAAATCGTCTCGAGCCTCGCCCTCCTCCTCAGACTCCGGCGCCTCTTCCTCGTCGTACTCGGTGTCGTAGAACGACACCTCCAGCGGCGCTCCCGCCGAAGCGATTTCATTGAGGCCCATGCAGGTTTCTTCCATCACCTGACGAAAATCCTCATCGCCGGGCACAGTCCAGCAGATGCTGAGCACATGGGTCTCGGCATCAAAACGAATGCCGGGCTCATCTTCGTAGGCGCTCTCAGCGGCAGCTGCGAGCGACTTGGCACCCGCGTATTTCCACAGCGGCTTGAGCGCGTCCTGGATCTGGGCAAACACGACGTCGTCGCGCAGCGGCACTTCGCCATGCAGATGGATTTCGAAGGGCGCGTTGTATCGGGTCATGAAACTCACTGTACCGTTGAAGACGGAAAACGCCTAGGGGTTGCAAGCCTGGCTGGTGCCTCGAACCGGGGTCGAACCGGTACGCCCCCTCACGGGAAAGCGGCGGATTTTAAGTCCGCTGTGTCTACCAATTTCACCATCGAGGCCCGCATCCATTGTGGCAGGGTCGGCATGGCACCAGCAGGCAACAAAATGCCCCGCTCGGGGCGGGGCATGGAAAGACTGGAGGCGCGACCCGGAGTCGAACCGGGCTAGACGGATTTGCAATCCGTTGCATAACCGCTTTGCTATCGCGCCGCAAAACCTTGGGCAGTGGGCCGCAGCCATCTGAAGCCCCACTCACCGACAAAAAAGGGAAGCCAGCGCTTCCCTTTTTTCTAGATCCTGGAGCGGGAAACGAGACTCGAACTCGCGACCTCAACCTTGGCAAGGTTGCGCTCTACCAACTGAGCTATTCCCGCATCGCTTCGACGTATTGGTGTGTTCGTCGAAAACCAGAATTATAGCCAGAAAAAATGGTGCCCCTGGTTGAGGCGCGAAAAATTCTCCGCTCAGTGCTTGACCGTGTCCGTCGCTGGAGCAGAAGGCGCCACAGACGCGGCCGCCACTTGCTCGGCCACCTCTTCATCGGTCAGAGCCACTGGACTGCGTTCCAGCGCAATCGAGAGCACCTTGTCGATCCACTTCACAGGCACGATCTCCAGACCTTGCTTCACGTTGTCGGGAATTTCGGCGAGGTCCTTGACGTTTTCCTCGGGAATGATCACGGTCTTGATGCCTCCGCGCAAAGCCGCGAGCAGCTTCTCTTTCAGGCCACCAATGGCGGTGACCTCGCCACGCAACGTGATTTCACCGGTCATCGCGACATCGGCGCGCACCGGAATCCCGGTCAAGGCTGACACGAGGGCCGTGGTCATGGCCGCACCAGCACTTGGACCATCCTTGGGCGTGGCGCCGTCAGGCACGTGGATATGGATGTCACGTTTGTCGAATCGCTCGTCTTTGATGCCCAGCGCGCGAGCGCGGCTGCGCACCACGGTCCGCGCGGCCTCGACCGACTCCTTCATCACGTCACCCAGCGAACCAGTGCGGGTGATCACACCTTTGCCCGGCATGATCGCCACTTCGATGGTCAGCAGATCACCACCCACCTCGGTCCATGCCAGACCAACCACCTGACCGACCTGGTTCTGCGCTTCGGCACGGCCGTAGGAGTACTTGCGCACTCCCAGGAATTCGCTCAGGTTGTCCTCATCGACGACCACCGTCGGCGTGTACTTCTTCAGCAGCAGGCCCTTGACCACCTTGCGGCAGATCTTGGAAAGCTCGCGTTCCAGCGAGCGCACGCCGGCCTCACGGGTGTAGTAGCGCACGATGTCGCGCACCGCCGACTCCTTCACCTCCAGTTCAGCTTCCAGGATGCCGTTGTTCTTCAGCTGCTTGGGCAACAAATAACGGATGGCAATGTTGGTTTTCTCTTCTTCCGTATAACCCGAGAGGCGAATCACCTCCATGCGGTCCAGCAGTGCCGGCGGGATGTTCATCGAGTTTGACGTGGCGACGAACATCACGTCAGAGAGGTCGAAGTCCACCTCGACGTAGTGGTCGCCAAAGGTGTGGTTCTGCTCCGGGTCCAGCACCTCCAGCAGCGCACTGGAAGGGTCGCCGCGGAAATCGGTACCCAGCTTGTCGATCTCGTCGAGCAGGAACAGCGGATTGCGGGTGCCGATCTTGGACAGGCTTTGCAGCACCTTGCCCGGCATGGCGCCGATGTAGGTGCGGCGGTGGCCACGGATCTCGGCTTCGTCGCGCATGCCACCCAGGGCCATGCGCACGTACTTGCGGCCGGTAGCCTTGGCGACCGACTGACCGAGCGAGGTCTTGCCCACGCCCGGCGGGCCTACCAGACACAGGATGGGCGCCTTGACCTTGTCCACGCGCTGCTGCACTGCGAGGTACTCAAGAATCCGGTCCTTGACCTTCTCAAGCCCGTAGTGATCCTCATTGAGCACGGCCTCGGCGTAAGACAGGTCGTGCTTGATCTTGGTCTTCTTGCTCCAGGGCAAGGCGACCAACGCATCGATGTAATTGCGCACCACAGTGGCTTCGGCCGACATGGGTGACATCAGCTTGAGTTTCTTGAACTCGGCTTCGGCCTTCTTGCGCGCCTCGGCCGGCATGCGGGCTGCCTTGATCTTCTTTTCGATCTCTTCGATGTCGGCGCCCTCTTCGCCTTCGCCCAGCTCCTTCTGGATGGCCTTGACCTGCTCGTTCAGGTAAAAGTCGCGCTGGTTCTTTTCCATCTGCCGCTTCACGCGGCCCCGGATTTTCTTGTCGACGTTCAGGATGTCGACTTCGCGTTCCAGTTGCTCGAACAGGTTTTCTAGCCGCTTGTTGACCGGATCGAGATCGAGCACGACCTGCTTGGACTCGAGCTTGAGCGGCAGGTGCGCCGCGATGGTGTCGGCCAGCCGGCCAGGATCGTCGATGCTGGAAATCGAGGTCAGGATTTCTGAGGGAATTTTCTTGTTGAGTTTGACGTACTGGTCAAACTGCTGCATCACCGCGCGGCGCAGCGCTTCGAGCTCGGTCGACAGCATTTCGGCACGCTCGACCGCCGGATCCACCGGGCTCACACTGGCCACAAAATGGCTTTCACCTTCGGTGACGGACAAGACCTTGGCTCGCTGCACGCCTTCGACCAGCACCTTCACGGTGCCATCGGGCAGCTTGAGCATTTGCAGGATGGTGGCCACGCAACCCATCTCAAACATGTCATCGGTCGACGGCTCGTCTTTGGCCGCAGCCTTTTGCGCCACCAGCATGATGCGGCGCTCAGACTCCATCGCGGACTCCAGGGCTTTGATGCTCTTGGGACGGCCGACGAAAAGCGGAATGACCATGTGCGGGAACACCACCACATCGCGCAAGGGCAACAGGGGCAGTTCCACGGGGGTACTTGGCAAAGGGGTTTGTCCGGACATTTCTGAACCTCAACAAAATGGACAGGTGGGGCGGATGCGGGCGAATTCAACCGGACGCACGTCATTCTCGGTGCGCGGCTCAGGTACCGCGCCAGGGTCGTTCAAGCCTGCTTGGCCGCTTCGCGGTAAACGAGCAGAGGCGGCTTGTTCTCGTCGATTGTGGACTCATCCACCACGACCTTCTCCACGTTGCTCATACCGGGCAAATCGAACATGGTATCGATCAGCGCGTTTTCCAGAATCGAGCGCAGTCCGCGCGCTCCGGTCTTGCGCGCCAGCGCCTTGCGGGCGATGGCCTTGAGTGCGGCCGGGCGCACCTCCAGCTCAGCGCCTTCCATCGACAGCAGGCGGGAGAACTGCTTGACCACGGCATTCTTGGGCGCGGTCAGAATTTCGACCAGGGCGTCTTCGCTCAGCTCCGACAGCGCGGCAATCACCGGTACGCGACCCACCAACTCGGGGATAAGACCAAACTTGATCAGGTCTTCGGGTTCGATTTCCTTGAAGGCATCGGTCAGGCTGCGCTGCTTCTTGCTCTTGACCACCGCGCCGAACCCCATGCCCGAGGCCTCGGTGCGGTTCTCGATGATCTTCTCCAGCCCCGCGAATGCGCCGCCGCAGATGAACAGGATGTTGGTCGTATCGACCTGCAGGAAGTCCTGATTGGGGTGTTTGCGACCGCCCTGGGGCGGAACGCTCGCCATGGTGCCTTCGATCAGCTTGAGCAGCGCTTGTTGCACTCCTTCGCCCGACACGTCGCGGGTGATGGACGGGTTGTCCGACTTGCGGGTGATCTTGTCGATCTCGTCGATGTAGACGATGCCCTGCTGGGCGCGCTCCACATCGTAATTGCAGCTCTGCAGCAACTTGGCCACGATGTTTTCCACATCCTCGCCCACGTAGCCGGCTTCGGTCAGCGTGGTGGCGTCGGCCATCACAAACGGCACATTGAGCATGCGCGCCATGGTCTGCGCCAGCAGGGTCTTGCCCGAGCCGGTGGGTCCGAGCAGCAGGATGTTGCTCTTGGCCAGCTCCACTTCGTCCTTGCGGGCTGTCTGCTTGTGGCGAAGGCGCTTGTAGTGGTTGTAGACGGCCACCGCCAGGGCCCGCTTGGCGGTGTCCTGTCCGATCACATACTGGTCCAGGTTCGCCTTGAGCTCGGCTGGCGTGGGCACCTCGTCTCCCGAGGGCTTGACCGATTCGAGACCAGGCAACTCGTCGCGGATGATGTCGTTACAGAGCTCGATGCACTCGTCGCAGATGAACACCGACGGACCGGCAATCAGCTTCTTGACCTCGTGCTGGCTCTTACCGCAGAAGGAGCAGTAGAGCGCTTTTTCGCCAGAGGCGGCTTTTTTATCGGCCATGGGTTGCGTGGTTCAGTTGTAACGAGTTGATGCCGTGACGTTGATGATAGTTCAAGCGAGGATGCGCCCATACCCGGGAAAAGCGCTGGATTTGGGCAGATTCAGCACTCTTTACTGGGTTTGAGGTGGCTTTTTTGTGCAAAACCGCGCCATCAGGCTGTCGAGGGGCGCTTGTCGATCACCTTGTCGATCAGGCCGTACTCCGCCGACTCGGCTGCCGTCATGTAGTAGTCGCGCTCGGTGTCGCGGGCAATGCGCTCCAGGGGCTGCCCGGTGCGCTCGGCCAGGATCTTGTTGAGCTGTTCGCGGGTCTTGAGGATCTCGCGCGCCTGGATCTCGATCTCGGTGGCCTGGCCCCGGCTTCCGCCCGAGGGCTGGTGGATCATGATCTTGGAGTTGGGCAGCGAGAAACGCTTGCCTTTGGCGCCGGCAGCCAAAAGGAAAGCGCCCATGCTGGCGGCAAAACCCACGCAAAGGGTCGATACATCGGGCTTGATGAAGTTCATCGTGTCAAAAATCGCCATGCCCGCCGTGACTGAACCTCCAGGCGAGTTGATGTAGAAGGAGATGTCTTTGTCGGGGTTCTCGCTCTCCAGAAAGAGCAGCTGCGCCACAAGCAGATTGGCCGAATGGTCGTTGACTTCACCGACCAGAAAGATGACGCGCTCTTTGAGCAGGCGCGAATAAATGTCGTAGGCGCGCTCGCCGCGGCCAGATTGTTCGATCACCATGGGCACCATGCCCAGGCCTTGAATGTCCATTACGCTCATGCGGTTCTCCGTGTGGTGGCGCGAGGGTGGTGTGTGCGCCATGCCCTTACTGTAACCAACCTGCCTTGCCAATCAGCGCGGGAGGACATGGCGCTCTGGGGGATATGGCGCGCTTGCCGCCAAAGGCAAGGTCTGCGCCACAAAAAAAAGGGCGGATTGCTCCGCCCTCTTCGATCCTGCGAAGCAAGATGATCAGGACTGGCCCATCAGTTCGTCGAAGTCAATCGCCTTCTCCGTGACCTTGGCTTGCGCCAGTACGTACTCGGTGACATTGTTTTCGATCACGATGGCCTCTACCTCGGCCATGCGGCGGTTGTCGCCGGTGTACCAGCGCACCACGTCGGCCGGCTTCTCGTACGACGCCGACAGCTCCTCGATGTGTGCCTTGATCTGTTCGGGCTTGGCTTGCAGCGACTTCTCACGAACCAGCTCGGCCACCACCAGGCCCAGACGCACGCGGCGTTCGGCTTGAGGCCGAAACAGGTCGTCGGGGATCGGTGCCTTGTCGGCGTCCTTGACACCGCGCTGCTTCAGATCGGCGCGGGCGCCCTCAACCAAGCGCTCCAGCTCGGCCTGCACCACCGACTTCGGCAGGTCGAGTTCGGCCTTGGCGGCTAGCGCATCCATGGCGGCCTGCTTGTTGCGCGCCTGCACGCGGAACTTCACTTCGCGCTCCAGGTTCTTCTTGATGTCGGCACGCAGGCCCTCCACCGTGCCTTCGGCGATGCCGAGCGATTTGGCCAGCGCACCGTCCACCTCGGGCAGGTGCGCCGCTTCGATCTTGTTGACCGTGACCAAGAAGTCGGCGGTCTTCCCGGCTACGTCCTTGCCGTGGTAGTCGGCCGGAAAGGCCAGCGGAAAGGTCTTGGACTCACCCGACTTCATGCCGCGCACCGCGTCTTCGAATTCCTTGAGCATCTGGCCGTCGCCCACGATGAACTGGAAAGCCTCGGCCTTGCCACCTTCAAAGGGCTCGCCATCGATTTTCCCGGCGAAATCGATGGTGACGCGGTCGCCGTCCACCGCGGCCTGGTCCTGGGCTCGCTGGGCGAAGGTACGACGCTGCTTGCGCAGGATGTCCAGTGTGCGGTCGATGGCCGCGTCGCTGACTTCGGTAGACGCTTTTTCGATCTCGGCCGTGCTCAGATCGCCGAGCTTGACCTCCGGGTAGACCTCAAAAACCGCGTCAAAGGCGATCTGGCCTTCGGGTGCACCTTCCTTTTCGGTGATCTTGGGCTGACCGGCCACGCGCAACTTGGCTTCGTTGGCCGCCATGGAAAAGGCCTCACCGACCTTGTCGTTCATCACCTCGTAGTGCACCGAATAGCCGTACTGCTGTGCCACCACGTTCAGCGGCACCTTGCCGGGACGGAAACCGTCCATCTTGACCTTGCGTGCCACGTCTTTGAGGCGGCGGGTCACTTCGTTCTGGATCACATCGGCAGGCAAGGTCAGCGTGATCTTGCGTTCGAGCTTTTCCAGGGTTTCAACGGTCACGGTCATGGCATTCTCCAGAAGATGGGCCGTCAGCCAGCCATTCCGGCCAACGGGGGATGAATCTGTGCATTGTTGTGGTGCGCGGGGGGGGACTCGAACCCCCACACCATTGCTGGCGTCAGGACCTAAACCTGGTGCGTCTACCAATTTCGCCACCCGCGCGCCCGACACGTCGGGTCGAGGCGCTGCACACAAGGTGTTCATGCGAATTCGACCCGCTTCACGGCAACCTTCAATTGTAGCCGCTGGCATTGACTCGCCTGTTCAGGGCGAGCAAGTGGTGCGGCCCCGCTCAGGCGCCGAGCCGGCGACGCAGCAAGCGCACCGCGCTCTCGGGCGTGGTCAGCACCGGCAGGTCTGTCGCCTCCGCAACGGCGCGACGCGACCGCGCCATGCTGAACTGGGCCAGGGCGATCACACCGCAACCCTGGCCCTTCAGCTTCGTGGCCGCCTCCACCACCATCGCGTCGTGCTGCCCTTCATCGCCTGCGTTCAGCGCCTCAAGGGCGCCGTCGGCCAGCTCGGTGAGCAGATCCACACCGCCAGGAAACTCGGCCGGCATGGATGCCAGAGTGGGTGCAAACGACGCGATCAGACCGATGCGCCCCTTCGGCCCCGAAAGCGCCACCGCCTCGACCACCATGGCCTCGTTGGGCTTGAGCACCGGCATGTGCGGGCGCCGGGTCGCCACTGCCTCGATACAGGCACCGAAAGCCGAGCAGGTGAACAGAATGGCTTGCACACCCGTGCCTTCAGCGTAAGCCGCCAGCGATTCGAAGCGATGGTGCATGGCCGCGTCCAGGCCCGCGCCGCTGCGTGCAAGATCGGCCGACAGGCTGTCGTCCAGCAGGTTCATGCGGATCGCCTGCGGCCAGGTGCTCTGCAGCGCCTGGTTGATCGGGTCCACCGAATGCGACAGCGCGTGGATCAGCGCCACGCGCGGTGGCGCTGATGGGGCAGATCGGTTCACGCGGGTGTCAACTTAGACGCTGGACGACGAGTCCGCTGCAGCCAGACCACCAGCCCCAGCAGCACAAACGCCGGCAAGAACAGCCATTCCTTGGCGGGACGATCGGCTGGCACCTCGATCGCGGTGATGCGGAAGCTCTGCTCAATGCCGAGCTTTTCCGCCTGGCTGCCAAACTTCACTGCGGCGACCATGAGCGCGTCGCCATCGGCCATCACCGTCAGCCCTGCGGTACCCAGGCGCGTCTTGGCATCGGCCACGTCACCCAGCGGCAGCAAAACCCCCTTGCGGATCTCATCGCCATTGAGGTTCAGCCCCTCGATCCAGACGCGCTTGCTGGTGCCAGCGGGCGCCTCGGCAATGATCTGAGACATCTGCTCGCCCTTGATCTCGTCAAATGGTGGCTGAACCATGTCCATCCAGAATCCGGGGCGAAACAGCGTGAAACACACCAGCAACATGGCCACGCTCTCGTACCAGCGGCTCTTGACGATGAAGAAACCTTGCGTGGCCGCCGCAAAGACCAGCATCGCGATCACCGCTGTTCCAACGGTCATGATCAGGTGCAGGGGCCCGTCCAGCCCGATCAGCAGCAACTGGGTGTTGAAGATGAACAGGAACGGCAGGATGGCGGTGCGCATGCTGTAGAAAAAGGCAGTGACACCGGTCTGGATCGGGTCGTGGCGCGCGATGGCAGCGGCAGCGAACGAGGCCAGCCCCACTGGCGGCGTCACGTCGGCCATGAGGCCGAAGTAGAAAACGAAAAGATGCACCGCGATCAGCGGCACGATCAGGCCGCTCTGCGCGCCCAGCTCCACCACCACCGGCGCCATCAACGTGGACACGACGATGTAATTGGCCGTGGTCGGCAGGCCCATGCCCAGGATCAGACTGATCACCGCCACCAGCACCAGCATCAGCATGAGGTTGCCGCCCGAGAGAATCTCCACGATCTCGGTCATGACCAGGCCAACGCCGGTGAGCGAGACCGTGCCGACGATGATGCCCGCCGCCGCCGTGGCCACGCCAATGCCGATCATGTTGCGCGCGCCAGTCTCCAGGCCCGAAATCAGGTCGGCAACGCCGGCCTTGAGGTCGGCCGCGATGTTGTGCGCGCCGCGCATCACGCCGATGATGGGTTTTTGCGTGAGGATGATGAAGACCATGAACATGGTCGCCCAGAACGCCGACAGCGCAGGCGACAGCTGCTCCACCATCAGGCACCACACCAGCACCACCACGGCCAGCAGGTAATGCAGGCCCGAGCGCACAGTGGGCCCGGTTTCCGGCAACTCAAAGACGGGAGCGTTGGGGTCATCCAGCTGCAGCTCGGGCTGGCGCGAGCTCACCCACAGCAAGCCAAGGTAGGCTGCCATCAGCAGCACGCCAATGGTCGGAATGGCCGCTGCACCGAGCGAGGCCTTGATGAAGCTGATCGTGTAGTAGGTGATGCCGGCAAGCACGATGAAACCCGTGACCGTGGTCACGAACGAGATCAGTCGCTGCATGCCCGTGGACTGCACGCGCCGCGGCAGGCCTTGCATGTCGGCCTTGAGGGCTTCGAGGTGAACGATGTAGAACAGCGCGATGTAGGAAATGATCGCTGGCAGGAAGGCGTGCTTCATGACCTCAATGTAGGGAATGCCGACGTACTCGACCATGAGGAAAGCCGCCGCACCCATCACGGGCGGCATGATCTGCCCGTTGACGGACGACGAGACCTCGACCGCGCCGGCCTGGTCACCTCGATAGCCCACGCGCTTCATGAGCGGGATGGTGAAGGTGCCGGTGGTGACCACGTTGGCGATCGACGAGCCGGAGATGATGCCGGTAGCGGCCGAGGCCACCACGGCCGCCTTGGCCGGGCCACCGCGCATGTGACCCAGGAGCGCAAACGCCGACTTGATGAAGTAGTTGCCCGCACCCGCCTTGTCGAGCAGCGAGCCAAACAGCACGAACAGAAAAATGAATCCGCTGGAAACCCCCAGCGCGACACCAAAGACACCCTCCGTGGTCAGCCACTGGTGGGTCATGGCTCGGTCCAGCGAAGCCCCGCGGTGCGCCACCAGCTCGGGCATGTAGGGGCCGGCGAAGGTGTAGATCAGGAACACCACGGCCACGATGACCATGGGCAGGCCCAGCACCCGGCGCGTGGCCTCCAGCAGCAGCAGGATGCCGACGGCGGCGGTCCACACGTCCATGGGTGTGGGTTGTCCCGGTCGGGTGGCCAGTTCGCGGTAGAAGATGAACAGGTAGGCCGCGCAATAGGCGCCGACCAATGCCAGCAGCCAGTCTGTGATCGGCACCCGGTCGCGCGGCGAACGCTTGCTGGCCGGGTAGGCCATGTAGCCAAGGAACACCGCGAACGCGAGGTGGATCGCACGGCTCTCGGTGTCGTTGAGCACAAAAATGCCCAGGCTGAACGGCAGTGGCGAGGCGATCCAGAGCTGGAACAGCGACCAGGCTACTGCTACCAAAAGGAGCAGCCTGGCCACCAACGGGCCCGGCTGGCGTCCGCCCGAATCGTTGTCGGCCACCAATTGGTTGACGTCGACCTCAGCCGGTGAAATTTTTGGATTGTCTGTGCTCATGAGGGCAACTCCATGTTTCCGCGGACGTGTTCGGCCCGCCTGACAAGCGAAAATCAAATGCCTGAATCAAAACACCCCATGGGCGGACTGGCCGCGCATGGGGTGGTCGATCAGGCGGGGGGATCGGTTTACTTGATCCAGCCCTTTTCCTTGTAGTACTTGGCGGCGCCGTTGTGCAGGGGTGCCGACAAGCCATCCTTCACCATGTTCTCGGGGTTCAGGTTGGCGAACGCTGGGTGCAACTTCTTGAAATCGTCAAAGTTCTCGAACACCGCCTTCACCAGGGTGTAGACCATGTCGTCCGAAGCCTTGGCCGAGGTGACGAAGGTGGCCAGCACGCCGTAGGTGGGTGTTGGGGCATCGTTGCCCTTGTACAGACCGCCCGGGATGTTGGCCTTGGCGTAATAAGAGTTGGCTGCCACCAGCTTGTCAACGGCTGGGCCGGTGATGCTCACCAGCTTGGCACCGCAGGTGGTCACCGGGTCCTGGATGTTGGCACTGGGGTGACCCACGCCGTAGAAGAATGCGTCGATCTTGTTGTCGCACAGTGCCGCGCCATGTTCGTCGGCCTTGAGCTCCGAGGCCAGACCGAAGTCGGACAGCTTCATGCCCTGGGCGGCCAACAGCTCATCCATGGAGGCGCGAGTGCCCGAACCGGGATTGCCCACGTTGACACGCTTGCCTTTAAGGTCAGCGAAGGTCTTGATGTTGGCATCGGCGCGCGCCAACACGGTGAAGGGCTCGGGGTGGATGGAAAACACCGAGCGCAGGTCGGTGAAGGGGCCGCTGCTTTCGAAAGCCTTGGTGCCTTTGTAACCGTGGTAGTTCCAGTCGGACTGGGCCACGCCAAAATCGAGATCGCCGGCCTTGATGGTGTTGATGTTGGCCACCGAGCCGCCAGTGGACTCCACCGTGCAGCGGAAGCCATGTTTGGCGCGGTCCTTGTTCACGAGGCGGCAGATGGAGCCGCCGGCCGCGTAGTACACGCCCGTCACGCCACCGGTGCCGATGGTCATGAATTTTTGCTGGGCCTGGACGCTGGTGACCGGCGCGAGCATGGCGGTGGCCGCAGCGATGGCGGTGATGCAAGCAGACAACTTCTTCATGGAATCTCCTGGTTGGGTCCTGCTTTTGAGGACTGTCGACACAAGCCTTGTGGGCCAATTAGGTAACTTTTTATCCTACTGGAAATCGGCAGGTCAATTGATTCGGGGTCCTACGTACTTACCCGAGCCTGACTTCGGTCACCGAATTCCAAGACAGTGCTGCAAGATCAATTGCTCAGCGCCACGCCGATCGCACGTCCCAGGCGCGCCACCATCTGACTCAACTCGTCTTCGCTGCTGATGAAGGGTGGTGCCAGCAGCACATGGTCGCCGCTGCGCCCGTCCACGGTGCCCCCCATGGGATAGACCATGACTCCCTCGGCCATGGCCGCCCGCTTGATCTTGGCATGCAACTTCCGGGCCGGGTCGAACCACTGCTTGCTCGCGCGATCGGCCACCAGCTCGATGCCCCAGAACAGGCCGCGGCCGCGGATGTCACCCACATGAGGGTGCTCCCCAAAGGTCTGTGTCAACACAGACTGCAGAAAGCGCCCGCGCGACTGCACCTGCGCCAGCAGGTCGTCGCGCACGATCACGCGCTGCACCGCCAGCGCCGCCGCGCAGGCCACCGCATGGCCAAGGTAGGTGTGGCCATGCTGGAACAACCCGCTGCCCTGGCGAAAGGCGTCGACCAGCTTGCCCTGCGCCAGCACCGCGCCAATCGGCTGGTAGCCGCCGCCCAGGCCCTTGGCGATCGCCAGCAGATCGGGCACCACGCCTTCGGCTTCGCAGGCGTGCAACGTCCCGCAGCGGCCCATGCCGCACATCACCTCGTCGAGGATGAGCAGGATGCCGTGGCGGTCACACAGCTCGCGCACACCCTTGAAGTAGCCGGGTACCGGCGTGAGCACGCCAGCGGTGGCGCCACCAATGGTCTCGGCCACAAACGCCATCACGTTTTCGCCACCCAGTTGCTCGATGGTGTCGGCCAGTTCCTGCACAAGCCGCTGACCGTACTGTTCGGGGGTTTCAGCGTCGCGCTGATGGCGGTAGGCGTAGCAGGGCGACACGTGGGTCACATCGATCAAAAGCGGTTTGAACTGCTCGCGGCGCCAGGCATTGCCGCCAACCGCCAGCGCGCCCAGCGTGTTGCCGTGGTAACTCTGGTGGCGTGCGATGAAATGGCGGCGCTGCGACTGGCCGATTTCCACGAAGTACTGGCGCGCCATCTTGAGCGCGGCCTCCATCGCCTCAGAGCCGCCACTGACGAAATACACGTGGCTCATGCCAGCAGGCGCAGTCTGGATCAACACATCGGCCAGTTCCTCGGCCACTTCGGTGGTGAAGAAACTGGTGTGGGCGTAGGCCAGGCGGTCGATCTGCGCGTGCATCGCGGCGATCACGTCGGGGTGGCCGTGGCCCAGGCAGGACACCGCCGCGCCACCCGACGCATCGAGGTAGGTCTTGCCCGCGGCGTCGGTGATTGTGATGCCCTGCCCGCTCACCGCCATCGGCAGGTCATGGTGCAGCTGTCGGTGGAACACATGGGTCGTGTCCTGGGGTATCGCGGCGGGGAGTCGGGCGTTCATGGGTGGTCCTTGCTGGAGTCGGCTTAAAGAGAAAAGAAAAGTGCGTAGCTCAGGCAGTGGCACGGCGCTGGCGGTTGGGCTTGTCCCAGTACACGCGGTCGCTTTGCAGCCGCTGCTGGCGATCGCCGAGGCGCTTGACCACAGCAGATCCTCCCTGCTCGGCCACGGTGGCCATCAGGATTTCGGCCAGCGCCTGGACGCCGGTCATGGAATGGAAAAAAGAAGGTGAGGCCGCGTCAAACAGCAACACGATCGAGGCCGTGCGGGCCAGTGGCGAAAGCGCGCTGTCGGTCAGTGCCAGCACCGGCACACCGCGCGACTGCGACTGCTGCGCGCACTGCACTGTCTGCACGCTGTAGGGCGCCTGGCTGACCGCCACCAGCAGGTCAGCCTGCGTCAGCTCGGCCAGTTCATCGCTGCCTGCGCCGGCCAGATTGGTCACCAGCTGGGTGCCTGCTCTCAGCCAGTCGCAGGTGTAGCGCAGGTGGTGGGCAATGCCGAAGCTGGCGCGTTGCCCCAGAAAGGCCACCTGGCGTGCTGCCAAGATGGCCATCGCCGCGGCCTGCAGCTGGTCGGTGTTGTTGCGCAACGCCACCGAGGTGACGTTGAGAGACTGGGCCTGCTGCAGTGCGCTGATGGGCGCAACACCGGGTGAGGCCTTTTCAGTGCCGGCCTGGGCCGCCGATCTCGCCAGCGCAGCGATGGCGGGGCGGCGCATCGCGTCAAAGCCGTCCAGGCCCAGGGCCTGCGCTAGGCGCGTCATGGTGGCCGGGGCCACGCCAGCCGATCGGGCCGACTGGCGCATGGACTGAAGACCGAGCTCGGCCGGATGCTCGCGCACCCAGCGCGCGGCGCGCTGAAGCTCAGGGCTCAGCGCGGCAAAGCGCGCGTCCAGCAGCTGGGTGAGGTGGCGGTAGGGCAAGCGGCGAGGAAATGAAACAGATGAATCATTAACATTCTAGTGATTCATCTGTTTCATGTCCAGCTGTTCGCTGCGCCGAATCAGCTGGGCGTCGGCTCCCGCTGAACCCTGAACCAGGCGGCATACATCGCCGGCAACGCGAGCAGCGTGAGCACCGTGGCAACGATCAGGCCGCCCATGATGGCCACCGCCATCGGGCCCCAGAACACGCTGCGAGACAGTGGGATCATGGCCAACACCGCAGCCGCCGCGGTGAGCACGATCGGCCGCATGCGTCGCACGGCCGACTCCACGATCGCATCCCATGCTGGTATCCCCCGGCGCCGATCCTGCTCGATTTGATCGATCAGGATCACCGAGTTGCGCATGATCATGCCCATGAGCGCGATCACGCCCAGCAGCGCCACAAAGCCAAAGGGTCGGTTCAGCAGCAGCAGCGCCGCGGCCACGCCAGCCAGGCCCAGCGGTCCGGTCAGGAACACGAGCAAGGACCGGCTGAAACTCTGCAACTGGATCATCAGCAGGGTGAAGGTGATGAACAACATCAGCGGCACGCCGGCGGCGATCGACGACGAGCCCTTGCTGCTTTCCTCCACCGCGCCCGCCACTTCCACCCGGTAGCCCGACAGCCCCCGGGCGGCCCAGCCCGCGCTGATCGCGTTCATGGCTGGCAACAGCTCGGCGGTGACGGTAGCGCCCTGCAGACCTTCGACGACATCGCTTTGCACTGTGATGGCGAAATTGCGGTTTTCGCGCCAGATCACGCCTGGCTCCCAGTCGAACACCGGGCGCGCAATCTGCGCCAGCGGAATGCTCTGGCCGCTGGCCGTGGGCAGGTAGGCGTTGCGCAGGCTGCTGATCGCGTCGCGTTCGGCCAGCGGCTGGCGCAGCACGATGTCGATCAGTCGGTCACCCTCGCGGTATTGCCCCACCGTGCTGCCCACCAGGATGGTGCGCGCGGCCTGGGATATCGACTGGCTGGACACCCCGAGCGCGCGCGCCTTGGCCTGGTCCACTTCCAGGCGCAGCACCTTGACCGATTCGTTCCAGTTGTCGTTCACACCTCGGGTGTTCGGGCTCTGGCGCATCGTGGTCTTGACCTCGTCGGCCAGCCCGCGAAGTACCACCGGGTCGTCTCCCACCACGCGGAACTGCACCGGGTACGGCACCGGTGGTCCGTTGGGCAGCAGCTTGACGCGGCCACGCACCTCGGGAAACTCGGTCGCCAGCAAGGCCGGCAGCCGTTTGCGCAGCGACTCGCGTGTCTTGAGGTCTTGCGGTAAGACGATGAATTGCGACACGTTGGTCTGCGGAAAGATCTGGTCCAGCGGCAGGTAGAACCGCGGCACGCCTGAGCCGACCCAGGTGCTCACGCTGGTCACACCATCTTCTTTGGCCAACCGCGCCTCCACCTGCCGGCTGATGGCATCCGTGGCCGCAAAGCTGGCGCCTTCGGGCAGCCAGATGTCGACCAGTATTTCAGGGCGGCTGGAGTCGGGAAAGAACTGCTGCTGCACCTTGCCCATGCCGACGATGCCCAGCACAAAGGTGGCGATGGTCAGGCCGATGGTGATCCAGCGGTGCAGCACACACCAATTCACCAGGGAACGAAAGCGCACGTAAAACGGCCCGTCGAACACCTCATGCACCTGTCCCACATGCGGCTTCACCTTGAGCAGCTTGACGCCCAGGTAAGGCACAAACATCACTGCCACGATCCAGGACAGCACCAGCGCGATGACCGTCACCGCGAAAATGGCAAAGGTGTATTCGCCCACGGTCGAGTTGGCCAGCCCGATGGGCAGGAAGCCGGCGGCCGTGATCAGAGTGCCGGTGAGCATGGGCATGGCGGTGGCGTCCCAGGTGAAGGTGGCCGCGCGCATCATGGTGTAGCCCTCTTCGAGCTTGCGCACCATCATCTCCACCGCAATGATGGCGTCGTCCACCAGCAGCCCGAGCGCGATGATGAGCGAGCCGAGCGAAATCTTGTGCAGGCCGATACCCCAGTACTGCATGGCCAGAAAGGTCATGGCCAGCACAAGCGGAATGGTGACAAACACCACCAGCCCGGGTCGGATGTCGAGCACATAGCGCTTGAAACCTCGACCGCCTTCGCGTCGGTGCAGGCCCAGCGCCAGAAAGCTCACCGCCAGCACGATCACCACCGCTTCGATCAGCACCTTGACGAATTCGTTGACCGACTTCGTCACCGCACTCGGCTGGTCCTGCACCTGCACCAGCTGCATGCCCGCAGGCAGGTCGCGCTCGATTCCCGCCACGGCCACCTCGAGCGCCTTGCCCAGCGCGATGATGTCGCCGCCCTTGGCCATGGAAATGCCCAGGGCGATGCTCTCCAAACCGTTGTGCCGCACCTGCACCTGCGGCGGATCGGCGTAGCCCAGGCCGATCTCGGCGATGTCACCCAGGCGGATCTGTCGGCCGTTGGCGGCACGGATCGGCATCGCGCGCAACTGCTCCACATCGTTGAAGGCACCGGCCACGCGCACTTGCACCGCATCCAGCGGCGTCTGCACCGTGCCGGCCGACTCGACTGCGTTCTGCTGACCGAGTGAGGCCAAGACTTGCTGGAGGTCCAGTCCCAGCACCGCAAGGCGCCTTTGCGAGATTTCGATGTACAGCTTCTGGTCCTGCGCGCCAAACAGCTCGACCTTGTTCACATCTTTCACGCGCAGCAGCTGCTGGCGCACGTCATCCGCGACCTGCTTCTTGTCGGCGGGCGTAAAACCTTCACCCTGCAGCGCGTAGATGACGCCGTACACATCGCCGAACTCGTCGTTGAAAAACGGCCCGACCACTCCCTGCGGCAGGGTGCCGCGCATGTCGCCCACTTTCTTGCGCACGGTGTACCAGATCTGTGGCACCTCGCCCGGTGGTGATGAGTCCTTGAGCTGGAAAATGATCAGCGACTCACCCGGCTTGGAGTAGCTGCGGATCTTGTCGGCGTAAGGCACTTCCTGCAGCGTCTTCTCGATGCGGTCGGTGACCTGCTCGGCCATCTGCTGCGCCGTGGCGCCCGGCCAGAAAACACGCACCACCATGGCGCGAAAAGTGAACGGTGGATCTTCATCCTGACCGAGCTGAAAGTACGCAGCCGCGCCCAGCAGCATGAGCACGATCATCAGGTAGCGGGTGAAGGCCTGGTGGTTCAGCGCCCATTGCGACAGGTTGAACCGCGACACCCATGACGATGCTTCTTCGGGGGAATGTGGGTTCATGCCGACCTCACTGCGAGGGAGTGGCAAAGCGAACCACCTGCTGCCCCGGAGACAGCACATGCACGCCAGTGGCCACCACCTCTTCGCCCGGCTTCAGCCCATCGGCAATCACTGCCAAGTTGCCGTCTGCACCTGCCACCACCACGGGACGCGACTGCACCGTGCCGCTGGCGGCGTCGAAAACCCACACAGCGCTGGCTGAGGGCCCCTTGGCCGCGTCGCTCATGAGTGCACTGGTGGGCAACTTGATTGCCTGGGCGACGGCCCCTGCGGGCGCCGGCAGCGTCACGTAGGCCGTCGCGCCCAGGGATACGGGCGCGTCATCGGGCAAGGCCAGGCGCACCTGGTAGGTGCGGGTCTGCGGGTCGGCGGCCGCAGCGACTTCACGGACCGTACCGCTCAGCGCGGGGGCTGACGCTGCGCCTGTGGTCGCCCACAAACGCACTTGCGCGGTCAAGCCCACGCGCAACTGCGCCAGCCGGTCTTCGGGCACAGCAAACACCACGTCGCGCGCGCCATCGCGGGCAACGCGCACCACTGGCGCGCCGGCAGCCACCACCTGCCCCACCTCGGCCTCGACCGCCAGCACCACGCCGGGGCCATCGGCCAGCAGCCGCGCGTAACCTGCCTGATTGCCCTGCACGGAGCCCTGCGCCATGGCCTGATTCAGACTGGCTTCGGCTGCCTGCAACGTGGCCTGGCGGCGTTCAATTTCGGCGCCGCTGACAAAACCCTGCGTCTG
Organism: Hydrogenophaga sp.; assembly: GCF_030373245.1. Taxonomy (GTDB): domain Bacteria; phylum Pseudomonadota; class Gammaproteobacteria; order Burkholderiales; family Burkholderiaceae_C; genus Hydrogenophaga. The sequence goes on from NZ_JAUCZF010000003.1 coordinate 262,651, forward strand.
CAAATCGGTGAAGCGCCTGAGATCGGCGGCCGCCAGATCGCGCTGCGTGCGCGCAGAGGCTACCTGCGCCTGCGCCGCCTGGCTCGCCAGGTTCAGATCTTTCGCATCCAGTTCGGCCAGCAGCTGTCCTGCTTTCACGCGCTGGCCGACCTCGGCCGGGCGCTGCAGCAGCTTGCCGCCGACCCGAAAGCCCAACCGCGATTCCACCCGCGCCCGCACCTCACCCGCATATTCGGAGGACAGGTTGAGGCCATCGGCCTGCACCGTGAGCAACTTCACCGAGCGAATGGGTTCCATCGGTGGCTCGGGCTTGCTGCAGGCTCCCAGCGCCAGGGCGACCGAGAAGGCGAAGACAATGGGCAAAGTTCTCATGGGCATCGAGGGTCTGGGGAAGCCGCCGCGGCAGCGGGTGCGGCGGGATGGAAGTCAAATCAGCAACCAGAAAATTAATGACTGACCGGTTAGTAAGCAAAATTGTAGTGCAATCGCCAGAAGCCAACTGGCCTGCATGGGGCGCACTGTCGCACGCACGCATCCGACCGCAGGGGCTAGCGCTGGCAAGGCTGACAGGCGCGTCTCGCTTCAAGGTCCCCCGCCATCGGATCTGCTGATGACCGCCCCCAACCCCAACACCGATGCGTCCTTGCCTTCTCCGAGTGCGGGCGTCGGGCATTACGAGAACTTTCCCGTCGCATCCTGGCTGTGCCCGCCCGCGCTGCGCTCCGCCGTGCAGGCCCTGTACCACTTCGCCCGCACCGCCGATGACCTCGCCGACGAGGGCGACGCGGCCGCGGAGCAGCGACTGTTGGACCTGGACACCTACCGACATGAGCTGGACCGCTGCCTGACCGGCAACCCGCCGGTTGACACCCGCTGGCCGGGCATCTTCAAGCCGCTGCGCGCCGCGGTCACGCAGCACCACCTACCCGGCCCGCTGCTGCATGACCTCATCAGCGCCTTTGAGCAAGATGTGCGTCATACCGCTAGCGGCCATCGCTATGCCGACACCACCGAGCTGCTCGACTACGCGCGCCGCTCGGCCAACCCGGTGGGTCGCCTGCTGCTGCACCTGTACGGTGTCAGCGATGCAGCGTCCTTGAAGCGAAGCGACCAGATTTGCAGCGCCCTGCAACTGATCAACTTCTGGCAAGACATCCGGGTCGACCATGCGCGGGGTCGCCACTACCTGCCGACCGATGCGCTGGCCCGCCACGGTGTCCAGCTGGTCGACTTCGCCGCCGATGCCCAGCCCGAACCAGCGACCCAGGTGCGCATGGCGCGTGCCGTGGCCGCGCTGTGTCTGCAGGCGCACGGGCTGATGCTGGAAGGCGCGCCGCTGGCCCGACGCGTACCAGGCCGAGCTGGCTGGGAGCTGCGCCTGGTGGTTCAGGGCGGACTGCGGACATTGGAAAAGCTGGCCGACTGCGGCCACCGAAGCTGGAAGGTACGACCACGCCTGCGGGTCTGGGATGTGCCAGTGCTGCTTTGGCGCGCGCTCTGGATGCGCTGAGGAACACGTGATCCGGCAGAATGTGTACCGGAACCTAGACATCGCGAATTGTCATCCTGAGGGAATGCGCCCGGGCTGTGCCATACTGAATTTCAACGCAGACAACGCAAAGATCCATGGCACAGGCATTCCCCTTTTCGGCCATCGTCGGCCAGGAAGAAATGAAGACGGCGATCCTGATCGCCGCGATTGACTCGAGCATCGGTGGCATCCTGGTGCTGGGCGACCGGGGAACCGGAAAATCGACCGCGGTGCGCGCACTGGCCGCGCTGTTGCCCAAGATGAAGGCGGTGCAAGGCTGCCGCTACGGCTGCGACCCAGCCGAAGCGGCTGGCGGCTGCACCGAATGCGCCACCCTTCGGCCCACGGGCAGCACACCCAAGACCCACCTCATCCCGGTCCCCGTGGTCGACCTGCCGCTGGGCGCCACCGAAGACCGCGTGGTCGGTGCGCTGGATCTGGAGCGCGCCCTGTCGCAAGGCGTGAAGGCATTTGAGCCCGGCCTGCTGGCCCAGGCGCACCGCGGTTTTCTCTACATCGATGAAGTGAACTTGCTGGAGGACCATCTGGTCGACCTGCTGATCGACGTGGCCGCCTCGGGCGAAAACGTGGTCGAGCGCGAGGGCCTTTCGGTGCGGCACCCGGCGCGCTTTGTGCTGGTGGGCAGCGGCAACCCGGAAGAAGGCGAACTGCGGCCCCAGTTGCTGGACAGGTTTGGCCTGTCCGTCGAGGTGAAAACGCCCGACCAGCTGGCCGATCGGGTGGAAGTCGTCAAGCGAAGGGACGCCTTCGAGCAAGACCGCGGCGCCTTCATCGCGCAGTGGCAACCCGAGGATGAGCGCATCCGCAAGCAGATCGTCGCGGCCCGCAAGCGCCTGCCGGCGGTGAGCGTGAGCGACGGCGTGCGCGAGCGCATTTCCAGCCTGTGCGCCACCCTGGGCACCGACGGCTTGCGCGGCGACCTCACCTTGTTGCGAGCGGCGCGCGCGCTGGCCGCGCTGGATGGTGCCAAGGCCGTCGCCGACGAGCACATCCGCCGCATCGCCGCACCCGCCCTGCGCCACCGCCTGCGCCGTAACCCGCTGGACAACGCCGGCTCGTCCACCCGCGTGGAACGGGCCGTGGCCGAGCTGCTGCCGGCATGAGCATGAGCCAGCGTCCCGCGCTGGCACCTGACGCGGTGATCGCCGCGGCGCTGCTCGCGGTGGACCCGGTGGGTCTGGGCGGCGTGGCGCTTCGGGCGCCGGCCAGCGAGCTGCGCAGCGACTGGCTGGCCTTGGCCAAATCCTTGTTGCCCACGTCGACACCCTGGCTGCGCGTGCCACACCACGCCAGCGACAGCGCCTTGCTGGGTGGACTCGATCTGGCTGCCACCTTGAGCGCGGGTCGGCCGGTGGCCCTGCCCGGGCTGCTGGCGCGGGCCGATGGCGGGGTGCTGCTGCTGGCCATGGCCGAGCGCTGCGGCCCCGGTGTCGCCGCCCACCTGAGCGCCGCACTGGATCAACACGAAGTGCATCTGCAGCGCGATGGACTGTCGCATGCCGCGCCAGCGCGGCTCGCGTTGATCGCACTGGACGAAGGACAGGCAGACGACGAGCGCCTCCCCGCCACCCTGCTGGACCGACTCGCATTCTGGCTGTCGCTCGCGTCGGTGAGCGAGCAACAGGATGCGCCAGTGTTCGACCTTGCCGACATCACCGCCGCCCGCGCCGCATGGCCCAGCATCACCGTGCCCGATACGCTGGTGCAGGCCTTGTGCGCCGCCGCCATGGCCTGGGGGGTGCCATCGATGCGCGCGCCCGTGATGGCGGTTCGCGCCGCCCGCGCGCTGGCCGCACTGGCAGGCTTGAGTGAAGCCAACGAAGACCACGCGACCCTGGCCGCTCGCCTGGTGCTGGCGCCTCGGGCCACCCGCTTGCCGTCGTCGGACGAAGCGCCCGAGCCAGCTCAGGAGCCGCCAGAGGCTGAAAGCCCACCCGATCAGGATCCACCGGCCGACGATCCGCCTGCGGCTGAAGACGACGCCGAAACGCCACCGCCACCCGAGCCCCAGGCGCTGGAGGACAAGCTCATCGAAGCCATGCAGGCCGCCCTGCCGCCCGGCCTGCTCGCCGCGCTGCAGCTGGGCCAGCAGCGCCAGGCCCAAGCCAAAACCGCCGGTACCGCAGGTGCTCAGCAAAAGCACGCGCACCGCGGTCGCCCGGTGGGCACGCGACGAGGCGAACCGCGCCACGGGGCACGGCTGCATGTGCTCGACACGCTGCGCGCTGCCGCGCCCTGGCAACGCCTGCGGCGCCGGGCCGACACACCGGCGAAGCGCATCGAGGTGCGGCGCCAGGACTTTCATGTGCGGCGGTTCCGACAGCACCGCCCGACCACCACCGTGTTTGTGGTCGACGCTTCCGGCTCTGCAGCACTGCACCGGCTGGCCGAGGCCAAGGGCGCGGTGGAGCTGCTGCTGGCCGAGTGTTATGTGAGGCGCGACCGGGTCGCGGTGCTGGCATTTCGAGGCTCGGGCGTGGAACTGCTGCTGCCGCCCACGCGCTCACTGGCGCGCGCCAAACGCTCGCTGGCCGCCCTGCCCGGTGGCGGTGGTACACCGCTGGCCGCAGGCATTCGCGCCGCGCGCGAACTGGCTGAGCAGCTGGCGCGGCAAGGTGATTCGCCACTGGTGGTGTTTCTCACTGACGGCCGCGCCAACATCGCCGCCGACGGCACGCCTGGCCGGACCCAGGCTGCAGCCGATGCGCTGCAGGCGGCGGCCGAATTCAGGATGCAGGCGCTCAGCACCCTCCTGATCGACACCTCACCCCAACCCAGTGACGCCGCGCGCCTGCTGTCGCTTGAAATGGGCGCTTCGTATGTGCCCCTGCCGCATGCCGGCGCCCAGGGCCTGAACCAAGTGGTGTCGCTGGCGGCCTCGCCGGCGGCGGTGCGGTGAGCAGATCGGTCGCGCTGGACTGGGCGCGCGACGGCCCGGACTGGCCGCACGCACAGCACAGCCGGTTTGTTCAGGCAGCCGGCCTGCGCTGGCACGTGCAGCATTTCACCGGACCAGCGCCTGATGCGCCCTGCATGCTGCTTTTGCACGGCACCGGCGCCTCCACGCACTCCTGGCGGGACCTGGCACCGCTGCTGGCCAAGCGCTATCAGGTCATCGCACCCGATCTGCCCGGCCACGCCTTCACCGGCCTGCCACCCGGCGGGGTGGGCTCGCCCCAGCTCACTTTGCCCGGTATGGCCGCTGCGCTAAAGGGTTTGCTGCAAGCCCTAGGCCAGCAGCCAGCCCGCGTGGTGGGTCATTCAGCAGGCGCGGCGATCGCGGTGCGCATGTGTCTCGACGGACTCATCCACCCGCAGCGCCTGAGCGGGCTGAACGCCGCGCTGCTGCCGCTGGGCGGACTGGCGGGTGCGGTGTTCTCGCCAGCCGCCAAGCTGATGGCATCGGTGCCGATGGTGCCGCGCCTGTTTGCCTGGCGCGCGGGCGAGCCGGCCGTGCTGCAGCGCCTGCTGCAAAGCACCGGCTCCACCCTCGATCCCGCAGGCACCGCGCTGTACCGGCGCCTGGTCACCTGCCCGGCGCACGCCACCGGCGCGCTCGGCATGATGGCCAACTGGGACCTGCCCACGCTGGCCACCGACCTGCCGCGCCTGGCGGTGCCGCTTGATCTGCTGGTGGGCTCGTGGGACCGCACCGTACCGCCGGAGCAGGCGCAGCGCGTGTGGGCTCGCCTGAGCGCTGCAGCGCGCGGCCACCTGACTGTGCTCGACCGGCTGGGTCACCTGGCGCACGAAGAAGATCCGGCGCGTGTGGCCGACGACCTGCTGGACGCGGAGCAGGTAGCATGACCTCTGCTCGCGAGCCCTGGACACCTGCGCTGCCCGACGCACCACCGCGCCATTTCTGCACCGACTGCGGCCTCTCGCGCACACAAGAACCCAAGCGCTGCGGCCAGGCTTGTCAGTTCATCGCGCCCGACTACCCGCGCCTGGAGCAGCAGGTGCATGGCCGCGCGCGGCGACTGTCTGGGGCCGATGGCGCGGCGGACGACGAGCTGTTCTTCGGACCACACCAGCAGATGCTGCAAGCGCGGCTGAAAACGCCGCTGGTGGGTGCGCAGTGGACCGGCATCACCACCCGAATCGCCGAGCGGCTGTTGGCGCGCGGCGAAGTCGATGCGGTGATCGCCATGGCGCCACACCCGGACGACCCCTGGCGCCCTCTTCCGGTGGTGGTGACGCGCGCGGAGGACATGGCGCGCTGCCGTGGCATGCGCATGGGCTACGCGCCGCTGGTGGCGCTGGTGGAGCCCGCTCTGGCACAAGGCCACAAGCGGCTGGCCGTGATCGGGATCCCGTGCCAGATCTACGCGTTGCGCGCGATTCAGCCCCAGCTGGAACGCGAGCACGGCCTGGAAAAACTGCTGGTGATCGGCACGCCCTGCTCCGATAACACCACCACCGAACGCTTCCACCAGTTTCTGGCGCTGGTATCGCCCAAGCCAGAAGACGTGACTTACCTGGAGTTTCGTGCCGATTACCACGTTGAAATCCGCATGAAAAGCGGCGCCGTTCGCACCATCCCGTTTCTGCAGCTGCCGCTCTCGACCCTGCCGCCCGATTTTTTCCCCATGACCTGCCGCACCTGTGTGGATTACACCAACGCGTTGTCGGACATCACCGTGGGCTACATGGGTGGACGCGGCGATCAGTGGTTGCTGGTGCGCAATGCGCGCGGACAAGCGCTGCTGGAAACCCTTGGCGACGACGTGGTGACCCAGCCACCCACCACCGCAGGACAGCGCGCCGGGGCCGTGAAAGGGTTCCTGAACAACGTGGAACGCGCCGCCGGCGGACTGCCACTGCGGCGCATGCCCGACTGGCTGCGCCCCATCGTGGGCTGGCTGATGCCGCGATTGGGGCCACGCGGGCTGGAGTTCGCGCGTGCCCGGGTAGAGATGAAGGCGGTCGAGACGGTGGTGCATCTGGAACGCGAATCGCCTGCCCGCCTCAAGACCATGGTGCCCGAGCATGTGGTGCACCTGGTACGGCCCTACGGGCTAGCCAGTCGCGCCCGTCCCCTCCCTTCCACCGCAGCACCACCGGCAACCTCGGCGGACTGACTTCCCCCCTCTGCGCCGACCCGCCTTTTGCAGGCACCGGCTCTCCTCCAAATGGCGCCTTCCCTTCCTTGCTGCAGGGATGCCGCGGCATGTCTACGACCCAAAAGTTCGTTGACAAAGCCATGTGTCATGTTAAATTGACACTTGTGCATGTCACATTTTGATGACGTCACACCGGCCGGTGAGGGAACCCACGTCATGATGTCACGCATCCAGCAAGCGCTCGACGACCAGCTCCAGCGAGCCGGCGCCGCCTCCGCCCCGCCTCGATTGATCGCCGCCATGCGCCACGCCGTGTTTCCCGGCGGCGCACGCATCCGGCCCCAGCTGTGTCTGGCAGTTGCCCAGGCCTGCGGTGAAGATGCGCCCGAACTGACCAACGCCGCCGCCAGTGCCATCGAGTTGTTGCACTGCGCCTCGCTGGTGCACGACGACATGCCCTGCTTCGACGACGCCGCCACCCGCCGCGGCCAGGCCGCGGTGCATGCGGTCTACGGCGAGCCACTTGCTCTGCTGACCGGCGACGCCCTCATCGTCCTCGCCTACCAGGTGCTGGCGCGCGCGGGCAGCGCGCACCCGACACGCCTGGCCGGTCTGCTGCAAACCATCAGCGATGGGGTGGGCGCACCCGACGGCATCGTGGCCGGGCAGGCCTGGGAATGCGAAACCAAGGTCTCGCTCAGCCAGTACCAGCGCGCCAAAACCGGCGCCCTTTTCGTCGCTTCCACCTGCGCAGGCGCGCAGGCGGCTGGGGCGGACCCCATGCCCTGGCGCGGCCTGGGCGAATGCCTGGGTGAGGCCTACCAAGTTGCCGACGATATCCGCGATGTGCTCTTGCAGTCGGACCAGCTGGGCAAGCCCGCCGGCCAGGACGTGCAACACGGCCGGCCCAGCGCCGCGCACGATCTCGGCCTGGCCGATGCCATTCACCTGTTTCGACGGCTGATGCAGAACGCCATCGACTCCGTGCCCGACTGTCCCAGCCGCACCGCCATGCGCCAGATCGTCCTGCGCGAATCCGAGCGCCTGATGCCCCAGAGCACCTGCGAGCGCGCAGTGCTCGAAGGCCGCATCGCCAGTGCCCCAGCGCCCCTTCGAATCGCCGCCTGAGCACGCCGCCCATGTCCACACTGCACACCCCCGAGCCTTTGCCCCGCCTGCTCAGCGCACCGTCCTGGCGCGAGCGCTGGGCGTCACAGGTGGATGACTGGATGACCCGGCCCGCTCTGCACCGCTGGGCCCAGCACAACCCGTTCACCCGCTGGCTGGTGCGTCGCCGCTCAGCCCAGCTGTTCGAACTCATGGCAGGTTTCGTGCATTCGCAGGTCTTGCTGGCCTGCGTGCGACTGCGCCTGCTGGAATCGGTACGAGAGCAACCTCGAAGCCTTGACGAGTTGGCCCGCCTCACCAAGCTGCCCGCCGCCGGCCTGCAGCGCCTGCTTGCGTCGGCCGTCTCCATGCGGCTGCTCGACCAACGCAGCGGGGGGCGCTATGGCCTGGGCGCCCTGGGCGCGCCGGTGGCCACTCACGCCGGCATCCGCGACATGGTCGAACACAATGCCACGCTCTACGAAGACCTGCGCGATCCGCTGGCCCTGCTGCGCGACCCCGACGGCGCACACATGCACCGCTACTGGCCCTACACCGAGCACCAGGTTGGCGAACGGGCGGGACAAGCCCAACCGGCCGCTCCCGAAGCGCAATTCGCGCGCTATTCATCACTGATGGCGACCTCGCAGCGCTTCGTGATCGACGAGCTGCTCGCAGCCTACCCGTTTGCCCACCACCAGCGGGTGCTCGATGTCGGCGGGGGCATGGGCGGCTGGGTCAGCGCGCTGGCAGAGCGCCATCCGCAGCTGTCGCTGCAGCTGTTCGATCTGCCGCCGGTGGCCGCCCTGGCCCAGGCGCAAATTGCCAGCCGGGGCCTGGCCGAGCGCATCACCACCTTTGGCGGCAGCTTCACCACCGACGCATTGCCAAGAGGCGCCGATCTCGCCACCCTGGTGCGCGTCGCCCACGACCACGACGACCGCACCGTACTCACCGTGTTGCGCGCCATCCACCAGGCCTTGCCGCTGGGAGGCACCCTGTTGCTGGCCGAGCCAATGGCGCAAAGCGATGGCCAGCCCTCCAGCAGTGACCCCTACTACCACTTCTACCTGATGGCGATGGGCTCTGGTCAGCTGCGCACACCCCAGGCGCTGAACGCGCTGATGAGCGAGGCCGGCTTCACCCACATCGAACTGGTGCCCAACCCCATGCCGCTGCACGCACAGCTGCTGGTGGGCCGCAAATCTAGGGGTTTACCCTCTGATTCAGATGAAAGCGTCAATTTAGATTGACAGTTGGTAGTGTCAGTTCTTTAATACATTTCATGAACGCCGAAGCCATCGTTTTCCAGCAGCCTTGCCAGCTCTCGGTCCGCAGTCTGCCGCTGCGCGCCATGGTGGACGGTGACGTGGAAGTCGAAGTGAGCCACAGCGGCATCAGCACTGGCACCGAGCGCCTTCTCTGGGACGGCAGCATGCCCCCCTTTCCCGGCATGGGCTACCCGCTGGTTCCCGGCTACGAAACCGTGGGTCGGGTGATGAGCACCCAGGGCAACTGTGGGCAAGGCCAAAGTCGCATCCGCGTCGGAGACTGGGTGTTTGTGCCCGGCTCCTACAGCTTTGAAGGCGTGCACAACCTGTTCGGCGGCGCCGGCTCGCGGTTGATCGTGCCCCACGATCGTGCGGTGCGACTGGAGCGAGACCTCGGCGCCGACGCCGTGCTGCTCGCCCTGGCCGCCACCGCGTACCACACCGTGGCCTGCGGCGGCGCACGCGATCCAGCTGCCCCACCTGACCTCATCGTCGGCCATGGCGTCATGGGTCGCCTGCTGGCCCGCCTCACTGTCGCCGCTGGCGCGCCTGCACCAGTGGTTTGGGAAACACAGTCTCGGCGCCAGGGTGGTGCCGACGGTTACAGCGTGCTCGCCCCCGATGACGACGACCGCAAGGACTACCGCGCCATCTACGACGTGAGTGGCGACGCCACCATCCTGCACCGCGTGATCCCGCGTCTGGCCAAAGGCGGCGAGGTCGTGCTGGCCGGCTTCTACAAACAAGACATCTCGTTCGCGTACGCCCCCGCATTCATGCGCGAGGCGCAGATCCGCATTGCCGCCGAATGGAAGCGTGCCGACCTGCTGGCGGTGACCCAGCTGGTGCAAAGCGGTCGCCTGTCGCTCGACGGCCTGATCACTCACTCGCAAACCCCGGACCACGCAGCCCAGGCCTACGAAACCGCCTTTGCGGACTCCGACTGTCTGAAGATGATCCTCGACTGGAGACACTGATGAACGCACCCGAAATCAAGAGTCACCCGGTCAACTTCCAGGCCCAGTTGCGCCAGGAAGCGGCCATTGAGCCCGATCCGGTGCACACGGGCGAGGTCAAGAAAGAAACGCAGATCATCGCGATCTACGGCAAAGGCGGCATCGGCAAAAGCTTCACGCTGGCCAACCTCAGCTACATGATGGCCCAGCAGGGCAAGAAGGTTCTGCTGATCGGCTGCGACCCCAAGAGCGACACCACCAGCCTGCTGTTCGGGGGCCGCGCCTGCCCCACCATCATCGAAACCAGCAGCAAGAAAAAGCTGGCCGGTGAAACGGTGGCCATCGGCGACGTCTGCTTCAAGCGTGACGGCGTCTACGCCATGGAGCTCGGCGGGCCCGAAGTGGGCCGCGGCTGCGGCGGTCGCGGCATCATCCACGGCTTCGAGCTGCTGGAAAAACTGGGCTTCCACGAGTGGGGGTTCGACTACGTGCTGCTCGACTTCCTGGGCGACGTGGTCTGCGGCGGCTTTGGCCTGCCGATCGCCCGCGACATGTGCCAGAAGGTGATCGTGGTGGCGAGCAACGACCTGCAGAGCCTGTACGTGGCCAACAACGTGTGCAGCGCGGTCGAGTACTTCCGCAAGCTCGGTGGCAATGTCGGCGTGGCCGGCATGGTGATCAACCGCGACGACGGCACCGGCGAGGCCAAGGCCTTTGCCGAACAGGTCGGTATCCCGGTGCTGTCGGTGATTCCGGCCGACGACGACATCCGCCGCAAGAGCGCCAGCTACGAAATCATTGGCCGGCCCGACTCGGTCTGGGGCCCGATGTTCGCCGAGCTGGCGCTCAACGTCGGCGAGTCCACCCCCAGAAGGCCCAACCCGCTGTCGCAAGACGATTTGCTCGCCCTGTTTTCAGCGGCCTCGGTCGGTCGAGACGTGGTGCTGGAGCCCGCCACGCAGTTCGACATGTGTGGTCGCACCGAATCCACCAAGCCCTCCCTCGAAGTGGTCTACGACGAGGTCTGAGCCATGATCGGCACCACCATTCCCATCGTCCCGCTGAAGGTGCCCAAGGCCATCGACAGCGATGGCATGGGCTGCCATTCAGGTGGTGAGGCACTGCTCTCGGCGGCGAAGTCTGCTGGCAAGAGCGAGGTGCTGGCCCAGTACGCCCGTGACTATCCCAAGCGAGAGGCGAACGGACCTCACGACCAGCCGCAAAGCATGTGCCCCGCGTTTGGCTCGCTGCGCGTCGGTCTGCGCATGCGCCGCACCGCCACCATCCTGTCCGGCTCGGCCTGCTGCGTCTACGGTCTCACCTTCACCAGCCACTTCTACGGTGCTCGCCGCAGCGTGGGCTATGTGCCTTTCAACAGCGAGACGCTGGTCACCGGCAAGCTGTTCGAAGACATCCGCGAGGCGGTGCACGCCCAGGCTGATCCGAGCCAGCTCGACGCCATCGTCATCATCAACCTGTGCGTGCCCACGGCCAGCGGCGTGCCTCTGCAGCTGCTGCCTGCCGCCATCAATGGTGTGCGCATCATCGGCATCGACGTGCCCGGATTCGGTGTACCAACCCACGCCGAAGCCAAGGACGTGCTCACCGGCGCGATGCTGAAGTACGCACGCCAGGAAATCATGGCCGGTCCGGTGCCCGCACCGCGCCAAGCCCGCAGCGACAAGCCCACCATCACGCTTTTAGGCGAGATGTTCCCAGCCGATCCGATGCTGATCGCTCAAATGATCGCGCCCATGGACTTGGCCGTTGGAACGGTCGCGCCCACCCGAGAATGGCGCGAGCTGTACGCCGCGCTGGACGGTAGCGCTGTGGCCGCCATCCACCCCTTCTACACCGCCAGCATCCGCGAGTTCGAGGCTGCCGGCCGGCCCATCGTGGGCTCCGCGCCGGTGGGCGTCGAAGGGACGCACGACTGGCTGGGTGCCATCGGACAGGCCACGGGTGTGCCACAGAATCGCATCGATGCTGCGCGCAACGCTGCGCTGGGTGCGATCCGCGGTGTGCTCTCACAGCAGAAGATCAACGGGCGCATCACGCTCAGCGGTTACGAAGGCTCGGAGTTGCTGGTCGGGCGCCTGCTGGTGGAGTGCGGCGCCGACCTGCGCTATGTCGGCTCGGCCTGCCCGGCCACGCCGTGGAATGCGTTGGATGCCGAATGGCTCCGCGCCAAGGGTGTGCAGGTGCAGTTCCGCGCCTCGCTTGAAAACGACCTCGATGCGTTGCACGAATATCAGCCGCAGCTGGCGATTGGCACCACGCCGGTGGTGCAAGCCGCCAAGGAAGCCCGCGTGCCGGCCCTGTACTACACCAACCTCATTTCCGCGCGCCCCCTGATGGGTGTGGCTGGCGCCGGCTCTCTGATCCAGGTGATCAACGGCGCCATGGGCAACCAGGCGCGTTTCAACGCGATGAAAGACTTCTTCGGCGGCGTTGGCCAGGGCGACGGCGCCGGCGTGTGGGAAGGCGTGCCCAAGGCCTTCCCGAACTTCCGCAAGGAAATGCGGCGGCAGAACGAAAAAGCAGCGAAGAAGCGTGAGGCGATCGGCACATGAAAGCACTGTCCACCCTCGCGTCGACCTGCGGTCGCCACCCCCTCGAGGGGGCCACGCCAGCGGCCTGGCAAAGCCAGTTCCGCGGCGTGTGCTGGACCACTTCCACTCTCCCGATGGAGGTGCCGACATGCTGGTTCTAGACCACGATCGCGCCGGTGGCTACTGGGGTGCCGTGTATGTGTTCACCGCCATCAAAGGCCTGCAGGTCGTGATCGACGGCCCGGTGGGCTGCGAAAACCTGCCGGTGACCAGCGTGCTGCACTACACCGACGCCCTGCCCCCGCACGAGCTGCCCATCGTGGTCACCGGGCTGGCGGAAGAACAGCTCGGTCGTGAAGGCACCGAGGGTGCGATGAAGCGTGCCCATGCGGTGCTGGACCCTGAACTGCCCGCGGTGGTGGTCACCGGATCGATTGCCGAGATGATCGGCGGCGGCGTGACGCCCGAGGGCACCAACCTGATGCGCTTTCTACCGCGCACCATCGACGAAGACCAGTGGCAGTGCGCCAACCGCGCCATGTTCTGGCTCTGGAGCGAGTACGGCATGAAGACCGTGCCGGCCCGCAAACCCATGAGCGAGCGACCGGCTGGTGAAAAGCCGCGCGTCAACATCATCGGTCCGAGCTACGGCACCTTCAACAGCCCGAGCGACCTCGCCGAAATTCGCCGCCTGGTGCAAGGCATCGGCGCCGAAATCAACCTGGTGTTCCCGCTCGGCTCGCACCTCTCAGAGGTGTCGCGCCTGGTGGAAGCCGATGTGAACATCTGCATGTACCGCGAATTCGGTCGCATGCTGTGCGAAGCGCTGGACCGGCCGTACCTGCAAGCGCCGATCGGCCTGCACAGCACGACCAAGTTTCTGCGCAAGCTGGGCGAGCTGCTGGGATTGGACCCCGAGCCCTTCATCGAGCGCGAGAAGCACACCACCATCAAACCGGTGTGGGACCTGTGGCGCTCGGTCACGCAAGACTTCTTCGCCACCGCCAGCTTTGCAGTGGTGGCTACCGAAACCTACGCCCGCGGCCTGCAGCATTTTCTGGAAACCGAGATGGGCCTTCCCTGCAAGTTCGCCGTTTCGCGCAAGTCCGGTGAGAAAACCGACAACGCGGCAGTGCGCGAGCTGGTGAAGACGCAGACGCCGCTGATCCTGTTCGGCAGCTACAACGAGCGCATGTACCTGGCCGAAGCCGGTAGCACGGGCCCGATGCGCGCGGCCTTCATTCCGGCCTCGTTCCCCGGCGCGATCATCCGACGCCACACCGGCACTCCCTTCATGGGCTACAGCGGTGCCACCTACTTGATTCAGGAAGTGTGCAACGCGCTGTTTGACGCGCTGTTCCACATCCTCCCCCTGGGCACTGACATGGACAAGGTCGACCCGACCCTGGCCCGCGGCACGAGCACTGCCGCCACGCCCTGGGACGACGAGGCGCAGCTCCGGTTGCACGCACTCATCGCCGGTCAGCCGGTGCTCGTGCAGATTTCGGCGGCCAAGCGCCTGCGCGATGCGGCCGAACAGCAGGCCCGCAAGGCCGGCGCAGCTGCCGTGCAGGCCACCCACGTTGCAGACGCAGGCGCAGCACTCGGCATGACCGCAGCGCAAAAGGAGCCGGCATGAGCGGCATCAATTTTCTTCCAAGAATCACCAATAGGGGAGCGACGCGGCATGAATGCATGGCGCGTCGAACTACGCCGAACAAGCGCTCAGGAACTGTGAGCGCCTGTCCACCGTTGCCATCAACAGCGACGATGGTCCATCCCGCAACTTTGGTTGCGGACTCTGCCGCAAGGCGTTATCTGAAGGAGTTTGACCTATGAATTCCAACGTGAATCCATCAGGACTGACAGACGAGGAGTGTCAGGAGTTCCACAAGTACTTCATCCAGGGGTACTTGCTGTGGGCTGCTGGGGCGTTCTTCGCGCACAGCCTGGTTTGGATCTGGCGTCCCTGGTTCTAAGACACGACTGAGAGGCTAACCATGGCACATGAATCTGCTGGCATGAGTACGTTTCACCGCGAGGGCTCTCTCGAGGGCTTCAAGGGAATCTTCATCGTGCTCTTCGTGTTGTTTCTGGGCCTGGCCATGGCTTCGACGCTGTGTGCGCAGAACTGGCGCAACTTACTGCCAGGGGCAGAAGGTGCGAGGTCGATGTGGGATGGCGTGAGAACTGCCGTCTACACCGTAATTTCCCAACTAAGTTAATGCAAAGGAAAGCAACATGTGGCGTTATTGGCGCATTGTCGATCCCCGCAAGGCGATCATTGGCGTAGGTCTGTTGATCGCATTCGTGTCGACCAGCATCCATCTGATTCAGGTCAGTGGCGACCGATACAACATCAACTCTTGGCATCCCGACACCGCGAAGGCGGCCGCAGCCAAGATGGCGCAAAACGCGCCGAACCCCAAGTAACGGCCTCGGCCGTCTCTGCAGGCAGGCGTACCGGTATCCGTTGAAACGGTACGCCTGCCACTTCTGCATCTCGCATCCCAATTTCAGAATCCAAACCGCAGACATCGCTGGCCGCGCGCCAGCCAGACGGAGGAGAACCACATGGCCATGCTAAGTTTTGAGCGCAAGTACCGCGTGCGGGGAGGTACCTTGATCGGGGGCGACCTCTTCGATTTCTGGGTCGGGCCGTTCTACGTCGGGTTCTTTGGCGTGACGACCGCCTTCTTCTCGCTGCTGGGCACGGCCATGATCGTGTGGTCGGCTGCCATGGGTCCGACCTGGAACCTCTGGCAAATCAACGTCGCACCGCCCGACCTCTCTTACGGCTTAAGCATGGCGCCGATGATGGAAGGTGGGCTGTGGCAAATCATCACGGTCTGTGCGCTCGGAGCTTTTGTCTCCTGGGCGCTGCGCGAGGTCGAAATCTGCAGAAAACTCGGTATGGGTCTGCACGTGCCCTTCGCCTTTTCGTTCGCGATCCTGGCCTACGTGACGCTACAAATCATTCGGCCGGTCCTGCTGGGCGGCTGGGGGCATGCCTTTCCCTATGGCATTTATTCCCACCTGGACTGGGTCAGCAACGTCGCCTACCAGTACCTGCATTTCCACTACAACCCGGCGCACATGATTGCCGCCAGCCTGTTCTTTGCCACCGTGCTGGCCTTGTCCATGCACGGCGGTCTGGTGCTCTCTGCGGTGAATCCCAAGAAGGGCGAAGTCGTCAAGACACCCGAACACGAAGACACCTTTTTCCGCGACTTCATCGGCTATTCGGTTGGCACACTGGGCATTCACCGCTTGGGTTTGTTCCTGGCGTTGGCGGCGGTCTGGTTCGCCGCGCTGTGCATCGTCATCAGCGGCCCGTTCTGGACCAGAGGCTGGCCTGAATGGTGGGGCTGGTGGCTGAACCTGCCGGTCTGGATGTAACAAGAACGCTGGAGACACAACATGGCGCAATTCAAACCCCTGTTCTCCCTTGAGAACCAGAACCTGTTGACCGCGGTGCAACCCGTGGGACCGATGCACGACGGCCCTGCGTTGCCCAGCACCGACTGGCGGCGCAGTGGGAAGCCGTTTCTGTTCCATCTGCTCGGTCGGCTCGGCAATGCGCAGATCGGTCCTGTCTACCTGGGCAGCCTGGGTGTGGCTTCGCTGTTGTTCGGCACCCTGGCCTTCAACATCATCGGATTCAACATGCTGGCATCGGTGGACTGGAGCCCGATGCAGCTGATCCGACAGTTGTTCTGGCTGGCGCTGGAGCCACCGCCGCCCGCCTACGGTCTGAGCATCCCGCCACTGGCCCAAGGAGGCTGGTGGTTGATCGTGGGTTTTCTGCTGACCGTATCCATCCTGCTGTGGTGGGTTCGCACCTATCGGCGGGCAAGACAACTGGGCATGGGTACCCACGTGGCCTGGGCCTTTGCCGCAGCGATCTGGCTCTACCTGGTGTGCGGATTCTTCCGTCCCATCATGATGGGCAGCTGGTCGGAGGCGGTGCCCTTCGGCATCTTCCCGCACCTGGACTGGGTATCAGCCCTCTCACTGCGACACGGCAACCTGTTCTACAACCCGTTCCACGCCCTGTCGATCGTGTTCCTGTACGGCTCGGTGCTGTTGTTCGCGATGCACGGCGCCACCATCCTGGCGGTGGGCCGCTACGGTGGAGAACGGGAGATCGAGCAGATCGTCGACCGCGGCACAGCCAGCGAACGCGCAGCACTGTTCTGGCGTTGGACCATGGGCTTTAACGCCACGATGGAGTCCATCCACCGTTGGGCATGGTGGTTCGCGGTGCTGTGTCCATTGGTGGGCGGCATCGGCATTCTGTTGACCGGGCCGGTGGTCGACAACTGGTACCTCTGGTCCATGAAACACCATGTGGTGCCTGCTTACCCGCAGGTGTTCCCAGTGAGCATCGACCCCGCTTTGTTGGGAGCCAAGCCATGAGCCGCCAAATGAACTTCATCTGGCCCACCGTGCGTGTCTTAGCTGTAGCACTGGCGGCCACGGTCCTCGCGAGCTGCGGTGAGAGGCCACCTATTGTGACCAAGCAGCTTGGCTATCGCGGCACGGGCATGGAGCAGAACATCAATCCCCGCCTTGAGGCGCTGAAAGTTGCGGCCAATCAGCCACCGGAGGCGCAGCCACCCGCTTCACCAGATGGACCCAAAGCTGGCGAGGTGTACCAGAACGTCAAGGTTCTGGGCGACTTGAGCGTGGGAGAGTTCACCCGCCTGATGGTGTCCATGACAGCCTGGGTCTCGCCCGAACAAGGCTGTGCTTACTGCCACGCGGGCGGCAACTTCGCCGACGACAGCCTCTATACCAAAGTCGTAGCGCGCAAGATGGTGCAGATGACACAAACCATCAACAGCAAGTGGCAAAGCCACGTCGGCCAGACCGGCGTCACCTGCTACACCTGCCACAGGGGCGAACCAGTGCCGTCCTTTGTTTGGTTCAAACCGGGAGACCGCAAGTACACCGAGAACTCGATCATGGGCGACTTGGCTGGACAGAATCTGGCCTCAAAGTCTGTGGGGTTGTCGTCATTGCCATTTGACCCACTGACGCCTTATCTTCTTGAGGACAAGCCGATCCGTGTCAACGGCAATGAGGCGCTCAAGTTCACGGGGGCAGCTGCCAACAACACGAGCACCAAACAAGCCGAACACACCTATGCCTTGATGATTCATATGTCACAAAGCCTGGGCGCCAACTGCACAACTTGCCACAACACCCGAAACTTCCAGGAGTGGACAAATGCACCGCCGCAACGCGTCACAGCTTGGCACGGAATTCGGATGGCGCGCGACCTCAACAACGAGTACTTGTTGCCGTTGACCGACACCTTCCCTGACAACCGAAAAGGTGTGCATGGCGATGTGGCCAAGGTGAGCTGTGCAACTTGCCATCAGGGCGTGCAAAAGCCCCTTTACGGGGCCGCTATGCTCAAAGACCACCCTGAGCTGGCCACCTTGCGCGCGGCCTTTGCAAAGAAGGCGCCTGCGGTGGTAGAGCCGGCGACAGCCGCGGGCGCGCCAGCCTTGCCCGGCAAGGTGCTGTTTGAGGTGGGCCAGGATGGCCTTACCGACGCAGCCCGCCAGGTGATTGCCGACGCAGCCAAGCTGCTGGTGGAGCAACCTGGAACCAAGATCAGCCTCTCGGGCTTTGCCGACAAGACCGGCAACCCCGACAAAAATCTGGAGCTCGCCAAGCAGCGCGCCTTTGCGGTGCGAGATGCCCTCAAGACCGCCGGTGTCGCCGAAGACCGCATCGAGCTCAAGAAGCCCGAGTTTGTGGTGGGCGGTATCGACGCCGACGCACGCCGCGTCGAGATCAACCCAGTGACCCCCTGAGCGCCACTGGCATAGGCAACCGATGTGTTTCCCGATCAAATCGTCCTCGCACAGCCGCGCGGCTTCTGCGCTGGAGTGACGCGCGCAATCGAGATCGTTGAGCGCGCACTCGCCCTGCATGGGGCACCGGTCCACGTGTTCCACGAGATCGTTCACAACCAGTGGGTGGTGAGCGATCTGCGTGCCCGCGGCGCGGTGTTTGTGGACAGCATCGAACACGTACCGGTCGGTGGCACCGTGGTCTTCAGTGCCCATGGCGTATCCATCCAGGTGGTGGCGCAGGCGCGGCGGCTCGGTCTGAACATCATCGATGCCACCTGCCCACTGGTGAGCAAGGTGCATCAGCAGGCGCAGCGTTTCGTGCGCATGGGCCATGTGCTGGTGATGATCGGCCACGCCGGGCACGAGGAAGTGCAAGGCACGATCGGTCGAGTCAACACCCCGGTGCACCTGATTAGCAGCGTCGCCGATGCGCGCGCCCTGCGCCTACCCGCCGACGCCCCGGTGGCCTATGTGACGCAGACCACCCTGAGCATCGACGACACGCGCGACATCATCGATGCCCTTGCGCAGCGTTTTGTGAACCTGGTTGGCCCCGATGTCGACGACATCTGCTACGCCACGCAAAACCGCCAGATCGCCGTGCGAGCGCTGGCCGCTCAAGTTGATCTGGTGCTGGTGGTCGGGGCGCGCAACAGTTCCAACTCGAATCGCCTGCGGGAGGTGGCCGAGCGTGCAGGCGTTCCCGCCCACCTGGTGCAGGACGCCACCGAGATTCGTAGCGAGTGGCTTTCAGACGCTGCCCGCATCGGCGTGACGTCAGGCGCCTCCACGCCGGATCTGCTGGTGCAGCAAGTGGTCCATTCTCTTCAGTCCCGGCACAACGGTCCGGTAACGCCAGTGCTCCAGCTGCCCGGGGTGCAGGAAGACGTCAGATTCCGCCTGCCGGGCGAGATCAGCGAGCCTGTCAACTGAGGCACCACCGGATGGGCCCCTCCAATCCCGACCTCATCACGCTTTCGGGCGTGGTGGTGGTGATACTGGTCAACACGTTGCGCGAGCACCAGACCTGGGCCTGGATGCGGCTGGCGCAGGGTCCTGGCGCTCTCAAGGATACCCCGGGGCTGATCTTCGCCAAGGTCATGGGAAGCGGACACGAAGGCGGCTTTGGCCTGCGGCCCAGCGCGACCCACCAGGGCCTGATCACGGTCTTTGACCATGCCGACCAGGCTCGCGCCTTTCTCGCCAGCCCGCTGACGAATACCTACCGGGAACGCGCCGCCGAATTCTGGAGCGGCATGCTCGAAGTGGTCTCGGCCCGCGGCCAATGGGACGGCCAGGCCTGGGGCACCACGCCGGCCACACAGCTCGGCTCACACGCCTGCGCCGCCAACGACGCCGAGCCACCCCGCCCGCTTGCCGCGCTCACCCGCGCCAGCATCCGGCCCGCCAAGGCCATGGCCTTCTGGCGCAATGCGCCGGCAGCACAAAACGCCATGCAGCACGCCAAAGGCTGTTCGCTGGCTGTGGGCCTGGGCGAGGCGCCCCTGATCCGGCAATGCACTTTCAGCGTCTGGGACGACACGCCCTCGATGCTGGCCTATGCCCACCAGGGCGCGCACCAGGCGGCGATCGAGGCCGCCTACCGCCACCACTACTTTTCCGAATCGATGTTTGTGCGTATGCGCCTGCTGGAACAGCAAGGACAGTGGCCTTCCCCTGCGACGCAAGCCGCAGCCCAGATCGCCAATCCACCGGAAGACCCACAGCAAGGTCCTGCGCCGGCGCTGATGCCGGGGCCTCCCCCATGACGCCGCACCGGGTGGTCGTGGTGGGCGCGGGCATGGGTGGTCTGGTCTCGGCCTTGCAGCTCGCGCAGCAGGGTGTGGACGTCACCGTGGTCGACAGCGCCGCCGCACCTGGTGGCAAGCTGCGCCAGCTCGCGGTGGGCGACGCCGCCATCGACAGCGGCCCCACGGTGTTCACCATGCGCTGGGTGTTCGACCAGGTCCTCGCCTCGGTCGGTACCACGCTGGAAGCCGAGCTCACCATCCGGCCACTGGAGGTGCTCGCCCGCCATTGGTGGGACGACGGTTCCGCGCTTAACCTCTACGCCGACCCGGCGCGCTCGTTTGATGCGGTGGCGAATTTTGCTGGGCTCGACGAGGCACACCGCTTCCGCGCTTTCTGCGTTGAAGCGGCGACCGTCTACCGAACGCTGGAGCCGCACTACATCCGCGGACCCGCACCGGACTTCTGGGGCCTGACCCGCGCACTCGGCGTGGGTGGCCTCACCACGCTCGCCCAGCTCGGCCCCATGCGCAGCCTCTGGTACACGCTGGGTCGCCATTTCCGCGACCCACGCATGCGCCAGCTGTTCGGCCGCTACGCCACCTACACCGGATCCTCCCCCTGGCAGGCGCCCGCCACCCTGATGCTGATCGCGCAGGTGGAACTCGAGGGCGTGTGGACCATCGACGGCGGCATGCACGCCCTGGCGCGCTGCCTGGAACGCCTGGCCATCGCACGCGGCGCGCGCTTTCGCTACGAAACGGCTTGCGAAACCATCGAAATGCACAACGGCCAGGCGGTGGGCGTTCGGCTGGCGGGCGGCGAGCGCCTGAGTGCCGAGGCCGTGGTGTTCAACGGTGATGCCGCTGCACTGCGCACCGGACTGCTCGGCGCACCCGCGAAGCGCGCGGTATCCACCAGCGCCCCACCGCGCTCACTCTCGGCCATCACCTGGTCGATGCACGCACCCACGCAAGGACTCGCGCTCGACCGGCACAACGTGTTTTTCCAGCGCGATTACGCCAGCGAATTCACCGATATCTTTCAACGGAACCAGCTGCCGCAAGCGCCCACCGTCTACGTTTGCGCCCAGGACCGCGGCAGCGGCCACACACCCACTGGGCCGGAGCGCCTGCTGTGCCTGGTCAACGCCCCCGCCAGCGGCGACGGCGAAACCCTCACCGCCAAGGACATCGAAACATGCGAGACCAGCAGCTTCAACCTCTTGCGCCGCTGTGGCCTGACGATCACGCCCGGCCACACGACGCCGATACGCACCACCCCCGTGGACTTTCATCGCCTGTTTCCCGCGACGGGCGGAGCACTTTACGGTCAGGCCAGCCACGGCTGGATGTCGGCCTTCGCGCGCTCGGGGGCGAGCAGCCCGGTGCCGGGGCTGTTTCTGGCGGGGGGCAGCGTGCACCCGGGGCCGGGGGTGCCGATGGCGGCGCTGTCGGGCCAGCTGGCGGCCGCGGCCGTGATGGCGAGCCCCGCTTTGACCAGGCGGTGCCCAGCGGCGGCTACCTCTGGTGGTACATCGACGCCCTCAGCGACGACGGCACGCACGGCCTGAGCCTGATCGCCTTCGTCGGCAGTGTCTTCTCGCCCTACTACGCCTGGGCCCGGCGCGGTGGCGCCGCCACCCGGCCCGACAACCACTGCGCGCTCAACGTCGCGCTCTACAGCCGTCACGCGAGGCGCTGGAGCATGACCGAACGCGGTGAGCGCCACAACCACCGCGAACGCGCTCTCTTCACCATCGGCCCCAGCCAGCTGCACTGGAACGGCAGCTCGCTGGACATCCACATCGACGAAGTTGGTGCGCCCATCCCACGGCGTATCAAAGGCCGCATCCGCCTGTTTCCTGAGCAACTGTTCGGTTTCAGCACCGCGCTGGACACCAACGGCCGCCACCGCTGGGGGCCACTGGCGCCGCAGGCACGCGTGGAGGTGGAGCTGCAGCACCCGGCCCAGCGCTGGAGCGGCTCGGCCTACCTGGACAGCAACGAGGGCGATGAGCCGGTGGAACGCGCCTTCACCGAATGGGACTGGTCACGCGCCCGCCTCGCCGACGGCAGCACCGCCGTGCTGTATGACGTGGAGCCCGAACAGGACCATGGCCGCCTGCTGGCGCTGCGCTTCCAGCGCGACGGCCAGGTCACGCCGTTCGAAGCGCCGCCGCAGCACGCCCTGCCCCGCACCGCTTGGCGCATCGCGCGCCGGCAGCGCAGCGACTCGCCGCCGCAGATCATCGAGCAGCTGGAAGACACGCCGTTCTACCAGCGCGCCATGCTGCGCCAGCAACTGCTGGGCGAGACCGTCACCAGCTTCCACGAAACCCTGCACGTGCCGCGCTTGGTCTCACCCGTAGTTCAGGCCATGCTGCCATGGCGCATGCCCAGGCGTGGATGACGGTGCGTGCAGGACAATCGCCTGCATGAACCGCATCCATCCCAAGAAACTGCTGCTGAGCAAATGGACTGCGGTCACCCCGTTGCACAAGGACAAGCACTTTCTCGTCACCGTGGTGGTGAAACCCGAGCAACCGGCCGACGCCATCGAATGGGTGGAGATTGAAGCGGTGATGTCGCGCGCGCTGCACCGCATCGCATGGCGCGAACTCAAAGATCCGAGTCGCTGGCGCCAGGGCTGGGTCTGACGTCGGCCACCTGAGTCCGGTCAGGGCACCAGCCACTCGACGCGCTGTTCGTCCAGACGAGCGCGGCGGTGGCCGGCGCGAGCGAGTTCCAGCCAGTCCATGGCGATCACGTGACCTCGCAACACCGCGATCTGCGGCGTGTCCAGCAAGGCCTCATGCGCTACGGCCAAGGCGCTGCCGGGTGCGCGCGCGGCGAGGTAGTCGTTGGCGGAGGGCGACTGGCGCACCCGTTCCCATGCAGCGTTGGCTTCCTCGTCGTTCTGCAACACCGCAAAGCGCAGCTGCACGCGCAGCTGCCAGCTCAGACGCGAACTCCAGCACAGCAGACTGGCGACGGGCTGCGCCAGCAGTTCCGCCACCTTGGGACTGCGCGCATCGGTGTAGATCAGCAACTCCGCTTGTGCCTGCCGGACTTCGCGCAACACCACCGTGCGCACCTGAGCCAGCCCGTCAAGGCCCGTGGTGGCCAGCGCCGGCGTGCGCCACGCGTGGTGTCGGTCCACCGTCGCTCGCGTCAGCTCCTGCCAAAGTCGCTGGCGCAGCTCGTCGCCACCGACGAAATGATCGTGATCGCCTTCAGCGGCCATGAGCGCTTGCACCAAGCCAGCGGTTCAAGCCGCGCTGGATCCAGGGACGCACCGGCAAGAAAGCGCGGTAGGCGAGTTCGGCCAGCCACGACACCGGCGGCGCCGCTGACAACCAGCCCAGCCAGCGCCAGCCGGGCAGCTGCCGCCAAAGTTGCGAAAACGCCGCTGCGCCGCTGAACAGCTGGCCCTGGGCGTCGCGCACATGAAAGCGCGCCATGGCCGATCGACAGTCCAGGCCCGCTCCCAGCTCGGCCGGCTGGCTCACATCCACCCAGCCCAGCGCCTGCGCCGCGGGCATGCGGCGATAGAAGCCGATCTCGCGCTGGCACAGCGGACAGCTGCCATCAAAGTAGACGGTGAGGGGAGCGGGTTGGAGCACAGCCATTCAGCGATGTTGCCCCAATGCCCAAGACCTTGCCCACGGCCAGGTGCATGGCCACACGCCGTCCTTGACCTCGGCAGCTGCGAGGAAAATCAGATCGCGGCACGATACGGCCATGTCTTTTTTCGACGCCTTTTTTCGACGAACACTGGCGCTTGCGTGGTTCTCGGCCGTCTGCGGTGCCGCTGCGCAGCCCGTCGACCGCGTGACCTTGCCCGAATTCGACATCGACCGCACCGAGGTCACGATCGCCCAGTTCGCCCGCTTTGCCGCCGCCACCGGCCTGCGCACGCGAGCCGAGCGCGACGGAGGTGGTTTTGAATACGTGGGCGGCTGGCAACAACGTGCCGGCTGGACCTGGCGCACGCCCGACGGCAGCACAACCGCGAGCGATCAGCTGCCGGCAGTGCACCTCACGCACGGCGAGGCGCATGCCTATTGCCAGTGGGCGAGCGGGCGACTGCCGACCGCCGCCGAGTGGTTGAGCGCGGCTTTCACCGAACAGCGAGCGTCACCGCCATCGCCCTGGCAGCGCGGCAAGACCTACGAGTACCCCACCGGCGACAACCCGCAAGGCGCCAACACCAGCGCAAACGACGCCTGGCCCCGCGCAGCGCCGGCAGGTGCCACCGCACCCGGCGTCAACGGCCTGCTCGACATGGGCGCCAACACGTGGGAATGGGCAAGTGATGCGCGCGGCGCCGAGCGGCGCACGCTGGGCGGTTCGTGGTGGTACGGCGCCTCCCAAATGCGCGCCGAGGTCAGCGCCTGGAAAGACGCCGACTTCGCCGCGGTGTATATCGGCTTTCGCTGCGTGTACCCCAAGCGCTGAAGGGACGCAGGCTCAGTGAGACAGCCGAGGGTGGACTCGCTGCACGCTTTCGCGCTGTGCGAGTCTCTGCGCTTCGAGCCGCTCAAACGATCGAGCATCCAGCTCACTCACCCGTCGGTCGGTGCGCTCAACAAGAGATCGCTGCTTACCATCGCCTCGTCTACAGTGCTTCCCATGAAATGAATGGGCAGATTCACCCAAGACCGAAGGCAGCACGACCGTCATCAGCTTCGCCCGCCTCCGAAAGCGGCCTGGGCCTTATCGATTGACCGCGCAAGGCCTCGGCCCCACAGCAACCAACACGGCATTGCTGCAGCCACGATCGCGGCCCTGCTGCGATCAACCCGGGGGATCACGCGGGTCTGGAAAAGCCGTCCGGGCTTGCACTCCACACGAAGATAGCCTCGAAAGGCTCGTCTAAGGGTTACCGCAAGAAAAGACTGTGTGCGGCCTTGCCCTCGGGATGCCCCAGCCGCGTCTCGCGCCTTGCGCACAGCCCTTCTTTGATCCGCAGCGCACTATTCGGTCGGTTGCTCCAGGATCCGCGCCAAATCACGCGGCCCCAGCGATGAGGCCAGCGCTCCGACCTGCGCCAAGCCTTCCACATAGCGCTTCTCCATCTCAGGCACTGCCCGCAGCAATTCTCGTTCGGCCATCGGCGTGTGCAGCAGCGCGCGCAGCCAATGCAGCACGCGCACCCAGCCGGGTACCCAAAGGCGCCGGTCGCGTCGCTCGATGCCATCGACCATCAGGGTGGCGGCGCGGGCAGCCGGCATCTCGCGGCCCAGTGGACCGGGCATGGTGGCGCGCAAGCGCACAAAGCTCGGGTGCAACACACCTTCTGTGACCAGCGGCGTGCTCACCCAGGTGGGATGAATGACGCCGACCCCGACACCGTGCGAGGCCAACTCGATGCGCCAGGCATCGCACATGGCCTCGATGGCGGCCTTGGAGCCCGCATAGGCCGACATGAAAGGAGCGTGTCCAAAGCTCGCCACCGAGGCGGTGGCCAGCAGATAGCCCCGCGCAGCCATCACCGCGGGCAATGCGCTGCGCACGGTGTTGAACGTGCCATGGATGTTGATGTCCATGCAGCGCTTCCAGGCCTGCGGGTCGGTGTGGGAAAGCGGCCCGAAAGAAGCCATGCCAGCGTTGGCCCAGACGACGTCGATGCGACCGTGGCGGGAAAGGGTCGCGGCAACGGCCGCCTCACACTGCTCCATTGAAGTCACATCGGCGGTCAGCGCCAGCACATCATTGCCCAGGCTGCGTGCCACGGCTTGGACGTTCTCGGTGTTGCAGTCCACCAGGACGGGCCGTGCGCCCCGGCGCTGCAGTTCGGTGGCGGCCGCCGCACCAATGCCGGAGCCTGCGCCGGTGATCAGGACGACTTGACCGCGCAAGGGCGGAGGACGAATGGCCATGAGCGCCAGGCTGTCAGCCGATCTTGTTGATCATCAGGTACAGGATGGGCAGCGGCAGCACCGTGGCCACCGCGCCCGAAATCTGCCAGATGCGCGACAGGCGCAGGTATTCCGAGGTGATGTGGTCGCACTGGCGCAGCAGCTGGCGTTGCTTGAGCTGAATCGGCACCAGCACCAGCAACCAGATCAGGCCCGACAGGCCGAACAGCATGTAGGACCAGCTGATCCAGCTGTGGCTCTCACTGCCACCGAACCGAACCGACATCAGGTGCCCGGTGATCACCACCCCCAAGGCGCCGGTGACGGTGAACAGTAGGTCGGTGAGCAACACCATGTGGTTGCTGAACTGGATGATCTGGTGGTTGCGCGTGCGCTCGGCCAGCGCCGCCCAGGTGCCACTGACGATGACATTGCCCAGAAACAGGCAAGCACTCAGGATGTGGATGGTCTTGAGCGTGGTGCTCATGGTGGGGGCGTTCTCAGATCGGTGGCGGTTGTTTCGGGCGTCTCGTTGTCAGCGGCCTGCGCCGCTTCAAGCGCTCGCTGGCGAGCGGTGGCCTGGCGGGCGCGCTCCAGATCGCGAAACTGCCACCAAACAAAAAGGCCCAGCGCCAGCAGCAACCCGCCCACCTCCAGCAGCTTGATCCAGTGGCTGGGAGACATGGTCGGCGGCCAGGTTTGCCAAACGCTTCATCCACCCTCAACGGGTGAGGCGGTCATGCTCGACCAGGCGGGCGTGCATCTCCATCAGGCGGGCCATGCGTTCATCAAAGCGCTGCCAGACGGTGCTCTCCTTACCCACCAGCTCAGGGGCCAGTGGCGCTTCAGCGGCCTCCACCAGGTAGGCAATCGCGGGCAGCGGTGCCATCGCCTGGGTCTGACCCGCCGGTGCGACAAAGGCCGCGCCGGCGGCGCGAGCCAGCAACGCCAGCTTGCGGCTGGGTGGCACCACGGTTCGCTGGGTGATCGAGTCCAGCCCGCTGCGCGACAACTGTTCGCCGATCTCGGCGTACACCAGCCGCGCCGCGTGGATGGCGGGGCGGCAGTCGCGCGGCAGCGCGGCAATGCCCTGCTCGGCCCGCAGGTACAGCACCTCGGCAGCGTCCAACAGGCGCTGGGTGACCTGCGCAATGGCGGGACTGAACACCGGCGCGCGCAACCAGGCGTCCGCGTCCACGCCCGCTTCGCGCAGCCATTCGCGCGGCAGGTACAGGCGGCCGTTGCGGGCGTCTTCCCCCACATCGCGGGCGATGTTGGTCAGCTGCATGGCCACACCCAGTTCGCAGGCGCGGGCCAGCGCTTGCTCACCTTTCGCGCCCATCACCAGTGCCATCATGGCGCCGACGGCACCCGCCACGCGGGCGCCATAGTCCTGCACATCGGCCAGGGTCTCGTAGCGGCGGCCCTGTGCGTCCCACAAAAAGCCTTCCAGCAGGGCGTCGAGCAACACGCGTGGAATGGCGAAGCGGTGCACCACCTGGCACAGCGCCCGGTCTTCGACGTCCGGACCAGGGCGCCCGTCGTAGATGGCATCGAGCTTGCCCCGTAAAGTGGCCATGGCGGCGAAGGGATCGCTGCCCAGGTCGATGGCGTCGTCGGCCAGACGACAGTACGCGTACAGCGCACTGGCGGGCGCACGCACGCGCGCAGGCAGCATGAGCGAAGCGGCGAAAAAGGACTTCGAGCCGCCGCGCATGAGCGCGCGGCAAGCCGCGAGGTCGTAGCCGATCTGGGCGGGCGCCTCGTTCGGGCCCGCAGAACGGTCGGCTGAGGATGGGGTGGCTTCAAGCAAAGGCTTTGACATTGGGGAGCACCTGTTCAAGCGTCTTGGCAGACATGAGCACACCTGGGATTCCCGCACCGGGGTGGGTGCCTGCACCCACCATGAAAAGGTTCTCGATGTCTTCGCTGCGGTTGTGCGCGCGGAACCACGCGCTTTGCAGCAGCAAGGGCTCTTGCCCAAAGGCCGCGCCCTGATACGACAGCAAGCGGTCTTGAAAGTCTTGCGGCGTCGTCACGCGGGAGGTGGTGACGTGCTGGCGCAGGCCCGGCAGCACCGTGCGCTCCAGCGCCTCGGCCACAGCCTGGCGGTAGGGCTCGGCGTGGGCCGCCCAGTCGGTGCCGCTGGCCAGGTGGGGCACAGGGCTCAGCACGTAGAAGGCAT
This sequence comes from Hydrogenophaga sp., assembly GCF_030373245.1. Classification (GTDB taxonomy): domain Bacteria; phylum Pseudomonadota; class Gammaproteobacteria; order Burkholderiales; family Burkholderiaceae_C; genus Hydrogenophaga. Next base: position 290,819 of record NZ_JAUCZF010000003.1, read on the forward strand.
CACAACCGGCGGGCGCCAACGAAGGATCGGTGGCGGTGGGCCGGTGCAGGTAGAGGCTGAAGTCTTTGGCCAGCTTGTGCCGCTTGAAGATGTCTTTCAGCAGTTCGTCGTAGCGCGGCCCCAGCACCATCATGTGGTGAGGCACGTCGTCGTAGCGCTTGCTGGTGCCGAAGTACCAGACAAACAGACTCATGGAATGGCGGCTGTTTTCGATGCGCTGGTTGGACCAGCGGCGACGGTACTGGGGCTCGATCAGGTGGCGGTAGGTCCACATGGTGTCGGCGTTGGAGACCACGATGTCGGCCTTGACCTTTTCGCCGCCCGCCAAGGTGACGCCGTTCGTGCGGCCGAGCTTGTCGCTGCCCGCCGGGGCCGGTTCCACATCGATACGCGCGACCTCCGCGTTGTAGCGGATGCGCCCGCCCAGGCTCTCGAGCAGCTTGACCATGGCGGTGATGATGGCCCCAGTGCCGCCCATGGCCGAGTGCACGCCGTAGCGACGTTCCAGCGTGTTGATGAGGCTGTAGATGCAGGTCACCGACAGCGGATTGCCACCGATCAGCAAGGGGTGAAAACTGAACACGATGCGCAACTTGGGGTTCTTGAAATAGCTGCACACCATCTGGTGGATGCTGCGCCAGCCGCGCATCTGCAGCATCTTGGGCACCGCGCGCAGCAGGTCACCGACCGTGTTGTAGGCAATGCCACCGAGCTCGATGAATCCCTTCTGGTAGCAGACGGCGGCTTCTTCCAGAAACCGCTCGTAGCTCTCCAGGTCTTCGGGGCTGAAGCGGGCCACTTCGGCGCGCATGCGCTCGGCGTCGCCGGTGTAGTCGAACCAGGTGCCGTCGTCGAAGCGAATCCGGTAGTACGGGTCCATCGCCCGCAGCTCGACGTCGTCGCTGAAGGTTTTCCCGGCCAGCGCCCACAACTCGTCGAACATGAACGGCGCGGTGATGATGGTGGGACCGGCGTCGAAGGTGTAGCCGTCCTGGCGCCAGACGTAGGCGCGGCCCCCGGCGGCGTCGAGCTTCTCCAGCACCTCCACGCGCCAGCCGCGAAGCGCCAGGCGAATGGCGGCGGCCAGACCGCCAAAGCCGCTGCCGATGACGAGCGCACGCGGCCCACCCCTCGGTCCGGCGCCGGTGCCCGTGGCGAACAGGGGCGGGACGCCATCAGCGGGCGTGAAGTAGCTGTTCATGGCTGTCGGCCGTTGTGCCGTCGTGGGTGGTTTGTGCTTGGGCGGCTGCGCTAGGAACCGTGGGCGCCAGGCTGCCCGCTGCGGGCTGTCGTTTGGACAGGGCCCAGCGCCACAGCGCTGTGGTGGACACGGGCAGCACCAGCATCCCGTGCTCAATGATGGCCAGCGCCAGCATGGTGCCGACCAACGTCAGACCCAGCACGGTGGCTGCATCGGCCGCAGGGTCCAGCGCGCGCATCACCATCCAGCCCAGCACCAGACTGGCGCCGACCACCACGAACGGAAACAGCAGGTTCATGGCACGACGACGGAAAAAGCTGCTGAGATAGACCAGGTGCGGTGGCAAGAACTCTTCGCTCAGGTTTCGCACGCCCAGGAAAAGATTGAGCTTGGCGCTGGTGCGCATGGACCACAGCACCACAAAAGTCCATGTGCCGACCTGGTTGGGCGCGCCCCAGGTCATGGCGATGAGCAGCACACCCACCAACAGAATGCCCAGCTCATGCCAGAGGATGGCGCGCACCGACTCGATGAAGCGCCGCCCTTCCCTGCCCTGGGCATAGGCAGCCGGGAGCGCGGTGGTGCGCGGCCCGGTGATCCAGCCGGTGAGGAAGCTGAGTTCGTGCCAGCCCCAGATCAGCAGCGCGCTGGTGAACGCGCAGTAGATGGCCGCGGTGTTGGTCAGATCGGCAGTGTGGTTCAACGCCACCAGCGCCGCCACGGCCAGGGCCGTGGATGCAAACAGGCTGAGCTTGTAGGCGCGTCTTTGCATGCCATTGAGCAACAGCACGATGCCCGTGCTGAACCACCAGATGAATACGGCGAACAGCGCGGCCAGGGCGATGTCAGACATGGATCGCTTGCCTGTGGGGACTTGACCTCAAGGGACGCGGCTCGAACAACACCGTCTACCAGCTCGGCGCCACGCGCACGTTCACCGGCAGCTCGTGCCGGTGAACCGGCATCAGGTACAGGCGCGCGAAGGTGGCTGCACCGGCGACCGCGCAAGAAAGCTGCTGGAGCTTGCCGACGATGCCGCCGCGCTGTTTGGCTGCATCCATCTTGCTCTGGATCATGAACAGCCTGGCCAACCCGGCGCGGAAGGCCGGGTTGTCGGTGTCCAGAGAAATCGGGAACACCTGCTTGGTGATTTCGGTGGTGATGCGAAACACCTCGTAGTCGTAGGACGTTGGGTCCAGGCCCATCGCTGCTTTCAACATCGGTCGGGTGTGGTCGCGCACGTACATCGTGGCGTACACCGCCAACAGAAAGAAGCGGATCCACAGCAGGTTGCCGCCTTTGAGCAGGTGCGGCTGGGTGCGCATGATCAGCGCGAAGCTCTCGCCGTGCCGGAATTCATCATTGCACCAACGCTCGAACCACCGGAAGATGGGGTGAAAGCGCTTCTCGGGATGGCGTTCGAGCTGGCGGAAGATGGTGATGTAGCGCGCGTAGCCAATCTTTTCGCTGAGGTAGGTGGCGTAGAAAATGTACTTGGGCTTGAAGTAGGTGTAGGCCTTGGTGCGCTTGAGGTCGCCCAGGTCCAGACCGATACCGAAATCGCGCAGGCTCTGGTTGATGAAGCCGGCATGGCGCGACTCGTCGCGCGCCATGTAGCGCATGAGCGCCTTGATGTCGGGATTGGTGATGTTCTTCTGGATTTCGTTGTACAGGATGCAGCCGCTGAACTCGCTGGTCACGCTGCTGATCAGAAAGTCCAGGAACTCTTCGCGCAGCTCGGGCGACACCCTTGAAAATACCTGCGCCACTTCCGCGGCGAACTCCGGCGTGCGCTGGAAGTGATCATGGTTGTTGTCGCCTTCGTACTCGGCCATCATGGCGTCCCACTCGGCGCGCAACGGCGAGACGTCGATGGCGTCCATGGCCTTGAAGTCGGTGGTGTAGAAGCGCGGGCTCAACAGCGATTCAGACTTGGCCTTACGCGCAGCGTCATCTGAGCTATGGATACCTTCAACTGATGGTGCATGACCAACGGTGGCGGTGACGGAATGGGCGGCTTGCATGATGGTGTCCTTCAAGTTCAGGGCTTGGCGGGATGGGAGACGACGTTGGGCACATTCACCGGGCTCGCGGTGAGCAAGGGTGCAAAGGCGGCAGCATTCGTCGGACCGAACGACTCCAGATCCACCCGCTGCTGAGTCAGCGGATCGAACAGTGTCAGCCCGCCATCGGTGCGAGCGATCAGCTGAAAGGGTTGCTCCGAGCCCAGGCCACGCGACTTGCGCTCACGCGCGAGTGCGCGCAAGGTGCCACGCAGAAAGCCCTGCTCACCCTGGAACGAGCGCACCAGCTCGCCGGTGCGGCCATCGATGACGGCGATGCCACCATCGGGTTGGTCCACAAAGCGCAGAGCGCGCTCCATGGTGCCGGGCTGCGGCTTCTGGTCGGGGCCATTGCCGGTGATGCGCACCAGACCGACACTGATCAAAGAAAAGGCGATGACACCGCCTGCACACAACAGCACCCAGCGCGGGAAGCTGTCGGGCGCCAGCGGTTGGCCGTTTGAGGGAAGTTGGGCCTGAGTAGCTTGAGCGGCGTTGTTCATGGTGCGGTGTGCCCAGTGGGTGTTCAGGTGAGACCGACTTGCCAGCGATGGCCAGGCGCAGTGGATGCCAATTCAGGCGCAGCAGCAACGCCGGTGGTGGGAGCCTCTGCGGCCACTGTCGCGCCCGTGCTGGCAAACCAGGCCTGGGACAAGAGCGCTGCCACATGTTCTGCGTTCGGCACCGCGCGCAACATCGGCTCCGGGCGGGCCAGCACCCAGGGGCGCACGTGCGGCCACAGGTGCAGCCAGGCAATGTGGTCCTCACCGCCCATGGCAATGAGGATGTCGCCACAACCGTCCTTGTGCTGGCGCAGGCTGGCCGATTTCACCAGGCACAGCGGCAGGTTGAAGGTCAGCGTGAGCGCGATGCCGATCCGCATGACGATGCGTTTGTCGGTGAGTGTGTAGACCGCTGTGCGCGCTGTGGCCCAGGCCAGGCCGGCGAGCGCGGCGAAGCCCATCACGGACAGAAAGCCCAGCAACGCGATCGACTTCAAGCCATCGGCGAACGAGCCGCCATCACCCATGGTGCTGGCGACGTTCCAGGCCAGCATCAGCGCGAAGTACACCGCCACCTTGCGCAGGTGGAAGATGCGCAGCGCCACCTCACGGAAGTCGGGTGACCCCTGCCAGAGGATTTTTTCGTTGGCCGGCAACAGCTCGGGCAGGCCATACTGCGGTTCAAACTCATGTTCGTGGCCGTGGCTTTTGATCGGCATGGTGTGCTCTCTGGTGAGATGGAGAAACGGGCTTCAGGCGATGTGCGTCTGTGAGCTTTCTGTCGGCGCTCAGATCCAGGGGTCGCCCCGGCTGGGCTCGGCGTACAAGGTGCCAGCGCCAAAGTACGCACTGATGCGCTCCTCTTCCAGGAAGGTCACCTGGTCCGGGTTCTTCAGACCCGGCACATCGGCGAACTGGTGGGAGAAGAGGGACAACACCTGAACGCTGGCACTGCCGATGCGCGTGAACGGGATCGGCACCATCACGCGACGCGGCCCGCTCGCGGTCGGTGTTTCCACCTCCAGGAATCGGAACAGCATCTCGGCCTGGTCGAGCCAGACGTCCACCACCTTGCCGGCACTCTTGAAGTCACCGGCAATGACTTCCAGGCCGCGGGGGTCTGTGTCGTTCTTGCTGATGCTGTAAGCCTGGGCTACCCGCAGCGGAATGATCTTGGGGCCACCGGCGTGCATCATGTCGGGCACGTCGGCGCGGTTGGACCAGGCACCTGCGCCCACACCAGCCAGCAGCGGGTCGCCAGTTGGCTCAATGGGCGAACCAGGCGAAGCATAGGTCCCGGCGGCTGCGTAGTCGGGTTCACCGCGTTTGAGGTCGGGCACGACCACATCGCCATGCACGGTCTTGAAGGTCTTGGGTGAAGGCACAGGCCAGCCCTTGACTTCCAGGCTGAGCCCATCAGTTTGCATCGGGTAGCCCTCTCGATGGCCTTCTCGAACGAGGTAGTAGATCAAACCGGCAAAGAACAACCAGAACACGTACAGAAGAATCTGTGCCAGGTCGACATATCCGGTGATGGCGCCGAATTCCATGGGGAACGCTCCTTTCTTGGGGTGAAGGTCGGGAAATCTATTGAGGAAGGTCTAACTCGGGAGTTCGGCTAGGCCGAACTTGCGAGGGGGATGCAGGGCTTGTGAACGGCGGCCCACGAGAGGACCAATGACCGCCAGCGTCAAGAACAACAGCAACAGTTCGAGGTGGTACACAAAGCTGTATCCAGTGACTGGGTTGGCCAGCGCCAGGCCCAGAGTGCCCTGATTTGCGAGGGTCGAGACGAGATCGCGCAAGCCTCCACCAAAAAAAGTGGCTAAGCCGGCACCGGCGGCCTGCACTGCGCCCCAGGCGCCCAGAGCCATGCCGATATAGCGCCCCTCTTCCATTCGCATGGCGGCGGACAACGTGCCCACCGCAAACAGCCCGCCACCGAAGCCTATGCCCCAGGCACCTGACCGAAACAACCAGGCTGCGTCCAGGGGAGCGGCAAAAATAACTGCCGAAAAGGCTGGCAGCCCTGCCAATGCGCCGTAAGCCGCCAGGCGCATGGGATCTGCCCCGCGAGCCAGTTGGCGTCCTGCCAGCACGAATCCGATGAGTGCACCACCAGACATCAGGGCCGTCAGCGCACTGGTGGCTCCCACGCTCAAATGCAGAATCTCGCCGCCGTAAGGCTCAAGGATGATGTCCTGCATTTGGAACGCCATCGTGCCCAGCCCGGTGGCCCACAGGAAACGGCGCGCCCGCTGGTGGGTGATGAACTGACGCCATGCGACCAGGAATGGTGCAGGTGGTGCCTGCTTCTTCATGGCCGCCGCCCGCACAACATCGCGCGGCTCCTGCTTCCAGAGCGCAACGCAGTTGAGCGCCAGCACGACCAGCGCAAAACCCTGCACGGTCTGGACCAGCCGTTGCGGCGAAAACTCGGCCAGCAAGAAGCTGAAGACCAGACTGCCGCCCACCGCGCCGAGCAACAGCATGATGTACATCAGCGCCACCACGCGCGGCCGGGTCTCTTCGCTGGCCTGGTCGGTGGCCAGAGCAAGGCCAGCCGTCTGCGAGGTCTGAAGCCCCGCGCCCACCATCAGGAAGGAGACAGCAGCAGCAGTCGGACCGAACCATTCGGGCACCGCCACAGCATTGCCACCCGACATCACCAGCAAGGCAAAGGGCATCACGGCCAGGCCGAAGAATTGCACCAGCGTGCCGCCCCACATGAACGGCACCCGCCGCCACCCAAAGGCCGAGCGGTGGGTGTCGGACTGGTACCCGGTGACCGCACGAAACGGTGCCACCAACATCGGCAGGGCGACCATCAGAGACACCAGCCAGGCAGCGACGCCGAGCTCCACAATCATCACGCGATTCAAGGTGCCCACCATCAGCGCGGTGGTCATACCCATCGTCACCTTGAAGAGCGAAAGACGCAGCAGGCGCGACATCGGCAAACCGGCACTGGCCACGTCGGCAAACGGCAGCCATTCTGCGGGCAGGGACCGCGCCATCTTGCCGATGAGTTTGGCCGTCATGTCCGCCTCCACTCCAAGGCCTGGCTCTTGTAGAAACCACCGGTCACCAGCTCAAAGCGCCCAGGACTCCAGCCTTCAAAAGCCGGGTCTTGGGCCATCAGCCTGTGCAGCACCTGTGGCGACACCGGTTCGATGGCTGGCGAGCGATCCCCTTTGGGAAACAGGCGACCGATGCCCAGCATCAGCAGGCTGCCCGGCGTACGCGGTGCGGCGGTGAAGACCATCGAATGGCGGGTGCGTGCGGCCAAGCGCGCCAGCGAAGACACGATGTCGGTATCCCGGTAATGGATCAGCGAGTCCATCGCTACCACGTGGTCAAACGCTCCGAGGCCGGGGTCCAGCATGTCGCCACTGCGGAAGTCGATCGCTCCCCAGCCAGGGGAACTGAGCAGCGACTCGGGCAGGCGCTCGCGAGCCAGGTCGACCAAGGTAGTCGAGAGGTCAATGGCCACCACATGGGCGCCGCGCCGAGCGGCCTCAACCGCCAGCGCACCTGTGCCACATCCGGCGTCGAGGATGCGTTGACCCCTCAGGTCTTGCGGCAACCAAGACAACAAGGTGCTGCGCATGCGATCACGCCCGGCCCGCACCGTGGCGCGAACACGACCGACGGGCGCGGTGGATGTCAACCGGGCCCAGGCTTCGGCCGCAGTGCGGTCGAAGTACGTCTCGAGTTCGCCTCGGCGAGTGATGTAGGTGCGGGTGGTCATGGCTTCAGTTCGGGATGGAAGGCAACACGCCTCGGACTCAGTCAAAACCCAGCAGATCGAAGATGTCGCGGTCCTTCATGGGCACAGCCGCCAGCGGCTCCACGCCAGCCCAGAGCGACGCAGCCAGGCGCATGTATTCCTGCTTCACCGCTTCGAGTTCGGGCGAGGTCTCCATCTCGAACAAGGTCGACTTTTTCAGGCGACTGCGGCGGATCACGTCCAGATCCGGGAAGTGGGCGGCAAGCTTGAGGCCGATCTGGTCGTTGTACTTGTCGATCTGGTCGGTGCCCGCACTGCGGTTGGCGATCACGCCGCCCAGGCGGACGTTGTAGTTCTTGGCCTTGGCGCCGATCGCCTGCACGATGCGGTTCATTGCGAAAATGGAGTCGAAGTCGTTGGCGGTCACGATGAGCGCGCGGTCGGCGTGTTGCAGCGGCGCGGCAAAACCGCCGCACACCACATCACCCAGCACATCAAAGATCACCACGTCGGTGTCCTCCAGCAAGTGGTGTTCCTTGAGCAGCTTGACGGTCTGACCGACCACGTAGCCGCCGCAACCGGTGCCGGCCGGCGGGCCACCCGCCTCCACGCACATCACGCCGTTGTAGCCCGGGAATACAAAGTCTTCTACGCGCAGTTCTTCGGCGTGGAAATCCACCGTTTCCAGCACGTCGATCACGGTCGGCAGCATCTTCTTGGTCAGGGTGAAGGTGCTGTCGTGCTTGGGGTCGCATCCGATCTGCAGCACCCGCTTGCCCAGGTGGGAAAATGCCGCGGACAAGTTGGAGCTGGTGGTGCTCTTGCCGATGCCGCCCTTGCCGTAGATGGCAAATACCTTGGCGTTGCCGATCTTGACCGAGGGGTCGAGCTGCACCTGCAGGCTGCCCTCACCATCGGTTCGACTCGAGCGGCCGCTGGCGCGCCTCAGGTCGGTCAGCGGGACAGTGGATTCGGTGATCATGCGGGCGCTCCTTCAAAGATGCCTTCTAGCCGGTCTTCCAGCTCTTCGCTTGCCAACCGAAGCGCTTTCAGCACCTCGGGGTCGGGTTGCCAGAACTGGCGCTCCGACGCCTCGATCAGGCGGCTGGCCACACGCGCGGACGCGGTGGGGTTGAGCTTGGCCAGGCGCTCGCGCATGGCGGGGTCGAGCACGAAAGCCTGCGTCAGCTGTTCGTAGACCCAGGGCTGGACCTGGCCTGTGGTGGCCGACCAACCCATGGTGTTGGTCAGGTGCACCTCGATCTGGCGCACGCCCTCGAAGCCGTGCTTGAGCATGCCTTCGGTCCACTTGGGATTGAGCATTCGGGTACGGGTTTCGAGCGCCACCTGCTCGCCCAGGGTGCGCACCGTGCCACCGCCGTGGCTGTCGCGCGTCTGGTCGCCGATGTAGACCGGCGCCACGCTGGCGGCGCTGCCGTGCGTGCGCGTCTTGGCGCGCTGGATGGCGCGGCTCACGCCGCCCAGGGTGTCGAAGTAGGTGTCAACCGTTGTCACGCCCAGCTCCACCGAATCGAGGTTCTGGTAAGCCAGGTTCACATCGGCCAGCACACTGCTGAGCAGCTGGCTGTGCTGCACCGGGCGGCCACCGCGGCCATAAGCAAAACCCTTGCGGCGGCTGTAGGTTTCGGCCAGTTCGTCGGGGTCTTCCCAGCGGCTGTTGTCGATCAGGCTGTTGACGTTGGAGCCGTAGGCACCTTCGGCATTGCCGAACACGCGCAGCGAAGCGGTTTCCAGGTCAACGCCGTGTTCTTTCTGGTAGGCCAGAGCGTGCCGGCGGATCGCATTGTGTTCCAGCGGCTCCTCGGCACTGGCGGCGAGAAACGCGGCCTCGGCCAGCAGGCGGATCTGCAGCGGCAGCAGGTCGCGGAAAATGCCCGAGAGGGAGATCACCACATCCACCCGCGGGCGACCCAGCTCGGCCAGCGAAATCAGCTCCGCGCCAGCCAGGCGGCCGTAGCTGTCGAAGCGCGGGCGCGCGCCCATGAGGGCCAAGGCCTGGCCGATCGGACCGCCCTCGCTCTTGAGGTTGTCGGTGCCCCAGAGCACCATCGCGATGGACTCGGGGAAGGCATTGCCGTCGGCCATGTGACGAGCCAGCAGTCGCTCTGCCTGGCGTGCGCCATCCTTGACAGCGTAAGCGCTGGGAATGCGAAATGGGTCGAAGCCGTGCACATTGCGGCCTGTGGGCAGGATGGCCGGCGTGCGCAGCAAGTCACCGCCGGGCGCTGGCCGCAGGAAACGACCGTCCAGCGCGCGAAGAATGCCCTCGATTTCGTGGTCCTGCACCAGCATGCCGTCGATGCGGGCGAGTTCGCTCATCAGAGTCGATACGGTGGCAGCGTCAACAGGCATCGAACCGGCGGACTGCAGACAGGACAGCGTATGCCCGGCCGCCTGCTCGGCGCTTTCGCCACCCACCAGCCGCTGCACGCCTTCGCGCAGCGCGCTGCTCTGACCTATCAGGCCATGGCTGGCTTCGGCGCAGGAGATCAACATATCAACCCGCTCGGTCGAACTCGGCGCCTGTCCGACCACATGCAGACCGCAGGGAATGAGCGTGTACTCCAGCTCCAGCACGGCGGCATTGAGCCGCACCAGGCAGGCGTCTCGGTCGCTGACCCAGGCGTCGTTCTCACCGCACAGGTCCATCGCCTTCGCTTGCGCATGAATGAGTTCGGCCAGCTCGTCGCGTTCGTCGGCGGCCTCGGGTTCCAGGCTGCGAAAGCGCTCCAGCAAATCCTTGATTTCGAGCAGACCCTGGTAGAGCCCTGCCTGTGCCACCGGTGGCGTGAGGTAGCTGATGAGCGTCGCTGCGGCCCGGCGTTTGGCGATTGTGCCTTCCGAGGGGTTATTCGACGCATAGAGGTACATGTTGGGCAGGTCGCCGATCAGGCGATCGGGCCAGCACAGGGCGCTCAGGCCGTTCTGTTTGCCGGGCATGAACTCCAATGCGCCGTGGGTGCCGAAGTGCAGCGCGGCGTGGGCGCCGAAGTCTTCCCGGATCCAGCGGTAAAAGGCGGAAAACGCGTGGGTCGGCGCGAACCCTTGCTCGAACAGCAGGCGCATCGGATCGCCCTCGTAGCCCATGCCGGGCTGGATGCCCACGAAAACGTTGCCGAAGCGCTCGCCCATCACGAAGATGCGGCTGCCATCGCTGAGCTGCTGGCCCGGCGCCGGTCCCCACTGGGCCTCGATGTCACGCAGGTAGCGCTCGCGCCGCACGTGGTCGTCCACGCCGATGAGCGCGTGCACATTGGCCGGCGCACCGTACTGCGCTGCGTTGCCGCCGATGAGTCGTTCCCGCAGCGTGTCCACGTTCTCGGGCAGTTCCACCGTGTAGCCCTCGCGCTGCATCGCTGCCAGCGTGTTGTAAAGCGACTCGAACACCGCGAGGTGGGCGGCGGTGCCGGTATTGCCGGCGTTGGGCGGGAAATTGAAAATGACTGCGGCCACCTTGCGCTCGGCGCGCTCGGAGCGGCGCAGGTCAATAAGGCGGCCCACGCGCGCGGCCAGGGCGTCCGCACGCTCGCTGCAGGTCTGCATGTCGTGCACGTCCTGCGGGTTGTCGAAATGGCAGCCTTTGCTGCAGCCGCTGCACTGCACTTGCGCCGCACCGCCACGACCGCCATAGACCATGGAACCGGTGGCGCCATCGAGTTCGGGGATGGCTACCATCATGGTGGATTCCACCGGCAGCAGGCCGCGCGCCGATGCGCCCCAGTGGTCCAGCGTCTGGAACTCCACCGGCGTCACCGCGAGGTAGGGCACGTCGAGCTTGGCGAGCACTGCCTCGGCGGCGTGGGCGTCGTTGTAAGCCGGGCCGCCAATCAGCGAAAAACCGGTCAGCGACACCAGGGCATCGATCACCGGCCGACCCTCTTTCAGGAAGTAGCCATCGATGGCGGGGCGATTGTCGAGCCCGGTGGCAAAAGCCGGGATCACGCGCAGGCCGCGCGCCTCCAGCGCGGTGATCACGCCATCGTAGTGGCCGGTGTTGCCGGCCAGCAGGTACGAGCGCATCACCAGCAGGCCCACCGTGCCGCGGCGTCCGGTCGTGGCGACGCTGGGCAGGTGAGCGACGTCGGACGACAGGCGCGCTGCCATGCGCGGGTGGTACACGCCTACCTCAGGGTAGTCGATCGGTGCAGTCACCTGGCAGCGCTCGCGCAGTACGCGGCGCGGGCCGTCGGCGTACCGCGAAACCAGGAACTGCACCAGGCTGACCATGTTCTGCTCGGAGCCAGCCAGCCAGTACTGCATGGCGAGGAAATAGGCGCGCACGTCCTGCGCCGTACCGGGTATGAAGCGCAGGATCTTGGGCAGGCGGCGCAGCATGCGCATCTGACGCGCACCAGCGCTGCTCTTGTCCTCGGGCGAAGTGTTGGCATCAGCCGTGCCCTTGCCGCGCAGCTTTTTCAGGAAGGCCATGGGGGCGCTCACCGGGCCGCTCATGTCGAAGCGGCCCATCCGCGTGAGGCGCGTGACCTCGGTGGCCGACATCAGGCAGGCCATGGCGTCGCACTGGTCACGCCGCGCTTGCAGCGCGGGCAGCACTGGTAGGAAGTGGTCTTCCATGAACAGCATGGTGCAGATCACGATGTCGCCACGCGCGATGTCGTCGATACAGCGGCGCAGCGCCTCGGGCTCGTCGGTCCATTCAGCGGCGGCGTGCACGCTCAACGACAGACCAGGGATCGCCCGCGCCAGCTGGCGGTGCGCACGCGCCGCGGCACTCGCCAGGTGGCTGTCCATGGTGACCAGGACGACCCGCAGGGCCGTGGCCCGGTCTTCAGCGGCTGAAGTGGGCTTTGGCATCGTAGAGTGTCTCAAGGGTGATGAGCTGCAGACCTTTGTCGCGTGCAAACAGCTCGGTGTTGCGGCGGGCCTTGCCGCGCACAAAAAACGGAATCTTGCGCAGCTCTTTTTCGGCATCGGCCGACCAGGTGGCGACCGCTTGAGCCGAGCTGCTGGCCGCTGCGGCAATGGCCTGTTCGGCTTCTGCGGTGGCCAGTTCGTCTGGCGCGTCGGCGGGTTCATCCACCGTTGCCTGACCGCTTGTGATGGGGCGCGACACCGCGCCACCAAGGTGCGAGGGTGCGGCGTTTTCATGGAACTCGGCATCACCCCGGAACATGCCGATGAGGTGCTCTTCCAGACCCATCATGAGCGGGTGGACCCAGGTATCGAACAGCACGTTGGCGCCCTCGAAGCCCATCTGGGGCGAGTAACGGGCGGGGAAATCCTGCACATGCACTGGCGCCGAAATCACCGCACAAGGAATACCCAGACGCTTGGCGATGTGGCGCTCCATCTGGGTGCCGAGCACCAGCTCGGGCTGCAGTTCGGCGATGCGGGCTTCCACATCCAGGTAGTCGTCGCAGATCAGAGCGTCAACGCCATACAGCTTGGCCGCTTCGCGCACTTCGCGCGCAAACTCGCGGCTGTAGGTGCCGAGACCGACCACGGTGAAGCCCATCTCGTCCTGCGCGATGCGCGCTGCGGCGACCACGTGGGTGGCGTCGCCAAACACGAACACCCGCTTGCTCGTCAGATAGGTGGAGTCCACCGAGCGGGCGTACCAGGGCGCACGGGCGTCCGCATTGGCCAACACCGGCGCTGGATCCACGGCGGCGAGCGCAGAGACTTCGCGGATGAAATCGCGCGTGGCGCCCGAGCCAATCGGCACGATGGTGGTGGCCGGTTGACCAAAGGTTCTTTGCAGCCAGCCCGCCGCCACGCTGGCTATCTCGGGGTAGAGCACGACGTTGAAGTCCGCATCGCCCAGACGGGCCAGATCGGCTGGTGTGGCACCTTGCGGTGCCGTGACATTGATGTCAATGCCCATCTGGGTGAGCAAGTCGCTGATCTCGCGCAGATCGTCGCGGTGGCGAAAGCCCAGCGCGGTCGGCCCCAGGATGTTGCAACGGGCGCGCTGACCGGGTTCACGTGGCGCACGCCTTACCGAGGTGTCAACGAGGTGACGGACCATCTGGTAGAAGGTTTCAGCAGCGCCCCAATTTTCCTTGCGCTGGTACGACGGCAACTCCAGTGCCACCACCGGAACCGGCAGGTCCAGCGCCTTGCACAGGCCACCCGGATCGTCCTGGATCAGCTCGGCGGTACACGAGGCGCCGACCATCATCGCCTGCGGGTGGAATCGCTCGAAGGCCTCGCGCGCCGCGGTCTTGAACAGCTCGGCCGTGTCGCCACCGAGGTCGCGCGCCTGGAAGGTGGTGTAGGTCACTGGCGGACGCTGGGCGTCGCGCTGGATCATGGTGAACAGCAGGTCGGCGTAGGTGTCACCTTGAGGTGCATGCAGCACGTAGTGCACACCTTGCATGGCGGTTGCGATCCGCATGGCTCCCACATGGGGCGGGCCTTCGTAAGTCCAGAGCGTCAGTTGCATGGTCAGCCTCCCGCCGCGCTGGCTGCCAGCGTGTCGCCCAGGGTCAGCGGAGCTGGCACAGGGTTGATTCTTTGCCGACGCAGCAACGGACGGCAGAACAACTCCGCGAGATCGGCGGCCTGCTCGTAGCCATGGATGGGCGTGAACACCAGTTCGATGGCCCACTTGGTGGTCATGCCTTCGGCTTCCAGCGGGTTCGCCAGGCCAAGGCCACAGACGACGATGTCAGGCCGGGCGGCGCGGCAGCGGTCCAGCTGGTTTTCAACATGCTGGCCTTCGGACAGCAGCGTGCCCGCCGGCAGAAGCGCCAGCTCAGGCGCCATGTGCTGGCGGTGCAGGTAGGGCGTGCCGACTTCGGTGAGCACCATGCCGAGTTCGCGCGACAGAAACCGCGCCAGCGGAATCTCCAGCTGGGAATCGGGAAAGAAAAAGATCTGCTTGCCAGCCAGTTGCGTGCGCTGCCTCGACAGCGCTGCGGTGGCGCGCTCGCGCGCGGGTCCAATGGCAGCCTGAAACAACGATTCAGAAATGCCAAACGCGTTGGCCGCGGCTTGCAGCCAGGCGGTTGTGCCCTCCACGCCAAGCGGGAATGGCGCGACCAGCCGCTCGGCACCGCGTGCCTCCAGCGCAGCGGCGGTGTCGGCCAGGAACGGTTGGGCCAGCAGGAAGCGGGTGTTGGGCCCGACGGCCGGCAGACGGTCGGCCTGGCGCGGCGGGAAAAATGCCACTGGGCCCAGACCCATGGCCTGGAACAGGCGCGTGAACTGGTCCTCGACCACGTCGGCCAGCGCGCCCACGACCATCAGCGCTGGTGCGGCTTCGGCTTTTGCAGGGGGCAGGCTGGGCACCATCGAGGCCAGACAGGCGTCTTCGCCCTGGGTGAAGGTGGTTTCGATGCCGCTGCCCGAGTAGTTCAGCACGCGCACATCGGGCAGGAACCGCCCGGACAGGCGCTGCGCCGCGCGCGACAGATCCAGTTTGATCACTTCCGACGGGCAGGATCCGACCAGAAACAGCAGCTTGATTTCAGGGCGCCGCGCCAGCAGGCGCGTGACCACGCGGTCGAGTTCGTCGTTGCAGTCGGCCAGGCCGGCGAGGTCGCGTTCGTCGATGATGGCAGTGGCAAAACGCGGCTCGGCAAAGATCATCACGCCGGCTGCGCTCTGGATCAGATGAGCGCAGGTGCGCGAACCGACCACGAGGAAGAACGCGTCCTGGATCTTTCGGTGCAGCCAGATGATGCCGGTGAGTCCGCAGAACACCTCACGCTGACCACGCTCGCGCAGCACCGGCGCGTCGGCGCAACCGGGTAGGGCTGGCTGGATCGGGATCACCGCATTCATGCCGCGGCTCCAGAAGGTCCATGTGCCCGAATGTCATCGCTTTGCTGCAGGCGCGCCGCGCGCAGCTTGAGCAGAAACTGCGCTGCGTTGATCACGTAGGCGGCGTAGGCGGCCAGAGCCAGCAGCATCAGGCCCTGCGGCGAAAGCAGCCCCAGCCACAACGACAGCAGGTAGGCGCTGTGCAAGGCCAGCACCGCCATGCTGAAGACATCTTCCCAGTAGAAGGCGGGCGCGAACAGGTAGCGGCCGAACACCACCTTTTCCCAGATGCAACCGGTGACCATGATGGCGTAGAGCGCCAGGGTCTTGACCACCACCGATGCGATGGCAGCGCCCTGCCCTTCACCCGTCAGCAGAAACCGCAGCACCAGGACGAGGCTGACCAGGAAGATCAAGAACTGCACGGGCGCCAGCACACCTTGCACCAGCGTCCACACCGTGGCGTCGCGACGCTGTCGCTCCTGCGGGGTGTAAAGCGGGCGCACAACCGGGGTGTGCGGCGTTTCGGAATGCATCGGACGGGTCTCCTTCGTTCTTGCTGGAGCCCAATTTAGAGCTTCCCAACGAAAGTGTCAACTTTTATTGACGTATATTTTTATTGACATTCTCAGCCACCATAGTAAAGTTTTTTGTACGGGATACCCGATAGGTTTTGACGGTTGCGCTTGACACAGGTACAACCCAGGCAGGTCCAAATGCGATTCGGACAAGATCCGTCAGCTTTGAGCCCCTAGAATTTCATTACGCAAACCACCTGATGGCGTAAGAAAGCACCGGCAATGACCGTGGCCCCTGCGTGAATCGGCACCCGCGCAAAAGCGCAGAGGAGACACGGAACATGGGCTCTACTTCAAGGCATTCCTCACCCCAACCCGAGGAAATACCGCTAGCCCCCCCCATGAACGAGCGGGCTGGCGACGGCATCGACCCAGGCGGTGTGCCCGTCATCGGTGACTTGCTTCGAACCGGGGACGAGGAGGCCTCCAACGACGACGGCCTGCGCGCCGTATTGCTGGCCAAGGCGGTCGAATACGAAATCATCCCGCGCCTGATGCTGGCTCACCGAGTGCCTCAGGAATGCGCCGAACACCCCCTGACCAGCCACCAGCGCGTGACGCCGGAAGATGTGGCCCTGTTTGCCGAGCTGGTGCTACACGAGGAAGACAACGTGGTGCGCGACTGCGTGATCGCACTGCGCGACCGCGGTGTGCCGGTCGAGGCCATCTTCCTTGACCTGCTGGCGCCGGTGGCTCGACACCTGGGAGAAATGTGGGAGCGCGACCTCTGCACGTTCACCGAGGTGACGGTGGGCCTGGGCCGGCTGCAGAAGGTGCTGCGTGAAAACAGCGCGTCCTTTGGCCAGTTCAATGGCTCGCACCAAGGAGAAGCAGGCCGACGCATTCTGTTGATGCCTTGCCCGGGCGAGCAGCACACCTTTGGCCTGTCGCTGGTGGCGGAGTTTTTTCACCGCGCTGGCTGGGACGTGGTGACCAGCTTTCTCGCCACCGATGCCGCGGCCATCATGGTGAAGAAAGACTGGTACGACGTGGTTGGCTTTTCCCTCGGCGCCGTGGCCGGCGCGCCCAAGTTGTCGGCCGCCATTCGCCTCGTGCGCGAGGTCAGCGCCAATCCCCAGATCTCTATAATCTGCGGCGGCCCTGCGTTCATCCTGCAGCCGGAAGTGGGGACGACGGTGCCGGCCGACGCGATCATCACCGATGGTCCTCGGGCGCCGGCACAGGCGGAAAAGCTGGTCACAGACGGTCATTTACGTATATAAGCATAGAAAGTTCGTTCTGCTGACACCCACCAGACCACGCCCAAACCCAGAAAGCACTCCATGACGCAGGCTCTGCCCGTCTCAGTCCAGCGGCGTTTCGACATGCCTGGGCAGTTCCTTGGTCAGTTGAGCGCCGATGTTGCTGCTGAACTGATCACCGCATCGGCTGATGTGGTGTTGATCCTGGACGCCGAAGGCGTCATCCGGGACATCTCGCTCTCCAACGAAGAGCTTGTGACCGCCGGGTGCGAGGCGTGGGTGGGTCAGCGCTGGACCGATACCGTCAACACCGAGAGCCACGCCAAGATTGAAGCCCTGCTCAAGAGCCGCGGGGAGCCGACCAGCGATGGTGTGCGGTGGCGCCATGTGAACCACATCCTCAGCGACGGCGGCGAACTGCCTCTGTCTTATGCCCTGGTGCCGGTCAACCGCGCAGACGATGGTGGGCAGGCCAGCCACTCGGTGGCGTTTGGCCGGGACTTGCGGCCGCAAGTGGTGCTGCAGCAGCGTCTGGTCAATGCCCAGCAGTCCATGGAACGCGATTACTGGCGGCTCCGTCAGGTCGAGACCCGCTACCGCCTGCTGTTCCAGATGGCCTCCGAGCCGGTGCTCATCCTCGAGGGCTCGATTGACAAGCTGGAAGAAGCCAACCCAGCGGCCTACGAGCTCTTCGGCGAGCGCGCGCAGGTGTCGGGTTGGACGTTGAACCAGAGCCTCGACCCCGCCAGCCAGCAGGTGGTGCGCGACTTGCTGGATCGACTGCGTGCCAGCGGCCGGGCCGAACCCGTCATGGTCCGCCTGGTGGATGGAGCGGAGGACCTGATCCTGTCGGCCTCGCAGTTCCGGCAGGAAAACTCCCAGCATTTCCTGCTGCGCTTCTCCAAGCCCCAGGATGCCACCGCCATCAGTGCCTCGCGCGCCCGCCAACTGCTGCTCCAGGTGATGGAAGGCGCGCCGGACGCGCTGGTGGTCACCGACCCCGAAGGCCGCGTACTCAGCGCCAACCGTGCGTTTCTCGATCTGGGCCAGCTTGGCAGCGAAGACCAGGCGCGAGGTGAGCTGCTCGACAAGTGGCTGGGGCGTACCGGGGTGGATTTCCGGGTGCTGCTGTCCAACCTGCGTCAGCACGGGGTGGTTCGACTGTTCGCAACGCAACTGCGCGGGGAGTATGGCTCGACGGTGGAGGTGGAAATCTCCGCGGTGGCAGTGAACGCTGGCAGCCAGCGCTGCCTGGGCTTCACCATCCGCGACATGGGGCGTCGGCTGGTCAACGAAGGCCGTTCGGCCAAGGAGTTGCCGCGCTCAGCCAGCCAGATGACCGAGTTGGTCGGCCGACTGCCGCTCAAGGACATCGTGCGCGAGACCACCGACCTGATCGAGCAGCTGTGCATCGAAGCGGCCCTTGAGCTCACTGGCGACAACCGCGCCTCGGCGGCTGAGATGCTCGGTCTGTCGCGCCAGAGCCTCTACATCAAGTTGCGCCGTTTCGGCATCCTCGAAGGCACGAGCGAAGACGTGCACTGAGCCGCTCGATCGGCTCAATCGCCTAACCCAAAGCCTCCCGCCAGCTTGTCTGGCGAAACCATCCTGCGCGGGTTCCGCGAGTGGATCGCTGGCATGCACGTGAAAGCCCCTGGCACGCCGACAGCAACTGTCATCTTTAATTGACACTATCATGTGTAAGGTGTACAACCCTTCGCATGGCCCGCCCAGCGCTGTCAGCCGTCACCGAGCTGTTCAAACCCATCACCTGGTTTCCACCCATGTGGGCCTTTGCCTGTGGCGTCGTGGCCTCAGGCGTCTCGATGGACGGGCGCTGGCTGTTGGCCATCGTGGGCATTGCACTGGCTGGTCCACTGGTCTGCGCCACCAGCCAAGCGGTAAACGACTGGTTCGACCGCCATGTCGACGCCATCAATGAACCCCAACGCCCCATTCCCTCGGGCCGCATGCCCGGCCAGTGGGGCCTGTACCTCGCCATTCTCTGGACCGCCGTTTCGCTGGCCGTGGCCACAGTGCTCGGGCCCTGGGGCTTTGGCGCCGCCGCGCTTGGTTTGCTGCTGGCCTGGGCTTACAGCGCACCGCCCGTGCGACTGAAGGAAAACGGCTGGTGGGGCAATGCAGCCTGCGGCATCAGCTACGAAGGCATTGCCTGGGTCACCGGGGCGGCGGTCATGGCCGGTGGCGCCATGCCAGGTGGTGAATCGCTGGTGCTGGCTGCGCTCTACAGCGCAGGCACTCACGGCATCATGACGCTCAACGACTTCAAGGCCGTGGCCGGTGATCGCCAGATGGGCGTGCGCTCTTTGCCGGTGCAGCTCGGTGTGGACCGCGCCGCACGCGTGGCCTGCTGGTTCATGGCGCTGCCGCAACTTGCGGTGATCGCGCTGCTGCTGTCCTGGGGACAGCCATGGCACGCGTTCGCGGTGGCGGTCTTGCTGGTGGCGCAAGGCGCGATGATGCGACGCTTCCTGGTTGATCCGACGGCGCGTGCGCTCTGGTACAGCGGCTTTGGCGTGCCCCTGTTCGTGGCCGGCATGATGGTCAGCGCGTTCGCCCTGCGCGGCCTGGGGTCTGGCGCATGAGGCCCTTCGGCTGGGGCAGCGTGGCCCGCCTGGGTGTGGTGCAGGCCTGCCTGGGCGCGATCGTGGTGCTGACCACGTCCACCCTGAACAGGGTGATGGTGGTGGAGCTGGCCCTGCCCGCACTGCTGCCCGGTCTGCTGGTGGCGCTGCACTACGCGGTGCAGATCGCACGCCCACGCATGGGCCACGGCTCTGACGTTGGCGGGCGGCGCACGCCCTGGATCATCGGCGGCATGGCGGTGCTGGCGCTGGGCGGCGTGCTGTCGGCGTTGGCCACGGTCTGGATGGCCAGTGAGCCTGGCGCCGGCCTGGCGCTAGCGGTGCTGGGCTTTTCACTCGTGGGCTTGGGCGTGAGCGCCAGCGGCACCTCGCTGCTGGTGTTGCTGGCCAAGCGCGTGCCCGAGAGCCGGCGCGGCGGCGCCGCGACCATGGTCTGGATGATGATGATCGCTGGCTTTGCGCTCACCGCGGGGCTCGCTGGCCACTTCCTCGACCCGTATTCGCCCGAGCGCCTGCTGCTGGTGACTTCCACCGTGTCGGTCGCGGCGTGGATCATTTCCTTGCTGGCGGTGCACGGCCTGGAGGGCCACGAAACGACTGGCTCTGCAGCGCTGATCCCCAGCCCCGCAGCACACAAGCCCCGCTTCCGCGAAGCCCTGGCGCAGGTCTGGGCCGAACCTGTGGCCCGGCGCTTCACCATCTTTGTGTTCATCTCTATGCTGGCCTACAGCGCGCAGGACCTGATCCTGGAGCCGTTTGCCGGCGCGGTACATGGCTACACCCCAGGCGCGTCCACGCAGCTGGCGGGCGTGCAGCATGCGGGCGTGCTGGCCGGCATGCTGATGGTGGCGATCGCGGGCGCCATCGCCGCTCGCTGGGCCGCGCACCCTGTGCTGCGCCACATCGGCTCCCTGCGGGCCTGGACGGTGGGGGGCTGTATCGCCTCGGCGCTCGCGCTGCTGGGCCTGATGCTGGCGGGTTTGCACGGTGCCGGCTGGCCGCTCAAGCTCAACGTGTTGGCGCTGGGCGTGGCCAACGGCGCGTTTTCTATTGGTGCCATCGGCTCGATGATGCGCCTGGCTCACGAAGGTGGCCCCGCACGCGCCGGTATCCGCATGGGCCTGTGGGGCGCGGCACAAGCGATGGCCTTCGGCATTGGTGGGCTCATCGGCACCGGTGCCAGTGATCTGGCGCACCACCTGCTCGCGCTGCCTGGCAGCGCTTACGCCACGGTGTTTGCACTCGAAAGTGCTGCCTTCCTGCTGTCAGCCGTGCTCGCCTGGCGCATCTCGACCACGCCCTCCCCGCAAGCAGCGCGCACGCGCATGCAGTTTCCCACCCCGGCCAGTCCCTGAGCGGCGGTCTTCACCCGAGGCAATTGTCATGAACACTCTGGAAACCTTCGATGTGGTGGTGGTCGGCGGCGGCCCGTCCGGAGCCACGGCTGCCCATGAACTCGCCAAGCAAGGCCACTCGGTGCTGCTGCTCGACCGGGGCGGCCGAATCAAACCCTGCGGTGGCGCCATCCCCCCGCGCCTGATCCAGGACTTCGAGATTCCCGACGCGCTGCTGGTCGCCAAAGCGCGCTGCGCCCGCATGATCGCGCCCTCTTCCAAACACGTGGACATTCCAATCGACAACGGTTTTGTCGGCATGGTCAACCGCGAGGCCTTTGACGAGTGGTTGCGCGAACGCGCCGAGCACGCGGGCGCGGTGCGCCGCACCGGTCACTTCGATTCGCTCAGCCGCGACAGCGATGGCGTGAGCGTGGTGCACTACCACGTGCGCGCGGGAAAGCGCGGCAGCGCGAGCGTGCCGGCCCAGGTGCGGGCACGCAGCATCATCGGTGCCGACGGCGCTCGCTCGGGTGTCGCTCGGCAGGGTGGCGTGCCCAGCGCTGAACGCACGCGCTATGTCTTTGCGTACCACGAGATCGTGCGCGCACCCGAAGGCGCGCAGCGCCCGGCAGGCTACGACGACGCGCGCTGCGATGTGTACTACCAGGGGCGTTTTTCACCCGATTTCTACGGCTGGGTGTTCCCGCACGGCGACACGCTGAGCGTGGGTACGGGCAGTGCCGACAAGGGCTTCTCGCTCAAGGGTTCGGTGCAACGCATGCGCGAGACCAGTGGCCTGGCGGGCGCGGAGACCCTGAGGCGCGAAGGCGCACCCATCCCCATGAAACCGCTGCCGCGCTGGGACAACGGACGCGATCTGGTGCTGGCCGGCGACGCTGCGGGTGTCGTGGCGCCAGCCTCGGGCGAAGGCATTTATTACGCGATGGTGGGTGGGCAGCTGGCCGCTGAATCGGTGCATGCCTTGCTGAAGACGGGCGATGTCCAGGCACTGCGGCTGGCGCGCAAGCGCTTCATGAAGCTGCACGGCCAGGTGTTCTGGGTGCTGGGCATCCTGCAATGGTTCTGGTACGGCAGCGAAAAGCGGCGCGAGCGCTTTGTGAAGATCTGCGAAGACCGTGACGTGCAGCAGCTGACCTTCGATTCGTACATGAACAAGCGCCTGACCCGCAAGAAACCGATGGCACACGTGCGCATCTTCTTCAAAGACCTGAGCCACCTGCTCGGACTGGCCCGGGTGTGATCGAGATGGCCACCATGCAGGCGCTCTGGGACAGTGGCCGCTGGATCGATCTGGCCTTGGCCATCGTGCTGGCCGAGGTGCTGATCGTGGCCTGGATGGTGCAGATGACTGGGCGCCACCTCTGGTTTCGCGCCTACCTGCTCAATCTGGGCTCCGGCCTGTGCCTGATCTTCGCCCTGCGCAGTACCCTGGCCGATACCGGCTGGGCCATGCCTGCCCTGTGGCTGGCGCTCTCAGGCGCATTGCATGGCGCCGACCTCTGGTCAAGGTGGCGCCAAGCGGCCGACCGCAGAGCGGTACGGCCGCGCTGAAGGCATCAGGCCTTCTTGGCGTAGGCCGAGCACCAGCCCTTGGCGGCCACGTGCTTGCCGGGGAAAATACCGCATGGACCCGATGCCTCACCGGCCTTGCCGGTGTAAAGCGCACAGTTGCTGCACAACTGGGTGGCGGTGTGCTTGGGGAACTTCTTGGCGTCCACCTTGGTGCTGTCGGCGGCATAACCCAGCGACATCGCCTGGGCGTCTTTCTCGTTGACCAGGGGCGCAGCTTGCGCATGGGCGCTGGCTGCCGCCAAAGCAGCGCCGCCAGCGGCGACTTGCATCATGAAAACACGGCGATTGGAAACGGACATGGATAGCCTTTTAAGGGTGGATGAGAAACTGCTCGCTGATTGTCCCGCGACCCGTCTTAAGAAAAACTGACAAATCACAAGCTTGAGCGGCCCAGTCACCTATTACCGCATTCAGGCTTTGCCCGCTGACATGGAAAGACCGCCAGCGACACGCCCCTGCAGGGCCTCCGCGGGGCCTGTTTACACTCAGCGCAACCCGCCGCCGCCATGACCCCCCAAGACTACGTTCAGCAAAAAGCCGCCGCTTCGGGCAGCAGCTTTTACTACGCCTTTCTTTTCCTGCCCCCTGAGCGCCGCGCCGCCATCACCGCCTTCTACGCTTTTTGCCGTGAGGTGGACGATGTGGTGGATGAGGTGACCGATGTGGGCATTGCGCAGACCAAGCTGGCCTGGTGGCGCAGCGAGGTGGCCCAGGCCTACGCTGGCGAGAATAACCACCCGGTGATGCAGGCTCTGATGCCGCACACCGAGCGTTTCGACATCGAAGCGCGGCACCTGCTCGCCGTGATCGATGGCTGCCAGATGGATCTGGAGCAGAACCGCTACCTCGACTTCGCCAACCTTCAGCAGTATTGCCATCTGGTGGCCGGCGTGGTGGGCGAGGTTGCGGCCCGCATCTTTGGCCAGACCGATCACCAGACCACCGCTTACGCCCATCGCCTCGGGCTGGCTTTTCAGCTCACCAACATCGTGCGCGATGTGGGTGAAGACGCGGTGCGTGGCCGGATCTACCTGCCGGTCAACGAACTGCAGCGCTTTGACGTCAAGGCCCACGAACTGCTCAAACGAGGCGAAGCGCCCGGCATGGACAGGGCCGACTTCGAACGGCGCTTCCAGGCCCTGATGCGCTTCCAGTGTGAACGCGCCATGAGCACCTACGCCGACGCCCTGGCCCTTCTGCCCGAAGTCGACCGGCGCAGCCAGAAGCCGGGCCTGATGATGGCCAGCATCTACCGCACCCTGCTCCAGGAAATCGCCACCGACCCCCTGCTGGTGCTGACACGCCGCGTGAGCCTCACGCCGCTGCGCAAGTTCTGGCTGGCTTGGAAGGTTCAGGCACTGGGCCGTTTGTGAAGACGACCGTGGCCATCGTCGGCGGCGGCTGGGCTGGCATGGCGGCTGCCGTGGCGGCAGCGGATGCGGGCAATGACGTCACAGTCCTGGAGGCCACCCGCCAGCTCGGCGGGCGAGCGCGCGCGATGTCCGCCACCCGGCCCGACGGCGTGGCGCTTCAGCTCGACAACGGTCAGCACATTCTGATCGGGGCCTACAGCCAGAGCCTGGCCCTGATGCGGCGCGTTGGTCTCGACCTGCCGAAGGTGCTGGCCGCGCTGCCGCTGGCACTGCCCTACCCCGATGGCCAGGGACTGCAGACGCCCGGCTGGGCAAGCCGTCTGCCCGCGCCGCTGGATGCGCTGGTCGCCATCGCCACCGCCCGCGGATGGACCTGGGGCGAGCGGCTGGCACTGGTGCGGGCGTCGCTGGCCTGGCAACGGTCAGGCTTTGCCTGTGCCCCTTCGCTCACCGTCAGCGGCTTGTGCAGCCGTCTGCCTCAGCGGGTGATGGACGAGCTGGTCGAGCCCCTGTGCGTTTCGGCGCTCAACCTGCCCGCCAGCCAGGCCAGCGCCGAGGTCTTCCTGCGGGTGATGCGCGATGCGCTCTTCGGCGCGCAGGCGGGGCCATGGTCGGCCTCCAGCCTGCTGCTGCCGCGGCTGGACCTCAGCGCGCTGTTTCCAGACGCAGCGGCGCGTTGGCTGGCCACGACCCATCCAGCGTCTGGCCGGGTGCTCACCGGCGCCAGGGTGACCACCCTGCAGCCGATGGTCAGCGGCTGGCGCCTGATGGGCCAGCGCGACGGTGAGACATTCGATCGGACCTTCGATGCGGTCATCTGGGCGACCGGCGCCGCAGCAGCAAGCCGAGCCATGCAAGATGCCTCCGATCGCTCACCGGAGGCCACCGCAAGCGCACTGCACACCTGGGCCACCACCGCCGCGGCGCTCGAGTTCACCGCCATCACCACGGTGTACGCCTGGGGCCCCGGCGTGCGGCTGACACAGGCCATGCTCGCGCTGCGCAGTCAGGCCGGTGCCCCGGCTCAGTTCGTGTTCGACCGCGGTCAGCTCAATCCGGCTGACCCGAGCGCGCAAGGTGTGCTGGCGTTTGTGATCAGCGCGAGCAGCGGTGAGCGCGAGGCCCTGGAGCGGTCCGTGCTGCAGCAAGCGCGTGATCAACTGGGCCTTCACCAGCTGCAGGCCATCCAGACCGTGGTGGAAAAACGCGCGACCTTCGCCTGCACGCCCGGTCTGCAGCGCCCCGAAGCCTCGATCGCACCCGGCCTCTGGGCAGCGGGTGACTATGTGGCAGGCCCTTACCCCGCCACGCTGGAAGGTGCGGTGCGCAGCGGGCTGGATGCTGTGACCCGCCTTTGATTTCGGGGCTTGCGCATTCGGATGATGTGCGCATGATGGTGGTGACTCGTATCCGTTCACACCATGCCCGCCAAAACCCTGTTCCCTGATCAACTGCGTTTGCAGATTGACCCATCCTCCCTGGGATTTGCCTCCACCGCCGACCTGCAGGTACCCAACTTGCCCTGGATTGGCCAGGAGCGTGCCGAACAGGCCGCGCGCTTTGGCCTCGCCATGGAGCAGCCAGACTACAACCTGTTCGTGCTGGGCGAGGTGGGCAGCGGACGCGCTTCGCTGTTGCATCAGCTGACCCAGGCCGTCGCTGCCGAGCGG
This sequence comes from Hydrogenophaga sp., assembly GCF_030373245.1. GTDB lineage: Bacteria > Pseudomonadota > Gammaproteobacteria > Burkholderiales > Burkholderiaceae_C > Hydrogenophaga. The sequence continues at coordinate 316,424 of NZ_JAUCZF010000003.1, forward strand.
GCCGTGCCGCCCGACCTGTGTTACCTGCACAACTTCAAGTCACCTGATCGGCCACGCGCGCTGCGCATGCCGGCCGGGCAAGGGCGCGTGCTTCGGCAGCTGATGGTGCGTTTTGTCCGCTTTCTGCAAGACGAAATCCCGGCGCGCCTGGACAGCGAGGACTTCAAGACCGACAGCGAACGCATCGAGAACGTCTACAAGACCGAAGAGACCAAGGCCTATGCCAAGCTCGACGCCTTCGCCGATGCGCATGGCTTCAACCTGTACCGGGAATCGGGTCGACTGGTGTTCACGCTGCGCGGTGCCAAGGGCGGAGCCCTGACCGAAAACGAGGCCCGTGCCCTGCCCAAGGAACGCCGCGCCCAGGTGGATCAGGCCGAGCAGGCCTTGCGGGAAGAGATAGCGCAGTTCCTGGAGACCACACGGCCGCTGCTGCGCACTATGAACGAAGGCCTCGCCGCGCTCAGGCGGCAGGTCGTCAGGCCGCTGATCGACCACGAGCTGCAGGCAATTCGCAATCCTCTGAAAAAACAGATCAAGGACGCGGTCAAGCTCGGCAGCTACCTCGATCAGGTGGCACAGGATGTGCTCGAGCACCTGGAACTTTTCCTGCCGCAGGACGACGATGATGCTGAGCGCCAGGAAGCCTTGTCTCAGCTGCTGCTGGGCTATCGGGTCAATCTGGTGGTGGACAACGCCGAACTCGCCGGTGCGCCAGTAATCGTTGAAGACAACCCGGTCTACCACTCGCTGTTCGGGCGCATCGAGTACCAGGCCGAAGAAGACGTGCTTCTGACCGACTTCTCCCGCGTGCGGGCCGGCAGCCTGATCCGCGCGCACGGTGGCTTTTTGCTGCTGCACCTGCGCGATCTGGTCGCCGACCCGCTGGTCTGGGAAAAGCTGCGTCGCTTCATGCGCTCGGGCAAGGTGCAGATCGAAGAGCCGAGCAACATGCTGATGCCGATGACGGCAGTTTCGTTGCAGCCACAGGGGGTGGACGTCCACACCAAGATCATCCTGATCGGCTCCACCGAGGAGTACTACGCGCTGCAGGAAGTCGATCCCGAGTTCGCACGACACTTCCGCGCCAAGGTCGATTTCGCCGAAAGCTTTGTTGCCACCGCAGACACGCGCGCGGCCACCGCCCTGTTTGTGGCCCAGACCTGCCGCAAGCTGGGCCTGCGCCACCTCAGCGCAGCCGCCGTCGCGCGCGTGCTGGAAGACGCACACCGTCGCGTCGACGACCAGTCCCGCCAGAGTGCCATCTTTGGCCATATCGAGGCGCTGGTGTCCGAGAGCGCGGCGGCGTGCGATGCGCGCGGCGGCGGCCTCGTGGAGGCGGTGGATGTGGCCTCGGCGCTGGATGCCCACCGGCTGCGTCACGATTACCCCGAGCAGCGCCTGCGCGAATCGATCATTGAAAGGGAGCGCCTCATCGATGTGCGCGGCGCGCGTGTCGGCCAGATCAACGGCTTGACCCAGATCGATCTGGGGGACTGGCGCTTCGGCTTGCCGGTTCGCGTGACCGCACACACCCACGCCGGCTCTCAGGGGCTGCTCAACATCGAGCGTGAGGTGGCGATGTCTGGCCCGATCCACGACAAGGGCGTGCTGATCCTGCACAGTTACCTGACCCATTTGTTCGCCCACCTCGCGCCACTGGCGCTCAATGCCGCCCTGGTCTTCGAGCAGGAGTATCACGGTGTCGAGGGGGATTCCGCCTCCTGCGCCGAGCTGTATGCCGTGCTGTCAGCGCTGGCGGGTGTACCCCTCCGGCAAGGCATCGCGGTGACCGGCGCCCTCAACCAGCACGGCGAGGTGCTGCCGGTGGGCGGCATCAACGAAAAAATCGAAGGCTGGTTCCGCGTCTGCGAGGTCGCCGGGCTGAACGGTGAGCAAGGTGTGCTGATCCCCGAGCGCAATCGCCGCCACCTGATGCTTGATCAGGCCGTGGTCGCTGCCGTGCAGCAGGGCCGGTTTCACATCCACACCGCGGCACACATCAGCGACGGCCTGGCGCTGCTCACCGGGCAAGCCTCTGGTCTGCCATCGAGCGGACAGGAGGGGCCTGGCTATGCGCCCGAGAGCGTGCTCGGACAGGCCGAGCGCAGCCTTCGGGTGTACCGTCGGGCGTATCAGCGCATGGCTGGCCTGCCCCGATTACGCCGGCACTTGCCCTGACCGCCGGAGCGAGGCCAGTACCATCGAGATTGCGGCCAGTGGCTGACCACGCTGAAAACGCCCGCCCACTTCGCTGCCTCAAGGGAACCACCGCCCTCAAAGTCGCTCACTCCACACAAGACACCCACACACTTCATCGAAAGGAACCTCAGCGGATGACAAGGAAAGCCCACACCCAAACGATCGCGACCCTGCTGGCCTGGTGCACCATCGCCCTGGCGTCCACGCTGGCTCAGGCGCAGCCAGCCAGCCAGATGGTCAGTGTCAAGGGCAGTATCCTGAACATGCGATCGGGTCCGGGCACTCAGAACACCATTCTGTGGGAGCTGCAAAAAGGCTACCCGCTGCAAGTGACCCAGCGCAAGAACCGCTGGCTCAAGGTGAAAGACTTCGAGGGCGATTCGGGCTGGGTCGCCGCCTCGCTCACAGGACGAACGCCACACCACATCGTGAAGGTCAACAACGCCAACGTGCGCAGCGGGCCCGGTACGCAGCACCGCATCGTGAGCAAGGCGACCTACGGCGAGTTGATGCGCACGCGAGAGAAGCGTGACGGCTGGGTGCGCGTGGAGCGCAACGAGGGCAAGAGCGGCTGGATCTCCAAGAAGCTGCTCTGGGGCTGGTGAGCCCGTGCTGGTGCTGCAGGCCCTGACGGTCAGATGCCCCTGGCCTTGACCGCCACGTGGGCGGGCCGCTCGATGCAGCGCACGATCCAGTCGTGCGTCAGCGGGTGCGCCGCCATCAGCTCGTGCGCCGGCCGCGCCCAGTTCAGCACACTGGCCACACAAAGATCGGCCACCGTGAAGCGCGCAGCCGCCAGGTGGCTATGCCCCTGTTCTCTCTGCCGGCTCAGGTGCTGCTCGATCACGCGCAGCGGCGCGGCCAAGCGCCTCTCGGCCGCCTCGGCCAGTTCGGGTTTTCGCCGCTCGGCCGGCATGACCATACGGTGCATCAGCACCGTGAGCGCATCGGACTCGGTTTCGGTCACGGCCCAGAAACTCCAGCGCAAGGCGTCTGCGTCTTCACCCGCATCGACCGGCGTGATGCTGCGGCCGTCGGGCTGGCCGTGGTGGCGCGCGATGTAGAGCGCACAGGCCATGCTTTCCCAGACCACCACCTCCTTCCCCGGTGCGCGACGGTCCACGACCACCGGAATATGACCGTTGGCATTGAGCGCCAGGAAATCCGGGCTGCGCGTGGCGCCACCCTGGTAGGGGAGGTTGACGTGTTCGAAGGTCAGCCCCAGCTCGGTCGCGGCCCACAAGGGGCGCACGGCGCGCGAAGCGGGAATGCCGTAGATGGTGAGACTCATGAACGTATGGGAAGTAGATTCAGCCGAACGCCTGGCACAGCGCCATCAGGTCCGACACGGTGAGGTGGGGCTGCAGCGGCGCATGCTCCCAGGGGTGATCCGCGCGGTTGACCCAGGCCAGCTGCATACCGGCGTTGAGCGCCCCCACGCCATCCAGGTGCGCATCGTCGCCGATGTGCAGCACCTGCTCTGCGCTCACGCCGGCCGCAGCGGCAGCGGCGTGGAAGATGCGCACATCGGGTTTGCCCACGCCGAACTCGCGCGCGCTGATGCTGGCGCGGAAATGTTCGCCCAGGCCGACCCGGCGCACGTCGGCGTTGCCGTTGGACAAGGCCACCACCGGAAACCGGCTGCTCAGGAAGGTGAGCGCGGGCAAGGCGTCGTCAAACAGCTCGACGCGCTGACGCTCGGCAAAAAACACCTCGAACGCGGTTTCGGCCAGCGCCGGGTCGTCGCCGGCGCGCTGCAGCAGCAGGCGGATCGATTCCCTGCGCAGCGCGCTCAGGTCGTGCGCCAGGTCAGGGCGCAGGGTCTGCATCTGGTTGCGCACCTCGCGCAGCGTGCCCTTGTCGCGGCCCAGGGCACCGGTGGCCGGCACATGGTCGTCCAGCCATTGCTGCAACACGCCCTCGGCGCGGGTGATGGTGGGCCAGATCGGCCAAAGCGTGTCGTCCAGATCCAGGGTGATGGCGCGCACCCGCTGCGGATCAAATTCCGAGGTCGGTGCCATGCCTGACAAAGCGGTGTTGTTGGGGATGTTCATGTCTGCGGGAGAATAGCGCATGCCTTTCCAAAAAGAACCGCCCTATTCCCATGGCCAGCCGCCGCGCACGGCCGTGGTGTACTGCAACCTCGGCACGCCCGACGAGCCCACCGCACCGGCCCTGCGCCGTTACCTGGCCGAATTCCTGGGCGACCACCGGGTGGTGGAGATCCCCAAAGCCCTGTGGTGGCTGATCCTGCACGGCATCATCCTTCGCGTGCGACCCAAGAAATCGGCTGCCAAGTACGCCAGCGTCTGGACGTCGGAGGGCTCGCCGCTCAAGGTCTGGACCGAAAAACAGGCCTTGCTGCTGCGCGGCTACCTCGGCGAGCGGGGTCACCAGGTCACGGTGCGCTATGCGATGCGCTACGGCAACCCGTCTATTCCCGAGGTGCTCGACGAGCTCAAGGCCCAGGGTGTGACCCGCATCCTGATCGCCTCGGCCTACCCGCAGTACAGCGGCACCACCACCGCCAGCGTGTTCGACGCCGTCGCGGTCTGGGCCCTCAACACCCGCCAGTTGCCCGAGCTGCGCTTCATCAACAGGTACCACGACGAGCGCGGCTACATCGAGGCGTTGGCCAAGAAGATCCGCGCCCACTGGATGCACCACGGCCAGAGCGAACAGTTGGTGATGAGCTTTCACGGCGTGCCCGAACGCACACTGGACCTGGGTGACCCCTACCACTGCGAATGCCACAAGACCGGCCGCCTGCTCGCGGAACACCTGGGGCTTTCTAAGGACCGCTACAAGGTCACCTTCCAGTCGCGCTTTGGCAAGGCCAAGTGGCTGGAGCCCTACACCGAGCCCTCGCTGATCGCACTGGCCCAGGCCGGCACCAAAAGCGTGGACGTGGTCTGCCCCGGCTTCACCAGCGACTGCCTGGAAACCCTGGAAGAGATCAACATGGAAGCGCGCGAGGCTTTCATGCACGCCGGCGGCGAGCAGTTTCAGTACATCGAATGCCTGAACGACAGCCCCGACTGGATCCGCGCCCTGACCGATCTCACCGAGCGCCACCTGCAAGGCTGGCCCACGATGGTGGCCGACGACCCGATGGAACTCAAAGCCAGCCGGGACCGCGCGCTGGCGCTGGGCGCCAAAAACTGAGGCGATGACCGCAGGGGCCAGGCACTGCGTGGTGGCCATGGGAGTGGTCTGCGCCGGTATGCTCACCGGCTGCAGCGCGCAGCAGGGTTATGCAAGCGCGCAGGCCTGGCAGCGCAGCCAGTGCCTGCAGATCGCCGATGCCCAGGAGCGCCGCCGCTGCCTCGATGCGGCCGACACGCCTTACAGCACCTACCAGCGGCAATCCGATTCGATCAAGACCAGCCCCTGAGCGTGCAGCGCCGCAAGCGTCGCGCTCTCGGTGGCCAGCCGAGGCGACCTGTCACGCGCCCCTGGACAGAAAACGCTCCACCAGATCGAGCTGCTCGGGCACGTTGAGGGCTGGCGCATGGCCGCAGCCTTCGATGGTCACCACCAGGGCGCGCGGCCCGCGGTCGCGCATGGCCTCGGCCGTGTCGGCCAGCAGCAGGTCGGACTCGGCACCGCGCAGACACAGCACCGGCGCGTCGATGCGATCGTACGCGTCCCAAAGCTCGTAATCGGCTGGGTGGTGGATGAACTGCATCACCATGGCCGGGTCGTAGTGCGGCGTGACCCGGCCATTGGGCAGGCGGCGCGTGGAGCTTTCGGTGAGCAGCGTCCACTGCGCATCCGACAGATGACCGTAGGGCTTGTAGACGGTGCGAAAGTAGCGCTCCAGCTCGCCCACCGTGGCGAACGAGGCTGGATTGCCCGCGTAGGATCGGATGCGCTCCACCGCGGGTGCGGCCAGCTGCGGGCCGATGTCGTTGAGCACCAGCCGCTGGATGCGGCCCTGCAGCGCACCGGCGGCACACACCATGCCGATGGCGCCGCCCATGGAGGTGCCGACCCAGTGGAAGCGGTCAAGCCCCAGCTGATCGACCAGGTCGCTCGCCAGCCTCGCGTAAAACGCCAGGCAGTACTCGGCCTCGGGCGACGGGCTCCACTGCGACAGGCCGCGGCCGATGGTGTCGGGACAGAGCACGCGGTAGCCCTGGCCTGACAGGTAGGCGGCCAGCGCGTCCATGTCGCGGCCGGTGCGCGCCAGGCCGTGCCACGCGACGACGGCGCCACGCACTGCCGCTCCCGGCGCGGGTGACCAGTCCATGCAGTGGATCTCACGGTCCGCACAGACCAGGTAGCGGGAGCGTGGCACGCCCGGGGCGCGGTCGTCGCTCACGACAGCCTCCTCAGACGGGCCAGCACCGCACGCTCGCGCAGCTTGCCCACCACCCCGCTGGGGAAGTAGTACACGGAGAGTACAAACAGCAGGCCCAGCCAGAGCAGCCAGCGATCGGGCGTGAGCAGCGCCGGCAGCAGCGGGATGCCCTCCGCGGCCTGACCTGCAGCGCGCAGCAGGTCTTGCAGGTAGCTCTGCGCCAGCACGAACACCACGCTGCCGATCAGCGCGCCGTAGACCGTGCCCATGCCGCCGATCACGACGATGAGCAGCACGTCGAGCATGATCTCAAACGACAGCGAAGTATCGGGCCCGTTGTAGCGCAGCCAGAGCGCGAGCAGGCAACCCGCCAGCGTGGCGAACAGCGCCGACAGCACGTTGGATAGCGTGCGGTAGACCACGGTGCGGTAACCCAGCGCCTCAGCGCGGAAGTCGTTTTCCCGGATCGCCTGCAGCACCCGGCCAAACGGCGAATTCACGATGCGCAGGATGGTCAGGAAAATGCCGCAGGTGGCCAGAAACAGCAGGTAGTAGCTGATCAGTCGCCCGTCCAGGTAGACCTCGCCCAGCGGCGTGTTCAACGGTTCTTCAAGGAGCTCGAACCCGGGCGAGAGCAGCTCGGGCACACCAAAACTCAGCCCGTCTTCGCCCCCGGTGAATTCCGAAAGCTGCGAGGCCAGCGTGAGAAATGCCGACGCCACGGCCAAGGTGATCATGGCAAAGAAGATGGCCCTCACCCGAAGCGAAAAGAGGCCGATCAGCAAAGAGAGCAGCAGCGAGGCCACCAGCGCCGCACCCACGCCCAGCGCCAGCACCCCCCAGCCCGGCTCTTCGGTGGACGACAGCGAAATCGCCACGCCGTAGGCGCCGATGCCAAAGAACATGGTGTGGGCGAAGCTCACGATGCCGGTGTAGCCCAGCAGCAGATCGAAGCTGGCCACCAGCGCCACGAAGATCAGCACCTTGGCCGCCACGTTGAGCGCCTTGACCCCGGGAAACAGGAAGGGCGCAAACGCCAGCCCGAGAAAAAGCACCACCAGCAAAGACGCAAGCCAGCGGCTGCGCGGCAGGTCGTTGGAGAGGAGTCTTCGGATCATGGGCAAGGTCTCTCGGTTGGGAGGGCGATGCCTGCGCTCCGCCCTTGCAGCAGGCATGCATCGAAGTCACGCAGCAGCAGCCGTGGAACCGGCTTCGCCGGGCCACTGGCTGTGCCCTCCTGGAGGGGGATGACGCCGAAGGCGGCGCGCGGGGTCATCTGGAGGTCACCGGATAAACGCCTTGTGGGCGCCACAGCAAGATGGCGACCATGAGCGCGATGTTGGAAAACAGCGCGACCTTAGGCACCAGGAAACCGGTGTAGTTCGCCATCAGCCCCACCAGCAAGGCACCGATCAGCGCCCCCAGCGTGGAGCCCAGGCCACCGATGATAATGACGATGAAGATCAGCACATTGACCTGCGCCCCCATCTGCGGAATCACGCTCTGCTGGTACAGGCCCCACATCACGCCACCCAGACCGGCCAGCGCGCTGCCGGCCACGAACACACCGACAAACAGTCGCTTGATGCGGTAGCCCAGCGACTCGACCATCTCGCGGTCCTGCACGCCGGCGCGGATCAGCAGGCCGACCTTGGTGCGGTTCAACGTCCACACCATGGCCGCAAACACCGCGGTGCCGACCAGCACGGCCAGGATGCGGTATTTCTCCACCGCCGCGTCGCCAAAGATCAACGAGCCGCGCAGCGCTTCGGGCAGGGGCAGCGGGATCTGCTGCGGACCCCAGATCACCTTGATCAGCTCCTCGCCAATGATCATTCCGCCCATGGTGATCAGGATCTGCTTGAGGTGCATGCCGTACACCGGTCTGATGATCAGCCGTTCAAACACCAGGCCCAGCGCGCCCGCCACCGCCATCGCCGCCAGCATGGCGGGAAACAGCGCCACGAGGTTGAGCCAGAGACTGTCGGCGGTGGTGTAACTGCCCATGCTGCCCAGCACCGTGGTGGCCACGAACGCTCCCAGCGCGATGAACACGCCGTGGCCGAAGTTAAGCACGTCCATCAGGCCGAACACCAGGGTGAGGCCCGAGGCGATGATGAAGATGATCATGCCCATGGCCAGGCCGGCCACCGTCAGCGTGAGCCAGGTCGAGGCGCTGCCCGTCAGCGGCAAGGCGATCAGTGCCAGCGCCGGCACCAGCGCCATCGGTTTCCAGTCAAGTTCTTTGAGTGTGATCATGCGTGTGTCTCCCACCGGGCCATCCCGAGGACGACCTGCCTGGTTTGGAAGGGCCGCGAAATCACGACGTGACGGGCGTGCGGTGTCATGGATGCGCTCCCAGTGAAAGGCCAAGCAGCCTGGACTGCATCGATTCGTCGGCCGCCAGCTCGGCCATGGAGCCGCTGTGAACCACGCGGCCGTCGTCCATCACCGCCATGGAGTCGCCCAGCTGCTTGGCGAAGTTGAAGTTCTGCTCCACGAGCAGGATGGTGGTCTGGGCCGCCTTGAGCTGCCGGAAAGCCTCGATCATGTTCTGGACGATGGCGGGCGCCAGGCCCTTGCTAGGCTCGTCGATGAGCAGCAGCTGGCGCGGCTCGACGATGGCGCGCGAGACCGCCAGCATCTGCTTCTGTCCGCCGCTGAGCTTGCCTGCCGGGTGGTTCCAGAATTTCTTCATGGCCGGGAACAGGCCGAAGATCCATTCCAGCCTCGTGGTGTCGATGTCGTCCAGCGTTCTCGCCCCGCGCGCCGCCAACAGCATGTTTTCCCTCACCGAGAGGTCGGAAAAAATGCCCATGCTCTCGGGCACGTAGGCCACACCCCCTTGTGCGATGTCGGGCGTCGGGCGGTGTGTGATGTCTTGTCCGTCGAGCACCACCCGGCCCTGACTGGCCTGCCACAGGCCCATGATGGTGCGCAGCGTGGTGGTCTTGCCCGCGCCATTGCGGCCCAGCAGCAGCGTGAGTTCACCCTGCGGCACCACCAGGTCCACCCCATGCAGGATGTGGTACGCGCCGATGTGCGTGTGCACACCTTCTAGCGTCAGCAACGGAGCACTCATGCGTCCACCTCTTCCGGGTTGATGCCCAGATAGGCCTGCTGCACCACCGGGGAAGCGATCACAGCCGCGGGCTCGCCATCGGCCACCAGTTCGCCGTTGTGCAGCACGATGATGCGGTCCGAGAGTTCGCGCACCACGTCCATCTTGTGTTCCACCAGCAGAATGGTCTTGGTCCGGTCGGCCTTGAGGTTGCGGATGAGGTTGAGGATCACCGGCGCTTCATCGACGCTCATGCCCGCCGTGGGTTCGTCGAACATGAAGACCTGCGGCTCCAGTGCCATCAGGATGCCGACCTCCAGCTTGCGCTGGTCGCCGTGCGGCAGGCTGCTGGCGAGCTGATCGCCCTTCTCCGCCAGCGCCACGGCTTCCAGCACCTCGTCGGCCCGCACCACGAGGTCGCGACGGTCGCTCCAGATGCGCCAGAGATTCAACCCCGCGCCGGCTCGAGCCTGCACCGCGAGCCGCACGTTTTCGCGCACCGTCAAATTCGGAAACAGGTTGGTGAGCTGGAACGCCCGGCCCAGACCGGCCTGGGCGCGTGCGGGCGCGCTCAGGGTCGAGATGTCGACGCCATTGAGCTTCACCTTTCCGGCCGACGCCTTGATCTGGCCCGAGATGAGGTTGAAGTACGTGGTCTTGCCCGCCCCGTTGGGGCCCACGATAGCGGTCAGCGTGCCCGGCTCGAACGCGCAGGACACGGCATTCACCGCCACGTGCCCGCCAAAGCGGGCCGTGAGATCAGAAGTTTCAAGCATGAAGTCTCCGAGCGCCACACCAACAGAGCGCAGCGCAAGTGCCCAAGCAGTCGTCGCAGCGCGACGACCCACCAGACATGCAGAGGATCTGGCTTTGCCAGGCCACAGGCATGGTCCCCCTTCCAGGGGGAAGCTGCGTCAGCGGCGCAGGGGGTAGCCCAGTTCAGCGCTTGTTGCGAATCGGCACGTCCATCTCGGCCGGCTTGATCTCGCGCACCAGCTCAGGCACACCCCAGGCAAACGCCGGATCGACCTTGATCTTGAAGTGGTACATGCTCTGCATCGCCTGATGGTCTTCCTTGCGGAAGGTCATGGTGCCCTTGGGCGTCTCGAAGCTCATGCCCTCCATGGTCTTGATGAGCTTGTTGGTGTTGGTGTCGCCGTTGCTCTTCTTGAGCGCCGTCACCACCGCCATTGCCGCCGAGAAGCCACCCGCGGTGAAGAAATCGGGTGGGCTCTTGAATTCCTTGTAATGCTGGGCGACCAGGGCCTCGTTCACCGGGTTCTTCGGGAGGCCGAAGTAGTAGTAGGTCGCGCCTTCCATGCCGGGAAAGTTCTTGTACGCCGCCATCGCGGGCAGGATGTTGCCGCCCGTCGCGATCTCGATGCCGTAGCGCTTCAGGTCCAGGTCGGCGATCTTGAACGGATTGCCCGCGCCGGCCCAGATGATGAAGATCACCTTGCGACCAGGCTGGTCCTTGAGTTTGTCGATCAGGCGCTGGGCACCGGCCGTGAAGTCGGTCGTGCTGGTCGGCAGGTACTCCTCGTGCACGATCTTGGCGGTTTTGATCGCGTCCTTGAACGCCTTCACTCCGTCACGACCAAACGCGTAGTCCTGCGCCAGCGTGGCCACGCTCACGCCGGCCTTGTCGAGCGCCACGGCGTTGGAGATCGCGTCCTGGCTGCTGTTGCGCCCGGTGCGGAAGATGTATTTGTTCCACTTCTCACCAGTGATCGAATCGGCCACGGCGGGCTCGACGACCAGGATCTTCTTGTATTCCTCGGCCACCGGCAGCATGGCCAGCGCCACGCCCGACGACGTGGGGCCCACGGCGATGTCGGCCTTGTCGTCCGAGTAGGCGGTGGCCAGCAGGCTGCGGCCCAGATCGGGCTTGCCCTGGTCGTCTTTCTCGATCACCACCAGTTTTTTGCCCGCCACCATCATCGTGCCGCCGGTCGCGTACTCCAGACCCATGCGGAAGCCGGTGGTGGTCTGCTTGCCATAGGCCTCCAGGGGACCGGTGAGGCTGTGCACGTGGGCGATGCGGATCTCGCCGCCGGCCTGGGCCAGGGCCGCCGTGGATGCAAGGGCGGCCGAACAGGCAAGGGCAATCACCGCAAAGCGGCGGGTGGTCTGGGTCATGTCTTGTCTCCTGGTTGAATGGGTCACCGCACGGTGGCCGTGCCATGAGCTACGCAGGCTTCATGCCAGACACGCGCGCCTTGATTTCAAAGGTTTTTTTGAAGCAACACCTTGTCGCTCGCCTGAAATTCAGACACATCCATCGATAAAAATGTCTATTTTTCAGACATCTGTCTGTTTTTCAGGCGTTTGGGCCAACCGATCGTACAGGCTGGCGCGCGATATCCCCAGCAGTCGCGCGGCGGCCGCGCGGTTGCCGCCGGTGTGTGCCAATGCCTCGGCGATGGCCGCCTGCTCGAGCGCGGCGATGCGGTCGGCCAGCGGCTGGATCGAAGTGCTACCGGTCGGCGACGCGCCCCCATCACGCGGCGCCTCGGCCACCAACGCGGGCGCAGGCGCCACCTGGCCGGACGCAGCCAGCACCGTGCGCACCTGGTCGACGTCGATCTGCGCCGAATCGCTGCGCAAGGCCAGCTGCTCCAGCACGTTGCGCAGTTCGCGGATGTTGCCGCGCCAGGGCTGAGCGGCCAACAGCGACAGGGCAGGCGCGCTGAGCTCCATGTGCTCACCCGCTCCGCGCACCGCGATGTCTTCGCACAGGGTTTCGGTGAGCAGGGTGATGTCGCCCTGGCGGTCCCGCAAGGGCGGCACCCTGATCGGCAGCACATTGAGGCGGTAGAACAGGTCTTCCCGGAAGTCACCATCGCGCACCATCTGCGCCAGGTCGCGTGAGGTGGCGGCAACCACGCGCACATCCACGCTCACCAGCTTGTTCGAGCCCAGCGGCTCCACCTCGCCCTCCTGCAAGGCGCGCAGCAGCTTGACCTGCACCGAAGGCGGCATGTCCCCCAGCTCGTCCAGAAACAGCGTGCCGCCGTCGGCCAGCTTGAACTTGCCATCGCGCCCCTTCTTGTCGGCCCCGGTGTAGGCCCCTGGCGCCACGCCGAAAAACTCGGCCTCCAGCAAGGTGTCGGGCACGGCCGCCATGTTCACGCTGACGAACGCCCGCCCGGCGCGCGGCGAAGCGGCGTGGATGGCATGGGCCAGCAGCTCCTTGCCGGTGCCGGTCTCACCCAGCAGCAGCACCGGGCTGCTCGACTGCGCCGCGCGACGCGCCTGGCGCTTGACCTCCAGCGCGCCGGCCGAGGTGCCGACGAAGCTGGCAAAGGTGTATTTGCTGCGGCGCTGATTCGCCAGCTCGCGCCGGGCGTCGTTCAGGTCTTGCTCCAGCCGCGCAAACTTGCTGATGAGCGGTTGCAGCGTGGTCTCGGGGTGGTCGAACAGCACGATGCCCAGCACACCGATCACGTCGCCCGACTCGTCGCGCAAGGGAATGCGGCTGACCACAAACGTACCGGCCTTGTTGGTCAGCAAGTCGATCAGAATCGGTTTGCCGGTGGCCAGCACCTGGTGCATCTGGGTGTTCTGCACCACGCTGGAGACCGGATGACCGACAAAGTCGCTCTCACGCTCGAAGCCCAGGGCAGGCAGGAAGCGACGGTACTGGTCGTTGATCCAGACCACGCGGCCCAGGCGGTCCACCAGCATCATGCCCTCGCTGGCGTTCGCAAACAGGTCGAACATCGACCTGGCAGCGAGTTCAAGAATGCTTTGTGCGTCGCGCGGCAGGCGGTCGTCCCGTGTCATGGCGGCATGGTAACCGCGCGGCGCCGGACAACCCTGCGCTCAGGCGCGTCGGTGCCAGGCCAGCAGGCGCGGCGTGACCAGCACCAGCACCACCACCGCCAGCAGCGTGGCCGACATCGGGCGCTGTACAAACACGAGCCAGCTGCCTTCCCCGATCGACAAGGCGTTGCGCATTTGCGCTTCGGCCAGTGGCCCGAGGATGAGGCCGACGATGACGGGTGCGGTGGGGAAGTCGTAGCGCCGCATCAGCACGCCGAGCATGCCCAGGCCATACATAAGGTAGAGGTCAAATGCGCTCTGGCGCATGCCGTACACGCCCACGGTGGCGAAGATCAGGATACCGGCGTAGAGCTGAGGTTTGGGAATCTTGAGCAGCTTGACCCACAGGCCCACCAGCGGCAGGTTGAGCACCAGCAGCATCACGTTGCCGATGTAGAGCGAGGCGATCAGCGCCCAGACCAGGTCGCCCGAGGTCTGGAACAGCTGCGGGCCGGCGTTGATGCCGTAGTTCTGCAGGGCGCTGAGCAGGATGGCGGCGGTGACCGAGGTCGGAATGCCCAGCGTCAGCAGGGGCACGAGCGTGGCGGTGACCGCGGCGTTGTTCGCCGCCTCGGGGCCGGCCACGCCTTCGATGGCGCCGGTGGTGCCGAACTCGGCCTGGTGCTCGGGTTTGGCCAGCTTGCGCTCAGCCGCGTAGCTGAGGAAGGTCGGGATCTCCGAGCCGCCCGCGGGAATGGTGCCAAATGGAAAACCGATGGCGGTACCGCGCAGCCAAGCAGGCCAGGAGCGGCGCCACTCGGTGCGTGTCATGTGCACCTTGTTGAGCTTGTTCATGTCGTTGGCGCTGCGGCCCTCGTAGAGCGCGTTGTACAGCGCCTCGGCCACTGCAAACAGGCCCACGGCCACCAGCACCACCTCGACGCCGTCCATGAACTCCATCACGCCGCCGGTGTAGCGCACCTGCGCGGTGATCTGGTCGATGCCCACCAGGCCCAGTGCCAGGCCGAAGAACAGCGCGGTCAGACCGCGCAACGTGCTCTTGCCCAGCACCGCGCTGACCGTGGTGAAGGCCAGCAGCATCAGACAGAAATACTCCGGTGGGCCCAGCTGCACCGCGAACTTGGCCAGGATGGGCGCAAACAGCGTGACCAGCACCGTGGCGATGCTGCCGGCCACAAACGAGCCGATGGCCGACGTGGCCAGCGCGGCGCCAGCGCGGCCATGTTTGGCCATCTTGAAGCCCTCGAGCGCGGTCACCATGGTGCCGGTCTCGCCGGGCGTGTTGAGCAGGATGGACGTGGTCGATCCACCGTACATGGCACCGTAGTAGATACCAGCAAAAAAGATCATCGACGCGGTGGGTTCGACCTGCCCGGTGATGGGCAGCAGCATCGCCACTGTCACCGCCGGACCCAGGCCCGGCAACACTCCAATGGCCGTACCCAGCGCGCAACCCGCCAGCGCCCACAGCAAGTTGACCGGCGTGGCAGCGGTGGCGAAGCCGCCAAGCAGTTGGGTGAGGATGTCGGTCATGGCGTCAGATCCAGCCGCTGCTGGAGATGCCCGGCAGATTCACCGCCAGCAGCTTGGTGAACAGCCAGTACACCGGCGCGGCGATCAGCATGCCGGTGACAGCGTCGATCAGCGTCTGGCGCAGGTTGCCAGCTGGCTTGCCTTCGCTGGCACGAAGGCCGCGCACCGCCAGCGTGAAGCACAGAGCACAGCTCAGGATGAAGCCGATGGTGGTGATGAGCGTGGCGTTGAGCAACACGCCGGCCGACACCCAGGCCAGCGCAACCCAGTCGCCGCGCGGTGCGCCAGAGGGCGTCTCCATTTGTCGATAGCCGCCGGTCAGCGCTTCGAAGATCAGCAGGCTGCCACAAATGGCCATGGCCGCGCTGATGACCCAGGGCAGGAAGTTGGGCCCGACGCCCGCGTAACCGGCTTCGGACGAGATGGATGTGGCGCCATACGCCAGCACCGCGGCCAACCCCAGCGCGCCCAGACCCACCAGCAGCTGACCCGCGCCTCGCGTGGCGACGGGGGGCTCACTGGCCCCCGGCGAGGAGGGTTCGAGAGGGCGTGAGGAATTCATGTGAAGAGTCCATGCGGCAGCCGTACCCGGCGCCTCGATCGCACCGGCGAGCCAGCAGTACAAAAAAGGGGCCCGGTACGCGTCAGCGAACGGGCCTGCGGCGGGACAAGGTCAGACCATGCCCGCGCGCACCATGGTCGCGCGAAGCGACGAGAAGTCGCGATCCACGAATTCGTCGAACGACTTGCCGGTGAGCAAAGCGGCGGTCCAGTTGTTCTTGGTCAGCGACTCGGTCCAGCTCGGGCTCTTGGTTGCGCGCACCACCAGCGCGGTCAGTGCATCGCGCTGAGCTGCCGAGATGCCTGCGGCGCCGAACACGCCGCGCCAGTTGCCGATCTCCACATTGATGCCCTGCTCTTTCAGCGTGGGGATGTTGATGCCTGGCAGCCGCTGCGCCGAGGTGACGGCGATGGCGCGCATCTTGCCGGATTCGATGTATTGCTGGAACTCGCTGTAACCGCTGCCGCCCACGGTGACGTTGCCACCCAGAATGGCTGCCGTGGCTTCGCCACCGCCCCGGAACGGCACGTAATTGATTTTGGAGGCCTGCACGCCCACCGCCTGCGCGATCTGCGCCGCCGCGATGTGCTCGGTGGAGCCGCGCGAGCCGCCGCCCCATTTCACGCTGCCCGGATCTTTCTTGAGCTGGTCCACCACGTCCTTCATCGACTTGAATGGGGAGTCGGCCGGCAGCACGAACACGTTGTACTCGGTGGTGAGACGCGCAATCGGGGTGAGTTGCGTCACCGAGACCGGCGGCTTGCCGGTGATGATGCCGCCCAACATGACGGCGCCCATGACCATCAGCGCGTTCGGATCGCCCTTGCTGGCGTTGTAGAACTGCGCCAGGCCAATCGCGCCCGCAGCGCCGCCCTTGTTCTCGAAGGTCACCGAAGACGCTGCACCGGCGTCCTGCAAGGCCTTGCCCAGCGCGCGGCCGGTGCTATCCCAGCCACCGCCCGGGTTGGCGGGGATCATCATCTTGAGGTTGCCGTTGGCCCAGGCCACGGAGGGCATGGCACCAGCAGCGGCCAGGGCGGCCAGAGATTTGAGGAAGGTGTCGCGACGCATGGCTGTCTCCTTGTGTTGAGGTCTGCGCCTGAATGATGCGTGCTGGCCCTGTCAAACAGCTGTCCGTGCGCTACGGACAAACCCTAGTGCTCCGACCTCCCCATGCTTCGCACCTGAGCGGACGGATGGACAAAGCATGGGCCGGGTTGCCACTGACCACGAAGCGTCCGGCGCTCACGATAATGACCACCGGATGAAACTGCTCCTCATCGAAGACAACCCCACCATGCAGGCCACGCTGCAGCGCAGCTTTGAGCGCCGGGGCATGCAGGTGCTGTCCTGTGGCGATGGCGCCAAGGCGCTGGCCGTGTGGCATGCCTGTCTGCCCGATGCGGTGCTGCTCGATCTCAGCCTGCCCGGTCGCGACGGGTTGCAGGTGCTGGGCGATGCGCGCGCCGCTGGCCTCACCACGCCTGTCATCATCCTCACGGCCCGCGGCACCGTGGGCGACCGCATCATCGGGCTGAACACCGGGGCCGACGACTACCTCCCCAAACCGTTCGATCTTGACGAACTGGAAGCGCGGGTTCGCGCCCTGGTTCGCCGGAGTGCCAGCGCCAACGAGGCTTCGCGCGACCCACTGGCCGTGTCGGTCGACTGGTGTGGTTTGCGGGTGGATCACGACAGCGGCGCCGTCTATGCAGAGGGTCTGCCGCTGGAACTGCCGCCGCGCGAGCTGGCTTTGCTGCGCGCCTTGCTGCAGCGACCTGGCCATGCGATCGCCAAGGAGCGCTTGTTCGAGGCCGTGTTTCCGGGCGACACCACAGCCCAGCCCGAGGCCATCGAAGTGGTCGCCTACAGGCTGCGCAAGAAGCTTGCCGACACAGGCGTGCAGCTCGTCACCCTGCGCGGACTGGGTTACCTGCTCAAGGCCGGTCCGGCATGAATCTCCACCCATCTGGCTGGACCGCCGCTTGACGCGCACCGACGCCCGCCCGCTGTCGCTGCGCCGAACGCTGCTGCTCGGCATTCTGATGCCGGTGCTGGGCTTTCTGCTGATCAACACGGCGGTCTTGTACCGCCAGGCGCTGATCGCCGCCGACACGGCCTACGACCGCACCCTTCTGGCGACTGCGAAGTCGCTGGGCGAACAGCTGCAGGTAGTGGGCACGGCGCAAGCGCCGCAGGTTCAGTCATCCCTGCTCTACTCGGCCCTCGAAGCGTTTGAGGCCGACAACCGCAGCCGGCTGTTTTACCGGGTGAACGGCTTTTCGGGCGACATGGTGTCCGGCTTCGAAGACCTCCCTGCGCCTCGCGCGAGCCTACCCGAGCAAAACATCTACGCCGCGCTGGTGCACTTCTACGACGAAGACTACCGCGGCACGCCGGTGCGCATGGCGGTGTTGCTGCAACCGGTGGCCGGCGCGGCGGGCCAGGGCATGGCGACCATCCAGGTGGCCGAAACCCTGGAACTGAGGCAGACACTGGCGCGCCAGATTCTGGTCGACACGCTGTGGCGCCAGGCGGCGCTGGTGCTGGTCATTGTGGGCGTTGTGGTGCTGGTGGTTCAGCGCGCCACCCAGCCGGTGCGAGCGCTGAGCCGGTCGCTTGCCGCGCGCAGCGAAAACGATTTGTCGCCGCTGCCCGTGGCCGACGCGCCTCGCGAACTGCTGCCGCTGGTGGAAGCGACCAACCAGCACATGGCGCGCTTGTCGCAACTGCTTGACCACCAGAAGCGTTTTGTGCGCGACACCTCGCACCAGCTGCGCACCCCGTTGGCCGTACTCAAGACCCAGCTGCAGTCGGCGCGCCGCGGCGACGTTGAGCCAGCGCAAGCGCTCGACGAGATCGCAAACACGGTGGAGCGTGCCACCGAGCTTGCCAACCAGATGCTGGCACTGGCCAAGGTCGAGCAGCTGCGAGAGGACCGCGACCCACCCGTGACCGACTGGGACGATGTGCTGCGCCAGGTGGCACTCGACCTGGCGCCCCTGATCGCAGAACGATCTCTCGATTTTTCGCTGGAGAGTCGGCCGGCTCCCGTGCATGCCCACCCCTGGGCGCTGCGAGAGCTCTGCCGCAACCTGGTGCACAACGCGATCAAGCACTCACCACCTGGTGCGCCACTGACGGTTGTGCTGCACGCTACCTCGGTCGAGGGCACGCTGACCGTGAGCGACAGCGGTCCCGGGGTATCGGCGGCCCTGCGCGATCGCCTGTTCCAGCCGTTTGCCACCGAAACTGGTGACAGCGCTTCGGGCAGCGTGGGACTGGGACTCACCATCTGCCACGGGATCGTGCAGTCGCTGGGGGGGCGCATTTCGCTGGACAACCGCCTCTCGCAAGGTCACACCAACGGCCTTGACGCCCGTGTGCAACTGCCCCTGGCACTCAACGCCCCTTCCACCCCACAGGCCAATCCATCCTCGACTCCGTCATGAACCCACCCGCCGCCACCGACAAGGTCCGCCTGGACAAATGGCTCTGGGCTGCGCGCTTTTACAAGACGCGCAGCCTGAGCACCGAGGCCATCGACAAGGGCCGCGTGCGGCTCAATGGCCAGCCCGCCAAGCCATCTCGCGACGTCAAACCCGGCGACCGTCTGGAGCTGCACACCGGCACCGTGGTGCGCACCGTGGTGGTCAAGGCACTGAGCAGCACACGTGGATCGGCCACGGTGGCCGCCGGCCTCTTTGAGGAAACGCCCGAATCCATTGCCGAGCGGCTGGTACTGGCCGAGCAACGCCGGCTGGCGCCAGAACCCGCACTCAGCCTGGTACAAGGGCGCCCCACCAAGCGCGATCGGCGCGACCTGCAAGGCCTGCGCGAACCCGGTGGCTGGAACGATCGCTGGAGCGCGTCAATCGACGACTGAACCGGTCAAGTCTCAATTGCGCCGTGTGCCCAGCCACATCACGGTGGCCACCACCAGCAGGCCACCGGCCACCTGCACCGGTGCAATCGTTTGCCCCAGCAGCAACCACGCCAACACCAGCGCAAAAATCGGCTCCACGTTCATGATGGCCGAGTTGCCCACCACGCCCAGGCGCGGCAACACGGTGAACATGATGGTGAACGCGGTGCCGTACAGCGCCGTCAGTCCGAGCAGTCCGACCCAGCCCAGCGGCGCCTGCGGCAGCTGAAAGCCGCCCTGGGTGGCCACCCCCAGCATTGCGAGCACGGCCACGATGGACAGTGTGGTGAAGGTGCGCCAGCGGCCGTCAATGTCGCCCGCCTCGTGCTGGGTCAGCACCAGCGCCAGGCCAAAGGTGGCCGCCGCCGCGAGGGCAAACGCAACGCCCACACCAATCTGTGCCCAGTGCGCCGAAGCCTGCAGACCAGAGGCGGCGCCGAACACATCGAGCGCCAGCGTCAGTCCCACCAGAATCACCGGCATGGCGCGCAACACTTGCGGTGCCGGCCGGTGCTGGTACAACACGCGCGCCCACAGCGCTGTCCACAGCGGGTAGGTGTTGAAGGCCAGCAAGGCCAGCGCCACCGGCAGGCGCGCAACCGAGGAATACAGGCACAGGCTTTGCACCGCCACCAGCACACCTATCGCCGGCAAAGCCCTGCGCTGCCGCGGCCCGATGCGCAGCGGAACGCGGTACATCCGAAGCAGCAGGCCCACCGCCAGCACGGTCGCACCGCTGCGAAACGCCACCGCCGTGGCCACATCCACGCCATGATCAAACGCCAGCCGCGCCGCCACGTGATTGGCTCCCATCATGAAAGCGATCAGCAGCAGGATGGCAAACGCGGTGCCGGTGAGCGGGGAAACGGAGCTTGTCTTGGGAGCCATCGCGCCATTGTCCATGTCGAAGCGCCGCAGTGGGTCACACGCGCAGCATGGCGATCCAGCTATTCGTCTTTCTCGGCGCCACCCGCGGCACCTGGGCTGCTTTAGCTGATGTCACACGGCCCAGCCAAGCCGTCCATCGACGCCCGGTTCGCCCAGCGAGATCCCAGCTGAGCGGCGCGTCTTAGGGCAACTATCACCCCGTTTCGTATCATGGGCATGGCCACCAGCCGGATTGGCGCCAAGCTGGTGCACTACCTGCCCAGGAAGCACACTTGCTGGCCACGCTAAAGCCTGGCGATGGCCTGCTGATCGAGGCCCAAAGCCGTTTCAGCACCGCCATCAGCCACCTCTCCCAGTCCCCCGGGCCCCTTGCGGCTCTCTGCGCGGGAACGGATGCCCTGACCAGCCGGGGCGTGCCGGCGCGCCATCTGCTCCACCCCGATCGCCCAGGCCATTCTGTCCGGGCACCACTCCACTCTTCCGCTGATCAGAATCATAGACCGCGACAGCCCGAACTGACTGACCTGCGCCGGCGAGTTCCTGCAGGTGCGCCACCACAGCGTATTGGCGCCGCGCGACCTCGGCGACTTTGGACTTTGATGAGTCGCCCCATTTTCAGCTGGTCAAATCGATCCTGGGCCTGCACTCTGACCTTCGCGCTCTGAGCTGGCATTCCGCGCCAGCTCTGAACACCCCCGCCTGAACGTCCCGCGTCCGCAGTGGGCACAATTCACCATCGCCACTGTCCTCCGCTGGGGTCCCGCCCCTCCCGACTCCTCATGCAATCTCCGGAACAACCCATCCTGCGCGACCTGGTCCTGGTGGGTGGCGGCCACAGCCACGTGGTCGTGCTGCGCATGCTGGCCATGCAGCCAGAACCGGGTCTTCGCATCACCCTGATCTGCACCGACATCGACACGCCCTACTCTGGCATGTTGCCGGGGTATATCTCGGGCCACTACCGTTTTGACGATGTGCACATCGACCTGGGCCGTCTGGCCTCGTTTGCCGGAGCGCGCTTCATCCACGGCAGAGTCAGCGGCCTGGACCGAGCCCAACAGCGCGTGATGGTGGAAGGTCGACCGTCGGTGCCGTACGACCTGCTGTCCATCAACACCGGCTCCACGCCGAATGTCCGGCAGGTCGATGGTGCACAAGCGCATGCTGTGCCCGTCAAGCCCATCGCCCAGTTCAATCAGCGCTGGCTGCGGCTGCTTGAGCGCGTGCGCGGGCTGCACCTGCCCTTGACCATAGCTGTCGTCGGGGGTGGAGCAGGTGGCGTTGAGCTGGTGTTGTCGATGCAGCACCGGTTGCGCCACGAGCTGCAGAAGCAAGGCCGCAGCCCCGACCTGCTTCGCTTAGTTCTGCTCACGGCGGGCGACACCATCCTGCCGACACACAACCCGTCGGTGCGCGCGCGCTTTGCCCGCGTGTTGCACACGCGTCGGATTGACGTACACCACCGCGCCGAGGTGTCGCAGGTCTTGCCCGGATGTCTTTTGACGAAAGACGGTCGCACATTCGACGCCGATGAGACCCTGTGGGTCACGCAGGCCAGTGGTCCCGAGTGGCTGCAACGAACCGGGCTGGCGCTGGACGCGCAGGGCTTTGTTCAAGTCACCGAGACACTGCAAACCGTCAGCGATCCGAAGATTTTTGCGGCGGGCGACGTGGCCTCTTTCGGCACGCGCCCGCTGGAGAAGGCGGGCGTATTCGCCGTTCGCATGGGTCCACCACTGGCAAAAAATCTGCGCTTGAGCCTGCGCGGCCAGCCGCTGGTGGCCTACACACCTCAACGCAGCTGGCTGGCGCTGATTTCCACGGGTGATCGCTACGCCGTGGCATCGCGTGGCGCCCTGGGTTTCGCGGGCGCCTGGGTCTGGACCTGGAAGGACTGGATCGATCGGCGCTTCATGCGCCAGTTCACCGAACTGCCCGCCATGGCGCCAGGCACCGCCGCGTCCGCCGCACTGACCAGCCTGGCGCTCAGCGCCGAAGAATCGCTCCAGGCGATTTCGGCCATCGCCATGCGATGCGGCGGCTGCGGCGCCAAGGTGGGAGCCAGCATCCTGAGCCGCGCACTGGGCAGCTTGCAGCCGGTGGAGCGCGACGACGTGCTGATCGGTCTGCACGCGCCGGACGACGCCGCCGTGGTGCGCGTGCCGCCGGGCAAGGCAATGGTGCACACCGTGGATTTTTTCCGCAGCTTCATCGACGACCCTTACCTGTTCGGCAAAGTCGCCGCCAACCATGCGCTGGGAGACATCTTCGCCATGGGTGCTGAGCCGCAGTCCGCTACCGCCGTCGCCACCGTGCCGCCGGGGCTGGAGGCCAAGGTGGAAGACTTGCTGTTGCAGATGATGACCGGCGCCGTCGAGGTACTCAACGCCGCCGGTTGCAGTCTGGTGGGCGGTCACACCGGCGAAGGCCGAGAGCTGGCTCTGGGCTTCGCCATCAACGGCCTAATCGATGAACAGATGACCGGCGTGATGCGCAAGGGTGGCATGCAACCGGGCGACGTGTTGCTGCTCACCAAACCGATTGGCACCGGCACCCTGTTCGCCGCCCATGCAAAACACGCAGCCAAAGGTCGGTGGATCGATGCGGCCCTGCAATCCATGGTCGTGTCCAACCAGGCCGGCGCGCAGATCCTGCGGGACCACGGCGCCACCGCCTGCACCGATCTCACTGGCTTCGGCCTGCTCGGGCATCTGGTGGAAATGACACGTCCCTCCGGCGTTGACGCCGAACTGCAGCTGAGCGCCCTGCCCCTGCTGGATGGTGCCGTAGAGTGCGTCCAGGCCGGCATCGTCAGCTCGCTGCAGCCAGCCAACGTGCGCCTGCGCCGCGCGCTGCGCAACGCCGAGACCTTTGTGGACGATCCGCGCTACCCCTTGCTTTTCGATCCGCAGACCGCCGGCGGTCTGCTGGCCAGCGTGCCATCTGAACGGGCCAGCGACTGCGTGGCGGCGCTGAAGTCGGCGGGCTACCCGCACACCGAGGTCATTGGCCGAATCAGCGGTGCTTCGGACGCGCTGGAACCCGTGGTGCTCAGGGCTTGACCTTGCGTTGCTGTGCGAGCGAGCGGGCCCATGTACAGGCACCGAATCGCCAAAGGTCCTGATGGGTGACGCCACGGTCAACCCACAGCTCAGCCCATGAAATGGGAAGTCCTGCTTGCACGATCCGGGCCATTGCGAAGCCGGGTACCTCGTGAACAAGAGAAGCAAGCCGTGCGGCCTTGGTGAGGCGAGCGAATTTTCTCGGACTCCCGGTTCAGGCTGCTTGATTGGCGCAGCCTGAGCATGTGTGCATGCGATCTCGCCATGCTGATGCGCAGCCCGCCTTTCTGGCTGCTTCACGCGCGAGGACCGGAACCAGCCCACTCGTCGCATGCTCGCGTCACCAACTCAGGATGGATGAGCAATAGGCAGACCCTGCACCTGGCGCAGTTCGCTCTCGCGAGAGAGGGGGAGCAGAAGGGAGGGCCGGCAGAAAAACCCGATGGAGCGCGCGGGACATCCAGACGCAAAAAAGCCCCGCACTGCGGGGCTTTCAGGGGGGCTTTGGAAATCCTGTGGGACATCCTGAACCCAATCTTGGCGGAGCGAGAGGGATTCGAACCCTCGATGAGGCTCTACACCCCATACTCCCTTAGCAGGGGAGCACCTTCGGCCACTCGGTCATCGCTCCATTAGCCCTGCATTATGCCTCAACTCCCCTCGCCTCTTCGCTGAGGCGATGACTCAGCCGGCAATGGTGTCGGTCGTCTGGTCGAGGTCGAACTCCCGGTGCAGGGCGCGCACCGCAAGCTCCATGTACTTCTCGTCAATCACGACCGAGGTCTTGATCTCGGAGGTGGAGATCATCTGGATGTTGATGCCCTCGTCGCTCAGACACTTGAACATGCGGCTGGCCACGCCCACGTGGCTGCGCATGCCGATGCCGACGATGCTGACCTTGCAGATGCGCGCGTCTCCCACCACATCAGCCGCACCCAGTTTGGGCAGCACCTTGTCCTTGAGCAGGTCCATCGCCTTCTGATAGTCGTTGCGATGCACCGTGAAGCTGAAGTCGGTCAGGCCACCCTTGCTCACGTTCTGGATGATCACATCGACTTCGATGTTGGCGTCGGCCACCGTACCGAGGATCTGGTAAGCAATGCCGGGGGTATCGGGCACGCCCAGCACAGCGATCTTGGCTTCATCGCGGTTGAACGCAATACCGGACACAACAGCTCGTTCCATGTCTTCCTCGTCTTCAAAAGTGATCAGGGTGCCGGAGGCGGCTTCTTCATTCAGGTCGATGTCCCAGGGCGTGAAGCTGGAGAGCACACGCAGCGGCACCTTGTACTTGCCGGCGAACTCCACCGATCGGATCTGCAGCACCTTGCTGCCCATGCTGGCCATCTCCAGCATTTCCTCAAAACTCACGCGCAGCAGCCGGCGCGCTTCCGGCACCACGCGCGGGTCGGTGGTATAGACGCCATCGACGTCGGTGTAGATCAGGCATTCGGCCGCCTTCAGCGCCGCTGCCACCGCCACCGCCGAGGTATCGCTGCCGCCGCGGCCCAGGGTTGTGATGTGGCCCTCGGGGTCAATGCCCTGAAAACCCGTCACGATGACCACGCGCCCGGCATCCAGCTCGGCGCGCACGCGGGCGTCGTCGATCGATTCGATGCGCGCCTTGGTGAACGCGCTGTTGGTTTTGATCGGTACCTGCCAGCCGGCGTAGCTCACCGCTTCCAGACCCTCGGCCTGCAGCGCGATCGCCAACAGTGCGGAAGAAGCCTGTTCACCAGTGGCGGCCAGCATGTCAAGCTCGCGCCCATAGGCGCTGCCAGTACTCGACGGTGCAAGCTCCTTCGCCAGTCCCAGCAACCGGTTGGTCTCCCCGCTCATGGCGCTGGGCACCACCACCATCTGATGCCCGGCGCGGTGCCATTTGGCGACGCGACGCGCCACATTGCGGATGCGTTCGGTCGACCCCATGGAGGTGCCGCCGTACTTGTGAACGATCAAGGCCATCGGAAGAAAAAAGGTTGTTTCAGAACGCCGGGCAGAGCCTAAGGGCTCCATCTGGACCAGGCGACCCGGCGGGCCGCGAGCAACCGGAAATTATATCGGGGGGGCAAAGTGCAACCGCTCACCCAGCCGGCTCACCATCCCGTGTGCCGCCTTGATCTGGATCCGATGCCCCCGCGTGCGGCAGTCAGCAATCTGGTCCAGCAGTTCGTCGAGCTGTGCGGCGCTGGGCGCGGCATTGGCGCTTTGCCGAAGCCAGCGCCGCAGCGCATTGCCCTGGCGATCCCGGCTCAGCGTCTGCAGCGCTGCGATCGCCGGCGGCTGGCCAGTTCGTGCCAGATCAAGCTCCGCCAGTTCATCCAACAGCCGCTGTGCCTGTGCGGCATGGCGTGCGCTGCGGGCCAGCTGTGTTTCGAAGCCGGGAAAGCACGCAGCCCAGGCGGGCAGCAACTCCGCACGGATGCGGTTGCGCGTGAAGCGCGGATCTGCGTTGGTCGGGTCGTCGAGAAAGGTCTGGCCTGTGGCCTGCAACGCGTCGCGCAGCTCGGCCGCGCGAACCGACAGCAGCGGACGCCCAAAGGCCACCCCCTCGCGCTCGAACACCTCGCCCATGGCCGCCAGACCCGGCAAGCCGGCGCCCCGGCTGAGCGCCAGCATGAGGGTTTCGGCCTGGTCATCGGCGTGGTGACCGAGCAGCACCCAGGAAACCTTGCCGGCTTTCGCCATCGAAGCCAGCTCGCGGTAACGCGCCTGGCGCGCCGCATCTTCTGGGCTCTGGCCCGGCTGCGCGCGGGCATCCACTCGCCGCACCTCGATCGGCAGGCCCAGTTGCTGGCCTGCGACGCGTGCCTGCGCCTCAAACGCGTCGGCGGCGGCTTGCAGCCCGTGGTGTACGTGCAGCCCGATCACGTGACCGGGCCAGCGCTGGTGTGCGGCCAGCAGCAAGGCCGTGGAATCGGCGCCAGCGCTGAACGCCACCGCCACCGGTCCCGGCGGCGCAGAAGCGGCGTGGCGTTCGCACCACCGATCCAGCGCGCGAGCCGCGGGATGGGCTGGCGCGAAGGCGGCGCTCACCTCAACGCTTGTCCGCTTTGCTGTCGGCCTTCGTGTCGTTGAAGCGGCCGTAGCTGTTGATGCGGGCGTAGCGCCGCTCCAGCAATTCCTTGGTCTTAAGATCGGCCACCTGGCGCCAAGCGTCGCCCAGCGCGCGCTTCAGGAAAGCCGCCATCTGCTTGTGATCGCGCTGCGCGCCGCCCACAGGCTCGTTGACGATCTTGTCCACCAAGCCCAGCGCTTTGAGGCGGTGTGCCGTGATGCCCAGGGCATCGGCCGCGTCGCTGGCGCGGTCGCTGGTTTTCCAGAGAATGGACGCACAGCCCTCGGGGCTGATCACCGAATACACCGAGTACTGCAGCATCAGCACCTGATCGGCCACCGAGATGGCCAGTGCACCGCCCGAGCCACCCTCACCGATGATGGTGGAGATGATGGGCACTTCGAGCTGTGCCATCTCAAAGATGTTGCGCCCGATCGCCTCGGACTGGCCGCGCTCCTCGGCGTCAATGCCAGGATAGGCGCCCGGCGTGTCCACAAACGTGAACACCGGCAGGCCAAATTTTTCTGCCAGTTTCATCAGCCTCAAGGCTTTGCGGTAGCCCTCGGGCTTGGTCATGCCGAAGTTGCGCAGACCGCGCTCCTTGGTGTCTCGCCCCTTCTGGTGACCCAGCACCATGCAGGGCTGGCCGTTGAAACGCGCCAGACCACCGACGATGCTCAGGTCGTCGGCAAAATGCCGATCACCGTGCAACTCCTGGAAATGGGTGAAGCACTCGCGCACATAGTCCAGCGTGTAGGGCCGGTCGGCGTGGCGCGCGATCTTGGTGATCTGCCACGGCGTGAGGTTGCTGTAGATGTCTTTGGTGAGCTGCAGGCTCTTGCCAGCGAGCTGCTCGATTTCTTCGGAGATGTCGACCGCCGACTCGGTCTGCACGTATCGCAGCTCTTCGATTTTGCCCTCCAGCTCGGCAATGGGCTGCTCGAAATCGAGAAAATTCTTTTTGGCCAAGGTTAGGCTCCTGTGGTCTGGTGGCGACCCGCTGGCGGCACACGCGCTGGAGGCTCCGAGGGTCTAGGTCCTGGTCGCCCAGGACTTCTTCAACGACGTCTTTTTCGGTTCAATACGACACGGGAGTGGGGTCCAGCGAGCGCCAAATATACCAAGTCGCCACGCTGGCGTAAGGTGCCCAGGAAGCGGCCACCTCGCGGATCTCGCTGCGGCTCACCGGCTCGCCAGAAAAATAGCAGCGACTGATACCGTTTTGCAGTCCCACATCGTCCAGCGGCAGCACATTGGGTCGCATCAGGTGAAAGATGAGGAACATCTCTGCGGTCCAGCGACCGATGCCGCGGATGGCGATCAGCTCGGCAATGATGGCTTCGTCATCCATCTCGCCCCAAGCATCCACATGCACCTGGTTGTTGGCGAAATGCAAGGCGAGGTCGACCAGGTACTCCACCTTGCGCGCCGACAGGCCCGCCGCGCGCATGTCATCGACCTTGAGCTTGAGCACCTGTGCAGGCACCAGCTTGCGCGGCAAGACCTGGAAACGGTCCCAGACCGATTGCGCCGCTTTCACCGAAATCTGTTGTCCGACGATGCTGCGCGCCAGCGTGACGAAAGCGTCCCCCCGCGACTCCAGGCACACACCTTCGTGCTTCGGGATGAGTTTTTTCATGACGCGGTCGCGCTTCATGAGGTGCTTGCAGGCGTCGGCCCAGTAGGCGGGCGCATTCAGTCCGAAGTCCAGCGATGAGGCGGTCACCATCAGGCACGCTCCCAGGTGGTGCCGCTCGGGCTGTCTTTGAGCACCACGCCTTGCGCCAGCAGGGCCTGGCGGATGCGATCGGCTTCCGCGAAGTTCTTCTGCACCTTGGCAGCTGCGCGCGCAGCGATCTGCAAAGCGATAGCCGACTCGTCCAGACCCGTACCGCCTTGCAGGTAGGCCACCGGATCGCTTTGCAGAAGACCCAGGGTGGCGCCAAGCGTGCGCAGCAGACCAGACAAAGCCGCATCTTTTTCGCGATTGACCTCGCTGGCCAGCTCAAACAGCACTGCAACCGCGTCGGGCGTACCGAAGTCTTCGTCCATCGCCGCACCAAAGCGCTGTGCAAACGGGTTCGACCAGTCGATCGCGTCGAGCGGCGCGGGTGGCACCGAAGCCAGCGCCGTGTACAGCCGCTTGAGCGCGCCGCGCGCGTCGTCCAGGTGGGCGTCGCTGTAGTTGAGCGGGCTGCGGTAGTGGGTGCGCACCATGAAGAACCGCAGCGTTTCTGCGTCGTACTGCTGCAAAACTTCACGGATGGTGAAAAAATTGCCCAGGCTCTTGGACATCTTTTCGTTGTCCACGCGCACGAAGCCGTTGTGCACCCAGAAACGCGCCAGCGGCTGGCCATTGGCCCCTTCCGATTGCGCGATCTCGTTTTCGTGGTGCGGAAACTGCAGGTCAGCGCCGCCACCGTGGATGTCGAAGGTTTCGCCCAGCAGTGAGCCACACATGGCCGAGCATTCGATATGCCAGCCCGGGCGGCCCGGGCCGTAATCGCTGGGCCACTGCGCCTCCGCCGGCTCGTCGGGTTTGGCGGCCTTCCAGAGCACGAAGTCCAGCGGGTCGAGTTTGTCGCTGTCCACCGCCACGCGCTCGCCCGCGCGCAGATCGTCGAGCGACTTGCCCGACAGCTTGCCGTAGCCGGGGAACTTGCGCACCGCAAAATTCACGTCGCCGCCTTCAGCCCGATACGCCAGGCCTCTGGCCTCAAGCCGGTCAATCAGGCCCAGCATCTGCGGCACGTATTCGGTGGCCCGCGGCTCCAGCGTCGGCGGCTCGATCCCCAGGGCAGCGATGTCCTGGTGCATGGCGGCGGTCATTTCCTCGGTCAAGGCCCGCAGGCTGATGCCCCGCTCCAGCGCCCGACGGATGATCTTGTCGTCGATGTCGGTGATGTTGCGAACGTAGGTCACCCGGTAACCCCTGACCTTGAGCCAGCGCTGCACGATGTCAAACGCCATCATCATGCGCGCGTGGCCGATGTGGCAAAGGTCGTAGATCGTCATGCCGCACACGTACATGCGCACATGGCCGGGTTCCAGCGGCTCAAAAGGCTCCAGGCGCCTCGTCAGGGTGTTGTGGATTCGAAGGGTCATGACAGGTGGAGATCCGATGCCGGATCTGGGGAGCGAAGCCGGCGCCAGCGCCGCCGGGCGGGCGAGCGGCCCGGGCCGTGGCTGTCGGGGGAATCGCCCGGTGGGCCCGGACCCCTCAGATACAATGCCGCAGTATAGCCAGCACGATGGCAGACTGGGCTTCGGCCCGAGGTCTGTGTCGAGCGAAAAACAGCCTGTTGCCAGGCGCCCATGTGGCTCAGCCCGACGTTTGAGGTCCTATGTTGCAACCGACATCCATCCTGCACCCATCCAGCCAGGGCTTCCGCTCTTTCATGCCCCGCCTGCGTCAGCTCGCGCTGAGCGTCGCGGTGTGCACTGCGCTGGGCAGCACGGCCGCTTTTGCTCAAGCCGACGAATACGCCGAAGTCAACCGCCTGGTGCGCGCCGGTCAGCTCAATGAAGCGCTGGGCAAAGTCGACCAATATCTGAGCACCAAGCCCCGTGACCCGCAGATGCGCTTCCTCAAGGGCGTGATCCAGACCGAAAGCGGCAAGCCGGCCGATGCGATCGCCACCTTTTCGAAACTGACGGAAGATTTTCCCGAGCTGCCCGAGCCCTACAACAATCTCGCCGTGCTGTACGCGGGCCAGAGCCAGTTCGACAAGGCGCGCGCGGCGCTGGAAATGGCGATCCGGACCAACCCGAGCTACGCCACCGCGCACGAAAACCTGGGTGACGTCTACGCCAAGCTGGCCAGCCAGGCTTACAGCAAAGCCCTGCAGCTCGACACCGCCAACACCGCGGTGGCACCCAAACTGAGCCTGATCCGCAACATTTTCAGCAACGGTACTCAGGGCACTGCCGTGGCGGCGGCTGCCACCCCCGCCGCCGCCACGGCAGTGCCAGCCGTCAAACCGGCTGTACCAGTGGCTGCGGCACCAGCAACTCCAGCCCCGGCACCCGCGCCAGCTGCCAGCAGTGGCAACGCGCAGGCGGACGTACAGGCTGCCGTGGCCGCCTGGGCCAAAGCTTGGTCGAGCAAGAACATCAGCGCCTACCTCGGCGCCTACGCACCGAACTTCACGCCCGCCGGTGGTCAAAGCCGCAGCGGCTGGGAGGCCGATCGCAAGGCCCGCATCGTGCCACGCAACCGCATCGAAGTCGAAGTGAGCGATCTCAATGTGGACGTCGACGGTGACCTTGCCACAGCCCGGTTCCTGCAAGCCTACAGCTCGGACAACCTGAATGTGTCCAGCCGCAAGACCCTCAATTTCGTGCGCAATGGCGGACGCTGGCTGATCGTGCGGGAAGCCACCGGCTCCTGATGCTTGGACGACGTTTCTTTCAGCGGGGGCACGCCGGCGTTGCCACCGCATCGCTGACCCCGGAACCAGCCAATCTGCAGCGGCTGGCGCCCTGGGGTTTGGTCGCGGTGCTCATGGGCGCTGGCGCGCTGGCGGTCAACGCCTGGCTGGCGCCTGACGCCGAGCACGATGTCGCCCCTTCGGCAGCAGCGATCACCACCGAAGCGCCCTCCTTGCTCACCAGCGCCATGGCCAAGATCCAAGGCGATCCTACCCCCTCGGTGTCGGGACTGGTACCGCAACCCATTTCTGACGATGCGCTGGCGCAGACCCTGCCCAAGTTGGGGCGTGCAGAGGCGAGGCTGATCGGCGTGTACCACCTGATCGGCCAGGCAAGACCGCGCGAAGCGTTGCGCGAAGCCGAAGCCCTGGTACGCGACCATCCCAATTTCCAACTGGCGCAGCTCGTGCTGGGCGACCTGTTGACCATGCAGACCCGCCCGGTCGGCCAGCTCGGCGATGTCGCCGACACCAAAGCCCTGGCGGCAGGCGAGCAACTCAAGGAGTTGCGCGAGCAGTCGCGCCGCCGCCTGATGGCCCTCACCGAGCGACCACCCGAGGGCAGCGTGCCGACTCAGTTCCTGACTCTCGCCACCCAGAGCCGGCACGCGATCGCGGTCGATGCGTCGCGCTCCCGCCTGTACCTGTTCGAGAACACGAAGGCCTCGAACAGCGGTGAAGGCACGAAGCCGGGAAGCCGCATGAAGCTGGTGGCTGACTACTACATCTCGGTTGGCCTCTCGGGCGTCGACAAGCTGATCGAAGGCGATTTGCGCACGCCCTTGGGCGTGTACTACATCACCAGTAGCCTGGACCCCAACAAGCTGCCCGACCTCTATGGTGCCGGGGCCCTGCCGATCAACTACCCCAATGCCCTTGACCTGAAGCGCGGCAAGACTGGGAGCGGGATCTGGCTGCATGGCTCGCCGTCCGAGCAGTTCGCACGCCCACCCCAGGCCTCCGAGGGCTGCGTGGTGCTGTCCAACCCCGATCTGCAAAGCCTGCTGGCCAAGGTCAGCATCCGCACGACACCGGTGGTGATCGCCTCCGAGCTGCACTGGGTGCAGCCCGAAGCACTGGACCTGGACCGCCAGCAGTTCCAGGAATCGCTCGAGGCCTGGCGCTCGCTCAAGAGCGCTGGCGATCTCGAGCAGCTCAAAGCCCTGTACTCCGACCGTTTCACCATTCAGGGCCAGAAGCTGGCCGACTGGTGGCCGCGTGTCGAGAGCGAGATCAAGTCCAAGGGCTCACGCGAGCTGCAGATCAAGGATCTGTCCGTGCTGCAATGGCGCGATCAGGATCAAACCATGGTGGTCACCTTTGGCGAAGTGGCCGAAGGCGCACGACGCGGTACGACCAAGCGCCAGTACTGGATCCGCGAAGACGCACAATGGAAAATTTTCTACGAAGGACCCGTGTGATGCATGCTTTTTCCTGGTCTCGGCGCTTCATCCTGACCGCTGTCAGCGCCCTGTTCGCGCTTGGTCTGCCACTGGCGGCTCAGGCCAGCGGCGAAGTCGCCAAAGTCAGGCTGGCTACCTCAGCCGGCGACATCGTGCTCGAGCTGTATCCCGACAAGGCACCAAAATCGGTCGAGAATTTCCTGCAGTACGTGCGCGACAAGCACTACGACGGCACGGTGTTTCACCGGGTGATCGACGGCTTCATGATCCAGGGAGGCGGCTTCAATGCAGACCTGCAGCAAAAGCCCACCCGCGCGCCGATCCCGCTGGAAGCCAGCAACGGCCTGAAGAACGACCGTGGCACCATCGCCATGGCACGCACACCCAACCCCAACTCAGCCACTGCCCAGTTCTTCATCAACCTGGTGAACAACAGCGCGCTCAACGCCCCGAGTCCCGACGGACACGGCTACGCGGTGTTCGGCAAGGTCACCAGCGGCATGGACGTGGTCGACAAGATCAGGGCCGTCGCGGTGGGCAACCAGGGGCCGCACCAGAACGTGCCCAAGACACCTGTCACCATCCTCAAAGCCACACTGGAGAAATGAACCCATGGCCAATCCGAAAGTAGAACTGCACATCGCCGGCCACGGCGTCATCACCATCGAACTCGACGCCGACAAGGCGCCGCTATCGACCGCCAACTTCCTCGCCTATGTGAGCAAGGGTCACTACGACAACACGGTGTTCCACCGCGTCATCCCTGGTTTCATGGTGCAAGGCGGCGGCTTTGAGCCCGGCATGACGCAAAAGCCCACCGACGCACCGATCAACAACGAAGCCAACAACGGCCTGAAGAACGACCTGTACACCGTGGCCATGGCGCGCACCAGCGACCCGCACTCGGCCAGCGCCCAGTTCTTCATCAACGTGTCCAACAACGGCTTCCTCAACCACACTGCACCCAGCTCACAGGGCTGGGGCTATGCCGTGTTCGGCAAGGTGGTCGGCGGCACCGACATCGTGAAGAAGATCGAAGGCGTCCCGACCGGGCGCAAAGGTTTTCATGACGACGTGCCCAAGGACGACGTGGTGATCGAAAAGGCTGTGGCCATTTGACGGTGCGGGGCGTTGCCCCTCATGCCTGACCAGGCAGACGACCGCTTCGCCGAGTTGCGCGCGCCCGCGCACTGGCAAGCGGTCGATTTTTTTTCTGACCTGCACCTGCAAGCGAGCGACCTGGCCACCTTCGCGGGCTGGAGGCGCTATTTGCTGCGCCCGCCCGAGACCCGCGCCAGCGCCTTGTTCATCCTCGGCGACCTGTTCGAGGTCTGGGTCGGCGACGACGCCCTCTTGCCCCACCCCGACGACGATGAACACCCGGAGCGGCATTTTCAGCGGGAGTGCATGCGCCTGCTTCAAGAACACGCCCACCACACGCCCACCTACTTCATGGCAGGCAACCGGGACTTCCTGCTTGGCCCGGCGGCCCTGAAAGCCGCCGGCATGGTTGGCTTGCCCGACCCGACGGTATTGGTGCTGCATGAGCAGCGCTGGCTGCTCAGCCACGGCGACGCGCTGTGTGTGGATGACCTGGACTACCAGACCTTTCGCGCCGAGGTGCGCAGCCCTGCGTGGCAGCAGGCGTTTCTTCACCGTCCGCTGGCCGACCGGGAAGCTCTGGCGCGCGAGTTGCGTGCGCGCAGCGAGGCGCGCAAGAGCGAGCAAGGGCAAGACCCCACACTGTGGGCCGATGTCGACGCCGCCACCGCACGGCAGTGGTTGCAGCAAGCCGATGCCACCACCTTGATCCACGGCCACACCCACCGGCCGGCCACCCATGTGCTGGGTGAGCGCCAGAGTGCGCTCCTGCAACGTGTGGTGCTCAGCGACTGGGATCTGGCCGCGCGGCCTCCTCGCGCCGATCTGCTGCGACTGAGCGATCAGGGCTTGAATCGGCTCGATCTGGCCACCATGTGAGCGGCTTGATCGACTCCGCCCCCAGCGGCCTTGGCCGCCCGCCCCCATGATCCCTGGCTTCGCCGCCCGGCTGCCTCAGTTCGCCCAGGCCTGGCTGCCGCGCCGCTGGCGTACGCCCACGCCAATTCCCTTGCCGCTGTGGCGCAAAACATTGACTCAACACCGCTTTTTGCACAGCCTGAGCGCAAGCGAGCAAGCCCGGCTGCGGCAGCTCTGCACCCACTTCCTTGCCGAAAAAGAGTTTCACGGCGCGCACGAGTTTGTCATCACCGACGCCATCGCCCTGGCCATC
This sequence comes from Hydrogenophaga sp., assembly GCF_030373245.1. GTDB lineage: Bacteria > Pseudomonadota > Gammaproteobacteria > Burkholderiales > Burkholderiaceae_C > Hydrogenophaga. Next base: position 350,909 of record NZ_JAUCZF010000003.1, read on the forward strand.
GCTGCCCAAGCATGTCTGCCGCTGCTGCACCTGGGCGGCGTCCGCCATTCGCCCGACGGCGATGCGCTGCGCGCGCTGGACTGGTACGAAGATTTTGTGGGTATCGTGGTGCAACCCGGTGCAGCGGTGGCGCAGCGCGAAGTGACCGACGGCGCCGGTGTGGTCCACCGCTACCGCGAGGTGCTGGCAGGTGAGGCGATGGACCGCGGCCCGATCATGCTGAGCTGGGAGGCGGTGGCGCAGGCCGATGGGAGTGCCGAGGCCGGTCACAACGTCGTCATCCACGAGTTTGTGCACAAGATGGACATGCGAGGCATCGAGCTTGGTCAACACCCCGCTGGCGCGCCGCCGCTGCCACCCGGCTTCCTCGGTACCCGCAGCGAGGCAGAGGCGCGCGCACGCTGGCAGGCGGTGATGAAACCGTCCTTTGAAATCTTCTGTGAGGCCGTGTCGCTGGCCGAGCGCTTTGGCGGCGAAGCGCCCTGGCTAGATCCCTACGCGGCCACGAACCCGGCGGAGTTTTTCGCCGTGACCTGCGAGGCCTACTTCGTCAACCGCGAGCGCTTTGCCACCGAGTTCCCGGCGCTGATGCCGCTGTACGACGGCTTTTTCCGCCCGGGCCGCTGAGAGCCCGCCGTCGGTTCGCTCAGCGCTTGAGCAGCGCCTTGAGCACCTGTTGCAAACGCCGCGCGAGCGTGGCCTCGAAGCCGCCTGCCAGCACGCGCGCCACATCCTCGCCCCAGGTCTGCGCCGGGCCGGGGTCGTTGCGCCGCGTGAGCAACTGCAACTGCAGCATGCGCCGCTCGCTGAGTGCATCGGCCGGGCTCGACACCTCGGCTGCCATTTCCAGGCGCAGCATCGCATCCGGCGGGGATGCGGCAGCTGGCTTGGACAGTGCCGCCACCCACTGGCCTCGTGCAGCCGGACTGAGCCGACCTCCAAGCGCCTGAGCGTTGGGCAGCTGCTGCGGATCGCGATGCTCCCAGGCGGCCATGAGCTGGGTCAGCACCTCACCATGGGCTTGCTCAGCCAGTTTGCGCAAGCTGGCCTGAGCCGCCTCAAGGGCCTGACGCTGAGCACGGAACGCCGCATCGCCCAGGCGTGGGCCTCGCGGCTCGCGGTCCTCGCGCGCATCGCGCCAGCCCCCTGCCGCGCCGTCGCGGCGGGGGCCTGGCCGGTCGCTTCGACGCGCGTCCCGTCCAGCCGGTTCCGCTTTCTTCAGGCCGGGGCGGTCGTCACCTCGCACCGCAACCACTTTTTTCGGTGCGGGCGCGGGTTTGCTGACGGGTTCGGGTGAAACTTGGGCCGTCTCATCACTCGCCACTTCGGGGGCGGTTTCAGCGAAGGGTGCGGGCGCCGCGTCGGTCGGTTCCGACTTTGCTTCAGCAGATGCTTCTAACGGCGCAGGTGCGCTGGCCGGGGCCGCGCGCACCGCTTCTGCCTGGCCAGACAGCGCTGCTTCCAGCGCAGCCATCGACGCGCGTATCTGTTGCACATCGCCCTTGGCGCTGGCCTCGTCCAGTGCACGTGAGGCCTCCAGCACGCGCTGATCGTGCGCGCTCAGCGAAGCCGATACCTTCTCGCGCTCGCTGCTCTTGCGGGCAAATGCGGCATCGATCGGCTCACGAAAAGCGTCCCAGAGCTTTTGCTCTTGTTTGCGGTCCAGCGGCACCGCTTGCGCCTCGGCCTGCCAGCGCGCCTGCAGCGCCTTGACGGCGTCGATGCGCAACTGCGGCGCTGCCCCCAGGGCTTGCGCCTCTTCGATCAGTGACCGGCGAGACGCGAGGCTGGCGGCCTGGGCCTTCTCCAAGGGGCCGTGGGCGGCGTGCATCGCCTCTTTCCACAGCGGCTGCAGCTCGGCAAAGGCCTTTTCACTCAGGTGTCCGGCCTGGCGCCAGCGCTCGGAAAACGCGTGCAGATCGCGCATCTGGTGTTTCCAGTCGCCGAGCTCGGCGTGCGCAGCGGTCCAGGTCTTGAGTTCTTCGATCAGTGCGAGGCGCTGCGTCTTGTGTTGGTCGGCCTGTTGCCGCACCTGGGTCAGCCAGACCTCCACCAGCTTGTGCGCCTCGTTGCAGGCTTCATCGAACCGCTTCCAGAGGGCGTGGTTCGGCTGCCCACCCTGATCGGTCGTTTTCCACTGCTCACGCAGGGTGCGCAGGGTTTCCTGCAACTTGCGCCCGCCCAGGCGCTGGCCTTCCGGCGCCTGGAGCAGCGCTTCGGCCTTGGCCACCAACTCTTCGCGCAACTGGTCGGCGCGCCACCGTTGCCAACCTTCCAGCTCGCCGGCCTGCGACATCGCCGCGTGGGCACGCGCTTCCAGCGCTGGTCCGACCAGCTTGCCCTGGCTCTTGAGCAGGTTGCGCACATCGGCTGCGGCCTTCGGCGTGGCTTTGCCATGCCCTTCGGCCAGCTCACGTTCCAGCACGCTCAGCAGCTTGTCGAGCTCGCTGGCCACGCGGTCGCGCCGCTCTTGCTGCGCCTGCGAGTTGAGTGCCTGCTTTTCCGCGGCGGCAGCGGCGGGTTCACCGCGCGCCTGACGCAGCTCGTCCGACCACACCGGCACGGCGGGCAAGGGCGCGGCCACATCCGCATCGGCTGCCACCGCCTGCGCCAGTGCCGCCTCAAAGGCTTCCCAGACCAGTGCTAGCTGCTGTCGCGAGGCCTCAACCATGGGCGGGAACTTGGTTTCCACACACGGCCATTGGGTGTCGCTCTGCAAGCTGTCGGCCTGCTGCTGCCAGTGCGTGACGTCGGCGAGCAAGGAGTCGGCGCTGCGCTGGGCTTCGCGCCAGGACTTGGTGGACAACACTTCGATGCGCTGGGCCAGCAGCACCGCGGCCTCGCGTTCGACCTGAACCCGGTGTTGCAGATCTTCGATCGCCTTGATGCGCTCGGCCAGAGACTGCTTCAGCGTGGCCAACGGCTCGCGCGACAGCGGCGCGCCCGCTCTGGCCGCATCGCGCTGCCAGGCCAGGGCGTCGGCCAGGTTCATGCGCTTGTGATCTAGCAGGGCTTGTGCCTTCTCGGCCCATTCGGCTGCGATCTGCTCTTGCGATTTCTGTCGCTTGAGTTCGTCGAGCTTTTCCTTCAGCGGCTTGGCTGCGCCACGGTCGCGGTGCGACATCTCCTTGAACACCTCGTTCATCTGCTCCAGCGCCGGATCAGTGGCCAGCCACTCGCGCAGGCGAGCGGCGCGCTCGCCAGAGGTGGGCGCGGAAAACGCGCCGCCGGTGAGCGCATCGAGTGGATGGCTGCCAGCCGGCTTCGCCGCGGCCGGCGGATTCGCGGCGGAATCGGACGCGTTGGACTGAGGAGGCGACTTGCGCAAGGAAAACAGCGACATAACAGTGGGTACAAAAAACCAGGGGTGCAGGGCCGGGCCCTGCAGACGAGACATGGCCCGCGCCGCCACAGCGCAGGCCCAGCGGGTATTGTCGCCGCCTTTGCGCTTGCCACCTAGGGTGGCTGCGCCGCTCACGGTTCAGGGCTAGCGCGGCGCCAGCTTGAGCTCGGCCTGCGGTTGCCACTGGTCATCAGGCCGCTTGAGCACCGGCGCACCCAGGAACATCCGGTCCTCGGGCAACGCCTGGGTGGTCAGGTAGTCTTTCACCGCCACACCGCGCGCCACCGCGAGCTGTCGCATGGCGTCGGCCGTGACAGGTTGGGCGGCCAGCAACAAGGCTTCCATGTCCGCCTGAGGAATGTCTTTGGCGATGCCGATCACATTGCGCGGCTTGGGAACGTCGGCCCTGCGGTAAACCTCCTGCAGCAGTGCCGGGTACTCGGCTGGTGTCACGACCAGCGTGCTGCTGATCGACGCACCATCTCGTGCCAGTCGACGGCGCTTTTCCGCCAGCACCTGCTGGTCGAGCAGGGCGCGCTGATAGGCGGCGCGCTCGGCATCGAGGTCGCTGTGACCGACCACCGTGAGCGACAGCGCCGGCCTTTCACCCAGCGCTTTGGCCACCGCATCCAGCCGCTTTCGGCCTTCGTCGGCGAGCACCGCGCGCCCGGGTGCAAAGTCAACCTTGCTCAATTCATCTCCGCCACCGCCCAGCGCACTGGCCAGCAGGGAAAACGGCGCGGTGATGGCTTTGCCGATCAGGTTGAAGATCAGTTTGAAGATGATGGGCCCAATGCGGAACTGGGGGTCGTTGATCGAGCCGCTGACCGGCAAGTTGATATCGATCACGCCACTTCGATCGGCCAGCAAGGCCACCGCGAGCTTGACCGGCAGGTTGGGCGCATCGCTTCCGTCCACGCGGTCGCCAAATCTCAGCTGGTTCAGGATGATCTGGTTGCTGGCGGTGAGTTGCCCGTCGGGCTGGATGCGGTAGTTCACGTCCACGCTGAGCTTGCCGCGGTCGATGCCGTAGCCCGCGTACTTCACGCTGTAGGGCGACAGCGGTGGTAGTTCCAGGTCACGCACCTTGCCCTGGATGTCGAGCGCCAGTGGGCGAGCAAGCGGATTGAGCTTGCCGCTGATGTCCAGCTGCGCCGTGCCCTCGGCGCGTCCCTTGAGCATCAGATCAGCCAGCTCCGGCGTGCCCGCCGCGGAGGGTGCGGTGCTGGCAAAGGCGCTGATGCCACCGGAAAGCTCGCTGAGGTTGGCCGAGTAGTTGGGCTGGATGAAGCGGTCGGAAAAGAACACCCTGCCATTGACCAGGCTGATCGGCCCAAAGCGGATATCGGGCGCCGGACCACTCGGGATAGGAGCGAGCGCAGCCGTGGTCGTGCCAGTCGGGGTGGCGCTCGCCGACACACTGGCAGTGGCGGTACCGATGCCGGACTCGCTGCCTTTCACCAGGCCTTGCAGGTTGATGCGCCCGTCGGCCGCGACGATGATGCGCGCGAAGTAGTCGCTCAGGGCGGTCTCGCCCACCGCCAGGCGCAGCGGCTGATCTGGCACCAGATCGAGCGCGAGCTGGCGGAGGTTCAGCACCTTCCAGGCCAGCAGATCCTCGCTGGGCGACAAGGTATTGGCGCGAAAGTCCTCGAGTGCCACGTCCCCAGCCAGCGCCAGCACCATGCCTTGCGGCGGAAAGGCGAACGTGAGCGAGCCGCGGTAGCTGGCGTCGGCCCGCAACAGCTCCAGGTTGAGCCGGTCACCAAAATAGGGTTCCAGCGCATGCACAGGCAACCGCTCGGCCTGCACCTGGGCTTTGAGCTGCAGACCGGGGTCACGCGGGTTGCCAGACGCCGGAAGGCGCAGTGTGCCTTGCACATCCAGCCGCCCCGGATCTCCCTGGGCCGCCTGCGATGGCGCCATTCTCAGCTTCAGGTTGACCGGCATCAGCGGCTGCTCGTTCGCCAGCGGCTGCAGGTCTTTCAACTGCAATTGCAGTCCGTTGAACCGCAGGGCGGCGGGGCGGGTCAGCTGCCGGTCTTCCCAGCCAATGTCGCCGTTGTTCACGCCCAGCTCGTTGATGCGCAGTGCCCAGGGCTTGGCAACAGCAGCGCCCCCAGCGCTCGGCGTCGCCGCGTCTTGTGAGGCGGGGAACCAGGCTTGCGGAGAAAAGCGGCCGTCGGGCTCGCGCACCACGTCCAGACGCGGACGGTCCAGCGCCAGCGCGTCTACCTGCACCGTTTGCGCGACCAGGTCGATCGTCGCACCGCTCACGCGCAGCTGCTTGAGGGCCGCCAGCGGGGATCGGGCGGCGCCCAGCACCAGGTCGTTGAGCTCCACCTGCTCGGCTTGCACCATGAGCGCCATCGGCTGGTCCCTCTGTGCAGCCTGCCAGCGCAGCGATGCATCAGCCCCAACTCGGCCGCTTAGGGGAGGCACCAGGGACTGCGCCAGGTACGGTGCCACCGTCGACAGCGGCAGGTCTCCCAACACGATCTGCGCCGATGCCTGCGCATCGGTGGCGCTGCCCTGCACGCTGAGCGTGGTGGTGCCCACCAGCGCCGTCATTTCAAACGGCATGGCTGCCTGCACGGGCCAGGTGATCGCCTTCACCGCCACGCGCAACTGATCCAGCGCCAGCGCCGCAGCGGGTTTCACTGCAGCATCTGCCCAGTCCACCCTCCCGTCCTGGACCAGGACCTCTCCCACCCGGACGCTCCAGGCGGACGCGGCTGAGCCTTGAGGCACCGGCTGAGCATCCTTCGCCTGCGGCTGAAGCGCACGGACCCAGCCATCCGCCACGGTCTGCAGGTTGATCTGGCCAGCCGCGTCTCTCGTCACCCGAACCACTGGTCCGCTGAGCTCTACCGAGGCGATGTCCACCCGCTGCGCCAGCGGCTCGACCCGGCTCAACACCACCGCCAACCGATCCCATGACAGCAACTCCGCTGTCTGCTCGCCTGAGCCACGCTGAACCACCCGCAAACCGTTGAGCGCGGTGGTGCCCGCGAGCACCACCTGGGGCTGTTCGCGCTGCTCAAACGACATTGTCAAGGCCAGCTGCAGCACGCCCGCAGTGGGGCGCACCGGCCAGGCGCTCGGCCAATAGGGCAGATAGGGCGCCAAATCCAGCGACGGGATGTCCAGACTGGCCTGAGTTTGTGGACTGTCGGCGAACGGCGTGGTGCTGGCGCGCGTGGCAAAAGGGCTGTCATTGAGCTCGAACGCGAGTTGTGGCTGGGTGAACACTTCCCGGCGCGAGGGCAGGTTGCTCAGAAACGGCACTTGCAGGTTCAGCTTGTCCAGCCTGTGGCTGGCACCCACCGGGTCGTCGGCGAACAGCAGCTCACCGTCGGTGACCACAATGTTGAACAGGGCAAAGCGCGTCGGTTGGCTGGGCTCTGCCGGCTCGGGTCGGGCCAGCCGCTGCAGGACGTCGTCGATGTCGTAGCGGCCCTCGCCAAGATGCCGAAGGGAGATCTTCGGCTGTTCGATCGTGATCGCGTCCACCACCGGCGCCAGTCGCAACAAGGACTGCAGCTCGGCATCTATATACAAGCGCTTGAGGTGAAACTGGTCACCCTCGCCACTGGCACCAGCCACCCTCAGACCGAGCACGGTCAACTCCAGCGACCAAGGTCGGAAGTCGACGCGCTCGACCGTCACGGTGCGCCCCAGCTGGGCCGTGCCCTGCTCCTGCAGCTGCCACTTGAGCAGATAAGGCATACCCAGCCAACTGACCAGCCACAGCCCGAGCAGGCTGGCGATGGCGATCAGCGCGCGCCGCGTCCAGCGGTGCAAGGCCGGGCGAGATTGGGGCGCTTGGGCTGGCGAAGCGGTCATGGCTGCAGTGTCGCCGAACCGGGGCAGATCGGCCAGACGAGACCCATGTCTGGCCCAAGGCTCCAGAAACAAGAAACCCCGGCGGGCTGAACCCACCGGGGTTGATGGCGGGCAAACTGCTCTTGCCATCGGGGGTCGGCGGAGAGAGTTGGATGTCTCCCCAACCGGGGCGCAAGGTATTGCACCCTAGGTTTGCCGGTGAACGTGGCTTTCGCCTGTTGACCGACGATGCGAGTCATCACGACACGCATCCACAGAATACGCCGCACGCGCCCGGCCCACAAGCCTTGGCCCGGGGCTGGTCGATGGGGAATTCCAATCACAAAACGCGCATCCATTCAAGCGCAGGGATTCGGGCTTTTTGCCACGTCAACGGTGCCTGGGAGGCGACAAACGGCGGCGACGGCGGAACGCGCTGGCAGACCGCGCCGTTGCTGGGGCCAGCGCTAGAGAACTCGGTTTCGCAACCCCAACCGCCATTCTTATATAGCCATTAGTTGTTTTGAACGCCGTTCAAAACATTGACTTCGTATTTGGCCAAACCTACCATTCGACAACTTGTGATTGCGGGTAAACCCGAATCCTGCCGCGGAACCCTGCGGCACCCTCTGGCCACCAAGAGGTCGTTCTGCATCCGCCCAGTGGACATCGCGTCGGCCGGGCCTCCAGGAGAAATACTGATGATCAACTTGCCCATTACCTTGCGGGAACGAAGGCGCTCCGCGTTGAACGCGGCTCGTGCCACCGTGGTCGACACCTACCAAGGCTTCATCGCAGTCACCCACAACAGCGCAGCCCTGCTGGGTACGGTTCTGATGGTCGGCCTGGTGACCCTCAGCCTCAACACCGAATGGCGTCTGGCCGGCGAGCAAAAGCTGCTCGGCTGGCTTATGGAGCGCCAGGAAGCCATGGCTGTCACCGAAGAAGAAACCAACCCCACTGTGCTGACCTTTGAGGCCGAGCCCACCGTCGTTGACCGTGTCACCGCAGCCTTGCCCCACGAGCTGACCCAGCAGCAGGCCAAGGTGGCGTCATGGCTGAGCCGCAAGTACCGCGTGGCCCCCGAACCCCTGGGTGCGCTGGTGGCTGAGGCCTTTGAGATCGGCGAGAAGGCCAAGCTGGACCCGACCCTGATCCTGGCCATCATGGCCATTGAATCGCGATTCAACCCCTTTGCCCAGAGCCCTGTGGGCGCTCAGGGCCTGATGCAGGTGCTGACCCGCGTGCACACCGACAAATACGAGGACTTCGGCGGCCAGCTCGCAGCCTTCGACCCGGTCACCAACCTCCGGGTGGGCGTGAAGGTGTTGCAGGACTGCATCCGCCGCGCCGGCTCGATTGAAGGCGGACTGCGGCTCTACGTCGGCGCGGTGACCACCGACGGCAGCTGGTACGTGAATCGCGTGATGGCCGAGCACCTGCGCATCCAGAGCGTGGCGCTGGGCAAGCCTATGCCGGTGACTTTCCCCAAGTTCACCACCGTTCCGGTCACGGCTCCGGCCGAGACCGAAGCCAAGCCCGCGCCGATTGAACCGGCGATCGAAGCCGAAGCGACCAACCAGCCGGCTGTGCCCGCGCAGTCGCCGCTGCTCCAGTCCTGACCCAAACCTGAAGCCGACCGGGCCGCGCTGCACCAATCGCCCGGGGCAGCGACTCCCCGCCCTGTCGGATAAACTCTGGCCGTGCGCAACTGGCGATAGGCACCCTCCTCGGCGACCGCTGAGGCACGGGGTGTTGACGTGGCCCCCCTCGCGTCCCACCTTTGGGGCGTCGCAGGGACAACCACTGGGAAGCGCGCCGCTCCGTCAACGTGATTCGTGAGCGTTCAGCCGTTCGCCTGGGCAGCCCCTGCCGTGCATGCGTGCGCGTCCAGGGTTTCACGCCACCGAAAACCGCCAGCATGTACGACCGCACCATCCTCATCGAGCAGACCGACCCCGAACTGTTTGCCGCCATCCAGGCCGAAAACGCGCGCCAGGAACACCACATCGAGCTGATCGCCAGCGAAAACTACGCCTCCCCCGCCGTCATGGCGGCCCAGGGCACGCAGCTCACCAACAAGTACGCCGAGGGCTACCCCGGCAAGCGCTACTACGGCGGATGTGAGCATGTGGACGTGGCCGAGCAGCTCGCCATCGACCGGGCCAAGGAGCTCTTTGGCGCCGACGCCGCCAACGTGCAGCCGCATTGCGGCGCCTCGGCCAACGAGGCAGTGTTCCTCGCTTTCCTCAAGCCGGGCGACACCATCATGGGCATGAGCCTGGCCGAAGGCGGCCACCTCACCCATGGCATGCCATTGAACATGAGCGGCAAGTGGTTCAACGTGGTCAGCTACGGTCTGGATGCCCATGAAGCCATCGACTACGACGCGATGGAGAAGAAAGCGCACGAGACCAAGCCCAAACTCATCATCGCTGGCGCCTCCGCCTACAGTTTGCGCATCGACTTCGAGCGCTTCGCCAAGGTAGCCAAGGACGTGGGCGCGATCTTTCTGGTCGACATGGCGCACTACGCTGGCCTGATCGCCGCTGGCGTCTACCCCAACCCGGTGCCGCACGCCGACGTGGTCACCTCCACCACCCACAAGAGCCTGCGCGGCCCGCGCGGCGGCATCATCCTGATGAAGTCACAGCATGAAAAAGCCATCAACAGCGCCATCTTCCCAGGGCTGCAAGGCGGGCCCCTGATGCACGTGATCGCGGCCAAGGCGGTCGCATTCAAGGAGGCTCTTCAGCCCGGATTCAAGGCTTATCAGCAGCAAGTGCTGACAAATGCACGCATCGTCGCCGAAACGCTCACCGAGCGCGGCCTGCGCATCGTCAGCGGGCGAACCGAAAGCCACGTCATGCTGGTCGACCTGCGTGCCAAAGGCATCACCGGCAAGGAAGCCGAGGCGGTGCTGGGAAGCGCCCACATGACGATCAACAAAAACGCCATCCCCAACGACCCGGAAAAGCCGATGGTGACCAGCGGCGTCCGCATTGGTACACCGGCCATGACCACCCGTGGCTTCAAGGACGAAGAGGCTCGCGCCACCGCCCACCTGATCGCCGATGTGCTCGACAATCCGCGCGACCCCGCCAACATCGACGCGGTACGCGCCAAAGTCAATGCGCTGACGGCGCGTTTCCCGGTCTACAAGTGACCCCCTCGCCAAGCGCATCCTGCGGATGCGACTTGCGGCCGCGCAGCTCCGCGGGTCACTGCAACCAGAAGGGGCTGGACCTGCCTGCGGGCGGCCGAGCGACAGTCCTGTCGATCCTCAGGCGGAGTGAATCGCCAGCGCCAAGCGGAGGTGTGATCCCATGAAGTGCCCGTTTTGTGGTCATCTGGAAACGCAGGTCGTCGAGACGCGGGTATCGGAAGAAGCCGACTTCGTACGCCGTCGCCGCCAGTGCGGCCATTGCGAGAAACGCTTCACCACCTACGAGCGCCCTGACGTGACGTTTCCCGCCGTGGTCAAAAAGGATGGCCGGCGGGTCGACTATGTGCCTGGCAAACTGCGAGCGTCCTTCACCCTGGCCTTGCGGAAACGACCCGTCAGCACCGAGCAGGTCGACACCGCCATTGAACGCATCGAAGAAAAGCTGATGAACCTGGGCGCCCGCGAGGTGCCCGCCACACGGCTGGGCGAAATGGTCATGCGCGAGCTCAAAAAGCTCGACAAGGTGGCCTACATCCGCTTCGCGAGTGTGTACCGAAGCTTCGAGGACATCGACGATTTTCGGGCACTGGTGGATGAGGTGAAGCGCTGAAGGCTGGGCTTAGGTGCACTGAGCAACCGGGGTACGCTGGGATCGCGGTCTGCCCGACAAGCTGATGACGATCTCCAACGCCTCGGTTGGGGCAGCATTTCTCCGACAGATCGTCAGCGTGCCGCCCTGCCAACTGCCTGTTGGCAGCATCGTGCGACCAGTTGGGTGGTACGAGATAAAGTGAGCACCCGTAAAAGTCCCTTGGATTTTCCAATCGATCGGCTGGGCCTCTAGTCGCGAAATGCGATCCTCACTTACCTCCCTGATTCCATTGTTGTTGGAATCCTGGAATACCAGCCATCCCTGCCCCCAATCCCCACTTGCAATACAAGCGACTCCATCCGCGGACTTGCAAAGCACCACGCGCGCGCCTCGCCGAATGGCCTCCGAGCGAGCACGCGCCAGATCGGCCAGAAACTGATTACCCAGCGTGGACTGTGGAGTATGGTGCAGGAGGTGGGCGAAGCCAGGGATGACCGTGGTCGCCAAAACGCCCATCACGACCAACACCATCAACATCTCCACCAGCGTCACCCCTCTGCTGCATCGTTTACCCATCTTTGCCTCCCTGTGAATGCTTTGGTACACGTTGTATGCCAGGGTCGTGAAAAAATCATCATCCAAACGAGGTACAGAGATGCAAAGTCACTCGACTCAACCGCTCATCCCTCGAAAACGACTGTCCAGCGCCAAAGCTCGTGGAGAGCTGCCTATCGAAAGCAAAATCGGATGGTGAACAATCTCATTTTTCCTCGCTTTCAATCTGCTGTTGGTCGGCAGAGAGGATTCACCCTGGTCGAATTGCTGGTCACGATTGCGGTCGCTGCGGTCATCCTTGCGATTGGCGTACCAAGCTTTCGCGGCACCATTGCGTCGAACCGTCTGACCAGTTTGACCAACGACCTGGTGGGAACGCTGGCGCAAGCTCGATCAGAAGCCATTCGCCGTGGCGTTCGAATTACCGTGTGCATGAGTACCAACGGGACCGCATGTGCAACCGTTGGCGACTGGAGCGCAGGCTGGATTGTTTTTGTTGACACCACGCGTGCTGGCCTCACCGCCGCCGTCGATGCCGGAGAAACGGTCCTGAGCTACACACAACCGACGCCTACCAACACGGTCGTGCGAGGAGGAGCCTCCGTCGCTCAGTACGTGTCCTTTTCGTCGGACGGCACAGCGAGAACGCTCGCTGGAGGGGCTCTGCCCGGGGGGGCAGTAGCAACGCTGCGGGTTTGTGAAACATCGACAGCCCTGCCCGACGCAACTCGTGCGAGGGATGTTGCTATCAGTTCAGTGGGGCGCGTTGAGACCAGCACACCCGCCACAGTATCAAACGCATGCGCAGCACCAACATGATCCTGTCGACCACTCGTGCCTCGCGCGGCCTACGCCGTCAACGGATTGGAGCCGAAGCCAAACGCCAAAGAGGTGTGGGACTCATCGAAGTCCTGGTGGCTGTGCTCATATTGGCCCTGGGGCTGCTTGGGATGGCTGGTCTTCAGTCGAAATCACTTCGAACCAGCCAAAGCAGCTACGCACGCGGTCAGGCAGTCATGCTGAGCTACTACATCATGGATGCCATGCGAGCCGATCCGGTCAATGCGCAGCTCGGCAACTACAACCGAGCAGCCATATGCAATCCAGCGGGCGTTGTCGGAGCAGCGCTCAGTGACAACAACTTGCGACACTGGGTTCAAAGCCTGAGAGGGAGTCTTGGCGATACAGGCACCTGTGGCCAGGTGAATGTTGATGCGATCTCAGGCAACGTCACCGTCACGATCACCTGGGACGACAGCCGGGCTGGTGGACTTGGCGCCCAGACCTTTGTGACAACGAGCCGCCTATGAAAACCTCTTCCAGTTTGCGCTCAAGGCCACGACCGGTATCGACGCGTGCGCAGATGGGCTTCAGCCTGGTCGAGTTGATGGTTGCCCTCACGTTGGGCTTGATCATCATCGGAGGCGTCATCAGCATTTACGTGACCAATCAGCAGGCGTTTCGAACCACCGAATCGTTGAACAGGCTCCAGGAAAACGCCCGCATTTCGTTTGAACTGATGGCCAGGGAACTGCGGCAGGCGGGCGGCAACCCCTGTGGCACCGGATTTGTCGCGAACGTGCTGGCTGCGAATGATTGGTCCACCGACTGGGATGCAGGCACTGTCATCGGCTACGAGAGTGGCACAGATGCTGCGTTCAGACCGACAGGCACTGCCGTAGCCCAGCGGGTGGCAGGTACCGATGCGATTCAAATGGTCGGCAGCGCCATCGGATTCAGTGCAGGCATCGTTGTGCACGACCCCGCGGCCGGCCAGATCACACTGTCTGCGCCCAATGGCGGTTTGGCGGGCTCCACAGTGATGATCTGCGACAGCACCTCCGCGGCGATCGCCCAAGTCACGTCGGTCGCAGGCACCAACACCGTTGCCTTCAACACGGTCGCCAACTGCACAACATCGTTCGGTTTCCCAAACAACTGTGTGACCCCCCCCGCGAAGACTTTTGCGCCGGGCGGCTTTGTCAGTCCGCTCACGGCGAGCTTCTGGTACATCGGCAACAACAGCCGCGGTGGACGGTCCTTGTACCGGCAAAGCAGGGGCATAGCGCCCGAAGAGATCGCCGAGGGCGTCACCGACATGCAAATCCAGTACCTCCGCAGCACGCTCGTTGGGGCCGTGCTGACGCCTGCTGCTGACTGGGTCGACGCCGCTCCAGCAGACGACTGGACTGCTGCTGCACTGGCTCAGGTCGTCGCAGTGCGGTTCAACCTGACTATGCAGACCTTGAATACCGTTGGCACCAATCAACAGCCGATACAGCGCCAGCTGATTTACGTGGTCAACCTCAGAAACCGACTCGAATGATGCAGAGCATGCCTACCCGATCGACCCGCTCTCGCGCCAAGCATGCGCCGAGGCAAAGAGGCGTGGCGCTGGTTGTCGCGCTGATCCTTTTGGTTGTCATGACGCTGCTTGGGCTGGGCGCCATGCGTTCCGTCACGCTGGAAGAAAAGATGGCTTCCAACACCCTTGATCGAGGAATCTCGTTTCAGGCAGCTGAGGCGACGCTTCGCGAGGCCGAGGCACTCCTGGAACCACCGGGCGTGCCGCCGACGCCGGCGGCAGGAACTTGTCCAGGCAATGGCATCTGTGGCGCTCCCGTTGTCGGGGCAGTCCCACGCTGGGAAGACGCCGCGTTTGCCGGCTGGCAGAACGCCACCCCTGTGACCAGCGGTCCGATCACGGTCACTCCGCAATACATCATCGAGCACCTAGGCAACAACTTTCCTTGCGACCTCGCCGCACCAACGAACTTGGCGTGCAAGCGCTACCGGATCACAGCTCGCAGCAATGCTGGCGCCGACAGAGCCACAGTGATCCTGCAATCCATTTACGCCACCCCCTGATTGAGACTCGGAGTCCTTCATGCCCTACTCAAAGTTCATCAACAAAGGCCTTCAGGCCTTGGCGATTCTCTCGATAGCTGCGGTCAACCTGACGGTCAGCGCCGTGGTGGTGTGGCCCAACACGCCTTTGGGTGCCAACATCAGCGCCAAGCCCATGACGATGCTGGTGACTGGAAAGGACCACAAGCTGTTTTATGAGGCCTACAACGACTCCAGCGACATCGATGGCGATGGCACTTTGGACACTCGCTTCAAACCCAGCATCACCTACTACGGTCTGTACGATTCCTCCCTGTGCTACTCCTACAGCACCACCAACAACCGATTCAATCCCTCGGCAACGGCTGGCGCTCTAGGTGTTTGCAGCACAAGCACGCACTGGTCTGGTAACTGGCTGAACTACATGACCACAAGCCGCATCGATGCGTTGCGCAAGGTGCTCTATGGTGGCCACAGGGACACGGACACCACCAACTTGACCATTCTTAGGCGGGCCTATATCCCCCAGGATGCGCACAGCTGGGGCAAGGAATACCACAGCGTGGCCACCGATGGCTACGACATCGAGGACTACACGCCCCTCAGCCTGCCCAGCGCTACCGACCGTCGGCACTTCTTCGGCAACCTGACACCGAACAGAAATGTCAACTGCAGCACGCTCGACAACTGCAGCGATATCCTGCCCGTGCTGCGCATTCGCGAAAACGTTGGCAACAACCGTCGAATCTGGGAGTGGGCCTCTAAGGAGCGCCCGGTACTGCACGACTCACTGTCCTCTGGAGCCTTCCCGGCTGGCACCGGTGCCGAGCAGAACTTCGCTGTCCGGGTTCGAGTGTGTACCGCTGCGTTCAATGCAGGCTGCAAGCAATATCCGAACGGGAGCTACAAGCCGATTGGCCTTTTGCACGAGTACGGCGAAACCGATGCCATGTTGTTTGGCTTGATGACGGGCAGTTACGACCAGCACATGTCGGGCGGCCGGCTGCGCAAGGTGGTTTCCTCTTTTGCCGACGAAGTCGATGCCAACACCGGCATATTCAATGCCGCATCGCCGATCGTCACCACATTCAACCGACTTCGTATCCGTGACTTTAACAACGGTGTGACCAGTGGAGAGTACGGGAACAACCCCTACAACCGGGGGGTAGTGGCGCTGGTTGAGGGTCAGTTTGTGGACTGGGGCAACCCGATCGGGGAAATGCTGTACGAGGCCACCCGCTATTTCGCTGGGCGGGGTGCGCCTACCGCTTCGTTTTCGACCGGGACCACGATCGACGGGCAAGTGGGGCTGACCTCGGCCGCCTGGGACGACCCGTATTCAGCCACCAGCGCCGCAAGAGCCCCCTACTGCTCGCGCGCCAGTTTTCTGACCATTTCCGACATCAACCCTTCCTACGATTCGGACACCGTGCCGGGGAGCGCCTTCACCGGCTTTGGTGACGGCGGGCAACTGCCGGGCTTCAACGCGGCTGCGTTGGGAAACACGATCACCGGGATTGAAGACAGCGGCGTATCCTCGATCACAGGGCAGCGCTTCATTGGACAGGTGGGCGCCACGTTCGACTCCGCCCCGACGGCAAAAAACGTTACCTCGCTGGGCAACATCCGTGGATTGGCGCCGGAAGAACCCTCCAAGCAGGGCAGCTACTACTCGGCGTCCGTTGCCTATTACGCCCGCACCAACGACCTTCGCCCGGCAGGATCCAATCCGCTACAGGGGACGCAGACGATTGATAACTACGTGGTCGCGCTGAGTTCACCGCTGCCAAAAATCGAGGCTGCGTTGCCCAACGGGCGCGTGATCACTCTGGTGCCGTTTTCCAAGACAGTTGAGTTCGGCGCCACAGGGGTTAACAGTGCCAAGGGACAATATCAGCCAACCAACCAGATCGTCGACTTTTATGTCGAGACCATCGCCAACTCGGGTCCAGGCAACATGAATCCTGGCATCAACGGAGGTCGGTACTACGCCGAATTCCAGATCAACTTCGAAGACGTGGAACAAGGCGGCGATCACGACATGGACGCCATCGCGCGGTACGTGATTCAGGCCAACTCCGACAGCACGCTGTCGGTCACGGTGATCCCGACCTACCAGGCCGGCGGTATGAAACAGAACATGGGCTATGTCATCTCGGGCACCAACCGCGATGGCGTTTACCTGGTCGCCAAGGACGAGGCTGGTGGGCCCCGGTACTTTCTCAACGTTCCCGCTGGCGAATCTGCAGGCTTTTGCGACGTGGCCACACCGCCAGCAGCCTGTGGATCGCTGCCCAGGATTGGTGAGGCCGCGCCCACCTTCACTTTTTCCCCCAACAGCGCTGGCAGCGGTGGAGCCACCCTGCTCAAAGACCCCCTTTGGTATGCAGCCAAGTACGGCGGTTTTGTGGACCGCAACGGCAGCAGGACCCCAGACCTCGATGTCGAGTGGGACGCCGATGGAGACGGCGTGCCAGATACTTACTTCCTGGTGCAAAACCCTTCGACGCTTCGCGACAGCCTTCAGAAGGCATTCAACAGCATTTTGGAGCGCAGCGGTAGCGGCGGAAACGTGGTCGCCAACAGCACCCAGGTGTCGTCCAACTCGCTGGTGTTTCAAGGTCTTTACGCCAGCCAGCGATGGTCAGGTGAGTTGGTGGCGTACCCGGTCAGCGCATCTGGCCTCAATACAACTCCCTTGTGGAGAACCTCGGACACTGGACGGATTCCGGCCTTTTCGGCTCGGAGACTGTTCTACGGCTCTGATACTCCTGGCGTTCTGGGAAGGCCGTTTCTTTGGGGAGAGCTTTCCACCGCGGAACAAGGTCTGTTGAACAACGACGAGCAGATGTTCAACTACCTGCGTGGCGATCGAGGCCGCGAGCTTCAGAATGGCGGGACTTTTCGCGACCGAGCAGCCAACACCGTTCTGGGCAGCATCATCCACTCATCTCCGGCGTATGTGCAGGACAGCAACACCGTGTTTGTAGGCGCCAACGATGGCATGTTGCATGCTTTTGATGGCACCACAGGCAACGAGCTCTTTGGCTATGTGCCCAGCCCGATGCTCTCCAGGCTAGGCAACCTGGCCACTTTGGCCTTCAACGACAACCCTGAGTATTTCGTTGACGGTGACATTGCCGTGTCCACAGTGGCCCAAACCACCAGCAACTACCTGGTTGCGACGATGGGTCGTGGAAGCAAAGGAATCTTCGGCTTGGATGTCACCAACCCTTCGACGTTTACACAGACCAACGTGCGTTGGGAGTACGTAGATGCTGCGGATCCTGACCTGGGCCACATGATTGGCACACCCAAGATTGCGCAACTGACCAATGGCGACTGGGTAGCCATCGTGGCCAACGGCTACAACAGCACCAACGAAGGCGCGGCGCTTTACGTGTTCAACCTGGCGACCGGCGCGGTGGTCGCCAAGCTCGACACGGGTGCCGCGCACCGGGGCGACAACGGCTTGGCCACCCCCGGGCTTCGCCTCAACGGAGCCGGGCGCGTGGAATTCGTCTATGCCGGTGATTTGAGAGGCAATGTCTGGAAGTTTGATCTGTCCAGCACGTCGCCTCTCGCCTGGGGAGTGGCCAATTCCGGCCAGCCGATGTTTCAGGCGAGAGATGCGCTGAACAATCCCCAGCCGATCACTGCGCCCATCACCACCACGGTCAACGCGGTCGCGGGGGACCCGAACTACAACAGCGTGTTTGTGCACTTCGGTACCGGAAGTTATTTTCTGGCTGGCGACCCCTCCAGCACCGCAGCACAGACCTTGTACGGTTTGATCGACGACAACACAGTCATCCCCAACCGAAGCAACCTCGTGCAAAGGCTATTCAGCATTTCTTACACCCAAGGCGGTGCAGCAGTGCGCTCATTGTCTGGCGCCGTCTCCGGCGACATGACAGGCAGGAGTGGCTTCTTCATTGATCTCCCAGAAGCTGGGGAACGCAATGTGACGGCCTCCACCTACGGGTTCACCACCCAGCCTGTGATGTTCTTCAGCTCGGCCATACCTCAGGTGAGCGACTGCACGCCAGGCGGCCGTGGCTACATCAACCTCATCGACCCTTTCACGGGCGCCCAGACCGCTAACCCCAGCCTGGACGCCAACAACGATGGCAATTTCACTGACGAAACCGTCAATGGCGTTTTCCCCAGTTCGATCGACCTGGGCATTGGTATACCTGGTCAGACAACGCTGGTCGGTAGGTTCTTCATCACTGGTGGTACCGGAGGAGACAGAGGGACCATTGCTGGCGGTGGCATCCCGACACCAAGCCCTACTCTGCGAGGACGCCAGTCTTGGCGAGAGATCATCCGTGACTAACGCCATGCAAACCAAACGATCTGAGAATGTCCCCATGAACACTCAATCCGCCGGTAGCTTCCTGCTTGGACATCGCAAGCATGCTGGATTCACCCTCATTGAACTGATGATCGTGGTCGCGGTGGTTGGCATCCTCACGGCCATCGCCTACCCCAGCTATACCAGCTACGTGCAGCGAACGAACCGTGCAATTGGCGCTGGGTGTTTGCTGGAGTTGGCGCAGTGGATGGAGCGCAACTACACCACCTGCCTGCGCTACGACCGAACGGGGGCCACCTGTGCAACGGCGGTGGACTCAGCCCAGCTGCCCGCTCTGGCCTGCAGAACCGACCTCGGGACAAGATACACCTTCACGGTGGCGGCTTTGCCTGCCATTGCGACCAATGCCTACCAACTTGAAGCAACACCTGGCGGGGCGCAAGCAGGAGATACTGCATGTGGCACGCTGTCCATCAACCAAACGGGCACCAAAGGGGCAACCGGGCCGAGCGGCGTAGCAGGCTGCTGGCGTTGACCATCGGCGGCGGGTCACCCTTTTGGGGAGCTGCCCAGGCGCTCGCACTGGTCGCCGAACGTCTCAGCAACCCCAACCCCCGCGTCGGTTGTGTCTTGGTCGTACCTGACGGCCGGGCAATCGGCCAAGGACACACCCAGCAGGCCGGCGGACCTCACGCCGAGGTCATGGCACTGCGAGACGCGCAGGCCCGTGGCGAACCTGTCCACGGTGCCACCGCCTACGTCACCCTGGAGCCCTGCTCCCACCACGGACGCACCCCGCCCTGCTGCGACGCCCTGATTGAGGCGGGCGTGGCCAGGGTGGTGGTGGCCACGCTCGACCCCAACCCCCTGGTCGCAGGTCAAGGCGTGGCGCGGCTGCGGGCTGCGGGCATTGAGGTGGAGGTGTTGCCGCCCGACAGCGAGCCTGCCCGCGCCTCCCGCGAACTCAATATCGGTTTCTTCAGTCGCATGATCCGTGGCACGCCCTGGGTGCGCATGAAGATGGCAGCCTCGCTGGATGGCACGTCGGCCCTGCAGAACGGCGAAAGCCAGTGGATCACCGGCCCAGCCGCTCGGGCCAATGGCCACAGCTGGCGCGCGCGCGCCTGCGCGGTGCTCACCGGCATCGGAACCGTCGTCGAAGACGATCCGATGCTGGACGTGCGCGAGCTGGTCGTGCAGCGTCAACCGCATCTGGTGATCGTGGACAGCCGGCTGGAAACGCCACTGGATGCCCGTTTGTTCGACCCGCCGGCCCATGGACTGCGCCGCGAGATCTGGATTTACACCGCCAGCGACGACGACGCCCGCCGCAGCGCACTGGAAAAGCGCGGCGCGACCGTGATCGCCCTACCCGGGCTGGGCGCGCCCGGCCAGCGCAAAGTGGACCTGCCTGCCATGATACGCGACCTCGCCCGACGCGAGGTGAACGAGCTGCACCTGGAAGCTGGCCACAAACTCAATGGCTCGTTCATCCGCGAGGGGCTGCTGGACGAATGCCTGCTCTATGTGGCCCCCCGGCTGCTGGGCCCTGGCCAGGGGTTGGCCGGGTTTGGACCGCTGCAATCTTTGTCGGATTGCGTGCAGCTGAAGTTCCATTCGGTGGAACCGGTGGGTGACGACCTGCGGATCCAGGCGCGGGTCGTCGGACGGGACGCTTTCCTGCACCCCTGACCCCTGGAGATCACGGCGCCGGCGTGGCTGGCGCCCTCGTTGCGGCGCCGCCGCCCAAACCCTGCGAAAATAGCCGCATGTTTACCGGCATCATCACCGGCGTGGGGCGGATCGCCGCCCTTGACGCTCTGGGCAGTTCATTGAACCATGGCAAGCGCCTTCACATCGAGGCGCCGCCAGGTTACCTGAACGATGTCGGCCTGGGCGACAGCATTGCGCTCAACGGCGCCTGCATGACAGTCACCTCGCTCGACCTGCCCGCCCAGCAGTTCACCATCGACATTTCGGCCGAATCCCTGGCCCGCACCACCGGCCTGGCACAGATCGGCACCCGCATCAACCTGGAAAAAGCGCTGCGCGCCAGCGATCGCCTGGGCGGGCACATCGTCTCTGGTCATGTGGATGGTGTCGGCACCGTGACCCGTTTTGCGCAGATCGGCGAGAGTTGGGAACTGCGCGTGATGGCGCCGCCCCAACTGGGCAAATACTTGGCCTACAAAGGCTCGATCACCGTCAATGGCGTGAGCCTCACGGTGAACCAGGTGCAAGACCATGCCGATGGCTGCGAGATCAGTATCAACCTCATTCCCCACACCGTGGACCACACTGCCCTGGGGTCGCTCATGGCGGGCGCTGCGGTGAACCTCGAAATCGACACCGTGGCGCGCTATGTGGAGCGCATGCTCGGCGCCACCCAAACCCCCTCACCGGAACCCGTTGCATGAACGCCCCTGACATCCTGGCGCCGGTCGCCATCTCTCCGGTCGAAGACATCGTGGCCGACATGCGCGCCGGGCGCATCGTGATCCTGGTCGACGAGGAAGACCGCGAAAACGAGGGGGACCTGGTGCTCGCGGGCGACCATGTGACGCCCGAGGCCATCAACTTCATGGCGCGCTTCGGCCGCGGCCTCATCTGCCTCACCCTCACGCGCGAGCGCTGCGAGCAGCTGCAGCTGCCGCCCATGGTGGCGCGCAATGGCGACAAAAAGGGCACGGCGTTCACCGTCTCCATCGAAGCGGCTGAGGGCGTGACCACCGGCATCTCGGCAGCCGACCGCTCGCGCACGGTGCAGGCGGCAGTAGCGCGCAACGCCCAGCCACACGACCTGGTGCAGCCCGGCCACATCTTTCCGCTGCAGGCGGTGGACGGCGGCGTGCTCATGCGCGCAGGCCACACCGAGGCCGGCTGCGATCTGGCTGCCATGGCCGGCTGCTCACCCACGTCGGTGATCTGCGAGATCATGAAAGACGACGGCACCATGGCACGCCTGCCTGATCTGCAGATCTTCGCCGCCGAGCATGGGCTCAAAATCGGCACCATCGCCGACCTGATCGAATACCGCAGCCGCACCGAATCTCTGGTGACTCGCCTGGGCTCGCGCGCCATGCAGACGGCGTTCGGCGAGTTCCAGGTCACCGCTTTCCGCGACCAGCCCAGCGGCGCTTTGCACCTGGCTCTGGTGAAGGGCCAGTGGGGGCCGGACGACAGCATCCCGGTGCGCGTGCACGAGCCGCTGTCGGTGCTGGATGCCTTGGAGGTCGGGCGTGCCATGCACAGCTGGAGTCTGGAAATGAGCCTCCGCCACATCGCGGAGGCGGGTGCGGGCGTGGCGGTGCTGCTCAATTGCGGCGAATCGGCAGCCCAGCTGCTGGCGCAGTTCGAGGGCACGGCCCGCTCGGCCCAGGCACCGGAGCGCGGCCGCATGGACCTGCGCACCTACGGCGTGGGGGCGCAGATCCTGCGCGAAAGCGGCGTGCACAAGATGCAGCTCATGGGCAAGCCGCGGCGCATGCCCAGCATGACCGGCTACGGCCTGGAGATCACCGGCTACCTCAGCCGCGGCGCCTGAAACCAAAACAAACCCAAGAACGGACTCCACATGTTTGGCGCAGACAAGGGCACCGCCCAGCTCCTCGACGGCAAGAAACTCTCCATTGCCATCGTGCAGGCGAGATTCAACGAAGGCATCACCAACGCCCTCTTCCAGGCCTGCCACGCCGAGTTGCTGGCGCTGGGCGTGCCTGAAAAACACATCACGCACGTGAGCGTGCCCGGCGCGCTGGAAATTCCGGTGGCCTTGCAGGCGCTGGCCGAACGCGACGACTTTGACGCCCTCATCGCCCTGGGTTGCATCATCCGCGGCGAGACCTACCACTTCGAGCTGGTGGCCAACGAATCGGGCGCCGGCGTGACCCGCCTGTCGCTCGACTACCAGATCCCGATTGCCAACGCCATCCTCACCGTCGAAAACGAGGCTCAGGCACTCGCACGCCAGACCGACAAGGGTCGCGATGCCGCGCGCGTCGCGGTCGAGATGACCCACGTGCTGGCGCAGATTGGATGACCATGAGCGACACCGGCACACCCACCATCAAGCCGCGCAAAGCCGCCGACAAATCGGCACGCACCCGCGCCCGTGAATTTGCCCTGCAGGCGCTTTATCAACACCTGGTGGGTCGCAACGCAGCCACCGACATTGATGCGTTCACCCGCGACCTCGCCGGCTTTCACAAAGCCGACAGCGTGCACTACGACGCCCTGCTGCACGGCAGCATCGCGCAGGCCTCCGAGCTCGACGCCTTGATCACGCCCCTGCTCGACCGTCCGCTGGTCGAGCTCTCGCCGATCGAGCACGGCGTGCTGTGGATCGGCGTGTACGAATTCCAGCACTGCCTCGATGTGCCATGGCGCGTCGTGCTCAACGAGTGCATCGAGCTGGCCAAGTCCTTCGGCGGCACCGACGGCCACAAGTACGTGAATGGCGTTCTGCACGGGCTGGCAGCCCAGTTGCGTCCGGTCGAGGTGGCGGCCAGCGCAGCGGCCGGCACCAGCCGCAAACCCAAACCTGGCGCAGCATGAGGATTGCGCAGCGCGCTCAGCGCGTCGAGCCATTTTACGTGATGGAGCTGGCCAAGGCCGCGGCCGAGATGGCGGCCCAGGGCGGCCCAGACCAGCGGCCCATGATTTACCTCAACATCGGCGAGCCGGACTTCACCGCGCCGCCGCTGGTGCAGGCCGCCGCCGAGCGTGCCATCCAGAACGGTCGCAGCCAGTACACCCCGGCCACCGGCCTGCCCGCCCTGCGCCGCGCCATCAGCGGCTGGTACGGCAGCCGCTTTGGACTGGATGTGGACCCCGCTCGCATCGTGGTCACCGCGGGCGCATCGGCCGCCTTGCAGCTCGCGTGCCTCGCGCTCATCGAGTCGGGCGACGAAGTGCTGATGCCCGACCCCTGCTACCCCTGCAACCGGCAATTTGTGCAGGCGGCCGAAGGTCGCGCGGTGCTGATCCCTTGCGGACCTGAACAGCGTTTCCAGCTCAGCGCAGACCAGGTGCAGACGGCCTGGCGGGCGGCCACGCGCGGTGTGCTGCTGGCCTCGCCTTCCAACCCCACCGGCACCAGCATCGCGCGGGATGAGCTGGAGCGCATTGCCCGGCTGGTGCGCGAGCGCGGTGGCGTGACCCTGGTCGACGAGATCTATCTCGGGCTCAGCTACGAGGAAGACTACGGCCACAGCGCGCTGGGCCTGCCCGACGGCCTGGGCGAAGAGGTCATCAGCATCAACAGCTTCTCCAAATACTTCAACATGACCGGCTGGCGCCTGGGGTGGCTGGTGCTGCCGCCCGCGCTGGTGCCGGTGGTTGAGCGACTGGCGCAAAACCTGTTCATCTGCGCCAGCACCATTGCCCAGCACGCGGCACTGGCCTGCTTCGAACCTGAGAGCCTGGCCGAATTCGAGCGGCGGCGCGCCGAGTTCAAGGCGCGCAAAGACTTCTTTATCCCCGAGCTCAACCGCCTGGGCCTGTCGGTGCCGGTCATGCCCGACGGCGCCTTCTATGCCTGGGCCGACGTGCGTGGCCTGTGTGAACGCTGGGGTATTCCGCCAACGGGTGCACAACCCGATCAGGGCGGCAGCTGGGCACTGGCGTTTGAACTGATGCAGCGCTGCCAGATCGCCACCACTCCGGGGCGCGACTTTGGCCAGGCCGAACCGGGCCGCTACCTGCGGTTCTCCACCGCCAATTCGATGGCCCAGTTGCACGAAGCGGTGCAGCGGCTGGAGCAGGCGCTTTGAGCGTGAACGGCGGCAGCGATCCTCGCGCTGCGGGGAGCGTGGGGGCCAACGACCGCCACGACGGGCCGCCCCAAGCCAGGTCAGCCCCCATGGGGGGCAGCGTGCCGCGCCAGCGGGAGAGCGTGGGGGCCAACGACCGCCGCGACGGGCCGCCCCAAGCCAGGTCAGCCCCCGTGGGGGGCAGCGTGCCGCGCCAGCGGGAAAGCGTGGGGGCTACCTTCACCTGGCCCGTGCGAGTCTATTGGGAAGACACCGATGCAGGCGGCATTGTTTTTTACGCCAACTACCTGAAGTTTTTCGAACGCGCGCGCACCGAGTGGCTGCGCTCCCTCGGCCTGGCGCAGCAACGCCTGCGCGAACAGGGCACGGGTCAGTTCGTGGTGACGCACACCGATGTGCGTTACCACCGACCGGCCCGTCTGGATGATTTGCTTTTGGTTACTGCGTGCCTTCTTGAAGCGGGTCGCGCCTCGCTCACAATCGAACAGAGCGTGATGCTTCAGCCATCCCACGGGGAAGAGGTCGATCGTGGCTCCCGCCTGCTGTGCGAAGGCCGCATCCGCGTCGGCTGGGTCGATCCCCTCCAACTGCGCCCCCGACGCATTCCAGCGGACCTGCTGGCCCTGCTCGGCAGCTCTGGCTGATCGCGCGAAACCTTTTTCTTTCTTTTGCCTCACACCCCTCCATGAACCAAGACCTGTCGATTGTTCAACTGATGCTCGATGCGAGCTGGGTGGTGCAGGCTGTGGTGGCGCTGCTGGTGGTCATGTCGGTCATCAGCTGGGCAGCCATTTTCCGCAAGGTGTTCGCGATCCGCCGAGTGAAAACCCACAACGAAGACTTCGAGCGCGAGTTCTGGTCGGGCACCAACCTCAACGAGCTCTACACCGCTGCCGCCCAGAGCGCGCGCCACGGCGGCCCCATGGAACGCATCTTTGCCAGCGGCATGCGCGAGTACCAGAAACTGCGGGAACGCCGCATCACCGACAGTGGCGCCTTGCTTGATGGCGCGCGCCGTGCGATGCGGGCGAGCTTCCAGCGTGAGCTCGATGCGCTGGAATCCAACCTGTCGTTCCTGGGCACCGTGGGCTCGGTGGCGCCGTATGTGGGCCTGTTCGGCACCGTCTGGGGCATCATGCACGCCTTCACCGGGCTGGCCTCGCTGGTTCAGGTGACCCTGGCCGCCGTGGCACCTGGCATCGCCGAGGCGCTCGTGGCCACCGCGATCGGCCTCTTTGCAGCCATTCCGGCCGTGGTGGCCTACAACCGGTTCACCCACGACATCGACCGCGTGGCCAACGCCATGGAAACCTTCATGGAAGAGTTCTCCAACATCCTGCAACGCAACCTGGGCAGCAGCTCGGCGTCGGGGCACTGATGAAACTCTCCCCCCTGCGTCGCTGCGCGCCTCCCCCCCGCGAGAGGACGATGCCTGTGGCCCGTCCTGAGCTGGTCGAACGGCGGTTCCACGGCACCCCTGGTCTTGCACCGTCGCGGCGGCTGCGCTGCCTCACCAGGTGGGGGGTCTGAAATGGCCAAGCTTTCTGCACGCGGCCGCGGCCGCGGCCGGCGCACCATGAACGAGATCAACATGGTCCCGTTCATCGACGTGATGCTGGTGCTGCTCATCATCTTCATGGTGACCGCGCCCCTGATCACGCCGAGCCAGATCGATCTGCCCAGCGTGGGCCAGGCGAGCCGCCAGCCCGACCGCTTCGTGCAGGTGCTGATCGACCGCGATGAGCAGGTCCAGGTGAAGCTGGGCAACGCCACTGGTGAGCCCCCTGCCGTGCCTCTCAACCGGCTGGCTGCCAGTGTGCGCGAGCTGCAAGGCAATGCAGCGGCCGGAAACGACGCGACACCTGTGGTGATCAGCGCCGACAAGAGCGTGAAGTACGAAACCGTGGTGAAGGTGATGGACACGCTGCAACGCGCAGGCGTCACGCGCGTTGGCCTTTCGGTACAGACCACCCGCTGAGACCGCCTTGAACAGCGCGCTCAACCACTCGGTCTTTCCCTCGCGTTTCCCGGCGCAGACGCGCCGCGACCTGGCACCACCGCCACCCGGTCGCTGGCTGGGGCCGATGGGCCTGGCGCTGGTGGCCCACGGCCTGTTGGTGGCGGCGCTCACCTGGGGTGTGAGCTGGAAACACGAATCTGCCCCGGCGGTTTTCGAGGCTGAACTCTGGTCTCGGCTGCCTCAGGCAGCAGCTCCGCGCGCGGTCGAGCCGCCGCCTCCGCCCCCAGCGCCCAAGCCCACACCGAAACCCGCCGAAGCCCGTCCAGCGCCCCCGCCGCCCGGGCCCACACCGGCCGAGATCGCGACTGCCCAAGCACAGAAGAAGCAGGCCGAGGCCGAGCGCCTGGAACGGGAGAAAGCAGCCGCCACGCGCAAGGCGGCGCAGGAAAAGGCCGCCGCCGAGAAAAGGCAGCAGGCCGAGAAACTGGCAGCCGACAAGAAGGCCGCGCAGGCCAAGGCCGCAGAAGAAAAACGGCAGGAGGAGCTGGCCGCCAAGGCGCGTGACGATCAGATGCGCCGCATCATGGGCCAGGCCGGTGCCAGCGGCGGCCCGCAGGCCACCGGGACGGCTCAGAAGGCCAGCGGCCCGACGCCCGGCTATGGCGCCCGAGTGGCTGCGCGCATCAAGCCCAATGTGGTGTTCACCGACACCATCATCGGTAACCCGCAGGCCGAGGTGGAGGTGCGCAGCCAGCCCGACGGTACCATCAGCAGTCGCCGCCTGGTCAAAAGCAGTGGCAACGCCGCTTGGGACGAAGCGGTGCTGCGCGCCATCGACCGCACCAGCGCGCTGCCGCGCGATACCGACGGCCGCGTGCCCTCGCCCATGATCGTGGTGCTGCGCCCTCAGGACTGAGCGGGGCAGACTCAGCGCAGCAGCAGCGCTGGCACGCGGCAAGCCTGCAGCAAATCGCGGGTGTGGCTGCCGCGCAGCAGGGAACGCCAGGGAGAATGGGTGTAAGCACCCATGATCAGCCAGTCGGCCCCCGTTTCTTTCAAGGCTTGAGGGATGACCTGCGCTGCCTCGCCGGGCACCACCCGGCCGCTGGCCTCCATCCCTGCAGCCTGCAGACGCGCTGCAGCGGCATCCAGCAGACCACTGGCCCGTGCGGCGCCGGCCATCACGAGCTCAATGCCAAGGCCTTGCAGCAAGGGGCTCTGGGCCAGCATCTCCACGCCTTGGCGCGTGATGCGGCTGCCATCGAAAGCCATCAAGACGCGACGCGGCGCCTGAAATCGATCGGTCACCGTGAGGATGGGGCGCTCCAGCGCCCGCACGACCGCTTCCACCTGACCGCCCAGGCCAGACGCCGCGGCCTGATCGCCGCGTCGCCCGAGCACAAACAGCCGCGCGCCGGCCTGCAAATCGTGCAGGGTCTCGTCCAGGTGACCAAGACGCTGGCGCACATCGACCACCGAGACACCAGCGGCCAGCGCACGCTCTCGCAGTGCATCCAGAAACAACCGTCCCCGTTCGCGAGCGGACCGCGCCCGCATTTCGTCTTCGCTGCTGAGTTGCGACAACAGGAGTTCCTGCGCGTTCGGTCCGATGGTGCCGCTGCGGTCGCTGCTGGTCGCGGTTTCGGGATGGCGATCGATCACATGGAGCAACTCCAGCGGCGCATCCAGCCGCTTCGCGACCCAGGCGGCGTGGTCGGTGACCGATTCGGCAAAGAGCGACTGGTCGACGCAGGCGATGACACGGGGTGTGGTGGACACGGCAGACTCCTCTCAGTGGTCGGTGATGAGGTCGGGCGCACCGTCTTTGTCGTGCACAGCGAAACGGTCCACCATCGTTGCGCTGGCTTCGTTCAGACCGATCACCTCCACCTCGGTGCCTTCGCGCCGGAACCGGAGCACCACCTTGTCCAGCGCGCTGACGGCCGTGATGTCCCAGAAGTGCGCGCGGCTCACGTCGATGCTCACCCGGTCAATCACCTCCTGGAAATCAAAGGACTGGACAAAGCGGTCGGCCGTGGCAAAAAACACCTGGCCGGTGATGCGGTAGGTGCGCAGGCGACCCTGGTCTTCGGCGAGTGAGGTGATGCGCAAGAACTGTCCCACCTTGTGTGCAAAAAAGAAGCCGGAGAGCAGCACACCGGTCAGCACGCCCTGGGCCAGATCGTGCGTGGCGACCGTCACGGCGACGGTGGCGAGCATCACCGCGCTGGAGCTCTTAGGATGCTCGCGCAGGTTGCGA
Source organism: Hydrogenophaga sp. (assembly GCF_030373245.1). Classification (GTDB taxonomy): domain Bacteria; phylum Pseudomonadota; class Gammaproteobacteria; order Burkholderiales; family Burkholderiaceae_C; genus Hydrogenophaga. The sequence goes on from NZ_JAUCZF010000003.1 coordinate 379,546, forward strand.
ATGGAGGCCCAGCTTAAGGTGCCGATGGACACCATGATCATCACCGCCACCAGCGCGGCCATGGGGATCTGCTTCACCCAGTCACCCAGGAACACCACCAGGATCAGCAGCACCACGCCGGCCACCAGCGTGGACAAACGACCTCGCCCGCCCGACTTCACGTTGATCACACTCTGGCCGATCATGGCGCAGCCCGCCATGCCGCCGATGAAGCCGGTGGCCACGTTGGCGACGCCCTGTCCCACGCATTCGCGGTTCTTGTTGCTGCGGGTGTCGGTAAGGTCATCGACGATGGTCGCCGTCATCAGCGATTCGAGCAGGCCGACCACCATCAGGGTGAGCGAATAGGGAAAGATGATGGCGAGCGTCTCCAGCGTGAACGGCACGTCGGGAATCAGGAAGCTGGGCAGGCTGCTGGGCAGTTCGCCCATGTCACCCACGGTGCGGATGTCCAGCCCCAGCGCGATCGACACCGCTGTCAGCACCACAATGGTCACCAGCGGCGAGGGCACGGCCTTGGTGAGGTAGGGCAAACCGTAAATGATGGCCAGGCCGGCCGCGGTCATGGCGTAGACGTGCCAGGTCACGCCAAGGGTCTGCGGGTTCAGTTCGGGCAGTTGTGCCATGAAGATCAGAATGGCGAGCGCGTTCACGAACCCGGTGACCACCGAGCGCGAGACAAAGCGCATCAGCACACCCAGCCTGAGCCAGCCGGCAAACACCTGCAACACGCCGGTGAGGACCGTGGCGGCCAGCAGGTAGTCCAGCCCGTGGCTCTTGACCAGCGAGACCATCACCAGCGCCATGGCACCGGTAGCGGCCGAGATCATGCCCGGGCGCCCACCCATGAAAGCGATGATGGTTGCAATGGAAAACGAGGCGTACAGACCGACCTTCGGGTCGACGCCGGCGATGATGGAAAACGCAATCGCCTCGGGGATCAGGGCCAGCGCCACGACCAGGCCGGCGAGCACATCGTTGCGGACATTGGACAACCAGTCCTGCTTGAGGTTCGAAAACAAAAGGGAATACTCCAGCCGGGACATCGCTCGGTGCGATACCCACGGTCATCGGGTTGAAAGGGCGCCGGGATCAAACGGCCGGGAGCTTCTCACGCACGCCAGGCGGCGTCGACACGAGAAGGCTCAGGGGCTCTTCGCCGAGCGCCGTCAAAATCGCTCGACAGGTGCCCAGGCGTCTTGCCTATCGAAACTCAGTGGCGCTGCGTGCGGCTGGCCGATCAAACCGCTGCGCTGAGTCAGGGGATCAGCGAATCACCAACGCGCCACGTGCATTTTAACGACACCCTCACACGGTGACCGTTTCCTGGCCAGATGGACTCTCCACGCTCGTCGCCGGCTCTTCACTCTGACCGACAGCGGCCAGCAGCGCCCGGTTGAGTCTGTCGATCTCCACAGGTTTGTGCAGCACCGCCACAAAGTCGGTGCGCGTCAAGAGCTCGGCATCCTCTGCACTCACGTTGCCACTCATCAGGATGATGGGCGGAGGCGACTGGGTCGCCCGAATGCGTTGGGCCAGGCTGGCACCGTCCAGCCTGGGCATGGCCAGATCGGTCACCACCAGATCAAAGCGCGATGGACCGCTCTGAAAAAGGGTCCAGGCCTCCTCACCGTCCCGTGCCGTGGTCACGGCCCAGCCCTGCCGCTCCAGCAGTGTGGCCCAGGCGTGGCGCACCGATGGGTCATCCTCGGCAAACAAGAGTTGCCTGGCGCCCGATTTGCCTTCGTTGCCTTGATCAGGCGCTTCGGCGACCGGCGGCAACGACTCAGGCAGGTGGAGGTGGAAGGTGGTGCCTGCGCCCGGCGCAGTGGTGAGGCCGATTGCGCCCCCATGGCGAGCCATGATGCCTTGCGCCACCGACAGGCCGAGCCCTGTCCCCTTGCCCACGCCTTTGGTGGTGAAGAACGGGTCGAATACCTTGGAGACATGTTCTTCCGGGATGCCAGGCCCCTGGTCTTTCACCGAAAAGCGAATGTAGGCTCCAGCCGGTAATGTGCCGGCGGTTCCCAAGCCTGAGGCCGGGTCTGAAGAGGGCAGCACAACACGCTCCACCCCCAGCTCAATGGTGCCCCGGCCGCCCATGGCGTCCACCGCATTCATGATCAGGTTCACCAACACCTGCTGCATCTGCGTGAGGTCGGCCATTGCCCAGACCACCTGCGGCGGGCAATTGACCACCAGCTCACACTCGCGCAGCAGTCCCGAGGACAAAAGACTGCGCGACTCCTCAATCAGGCGGCACACCTGCAAGGGCTCCAGCTTGGGCACTGACTGCCGACTGAAGGCGAGCAACTGGCGCATCAAGCCGTTGGCGTACCGGGTGGCCTTGAGTGCCTGCTGCAGCGCCTCGTGACTGGCGTGCTGGGGATCGAGATCTTCGTCAGCGAGACGAACCCAGCCGCCAATGGCCGCCAGCGAGTTGTTGAAGTCGTGGGCGATGCCGCTGGTGAAACGCCCCAGCGCCTCGGTCTTCTGGCTTTGCATCAGTTGAAGTTGCAGCGCCTCTTGTCGATCCCTGGCGGCCTGCTGCACCGCCGCGTCATCTCGAACCCGCATCAACAGGCGGTTGATCCCGTCGCCCAAATGAGCGAGCTCGTCATTGCCCTCGGAGGATGCAGCTGCTGCCAGCATCGGTCCCTCCGCGGTGATGCGCTGAATGTCGCTGTGCAGCCGCTGCAAGCGCGTCAGGATCAGGCGATCCAGCAACCAGACCAGCAGCGCGCTGCCCAACAGCCCCGCCAGCCCAGCCAAACCCATGCCTTGCCAGGTCAGTTCCTGCGCTTTTTGTTGCAATTGCCGATCCAGCGTGAGCACCAGCGCGGCCACGGGCTGGCCGCGGTGATCTTTGAGCGCAGCGTAAAGCTCGTCGTTGCCCGCATCAACCGGGACCACATAGGTGTCTTCGCCGGAAGGAGCAGCGGCATCGAAAGACAGCCGGGTGGGCGTCATCAACACCTCTGTCAATCCTGTGAGCTCCTGCGCATCAAAGTGGCGCACCATCATGATCGTGCCGTGAACACGCCCGCTCTCATCGTCAGGGTCGTGTACCGCGGACACCACGATCAGCTCGAGCTGCCCGTCCTTCACCCGCAAGGTGCGCAACACATGCTTGGCATCCCCCGTGGCCACCACCGTCATGGCCAGTTCGCGCAAAGCGGCCACGCGATCGGCGCTCACCTCGCGCAGCGCGTCCTCTCCTTCGCGCGCCACCGTGGCATGCGCCTGGCCCCTGGAATCGAAAATCAACACCTCGGCAACGCGCAGGTAGCCCAGATTTTCAGCGTCGAAGTTTTCATCGACAAAGTTGGGGCGAGTCCCCGCCAGGAACTGGACGGTATCCGCCCAATAAGCATAATCGCGCGCGCTGGCGGCCAATGCCTGAAGCTGCTGAAGGAGCACCCGGCGGGCCCGCTCTCCCTCGCGCACGGCGCGCTCGCTTTCGAGGCGATCAAAGGATTGACCAACCAGGTAGCGGGTACCCAACATGGCACTGCCCGCGCCGATCGCAACGACGATCAGGACCAGGGCCCAGGCCTTGTGTTGAAGTTTCATGATGTCTGGAGTATCGGCACTTCCAAGGCGCCCTGAACACCAGAATGACAACCCCGACAAGCCATTCTTCACGCAACTGGCTGTTCTTCGGGGGTGGCCCGGCAATGGCCGGGCAGCAACGGCTTCAGTCGAACTCGATCTCGGCCCGCTGCTCGTGTGCCTGCGCCATCCAGCTCGCCAGCGCGGCATCGGTAGGGAAGAACAATGCCCGGTCATCGAGCTGCAGCTCGCACTGCGCGCCTTCACGTAGCACCGCCAGGCGCACCGGCAAGCCGCGCAGCAGCTCGCCCTGCTCGGTCACCTCCCGCTTGGGCGGAAACTCGCGCACCAGCTGGGCCACCGAGGGCGCGTGTCCGTTGACCGCCACGCGCAGGAACTTGCCAAAGCGGCAACGCGCCGCCGCCAGGTCCCAGATGTGCTGCACCTTGACGCGCAGCCCGCTGGAGAAACGGTCGGGCTGGGCGGTGGCCTGCACGATGATGAGCTCGTCATCCTTCAGCAAACCGCGGTGCTGGTTGATCAGCTGCTCATCGACCCGCAGTTCGAGCGATGCGCTTTTGTCGTCCAGTTTGAAGAAGGCGAGCCGTCCGCGCTGGCCATTGATGATGCGCAGATCGCTCACGATGCCCGCGACGATGAAGGGGTCCCGGCTTTCATGAACATCGGCCAGCGGGGTGCGCGCAAACTGCCGCACCTCGCGCGCCACCTCGTCAAACAGGTGGCCAGAGAAGTAGAAGCCCATGGCGGACTTCTCCAGCGTGAGCCGCTCCTTCACGCCCCAGGGCACGGTCTCCACCAGATCAGGCTCCTGCGTGCTTGATCCATGGTCGTCGGCTCCCAGCAGGTCGAACAGGCCACCCTGGTTGGCATTGGCCTGCTGCGCTGACGCGAAGTCAAAGGCGCGCTCCACCGAGGCCAGCACCTCGGCGCGGTTGAGGTGCAGGCGGTCAAATGCGCCGGCCTTGATCAGCGCCTCGACCGTGCGCTTGTTCAGCTTGGTCCGATCGACGCGGCGGCAAAAATCGAACAGGCTCTTGAACGGTCCCACCTCGCCACCGCTGGGGCCTTCACCGCGACCTTCGCGCGCGGCCACGATGGCTTCGATCGCCTGCTGCCCCGTGCCCTTGATGGCGCCCAGGCCATAGCGGATCGACTGGTCGGTGATGGGCTCAAACCGGTACACGCCGCGGTTGACATCGGGCGCCTCGAACACCACGCCCATCTGCTGCGCGTCTTCGAACAGCGCGCGCAGCTTGTCGGTGTCGTCCATCTCCACCGTCATGTTGGCGCAGAAGAACTCAGCCGTGTAGTGAACCTTGAGCCAGGCGGTGTGGTAGGCCAGCAGCGAGTAGGCCGCGGCATGCGACTTGTTGAAGCCGTAGCCTGCGAACTTCTCCATCAGGTCGAAGATCTCGTCGGCTTTTTGCTCGTCGATGTGATTCTTGGCTGCACCAGCGCGAAAGATGCTGCGGTGCTTGGCCATTTCCTCGGCCTTCTTCTTGCCCATGGCCCGGCGCAGCATGTCGGCGCCACCGAGCGAATAGCCGCCCAGGATCTGCGCAGTCTGCATCACCTGCTCCTGGTAGACCATGATGCCGTAGGTCTCGGAGAGCATCTCGGCCACCAGCGGATGCGGGTACTCAATGGGCTCGCGACCGTGTTTTCGCGCGACGAAGCTGGGGATCAGGTCCATCGGACCGGGCCGGTACAGCGCGTTGAGCGCGATCAGGTCTTCCAGCCGGCTGGGCTTGGCGTCCTTGAGCATGCCCTGCATGCCGCGGCTTTCAAACTGGAACACCGACTCGGTCTGGCCGCGGGTGAACAGCGCATACACCTTGGGGTCGTCCAGTGGCACGTGGTCAAACGTGAACTCCTCCTGACCAGCATGGCGCCGCTGGATCATTTCGCGCGCGATCTCCAGGATGGTCAGTGTGGCAAGGCCCAGGAAGTCGAACTTCACCAGGCCGATGGCTTCAACATCGTCCTTGTCGTACTGGCTCACGGCCGAGGCACTGCCGGGCTGCGCGTACAACGGACAAAAGTCGGTCAGCTTGCCCGGCGCGATCAGCACGCCGCCGGCGTGCATGCCGACGTTGCGCGTCATGCCTTCGAGCTTTTGCGCCAGTTCGATCAGGGTCTTGACATCGTCTTCCTTGGCGATGCGCTCGGCCAGCACCGGCTCCATCTCGATCGCGTAGTTGTTCTTGTCGCCCTCTTTTTTGGGTACCGGCGGGTACTGCAGCGTGACCGACATGCCGGGCTTGTTGGGGATCAGCTTGGAGATGCCGTCGCAAAAGCCGTAGGAGAAGTCCAGCACCCGACCCACGTCGCGGATCGCGGCGCGCGCAGCCAGCGTTCCGAAGGTGGCGATCTGACTTACCGCGTCCTTGCCGTACTTGTCCTTGACGTAGTCGATCACCCGGTCGCGATTGCTCTGGCAGAAATCGATGTCGAAGTCGGGCATGGACACCCGCTCGGGATTCAGGAAGCGCTCGAACAGCAGGTTGTATTTCAGCGGGTCCAGGTCGGTGATCTTGAGCGCATACGCCACCAGCGAGCCGGCGCCCGATCCGCGACCCGGCCCCACTGGGCAGCCGTTCTTCTTGGCCCAGTTGATGAAGTCGCCCACGATCAGGAAATAACCGGGAAAGCCCATCTCCAGGATGGTGTTGATCTCGAACTCCAGCCGGCTCACATAACGCGGCCGCTCAGCATCGCGAACACTCGCGTCAGGGTAGAGCTGCAACAGGCGCTCCTCCAGACCTTCAAAAGACGACTGGCGGAAGAAGTCTTCCATGGCCATGGGCACGCCGTCGATCAGCGGAGTCGGGAAGTCGGGCAGCTGCGGCTTGTCCAGCACCAGCGAGAGGTTGCAGCGCTTGGCGATTTCCAGTGTGTTCGTCAGTGCGGACGGCAGGTCGGCAAACAGCGTTGCCATCTGCTCGGCGCTCTTGAAGTACTGCTCGCGCGTGAAGCGGCGAACGCGCCGGTTGTTGCTCAGGATCTCGCCGTCGGCAATGCAGACCCTCGCCTCGTGCGCTTCGTAGTCGTCGGCCTGCAGGAACTGCACCGGATGCGTGGCCACCACCGGCAGCCGCAATCGGGCCGCCAGTTGCACTGCTGCGGCGACGTGGCGCTCGTCTTCCGCGCGCCCAGCGCGCTGCAGCTCGATATAGAAGCGATGAGTGAACAGGCTGGAGAGCTGCAGGGCGATGTCGGTCGCGCGCGCCTCGTCCCCCTGCATCAGCGCCTGCCCCACCGGGCCGGCCTGGGCGCCGGCGAGCAGGATCAGCCCGGCGTTGAGTTCTTCCAGCCATTCGCGCTGCACCACGGCCTGCCCGCGGCCGTCGTTGCGTGTCCAGGCCCGGGCCAGCAGCTCACACAGGTTGAGGTAGCCCTGCCGGTCCTGCACCAGCAACACCATGCGTGGCGCGGGCGGCTGGTGGCTGCCGGGCATGGCCCCTGGCGTCTCCACACTGAAACCCTGCAACATGACCTCGGCCCCCAGCAAGGGCTTGACCCCGCTGCCTCGCGCGGCCTTGTAGAACTTGACCGCGCCAAACAGGTTGCTCAGGTCGGTGAGGGCCAGCGCGGGCTGGGCATTGGCGGCGGCGGCGGCCACGACCTCGTCGATGCGATTGGTGCCGTCGACGACGGAGAACTCGGAGTGCAGGCGAAGGTGAACAAACATGGGCTCATTCTAGAAGCCCAGGCCCAGGCGATCAGGGAGGCGCGCTGCCGTCGTCGCGAAGAATCTTCAACACCTCAGAGCGGAACTCCCGCGTATACAAGATCGCGGCAACCAGGCCAGTGGCCACCACCATGGCCAGCGGTGAAAAAAACCACGCGATGGCGGCAAACGAAAAATAGTAGGCACGCAAACCGTCGTTGAAGGTCTCGGCCGCCGCGCCCACCATGGCCGCTGCCCGCTCGGCGTACTGACGCTGGTCGAATTTGCCCGACACGAAGTCCTCTGGCGGCGGCATGGCGCCGATCACCAGCGCCACAAAAGTGTACTGACGCATGCACCAGGAGAATCGGAAAAATGCATACACAAAGATGCCCACCAGCACCAGCACCTTGAATTCGAACACCACCAGCGTGGTGGTCTGGGCGAACGGGATCTCGCTCATGAGCTCGGCCGCCTTGTCGGTGGTGCCGAGCAGCGCAAACAGACCACCGATCACCAGGATGGAGGTGGAGGAGAAAAACGCCGGTGTGTTCGACAGCGTCTGGGTGATGAGCCCGTCGAGCATGCGCGGGTCGCGCATCGCCGCCTGGCGCATCCAGTAGCCGCGGTAGCGGTTGGTGGTGTGGATCAACGAGCCCTTTCTCGCACCCCAGACGCGGGCAAACCAGGCGTAGCCGGTCCAGAGTGCAAGAAAGCAGAACAGCGCGAGCCAGTCCGCCCAGGGAAGCATGCTGATGATGGTCATGCGGCGATGGTAATGGCCCCCACGCTCCACCGCTTCGCGGGTCGCTGCCCCCCGAGGGGGCTGGGCCTGCCTTGGGGCGGCCCGGCGGCTGGCCCCATGGCCCCCACGCTCCATCGCTTCGCGGGTCGCTGCCCCCCGAGGGGGCCGGGCCTGCCTTGGGGCGGCCCGGCGGCTGGCCCCCTGGCCCCCACGCTCCGCGGGTCGCTGCCCCCTGAGGAGGCTGAGCCTGCCTTGGGGACGAGCCGGCGGCAATCAGCCTTTGAACTTGGTCGTCACTTCGGCCACGCGGGCGCCGAACAGGCGGGCGGTTTCCAGATCGCCGGGCAACATTTCGTTGGCGCCAGCGTCCGACGGGCTTTGCGCCATGGCGCCGCTGAACGAGGCGATGTAGTTGACGTCGTTGCGCTGGGCTGCTTTGCTGTTGCTGGGCATCAGGCCGGTGCCGACCCAGATGCCGCTGTGCTGCATGGCCAGCGTGAACAGGTAATGCAGCGTCGAGAGCTTGTCGCCGTTCATGCTGGCGCTGTTGGTGAAACCGGCAAACACCTTGTCTTTCCACTGCTGGCTGAACCAGGGCTTGCTGGAGGCATCAGCGAATTTCTTGAACTGCCAGCTCACGGTGCCCATGTAGGTCGGGCTGCCCATGATGATGGCGTCGGCGGCGGCGAGTGTCTCCCAGCCGCCATCAGGCAGGTTGCCCTCTGCATCAATCGCCAGCAGATCGGCGCCAGCGCCGTCTGCCACCGATTGCGCCAAGCGCTGGGTATGTCCATATCCCGAGTGATAAACAACCACGATGTGTGTCATGTTGAAGCTGTCCTGAAAAGAGGCGCTTGCGCGCGGAGTTGAAAACGACGAGAAAGAAAAGAAGATCAAGCTGCGCGGCGCGCGTCCAGGCTGAAAGCACCTGCGCCAAAGGCCGTCAAGGCCAGCAGACCTCCTGCGATGCCGATGTTTTTCATGAACATCAGTTGCTGCATGAACTGCTGATCGGCTGGCATGGACCAAAAATTGTGGAAGAACACCGAAGCCACGAGCGTGAACAGGGCCAATACCAGTGCCGCCCACCGTGTGCCCAGGCCCAAGATCAGCGCCAAGCCACCGAGCACCTCGACCACAATGGCCATCGCCGCGCCCAGCGTTGGCAACGGCAGACCGACCGAGGCGATGTAGCCGACCGTGCCCTCGAATCCCCCGATCTTGCTGATGCCTGCGGGCAGAAACAGCGCCGCCAGCAGCAGGCGAGACAACAGGGCGAAGGAATTCTGAAGGCTTTGCATAACGGAGTCAGGAAAAGACATGCGGCTGACCGATGGGTCAGGACGCGAGGTCAAACACCAGCACCTCGGCATCCACACCATGGTTCAGCACCAGGCGCGACTCCTGCGCAATCGCCAGGGCGTCGCCGGTGTGCAGGGTTTCGCCATTCACATTCAGCTGCCCGCGCACCAGGTGCACATAGGCCTTGCGCGCCGGATCGGTGGCCAGCTCAGCTTGTTCCGCTCCGTTGAGCAGACCCGCGTAGATCGCGGCATCGGCATGCAGCGTGACGGATTGCTCTCGACCATCGGGTGAGGCCACGAGCCTGAGCTGGCCGCGTTTGTCGGCATCGGCAAAGGTCTTCTGCTCATAGCCCGGCGCGATACCGCGCACCTTGGGCTCGATCCAGATCTGCAAAAAATGCGTGGTCTGCTGCGGCGCGTGGTTGAACTCGCTGTGCTGCACACCGGTACCGGCGCTCATGCGCTGCACGTCCCCTGGCGGAATGCCTTTGACGTTGCCCATGCTGTCCTTGTGGGCCAGGTTGCCCTGCAACACGTAACTCACGATCTCCATGTCGCGGTGGCCGTGGGTGCCAAAACCGGTGCCGGGCGCAATGCGGTCTTCGTTGATCACGCGCAGATTGCCCCAGCCCATCCAGGCCGGATCGTGGTATTCGGCGAAAGAAAAAGAATGCTGGCTCTTGAGCCAGCCGTGATCGGCATGACCGCGGGCTTCTGAACGGCGAACTTGCATCATGGTGAGAGGGTCCTTTTCCGGTGGCAGGGGCGCTGCCCTGCAGCGATCCCAAAGGCGTTGAACATGGCCTGATTGTGGGTCGGGCCAGCGGCGCCACGGCCGCAGGCCTTTGATGGCATCATTCAATTCCTTTGAATGATCATCCGCCGAAAGCCATGACTCAACAGAATCCCCGAAGCGCGCTGTCACCCGACAACCTGGGGCTGATCGAAGCCGTGGCCCGGCTGGGCAGCATGGCGGCAGCGGCGCGCGAACTGGGCATGGTGCCCAGCGCGCTGACCTACCGGGTGCGCCAGGTGGAAGACGCGCTGGACGTGCTGCTGTTCGACCGCAGTTCGCGCCGCGCCCGGCTCACCCCCGCCGGCGCCGAGCTTCTGCGCTCGGGCCAGCACCTGCTGGACGAACTCGACGCCGTGGCCCAGCGCGTCAAGCGGGTGGCCACCGGCTGGGAGCCCTTGCTCACCATCGCGGCCGACGCCATCATCGCGCGCGCGACTCTGTTCGAGCTGTGCGAGGCGTTCTACGCCGAAGGCGTGCCCACGCGCATCAAGCTGCGCGCCGAAACCCTCTCGGGCACGCTGGAGGCGCTGCAGCGCGGGCAGGCCGACCTGGCCCTGGGTGTCGTCCCCTTGCCCAGCCAGGGGGAGCTGCAGCAAGCACCGCTGGGCGAGGTGGCCTTCGTATTTGCAGTGGCGCCTCACCACCCGCTGGCCGCCACCACCCACAAGCTCAGCGACGCCGAGCGCGCCCAGTACCGCTCGGTGGCGGTGTCGGACTCGACCCAGCGCGGTCAAGGGCTGACGTACAACCTCGCCCCTGGCCAGGACCTGCTCACCGTCCCCACCATGCAGCACAAGCTCGAAGCACAGCTGCGCGGCCTGGGCGTCGGTTTCCTGCCGCTGCCGCTGGCGCAGCCCTACATCGACACGGGTCGGCTGGTGGTCAAGCCGGTGCAGAACCCCAACCGCGTGGTGCGTGTGCACTACGCCTGGCGCCAGCCGCGCGAGGCCGATGGCGGGCGGGCGCTGCGCTGGTGGCTGGCGCGCCTGCAAAGCCCGACCACGCGCGCCGCGCTGCTCAACAACCACCACCAGGCCTGAGTCCTCCGGCGATCAGCCGAGGGGCTGCTACAGTCAAACCACCTCTGCACCCACATCCTCAGCCCGCAACCGCCACACGCCATGAACAAAACCAAAAAACGCGGCACCGCCAGCAAACCAGCGGCCTCCAAACCAGCAAGATCGACCCGGCCAGCTTCTGCCGCGCCGATGCACGTGGCGGTGGTGGGTGGCGGCATGGCCGGCATCGTCTGCGCCCGCACCCTGCTGCAAGCGGGGCACCGAGTCACCGTGCTGGAGAAAAGCCGGGGTTTTGGGGGTCGCATGTCGACCCGCCGCACCGAGTTCGGCGGCTTCGACCACGGCTCACAGTATTTCACTGTGCGCGATGCGCGCTTTGCCAAGGCGCTGCTGACGGCGCAACCCATCGTGCGTGCCTGGAGCGTGAGCACGGTGCGCGTGCTCGATGAGCTCGGCCATGTGCTGGCCAGCGCACCGCCGCCCACCGAGCCGCACTTTGTGGCCACCCCCGGCATGAATGCCCTGGTGACGCACTGGGCGCAGCCCCTGCTGAAACCCGAACTGCACGGCGTGAGCGGCGCCCGAGCCCTGACCGAAACGCGCGTCACCCACATCGAGCGCGATGCGCTCAACTCCGCTCAGTGGCAGCTGCGCGCCGAGGACAGCGCCGGCGGCCAGGTGGTGCTCGGCGGCTTCGACCGCGTGGTGCTCGCGCAGCCCCACCTGCAAGCGCACGACCTGCTGCTCGCCTCCGGCCACGCACCGCACCTGCGCCAGGCCCTCGCACCCGTGCAGGTCGCCCCTTGCTGGACGCTGATGGTGGCCTACCCCAATGCGATGCAGCCTGGACTGAGCCATTTCGGGCCGCAATGGAACGCCGCGCGCAGCACCCACCACCGCATCAGCTGGCTGGCCCGCGAAAACAGCAAGCCCGGGCGTGAGCGCGTCGAGCGCTGGACCATCCAGGCCAGCCCGGCCTGGTCGATCAGACACCTGGAAGACGACGCCGAACGCGTCAAGGCCAAGCTACTCAAGGGCTTCGCAGAAATCACCGGGATCCGAGTCACGCCGGCCCACGCGGTGGTTCACCGCTGGCGCTTCGCGCAAACCCAGCAGCCGCTGGGCCGCCCGTTCATCTACGACGATGAACTCGGCATCGGCCTGTGCGGCGACTGGTGTTTGGGGCATCGGGTGGAAGACGCTTTTGTGTCCGGCCTGGAGATGGCACTGGCCATGGTTTGACGCCTCCCTGCGCCGCTTCGCGCCGTGCCGAAAGGCTGGCCTCTCTGGCTGCCCGGCCAGGCCGGGGGCGAGGTGGGTGCTGAACATGCCATCATCCTGGAAATCTCTCACCCAGCGCGGAAGCGATGTCCAACACGCCCTGGATTGACCCGCTCTGCAGAGGGCGTTTTGCACCCTCTCCCACAGGGCCTCTGCATGCCGGTTCACTGGTCGCTGCGCTGGCCAGCTGGCTCGACGCACGCGCGCACGGCGGCACCTGGCTGGTGCGCATGGAAGACGTGGATGGGCCGCGCTGTGTGCCAGGCACTGATCAGGTCATCCTGAACCAGCTCGCTGCCTGCGGCCTGGTGAGCGACGAGCCCGTGGTGTGGCAGTCGCGGCGCGGCGCGCTCTATCAAGTCGCGCTGGACCGCCTGATTGCAAGCGGCCTGGCCTATCCCTGCGCCTGTTCGCGCAAAGACATCGAAGCCGCCTTGCATGCGCAGGGTCTGGCTCGCGAGCGCCACCACGCGCCCGTCTACCCCGGTACCTGCCGACCCGGGCGCGGCAGCTTGCAGGGCCAGGCGCCGCGTGCCTGGCGCTTTCACCTTGGGGAAGACGCCCGCGTGGACTGGACCGACGTGCGACTGGGGCCGCAAACCCAGGACGTCGCCGCCGCCGTGGGCGACTTCGTGCTGAAACGCGCCGACGGGCTGTGGGCCTACCAACTGGCGGTGGTGGTGGACGACGCCGACCAAGGCATCACCCATGTGGTGCGCGGGGAGGACCTGGCGGACAACACGGCGCGGCAAATCTTGTTGCAGCAGGCCCTGGCATTGCCCACACCGCGATACCGCCACACGCCGCTGGTGCTGACTGCCAGCGGGGAGAAGCTGAGCAAACAAACCGGTGCCGCGCCACTGGACTTGACCGACCCATTGACCGCTCTGAATCGGGCCGCTGCGGTGCTGGAGCTTGCTCCTGCCAAAGGCAGCGTCCCCGCCGCGCTGGCAAGCTGGGTCACGCAATGGGCTTCTACAATCGGCGCCCCGCCCCGTTCCGCACCCTCTGCACCGCCTTCATGACCGACCCCCGCCACCAAGCCCCCCGCGCCCAGCCCGAAGACGGGACCTACCTGCGCCAGACCAAGAGCTATGTGCTGCGCGCTGGCCGAATCGGTCCGGGCCAGCAGCGCGCGTTCGACCAGTATGGGCCGCGCTACCTGCTGGACTACGCGCCGCAACGGCTGGACGCCGAGGCGGCCTTTGGTCGCATCGCGCCGCTGTTCCTGGAAATCGGTTTTGGCATGGGCACGGCCACAGCCCATATCGCGCAGGCGCGCCCCCAAGACAACTTCCTCGCCTGCGAGGTGCACGAGCCCGGTGTGGGTGCGCTGCTCAAGCTGATCGGCGAGGGTGGCATCGAGAACATCCGCATCCTGCGCCACGACGCCGTCGAAGTGCTGGACCACATGCTGCCCGAAGCCAGCCTGGATGGTGTGCACATCTTTTTTCCCGACCCCTGGCACAAGAGCCGCCACCACAAGCGCCGCCTGATCCAGGGCCCGTTCGTCAACCGGCTGGCGCGCCACCTCAAGCCGGGCGGCTACCTGCACCTGGCCACCGACTGGGAGCCCTACGCCGAGCAGATGCACGCCGTATTGAGCGATGAGCCGCTGCTGACCAACACCGCCGCCGAACCAGGCCCGCACGGCTGCGCGCCCAAGCCCGACTACCGACCGCTGACCAAGTTCGAAAACCGGGGCCTCAAGCTCGGCCACGGGGTGTGGGACCTGGTGTTTCGCCGCGCCTGAACCACGCGGCTGGTGGCCCAAAAGCTCAGTCAGCCGCAGCGGCCGCTTCGTCCGACCCCATCACCACATCGGCCGTCTTGCCGATGACCTTGCCTCCGATCCTGGCCGTGCCCACCGCGGCGTCCACGGCCAGACCCGCGGCACCGACCACGGCCGAGGCCGCCACGTCGGCCACGGCCAGTACCGTGCAGCCTGGCAGGACCAGCACGCAGACCAACAGCAGGGCGCCAAGCGTGCGTCTGCCGCTCGCCAGCGTGGGTGCGATCAAAGGGGGTCGATGGGGCAGGTTCATGACGGGTCAAAGGGTGCAAGGGGTCGTCAGCGCAGAATAACGGTTTTGCGCAGCGGGCCTGTAACCACATCCTTCCGCAAGTTGCATGACCCCACACACCGAGACCCATGTCACGCTCCCCTCGCTCTGCTTCGGTGCCGCCGCGACACGGTGTATCGCCCAGCTGCGTGGCGTTGCCGCACCTGAAGACCCCGCCCTGGGCCACGGTGCTGGACTTCCTGGCTCAGCGGATGCCCACCATCAGCCGCTCGAAATGGGCCTTGCGGCTGGCGCAGGGCCAGGTGCTGGCGGAAAGCGGCGACCCCTTGTCGCCAGACGCGCCCTACGCAGGCGGCACCCGGGTCTATTACTACCGGGACGTGCCCGACGAGACCCTCATCCCGTTCGAGGAAACGGTGCTGTTTCAGGACGAGCACCTGGTGGTGGCCGACAAGCCGCACTTCCTGCCGGTCACCCCGGGCGGGCGCTACGTGCAGCAGTCGCTGCTGGTGCGTCTGCAACGCCGCCTCGGCCTGCCCCAGCTCGCGCCCCTGCACCGCATCGACCGCGAAACCGCCGGGCTGGTGCTGCTGGCGGTGCAACCGGCCGAGCGTGGCGCTTACCACGCGCTGTTCAGCGGACGCACGGTGGAGAAGACCTACGAAGCCATCGCCCCACATGCCGAGCACGGCGTCTGGCCCCACACCCGGGTCAGCCACCTGACCGAGCATCCCATCGATTTTTTTCGCATGTGCGAGGACGAACATCGCGCGGCCAACAGCGAAACCACCATTCACTGGCTGGAGCGTCACGGACCGTGGGCGCGCTACCGGCTGTTGCCTCGCACCGGCAAACGCCACCAGCTCAGGGTGCACATGATGGCCCTGGGCTTGCCGATCGCGGGTGACCAGCTCTACCCGCAGGTGCTGCACGGACCCGACGATCAAGAAAACTTCGAGCGCCCGCTGTGTCTGCTGGCCCAGGCCATCGCGTTCACCGACCCGGTCACGGGATGGGCGCGGCGCTTCGAGAGCGGTCTGGCATTGACCTGGCCCGAACCCTAACCAACCGAGGTGCGCACGACAGTGCGCCTTACCGCCCCTCGCCCCGACAACCCAACCCTCAGCAGGTCTGGCAGACAGCCCAAGGCAAGAAAGCGAAAGCGCATGAACGAAAAAAGAGACGTGACGAGACCATCCTTGACCCAGGCGCCCGGCAAAACATCTGTTTTGGCACGCGTGCTCTGCACCCTGGCCGCGGCATTCCTCGCAGGGCTGGGCCTACTGGCCATCGTGACAGAAACCCACAGCGGTTACGCCCGGTTCAAGGGCTACGTGACGCTGCAGGGCGATCAGGCCGTGTCGATGGGTTTCGTGCTCATCTGCATGGCGCTGTTGCCCTTGGTGGTCTGGGTCCCCCGGCGCTGGGTCGGCTGGGCCCTGGCGGGATGGTGGGTGCTCTTGATGGGCACCATCTTTCAGGGTGCTTTCGGCTTTTTCTGAAATCCCGTCAAGCTGGCAGCAAATCCGCCAGCAGCCGGCTCACATGCACCGCGTCGCGCTGCGCACCGTCGTGGATCTGGTGCCGGCAGCTGGTGCCGTCGGCCACCACGATGGCGTCGGGTGCGGCGCGCACCACGGGCAGCAGACTGAGCTCGGCCATCTGCATCGAGACCGCGTGGTGCGAAGCCTCATAGCCGAAGCTGCCCGCCATGCCGCAACAGCTGCTCTCGATCAGTTGCGGCTCGGCGCCGGGAATCCAGCCCAGGACGGTGAGGATGGGCGAGACCGCGTCAAACGCCTTCTGGTGACAATGCCCGTGCAGCAGCACCGGCTGACTCACCGGCTTCAGCTGGGCCTTGAGCACCTCCAGTCGCCCGGCGCGGTCTTCGCGCGCCAGGAACTCCTCGAACAGCAGCGCTTGCGCGGCGATCTGCTGTGGACCTGAACCCAGACCCATCACCAGCAGCTCGTCTCGCAGCGTCAGCAGGCACGACGGCTCCAGACCGACGATGGCGATGCCGCGCTCGGCAAATGGCAGCAAGCTGTGCACCACTTCACGCGCCTTTTCGCGCGCCCGCTCCACCATGCCCGAGGCCAGGTAGGTGCGCCCGCAACACAGATGCTGGCCGTCTGGCTTCAGCTTGGTCGCCACGTGCACTGTGTAGCCCGCGGCCTGCAAGACCTTGACGGCGGCCTGCGCGTTGTCGGCCTCGAAGTAGCCATTGAAGGTATCGACGAACAGCACCACGCCGCGCTCGGCGGCCAGCACCTGTTCACGGGTCGCGGTCTGGCTGGTCTGGTTGAAGAAGTGACGGCTCTGCCACTCGGGCAGGCTGCGCTGCGCCGAGAAACCGAGCAGCTTTTCCGCCAGGCTGGCCAGCAGCGGCACGCGGTTGCGCAGGTTGAGCAGCGGCGCCAGGCGGGCCGCAGTGCGAGCGTAGTCGGGCAGTTGCGCAACCAGCCGGTCCTTCAGTGTGTGGCCGTGCTTCGCCTTGTAATGGTGCAGGAACTCGACCTTCATCTTGGCCATGTCCACGCCCGTGGGGCAGTCGCGCTTGCAGCCCTTGCAACCCACGCACAAGTCCATCGCATCCCTCACCACCTCGCTGGTGAGTGCGTCCTCGCCCGCCAGGCCCTCGATCTGACCGCTGAGGGCCAGGCGCAAGGTGTTGGCGCGGCCACGCGTGAGGTGCTGTTCGTCGCGCGTCACGCGGTAGCTCGGGCACATGGTGCCGGCGTCGAATTTTCGGCAATGGCCGTTGTTGTTGCACATCTCCACCGCCTTGGCCAGCCCGCGTGCTGGGTCGCCGCCTGTGCCTGGCTCAGTGGTCTGCTCGGTGACCGGATCGTTCTGTACATCCCAGGCCCGCCAGTCCATCACCGGTTGGATCGGCACGACCTTGTACGCGGGCGGGAAGCGCATCAGGCTCGCGTCGTCCATCTTCGGCGGGTCAATGATGCGGTTGGGGGAGAACAGGCCGTCCGGGTCCAGCCGGGTCTTGATGCGCGAAAACGCCTCGTTGATGCGCGGACCAAACTGCCATTCGATCCACTCGCCGCGACACAAGCCATCGCCGTGCTCGCCGCTGTAGGCACCCTTGTATTGGCGCACCAGCTCGCTGGCTTCTTCGGCGATCGCGCGCATCTTGCTCGCGCCCTCGCGGCGCATGTCGAGAATGGGCCGCACGTGCAGCGTGCCGACCGAGGCATGTGCGTACCAGGTGCCGCGGCTGCCGTGCTTGCGAAACACCTGGGTCAACGCATCGGTGTACTCGGCCAGGTGCACCAGCGGCACCGCGCAGTCTTCGATGAAACTCACCGGCTTGCCGTCGCCGCGCAGGCTCATCATGATGTTGAGGCCGGCCTTTCGCACCTCCCACAGGTTTTTCTGCGGCGCGTCGTCCACCATCTCGACCACGCTTCCGGGCAGACCCAGCTCGCCCATGAGGTCGATCAGCTCGCGCAGCTTGTGCGCAATGTCCGCCTTGCTCGGACCGGAAAACTCCACCAGCAGCACCGCTTGGGGTTTGCCGCCGTTGATGTGGGGCGACAACGCAGTGCGGATGGTGGGCGCAAACGCCGGGTTCTTGAGCGAGAGCTCGATCATGGTGCGATCGACCAGCTCCACCGCCGTCAGCTGCCCCACCGCCATCCCTTCACCGAGCTTGACAATGTGCTGCGCGCTGTCCATTGCCTGGTAGAAGCTGGGGAAGTTCACCACACCCAGTACCTTGGCGCGCGGGAGTTCGCTCAGCCGAAGCCGCAGCGAGCGCGTGACGCCCAGCGTGCCTTCGCTGCCCACCAGCAGATGGGCGAGGTTGACCGAGCCATCCGCCGTGTACGGCTTCTGATTCTGATTGCGGAAGATGTCGAGGTTGTAGCCCGCCACGCGGCGCAGCACCTTGGGCCAGCGTGCATCGATCTCGTCCGCGTGCTCCATCGCCAGGTCGCGCACGAAGTCGCCGATGACCCGGGCTTCAGGGCCCGCCTGCTCGTAGGCGCCGAAGTCGACCAGGCTGCCGTCTGCCATCCAGGCTTCGGCACCGAGCACGTTGTGCACCATGTTGCCGTAGGCGATGGAGCGGCTGCCACAGGAGTTGTTGCCTGCCATGCCGCCCAGCGTGGCCTGCGCGCTGGTTGACACGTCCACCGGATACCACAGGCCATGCGGTTTGAGCCGGGCGTTGAGGTGGTCAAGCACCAGGCCAGGCTCCACCGTCGCGGTGCGCTCGGCCACGTCGACATCGAGCACGCGGCGCATGTGTTTGCTGTGGTCGATCACCAGCCCGGCGCCCACCGTCTGACCGCACTGGCTGGTACCTCCCCCGCGCGGCACGATGGGCACGGCCAGGTCGCGGCAAATGTCGATGGCCAGACGCACATCGGCTGCGTCGGTGGGCACGAACACGCCCACGGGCATCTGCTGGTAGATCGAGGCATCGGTGGCGTAGCGGCCCCGGTCTGCGGGGCCGAACAAGACCTCGCCGCGGGTCTGCACCGACAGGCGTTTGGCCAGTTTGCCCGCGACCTCGTTGCTCACAGCAGCCACCCGGTCGTACAACTTATCTGGCGCTTCGCGGGTCACGTGGAGCGGCAGGGGAGCATTCATGGGGCGTTTCCTTGAGCGGCCTCGGTCGCGGCGTTCACCGAGCGAAGCTGCTCCATGACCACATCGCGCTTGTTGTTCAGATGATTCAGCAGCACACGGCTCAGCGCAGCACTGTCGCGGGCTTCCAGCGCCTGGATCATGGCTTCGTGTTCACGCACAGCGCGACTCCACTTTTCGCCATCCTGGTTGGAGCGAAAACGCAGGGCCTGCAGGCGGGCGTTGACCTGGTTGTAGGTGTTGGTGAGCACCGGGTTCTTGGCCGCCAGGTTCATGCGGTGGTGGATGGCGGCGTTGAGCTGGTAATAGGCGGAGAGGTCGCGCCGCGTGTAGGCGGCCATCATTTCGTAGTGCAGGGCCTTGATTTCCGCCAGCTCGGCGTCGGTCACGCGCTGCGCCGCCAGCTCGCCTGACAGCGCCTCCAACCCGGCCATCACCTCGAAGGTGTCGCGCACCGAGGCTTCGCTCAGCTGCACCGCTACCGAACCGCGGTTGGGCAGCAGCTCGACCAGACCCTCGGCCGCCAGCATCTTGATCGCCTCGCGCAGCGGTGTGCGCGAGATGCGCAACTCCTCGCACAGGGTGCGCTCGTTGAGCTTGGCGCCAGGCGCGATGCGACCCTCGACCAGCATCTGGCGCAGCCGGCGCGCCACCTGCTCGTGCAACACCGGGCGCTCGATCGACAAGATATCAGCGGACATGCAATCGGTTCTGTATGCAAAAAAGAATCGCGTTCGGGACCATTCTAGGGTGTTTCCCCTTGACATTTGTATTTTGAATACAAAAATGAGGGCACTCACGAAAGGTTGCTCTGCATGCTGACGACGAACGCCCACCCGACCGGCCGACACTTCCTGCAAATCCCCGGCCCCTCGCCGGTGCCTGACCGCATCCTGCGGGCCATCAGCTCGCCCACCATCGACCACCGAGGCCCGGAGTTTGGCCGTCTGGGTCTCAAGGTGCTGGCCGACATGCAGGCCATCTTCAAGACCCAGCATCCTGTGATGATTTACCCGGCCTCGGGCACCGGCGCCTGGGAAGCAGCGCTGGTCAACACGCTCAACGCGGGTGACCACGTGCTGATGTACGAAACCGGGCATTTCGCTTTCCTCTGGAACCGACTGGCCACACAACTGGGGCTGAAGACCGAGGTGCTCAGTCTGCCCGGCCTGGAAGGCTGGCGAAATGGCGTGCAGGCCGACCTGATCGAGCAGCGCCTGAAGGCCGACAGCGGCCACAGCATCAAGGCGGTGTGTGTGGTGCACAACGAAACCTCGACCGGCGTGACCAGCGACATCGCTGCCGTGCGGCGCGCCATCGACGCAGCCAAACACCCGGCCCTGCTGCTGGTCGACACGATCTCGGGCCTGGCTGGCGCCGATTTCCAGCACGATGCCTGGGGCATCGATGTGTCCATCAGCGGCTCGCAGAAGGGCCTGATGCTGCCTCCCGGCATCAGTTTCAACGCCCTCTCGCCCAAGGCGATCGAGGCCAGCAAGGCCTGCAAGACGCCGCGCAGCTACTGGGGCTGGGGCGAAATGCTGGAAATGAACAAGACCGGCTACTGGCCCTCTACCCCCAACACCAACCTGCTCTACGGCCTGAGCGAAGCCTGCGACATGCTGCTGGCCGACGGACTCGACAACGTCTTCGCCCGCCACCAGCGCTGGGCTGCGGGCGTGCGCGCCGCGGTCACCGCCTGGGGCCTGGCCATCCAGTGCGCCGACCCGGCGGTCTACTCGCCCATCCTCACCGGCGTGATGACACCCGAAGGGGTGGACGCCGACGCGGTGCGCAAAGTGATCTATGAGCGCTTCGACTGCTCGCTGGGCACCGGCCTAGGCAAGGTCAAGGGACGCATGTTCCGCATCGGCCACCTCGGCGACAGCAACGACCTGACACTGGTGGCCACGGTCGCTGGCTGCGAAATGGGTCTGAAGCTGGCCGGCGTGAAGCTGGCCGGCTCGGGCGTGCAGGCCATCATGGACCATTTCAGCAGCCACCCCGGCGGCCTCGCCAAGCCCTGAACCTTTCTGCCTTTCCGTGCCCCGTGTCGTCCGTGCAGGGGGTGCATCTTTTTCAGCGGACTCAACGACCAAGGAGACAGACATGCCGACCCATACCCTCAAGTTCCCGACCTTCACCGGCCCGCTGCGACAGGTCGCCGCTGCCGCCATCCTGGGTGCCAGCACGCTGCTGCTGGGCACGAGCATGGCCCATGCCCAGGTCGAGATCAAACTCGGCCACGTGGGTGGCCCAGGCTCGCTGTTCGAGCGCTCGGCCAACGAATTCGCGCGCCTGGCCAACGAGCGTCTGGGCAGCAAGGGCAAGGTGGTGGTGTTCGGCTCCAGCCAGCTTGGCAGCGATGCCGAGATGATGCAGAAGCTGCGCCTGGGCACGCTGGAGATGGCGCTGCCCTCCACCGTGATGTCGTCCACGGTGCCGGCATTCGGCATGTTCGAGATGCCGTACCTGGTCAAGAACCGCGACCATATGAAGAAGATCGAGGCCGAAGTGCTGCGCCCGACGCTGCTGCCGATGGCCGAAGAGAAGGGCTACAAGATCCTGGGCGTGTGGGAAAACGGCTTTCGGCACGTGACGAACAACGTGCGCCCGGTGGTCAAGCCCGAAGACCTCAAGGGCATGAAGCTGCGCGTGCCGCAGGGTGTGTGGCGGGTGAAGATGTTCCAGGCCTACGGTGCCAACCCCTCGCCCATGGCCTTGTCTGAAGTGTTCGTGGCGCTGCAGACGGGCGTGATGGACGGGCAGGAAAACCCGCTCACGCAGATCTACTCATCCAAGTTCCAGGAAGTGCAAAAGTTCCTCTCGACCACCGGGCACGTCTATACCCCGGCCTACCTCACGGCGGGCGCTCGCAAGTTCAACTCGCTGCCAGCCGATGTGCGTGAGATTCTGGAGAAGACCGCGCGCGATGTGCAGCCCTATGTGTACAAGACCGCGGCCGAGCTCGACGGCGAGCTGATCGCCAAGATCAAGGCTGCGGGCACCGCGGTGAACGAACCCGACAAGAACGCGTTCATCGCGGCCAGCAAGGCGGTGTACGAGGAATTCGGCAAGGAAGTACCTGGCGGCTCGGACCTGGTCAGCAAAGCCGTGGCCCTCGGCGCTGGTCTCTAAGCACTGCTTCTACCCCCAGCCCATGCGCCCGGGTCCGGCGCATGGGCGCCTCTTTGTTCTCGTTTTGCCCAAGGATGATCCACTGTGTTCTTCACTTTGAGAACTGCGTTTGATCGCGCGCTGACGGCTTTCGTCATCCTGCTGCTGACGTCGCTGGCCGTCATCGTGCTGATGGGGGTGGTCTACCGCAAGCTGGGGATTCCCATGGTCTGGTACGACGAGGTCGCCTCCATCGCCCTGGCCTGGTTGACGTACTACGGCGCTGCACTCGCCGCGCTCAAGCGGGCGCACATCGGATTTCCGGGTCTGGTCAACGCCATGCCACCCGCCCTTCGCGTGGCCGCCGTGCTGTTTGCCGAGGCGGTGGTGATCACTTTCTTTGCGGTGCTGGCCTGGTATGGCTACCAGGTGCTGGTGATCCTGGAGGGCGATGCCATGGTGAGCCTGCCCTGGGTGCCCACGCGGTTCACCCAGTCGGTAATACCGATCGGGGCGGTGCTGTTCATCCTGGCCCAGCTGCTCAGCCTGCCCGAGTTGCTGGCGCAGGCGCGCGGCGCAGGCGTGGTTGATGCGGAGCGGATGGAGATGGAGAAAGAACTCCAGAAAGCAGAAAAAGACCTTCAGAAGGCGATGCAAAAATGATTTCCGTCCTGATGTTCCTGGGCCTGCTGGCCCTGATCCTGATCAACGTGCCGATTGGCGTGGCCCTGGGCGTGGTGGCCATGGTGGCCATGGTGCTGCTGGGCAGTCCAGACGACCTGCTGAGCGCTGCCATCACGATGTTCTCGGGTGCCACCAGCTTCCCGCTGCTGGCGATCCCCCTGTTCATCCTGGCGGGTGCCATCATGAACTCGTCCAGCTTGTCGCGACGGCTGATTGCCTTTGCCTCGGCCCTGTTCGGATTCATCAAGGGCGGCCTGGCCATGGTGAACATCGGCACCTCGCTGTTCTTCGCCGAAATCTCGGGATCCGCCGTGGCCGACGTGGCCGCCATGGGCTCGATCCTGATCCCGGCGATGAAGAAAAAGGGCTACCCCAAGGAGTTCGCGGCCGCCGTGACCTCGTCATCTGCGACGCTGGCCATCATCATCCCGCCGTCTATCCCGATGATTCTTTATGCGGTGATGGCGGAAGCCTCGGTGGTGCAGATTTTTGTGGCCGGTATCGTGCCCGGCATTCTGGGCGGCGGCGGCATGATGGCGCTGGCCTACTGGTACGCCAAACGCTACAACTACCCGGTGGAAGAGGTGTTCAGCGGCAAGCGGCTGTGGACCACTTTCAAGGATGCAGCCTGGGCATTCCTGTTGCCCATGATCATCCTGGGCGGCATCTTCGGCGGCATTGTCACCGCCACCGAAGGCGCGGCGCTGGCCGTGCTGGCAGCCTTGTTCATCGGCGGTGTGATCTACCGCGAGCTGAACTTCAAGCACCTGTACGAATGCATGGTCGAAGGCGCGGTGCAGACGGCCGTGGTGATGCTGCTGGTGGCCTCTTCCGCCCTGCTCGGCCACCTGCTGACCGAGCAGCAGATGCCGCAGCAGCTGGCGAACTGGATCTCGTCGCTGACGCAGAACAAGTACGCGGTGCTGGCCATCCTCAACATCTTCTTCCTGATGGTGGGTCTGTTCCTGCATTCCGCGGCGGCCATCATCCTGGTGGTGCCGATCGTGATGCCGCTGGTGAAGGCGGTGGGCATTGATCCCGTGCACTTCGGTCTGATCGTCACGCTGAACCTGGGCATCGGCCAGCAAACGCCTCCCGTGGCCAGCGTGCTCGCCACCGCCTGCTCCATCGCCAAGGCCGACATGTGGAAGGTGACCCAGGTCAACCTGCCCTTCATCGGCATCCTGGTGGCGCTGCTCCTCATGGTGACCTACATCCCGGCAATCCCGATGTTCCTGGTGGAGTATTTTTACAGGTAGCCCCCCGCGCCGGCTTCGCCTTGTCTTGCAGACCGCGTCGGTGCCAGAGCCACCGACTCTTCGGGCTGTCCAAGCCTGCGCAGGCAGGCTTTGAGTCGCGGCCCTCAGCCCCCAAGGGAGCGGCACTGGCGATCTGACATAGCCAGTCCTGCGGTGCCCTGAGCCCACTTCCCTTCGTACGCCGAATGGTCCTTCAGCATTGAGGAGCAAGTTTCATGAGTTCAGATTCCGGTGAAGTGACCCTGGCTGTCGAAGCCGGCGTGGCGCAGGTGGTGTTCAACCGCCCGCAGGCGCGCAATGCCATGACCTGGGCAATGTACGAGCAGCTCGTGTCCATCAGCCGGCAGTTGAGTGCCGAGCGCGACGTGCGCGCGGCGGTGTTTCGCGGCGCTGGCGGCCAGGCCTTTGTGGCGGGCACCGACATCGAGCAGTTCACCGCCTTCCGGACCGGCGAGGACGGCGTGGCCTACGAACGGCAGATCGAAGCCTGCATCGAGCTGCTGTGTGGCCTGCACATGCCCACCGTGGCGGTGGTGGAGGGCTGGTGCGTGGGTGGTGGCCTGGCCATCGCCACGGCCTGCGACTTCCGCCTGGCGACGCCGGGCGCCAAGTTCGGCGTGCCCATCGCCAAGACCCTGGGCAACTGCCTGTCGATCCAGAACGTGGCGCGTCTGCGCGCGGCCTTCGGCGCTCAGCGCTGCAAGCGCATGCTGATGCTGGCCGAATTCATCGATGCCGACGAGGCGCTGGCCTGCGGCTACCTGCATGCCATTGACACGCCCGACAACATCGGCGCAGCAGCCACCGCTCTGACGCAACGGCTCGGTGCGCTGGCACCCGTCACCCAGCGCGTGAGCAAGGCAGCCATAGAGCGCCTGGCCACGCACGATCTTGCGGCATCTGACGACCTGATCCGCACCGCTTATGGCAGCGACGACTTTCACGAAGGCGTGGCTGCCTTCGTGGCCAAACGCAGCCCCGTCTGGAGCGGCCAATGAAAACATCCACCGGACCGCTGGCCGGACTGCGGGTGCTGGAGATCACCCAGATCATGTCTGGCCCGACCTGTGGCCTGCTGCTGGCCGACATGGGCGCGGACGTGATCAAGATCGAAAAACTCGAAGGCGGCGACGATGCGCGCGGCTACCGCGACCCCCAGGTGGGCGGTGTGTCGGCTCCGTTCATGATGATGAACCGCAACAAGCGCGGTCTGGCGCTCGACCTCAAGCACCCGGAGGGTCGCGCCCTGCTTCGGCGCATGGCGAAGCAGGCCGACGTGCTGGTGGAGAATTTTCGCGGTGGCACCATGGACAAGCTCGGCCTGGGCTTTGAGACCCTGCGCGCCGACAACCCGGGCCTGATCTTCTGCGCCATCAGCGGCTACGGCCGCACCGGGCCCTACGCCGACAAAGGCGGCTTCGACCTGATCGCACAAGGCTTTGCCGGCCTGATGTCGGTCACTGGCGAGCCCGGTCGACCACCGGCCAAGAGCGGCAATGCGGTGTCCGACATGAACGCCGGCATCCTGGGCGCGCTCGGCATCCTCGCCGCTTACATCCACAAGCTCAAGACCGGCGAAGGCCAGCTGGTCGACACCTCGCTGGCCGACGCGGCGTTGCAGCAAACCTACTGGCATGCCGCGGTGTGGTTCGCCACCCGCCAGTCGCCCGAACCCACCGGTTCGGCGCACATCCTCACCGCGCCCTACCAGGCCTTCGAGGCCAGCGACGGCTGGATCAACATCGGCGGCGCCAACCAGGCCAACTGGGAGCGCATCTGCACGGTGCTGGGCCACCCCGAGTGGCGCGAAGACCCGCGCTTCGCCACCAACCGCGACCGCATGGCAAACCGCGACACCCTGGTGGCATTGATGAACGGCGTGGTGCGCCAGCGTACGCGCGAGGCCTGGCAGGCCGACTTCGACGCCGCCGGTGTGCCGGCCGGCCCGGTGCACACCATCGGAGAAGCGCTGTCTCACCCGCAGACGCTGGCGCGCGGCATGGTGGTGGAACTGCAGCACCCGCAGGCCGGTACGACGCAGGCCATCGGCTGCCCGATCCATTTTTCGGCCACCCCCACTGACACCGGAGCTCCCGCACCGCTGCTGGGACAGCACTCGCGCGAAATCCTGCGCGAGTATGGCCTGGCGGACAGCGAGATCAATGCCCTGGTGGCCGCGGGCGCGGTGGCGGAGCCTTCGCCTCTGCCGAGCTGAGGCAAGTTGAACTCAGGCGGAGACCGCCTGGCTGACCGTCGACCCGATCAGACCGGGCCGACGATCCGGTCGTTCAGACCCGCTCGGCCACCCAGGCCTGCACCGACGCCAGCGCCTTGGGCAGGCCCGAGGCATCGGTACCGCCGGCCATGGCCATGTCGGCCTTGCCGCCGCCCTTGCCACCCACCTGCTGGGCCACGAAGTTCACCAGCTCACCGGCCTTGACCTTGCCCGTGCTGTCGGCGGTGACGCCAGCGGCCAGTTGCACCTTGTCGCCATCCACCGCAGCGAGCACGATGGCGGCGGTCTTGAGCTTGTCCTTGAGCTTGTCCAGGGTCTCGCGCAGGCTCTTGGCGTCCGCTCCAGGCAGCACCGCAGCCAGCACTTTCACGCCCTTCACGTCCACCGCCTGGCTCACCAGCTCGTCGCCCTGAGCCGAGGCCAGACGACCTTTGAGCGCGCCCATCTCTTTTTCCAGATCACGCATCTGGTCCAGCAGGCCACTCACCCGCGCCGGCACCTCGCCTGGCGCCACTTTGAGCGTGCCCGCCACACCGCCCAGCGTGGCCTCCATGCCCTGCACGTAGGCCAGCGCGTTCAGGCCGGTCACCGCCTCGACACGGCGCACGCCCGCAGCCACACCGCCTTCGGCGGTGATGGTGAAGAAGCCGATGTCGCCGGTGCGCGCCACGTGGGTGCCGCCACACAGCTCGCGGCTGCTGCCAATGTCGAGCACGCGCACTGTCTCGCCGTACTTCTCACCAAACAGCATCACCGCGCCGGTCTTCTGGGCGGCTTCGATGTCCATCACGCGCGCCTGCGTGCCCGCGTTGGCCACGATCTCGGCGTTAACGCGCTGCTCGATGTCGCGGATCTGCGCATCGGTCACCGGCGCGTTGTGGGTGAAGTCAAAACGGGTCTTGTCGGCATCGACCAGACTGCCTTTTTGCTGCACATGGCCGCCCAGCACCTCGCGCAAGGCCTTGTGCATCAGGTGGGTGACCGAGTGGTTGCGCATGGTGGCGGCGCGCTGCGCTGTGTTCACCTGCGCGTTCACGCTGTCGCCCACGGCGAGCGTGCCCAGCTCCAGCGTGCCGTGGTGTCCGAACACGTCGGCCTTGATCTTCTGCGTGTCGGCCACCGCAAAGCTGGCCAGCGTGGCTTTCTCGCCGCTGGTGATCACGCCTTCGTCGCCCACCTGGCCCCCGCTCTCGGCATAGAACGGCGTCGTATCCAGCACGACCACACCGTTCTGACCCGCCTTGAGCTCGGCCACCGCTGTGCCTTCGAAGTACAGTGCCACCACCTTGGCTGGCGCTTGCAACTGCTCGTAGCCCACGAACGCATTGCCCGCGCCGGCATACTCCAGCGCCTTGTCCATCTTGAACTTGCCCGCGGCGCGGCCGGCAGCTTTCTGCTTGGCCATGGCGGCGTGGAAACCGGCCTCGTCCACCGAAAGACCACGTTCCCGGCACACATCGGCGCTCAGGTCGAGCGGGAATCCGTAGGTATCGTGCAGCTTGAAGGCCACATCGCCCGGCAACTGCTTCACGCCGCCGGCCAGGGCACCATCGAGGATCTCCATCCCCGTGGCCAAAGTCTCGAAGAATCGCTCTTCTTCGGTCTTGAGCACCTCGGTGATGCGCAGCTCCTGGCTCGCCAGGCTGGGGTAGGCCTCGCCCATGAGCCTGACCAGATCGGCCACCAGCTTGTGGAAAAACGGTGTTTTCTTGCCCAGCTTGTAGCCATGGCGGATCGCGCGGCGCACGATGCGGCGCTGTACGTACCCTCGGCCTTCGTTGCTCGGGATCACGCCGTCGCTCACCAGGAATGCCGTGGCGCGGATGTGGTCGGCGATCACCTTGAGCGAGGGGTTGGCCAGGTCGGAGATGCCGGTCTCGCGCGCAGCGGCCTGGATCAGTTGGTCGAAGATGTCGATCTCATAATTGCTGTGCACATGCTGCAGGATTGCCGCCAGGCGCTCCAGGCCCATGCCGGTGTCCACGCAGGGCGCAGGCAGTGGCTTGACCGAGCCGTCTTCGGCCATGTCGAACTGCATGAACACGTTGTTCCAGATCTCGATGAAGCGGTCGCCGTCTTCGTCGGGGCTACCGGGCGGGCCACCGGGGATTTCCGGGCCATGGTCGTAGAAGATCTCCGAGCACGGCCCACACGGGCCGGTGTCGGCCATCATCCAGAAGTTGTCGCTCTTGTAGCGCCCCCCTTTGTTGTCGCCGATGCGGATCACACGCTCGGGCGGCAAGCCGATTTCTTTCGTCCAGATGTCGTAGGCCTCGTCGTCCTCGGCGTAGACGGTCGCCAGCAGGCGCTCGGGCGGCAGCTTGTAGACCTCGGTCAGCAGCTCCCAGGCCCATTTCAGCGATTCGCGCTTGAAATAGTCGCCAAAGCTCCAGTTGCCCAGCATCTCGAAGAAGGTGTGGTGGCGCGCGGTGTAGCCCACGTTTTCCAGGTCGTTGTGCTTGCCGCCAGCGCGCAGGCAGGCCTGCACCGAGGCCGCGCGCACGTAGGGGCGCTTGTCGGTGCCGAGGAACACGTCCTTGAACTGGACCATGCCCGAGTTGGTGAACATCAGCGTGGGGTCGTTGCCCGGCACCAGCCCGCTGGAGGGCACCACCGTGTGGCCCTTGGAAGCAAAGAAGTCCAAAAAGGTCTTGCGGATGTCGGCAACGGAGGCAACAGCAGTGGCGGGGCGGGTCATGGTGGCCTTGGGTGGGTTCGGGTCGGTCGGGATATGGTGCACAGGAGGCGGTGCAACAAACCCGCTATTTTCCAACACTTCCGCGTCGCCCCGCGGGGTGGCGCCCGGCTGCGTTTGCCGACTGGCTGGTCCCATCGAACCGGTCGCTGGCGGCACTGCAGCCCCGGCGCCAAAGGGCTATGCTCATGGATGGCGCGCGAGCGGGCCTGCCCCAAGCCCTCGCCACACCCCTTTCTGACCGGAGACACCGCATGGACATGAAGACCTCACCCCTGGCCCAGCTCAAGGACCCGACCCTGCTCAAGACCGACGCCCTGGTCAACGGCCAGTGGCTCAAAGGCGCGAGCCGATTCGACGTGCTCGACCCGGCGACAGGCCACAAGCTGGCCGACGTGGCCAACCTGGGCCCGGCAGACACCGAAGCGGCGATTGCCGCCGCCAACTCCGCCTGGCCCGCTTGGAAAGGCAAGACCGCCAAAGAGCGCAGCATCATCCTGCGCAGGTGGTACGACCTGCTCATGGCCAACCAGGACGACCTGGGCCGCATCATGACCGCCGAGCAAGGCAAGCCCTTGCCCGAGGCCAAGGGCGAGGTGGCGTACGGCGCCAGCTTTGTGGAGTGGTTCGCCGAAGAGGCCAAGCGCGTCAACGGCGAAACCCTGCCGCAGTTCGACAACAACCGCCGCCTGATGGTGCTCAAGCAGCCCATCGGCGTGTGCGCCGCCATCACGCCCTGGAATTTCCCGCTGGCCATGATCACGCGCAAGGTCGCGCCCGCGCTGGCGGCCGGCTGCCCGGTCATCATCAAGCCGGCTGAACTCACGCCACTGACCGCGCTGGCCGCTGCCGAGCTGGCGATCCGTGCCGGCATCCCGGCCGGCGTGCTCAACATGATCACGGCTGACGCCGACAACTCGATTGCCGTGGGCAAGGTGCTGTGCGCCAGCGACGTGGTGCGCCACATCTCCTTCACCGGCTCCACCGAGGTGGGCCGCATCCTGATGGCACAGAGCGCGCCCACGGTCAAGAAAATGTCGCTGGAACTGGGTGGCAACGCGCCCTTCATCGTATTCAACGACGCCGACATCGACAGCGCAGTGGAAGGCGCTTTCGCCAGCAAGTACCGCAACGCCGGCCAGACCTGCGTCTGCTCCAACCGCCTGTATGTGCAGAGTGGCGTGTACGACGAGTTCGTGCAGAAGTTCGCCGCCAAGGTGAAGACCGCCAAGGTCGGCAACGGTTTTGAAGAGGGCGTGAACCAGGGCCCGCTGATCGAGGAAGCGGCGCTGCAAAAGGTGCAGCGCCATGTGGATGACGCCGTGGCCAAGGGCGCCCGCGTGCTCGCCGGTGGCAAGCGCCTGGCGGGCCAGTTCTTCGAGCCCACCGTGGTGGCCGACGCCACCGCCGACATGCTCTGCGCCAGGGAGGAGACCTTTGGCCCGTTCGCGCCCGTGTTCAAGTTCGAGCAGGAGCAGGAAGCCATCGACGCGGCCAACAACACCGAGTTTGGCCTCGCCAGCTACTTCTACAGCCGCGACATCGGCCGCATCTACCGCATGGCCGAAGCACTGGAATACGGCATGGTCGGCATCAACGTCGGCATCCTGGCGACCGAACACGTGCCCTTTGGCGGCGTGAAACAGTCCGGCCTCGGGCGCGAAGGCTCGCACCACGGCATGGACGACTACGTGGAAATCAAGTACCTCTGCCTCGGGGACATCCTGAAATGAACGCGGTGCGCCGCGCGCTGCTGCTGGCGGTGACCCTGGCTCTCTGCGCCTGCGCCAGCTTCGCTCCGGGTGATCCGCCTCAGGTTGACGTGGTGGGTGTTCAACCGCTGCAGGGCCAGGGCATGGAGCTGCGCATGCTGGTGAAGCTGCGCGTGATCAACCCCAACGACACGCCCATCGAGTACGACGGCGTCTATCTGGAAATGGATGTGCGCGGCAAGCGCTTCGCCAGCGGCGTGAGTGACATGCGAGGCGCGGTGCCACGCTTTGGCGAGGCCGTGCTCAGCGTGCCGGTCAGCGTCCCGGCAGTGGCGATGCTGCGCCAGGCGTTGGGCATGGCTCAGGGTGACACCAGCAGCATCGGCTACGTCATCAGCGGCAAGCTCTCAGGCCCGCAGTGGCGGAATACGCGCTTCAGCTCGGAAGGCGAGTTCAAGCTGCCCGAGGGCATGCGCTGAAGGCACTCCGAGTCAGTTGATCACCTTCCAGCTGCCATCGGCCTGCCGACAGGCGGTGCCGTAAACCGTTTCGGGCTGCCCACCAATCAGCGCCTTCACCGAGTATTCACGACAAGGCCCCACCGCAGACTCGTAGGTGCGCGTTGGCGTCACGGTGTACTGGTTGCGGGTGTCGGGATTGACCCAGGTGGAAGGCACCGAGGTGCGCACCGACTCCAGCGCATGCGCAGTCTTGAGGCGGTCGGTCTCGTCCATGGAAAGGCCCACGTTGCCGCCGATGCTGGCGCCCACAATGGTGCCCAAAATCGTCGCCACGGTGCGCCCGGACCCTCTGCCCACCTGGTTGCCGATGACTCCGCCCAGAATGCCGCCCACCACCATGCCAGTCTGCTCCTGGGTCGGCGGCGTGCTGCAGCCGGCCAGTGCCAGGGCCACCAGCGGAATGGCCAGCAGGGTGCGATGTGTGATCATGTCGGATCCCCTTTCTTTCGGTTGATTTCGGTTGAAAACCACCTCAGCTTATTGATACCCGAGGGAGTTATCTTGATCCGAGTCAATGGAGCACCACATTGGCGCTTCCATTTTCACGCTGCCTTTCTGAGAGGCACTGTGAATCCTGGAGGCCAAGAGCGAAGCCCGCTAGACTCGAACGCTTCGTCGACGCCTGGCGCGGCTGGCGGCTGAGCGCACTGGCTTCGCTCGACTGGCATGTTCCGCTCCAAGCCACAGGCCTGTCGAACCTGGCGCCTGCCCTGGTCAGCTCTGTTTCACCGCGACCCTTGCGCCCGCAACGTCATCAGGAAACACACCGTGAACCTGCGATCCGTCGAGTCGTTCTACTGGGTGGTGATGCTGCGCAGCGTCACCCGCGCTGCCGAGAAGCTGCATCTGACTCAGTCGGCCATGTCGAGCCGCATTGCCATGCTGGAGCAGGAGCTGGGCGTGCAGCTGCTGGACCGGCGCGACAAGCAGTTCCGCATCACCCAGGCCGGTCAGCGCTTTTTTGTGCACGCCGAGCGCCTGCTGGATCTGCAGCGCGAGATCAAGTCGGAAATGGGCACGGCTTCGATCCAGCCTGTGGTGCTCAAGGTGGGCGCATTTGAATCGGCCTCGCACTCCTGGCTGATGGACTGGGTGCGATCACTGCACAAGGCCAATCCCATGCTGGCACTGGAGCTGACGGTAGAGACCTCGCCGGTGCTCGTTGACCTGCTCTCGCGCGGCGCACTGGATCTGGCCATCGCCGCCCTGCCCGCGACCGGCAACAGCGTTCGTTCATTGGCATTGCCCTCGATGGACATGAAGTTTGTCGGCCACGCCGAGCTGCACCGCCGTCGAAGCTGGTCACCGGCGCAGCTCGCGGAGGTGGAACTGATCACGTTCCAGCGCGGCTCGCAGCCCCATATCGCGCTGCTCGACATGCTCAAGCGTGCCGGCGTGGAACCCTCGCGCGTGCACACCGTGTCCTCCATCAGCGCGATGTCGCAGCTGGTGGAAGACGGGCTGGGCGTGGCCACACTGCCCGCCCAGGTACTGCAACGGCTGCGCCGCCGCATGCCGCTCAAGGCCTTGACCTGCGACCTTTCCCTGCCGGCACTGCCGACCCACCTGAGCTGGCGGATCGACCCCACATTGATGGCCCAGAAAACGCTGATCGACAGCGTACTGAACCATCTTGGGGTAAACCCTAGACATCGAATAAATCGATGAACTGAGCGAGAAAAGTTTTGTTTGATCTGCTTTCAGATCGCCAGCAAGATGCGTTCATGCCACCGGGATCAGGTCTCGGACTCGTCTCAGCAATCCAGAAGGAACCCCATGCACGGCACCGCATTCAACTTCAACGCAGACGCTGCGCGACGTGGAAAAGAGTTGCGCGCCCGCATCCGCAGCGGTGAGCTGAAGCGCCACACCAGCGGCCTGGCCGATGACCTCGTGCAAGGCAATCTGGTTGTTCTTCCAGCGGCCGATGCACACGACTTCCTGCTGTACTGCCAGCGCAATCCCAAGCCCTGCCCGGTGATCAGCGTGGGTGAAGTCGGGGACCCCTCCTTACCCCTGCTGGGAAACAACATCGACCTGCGCACCGACCTGCCGCGCTACCGCGTCTGGCGCGACGGTGAACTGGTAGACGAATGTGAAGACGTGAGCGCCGTCTGGCGCCAGGATCTGGTCTCGTTCGTGATCGGCTGCTCCTTCTCGTTCGAATGGGCCATGCGCACCGAAGGCATTTCCGTGCGCCACGTCGAGGAGGACCGTAATGTGTCCATGTACCGCACATCGATCGAAACGCATCCGGCCGGCGCCTTTGGTGGCCCGATGGTCGTCTCGATGCGCCCGCTGGTGGCGGCCGATGCGATCCGCGCGGTGCAGATCACTTCTCGATTCCCGGCGGTGCATGGCGCCCCGATCCACATCGGCGACCCGGCCCAGATCGGCATCAGCGATCTGAGCCAGCCCGATTACGGCGACGCGGTCAACGTGCTGCCGCATGAGCTGCCTGTCTTCTGGGCCTGTGGCGTCACGCCGCAGGCGGCATTGAAGAGGGCTCGACCGGCGTTCTGCATCACCCATGCCCCGGGTTCGATGCTGATCACCGACCTTCTGAACCACCAACTCGCCAGCAACTGATTGGCATTCCCACAGGAGATTCCCATGAAATCGATCATCCTCGGCCTCACCGCCATCGGCCTCGCCAGCGCAGTCAGCGCCCAGACCAAGTGGGACCTGCCCAGCGGCTACGGGGCCAACACCTTCCAGACCAAGAACCTGGAACAGTTCGCCGCCGACGTCAAGGCCGCGACCGGCGGCAAGCTCGAAATCACGGTGCACTCCGGTGCTTCGCTGTTCAAGCAGCCCGAGATCAAGCGCGCCATCCAGACCGGTCTGGCCCCGGCGGGCGAGTTCATCATCTCCGGCTTGGCCAACGAGAACCCGCTGTTCGGCGCTGATTCCATCCCCTTCCTGGCCACCAGCTACGCCGACGCCAAGCGCCTGTACGACGCCACCAAGCCGGTGCAGGCCAAAGTGCTGGCGAGCCAGGGCATCAAGATGCTGTTCTCGGTGCCATGGCCTGGCCAGTCGCTGTATTCGGTCAAGCCGATCAACAGCGCGGATGACTTCAAGGGCACCAAGATGCGCGCCTACAACCCGGCCACCACCAAGATTGCGCAGATGCTGGGCGCTGCACCCGTGACCATCCAGCTGCCTGAGCTGAGCCAGGCCCTGGCTACCGGCGCTGCCAACAACTTCCTGACCTCCAGCGCCAGCGGCGCCGACGGCAAGCTGTACGAGCAGGTGAAGTACTTCTACCCGGTCAACGCCTGGTTGCCGCGCAACGTGACGGCGGTCAGCCAGAAGGCCTTTGATGCGCTGGATAAACCCACGCAGGACGCTGTGCTCAAGGCTGCGGCTGAGGCCGAGGTGCGAGGCTGGGCAGCCAGCGAAAAGGTGGACAGCGATTCCATCGCCATCCTGAAAGCCAATGGCGTGACGATCGCCCCACCGTCGGACAGCGTGAAAGCTGCGCTGCAGAAGATCGGCGAGACCATGACCAACGAGTGGCTGGCATCGGCGGGACCTGACGGCAAGGCCATCATCGACGCCTACCGCAAGAAGTAAGCGGGCCGCCTCGCAAGCCCACAGCGGCGCACCGACCCCAGACGGTCGGTGCGCTGCCCACCAACCCGGTTCGGGAGAACACGATGTTCCAACGCTTGACCATGGGCTTTTACAGGCTCCTGCTGATCCTCGCCGGCGTGGCCTTGATCGGTGCGTTTGTGGCGATCATGCTCAACATCCTTGCCCGCATCTTTTTGTGGAACATCCCGGGGCTGGACGGTTACGCTGGCTACACCATCGCCGCCGCGCTGTTCCTGGCGCTGCCTTCCACCCTGCAGAACAACGAACACATCCGGGCTACCCTGGTGCTGGACCGTGTGAGTGCGGGCAAGCGCAACGTCATGGAACTGATCGCGCTGTTGCTCGGGGTCGGCATTTCCTTTTTTCTCGCGTGGTTCGCGGTGCGCCTGGTGTGGGTGTCGTACACGCTGCACGACGTGGCCTACACCGGCGACGCCACGCCCATGTGGATTCCGCAGCTGAGCATGGC
Organism: Hydrogenophaga sp.; assembly: GCF_030373245.1. GTDB lineage: Bacteria > Pseudomonadota > Gammaproteobacteria > Burkholderiales > Burkholderiaceae_C > Hydrogenophaga. The sequence continues at coordinate 414,859 of NZ_JAUCZF010000003.1, forward strand.
GCTGGGCTGCATCGGCTTTGCCATGGCGTTTGCGCAGGCCCTGTGGGCCCGCCTGTCGGGCACCCCGTTTTTCGCCGAGGCCTCTGAAGAAGCCTCCCACGCGGACTGAACCGCCCCAACGCACCAGACCCCACCATGGACATCCTGCTTGCCACGGCACTCATCGTGCTGCTCTTCATCGCCCTGGGCTCTGGCCTGTGGATCGGCATGGCCTTGCTGGCGGTGGGCCTGGTGGCGATGGAGTTCGCCACCAGCCGCCCGGTGGGCGACAGCATGGTCCTGACCATCTGGGGTTCCACTTCCAGCTGGACGCTGACCGCGCTGCCGCTGTTCCTCTGGATGGGTGAGATCCTGTTCCGCACCAAGCTCAGCGAAGACATGTTCAAGGGCCTGGCGCCGTGGCTCAACCGCCTGCCAGGCCGGTTGCTGCATGTCAACGTGATCGGCAGCACCATCTTTGCCGCGGTGTCCGGATCGTCGGCGGCCACCTGCGCCACCATCGGTCGCATCGCACTGCCCGAGCTGCGCGAACGCGGCTACCCCGAGTCGCTGGCGGTGGGCACGCTGGCCGGTGCGGCCACGCTCGGCCTGCTCATCCCGCCCTCGATCATCATGATCGTCTACGGTGTGGCGGCCGATGTCTCGATTGCCAAGCTGTTCATTGCCGGCATCGTGCCCGGCATCCTGCTGGCCTCGCTGTTCATGGGCTACATCGTCGTGTGGGCGCTGCTCAACCCGAGCAAGGTACCGGCCGCCGAACTGGGCATGAGCCTGAAAAACAAGCTCTACGCCTCGCGCCATCTGATCCCGGTGGTGATGCTCATCGGTGTGGTGCTGGGCTCGATCTACTCTGGCGTGGCCACTGCCACCGAAGCCGCGGCCATCGGCGTGCTGGGTTCGCTGGTGCTGGCCACGGTGGAAGGCAGCATGAGCTGGAAGACCTTCACCAGCGGCGTGGGCGCCGCCTGCCGGGTGTACTGCATGATCGGACTGATCCTTGCCGGCGCAGCCTTTCTCACGCTGGCCATGGGCTTTGTCGGCCTGCCGCGCCACCTGGCCGAATTCATCACCGCCCAGAACCTGTCGCCGTTTGCGCTGGTGATGGCGCTCACCGTGTTCTACCTCATCCTTGGCTGCTTTCTGGACGGCATCTCCATGGTGGTGCTCACCATCGGTGTGCTGTTGCCCACGGTACAAGCGGCCGGGTTTGATCTGGTGTGGTTCGGTGTGTTCACCGTGTTGCTGGTGGAGCTGGCGCAGATCACGCCCCCGGTGGGTCTGAACCTGTTCGTGCTGCAGGGACTGACCAAGCACCCGCTCACCTACATCGCGCGGGCTGCGGCGCCGATGTTCCTGCTGATGCTCTTCGCTGCCATGCTGACCTACTTCCTGCAGGACCTGATCCTCTGGTTGCCCAACCGCATGTGAGCCTGAGCCGATGATTGCTGTCCCTGCACACCGCCCCTCGCGCGCCAAAGCGCCATGAGCGTGCGGCTGCTCGACGCGGGCGACGCCGCGTTCACGGTGGAATTCGGCAACCGGATCGACGTCACCCTGCTGGCCGCGGTGCAGGCGCTGGACCAGGCCATCGCCCGTGCGCACCGCGCAGGCGAGCTGCCCGGCCTGATCGAAACCATGCCAACCTTCCGCTCGCTCACCGTGTTCTACGACCCGCTGATCACTGGTCGGCAGGCGCTGCTGAGCATGCTGAAGCCGATGCTCGCTGACGCCGAAGATCCCAGCGCACTGGTGCAAAGCCGCCGCTGGCGCCTGCCGGTCTGCTACGGCGGCGAGTCCGGCATGGACCTGGACACCATCGCTCAGACGATCGGCGCCACCCCCGACGAGGTGATCGCGCTGCACACCGGCACCGAGGTGTGCGTCTACATGCTGGGCTTTCTGCCGGGCTTCCCGTTCATGGGTGACGTGCACGAGCGACTGAAGCTGCCGCGGCGCACCGAGCCGCGCGTGCGTGTGCCCGCAGGCAGCGTGGCCATCGCGGGCGGTCTGACCGCGATCTACCCCTGGGAGAGCCCGGGCGGCTGGCACCTGCTGGGCCGCTGCCCGGTCCCGCTGTTCGACGCCAAGAGAGCCGAGGCGCCCTCGCTGCTGGCTGCCGGTGATCGGGTGCGCTTTGTGCCGGTGTCGCAAGCAGAGTGCCAGGACATCGAAGCCGCCTGCCAGTCCGGCGAAATCGACCCGACGCGCTGGTTGGCCAACGAACCGACCGATGCGGATGCGCGGGTAGGCGTATGACGGCCGCGGCGCGCATCGAAGTGCTGTCTCCAGGCGCCTACGCATCGGTGCAGGACGCAGGACGCCGAGGCTTGCGCCGAGTGGGTGTGCCCTGGGCAGGCGCGCTGGATTGGCGACTGATGCGCATCGCCAATGCCTTGGTGGGCAATGCCGAGGGCACGCCAGTGATCGAGTGCTTCGATGGCGGCTTGCAGCTGGCCGCGCGCGGCGGTCCGGTACGCGTCGCGGTGGCGGGCCACGCCGTGATTGAAACCGAGAGCGCGGGCGAGCGCCACGTACTGGGCGCTTGGCGCTCGCTGACCCTGGCCGATGGCGACCTGCTGCGCTTGCGGCGGCTGGAGCACGGCCGGGTGGCGGTGGTCGCCATCGAAGGCCTGGCCTTGCCCAACGTGCTGGGCAGTGCGTCGACCTATGCGCGCGCCGCGCTGGGCGGCATCGACGGCCGGGCACTCACCCCCGGCGTCTTCTTGCCCACCACCCAGGCAGCCGACCGCGCCGAAAGCATGTTGCCGGCACCTCCCGACGTGGACGCTGGACCGATCCGCATCGTCGCCGGGCCACAGGCCGACCATTTTTCCGAATCGGCCATGGCCAGCCTGGTCGATACTGCCTTTCGCGTCACCACCGAAGCCGACCGCATGGGCGTGCGACTGGAAGGTCCGCCGCTGCAACACCGGGGCGCGCGGGAAATCGTGTCCGACGCCACCGTGCCCGGCTCCATCCAGGTGCCGGGCAACGGTCAGCCCATCGTGTTGCTGGCCGATGCGCAAACCGCCGGTGGATACCCGAAAATCGCCACGGTGATCAGCACCGACCTGGCCCGCGTGGCGGCTGCGCGCCCCGGCGAAACCCTGCGTTTCCTGTTGGTTGACGCCGAGGCCGGTGAACGCATGGCCCGCGCCGCCGAGGCCGAGACCCGCGCACTGATCGCCAGCCTGCGGCCGCTCCTGCTCGGTGGCATCGACTTGGCAGCGATGTTCGAGGCCAACCTGGTGACCGGTTTCATTGACGCCCTCGGCGCCGAGTATCGCCCGCTGACCCACGCCGAACCTGCCCTGTAACGACCCTGCCAATCGGATACTGCGATGAAGATCAACCTCAACGCCGACCTCGGCGAATCCTTCGGCGCCTGGACCATGGGCGAAGACGAGGCCTTGCTGCAGGTGGTGAGCTCCGCCAACATCGCCTGCGGCTTTCATGCCGGCGACCCGCTGGTGATGCGCAACACCGTGCGCATCGCGCTGGCTGCCAACGTGGGCCTGGGCGCCCACCCAGCCTACCCCGACCTGCAAGGCTTTGGCCGCCGGCCGATGAAGATGGCGCCAGCCGAACTGGAGGCCGCGCTGATCTACCAGATCGGTGCTTTGGCCGGCATGGCGGCCGCCGAGGGCGGCAAACTGACCCACGTCAAGCCCCACGGCGCCCTGAACAACCAGGCCTGTGAAGACGCCACGCTGGCCGCCACCGTGGCGCGTGCGGTGCGTGCGATCGACCGCGAACTCATCCTGCTGGCGCCCGCGCGGTCCGAACTGATCACCGCCGGCCAACGTGCCGGCCTGGCTGTGGCCGCCGAGATCTTTGCCGACCGCGCCTACAACGATTCGGCCAACCTGGTGCCGCGCAGCCAGCCTGGTGCGGTGATCCACGACCCCGACGAAGTCGTCGCCCACGTCATGCGCATGCTCGATTCGGGCGCCATCGTGTCCCAGAGCGGCAAGCGGCTTCCCACGGTCATCCACAGCATCTGCGTGCACGGCGACACGCCGGGCGCGGTGGACAACGCGCGCCGCCTGCGCGGCGCCATCGCCACTGCAGGGCTGACGCTGGCTGGACTGCCCGAAGTGCTGCTGGAGGCCACCGCTCACGCGTGAAGGCAGGGTCTGATCGCGTAAAATCGCGCTCTTCGCGGGTGTAGTTCAATGGCAGAACGGCAGCTTCCCAAGCTTCATACGAGGGTTCGATTCCCTTCACCCGCTCCACATGAGTCGCCAAAGGCCGTCAAGGACATACACCTGACGGCCTTTTTCATTGGTAAATCAACATTTTTCCTGTCAGCGACGTACAAGAACAAACATTGACATACAGAGTGAAGCGGGGGAGCAATCGGGGGAACAGAACCCGCTCAACCCTGAGGCCGTGCCTGACCGAAATCGGCTCACGCCGATTGCCAACCACCATCGCAACCCCCCATCACCGCCTGTTTTTGACGGGTACTCGGGCACATTTGGACCGCGGCGCTGAGGATGGCACGAACGGGGCCGCGCCATTCTCATTCAATAAAAGCCAACGCGCCGTCCGTAGCGTTCCTCTCGCTCCCGGTCGAACGCCTCTGCGTCAAACCCTTCACCCTGAATTGCACGGCGAACTTGCCCACCCGTGGGCATTGTGGAAGGGTCAACAAAGTGCTTCGGATCCCAGAGATGTGAGCGCAGGAATGCCTTTGAGCACTGCGTGTAGGCCTCATCGATATCGACCAGCACACCCAGCGCTGGCGGCTTGCCCTCGACGGCGCAGGGAGCGAGCAACTCGGCGTCGACCGTTATCGTTGCGCGACCATTCACACGAAACGTTTCGGTCACGCCGGGCACAATGAAAAGCAGGCCGACATGCGGGTTCACCAGAATGTTCCTCAGGGAATCTGCGAGCCGATTGCCCGGGCGCTCGGGAACCAGCAAGGTGCGGTCGTCCAGAATGCGAACAAATCCGACAGGATCGCCCCGTGGGCTCAGGTCACAGTGGCCATGAAGGTCACTGGTGGCTACACAAAGGAACGGCGAGCGCTCAACGAACAATCGAGTCATCGGGTTCAGCCGATTGCTGATCTTGGCGCAAGTCAGCTCGGCTGGAGTCCCGATGAGCGCGCGCAGCTGCTCTTCGCTGTTGATGACCTTGGAGGTCAGGCGGTGTGCTGAATGAGCTGTCATGGTTTCGGTCGGCGGTCTTTTGATGGTCAAGTGCTCTGCGGTCTTGCCACAGAGGAAAAACGAAGAACTGCTGACTGCGCAGCTTCCACATCTCGAAAGGCCCACCACCAGCATGCGGGTGGCAGTTCGCCGGATTTTGGCACCCCGATTGTTCGCCCGCGAGACAATGACGAATCAGGACCATGCATAACTTCAGATGTCATTGCCTGGAGCGGGAAGATTCGTTCATTGGATTAGGCATACGCTGAACTGCCGCGGCGCTAGAAGCGCACGCTGACTTCGCCGATGCCATCGAACAACACACGCACTGAATCTCCAGGCTCAGCCATGAGCAGCCCGCACCAGGTGCCTGTGGTCACCACGGTCCCGGCTGGGATCAAATAGCCCTGGCTCACCGCGTGCCGTACCCAGGTCGTAAGTCCCCACGCTGGATCACCCAGGGCATGCGTTCCATGGAACGCTTGCACCCTCGATCCGATTTCGACCCGCCCACACTGCACCGCCCAGTCGCGCACCGCGTACGGGATCCATTCTCCGAGCACCAAAGCACCATGAGACTGCAGGTCTGCCAACTTGATCCGCGGAGCCGCCTTCATCCCAGCGCTCCAACGTGAATCGACCACTTCGATGGCCACGCACATGGCGTCCACCAAAGGCGACCGATCCATGGCCGCGCGCGCTGCGTCGATGGGTTCGCCGATGCGCAATGCGATTTCAGCCTCGATGCCTCGAAAATGAAAGGGCTCCCGACGCAGGTCGGCGGGGCTGACGTGAATGCCAGACGAAGGCAGTGGAGCATGGGTCAGCACCGCATCGCGGCTTGCGCCACCTGTCTTCCAATACCGAGGCGGGCCGTCCTTGAACCAGCCGAGCGCCTCGCCAACGGCTGCTTGCACGGCATAGGCGCTGGCCAAACTGGGCAGGGTCGAGGCAGGCTGTGACTTTCCGGTAAGACGCGCCGCCAACAGCAGGTTGGTGGTGCGGGAGACCGCGGGGACAGCGGATTTCATGGCACTGATTGTGAGCAAGTCAGACAGCTCGTGCCCGAGCCCACAGCCGATCAGCAACGGCCTGCGCGTCGCGCAATACGGCTTCCAGATCCAGCTGCGTCGGTCGGCCATCTGCCACCAGATGCTGGCCATCGCGAAACACATGGCGCACATTGGTGGCGCTTCCAGCGTGTACCAGGATGCCGCAGCCATCAACAACAGGCACAAGGTTTGGCGCCGCCGGATCCAGCATCACCAGATCGGCGCGATAACCGACCTCCAGACGACCCAGGTCAGACAAACCGAGTGCCAGCGCGCCACCCTCGGTGGCCCAGCCAAAAACGGTCGCTGCGTCCAACACAAATTCTTGCGCCCGTACCCTCGCCGCGACGATCGCCATGCGCATGGTCTCGAACATGTCCGCCGACTTGGTATCGGTGCAGAGCGTCACGCCCACACCAGCCTCCCGCATGGCCAAAACCGGTGCGGCTGCTCCGAAGGCAGCGTTGCCAATGGGGGCGTGGCACAAATGGATGTGTGCACTGCCAGCGCGCGCAATGTCGACTTGGTCCATGTAGATGCCGTGCGCTGCAAACAATCCCGGGTTCAACAGCCCGACCTCGTCCAGCAGCTCCACTGGGCTCATGCCCTCGCGGGCTCGCACCTGTTCGACCTCCAGGCGAGACTGCGTCAAGTGTGTATGGACAGGTCGCTTGTCGGCGTCAGCCAGGTGAGAAACCTCGTTCAGCAGGCCGCGCGAGCACGTATCGGGCGCATGTGGCGCATGCACAGCGCGAATGCGGCCCCCGTCGGCACCGTCCCATCGCGCGATCAGGTCGAGGCTATCGCGAAGCGTGCTTTCACCCAGGGCCTTATCGGTTTCGAAACGCCCTTCGGCCAGCGCGGCAGAGTCGGCATCCATGACCCGTCCGCCGATAAAGGCTCGCAGTCCAGTCTCCATCGCGGCGCGGGCGAGCGCATCTGGCGCACGGTAGTAGTCGACCACGGTTGTGCAACCCGCCATCAGCAGTTCCGTTTGACCCAGCCGGGCCAAAAGAAAAGTCTCCTCGTTCGACAGCCAGTGCCCCTGGGGGATCCCTGGCGTGTAGGCCGGAGCAAATCCCAGGTCCTCGACCATGCCTCGCACGATCATCAGCGGCGTGTGATTGTGCGTGTTGACAAAGCCCGGCAGGCACAGCGCGCCGCGGCCACTCAGGGTTCGCTCCGCTGGTACGGCCATCTCCCGCGGCCCGATCCAGGCGATACGCCCAGATTCGATTCGCAGCGCCGCATGGCGGCGTATCGGCTGCCCTGGACTCACCAAGTGAACATCATCGATCAGCAATGCTTCGGTCATCGCAGACTCCTTTGTGGGGCATCACGCACCATGCGAGGGCAAAAAACAGGACGTGAGGTCCTTGGATTGCAGGCACGCATTTTGCGTACCAGACTGTCGACAGTCATTGTCAACAGTCTTCTTCAACTGCATCCTGAGGGCCTCAACATGCCAAGCACCACTCAACTTGCCAGCGCTGCTCGCCGGCGTTTCATCCGCAACACAGGGACACTTGCTGCAGCCTCTCTGGCGGCTCCAGGGCTGCTGCGCGCCGCCACCAACGAGATCGTGATCGGTTGCGCCGGCAGCCACACCAGCTGGATGGAGAAGCTGGTGGCGCCACACATGAAGGCCAAGATCGGTGCCTCGATCCTGATCGAAGGCACCAAATCCAGTGTCAACCTGGAAAAGATGTCATCGAACAAAAGCAAGCCATACCTGTCGGTGGTTCAGATGGACGACCCTGTGATGATCCAGGCAGTCGGCGAGGGTCTCCTTGCACCCATCACCAAGACCGACGTCCCGAATGTGGCCAAACTGCGAGCTGGCGCCGTGCACATGGATGGCATGTGGGCCAACTACGTACAGCCATGGGCTGGTGTGGCTTACAACAGCAAGGCGCTCAAAGGCGTCAGCAGCTGGGCAGACCTGTGGGCGCCGGCCGCCAAGGGCAAGATCATCATTCCTTCGCTACAAAACACCGAGGGCATGTGGACGCTGTTCATGGCCGCTCACCTGGGCACGGGCATGCCACTTGCCAAGGCTCAGTACGAAATCGATGCCGCATTCGACAAGCTCAAGGGCCTCAAGGGACAGGTGCTCAACGTCTATTCGGTGATGTCGCAGTCGTTCAATCTGCTCGAGCAGGGCGAGATCTCGATGCTTGCTGGCAACTTCAGCAGCTACACGCTGCCGCGCAAGGTCGCCGGCGCACCGGTGGACCTGGCGGCGCCCAAGGAGGGCATCTTCGCGATGCCCTCGGGCATCTGCCTGGTCAAAGGCGGGCCGAATCCCGGACTGGCCAAAGCCTATGTCAACGAAATGCTCGGTGCAGAACTGCAGGCCAAGATCGCCGAGTTCTCTTCGTCGCTACCCGCTAACACCGAGGTGGCAGCCACGGCATCCACCCCCAAGGGCGTGGAGATCTTTTCGCCTGACTGGGCATTCGTCGCCAAGAACCGCAAGGAGTGGATCACCCGCTTTGACAAGCTGATGGCGGCCTGAGCGCGCTTCCATGGCTCACCTGCAGGTCAATGGCGTCATCAAACGCTTCGGGAATCAAACGGTAGTCGACGGACTGGACTTTGCTGTCGAGCGTGGCGAGTTGGTGTCCTTGCTCGGCCCTTCGGGCTGTGGCAAGACCACCCTGCTCCGAATGATCGCGGGGTTGGTGCACGCTGACGGGGGCCGCATCGCCCTCGCCGGGCGAGAACTGGCCGAAGTGCCAGCCCATCGTCGAAACGTGTCCGTGGTGTTCCAGAGCTACGCGTTGTTCCCGCATCTGAGCGTGCGCGAGAACGTGGCTTTCGGGCTTCGAGCGCGCGGTGTGGCGGCATCGGAGGCAGCCACGCGAGTCGAAGACGTGCTGGCCTTGGTTCGCATGCAGGCGTTCGCAGACGGTCCTGTGACGCAGCTGTCTGGTGGACAGCAACAACGCGTTGCAGTCGCACGAGCGCTGGTTGTACAGCCCGACTTGTTGTTGCTGGATGAACCCTTCTCGGCGCTGGATCGCAAGCTCCGGGAAACCATGCAGATTGAACTCAAGGCGCTGCTCAAGTCGCGTGGAATGACCGCCGTTTTCGTCACCCACGACCAGGACGAAGCCCTGACGGTTTCTGACCGCATCGCCGTGATGAATGCGGGGCGCATCGAACAATTCGCTGACCCTGGCACCCTTTACGCGAAGCCCGCCACTGCGTTTGCCCTGGACTTCGTTGGTCTCTCGACTCGACTCACCGGTCAAGTGACACAGCTCGCAGATGGGTACATCACGATCTCAACAGCGACAGGGGAACTGCGAGCCAATGCAAAATTCTCGCGAGGCTCGAAGGTCTTGCTGGGCGTACGGCCTGAGCGCATCCGGCTCGGTGCCGGGGGAGCTGAAGACAACACGCTGCAGGCTCCGGTGACCGACGTGGTGCCGCTCGGGGCACGCACCCATCTGTACTTTCAGGCGGCCGACGGTGATCGCTTGCTGTGCGAACTCCCCGGCACGGCCGACACCAGTGAGACCCAGCCTGGTGACAGGGTCACGCTGCACTGGCCAGTGTCAGACACGCTGGTCTACCCCGCCTCGGTATGACAGCGATTCGTCGCATTGACGGCTTTGCCTGGCTGGCAGCACCTGCACTGGTGTACCTGGGTTTGCTGTATGCGATTCCCCTGGCGCTGCTGCTTTTCAAGAGCCTCAGCTCAGCAGGCTCCTTTCCATCCTTTGCCGGTTATGCGGAGTTCTTTGGCGATGAGTTCCACTTGAACATTCTGTGGCGCACGTTGCGCGTGGCGCTGCTCGTCACTGGACTGTCGCTGTTGCTGGCGTATCCCACCGCCTTCGTGTTGGCGCGGGCGCGTGGTGCACTGCAAACCGTCATTCTGGTCGCGATGGTGCTACCACTGGCGGTGGGGGTGGTGGTCAAGACCTTTGCCTGGTCTATTCTGTTCCGCAGTGACGGGCTGTTGAACAAGATGCTGACCGGGCTGGGGATTGCCGACGAGCCGGTTCGCATGTTGTTCACGGAGACCGCGCTCGTGATTGCTGCAGCCAACATCTTCCTGCCCTTCATGGTGCTCCCCATTTACGCTGTTGTGAGACAGCTCGACCCTCGCCTGGTCGAGGCTTCCGCCACCCTAGGCGCCACACCACTGCACGGCTTCTTTCGCGTGGTCGTTCCATTGACACTGCCCGGCGTGGTGGCTGGCACCGCCTTTGTGTTCTCGATGGCTGTATCGATGTATGTGATTCCGAGTCTGATTGTTGGCGAGCGCAGCCAGACCCTGGCCATGCTCATCGCCCGTTCGTACCTCTTCTTGCGTGACGAGCAACTCGGTTCCTCGATGTCGGCCATTCTTCTGCTGATCGCGGTTGCAGTGGTGCTCGGTAGCAGCGCGCTGATACGCCGTCTGGGTGGAGGACGCACATGACCGCGGTCGAAAGGGCGGCTCGTTTCGCCAGCTGGATTGTTGCGGGCGCAGTGGTGATATTCCTGCTGGGGCCGCTGATCGTGACGGTGGTGGTGTCCTTCACTTCCTCCTCGATCTATACCCTGCCGCCGCCGGAATGGTCGCTTCGCTGGTACACCTCGCTGTCGCAGAAATCGGGGCTTGCGGAGGCGGTTTGGCTGTCGGTGCAAATTGCGCTGCTATCCACTGCGCTGGCGTTGGTGCTGGGGACGATGGCTGCCATCGCTGTGGTGCGTGGCCGCTTTGCCGGACGAGAGGCGATCGCCACCTTCGCGGTCAGCCCTTTGATGATGCCTGGCCTGGTGGTCGGCGTTGCACTGCTTCAGGCCTTTCGCGGTGTCGGCTTTCGTGACGCCTGGACGAGCCTGATCCTCGCGCACGTGATCATCACGCTGCCGTTCGTGGTGCGCACGCTGCTGGCGGCGCTTGAACGCTTTGACTTCACCTTGCTAGACGCAGCACGCACGCTGGGTCTGAGCTACCCCCAGGCGGTGCTGAAGGTGCTGGCGCCAGGACTGGCGCCAGCCTTTTTGACATCGGGTCTCTTCGCCTTCCTGGCATCGATGGACAACTACCCGATTTCCATCTTTCTCACGGACGCACGCAACAAGACACTGCCGATCAAGATGCTGCAGTATCTGGAGGAGCAGCCTGATCCCACGCTGGCCGCCATCTCTACCGGGCTGATCGTGCTGGCTCTGATCGTTCTGGCCGTGGGCTCACGCAGCGTCGGCCTGAACCGCATGGTGCATTGAGCATGAGATTGATGCTGCTCAACCCCAACATGACCGTGGGCATGACCGAGTCCATGGCGCACGTGGCCAAAGGAGTGCTGAGCCCCGGGAGTACCCTGCTGCCCTTCACAGCTGAATCGGGGTTTCCCTACATCTCATCGCGGGCCGAAGCGCAGGTGGCCGGCGCCATTGTCCTTGACATGATTGCGCAACACCGCAACAAGGTGGATGCCGTGGTCATCGCCGCTTTCGGCGACCCTGGCCTGCTGGCTGCACGCGAGCTGTTTGATCTGCCGGTGGTCGGGATGGCTGAGGCGGCCATGGTCAGCGCCCTGCTCATGGGTCAGCGCTTTTCATTTGTCACCTTCTCCCGTCACATGCAGCCCTGGTACGAGCAGTCGGTCGCCCAAGCCGGATTGCAGAGCCGGTTTGCGGGGGTCCGCACGCCCGAGGTGGGCTTCCAGTCGGTTGCGACGGTGCAGGAGGAGCTGTTTGATGTGCTGCGCGTGCTCGTCCAGAAAGCGGTGGTCGAGGATGGCGCCGACGTCGTGATCCTGGGCGGTGCGCCATTGGCTGGCCTGGCGCAACGCTACACAGACGCGCCCGCTGCCCTGGTGGACCCCATCAGCGCGGCGGTGACGCAGGCTGAAGCCATGTTTCGACTCGAACCACGCGGCGCACACGCTGGGAGTTTCGCGAGGCCACCGGCCAAGCAAAGCGTCGGCCAGCCGATCGCACTGTCTGCACGCTTCAACCACACCGACTGATCAAGCAGGCGGCACCTCTCGCAGCCAATGGTGCGCAATGGCATCGCGTCGCGCGAACCACACGCCTTCTCCGCCTGATTGACGCATGTGTTTCAGTGCAGTCTGCAGTCCACCAATGCGGGCAGCACGACCGATGATGCGCAGATGCAGACCGATGGAAAGCATCTTGGCGCCGTGAGCTGATTCATGCAGCAGCCAGTCGAACGCGTCAATCAGGTAGTCGGCGAAGTCTCCCCCACGCACAAAGCTCTGGGTGCCGAAGAAACGCATGTCGTTGGTGTCGAACGCATAGGGAAGAACCAGATGGGGACGGCCTGCCACCGGCAGGTAATAGGGCAGGTCATCGTTGTAGGCATCGCTGTCGTACAAGAAGCCCCCATGTTCGACCAGCAATCGTCGCGTATTGACCGACGCGCTGCTTTTGGTGTGCCAGCCCACAGGCGCAACGCCAGCCACGCGAGTGATCTCGGCATGTGCCCGGGCGATCAGAGAGCGTTCGTACGCCTCGTCCATGCCCGCATGAGACTCCCAACGCCAACCGTGCGAACAGATTTCATGACCCTGTGCCACCGCGTGCTGTGCGAGCCAGGGAACACCAATCAATGATCGGGCGCAGGCATTCAGCGTCATCGGCACACCGGATTCAGCCACGACGCTGGCGATGCGCCCATAGCCCACGCGTGTGCCGTACTCAAAGTGAGAGGCCAAACAAAGGTCGGGCGCACCCAGCACAGCCTGGGTCACCTCGTGAACCGATTCGTTGCCTTCGTCGCCATCGGCCAGCGACAGTTCAGCGCCCTCCTCGACATTGAGTACCAGAGACACAGCCAGCCCGGCCCCACCAGGCCAGCGCACTGAGGGAGGATTCAAGCCATAGCCAAGAAAGTCGCGATGGTTCATGTTCTGCAGCGAAGCAAGGTGCGAGCCTGCATCACGGCGCAGGCCATTCCGTCGAATACCGGTACAGCCCGTCGAGCCGATAGCGCAGGCGCATAGCCACACAACACAGCGCCGGCAAGGACGAGCGCCTCGGCGCCTGCTGCCTGCAAGCGGGCGCTGGCAGCGTCCAGTGCTGCCAGCACAGCTTTGTCAACACCGGCGGTGGCCGGCAGGAAGGCTGCTGGCGCCTCAGGCGCCTCAATGCCGACCACCCTGCCGGCAAGCCCAATTTGGACCATGCGCTGCTGGTAGAGCGGCACCATTGCAGGGCCCAGCGTCAAAACGCCAACACTGCGCACGCGCAGGCAGGCGCTCATCAGCGCGGCCTCGGTCATGCCGACCACCGGTCGTCCAGGAAGGCGATGTCGCAGGTGTTCGACGGCACCGTCGAGCGAGATACCCAGCAGCACAGCGTCAACCTCGGCGCCATGCGCATCACAGAGCAACTCGGCATGGTGATCGGCCATGGCCAGCGTCGCGGCGTCGCGCACAACGGCGGGTTCTCCGGTAGCGTTGACGGCTGAGAGCGTCTCACCACTTTCCAGCGCGGCCCGCGCAGAGGCGGCAAGGCGGGTCGTGATGTGAGATGAGCTGTTCGGATTGATCAGCAGGTATCGGTAAGTCATGCTCGATGGTGTCTGTCTGACACTCGCGTCACCGTGGGCAGCAGCCCCAGAACGGACAGTGGGCCGTCGGTACAGCGCTGACGCTGCTGTTGCCTCAACATCTGCCTAGCGGATTTCATGGACTCCTCGCTTCCGCGGGCCGATGCGTTGACCGGATCATCATGCACGCCCCACCCCGGTTGGCTCGGGAAGCAGAGAGGGCCAAGTCCAGGGTGAACCGCCTTGTGTTTCGAACGCCTCACCCAGCGCCAACAGCGCAGCATCGCTACCAAACGGTCCGATCAGCTGCAATCCAATGGGCAGGCCGCCGGCGGGCTCTACCGGCACATTGAGCGCAGGCAGGCCAGCCGCATTGACCCAACCTGTGAAGATGGCGTGTCCACGCGTACCAACTGCATGGCCTGCAATGATTGGAGGGTGTGTCTCTTCTGCGAGCCAAGGCATCGCCGCCGAGCTGGGCATGGCGATCAGGTCGACTCCCTCAAAGAGGTGGGCCGCATCACGCCGAAGTTGTTCCGCCGTTTCCATGGTTTGCCACAGCATCGTGGCAGGCCATGCAGCACCTTGACTGGCCATTTCCAGGTAGCGCTCTCCCGCACCCTCCCGCCATCGCGGGTATTTCGCCAGCAGCCATGCCAGACCGATCTGTCCGATGTGGGGCCAGGTGGCGATCAGTGTCTTCAGAACCAGTGGCAGTGCACCCGCAGAGACGGAATGACCCAAGGCTTCAAGCCGCCGTGCGCCAACTTCGCAGGCTGCGGCGATGGCGGGGTCCACCGGCGATTCGCCCAGGGTCGCCACGTACAGCACCCGCAACCGCTTGGGCATTTCGCGCGCAGCACCCAAGGCCGCAAAAGAACCAGGATCGGCCGCATGTGGACCAGCCACCACCTCAAAGAGGCGCTGAAGGTCAACCATGCGTCGTGCGATCGGGCCCACCACCTCGAAATCCAGCAAGAGGGGCGGTAGGTTGTCCTCCCGCGCAATGGCACCGATCGAGGGCTTGAAGCCAACGAGCCCGGTATAGCCCGCTGGTCGTCGCGTACTGCCTCCGCCGTCAGTACCCAGCGCCAGCGGCACCATACCTGCCGCGACTGCAGCCACGGAGCCGCCGCTGCTGCCGCCCGGCGTCAGCCGGGGGTTCCACGGGTTGCGCGTGGTGCCAAACAGTGTGTTGTGCGTGTACCCCTCCAGCGTGAATTCGGGGACATTGGTCTTGCCAACGATCACCAATCCGGCGGTACGCGCGCGTGCCACGGCGAGTTCGTCCTGCGCCGCCAGGTACTTATGCCCTGCAATGCTGCCCCATGTGGTGGGTAAGTCGCTGGTGGGTAGGTTGTCCTTGATTCCGATCGGCACGCCATCCAGCGGCGACAGCGGTGCCGAGCGGGCATATCGCTCAGTACTGGCCTGTGCGTCGGCCAATGCGCCATCGGTTCGCATGGCAACGAAGGCGTTGAGTGCAGGGTTCACCGTCTCGATGCGCGCCAGACATGCTTGCAGCGCCTGCAGCGGCGTGAGCGTGCCAGCCTGAAAGGCGGCGACCATCTCGGTCGCGCCGAGTTGCCAAGGCGCAGTCATCCCGCTTTCATCTGGGCCGGCAACCAGGTGGCAATTCCAGGCACCGCAATGAGCAGCAGGGTGAAAGCCAGCATGATCAGCACGTAGGGCACCGCCCCCCACATGGCGTCGCTGATACTGCCTTTGTCAGGACGGATGCCGTGCACCACAAAAAGGTTCATGCCCACCGGCGGTGTGATCAGGCCCAGCTCGCACATCAGTACGATGAAGATGCCAAACCAAACTGGGTCGACGCCCATGTGGCTCACGATGGGGAAGGTGATCGGGATCGTCGCCACCATCATCGACAGCACATCCATGAACATACCCAGAATGAAATAGAACACCATCAGCACCAGAAGCATTTCCACCAGAGACAGGCCGAACGAAGTGACCCACTGCGTCATGACATCAGCGATTCCGGTCAGACTGATCGTCAGATTGAGCACGAAAGCGGTGGTGATGATGAGCAGGATCATGCCGCTGGTTTTGGCGGTCTGCACGAAGCAGTGCTGCAGCAGTGCCCAGCGAAGCCGACCGCTGCGCCAGGCAAAGAATATCGAAACCATCACGCCCAGTGCGGCGGATTCGGTGGTGGTAGCAATTCCGCCGTACAGGCTGCCCATCACAACGAGAAACACAACCGCCGGGGGCACGAGATCCTTGAGCAATCGCAGGCGCAATGCCAGCGATACCGCGTCCTCACGCTGAGCGCTGCCGGTCAACAACGAATAGGCGGCAATGAAGATCATGAAACAGCCTGTGAGCAGCAGCCCGGGGATGATGCCGGCTATGAACAGCTGCCCAATCGAAGTGTCTGTGATCGATCCATAAACGATCATGTTGACCGAAGGCGGTATCAGAATGCCCAGCGTTCCACCCGCGGCGATCGAACCCAGTGACAGATGCATCGGGTAACCACGCTGGTGCAGTGATGGCAGCGCAACGGTACCAATGGTGGCTGCCGTAGCCACCGAAGAGCCCGATGTGGCAGCAAACAGCGCGCTGCAGCCTACACCCGTGTGCAACAGACCGCCTGGCAACCGACCCAGCCACGCGGCCAGCGCCCCGAACATGCGGTCGGCAATGCCGCTGCGCAGCAGCAGCTCACCCATCAGAACGAACATCGGAATGGCCGTGAGCAGGCTGTCGTTGTGCACACCCCATACCACCGGGGCGATGGAGTTCATGAATGGCAGGCCGTAAGCAAACATCCCGCCGAGAATTCCCACCGCAGCCATCGCCACCGCGATCGGTAACCCCACCAGCATCAACGCCAGCATGACGCCAAAGCCTGCCAGCACATACTCAACGCTCATGGCACGATCTCCTGCCGTGCGGCATCTCGGGCGCGTATGTCGTCCAGTTCTTCGTCCACCTCATCCTTGGTCGATCGGGGTCCGTAATCGCGATCGAGCAGTTGGAAGCGGCCACGCAGCAACAGTCTGGTCGCCTGCAGCGCGCTGCCAAGTGCAATGGCAGCAAAGATGATCAAACCGATCAACCACACCGTCTGAGGGATGACCAAAGGTGTGGCCCAGGGTGTCTGGGCCACGCTCTTGTAGGCCCGCGTATCCTGGATGACGAACCATGCCAGATAGGCCATCAGCAGCGCCAGCGCGGCCAAGCTGACGGCCGACAGCCAGTTCAGTCCCCCCTGCAACCAAACAGGCAGTCGATCGTGGATGACATCAACCCGAATGTGGGTGCGACCCAGCAGCGCGATGCTGAAGCCCAAGGTCGCGCCCACGGCAAGCGCGTAGCCGCCAAGTTCATCGGCGCCCTGCAACGAGACGTTGAACAGCTTGCGAGCCACCGTTTCCACAGTGACCACCACCGCCAAGCCAAGGAACACAAGGCCGAAGGCCGTGCCGAGCAGCTGTTCAAGGCGCGCTTTCATCGCCGGGTCACTGCACGCCGATGGCCTTGCCGACCGTCTGCTTCCAGGTGTCGGAACAGCCCGGGTTGGACTTGTCGCAGATTTCGGCCCAGGTCGGCAGCGAAACCTTGCTGACGGCGTTGCGCACGGTGGCAATGTCTGTCGGAGTCACCGGCACATTGGTGAGGTTGAACTTCTTGCCCGTGGTGCAGGGCTCCTTGCCGGTGTTGCAGTTCAGAGAGTCCTGTGTCAGCTCCTCGCTGTACACCCAGATGTCGTCAACAAGGGTCTTGAAGGCTGCGGCCATCTTGCCCTGCTGCTCGGGCGTGAGCCTGTTCCATGCCTTCAAAGAGATCGCATAGCCATTGAATGCCATCTGGAAGCCCAGTGGATACTGGTGTGTCGTCACCTCAGGCCAGTTGGACGAATTGGCAGAGCTCGGGCCCGTGACCGCGCAATCGACGACTCCAAGCGACAAGGCCTGATGCACCTCGACGAAGCTCAACGGTACGGGCGTGCCGCCCACCGACTCAATGAACTTGGCAAGATTCTGGTCGTACACGCGCACCTTCAGACCCTTGAGGTCGGCCAGCTGCGTAATCGGTTTCTTGCAGAAAAGAATCTGTGGACCGAACGGCCATGCGCCCAGCAACTTGATCTGGAACTGTCCCTGAAGCCGCTTGTCGAGGGTGTCAAGCCAGGCGTCATAGACCTTGCGCGCGGTGCCGTAGTTGGGTGCAGCCCCCACCAGGTCCAGGCCCAGCAGCGTCGGCTCGTCGCGAGAGTTCTGCGACACCCGAAGCGAAACGATGTCGAACAGTCCCGCCTTCATGATGCGCAGCTGCTCAGTGTCTTTCAAGCCAAGCTGGTCGTTGGACTTGTAGTCGGCGTCGATCGGAAGGCCGGTGCGCTTGGCAAACTCGTCGAAGAACGGCTTTTCCTTGTTCGCTTGCACCTTCCCGGTGGCAGCAGGCTGCCCGATCACCTTGTAGGTGATTCGGTCCTGTGCGCTGACGGAAAAAGCCAAGCTGGAAGTGACAGCCAATGCGGCCAGAGTGCGGAGCCAGGGAGCGGCGTGGTTCATGGGATTCTCCTAGTGGTGTGTGACTGACGGGATTCAGCGCAGCCGAGGCCGCAGCGTGGGTGGACCGCAGCGCAGGAACTGGCCCTGGCCTTGGCGGGGAAAGAACTCGTGACCGTCCCAGACCACCTGGCCCGAGGCGAGCGTGACTGCAGGCCATGCGCGCAGCGTCATACCGGCGTAGGGGGTGTAGTCCACGTTGTGGTGCAGCAGCTTGTTGTCGACGACGAATTCGCCTTCGTCCCAAATCACGAGGTCGGCGTCGGAACCTGGCGCGATGGTGCCCTTGCGCGGATGAAGTCCATAGGCCTTGGCCGGATTCGTTGCCGTGAGTTCGACAAACTTCTCCAAAGTGATCCGGCCACCGAGTACACCTTCTGAATACAGCAGCGGCAAGCGCGTCTCCAGGCCAGGAATGCCATTCGGGATGTGGCGAAACGGCACCTCTTGCCCGCCCGGGCGCTTGCCCTCGGGCGCATCAAAACGAAACGGCGCGTGGTCTGACGAAATCAGTGTGAACAGCCCATCGGCCAAGCCATCCCAAATCACCTGCTGATTGGCCTTGTCGCGGGGTGGCGGACTGCATACACACCGCGCACCCTTGTAGCTGTCATCAATACCGAGGTCTTCAGCGGTCAGGAAGAGGTACTGCGGACAGGTCTCCGCAAAGATTTGCAGGCCGTGGCTGCGCGCCCAACGGATCTGCTCGACGGCCTCTCGACCGGACACGTGCACGATCAGGATCGGCACGTCCACCAGTTGGGACAGCGCAATCGCACGGTGCGTGGCTTCACGCTCGACCAGCATCGGACGGGCGTGCGCATGCCAGCGCGGTGCCGTTCGCCCAGCCGCCTCCAGCCGGCGGGTCAGCCACTCGATCGCATCGGCATTTTCCGCATGAACCATCGCCATCGCGCCATGCTCGCGGGCCACCGCCAGCACGTCCAGAACCTGCGCATCGTTGAGCTTGAGCGCGTCGTAGGTCATGTAAAGCTTGAACGAGGTGTAGCCCTCTGCAATCAGCGCCGGCAGTTCCTGAGTGAGCACCTCCGGAGTCGGGTCACTCACGATCAGGTGAAAGGCATAGTCCACATGCGCCTGGCCATCGGCGCGTCGATGGTAGTCATCCACGGCCGCGCGCAGCGACTCGCCCTTTTGCTGAGCAGCGAAGGGAATCACGGTGGTCGTACCGCCGCAGGCTGCAGAGCGCGTGCCACTTTCGAAGCCGTCAGCCATGCGCACCGGCGGATCCATGGGCTGGTCGAGGTGGCAATGAGCGTCTACACCTCCCGGAGTGACCACTCGGCCCGCAGCATCCATCTCTACCTTGCCTGACGCCAAGCCCCGGCCCAGAACCGCAATCTTTCCATTGGTGATGCCGATGTCTGAAACAAACACATCGCTCGCGGTCGCCACCCGGGCGTTGCGCACGACGACATCGAACGCTGGCGTGCTCATCGCTTCCACCGAAACGCACCAGCGGAAGGCACTTTGCGCGCCGCGGCCTCAAGAACGCACAAGTCTGGTGCGCGAACACCCTTCGAACCGGGAATGCACTGGCGCAGAAGCTGCTTGGATTTCATGACAGCCAAGTACGCAAAATGCGTGCCCGACATTATTGTTGATCCAATTGCCAACAATAATGTGGACAACATGCGTGGCGACCACAGCGTCTCGCCCGAATACCCAGGATCCAACCATGAACAAGTCCGTCCGCCTCGGTGTTCTGACGCCTTCGTCCAATACGGCACTTGAGCCACTGACCAGCGCGCTGGCGGCAAAGGTGCTGGGCTGCAGCGCGCATTTTTCTCGTTTCAGCGTGACCGAGATCTCGCTCAGCAACCGTGCGCTGGGTCAGTTTGACGACTCCAAAATCCTGGCGGCCGCAGAACTGCTGGCTGATGCGAAGGTAGACGTGATTGCCTGGAGCGGTACCGCTGCTGGCTGGATGGGATTCGACAGCGACCGGCGGCTGTGTGAGCGCATTCACGCTCGAACCGGCATCGCTGCCACCACCGCCGTGCTCGCGCTCAATGAGTTGCTGAAGATCATGGGCGTACAACAACTGGCCCTGGTAACCCCATACACCGAGGACGTACAACAGCGCATCGTCGAGAACTACGCGCGAGAGGGCATCTCCGTGGTCGCTGAACGCCACCTGCGCATCAGCGTGAACCACGATTTCGCTCTCGTCGAGCCGGACACGCTGCTTGGCCTCATGCGGGAGGTCTCGTTGGGTACAGACCATGCTCGGCCACAGGCGATCAGTACGTACTGCACCAATCTGCGCGCCGCGCCTCTGGCCGCACGCGTGGAGACCGAGCTTGGCATTCCGTTGCTGGACACTGTGAGCACCACCGTTTGGGGCGCCCTGCGCGCAGTCGACGCAGACCCAGCACAGATCAAGGGTTGGGGCAGCCTGTTCGCGCTGCGCTGAGGGGACCGCGCTGGCCAGTCTCTACAATCCTGCCACCATGGCCATCGTACGTCCTCGAAAGTCACCCGTGCACGCGCGACTGGAGCGCGAAAACCTGCACGATGAAATCTACGAAAAGATTTACACCGCGATCTTGGAGCATCGACTCCATCCGGGCACCAAACTCGTCGAAGAGCGGCTAGCAGACATCTTCAGCGTCAGCCGGGCGCGAGTGCGCGAAGTTTTGGTTCGGCTGGCGCATGAGCAGGTGGTGGACATCATTCCGCAGCGCGGCGCCTACGTAGCGAAGCCGACGATCGATCAGGCGATCGACGTGTTTGAGGCGCGTCGTTTAATCGAACCAGCTGTCTTGCGCAGGCTGATCGAAGCCCTGACGCCAGAGCGCATCACGAGACTGCGCCAGCACACAGCGCTGGAGCAAGACGCGCGCCGCCGCGAGGACAAACGCGCCATCGTTCGTCTGTCAGGGGAATTTCACACATTGCTGGCTGAATTGGCAGGCAACTCCGCACTGGCGAGACAGATGCGAGAGCTGTCGTCGCTGACGTGCCTGATCATCTTCCTCTATGACGCGCCAACGGCAACCAGCTGCCGGGCTGACGAGCACAGTGAAATCGTTGAAGCAATAGCCCATCGCGACCTCTCCAAAGCCCAGGCACTGATGCTGGATCACCTTCAGCACATTGAGGGCAGCTTGAAGCTGGAGCCGGGTATTGGCGAAGCAGACTTGGAGGCAATTTTCCGCTGATTCGCTTGAGCGTGAAGCACAGCTTGTCCTATTGAGCGCCCAAGTGTCTGCGGAGATCAGACGCCTCATAGCCTCAGATGTTCTTGACCTCCAAACAGCGCAAACGGCCCCTCTGGGCCGTTTGTCTTGAAGTTCACCAGACTCATTCGCTCATATCAGGGGCACGCCGGTCTTGGACTGGATCTGCTCTCGGGTGACGCCGGGCGCCATTTCCACCAGCTTCAGTCCCTCGGGCGTCACGTCCATCACACCCAGGTCGGTGATGAGGCGATCCACCACGCCCTTGCCCGTGAGCGGCAGGGTGCATGCTGGCAGGATCTTCAGGTCTTCGGTACCGTCCTTCTTCTTGGCCACGTGCTCCATCAGCACGATCACCCGCTTGACGCCGGCCACGAGATCCATGGCGCCGCCCATGCCCTTGACCATCTTGCCGGGAATCATCCAGTTGGCCAGGTCGCCCTCGTGGGTCACCTGCATGGCGCCCAGGATGGACAGGTTGATCTTGCCGCCGCGGATCATGGCAAACGACTGATCGCTGCCAAAAATCGCCGAACCTTTGATGGTCGTCACGGTCTGCTTGCCGGCGTTGATGAGGTCAGCGTCCACCTCGTCCTCGTAGGGAAAGGGGCCGATGCCGAGCATGCCGTTTTCGCTCTGCAGCCACACCTCAACGTGGTCGGGCACGTGGTTGGCCACCAGCGTCGGGATGCCGATGCCGAGGTTCACGTAAAAACCGTCTTGCAGTTCTTCGGCCGCGCGCGCGGCCATCTGGTCTTGGGTCCAAGGCATGTTCGTTTCCTTTCGTGTTGGGGACAGAGCTGAAGATCTGTCCCGCAAAAAATCAGACTTTGCGGTCGCGGGTGGTGCGCTTCTCGATGCGCTTTTCGGGCGTGGGGTTGAGCACGATGCGGTGCACGTAGATGCCGGGCAGGTGCACGTCGTCGGGGGCGATCTCGCCGGTGGCCACGATGCGCTCAACCTCCACGATGCAGACCTTGCCCGCGGTGGCGGCGGCCGGGTTGAAGTTGCGCGCCGTCATGTTGAAGCGCAGGTTGCCCGAGCGGTCGGCCACATCGGCCTTGATCAGGGCCACATCGGGCAGCAGGGCGCGCTCCATCACGTAAGTCTCGCCGTCGAACTCTCGCAGCTCCTTGCCGTCGGCCACCAGCGTGCCCACGCCAGTCTTGGTGAAGAAAGCTGGAATACCGGCGCCACCAGCCCGCAACTTCTCGGCCAGCGTGCCCTGCGGCGTGAATTCGAGTTCGAGTTCACCGGCCAGGTACTGGCGTTCAAACTCCTTGTTTTCGCCCACGTAGCTGGAGATCATCTTCTTGATCTGGCGCGTCTGAAGCAGCTTGCCCAGACCAAAGTCGTCCACGCCGGCGTTGTTCGAGATGGCGGTCAGGTTCTTTGCGCCCGAATCGCGCAACGCGTCGATCAGGGCTTCGGGAATGCCGCACAGTCCAAAGCCACCCACGGCGATGAGCTGACCGTCGGCCACCACGCCTTTGAGCGCTTCGGCGGCGCTGGGGTAAATCTTGTTCACGTCGTTTGCTCCAAGGGTAAAAACAACAACAGCTACGATACTACGTAACAGCATACGTAGTTTGACCTAATGGCTAACCCGAACCCAGCGCTCCAACCAGTGGCGCCGGATATCGACTACCGTCTCGCCTTCGAGCTGGCGCCGCTGGGCATGGCGCTGTCGCGCCAGCGCATCATGGTGGACTGCAACCAGGCGCTGTGCGACATGTTCGGGGCCACGCGCAACCAGTTGCTGGGACAGAGCTTTCAGCTGCTCTACCCCAGCGCCGCCGAGTACGAGCGCACCGGCGCGCGCATCGCGCCCATCATCGGGCGCAACGGCACCTACGCCGACGACCGGATCATGAAGCGGGTGGATGGCCGCTTCAAGGGCGAGACGTTCTGGTGCCACGTGACCGGGCGCGCCCTGGAACGCTCCGCGCCCCACGAGGCCGGCATCTGGAGCTTTGAAGACCTGAGCTCGCGCCGCGCGGTGCGCGCCGAGCTCACGCCGCGCGAACGTGAAGTGGCCGCGCTGCTGATGGACGGCCTGACCAGCAAACAAATCGGCAAGGCCCTGGCCATCAGCCACCGCACCGTGGAGATCCACCGGGCGCGGTTGATGCGCAAGTACCAGGCCTCCAGTTCGGTGGATCTGGTGCACAAGCTCATTGCAGGTTAGGCTGACCTACCCCCCAATCAGGCCAGCCCCATGTCTTCCACCATTGAAGAACTGCTGGCGCGCATCCGTTCGTTCAAAGACGTTCTGGAGCGCGAATACAAACAGACGAGGGACGAGCCAGCGCGCAGCGATGGCGGAGCGATTTCTGGAGTTGCAGCAGAGCCAGAGGGTGGGGCTCTGGCGGTATTTGCGACACAGCCGCTGGCCGGTGGTGCTCACTGCATCCTTGATTTACGCCGGCTTGCCGGTATTTGCCCTTCTCAATGCCTTCATCAGCCTCTATCAGGCGGTGTGTTTTCCCATCTACGGCATCCCGCGTGTGCGTCGCCTTGCGCACCTGGTTTTTGACCGCTCAGGTCTCCCGTACCTCAACTTGGTCGAGAAGTTCAACTGCTTCTACTGCTCCTATGGCAACGGGGTGGTGTCCTACGCGCGCGAAGTGGCGGCGCGCACCGAGCAATACTGGTGTCCCATCAAGCACGCGCGCCCCCTGGTGTGTCCCCCAGGCAATACCCGGAATTCTTTGCACACGGAGACGGCGAAGCGTTTCGCCTCGGTCAAGGGCGCCTGCGCGAGAAGCTGGCCCAGGGCGACGGGTGTGGGGGCGATAGCGACCCACCTGCGGCTGTTTGAGACAACTGCCCACCGTCACTGCGGCCGCAATCCGCTTTCCTCAATGATCTTCGTCCACACGTTCGCATAGGTGCGTTCGCTCTCGGCCAGCTGGCGCAGGGTACCCATGACGGCGACCACGCGCAGTCCGCCGGACTTGCGGTTTTCCATCAAGCTGCCAAGTACAGCTTCGTGGAAAAACCAAATGATGGGGAACAACGAATCAGGGCGCGGGCGCGTCCACCACCTCGGCTGCCGTGCGAAACGCGTCGACCGAGGTCGGAATGCCGCAGTAGACGGCGGCGTGCAGCAACACCTCCTGGATCTCTTGCACGGTAGCACCGTTGTTGAGCGCGCCGCGCACATGGCCACGCAGCTCGTGCTGCTTGCCCAGCGCGGTGAGCATGGCCACCGTGACCAGGCTGCGCGTTTTGCGGTCCAGGCCTTCGCGCTGCCAGACGTCGCCCCACGCGTTGCGCGAAATGTGGTCCTGGATCGGCTGCGTGAAATCGGTGGCGCTGCCCAGCGCCCGGTCCACGAATGGATCGCCCATGACCTGGCGGCGCGTGGCCAGCCCCTTGTGATACTGCTCGTCTTGCATGCGCGACTCCCTGAGGTGGGTGGTGTTGGGCCTGAAGGATAAACTTCTTTGACATATTTTCGAACCAGCCCTGGAGACACCTCATGAGCCAAGAACGCTATCCCTTGCCTGACCTGAACACCTTGCCAGATGACATCCGCGCCAAGGTGATGGAGGTGCAGGAAAAGGCGGGCTTTGTGCCGAATGTTTTCCTGGCCTTTGCGCGCCGCCCCGCCGAGTGGCGCGCCTTCTTTGCCTACCACGACGCGCTGATGACGCCCGAGGCCGTGGGTCGCACATCGGGCTTGAGCAAGGGCGATCGCGAGATGATCGTCACGACCACCAGTGCCGCCAACCATTGCCTCTACTGTGTGGTGGCCCACGGCGCGATTCTGCGCATCTACGAGAAAAAGCCGCTGGTGGCGGACCAGGTGGCGGTGAACCACCGCAAGGCCGACATCACCCCACGCCAGCGCGCCATGCTCGACTTCGCCATGAAGGTCTGCCTGGCGTCGCATCAGATCGACGACGGCGATTTCGAGGCGCTGTACGCCCATGGCTTCAACGACGAGGACGCCTGGGACATCGCGGCCATCACCGCCTTCTTTGGCTTGTCGAACCGCATGGCGAGCTTCAGCAGCATGATGCCCAACCCGGAGTTCTACCTGATGGGGCGTGTGGCGAAGCAGAAATAAGTCCCACTTCCCGGGAATATCCGCTGGCCTCCGTCCGCAACAGCTGTCGGCAGCGGTACAAACGCAGTCATGAATCGTTCCGGTTTGCTCAGCCACCAGCCCGACGCGCAGCAGAGCGCACGGGATCAAGACTCACCCGGGCGATGGCTGGTCAACACACCGCTGCTTGACATCGAGCATCCCAAGATTCGGCTGCTGGCGCTTCGCCTCACTCAGCTGCAACAGGGAGATCGACACAAGGCGCTGGCCCTTTTTGAGCATGTGCGCGAGCTGCCGTTTGCCTGTCTGCCCGACGGCAACAGCGTCTCGGCCCTGACCGTGCTGCGGCGCGGCAGGGGCGACTGCCACACCAAGTCAACCCTGCTGGTGGCGCTGCTGCGCGCCATCCAGATCCCTTCTCGACTGCGCTTCGTCACGCTGCGAGCCGATTTCCTGCGGGGTGTGATCGATCTGGGTGCGCTGCCGATCGAACACTGCTGCGTCGAGGTGCTGATCGAGGGCCGATGGATCGCGGTCGACAGCCACGTGATGGACCCGCTGCTGGCACGCGCGGCCCTGGCACGCCTGGATGAAGAGAACCGGGATCTCGGCTATGGCATGCACCGCCGGGGTGCGACCGACTGGGATGGCCAGCAGCAAGCGTTTGCACCCTTTGTGGCCGACCACCCCGCCAGCTTGCCGGTGCATGACTGGGGGCCGTTCGATGACCCCTACCAGTTCTACAGCCAGGTGCCCCAGCAGCGTGAGCGCCTGGGCCTGCGCGGGCGACTGAGCTGGATGTTCGGTGCCCGGCTGGTCAACCGGCGGGTGAAGGCGTTGAGAGCGACCGCAATGGGCCGACTGCAAGCGGTTGCCAGCCTGGCGGCCCGCAACACGCGCTGAGACGCCTCGGGGCTGACCACGCTCACGCGGAGCAATCGGGCATTGCTGGCGTCATCGCTCAGCAGGTAGAGCTGGTCGTCTGGTCCCTGGCGCACATCGCGGATGCGCTGGCCCAGGCTGCACCGCAGGCGCTCACGCCCGACCTCACGATGACCGTCGAAAACCAGACGGTAACCTCGATGGCCGCTGCTCCCGACCTTCGGCCTCTGGCGGCAGATCACGCTCAGATTCACCAGCCGCAGCGCGGCGGCATCAAGCTCGGCGCGTGCCACCGCTGTGCCGTTGAGCGCGGCGCTGCCCGCATTGGCTTCGGAAAAGCTGAAGCAGATGCGCCGGTTGCGGGCGAACGCCCGATCAACGACAGCGTCCGGCAAGCTCCCCTGCCCTACCCCGCCCACTGCCGGCAATCCGCTGGCGCTGAGCAGCAGCAATTGCCCAGCTTTTCGCGTCACCAGCATACGGCCATCGGGCAGGAACGCCAGGCACCAGGGGCTGGCCAGACCACTGGTGAACTTGGAAGTGCTCACGGCGCCCAGATTGGGCACAAAGGCGCGCTGCACGGGCGCTGGTTGGGCAGCTACCATCAGCTGGCGCTGCGGAGTCGACGTCCCCCCGCAGCCCAGGAGCCAGCCGCTCATGATCAGCGCTGCAGCAAGTGCGCTGAAGACTCCAACGCCTGAAAGATGTGACGGGACCTAGCGCGTCAAGCCGGGGCAAGCATTGGTGAGCTCAGGTGAGCAGCGTGCGCATGTGATCAGGAAGGGGCGCAGATTTCTGCAACGGAAAGTTGACCCATACGGTGGTCGCGCCACCCGAGGCGTACAAGGTGTCGGGGTCGTCGCTGCGCGAGAGCGTGCACCAGCTCTCGAAGCTGCTGCGGCCCGGATCACTCACGAACAGCGTGGCCAGCACATCGCCCGGGTACTCCAGCTGCTTGTGGAAGTTGCAGAAGGCATTGACGATCACCGGCCCTTCGCCGCGTGGATCGGGCTCGCAGCCGATGGCGCGCATCCACTCGATGCGCACGATTTCCAGATAGCGGAAGTACACCGTGTTGTTGACGTGACCCATGGCGTCCATGTCGCCCCAGCGAATGGGCAGGGTCATGCTGAAGACCAGCTTCTTGTGAACAGGGAGTTCGAGTTTCATCGATGCGCGCGCATGGAGGCCAGCAGCCCGGCCAGGAACAAACCACAAGCCAGCCACTGAACCAGCGCCGGCCAGTGGGCAAACCAGAGGAAGCCATAGAGCAGCCCAAACACGGTCTCGCTCACGATGAGCTGCCCCGCCAGGCTGCCACTCAAGCGGCGACTGGCCATGTTCCACAGCACCGACGCGACCCAGGCCGCGCCAATCCCGGTGACCACGCAGACCAGCACAAAGCTACCGAAGCCAGGCTGCTGAGACAGCGTGGCCAGATCGGTGCCGGCCACGGCCCAGATCAGCAAGGCGCCGAGCCCAGCGGCTACACCCAGCCAGTTGGCCCACTGGGTGGAGTTCACCTCCGGGTGATGGGCCAACCAGCGTGCATTGAGCAGGCCAAACAAAACCCAGGACGCGGTCGCCAGCGCCGCGTAGAACACGCCCAGCCAGACCTGTGGCCCGCCGGGCAGCGCACCCAGTCCCTGTGCCGTGGCTTGCATCATCAGCCCCATGCCGGCGGCGGTCAGCAGAAGGCCGGGCAACAGGGAGGCCCAGCGCAGGTGCGCCGGCTTGCCCAGCAGCATCATCCACAGTGGGATGGTGCCGATCACCAGTACCGGCAGCGTGGCGCCCGCAGTCTGGATGGCCATCGCGAGCAACAAGTAGTAGCCCGTGTAGCCCAGCACACTGAGGCCCAGCGCAGCCGCCGCCTGGCGCCAGGTCGGCACCAGCCCCGCGCCGCGCAGTGCCGCCCACCCCATGAGCACGATCGACAAGGCCGCGCAGGCCAGGTAACGCCCCACCGTGATATCGACCGCGCTGAAGCCCGGCGCCATCAGCGGCGCCACAAAAGCCATGCCCCAGAACGCCCCCGCACCCAGACCGGCGAGCACGCCGGCGGTCATGCCTGTGGGCAGGCCTGGCGTTATCGAAACCGTGGAGGAGTTCAAATCAATTCAAGCGTGTAAAAGCGTCAAATCTGAGCACCGCAGGCGAAGCGGAAAAGCTTTGAGTGAAGGCGCTTGCGGCGAGAGAGGTCTGTTTCAGGGCGCCGCCGACCTGGCTTCGCCAGTCGGCCAGCGCCACCACCTGGGGGGTGACGCCGCAGGCGGCGCGGGGGGATCCTCAAGCCCCAAAGCCATCATCGGCTGCAATCACCGCGCCATTGATGAAATGGCTTTCACTGGCACACAGCATCACCAGCAGGGCATCCAGATCGCTCGGCTGGCCCACCCGCTTGCGCGGCAGCATGCTGATGAGCTTCTGTCCCTGCTCGGTGGTCCAGTGGTGGTGGTTGATCTCGGTGTCGATGTAGCCCGGGCAGATCGCATTGACGTTGATGCCGAAACGGCCCCACTCCACTGCCATGGCCTTCGTCATCTGGACCACCGCTGCCTTGCTCATGCAGTACACACCGATTTGTGGCAACACCTTCAAGCCGGCCATCGACGCGATGTTGATGATGCGTCCACCCACGTAGGTGCCGGGCGCAGCGCCCTTGGCCCGGGCCAGCATGCGCTTGGCCACTTCCTGCGCCACAAAAAAAGCGCCTTTGGTGTTGGTGTTGAAGATGAAGTCGTAGTCTTCTTCGGTCACATCCTGCAATCGCTGCGTGGTGCTCACGCCCGAGTTGTTGATCAGGATATCGATCGCGCCGACCTCGGTCTCGGCATGGGCCACCGCCGATCGGATCGATGCAAGATTGGTCACGTCGAGTGCCACCACGTGCGCGTCGCCACCCTCGGCTTCGATGTGCGCGCGCAAGGCCATGAGGCGATCGGTGCGCCGACTCGCCAGCACGACGGCCGCGCCCGCCTTGGCCAGCGTTTTGGCGAACTGCTCGCCCAAGCCACCCGATGCCCCAGTGATCAGCGCCACGCGCCCCGACAGATCCAGGCTGTATGCCATTAGAGAGACTCCTCAAAAGACGGCAGGCGTGTCCGGTGACACGCCCTGAGTGACAACGATTGTGCCTGCTTCACCTCTAGAATCGGTCTCGAGCCAGACACAGCCTGCCTGCAAGGCACGATGAACCTGCGGGTCTGCGCGCAACAAGCCACGGTGGGTTGCCACCAGTCCCGCACCCAGAGAGAAAGCACACAGCATGACGCAAGACGAGATCCTCGCCGCCCACGGGCCCCGCGAAGCCATGGAGTACGACGTGGTCGTGATCGGTGGTGGTCCCGCAGGACTGGCCACCGCCATCCGCCTCAAGCAACTCGCCTCCGAGAAGGGCAGCGAGTGCAACGTGTGCGTGCTGGAAAAAGGTTCGGAACCCGGCGCTCACATCCTGAGCGGCGCGGTGATGGACCCGCAAGCGCTGACCGAGCTGTTCCCTGACTGGAAAGAACGTGGAGCGCCCCTGAACCAGCCGGTGACCAGCGACGATGTGCTGTTCCTCTCCGAATCTGGCCAGAAGCGCACGCCCGACTTTCTGGTGCCGCGCAATTTTCACAACCATGGCAACTATGTCATCAGCCTGGGTGCGGTCACCAAGTGGCTGGGCGAGCAGGCCGAGGCCGCGGGCGTGGAGATCTTTCCAGGCTTCGCAGCAGCCGAGGTGTTGTACGACGAGAAGGGTGCGGTCAAAGGCGTCGCCACCGGCAACCTCGGCGTCGGAAAAGACGGCGAACCGACCGAGAACTTCCAGCTCGGCATGGAGCTGCACGCCAAGTACACCGTGTTCGCCGAAGGCGCACGCGGCCACCTCGGCAAGCAGCTGATCGCGAAGTTCAAGCTCGACGAAGGCAAGGACCCGCAAAGCTACGCCATTGGCATCAAGGAACTGTGGGAAGTACCAACCGACAAGGCGCAACCCGGCAAGGTGGTTCACACCGCTGGCTGGCCGATGGACAGCGACACCTACGGCGGCGGTTTCCTCTACCACCTGGAAGACAACAAGGTCACGCTGGGCTTCGTCACCGGTCTGGACTACAAGAACCCCTGGCTCTCGCCGTTCGAAGAGATGCAGCGCTGGAAAACCCACCCCGCCATCAAGGCGCATATCGAAGGCGGCAAGCGCCTAGGCTATGGCGCGCGCGCGATCACCGCCGGTGGCCTGCTTTCGTTGCCCAAGACGGTGTTCCCGGGTGGTGCCTTGGTGGGCTGCGATGCGGGCTTTCTCAACGCGGCCCGCATCAAGGGCAGCCACGCCGCGATCAAGAGCGGCATGCTGGTGGCCGAAGCCGCATTCGACGCACTGGCGGTCGGACGCAGCAGCGACGAACTCAGTGCCTTCCCCACCGCGTTCGAAAAAAGCTGGCTGCACACCGAATTGCACCAGTCGCGCAACTTCAAGCAGTGGTTCAAGAAGGGTGCCACCATGGGCGCACTCATGACCGGCATCGAGCAGTGGTTCCTGCCCAAGATCGGCGTGAGCACACCGCCCTGGACCATTCACCGCACGCAAGCGGATCACACCATGCTGCGCCCAGCCGCTGACATGCCGCAGATCAGCTACCCCAAGCCCGACGGCAAGCTCACTTTCGACCGGCTCTCCAGTGTGTTCGTCTCCAACACCAACCACGAAGAGCAGCAGCCGGCGCACCTCACGCTCAAAGACGCCAGCGTGCCGGTGAGCATCAACCTCGCGAAATACGCCGGGCCCGAGAGCCGCTACTGCCCGGCCGGCGTATACGAGTACGTGAAGACCGAGGCAGGACAGGACCGGCTGCAGATCAACGCGCAGAATTGCGTGCACTGCAAGACCTGCGACATCAAGGACCCCACGCAGAACATCGTCTGGGTGACCCCGGAAGGTGGCGGCGGCCCCAACTACGCTGGAATGTAGGAAAAGCCCCCACGCTCCGCCGCTGCGCGAGTCGCTGCCCCCCGAGGGGGCTGGGCCTGCCATGGGAGCGGCCCGGCGGCTGGCCCTGTGGCCCCCACGCTCCGTCGCTGCGCGGGTCGCTGCCCCCCGAGGGGGCTGGGCCTGCCTTGGGAGCGGCCCG